>NZ_AP042471.1:0-3538732 GCF_055390895.1 Lactivibrio alcoholicus
CCGTGAACGACCCTGTGCCCTACGGCCTTGAGTTCGTCAAGCGAAGAAAGAACTCCGTGAGAGGGATCCAGCAACGCGTCGAGGACCATGCGTATGGCGACCTTGTGGTTCGGAATGTTTGCGTTGATCGTCACGGTGTCCATTCCCGCCTTCGAGTGCTTGATTCTGGATCCCTCGATGCCGATCCGCTCGACCAATCCCTTTGCGAGGACCTCTTCCCGGGTCATCGAAAAGAGTTGATATTTGAGCGACGAGCTTCCACAGTTCAAAACGAGAACCTTCATACCAGTTCCTCCCTTTTCCTTGACGGTGATGATCCGTCATCGTATCGTACGGTGCATTCTCATATCCGGAGAGTGATTATATCCATGTCCAAAGCCGTCGTCGGCATTGTCGCGGAGTACAACCCCTTTCATCTGGGGCACCTGCATCATCTGGAAGAAATTCGCAAATCCCTCGATGTTGGAACGGTGATCGTCGTTCTCTCGTCGTATTTCACGCAAAGGGGAGAACCGGCTCTCTGCTCTCCGGCTTCCCGCTCGCAGATGGCCATTCTCGGGGGAGCCGACATCGTCATCCACCTTCCGACCGCCTTCTCATGCCAGAGCGCCGGCATCTTCGCATCCGCGGCCGTCGATGCACTCGCCGCAACGGGGATTGTGACACATATCTCATTCGGGATGGAATCGCCGCAACAAGATATGGCACATATCCTTGATATTCTAATTCACGAACCTGACGCTTTCAAGCTTGCTCTCAGGCGATTCCTGAACGAAGGCCTTTCCTTTCCTCAGGCTCGCTCACGCGCCATCGCGACACTTTGCCGTCCAGACGACTCTTTCCTCGCCGGCCCGAACAACATTCTCGCCCTTGAATACGCGAAGCGCATCGAAGAGTGTCGCTACGGCATCAGGCTTCTTCCGGTCGCACGATCGGGAGGCGGACACAAGAGTACGTCTCTCGCGGAACCGATACCGAGCGCCGGAGCGCTGCGGTCCGCCCTTTCAAGAAGCGGCAATCTGGAAGCACTGCGTTCGGGAGTCCCCGACTTTTCCTTCTCGATCCTCGCCGGAGAAAATGACAACGGACGGCTTTTCACTTCCCCGGAAACGCTCTGGAGGCTGACGAGGGTCATTCTCTCGAGGGAAACACCCGACTCTCTTCGTTCGTTCGCCGGCGTCACCGAAGGGGTCGAAAACAGGATCCTCCAATGGAAGGAACGTGTTTCGACGTTCGAGGATCTCGTCTCGGCATGTTCGAGCCGAAGGTACCCAAAAAGCAGAATCCGGCGTACGATCATCAATATCCTCCTCGGCCTGGACCGGCATGTCGACGCCAACTTCCGGAAGATCGGCCCGAGGTATCTCCGTATCCTTGGCTTTTCGGAAAACGGCAGGACGGAACTCGCTCGAATGCGACGGACGGCAACGCTTCCGGTATTGTGTAGATGGACGGTCAGAAGGGACATCGACGAAAGGTCGATGCTCGATTTCGAGCATCGCGCATCCGTCTTCTGGGAAGGACTGCTCCTCCGGCCGGATTTCCGCAGTATTCTTCGCGAACACCCTTAACTCTTCTCTCTCTTCGGATTCGGGAAACGCTCCCGCAGGCGTCTGAAAACCCCGGGAGGGACCATATCCTGTACGGATCCTCCGAACGCGAAGACGTCCTTGACTGCATGGCTCGAAAGATACGAGTATTTCGCTTCCGTCACGATGAAAAGCGTCTCGATCTCGGGAGCGAGCTGGCGATTCATCAACGCCAGCTGAAATTCGTACTCGAAATCCGAAAGGGCACGCAACCCCCGAATGATAACGCGACTTTGCTCCTGGCGGAGATAATCCACGAGAAGCCCCTCGAAGGCCGAAACGCGGACATTCGGAAGGTGGCTCAGTGCTTCGCGCGTCATATGCTGGCGCTCCTCGACACTGAACGTGGCCCGTTTCTGGGGGTTGAGTAGAATGCTCACAAGCAGTTCGTCGAAAAGAGCGGCGGCTCTTTCCGCGATATAGACGTGACCGTTTGTGATCGGATCGAAGGAACCGGGATATACCGCCCGAACGGCTCGCTTCATGGTATCGCTCCCTTCCTCCTGAAAAAGGATACCGCACTTTCGCCGTACGTCCGCTCATCGGCCAAAAGAAATCCGCCATATGTCGAACCGGCGATCGGCTCCCGAACGGAACGCTCGATTACAAGAACGCAATTCTCGGAGAACACGTCCGTATTCCGGTCGATACAGGAGAGTGTTTCCGCTACAAGTCCGACTTCGTATGGAGGATCGGCGAAAACCACATCAAAACGGAACTTTCGTTTCGAGAGCCACGAAAAACACCGTCGTACGTCCAGGGAGAGAACTACGAAAGCATCTCCCGCTCCGGCAGGTACGGCATTCTGTATCTCCCGCGCCCTATCCCGAAGCGTTTCGACGGCGACGACGGGGCGGGCCCCCCTGTTCCACGCCGCAAGGGAAACCCTGCCCGTTCCCGAAAACAGATCAAGGAAGGCCTTTCCCTCCAGATCGCCGAGGATGCTGAAAACCGCCTGCAGCACCTTTCCCGTCGTCGGACGAACATCCTTCATCGATTCTCTCCGTCCTCCGACACCCTTCGCATCCCGGATTCTCCTTCAGCGATACAGTCCAGACGGGCAGCAATATTTTCAACGGACATCCTGACCGAAGGCGTTATAAACGGGAAGGAATACGGATCGATTTTCACGATTCCCCGCCCTTCTTCGGAAAAGATACGAAGACGGTATTTCTGCTCGAATCCCTGATCGGTCGCGATTGTTTCGAGAAGAATCATGCCGTCTTCAGAGCGATATGCGTCCCTGTAGACCCAGAATCCATCCTGAAGCGTTCCACCCTGTCCGTTGAACTTCTTCCACTCCGCAAGACAGGGAAGCTGTCCTCGAAAACGAGCATGCATTCTGTAATCCTCCTCAAGAGAAATTCTCCGCGTCGAGGCTCCGGCAACCTTTCTGGCGCTCAGAAGAAAAATCGGCCGTCCAAGCGCAAGCCATTTCCTTTCGTATTTCGTCGTGAACGACCTCGCCTCGGCACGTCGTCGCACATCAACAACAAGTGACGCGGAGCGGGCGAGGTACTCCGCCATTTCTTCCGCGAACGATTTCACGTCGGTCGTCAGTTCGTAGGTTCCATCCAGCTTCAGAACCGAGGCCAGATCCTGAGAAAAACCGGTCCCGGTAAGCCGTCTTTTTTCGTGACGCATTTTCGGCCACGGGCAGGGGAAATTCATATACACCATGCTGATGCTGTCGTCCGGAAAGCACTCCCGCATCAGAAAGCGCGCATCTCCACACAGGAGATACATATTGGCAATCGAATGCCGTGACGCCCGAAGCGCCGCTTTCAGAACGCAACTTCTGGAGACCTCAATTCCAAAGACAAGCGATTCAGAATGTTCGCGGGCAAGATGCTCGGTAAACTCGCCATTCCCAAATCCAAGCTCCACAAATATACTGGACGCGTCCTGCGGAAACAGGGGGAGCTTTCTTCCCGCAGGCCGAACAACGATCTCTTTCAATGTTCTCATAATACGCTGTCCTCCGTTCGAACCGCCGACGCTTTTTCGCTGCGTTATTATAGCGTAACGCCGGTACGTCCGAATTGACACGAATTGCACTTGTGCTAAGATGTCTTCAGGCTTTACCGTTAGGCTAAGCTTTTTTTTCACGAAATGATGATTATACAAAATCCATTATTACATATCGTCGGAGTGCTACCACCAAACGGGTTCCCCGTTTGTCAAAAAGAGGAGGTACACGTATGGCAAAGCATTGGAAAACGATGGACGGAAACATGGCTGCGGCCCATGTTTCCTACGCTTTCACCGAAGTCGCAACGATTTACCCGATCACTCCGTCCTCACCCATGCCGGAATACGTCGACGAGTGGGCATCCCACGGACAGAAGAACATTTTCGGAAAAACCGTACGGATCGCCGAACTCCAGTCCGAAGCTGGGGCAGCTGGAGCGATGCATGGAGCTCTTTCCGCCGGAGCGCTTGCGTCCACATTTACGGCGTCCCAGGGGCTTCTGCTGATGGTTCCGAATATGTACAAGATCGCCGGAGAAATGCTTCCCGGCGTCTTCGACGTAACGGCACGCGCGGTGGCCGGTCACGCACTCTCGATCTTCGGCGACCACAGCGATGTCATGGCGTGCCGCGGGACGGGCTTCGCAATGCTCGCTTCCGGAAGCGTCCAGGAAACTATGGACCTGACTGCCGTCGCGCACCTTTCCGCCATCAAGGCAAGTCTTCCGTTCCTGAACTTCTTCGACGGATTCCGTACCTCTCACGAAATTCAGAAGATCGAAGTCCTCGATTACGACGATCTCGCGAAGCTCGTTGACTTCGACGCGATCGCCCGCTTCAAGGCACACGCCCTGAATCCCGAGCATCCCTACCAGAAGGGAACCGCGCAGAACCCCGACATCTTCTTCCAGGCAAAGGAAGCGGCCAATCGTTTCTACACGGTCATCCCCGATATCGTCGAGAAGTATATGGCCCAGCTCAAGCTCATCACCGGACGCGAGTATCATCCGTTCAACTACTATGGAGCTCCGGACGCGGACAGGGTTATCGTCGCCATGGGATCCGTCTGCCAGTGCGCCGAAGAAGTCGTCGACTACCTCAACGACAGGGGGGAAGCCGTCGGACTCATCGAAGTTCATCTCTACCGGCCATTCTCCGAGAAGTTCTTCTTCCGCGTTCTTCCTGCAACGGTCCAGGCAATCGCGGTCCTCGACAGGTGCAAGGAACCCGGCGCACTCGGAGAGCCGATGTATGAAGACGTCAAGACGCTGTTCTACGATAAGGTGAACGCTCCCGTCATCGTCGGAGGGCGCTTCGGCCTCGGATCGAAGGATACGACTCCGGACCAGATCAAGGCCGTCTTCGACAATCTCAAGACCTTCCAGCCGAAGGACCATTTCACCGTCGGCATCGTGGACGACGTCACCGATACGTCGCTTCCGCCCGCGGAGAAGATCGTTGCGGCTCCCGCCGGAACGATCCGTTGCAAGTTCTGGGGATTCGGTTCTGACGGCACCGTTGGCGCGAACAAAAACTCGATCAAGATCATCGGCGACGAAACGGACATGTACGCCCAGGGATATTTCGCGTACGATTCCAAGAAATCCGGCGGCGTCACGATTTCTCACCTCCGTTTCGGCAAGCAGCCCATCAAGTCGACCTACCTCATCGACGAGGCGGACTTCATCGCCTGCCACAAGCAGGAATACGTCTCCCTGTATGACGTCACTGCGGGGATCAAGAAGGGCGGAGTCTTCCTCCTCAATACGCAGTGGAAGACCGTCGAGGAGCTCGAAAAGAACCTTCCCGCAAAAATCAGGCGGACACTCGCCGAAAAGCAGATTCGCTTCTACATCATCGACGGCGTCGAAATCGCCGAGAGTATCGGGCTCGGGAACAGAATCAACTCCATCCTCCAGGCCGCATTCTTCAAGCTTGCGGATGTCATCCCGATTGATGACGCAGTCCGATACATGAAGGAAGCCATCCGGCATACCTACGGCAAGAAGGGCGACAAGATCGTCGCGATGAACGAGGAATCGGTCGACAAGGGCGTCAATGCGCTCGTGAAGATCGAAGTCCCGGCGTCCTGGAAGGACGCGAAGGATTCCTGCTGCGGATGCGATGCCGCAAAGGCCGAGCTTCCCGCTTTCATTCGCGAAGTCTGCATGCCGATCAACGCTCAGGAAGGCGATACGCTGCCCGTCAGCGCGTTCCTCGGTCGCGAGGATGGAAGCTTCCCGTCCGGAACCTCCGCCTACGAGAAGCGCGGCGTTGCCATCACGGTTCCTGAATGGCAGGCGGCGAAGTGCATCCAGTGCAATCAGTGCGCAATGGTGTGTCCTCACGCCGCGATCCGTCCCGTTCTTCTGAACGAGGCCGAAATCGCCGCGGCACCGACCGATTTCGGAGCCGTCGAAGCAAAGGGCAAGGAACTCGCGGGGCTGAAGTTCAAGATGCAGGTCGACCCTCTCGACTGCATGGGGTGCGGCAACTGCGCCGACATCTGCCCGGTCAGCGCGCTCGAAATGAAGCCGCTCGCGTCGCAGATCAAAAAGGAAGCTGCGAACTGGGAATACGGACTCAAGGTCACCGAGAAGTCGTCTCTCTCGAACAAGTTCACCGTCAAGGGAAGCCAGTTCTGCCAGCCGCTCGTGGAATTCTCCGGCGCCTGCGCCGGTTGCGGCGAGACGCCGTACGCGAAGCTCATCACGCAGCTGTTCGGCGACCGCATGATCCTCGCCCAGGCCACCGGATGCTCCTCGATATGGGGCGGTTCCGCTCCCAGCATGCCTTACTGCACGAACGCGAAAGGACAGGGTCCGGCGTGGGCAAATTCCCTCTTCGAGGACAACGCGGAATACGGCTATGGAATGCGCCTGACCGTCGACACGGAAGTCGGTTATATCGTCGATTCCGTCGAAAAACTTCTCGCGATGGACATTCCCGCCGACGTCAAGGCGGTTCTCGGCGAGTGGAAGGAATCGAAGGACGACGGCGAGAAGTCCAAGATCGCGGCGACAAAGGTTCTCTCAATCCTTGATCGCGACCTCGGAGCCGCAGCGAATGCCCTTCTCTGCGATATCGCGCGCCGCAAGGATTATCTCGTGAAGAAGTCCGTCTGGATTTTCGGCGGCGACGGCTGGGCCTACGATATCGGCTTCGGAGGTCTCGACCACGTCCTCGCTTCGGGAGAAGACGTCAACGTCTTCGTATTCGATACCGAAGTCTACTCCAATACGGGCGGCCAGTCCTCGAAATCGACGCCAACGGCTGCGGTCGCGAAGTTCGCCGCTTCGGGAAAACGCGTCAAGAAAAAGGATCTCGGTCGCATCGCAATGACTTACGGATACGTCTACGTCGCGCAGGTCGCCATGGGCGCCGACAAGAACCAGCTCATGAAGGCCGTCGCCGAGGCCGAGGCCTACAAGGGGCCGTCTCTGATCATCAGCTACGCCCCCTGCATCAACCACGGAATCAGCGCCGGGATGGGCAAGTCGCAGGAACAGGAGAAGAAAGCCGTCGAGGCCGGGTACTGGCACCTGTACCGGTATAACCCCGAACTGAAGGAACAGGGAAAGAACCCCTTCATCCTCGATTCCAAGGAACCGAAGGCCGACTTTAAGGAGTTCCTCATGAGCGAAGTGCGGTACTCGTCACTCGTAAAAACCTTCCCGGAAATCGCCGACACGCTCTTCGAGAAGGCTGCGAAGGACGCGCGAGAGCGTTATGAGATCTATCGCGCCCTTGCCGAAGCTGGAAAAGAACCCGTAAAAGCCGAGGCATAAACTCGTTTCCAACCGATGTCCGGGAGCGGCTCTTTTATGAGCCGCTCCTTTTTTTTCGAACTACTCTCCGGAACGTGTCTGTGAGACGATCGGAAGGAATTTTTTCTTGACCGAAACAGGCGCGGGGAGTACAATATTTCCGTCATTCGGGACGTAGCGCAGCCTGGTTAGCGTACCTGCATGGGGTGCAGGTGGTCGGTGGTTCGAATCCACTCGTCCCGACCAGATTATTGCGGGAAACCACTATGGTTTCCCGTTTTTTTTATTCTCGTCGGGGAGGTGCGCTCATGGAACACTCGACGTTTCTTCCGAAGCCGAAATGGGGGCAGAATTTTCTCATCGACAGGACCGTTCTGGCCGAGATCCTTGATGCGGCGGAACTCGTCCCGGAAGAAGCGGTTCTTGAAATCGGTCCGGGAAAAGGCATTCTCACCGAAGCACTTATCCTGAACTCGTCGCGGGTTTTCGCCATAGAAATCGACGAACGGCTCTCCCGATGGCTCTCACCCCTTCGTGAACGATATCCGGGGCGCCTTTCCCTCTTTTGGGGAGATGCGTGTACGTGGGATTATTCCACGATTTTTCGCCAGTCACCTTCTTCCCTCACCAAGATCGTTGCAAACATCCCGTACAGCATCACGACTCCATTGCTTTGGGCATTGATAACATCGGGGCTCGGTTCTGTCAGCAGGGTCATCCTCCTTCTCGAGAAAGTCGCCATGGATCGTCTGACGGCCCCTCCCGGAACAAAAAGCCGAGGCCCACTCGGAATCGTTCTCGAAACTCTCGGCGGCGGTTCCGTTGTCCGCCATGTGGCCGGACACTCGTTTCGCCCAGTTCCGAGAACTGATTCGGTTCTGGCAGTATTCAGAACAACGGAAAATCTTGCGGTCGCGACACATCGCGATTACAGGAAATTTCTTGAAAACGCTTTCCGGCACAGGCGAAAAACGCTTTCTCGAAATCTGCGCGATGCAGGTTTTTCGCAAATCGTCGTTCACGAAGCATTCGCACGAATCGGGATCAATAAGGATGGGATGTTGCGGGCGGAAGAGCTTTCATCGGATACATGGTTATGCCTGTACAAACATCTGAGTGCCATTGAAAGATAAATGCACCCAAAAAACAAAGCGGCCTCTGAAAGGCCGCTTTTGAAGAAAAAAACGTCAGACCAGATGAAGAAATGCCTATTTCTGGACTTTGTCCTTGAGCGCCTTGCCGGGACGAAAAGCGGGAACTGTCTTCGCCGGGATCTTGATGACCTTCTTGGGATTCTGAGGATTCCTGCCTTCTCTCGCGGCCCGTTTCCGAACTTCAAATGTTCCGAAACCGACAAGCTGGACCTTGTCCCCCTTCTCAAGGGCCCCTTCAATTGCCTCGAAGACCGCATTCACCGCACTTCCAGACTCTTTCTTGTTGAGTCCCGTCGCCTTCGCCACCGCATTGATCAGATCCGTCTTCGTCAAACCCACAACCTCCTCTTCCGTGGTATCTCCAGCGAGATAATAAGGAAATGAAGCCACACTTTGAACTCCTTAGTTTTACCAGCAACCCTAGTTCCGGTCAAGAAAAATCTCACTCCCGAGCCTTTTCCCTCCAGAAAAATCGTATCGGGGCCCCCTGAAAATCGGCAATCTCCCGAAGCTCGTTCTCAATGTGGTTTTCAAAGGCCGGTGTTACGAGAGTCGCGTTGTTGACAAAGAAGACAAAAGTAGGAGGTTCAACGGCTGATTGTGTACAATAATAGATATTAAGACGCCTTCCGTTCCTGTCCGACGGAAGTCTGTCAAAAGCGAGCAGGTCACGAATGATTCTGTTGAGCGTATTCGTACTGATGCGCCGTTTTCTGTTTTCAAATACTGAAAGAATCACCCTGAATATCTTGTGAAGCCCTCGCTTCGTCAGTGCCGACACAAAGACTACAGGTGCGTGTTTTGCAAAAACCATCCCGTCGCGTACGAGTTCCTTCATACGATCGCCGAGATCGTTATCTTTCCTCCCGAGAAGGTCCCATTTGTTCAGAAGGATTACAAGCCCCTTCCCCTTTTCGAGGACCAGGGATGCGAGCTTTTTATCCTGATCTGTCGCCGGTTCGGTCGCGTCCATCACGAGCAGCGCAACATCGGATCTGTCAATGGCCTGCATGGTCCGGAGGAACGAATAATACTCGATATCCTCCCTGACACGACTTTTACGTCTGAGTCCCGCGGTGTCGATGAGTCGGAAAACGCACCCTTCGGACTCGAACGTCGTATCGACGGCATCCCTCGTAGTTCCGGGTTTATCGCTCACGATGGATCGCTCCTGGCCGGCCAGAACATTCAGGAGACTCGACTTCCCGACATTCGGTCGTCCGACGAGCGCGACTCGGATTTCAGCATTTTCCCCATCTTCTGCAGGCGTCTCTTCTTCTGCGGGAAGCAATCCCGCGATACCGTCGAGAAGTTCGTCGATATTCCGCTTATGTTCGGCGCTCACGCCGATCACATCGCCGAATCCGAGCGAATACCCGTCGAGAACGTGATTCTCGTGCTTGAAATCGTCGATCTTGTTGACAACAACGAGAACCTGTTTTCCCGATTGTCGCAGAACATCCGCGACGTCCTGATCCAGAAGAGTCGGTCCTTCAATGCCGTCGATCACGAGAAGAACGATGTCGCTCTCGGCTATCGCAAGGCGGACCTGCTTCCGGACTCCCTCCATCACGGGATGGGAATCCTCCGAAAGGTACCCGCCGGTATCGACGACGTAAAAGCTCCGTTCCTTCCACGTGGCAACGCCATACAGCCTATCCCGGGTCACTCCGGGACAGTCGTCGACAATGGCCTCTTTGCGACCTACAAGGCGATTGAACAACGAGGATTTTCCAACGTTCGGTCTTCCGACGATAGATACGACGAACACGCTATCTTCCTTCCCTGGAGCTTCAATTATTCCATTCGAACGCGAATTCGGGGAAAACCCATTCCGGAAGCCCTGATCGAAAAGTGTTTCTCCATCGCCCGTACCATTACCCGCAGGCTCCCGCCGACGACAATGGCGCGTTCGTTCCCGTCGCTCCATGGTATCACATCAATGTTCGCCTGTGTCAGGGATTCGAGCAGATCCTTCCGGATCTCCCTGGACGCCTCGATCTCGAACTGAAGCGTGTAAGGAGGCAAGGCCATCTCCCTCCGTTCACGCATTTCCTCACTCCAGAACAGATTCCACCCTTGCCGGAGGCCTTTGATCCACCGTGCACCCATATCGGACGTCTGGACAAGGACTCTCCGTTTTTCGACGTCATTCCCTCTCCAGCAGGACTCCCAGATCATGGAAAAAAGGAGTACGGAACCAAAATATCGGGCGAATCCCAATTCCACCTCGGGATCGATCCAGCAGACCAGACCAACCGGAAGGATGTCACAGAACGGAAGTATGCCTCTGGTTCCGAGCAAAATACCGCCGCCGGACATGTGTCTTTCAATGTCCTTTCTTTTCCGGGCCACGGAGAAATCCCCGGCGTTGCATTCGACGACACGGCCGTCTCCCGCACACCTCGCGGCTGTCCGACAGAGCGTTTCGATTCCGGGACGATCTCCCTTCAGAATAAAACCGCCACAGACGGGGCATCTCTCCGGAACTGGAGAATGCGTATTGCACCGCGTGCATACCGCAAACGTTTCTCCCTGTTTCCATCGGAGCGTACCTCCGCATCGCCCGCAGGTGACTTCTTTTTCACAGTCGTCGCAACGTATGCCGATCGCGTAGCCGACACGGTCAAGAATCCACAGGGCAACGCGCGACTGCCGCAACGTTTTCTCCGTCGTCCTCAGAATGGCCTGTCCTATCGGAATCTGTCCTTCGACCCCAACCGCGGTTTTCTTTCTGACGTCACTTTTCCGTACAAGGATCAGTCTGCTTCCCGGACGATCGCCCGAAACCGGCGCATAGCGGCGAAACACGCGCGAGGACGGCATCCTTCCGCCAAGGACGAGGTGAGCGTAATGTTCCCGCGCCCTGCGCGCGGCAATCATCCTGTAGTTCATATACGGATATTTCTGAGAATCGTAGGAGGCCGCGTTTTCCTCTTCGAGAACGACAAGGTCGATCTGCGGCAAGGGGGCATAGCATCCTCCCGGAGCGCTCACGACGACACGGGGAATGCCGCGGCGTGTCGCATCCCAGGCAGCCCGAAGTCTCTTTCCTCCCTGCCCGGGCCAGAGGAGGACGTCGCTTTTTTCCGTCAGGGAATCGAAAAAACGCCGTGCCATTCCATATTCCGGGAAGAGAACGAGCGACGAACCTTTTGTCTCCCGGATCAGCCGTTCGTATTCCTCAAACCGCTGCGCGTCGCGATTCCGGTACACGAGAGTATCCGCAGGGCACTCTCGTTCGGAGATTCGGGGAAAAGGAAATGCCTCACATGGCGCTCCGCTGAGAATATCGGGGGGCAACATGTCTCCGAGCGCCATTCCCCTGCCGCAGAGAAAGGTTTCGCCGATCCAGCCGCTGAGATGCCACAAAGAAGGAGGGAAAACGGGATGACGATCAAGGACTTCCATAACGTTTCGCAGGGCCGAAACGGCAACGGGGTTCTCGCCTGAACCGGAGCGCGTCACAAAGGCGGTGCGGGTTCCCCTTCCGAGAGGAACCCGCACGCGACACCCTTCAGAGAGTTCTTCCTCCACGCAACGATAGGTGAGGCAGTTCCACCATGGACCGGGAACGACGACATCGACAAGAGGAAACACTCATCAGTTCCCCGTTCCACAGCGCAGCGAAGAAACGAGATCCCACAGCACGTCGGCGACATCTTCCTTGGCGCCTTCGACCCGTCTGGACGTTCCATCCGGGAAAAGGAAGACAACGCGGTTCGTATCCGCCCCGAAGCCGGCTCCTTCAGCGGTGATATCGTTCGCGACGATAAAATCGAGTCCCTTTCGCCGGATCTTTTCCGAAGCGTGAACGATCAGATCGGATGATTCGGCGGCGAATCCGACGAGGATCTGGTCCTTTCGCTTTCTGACGCCGAGCTCTCTTGCGATATCCGGGTTCTGCACGAGCGAAATCGTCAGGCGGTCCCTGCCCTCTCGTTTGACCTTTCCTTCCTCGCGGGTCTCGGGACGAAAGTCGCCGACAGCCGCGGCTTTGACAATGACGTCATTTTCCCCCGCTCTCGACAAGACCGCTTCGTACATATCGAGCGCGGAGATGACCGGAACGCGTTCGATGCCATACGGAGCTTCGAGAGATACGGGGCCTTCGACGATCGTAACGTCGCCTCCTCTGTACCACGCGGTCCGCGCCACGGCGCGCCCCATTTTGCCCGAACTCGGGTTCCCTATGAACCGGACCGGATCGAGAAACTCCCACGTCGGACCCGAAGTCACCAGAACACGACATGAGGAAAGGTCCTTCTTCGGACAGAGGAGTCGCCAGATTTCCTGAAGAATGACTTCGGGAGAGGGGAGTCGTCCCTTGCCTTCGTACCCGCAGGCAAGAGCCCCCTCCGCCGGTTCCGCAACGCGGATGCCTCGTCGCCTCAGTTCCCCGATATTGTCCTGCGTCGCGGCGTTCTCAAGCATATGGACGTTCATCGCTGGGAAAATCAGGACCGGAGCCCGTGTCGCAAGAATGACCGATTCGAGAAGCGACCGCGCCGTCCCCTGAGCAAGTCCCGCAATCGTGTTCGCAGTCGCGGGAGCCGTCACGACGACCTCCGCCCAGTCGGCAAGCAAGATGTGTGGGATCTGATACCCATAATCGGAAGACAGGTAATCCTGCTGGCGCCACGTCCGTCTGCCGGAAAGCGTCGAGAGGGTCAGCGGTGAGACGAACCTCTCCGCGTCCTCGGTCAGAACGACCTCGACATCGCAACAATGATGCCGCAAGAGACGAACGATCTCGGCAGCCTTGTACGCGGCGATTCCCCCGGAGACTCCGAGAAGGACCCGTCTGTTATTCTTCCACGGAAGCATCGGATTTCTCCTCTGCCGCAACGGGCGATCCCGGCAATGCGGAAGCGATGGAAAGCCGCTTCGCATCGAGTTCGTCCAGAACGACGGAGATGTATTTCTCTTCTTCCTCGAGAATTCTCCCCTTCTGTTCGCTGATCGCCCTCGCACGGCCGGAAACCAGCGTGGTCAACATATACTTGTTGTTGATACCTATCTTCCTCGACAGTTCATCTATATCGTAAAATTTCAATCTATTCACCTCCCTCGTCGTCATTCAGGCACTCCCTGCGTCTTTCTCCGGAAATGATCTCTCCTATACGACCAACCGCCGTTTCGACATCATCGTTCACGACTACGTAATCATACTTCGCCGCGCAATCCATTTCATCGGACGCATTCTGAAGGCGAACCTGCAGATTCGTCTCATTTTCCGTCCCGCGGCGTCTGAGTCTCTCCTCGAGAGCGTCAAGCGACGGAGGGCTGAGGAAGATGAGGACACACCGTTCGCAGCGTTTCTGGACCTGCATTGCCCCCTGAACATCTATTTCCAGAACGACATCGTATCCCAGAGAACACTCCAGCTCGACATCGGACAGAAGCGTCCCGTAGAGAAATCCGTGAACGTTCGCCCATTCGAGAAATGCGTCGCTGTCGATATACCGCCTGAACTGTCCTTCGTCGATGAAACGATAGTCGATTCCGTCCCTCTCTCCCGGACGGGGAGATCGCGTCGTACAGGAGATCGAGTACTTCAGCATCGGAATCTCCTGAAAAAGACGCTTCCGAACCGTTCCCTTTCCCGCACCACTCGGTCCGGAGAGGACGAAAATCCTTCCTCTTCTAGTCTTCGTCCCCTTCATTCGCCTCATCCTCGAATCGATGCACAATCGTCTCCGGCTGAATGGCCGACAGGACGACATGATTACTGTCCGTAACGAGAATCGCCCGCGTCTTTCTGCCCTGCGTCGCATCGATGAGGCGTCCGGATTCCTTCGCCTCTTCTTTCAGTCTCTTAATCGGCGCAGAGGAAGGGTGTATGATGGCGACAATCCGCTCCGCGACAATCATATTGCCGAATCCTATGTGAACGAGTCTGTACGGCATCCCGAATCACTCCACGTTTTGCACTTGTTCCCGGATGCGTTCAATGAGGGTCTTCGCCTCGACGACGCTCCACCGCATCTCCGAACTGGCGAGTTTCGATCCCATCGTGTTGACTTCCCTGTTCATTTCCTGAACGAGAAAATCGAGTTTTTTGCCCTGAGATGCATCCTGCCCCAGAATCGAGCGGAATTTTTCCACGTGGCTTCTGGAGCGGGAAATCTCCTCCGAGATATCCCATTTGTCCGCCATAATGACAATTTCCTGGACGAGACGTCCCTCCTCGACAAGGCCGTTCATATCTCCGACGGTTTTTCTGATCCGTTGCTGCGTTTCGGAGAAAACGCGCCCCGATTCCGTATTCCAGATCGCGGATATCGCATCGAGAAGGTTTTCGAAAGCCGTCAGGTGCGACATTATATCATCCTGAATGTGTTTTCCTTCCTCCGCTTTCATTTCTTCCAGCCGGTCGAGCGTCTCCTGGGACAGCATCACGAGCGCCTCGCATATCTCAAGCGTCTGCTCTCCGCTGCTCGCAGGACCGGTCAGCACACCGGGAAGCTGCAGAAGCAGCTCGGGCAGACATTCTCCATGCAATCCCTTTCTCTCCCGGAAAGTCCGAAGTTCTTCATACAGTCCGTCGAGCACCGGCGAATCAATATGATATCCGGTAAGGGACGGAGCCCATTGGATATCGAGAGTCGCCCGTATTTTGCCTCTTGAAAGACGCTTCCGGAGAACCGAGTGGATCTGTGATTCGAATTGTGAGAGTTCCCGGGGAAGACGGATCGAGAAGTCCTGAAACCGATGGTTGACCGAGGAAATCTCCATCGTTGCGACTCCCCAGTCGCGCGAAACCGAAACCCGACTATACCCCGTCATGCTACGAATCATTGATGTCCTTCCTCCTGTCGGAAAACATCGTCAAGGTACTGAAGCAATCCATCCATCCCCGTCCCCTGAAGTGCGCTGACGGGAAAAAACCTGTCTTCCTCTCCCTCGAGCCTCGCCATCAGGGAAGAAATCGTTTCCGAAGGACACGTATCCGTTTTGTTCAAAAGAATGACCCTGGGAACGTCTCCCGCCCCTATCTCTCCGAGAGTCTCCGTCACGACGTGGAACGTCTCCATGCAATCAGGCGCCCCGGCGTCGAGAACGAGAAGGATGAGGGAGGAACAACGGATCTCTTCGAGAGTCGCCCTGAACGCGTCTATGAGCGTATGAGGAAGATCCCGAATGAACCCGACGGTATCGGCAACGAGAATCCTCTTCCCGGAGGGAAGAGGCACTCCCCGTATGAAAGTGTCCAGCGTAGAAAACATCCTGTTCGCAACGGTCAGAGACACATCACCCGAGAGTCTCCTCAGGATTGTCGATTTCCCGCTGTTCGTGTATCCCGCGAGAGAGACGACCGGGAATCGCTCCTTCTTTCTGCGCTCGCGGCTGAGACGGCGTCTGTCGCGAATCGCATCGAGTTTTGCCGAGATGTCGCGTATGCGCCGTTCCAGCTTTCGCCGGTGCCTCTCGAATTCCGTCTCACCCGGCCCCCGCGTTCCGATGCCGCCTCCAAGCCGTGACATGCTCCGTCCGAGGCCTTTCAGGTAAGGAATTTCATACGAACAGAGCGCACGTTCCACCTGAAGCTTCGCCTCAAGGGAACGCGCGCGCAGTTCGAAAATCTTCATGATAACGAAGGCTCGATCCCAGACCTCACATTTCGTGATCCCTGAAAGAGCCGCCCTCTGCCCCGGCGCAAGCTGTCCGTTGCAGACGATCAGATCCGCTCCGACGGATGAACAGAAGAAAGCTGCTTCCTTCGCTTTTCCTGCTCCGAGAAAAGATCCGGGGTCGGGGTTTCCCCGCTTCTGGACGATCTTTCCGGCCGACGCGATCCCGAGGTTCGCCAGGAGAAGTTCCAGTTCGTCGAGCAGGACATCGACGTCGAAATCCGATCCGGGAGTATCCAACGCGACGAGAACGGCTTTACGCTTCTCTCCGGAAACACTTCCTCTATTCATCGGTCCGGTGTTCGAGGGCGAGAAGCGCTTCAGATACGGTTTCCAGAAGTTTGCCTCGCGCCTCTTTCCCTCCCGATTCGCCCCCGTAGAGCGAAGGATCAATGGGTTCCCCGTACGTTACGGAAAGGCGTACAGGCTTGATCCACGGCGCTCCAGGAGGCATGGCGCCGAAAGATCCCCGAACGAAAGCAGGAAGAACCGGGACCCGCGATTTCAAGGCTATGAGAGCGACGCCCCCTTCGAGCGGCTTCAGGGTTCCATCCTCGGAACGTCCTCCCTCGGGGAAGATCAGAACGCTTTCCCCGTTCTGGAGGAGAGACAGGAATGCCTTCAATGTCGCGCCCGCACTCTGGCTGTCCTGCTTCCTTACCGGAATCGCCCCGAGTGCCAACAGAAGGTGGCTGAAGCCGGGGCACCGGAAGAGTTCGGACTTCGCGAGATATCGCAGCCGGATCGGAAACGTACTCCCGATAACTACCGGATCGAGATTGCTGCAATGGTTGCTGACGACAATGTACTGCCGGGACTTATCGAAGTCCCGAAGGCCGAAGACCCTCATCCGGTTGTATATTCTGAGGACACCCCAACAGAACCAACTGACGAGAAAATAGACGATCGTGGTGAAAAACGGGCGTCTCTTCATTCGGGCCCCTTCATTGAAACGACATCGTACAGCCGGGAAACGACATCGTCGATACTCATCTCCGACGTATCAATTTCGACGGAGCCTTCCGGTTTTCGTAACGGAGCTTCCCGCCTTTCGGAATCGAACCTGTCCCTTTTCAGGATGCACTCGAGCACGACCGCTTCCGAAATAACCTCTCCCCTTGCCTGCATTTCCACGACGCGCCGGCGCGCCCTGATCCCGGGACTCGCCACAAGAAAGAACTTTATCGACGCATCCGGGAAGACCACTGTCCCCATGTCCCTGCCGTCCGCAACAACACCCGGAAAAACCGCCTGACACCGCTGAACGTCGAGAAGGCGCTTCCGGACCGAAGGAAGAGCCGCATACGACGAAACGACCGCGTCGATTTCAGGAGAACGGATCAGGGAGGTCACATCCTGTCCGCATACGGAGACGCACTCTCTCTCCAGCGAAACGGTGACCGTATGCAACGCCTGCCGGAGTTCGGCCGTCTCTTCGGCGGCGATACCCCTTCCTTTCAGAAACCACGCAAGAGCGCGGTACAAGGCTCCCGTGTCGAGGTACGAAAGTCCAAGGCGTTGCGCCAGAATCCGAGCGACGGTACTCTTCCCGGAACCGGCAGGCCCGTCGATTGTCACTACCAATGGAACTTCATGCATTTTCAGGAGTCTCCCAGGTTTCGAGTTCTTCGGCTGCGACCTGAACGAAATCGACCAGCTCCGAGAGAAGCTCTTCGCAGTTTTCTATGCCGAGACGCCCGATAACCTCGGGATAGAGGGGGTTCTGGAGTCCGTCCGCCCCTATGCCGACACCGAGCATGAGGCAGAGCGTGTTCGCGATGTGCACGACGTCGACGATCGGCTGGAACGTCTCCTGTTTCTCGGGCGGAACGGAGTTCGGCGCATGATGGTACGCCACCGCATATCCGTACGCCTCGGGCAGCCCCCACTTCTCGACGAGCAGCGTTCCTACCTGGGCGTGATCGAATCCGAGGACCTGCGTTTCGGCTTCGATGAACGGAATCTGCTTCTCCTCGACCATCTTCACAATGATCCCGTACCCGAAACGAACGTAATCGTTCAGAACCACCTTGCCGAGATCGTGCAGCAGACCGCCGACATAAGCCTCTTCGGGGATCGATTTCCCGAAACGCTGCGCGATATATCTCGCCGCATACGCCACCGTCAGAGAATGTTTCCAGAGCTGTCCCCTGTCCAGGGCATACCCCTGCAACGATTTGTCCATGATGGAATAGACGGATGCCGAAAGGACGATATTGCTGATGTTCTTGTACCCGAGCATTGCAATCGCTTCAGTCACGCTCGATATGTTTCGAGACATGCCGTATGCGGCCGAATTCGCGAGTTTCAGCGTCCTGATTACAAGTCCCTCGTCGCGGGAAAGACTCAGAGCGACGTCGCTGGCGCTGCTGTCCCGGTCATTGAGTTTTCTGAGAGTCTCCACGACAAACTGAGGGAAGGATTTTATTTCTTTGATTTTCCCCAGGATACGGGTCTTGATGAGTTCTCTTGAACGTTCATCGATGCCGTCCATGTATCTTCCTCCCCTTCAGCGGAAGCAACCACCGCTCCCCCTTCGCGAATCATCGTCTCCAGACGATGAACGGACATTTCCACTATCGATCCGGAGGCGAGCGATCCCAACTCCATTTTACCAATTCTTCTTCTCAGAAGCGATTGCACCGAAAAACCGCAAATGCACGCCATTCTCCGGATTTCTCTCTTTTTCCCCTCGGAAAGCGTCACCGAAACCCATCTGCCTTTCGGCAACCGATCAAGAACGACAACTCCGAGGGGCTTGAGGAATTCTCCTTCGGAGGCGACTCCTTCACGCCATGTCAGCAGGGAACGACGATCAACGGGTCTGTCCAACAAGACTTCGTATTCCTTCTCGAGTCCGACCCCTGGATGAATCGTTCTCTGGGCGAAATCGCCGTCATTCGTGAGAATCAGCAGCCCCTCCGAATCTCTATCGAGCCTGCCGACCGGAAATACCCTGTAGCGCCTGTAGCGCGCCGGGAGAAGATCGATAACCGTCCGGGTTCTGGAATCTCTCACGGCGCACACGTATCCCTTGGGCTTGTTAATCACCAAGTATATCGTATCCTGCGGCGCCGCCCAGTGACCATCAACCTCGACCATATCATCGTCCAGAACCAGCCTCGAAAAAGAGTCTATTGTCTCTCCGTTGATCCGGACCCGTCGTTCGGAAACCAGCGTCTCGACGTTTCTCCGGGAGCCGAATCCGCACAGCGCAAGATATCTATTCAAGCGCATCGTCGTCCGCCGTACGATGTCGCGCCATTTCTCCGAGCTCCGCCAGCGTGGGAAGTTCCGCTATGGAATCAAGGCCGAACTCGCGCAGGAAGAGATCGGTCGTCCGATACAAAAGGGGCGACCCGCTCCCGCGTTTTCTGCCAGCGATACGAACGAGCCCCGTCGCGAGCAGCGTCTCGATCACCCGATCGCATCTGACACCTCGGATTTCCTCGATTTCTCCCCTCGTCACCGGCTGGTTGTAGGCGACAACCGCAAGACTCTCGAACGCCGCCTTGCTCAGGCGAATGCGTCCCGAATCCTTCTGAAAGCGGGAGACCACCTCGAAGACGTCATCGGACGAAAAGAGTTTCCATCCACCGGCGACGCGCCTGAGGACGATGCCGTGCCCCTTTTCGTAATGTTCCCGAAGCTCTTTGAAGGTATTCTCGACCGTGTTCCGGGAGAATCCGGTCACATCGGATACGCTCTCTTCGGAAACCGGATCCGACGCAACAAAGAGAATCGCCTCAAGAATTCTGGCTTCCCGGGAAAGAGTCAGAGCATCCATAAGCGACGATATCCCCGAACACCTCCTCCTGATGAATCCGGATGCGTCCCATGCGGCACATCTCGAGCAACGCAAGCAGTGTTACGAGAAGGACTCCGAAAGGGATCGAGCCTTTCAGCAGGGACGATACGGAAAACTCCCCCTCCCGGAGAACGATATCCGTCAGCTCTTCGACTTTCGTTTCGATCAGCCTTTCCTCCGGAACAGGATCCGGCACCCCGATCCAGGATTCCTCAATCTCGTGCGTCCTGCTGCCGGAGTTCCGTCTGCGTTGCGCGATATCCCACCACAGGGACGCGAGACCGTATACATCGCCGATGTCGTAATGAACCGGACCAGCATCCATCGCGGGTCTCATGAGGCAACGCTCCTGCCTCTCCTTCCGGAGGATGAGGATCTCCCTGGCGACACGGAACGGCACGAACAATTCCATGCGGCGCTCAACATCGTCGAGAAAAACGCTGTCGTCTTCGGGCTCATTTCCGCCGATATCAGCCACGCTTACCGGGAAAAGCGCCAGGACCTTATAGAGAAGCAACGTCGCCGCCTTGTGAAAAAAGTCGGCGACCTGAGGTAGTGGAACATCCGCCCGTCGGGTCAGATACTGACCATATGCCCGCACGATATCGGTCAACGAAATGCGGGAAACGTCGATCTGTTTCGATTCGACGAGAAGGCAAAGCAGATCGACCGGCCCCGTAAAGGCCTCGATCGAAACCTCAAACGGCCGCTGTTCCGCTTCGAGATGCACCGCCTCAGACATGAAATCTCTTTCCGGGACCTTCGGACGGAAGGACATCGACGGAAAGATCGTCTCCGGCGATAATCTCCGAGAGACGCTTCATCGAAAGTCGCTCCATCTCCCCGTGGTCTGCCAGAGCGATACACAATCCTGCATGGTTCGCTTCCATGAGATCATGATACGTCAAATCCGCCGTACAGAAAACATCGGCCCCGGCCTCAACCGCGTCGCGCAGGAACTCACGTCCCGATCCGCCGCACACAGCGACCGAACGGATCGTTTTCTCCCGGGATCCGTACCCCGAAAGCCACGACAATCCCCATCGCTCCTTCAGCATCGGAAGAAAGTCGTCGAAACGAAGCGGCGGCAGATCCCCGACACGGCCGAATTTACTTTCCGTCTTTCGCAGTGGCGAGCACCCGGCAAGTCCGAGAAGTCCTGACAACACCGCATTCACTCCCTCACAGCTGAGATCCCAGTTCGTATGGACACAGAGAACCGATACTCCGGACACGAGAGCCGCCCGGATCGCATCCTCAGCCACCGAACCGCGACCGATCCGGCGGATCGGCGAAAAGATCAGCGGATGATGCGTGACGAGAAGGTCGCACCCTCGCACGGCCGCTTCCCCGACCGAGGAGGACGTCGCGTCGAGACAGACCGCCGCACGATGGACTTCATCCCGCGGATCCCCGACCAACAGGCCGCTGTTGTCCCACGCCTCGGCATCGGCAAAGGGTGCAACCGAATCGATTCGCTCCATTATCACGGAAAGCCGCATACAACCCCTCCCCTCACAAAAAAAAGCCGCCTCCCTGGACAGGAAACGGCGCCCTCACTCCTCACCGTGAATTATACAGTACTCCGTCACGGACGTGCGCGCATACACGTTCCTTTCACATCAAATCCACCGCCCCGGAAAAAACGCAGGGGTCTCGGCATATACCGGGACCCCTGCTCTATCGGAAAAAACAGCAATTTGGATTTCTGGTGGGCCTACCTGGACTCGAACCAGGAACCTTCCGGTTATGAGCCGGTGGCTCTAACCCGTTGAGCTATAGGCCCGTCAAAGAAACATGCCTCTTCCGCAAGTCGGAAGAAACTACGATGCGAATGCCTTATTCGTCGACATGAATACAACCGACCGGGCAACTGTCGGCCGCTTCCTTCGCGCATGGAGCTCCCGATGCATTTATGACCTTTGAAACCCCGGCGTCATCATCCATGGAAAAAACATCGGGGCATATCTGGACACACACTCCGCACCCAATGCACTCATTCCTGTCAAGAGAAACCCGCATAATGCGAGCACCTCCTTTCGCGCAAGCGATTGTATAACAGTGTTCGCGGAACGTCAAACGCGAGAAGCTTCCCAGATACGAAGCTCCGGTGCCTTTTTTTCCATACTGTCGAGACACAGGAGTGCGCGGAAATCGCTGACACTCTTGATCTCAGGCTCCGACGACGCGATGAAAACCCCGATTCCGGTGACCTCGGCCCCGAATTCCTTGGCCACAAGCAACATTCCCGAAATCGTCGACCCCCCTCTCATGAAGTCGTCGATGATCAGGACCCTGTTGCCCCGGGCAAGTTGCTTGGTGCTCATATACATGGCCTTCACTTCACCCATTTTCGTGGGATAGTGGACCGCAACCGCCGATCCGTCGCTCGGTCGGTTCCGGAAACGACAGACCGCCAGCGGAACTCCCATCGCGAAAGCCGTCGACATCGCGAGGGGAATCCCCTTGACCTCGGAGGTCATCACCACGTCGGGCGACGCTCCATGAAATACGGAAGCCATTGCATATCCGAGTTTCATCGCGAACGAGGGGTTGAAGAGGATATCCGTGTAGTAGATCAGCCCGCCGGGCAGGATCCTGTCTTCATGCGACAACAGACGGACGATCTCCGTGAGGAGCTCCCTTCGCGCCTCCTCCGAAAGCCGGGGCACAAAGGAGGCCCCTCCGCTCCGTCCCCTGTCGACACAGATCTCGCCGATTCCCTCTTTTGACAGGGCGTCGTCAATGATCGCGACGTCGTCGCTGACGACGGTCTTTGAGACACCGAAGCAGGATGCGAGCGCGGTCAGCGATATCTGCGAAGATGGCGAACACAGAAACCGTGCGACGGTTCGAATCAGTCTTTCAGTCCTTTGACCTTTCATTGACCGGATCACCCCATTGTAATGAATCTCATGCACCATTGAAGACTTCCGGCCGCGTTCATGATCCACCGGATCGCATCTTCCGTTTCGACAAGATAAAAAAACGCGCTTCCGCTTCCGGAGATTCCGAACCCTGAGGCTCCGGACATGTATCCGATCTTCGCGAGTGTTTCGTATTCAGGATGTTCCTCGAAAAGAAATTCCGAAAAATCGTTCGGAAGGAGTCCGACCCGCTCTCCTCCGTCAAGCGCCGAAAGGATTTCCAGGGATTCGGCAGACGCCTCTTCCTCGCTTAAGGGGAACTCGTCGCGATAACGTCGGTCAAGTGATGAAAACGCATGCCCGGTATCGGAAAACCACTCGGGAATTACGAGCACGACACGATGTTTCCGCCCCGGCGGAAGACTCCGTTGCACATTTCCGATCCCGCCGACCAGCGCCTGCTCCGAACCGTCGAACAGAAAGGGGATATCGGCCCCTATCGATTCGCACAAACCTTCCGGAATCGGGGCTCCCGCGTATCTGGAAACCCAGCGGAGAAACGCCGCCGCGTTGCCGCTTCCTGCACCGATACCGGTGCCTGGGGGGATCACCTTCCGGATATGGACATCCATGCGGGGGATATTCCGAAAGGCGTCTTCCTCCCGCAGGTCCGAGATACACCGGGAGACGATGTTCTTTCCCTGTACGACGATCGGGGACGTTTCGACCGAATCATTGACATTATCAACACTATTAAAGCATATTGTCAACTGTTCCGTCGCGTCGTTTCTTCGGAAAAGAGAGACGATATCGTGGTACCCGTCGTTTCTCCTGCCCACAACCCTGAGCGTCAGATTGAGTTTCGAAGGAGAATATAGAATGAACATTTCTCGCTCACCGCCTACAAAAAACGCCCCGGCACACCGTCAGTGCCGGGGCTTCATGACGCGGATACGTGTGCTTCAGTTTCTGTTTCCCTGAACCAGCTCGAGTTCGACTTCCTTGGTGAGGATTTCGGCGTAACTGAAAGAGACTTTACTATCCAGAGAATCAACGTAAAGAGTAAAGAGATTCGGGTAAGTCTCCAGTATGATACCCTGTTTTTCCTCAACCTTTCGCCGACCCTTTGCCGTTCTGTAACGGACTCTCATACCCTTGAAAAGCGCAACCTGTTGACGGATTTCCGCAAGGTTATAGGTCATTAGGGTCACCTCTCCATCTAACCTAGATGAGTATTATACCACCCCCGGCTATAGGATGCAAGTGACCCTTATGTTATTCTTAATGGTTATTCCATCCGCTTTCCGGCAGTTAAAGTTGCCTTCTGCATAAGGACCCGTTTCTCACCGACGCGACGGGTGAATCCCTTCGAATCCAAGTATTCCAGAAGTGGCAATATAAACTTTCTGGAGCTGCCCGTCAAGTCCCGTACCATTGCCAATGTGATATCCTGATTCGCATCCCTCAGGAGAGCAAGAAGACGTTCTTCCACATCGGCGCTCAACAGAAAACCTCCCGTTACGATCACAACCCTGTTCTGTTCCCTGAGATCTTTGACAAGACTGCTGAACGCCTCTTCGGAAATCCCGAGAACATCTCTCGCCTCGGCGATTTCCGGCGGCTGGAAACTCCTTTCTCCGCAAAGAGAAAGGAGTTTCGTCGATAAACGCCGGAACGTATCGTCGTCCTTCGGCTGAAATTCCGGACATCGTGCCATCCCGTCCTCGAGAACGATCTCCTCTTTCTCCGCCATTTGCTCGAGCAGGGAACGGGCGTTTTTCTGATCGAGATCCCGAAGGTGGATCAGGGAAATTTCCTCTGTCTGACATCCGGGCTGATACGGACGCGTTTCGTGAAACGAACGGAGAAACGAGCGGACACGGTCGGAAAGCGTTCCGTATCTTTCCCGTGAAACGAGGCATTCCGGGTTCCCGTCGAGAAAGACTATTTCGCCGCGCTCATGCAGCGCCCGGGAAAGCGACCGTACGTCCCCGGGTGTTTCCTGCATATCGGCGACCAGATCCGGCAGAAGGATCTGCCCGAAATAGTCGACGAGCACACGAAGTCGCTGATCCCGCTTCTGGGCACCCGAAAAGTCCGCGAGCATCTCCCGGTAGCGAAGTCTTTCAGACTTGCCTCTGGGTTTCTTTCCGTACGGGAAGAGAACCTGCCCTCCGGCAATTGTCTCGAGCGGACTGTACATGCGCAGCACGAATCGCTGGTCTTCGATGACGACGACGTTCTCCTCCGTGATAATCTGCGCGATTCCCACGTTTCCCGGCTCGAGGCGCGCGATGTCGAGAAAGGAAACACGACCGACGACATCGGCGGTTCCGATATGGACCCGAACCCGTTGCCAATGGCGCATGGGGTTCGTCGCCGATCCGAGTACCGAGAGGCGGACGTCGAAACACTTCGTTTCACGGAAGACGCCTTTCGCGCATACGACATCCCCTCGCGAAATCTCCTCGACGGAAACTCCGTTGAGGCAGGCCGCGACCCGCTGTCCCGCCCAGGCTTCCCCGACGTTTTTCCCGTGAACCTGCACGCTCCGGATCCTCACGTCTTTCCCGAGCGGGAGAACCTGCGCATCGATCCCCGAAACGATTCTTCCCCGATAGGCCGTCCCGGTAATAACCGTTCCGAATCCCGAAACGGGAAATGCGCGGTCGATCGGAAGAAAAAACGGCCCTTTTCTCGGTCTCGGCGAAACTACATCAATCAGCCTCGAGAGTTCGCTTCGTAACGCGTCCATGTTGTGGCCGGACACCGCGGACACGGGAACGATCGGAGACGATTCGAGGAACGTCCCCCGAACGAACGTCTGGATGTCATCGAGCGCGAGACCCAGCAATTCTTCGTCTACCATATCCGTTTTCGTGACAACCACGATCCCGTGCCGCACGCCGAGGAGTTCGAGGATCGCAAGATGCTCCCGCGTCTGCGGCATAACCCCTTCATCCGCCGCGACAATCAGCATAACCGCATCTATTCCGGAAGCTCCGGCCACCATCTGTCTGATGAAGCGTTCATGCCCCGGTACATCGACGATGCTGACGATCCGTTCGTCCGGAAGAGTAAGCGGCGCGAATCCGAGCTCGATGGTGATTCCCCGTTTTTTCTCTTCTTCGAGCCGATCGCAGTCGATTCCCGTCAACGCCTTGACGAGTGTCGTTTTGCCGTGGTCGATATGGCCAGCCGTTCCGAGGACCAGTGAGACTTCCTGCTGTGTCATGGCGTCACTTCCCAGAGAATACCGACTCGAGAGAACGGACGATTCTCTCGTTGTCTCCCTCGAGAAGGGTTCTGACATGGAACACGACTGCGTCGTCCCTGGCTCCGGCAACGACGGGGACTTCCGATGTCCGTAACGACACGAGAATCTGTCCCGTGGATAACTCCGACGACGAATTCTCGAAGATGACGCCATACCCGGAGAGCGGTTCTTCCGGAAACGCGCCGCCGCCAACCGCATCCTCCACAGGCACCACTCTGCAAACGCATCCCCCGATTCGTTTCCGGAGCAGGCGCGCCAGACTGCGCGCTTTCGTCCGCAGGATATCCGGTGCTTCGGAAATCATTCTTACCGTCGGAACACAGTCCGCACGTCCGGACAGATACAACCGGAGCGTCGTCTCGAACGCCGCAAGCGTCATTTTGTCGACGCGAAGCGCTCTGAGGAGAGGGTAGGACTTGAGTGCGCCGATGAGATTCCGCTTTCCGACAATGCAACCGATCTGCGGTCCTCCAAGCATCTTGTCGCCGGAAAAGGTGACGATATCGATTCCGGCGGTTATGCATTCCCGAATAGTCGATTCGCCCGGAACGCCCGTCTCGGCGGCGGAAAGAATCAGTCCACTTCCGAGATCCTCCATCGATACGACGTTCCGCTCCCTCGCACACGCCGCCAGATCCCTTCGGTCGACCGAGGACGTAAATCCCCGGATCCTGAAGTTTGACGGATGGACCTTCAGAAGCATCGCCGTTTCCTGATTGATTGCGCCGATGTAGTCCTTCAGGTGCGTGCGGTTCGTGGTTCCGACTTCCGCGAGGCGGGCTCCGGAAAAAGCCATGACGTCGGGGATTCGGAACGAACCTCCGATCTCAACGAGTTCTCCTCTCGAAACGACAACCTCCCTGTCGCGCGCCAGCGCAGCGAGACACAAGAGGACCGCCGCGGCATTGTTGTTGACTACAAGGGCGGCCTCAGCTCCCGAAATTTCCGAGAGAAGCCATTCGATGTGGTCGTTCCTGTGACCCCGCTCTCCGGCGGACAGATCGTATTCGAGCGTGCTGTACGCGCGCGCGACGTCCGAAACGGAACGGACAGCCTCATCCGAAAGGCAGGAGCGGCCGAGATTCGTATGTACCACAACCCCGGTCGCGTTGACGACGGGACGAAGGCTCGGACGTCCCCGCCGGAAGAATATCGCGGCCACTCTCCGGTTGATCGCCTCCATAGAGGTATCTTCTTTCACGCCATTCCGGATTCCTTCGCGGATATCACCGACGATGGACGTGAACACCCGTTTTACCGTCTCTCTTCCGAGCGAGTCGATCCACTCCGCAAGCCACGACTGATCGAGAAGGGAATCCATCGGCGGGAGTCCTCTCAGACGCGCCTGGGAATTCGGTTCAGTCATCATGTTTCATGACCTCCCTTTTGAAAGAAACGTTTTTCCCTGTAACTGCAAGGAACGATGCTATAATTGTACCTTAGTTTTGGAAATGGAATATATCTCTCCCTTGCGGAGAATTGTTCAGGTGATCCGATGACAGAAGCATACGATTTTCGCGGAAAATCCTCCGATAAAGCCATAGAGTCCGTCCGTGCCATTTCGACCGCTGACGCGGATGCCTTTTCCGTCCTTCTCGACAATCCCATGGTCGCTTCGAAGGTTCGGACTTCGCTCGAGGAAAACGGGTACGACGTCAGCATCGAAGACGATGAGGGAACCGTCGTCCTGAAGGCGTATCCTCCCGCTCCCGGAGCCCCCTCCGTGAAATCCACGCGCAAGACCGCTCCCGCAAATCGTCAGAAAAAAGCACCGGCGCCGCAGATCGCTTCCCCTCAGGCACACCCGGTGTTCGGCGGATGTACGATACTTTTGTCCGGGAGAACCATCGGCGGAAGCGACGAGGAACACGGAGAGAACCTCGCGATGTCATTCCTTGCGTCGCTGAATCACACCACGCCGATCCCCCAGACGATCATCCTGATGAACGAAGGCGTCAAACTCGCCGTCAGAGGTACAAAAACCTGTGATGGAATCGCCGCCTTGAATCGACGCGGGTGTCGGGTGCTGCTGAACAGAGATTGCGTGACGCATTTCGGTATCGAAGAGGTGCTCGGCGTCGGGAATATCGTCTCGTTTCAGGATATCACGACGACGCTGCTTCGCTCGGAACGAACGCTGTCCTTCTGATTTCAGGATTGTTCCGTCTTCCAGGGAAGACTGTCGAGAAGCACGTCGAGAAGCATGACAAGCGCGTCCGGAGACGGCACATCGGGCTGGAGTCGTTCCGTCAGGGTCTGTGCACCCGGGAGGTATGCGACTCGCAACGAATCGTCGATGATGTCTTTCGCTGCGTAATCCATCTCCTCGTCGAACAGGAGAACCCACCCTGGAGTCGCGATCCCGATCAGATCCCAGTCGATTCCCTTCGGGTAACTCGAAAGGATCATTCCGTTGTAGTTTCTCCCCGTCTTTGACCTCCAGCGCTCCGTAATCCATCTCGCCCGGCCTTCCATCGTATCCGCCGCGATCAGGACGGCGGGGCGTTCATATACGTACGATGCATACACCCGAGTGATCAGACTGGCAGTAAAAAGACCGGCGGCGCTTTTTTCGTCGCCGATGTAGTCGAGTGCGCCTTTCAGCGAGTCGGCGACGCTCACCGTATACCCCGGGATCTTCGTCGCAGACGGCTGATACGAAGAAAGAGTCAGAAGCAGATTTTCAAAAATCGTTTCCTCGTCCGTTTCGAAGAGAATCAGTCCATATTGCATGGAAGCCCTCCGTTATCGTTCCGGCTCAGAGAATCTCTTCCCAGATGCGGTTGGCGATCCGCATTCCGCGCGGGGAAAGCGCGACATACTCGCTGTTGCGAACGAAAAAAAACGATGGAAAGGAATCGAGAATTCCCAAAACCCGGTCGAGAGATTTCGTTCCGAAACGTACACCAAACTCAGCAAACGCGATCCCACGGCGCGTCCTCAGCGCCAGAATCGCCGCTTCCCTGGCTTTCGCTTCCGGAGGGAGATCCTCGATCGAATCGGACGGCGATTCTCCCGCCTCCAGCCGACGGATATACTCCCTTCCCTCGGAAACGTTCGTATACCTCAGGCCGGCAAGGTGCCCCGAAGCGCTCGCCCCGACCGCCAGGACGTCGGTCTCGTCCCAATAGGCCATATTATGGCTGCATTCAGCTCCATCTCGCGCAAAGCTCGCGATTTCGTACTGGAACATCATCTTGCGGGGAAGGTACCACTGTGCGAAGCGATAAAACGGATACCCGTCGGTCATATCCGCAGGAGGCGTCGTCCCCCAGGGCGTTCCGGGCTCTATCGTCAGGTGGTATGTAGAAATGTGTTCGGCTCCGGCAGCGAGAACTCCGTCGAGAGACTCCCTGAAAGAACGGAGCGTCTGGCCTGCGATTCCGAACATGATATCGGCGCTGCACCTGAACCCGGCCTGGGCTGTTCTTTCCACGGCATCGATCGCTTCCCTTCCGCCATGAGGTCTCCGAAGCCAGGAAAGTTCACGATCATGGACACTCTGAACCCCGATGCTGACCCTCGTTATGCCGTTCTTTCTCCAGAGGTCCAGATGTCCGGATTCCAGACTGCCGGGGTTCGCCTCGACGCTTGCCTCGAAAGACGCTCCGAAATCGAAGTATCGCCAGAGGATTCCGAAAAGGAGCTCCCATTGTCGGACGTCGAGAATCGTCGGCGTTCCGCCGCCGATGTAGAGAGTGTCGAAACGATGCTTTCCGGAGAAGGTCTCCGACCAGAAACGGCACTCGCAATCCATCGCGTCGAGATACCGGTCGATTTCTCCCGTCTCAGGAACGGAACTCGAAAAGGCACAGTAGGGGCACTTCCGCACGCAAAACGGCAGATGAACGTACAGGGAACGCGGCGTTGCCGCGGCAAGCCGCTCCATCGGCAACGGAACGCGGACGTCTATGCGTCTTCCCCTTCTTCCACCCTGAGGAAAGCGAGGAACGCCTCCTGCGGGATTGAAACCTTACCGATCTGCTTCATCCGCTTTTTGCCCTCTTTCTGTTTCTCGAGGAGTTTTCGCTTTCGTGAGATGTCGCCGCCATAGCACTTCGCGAGAACGTCCTTTCGCAGCGCTTTGATATTCTGCCGGACGATGATTCTCTTTCCGATGGATGCCTGGATCGGCACCTCGAACAATTGCTGCGGAATGAGCTCCTTGAGCTTGCGGACGACAGCCTGCCCCCTGTGGTAGGCAGCATCCCTGTGGCAGATGAAGGAGAAAGCGTCCGCCGCCTCTCCGCCGATGAGAACATCCACGCGAACGAGATCGGCGGAGCGGAAGCCGCGATACTCGTAGTCCAGCGACGCGTATCCGCGCGTCAGCGACTTCATTTTATCGTGGAAGTCGATGATGAATTCCGCAAGCGGAAGGTCATAGAAGAGACGCGCCCTTTCGGGCGAGAGATAGTCCATTGAGATGAATGTTCCCCGCTTGTCCTGGCAGAACTGCATGACTTTTCCGACGAACTCTGTCGGAACGAAACACGTCAGTCGAATGATCGGCTCCCGGATCTCGCGGATTTCGGACAGCTCGGGGAAGTCGGAAGGCCTGTTCGCCTCGATGACATCTCCGTTCGCCGTCACGACTTCGTAGACGACGTTCGGGGACGTCGCGACGAGTTCGACGTCGAACTCCCGACGGAGACGTTCCTTGGAGACATCCATATGCAAAAGGCCGAGGAAGCCGCACCGGAAACCGAATCCCAGCGCCACGGACGTCTCGGGAACGAACGTGATCGAGGCGTCGTTCAACGTCAGTTTCTCGAGTGCGTCCCTGAGTTCCGGGTACTCGTCGCGTTCGATCGGGTAGAAACCGCAGAAGACGACGGGCTTGACGCGTCGGTAGCCAGGCAAAGCTTCGGGCGCGGGACGGAGCGCATCGGTCACCGTATCTCCGACATGAGCCTCCGCGACAGTCTTGACATTTGCGATGAGATACCCGACTTCTCCACAGGAGAGGCGATCGACGGGAACGTACGAAGGCCGGAAGACGCCGATTTCCTCAACGGGATAATCGCGCCCCGAAGCCATAAACCGGATACTCATCCCGGCCCGGACCTCTCCCTCGACGACGCGGATGTAACAGATGACGCCCCTGTAGTTGTCGTAGATCGAATCGAAGATCAGCGCCCGAAGCGGTGCGTCTGATTTCTCTTCCGGAGGACGGACCGACCGCACAATCCGTTCGAGGATATCGTCGATCCCCGTCCCGTCCTTGGCGCTCGCCAGAATGGCGTCCGACGCGTCCAGGCCGATGGCGTCCTCGATCTCTTTCTTGACCGATTCGGGGTGCGCCGAAGGAAGGTCGATCTTGTTGACGACGGGAAGGATATCGAGCCCCTGTTCGACGGCCATATACGCGTTGGCCACCGTCTGCGCCTCCACACCCTGCGAGGCATCGACGACGAGCACGGCCCCCTCGCACGAGGCAAGCGAACGCGAAACCTCATATCCGAAATCGACATGCCCCGGCGTGTCGATGAGATTGAGGACGTACGCCTCTCCGTTTTTCGCCGTATAGTCCATGCGAACCGGGACAAGCTTGATCGTAATGCCGCGTTCCCGTTCGAGCTCCATCGAGTCGAGAATTTGGTTTTTCATGCCTCTCTTGTCAATCGTCCCCGTTCGCTCTAGAAGGCGATCGGCAAGCGTCGACTTCCCGTGGTCGATATGGGCGATGATGCAGAAGTTCCGTATACGTGCCGTGTCCATCCCTGATGTATCCTCCCGATCAAGAGCCGTTCCCCGTTCTGTGTCATTTCGTGGCCTTCGATTTCACGCAGAGAGTTCATACCATGGACCCGTCTCTTTGTAAAGGAAAAGAGAGACTGGAAAGCATCTTGACTTTCATGCGTTATATCATAATAATGTTCGTAATATAGCCCGACGGAGGTGTCATTCTGTGGATAAAAGAGAGCTTATGTACGAAGGCAAAGCCAAGAAGATGTTCTCAACCGAAAATCCCGGCATCATGCTCGTGGAATACAAGAACTCCCTGACCGCTTTCAACGCACAGAAGAAGGATTCCATCGAAGGAAAAGGAGAACTGAACAACAGAATTTCGGCGTGGCTTTTCACGTATCTCGCAAAGGAAGGGATTCCGAACCACTTCATACGGACTATCGACGAAACACACCAGCTTGTAAGAAAGGTCCGGATCCTTCCGGTGGAGGTCGTCGTCCGGAACATCACGACCGGAACGCTCTGCAAACGCCTTGGCGTTCCTGAAGGCATCACGCTCCCCCGTCCTCTCGTCGAATTCTATCTGAAGAACGACGAACTCGGGGATCCCCTGATCACCGAAGACCATGCCGAACTGTTCGGCTGGGCGGACCGGAAACAGATCGACGAGATCAAGGGGATCGCTCTCTCGATCGACAGGATTCTCGGAAAATTCTTCGACGAAAAGAACATCGTTCTCGTCGATTTCAAGCTCGAATTCGGCATCGACTCCGAGGGAAAACTCCTCCTTTCCGATGAGATCTCTCCCGACACATGCCGTTTCTGGGACAAGGAGACGAAAATGAAACTCGACAAGGACCGCTTCCGGAAGGATCTCGGCGACGTTCTCGGAGCATACCGCGAGATCTGGGCGCGGATTTCCGGACAAAGGATCTGAGCCATGCTGTATCACGCCAGCGTTCTCGTCTTTCTCAAGGAAGGCGTCCTCGATACGCAGGGAAAGGCCGTCGGCGCCGTCCTTCACGATGCGGGACACGCGGAGGTCCGCGACGTCAGGATCGGAAAATACATCAGACTCAGGATAGAGGCCCCGTCGCTCGAAGACGCGACGCGTTCCGCCCGCACGGTCTGCGACGATCTTCTCGTCAACGGGATCATTGAGGAATTCACCGTCGACGTGCGCGAAGAGGACGACGCCTGATGAGAGCGACCGTCATCGTCTTCCCCGGAAGCAATTGCGACCGGGACGTCGGACACGCGATCCGCCTCGTTCTCGGAACGGAGACGGATTTCGTCTGGCACAAGCAGTCGCAGCTCCCTTCCGGGACGGATCTCGTCGTCCTTCCCGGGGGATTTTCCTATGGAGACTACCTTCGCTGCGGTGCCATGGCCGCCAGATCTCCGATCATGGAAGCCGTGTCACGCCACGCGGATTCCGGCGGACTGGTCGTCGGAATCTGCAACGGATTCCAGGTCCTGACGGAGTCCCGGCTTCTCCCCGGCGCACTCCTCGCCAACAGGTCGCTTCGCTTCATCTGCCGTCCATGCACGCTTCGCGTCGAACGGACGGATACTCCATTTACGCGAACGTTCCGGGATCATCAGATCGTCAGTTTCCCGATCGCGCACTACGAGGGGCTGTATTTCCTGCCACCGGACGAACTTCGCGATCTCGAACGACGTCGGCAGGTCGTATTCCGTTACGCGTCGCCGGACGGTCGCGTCGACGACGCGACCAATCCGAACGGAGCAATGAACAACATCGCCGGGATCGTCAACGAACGGGGAAATGTCCTCGGACTGATGCCTCACCCCGAACGCGCCGAAGACCTCCTGCTCGACCCCGAGACACGCTCCCGGCTCGGCGCAGATACGTTTTCAGGCAATCCCGACGGCACGGATTTCTGGAAGGGCGTTCGCGACTGGACGTACGGGAGGTCAGCGTGATGACAGACTTTAAAAAGGCGGGACTGCGTACCGACGAGTACGATTTCATCGTGCGGACCCTCGGAAGGGAACCGACCGAGACGGAACTCCGGATTCTCGGCGTCATGTGGTCCGAACACTGCAGCTATAAATCCACGAAGCCCCTTCTCAGGACGCTTCCGAACAAAAGCGAGCGCGTTTGGGCCGGCCCGGGCGAAAATGCCGGAATCGTGGATATCGGTCACGGATACGGCGTCGCCTTCAAGGTCGAAAGTCACAACCATCCGTCGGCCGTCGCTCCGTATCAGGGAGCGGCGACCGGCGTCGGAGGAATCATCAGGGACATACTCGCCCTCGGCGCGCGGCCGATTGCCTCGATGGACGGCCTCTTCTTCGGCGACCCATCGCATCCGAGAACGCAATCCCTTTCGACCGGCATCGTGAGCGGCGTCGCGGGATACGGCAACGCCGTCGGAGTTCCCACCGTCGGCGGCAAGACGATGTACGACGGCTCGTATTCCGACAATCCGCTTCTGAACGCGCTCTGTCTCGGCATCGTCCGCAGAGAGGACGTCATCAGCTCGAAAACGGCCCGCCCCGGACAACTCGTCGTCATCCTCGGGTCGAAAACGGGACGGGACGGCATAGCGGGCGCCGCGTTCGCATCCGTGGAACTCTCGGAAGATTCGAAGGCGAGCAGACCTTCGATCCAGATCGGTGACCCATTCATCGAAAAGCTCCTCATCGAGGCATGCCTCGAACTGCGCGACAAAGGGCTCATCGTTTGCATGCAGGATATGGGAGCCGCGGGAATCACGTCTTCGAGCAGCGAAATCGCCGCGAAAAGCGGCGTCGGAATGGTCGTCGACTTCGATCGAGTCCCGCTCCGGGCTGAAGGCATGCAGCCATGGGAAATAGCCCTCTCCGAATCGCAGGAGCGGATGCTTCTCATCGTCCTGCCCGAAGATTACGATTCGGTCGCACACGTCGCGGAACACTGGGGACTCGACTGCGCCGTCATCGGCAAGGTCACTGAGGGCGACCGTTACGTCGTGCGGTGGTACGGAGAGGAAATCGTTTCCCTTCCCGCATCGCTGATCGTCGACGATTGTCCCGAAGCGCACTGGGAAAGCCGATCTCCCGACTACGAATCCCGCAGGGTCTCCAGCCACGCGGAAACCGCACCGACGGGAACGAATCACGCGGACGCTCTCCTGGAAATCCTCTCGTCGCCCTCCACGGCTGACAAGAGTTGGATATACGAGCAGTACGACTCCATGGTTCAGACCAACACGATCGTCGGTCCCGGAGCGCCCGTTTCCCTTCTGAGAATCAGGGAAAACGGCAACATGCTCGCGGTTGCTCTGGAGTCCGAGCCGTGGAAGTGCCGGCTCGATCCGTTCGAGGGCGGCGCGGAATCCTTTGCCTGCGGCATTCGCGCGGTATCGGTCGCCGGAGCGGCCGCAATCGGCGCTACGGATTGTCTCAATTTCCCATCTCCCGAAAAACCCGAGCAATACTACGAGCTCTCGGAAGTCGTCAGAGGAATCGCCTTCTGCGGAAAAGAGCTTCAGTGTCCCATCGTTTCCGGAAATGTCAGCCTCTACAACGAGAGCGCGTCCGGCGCCATCCTCCCGACACCGGTCATCGGCGTCGTCGGACTGATCGAAGCGCCGCTTTCCTGGATTCCCTCAGGCAACTGGAAGGCAGGGGACCTGGTGTATCTCGTCGGACGGCCGGAGGGATCCCTTTCCGGAAGCCGTTATCAGCAAACCATTTCCGGCTCCGTTCCCGGACGCCCGGTCCGGTTCGACGCGGAAGCCGAACGGCTGTTCTGCTCCCGCGCGCGCGCCACGGCAAGGGAACGGTGCGCCCGGAGCGGACGGGCGCTGGCAGGGGGGGGGCTTTCGGTCGCTCTCGTCCATGAAGCGCTCGCGAGCGGCATCGGTGCCTCCATCGACCTCCCTGCGGTCCTGGATACGCTCGGTACCCTTTTCGGCGAGGGAGGACCGCGCGCCGTCTACGCTGTCTCCGATCGTATGTCAGGGACATTCGAGGAACTCTGGCGCGGGTTTCCCTGCTTCCGCATCGGTGTAGCCGGAGGCGACTCTCTCAGGATCGGCGAACTGATTACGCTCACCCTTGGCGATATGGGAAGCGCGTTCCGTTCTTCCGCTACGATCTCCGGAGGACATAACTGAGATGTGCGGCGTGTTCGGCGCGTACTCCCCGAAGGGAAACCCCGTTCTCGAGGAAGTCTATCTCGGTCTGTACGCGTTGCAGCATCGCGGTCAGGAATCTACCGGGGTCGCGTGGATCGGAGACGACGGACGGATCGCGTCAATAAAAGGAAACGGCCTGGTCCACGCGGCGCTGGACCAGGGCGACCTCGCCCGCCGGTCCGTTCACTGCGCGATCGGTCACGTCCGCTATTCCACGTCGGGAGGATCCGATCTTGCGAATGCGCAGCCCCTCATCTCGACGACGTCCAGAGGCTCCGTCGCGGTCGCCCACAACGGAAATCTGACGAACGCGGAAGGGCTCAAGACAATGCTCGAGAGCCGCGGAGCCATTTTCCAGTCCACAACGGACACAGAGGTCATCCTTCATCTGGTGGCGCACCAGCCGCACAAGCGCCCGATCGACGCACTCGTCGATTCCCTGACCCGCCTCGTCGGCGCATATTCCCTCACGCTTCTCATCGACGACACGCTCGTGGCGGTCAGAGATCCGTGGGGATTCCGCCCGCTCGTCATCGGCAAACGCGGTGACGTGTGGTACGTCTCGTCCGAAACGTGCGCTTTGGATCTTGTCGGCGCGACGACGATCCGTGATATCGACCCCGGAGAGGTCGTCGTACTTGGACCGGATGGTCCGAGATCGCTCCGGATTCCGATGGAAACGCATACGCATCGTCTCTGCTCCTTCGAGTTCGTCTACTTCGCGCGTCCCGACAGCGTTATCGAGGGCAAGTCCGTGTATGCCGTCAGAAAGGAACTCGGCCGGCGTCTCGCACGAAAAGGTCCCGCGACCGGAGCCGACATCGTATCGGGTATGCCCGACAGCGGAACGATCGCTGCGATGGGGTTCGCACAGGAGAGCGGTCTTTCCCACGAAACCGCGGTCGTCAGGAACCGATACGTCGGACGGACATTCATCGAGCCGACGCAGCGCGTTCGGGAACTGGGTGTCCGCATCAAGCTCAACCCCATCACGGGGGTTCTCGCCGGAAAATCGGTGGTCGTCGTCGACGATTCGATCGTCCGGGGAACGACGTGTCAGAGGATGATCACGATGATCAAGTCAGCGGGGGCATCCGCCGTTCACATGCGCGTCTCCTCGCCCCCCGTCCGCTTTCCCTGCTACTATGGAATCGATACTCCGACACGCGTCGAGCTCGCGGCCGCACGGATGAACGTCAGGCAACTCGGGGCGGAGGTCGGGGCGGATTCGCTCGAATATCTCCCGGAGGAAGATCTCGTCGAGGCGATCGGCCTCGGCGAAAACGGAGTCTGTACGGCTTGCTTCTCGGGAAAATATCTTGAAGAGGGAGGAGATGTCCGGGATGTCGCTCTATAAGGATGCAGGCGTCGATATCGAGGGAGGAGATCTCTGGGTCGACGTGATCAAACGGATCGTTTCGAAGATGCCATCGGATCCGCGAGCCATCGGAGGAATCGGAGGATTTTCCGGTCTGTATCGCGTCGACGGGGACCTGCTCATCGCGGGGTGCTGCGACGGCGTCGGGACGAAACTCGAAGTCGCGAAGATGGTCGGCGAATACCGCGGACTCGGACAGGACCTCGTCGCGATGAACGTGAACGATCTCGTCACCTGCGGCGCCCGTCCGCTCTTCTTCCTTGACTATATCGCCTGTGGGCGTCTCGACGTCTCTCTCATGTCGGCGGTGGTCGAAGGGATCGCCGACGCATGTTCTCAGAGCGGGTGCGCCCTCCTCGGAGGCGAGACGGCGGAAATGCCGGGAGTCTACCCGGCGGACGGGTTCGATCTCGCGGGATTTGCCGCAGGCATGGTCCGGGAGTCGGACGTCATCGACGGAAGCCGGGTTGGAAAAGGCGACGTCCTGATCGGCCTCGCAAGTTCGGGAATTCACAGTAACGGATTCTCGCTCGTCCGGAAGGTCCTCTTCGGAGACAACTCGTACGACGTGTCCGCAACGATCGATCCTCTCGACGAACCCCTCGGACGCGCGCTCATCCGCCCGACGAGGCTCTACGTCAGGCAGGTCCTCTCCCTGGCAGGAACCGGAAAAATCAGGGGAATGGCGCACATTACGGGCGGCGGACTTTACGGCAATATCATCCGCGTCATCCCCAAAGATCTCGACGTCGACATCGATTACGCATCGTGGAAACGCCCGGCGATATTCGACGTCATCGCCGGGACGGGCGTCGACGAGCAGGAAATGCGCCGGGTCTTCAATCTCGGGATCGGATTCTGTCTCGTGGTCGCGAAGGAGGACGCCGAAGAAATCCTTCACCGCTGCGGAGCGCTCGGCGAGATGGCGACCATCATCGGTACGGTCACAGCATGACGGAACGGATCGCGATTCTCATTTCCGGACGGGGGACGAATATGGAAGCGATCTTCGACAGGATCGCCTCCGGCGATCTCGATGCATCGGTCGCCTTCGTCGCGTCGGATTCGCCGGCCGCCGCAGGACTGAACAAGGCTTCATCCCGGGGTATTCCGGCGCACGTTCTCCCGTACGACCGGGGAAAGGCGGAGGGTGAACGGGATCTTCTCTCCCTCTGCCGGGAAAATGCCGTGACATGGATCGTCCTCGCGGGATTCATGCGGATCCTCTCCCCGGATTTCGTTTCCCGATTTCTCCATCGGATCGTCAATATCCACCCGGCGCTTCTTCCCGCATTCCGCGGGGCCCACGCGATCGAAGACGCGTGGAAGGCGGGGGTCCGACTCACCGGCGTCACGGTCCACCTCGTCGACAGCGGGACCGATACGGGCCCCATCCTTGCGCAGCGAGCGGTCCCCGTACACGACGACGATACGCCCGAAACGCTCGAAGAACGGATTCACGGAACGGAGCACGATCTCTACTGGAACACTCTCCGGGGTCTCTTCTCCGGCGGCCTCAAGCCGCTCTCGAGATAAAGGGACACATCCCGCGACACTACCGATTCTCTTCCGAAAGGAGAGGCAAACATGAAAAAAACCGCTTTGCTCTCGGTTCACGACAAGACGGAGCTCGAAGCGCTCGCGAAGGCCCTTTCCGAAAGAGGGTACGACCTGCTGTCGAGTTCAGGCAGCGCGGCGCGAATCCGCGAATCCGGACTTCCCGTCAGGGAGGTCAGCGACCTGACCGGATTCCCGCACATCATGGAGGGACGAGTCAAGACGCTTCACCCGAAGATCTTCGGAGGAATTCTCGCCCGGCGGGGACACCCGGTGGACGAGGCCGACGCTAAACGCCACGATATTCCCATGATAGATATGGTCGTGTGCAATCTCTACCCCTTCGAGGAAACCGCAAAACTCGACTCGTCACTCGAGGATCTTCTCGACAATATAGATATCGGCGGCGTCTCCCTGATCCGAGCTGCCGCGAAGAACTACAGGAACGTCGTCGTGCTCACCGACCCGACGGACTATGCGCTCGTCGTCGAAGAGATCGACGCGGAGGGGGACATCACCCTTCCAACACGGCAACGTCTCGCGCTCAAGGCGTTCCGAAAGACATCGGGGTACGACGCGACGATTCACGACGGCCTCTCGGACGCGCTTGGGGTCGAACGCGACGTTCTGCCCGAGGAAAGCGTCATGCGTCTCCGGAAGGTCATGCCTCTCCGGTACGGCGAGAACCCGCACCAGTCGGCGGCGCTCTACGAACCCGTCTTTTCGGACATGCCGTTCGACGTCCTCGGAGGCAAGGAGATTTCCTACAACAATATCCTCGACATCGACTCGGCGATGCGCGGACTCGCCATGCTGGGATCGTCGTGTGCCGCGCTCGTCATCAAACATACGACCCCGTGCGGCATGGCCGTCGGAGCGACGCCTCTCGAGGCGTACGAGAAGGCCTATTCGTGCGATCCGCTTTCGGCATTCGGCGGCATCGTCGGCGTTACCCGGACCGTTGACGCCGAACTCGCCAGGGCGGTCGCGTCGCACTTCACCGAAGTCATCGTCGCCCCGTCGTTCACCGACGAAGCGATCGAACTCATCAGGACGGAACGCCCCGCGCTCCGCCCCGTCCTCTGGAAGGGAAGACGCGTCTCGCCCTTGCAGATGACCGGGACCTGGGGCGGCGTTCTGATGCAGGAGGACAGCCTCCCTCCTCTTCCCGATCCCGCTAAGGGCGAATGGATCGGAAAGGAACGCAACGACCGCTGGGAAGACCTCATTCTCGCATGGAAGATCGCCGCGCTTTCCAAAAGCAACTCGGTCGCTCTCGTCCGGGACGGAAAGGCCGTGGGCATCGGAATGGGCTTCTGTAGCCGCGTCTACGCCGTGCGCTTCGCCATCGAACAGGCAGGGGAGGCGGCGAAGGACTCCGTCATGGCGTCGGACGCGTTCTTCCCGTTCCCGGACGGGATCGAGGCGGCGGCGGAAGCCGGCGTCGCGGCGATCATCCAACCAGGCGGATCCGTCCGGGACGCCGACGTTATCGAGGCGGCCCGGAAGCTGTCCGTCAGCATGTTCCTGAGCGGACACCGAACCTTCCGTCACTGAGGATTGGAGGTCTCTTTCCATGAATATCCTTCTTCTCGGAGGCGGCGGAAGAGAACACGCGATCCTTCGCGCTCTTCTGAAATCGAAGGACGTTTCGCGGATCGATGTCGCACCGGGGAATGCCGGAATCTGCATGGAGGCGATCTGCCACGACGTGAATCCCGTCGATACCCGCGCCGTTCTCTCCCTTGCTGAAACGTTTCGTCCGGACCTCGTTCTGATCGGTCCGGAAGCTCCGCTCTGCGCGGGGATCGCCGACGATCTCCGCAGCGCGGGGTTCGCCGTCTTCGGCCCGGGCCAGCAGGGAGCGATGCTCGAAGGAAGCAAGTGCTTCGCGAAGGCCTTCATGCGCCGACACTCAATTCCCACGGCGGATTTCGATATCTGTACGTCGCGCTCAGAGGTCTCCGCGGCAATCGCGAAACGTCGTCCGCCATTCGTCGTCAAGGCGGACGGACTGGCGGCGGGAAAGGGGGTCATCGTTGCCGAATCTCCTTCCGACGCGGAAAAGGCGGCCGCGGCGATGCTCTCGGGATCTCTCGGGAACTCGGGAAAGACGCTTCTCGTCGAAGATTTTCTGCCCGGCGACGAACTGACCCTCCTGACGATGACCGACGGAGAGACGCTGCGCGTTCTCGCTCCGAGTCAGGACCACAAACGCGTGTTCGATCGCGACAAAGGACCGAACACGGGAGGAATGGGCGCGTTCGCCCCCGTTCCGTGGCTGACGGAAACTATGAAAAACGAAATCAATACCCGCATTCTTTTACCGACTATTCTCGGACTTCAATCCGAAGGAATTCCCTATCGCGGCGTCCTGTATTTCGGACTCATGATCGACGCGAACGGATCCCCGAGTGTCGTCGAATACAACGTTCGTTTCGGCGATCCAGAGACACAGGTCGTCCTTCCTCTGTTCGGGGGAGATTTCGCTCAGGCGGTTTCCGCATGTGCCTCCGGGAAGCTCGGAACCGTCCCGTGGAACATCTCGCCGGGCTACGCGGTCGATGTCGTTATCTCCTCCGGCGGTTATCCGGGAACATATGAGACGGGACTCCCGATCCGGGGAATCCGCGAAGCGGAATCATCCTGCAACGTTTCGGTGCTTCATGCCGGAACGGCGCTTCGCGACGGAAGGGCCGTCACGTCCGGAGGGCGCGTTCTCAACGTCGTCGCGACGGGCGACACCCTCGATGACGCCCGCGAGCGCGCCTACCGAGGAACGGGGTGCATCGCGTTCGACGGAATGCATTTCAGGACGGACATTGCCCGGAAAGAGCGACTTCATCAGGAAAGGAGGTAATGACATGAACGGAACACCACCGAAGGTCGGCATCATTCTCGGCTCGGCAAGCGACATTCCGTTCGCAAAGACGATTTCGGAAACACTGGAGCTTTTCGGCGTCGGCCATGAAGTAACGGTTTCTTCCGCACACAGGACACCGGACGCTACGGTTCGCTATGCCGGAAACGCGATGTCCCGGGGAATCGGGGTTCTCATCTGCGTCGCGGGCTTATCCGCCGCCCTGCCCGGAGTCGTCGCGGCGCACACGCCGCTGCCGGTTCTGGGCGTCCCGGTCCCGGCAGGGTCGCTCGGCGGACTCGACGCATTGCTTTCTGTCGCGCAGATGCCCCCCGGAGTTCCCGTCGCCTCGCTCGGCATCGGAGGAGCGAAGAACGCGGCTCTTCTGGCGCTCAGGATTCTCTCGCTCGGGGATGAACGTCTCCTCGCAAAGCTGACGAAATGGACCGAAAATGAGGCGGAGAAGGTCGCCAGATCGCGAGCATCGATCGAAGACCTTCCGTCAGCGCCGGAGGACGCGTTCCTGTAGACGCAGAAATACCCTTTGATGAAAAGCGAACGGGGAGAGACCGGACTACCGTCTCTCCCCGTTGATTCGTATTCCCTCAACGCCACTGAACGTCCGTCGGATTCGTCAGTTGGATTTCGTCGCAGAATCGGGCGTTCCGATCTTTCCTCCAGCCTGGGGGACTCTCTCCGCATTCGGGGAAGACGACGCGGCGACTTCATGCGTATCGCCCGTCTTCGTTTCGCCGAGAAGCATCTCCTGGAAGCGCACAAGTTCTGCGAGCTCGCGGAGCTCCATTTGTTTGCCGCGAAGCTCTCTCTTCAGGTAATCAGCGTGCCGCTTCGCCTGGAGTTCAAGACGCTGGGTCTGATCGCTGTAGGAACCGACAGACATCTTCAGGGAAGCAACGTCGTTCGTGTTTGACTCGGAGATCTGCTTGAGGGACGCGAACTCGGCCTCCATCGATTTCACCGAAGCGAGCGCAGCCTCGATCCGTTTGCCAAGATCGGCGGTCTTCGTCACGATGTCGCGATTCGCGAGTTCAATTCTCTCCTCAACCTTGTTCCAGAGTGTGTTCAGGATCGAGATTCCGATGGCGAACGCGAGGAACCCCGTAAGCAACGCGCGTTTCCTCGATCTTCCGCTTCCGGTCGCTACAGTGGCGGCCGCCTTCGGTGCCGCGTTGACGGATACCCCGCTTTCGTTCATACCCTCGCAGAAGCACTCGTATTCAGTCGTGATGATACCCTCCTTCTCATCGATTCCGGCTGTCGCCGCTTCATTGCCTTTTTCCACCTGGCGCACATCTCCTTCCCTCCGCGCAGAGACGGGCGTCATCTTCTCAGATGCGCGGAAAAATACCCTATGGCCAATAGTACACCAATCCACGCAAATTTCAAAGAACCGCTGAAAAAAGCGCCGACACGTTCCTTTCCGAAAAGCGCAATTCCTATAAGAACGAGAAATCCCGCCGACATAAGGGCAATGATCGTCAATCTTTGCAAAGGCGACTGCGGATGCGGACCGGGCATCGTTTTCCATCTCCCTTCGCGCGCTATTGTACAAAAAAACGGAGGGGGTGTCCCCCCTCCGTTTCGACCGATGCCTCTCAAAGGCAGGGAATCTCGATCGGAACCTGTTTCTGATGCACCTGTTGCCACGTCCTGATCGGAAGCCCCCAGATCCTGATGAAACCGACCGCGGCGTTGTGGTCGAAGGCGTCGCCTTCGGAATACGTCGCGAGGTCGTGCTTGTAGATCGCATTCGTGGATTTCATCCCGCAGACGACAGCCTGTCCCTTGAAGAGGCGAACCCTGACGATTCCGTTCACGTACGCCTGTGTCTCGTCCACGAACGCGCCGATCGCGTCCATGAGCGGCGAGAACCAGTACCCTTCGTACGTCAGTTCGGCAAACTTCGTCTCAAGCAGTTTTTTGCACGAGATCACCTGCTTGTCGAGAGTCATGGTTTCGAGAGCTCTGTGCGCCGCGAGAAGCGTCATCGCCGCCGGACACTCGTAGACTTCACGGCTCTTGAAGCCCACAAGACGGTCTTCGATCATGTCGATCCGTCCGACGCCGTGACCTCCGGCGATCTTGTTCAGCGCTTCGATCATCGCGACGCCGTTCATCGCTTCTCCGTTGAGGGCAACCGGAAGCCCCTTTTCGAACGCAATCTCGACGAACTCCGCCGTATCCGGGGCCTTCCCCGGAGCGACCGTAATATCGAACGCGTCCTCGGGCGGCTCGTTCCAGGGATCCTCGAGCGCTCCGCATTCGATCGATCGCCCCCACATGTTCTCATCGATGCTGTAGGGCGATTTGGCCGTGATCGAGAGCGGAATGCCGTGTTCCTTCGCGTAGGCGATCTCCGCCTCGCGACTGAAATGCCAGTCCCGCACCGGGGCAAGCACCTGAAGTTTCGGATCGAGCGCGTTCGTGCAGACTTCGATCCGTACCTGGTCCTGTCCCTTGCCGGTGCATCCGTGGGCAACAGCAACGGCGCCTTCCTTTTTCGCTATGGTCGCGAGCGTCTGCGCGATCAGGGGCCGGGAAAGCGCCGAGTTCAGCGGGTAGGTTCCCTGATACATTCCGTTGGCCTTGAGTGCCGGCCAGACGAACTGATCCACGAACTGCTTCCGGAGATCCATGATGTACGCCTTGACAGCTCCGCTGTGAAGCGCCTTGTTCTTCGAAGCCTCGAGATCGACTTCCTTCTGGCCGACATCGGCCGTCATCGTGACAACATCGTATCCCTGTTCCGTGAGCCACATCGTCGCCACGGACGTATCCAGACCGCCGCTGTACGCGAGAACTACCTTTCCTTTGTCGCCCATCTGCAATCCTCCCCTGATTTCGAACGATAAAAGGCCCGTCCCTGAAGGGACGGGCCTTGCCCGCGGTACCACCCATCTTGGCGACATGAAGTCGCCCTCTCGTCCTGCGTTCCTTCATGGCCTTGCGGCCTTTCTTCGGAACAGGCTCACGGACACGTTCCCCACCCAGTAACGAAAGGGTTCGCAGCCTGGACCCTTCTCTCTGGACGCACACAGGCGGGTACTCCTCCCGTTCATCGCCTTTACGACATTTGTGGGTATTATAGCACGGAATAAACTATTGTCAACTGCCGATCTGGACTATGATAAAAAGTTTATTGTTTCGACTCCGGTTTCCCGGAGCCCGTCGAGAGACGGGAAGTGTGTCATATCCATATGGATCGGCGTCACCGAGACATAGCCGTTCGCGACGGCCCAGACGTCGCTCCCTTCCTCTTCGAGTCTGTCGGCGGGGCGGCCCGACACCCAGAAGCAGAGCGTCCCCTCCGGAGAATTCAGCGACGAAACCTTTTCCTCGTACAGGCGGACGCCCTTCCGGGTGACGCGTACCCCCCTGATATCGCCAAGCGGAAGGTTCGGAACGTTCACGTTCAGCAGAAGACCGGGATGGAGGAAGAAGCGGGAAAGGAGCCGGAGGATTTCCGCGCAGACGCGGCCCGCCGACTCGTAATGCGACGTATGCTCCCGCTGTCCGCAGTTCAGGGAGACCGCCAGCGCCGGTTTGCCGAGGATGGCGCCTTCCATCGCCGCGGAAACGGTTCCGGAATATGTCAGGTCGTCCCCGAGATTCGGCCCGCGGTTGATTCCCGAGACGACGATCTCCGTCTCCGGCGCGATCGTTTCGACGCCGAGGACGACACAATCGGACGGCGTACCGTCGCAGGCAAGGAGGTCGAGTCCGGGAACATACGCCCCCCTTTCGTGGGGAGGTCTGAGACAGATCGGCCGGGTAAGCGTCACGGCGTGTCCGATGCTGCTCCGCTCGCGGTCGGGAGCGACGACGTGGACCTCATGTCCGAGGGAGAAAAGGGTATTCGCACACGTCGTTATTCCGGGAGCGTGAATACCGTCGTCGTTCGTCAGAAGCACTCTCATGGCGTCTTCCCGGAACTAAAAGAGAATGACTCGCAGGAGAAAGAAAACGATCGGATTCATGATCGCCTGGATGACGCCGAGGGAAAGCAGGATGATCAGGACGAAAAAACCGTAACGCTCGAGCCAGAAATACTTTTCCATCAACGACGGCGGCAGGAACGTATAGACGATTTTCGATCCGTCGAGCGGTGGGATCGGGATGAGGTTGAAGACGGCAAGACCGACGTTGATGATGACCATGAGCACCATGAACTGGCCGAGAGCCGGAATACGAAGGAACGGGTACGGAAGCAACCGCACCACGAGTCCACAGACGAAGGCGGTGAGAAGATTTCCGGTCACCCCCGCGATCGAGACCAGAAAGATGTCTCTTCTGGGATTCCTGAAGTATCTCGGATCAATCGGAACCGGTTTCGCCCATCCGAAACGAAAGATGAGAAGCATTACCGCTCCGATCGGGTCGAGGTGATCCATCGGATTCAGGGAAAGGCGGCCGCGCAACTTGGCCGTCGGATCGCCGAGACGATAGGCCATGTATCCGTGGCAGAATTCATGAAAGGTGATCGCCCAGAGGACGGCCGGGATGCTGAGAAGCATCTCCGACAGGTTGGGAAACTGGAACACGTTCTCTCACACTCCTTGTCGACGTCGGATAGGTACCCAGAACCCAGCGGATTTCGTCCTCCCTCGAAACGAGGATATTGTCCAGAACGAGCGTCCGCAGAAATTTGAGGAGTTCGCCGATCCACGGCCCTTCCCGATACCCTATCTGTATCAGGTCTCCTCCCGTCAGTGACGGCCGACGGTGCCTGAGGTTCTTCAGGAAAAGGAGAATTCGGCGCCTCATATGCCAGCGGTCCGTCGCCGCACTCCAGTAGAGCGCCGGAACCGGATGAACATTCTCGAGAAGCTCGACGATCCGGGAGTTCTTCGGAGCGATCTTTCCGCCAAGCTCCTTTTCCATCTGCGTCAGTCCCACGAGGGATTTTACTACAATTCCACGTTCCTTCCGCGTCAGATTGAGGCGATCCATCGCGAAACGCTGTACCGGTTCCGTCGATTCCGAAAGAAGCGCCGTGAGAAACGCAAGCCACTCAAGTCCCGAGAAGTCGGGGAACCCTTTCGGGATTCTCGAAAGAAAGACCGTGAGTCTCCTGACTCTCAGGAAACACCCGGGCTTCAGACAGATCCCGGGGAAGATCGATTCCCAGAGTCCGAGCTCCTCCATCCTCCGGCATGCCGGAAGGGGATCGGATTCTCGAAGCGTGATCTCGAGCTCGCTCTTCAGGCGGAATCCCGACAGCTTCGCGAGCAGTCCTCCGCGAACGCAGCTCGTCAGGAGGCGCATCGAGTTCCCCTCGAAGTTCAGGGAAAGGCGCTTTTCCAGACGCACACCTCTCAGAACCCTCGTGGGATCCTCGACGAAACTCAGATTGTGGAGCACGCGGAGCAATCGCGAGGAAAGATCTCTCCTGCCGCCAAAGTAGTCGAGGAGTTCCCCCCACGAAAGCGGGTTGATGGATACTGCCATCGCGTTGATCGTATAGTCGCGCCTGTAGAGGTCGTGCTTCAACGAGTCACTCGAGACGGTCGGCTGCGCTGAGGGAAATTCGTAGAATTCCCGCCGCGCCGTCGCGATGTCGATCTTTTCGCCGGAATCGAACAGGATGGTTCCGGTTTTGTACCGTTCGTGGACCGAGGTCCGGCAATTACATTCATTCCCGAATGCCCCGACGAGAAGCGTCGCATCTCCCTCCACGACGATATCGATGTCGATTCCCCTTCGTCCGAGCAGAATATCGCGGACTGTCCCTCCGACGATGAACGCCCTCATCCCCATCTTCCCGGCGTGCGCGCCGATCTGCCAGAGAAGCGACTGGACGTGTTCGGAGAGCACCATTTCTATCGAGTCGGCGACGTTTTCCTTCCACGGAAGGGCCGCATCCTCGCGTTGTTCAGCCTTCGGGACCGAATACGGGTACAACGCGCGGATCAGGTCCGTTCTCGTGATGATTCCGACGAGCCGGTCGTCTTCCATGACGGGAAGCCTGCCGATGTTGTGAATCACGAAGAGTCGGTGAGCCTCCTGGATCGAGGCGTTTCCGGATATCGTCCGGACTCCTTCCGTCATGAACTCCCGGACCTGCGCGAGCCCGTATCCGTGAAGATGGGCCTTGTCGAGGTCCTTTCTCGTGATGAGCCCGACGAGATCGCGGGCATCGACGACAGGAAGGGCCGCATGCCCGTAGCGGATCATCGTCCGGTACGCGTCGTTGACGGACGAATCGGGAGCGACGGCAAGGACGGGGCTCGTCATGTAGTTCGATACGCATTCCTTTGCCGGGATTTCACTGTCGAGGACGCATTCCATGGAAGAAAGCAGCTTTTTCGGGTCGGCATTGTGAAGCGTTACCGAAGCGGCCTGCGGATGTCCGCCGCCGCCGAGCGGGGCGAGCAGGCGGGCCGCATCGATCGTGTCCTCGTGGCTCCGCGCGACCAGATAAGTTCTCTGTCCCATTCTGGCGGCGGCCAGGACGACATCGGCCGAGAAATAGTCCCGGAGCCTGTGTACGAAGAGCGAGAGCCCGTCGATGTACGACGGAAGATCCGCATGGGAAAGAACGACGCGGACTCCTCCGCGAAAGCTCTCCCGCGCGTTTTCGATCAGAGTGTCGAGAAGCTTCCGCTCGGGCGGAGTATAAGTCATCTCTATCGAAGAGGGGACGGACGTCATGTCGGCACCGAGCGTCCTGAGATGCGCCATCGCCTCGAAATCTCGCGGTCCGGTTCCTCCGAACGTCATTCCTCCGGTATCCTCATAGATTCCTGTGGCAAAGAGCGTCGCTTCCTGGGGAGAGATGGGGATTTCCTTCCGCAACAGGATTTCCACCATGAGGGTTGTCGTCGCTCCGACCGGTTCGATGCATGCGAACTCCGCATCAATATCGTCGCATGAGGGAGGATGGTGATCATAAACGTGGACCCTGACTCCATCCCGCGAAGCGACCTCGGCAAACGGCCCGATTCTCGACAGCGACCGCGCGTCGACAACCACGAGGAAATCGATATCCCTCAAACGCACCCGACGCGGCGTCAGGATATCCCACCGCCTCTGGTTCTTCGCGAGAAAATTGCGAACGGTCCTGCCGCTCGCTCCCGCCATACAGAGAACGGCTCCCGGATAGAGCTTCGAAGCGGCGACCATCGCCGCAAGCGAATCGAAATCGCTCCCCATGTGGCTCGTGATGACTGTCACGTCCCGAGCTCCTTCAGAATCAGTTTTCTGGACCGGCATGAACACCGGCGAACTCCTCCAGCCCAGACGGAACCGTCTCCAAATTCACCCGCGACCTCCTCTATTCGTCGCATCCGGGTTTCTTCCGTCACGAAGAAAATTCCCGTCCGGCGATCGACGTATTCGCGAAGCGAGATCGCCGTCGCGAGACGCTCCGCGAGAATTCTCTCACCGAAGGAACGGGCTCCGGCCTGATCTCCGAAGGCGGCTTCTCCCGCAACGATCCGGGCAAGAGGCAACAGCGTCGCCCAAAGCTCTCGGACCCGGGTTTCGAGATCTTCCATCTCTCCGTCGTTTTCAATCAGGAAGTCGGCTTTTTTTCGTTTCTCCTCCCGCGGAAGAAGGAACCGCTCCCTCCGGGAAAGCTCGGTCTCGTCGAGCCCGCGGAAAGTGTTCCGCCTTCCGCGGACTTCTGCCGGAGCGCCGACGTACACGGTTCCGTCCGCCCACCAAGGAAGGGGGCTTTCGAAGAGAAGCGGCACTTCGACGAAAACGATCCCCTCGAGCTTCGCGAGTCGCGACTCGATTTCGACTCGAACCAGCGGGTGCAGGAAGTCGCACAGCCACCGGTACTCGATGTCGGAAGAAAAAAGTTCTCGCGAGATCGCCTTTTTGTCGGCGCGGCCGTCGGGGGAAACGACGGCGTTTCCCCATCGAGTTTTCGCCGCTTCGAGGACGAAGGATCGCTCCCAGAGGTCACGGACGATCGAGTCAGCGTCAAGCGCTACCGCTCCATGTCCCTCGAAGAGCCGGCAGACCGTGCTCTTACCAGCCCCAACGTCTCCCGCGATACCCAGGACGAACATCGCCCCGTTCCTCCTCGCTACGATCCTCGACAACCTTGTACTGGTCCGGAATCTCCCAGAAGAAACGGGAATACCCGTTCCTCATCGTACTTCCGAAAAGCCGTCTGCTCTTCGCGCCGCTCATGTTCAGGCGCTCTTCGGCACGGGTCATTCCCACGTAGCAGAGGCGGCGTTCCTCCTCGAGAGAGTCCTGGACGTCGAGACTGCGGAAGTGGGGGAAGATCCCCTCCTCGAGACCGACGAGGAAAACCACCGGGAACTCGAGCCCCTTTGCGGCGTGGAGCGTCAGGAGGTTCACCGAGTTTCGGTCCGACATGTCCGTCGTCTCGAGATCCGTGAAAAGCGACGCCTCCGCGAGCATTTCGGAGAGATCCCCACCCGACGGGACAAGGGAGGTCAGCTCCCTGACGTTCTCGACGCGATCTTCCCACGTCTCGCTTTCCTGTTCGCGAAGAAACTCCGCGTACCCGAGATCCTCGAGAATATACGCGATGATCTCGCCGACATCCCGCGATCGCTCAAGAATCGCAGCCATGTGGGTCGCCAACTCCGACGCCCCGAGAGCGGCCTTGGATGCAAGCCCGCTCTTCCCTTCCGAGACCAGTCTCCAGATATCGGAAGGGGGAAGGGCGGGAAAGGAAAGGATGGTGTCCGCCAGCTTCTCGAGCGATTTTTTCCCGAGTCCGCGTACCGGAACGTTTCCCGCCCTCATGAGCGATACGCGGTCCAGAGGGTTGGCCGCAAGCCGCATGAACGAAAGGACGTCCTTGACCTCCTTTCGCTCATAGAACGCGGTTCCGCGGATAACACGGTAGGGAACCAGATTCTCCATGAGTTTCTGCTCGTAGATCCGGCTCATCGCGTTGATGCGGTACAGGATGGCGATATCGCCGAAGTCATAATGTTCCCTGTTGTGAAGGCGCAGGATCTCGGATACGAGCGACGTCGCCTCCACGGTTTCATCGGGTGCGAGCAGTACGCGGATCCGCTCTCCGCTGTCACGGACGGTCCAGAGTTCCTTCTTCCGGCGATTCGAATTGCCCAGTATGAGCGCATTCGCCCCTGCCAGGATGTTGCCCGTCGATCGGTAGTTCTGGTCGAGGACGCAGACTTTCGCCGGGGGGAAATCCTTCTCGAAGTTCAGGATCATGGACATATCCGCGCCGCGCCATCCGTAGATCGACTGATCCGGATCCCCGACGACCATGATGGCCCCCCTCTTGCCCGCCAGATATCGCAGGAGTTGATACTGAATCCGGTTCACGTCCTGGTATTCGTCCACAAGGATCCATTGGAGCCTCTGTCGCTCCCGCTCCCTGACGCCGGCGTCCGCCACGAGAAGGTGGAGCGGCAATACGAGCAGATCGTCGAAGTCCAGCGCGTTATGCTCCCGCAGGCGCTCCTGGTATCTCTTAAAAACCGGGCCCGTGACGGAATCGATCAGACCGGGCGGAGGCTGCATATCCAACGGATTCATTTCGTTCTTTATCCGGGAGACGTTCTCGAGGAGTGTCGCCGGTTCGATGTCTTTCGAGTCGAGATTCAACTCCGTCATGATATCTCTGATGAGTCCCTTCGTGTCTCCCCGGTCAAAGACGACAAATCCTTTTCTGACTCCCGTGCTTTCGAGCGCTTCATGGTTCCGGAACAGGAACTTGAGCCCGAACGCATGGAACGTGCTGACCTGTATCATCCGGGAGATCGGCCCGACCAGCTGCTGAACGCGTTCGGACATCTCGCGGGCGGCCTTGTTGGTGAACGTGACGGCGAGGATTCCCTGAGGAGAGGCTTTTCCCGAAGCGATCAGGTACGCGATCTTGTGCGCGAGAACGCGGGTCTTGCCGCTTCCCGCCCCGGCAAGGACAAGAAGCGGCCCTTCACAGTACGAGACCGCCTCCCGTTGTCTCGGATTGAGACGTTCAAGGATTGAATCGACTTCCGTCATGCGTTTCGCTTCTCCTTCAGCCACCGTCGCAATAGCGCGATCCATGCGTCGATTCCTTTCCCCGAAAGCGGCTCCACCATCAAGAGCGGAATTCCGGGATTCAGCCGTTCGAGGTCGCTCTGGTACAGGTCCATCCCGAACGGAACGTAGGGCAGCAGGTCCGTCTTCGTCAACAGGACCGCCTTCGCCTGGGAAAACAGCAGAGGATACTTGAGGGGTTTGTCCGCCCCTTCGGGAACGCTGCTGACCGCAACCTTCATATCCTCCCCGATGTCGAACTCCGCCGGACACACGAGATTCCCCACGTTCTCGACGAAAAGAACGTCGATATCCTCAAGCGGCAGCGATTCCAGGGCGCGGGAGACGAGGTGCGCCTCGAGGTGACACCCTCCGTCCGTGTTGATCTGGACGGAGGGAACTCCAAGCGCGGCGATCCTCTCCGCGTCCCGCGCAGTGGCGATGTCCCCCTCGATGACGGCGCATCTGAGATCCGGGGCGCTTCTGATCGTCGTTTCGAGGAGCGTCGTCTTTCCCGATCCGGGGGATCCGATGATATTGACGTACAGGCGGCCGTCCTGCCTCATCCGCTCACGGATCCTTCGGGCTATCGCCTCGTCCGCTTCCATCACGGACTGTCGAATCGTTATGACTCGGTTCATCATGCTGCTCCACCTCCATTGATTCTATTTCAAGCTCCATGCCGGAGTGCGTCGTCACATCCCGTCCACCGCACTTCGGACAGACGAAGGCGATGGCCTCCTGACCCTCCCATTCGGCGCCGCACGCCGGACAGGAAAAACGCAGTGGAATAACGGTGATTTCGAGAGTCGATCCGGAGAGCGACGTGTTTTCCGTTGCTACTTCGTACGCAAAGCGCATGACGTCCGGAATCACCTGACGCATCCGCCCGATCCGCAACCGGACCGAACGGACCTTTCCCTCGATGCCGTATTCGGAACACATCGGCAGGAGGCTGTCAAGAATCGCTTCGACGAGCGACAATTCATGCATTCCGTCCCCTCCCGGCAAAAAAAGGGGGCCCGGTCGGGCCCCCCGGAATCCGACGATCGTGGAAGAAAGGTCTATTCGTTCGGCTCGATCAAACCGAATCCGCCGCTCTTCCGACGATAGACGACGTTCACGGACGCGGTCTCCACGTTTCTGAAGACATAGAACTCGTGTCCCAGAAGATCCATGTGCATCGCCGCTTCCTTCGGCGTCATAGGACGCAGAGAGAACTTCTTGACCTTGACGATCTCGTCGGTGCTCTCCTGCGGTTCGGCTTCCTGCGGCATTCCCTCGATGTTGAAGGAAATGTCGTGGGTCTTGAGCTGGGCCCGGTCCGTAAGGAAACTCTTGTGTCGTTTTATCTGTCGTTCTATGTTCTTGAGGGCTTTGTCGAACGCCTTCCTCATGTCGGAGGCCTTCTCTTCGCCGCGCATGATCACTCCGTTTGCGTTCGAGGTAATTTCCACGTTGTACACTCCACGACCGAAGGAGACGACCACCTGGTTGTCAAGAATCTTGCTGAAGAACTTTTCGAGTTTCGAAAGCTTCCCCTGCATGTACGATTTGTACTCCTCGGAGACTTCCGTTCCTCGGGTAACAAAGCGCATGTCCATTTCTCACCCCTCCATTCCCCTTCAATTGTGTTTGGCTCATTCTATCACCCGCATCGGAGATGGGCAAATGTCCCGCGTTTGCCATACGTCCACGATGTTCGGTATAATACTCGGAACAAAAAACCTTATTTATTTAAGGAGTTGAAGAATTGTGTTCATAGCACAACGCGCCGCGAGACTCCAGCCATCGGCGACTCTGGCCGTGGCGGGCAAGGCGAAGGCGATGAAACGGGAAGGGAAACCCGTCATTTCGTTCGGTTCCGGCGAACCGGATTTCAACTCTCCAGCCTCGGCGCTTCAGGCGGCTTCGGAGGCGATGGCGAAGGGGTACACGCATTACACTCCCGAATCGGGGATTCCCGAACTGAAGGAAGCGATCTGCCGGTATTACCGCGATCATTTCGGCATCTCGTTCGCGGTTCCCGAGGTCCTCGTGGGCGCCGGAGCGAAACCGCTGATCTACGAAGCGCTCGGCTGTCTCCTCGATCCGGGCGACGAGACGCTCGTCTTCACGCCCGCATGGGTCAGCTATGTCGAACAGATCCGCCTCTTCGACGGGAACCCCGTTCTCGTGGACACGTCCGATACCGGCTTCATCCCGAATATCGAACGCGTCCGCGCGGCGATCACCCCGAAGACCCGATGCATGATCGTCAATACACCGAGCAACCCCACAGGAGCGGTCTATGACGAAAGAACCCTTCTCGAACTCGCCGAACTCTCGATCGCACACGATATCACGATCATATACGACGAGATTTACGAGCGTCTCGTCTACGCGGGCGCGGTCCACCACCAGATCCTGAACGTATGCCCCGCGGCGAGGGAGCACACGATTACGCTCAACGGCGTCAGCAAAGCGTTCGCGATGACCGGATGGAGAATCGGCTACGCACTCGGCCCTGCCGGCGTCATCTCGAAAATGTCGTCCTTCCAGGGTCACCTGACGTCCAACCCCTGTTCCGTCGCGCAGTACGCATCCCTCGGCGCGATCAACGGCGCGGAGGAAGACGTCGTGAGAATGCACGCGTCCTTCAGCAAGCGACGAGATCTCATACTCGGCCTACTGGAGAAAATGCCGCACATCCGCTTCGTGGAGCCGAAGGGCGCCTTCTACGTCTGGATCGATATCGAGAAGACAATTGGAATGCACCATGACGACAGAAAAATAACGAACGACACATCGTTCTGCGAAACTCTGCTCGAATCGAAATACGTAGCGGCCGTCCCGGGTTCGGGGTTCATGACCCCGGGGAATATCCGCGTGTCGTACGCGAATGCCGAGGATGAAATCGTCGAGGGGATGCGGCGACTGAACGAATTTCTCGTGGAACTCCGCTGACGACGAAAAGCGGGGAACGATTTCGCGTTCCCCGCTTTTTTCTCTTTAGTCCTTGCGCTATGTTTTCCGCCTGTCCCAGACCTCGGGATTCACGAGGTGCTGCGGCCGGGTTCCCCGGAGGGCCGCGACGAGATTTTCCGCAGCCTTTCGCGCCATTCCCTCCCGCGCATGAATCGTCGCGCTTCCGATATGCGGCAGCGTCGTAAGCCCCGGCGCTCTGAGAACAGGATCGTCGGGGGGAACCGGTTCCACTTCGAATACATCGAGCCCTGCACCCCAGATCCATTTTTCCTCGAGCGCCCGGACAAGCGCCGCCTGATCGACGACGGGTCCTCTTGACGTGTTGATGAGAATCGCCGTCGGTTTCATCATGCGGAGCTCCCTCTCCCCGATGAGATGACGCGTTTCCTTCGTCAAAGGACAATGGAGGGTGACGAAATCGCTTTCCGCAAGAAGTTCGTCGAGGGAGCGTCGCTCGAATCGGTATCGTTTCTCCAGTTCCGGATTGGCCTTCGTGCCTGCATAAAGAATTCGCATGCCGAAGCCAAGTGCGCGCCGCGCCACCGCCTGACCTATTTTCCCGAGTCCGACGATTCCGAGCGTCGCTCCTTCGACGTCTCGTCCCAGAAGCAAATTCGGATGCCACGTCGTCCATTCGCCGGACCGGAGAAACGCGTTCGCCTCGAGAAAACGCCTCGCCGTCGCCAGCAGCAGCGTGAAAGCCACGTCGGCCGTCGCGCTCGTGAGGACATCAGGAGTATTCGTCACGCAGATCCCGCGCCGTGTCGCCGCAGCGACATCGATATTGTCGTACCCGACGGCGTAGTTGCTGACCACCCTGATTTTCGGACAGAGGGAAAGGAATTCCTCGTCGATCCTGTCCGAAAGCATGGACAGGATCCCGTCCGCATCCTTCGCTTTCTCGAGGAGAACTTCCCTCGGCGGTGGATCCACGGACTCCCAGACCGAAAAATCGACGATTCCTTCGAGAAGTCGCATTCCGGTATCCTGAATGCGGCGGGACACGAAAACACGCGGTTTCTCCACGAAGAATCCCTCCTCTGCCTACAAAAAAGGGCGCCTGCTCAGGCAGGCACCCAAAAAACCAACTGGTGAACGGAATTCACTCCCGAAAAATCAGTTTCCCTCCAGAATTTCCCTTTCCTTCACCTTCAGGACATCGTCAACCTTGACGATGAAACTGTCGGTGATATCCTGAACCTCTTTCGAGTATTTCTTCAATTCGTCCTCGCTGATGACGGATTCCTTCTCCATTTTCTTGTATTTCTCGTTGCTGTCGCGCCTGATATTCCGGACGGCGACTTTCGCTTCCTCCGCATACTTCGCGACAAGTTTCGTCAGTTCGACGCGACGTTCTTTCGTCAGCTCGGGAAGGGAAACCCTGATGATTTCCCCGTCGATCTGAGGTGTGACTCCGAGAGATGAAGCCAAAATCCCTTTTTCGATCAGCTTCAGAGAACCTTTGTCGAAGGGAGTGATGACGATCTGCCGCCCCTCGGGAACATTGACGGTCGCAATCTGTCTGACCGGCGTTGCAGTCCCGTAATAGTCGACCTTGATGTCATTCACCAGTCCGGGATGCGCTCTTCCGGTCCGAATACCGACAAATTGGCCATGAAGATGCTCAACGACCTTCTCCATCTTCTCCCTGAGGTCTTTGAGTTCCTTTTTAGGCATTCTTCCGTTCCTCCTCTCCCGTTGTGACGATCGTTCCGATCTGCCTGCCGTGCACCAGGAAATCGATCAAATTTCCTTTCTGCAGGATATTGAACACGAAAATGGGAATCTTGTTTTCCATACACAACGAAAAAGCCGCTGCGTCCATCACTTCTACCTGTTTCGTCAGCGCGTCGAGATACGTCATATGGTGCAGAAGCGTAGCGTTAGGGTTCTTTTTCGGATCTTCGCTATATATACCATCTACCTTGGTGGCTTTCAACAGGCAATCGGCTCCGATTTCGGCCGCACGCAACGCGGCTGCGGTGTCAGTCGAAAAGTAGGGCGACCCGGTGCCCGCTCCGAAGATCACGACCCGCTCCTTTTCAAGATGCCGAAGGGCACGTCTGCGAATATACGGCTCAGCGATCTGGCGCATTTCAACGGCCGTCTGCACCCGCGTCGGGAGGCCGAGACGCTCAAGGATATCCTGAAGGCACAGCGCGTTGATGACCGTCGCGAGCATTCCCATGTAATCCGCCTGCGCCCGTTCGAGCCCCATCCGCTCCACTTCTTTGCCGCGAAGCATATTCCCACCGCCGACGACCATAGCAATCTGGAATCCGGCGCGTGCAACTTCCACGATTTCCTCGCCGAAGGAGCGGATGGCATCAAAATCCAGTCCGAAAGTTTTCCCTCCGGCCAGAACCTCTCCCGACAATTTCAGCAGAACACGGTTGTATCTCCCCACGACATTCACTCTCCTGAAGACACAAAAAAGGCGAGGTTCCCCCCGCCTGATCTTTCATCCTTTTCTCAGTTATTCGCCGATCGAAAATCTCGAAAAGCGCCGAACAACGATGTTTTCCCCGAGTTTCGCGATACAGGCCACGACGAGGTCCTTGATCTTCTTGTCCTGATCGCGGATGTAGGGTTGCTCGAGAAGGCAACTCGTCTCATAGAACTTCTGAACCTTTCCCTCGGCGATCCTGTCAACGAGTTTTTCGGGTTTCCCCTCGTCGAGCGCCTGCTGGCGGTAGATCGCTTTCTCGCGGTCGAGAACGTCCTGCGGAACCTCCTCGGGTTTGAGATACTGCGGCGCGGCCGCCGCGATCTGCATCGCGAGCTCATGGCCGAGCTCCATGAACTCGTCTGTCTTGGCCACGAAGTCCGTTTCGCTGTTGAGCTCAAGCAGGACGCCGATCTTCGAGTTAGTGTGGATGTACGAGAAAACCTTGCCGTCGGAAGCTTCTCTCGTCGCTTTCTTCGCGGCCTTCGCGAGTCCCTTCTCGCGAAGGAAATCGATGGCCTTCTCCATGTCCCCGCCGACTTCGGCAAGGGCAGCCTTGCAATCCATCATTCCCGCTCCGGTACGATCCCGAAGCTCCTTGACAGCGCCAGCGCTGATTTCCATAAGGTTTTTCCTCCTTCAGAAAGATCGTCGTGAACGGAACCCTGTTTACGCTTCGGTCGGTTCGACAACCTGATCGTACGCTTCGTGAAGACGCTCCTTGACCTCTATGATGTCGGTCTCCGTAACGTCAAGCGGGGTTGCCTCCCCGCCTTCCGTTTCGCCCGCCGCCGCCGCGGCGTCGACCCCCTGCCGTCCCTCGATGAACGCGTCGGCCATGAGCCCCGCGATGAGTTTGATGGCCCGGATGGCGTCATCGTTGCCCGGGATGGGATAATCGATAACCTCGGGATCGCAGTTCGTATCGACGATGGCAACGACCGGAATTCCAAGCTTTCTGGCCTCGAGGACCGCGTTCTCCTCGCGCCGGGGGTCGATCAGGAAAAGGACATCGGGAACGACGCGCATTTCCTGGATCCCCTTGAGGTTTTTCTCGAGCTTGGCGAGTTCCTTTCGGAGGAGGGAAATCTCCTTCTTCGGCAGGTTCTGCCACGAATTTTCGTCTTCCTTCTTGCGAAGCTCGACCATGCGGGCGACACGCTTGCGGATCGTTCCGAAGTTCGTGAGGAATCCGCCGAGCCAGCGCTGATTCACGAAATACTGTCCAGCGCGCGTCGCCTCGTCCCGGATCGTGTCCTGAGCCTGTCTCTTGGTCCCGACGAACAGGATGGTTCCCCCGTTCTTCGACACTTCTCTGACGAAATCGTAGGCTTTCTCAAGCCCCCGTACGGTCTTCTGCAAGTCGATGATATAGACGCCGTTGCGCTCGGTGAAGATATACGGCTTCATCTTCGGATTCCAGCGGCGCGTCTGGTGTCCGAAATGGACACCGCATTCGAGGAGTTGCTTCATACTGACTACCGACATGACATGTCCCCTCCCGGGAATGAGTTTTTTCCTCCACGGACGTCATCCGTCATGGGAACCCCCTTTCAGAGGGCACACCCCAAACTGTCGGTCCGTGTGCGGAATATGAACCGCGGGAGAGTATATCACAGACACGGGTTGACCTTCAACCGTGGAGGAAGTAGCATATACCCCGTATTTCGCCGGAATAAATAGAACGGAAACGGAGGCCTGTACCCATGGGCAAGGAATCTCTCATCGAGAAACTCGACAATCTCCCCGCAGAAAGAAAAGCAATGCTCAACCGTCTTCGACGTGTCGAGGGTCAGTTGCGTGGAATCCAGAGAATGATTCTCGAAGACAAGCAGTGCTACGACATCCTTCTTCAGCTTTCCGCCGCGAGAAAGGCGATGCAGAAGGCCTGCATCGAAATTCTCAAGCATTATATCCAGAAGTGCGTCACCGAAGCGCAAAAACCGGATGTGATCAATATGGAACGTCTGATCGAGGCGTTGATCGACATCTCTCCGAGTCCTTCCGTACCGGAAAGCCGCACCGACGCGGGGACGGAATAGAATATGGGCGGAAGTCTTCGAATCCGGGGTTTGTCCTATGAAGGCGGTATCCGGGAGATTTCCGAACGTGCAGTCCGTCTCGAACAGGAGGGACGGGACATCGTCCATTTCGAGATCGGGCAACCGGATTCGGATTCTCCGGAAGCGGCGAAGAACGCGGCGATTTCGGCACTCCGGGAGGGAAAAGTTGCGTATACGCCGCGCGCGGGTCTGCCCGAACTGCGCGTTTCTCTCGCCAATATGCTGAAAGCGCGCGGAATCGACGCGACGTTCCACGACATCGTCGTCACCTGCGGTGCCGTGGAAGCCCTCATGACAGTATTTCTCGCCGTTCTCGATCCTGGCGACGAGGTGATCGTTCCGACTCCCGCATTCCCCGCGTACTTCGACCAGGTGCGCCTCTGCTCGGCCGTTCCGGTCTCCGTTCCTTCTTTCGGAGATCCGGAAATCGACGTGATCGAGAGTGCGATCACGGACCGAACGCGGATCATCGTCATCAACTCGCCGTGCAATCCGACTGGGCACGTCCTTTCGTCGACGTTCAACGCCGCACTTCTCGAACTCGCGGCGAGACGCGACCTTTTCGTCGTGTCGGACGAATGCTATTCGGACTTTCTCTACGAGGGACATTTCGAAAGCCCCCGGTCGCTTCCGGGGTCCTCCGACCGCGTCTTCGTCGTCGGCTCCCTTTCCAAACCGCTGTCGATGACAGGATGGCGGATAGGATACGTCCTCGGTCCGTCCGCATTCACTCCCTTCGTCACAAAGGCTCACCAGATGCTGACCACATGCGCCTGTTCCTTTGCACAGGCCGGAGCCGTCACCGGTCTTTCGATCCTGACCGAAACGACGACCGCGACGATCTCGGAGTATCGCGAACGGAGGCGGATCGTCCTTGACGCTCTCTCCGCCTGTGAGGATCTGGCAGTCATCCCTCCGTCGGGGGCGTTTTACGCCTTTCCCGACGTGTCGGCCATCGGCCTCTCCGCCACCGAATTCTGCACGGAATTACTGCAAGAGGAAGGGGTCGCACTCGTTCCAGGAGACGCCTTCGGCGCGCCCGGACACGTACGGATCGCCTACACGACGCGGAAGGAACGCGTTTCCGAGGGAATGGCGCGCTTCGTACGCGGTTGGAAGCGTCTCGCGGCCGCAAGGAATTAGTAAAAACGGCTCCTTTGGGGAAATCCAGCACTCCCATGGCACCCGCCGCACACCACTTACTGCTGCTCCCTTCCGGGCCTGACAGGGTTCGTGGGGCTTCGCCGCATGGGACTGGATCTCCCCAAAAGAGCCGTATGAGCATTGTACCCTCTCATCCTGCTTTGCGCAACGCCTCTCCCGGGACGAATCATTTGGAGGAATCCGTATGAAAGAGAAAAAACGAATCGATGCCGCTTCTGACGAGCCCGTATTCAGACAGGAGATCGCCGAAGCCGCGAAGGATCTCGGATTCGCCGTTCCTCCGGACGGGGAAGCAATGGAGACCGGTCGGATTTCTGTCGCTTCGGTGACGAAACGATCTCCTGACGGAAAGTTCGTCGTCCGGAAAGAGCGGAAGGGGCGTAAGGGGAAGACGGTCACGCTCGTCAGGACCTCGGGCCTTTCCGAAGCCGCGATCGACGACCTCGCCAGGGAACTCAGGCGATCTCTCGGGTGCGGCTCGTCCGTCGAAGACGACGTCATCGTCGTTCAGGGAGACATGGTCACGCGGTGCGGCGAATTTCTCCAGAAAAAGGGATTCCGCTTCGTCATTTCCGGAGGCTGATCGTCTGGAAGAAGCAACAGCCGTTCTCCGACCGCAAGGAACTCCTCTCGTACGGTTCCTTCGGGAAATTCGAGCGTCGTTATGGCGTTGCGGCATATCACGCACCGAAAGGGCCGCACGCCAAAGCAACTTCTGCGGATCACCCCGTCGCGATCGAGAAAGACTATGTCCAGAGAGTAGAACGTCCCGAACGTATGGACCGCCCTGCACGGCATAAGGACGAACGCTTGCCGTTTCACGCTCCAAGCGAGTCCGGCGAGCCGGGAGAAAAAAGTATCCGCCGCCCGGATATTCCAGGCGATGCATTCTCCCGATCCGTTGACCACTCTCACGCGCGTTCCGCTCATTTCTCCAGGAACTCCCGAATGATCGTCACGATAGCCGGTCCGAGAATAACGACGAAGAGGGACGGGAAGATAAGCAGAACGAGGGGAAAAAGGATTTTGATGGGTGCCTTCCGGGCGTGCTCCTCCGCCCTGAGACGCCGTTTTCTCCATAACATCGCCGTCTGCGTCCGCAGGATCTTTCCGATCGAGACACCCAGTTGCTCAGCCTGAATGACGCTGCCCGTGAACTGTCCCATCCCCTGGATCGAGATACTGTCGCACATTCCCCTGAACGCCTTTTCACGACTTTCGCCCAGCGCGATTTCGTACAGAGCTCTGGAGAACACCTCCCCGACCGGCCCGTGAATCTTCTCTGCCATCCTCTTCATTGTCGCATCCAGCTCAGGCCTCGACACTGACGACAAGGAGATCGATCGCGTCCGTGAGCTGACGCTCGGCCGACTCCCGGCGGATTCTGATACTGCGTTGTATCAGAATCCCAGGAAAGGCGTATCCGAAAAGGAGCGACAGCGAGGCAACCGGAAAGAGATAGCGTCCCGCCGAAAGAAACGCCCCGGTCCCAGCGAAAAGCGCCGCGAAGAAGATCTTGATCCCGGCGAGGATTTCTCCGTTGATTCCGAGAGGGTTCCCGCATACATGCAATACGTGTCGAGCATCCGGAGAATATGCGGCGGAGAGATCTTCACCGCCGTCCGCTTGAATGTCCGCCACAACGGGGAAAGAATCCTGTTTCTGAAGGACTCGCCTTCCTCTTCGCCCGTTTCGTTCATATATCGGTCAACTTTGTCGGAGACGGAGAGCGCCTGTCCGCGAAATAAAAGCGCGAACAGGACACAGGATGCGAGGCTCAGAAGAAAGACCGCGACCGGAATAAGCATGGATTCCCCCCCCGATCAGAATTTCGGTTTGACGATTCTCTGGACCAGAACGACGCCGATCGCGCCGAATGCGATCGCGGAAGATCGACAATAACGAAATCCAGTCGTTGTTCCACGGACCGGAGGAAGGCCGTTCCCAATATCGTGCCGTTGCGGCATTGTCTTTCAGACGCCGGAAAATACAAAAGGTCCCGGCTAAAAGCCGGGACCTTCGTCGGATTCTGGCGGAGAAGGAGGGATTCGAACCCACGGTACCTTACGGTACAGACGCTCTCCAAGCGCCCGCCTTCGACCACTCGGCCACTTCTCCTTATGATGGCGGCGACGAAACACTTCTCGTCTGCAACGATTCGAGATTTTATCCTATTCCCGGATTTTCGGCAACACTCTTCCGGGGTTTTCCCGATAAATCCGTTCCAGGATGATTTGGACTTTCATCTAATAGCAAAGAGACTCCCCGATTCCGCGACATATAGAGAACAAAAAAAGGGGCTACCTTTTCGGCGCCCCTGCAACACGCTATGGCGGAGAGAGTGGGATTTGAACCCACGAGAGGGCTTTTAGGCCCCCTAGTCGATTTCGAGTCGACCGCCTTCAACCGCTCGGCCATCTCTCCGGACAAAAAACCGCTAGTTATTATACACGGGACCGGGCAGAAAGCAAGAACGCTTCGCATCAGAAGATTCCCCCGCCATCCCGCCCCAAAGACTCGGGATCACATAGAGACATCATTGGCCCGCAAACATATTCATTACAGGACGATTTTTTTGGTAGTCGACCAGTGTATTTTCCCTGCACGCCTGATTCTCTCCTTTCGGGGAATGTTCTGATAAGGGGGAATACTTATGTCTCAGGTCTTGCGGATTCGTCAGGATGTACCCGATAGCCCGGAAGCGTGTATTTCGGAGTTCCTTCTTCTCAAGAAAGCCGAAGGACGTTCTCCCGCCACTCTCACAGGATACGGGAAGGTGCTTCGTCCCCTGTACGCCAGACATCCCGAGACATGGGAACATCCGCGAGAAGGAGTCATCGCCTATCTCGGGAAGATCGAAAACCCGAACACCTACAATATCGCCTTTGCCTACATCAAGTGCTTCTTCGACTGGATGCAACAGGAAGGATACCTTACCGGCCGTCATCCGCTCGAAGGACTGAAGAAGCGGAAGCCATCGCCGCGATTCGTCGAAGTGAACACCGAGACGATACAGGCAATGCTCGCGGCTCCCGACAGATCCACGTATTGCGGCTTGCGCGACTACGCCCTCATGCTTCTTTCCCTCGACGTCGGAGTACGACCGGCCGAAGGATTGCGGCTTGTTCCCGGCGACTTCGATTTCACGGCTTCCGAAGTCACGATTCCCGCGAGGATCGCAAAGACGAGAGTCCAAAGAACGCTCCCCGTTTCGGAACAGGCAATGAAGGTCATCCGGGAGTTCATGAGAGTTCGTCATCCGTCGTGGAAGCCGCACGTCCCTTTATTCTGCACCGAGACGGGAACGCCCATGAGCACGGAAGTATGGGACCGTCGCGTCAAGGAGTATTCCGAACGTATCGGTGTGAAGGTCATCCCGTACTTCTTCCGGCATTCGTGCGCGACGATGTTGTTGAGGAACGGAGCGAACGCCTATGTCGTTCAGGAAATACTCGGGCACTCGTCCCCCGTCATGACGGCCCGATACGTCCATCTCGTCAATTCGGACATCAAGGAAGCGCACAGGATGTTTTCTCCGGCAACGTCCGTCGTCGGGGAGCCGTTGCGCGTTGGCAGGAAGATTCGATGATTCCACGAGAGGAAAGCCGCCGTTTCCTTTCCTCGCGGCCCGGGAAGGAGCGCATCCCATGAATAGCGGCCCATAGCGACATGTCGTTTCGTCGAAAGGATAGAACATACCAGCCGCACCAAGTTATGGGGTTCTACGGGCATTCTGGAGGGTCATCCTGAAAGCAGGGAGTTCAAAATTACGGAAGGGGAGAGATTCAACACCATGGCACAGATTACGGAGCGGTTCACGTCCATCGTAACACAGCTTTCCGAGCTTGAGGCGAGCGCCGTATGTCTCGCAATACGAACGGCAGACCACGTAGCGGATGTCGAAGAGGCGCTTGAAGGAATGACCGGCGATCTTCGTGGGGTTCCGGCTCCATGCGCTTCGGACATCCTCGCAAAAAGCGCTTATCAAATCCTTGAGCGCCACGGAGCCGTCGAGAAGGACTATGACGTGTTCCTGTACCCGGATCTCGCGGACGCCATCGAAGATATCCGACGCTCCGAGAGAAGGAAGCCGGTGATGGTTGCCGTAGACGGCGATACAGCCCCGTAGCGCCACATCGTTTGTCGAAGAGGATGTTGCCACAGCGGAAAAAGTTCGATGCGTTACGGCGCATCTGTGAGGAACACACACATGAAGGGAGAGTGCTTCACATGAAGTCAGCGACAAAGGATCTCGTCAGCACCATTCGGAAGGGTACGCACTCGGATGACATCAACCTGTTCTGCCGGTCCGCCGTCGATTTCGTAGAGCGGCGTGTCGGAGAGTCGGAGGATACGAGAGCCGTCAAAACCGCTCTCGACATCGTGTAAGAAAAACCTTATCCGCGCAACGAAGAGCCGGGTTCCCGACGAGAAGGGAAGCCCGGCTTTTTTGATTCCCCGATTCTGGGGAATCAAACACCGAAAGTCCATCATCTTTCATCTTCGCTCTTCCCTCACAGAATCCGGGTATCTCCCAGAAAGCTACGTCCGACCAGTACACGCAACGCTTCTTCCGTTTTCTCTCACATTAACGCCGTTTCGTCTTGTCGTTGCATTCTGCCTTGTACGCAGTTTTGCATGATCGAGAATATCAGCGTTCGTTATATGCATTCGTCGCGCATTTGTTGATGTATCAGTGCGTGATATTCCCGAGAGAGTGAAACATTCAGCAGGAATGTATCCGTGACGATTTACTTTCCTTATGGAATGCCTTGCGTTCATGATGCGTACAGTGAAGGGACATACCCCTGTGTCGGACGCCACAACTTTGTGGAGTCGCCCGGTCCCCCAAAATTTAGGGGGACCGTTCTCGAGGTCCAGGTTGCAACCGGCGTAATTTTGCGCCCATCTCCCGGAGGACTGCTCAACCCTGAGCCGTCGCGGAGTGAGTCGTTGCGAACGTCGGAAGATTCGACCTTCCAACTTTGGAGAGTCAACCCGAGTAGGAACCGCCCGTCTCGCTCCTGAATTTCAAGGAGCCGATTGACGGCCGGAATTTCGGCAGCCAAACCACACTGGCTTATTTCGCTGCTGAAAATCCAGCCGCCAGAGCTTCAGAAACACGCCACATCGCCCCTGACGCTCGCACAGCCTCAAGGCGCTATGTCGTTTGTCGTGGACGAAATTCCATACCTTTTCCAGAAACGACACGCGCCCCGACACGATTGTGAAGGGGCTCCCCACGCGAGAAGCCCCGATGTGCTTGAAAACTCAGGCGTCCCGTTCCAGCTCCGAACGGGCTTCCTCTTCTATTTCGCTCGTTCCATCGAGTACCGAATCCGTGAACCGCTCCCGTCGCCGGTCGGCTTCGGCTTTCAATACCTCTCCGATGTCCGGCTCTTCCGGCTCTATTCGCAGCAGCCCCGGCATGAGCTTTCCGAGAAAAGACGTTGCGCTTTGCAGCCGCACAGCCGACGAGATTTCCGCATCGCTTAACCCTTCCCTCACTGCCGTGAGCGCCGCTCTCACAGTCGAAGCGAGTTCCGAGCGGATGCTTTCGAGCACTTCCGCGCGGCGTCTTGCAAGCTCGTTTCTGAAAATTGCGTTTCTCGACCACCGGGATATCGTCTCGGCTTCGACTCCCACACGTCGCGCCGCTTCCGCTTGCGAGCATCCGCCGGTCAAGAGTTCAAGAGCCGTCTCTTGTTTCGGAGAGAAGAGATACCCCCCTGACTATTGCCTTTTCGTGTCATTCTCCATCATTCCTTTCTCCCCGAAGGGGAAACGGGGGCGAATCGCTCCCGCCCCCCTCCCGTCCAGATCACTTTCCGTAGTGAAGCCTTTCGATTTCCTTCGTCATATCCAGCTCGTGCGCTGTCATTTTGTCCTTCGCCTTTCCCCATCTTCTTTCAAGGAGCACAGGTTGCTCAGGCTCCTTCATCGGTCTTTCGTAAATTACAGGCATTGGCATTTTCCCCTTTCATGAGTGTACTCCTATAGGACATCTCTCCGATTCCCGCATCCCGCCGCCCGGCCCTGTGGTGGACCGCGAGAGTCACCCCCGGCCTTCATGCCGCACTCCGGCTTCTGTGAAGCCAGTCCGGAAGCTGTGTCTCCGGAGCCAGTTGTCTGTACGCATCATAGAACCGGCTCCGCGCTTGTCCGAACAGCACGGGATGATCGTCCACAAGATCGAACACGAGCGCCTGACGCTTCCCTTCGAGATTCCGCAGGATGCGCCCGACGCGCTGCTCTGTCCGGCCCGGGCTTCTGGAAGGAGACGCCAGTATCAACGTGTCGAGCGTCGGAAGGTCAAGCCCTTCGTCGGCTATCTGCGTTCCGATCAAAACGGACGCTTTTCCCTCGCGGACATCCGAAAGCGCACGTTCCCGGGCTTTCTTCGCCATCCGGCCGTGGAGCACCCGCGCGACGCTCCCGAGTTCGCCGCCCAGGTATTCGACATGATCGACCAGTCCCGCGAGAAGGAGAACGGTCCTTCCCTCGTTGACCGCATCCCGGGCCAGTTCGCATATCAGCCGGTTCCGTGCGCCGTTCTCCGCAAGCCCGCGCATCACCCCGGACCAGTCTTCGACGACGTTCCAAACACTCGCGCCGGTCCGGACGAACCGGATGTCAGGGACGACGCGCACGCCCGCGGCTTCAAGCTCCCCGTGCGTGATGATCGCCCGATACGGCCCGATGACGGATGTCACGAACGAGGTCAACCCATCGGCCCGGGTCGGAGTCGCGGAGAGTCCGTATCGGATCGCCGCGGGAAACGCCTGCATCACCGTCGTGAACGTCTCCGCTGGGCAATGGTGACACTCGTCGAGCATCACAAGCCCTGTCCGCCGCGTCAGTTCTTGCAGGATGTCCGGCTTTGCCGTCAGTGCTTGCACGAGCGCCACGTTGACCGTATCGGAGAACGTCGCGTCGCCCGCTCCGATGATCCCCGGTTCAACACCCAGGAAGCGCCGTATCGAGTCGCGCCACTGCGTCAAGAGTTCCTTCGTATGGCATAACACGGTTGACGGTTGCTTCCAGTGCGACATCAACGCAGTCCCCATGACGGTCTTTCCGCTTCCGCACGGCCCGACGAGAACCCCGGAACCGTGCTCCGACGTATCTTTCACGGCACGGGCTTGATATGCTCGGAGTTCGCCGGTGAAGTCCATCGGGACATCGGGAAGCCGGAGTCGCGCGTCAACGATTTCGTACTCTTCGCCGGACGCCTGAATCAGTTCGAGAAGGCATGAAAGAAAACCGCGAGGAAGGAACACCCGCCCGGCGGACCGCTCGACCAACGTCAGCGTTTCCGAGATGTCGCCGGTCCACTTTCCGAGACGTTGCCGGGTTGCGTACACCGGATTTTTCAACGTCAACGACTGCCGCGCATCTTGAAGGATGGAAGGCGGAAGCCCGCAAGCCTCCACCTTCGCCCCAATGGTCAGCCGGATCATGCTGCATCCTTCTTTCGCGGCTCACGCAGAGAGCATACCGGCTTCCCTGTCGGACTCTTCGCAATCACGAAAGACCTTTCCCCACTGCCAAGACGATTGACGCCGATAATCCATCCGTGACCGACCCACTCATACGGGAGCGGCAGCGGATCAGGAAATTCTTCGACTTCGACCATCGGCCCGGGGGTCGATGCGCCGCGAGAAGGAAAAACATGCTCGATCTTCGGCGCTTCGACGTGATTCTCTTCCGGTACCAGATTCCTTCCGGTACACCCAGAAAAGGTACCGTCAAACGTGGAAACCGTTGCGCTGCAACAATCGCTGCCGGTACTCGTAAAAGTACCGTCAGGGATTGTTGGTATCACCGGCTTTTCCGAATCACCCCTGTTTTGCCGGTACTTTGCCGGTACTTTGCCGGTACCCCCTGTACCGTCAGGGATTGTTGGTATCACTGATGATTCTCTCTTGACGGTACTTTTTTTTAGAATATCAGGAGAAGTACCGGGAAGCTCCCGAGAAGAAGAAACGACCCGGTACTCTGTCGCCCGATTGTTTCCTTCTCGCGTCAGTTTTCCGGAGGACACCCAATCCCTCAGGTACCGTCTTGCGAGTCCATCCGAAACCTGACACACACTTTCGACCGCCGATCGACCGAACGGCTCTCCATGTCCGAACGCACGAGACAATGCTTCCCATGCGCCGCGCTTCCCATGATCCCCCGGAAGAACCGGCTCATGGTCGAATACGAGCCTGAAAGAATCGTCGTCAATGCGAACCGGAGGCGCCACGTCCTTCGGAACGGCGTCGAGAGGATAGCCGCGAGAAGAAAGCCCTTCGTCCGACACCGCATCTTCGAAAAGACCTTCAAGCTCCCGCTCTTCGCTTTCCATTCGCTTTACTTCGCTAAAGTTTTGACCCTTTGCTGTAACCGGTGTAACCGCTGTAACCGATACGTCCGGATTCAGTCCACAACCGGATTCGCCCCGGTTACACCCCCCCTGTAACCGCCCTGTAACCGCATCGTCGGTTTCTCTGGTTACACCGGTTACAGGCGTTACACCGGTTACACCGGTTTCATCAGTTACAGCGGTTACACCAAAATCATCATCATCATCATCATTCTTTCTTTCTTCGGGGGGAGTCATATAGAGTCCTTTTTCCGTGACCCTGACGGCTCCGTCTTTTTTCATACGCCAGAGCGTGACCTTGATTGTGCTGAAGTTTTTCCCGAGTTCAGCCGCGACGTGACGGGCACTGACAGGCTCCCCTGCGTCCCTGAGCACCTTGATAATTTCCCGCCGCTCTTCGGACATCCGGACTTCCGCAACGGACACGGTTTCGGCTTTCCATCCGGGAGCCTCCCACGAAAGAGCAAGGTCGTCGTCGTGCTCGATGTCGCGTCCGCTCCGCTGCAAGATCGCCGTGCTTTCCCCCCGCGTCCGCTTGAGCGCAAGAATCGCATCCGCCGCCGCAGGGAGTCCCATGCTTCCGTTCAACGATTCGAGGAAGTCCGCTTCCTTGCCGCCGCCTTTTTTGAGGTGATGAATCAGAAGCAGTGCAACCGCGTATTTGTCCGCAACGCCTTTGACTTCGGCAACAACCGAATAATCCGAGTCGAATGCGTTCTTCTTCGCGTCGCCCCCCCCCGGCTTGGCCCGGCCCCAGGTATCGAGACAGACCAGCCGCGGCTTGTTCGCCTGAATCCACTCTTCGAGGAAGTCCATACCGCCCTTGTCGAGTCGCGGAAGCTCCGTCATAAGGTGAAGGTTTTCGGGAATGTCCTGCTTGTCTCCGACGAGCGCCGCTATCCGCTTTCGGAGCCGTAAGGGGGAGTCTTCGAGACTCACGTACAGAACCGGCCCTTTGTGTGTCTTCATCCCGAGAAACGGCTTCCCGCTCGCAACAGCCAGACACATCTGCAACGCCATCCATGACTTCCCCATTTTCGGCGGACTCGCGAGCACCGAAAGACCGGCGGGGACAAGATCGTCAACTGACCATTCGCGCTCCGGGATGTCGGCCTTGTACAGATCCGTCGCCGTGAAGACTTTCGGCTTCCACCTTGCCGGAGTCTTCGTCAAAGGCGCCTTTTGCCTTGCCGCCGTCAGTTTGAGATGAAACTGACGGCGTGCCTCTGTCTGCCCGAGTTCAACGGAGACGTCGCACCAGTCAAGATGCGGGATTGCGCCGCTCGGAATGCACGCGAGCGTTCCGGCAGGACATTCCGCCGCCGCCTTGACTCCTGCGTCGTCATTGTCCGTTGCCGCGATAAGCTCAAGGTCCGGGTATCGTTCCCGGAGCCGCTTTGCAAGCGTCGGGACGTTCGACGCGCCGAACGCGCACACAGTCGGGAGTCCGGAAAATTCGTGAATCGCCGAGCTTGTGCTGAAACCTTCGGCAATGACGACCGGCTTCTGGGCGTCGATCACCCCGAGAAGGAAAAAACATCCGGACTTCTCGCCCAAGTGCTTTTTTGTCCCGTCCTGCCGGATACGTTCCACCCCGACGACACGCCCGGTTCCATCGAACGCCGGTATCAACAGCATTCTTTCGCCGGCGATCAACACTTCACGGCAACCATGCGCCCCGATGTGCTTGCGTTGCAAGTATTCGTGGTCGGGTTGCGCCGGTTTGCCTGACTTCCACAACCGCACGGCTTCGCTCGATGTGTCCGGCTTCGCTTCGGCCCGGGCCGGAGCGGATTTTCTTTCCTCGCGTTCGCTTTCCGGTTCCCACTTCGGACTTTCGCACCCGAGGATGGAACTCAACTCGGATAACGTCCCGCTTTCGGACGTTCCATGATCGAAATAGCAGCGTTTTTCAAGGTCCACGGACAGGCTCGGATTCCGGTCTTCCCTCGTCGGACTCGAACACAACCACGTTCGCCCGTCCCGTTGCAGGGAGCCGTTCCGTGCAAGGTGTTCTTCGCACCAAGAGAGCGCCGCATCGGTGTTATTCATGATGCGGATTCCCCATCGAAGAGCCGTTGTTGCCGGTCCTCGAGGCGCGGATTGTCGGGATTTATCGAATACTCCGCGAACCGCGTTCCGTCTTCGGTGTGGATCGTCGTTGCGCGGACATTCCACCCGAGAGAACGAAGGTCGAAGCATCTTGCCGCGAGTCGCCAGCACGACATCTCGAGCGCCGCATCCTTTGACGTAAGCCGGTCGCCGTTCAAGAGCCGCGCGAGGATTTCCCGGGACTGTCTCCCGAGTCGCGGCGTCTTCATCGGGACCACCCCGCCGCGAGGGAGGAAACGGTCAAGGAGCGTCGCTTAGGCGGTTCCGCGTCGGGACCGTCGGAGCCTCCCGGGTCACCACCTCCGGCAGAGGCAACTGCAAGCCGCAAGCGTCTGTTTCGATGTGTTCGTGGACTCCTGAAATGATTCATCACTCGTCGAACAACAGTCATAACAGTTCGCACTATTTTTATAGACATGACCTTTTGCCGCATTGCGAGCGATATCAAACGGCTCCATTCACTGCGATATTCGGAACGAATCGAGTGTAACTGTTCGAGTTTTGTTTCCGCTATTTCAACGGCGTTTGAGATACCATATTTTTGAACGAGCGCGTCAATATCAACTCGCTTGTCGAGATACACCTTTACTTCTCCTGCAAGCCTCATTGCGCTTGAACGAATTGCAGAAGAGCAATTCCACCGATTGATAGAGTTCATCGAGTGAATTACATCCTTGCTCAGTGCAATTCGTTCATTCAGTATTTTCTCGAATGTTTCTGACAGTTTCGACGCGGTATTGCAGTGATAATCATTCGTTGGTGCTTGCAATGAATTGACATTTGTGATATTCTTCATATATGACGATCTCTCCTTTCTAAACCGCTTCCGGACTGCCGCCGGAGCGGTTTTTTTTGTGTCCGCTACTTCCGAAGCAAAATCCCGTCACTGTCAAAAAAAGATCCGACGATAGGACCGAACACAGATTCAAGCGACTGTATGACGGCTTTTGAAGCGTTGCGCTTCCGCGCCAAAAGTCCGTACAAGCTCGTCAAGTTCAAGTCGTTTTCCTGCGCAAAACGCCGGATAGATCCATTCCGCTCGATGATCATTCCCCGAAGATCCATGTCTTTCACCTCCCTTCCATCCCCATAAAAAAAGAGCCGGACTCCCCGGATGTTTTCCCGGATATCCAGCTCTTTACACTTTGCTCCAGCATAATAATATCATACTTGTCAATACGTAATAAAGTGTAGTTTGTATCATATCTGTTCTATGGACTGATTGCCTAGATGACGCTTCCGCGCGTTTTCCGCGATAGGCAAGATTTTTCTCGCGTAATATTTCGCTCCGTCCAAACTTATGTGCATGAAAATCGCAACGTCTTCAAACCTCATGCCAAGCTCGTATTTGAGTTCGACAAAGGTTCTTTGCTTATCTGTCAGTGTGGCTATGATTGTTTCGTAAAGCATAAGTTCTGTTCGAAGTCTTGCTATTTTACTGTCAGTGAAACATATTTTATCAACTACGTTTTCAATGACATGCATTGTTCGTGTTCCTTGAACGCGGACGTTTGAAAAATCCATTCCGACAGCCGCCCCGAGCGCCGGAAGCCGCAATTCCTCTTCTCTGCGCGTGATTTCCCGTCGAAGATTCGGACCGCGCCGAAAGAGAGATGCATACCTCTTGAGGCTCCATTCTTCGGAAAGAATACCATCGTCTCGGTTTTCAAGCTCCATCGCATCGTCCTCTTTTCGTGGTCAACGAGTCGGAGTATTCACAATTACGCGCTGCAAGAAGATTATATCATGGTCATACCTGCGCAATTGCCCACATATCCACCGTATCCACAGGGGAAAGTTATGCACATTTACAAGATGGGTCTTAAGACTCTGTTATAAGATAAATCTTAAGTTTACCATGATCCTTGAAAAACGAATGAGTCCCGAGTCGGATGTCACAAAACGGTTCCGGGATGGACAATCAGGAAGACATCAGGACATCGTTGTCAGCGTTTCGGAGGAATGTTTACAAGACTGCCGGAAACAAAAAAGCCCCCGATTTCTCGGGAGCTTCGGAATATCAGCTTAAACGGATTTCATTTTCATGCAGTCGACCGGTGTATTCCGGACCTTGAAAAGAGAGAAATCAGTGTTTGCAACGGTTTGCGAGGTTCATTTCCCCCTAGTCGATTTCGAGTCGACCGCCTTCAACCGCTCGGCCATCTCTCCGGACAAAAAACCGCTAGTTATTATACACGGGACCGGGCAGAAAGCAAGAACGCTTCGCATCAGATGTTCTTTCGCCTTTCCCGGAAATAGGCTACAAGAAGTTCCGAACACTCCGACGCAAGAACGCCGCTCGTCACAATACACCGGTGGTTCAGACGTCCGTCCTCGGGAATATCGTACAACGATCCGCACGCACCCGCGCGCGGATCGAAGCATCCGAACACAACCCGGCGAATGCGCGAGAGAACGAGTGCCCCCGCGCACATGGGGCACGGTTCGAGCGTGACGTAAAGCGTACACCCCGAGAGGTTCCACGTCCCCAAGACCCAGCTCGCCCGTCGAATCGCCACGATTTCCGCATGAGAGGTCACGTCGTCGCTCTTCTCGTTATGGGCGGCGGATACTGTCCTTCCGTCGCGAACGACAACGGCTCCAACGGGAACCTCGCCTTTCGCCGCGGCGATACGGGCCATCCGCACAGCCGCGGACATGAACGCTACATCCTCCGGGGTAACGACCTCCGAGTCAGGTCTGGTCATGACGACACGTCCGCAAGAACGCGGTAATCCTCCGGGAATCTGTTCCCGACGACGTCTGTCCCAGGGACGACGATTTTCATCGACGAGAGAACGGGGGTTATCATCGCTCCCGTTGCCATTTCTTCTCCGGAAACTGTCGATGCGATCACGTTGCCGTTCGGTGCGACAATACACGCCGAGTCGTTCGAAGAAATCGAACACATTCGCACAAAATACACCCTGTTTTCCGCCGCGCGAGTCCGGGCAAGCAATTCGGCAGCCTGGTCGTGTCCCGTGTCATACCAGAAAACGACTTCCGCGCCATCGAGCATCAGACATCGAGCGGCCTCCGGGACGAAGCCTTCGTCACCGAAGAGCGCTCCGCACCGAAGGAGCGGCGTATCGCGCGCCTTGACAGCATCATTCCCACCAAATACCGCGTTGACGCCGCCGGAAGAGATGAAGGTGACTCCGCAGTTTTTTGCTTTTCCGGAGACGCCGAAAACGACGAGATGTCCGTCGTCGATATACGGCAGGAGCGCCCTGACGACGTCGTCATGGGATCCATCCGGTTCGAGCCGTGGCAGGCAGATAACCGAATACCCCTGGTCCTGAAGAATCTCCAGGAATTCTTTCGCTTTCGTTCCGTACTCCTCTCCTGAACGGAACGGATACTGGACGATGCCGCACAACAGTTCCCGGTACGGAGAGAGATCCCTTCGCGGCAGAGGATCCCGCTTCGAGACGAGGAGAGAATATCGTTCCGGGTGACGGGGAGGGAGTGTGGGACGTGGAAGCGAAACATCGATCGCTGCATGCAGTATGGCCTCCTCGCGAGCGTCCAGCGACGCGGCGATCCGTCCCCACGGGTCGATGACGCGGCTCGAACCACAGTTCAAGACTGTCTTCGACTCGAGACCGACCTTGTCCGCCACAACGAGCCAGACTGCGTTCTCTCTCGCCCGCGCAGGCAACATGTACTCGACCTGAGGGTTCGAGAGACTTCCGCTGCCCGTCAGATTCGCGAGATCCAGAATGATGTCCGCCCCCTTGAGGGCGAGTATACGAGCAATCTCCGGAGCGCGGCCGTCAGCGCAAACCATCAGCCCTACGACGCCGAGAGGCGTGGGAACGACCGGATATTCATGTCCCTGGCATACGTATCGGGAGTCGAAGTGCCACATGTTGTTCTTCCGCGCCTGAGCCAGAATCATCCCTTCCGGATCAATCAGGAAAGCGCTGTTCGATATGCGCCCATCCCACTCCGGACAGAGTACGCCGATGGCGACATAGACGCCAAGGCTACGGGCCTTTCGCGACACGGCATCGAGGAATTCCTCGCTTTCCGCAACGAGCGTTCTCGCGCGATCCATCCCCGGTCCGATGTAGTAGGCGGGATACGCCGCTTCCGGAAAGACAACGAGTTCCGCCCCCTCACGTGCAGAACGTTCGAGAAATCCGAGAATCCTGTCGGCAGTCGTCCGGCGATCCCCGGGTTCGCCTGCACGCATTTGCACGCACGCAACCCGTACCACGGTCACTTTCCTCCGTCGGGTACCGGTGCAGAGACTCCGGGGAGTTGCATCACGCCGCGTTTCTCCCTCAACTCACGGAAAAGGACGACCATATTCCGATAGTGCGTATGGATTTCCTGAGGGGCGGACAGCGTATCCCACGCGTAGTTCCGCTCAAGCGCGAGATCGATGTCGTTCGCGTTCTTCACGAGGTCATCTTTCAGGATCCGCGCGCCGATGCGAATGTTGATCACCGGCTTGAACAGGATACGAAGAGAACGGACGTTGGGATAATCCCGATAGATCCATTTTCTGTGCTTGTCCCAGTCGATCCGCATCAGTCCGTACCGCTTGTTTTCCCGCGAAGTCCATTCAAGGTCCGACGTGTTGATCATGACCGCCGCGACGAGAAACGGATCGACTCCGAACGAGGCCGATTCGTTTTCGACATACGTCGCGTACGATTGAATCCGCTCGGCGGACAGCGATTTCTTCAGCGTCCCGAAGTATCGTTCCATCGTCGCGATCCGGAGAGCGGTCTCATCCGCATCGCGGTGCGATTCCATGTATCGTCGTTCCGGACTTTCGCCGAACACCCCGGCTTCGCAGGGGGCGAAAAGGACGAAAAGGAAACAGAAACAGGCGCTCAGAAACCGTAAGGCCATTACTCCATCACTTCTTCCACTGAAATCTTGACGACGACTTTCCGGACCTCTCCCGGCTCTCCCGGTGCGACGCAGGGCTTATGCGCATCGGTTGGCAGAAAGACCGCGAAAACGCCGTTCGTCGCCCTGACGGGCTGCCCCGCGCCACGCCAGAGAGCGCAATCGTCTCCAACATCGTATGCTCGTACCTTGACGAGTTCCTCGAGGGGAGCCCATTCCATAACCTCTTCTCCGCTCAGCGTCATCTGAATATCGACGAAACGTCCGTGGTTTTCGAAATCCAGAAGATCCGATCTCCGGGTGGATACCGTCTGCAGGAGTGCGTAGATTTTCTCTCCGTCGATATCGTACCTGCCGTCCTTCAGGGAACGGATGTCATTTGAAATGAGAAACTCAAACGCTTTCCTCATTCCGCATCCCATGCCGTAATAGTTCTGCGCGTTCTCCAGTTTGTCGAGAATCATCGGACATCAATCTCCTTGATTCGATCCGCCATGATACTGATCTGTTGCATTCCCTGAATGTCGCTTTCCAGAAACGGCAGACAGATAACGCCATATTTTCCGAACAGAGACTCGATCCGTGCAAGATATCCCATCTGGGATTCCCTGTGTTTCCGGAAAAAACTCCCGGATTCCGGCGGGAAAACCTTGTTGACCACCACCGATCCGATCGGGATTCCGTATTTTTCGAGAAGGGCGACTGCACGCTGCGTCTCGACAATCGGGAGCTTCTCCGCGTTCAAAACGAAACAGAACACGCACTTTTCGGGGTCGGTCAAAAGGCCGCGCGCCTTCACGAACTTATCGTGTCTGTCTCTGAGTGTAGTGATGATCGGATCGTCCTTGATCTTCTCCTGAAGATCCCTGTCATATCGCGCGGCCATCTCCATAAGGTGCATCGCTTTCGCCCGCTTGTCGATCAGATGCTCGATCCACGCTCCCAGAATCTCCGGAAGCGACAGGAGACGCAACGTATGTCCCGTCGGAGCGGTATCGAACACGATCATGTCATACGGATCGCCGATGGACTCCATGAGTTCGACGAATTTATCGAAGATAGCCGCTTCTTCGGCACCCGGCGATGCGTACGCGATTTCGATCTGGCGTTTGATCTCGTCGACGATTCCGGCGCTGACGATCGAAAGCATCTTGTCCTGTATCGATTTGACGTATTTCCGCGATTCGAGTTCGGCGTCGATCTCGATTCCCCAGAGATTCTCCCTGATTCTCACGATTTCGGGACCGATCGGCACTCCCATCGCATCCGCGAGAGAATGCGCGGGGTCCGTCGACACGACGAGAGTTCGCGATCCCTGGGATGCACGCCAGTACGCATACGCGGCGGCGCAGGTTGTCTTGCCGGTTCCTCCCTTGCCGCCGAAGAAAATGAACGGACGGTTCACTGACATTCTCCGTCTCCCCTAATCGAAATCGTATTGCGCCGCTTTTTCCGCGACGATGTATTTTCTGTTCTGCATCCTGCGTTCCCACGGGACCAGATCTTCCATCACATACGGAAGCAGTTCGAGCATGTAATAGGAAACCGGATTCGGAATCCCGAGAAAATCGCCGAAAAGCAGGAGCATGAGGTTGTCGTTGACGTCGAAGGCTTCCTTGCGGACAACGGCCATGCGTTTGCTCACGAAGGAACCGTGGAAAAACGCCGCGACGAATTCTTTGGCTGTTTCGAGAAACGGTCTTTTTTCTGACACGTGCCGTATCCTCCTCTGCGTTCTCAGCGCGCGATCGTGCTGAACCAGATCCTGTTTTCGTCGACAATGACGTGCCGGACGGGCGGATTCCCGGGCAGGAAACGAAAATCGAGTTTCGGGCTGCATCTCTCGAGAGCGGCGGCGATCTCTCCGGCCGAGACCATGGCGTTGTCGTTGGTTACGTCCGAAAAGACGAGCCCTGCGGTTCCGGTCTTCGAATCGACTTCGTATCGCCCGCGAAACCTCATCAGCGCACGGACCCGCACCAGATAGCTCTTTTCGTACACCCCGAAGATATCGATGGCTTTTTTCGAAAACGTCACCTTCGGGCTTCTGAGGGATGGGAATTCCTTCGCAAGAACGCGCTCGAATTCAGCCTTCGTCAGAGACCCCCCGATTGTGGCCGACGATACGGACTCGATCCGGATCTGGTCGTTGACGTAACCATACCGAAGCCCTTTCAGATCGAGAAGGATCCGTTCATAGATCGTTCCCGAGATTTCGGGATGCTCGGCGCATACGTATACGCGATTGAGCGGAGCTCCGTCGCTCTCGTAGAGAACGGTGTTGATCGCGCTCTTCGGGAAGTATCGCCGCATCGTTTCGTTGAACGCAGCCGTATCAGAGTCCGCCGCAAGTCCCGAATCGGCCGCCAAGAGAAAAACGCAAACGACGACAGTCAGAGAAGCTCTGCGGAAAGCGCTTCTTTTACAGATCATGGCTGCCTCCCTGACTTTCCATACCTGAAGACGATTCCTTTGAACCGTTTTGGCGGAACTCGTGTTGCGAGAGAAATCGAGTCGTCCGTTATCACAAGGGATTTGAGAACGACTGGAAATGGAAATTTCCTGAAATCAAGCAACGGCTGCGCTTTCCGGATCGCTTCCTCCACGAACGACGCCTGGTCTGCGTTGTTGATCCTGAGAGCATAATCCGAGAGAATCACCTGCGTGCCGTCGACGAGCTCAAGCATGCCGTCAAGCTCGACGAGGGCCGTGAGTCCCGAGTTCGAATAATACCCTCTCGCGCTCAGGCGCGACGGAAGAAAGTCGACACGAACCTTCTTCCATTTTTCGTCGCCATTTCCGTCGACGACCCTGCCCACGAGAAAATCGTTCAGGTCCCTTTCCCGAAGACGCGCATCGAAGTAGCCGTTCACTGAGGAGGCCAGTTCCGCAAGCTCGGTTCCTCCGCTGTCGCGAACGGTGCGGAAGACGCAAAAAACAGCCTCGAGACTGAGCGAATCAATCCTGATGCCTTCGTAGACCGCTCCCGTCAGGGCTGCGTACAGGCGCCGAACGGCTCCCGTTTCATCGGGTTCGGCATCGAGAACAAGCTCAATCGCATCGGGATGAAACCGGTGAATAAGACTTCGGAATATGAAATCCCCGGACAAAGCGGCGTCGCAACCGCCGTCCAGCAATAGAAGAACGAGTATTACGACCGGGATTCCGAAGACAGGACCCGACCGACGAAAAACCATTCCGCCAGCACCTCTCCCCTTCTAGGATTTCTTCTCCGACACGAGAGTTCCTGCAATGGCGAAATTCTCCTTGGACATCTCGTCCAGAATGATGCGAACGACCTCCGGTTTCACGTCCAGCACCTCGCAGATGACCCGGGTCATCTCGGAAACGAGTTTCCTTTTCTGTTCTCCATTTCTGCCCTCGAACAAATGAACCTCGACTATCGGCATTTCAACTCACCTCCGTTTGGAAGCTTACAGCAAGTTGTACGGGCACTCAAGCCGAAAGCGATGAAGTGTCGCACTATCCGGATACGCTATTTCGCCATCCTGGGCCGTACGCCTATTCCGTAACTCACGACACGCTCCTTGCCCTCTGACGGAAGGTTGACAATCCGGTTTCTGTAGATCATTTCGCTGCTGCCCCCGCCATCGAGATTCAACGCGTATACCACTCCGTATTTCTGCAGGAGCTTCGCGGCCTCGTCCAGTGTGAAACCGATGCTGTGAATCGGGTTTCTGCCGTCTCCGACCCAAAGCATCCACTTCCCACGGTCGGTGAGTCCGATAACCGTCCTGGGGTGTCGTCTCTCGGTGATGCCCGAGCTCAGATTTTCGTTATCGCTCTGGATCACGCCGTTGCTGAGAATAAACGGCCCGGCCTGGATGATCGAGTCGCACTTGTTCCAGTCCGCATCCCCCCTGTTCAGGCTCTGCCGGATTTCGACGGCGTCTCCGGGAGCGATGTTCGAGAGTTCTCCCGCCGCTTCGCCGTACCCCACAATGACGACCGATCCCTGGGATATCGGCCCTGCCGCGCTCCTTCGCTCGACGCATCGCCCTTTTCGCAACACAAGCTCCTGGGTCGGTCTCGAAGATACCGGTGTCGACCCGCCGTATTCGGGCGTAAAGAGATGCAGGGCGTCGGCTTTCGAAATTCTGTTGAGGGATGAAATCGGCTTTTCTCCGAATGACGGATGACTGACCGTTCCTTCCCACTCGACCATTCCGAAAGCGGCCGTGTTGAGTCGGCTCCAGCCGAGACAGGTCCGTCCGCGATACGGCGCATTCAGAAGTCGTTTTCTCATCATCAACGTTCCGATGGGATACCCTTTGTCTGCGGCCGACTTGGTGAAATATCCTCCGTTGACGGCTGCTTTGAAACCGCCGTCCATGTCGCTCAGCGGACAGAGCGTCGAGATGCCGTCCGGAGCGATGATCGGCTCGAGAACGTACCGTGAGGGGTCAAGGACGAGCGCGACCCAGAATCTCGGCCCGCCGGTCGCCTCGACGATCGGCTGATACGGAAGGACGCGAACGTTGACCGCCCCCATCTTCTTCCCGAGTGCGGCAAGACGGAGGGCCTTCGGCTTTTCGTCGTACAGGTCGGACCGGATCCTCCATTCGTAATTGCTGTTGTCAACGAAGACCGTATGTTTCGCGGCCCTCATCCTGTCCGCAACCGCCGAAGCTTCCTCGCGCGCGGAGAATCCGTCCATGAGCGTCCGCCACTGGACGAAACGAGAAAAGGCGTTCTCTCTGTGAACGATGAGCGAAAGCCCCTTCTCTTCTTCGAGAACGACATGGAGCGTCATTCCTCCGGAGGCCTTCCGTATCGCCTGCAACCAGTATTCGGCCTCTCCGTGCGATACCTTTCTGTCCGGATTGAAGAGTTTCCCAGGACGGACGATCTGTGGGTCGAGGGAAACAGCGACCGCAAGACAGCCGCGCTCGTACTGTGAGAGCCCCGAAATGTCGCCGAATGGAAGAGGATATGATTGGAGCAGAGTCGCTTCAGGGGTGAGATGGAGACTCTGGATCGCGTACCGGAGCGCTTCACGGCGCGTCATGAATGCGTCCGGACGTCCGAGGACGGGGACGAGGTCCTGATCGAGGGCCTTCCTATAGGCGCTCGCCGGAGTCCGCAGTCCCTCGGTGGGAAAGCCGCGTGCTTCGAGAAGGGCGACGCAGAATTCGTCACGGCGAATCCATCTTTCCGCAGAATCCCCGACCGGGGCGAAGATGGCAAAAAGCAGGCAGATTGCGACAAAAAACTTCCCGGACAAGAACAACGACGAACGTTTCATCTTTCCTGATTCTCCTTCCACAGTGTGTACGAGCCGTCGGGTTCCGCGCGATGACAGACAAGGAGCGAACGGCAAACGCTTTCCTCGATCGCCCGCAGATTCCGGATCTCCGAGATTCCGCCGGGGTCACGACGTCCGGCAAGTCGCCGAACTTCATGAACGAGAGGTGTTACGGCGATCCGGGGCGTCGCGTTTCCCCGTCCCCACCTGGTCCATATGGGGAGTATCGAGACACGCGTGATGAAAACGCCTGTCCGCCGCTTTTCGACGTCGATAAAAAGCACGCAGCTTCTGTCCCTGGGTTTCGTCCGCTGCGACGAGAGAAAGTTCCCGAGCGAGTACGCGACGACACGAATTCGGCCGGAACGAGAATTTCTCGAAATTTCGACTGGTTGCAGCACATGCGGATGCGTCCCGATGACGATATCGGTACCGGCCCTGAACGCCAGCGCCGCAACGTCACGCTGGTCCTTCGAGGGCTTCGGGGAATATTCCTGCCCGAAGTGGAATCCGACGACAAAGAGATCCGTTTCCGGCTTCCGGGCATTCCGTATCTCGTCGGCGACATCCGCCCCCTGGATCGTCGGAACAATGATGGAAGCATTTGAAGAGAGCGTTATCCCGTTGGTTCCGTACGTATAGGAAAGAAACCCGAGCCTGATCCCATTCTTTTCGACTTCGAGCGCGATGCGCGCGTCTTTCCCGAGACGGACTCCGACCCGGGAAAGCCCCATCGTGTCAAGAATCTCACTGGTTCGTTCGGCGCCTCTCCCGCGACTGTCAAGACAATGGTTATTCGCCGTCGTGAGAACGGAGAAACCGCAATCGGCAAGCGCACTCACGAGAGAATCGGGCGTATTGAAACAGGGGTAGCCGGAAAAGGAACGGATCCCCGCCGCAAGCGTCGTTTCAAGGTTTCCGACAACAAGATCCGCAGATGCGAGCACCCGTTTCATGGGTGCCAGCTGCGGCGAAAAATCGTAGGTTCCGTCTCGTCCGTCTCTGGCGGCTTCCAGTTGCGGCGCGTGTACCATAATATCGCCGACAAACGCGATCCGAAAGGGCTGCGCATCCCCCCGAAGAGCGAAAAGCAGCGGCGACAGAAGCCCGCAAAGAAGGATGATAATCGTGATTCTTCTGCCACGTCTGTACGACTTGAAGCATTTGAGGTCCATGTCAGGTTTCCTCCCCATGATACTCCGCCAAAACACATCAACGACCGAAGAGGACGCACGTTGTTCCGTGCACTGGCGGCTGAACTCGTACGACCTTGCGTGTGTCACGGCGGGTTACAGAAAAACCATGAGCCGGATCGCGATTCCGCGTCCGGCTCATTCTATAACAACGGGAAAAGGCACCCGCTGAACTCAATGGCGTGCTGGAGAGGATTCGAACCCCCAACCTAAGGCTCCGTAGGCCTTTGCTCTATCCTATTGAGCTACCAGCACAAACCGCGCTGCCTCGATCACACAGCAAAAGGAATGATAGCACGGGAATGAGAACCCCGCAAGCGATTTCTCCGGACAAACGAAGGTCGTGATCGTTATGCAAAACATAGACCTTTGCTTACAAATTCGTCGCCTTTACTCATGAAACACCTCTCTTTGCGCTTACCTCCCGTTTACTCCTTCTCATTTTCGGAACGAAGGAAGTTTGAAAAAATGTCGGGGATCGTAACGCTTCGACGGGGGAAGGCGCTTCCTGGGCGGCACGGTATCGGGAAACGAAGATCGCGAGATTGCGACCAGGATCGAGAACAAAAAAGGATCCTCCTGATGGAAGGACCCCGGGCTTCCAGAAGAAATAATGGCGGTGGGTGAGGGATTCGAACCCTCGAGGGAGGTTTATGCCCCCCTACTCGCTTAGCAGGCGAGTGCCTTCAGCCTACTCGGCCAACCCACCGTCCGGACAGACGGGCTCTATTCTATCAGCCGCGCCTGTTCTGTCAAGGTTTCATGATCCGCTATTTCTTGTCCTGACTCACATCTCCACTTGCGGTCCCGGGCTTGATATCTATATCTCCGGACACTTCGGCTGCGGGAAAGATGCTCGCGTCGAGAATCGTCACCTTCGCCTGCGACCTTAGTTTCCGAAGATATTCCGTCTGGGCGGACTGCTGGTTCTGGCGCAGAACAAGATCATGGACATCCCTGCTTACCTCGTCGAACGACAGGACACGGGCGTCGACCTTCGTGCGCTTCAGGACGAGAATCACGTCATCGCTCGCAAGAGCGATCGGCCCGGAAGGAACGTCGAAGTCGAGACTCGCTATCGAAGCGAGTTTATCGACGAACCCCGTATCGGGGACGAAAATCGGCGCTTCCGAGGGCGATTTCTCGAGAAGGTCCGCGGAAGAAATGCTGTCCATGATCCGGTTCCAGTTTGCCGAAGGCAGGAGTGCGTCGTGAACCTTTTCCGCCGTCTCCCGGGACTTGAAACGCGCAAAGTTCAGCTTCGCGCCCGCAGGCTTGCGGAAGAAAATTTCCTTTGCCTTTTCATAGAACGCGCGGATATCCTCGTCTGAAACATCGGAAGCGGCTCCTGTCCCTCCGGGTCTCTGCTGCGACAGGAGCGACTCGGTCTTCCCGTTCTGCTGCCCCTGGCGACGCATGAGATCGATGACATCCTTGCTTGCCTCTTCAAACGGAAGAAGCCGCGCGGAAAGATTTTCGCGCTTGACGAGAACGAGAAAATCGTCGTCCTTCAGACCGACGGGAAGACTCGGGACTTCGACGTCGAGACTCGCGAGAGATGCGAGCTTGTCGACGAATCCGGTATCCGGGATGAAGACCGGCGCTTCGTAGAGGTTCTTCTCGAGAACGTCCGCAGACGCGACGGAAGCCAGTACCCCGTTCCACGCCGACGAAGGCAGAAGTGCCGTCCGGGCTCTTTGCGCGACGTCCTTCGATCTGAAGCGGGCAAAGTTCAGTTTGACTCCGGCAGGCTGACGGAAGAAGAGATCCCTTGTCTTGTCGTAGAACGAGAAGACATCATCGCTCGTAACCTTCACTGTCGCAAGCGCCGTCTCGATGAGCTTCTGCTGGGAGAGCTGCTCGGACACGTTCTTGCGGAGGTCCGCCATTCTCAGGCCGGTTTGTTCGAGATACTGCTGGAACGCTTCCTTCGTCGGGAAGTTGTCGGCGATTTTCGCAACCGCCTTGTCGATATCCGCTTCCGTCGGCTTGACCCCCTGCGTCTTCGCTTCCTCTTCGAGCTGCATCTGGACGACGATCCCGTCCAGGGTGTCGCGCCGGAGTCGCGGCATGTCATCCGAGCCGACATCGGAAATGTTCGAACGCTCGACGTAGTGTCGAAGGCTCTCCTCGAGAGTCGAACGCATGATCTTTTTTCCGTTCACCTCGGCGACCGCATAGTCCTGAATCCCGTTCTCGCCGCCGGACCTTCTGCGGGTCCCGTCGAAGCCGTACCAGCCGAAAATGGAGAGCACGAACAGAATCGCAACGGACAACATAATCCAGCGCATCTGTTGCCGCAAGGTCCTCATAAACAAAGAGCATCTTCCTCTCTATAATGAATATAAAAACCGCAATTCCGATGCGGTATTGTATCATACTTCCCGATTGCCGCTCCAGAGTCGCATTATACGGCAGCCAGGCTGTTCCCGTGTTTCGGTTCGACTTTCAGTGGAATATCGAGGTTCGCCGCCCCTTCCATAATGCGGACGAGTTCCTCCGTCACTTTTTCCATGTCGGCCTCCCTGCATTCGCACACGAGGGAGTCGTGGATCTGGAGCACAAGTTTCGTGTCCGGATCGCCGGAAAAACGTCCGTGAAAGCGAAGCATCGCAACCCGGGCGATATCCGCCGCCGTTCCCTGAATGGGGCTGTTGACGGCAATCCGTTTGAGACTCCCTTTGTCTCTCTGGTTGAGGGGCACTTCGGCCAAAGGACGGATTCGACCGGCGACGGTTCTCGTATATCCGCGCAGCCTAGCATCTTCGAAACTCTCCTCGATATACCGCCGTACCCGGGGAAGCGCGGAAAAATATCGGTCGATGATCTTCGAAGCTTCGGGGCGGCTGATGCCCAGACGGGATGCGAGACCGAACGAACTCATCCCGTACAGAATTCCGAAGTTCACCATCTTTGCGGTCCTCCGCAACTCCGGAGAGACCATTTCAGGGACCATGTTCCATATAAGAGACGCCGTCTCCGTGTGGATGTCCCTTCCCGCGGCGAACGCTTCCCTGAGACGCTCTTCGCCGCTCAGATGGGCGAGAACCCGGAGTTCGATCTGCGAGTAGTCCGCCGCGACGAAAACCCGTGCCTCGTCATGAGGGACGAGGCACTCCTTCAATTTCGACGCCCATTCACCGTACGCCGGGAGGTTCTGGAGGTTCGGATCCCTGCTGCTCAATCGCCCCGTCCCCGTCGTCGTCGATTCGAAGACGCCCCGGATGATCCCGCTTTCTGGGTCGGCCGCGTTCCGGAGAGGAACAGCGAATCCCGTGAGGAGTTTCGTCGCCTCGCGATGCTCGAGAAGCAGTCGCGGAACCGTCGCATCGATCGTCGTCATCGCGGCGAGTTCCTCGAGCACGTGGACATCCGTCGAAAAGCCCGTCTTCGTCTCTTTGAGCGGCGGAAGGGACAACGTCTCGAAAAGGAGCGTCGCGACCTGTTTCGGGGAGTTCAGGTTGATCTCCGTCCCGGCATACGAACGGATCTCCCGTTCGATAGACGAGATTCGTTCCCCGAGCTTTTCTGAAAGCTCCCCGAGCCGTTCCCTGTCCGCTCGGATTCCGTAACATTCCATGTCCCGGAGGACAGGAAGTAGAGGGATATCGATCGTCGTCATGACGTCCGACAGGCCGTCGCACGCGTCCAGGCCGGATGCGAGGAAATCCTTGAGAGCCCACGGAGTCGCCTTCGCCGAGGCCGGAATGTCGCCGGACGAAAGAAGCGACTGATAATCGTGCGCCGGAATGTCGGGGTGCAACAGATAATGTGCCGTCTTCAGGTCGAAGACGCTCTTCGGAACGGGAACGCCGCTCGGAATGGAAGACAAAACTCTTTTATAATCGTCCGTCACGAGAGAGACGCGTTTCATCCGCTCGACGAGAAGCGGCGGAAGGGTACTCCCTTTCCACGTCCTTCCGTCGCGCGAAGACACGCTAATCTCCTCCTCCCCGCCCATTTCTGATTCAGAAAGCGTATGGACCAGCGCAAGTTCCGCTTCGCCGAACAGATCCTCGGAAGAAACCTCGACGACATGGGAGGGTTGCGTATATCCGGCGCGAGGCTCGGCGATCACCTCTTTCTGACGCACATGCAGTTGTCCGAGAATCTTCTGCAGACCGAGCCGCCTGCAGAATTCTCCGGCCCTTGAAGGATCGACCGCCTCCGCCGACTGAGCGTCCTGCCCGAATGAAAGTTCGCACCTCAACCGGATGAGTTCCCGGCTCGAGTACGCGCGATCCCTGTTCTGGTCGAGTTTCGCACCTGTCGATGGTTTGAGCGATCCGAGGTGGTCGTAGAGATTTTCAAGCGTCTCGTAGTCGGAGATGAGCTGACGTCCGGTTTTTTCGCCGATTCCAGGAACTCCAGGAACGTTGTCGATACTATCTCCGAGGAGGGCGAGATAGTCCGGCATCGACGAGGGGGGGAAGCCGTATTCGTCACGGAAGGAATTCTCGTCGTACGTGTTGAATGTCGTGATCCCCCTGATCGGTCGGATGATTCTGACTCCATCCCGCAAAATCTGGAAAAGATCCTTGTCCGACGAAAGAATGATCGACACGTTCCCCTCCGAAGCGATTCTGCACGCAATGGAAGCGATGACGTCATCCGCTTCGACGCCCTCACGGATAACGAGGGGATATCCGGTCATTCTCAGGAGCTCCTGAAGGAGCGAAATCTGAATCTTGTAGGATTCAGGCGTCGGCTTTCTCCCCTTCTTGTAATCGGGGTACATCTTGTGTCGGAACGTCTCCGCGGGCGCATCGAAGACGACGATCGTGGAATCGGGATTCCATGTATCCTGTGTCTTGAGAAGCATGGACATGAACCCGTGAAGGAGATTCGTCGGCGTTCCGTCCTGCGCCGAAAGCTCCGGCAAAGCGTAGAAGGCTCTGAAGGCCAAAGAATGACCGTCGATGAGGAGAACTGTTCGTGTCAGGAAAATCAACTCCCTTCCATCTGTATCGCAGGTTATAATACCCTAATGGGAGAAAAAAGGCGTTGTATCGCTCCCGAAATGATCTCTGGGAGGAATTCATTCATGGAAAAGACAAGGGTTCGTTTTGCACCGAGCCCCACCGGAGCCCTTCACATCGGCGGCGGACATACCGCGCTCTTCAACTGGCTCTGGGCGCGCCATACAGGCGGTTCGTTCATTCTCAGAATCGAAGACACCGACATGGAAAGGTCCACGAAGGAATTCGAGGATACGATCATGTCGGGCCTCGTCTGGCTTGGCCTCGACTGGGACGAGGGACCGGACAGGGGAGGTGATTTCGGACCATACAGACAATCAGAACGGCTTCATCTCTATCGAAAATACGCCGGGCAACTCGTCGACGAAGGTCTCGCCTATAAAGAGGGCGACGCCGTGATATTCCGCGTTCCTCAGGGGAAGACGCTCGCGTTCGACGATGTCGTGTACGGGCATATCGAGATGCAGAGCGAGACGCTCAAGGACATCGTCCTCATGAAGAGCGACGGTATGCCCACATACAACTACGCCGTCGTCGTCGACGATCATTGCATGGCCATCAGCCACGTCATCCGCGGCGAGGACCACATCTCGAACACTCCGAAACAGTTGTTGCTGTATGACGCGCTCCGGTGGGAACGTCCGGTCTTTGCACACCTTCCGATGATTCTCGGAAAGGACAAAAAGAAACTTTCCAAGCGTCATGGAGCGACGAGCATTTACGAATACCGCGACATGGGCTACTTCCCGGAGGCCGTCTTCAACTTTCTCGGCAACCTCGGCTGGAACGCCGGAGATGAAAAGGAAATCTACACGCGTGACGAGGCCGCCACTCTTTTCGACCTCGCGAGGGTAACGCGGAAAGCCGCCGTTTTCGATATGGAGAAACTGAACTTCATCAATCAGGAGCATCTAAAGCGACTCGATCCAGATGTACGCCTCTCTCTCGTCGAACCGTTCTGGCGGGAGGAAGGACTGTCCGTTGACGCCTTCGACAGGCGGTATCTCCGGGACGCTCTCACGCTGATGGGAGGAAGAGGGCAGACAATTCGCGAGCTTGCGGCCTACGCGTCCTATTTTCTCTCGTTCGACGTCGTTCGGGAACGGTACGACGGAAAGGACATCACGGAAGAACAACGCGGAGGACTGAAAGAGTTTTTCTCGGCCCTTCTGTCGTCTCCGGCATGGAGCACGGAGACGCTCGAGGCATTCACCAGGAACTGGGCGGACGCCAAAGGAATCAGGATCAAGGATCTCGCCATGCCCCTGCGCATGGCGATCACCGGAGCGAAGGTCAGTCCCGGAATCTTCGAAGTCGCCTCTCTCATGGGGCGGGACGAAGTCCGAAAACGGCTCGTCGGGTACGACCTTCTCGGGTAGACGCCGCGAAAACGGCGGAAGAACGAAAAGAGGGGAGCCGCATGGCGGCTCCCCTCTTCGATTTCGGACGGCTGGAAGATATTTCAGGTCGATGCGACGCTACGCCGTCGCATCCGGCCCCTTTTCGACCGGACTGATGGCGTTCTTCGGGCACGACTCGGCACACTTGCCGCATCCGATACACGTCTTTTCGTCGATCACGTGAGGTTGCCTGACGGTCCCCGTAATCACCCCGACGGGGCAATTGCGCGCGCACTTCGTACAGCCGATGCACGTTTCCGGGTCGATCCGATAGACCGTTTTCACTGCCGCGTGCTCGTCGGCTTCCGTTCCGGCCGGGCCTGAATCGACGACAATCTGCGCCTTCCGATCGTATGAAGATATGAGAAAATCTTTCGTCATCGCGAGACACTTGACCGGACAGACCTCGGTGCACTGAGCGCAGAAACAGCAGCGATCGAGATGGATCCGGATCTTCTTCTCGTCGGGCAGGTATTCTGTCGCGTTCGCGGGGCAGACTTTGACGCACAGCTTGCAGCCAATGCACTTCGCCTTGTCGTATGCGAGTCTTCCTCGAAAACGTCCGGCTGTTTCGATCGGTGGCGTGAGGGAAATCTTCCCCTCCGCTGCGGCCGCAAGCGCGTCGGTCAGGGAATCGGGCATCGCCGCCACCGGGAACGGATTCGTAAACGGCGCATCGACGCATTGCCGCAGGAGTTCGATTGACATCTTGTTGAAAACCACGTCGTCCGCCTCCTTAGAAGATCCTGTCGATGGACAGCAAAAGCATACCTGCGATGGACAGTCCCGCGACGTTCACCCAGTAGAAGTGCGACGCCTGCCATATCTTGAGGCGTCCCAGAGACGAACGCATGAACGTGACGACGATGATCTGGACCACGAATACCTTGACCCAGAACCAGAGGAAATCGAGGGCGAACAGGACGCAGCCGGATATCCCGAGCAGGCTCGCGAACGACCACGGAATGAAGAGTGCGGTGATGATCGCCGAAATCGCCAGCGAGCGAAGAGCGAAGGTAATCTTGAACATGACGAGGTTGGAACCGGAATACTCGATGATAAGACCTTCGAGGATTTCCGTCTTGGCTTCGGGAATGTCCATGAGGCCCTTCCCGGTCTCCCCGGGAACGACGAGGACGAGGGCCAGAAGGAGACACAGGAGCCCGAGCGTTCCCGACTTTCCGACGACATGCCATACGGGGTTCGCCGCGAAGGTCTCGAGGCTCCACGGCTCGCCGGGCATTCCGTACCGATACGCGGTCCACGCGAGCGTCGACGCGACGATCGCGAGCGGCAGCTCGTAGCTCATCATCAGGATCATTTCCCGCTGCGCCCCGACGTTCGCGATCGGGTTCCCGCTCGCGAATCCGCCGAGGGCCATCGACACGCCGCAGAATCCGAGCATGTACAGAACAAGAATGAGATCCCCCTCGCTTCCGAGAATCGCGGGAAGAGATCCGAGGGGTATATACAGGAACACGACGAGCATGCTCGCGAGAGCCATCCAGGGAGCGCTGTTGAACACCCACGACACGGCATGCCGAGGAACGATGTTTTCCTTCCCGAGCAGTTTCAGGACATCATAGAACGGCTGAAACACAGGAGGCCCCCAGCGTCGCTGCATCCGGGCGTTGATGATCCGGTCCACTCCGTCGAAAAGGAGCGCGAGCACAAGGACCAGAAGCATCAGCGCCGAACCGGCGACCAGCTTCAGGATCATATCGAATATCATGCCGGCATCATCCTCCTCGTCTTTTCCCTGCTCATATTCAGAAGCTGCTCGCGGGTCAGGATCTGTTCGTTTCCCGAGCCTGCGTCCGTGACCAGCATGCGCTCCATACACGAGATACACGGGTCGATGCTGTTAATGATAAGCGGCGCGTCCGCAAGATCGTTCCCGATAAACATGATGGGCCATGAAACCGCATTGGCGTATGTCGGTGCCCGGACCTTCCACCATGTGAGGTTCTCGTTGCCGGACGTGAGATGAACGACATGGGAATCGTCTCCGCGCGGAGCTTCGATGATCCCCCACCCCGTTCCTTCCGCCTTTTTGAGAAGGGAAAGAACCTTGACGACGCTCTTCTCGAAGACGATATCGCCTTCGGGCAGACCATCGAGGACTTTCTCCATTATATCGAGGGACTGATAGACCTCGAGGACGCGAACAAGGAAGCGGTCGAACACGTCTCCCCTCGCCTCGCCGACGTAATCCTGCGGCACGACGGGCTTCACGTCGAGATCCCCGTACGCTTCGTACGGCGCCGACCACCTGAGGTCGCACCTGACGCCGCTCGCCCGCGCCGTGGGACCGAGGGCGCAGTGCCGGATCGCATCCTCGTACGACAGGACTCCGACGTTCCGCATCCTCGCCTTCGCGACCGGATCCTGCGTCACGATATCGTAAAACGCCGAGAACTCGTTTCGATAGTACCGGATCATGTCGCGAACGACGGTGTCGACCTCCGGCGTTATATCCCATCGGACGCCTCCGACCGTTCCGACACCGTAGTTGACCCTGTTCCCCGTGTAGGTCTCGAGGACGTCCATGACCCTTTCGCGCATGAGCATCCCGAGCTGGAACGCCGAATCGAAACCGATCGAGTAACACGCAACGCCCGCCCAAAGGATATGCGAATGTACGCGTTCAAGTTCGAGGACAAGCGAACGGATATACTGCGCTCTCGCCGGAACCCTGATCTGCGCGGCGTCCTCGACGGCTCTCAGGAAGGCCGTGATGTGACTGAACGAACAGATACCGCAGATTCTTTCCGCGAGATAGATCACCTGTATCGGATTCCGCTCCTGCCCCATACGCTCAATTCCGCGATGTATGGCCCCGGGGCGTACCCGCGCTCCGACGATTCTTTCGCCGTCAAGATCCAGCCAGGCCGTTATGGGTTCCTTGAGTCCGACATGGACGGGGCCTATCGGCACCGTATACGTCTTGGCACTCATGTTCATTCCACCTTTAGGAGAGATCTCGGATCATGTCGGGACTGAGCCCCTCTTCATCCCGACGCCACGGTTTGACATTCTCGTCCCAATCCTCCGGGAGGAAAATGAACCCTTTCATGGGCAAGCCCTCGAACTCGACACCCAGCATTTCCCGCATTTCCCGCTCACTGTATTCGATTCCCGGAATCCTGTCGTACAGCGACGGGATCTTCAGATCGGATTTCGGCACAAGGACACATACGGAGACACCTACCCGTCCTCCGCGCGCGGCGACTCTAAACAGAGAGAAATGATAGTTCAGGAGGATATTCTCCCCGACATCGTCGCCGGAAATCACGTGAAAATGGGGAAAATCGATGGCGAAAAGTTCGTCGACGACCCGAAGAAACTGACTTCTTTCAGGTCGGATCCACAGATCGACATACTGGACAGAGTTCTCCCGTCCTCCGAATCGCTCCCTGCGTTCTACCGCAACGTTTTCGAGACGCGCGCGAAGCCGGGATACGACATCCTCGGAGGAGAGAGCCTCGCTCGCATAATCAGGATTGCGACGCATCATACCACTGCCTCCCGAGCCGCTTCGATAAGCTCTTTCCGCTTGCTCTCGAGCTTCAGGACCGCTTTCGCCACGCCCTCGGTGATAGCCTCCGGCCGGGGCGGACATCCGTGGACATAGACGTCGACTGGAATAATCCGGTCCACCGGGCCTTCGAGATTGTACGAACGGTAGAAGACATCTCCGGAAGAACCGCAGTTGCCGACGACCACGACGACCTTGGGGTCCGGAATCTGGCGATAGATCCGAAGCAGACGGTCCTTCATGTATTTCGTCACCGGACCGGTCACGACGAGGACATCCGCATGACGCGGAGATCCCACAAGTTTCATGCCGAAGCGCTCGATATCGTACCGCGGGCTGATCGTCGCGACGATCTCTATGTCGCAGCCGTTGCACGATCCGCTGTTGCAGGTCATCACCCAGAGGGATTTCGGCAGGATTTCAAGATACTTCTCGAGTTTCACCTTTATCACCCCCTAAAATATGACCGCAAGCGCGCAGATAACGGCCGAAACGAAGACAAACCACCCAGCGTAGTCGGTGGTGATTCCGCTGTGAAATGCGACAAGCGCGTTGTAAAAAGGAGTGAACGCCTTCTTGTATCCCCAGTATGCCGATGACGCGGGAACCGTTATATCCGCTCCGTCCTCGGGAACGGGGTTCCCCGACCAGTAGATTTCGTCCTGATCTGTCCCCTTCTTGTAGTCGCGTCTCCCCATGGAACGAAGCCACAGGGCATAGAACGACGCAATGAAAAAGAACGCGATCCACGCCGAAACATCCCAGAAGCCGAAACCGGTGTATATCTTGCCCAACACGTCGCGCCACCTCCTTACGGGTGAAGAACGGCGCCGATGTAGCCCGCCTGATCGACAAGCGCTTTGGCAGCAGGCTCGATCAGATTGGAAATCGTCCAGGACGGGAAGAGAGTGAATCCGACGATAACAAATCCGAAAACCATCATTCCCAGAACCATTCCGGCCGGCGCTTCGCGGACGGATTTCCACTGATTCTTCTCAGGACCGAGGAACGCCGTCTGGAAGATCTTGACGAAGGAAGCGAGCGTCAGGACGGACGTTACGAGCGCCACGGCGCTGAGAACCGGATGGACCGTGAAGACGGATTCGTAGATCAGGAGTTTGGAAACGAAACCATTGAACGGCGGGATTCCCGAGATCGCCGCCGCCGCGATAAGGAACAGGACTGTCGTATACGGCATCCGGCGGGCAAGCCCACCCATGCGGTCCAGATCTCTCGTCCCCGTGGCGTAATACAGCGCGCCGGCCGCGAGGAAGAGCAGTCCCTTGTACATGCTGTAGTTCACCATGTGGAAGAGGCCGCCCTTCAGCGCCGTGAAACCATAATCCGCGAGGGCCCGGGGGTCGTGAAGCGCGGAAAGGCCGACGCCAAAGGCGAGAAGCATGTATCCGACCTGGGAAATCGAATGATACCCGATCAGGCGTTTGATCTCGTGCTGGATGACCGCCATCGTAACCCCGAAGAACATCGACATCATCCCGAGGACGATGAAGATCCAGGGAATGAAGCTGTTTTGCGCAACAGTACCAAAGAGCGTGAAGCACACCCTGATCAGACCGTAGAGCGACACCTGGCTGACCGTGACAAGCAGGCAGGTGACGCCCGAAGGCGACTCGGCATAGGAGTCGGGCATCCACATGCTCATAGGGAACGCACCGCACTTCATCGCAAGCGCCGAAACGAGAAGCGCCAGAATCAGCTTGTCGACCGTCGTCATCTGGATGGCATCCGCTATCGCGGCCATATTCAGGAAGTTGTACTTTCCATAAATCGAACCGACCGCAATCAGGATGAGCATCGCGGAGATCTGCGACAGGAGCATGTACTTGAAGCTCGCCTCGATCGCCTCGGGCTTGTCGCGCCAGAAGGCGATCAGACCAAAGGACGCGACGGAGGCGATCTCGATGAACACGAAGAAGTTGAACATGTCGCCCGTCAGGGACATCCCGAGCGCACCGACCGTCAGGAGAAAATAGAGCGAGACGAAACGGTGAAGGCCACTGAAACCGTTCATATACTGCAACGAAAAGAGCGCCCCGGCGAACGACGCGATCGCGACCGTCAGCCCCATGAAGGCGCTGAGAGCGTCGATCTCGAACATGATCCTGACCGGAAAGGCGAACCCGGAAGGGAGCGTCAGGGAAATCGATTCGCCGCCCATAACATACAGAATCGTTCCGTGAAGCAGGACATTTCTCCACAGGAGGAACGCGATAATCAGGGTCACCAGCGAAACCGCGACGAACAGGAGGTTCCGGAGGAACTTCCCGCCGAGCGAGAAGAGCGGCGTCGCGAATGCCCCGAGAAGCGGAAACGCGACTACAAGTGCGGGAAGATGCTGGCTCCAGTTCATCCGCGCAACCTCCGTATCTCATTGACGTCGAGAGTGCCATAGTGTTTGTAGAGCATCATGATCAGCGCGAGCATCAGCGCCGTCGTCGCGAGAGCGATGACGATCGCGGTCAACGTCAGACACTGGGGAATCGGAAGGACGACCTTTGCGTGAGCCCCGGCGAGATAATGGATCGGAATGGCTCCGCCGTTCCTGTATCCCATCGCGACGAGGAAAAGGTTGATGGCGGACGCGATAACGCTGACCCCGATGGATATCTTGACGAGATTTCTCTCGGAAAGGATCGCCACTGTCCCCATCAGAAAAAGAACGCCGACGACTATGAAAGGCGCATTACCGATCATGGCCGCACTCCGTCCCGACGGGACTCGTTTCGTACAGGCGGATACCCTTGAACATATAGATCACGATCAGGGAAAGTCCGCCGGCGACTTCGATTCCGACCGCGATATCCATAAGGGCGATGGTTCCCGAAGGCGGAATGATTCCGTGTGCGCCGCCGGCCATGGCCGCTTCGTGGGTGACGGAAACGAAGTTATAGAAAAACGACGTGGGAAAACCCATGAACGCGAGGCCGATGAAAAGCAGAAGGCCGAAGCCGACAAGGCTCGTATAGAACCTTTCATTGACCCACGAAAGGAGGTGGTTCCCGCCGTATGCGACAAGGAGGAACGTCAGGAACGTCGCAACGATGGCGCCGCCCTGGAATCCTCCGCCCGGAGTGAGATCGCCGTGAATGATGACGTTCGCTCCGAAGACGACCATAAACCACGCGAAGATGTCACATCCCTTACGAACAACAACAGACAGAGGATTCAATCCCGTCTCCCCCCTTGCCGGAACAAAGCCGTCACAGAACACAGCGCCGTAAAGAGGACCGCGGCCTCTCCGATCGTATCGAACCCGCGGTAATCGAAAACCAGCGAGGTGACGATATTCTCGGAAGAGCGGTCCTTGAGGGCGTGAGCGATGTAGTAGTCATCGACGGGAGTCTTCAACGGATCGCCGAAAGGATGGACGTTGTCGAGTACTCCCCAGACGATGCCTCCGAGAACCAGCGCCGCCGCGATGAACATGGTCTTTTTCATTTGACGCCGCCTCCGTTCCCCTTTCTGATCTGCCCGCAGGCGCGAAGCGCGATGATGTAGATGACCGTACTGAGAGCGGCGCCTATCGCAGCTTCGGCGATAGCCACATCGGGTGCCTGCAGGATATAAAACTCTAGGGCCATGCACAGACTGAAAGCTCCGAGCGCCAGAGCCGAAGAGAGAAGATCTCGGAACCAGATGGCGAAAAATCCCGCCAGCACGATCAGTACGAGGACACAGAGATGAAGAAGCTGCATCATGCGGCTCTCCGCCTCCTTCCTTCCTTTTCCGCAAGACGGTCCACAACGGCGAACTTCGGATCGATGCGACTTCTGTGAGCCGCCCTAGCGATCGCATGTGCCCCCGTTGCGTTCGTGACAAGCAGCACGGCCATCGCGACGAACGTATGAATCGCAAGGACGAGGAAGCGCGATTCGCCGGCCGAAAGATAGCGGAAGAGCGTATAGACGATTACAGCCAAGCCTGTGAAGAGACTTCCGAAGGTCGAGCACTTCGTTGCTCCGTGCATTCTCGTGTAGACGTCAGGGAAGCGATACAGGGAAACAACTCCGAGAGAATTGAAGAAAATTCCGACCAAAAGAAACAACAAGACAAAAAGCCCTTCAACGATGCCCATGTCACATGCCCCCCTCGATGTAACGAGCGATGAACATGGTGCTGACGAAAGACAGCCCCGCATACACGATCGCGATATCTTCCATGACGACGGAATCGTACACCGCGGCAAGGACGATCATGATCGCGACCACGAGACTGTTCATCGTGTCAAGAGCCACAGCCCTGTCGGGAATCGTCGGGCCGGAAATCAGACGGCCAAAGACGAGAACGATCAGAACGGCGTAGATTCCGACAGTCCAGGAAAAAAGGGTTATGCTCAATCCGCCAACCTCCTTGCCCAAGATGCAAAGGATCCGTAAATCTCCTCTTCAGAGGGATTTTCGTCCCGCACGTAAATCCAGTGCACGTAGAATGCTCCTTCGTCGTCCACATCGACAGTCAATGTGCCGGGTGTCAGAGTGATGGAATCTGCCAGGATCATTCTGGAAAGGTCGCTTTTCAGATCCGGAGTGAGCTTCACGATCCCGGGACGGATATTTCCGGTGATCACGCGAATAGCGACGTCGATGTTCGCTTTGAAGAGAGCTATGCCGAAGGGAACGAAAACATAATAGAGGAAGGAAATCCAGCGAAGCGGGTTCAGTATTTTGAGAAAGGAGAATCGATATGAGGGAACCCACGTTCGTGCCGCAAGCGCGAGAATCGTAGCGAGGAGAAAAGCCACTGCGAACTCTACCGGAGCGATCGTGCCGCCGGACCACACGAGAAGGAGATACATGAGGAAGGACGCGAAAAAAATGAACACACATTCCACCTCCTTATTGAGAAAGTCACAACGGATACATTATACTACACGCCTCATTCCTGTAAACTTATGTTAAATAAGGAACTTTCTTTTGTCTCGAAGTATGGTTGAAAGTGAATTTTATTATTCAAAAAGGTGGTACAGTCCGTGCCCGGGTCTATTGGCCATGTTATTATTCCAACCTATCCGGAGCGAAATGGAGTGAACCGATGTTGATTTTTTCAGGTGTTCGAGGCATGCTCCTTGCGGACATCGCGCTTGTCAGTGTATCTCTCTTCTGGGGACTCGGGTTCGTCGCCATGAAAGACGCGCTCGCGTCATTTCCACCTTTCTGGCTTCTTTCAATCCGTTTTGGAGCGGCATCGGTCCTGTTGCTGCTCATCTTCCGGCGAAAAGTCCGCGCGATGACCCGCAACGATCTTATTGCCGGAGTCGTCATCGGGATCTTCCTCTTCCTCGGATTCGCGACGCAGACAATCGGCCTGAACTTTACGACCGCAGGAAAGCAGGCGTTCCTGACTTCCGTTTATGTGATTATGACTCCGTTTCTCTCATGGTTCATAAGACGCGTCTTCCCTGGGATTCTCGTCTTCGTTTCCGCCGCGGTCTGCATATTCGGGATGGCGTTTCTGACATTGCAGGAAGGCTTTCAGATCGGCTTCGGCGACACGCTTACGCTTGTATGCGCCCTCTTTTTCGCTGCCCAGCTCGTCGCGATTGAACACTACGCACCGATGCACGACCCCGTGACGCTCACCATCGTCCAGATCTGCACCGTCCTCGTCCTGAGTCTCCTCTGCGCCCCTCTGTTCGAAACGTGGCCGGGGTTCGACGGGTCCAACGGAATCGGAAGCATCGCCTATACCGTCCTGTTCTGTACCATTTTCGCGTTTCTCATCCAGAACACGGCCCAGAAACACACATCATCGACGCATGCCGCCATTCTCCTGAGCCTCGAATCGCTCTTCGGAGCACTCTCTGGGGTCTTCCTCCTCGGCGAGGTCTTCACTTCCCGGATGATTTTCGGCTGCGCCCTGATCTTTGTTGCAGTCCTGCTGACCGAACTCGGGAACTCCGTTCTTCTCGCGTTCCGAAAACGACGGGACGACTCCCTGAAGACCGCCGGTTCGAACGCGAATCCATAGCCCTTTCGTTCTTCACCGGAGGAACAAGACATCGCGACGTGTCCGTTCCGATAAGGTCTTCTCTTCGTGCGAACCGCAGCGCCTCTTCGACGATTTTCCTGTTTTCGGGTTTCATGTACTGCATGAGGGCACGCTGCATCCGTTTTTCCCTGTCCCCTCTGGGAACGAAGACGTTCGCGCCGTTTCTCGGGTCGATTCCCGTATGGTACATGCACGTCGAAAGACTCCCGGGCGTCGGCATGAAATCCTGGACCTGTTCGGGCATATACCCCATCTCCCTGATAAACCCGGCGAGTTCGATCGCGTCTTCGAGCGTACATCCGGGGTGACTCGACATGAGATACGGGACGAGATATTGTCGCAGTCCGAGAGATTTGGACGTTCCGAAAAAGAGTTCGCGAAACGCTTTGAAGACCGATATATCCGGCTTCCCCATTATCGCTGTCACTTTCGACGACGCGTGTTCCGGAGCAACTTTCAGTTGTCCGCTGACATAGTTCCGGCAGAGTTCACGTACGATTCTCTCACGCGATTTGTCGAGCATGATGTAGTCATACCGGAGTCCCGACCTGACGAAAACGCGACGGACTCCCGGCACTGACCGGATCTTGCCGAGAAGGTCCAGAAAACGGCTGTGATCGACGTGAAGGTGGGGACACGGCTCGGGCCCGATGCACTCGCGCCCGGCGCACGTTCCCTCGCTGAGCTGTCGCGAACAGGAAGGGACACAGAAATTCGCGGTCGGGCCGCCGACGTCGTGAATGATCCCCTTGAAATCCGGCAGATCCGCCAGCAAACGGACTTCCCGGAGAATTGACTCGTCGCTCCTCATTTGGATGATCCGTCCCTGATGGGCGAACAGCGAACAGAAAGAGCACCCTCCGAAACATCCCCTGTGCGTTACGATACTGAACCGGACCTCCCTGATCGCAGGTACCCCACCGGCATTTTCGTAGACGGGGTGGTATGTCCTCGCGTATGGAAGGTCGTAGATTTCGTCCAATTCATTCTCTGATAACGGAAGCGACGGAGGGGTCTGAACGACGGAACCCAGACCGTGTCTCTGGCGAAGCATCCTTCCCCGGAACGGATCCTGTTCGCGCGAAAACAGGCGAAACGCCTCGGCGAATGCCTTCACGTCCTCGGCCGTCTCTTCGAACGAAGGAAGCTCGATACAATTCTGAAGCGATTCGTCCGCTCTCGCCCGCCAACAGGTTCCGCGAACGTCTCGGATCGACGCGACGCTCTCGCCGGACCGGAGCCGTCGCGCGATCTCGCGGAGCGGCCGTTCCCCCATCCCGTACACGAGAAGGTCCGCACGGCAATCGACCAGAAGGGATCTGCGCACCGAATCCGACCAGTAATCGTAATGCGCGAAACGTCGCAGGCTCGCCTCGATACCCCCGACGACGAGGGGGATGTCTCCCCAAAGTTCGCGGATGCGATTGCAATATACCAGCGTCGCTCTGTCGGGTCGTCTTCCGGGCCGTCCTCCCGGGGAATACGCATCTTCGCTTCGCTTTCTGCGCGCCGCGGTGTATGCCGAAACCATCGAATCGAGATTTCCGGCCGAAACGAGAACGCCGAGTCTCGGCCGGCCGAGTACGCGGAAATCTTCGGGCGAGCGCCAATCCGGCTGCGCTATGATACCCACCCGGAAGCCGTCCGACTCGAGCATTCTCGAGAGAATCGCATGGCCGAAGCTCGGATGGTCGACGTACGCGTCTCCCGATATGAAGACGAAGTCGAGTTCGTCCCATCCTCTTTCGTCCATGTCCACGCGGCTGATCGGGAGAAATCGCATACCTTCAGCGAACCGTTCCGGGAACATCGTTCCGTTCCCGTTTCCTCTCCTCGACGGATGAATCCACGATACGACCGAGCAGATCTCCGAACGAAAGCGACGCCGCCGCCGCGGCTTTCGGCACAAGGCTCGTCGCCGTCATTCCGGGAACTGCGTTGACCTCGAACACCTTCGGAGTTCCCCCCGGCGTGAGCCGGAGATCGACCCGCGAATACACCGAACATCCGAGGGCCGCATGCGCTGCAACCGCCGCGTCACAAATCCGTTCGAGCACGTCGGCGGCAAGCGGTGGCGGAGTCAGGTATTCCGTCGCTCCGGCCGTGTACTTCGAGTCGTAGTCGTATATTCCCTTTCTCGGCCGTATCATGACGGGCGGCAGCGCGAGCACATCCTTGCCGTGCCCGAGAACCGTCACCGCGATCTCGTCGCCATCGACATATTCCTCGACGATGGCGTCTTCGTCGAAAGCCGCAACGAGTGAAAGCGCGTCACGTAACGCCGATTCGCCGGATACGATCGAAAAGCCGACCGTACTGCCGCAGGAACGCGGCTTGACGACGATCTTTCCCGTCTGTGCCAGAAATTCGCGACATCGGAAGATGTCGTCCTCGTCGAAGCGACTCGGCACACAGAAACCGGACGGAACGGGGACCCCGGCCTGACAGAAAACGGCCTTGCTGGTCCATTTGTCCATGGCGAGCATGCAGGCCCTCGGCCCGGAACCGGTGTACACGAGCCCTTCCGATTCGAGAAGGACCTGCAGCCGACCGTCCTCCCCCCAGCATCCGTGCAACGCGACGAACGCGCAACAGCTCGTCGCCCGGACACGCGAAAGAGCCTCCGTCATCGAACGGACATCCTCGAACCTCACCCGGGCGCCGATACTTTCGAGAGCGTCCGCGACAGCATGTCCGCTCATCAGCGAAATTTCCCTTTCCGGTCCGTCCCCTCCGGACAGAACGAGAATATTCCCTCTCCATTCCATCTCTCTCAACTCCCGTGGCATTTTTCTGAAACCGCATCCAATGAAAAAAGAGAAGGACTGGAAATCAGCCCTTCTCCGTCGATATACGATCCGGGTGTATTCCTATTTCTTCTCTCCGCTTTTCGGGAAGGAAATCGACGCCTTGTATTCCTCCCGAAGCTTTTTCACTTCTTCTTCATACAACTGCCGGTCCTTCTCTCGAAGGAGCGACTCCTTGATCCGGTCCTTGGCCTCTTCGAAGGTTGCTGTGGAAGGATCCTTGCGGTCCGTCACCTTGATCAGGTTCCAACCGTTGTTCGCCTTCACGGGACCTCCGACTTCGCCCTTCTTCAAGGCGAAAGCGACCTTTTCGAGTTCCGGGTACAGACGCCCCTTCGGATGCCAGCCGATGTCGCCGCCAGCCTCATTCGCCTTGTTCGGACATGTGGAATATCTGGAAGCCGCCTCTTCGAAAGAAAGGCCTTTTCGAATTTCATCGAGAATCCGCTTCGCATCCGCCTCGTCGCCAAGAAGGATATGACTCACGCGAACCGTTTCCGGAACGAGGAACTTCGCCGGATTCTTCTGATAGAAGTCCTTCGCCTCCACATCCGTCACCGTCATTCCGGCGGCAAGTTTATCCATGATGACTTTCCGCGCCAGGTTCTTCCTGATGACTTCCGCAATCGGCTCGAACTGCTCGCGAAAAGCCTTGTCCTCATCGAGCTTCGTCGCCTTCGCCTTTCGGTAGAAAAGCTCCCTGTTGATCAGGTCGTCAAGGATATTCTGGCGCCCCTCGGGAGTATTCACAGCCTGCGCCTGCCGCGGATCGAGCGTTCTGATCACGCCGTCGATATCGGAGACCCTGATCTCGTGCCCGCCAACAAGGGCAAGAACGGTGTTCGGATCCTGCGGACCGTGATCCTTCTGCGACGGAAGAACGAACGTATCCTTCGCGGTATCGGAAGCCTTCTTGTCAGTTTCGGCAGCCCACACAGCGGAGAAAGAAAGCGAAACGACACACATCGAACAGGCGAAAATCCGCAACCACTTCTTCATAATATCCTGTCTCCTCCCTGAAGATCTGTCCCGTAAACCACGGGAGTATACCATAGCGCTCACGCGGAATGGATACGACATTTCGCGGAACCCGGGCTAGAGCTTTCCGACACGGATTGCATCGATCGTGTCGCCCTTTCCGATACGTATGACAATGCCTTCCCCATGTCCGCTCAGGAACGTTTCCGATCTTTTATCCTCCTTGCTGGGCTTTCCAAGGATCAGTCGCGCCTTCTCTCTGTTCATTCCTGGGACAAGTCCGCCCTTGAGCCCTCTCGCTGCCGAAGAAACCTCGATGACCGTCACGCGCGCATTGCGTCCGCTTCCGTTCACCGTCACGGAGAGTCCGTCATAGCGCAGGACGATCTGTTCTCCAGATTTTGAGGTCACTGTCTTTCTCGGCGTCCCAAGGACAGCTTCGACAGCATCCCTCGTTCCTCCGAATGTCGAGAGAGCATCTCTCACAACGGAGGAAAGAGTTGTGTTCCGTTCCCCGGATTCCGCGAGAGGTTCGATATATTTCCCGAATACCCATCCGATCACGTTTCTCCCGTCCCGGATCTTGTACCACTGCCAGTCGAGCGGTTTGCTCAGGTTGCCCGAGGGAACCTGAAATACGGTCTTCGCCGAATCCTGCGGAAGACGGACGGAATACCGTGTCCCTCCCTCGTCGCAACTCACGACGATAACGCCCCTTCCTTTCAGGATCCGGACGGTCTTTCCGCGGATTTGGGCGTCAAAATCCATGATCGCGACCGCTTCCGAAGCCGTTTCCGGCATCCACGTCTCCAGAATATCGACGTGTTCCCCTTGGGAAAGTTTCGTCACGACCGTGCTTCCGACGCTGTGATCGGCACGGACGTTTACGTTCGATCCGAGACTGATCCCCTTTTTCCCCACGTCTTGCGCGGGTGCCGCCTGCACTCTCTGCGGAAGCGGACCGGTCGTCCCCGGTTTTCCCGAGACAGCCGGCACTGCCAGATCCGCGGAAGGCGAAATGGAAGGAATTCCGGAAATCTTCCCGACGGCATCTTCCGGCTTCGTCGAGAAGTGCTTCCATGCCCAAATACCCGCGAAGGTGACCAAGAGAACGAGAAGGATGAGAAGGAGTATCCTCGACCTTTGTCTTTTTCGCCGATCGTAGTGAATCATTGCAGTACCCCCTTATGGGCCATTCCACGTCGGAGGACGCGCTTCGCTCTCGAAATTCAGGTTTCGACCGACCGAAAAGATGTTATAGCAGATTGTCCGCGTTTGGAACCCGTAATATCCGCAGCGGGCGGAAATCATCCCCCCGATGTGTCGCCCCCTGCGTTCAGCGTTCCGTTCACAAGCTGCGGGTATAAAGACTGGAAGGGAAGGGGACGACTGAAAAGGAACCCTTGGTAACACGGGCATCCCGCATTCTCGAGCAAGAATTCCTGATCTTCCGTCTCGACTCCTTCGGCTATGAGATCGAGATCGAGTTCCCTGGCAAGACTGCAGACCGCTCGAACCAGCGAGAACGATCGGGACCCACGTTTCATTTGTCCGATGAAGGAACGATCGACCTTGATTCCATCGAGCGGAAGCTCCTGAAGATACGAAAGAGAGGAATAGCCAGTTCCGAAATCGTCGATGTACAGGCGGATTCCGAGCTCCTTCAGTCCGGAGAGGAGAGGCGTCGCATCCGGCCCCGCCGAAATCAGTGCATTTTCCGTCAGTTCCAGAATGAGCATATCCGGAGAAAGCCCCGTTTTCCGAAGCGTCTGTCGGACAACTTCGCCGAACCGCTGGTTGCGGATCTGAAACGCGGAAACATTGACTGAAACGGGGATTTCGATTCCTTTCCCATTCCATGAGGCTGCGTCCTCGCAGGCTCTGGAGAGAACCCATTCGCCGACCGGATGAATCATGCCCGTTTCCTCCGCCAGTGGTATAAATCTGTTGGGGGGGATGAAATCGTCTCGTCCGACGGGCCATCGAATCAACGCCTCGACCCCGATAATTGTTTTTCTTGCGTCCGAACGGACCTGCGGCTGGTAAAAGACCCGGAAGAGATTCCGCTGCAACGCCCGCTCCATTCCGCGTATCAAAAGATTCCTCGTCGCTTCCCTGCGCTTCATGCCTTTATCGAAAAAGGCGAAAAAGGCTTCGTTTCCCTCTTTCGCCTTCCGGAGAGCGAGGTCGGCTGCCCAGAAAAGATCGTCCGCACACTCCCCGTCGCCGGGATACAGGCTGACCCCGATACTGGCAGAGACGCGAAACGTCCGCACCCCGACGGAGAAAGGCTCCTCGAGTGTCTGATGCAGGTCGGACGCTATCCGGCGGACGAGATCAATCGTATCGAGATCGGGGACTAGTATTCCGAACAGGCTTCCCTCCACACGCGCGATCATGCACCCTTCGGGCAGGATTTCGGAAAAGCGTCGCGCGGTCAACTTGAGGACGCTGTCCCCGAAATGATATCCGAACGTCTTGTTTATTTCGCGAAAACGTTCGAAATCGACGAGAAGGACGGCAAGCCGTTCGTCCGGTCGTCTCCTTTTTCCCTCCGTCGCATCGTCCAGCGCTTTGAAAAAAGCCAGTCGATTCGGGAGATGCGTCAGGGCATCGCGGGACAGATATTCTCCTACGAGAGCATCCCGTTTTCTTTCGAGCGAAATGTCTCGTATGATCCCGATAAATCTTGGAGATGAGACGCCTTCCTCACCGATCCGTCGCACCGAAATCCGCGCGGGAAAAAGGGAATCGTCCCGGCGACGCAATTCGAGTTCACCGGACCAGAGGTCGTCATTCCACATCGCACTCTGTCCGGATGCCAACGCCGGAAATGAAACGCTATCCGCTGCAAGCATGCAGGCGTTCTTTCCGACAAGTTCCGTTTTCGAATGGCCGACCATGGAACACAAAGCATCGTTGACACCAAGGATTGTCTTTCCGTCCGAAAGAAACATGATTCCTTCGTCAAGGAAATCGAGGACGGAAGGCGGTGTCTCGAAAGATGGGACATCGGGGCAGACAGCTTGAGAGGTCACGATACGTCCTCATTTCCGGTACCGGATTCGAATTTCATTTTTTCATTTTCCTGTAGCATTTTATCAAGAGAGATGTGTGTACGCAAGAAAAATTCATTATCAGGCCCGGGAGAGCACCATGCTGGGATAGGTATATCTTCCATATGTTCTCACCGCCCGTTTTATCAACGACCCTTTCCTCGCACCGACGGATTGTCCCCCTTCGGCCATCTACGGTTCGAGGCGGGGAAGTTCGAACTTCTCCGCAAATTCATCCAGTCGTATCCACGTCGCCGGATCGAGATACACTCCCTCTTCGAGCGATTTCTTTCTCCGCTCGAACTCCTTCTCGCCGTGGATGAATATCCTGTCTCTTCCCTCGGCCTTCGGGCTCATGCGGATCTTCTCGAGGATCGAGCGAACATGACTCCGGATCGCCTCTTCATCTCCGAAGAGATCGGGGCGTGTGGCCTGGAAGTAGTGGCAGATACCGCACCGGTTCGTGTACGTCTCATACGTCGGCGTCCCCAGGGAAAGCCCCGCCGTCAGAAGTTCGACGAGAAGACCGAGGCCGTATCCCTTATGCCCCCCGAGCGTCTCCCCAGCGCCGCCGAGATAGAGCTGTCCACCGTACGGGCTTTTGTCGAAACGGTTGATCTCTGCAACGCTCACCGCATCCGTCGTGTCTTTCCCGTCTTCATCGACCGCCCATCCAACCGGCATCGTTCCGCCCCGGCGTGCCGCAACCTCGATCTTTCCCAGCGCAACCGTCGTTGTGGCCATGTCGAGCATAAAGTGGGGCTTCTCCCCGGTCGGAATGGCGACACAGATCGGGTTCGTCCCCAGAAGCCGCTCCTTTCCGAAGAGCGGAATTCCCGCTCGAAGCGTATTGGTCATCGCGACGCCTATCAGTCCGGCGTCAGCGGCCATCTCGGCCCAGTACCCGGCCATCCCGAAGTGACACGAGTCCCGCACGACGGTCATACACGTTCCGTGAGCCTTCGCCTTTTCGATGGTTCGGTCCATCGCGAGTTTCGACGACGCGAAGCCGGGAGCCCTGTTTCCCCGGACGACAAGCGATACCGGCGTTTCGTGAACGATTTCGGGAGTGGCCTTCGGATCGTCCTGTCCCTCGCTGACCTCCTCGAAATACATCTTGATCCGCGCAACCCCATGCGACGCGTGGCCGCGCGCGTCCGCCTCGACGAGAACCCGGGCGCTTATCTCCGCCGTGTCCCGCGGGAAACCGAGCCCCCGTTCCAGCATATCGGCCATATACGCGCGGAGCTTCTCGAACCCGACATTCGTTCGTTCCATGACGTTCGCCTCCCGTTGCTGATTCCTTCAATCAATCATCAGCAGTATCCCAGATCAGTGGCGAGCGAGTCAACGAGGCAACTTTCCGGAGCTCCCGCGATATGAGATCCGGAATGATTCGAAGATCAGCGCTGCTCAGAGTCGAATGGAAGTCGGCCGCCATGCTCGTGAAGAACATGGCGGCCGACTTCCATTCAGAAGACGCCATAACATAACTCACTCGAACTGTGCAAAGAGCGCGCCGAACCCACCTGAATGGATAAAACAAGAGCTTTCCGCTTTCACTATATTTCTAGCCAATAAATCGATCATACCGTATAGCGTTTTACTGGTGTACACCTTTTCGAGAAAGATGCCTTCCAAATTTGCGAGTTTGTATATCATATGTACCGACTCACTCGTCGGAATACCCCACCCCTCGCCACGATATTTATCATGAATAGTTATGTTATTTATTGAATATATATTATTCTTTATGCCTAGAATAGAACTGATTTCTTTTAGAAGACACAACAATATGGCATGCAAATTCTCAAGAGTATGTTCAACAGTTATTACGTGTATATGATACGGATTTCCGCAGAGAAAATTTCCGAGGATAACACCCGCGGCAAGTCCGCCGTTTCCTCCCGGCACGAAAATATCCGTAAACGGATATGCGCCTTTTCGCAAAAGTTCGTAAATTATATGAGAATAGCCGACTGCGCCGCGAGGTGTAGTGGCTCCATTCTTTATGACAAAGGGTTTCTTTCCTTCGTTTCTATATCGTTTCGCCAGTTCGCTTACGAAATCGTTTCGTTCCTCTTCGCTTTTTTCTCCAATGAAGATACGATCTGCCTCCATGATCTCGTTAAGCAAGGCATTCCCCTTGAAGGTGTCCGGCTTCCTGTTGTTATGGACGATTGCGCATTTGAATCCCACTCGCGAAGCAGCTGCGGCGGTTATCGTACATAGATTGGAGTTTTCTTGTCCGGATACTATGATCGTATCGCTGCCGGAAGCCTTCGCTTCGCCGAAGAGATACTCCAGGGCCCTGACCTTGTTGCCCCCGGGACCGACGCCGTTCAGATCATCCCGTTTGACATAGAGATTTCTTATGCCCGTATGCTCCTCCAAACGGAGCATTCTTTGCACGGGAGTGTCGTAAGCGCACAATGTGATTCTCGGTAATTGCGATAAGAATGACTCATCATACGTTTTCATATTCGTTATATTATTTTTCAAGAGTATCTTCCTTTTTTTTAAATGCGAACAATCGCACCTTTTCGTTATACCGGAATACACCAAAACCCATATATGCCGTGAGTATCGCCACGATCGGCGATAACAGCGAGAGATAGACATACGGCAGGTACTGGGCCACGGTGACTCCGAACAACCCCGTGTAGAGAATCGCAGAGGCGTCCCATGGAACTATGGCGCCGAGAACCGTTCCCGTACATTCGAGCGTTCTCGACAGGACGGCGGGGTGCACGTCCATGTCTTCGAACGCCTTGCGGAACGCCACAGCCGGCAAGCTGATCGTACATGTCTGCCCCGCCCCGCCGAACATCAGCGCTGTTCCCGTCGCCACGACCGCGGTCACAAGCGTTCCCACGTTTCGTACGATCCGCACGAGACTCGCCATAAGCCGGGAAAGAACCCCCGTGGCCTCGAACACGCCCGCGAACATGCCCGCTCCGATGCAGAGGAAGATAGTGCCAGCCATATCCATGGCTCCGCCCCTCGTCAGAAGCTTGTCGACGTCGGCGTTGCCGGTCTTGCTCACGAACCCGTTGATCGATGCCTTGACGACATCGGCGAGCTCCATGTCCTGGAACGCGACCGCCCAAATCATGCCGAGAAGCACCCCGCCAGCGAACACCGGGATACTCGGTTTTCTCATGCCAGACATCACCAGAACGAACAGGAGCGGCGCCAGCATGAGGGGACCTATGGCGTAATGCGCCTTCAACGTATCCGAGATGACCTGCACCGTTCTCAGATCGGCCGTCCCCGCGCCGTATTGCAACCCGAAATACGTATAGAGAACGACAGCTATGACGGACACGGGGATTGTCACGTGCGCAAGCGAGACAATATGATCGAAAAGGTTCACTTCCGTCACGGCTGACGCGAGAAGTGTCGTGTCTGAAAGGGGCGAGAGCTTGTCGCCGACGAGGGCTCCCGAGATTATAGCGCCCGCTACGAGTGGAATCGGCACTCCGAGCCCTTGCGCAACTCCGATGAGTGCTATCCCCATCGTCCCCGCCGTCCCCCACGAAGTTCCGGTCATGGTCGAGGTTATGATGCAGATGAGAAACGTTATCGGAACAAAGAATTTGGGATTTATCATATTCAAGCCATAATAGAGCATGGTTTGAATGCTTCCCGAAGATATCCACACGCCTATGATCATGCCTATAAGGATCATTATTATGATCGTCTGGCTTATCCTCGAAATGCCGTTCATCGCCGATCGTTCTATCTCGCCCCACGTGCGGCCGATGAATATACCGAAGACGGACTCAGCGGCTATGGCGGCCGCGAGGGCCACCTTGATGTCTATCCTGTACGTGATCATCACGATGATCAACGTCAGCGGCATGAAAAATCCGAACAACGCCACTCCCAACGTCATATGCTTCCTAGTCGGTTCACTGATTTCCTGCATGATTCTTCCCCCCTGATGATACAACGTGTATTGACGGCTAGTTTCTTCCCTTCAGCCTCACTTGAGGCTCCGACGGGATCCTGAACAGCGGAATGAAGCGATCGAGGCCGGTATAAGTCAGGACGAGCATCGAAACAACCGCGATGATCGACAGGTAGTTGTACGCTATGATCCCCATCGGCGTGAACGTATAGAGCGGATACACGGTCATCGCCATACCCGTGAAGAAGATCATATATCCGTGCCATGGAATGAGCTGCGATCCCAAGACGCCGAACGCGTCGGACATCGTGGCGTTCCGGAGACGAAGCGTATAGATGTCTTCCGGACTGCCCTCCACGTTGTTTTCCACCATTTCCTTGATAACCGGACCGACCGTGACAATCTGTCCCGTGCAGTCTCCAAGGGCTGCATTGGTGACGAGACACATAACGCCGTTGTAGAAGATGAGCTGACGCACTCTGCGGGAAATCGACAGGATCAGGTTCGAGATAGGATCGAACGCATTCATCAGGCGCATGATTCCACCGAACGCCCCGGTCCACATGGTCATCGCCACCGACCAGCTTCCTGCTTCGGCGAAGCCGCTTCGAACGAGCTCGAGGTAACTGCTCACGGATCCTATGGTTCCCGCCATGCGGCCGAACACGAGAGCCAGAAAGATGCCTGCCCCGAGGCACGGCAATGTGGAGACTCCGAAAACGGCAAGCCCGATCACGACAATGATCGGAACGAGCATGTACGCCGGCACCCCGCTTCGCACCTGGTTCAGGAGTTTTATTGCCGAGGGCCTCTTCGTTTCCAGCGTGGCCCAGATGTCGGACGGAATCGCGTTGATGGCCTGCGCGGCGTCTCCCCTAGTTTCGGGAAGCCCCATGGACTGACTTACGATATAAAACAGCACCGCCGCCGACACGAGACAGAGAAGTGACCAGACACCCTGATGCCGGACACGGTGGATGATGTCGACTTCCTGGATGCCCGAACTCAGCACGGTGGTATCGGAAATCAGGCCGATGTTGTCGCCGAAACACGATCCTCCGGCTATAGCCGCTACGGTAAGGAGAGGATTGCCGCCGATGATGTGGCTCAGCCACAGAAAGATCGGAACGCATGCCGCGAAGGTTCCCCACGACGTTCCCGTCGCAGTGGAAAGAACCGCCGTGATCAGCAGACTCGCCGTGGCGACGCTTTTCGCGGTAAGTCCCAATTTGAGGGATATCCCGATGATGGACGCTCCCACGCCGGATGCCATGAACGCCTCCGCCATCGCATAGGCGATCATGAGAAGGAAGAGAATGATCATCAACTGCTTCGCGTTGTTGAGCGCGGCTTCGAGCACTTGCTGGTAGGAATATCTGTCGATGAGAATGGCAAGAATCCCCGCCGCGACCGTCGCCAAGGGAGATGCTATAAGGATATCCATTCCGCCCAAAAGCATCGCCACCAACAGGAACACCGGAGACAGCTTCACGAGAGCCATGTGACGAATTCCCCCATTTCCTTGGTTTTGTGGTGCATATACGATTTCACGCATCGCAAAAGCCACACATACCGCAGGAAAACGGACATCTTCTTATGACGGGCGTTTCCGCCTCTCCGTGAAAAGGACGCTCTGCCCGAACAGAGCGGGAATCCCTCCGGTATGGAGGAAACACACCGCTTCATTCCGAGATATCGCGCCTCGTCCGAGAAGATCCATCATTCCGGCGAAGGTTTTGCTCGTGTACGTATTCTCCAGGAAAATCCCTTCAATCGAAGCAAGGAGGCGACCCCCCTCGAGGGACGCAGGGGTTACCTTGCCGTAGCCGTCTCCGAGATACTCCTCGTAAATCGTCATGAAATCGCGGAAATCGACGCTCGGAGAGAATCCGAGCTTTTTCTCGACGCCCTCGAAAATGGCTTCGATCCTCCGGAGCAACTCCGTTTTGCCGTATTCCACGGACACGAGATGCACGAAGAAAGGAGCGCCGAGCATCGCCATGCCGAACAGGAACCCCGCTTCGGTGGGTCCCATCGAGCCTGGCAACACCACGTGCAACAGATCCGCCTCCATGGCATCCGCCTGATGGTGCAACTCCAAGGCCGCAACGACATACCCCAAGGCTCCGAGAACGGGATCGCCGACGAGGTATGGGCGGTGCCCCTCGCTCGCGAGTCGCTTCATCTCATGACGGGCAATTTCTCCGCGTTCCTCTTCGCTCACAGGTCCCAGAAAGCGGATGTCGCTTCCCAAAAGATCGTTCAGAAGCAGATTGCCATCCCAATCGGCCGGTTCGTCGGAACTATGGAGGATATGGCACTTCAATCCCAGTTTCGCCGCCGCAGCCGCAGTCAACCGACACTGATTCGATTCCTTGGCCCCGGCGACTACCACGACATCGCACTTCTCCGCCAACGCCTGCCCCATCCAGAACTCGAGGCTGCGCACCTTGTTTCCGCCGAGTCCCAACGGCATGCAGTCGTCCCGCTTGGCATAGATGCCGGAATGATTTTTTTCGGCCTCGAGACGAGCGAGCCGTTCAAGCGGTGTCACGTGGTGCAGCAGACGGACTCTTGGAATTCCCGTAAAAAGCACTTTTTCCTCGCTCTCTAATCCTTGCGGGCGATCACTTCGATTTCAATGAGGCTGTCCTTGGGAAGTCGCGATACTTCGACGCACGAACGAGCCGGGTAGGTCGTCTCAAAATATCCGGCGTATAGTTCGTTGAAGCGGGGGAAATCATTCATGTCGGCAAGAAACACGGTGGTCTTGATCACATTTTCGAAAGTCATGCCCGCTTCCCGGAGAATCGCGTCGATGTTGCCGAAAACCTGCCGGGTCTGATCGTCGATGTTCTTTTCACGCATCTTGCCCGTTTGAGGATCAACCGGAATCTGACCGGACGAAAAAAGCGTGTTTCCCGTCATGACTGCCTGCGAATACGGACCGATGGCTGCCGGAGCTTTAGACGTAGTGATCGTTGTGCGTGTCGTCATTATTCTTCCTCCGTTTCTTTTCTGGATTTACTTGCCTTCCTTGACCTGATCCATGTAGCTGTACAGCGTGTACTTCGAAATCCCGAGACACGCAGCGACATGCTCGACGGCGCCCTTCACGAGGAAGAGCCCTCTCGCGTCGAGTTCCCGGACGATCCCGAGCTTCTCCGAGCGGTCCATTCGAGCCGCGGGGACGGACTGCTTGCTCATGACCTCGTCAATGATCCCCTGCGCCACTTCGCTGATATCGTTGGCGAATCGCTCGCCAGAATTCTTGTCCTCGTCCTGTACGGAACAGAACTCTTCCAGCGACTCGCTGGAAAGCAGGAATTTCTCTATGCAGAAATTGATGCAGAAACATCCAATGACATGTCCCGAAGCGTTGAAGATGAACGTCGTCGACGATTTCAACCTGCGTCCATCAGCGGTCTTATTCGGGTATATATAGTTTTCCTTTACAGCGTCTCCGTATTTCTTGATGAGGTTCAAAACGTAATTCGTGATTGGGGCGCCCAAAGATCTTCCGGTGAGGTTTCCCGAAAGCGCTATCAGGGATTCCTGGGGTTTCCGGAGATCATGAAGTGCGGCCTCGCAATTCGCTCCGAACTGTGCAGCGACGGTCTTGACCAACGGAATGAAAGACTCGAGCAGGAGGTCATCCGGATTTGCCACAGCAAAGACTCCTTTATAAAAATTTTATGTTAAAAAATTTTTTGTATGACCAAAACTATAGATGTGTTTCTGTTTTTTGTCAATAGCGTAACTATTCCATGGCCGCGCAACCGCACGGCAGAAGAGGAACGAAACAAATTGGGGCAACCGCATAGCGGTCGCCCCAATTTGACCTTCCCCGGAATTGACGGCAAGAAAGAGTCCGGACGATGAAGAAGAGAATCGGGGAGAGTGTTTATAGGCGGAGGAAGCAAAGCGGCAACGCCAATACGACGCGGAATTCAAGAAAGAAGTTCTGAAGATGACGATGGAAGGCAAGTCTGTTGTCGATGTGGCACGGGATCTTGGAATATCACCGGAGCGAATCTACAAATGACGACGGGACGAAAAGCTCCGGACAGGTACAGTGGCGTTCGCGTCCGCTGGAGGCAAGGCGCTGACGCCGGAAAGAGAATACCGGACGCATGACGAGGCGAGGACGGACATCTTCAGGTATATAGAAATGTTTTACAACAGAAACGGCCTCATTCAGGAATCGGGTACAAGACCCCGAAAAGCTATAATCGCAAAGGCAACAAGCATAAATCTGTCTCCAGGGATTCCGGGGAAGGTCATGTTGAGGCTTTGCACCGAGTCAGGCCCATGGGCCTGAAGCAGGCCAGATCAGAGGCTTAGGGTTGTCCTGTGATAGCAAGGTCGTGAATGGTGCAAGGAAATCCTCCACCACAGATACGACATCCTTGAAGGATTCGGGCACATGGTCTTGCTGAAGCCTCTTATGAAAAGCCGACCACTGAATCTGCTTGGCATCGATGAAAGGCTGTTCGAACGCTTCTATTCTCAGAGGAAGCGAAGTTCCTCTTCTCTGGAAGGTCCGACGAATTGCCTCGGTCAGTTGCATCCCATCGAAATCGAACTGCCGAGAAAGGAGCCATATATCATAGAAATCCTTCATGCGGCTGTTCAATATACCGAGTTTCACCATGGCCTCGAACTTCTCCGCAATGACGCTTTCACGGCTGTAGCAAAGCAGCCTCGGTATGGGAGAATCCAGCATGGTTGGCAGATCCGATTCTTCCGGTCCGGGATAGATGATGTCGCCAAAGCCGATATCCACCTGCATATTGACCCTTGCGGAGTCCAGCATTCCACGAAATCGAACCCTGATCCCTTCGTAATCGGCATCCTCGGTAATCCGTTCAGACTGGATCGAGTAGGGATCAAAAGTGAGCCCATCGGGCTCCACATCCACGGCCATGACCTCCCGAATCTGAGCGACAATGCTGGCTTCCTCGTTACTGGTTATTCCCAGCACATCGATATCCATGGTTGGCCGGAATTCTGGTGAACGCCAAACCCTCAACATCAAAGCGCCTTTTAGGATGAAGCGATCCGCATGCGCTGACTGGGACAGGCGAAACAGAAATCGTTCCATGGCATAGTACTGGAGGAGTTCGTTGAACGGCCTCTTATCGTTTTTAGCGCGATTGAGAAGGCGTTGCCGGACAGATGCGGGGATATTCTTCGGGGATTTCATATGCTCGCCTCCAGATAGGGATGCATCACCTTTTCAACACGGCAGACTTTCGCGTATTTGAGCAGTGCCTCGAGATTGAATTGCTTGCGGGCTTTGTAGAGTTTCAGCGCCTCCAGGGCTATATCCATGCCGATCTTGTTCCGAAATTTGAAACAGTCGGCAAGCGTCTTTTCCGGACTGTAGATTTTGACGGTCACTCCGTCGATTTGGTGCTCTTCGATACCTGCACGGAATGCCAAGCCGGAGAACCGGCGAACACTGAGCGGTGGATAATCCAGGGACGGTTGGCGCGATTCCCTCGGCACGGCTACGGAAACACTGTGCGGAATCTGTGTGGTGATTTCGTGATATGCCAGTGCCGATACGAGGCAGATGACTGCATTCGGGAAGCGCAGTCCGACGGTTACCAGGTCGGGATTGCTGATGGGAGGAAGTCCCACCAGACGGTACACCCCCCTGCTGACTTGCTCTATCACCCCTTTATCCCTAAGAGCATAGAGCATGTAACGGCTAATGCCACGCTCAATAGCCTCGCTCATCCTTAGTTGACCACCACATGAACGGAAAATATCTTCTGGTTTTTTCTGCATCCTTGGCTCCAGACGAGTTGACTCCACTTATTCATAAGTGGTAACAATATGCCTGATTGCGGCAAAAAAATCAAGGAGAAGATCAGTCCGGAGAAAACAGAGAATCAGGGGCCACAAACAGAGAAAGAATGGCTGGAATCGATGGTGCGGAGGGGTGCGTTTGAACGATATGAAACGGGCGCAAACCCTTGAGAAACAAGGTGAGAAAGAAAACCCGTCACCCGGAGAATGCCCCCGAAGAGACGGGTTTGTCTATTCTAAAATGGTGGAGGCGCGGGGAATTGAACCCCGGTCCGACAAGGGCCGATCATGGAAGCTCTACGGGTGTAGTTTCCGTTTTAATGTCGGACTCAGACTCCCGGAAACAGGATTCCTCGTCCCAAGCCCCCTGAGTCTTTTCCGCCGGATCGGAGACACCCCCGACGAAGCATCCATCTTTTGTGACGCCGCTCACCGAGCCGATGGAAGGCCCGGCGGCAACGTGACCGCGCTAGGCGGCCAGAGCGTAATCGTTGTTGACGTTTGTTGGGTTCCCGCCGTTTATCGAGGTTGCGGGGTCCTCGACCCGCCCTTCCAGACCATCCGACTTGCCGTCGAAACCAGTCGCCCCCTATTCTCCCCTGTTTCTTCTGCGGGCGGTCCGCTCAATCTCCCGCTTCACGTCCCGCTCGGCGATGTCATCGCGCTTGTCGTAGAGAGTCTTGCCCTTCGCGAGTGCGATTTCGACCTTCGCCCACCTGTTCTCCTTGATATAGACGGAAAGGGGAACAAGTGTAAGCCCCTTCTCCCGCACCTTGCTCTGAAGGCGGATAATCTCGCGCTTCGACACAAGGAGCTTTCTGTCGCGTTCTGGTTCGTGGTTATAGTAGCTTCCCTTTTCGTACGGAGAAATATGGACTCCCGAAAGCCACAATTCGCCTTTGTCGACGACGGCGTATCCGTCCTTCAGGTTCAACCTGCCGTCTCTGACCGACTTGATCTCCGTGCCGGTAAGAACAATGCCGCACTCGAAGGTTTCCAGGATGAAATAATCATGGCGTGCTTTCCTGTTCTGCGCTACGACCTTGTGCGACATCCATCTCACCCTTCGTAACTATACGGCAATAGTCAGACTTAGTCAATACAAAAAGTCCGGTTCCGTCGAACCGGACTTTTATACTGATTATGGTCGGGGCGAGAGGATTCGAACCTCCGACCTCTTGGTCCCGAACCAAGCGCGCTCACCAGACTGCGCTACGCCCCGAACGGCGAAGATTGTAGCATCCCATTCCGGTTCCGTCAAACGAAAGGTTCGCTAAACTTTTCGGTCCTCGTCGCTCGCGTTCGAAGCGCTTTCAGGGCCCTTCGCCGCATTTCTCCACGTCAACCTGTTCGACCCCGGCATCTCGGCGATCAGCGGGATTTCCGTCCATCCCCATGGGGTTACGAGCAGGAAACGGAACGCGACCCCTTGCTCCGAAAGCGCCCGGATATGAGCGGAATACCGGAGGATATCTCCGATGATGAAACTATCGCTGAGCATCCACACGCGACGGCACACTCCCCGCGCGAAAAGCGAGGCATAATCGATTGCCATTCTGACGCTGTCCTCGAAATCCGACGGTCCGGCGTTGACTACGACGACATCGGGCTTTCCCTGAGGACGTCTCGTATTCGGCAGGAGATCCGCATGCCGTTCGACCCATTCGAGTTGAGAAAACAGACGCTCTATATCGACTTCCATGGATCCTTCAAAAAGCGATGCGAGAGGATCCGCGTCGTGGACAAACTGATCGCTTCCAATGACATCCGCCATCCATCGCTGTATCACTTCGATCGTCCCAAGGACATAATCGGGATAATCCGCTCCGGACATGGCGGAGAGTATCTCTCCTACAGTCCACCGCTCCTTCTCACGATCGTTCCGAGCTCGCGTCATCTATCTACCTCCGTACAATTCTCGTTTGAAGCATAGCATAAATTGTCCCGCTGTGAAGGGGTATATTACAATAGCCTCACAAAGTAACGCAATCTTTTTCCGGAGGTGTTCCGATGACGCGCTTATTCAGAGCTTCGCAAACAGACGTCCAGATGCTTCTCGTCGATATCCAGGAACGTCTGCTTCCTTCGATCAGCGGCCAGGATTCCGTCCGAAAAAACGCACGTATCCTCTGTACCGTCGCGCGAGAGTTGAAGATACCGGTCAAGATAACAGAACAGTATCCGAAAGGGATCGGACCTACAATACCGGATTTGAGGGACGTGACCGCCGGATGTCCCGTATTCGAAAAAAAACATTTTTCCTGTTGTGACGCTCCCGGCTTCGACGCCTTCTTCTTCGATTCGACCCGCCCCGTAACCATTCTTTTCGGCATCGAATCGCACATCTGCATCCTCTCGACGCTCCTGGACATGCGGGAACGCGATCTTCCCGTCGTTCTCGCGGCGGACGCGTGCGGGAGCAGAGATCCCCTGCACGCCTCGCTCGCGCTTGAACAGGCCCGCTCGGCAGGAGCACTCGTACTTCCCGTCGAAAGCGTCGTTTACCGTCTGCTGGGCTGCGCCGGCACTTCTGAATTCAAGACACTGCTCCCGCTTTTCAAATAGCCGGGGATCCCATGAATACGATCGACAGAAACGCCGCGCTGGAGGCGCACCGGAAAGCACACGGCAAAATTCGGATCTACCCCACGATGAATATCCGGAACGAACGTGACATCGGCATCGCATACGTTCTCGGGGGAGCCTTTGCCGCAAAAGAGATCGAGAACGACCGCTCGATGTCTTACGAACTCACGGGACGCGGCAACCGGATAGCCCTCGTTTCCGACGGTTCGGCCGTTCTCGGACTCGGCAGAATCGGAGCCGACGCAGCCCTCCCCGTCATGGAGGGAAAGTGCCTGTTGTTCAAGACGTTCGGGGATGTCAACGCCATACCGCTGTGCGTCAACGCGAAAAGCGACGACGATATCGTCAGGTTCGCGGAAATGGTCGCGCCGACATTCGGCGCCATAAACATCGAGGACGTGTCGTCCCCTGCCACGTTTATCGTCGTGCGCGAATTACAGAAGCGCCTCAACATACCGGTCTTTTCCGACGATCAGCATGGTTCCGCAGTCGTCGTCCTCGCGGCGCTGACAAACGCGCTCGAAGTCGTCGGAAAGAAGCTCTCCGACGTCCGAATCGTCGTTTTCGGCGCCGGGGCCGCAGGAATCGCCGTTGCGGATCTTCTCACCGAAGCCGGGGCCGGAAACGTCGTGGTTCTCAACAGCGCCGGGATTCTTTCGCCGGGGAATCGTTCGATGAACGTCGTTCAGAAAGAAATCGCGGAACGGACGAATCCGGAACGACTTTCCGGTTCCGTCGACGTCGCCCTTCCGGGAGCCGATGTCCTTATAGGTCTGTCGAGCCGCGGACACATCGAACCGGAACAACTCCGGAATATGAACGCGGGGGCGATTTTCTTCGCGCTGTCCATGCCGCAGGCGGAGATGCAGGAAGAGGAAGCCCTTCGCTCCGGCATCGTCGTTTATGCCGCCGGACTCTCCGGCTCGGCCAATGCGATGCCGAACCTCCACGTCTACCCCGGGCTCGTCAGAGGACTTCTCGACGTTCGCGCGCGCGGGATCGACAACGAAATCCTCCTGGCAGCGGCAAAGGCCCTTTCTGAAATCGTCGACCGGCGCAGGTTGACGGAACGACATATCATTCCGGATCTCTTCTCCGACGAGGTCGCTCCCAGGATCGCCGAGGCCGTCGCACAGGCGGCGATCAGGCAGGGACTCGCGGACCATCCGCTCCCGCCGAAGAAGGTGTACGACGACACGTGGCAGCGACTGTACGGCGGTATCATGGAGCTGGTCTGACGAGGGGCGGCCTTCGCCGCCTCCGTCAGACCAGCGTTCTGAGACAAAGGAGGATCGTTCCGAAGAGCGTCACGAGAACCGAATATCGCTCGCTCTGAACAAGAACCGACAGACTGAAAGGACCGGTCCGTTCTCCCGCAGAAGGCAGATGAGGAAGAAACTTTGGTGTTTTGCTTCGATATCGGGCATACTCGTCCCCGAACGTATCGAGAAGAAATTTTTCCTCGAGCGGGACGATCCCGATCGCATACAGGAGATAGAAAACACCGGCATAAAACGGCGCGATTCCCCACCCGGCGATCGTCGCCCAACCGAGTCCGATGAAGAAGTTCCCGACATACAGAGGGTTCCGGCAGAACGCGTACGGTCCCCATGTGACAAGCTCCTCCGCCGATACCCTTTCCCCCCGGTATCTTCCGATCGTCCCGGCAGCCCAGAAACGAATCGCCTGTCCCGCGAGCACGGATACAATACCGATCGCGATTCCGGATGTCGTCGGCGACGCGATAAGCAGCGCGACGAAAAAGAACGCGGCCCAGATGGCGCCGCGAAGACGAAAAAGCTGTTTTCGAAACCACATCAGTCCTTAGTCCCTGTCCTGATCCGAATCCGCCCGGTAGATCTCTTCGGAGATCCCCCATCCGAGAAGCCTGACTGCGACCGCGACGCCGACTGCAATTCCGATATACTCGGTGAAGAAACGCCACGAGAAGGCCATGATCCCCGCAAGGTTCCATGGAACCAAAAGACGGAAGAGGGCGGCTCCGCCACCTTCGGCGAAACCGCTGGCACCCGGAGTCGGGATGAAATACAGGACGAACAGGAAAACACCCTGAACGAGAAGCGTCTGGACGTAGTTGACCGGAAGTCCGATGGCCCAGACGAGGCAGGGAAGGACGGAGAAAAGAAAGAAGAGATAGAGTGCGGAAAGGCCGATCGCGAAAAGGAAAAACGGCAATCCGGACGTAAAAAACATGTGAAAGTTATCGTTGTAGTTGTCGATCTCCCGGTTGATCCTTCTGATGATGGAAAGCACTTTCAGCGGCTTCACGACACCGAGACGCTTCAGCCGGAGGATCAGCATCTGGATCCACCGCTTGATCAGGCGCGGACGGACGATGCTCAGAATGACGAAAATCCATGATACGAGGACAAAAACGAGAACATACGAAAAAATCCCTTTCAGGAAAAGGCTTCCCTCAAGAATCTCCGGCTCAAGAAAAACCGCGACCGGAACCGTCAATCCGAGAAACAGGAGCGTCATGAGCGTTCTCGTGAGGGTGATCGCGATTCCTTTGCCGATGGGAACCCGCTTTTTGTAGAGAACATACACTTGGAAAGGTCCCCCGCCGCTCTGCATCGGCGTTACGGCGCAGCCGAAATAGTGCAGGAACGTCAGCGTCATTCCAAGTCTGAAGGAAAGCCTTTCCCCAGCGGCGCGGCCGATCGCAATGAACCGGAATCCGTCGCATAACCATGCGAGGATGATCGAGGCGAGAGCAAACAGAAGACCGAGCTTGTTCGCCGACATGAGACGCGAGACCGTCTGCTGGTCGACGCTCGTCGCCAGTACGACGGCATTCACGCCGAACGCGAGCAGTACGAAGACAATCAGGCCCTTACGCAACGACACTTATCCTATCCCCCCAGAATCCCATTGAAGCGAATGTCGGTCGTCCGACCCTCTTTCCGGCACGCAAAACATTGTACCAGACATCCAAAACGCACGAAAAAAGCTATTGAACACGTCCTTCGGCGGACGCACCGAGCGAATGAAGATACGGAGCGAGCTTCTCGAGCTCGGGAATCAGCTCGTTACGAAGTCTGAAAGACAGCTCGAAATACTTTCCGTTCTCCAGTGACCCGGCAACACATTTCAGGGAAGCGGCAAGACTTTCGCGGACGTCATTGATCTTTCCGTCCAGAATCTCCGGATCGTTCAGGCCGAGAAGTTTCTGACAGTGCGCAAGGACGTGCAACATCCAGTCGATCCCCTCGGACGCCTGACGAAACATATCCGCCGCTTCCCTGATCTTCTCCCGTTCAAGCAAATCGGCAATCCGGCCGATCCCGGACATCAGAGCGGGAAGATAGCGCGACGCTTCCTGAAGGGAATCCGAAACGAGGGTTCGTATCGAATCGGTCGTCACGCGAAGCTCCGTCCCCCGGCTCGAAGCGGCGAAGGTCTCTTCGGTAATTGTTTCTCCGTCGAGCGAAAACGCCGTGACGACCCGCCCCCTGTCGGCCGCGGACTTCCGTATCGCGACGAGAAGCGTCTCTCTGTCCTGTGTTTCGAACGCACTCCCCTCCAGAACGCTGTCATCCATATAGATGATCATTCCTTCACCCCCTGAGGTCCATCCTGAAACGTCGTTCATTGTATCACGCGTTCTTCCCGGTTTACGGGGCACTTGCGGAAGATGCTCAAGAATCACTGGAAACGACCGACGATATATCCAGGGGAATGTGCACACAGGAGGTGGAAACATGCCCGTATCCGACGCGACATTTTCGATGCCCGGAGTCGCTTCCGGAATCGATTGGGGAACGATGGCCGATACCATCCTCAAAAAGGCTCGCAAAGTCGAAGAACCCTGGACCAAAGAGAAAGACACGCTCGAGGTCAAGATCAACCTCTACACGGAACTCACGACGCTCATGAAGACGATGCGGACCGCGATCGATCCCTTGCGTCTCGAATCGACGTTCAAGGCGAAAACGGCGGAGTTTGCGGTCCTCTCGAGCGGGACATCGGACTCGAAGGGAATTCTTACCGCCGACGTGCTGGCAACCGCAAGCCTCGCGTCGCACGAAATCAAGGTAGTCCAGAAGGCCGTAGCTCAGACGTGCTACAGTGAGCAATTCTCGAATGCCGTCGGCACGTCCGGGTCGTTTTCGATCCTGGTCGGAGGGCGCAAGGGGACGATCACGGTCACCGCGGCGGACACGCTCGAGACCATCGCGCAGAAGATCAACGCCGCGAAGGACGTGACCATCGACCCTTCAACGGGGGAAGCGTACGGGAACGCTCTCGGCGTGACGGCTTCCGTCTTCGATAACAGGCTCGTTATCCGCAGCTCTTCGTCGGGCCTCGGAAACACTTCGGACTCGACCGTGATCGTTCGCGGCACGGGAACGACAGATTCTCTCGGATATACATACGCGCCCGACGCCCCCTCCTCTGGAACGATCGTGTCGGTGAAGGATGCCGGCGGAACCACGTATACCAAAGACGTCGACTTCACCGTATCGGCTGGCAGCGACCAGATCACGTGGATCGGAAGCGCCCCGTCGGCGGGGACGTCGTATACCGTCAATTACGAGGTCAATTCGAACGCCTTCACGTTCACGGGAGATGCGCCCCTCCTGACGACGCTCGGCCTCGCGACGAGCGGCGCGAACTACACCGCTCCACAGGACGCGCAGCTGGTTGTCGACGGTCAGACGGTCACCCGGTCGTCGAACGACATCGACGACCTCATCACCGGAGTGAAGCTCCATATCAAGGGGCCCGGGACCGTCCGGATGGACATCGTCCAGGACGCGGAAAAAGCCGTAAAGGGAATCAACGAGTTCGTGACCGCCTACAACAAAGTCATGGACTGGATCAACACGAGGCTCTCCGAAAAAGAGGTCCAGGCGGAGAGCACGGACGACGAGAAAAAGACCGTCGCGACGAGCGAGGAGTTCCGGACGAAATTCGGTGCTCTTCACGGGGATTCGCTCCTCTGGCAGCTCAAGAGCCAGCTCCGCTCTCTCGTGATGAACCCTGTGCCGGCGTCCTATTCGTCGAAGACAGGAACAAAAGCAGTCCTCGGAACGATCGGGGCCGAAGGCTTGGCGAACGAGGGTGAATTCCGGATCTCGGTCGGCGACGTGTCCGCCTCGATCGCGATCAAACCGGCGGACAGCCTCTCCGATATCGCCTCGAGAATCAACAGCTCAACCGCACTCCGGTATGACGCGAACGGGAAGGCATATACCACGCCCCTCGCGACGGCAAAGGTGACCTCGAACAAATTGGTGATCACGGCCGCCACCGGAAAGACATTTTCTCTCAAGGACTCGAGCGACGCACTCCAGTACGTCGGGCTGAACGACTCCGTCACGATGCTTTTCCAGCTCGGCCTCGCGACCGAAAGCACCGACAAGGGCAAGAGCGGCAAGCTCGAATTCAACGAAAGTTCGTTCATGAGCGCCATTAAAGAAAACGGCGACACCGTCGCGGCCCTCATGACGACCGCGATGAAGAACATGAATACGTACATCGGCAACATGGTCGACGCATCGACGACGCAGGTCGGAACAGCCACTGGAACCAAGGGGCGCATCATCAGCCAGATAAAGTCCCTGGAAAGCCGGGTCGACGACATCGATGAGCGCATATCGAACTACGAAGCTCAGCTGGCGGTCCGGATGAAAGGACTCTACAAGCAGTACTCGGCGGCCGAAACCCAGCTTGCGAAGCTCCAGCAGCAGGCGTCCTGGCTGTCAAGCGCATTAGCGACTCTCAATAGCAAAACGTCTTCGTCGTCCTCATCATCGTCGTCGTAAACCGGACCGAAACGAAAAAAGGAGAGGGCTTCCCGGACCGGGAAGCCCTCTCCTTTTTTCGTTTCGCCTACTTTCCTTCCTTCAGGACGTGATCCAGCGTCTGCTGTGTCAGCTGCGCGAATCCGACCTTCCACGCAAGAATCGCGGCCTGCGTACGGTCGCGAAGGTCGAGCTTCTTGAGGACGTGACTCACGTGATTCTTGACCGTCTTCTCCGACAGGACCATCTTTTCGGACATCTCGGTGTTGCTCATTCCCTGCGCCAGCCAGTAGAGAATCTCCTTCTCCCGGTTCGTCAGGTCGAAGAGCTGGTCGTTATCTTCCTTTCTCCTCGAAAACGAGGTCAGAAGCTTTCCGGCCACGCGAGGATCGACGTACGCCTGCCCTCGGTTCGCGGATCGGATCGCCGAAAGGAGTTCGACCTTTCCCGAGGCCTTGAGGACAAAGCCGAGAACTCCGAGCGAGGAAAGGGCCGCGAGGTGCTCCTCGTCGTCATACGCGCTCACCGCGACGTAGCGGAGATTCTTCACGAGGTTGTTCAGCTCGCGGACGAGCTGGATTCCGTCCATCCGCGGCATGTTGATGTCGAAAAGCAGGACATCCGGCTTCTTCTCCTGGACGACCCTCACGGCCTCTTCTCCGTCCGAGGCTTCTCCGACGATTGAAATATCAGGCTCCTGGTCCAGCAGCTTCTTCATGCCGTCCCGAAAAAGTTTGTGATCGTCCGCGAGAACGATGCGTATATCGTTCATGTGGCACCCCCGCGTATCCGGTTTCATCGCGGAAAGGACGCGATGTTACCGTTCATGATATGCTATATGCAAGTCAGGCCATATAGTCTTTGTTCCACCGGAGTATAGGTAAAAAGTCCCATTCACGGGACAAAAACGAATTTTTCCCGAAGAAGGGATGACGATTCTTTTGAAAGGCACCGCCGGCTCTCTGTCACTGACCCCGTCGATCAGAAAAAAACTGGGCGCAGCGCTCGGTACGTTCTCGATGATCCACGACGGGGATCGCGTCATGGTCGGTGTTTCCGGAGGCAAGGACAGCCTGCTGCTTCTCGAAGCCCTGCTCCAGTTCCGGCGGTACAGTCCCGTTTCCTTCGGGCTGGCGGCGTGTACGCTCGACATGACCGGCGGGCTTTTCGACGTGTCTCCGTTTCGTTCATTCTGCGAATCACGGGACGTCCCTTTCTTCCTCAGACAGTATCCCATACTCGACATCGTCAAATCGCGGAACGAACGTTCCCCGTGCAGTCTGTGCGCCACGCTCAGACGCGGAATCCTCAGTTCGGCGACGGCTGAGGAAGGGTACAATGTCCTTGCATTGGGTCACAATTTCGACGACGCGATCGAAACGGCGCTTCTGAACCTTCTTGAGACGGGGCGCTTCAGGAGTTTTCAACCGAAGATATGGCAAACGCGATCCTCGGTGTGGGTCATCAGGCCGCTTGTCTTCGCGAGCGAGGACGCCATACGCGACGAAGCCGGCAGACTTGGCCTCCCGGTTCGGAAGAATCCCTGTCCCTACGGCGAGGATACGAGAAGGAAAGAAGTGAAGCTGCTGATCAAATCCCTTGGTACGGTGTATCCGAATATCAGGAACAATATGATGCACGCCCTCAGGTCAATCGACGGGGCGGATTCATGGCGCGACAGGACCGCGCCCCTCTGTCACGAGAGCGAGGAGAGTGCCGATGATCGAGAACACTAGCGCCACGGAAAGATATTTCACGTGGGATCCCCAGAAAGATCCCGCGTTTTCACCGATGATCGTCGGAGAGGGATCCATCGGTGGAAAGGGAAGGTCGCTTCTCTTCGCGATCCGGAAACTGCACGATTCAGAGGATCCCGGTCTTCGAAAAGTCGCGTTTCCTCAATCCCTTTTCATCGCTGTCGGCGTCTTCGATGCCGTCATTGCGGCCCTCGGGGGAAGCGAGCAATTCAGGAACATGATGCCCGAGGAGATCGAGAGGCGATTTCTCGCCGCGCCTCTCCCCGCGGAAGTGGCCGATCGCGTCAGGGAATTCCTCGTCCGCGTCGGCGATCCTATCATAGTGCGCAGCAGCAGTCTCCTCGAGGATTCTCTGAAATATTCCTTCGCCGGAAAGTATCTGTCGCTTTTCGAGTTCAACGGGGACGGAACGCTTGAGGAACGCACGGCGCGCGTTCTCGATCACATCCGCAGGATCTACGCCCGGACGTTTTTCCCGATCGCGGTTGCATACCGCGCGAAACACGGACTCGGGGACGACGGCATGGGGATCATCCTCATGCGCGTTTCGGGGAAATGGCGCGGCCGCTACTATTACCCAACCGTCGCCGGCGTCGGATTCTCGCGCTATCACCGGAGGTGGACGAACCGGATCCGCTCCGAGGACGGGATCGTCCGTCTCGTCTTCGGCATGGGAACGACGAGCACAAAGAGAGGGTACGCGCGGACATTCGCGCTCACTTTACCCTGCCTTCGGCCGGAAGGGCTCAATCCGTTCAACATCATGCGGCACTCGCAGGAGCACTTTCAGGTCATCGACCGCGAGCAGAAGGCGCTCGTCACGGTCGATGTCAAAAAAATATGGCAGGATATCATTCCCTATCACAGCTGTTTCCCCGACTACGCTCAAATCTACCGCCCGGACGACGACGACGGCTACTTCTCGCCAATGTCGAAACACGGAGCGACCGTCGCCAAGGGGGAGAAGGTCTGCTTCACATTCGAGGAATTCGCATGTCGTTCGAAGAGCTTCTTCGACAGGATGAAACGCCTTCTTCAGCTCCTCGACCGCGAAATGGGAGTTCCGGCCGACGTGGAGTTCTCCTTCCACCCGACGGAGGATGTCATCGAACTGGTTCAGTCGCGTCCGCTCTGGATCAACGAACACACCTATACGTCGAAGATCCCCGACATCGAAGCCCTCGCAGACCGGACCGTCATCCTCCAGGCGGACAGAATGGTGACGGACGGAATCCGGGAGAACGTTCCATTTCTCGTTCTCGTCGACCACCGGATCTATTCGCAGGAGACACGCTTCCACGAGATCGCGCGCGCTATCGGCGAGATCAACGGAATTCTGAAAGAGCCGTTCGTACTCGTCGCTCCGGGGCGCGTCGGATCGAGCAACCCGCTGCTCGGCGTCCCGGTTCAGTACGACGAGCTCACGAACTGCTGCTGCATCGTCGAGGTCGGCTTCCCGAAACAGGGGTACATGCCCGAACTATCGTTCGGGACGCACTTCTTCACCGATCTCGAGATCGACGGAATCCTGTATATGCCCGTGTATACGGGAGCGAAGAACAACGTCTACGACGAAGAATTTCTCGACGCCGCGCCCTACGTCTCCGGCGCCCATTCCGCCATCCGCGTCTATAAGGGTGATTTCTCCGTGTATACGGACGGCGACAGAAACCACGGTATCGTCACGGCAAACAGGATCGATCCCGCATAACGAGACCGGAGGCCGGGAAATCGGCTCCCGGCCTCCGGTCTCTCTCGTTCCGGCGTACCCGTTCGCGGAAACGCTCCGGCCCGGTCTTACGAGACTCTGAAGCGTCGCTCAAGAGAAAGCGCTTCTTCCGCCTCCTGTCCGAACCCCTTCTTCCCCATGAGTCCGTAGATATATCGCTTCCCCTGTTCGACGCCGGGCTGATCGAACGGATCGATCTCCATCAGAATGCCGGTCAGCGCTGTCGCGTATTCGTAGAGGAAGACGAGGGATCCGAGCGAGAACGCGCCCAGCGCGGGGATTTCGAGAAACAGGACCGGTTTGCCAGCTTTCAGGATCGCCGCGGCCGTCGAACGGGCCTCGTACGACAAGAGCGTGTGAAGCGACGAACCGAACAGATACGCGATATCCTCCAGGCTCCTCTCCGGAGCCGACGGGATGGCGATGTCACGAGCGGGTTCGGCAACCGACACGATCGTGAAGAGTTTGTCGTCGGGACCTTCGGTGTACATCTGGATCTGCGAGTGCTGGTCGATCGCCCCGAGGGCCCGGACCGGCGTCGACCCCATGCCCTTCTTGCCGAGGCTTTCCCCCCAGAGCTGCGCGAACCATTCGACGAAGCGTTCGAGAGCGTCCGCGTACGGCATGACGACATTCATATTTCTTCCCGACTCCGCGTGAAGCAGCGACAGCGCCGAGATCATCCATGCGGGGTTTTCCTCCGGAGTTTCCGCGCTCACGACGAGGTCGGCCATCGCCGCGGCGCCCGCAAGAAGCGAACGGACATCGATTCCGAGAGTCGCGGCGGAAAGAAGGCCGACGGAAGAGAGAACCGAGAAGCGCCCTCCGACGTCGGATGGAAGCACAAGGCTCCGACACCCCGTTTCGTCGACGAACGGCCTGAGGCAGCCCTGTTTTCTGTCGGTGATGACCACAAACCGGCGGCTCGCCGCTCCCGGCCCGAAAGTTTCTTCCATCTTCCCGCGGAAGAAGAGAAAGTTCGCCATCGTCTCCGCGGTACTCCCCGACTTGCTGACGACGATAAAGTCCGTACGCGCCGGGTCGAGAAGGCGCCAGATCGTCTCGACGTCCTGTGGATCGGGGTTGTCCGACATGAAAAACCGCGGCCTCCGTCGCACCGCCGTTGGAAGCTCGTTCCAGTATGGGGGAAGAAGTGCCGAGTGCAACATGAGATTCCCGAGCGCGGAGCCCCCTATTCCGATCTGGACGATTGCGTCGCTTTCCGAAAGGATCGCTCCGGCCGCGAGAATCTCCGCGGGGTCCTCATACGGCAACCTGATCCAGCCGTACCCCGCAAGCCGCTCCCGACTCCCGGTCGACAAAACATTCGCCCCCGCCTTCAGACGCGGTGTCAGGCCGTCGACGTCATCCCGCGAAACCCCAGGCGCAAACGCCCCTTTCCAATGCAATCGCGGCAGCAGGGATGTACTCACGATCTTCAGGCTCCAGGCCGGACCTTCGCCAGCTCTTCGTCTATGGCTTTCGTGTCGTATCCCACGATATACCGCTCGCCGATCTGGATAACGGGGACTCCCATCTGCTTCGTCTTTTTGACCATATCCATCGCGGCTTCGCGATTCGCGGAGACATCCACGGTTTCGAAGGCGACTCCCTTCTTCGAGAGATACTCCTTCGCCTTCGTGCACCACGGACACGTTGCGGTGGAAAAGACTCGAATCATTGCGACTCCTCCTCTCACATTGAGTTCCTTTTGCGGGCGTCACGGAACGTATTATACCCCCTTCGGGCATGTCGTAAACCCCCGGGACGCCGTCGGGTTGCCCGAAGCGGACAGGTCGGGTATCATACTCTACTTGTGTATGCTATGTTTTTCGGCTCTTTCACAAAGGGGTGTTTCCATGGCGCACCCCATTCCCTAGAGGGAAACGACGCTTTGAGGAGGGTATGCGAATGTCTCCAGTTGCGCAGAAGGGCCTCGATTCGCTTGAGGCGAAACTGGAACCGATCGTCACGAGGTATCGGGGCAAGAAGGGGGTTGCCATCCCGTTGCTCGCCGATATCCAGAAGACCGTCGGTTATATCGCGGAAGAAGCGGTGGATTACGTCGCCCGCGAACTCGATCTTCCGGCGGCCGAACTGTTCGGCGTAGCGACGTTCTACGCCATGTTCCGGATGCGGCCGGAAGGAAAACATGTCGTCCGGCTCTGCCGCGGAACCGCCTGTCACGTTCAGGGATCCGCCCGGATCGGCGAGCAGCTGCAACGGCATCTCGGCGTTTCGGAGGGAGAAACGACATCCGACGGCGTCTTTTCGCTCCAGTATGTCGCGTGTCTCGGATGCTGCAGTCTGGCTCCCGTCATGATGGTGGACGGGGAGGTCCACGGCCGGTTGACTCCCGAAAAGGCCGTGGATGTTCTCGAATCCTACAGAACCCGTGATTGACGGGACGCACGGAGGGATTGCGACATGGATAAGACGATCGTAAAGGTTGGACTCGCGAGCTGCGGCGTCGCGGCGGGAGCGGTCCCGATATACGAGACGCTCCGGAAGGTCCTCGAGGGACGTTCCGATGTCGAGCTCAAGAAGGTCGGCTGCATCGGCCTGTGCTATATGGAACCCATCGTCGAGGTCGAGCGGAACGGCGTCAGCATCGCGTACGGGAAGGTCGACAGCGATGTCGCGAAACGGATCGTGAGCGAGCACGTCGATCAGGGGAAGATCCTCGAGGAAAACCTCATCCTGAACCCCGAAGGGTTCGCCTGCGAAAACGTCCGAATCGACAAGCAGGTCCGGATCGTGCTCCGGAACAGCGGCGTTATCGACCCCGAGAAGATCGACGAGTACCTCGCGCGCGACGGATACAGGGCGCTCGAGAAAGCCCTCGCGATGAAAGAGCCGGATCTCATCGAGGAAGTGACGAAAAGCGGCCTCCGCGGACGCGGTGGCGCAGGCTTCCCGACGGGCGTCAAATGGAAGCTCGCTCGCCAGTCGCAGAGCGACAAGAAATATTTCGTCTGCAACGCGGACGAGGGCGATCCGGGCGCGTTCATGGACCGTTCGGTCCTCGAAAGCGACCCGCACAGCGTTCTCGAGGGAATGGCGATCGGCGGATACGCGATCGGTGCGGATGAAGGCATCATCTACTGCCGCGCGGAATACCCGCTCGCGATCAAGCATCTGAACGTCGCGCTCGAACAGGCGCGCGAACGCGGCTTCCTCGGGAAGAACATTCTCGGGACGAGCTTCTCGTTCGACATCCACATCAAGGAGGGCGCGGGAGCCTTCGTCTGCGGCGAGGAGACGGCCATGATCGCCTCCATCGAGGGAAAGCGCGGAATGCCCCGCCCTCGTCCCCCCTTTCCCGCGCAGAGCGGCGTCTTCGGCAAGCCGACGAACATCAATAACGTCGAGACTATCGCGAATATCCCGTGGATCATCCTCAACGGCGCCGACGCCTTCGCGGCTATGGGCGTCGGCAGGAGCCGCGGCACCAAGGTCTTCGCGCTCGCCGGCAAGATCAAAAAGGGCGGGCTCGCGGAGGTCGCGATGGGAATGCCGCTTCGCGAAGTCATCTTCGATGTCGCCGGCGGAATCGCCGACGACAAGAAATTCAAGGCCGTGCAGCTCGGCGGCCCTTCGGGCGGCTGTCTTCCCGAATCGCTCCTCGACACTCCAGTCGACTACGAGTCGATCAACGCGACCGGAGCCATCATGGGCTCGGGCGGCATGGTCGTCATGGACGAAACGACGTGCATCGTCGACGTCGCCAAATTCTTTCTCTCATTCGTCCAGAAGGAGTCCTGCGGCAAATGCCCCTTCTGCCGCATCGGTACGAAGCGGATGCTCGAGATTCTCGAACGGATCTCGAACGGCCAAGGAAAGATGGAAGACCTCGACCTCCTGCAGGAACTCGCGCTGCAGGTCAAGGAGGGGTCGCTCTGCGGCCTGGGGCAGACGGCACCGAACCCCGTCCTGACGACACTCAAATACTTCCGGGACGAATACGAAGCGCATATCAGGGATAAGAAATGTCCCGCGAAAGTCTGCACGAAGCTGATCCACTACGTCATCGACCCGCAGAAGTGCATCGGTTGCACGAAGTGCGCCCGCAACTGCCCGGTTTCCGCGATCACGGGGGAAGTCAAAAAGGCCCACATGATCCACGACGATATCTGCATCCGCTGCGGTCTGTGCCGGAAAGTCTGTCCGGTCCAGGCGATATCGGTCGAGTAAGGGAGGATCACGAATACCCATGGAAAGAACGATCAAGGTCATACTCAACGGAAAGGAAGTCTACGGCTTCCCCGGACAGAAGATTCTCGATCTCTGCGCCGATTGCGGCATCGAGATACCGACGCTGTGCTACGAGCCGCACCTCTCTGTCCACGGCGGCTGTTCCGTCTGTCTTGTAGACGTCAAGGGAGCCAAGGCGCTCGTCCGCGCCTGCGCCAATACGATCACTCCGGGAATGGTCATCAACACGGACACGACGAAAGTCCGGAGCGCAAGGAAACTCGCACTCGAACTCCTGCTCTCCGACCATGTCGGCGACTGCCGTCCTCCCTGTACGCTCACATGCCCCGCGAACGGAAACGTCCAGGCGTACATCAACCAGGCCGCACAGGGAAAGTACCGCGAATCGCTCGACACGCTGCACCACCACGTGACGCTGCCCGCGTGCATCGGACGCGTATGCCCCGCCCCATGCCAGGAAAAGTGCCGCCGGAACTTCGTCGACGAGGAACCGGTGTCCATCAGGGAGATCAAGCGGTTCGTCGCCGATTGGGCGATCGCGCAGAATGACCTCGGCGTCATCCCTCACGTCGAAGAGAACGGGAAATCCGTCGCCGTCGTGGGCGGCGGCCCCGCCGGCCTTTCCGCGGCATACTTTCTGCGGCTCCGCGGCTATCGCGTCACGATCTTCGAGCGCGAGGAAAAACTCGGCGGCATGATGCGCTACGGAATACCCGACTACAGACTTCCGCAACCCGTCATCCAGAAGGAGATCGACTGGCTTCTCGCACACGGAATCGAGGTCAGGACAAACGTGGGGCTCGGACGCGACATCGAGCTCGACGAACTCCGCGACGGATTCGACAGCGTCCTGCTCGCGATGGGCTGCTGGAAATCATCGCCCATGAAGGTCACCGGGGAAAAACTCCCGGGCGTCGTCGGCGGAATCGACTTCCTCTACACGGTCAACAAGGGAGAACCGATGGCCATCGGGAAGAGGGTCGCGGTCGTCGGAGGCGGTAACACGGCGATGGATGCCTGCCGTTGCGCCGTTCGGAACGGCGCCGAAAAGGTCTTCATCGTGTACCGGCGGACCCGCGATGAGATGCCCGCGGAGAAGATCGAAATCGAGGAGGCCATGCAGGAGGGCGTCGAGTTCATCTTCCTCGCGGCGCCCGTCTCCGTCGAGGGGAACGAAAAGGTCGAACGTCTCGTATGCGAGCGCATGAAGCTCGGCGAACCAGATGCATCCGGACGCCGGAGTCCCGTGCCGACCGGAGAGACGTTCACCCTCGACGTCGATACGATCATCGCCGCGATCGGTCAGGGGATCGATTTCGCCGGCCTGCCCAAGGATATCCACGACGGCAGGAAGATGAAGGTCGACGACAACTACGGTACCCCGCTCGCCGGGGTGTTCGTCTGCGGCGATCAGCAGACCGGCCCGAAGATCGCGATTCAGGCGATCGGCAACGGACATTGGGCCGCTGACACGATCCACGCGTATCTCACGACCGGCGTGGCGAAAAAGTCGTTTTCCTACGACATCGTCCGGACCGACCTCGGCCCGGCGGATTTCGCCGACCGGCAGAAGCAGCCGCGGGAGCACGTCCGTGAAGTCGAGGCGTCGGCGCGGCTTGCGAAGCCGTTCGAGGAATACAGCGAAGGCCTCGCGGAAGAGCAGGTTCTCCGCGACGCGAAGCGCTGCATGGAGTGCGGTTGCGCGGATGTCTTCGAATGCCGCCTGAGAAAATTCGCTACGGACTACGAAGTGAATCCGGAGCGGGTTGCCGGAGCGCACGTGAAGAAGTACGAAGATGCGAACGAATACTATGTCCGGAACATGGACAAGTGCGTCCTGTGCGGCCGCTGCGTCCGCGCGTGCGACGAGATCGCCGGATTCCACGCGATCGACTTCGCGAAGCGGGGGCTCGAATCGGTCCTGACGACGCAATTCTTCAAGCCCGTCGACGCGTCCGACTGCACCTTCTGCGGCCTCTGCACGCAGGTCTGCCCCGTCGGCGCGCTCATGGAGAAACGGGTCGAACGCCGTCCGCACCTCGACGTTCCGGCGATAGAAAAGACGACATGCTCGAAGTGCTCGCTCGGCTGCCTTCTCGACGTGAACCTCGATCGCTCGCGCGACCGGATCGTCCGGATCACGACGGATCTTTCGGACACGCTCTCGCCGACGCGCGGCCACTGCTGCGTCAAGGGACGCTACGGCTTCGAAGACGTCACGACCGACCGGATCGGACACCCGATGTTCCGGGGAATCGAAGTGACGTGGCACAACGCCTGCTCCGCCTTCTCCGCAGCCGTCAACGAAACGCCGCGGGACCGGACGGCCTTCTTCGCGAGCGCAACGCTCACGAACGAGGAAATGGCGGCGCTGAAGACATTCGCGGCGGACTCTCCCGTCGCGGTGACGGATGTCGACGACTTCGCCCCGGGACGGGAACACATCGCGAATTCGCCGGCGCTGAAAGACGCGCTCGCGGGGTACGACGACCTGTACGGCGCCGACTGCTACGTTCTCCTGGCGTCGGATACGGACGAAAGTCAGCCCGTCCTGTCGTCGTGGATCCGTCGCGGCGTGAGGAAGAACGGCGCGAAGGTCGTCTACGTCGGAAAGACGCCGGGAATTCTCGACAAGGGAGATTCCGTCGTCCTCGTGCCGAACGGGGGCATGGAACGGGCGGCGGTCAAGGCGCTCTCCGTCGCGGTCCTTCGCAGGGCGGGGGCGGACATCCCGGAGGAACTCGTCCCCTTCTCACCGGAAATGATCGAGGGAACGTCGGGCATTTCGAGGGAACGCTTCGCGGATGCAGCGGAGCTGATCGTGTCGGCGAAGCACCCCGTTACACTCGTGGGGCGCGCGGCGGCATCGTGCAACTCCTGCTCGCGCTCGGTCGCGGCACTGCTCGGGGTTCTGAAGGTCCACCCGTACCTGCTCCTCTTCGGAAAGGCCAACTCCGCAGGAGCGATTTCCTCGGGGCTCGCGACGACAACGCTCGAAAAACTCAGAGAAGGTATGCGCGACGGTGCGTTCGACACGGTCGTCCTCGCCGGAGTCCGTCCCTCGTGCGTCGGCCTGACGGATGCGGAACTCGGGCAAGTGCGGAACATCATCGTTCTCACGTCGCGGACCTTCCCGGCGATGAACGACGTCACGCTTGCGCTTCCGCTCCTCGCATGGGCCGAAAAGGAAGGGACCTATACGACCGCGACGGGCAGAATCGTCCCGGTGCGCCCATGCACTCTTCCAAGAGACGAGGCGAAGGGACTTCGCAGGATTCTTTCCGATACCGCGCGACGAATGGATATCGAGATCGAGGCGAACGCGCTGGTTCGCTCCTGAAGGCAGCCGGACGAATCGTCCGGTCATTCGTAACGAAGCGGGGAACCCGACTGACGGGTTCTCCGCTTTTTCTCGGGACACGGGCGTCCCCGTCCCGTATAATCCATAGGAACACCGCAGTATCGTCGATATCGAATCCGGGGAGGGAGAATCATGAATTTCCATATACTCGAAGAGTGCCGGAGATGTCTCCAGTGTCCGAAGCCGTCATGCCGCGAGGGGTGTCCCGTGAAGACGGAGATCCCCGAAATGATCCGCCTCCTTCTCGAGGGCAGGATCAACGAATCCGGCGAGATGTTGTTCACGAACAACCCCCTCTCGTCCATCTGCTCGCTCGTATGTCAGCACGAACAGCTGTGCGAAGGACACTGCATCCTCGCGAAGAAGCAGAATCCCGTACGAATAGGCAATATCGAGAACTATATCTCCGACTACTACCTCAATGTCCTCGATCCGAAACGAGAAGAGGCCCACAGCCACAGCGTAGCCATCATCGGGTCCGGTCCCGCGGGGTTGTCGCTCGCATTCTTCCTCGCGCTCAAAGGATACGGCGTGACGATCTTCGAGGCGAACGAAAATATCGGCGGCGTCATGCGCTACGGCATCCCGTCCTTCCGACTTCCGAAGTCCATCCTCGACCGCATGAAGTCGCGCCTCCGAGAAATGGGCGTCAGAATCCGCCCAAACGTCATGATCGGAAGCGTCGTCACGGTCGACGAACTCTTCAGGGACGGGTTTGACGCCGTGTTCATCGGAACGGGGGTCTGGAATCCGAACAAGCTCGGCATCAAGGGAGAGTGCCTCGGCAACGTCACGTACGCGATCGACTTTCTCCGGTCTCCCGAGGCGTTCGATCTCGGCTCCTCGGTCGTCGTGGTCGGAGCTGGAAACAGCGCGATGGATGTCGCGAGGACGGCGATCCGCCAGGGGGCTCGAACCGTCCGCATTCTCTATCACCGCGGACCGGACGACATTCCCGCGCGCGATCTCGAAGTGCAGTACGCGAAGATCGACGGCGTCCGGTTCGAATACTACCGCAAGGCGGTCGAAATCACCGCGAGGGGGATCGAATGCGAAATCCTTCCGCGTCCGGAATCCGCGGGGAAGGACCCCGACGGCGGGACGGGAGAGCACGTCTTCATCGAGGCCGACACGATCGTCATCAGCATCAGCCAGGGGCCGAGGTCGAATATCGTCTCGAACACGACGGGGATCGACATCAACCAGCGCGGGCTCGTCGTCGTCGACAACTGCGGGCGGACAACCCGAAAGGGAGTCTTCGCGTCGGGCGACGTCGTCACGGGGCCGCGTTCCGTCGTCGATGCGGTCGCGTTCTCCAAGCGCGTCGAACAGGCGATCGACTGCTACATCAGGGAGCGCTGCACGTCGGAGTGTCCGTCCCGTAAGGGTAACGGCGACGCCTGACGATCCGGAAGCAACGAAAAGAGGCCCGGAGGATCGCCCTCCGGGCCTCTTCGTTTTTCCCGAGGATCCTATTCCTCCTCGTCTTCCTGCTTGTGCGCCGCGATGACCTTCTTCGAGATTTCGGCGGGAACGTCCTCGTAATGGTCGTACGCCATCGTGAACGTGCCGCGCCCCGACGTCATCGATCGCAGGATGATCGCGTAGCGGAACATCTCCGCGAGCGGAACCTGTGCGCGGACCACCTGAAGGTGTCCCTTGCTGTCGATTCCGAGGATGCGTCCCCGGCGGCTGTTGAAGTCGCCCATGACGTCGCCGAGGTACTCCTCCGGCACGGTGACCTCCACGCTCATGATCGGCTCGAGAAGCACCGGGTTCGCCTCCATGATGCCCTTCCTGAACGCGAGGCGCGCGGCAAGCTTGAAGGACATTTCGGAGCTGTCGACGTCGTGGTAGGACCCATAGAAGAGCGCCGCGCTGAAGTCCACGACCGGGAAGCTCGCCAGCGGCCCCTTCACCATCGCTTCGCGGAGCCCCTTCTCGACGGCCGGGATGAACTGCCGCGGAACCGCCCCGCCGACGACCTCGTCCTTGAACTCGAATCCCGTTCCGCGCTCGAGCGGACTGAACCGGACATGAACATCGCCGTACTGGCCGTGGCCGCCGGTCTGTTTCTTGTGCTTTCCCTGCGCCTCGGCGACCTTGCGGATCGTCTCTCTGTAGGGAACCTGCGGCGTCTTCGTCTCGAGTTCGACGCCGTAGCGTTCCTTGATGCGCGAGAGGACGATGTCGAGGTGCATGTCGCCCATTCCGGAGAGGACGCTGTCCCCCGTCTCAGGGTTCTTCTCGAACGACAGGCTCGAGTCTTCCTCGAGAACCTTGTGGATCGCGGTCGCGAGTTTGTCTTCGTCCGCGCGGCTCTTGGCGACGACCGCGAGGCTGTAGACGGGTTTCGGGAACTGGATCGGCGGGAAGACGATCGACGAGCCCTTGAGCGAAAGCGTGTCGCCGACCTGGGTGCTCTGGAGCTTCGGAATCGCGATGATATCGCCGACCGTGATCTCTTTCATATCCTTGCCGTCCTTGCCCGTGACGGCCCGGAAGGAGCTGATGCGTTCGTCCTCGCCGCGGTTGACGTTGAAGATGTTTCCTTCGGACGAAAGCGTCCCCGAAAAGACGCGGATGAAGGAGAGCTTCCCGACGTAGGGGTCGACCATGACCTTGAAGCACAGCGCCGAGAACTGATCCTTCGGATTCGGCGCGATCGAGACGTCCTCGCTGCCCTTCTTCGCGGCCTTCGCAGAAGACTCGAGCGGGTTCGGAAAGACGTCGACCGCGAAGTCCATGAGCTGCTGCACGCCGACGTTCAGCGCCGCGGATCCCGGTATGACGGGCATCACGCTGCGCGAGGCGAAGGCCTTCCGGAACGCCGGAAGCAGCTCTTCGAGCGCGATCGCCTCTCCGTCGAGATACCGCATCATGAGGTCGTCGTCCGCCTCGACGATGACCTCGATCAGGCTTTCGCGCGCCGCCGCGACAGCGTCCTTCATGTCATCGGGGACCGGAGCCTCGGTGAATTTTCCGCTGCCGTTCGTCTCGAAGAGATAGGCCTTTTCCCTGAGGAGGTCGACGAGCCCCTTGAAGGACGCTTCCTTTCCTATCGGGAGAAACGCCGCCACGGTCTTGTCGCTGTATTCCTCGTGAAGCTGGTTGAGAACCTTGTCGAAATCTGCGTTCTCCCGATCCATCTTGCTCACGTAGAACGCGACGGGGAGATTGAAATCCTGGGCGTACTCCCACGCCTTGTCCGTCTGCACTTCGATGCCGCTGACGCCGCTGACCGCGACGAGCGCCGCGTCGGAGACGCGCAGCGCGGATCGCATTTCGCCGATGAAGTCGGCGAATCCGGGCGCGTCCAGGATATAGAGCGTCGTCCCCCGCCGCTCCATGGTCACAAGGGATGTGTTGATGGAAATCTGCCGTTTCTGCTCTTCCGGGGTGAAATCGGTAACCGTGTTGCCGTCCTCGATCTTCCCCATCCTGGAAATGACCCCGTTATCGAAGAGCATCGCCTCGACGAGCGACGATTTTCCGGCACCTCCGTGGGCGACGACGGAGAAGTTCCGTATGTTTTCCGGTTGACGCGTTCCCATACCCCCACTACCTCCCTCGAAAATCTGTGATCTTATGCGGAAGAACGACAAACACGGAAACAAGCCGTCCCGAACCTCTAAAGGCTTCCGGTGTGCCGGGCGCTCGCAAAGTGTTCTGACGTTCGCCAACATCGCCTCAAGAATACTGCGTGGGAAAGGTGTGAACTGAATTATCTTACGCAACGCTCCCCCGTTCGTCAATAAAACGACGTCATTCGAGAGCGCGCGCCAGCTCCGAAGAAACCTGCGCCGGATCCGCCTGCCCCCTGACCTCCTTCATCACGAGCCCCTGAAGAAACTTCCGTTTCTTCCCGTTCGCGTCGTTTCCGCTCCGGATAATCTCGACGACATCCGCGTTTTCATCCAGCACCTTGCCGATCACGGCTGCGAGGATATCTCCGCTCGCGCCGCCGAGCGCGATATTACAGGCCGAGAGCGCCGCACCGACGGAAACGCCGTGCTCCAGAATGTGCGAGAATACAGTCCGGGCAGCCGTGGTCGAAAGCTCTCCCGCATCGACGTGCTTCAGGAGAGTGGCGAGAGATTTCGCACCGACCGGGAAGTCTCCGATGCCGCACGACGTCTCGTTGAGATACCGGAGCACCTCTGTCCGCACCCAGTTCGCGGCACGGAGGGACGACGCTCCCTCCCGGGCGACGTCCTCGAAGTACGCCGCGATGGCGCGGTGTTCGCAGAGGACCGCGATGTCGTCCGGCGAAAGCCCGTATTCGCGAACGTATCGCTCCTCCTTTTCCCACGGAAGTTCCGGAAGCGTTCCCCTCCACGAGGCGACCATCCCTTCATCGACAACGAGCGGTGGCAGGTCGGGATCCGGAAAATAGCGGTAGTCGTGCGCTTCTTCCTTCCCGCGCATTCCGAGCGTGATGCCTTCCGCGTCGTTCCAGTGACGCGTCTCCTGAACGATCGTCTCTCCGGCCGCGAGAAGTCCGGATTGCCGTTCGATTTCGAATTCGAGCGCGCGCTCGATGGCCCTCAGACTGTTGAGATTCTTGATCTCCGTCCTGTTCCCCCACCGGCCGTCGGAAACCTTGACCGAAACGTTCGCGTCGACACGAAGCGATCCCTTTTCCATATCGCCGTCGGAGACCCCGAGATATCGCACGATCTGACGAAGGCGCGTGACATACGCGCGCGCCTCCTCCGGCGTCGCGAGATCCGGCTCGGAGACGACCTCGGCGAGAGGGACTCCTCCGCGGTTGTAGTCCACGAACGATTCCATCGCTCCCGCGAGGCGCCCGTCGGACGCCGAATGGACCAGCTTTCCCGCGTCTTCCTCGAGGTGGAGCCGCTTGATCCGGACCGTCTTCGTCTTTCCCGACGCATCCCGTATGTCGAGCAGACCGTTTTCGGCGACGGGGAGATCGTACTGGGAGATCTGGTAGGCCTTCGGGAGATCGGGATAGAAGTAATTCTTCCTGTGAAACCGCGTCGTCCCGCGAATCGTGCAGCGGAGCGCGAGCGCAGTACGGACCGCCATTTCGACGACCGCGCCGTTGAGCACCGGCAGAGCGCCCGGAAGTCCGAGGCAGACCGGGCATACGTTCGTATTCGGGACGGCTCCGATATAGTCGGTCGAGCACGGGCAGAATATCTTGCTCTTCGTGCCGAGCTGGACGTGGATCTCGAGACCGATCACGGGCGTGAACGAAAGCGTCATGAGCGCGTCACCTCCCCGACGGGTGCGCAGCGGCAGGGACCGAACGTCTTTTCGAGAACGGAAGCGATCTCGAGCAGGGTGAGGTCCCCCCATTTCGGACCGATGAACTGCATTCCGACCGGCAGGCCTTCCTTCGAAAACCCGGCGTTGAGAGAAAGTCCGGGAAGTCCCGCGAGGTTGACGGGCAGCGTGAAGATATCGGCCATGTACATCCGGATCGGGTCGTCGGTGAAGGCTCCCTGCCTGAACGCCGGAGTCGGCGACGTGGGGAGCAGGATCGCGTCGAGCCCATCGAAAGCCGTCTCGAACTCCTCCGTGATGCGCCTTCGGACCTTCTGCGCGACAAGGTAGTACGCATCGTAGTACCCCGAGCTGAGAACGTACGTTCCCGTGAGGATCCGGCGTTTGACCTCCGCGCCGAAGCCCGCCGCGCGAGTTTCGAGGTACCGTTCGAGCAGAGAATCGTCGCCGCGGGACATCCCGTAGCGGACGCCGTCGAAGCGCGCGAGATTCGAACTCGCTTCCGCAGGCGCCAGAATGTAGTAGCACGGCACGCCGTATTCCAGGACCGTCGGAAGCGATACCTCGAGGATCTCCGCGCCGAGCCGCACGCACTCGCGTACCGTCGCGTCGAATACCGTCCGGACATCCGCGTCCACAGGCGCTTTCGCGAGTTCGGAAACGAGCCCGACGCGCTTTCCGCGAAGGTCGTCCGGAATCGCCATGGCCTTGTAGTCCGGCCGTTTTCTTCTGCTGCTCGTCATGTCCTTCCCGTCCTCAGCACCGATTACGGAGAGCGCGAGAGGCAGATCCGACGCGTGCCTCGCGAACACCCCGATCTGGTCGAGCGACGACGCGAAGGCGACGAGACCGTACCGGCTCACGTGCCCGTAGGTGGGTTTGAGTCCGTAGATGCCGCAGAACGACGCGGGCTGGCGGATCGATCCCCCCGTATCGCTTCCGAGCGAAAGGGGCGCGTATCCCGCAGATACCGCGGCCGCGCTTCCTCCGGAGCTCCCTCCCGGAACGCGTTCCGGATCCCACGGATTCGCGGTCGGTCCGTAGGCGGAAAACTCCGTCGAGCTCCCCATCGCGAATTCGTCCATATTCGCCTTGCCGACGACGACAGCGCCCGCCCTTTCGAGAAGCTGCACCACCGTCGCGTCGTACGGCGGCTTCCAGTCGCCGAGGATCCTGCTGGCGCACGTCGTGGCGATCCCGCGCGTCGTCATGTTGTCCTTCAGGACGACGGGAACGCCGCAGAGCGGCCCAGGATCCCTTCCCGACTTCACCGCCTCGTCGACGGACCGCGCGGCGTCGCGGCCACGATCCTCCGTCACGCGCAGGAGCGCGTGAATCCCCGGTTCGAACGCGCGTATCCTCTCGAGCGACGACTCGAAAACCTCCGTGGCCGAAAACCGGCCGGTCCGGACGCCTTCGGCGATCCCGGAGGCACTCATGGAATGGTACGTCATTTCACTCTTCCTCCAGAATGCGCGGAACCCGGAAGAAATCCCCACGCCGTCCGGGGGCCTCGGAAAGCGCCTCCTCGCGCACGCCGGCTTCGATCGCCTCGTCGGTCCGCCACGGCGTCAACTCCCACGCGGCGGCGTCGAACGGGTCCACATCGTCGAGATCCAGTCCGTTCAGACGGTGGAAGTGAGCGAGAATCCCGTCGAAATGGCGCATCAGCGCCGGAAGCTCCTCGTCCGTCACCTCGAGCCGCGCGAGGTTCGCGACGTGCCGGACATCATGTTCGGTAACAGCCACGGATATCCCTCCTCATCCGGAAACTGGGGTCACCATCGCGCGAAACGCTTCTTCGTCGATGACGGGAACCCCGAGTTCTCCGGCCTTTTTCAGTTTGCTCCCCGGACTCGCGCCCGCGACGACGAAGGACGTCTTCGCGCTCACTGCGGATGTCGCGCTTCCTCCCAGAGACGCCACGAGCGCTTCGGCCTCCTCACGGGTCATCGAAACGAGCTCCCCCGTAAAGACAAAGCGTTTCCCCGCAAGCGACACGCCGCCCTCCCCACCGTCGGGAGCGAAGCTCCGGGATTCGCCCGAGGTCATCGTCACTCCCGCGGCCGCAAGGCGCGAAAGGACGCCGCGGGCATTTTCGTCCCTGAGAAACGCGATGACGGACTCGGCGATGACCGGTCCGATCCCGTCGACATTCGCGAGGTCATCGGGAGTCGCGTTCCCGAGCGCATCCACGGAACGAAAACGATTCGCGAGGACCGCAGCCGCCTTGCGTCCGACATGCCGGATGCCGAGCGACGCGAGGACGTTCGCGAACGGGCGTTTTTTCGACGCGTCGATCGCCGCGAGAACGTTCGACGCGGACTTCTCCGCCATCCGGTCGAGCCCGAGAAGCGACTCCATCGTGAGATCGTACAGGTCCGCAACGCTCCGGACGATTTCCCTGGAGACAAGCTGTTCGACGAGCCGCTCCCCGAGTCCCCTGATATCCATCCCGTTCCGCCCCGCGAACAGGAGGATCCCCTCCCGCAACTGGGCGGGACACGAAAGGCTGTTGGGACACCGGATCGCCACCTCGCCATCGAGCCGGATCACTTCCGAGCCGCACTCGGGACATCGTTCGGGCATGGCGAAACGCCGTTCTGCGCCCGTCCGGGCACCGGCGTCGACCCCGAGGATTTCGGGGATAATCTCTCCCGCCTTGCGGACGCGCGCGAGATCGCCGATCCTGACGTCCTTGCGTTCGATTTCGTCAATATTGTGAAGACTCGCCCTGCGAACGACGCTCCCCGCGATCTCCACGGGATCGAGATTCGCGACCGGCGTGAGGACTCCCGTCCGGCCGACCGACACCACGATATCCAGGATTCGGGTCATCTTCTCCTCGGGAGGGTATTTGAACGCGACTGCCCATCTCGGCGATTTCGATGTCTCCCCAAGCTTCGGCCAGAGCGACGTATCGTCGATCTTGACGACGACGCCGTCCGTAACGTACGGCAGCTCGAAGCGGCCGGTCCGCCACTCTTCCACAAAAGCGCGCACGTCCCGGCGTGTCGCGCATCTCCGGTTCATCCGCTGGGTCGGCAAGCCCGCGTCCGCAAGCCAGGCCAGAATGTCCGACTGCAACGTCAGAGCGGGGAGAGAATCGTTTCCCGTCCGAACCATATGATACAGAAACGCCGATAAACCGCGCTCAGCCGTTATCCGGGAGTCGAGCTGCCGAAGGCTCCCGGCAGCGGCGTTTCTCGGGTTCGCGAAGAGGGGTTCCTCTGCCTCCTCGCGGACTCTGTTGAGTTCCTCGAAAGCCTTCTTCGAAAGGATGACCTCGCCGCGGACTTCAAGTCTCCCGGGCACGGGGTTTCGGAGCCGCAACGGAATCGAACGGATCGTACGGACGTTCTCCGTGACATCCTCGCCCGTCGTCCCGTCCCCGCGCGTCGCCCCCCGCACGAAAACGCCGTCCTCGTAAACGAGCGATACCGCGAGACCGTCGATTTTCATCTCGCATACATACTGCGGTTCGAAGCCGAGAAGCCCCGCAACCCGGTCGAAAAACGCCTCGAGCTCGTCGACTCCGGCGGCATTGTCCAGGCTCATCATCGGAACGACGTGGCGCACCTTTCGGAAGCTCTTCAGCGACTCGCCGCCGACGCGTGCCGTCGGCGAGTCGGGCGTCTTCAGCTCCGGGTGTTCGTTCTCGAGGGCGACGAGCCGCCTGAGGAGACGGTCGTACTCGTCGTCCTCTATTTCCGGAGCGTCGAGGACATAGTACAGATGGTTGTGGCGTTCGATCTCGCGGCGAAGTCGTTCCGCCTCTTCCCGCCAAGACACGGATTCCACCCTCATGACACCCTCCGCAGGTTACTCCTTCGGCCGCATCGTCGGGAAGAGAATGACATCCCGGATCGATCTGGAATCCGTCAGGAACATGACGAGACGGTCGATCCCGATCCCGAGCCCGCCCGTCGGGGGAAGTCCGGTTTCGATCGCGTTGATGAAGTCCTCGTCGAAGACGTGGGCTTCCTCGTCTCCGGATTCCTTCTTCCGGAGTTGATCCTCGAACCTGACGCGCTGGTCGAGGGGATCGTTGAGTTCGCTGAACGCGTTCGCCACTTCGCGCCCGCATATGAAGAGCTCGAAGCGTCTCGTATAGTCCAGATTCTCCGGGTCCCGTTTCGCGAGCGGGGAGATCTCCGTCGGGTGTCCGAGAACGAACGTCGGCTGCACAAGCGTGTCCTCGACGTGAGCTTCGAACATCCCGTTCATGACCGCGAATCGGGATTCCGTCCCCTTGATCTCCATGCCCCGGGAACGGGCGATTGCCCGAGCTTCGTCGTCGGTCGAAACGGCCGCGAAGTCGATGCCCGTCTTTTCCTTCACGAGATCGAGCATCGTCGCCCGCCGGAACGGCGATTCGAGATCGAGGTCGATTCCCTGGTACGAGACGTGTCTGGCTCCGACCGCGTCGGCCGCGTTCCGGACGATGTCCTCCGTGAGCCGCATCATGTCCTCGACGTCGGCGTACGCCCAGTAGACTTCCATCGCCGTGAACTCCGGATTGTGCATCGTATCGATGCCCTCGTTGCGGAAGTTCCGGCCGATTTCGTAAACCCGTCCGAACATCCCGACGATGAGGCGTTTCAGGTGGAGTTCCGTCGCGATCCGGAGGTACATGTCGAGCCCGAGCGCGTTGTGGAACGTCTTGAACGGACGCGCGTTCGCGCCGCCCGCAAGGACCGAGAGGATCGGCGTTTCGACTTCGAGCGTTCCGGCATCCTCGAGCGTCTTCCGAACGGACGAGATGATCGCGGAGCGCTTGCGGAACGTGTCGCGCACCTCGGGGTTGACGATGAGATCGAGGTATCTCCGGCGGTAGCGGACCTCGGTATCCGTCAGTCCGTGCCACTTCTCGGGCATCGGACGGAGCGCCTTGCTGAGGAGCGTGCACTTCGTGACGAGAATCGTGAGTTCGCCGCGCTGCGTCCTGAACGGATGCCCTTCGACGCCGATCCAGTCGCCTGTGTCGACCCATTTCTTGACAAAGCCGTATTCCGATTCTCCCATGCCGTCGAACTGGAAGTACAGCTGCAACGTATCCGTCTCGTCCTGCATATGCGCGAACGTCGCCTTACCGTGCTTCCTGAGCGTCATGACTCGCCCGGCGGAACGCACGGTGACGGATTTTTCCGTTTCGTCCGGGGCCAGATGACCGAATTCGGTCCTGATGCGGTCGAGCGCGTACGTCCGCTCCCATTTCTCTATCCTGTACGGATCGTACCCTTCTTCCTCCCGCAGACGGAGAAGCTTCTCCTTCCGCTGCCTGAAGATCTCCATCTCATCTTCCGGCTGCACGGCGACATTCGGATCCTTACGATGGTTCTCGTCCATTCGTTTCGACTCCCCTTTCGGCAATTTCGAAAAACGGCGCGCAGGTCTCGAGAATACTCCGGGCCTCGCACCAATCGGCTGCACACGCAATCCTCCGTCGGATCTCTCCCGCCCCCCGCAATCCGCGGAAGACCCCGCCGGCGAACCGTTTCACCATAACCAGAGCGACCGACGCGCCGCGCTCGCGTCCCACGTCGTCTCCGAGGCGGATCAGAAGATCCCGTCTCGTTTCGCACCCGGGCGCTTCGGATACATCCGTCCCGCGTTCCTGCCCAAGCGCACGAAGGATGGCCGGAACCAGGAACGGATCGCGGACCGCTCCACGCGCGACCATGACGCCGATACACCCGGCCTCGCAGTACCGGACCGCGTCTTCGGGCGAGAAAACGTCTCCGCTGGCGCTGATGAACCCCGGAAAGAGAGCCGCCATCCGCCTCACTTCGGCGGCGTCCGCGTTACCTTCGTAGCGTTGCGCGGGAGTCCGCCCGTGGACGCAGATATTATCGGCCCCGGCATCGAGCAGAAGACGACAGAAATCCTCCGTCGAAAGAGGGTACGAAGAAGGACACATGCGTATTTTACTCCAGACCGGCAATCCGAGCCGCTTCAGATTCCGCGTCATCCCGGCCGCTGTCTCCGGATATTCGAGAAGTCGGGCGCCAGCCCCTCTCTTCAGTACCTTCGGCATGGGGCACGCCATATTGATGCCGAACGCGTCACAACGAACCCCGCTCTCGAGAATCGCTTCCCCGGCCCTTACGAGAGACTCCGCGTCTCCCGCGAAAAGCTGGACGACGAGAGGAACGTCCGCGTCCGCTTGGGAATTCCGTTCGAGCATCGTTCCGGTCTTCCGGTTCCCCTTCGTCAGTCCCGTCGCGCTGATCATCTCCGTATGGACGAGGCCGACCCCAAGTCGCACGAAAAGACGGCGAACCGAAGCGATCGTGATCCCGGCGAGAGGAGCGAGCCAGACCCTGTTCCGGACAGCTACATTTCCCAGACGCACCCCGTATCACCGTGGCCGGGCGACGGAACCGGAGTTCCGTTCATAAATCATGCGGAGTCCGTCGAGCGTCAGTTCCGGATCGACGTGCCCGATCGTTTCGGAGGCCGAAGCGACCAGAGAACAGTGCCCCCCCGTCGCGACGACCGTAACCCTACAGCCGAGCTCCCTCTCGATGCGACGGACAAGCGCGTCGACGAGACCCGCCGTTCCGAAGAGTATTCCCGACTGGATCGCTTCGACCGTCGTCCTGCCGATCGCGACGGAAGGGATTTCGAGCGCGATCTTCGGAAGCTTCGCGGTCCGTCCGAAAAGAGCCTCCATACTGGTCACGATCCCCGGGGAAATCGTGCCGCCGAGATACGCGCCGTCGGGGGAAACGACATCGAGCGTGATCGCCGTGCCGAAATCGACGACGATCACCGGATGTCCGTACTTCGACTTTCCCGCGACGGCATTGATCAGCCGATCCGCGCCGATTTCCTTCGGCGTCGCGTACCGGACTTCGATCCCGAGATCGAGACTCGTGTCGACGCGAAGACACGGAGAATGGAAATATATGTCGATGGCCTCGACGATCACGGAGTCGAGCGGAGGAACGACGCTCCCGAGAATGGCGCCGTGAATCAAAGCGGGCTCGATTCCGGCGCTTCGCATGAGGGAAAGAAGTATCATCCCGATTTCGTCCGACGTCCTGCGGTCGGAGGTGAGCCTCCACTGACGCACGAGACGGTCTCCGTCGAAAACTCCCAGCACCACGGTCGTATTCCCCACATCGAGAACCAGCAGCATATCTTTTCCCTTCCTTCCTGTCGTCGGTGTCTTGCTCCCGAAAAACCCACCCGCGGCGGTCTTCCCGCTTTCCACTATATCAGCTCAAAGACGACGACCGCGCCGAGAACGCCGAAAAGCAGGCTTCGCCGGAATTTCAGCGCCATCCCCATACCGACGACGGAGAGAAAGACGATCGTCGCTCCGGCGGCACCGAGAATACTCCATGAAACGGTCTGCGGGACGATCGCGGTGAGCGTGTCCGCGAAACATTCCCATATCGCCAGAATCCGTTCGCCGAACGCGGCTGCCGCCGCTCCGCCCGGAAAACCGACGATGGCGGGCAGCGCAAGAACGGAGATGGCCGGAAAGATCAGCGAAAACGCCGGGATCGCGGCGAAATTCAGCAGAAGCCCGACGACGGGAACGTCTCCGAAAGAGGCCGCAACGAGAGGATACGTCGCAACCCAGACGAGCGGTCCGGAGACGAGACACCCTCCGAATCCCCGCAAATCGGCCATTGTCGCGAGTATCAGGGCGGCTACGACGGAAAGCCTCCACCCGAGATCCCAGAACCACCACGGATTCCAGAGAAGCAGCGCGCACGCCGCGACGCATACGGAGTTCACCGGTGCGGCGGGTCTTCCGAGAAGACGTCCGGCGAGGATGACCTGAAGCATCAGGGCTGCGCGAAGAGCGCTCGCGGCCGCTCCCGCGAGACACACATAGCCCCAGAGGAGGCAACTCGCCGCAACCGCAGTCACGGCGTTCCCCCCTTCGTGAAAGACCGCGGGAAACGAACGCGCCAGAAAAAGCGACACGGGACGAAGCAGCAGGAGGAGCACTCCGACGACCAGCCCCACGTGGAATCCGGAGACGGCCAGCAGATGCGCGGTCCCCCATCTGGCGTGGTCCTCTCCGAGCCCCGGATCCCGGACTCCGATCCATGCCGCCAGCAGATAGCCCCGCATCCGCTCGGGCATCGAGGCCACGATCGCGCGCGTCAGACGCGCCCGGAAAGATGAAAAGCTCCATGTCGTTTCCCCCGTCTGTCCGATCGATGCGGGAATGAATTCCGCGATGACGCCCCGCGCGCGCCAGAATATGTCCTCCCTGAAGCGGGAGATGCGAGTTCTGTCGCGCTTTCTCGCCTCCTCGGAATGCAGGGGCGTCGTTTGTCCCGTCATCTCGACTGTCGCCCCTTCGGAAAACACCCGGGACGAAGGCAAACGGACAAGAAAGCGGCCGGCCACCGAATCGACGAGAATCACTCTCCCCCTTCCCCACTGGCGTTCCAGCGAAACGGTACCCCTGATATCCCGAAGGTACGGAACTTCCGCGGGAATCGCAACGCCAGACAGAATCCGGCAGAGTCCCGCGAGAAGGCAGACACACAGAAATGAGGCGGTCCACAGCGCTCCCCTCGGAACCGGAGCGGGAGAAGAGAGCAGGCACAGCCCGACGAACACGAAAATTGCGGAGAGGAATGCCGTCCAGTACGGAACGCCGGCGTCGCTCCCGAGGAGCGCAACCGTCCAGGAGACGAGAAGAAGCGATGCGGGGGCGGAGATCAGTGTCATCGGACAACGACGCTGCTCCGGATGGCTTCGAGTTTTTTCGGACCGATTCCCTTTACGAGCCGGAGATCCTCTACGGAGCGGAACGGGCCGTTCGACGTTCTGTATCCGATGATAGCGGCCGCCGTCTTCGGTCCGATTCCCGGGAGGCGTTCGAGTTCCTCCTGTGTCGCCCTGTTGACGTCGATCGGAACCGGAGTCGCCTCCGCGGATTTTCCCTTCGCCGCGGAGACGCTCCCTCCAGTCCCCGCAAGCGATCCTTCCCGGGAAGGGGAAGACGGGGAATTCGTCTGAACGGACGCGACGGAAGAAACGTGAAAATGCGCCCCATCCTGCAACGGCATCGCAAGGTTGATCGTTACGGCATCAGCATCCGAACGAAGGCCTCCCGCGGCGTCGACGAGCTGATACGCCCTGGCGCCAGGCGGGAGACGATACACTCCCGGAGACCGGACCGCGCCGGTAACGTACAGAACCCACGGTTCGGCCGGAGAGGGCGTCGGATCGACCGGCGACGGGGAAACGTCCGGCTGTTTCGTCGAAAGAGCGGGTCCCGCAACCATTCCGGATGAAACGTTCTTCACTCGTCCGGAAAAGACGACGAGCAGACAACCGGCGAGGGCGAGGCAGAGAACGCCGGCGAGCAGAAAAAGGAGGCTCTTCTTTTTCTCTTCATTCCATCCCACGGGAAGATCTCCTGTATCAGTCGAGAAAGCGGACGAGTTCGCCGTGCAGGCACCAGTGATCCGCATCGACGATCTCCGCGAGCGCGAATCGTCCGAGATCCGCCTCGCACACGTCGCGAAGGATCACGACCTTATCGGTGTCGGTCCTTCCCTGAAAGGCGTTTCTCCCTTTCGGAGCCGGACCGTCCAGAAGGATGCCGAACCGCTTCCCGATCAATCTCCTGTTGATATCGAGCGCGATGTCCCGCTGAATCGCGTTGATGACGTTCAGACGCCGATTCTTTTCTTCTTCCGGAAGCTGCTCCTTCATGCCCGCGGCGACGGTCCCGGTCCTCGGCGAATACGCGGCCGTATGGACGAGGTCGAACCGGAAGCGGCGAAGCGCGTCGACGGAGTCCTCGAAATCCTCGAGCGTCTCTCCCGGGAATCCGACGATCAGGTCGCTCGTTACGCCCGCGTCGGGGAATCGCTCGCGGATCATTCCGATCGCGGACGCATACCGGTCGAGCGTGTACGAACGGTTCATAAGAGAAAGAATCCGGTCGCTTCCCGACTGGATAGGTAGATTGATCGAACGGCAGATCTTCGGCGAACGCTCCATGACGTCGCAGATATCGCGCGTAAAATCCTTCGGGTGCGATGTCACGAAGCGAACCCGATCGATCCCGTCGATGGACGCGACGTCGCGGAGGAGATCGGAAAAACGGTAGCCGTCGGGAAAATCGGATCCGTAGCTGTTCACGTTCTGCCCCAGCAGCGTGACTTCCCTGATCCCGGTCGCGACGAGCTGCCTCACCTCGTCCAGGATATCGTCGGGTTTCCGTGAAAGAAAACGACCGCGAACATACGGGACGATACAGTAGGTGCAGAAGTTGTCGCACCCGTGCGCAATCGTCACGTGCGCCTTCCATCTGTTCTCCCGTTCGAGCGGGGGAACGCCGATCGCGTGGTACGTCCTCGTGTCGCCATCGCGCAGATCGATGCGTTCGCTCCCGTCCAGAGCGCGAAGGAGCGCGTCCGGCAAAAGACCGATGCTTCGCGGCCCCGAAATGACGCATACCCAGGGAAATCGCCCGAGCATGTCCTGTCCGACGTTTTGCGCGATACACCCCGTGACCGCCACGACGGGGCGATGGGTCCGCCTCCAGGTTTCCGAATAACGCCCGAGATCGCTCCAGATCTTGTGTTCGGCCTTGTCGCGAATACTGCATCCCGTATAGATCACGACATCCGCGGCCGTTTCCTCCGATTCTTCCCATCCGGAGCGAAGCAACGCCGTCCGGAGCGTATCAGCGTCGTAGACGTTCATCTGGCATCCGTACGTCTTGAGAGAGAAACGACTCACTCTGTATCCTCCTGCATAACCCTGGTTCGCGGGATAGTGACATTCAAACTCAGATAATAACACGAATCCCTTCAGCGGTGATTTTCGTTCTCCCGAAGAGGTGTAGAATTAGAGCAAACGAATGCTACGGAGGTCCTGCGATGAATCGTTTCCTGTTCTTTTCCGTAACGTGCCTCGCGCTCATATCGATATCCTCTCCGGCATGCGAGGCAATCGATCTGCCGGATATTCCCGGGTGGACCGCCCCGCCCGCGACGATCCTGCCGATCGACCCCGCTTCGAAAGACAAGGGAGCCTGGATCCGGCGGCGCTACGAGGCGACCTCGCCCGTCCGGCATATCGATGTCCATCTCCTGACCGGGAGCGGACCGAACTCAGCGAAAGCAGGCACCGATTCCGTCGACGCGACCGGAACGCAATACTCCCGTTCCGACTTCCCCGTCGGTTTCGGCGCGACATATGATCGTACCCGCATCCTCGAACTCGAAGCCGTCGTGGAAGATTATCCATATGTCGGTGTAGCTCTGTCGCTCAGGGTATCCGGAAACGAGACGCTTGTTCTCGAAAGTGCGGGGGTAACGAGCGCGGACCTGATCCGTTTCGCGGGGGAGATTCTTCCTTCTCTCAGATAACGAACGAAAACAACGAACGGGGCCGGCAATCCGTTTCAGTGGACCGCCGGCCCCGTTTTTTTTGTTGTCGTTACTTCGCCGAAGCCAGTTCCCACTTTTTTCCGAGCTTCTCGAGGAACCCTTCCTTCTTCAGTTCATCGAACGCTTTCTTCACCGCTTCCTGGAGTTTCGTATCTTCCTTGTTCATCGCGAGTGCCATTCCGGTCTTCGAGATCTGCTCGAGAAACGCGACTTTGAGCTTCCCGACGAAGTTTTTGTTGTTCTTGAGGTTATCCTCAGTCACCGTGCTATCGACGACGGCGAAGTCGGCTCTTCCGAGGAGCACCTCGAGCAGCGCATCATCCGTCTTGGAAAAACGCTTGATTTCCCTGACGCCCTTCACGGATGTGAGGAACGAGTCCTGAATGGTCCCGGTCTGGACGGTTCCAATCCGTCCGGCGAGATCCTTCGTCGCCTTGATGTCCGCGTTTTCGGTCTTCACGACGATCGCGTCCGGCGTCGAGTAGTACGTCTCGGAAAACGCGACCTTCTTGGCTCGTTCCGCGGTCGCGCTCATCCCTGCCGCGATGATGTCAATCTTCTTTGTGAGCAGGGAAGGAATCAAGGAGTCGAACGCCGTGTCGACGATCTCGATCTTCTTGCCGAGCTTCGCTCCGACGGCGTTGATCAGATCGATGTCGAACCCGACTATCTCGTTCTTGTCGTTCCGGAACTCGAAGGGTCTGAATGTGGATTCAGTTCCGACACGAAGAACATCCCTGTCGAGTGCGGATTCGACAGCGCACGCGACGGAAGCGGAAAACAACATTGAGACGAGAAAGACGGAGACCAAGAGTTTCCTCATAATGCAGCGACACCTCCTATGAATTTCAATACATGTTCCATATATTTCGTAACTAAAGTTCCACAACGCGATCATTATACTCCGTCGGAAGGAGGTGTCAAGAAAAAAGGCCGCTCACCGAGCGGCCCGATCGTTTCCGATTCATTGCTATTCCTCAGGTTCGAACATATCCTTTCCAACCGCGCAAACGGGGCAAACCCATTCTTCGGGAAGGCTCTCAAAGGCCGTTCCGGCCTGAACGCCGGCTTCGGGATCCCCCTCGGCGGGATCGTAGACATACCCACACACGGTGCATACGTATTTCTTCATTGTTCGAGTCGCCCCCTGTCTGTAGTCGTCGGGATTATTTCCGCGATGATTATACCACGTACATACGCCGCCCGAACCGTTCGGTCAGCAACTCGACTCCATCCTCCGTCACGAGATAGTCGTCCTCGATGCGCATTCCGCCGAAACCCTCGATGTAGATCCCGGGTTCGACGGTGACGACGTCGCCCTCGCGCAGCGTATCCGGTGAAACGGGCGAGAGTCTCGGCGACTCGTGAACTTCAAGCCCGAAAGCGTGTCCAAGCCCGTGGACGAAGAATTCCCCATACCCGGCTTCAGCGATGACGGCACGCGCGACGCGGTCGACCTCTCTTCCAGAGACGCCGGGGCGGATCGAACGCACGGCTTCTTCATGCGCGCTGACGAGGACATCCTCGATCTCCCGAACCTTCGCCGGAGGTTCTCCGAGCGAAAAGTTCCTCGTTATATCGGATACGTACCCGTCGACGCGGGCTCCGTAATCGACCGTCACCCATTCTCCCCTTGCGAAAGGCTTGCCGGTCGGGGCTCCGTGCGGCAAAACGCTTCTTTTTCCCGACGCGACGATAAAGCCGTGATCTCCCCAGCCCCCCTCCGCGCCTCCGCATCGGATCTCGTATTCGAGCGCCGCGGAAAATTCGAGTTCGGTCATTCCCTCGCGAACACGCGAGAGAACCCTCAGGTATGCATCGCGGGCGATATCGGCGGCCTTCCGGATACTCGCGATCTCTTCCGGATCCTTCTTCCGGCGTAGGGAGGGAACGAGTTCGCTCGCGTCGCTCCACGCTCGCGCGTCGTCTCTTTTCCGAAGATCCTCGAATTTCCGGACGCTGACGCGCTCCGCTTCGTATCCTATCCGGCGTGCCCCCGTTTCCGAAAGGACGTCGACAAGGACATCCGTCAGGGTCCGCTGTCCGTGCAGACGGATATCGAAGGGAGACTGCTCCCCGGCCTGAGTAGAGTATCTCCCGTCCGTAATCAGGACGGCGTCCTTCCGGGTGATGACGATTCCCGCGCTGGAACCGCGGAACCCGGAAATGTAATACGCTCCCTCCCAGTTCGAACGTTCGACGACGAGAAGAACGCACGCATCCAGTCCCTCAGTCGCCATACGGGCGCGAAGAGCGCTGACGCGATTCCATACGGTCTCGTGAGTCACGACTTCTTTCCTCCTTCGGGAACGGAGGCTTCGGGAAGCCCGATCGTTCGCCATAATTCTTCGCCTTCGACGAGAGGCGTCCCCTCACCTTTCGGAACGATGCGTCCGATACCCCGCGCCGGAACTCCCGCGTTCTTCAGGCGCTCCAGCGCGTCGCGTTCGCGCTCCGCAGGAACCACGGCGACGAGAACGCCCGATGAGATCATGCGGAAGACGTCGAATCCCAGGGAACGACGAACTCTGTCAGTCAACGGCGAGACCGGAAGACTGTCCATGTCGAGCAGAACGCCGGACTGTCCGAGCCTGCATATTTCGGCGAGACCGCCGAAAAGCCCCCCCTCGGTCGGATCGTGCATGAACCGCGCGATGTCACGGAGAACGCGCGCCTCCGGAAGAACGGAGATCTGATCCGTCCACGAACGGACCTCTTCGATTTCCTTTCCCGAAAGGATGTCTCTGAGGAGATCTGGGCGATCATGCGCCAGGATCGACATTCCCTCGAGAGCCACATGCTTCGTCGCGATGACGACATCGCCCTCCCGGATCCCGGTCGCATCGTAGAGAAACGATGTCGGTCCCAGTATCGTGCCCACGAGGACGGGGCGATCGTACATACGCGTCAGCTCCGTATGTCCTCCGACCACGGCCGCACCGATGCGCGAGCACGTTTCGGATATCTCGGCCATGACCGAGTCGATGAATCCGACCCCGAGGGCGACGGGGACGATGAGCGTCACGATCAGGTAAAGAGGGTCGCCCCCCTTGCACGCGATGTCGTTGGCGTTGATATGAACGAGCATCTTTCCCGCGCCTTCGGTCGCCCCGACGATCGGATCCGAGCTCACCGCAAGAAGGGGCGCGTTCCCCCAGCGGATGAGCGAAGCATCCTCCCCTATCCCCGGACCGACGAGAACCTCCGGACGCACGGCGCCGCGATGCCGAAGAACCGCTTTCTCGAGAAGGTCCGGAGGAAGTTTCCCGATCAACGTGTTTTCGTCTCCGCGCATTTCCGCGTCTCTCCTCCCCTGAAACTGTACCTGCAGCCGCACCATATCTGGCGGTACAGTTTCAACTCCCCGCTGCGTTCGAGCGACTTTCGAAAACCGTCGCCCTTGCGGAACACCCGCGGTACCCATTCGAGTCCCGCGGAACGCGCCACGCGTTCGCCTATCCGGTTGATTCGGACGGGATCCTTGTGCGGACTGATCGTGAGCGTCGTGCACAGATATCCGCACCCCTCCGAAACAGCCGCCCGCGCGGCACACGACAGCTGTTCCCGAAAGCAGAGGGAACACCGCCCTCCGCCTTCCGGCAGCGATTCATATCCTCGTACCGCCATGTCCCAGGACTCCGGATCGTATTCCGGGAAAAGAAGAGAATCGCCGCAAAGCGAAAAAACCGTTTCAACGACACTTCGCCGGAGGCGGTATTCGTCCTCCGGGTGGATGTTGCTTCCGTAGAAATACCCCACGACGTCGAAGCCCTCGCTGCGGAGCGAAGGGAGCGGTACGGTCGCGTCCGGACCGCAGCAGACGTGGAGAAGGAGTTTATTCATCGCTCGCCGAGAAGGCGGCGCAGTTCTCCCGTGACTCCGGGGACATCGAGTCCCATGGAAGCGTACACATCGGCCGCCGTACCGGACGCTCCGTACCGGAAGACGCCGAGGTTCGAGACGCGACAGGAAAGCCCGAGTTCCATCATGCGGGAGTTGATGAGGCTGCCCATGCCGCTCCGGACGTTGTGATCCTCGAGCGTCAGGATACGCCCCGTCGATGCCGCTTCGAGAAGCGCGTCGTCATCGGGTGCGAGAGGGCACGAGACGCTGTAGACGGCGACTGATTTTCCCTCGTTTCGCAGAATGTCCGCGGCCTGAATCGCGACATGCGCCATGGCGCCGAGGACGATAACGGCAGCGTCCGAACCGGAACGGACGCGGACGGCTCTGCCGTATTCGAAACGGTTCGTCGACGCAAACAGTGGACTGCCGTCTTCGGCCGCAATAACCGGAATTTTGCTTCGTCCCATCGCGATGCACACGTTGCACGGTTCCGACAAAGCCCAGCGAACGGCGCGGTCCGTCTGGTTCGGATCGACCGGAACGACGAGTTTCCATGCGAACATGTTCCGGAGAAGACCTATATAATCGATCGCCTGGTGCGTCATTCCGTCTTCGCCGACGTCGAGTCCGACATGCGTCAGGATGAGCTTGAGAGCCGTGTTGTTGATATCGTTCAGGCGCTGCTGGTTGTACACCTCGGAAAGTCCGAAGACACCGAAATCCGCCCAGACCGATACCACTCCCGCAACGGAGGCCGCTCCGGCGGACGTCGCGACGGAATGCTCCTGAATCCCGCACTGCAGGAACCATTCCGGGCAGTTTTTCGCGAAAGAATCGGTTTTCACCGACCCCGACAGATCGCAGTCGAACACGAGGATCGGCGTCCTGCCCGGAACCCCGTAGTTCAGAATTCCCGTGTCGGCGAGCGCCTTTCCGAAGGCAGAGCGATTGTCGCTCCCGGCCACCGTTTCGAGCGTTCTTGGTTCTCCCGTTTCTATATTCGTTTCCGGAACGTGGACAGGCGGGAACGAGATCGGTTTGCGTTTCCGGGCTTCCTTTGCGGCATCGAGTTCGCCGGCTTCGAGCCCGAGTTCTTCCATGCCCGACCTGTACTGCTCGGATCCGGCGGCCTTGCCGTGATAGTCCGGAACTGCCTCCATGAAAGAGACTCCCCTGCCCATCACCGTGTTACAGAGGATCACCGTGGGTTTTCCGTCGGAAACCGCAAGGCGCAGGGAGCGGTAGAGATCTTCGGGAGAGTGCCCGTCGCAGTCGAGAACGGCCCAGTCGTCCGCCTCCCAGAGGCGTCTGATATCGGCCGGCATGACGTCTTCGGTTCTTCCCGATATCTGGATGTGATTGACGTCGACCAAGGCTGTGAGGCCGGCGAGCCCAAAACGCGAGGCGATCCTTCTCGCTTCGGCGACCTGTCCCTTCGTCTGTTCGCCGTCGCCCATGAGAACATAGACGCGTCCGGGAGAACGGCGGCGGCTCAGGGCCAGCGCGAACCCGACTCCGGCGGAGAGTCCCTGGCCGAGATTTCCGCTCCCCCAGTCGACCCCCGGAACGGAGCGCTCGACGTGTCCCTGGAAAGGACTGCCGCAGGCTCTGAAATGGGCCGTCGCTTCGGCGGGATCGAAGAAACCGAGCTCTCCGAGAATCGCGTAGGTCGCCGGAGACGTGTGCCCGTGGCTGACGACAACGTAATCCCTGTCCGGGTCGGACAGATTGTCGGGCGAGACGTTCGCGACCATGTAGGTCATAAGCGACATTTCAAGGCTGGAAAGGGATCCGGCGGGATGCCCGCTTCCGGCTCGCGTTGTCATCGTCAGAATATGCCCGCGGCAGTGGTTCGCGGTCTCGCGGAACGCGCGAATCTGTTCGACCGATAGGGTATCGACGGGGAAATCCCGAAGTGAATGTATCTGGTCCTTCATCAATCAGTTCTCCTTCCCGAAAATCGGTGCTCCCGTATTATAGCCGCTATTCGGTATTTCTCCGACCACAAAAAAAGGCGGCTTCCGGCCGCCTTAATAGCAAGTGGCGATGCGCGTCAGGAACTAGATGTAAACCCTCGGAACCCTCTTCAGGAACATGATCGGGACTTCGTAGTTGATCGTTCCCCGAACCGCCGCGATCTCCTCGGGGGTAATGACGTCGGCACCCTGCCGGCCGACGAGGACGACTTCGTCCCCGACGTTCACATCCATTCCGGTAACGTTGATCATCGTCTGGTCCATACAGATATTCCCCGCCATCGGAACCCGCTTTCCCTTCACGAGAACATCGACTTTCATCGAGAGAGAACGCGAATACCCGTCCGCATAGCCGATCGGCAAGACGGCGATTTTCTCCGTCCCCCGCGTCATGTACCGCAACCCGTAACCGACGCCGCTCCGCTCCGGCAATTCACGAACGACCGCAATCGCCGTCTTCACTTCGAAGGTCGGCTTGAGCTCGATCGGACGCACGCACTCACCCGACGGCCACATCCCGTAGAGAATGACTCCGGGGCGCACCGCGTCGAGATATCTGTCCGGCATATTCTTCGATGTCAGAATCCCAGCGCTGTTGCACACATGCCTGAGCGGAATCCTGATACCTCTCGCCTCGAGCGTTCCGAGCGCCTGAAGATATCTGCCATACTGCAACGCCGTGTAGTCCAGCCGGGATTCGTCGGCCGTCGCGAAATGAGTGAAGAGCCCTTCGATGCGGATTCCCGGCAAGCCGAGGAGCTCCTCCGCAACGGAAGCGATCTGTTCCGGAAGGAAGCCGATGCGTCCCATCCCCGTGTCCACCTTGATATGCACGATCGCGTTCTTTCCCTGCGCGACCGCGGCACGGCTCAGCTCCTTCGCGAAAGCCGTGTCCGTGCATGCTGCGGTGATATCCCTCCGGACATATTCTCCGGCCACATCGTACGGAGACGAGCCGAGAACCAGGATCGGTTCGCCGATTCCTGCGTCCCGGAGCTCGATCGCCTCGTCGGGAGTGGCGACCGCGAAACGGCCGCAACCGGCTTCTATCAGCGATCTCGCGATCCGGACGGCTCCGTGGCCGTAGGCGTCCGCCTTGATGACTGCGAAGATCTGCGGCTTCGGGCCGACAAACTTCCGAATCGCGGAGTAGTTGGCCTGTATGTTCGAGAGATTGACTTCCATACGCGTTGGTCGAAATGTCATGTTTGGCCTCCTTGCAAAGTGAGAGGGGGGCGAGGTCTCCCTCCGCCCCCCTCTCCTGCCCGTTCGGAACAAGGGCGGATACCGGATTCCCTCCGAATCGGACAACCCGGGTGGATTCCACAGAGCTTTCTGTCTGCTATACCTTCAGTTTGCCCGAATGCCGCTTCTCGTCGAAATCCTTGACGAGTCTGCGCAGCTCTCCGGAGAGCAGAAGGAGCGCGATCAGGTTGGGGATCGCCATCAGGCCGTTGAGCGTGTCCGCGAGATCCCAGAGGTGGGACAGGAACTGCGCCCCGTTTCCGAGGATATCGCCGCCTGCGGCGCCGAGGATGATGAACGCGATCCAGAGAAGCTTCATAACGGGAATGATCTTGAGTCCGAAAATGTAGACTGCCGCGGTCTCGCCATACCAGTACCAGCCGAGGATCGTCGAGAATGCAAAGAGCGCGAGGCCGACGGAGAGGATCATCGTTCCGGTTCCGCCGAGAACCGACTGGAAGGCCACGAGCGACAGTTTCGCGCCAGAAAGCTCGGGCTGCCCGGTCAGGACGCCGCTCGTAAGGATCGCAAGAGCCGTGAGGGAGCAAATGACGATCGTATCGGTGAAGACTTCGAAGAGACCATACATACCCTGCCGCATGGGGTGGTCGACAACCGCGGTCGCGTGAACCATGGGAGCGGAGCCGAGGCCGGCTTCGTTCGAGAAGACGCCGCGAGCGATACCCTTGGTCAGCGCGACCTTGACACTCCAGCCGGCGATGGCGCCCGGAAGGGCCATCGGATCGGAGAAGGCGAATTTGACCGCATTCCCAATAGCCGTGGGAATTTCAGCGGCGTGCGAGAAGACGACCAGGATCCCGCCGACGATGTAGAAGATCGCCATGAACGGGACGAGGTAGGTCGTGACGTCGGAGATCCGCTTCAGTCCGCCCATTATGACGAGCGCTGTCAGAACCGCGACGATGATTCCCGTGTAGAGATTCGGAATCCCGAAGCCCATGTTGAAGCCTTCGGCCGTGGAGTTCGCCTGGACGGCGCAGCCGATCCCGAAGGAGGCGAGGAACGCGAAGAGGGCAAAGAGCCACGCGAGCCACTTCTGGCCGGCTCCCTTGTCGAGGATGTACATTGTGCCGCCGCGCCAGTTACCGTCTTCATCCTTCTCGCGGAAACGGACCGCGAGCGCGACTTCGCACATCTTCGTCGTCATGCCGAATACTGCGGAAACGAGCATCCAGAAGAGAGCGCCGGGGCCGCCGAGGTGAAGTGCCGTTGCGACACCGGCGATGTTGCCGGTTCCGACCGTGGCCGCAAGTGCGGTGGAAAGGGCTGCGAAGGAGGAGATGGCGCCTTCTCCCTCTTTCTTCTTGCCGAGATTGCCGAAGACTTCCTTGAACATAAGACCGAAGTACCTGAGCTGCGGAAGGCCGAGGATGAGGGTGAGATACACGCCCGTACCGACGAGGAGTGTCAGCATCCAGGGTCCCCAGACGATACCGTTAATAACACCGTTAATCTTCATGATTTGTTCCATTGATGCGATTCCCCCTTATCTTTTCTGACCTGATTCCCCCATAACGCACATCATGAGGGAGACTTCCCCCTTTTCGAGAACACCCATTGCAGGTATTTCGAGCGCTGCCTGGTACACAGAAAAGATAAAAACCGCTCCGTTTATTTCAATTTTCCATACCACTCCCCTCTCTGATCATTACAATTTTTCCGTACCACTATGAACATTCTATCACAATATCGCGTTTCACCGAATGGACGGCGAAGACTTCAGGAGCTTCGCCGTCCATCATTCAGAACTCTACAGATATCCGTTCTCCTTCAGGATCGCCTTCGCCGTCCCGACATTCCGCGCCGCGAGTTTGACGACGGGACCCGTGCATCCCATCGCGGACTCGGCGTAGATCTTCCGCTGCCAGAGGACGCGCACGGCGTCCTCGATCGAAAGGACATCGATTCCGTGTATTTCGTCGTCGGTCGGTTCGGCCGGAGGAGGAACGATTTTCTCTTCCTGAGAGACAGCCTTCGGGGCAAGATCGGCGATGACCGCGTCGAGTCCGGCCTTCCGGGCGGAGGCGAGTTCGGCCGCGACACGGGCCGGAAGACCGCCTCTGACGGCCGCCGCGTTGAACGCGATCGCGTTCGCGATGACGGGAGCTCCCGACGCGCGGGAGATGATCGAAATCACATGCGGCCATCCGTCGCCGCACGAAGGACCGTAGCCCCATCCGAGGGACTCGAAGGAACCGCCGGTCGAATACGACGAGAACATCTTCATCAGCACGTTGCCCGTGAGCGTATCGGTAACGCAGATATCGACGGCGCCGGCGAGGATGTCGTTTCCGCGAAGGACGGCGCCTCCGTCCTTGCGGACGCTCGAGCCGAACGTGATGTCGTATCCCGAGTCCTTCAGCTTCGAAAGCGCTCTGAAGACGAGCTGTGCTCCCTCGATGTTGAGAATCCCGAGAGTCGGGTTCCGCTTGCCGGTCGCCTTCGCGACGGCAATGCCGTAGATGGCGTTCCGGAGCATCGCCTCGGTGCGGAGAATCGCCGACGTTCCCGTCGACGAGGCGACAATCATGTCTTTGCCCCGCGCGGGCGTCAGGACGCGACCGATCGTCGTCACGCCCATCGGGAACGGATAGTGCAACGCGACGGCGCCTTCGATCCGTTTTTCGCGAAGCGCCGTTTCCATAGCCTTCGCGATATCCGCGTCGCAGTCTCCCGTCTCGATCCATTCGAGGTCGTCGTACCCGGCAACCCTCGGCCCGATCATGACGACCCGCACCGATCCGGTCGTCTCCTGGGCGAGGCGGCCGCCGTTCGCGAGCTCCTCCGCTCCGAGTTCGCTGCCGTGGGCCATGAGACCGATACGGACCTTCGGACCGCCGCTTCCGGCCGCTTCGACAATATCGGCGAGAGCCTCGCCGATCAGTTTCTTCACTTCCGACATGCCGACCCCGCCCTTCAGTTCAGCTTGCCCGCGAGTTCCGAAAGCGTTTCGAGAAGAAGGGCCCTGATCTCGTCCTTGCTGACCGCAGCGGCCTTCGCGGCTCCGCTGCTCTTTTCGATGAGGAACGACGCACCGTCAGCCAAATTCGTCAGACGCGCCAGGAAGAGGCTTCCCTTGCCGATGATCATCGCGCGGTTCATGGTTCCGTCGCGGATCGCGTCGCACGCGTGTCCGATGAACGGAACGCCCGAAGGAATGTGCCCCTGCGTATGCGCGAACCCCGTGACGCCCTTCTGTTTCACGAATGTCATCATGTCGGCTTTTTCGACGGCTTTCTTCATGACCGCAAGCGCTGCGATCATCTTGATGTTCGCGAGCGGGACGTCGCCGGCTCCGGCGGGAAGGGTGATCTCGTTGTCGTGGAGTTCGGCGGCGTACTTGTCGACATCGTTGAAGGTCAGTCCCAGCTTCTCGAGCGGTTCGAGAACGAGCGCCGACGTGATCGCCTGCGGCGCCGATCCCGCTCCGACGGTATGCTTTCCGATGGCGTCCAGCCGCATGACGGGATTGGTCCCGTCGTCGGGGACGAGGAGAACCGCGAAATTCCCGAGGCAATCCTCGAGCGCCGGCATCTCCTTCTTGACGTGGTCCCGGCCGTTCATGAACAGCTTGGGGATCGCTCCGCCCGCAACGACGACGCAATTCTTTCTCGTGCCGGCGGCGACCTGCGACGCGGCGGCGATCATCGCGTTGACGGGCCCCGCGCAGAAACCGCGCACGTCGCATCCGGACGCGTTGACGCATCCGGCAATCTCGGCGACCGCTTTCGCGAAGTTTCCGCCCGCGCGCTGGTTCATGTCCCCTGCGCCCTCTTCGGAGCATTCGATCACGAAATCGACGTCCCTCGGATCCATGCCCGTGTTCTTCAGGAGGTGCAGCAGGGCGAGAACACCGCCCGCCTTGCACGCAAGGTTTTCGAGAAGGACGTAGGCGAAGAGGCAGTCGTCGACTTCGTGACCGTTCCGCGCGCATCCGACGATCTTTCCGTCCGAGTAGAGCGCGCGCGCTTTCTTCCCGGAGATTTCGGCATCTATTTCCGAACTGTCGTGTCCGGCTTCCAGACGGGCAAGGAGTGCCTCCGTCATGACGGGATTCGTCGAGAGCTTCTCCCGGACGGACGCGGCAAAGGATTTCTCGAGCCAGATGATATCGAAGACGTCGCATATATCGACAAGTCCGAGGAATTCGTCCTCGGGCATGATCTCTCCGTATTTCCCGTACCGCTTCGCTCCGGCGACGCGGTTGACGTACCAGGGCTGCGGTTGCTTTTCGAGCGCCTCCAGGGAAATACCGCCGATATACGCCTGGTTCGGGGCGTAGTCCTTCGCCTCTTCGTACGTTTGCACATGCTCCGGCAGTTTGGCCAGGAATTCCGACGCTCCCTTCGTCTCGTGCTCGACGAAAGGCGTGTTGCCATAGTGCAGTCCGAGTTCCGGGGCATGGTTCAGACAATAGGCGTATCCCTTGATTCCGACGCTGCTCATACCTCAAAAAACCTCCTCGTTGTTCAACGCTTCCCCTTCCGGGGGATTTCCTTCGCAAGTAGAAGGCCCAGGGCGACATGCCCCGGGCCTCGAATTGCGCAATCAGTCGGTAAAGACAGTCTGCTCGCTGATCTCGGTCTGAAGCGCCTTGAGAGCCTTCATGACGAGACGGCGACGAAGTTCCTTCTCTTCTTCCGCGGGTTTCGTGGGATCGCCGAGGGGATGCGGGATGGCGACCGCCGGAACGATACGGTTGGCTCCAACCGTGAGGGAAATGGGAACTATGGTGCAGACGTGAACGACCGGGAGACCTGCTCTTTCGATTTCCTTGACCATCGTTGCGCCGCAACGAGTGCAGGTTCCTCAGGTGGATGTCAGGATAACGGCCGTCACTCCGTCAGCGATCAGCCTTCGCGCGATCTCCGCGCCGAACTTCTTCGCGCTGGCGACGGCCGTTCCGTTGCCGACCGTCGTGTAGAACTTCTCATGGAGCTTCTTGAAGACGCCCTGCTTCTCGAATTCGCGAAGGACGTCGACGGGAAGCACGCGGTCGGCGTCCTGGCAGGCGTAGGTCGCATCGTATCCGCCGTGCGCGGTCTCGTACTTCTCGGCCGTGAGATCCATGACGCCGGCGATCGAGTACTCGCCGAACTTGCTGGCGCTCGACGCCTCGATGTGGTCCGGGTTGCCCTTCGGGCAGATTCCGCCCGACGTGACGACCGCGACGACCGCGTTCTTCATGTCCTTGACGGCGGGGTTCGGCGCCACGCGGTCGAACACGGGCATCGGGTACTCCGTCGCGAAGGGTTGCCCCTTCATCTTGGAGACAAACATGTCGACGCAACGGTCAGCGGCGAGTTTGTCGTAGAACTTGTTCCTGCGGATGCCGCGCTCGATGTAGCCCTCTTCTTTCGGGGTTCCGAGCTTCTCGCCCCTGAGAAGCTTCAGGACGAGCTTTGCCATCGCCGGAGCGGCGTTTTTCATTCCGGCGGCGCTGTCCGCGGTCTCGATGATGTACCCGAACTTCTTGTACATCTCCGCGCCGGGGTTCTCGGGATACATCCCGGAGACGACCGGAATTCCGAGTTCCTTGGAAACGACCTCCAGGATTCCGCCGCATGCCGTGCCGTAACGGCCGGCGTTGAACGCCGGTCCGGCGACGACAGCGTCGGGTTTGTATTTTTTGATCATCCCGATGATCGTGGCTTTCGCAGCATCCATATTGGAAGCGAAATACGAGTCACCGCAGATAACCGTCGCGACGATCTGCGCGTCAGCACCAAAAGCGGCCTTCAGGGCCATTCCGGGGCCGACGACGCTCTCGCGCACCTCCGGCTTGTAATCGGCTTTTTCTTCTCCTCCGATACCGGCATAGAACTGGTTGATATAGTGAACGATACGGAAAGACATTCGTAAACCTCCTTTCCTCGTGGAGTTTACAGCTTGTATTGGCTGAACTGCTCGCGTATTTCCTTGACCGACGCCGCGAGGGCTTCCGGATCAAGGACCATCTCCATCATGCTGATCTGCTCTTCCCATGCGGCAGCGTCAGCTTCGGCGCGAATCTCGGAATCGAACACGTGATACACGGCGAGTCCCAACGGGACTCCAGCCAGCGGACCTGCATATGTCGGATCGCCGTTCGACACGGTCTCCGCGTAGATCCCGGCGCCTTCGGCGTCGGAGGATCCGAGGATGACCACGGTGTTGGCGGCTCCGAACTTCTCAGCGGCGTCCTTGATGCGCTGCTGATTCTGCAGATCCATGGCTCCCGCAGCCGTTCAGACGAAGCACTCGGTCACCGAAAAGACGATCTCGGCGCCGCTGTTTTTCAAGCATGCCTCCATGGCGGGTCCGGGAACGCCGTCGCGCTCTCCCAGAAGAAGCAATTTCTTTCCGGCCAGTTTGCCCATGCTGTGCACCTCCTCTTTCAGATTTATGAAGAACCTCTTCGCAAAGCGGTTCCGTTCCTAGATCGTGTACGCTCCGAGCTTCGTGTAGCCGAGTTCGCTGGTCGCGCCGGTGATGGCCTGAAGCTCGACCGTGATCGTTCCGTCGGCGGCGAGAGAGCCCTGCCATCCGCCCGCGATGACGTTCGCTTCCTGCGGGAAGCCGATAACCGTCTTCATCGGCGGCAGAACGATGACTTCGTTCGCGTTCCCGGCGGTGACGCAGGCGTCGCCTTCCTTGCAGGAATCCGCAAGGGACTGGCTCGCGCCGTCCTGTCCGGCGTATTCGTCGGTGAGGAGGCAGGTCTTGATACCGGCCCGCTCGGCCTTCCAGCAGTTCATGATGAGGTCGGCGTCCGGGTTCCCGAAGCCTTCCTCCGTGATGACGATGCCGTCGACGCCGAGCATCTTCGCGAGCTTGATCGCGTAGGAGGAACTCCGGCGCTTGTCGGCGAGCGTGACGTTCTCGTTCGTGACGATGCAGCCGACGAAGTTGAAGTCCTTGCCGTGATGCCGGAACATCGCATCGATGACGGGGTTGTTCTGGTGCGAGTAGGTGTTGTTCTTGTCGCAGGCGGACACGCAGTTTCCGGACGCGATCGCGCCGTCCATGACCTCGGTCGGGCTGATCAGCGTCGGAAGGATCTTCTTGACGTCAACGCCGTAGAGCCACGTGTCGTGAAGGAGTCCCTGCGTCTGAAGCATATAGAGGTACGCGACCTTCGGAAGCGCGGGATGAGCGTGCATCGCGTCCTTGAGGTTCGCGAACTCGAAGCTCTCGACCGCGTCGGCCTTCGCGTCCTTGCAGCATTCGGCGAGGTACTTCGCGGTTTTCAGCCCTGCGACGCGGCACGCGGCCTCGTGCTCGTGCTTCTCGAGATCCTTGACGGGTTCGAGAACCAGCACGACATTGTTCGTCTTCGAATACGGCGTGTACTCCGCGCCCGGTCCCTGCATATCGATGATACCTTCCTGGAACCGGACGATCTGGCCGGTCGTCACGACCGCGGCGCCTTTCAGGACGAGCGTCTTTCCCTCGCCGACCGTTTCGACGTCGCTGACCATTCCAGGGAAGACCTGACCGGAGCCCTCGAGCTTGAAGCGGGGTTCGATGACATCCTTGACCGGAAGAATTCGGACACTTTCGCCGGGCATCGCAAACGCGATGTCAACCTTGGCGAGACGCTCGTCCGCGGAAAGCAGCTTCACGAGCTCTTCCTTGTTGACATGAAGAACGCCCTTTTCGACGTGCGTCTTGTTTCCCCACGCGAGTTTCGTTACGTGTACCTTGTGCAGTTCAAGTTTCAATGCAATTCCCCCCTTTGTTCTCCTGCAGTTACAGAAGAGCCTCGACGTTTTCCCGAATCTTTTCGAGGGTCACGTCCGGACCGCTGATGCGCGCGACCTCGGCACCTCCCTTCCAGAAAAGAAATGTGGGAAGCCCCATGACTTTGTTCGCAATGGCCACGCGACGGTTTTCGGAAACGTTCACCGAAGTGAATTTCACCTTTCCTTCGTACTCCTCGGCCATTTTGTGGACGTTCGGAAGAAGCGCCATACAGGGACCGCACTTCGGCCCCCAGAAATCGACGAGCACCGGGAGCGTACTTTCCTTGACCTCCGCATCGAAGTTGTCCTTGGTAAGTTCAATCATTTGTCGGTTCACCTCCTTTCGGAATCATCGTCACACCGGAACGCAGGAGTCCCAGGCTTTCGAGACTGCTCCGCATCAGTTCGGACTCGACAAAGGCGTAATCGGACGCGATGAAGTCCGGCAGCGAATCCGCACGCGCGAGACGTTCGAAACACGACCGATAGATTCCAAGAGCGTTTTCGATCAGAGAAAGAGAGTATTCGTCGACAGGATGGGGATCGGAAAAGATCCGAAGGACGACGGAACGATACGGCTGCTGGTAGGGGCGCAAGTTTCCGCACAACGGATGCGTCAAAATTTCCGCACCCTTATGGACGTAATCACGGACCCGGATGAGAACATCAAACGAAGAGCCTTCGACGAAATCGATCTCGTCGACACGGCCCTTATACGATACATTATTGGACACCAAAAGACATCGGCTGCTCAATACACTGCCTCCTCATTCGCAGCGATTGAAGCATCTCTGTCAATGGCGCTCCAGAGACCCGTCCAGCCGTAATCCTTTTGCCTGAGAGTTTCAGCTCTCCGCTTGCTGACGAAGCGTTGCCCCTTCGGCGTCCCGGACGCACTTTCCGTTCGGGCACTCTCTTACGGCTTTCAACCGGACATTCAGCTGAAATTCTACACGAAGCGGGGTTTTCGTCAAGTACATGTGAACCGTTCGACAATGTCGGGAACCCGTCGCGGATTTGCTATAATCACGTTCGTTATGTACGCGGCTGACAGTGAGGTGGAATCCTTTTTGACACAGGAACGCTTTTTCGAAGGTATCGCCGAAATCCTCGAGGTCGACGCGGCTTCGCTTTCCGCGGAGACGAGATTCCGTGACGTCACGGACACGTGGTCCTCCATGACGGGGTTCGCCATGATCATTTTCCTTGAAGACTCTTTCGGAGTCTCGCTTGACCCCGACCATTTCACATCCCTCGATACTCTGGGAGAACTCTATTCACTGGCGCTTCCCGACGCGCCCCTCAAAGCGAGCGGAGTGAAATGAACCAAACGGAAGCCGTCATTCTGAAGACCGTCGGAGAAATTCTCGAATGTCCCGTTTCATTGACGACGCTCAGAACCGACGTTCCCGAATGGACATCACTCAAGATGCTCCAGATTGTCATGGCCCTCGACGAACTTGGGATCAACCTGCCGCTTGAAAAAATCGCGGATATCCGGGGCGTTTCCGACATGGTCGCGATGGCATCGGAGGAGTCCCGATGAGAGCTTCGGTCCGGGGGGTTTCGGTTCTCGGCGTTTCGGCCTGTGTCCCCGAACGAGAAATCGACAACCGCGAATTCGGAAGATCGCTCTACGGCAAAGACGTCGAATCGGTCGTCGTTACGACTGGCGTCGAGAAGAGGCGGATCGCCACGGAGGGAACGACGACGTCTCTCGACCTCTGCGTCGCCGCCGCGCGAGCCCTTTTCGAGAGAGAAGAATTGGCGCCTTCTTCCCTCGGCGGGATCGTGTTCGTCACGGAAAGCCCGGATTACCTGATGCCGAACGATGCGACGCAGGCGCAACGAATTCTCGGGCTCCCCGAGTCCTGTTTCGCATACGATGTCACCCTCGCGTGCTCGGGATATCCCTACGGCTTGTGGCTCTCCGCCATGTGCGTGCGCTCGACGGGAAAACCGGCGCTTCTTCTCGACGGAGAGACGAATTCCCACTTCGCGTCGCCGTACGACAAAGCTACCGCTCTCCTGTTCGGCGACGCCGGAACGGCGACGATTCTCGCTCCCGACGATTCCGCCGCCCCCTGGTTCTTCGAGTTCAAAACCGACGGCACCGGCAGAGATGCCCTTCTCATTCCCGAGGGAGGCTACAGAAACAGGATCACGCCGGAAAGTTCTGTCTACCGCAAGTATCCTGACGGAGGCACCCGTCGCCCCATCGATATGCGGATGAACGGGATGGACGTCTTCTCTTTTGTGGTACGGAACGTGCCGGGAACTATCGAGTCGCTGATGGAAGAACAGGAATCCACTCCTGAATCATTCGATTTCCTCGTCCTGCATCAGGCCAACAAGTTCATGATCAGGCAGATTGCGAAAAAGCTCCGATTCCCCGAAGAAAAGGTTCCGATCAGCATCGACCGGTTCGGAAACTCCAGTTCGGCGACGATTCCGCTGACCATTTGCGCAAACCTGCGGGATCACATCTCCGAAGGTCCGAAACGAATGATTCTTTCCGGCTTCGGAGCGGGGCTCTCGATCGCGTCCGCGTCTCTTTCGATCGGGCCGTGCGTCTGCCCGGGGGTTGTCGACTATGTGGAATGACGGCTGGATCGTCATCGCAGGAGCCTCGCGGGGCATCGGGCGTGCGCTCGCGCAGCGACTCGCAAGGGAAAATACACGGGTCGTCCTCTCAGCGCGCGACGCCGCCGCGCTCGATGATGTCGCCGCGATGCACGGACCGGAACGCTGCCGGGTGATCCCGTGGGATTTTTCCGTCCCCGAGTCGCTCGAAGAATACGGGAAACGGGTTCTCGAGACGGCCGGTCCCGTCTCCGGAATGGCGTACTGCGCGGGGAAGCAGAAGACGCTGCCGCTGAACATGTCGAAACCGGCGACGGCGAGGGACATTTTCGATCTCAATACCTTCTCGGCAATCGAACTCGTTCGGGTGTTTTCAAAAAAGGAAATCCTCAGCCCGGGCGGGGCGTCGTTTGTTCTCATTTCGTCTCTCGCGGCGCACGAGGGAGCTGTCGGCAAGACGCTCTACGCGGCAAGCAAGGCGGCACTCGAAGGATTCGTCCCGCCTGCCGCCGCGGAACTGGCCCCGAAGCGCATACGTCTCAACTCGCTCGTGCTCGGCATTGTCACGACGGACATGTCGATGGAGTTCATCGGCAAAATGACTGCCGAACAGCGGAACGACATGGAATCCGGCTACCCTCTCGGCCTCGGAGAACCAAACGACATCGCTTCGTTCATCCGGTTCCTTCTTTCGGACGAATCCCGCTGGATCACGGGACAGGCTTTCGTGGCCGACGGCGGACACTCGACAAGGAAGGCGTGACGATGCGGGACATCGCCGTCTACGGCGCCGGCGGACTCGGTCGGGAAGTTCTCAGAATCGCCGAAGACATCAACGCGGCAAAGGACGTCCGCGACCGGTGGCGTCTTCTGGGTTTTTTCGACGACGGTATCCCCGAAGGGACACTGGTCGGAAAATATCCGGTTCTGGGCGGACTCCACCGGTTGCAATCGTGGGCAACACCTGTGGATGTCGCCTTCGGAATCGCCGCGCCGGATATCAAGAAACGACTCGTCGAAGCGCTCGCCGGCAATCCGGACCTTTCGTACCCCGTTCTGTGTCATCCGCTCGCTTCGGTCGCATCCGACGCAACGCTTTCACCGGGCGTCGTCGTCGCACAGTTCGCTTTCGTCTCGCTCGAATCGACCCTCTCCCCCTTCGTCTTCCTGAATACCGGAGCGCAGGTGGGGCATGACTGTCGCGTCGGACGGTACGCTTCAGTGATGCCGTCGGTCAACATCTCGGGGAACGTTTCAGTGGGCGACGCGGCCTTCCTCGGCGTCAAGGCGACGATTCTTCAGGGATTGTCCGTCGGAGAAGGCGCGACCGTCGGGGCCGGAAGCCTCGTCATTTCCGACGTCCCCGCGGGATGCACCGTTCTCGGGAACCCGGCCCGGATCGTGAAACGACCGGCTGAATAGGGAGCCTCGATGAAAATAGCGCTTCTTTCCAACATCACGATCGAAAGCATCGCATCGAAATACCGCTCGGAAACCGGCGACGATGTTTTCGTCCCGCGCGGATACAACACGTGGATGCAGGAGCTCGTCACCCCCGAGTCGGAGATGTACGCCTTCGCCCCCACGCTCGTGTTCGTCCTGCTCGACGGACAGGAACTCATCCCCGACGCGTGGGACGCGGAAAAAGCGATCCAGGCGATCGATTCGACCCTCGGTATTCTCACCGCCACCGCGGAGGCTCACCGGGGAATGACGTTCGTGGTCTCGACGCTCGACATTCCGCACCGTGTCCTTGCGCCGCTCGCGTCGCCCCGCATCGAGGAAACGCTGCGTTCCCGCTGGAGGGAAGGCCTGGACAGAGCGGCCCTTCCGGCGCTGGACCTCTCGGAGATCGTCGCGACGCTCGGACGGTCGCAGTGCTACAGCCCGAAGATGTGGTATCTCGGCGGACTTCGCTTCTCGCAGCCGGGGGAACGCGCCATCGTCAGGGAACTCCTGAGGATTCGGAACGCCCTCGCCGGATCAAGAAAAAAGCTTCTCGCCCTCGACCTCGACAACACGCTCTGGGGCGGCGTCGTCGGCGAAGACGGTGTCGGGGGGCTGGACCTCGCTCCGACCGGATCGGGCGCACGATATTACGATTTCCAGAAGCGCGTCAGGGACCTCCGGAATATGGGCGTCCTGCTTGCCGTCGTCTCGAAGAACACTCCGCAGGACGCCCTCGACGCGATCCGCACCCACCCGCACATGCTGCTTCGCGAAGACGACTTCGTCTCCCTGATGATCAACTGGCAGCCGAAGCCCGAGAATCTCCGGCAAATCGCCGCGACGCTCAACATCGGACTCGACTCCTTCGTGTTCATCGACGACAGCCCGATCGAACGCGAGGCCGTCCGGACGGCGCTTCCAGAAGTCGCCGTTCCGGACTTCCCCTCCGACACGAGCACGCTCGAATCGTTCATCTCGGATATGAGCCGGGATTTCTTTCTGCTCCCCAGGGCGACGGACGAAGACGCGGACAAGACTGAAATGTACAGGGCCGAAGCGAAACGCGAGGGCGAAAAGACAAACTTCGGCACGCTCGAAGACTTCCTCGCATCTCTCGACATGGAGCTCACCCTCTCTCCCCTTTCGGCGCGCGACATCCCGCGAGCGGCGCAGCTCACGCAGAAGACGAACCAGTTCAACACGACGACCCGGCGCTATACGGAGGCCGATCTCGCCCGGATGTCGGCCGATCCGTCATGGTTCATCCGGATCGGCTCCCTCAGGGATCGTTTCGGCGACCTCGGACAGATCCTCCTCCTGATCGCGCGTATCGAAGGGGAAAAGGCGACGATCGACACATTCCTGATGAGCTGCCGAACCATGGGGCGGGGAGTCGAGAACGCTGCCGTCGCCGAAATCGAAAGTGAACTCGAAGAAAACGGAGTAGATCGCATCGAGGCGATCTACATCCCAACCCCGAAAAACTCGCCCGTCGCCGACCTGTGGCCGCGGATGGGGTACGTTCCCGTGTCCGGTTCCGGCGACGGACGACGATACGTCCGCGACCTTCGTGAAACAGTCGACGAATCAGGGGCGGACGTCCGGCGTCCGACAAGCATCCGCATCCTCCGTTCATGAAAATCCTCCTGATAACGCAATGGTTCACCCCGGAACCCGACTTCAAGGGCCTGCCGTTCGCCCGCGAACTTCTGCGGCGGGGGCATGACGTTCAGGTGATCACGGGCTTCCCGAACTACCCCGGCGGACATCTCTACCCGGGATACCGGATCCGATGGCGTCAGCGGGAATGCCTCGACGGCGTCCCCGTACTTCGCGTTCCGCTCTACCCGAGCCACGACCGGTCGAAATTCGGCCGCGCCGCGAACTATCTCTCCTTTTTCGTATCGGCGTCGATCCTCGGCGGAACGATGACCCGGAAGCCGGACGTCATCTACGCCTACCATCCGCCTCTCACGACCGGACTCGCTGCGGCGGTCATCGGCGCATTCAAACGGGTTCCGTTCGTTCTGGACATCCAGGACATGTGGCCCGATACGATCGCCGCGACCGGAATGCTCTCGAACCATCGCCTCCTTCGTTCGATCGGAAGAACCTGCCGGTACGCGTATCGGAAGGCCGCCGCTATAACGGTCCTTTCGCCGGGATTCAAAAAGCTCCTGATCTCGCGAGGAGTTCAGGAAGAAAAGATCCGCGTCGTTTTCAACTGGACCGACGAGCACGCACACTCGCCTCGTCCGCGAAACGCGGAATTCGCCCGTTCCCTCGACCTGCCGGACGACAGGTTCATCGTCATGTTCGCAGGGACGATGGGGCGGGCCCAGGCGCTCGATACCGTACTCGACGCCGCGAAGATCGTCGCCGCGAAAGCTCCGGACGTCCTCTTCGCTTTCGTCGGCAGCGGCATCGAGAGTGAACGGCTCAGGACTCTGGCATCCGCATTGGCAGAAACGACAGGCAATGTCCGTTTCATTCCCCGCCAGCCGATGTCCGTCATGGGAGATGTCCTCGCCTGCGCCGACGCTCTTCTCGTCCACCTCAGAAACGATCCCCTCTTCCGCGTCACGATTCCGTCGAAAACGCAGGCATATATGGCCGTCGGAAAACCGATCCTCATGGGAGTCGAGGGAGACGCTGCGGAGCTCGTCCGCAAAGCAAACGCGGGAATCTGTTTTCATCCCGAAGACGCGGAGGGTCTCGCACGGGCGACCCTGACCCTTCGGGGAATGAGCGCCGACGCGCGCGCCGCTCTCGGAGAAAACGGCAGACAGTTCTACGAAAAAGAGCTATCATTTTCTGCTGGAGTGACAGTTTTCGAGACTCTCTTCGCATCGCTGGCGTCTCGTCCTCGACGGTAAGCCTTGAGAAAACACTCCATTCCACAAAAACAGCAAACGGGAATTCCCGCATGGAGGGAAAAATCATGAAACACTGCGTCGTCACCGGAGGAGCCGGTTTCATCGGGTCAAACATCGTCGGGGCGCTTCTGCGCGACGGAGTTCGTGTTACGGTCCTCGACAATCTCTCGTCCGGCTACGAGTCGAACCTGCTCCCTTTCCCGGACGTCCGTTTCGTCCGAGGAGACGTCCGCGACCCCGAGGCTGTCGGAAGCGCGCTTGAAGGCGCCGATGTCGTCTTCCACCTCGCGGCGTCCGTCGGGAACAAACGATCGATCGACGATCCCGTGACCGATGCGGAAATCAACGTCCTCGGAACCATCCGCGTCCTCGAGGCCGCGAGGAAATACGGCGTCGAAAAGGTCGTCGTCTCGTCCTCGGCGGGTATCTTCGGCGAGCTCAAGACGCTCCCGATCCGCGAAGACCACCAGGTCGAACCGGACTCCCCCTACGGCTGCACCAAACTCTGCCAGGAAAAGCTCTGTCTCGCCTACGCGAAATTGTACGGCATCGACGCGGTCGCACTTCGCTACTTCAACGTCTACGGCCCGAACCAGCGCTTCGACGCATACGGAAACGTCATCCCGATCTTCGCGTTTCAAATGCTCCGCGGCGAACCGATCACGATCTTCGGCGACGGCGAACAGACGCGCGACTTCATCCACGTGGACGACATCGTCCAGGCGAACATCAGAGCCGCCCGAACTCCCTCCGTAACGGGGGCCTACAATATCGCGAGCGCGTCGCGCATCACGATCAACGAACTCGTCCGTCTCCTCGAACTCTCCTCTGGAATCACGCCGATGGTCTCTCACGGTCCTGAACGCCCCGGCGACGTACGGCACAGCCTCGCAGACATATCGAAAGCGCAGGCCGCCTTCGGGTTCTCCCCGACCATCGGCCTCGAAGAGGGTCTTCGCGACTACATGCGGTGGGCCAGACAGGAGGCGGCCCGATGACACAGCGAATACTGGTTCTCGGCGGAACGGGAATGGTGGGGCACAAGATGTTCGAGGTTCTCTCGAAGAGACAGGATCTCGACGTCTGGGCGACGTGCCGAAACCAATCGGAGATCCCCGGCACATTCCCGCGTCATCTGGTCCGGAAGATGCGTCCGCACGTCGACGCCGACAACTTCGACACCATCATCCGGGCGCTCGCGTCGCTTCAGCCGGACGTCGTCATCAACTGCATCGGGCTGATCAAGCAGCTTTCCGGCGCCCAGGACCCGCTGACATCCATCACGGTGAACTCGCAGCTTCCACACAGGATCTCGCTCGTCTGCAGGACAGCCGGCGCGCGCCTGATCCACCTCGGAACGGACTGCGTCTTCGACGGATCGAAGGGATCGTACCGCGAAGACGACCCCTCGGACGCGAAGGACCTCTACGGGCGGACGAAATACCTCGGGGAGGTCTACTACGAGCCTCATTGCGTCACGTTGCGCACGTCGATCATCGGACACGAGATCAAGGGAATGCTCTCGCTCGTCGAATGGTTCATGGCCCAGAGGGGAACGGTGAAGGGATACACGAAGGCCATCTACTCCGGGCTGACGACCGTCGAACTCGCGCGGGTCGTCGCCGACTACGTCCTCCCCAATCCCCAACTGACGGGGCTCTACCACCTCTCGGTCGATCCGATCTCGAAACACGACCTCCTCGGACGCATCGCGGAGACCTACGGGAAGAAAATAACCGTCGTCGCGGACGAAGCCGTCGCAATCGACCGATCGCTCGACTCGACGAGATTCCGGCGGGCGACCGGCTACGCTCCGGACGACTGGACCGGACTCGTACGCGACATGTACAATGACTACGCGTCGTGTCCGTACTACAGGACCTACGACGACACCGAACCGCTGAAAGGATCCGTGAACCGATGATCTTTCAGGACAAACGCGTCCTCGTCACGGGAGGGACCGGTTCCCTCGGAAAGGTGCTGACGCGCCGGCTGCTCTCCGGAGCGCACGGCACGCCGGCGAAGGTCGTCATCTTCTCGCGCGACGAGGCCAAGCAGCATTACATGCGCGTCGAATACCAGCAGCGCGCGCGGGCGACCGACGAAATCATCTACGACAACTTCCGGCAGCTCCTCGAGTTCCGCATCGGGGACGTCCGCCGCTACGACAGCATCCTCCCGGCGGTCCGAGACGCCGACATCATCATCAACGCCGCCGCGCTCAAGCAGGTTCCGAGCTGCGAATATTTCCCATACGAAGCCGTCCTCACGAACATCGCTGGCGCGGAAAACATCGTCCGTTCCATCCGGGAGCACGGACTTCGCGTGGAAACCGTCGTCGGCGTCTCGACCGACAAGGCGTGCAAACCCGTCAACGTTATGGGCATGACGAAGGCCATCCAGGAGCGCGTCTTCATCGCGGCGAATATCCTGACCCCCGGCACGCGATTCATCTGCGTCCGCTACGGAAACGTTCTCGCCTCGCGCGGATCGGTCATCCCGCTCTTCCACGAACAGATCGCGCACGGCGGCCCAATCACCGTCACGACGCCGGACATGACGCGCTTCTTGCTCCCGCTCGAACGCGCCGTGGACACCATCGTCGAGGCCATCGGAAACGCGCGCCGCGGCGAGACCTATATCCCGAGGATTCCGTCCTCCCGCGTCATGGACATCGCGACGACGCTCGCCGGCGACAAGGACATTCCGATCGTCGTCACGGGCATCCGCCCCGGCGAGAAGATCCACGAAATCATGGTGTCCGAAGAGGAAGGCACGAGAACGATCGAACGGAACGGGTACTACGTTATCCGCCCGATGCTGCCGGAAATCGACGGAAGCGACCTCGAAGGCCCGGCACTCGGTCGGGAGTACAGCTCGGGCGACTTCGTCATGACGCCTGAGGAAACGAAAGCCCTGCTCGTCTCCCAGCGCCTCATGCCCGGAGACTCGCTCACGTTCGACGGGGAGTTCCTTCGATGAAAGTCATGACGATCGTCGGCACGCGCCCGGAGATTATCAAACTCTCGCGCGTCATCGCGCTCATCGACGAACATACCGATCACACGCTCGTCCACACGGGACAGAACTTCGACTACGAACTCGGTGAAATCTTCTTTCGCGAAATGGAGATCCGCAAACCCGATGTCTTCCTCGACGCCGCACGCAACAACACCGCCGCGACGATCGGCGCGGTCATCGCGCGTTCCGACGCGATCATGGCAGAGAAGACACCGGACGCGCTCCTCCTCCTTGGCGACACGAACAGCTGCCTCGCTTGCATCGCCGCAAAGCGCCGAAGGATCCCCGTCTTCCATATGGAAGCCGGAAACCGGTGCTTCGACCAGCGCGTCCCCGAGGAGATCAACCGGAAGATCGTCGACCACACGAGCGACATCAACATGCCCTACAGTGCAATCGCGCGGGAATACCTTCTGCGGGAGGGGTTTCCCCCCGATCGAATCATTAAAACCGGAAGCCCGATGTTCGAGATCCTCGCCCACTACCGGGACGCGATCGCGTCGTCGGACGTTCTCTCCCGCCTTTCGCTCGAACCGGAGAACTACTTCGTCGTCTCCGCCCACAGAGAGGAAAATATCGACTCCGACAGGAACTTCTCTTCGCTCGTGTCGCTCCTGAACACGCTTGCAATAGATTTCGGGAAGCGCATCATCTTCTCGACGCACCCGAGAACGAGAAAGAGAATCGAAGCCTCCGGCATCACATTCCACCCGCTCGTCGAAAGCATGAAACCGCTCGGGTTCTTCGACTACGTCACGCTCCAGAAAAACGCGCGCGTCGTCATCTCCGACAGCGGCACCATCACGGAAGAATCGTCGATCCTCAACTTTCCGGCGATCAATATCCGCGAAGCCCACGAACGTCCCGAAGGCATGGAGGAAGGCGCCGTCATGATGACCGGCCTCAATCCCGAGCGGGTTCTGGAAGCCATCTCTATCATCCGTACACAACCAAGAGGTGACGGTCGCTTATTACGAACAGTCGAAAACTACAACGTTCCTAACGTCTCCCACAAAGTGCTCCGGATCATCGAAAGCTACACGGACTATGTCAGACGAGTCGTGTGGAGAGAGGAATAGAAGGGACGGAGGACATGCCGCGAAAGGGGATCATTCTAGCCGGGGGAAGCGGGACACGTCTCTACCCCATAACGTTATCGGTCAGCAAACAGTTGCTGCCGGTCTACGACAAGCCCATGATCTATTATCCGTTGACGACATTGATGTTGGCCGGAATCAGGGAAATACTCATCATCTCGACACCGCACGACCAACCTGCATTCGAGGCGCTCCTCGGTGACGGATCCCAATGGGGAATACGACTCTCCTACGCCATCCAGCCTCGTCCCGAAGGATTGGCGCAAGCGTTTCTCATAGGAGAAGCGTTCATCAACGGAGACAATTCGGCGCTCGTCCTCGGAGACAATATCTTTTACGGTCATGGATTGACCTCGATACTTGAGAAGGCGACATTGAAACAACATGGAGCGACGGTGTTCGGATACCGCGTCAAGGACCCGCAACGTTTCGGCGTCGTTTCGTTCGACGAACATGGAAATGCCCAAACTCTGGAAGAAAAACCGACATCTCCCAAGTCGAACTACGCAGTGGTTGGATTATACTTTTATGATTCCACCGTCGCAGCCAAAGCAAAAACACTCGTCCCGTCCCCGCGCGGCGAACTGGAGATAACGGATTTGAACAGAATGTATCTCGACGAAGGAACCCTGCACGTCGATCTGCTACATCGCGGGTTCGCATGGCTGGACACGGGAACGTATGACAGTCTCCTTGACGCCTCCAACTTCATCGGCACGCTTCAAAACAGACAGGGGCTGATGGTTGCGTGCCCGGAAGAAATCGCCTGGAGAAAAGGCATGATCGACGACGAACGGCTTCTCGCGCTCGCAAAACCGCTTGAAAAAAGCGGATACGGTTCGTATCTTCTTGGGCTCGTCTCAGCGATGCCCAGACAACAATAAGCGAAGAGGGATGAAAAATGGCGATTCCTTTCAACCATCCATACGTTACCGGGAACGAAAACAAGTATATCGCCGAGGTTCTGAAGAGTCGCCGTTTTTCCGGGAATGGTCCGTTCACCCGGAAATGCGAAGCGATTCTTAATGAAATGACGGGGGCGAAAAAAGTGGTCGTGTGCCCCTCTGGAACCGCCGCGCTCGAAATGATGATGATCCTTGCCGACATAGGCCCGGGCGATGAGGTTATCATACCATCCTTTACTTTCAGTTCAACGGCGAACGCCGTCGCGTTGCGCGGAGCACTGCCCGTTTTCGTCGATATCCGTCCCGACACTCTGAATATCGACGAAACGCTTATTGAAAACGCCGTAACGTCTCGGACCAAAGCGATCGTTCCCGTTCACTACGCGGGCGTCGGGTGCGAGATGGATGCGATAACGACCATTGCGAAGCGTCATGGACTTCTGATCCTCGAGGATGCAGCTCAAGGAATCTGCGCCGCATACAAAGGGCACGCTTTGGGATCCATCGGCGAAATGGGCGCGCTCTCGTTCCACGAGACGAAGAACATTCATTGCGGCGAAGGCGGCGCTCTGCTCATCAACGACGAACGGTACATCGAACGCGCCGAAATCGTTTGCGAAAAGGGTACGGACAGAAGCAGATTTTTCCGTGGCGAAGTGGACAAATATACCTGGGTGGATCTGGGATCTTCTTTTCTGCTCAACGAAATATCCGCTGCGTTCCTCTATGCCCAGCTCGAAAATGCGAAAGCAATTACGGATCGCAGGCTGGATTTATGGAATGGGTATTACCGTCTCTGCGAGAAATTCGAATGCGAGCATTTCCTGAGAAGGCCAGTGATCCCAAGTTCCGTTTCCCACAATGGTCATATCTACTACGTCCTGTTCAACGACGGGCGCGCAAGAGACAAAATCATGAAGCATCTGAAAGAAAACGGCATCATGTCCGTGTTTCACTATATACCATTGGATTCGTCTCCGTTCGGATCGCGGAGTTCTTGTCGAACATCCGAACTGGAGGTATCCAGGCGAGCATCCGACACGCTTCTCCGGCTTCCTCTATTTTACGAACTCGATACAGCAGAGCAGGAACGTATTTGCAAACTTCTTGAAGGGCGTTGACCCGGAATGCCTGAACTGCATCCGCTCCCGGATATCCCCGAAGGCATAGTCTCCACCCCGTGGGACTCCGTCATCTTCAACATTCCGACCTTCGAAATATCCGAACCCAAAGAAGAACTCCTTGTCTGGTCGGCCGGCCACAAGGGGCATTTTACACTTCGCGTTCCGTCCGAAAATCGAAAGTTCGACATCGAAAGATACGGCTTCTATTATTGCGATACCCTTATGGAACCTCACTGTAAGAAGTCTTCCTTCCGAGGGCATCACTATCCGACTTCGGAAATTTCCGTATCTTCGAAGTACGATCTCGACGCGATTCTCGATCAATCCCGTCATCTGTTCGAACACGACAGATTTCACAAAGATCCAAACGTTCGACCGGAACACGTTGACACACGGTATCTGAACTGGATCGGCGATCTTCACAAAGGATCCCACCTGTACGCCTTTTTTGTCGACGGGATTCTTGCAGGCTTCTGGTCCTCTATAGGAAACAAAATTCCTCTTCATGCGGTCTTCAATGCGTTCAGCGGAAAAGGGATCGCAAAATATCTATGGACGCAAGGATGCTTATTATTGTTTAGTACCGGGTATGATGAAATATACAGCTCCGTCTCCGTATCGAACCAGCCGGTCATTAACCTGTACGCGTCTCTGGGGTTTAGGTTTTACGCCCCGCTTGACGTATATCATCTGTATAACACATGAAAATATCCGTGATAAGCCCGGTGTACAAAGCTGAAGGGTGCCTCCGCGAACTATACCGACGGCTTCGGGATCAGCTACAGCATCTTTCCGACGAGTACGAAATCATCTTCGTCGAGGATTGCGGCGGTGATGATTCGTGGACAATCCTGTCGGAAATCGCCGCAACAGATTCCAACGTCAAGGCAATCCAATTCAGCCGGAACTTCGGCCAACACTACGCCATAACGGCAGGACTCGCCGCTTGTACGGGCGATTGGGCGGTCGTCATGGATTGTGATTTGCAGGACAGGCCCGAAGAGATTCCCCGGCTCTACGCCAAAGCACAGGAAGGATTCGACATTGTCTGCGCCAGGCGCGGGAAACGAAAAGACCCAATCTGGAAGAGGATTGCATCTCACGTTTTCGTCGCCGTTTTCACGTGGCTTTCCGATATGGACTACGATCCCGAAGTCGCCAACTTCCGGATCCTTTCGCGCAAAGTCATCAACGCCTATTGTTCCATGAGAGAAAGGCTGCGTTTTTTTGGAGGACAACTCCAGTGGCTGGGCTATAATTGCGGTTTCATCAATGTCGAGCATGGCGGACGCTTTGCGGGCGACAGCTCCTATACCTTGAGGAAACTCTTCAAACTTGCGACGGAAACCATTATTGCCTATTCCGATAAACCGTTGCGAATTTCCGTTAAGGCTGGTTTTTTCATGGCGTTTTTCTCCTTCTTGTACGCCATTCAGCTCATCTACCGGAAATATCTTCAGGGAATCCCCGTCGAGGGATGGACCAGCCTCATGGTCTCCGTCTGGTTTCTTGGCGGACTGATCGTGGCGAATCTGGGAATCATCGGAATCTATCTTGGAAAGGTTTTCGATGAAACAAAGAAAAGACCATTATACGTGATCTCAAAAAGGATCAACATTTGATGCGCCTTTTCTCACGCCGTTTTTGGCTCTTACAGGCTGGATATTTTGTGTTTTCACTTTGCGGCGTCTCGTTAAAATTCGCATCGCAATATCCCGTTTTTTCGAAAGAATTTTTTTTACTCTATGCGGCAGGATTGTTTTGCGTTTTGTGTTTTGCCTTAATATGGCAGCAAGTTTTGCGTGCATACGAATTGATGATAGCCTATGCGTGGAGAGGAATTCTTTTTTTATGGACATTTCTATGGGCGGTTCTCTTTTTTGGGGAGTCAGTCACAATGAGAAACGTTCTTGGATCGGTTGTTGTTTTATGCGGTCTTCTCTTGGTATGTCGAAGTGAATAAATTACACATTCTTTTTCTTTTTGCAGTTGCCGTTGCAAGCCTCGGGCAAATCTCACTCAAGAAAGCAACTCTTGACGATGAACATTCACTGCTGAGGCAATATGCAAATCCACATGTCGTGTTGGGGTATTCTCTAATGCTCCTTTCAATGGGAATGGCGTCAATAGCGTACCGAGAAGTTTCTTTGAGAATAGCTCAAGCGCTCGACTCTTTGGGATTTGCGCTTGTTCCCATATTGAGCCATTTTTTCTTCAAAGAGAAACTCTCAACGCTGAAAATAGTCGGTTTTTTTCTCATTGCATCCGGCGTTCTGATTTTTGTTTCGTAAATTCGCGAGGTGGTGTCATTGAATGTACGCGCTCTTTTCAAAAATCTACGACAAGACGCGAATGGAATTTGGCGTTCAGCCAATAATACGGAGATTTCGTATCCGACCAGCGGAAATGACATCTGTTTTGACTTGGAAGACAGATCCTTCTGGTTCAGGCATCGCAACAATTGCATTGCCGAAACCGTTCACCGTTTTCCTCCTGAAGGGGAAATTCTGGATATCGGCGGCGGGAATGGCTTTGTGGCAAAACGGCTTATCGACGAAGGCTTTCCAACTATTCTGATTGAACCTGGTGCAAATGGCGCTAACAATGCAAAAACGCGACGTCTACTTCCCTATGTCATCTGTGCATCGCTTCAGGAAATAAATCTGCCAGACGCATCAGTTCCAGCTTTCGGCTGCTTCGATGTGCTTGAACACATTCGTGATGATGCGTCATTCCTAGAAGAGATCGCCCGGATTCTGAAGTCCAGCGGCATGCTTTATTTAACGGTTCCGGCAAGACAATCGCTTTGGTCCTCAAGTGATACATACGCTGGACATTTCAGAAGATATGATACAAATAATTTAAATTTATTGTTAAGAAGTAAATTTAAAATACTATATTCTACTTTTATTTTTGGCATTTTGGTCATTCCGCTTTTTTGTTTAAAAACAATACCATATAAATTAGATTATATAAAAAAAGAAAATATATTGTCAAATAGCGTTGAGCATGGAATAAATGGAGGTATTTTTATTAAAATTATTAGCAACTATTTGAATAATGAAGTTAAAATGATAGCTAAAAAGAGGGCAAAAAGATTTGGGACGAGTCTTCTTATTGCAGCTAAGAGATTTTAAATGAGCAGATTTTTAAAAATTTTATTTTATATTATTATTTTTTGCAGTTATATCATCCTCTTTGGGCATTATCGCCTGGAAGCCATTGATGACGCATGGAGCCTTTCCTTCGCATGGAATTATTTCCATGGAACAGCCACGGATCCTTCGTTTCGTTCAGATGCGACACAAATCCTTTTTGGAAAAACTCACGCCTTCATCTACTCAACGATTCTCGACGTAATCGGCTGGACGAGAGCCCATGCTCATCTTGTTTCTATCACACTTGCCGGGTTAGCCGTTTTTTTCTGGTGCAAGGTTCTCCATCATCTCGACTGGTCCTATAAGGACACAGCTCTTTTCGCGTTTCTTGCGCTACTTTTGGAACCGATCCTTGGTGCAGCAAACCTAACTCGCCCGGAAGCTTTGTGTTTCTTACTTCTCTCTGCAGCCATTTTCTTTTTCATGAAGAAACATTATTTCCTCGCGATCTTGCTCGCTTGCCTAGCTACGGAAACACATCCGATGGGAGTCATCGTATTCGTCTATTTTTTTGCATACGCACTTTCGTCATTCTCGGAATCAGATTGGAAACACGCGTTTTTGATCGGAAGTCCGGCTTTGGTGTTGGGCATTCTCTACTTCTTCTGGATCAATAACGCCTCACTTGAAAAGGTAATCGAGACAATCCAATGGGGCCGCCAGTTCGCGCCGTCGCCATTCGGAACATTTTCCGAATACTTCATTCATCGCGCGTATCATCGTCACGTTCCCGAACTCATCGTTCTCTTGGCATGCGCCACTCTCTTCATCAAACACAGGCTCTATGCGTCGCATCGCTTCCTCTCGTACGCGCTGATGTTGACGCTTGTCGCGTCCGTATTGATAAAGAGAAGCGATTATATCTACGTCATTTATTACTTTCCGCTTTTCATCATGATGATGCTGTCTGTCGCAAGGTTCTACAGAAAAGAAACCGCCTTAGCGATGTTTTTCGTCCTGTTGCTCGTTCCGCAATATCTTTTCCTCTGGTGGAAACAGGGCGGGTTCGACATGGACCAATATATCGCGAAGATCCGCCGGGCGGTTCCGGAAAACTCGATTCCGATCATCGGAAGCTCCAACAACTGGTTTGCGTTCATGCAGTCCGGACGCTTCATCGACTATGGCGCCGTCCTCTCACCGGAGTTCGTGGAGAAACACAACGCACTTTATGTCATCGAAGGGTATTATCCTCCGTATAACGCGGATCACAGAGCCGACACGGCGCTTGATATTCTGCAAAAACACTACAACCCGAGAGATTATGCCGTATCGTTCGATTATTTCGGGAAGACGATCTCAGTGAGGTTGCTTGAAAGGAAAAAACCGTGAAGAAAATCGTTCATCTGACATCCGCTCATCCGCCGTTCGATAAGCGTATCTTCGTAAAGGAATGCAGATCTCTCGCCGCCGCCGGTTATGAGGTGGTCTTCATTGCCCCTCACGAGCGAGACGAATCGGTCGACGACGTCACCATACGGCGGTTCGCTCCTCCCAAAGGACGAAAGGCCCGGTTCGTCCGGTCGCTCTGGGGAGCGTTTCGGGATGCTATGAGAGAAAAGGCCGACGCGTACCACTTCCACGATCCGGACCTTCTTCCGACGGGGTTTCTGCTGAAGCTGGCAGGAAAGAAAGTCATTTACGACCCACATGAAGACCATCCGGAGGATATTCTCTGGAAGGACTGGATTCCGATGCCGTTTCGCCATATAGCATCGTTCTGCGTCAGAACGCTCGAACGTATTGGCGGCGCCTGTTTCGACGCCGTTACCCCGGCAACGCCGCCGATCGCCCGCCGCTTTCCCTCACGGAAGACGACAGTCGTCCAGAATTTTCCACGACTCGAGGAATTCGATTTCCCCGAGTCTCCTTCCGAACCGAGGCAACACATGATATTATGCGCCGGCGTCATTTCGGTCAACCGCGGGATTCTTGAAACACTCGGCGCATTTGCGATCCTCAAGAAAGATTATCCTGACCTTGAACTCACGCTTGCCGGCAGCTTCGCTTCCCGAAACGAAGAATCGCTTGTGCGCGCACTCCCCGAATGGAGCGGCGTCACATATACAGGATGGGTTTCCCGGCAGGAAGTTGCCCGCATGATGCATCGGGCATCATGCGGTCTCGTCCTCTTCCACCCTGGCCCCAACCACACGGAAAGCTACCCCACCAAACTCTTCGAATTCATGGCGTCCGGCCTGCCGATCGTCGCTTCCAATTTTCCGCTCTGGAAGGAAATCATCGAAGGCAACACATGCGGCGTCACCGTCGATCCTCAAAGCGCTGAATCAGTCGCATCAGGCATCCGTTCGATTCTTGAAAAGCCAAGTTCCTCTATGGAAATGGGGAAAAACGGAATTACCGCTGCAAAAACGCGATACAACTGGGAAAACGAGGCGAAAAAAATCATATCGGTATATAAACGCCTTCTCGGATAACGGCTACCGCCGCAGGATGTCGACGATCCTTTCCGCAGCATGACCGTTTCCGTACAGTTCTCCTAAAAGCGCAACTTTTATCAAAGTCTCCAATACGCTTTCTTCAGGCGTTCTACAGTTCGTTATGGAGGCTTTCGCAGAACTCCAAGAAAACAGGACGGAAAAAGCAACGACATTTCTCTGCAACATTTTCGGGCTGAATGCGCTTCAGCATCGCTTGTCCTTGAACCTGTTTGGAATATGAGAAAGGATGTGCTTCGCTACAAATCTCGGGAAATATTTTTTGCAATTCCGTACTCAGTTTTACTGAACAGCCGCCTTCGTTTTTCCGAGGGAAACCAAAAAACTCAAGGTCTTCACCACTGACAAGAATACCGTGACGCGCGATCTCAACACGCACTCGCCGAGCGATATCGCGCGGGTATTCTCTGGCAAAGGAATTCTCCCAATCGGCGCACAACCACGTCTCAATCTCAGGAGACGCGATCAAGACAAAAAAAGGCCAAGCACAACTCGTCTCTTCGAAGATCCGCTTTTCTGTCTCATTAATCCAATTCTGAAAACAGCGACAATCTGAAAAACGGCAATCCCCGTCATCCACAAGTAGAATCGCGTCGTAAATCTCATTTTTCTCCATGGCTTTCCTGAGAGCGCAAAGCATCTCCGTTACGAGTCTTTCCCCGGATACCCCCGAGTGTTCCTGCACAGGAGCCGGCCGATCAAGTCCTTTTTTCGGCGCAGGCTTGCGCACGACAGGAAAAAGGCGGACACATGATATATCCGGTGCGATTCTCTCAACAAACTGCTGGATTCCGCCAACCTCGGTATAGCCGCCGGAGGCGAACAGGGCGATTCGACTCACCAAGGCCACCCTCCGAACGACGGATCGCCCACGCGGTAAAGATCCCCAAGCTCCCATCCGACGTTCAGACTTTCTTCCACATCCTTGGGAGAAAGTCTGTGAAAAGAAGCCGTCTCCGTCGGTGTTCCGATGAATAGTGCAGTCTCTCCGCTCCGGAAAGATTCCGTGAAAGCATCCAAAAAATCGGGCGAATGAGTGCTCAAAAATATCTGGTCAGCGCCCCTGGCTCGCAGGATCCAATGCGCCAAAACTCGCTGCCATGCCGGGTGAAGATTCAACTCCGGTTCATCGATGAAAAGCATCGCGAGCTTCTCCGGGTTCCACAAAAGCATGGCGAGGATCATTGCCTTTGTGGTTCCGTCCGACATTTCATGAAGAGAAAACTGCTCTCCGTCTTTGAAGAAGAGGCGCAAAGAGACACTCTTATCCGAAGGAAGAACGATTTTGAGTCCTTCAAGATGCGGAAGCACTTCGGCAAGAACATCCCTGTATACCCCGAAAAAATCATACTTGTTCTCCAGGTGATGTAACACCGCAACGAAGTCCGAGGCGTCACGAGAAATTCGGGACTCTCCAAGACGAAGCTTCGTTGCCTCTTTTGCAAAACGCAGATCAATCGCAGCGCTGGAAATAACAAAAGAATTCTGGAATAAATCCTTCGTAGCATCAAGCGATTTTTTGAAAAGGGGATAATACTCCTCCCGGAACTCCTTGGCCTCAAGCAATTGATCCGATTGACAAAGGATCAGGTCATCATCCCTTACGGGAAACGGCAGGCGCCGGATATCTCCCCGTATTGTGTCGCGAACGGTAAATAGAACGGTTCCTCTTTTCGCTTCGGTCCTTTGAAAAAACGAAAAAGGCTCCTGATGGCTTCCTTCCGGTTTCGCGTAACATAATTCTTCGTGAACTATGAGAGGAGCGATTGGTACGGATCCTCCTCCCAAAATCCGAAAAAGGAATGTATACTCCATGTTGGAATAATTTACCCCGGAGGAAAAACGCCAGCGCAGCGATATCTCGTCCTGAGAAGAGGTTCCTCTTCGTAAAAGTTCGCTTCCTCCATTTTTATCGATCTCGGCCAGAAGGGCGCTTCCTTTCGTCTGTGGCGAAAGGATATTTGCAAGAAAGCATAGAGCACGGAAAAGATTCGATTTGCCGGAGTTGTTTGGCCCCACGAAGATGTTTACTTTCGCGAATTCGAACTCACACTTGCGCAAATTCCTGAAATTATTCACACTGAAATACGAGAGCATAATGTTCTTCACCTCGCTAAACAAAACTCTGCGAACAGAAGAATTTCGAGGATCACATCCTATACGATACCAGTATTGGCTACGAATTCGTCCATATATAATAAGTTGACATTATAAAGGATTTCGTGAATACCGGCTACCGCCGCAGGATGTCGACGATCCTTTCCGCAGCATAACCGTTTCCGTACAGCTCACCCGGAAGCGCAGCGTCCTCAAGGACTCGTTCCGCAGCGCGAAGCATATCCGCTTCACCCGGCCCGCAGAGTACGTTCCATCCGGCCTCCACTAGTTCGCGCCATCCCGTATCGGGCATGACGATGATCGCGCGCTTTCCTGCGAAATACGTCTCTTTCTGAAAGCCGCCGCTGTCCGTCACCGCGAAACGACACGCGCCCGCAAGGGACTGGAGATCCAGATATCCCAGAGGATCGCACAGACGCAACGGCACCACGAGATCGTCCAGCCCGAACTCGGAGACGCGTTTCCGCGTCCTCGGATGGATCGGGAACAGAACTTCGCACCCCGTCCTCTCCCTGATCGCACGGATCCCTTTCAATATACCTGAAAGCGGTGTCTCGTCATCGACGTTGAAATCCCGGTGGAGCGTACAGAGCACGAAATTCTCGTATTCAAGCCCGAAGCGCTCGCAGGCGCCACGCGGATCGAAACGCGGAGTCATCATCCGGTACAGGTCGTACATCACATCGCCGATAACATGAACGCCGTCGACGATGCCTTCGCGTGCGAGATTCGCCGCAGCGCCCTCGGAACAGCAGAAGAGACGCGCCGAAATGTGATCCGTCACCACCCTGTTGATCTCCTCGGGCATGTCTTTCGGTCTCTGCCGTATGCCCGCCTCGACATGCGCGACAGGAATTCTCAACTTCGCCGCGGCGAGCGCCCCGGCAACGGTAGTATTCGTGTCGCCGTACACGAGCAGAAGATCCGGGCGTTCGGAAGCGAGAACATCTTCGATCCTCACGAGCGCCTCAGCCGTCTGCTTCGCGTGGGACCCGGACCCCACACCCAGAAAATAGTCGGGCTTCGGCATTCCGAGTTCGTTGAAAAAAACGTCGGACATCATCGCGTCGTAGTGCTGCCCGGAATGCACCAAAACATGCCGCCACGCGCCTGCGCTGCGGACGACCGCCCCGAGAACGGCTTCCTTGATGAACTGAGGACGGGCGCCGACGAGGGAAAGGACCTTCATCCCACTACGCTCCAATTTTGCGGTACACAGCGCGCAAAGCTTTATACCACCATTTTTCATTAACATCATTTCTAGGGTAATCCCAGTATGACTTCGGAGGTAGATTCATGACGTCATCGAATTCACTTTCCGAAAGACCGAATTTCTTGATCGCGTATTCCCTGTCCGCAAGCTGCAAATCCTCCGGATAGGTCGGGTTCGGAAGCTCCCGCAGCGCTTCCGAACGCTCCATTTGCCCGGAACAGATCAACGAGGAAAAATGAACGCGTCGTTTATCGAATCCGAACTTCCTGGGCAAGATATACCCTTGAAAAAAACGGGTATACACGGATTCGTAATGCTTTCCTCCGTAATATCGCCAACCGACCTCTTGTTCCAGTTCTTTCATGGCGAGTTGCTTGTCATAGTCAATATAATTGAGGATATCCACAATGGAAAGCCTGCCCGTTCCGCGCCACCACAAAATTTCACCCTGCGTCACGTGCGGAAACGTCGAGAGTGGAATCGTTCCGAATCTGTCATGGATCGCCCTGATATACGTCCAGTCGAAATGCCCCGCGGACCACTTTCTCGGGAGATGGGTTTCCGTCTTGTAATTCCAGCCGGTCACAAGGTACTTGATTTTTTTCTCGACCGTAAAGCGATACATCAGCGCAACGATCGCGTGATCGCTCGGAATCTCGGAGTCGGGCGTGGAGGCCTTGAGAAACGCGAGCTGAAGATCTTTGAACTCATTCCAGTCAATTACGTGGGTATACAAGTCGATTCCAAGTCTGGAAACCAGATTGTGAATATTTGAGACAGCCAGTTCCGAGTTCCAGCCGTTGTCAAGGTGAACAGCAAGACACCGCACACCGTTCCTCGCGAGAGTGTAGGCGACATACGAGCTATCCACGCCGCCGCTCAGGCCGATGACGCAATCGTATTCACACCCCCGGCCGTGACGGCGGAGCATCTCGATTATGGAGCGAAAGCGCCTGCTCCTTTCCTCTTCAGGCCAGGAATACCTTCGCGCGAGGTCATCTCTACTGTGGCAATGGCAACAGACGCCGTTTTCGTCGAACACAATGTCCGGATCCGACGTGTCCATGACACATCGGCTGCATATGGCATACGAACGATTCTCGGTCATTCGCCCAACCCTTCCCGAATCAGATCTTCGTCCTCAGGATAATTGATCAATACGGCATGCAGTTTTCCATAAAAAACGAACATACTTCCGGCCGCAGCCGCCGACGCACCTCCCTGAAGCACAACCGCGGCAAGATCGGAACACGAAGAAGCCCCTCCCAGCGCAACCACCGGCACTTCGACCGCCTCAGCGACGCTTTTGATCAATGGGATATCGTATCCTTGCATCATTCCGTCCCGATCGACGGAGTTCACGATCAGTTCGCCGGCGCCGAGAGACGCCATCCGCAACGCATACGATACGGGATCATGCTTCGTTTTTCGCGTTCCTCCATGCGTGACGACGCCATATCCACCAAGAAACGACCGCTTGACGTCGATCGAGACGACAATCGTGGAACTTCCGAACGCGTCCGAAGCTTCGCGGACGAAGTCGGGACACTCGGCCGCATACGAGTTGATCACGACCTTTTCAACACCGAGAGAAAGAAGACGACGAATGCTTTCGATGTCGCGAATCCCTCCGCCATACGCAAGGGGCATGAAACATTCCCCGGCAATCCGTTCGACAACGTCGAACGACGGCGGACGATTGTTTTTCGTCGCATCGATGTCGAGAAAGACCAGTTCATGGCATTCCTTTTCGTTGAAGATCTTCACGGCGTTAATCGGATCGCCGACATAACGGGCTTCTCCGAAACGCTTCGTCTTGACCAGACCGCCATCCCGGAGAAGCAGGCACGGTATGATGCGCGTTCCTATCATGACTGAACCATCCTGCAAAAGTTTTCCAAAAGCCGTTTTCCATACCGGAGACTCTTCTCCGGATGAAACTGAACGCCGTAGATATTCCTGTGTGCGAAGGCGGCGACAAACTCGCACCCATAGCGACATGTAGCCGCGATGTCGTTCTCGTCGGCGCAAACGACATGGTATGAGTGCACAAAATAAAACTTTTGTTTCTCGTCGGAGACTATCAACTGGTTTTCCTTCTTCGCGGAGACGGGACTCCACCCCATATGAGGAATCTTGAGCCGCGCCTCCGGAGGAAAATGAAATTTCCTCACATCTGCGTTCAGCCATCCAAGACCGGGGAGAGTTCCCTCTTCACTCTTTTTTGCCATCAGTTGCATTCCGAGGCAGATACCTAATACAGGCGTCCCTCGCGACAGAACCGCATCGTTGAGAACATCCACCAGGTCTCGGGAGCGCAACGCCTCCATTCCCGTGTCAAAAGCCCCGACTCCCGGAAGGATGAGTGCCCTCGCTTCGGCGATCTCTTCAGAATCGCCCGATATGCGACACGCGCCGCCACCATGACGGATCATGTTCGAAACCGAGTTCAGGTTGCCAATACCGTAGTCGACTATCACAATCATTCGCATGCAGCTCTCTTTGCAACAGTTTTTATAGCAGAATTCTCTTCAGGATCGTGCTCATTTTGTTTTTTTCTTTCTCAAAGCAAAGTTCTTTAGCAGCCCTATCACTATTATTTTTGTATTTGTCTATGTCTGCCGCCGAAAGCGAATTCAGGCTCTTCGCCATAGCATGTACAGAGAATTCCCCCGCAATCACACCGCATCCATACTCTTTCACCAGTTCAGCCATATCGGGAGACGGCCCTATCGCGATCATCAACCTTGCCTGGATATATTCGAAAAGTTTGTTTGGAAGGCAGTGTGCAATATTGAATCCAGTGGGTTCATAATAAAAAAAGCCGACATCGTACTGACCAATGGTCGGGATAATCTCCTCGATAGGCACGGGATCTCGAAAGGCAACTCTCTTCATTGAAGAGGCCTTCCGTCGAAGTTCCTGCTGATATCGAAGGTTTCCCGTCAGGATAAGGTCCAGCGAGAACCTATCATCCAGCAACGAAACAATTTCGATCAGGTTCTCGATGCGCCGGTTTCTGTTCGCCGCTCCGTGATAGACCATCCGGATTCTTTCAGGATCAGTAGGGTGGACGGGATGGTCAACATACAAGGGAGTGCTTCTGTATACTTCCGCGTCAACGCCAAACTCTTTCAAGAATTCCCGCCGCAACCCCTCCGACACAGTGACAACCGCATCGCATTGCGGGAGATAATCACGACAGAGCTGCACACGTCGCGGTTTCTCGAACAGATCGAACCAGAGATCTCCCTCGTTCTGACGAGGATAATACTCTCGTGCATCAAACAGGATTTTGCCGTCGCCTCTGACTTCAAACGCAAGCGGTAAAAGCTGAAGATCCTCCACAATCAGAATGTCGAATCTCTGGCCGGCAAGAGCCGTTTTCGCTCCCGTCAGGCCGAAGCGTTTCTTCTCGCAGAACACCCGCTCCCTTTCGGAAGGCATCAGTATTCCCACGATTCCCCACAACCTCCGCAGAATTTTATGGAGAACGGAAGAAGAGGGAGAAAGGAGAGGATAGTACGAATGTAAAGCAAATGTCCTTCCAGTCGGATACCCCATCACGGAAACGTCGAATCCCAACTGCGTGCACAACTCAACAGCCCTGCGCGGGCGAGGATCACCGTCGGGGTCTGAAAGGCACATGACAAGGACTTTCACTGGGATGTCGCTTCTTTTCATCAGGAAGCTCCTTTCCATAAGCTATTTTCCCGAAAAGAGCCTCATCATTCTCTTTACGCGTGAGCCCCATTTTTTTAGATTTCTATTCGTCGGCAAGTTTTCTGCAACTTGGGGAGAGTGTATCAATCTGTCAAACTCGTCCCGTGATATTCGAAGTTTGTTCAATACAAAATCCTTGTCATTCTCCAATTGATCTTGTGGATAAATCGGCTTTTCCATTTCCGCAAGCGCCTCATCTCTTGTCATCTCACCGGAAACGATAAGGCTTGAAAGATGGGCCTTACGTTTATCGTAGTCGAAGCGGACAGGAAGATAGTATCCTTGAAAAAACTTGGTGAAACGAGACTCCCAGTGTTTCGCTCCATAGTAGCGCCAACCGTATTTTTTTTCCAATTCTTGTATAGCTTCGTTTTTTTTATAATTAATATAATTTAAAGGTCTTATTACATTCATATTACGAATGTATGGGTAGTAGATATAATATTCCCAAAAACTCACAACGGGATAATTCTTCGGAATGCCTTCCCCGAAACGACGTAAAACTGCACGCAGATACGAAGCATCCATCGCATCATATCCCCATGCCGATGGAAGAATGCTCTCCGTTGCGAAATTTGATCCATGAAAGACATAGCGAACATTATTTTTCACCGCATAGCGGTAAAGTGCGGCAAAAAAAGCATGGTCCTGCGGAATATCCTGATTTTCCACTCCAGAACGCAAAAAGGCCACTTGAACATTTCGCATCGCTTCCCAATCGATGACGATGGTATGCAAATCGATATCCAATTTTTTACAGAGGACTTCGATGTTTTTTACGGCGAGTTCCGAGTTCCATCCGGCGTCAACGTGAACCGCAAGAGGACGAAGGCCCCACTCTTTTATCTTGCAGAGCAAATACGAGCTATCGACGCCTCCGCTGAGTCCTATAATGCCGTCATATTGCTTTCCCTTGCCTTCGTTCCTAATTCTTCGGATAGATTCATCAAGGGTTCGTTTCCCCTCCTCGTTCGGCAGCCAAAGAACTCCTTTTATGGTTTCGAAGAAGCGTCTGCAGTGATTACAATACCCCCTCTCGTCAAACGTAATATTGCGGTCGGTTGTATCCATGATGCAACGGGTACAAATTTGATAATTAATATTCATATTATCTCTCCAATTTCTAACCCTATAGTTATATAAACGTTTTTAATAGTATATAAATACATATTATTTTACAGCATTATTATATAATTCCACCCAGCTAGATATGTTTTTTTTCCAGCTAGACAAATTCCATATTTCTTTTTTATTTTTTTTACATTGTTCGCAATATATATCGTTATGAATTATAGCATTCAAAATAGTATTTTCTAATTCATATTTATTATTTATTTTTAAAAAAAATACACCACTTTTTTCTAGTTTTTCATAAGGCAACCAAGATCCAGTTATAACTAAAGCACCAGCATACAAATATTCTTGCATAGTGCCGGAAAATTGGTCATTTTCTTGAATTTGTATTGCTATATCAACAGACATTTTTATTAATGCGTTATCTATCTCAGATAAGAACTTATCATAAATACGATACTTTATATCGCTTTTCATCAAAGTATCTTTTATTTTTTCTTTATATTTGTTATTTGTACCATAAGTCATTTGCAATAATAAAAATATATTTTTTGAAATATTTTTTTTTATATTATTTATACTTTCTATAATAATCTCGTGATTTTGAGATTCATATCCATTTGTTCCAACTGCAATAATAATACTATTTAAAGGCAAGTTCATTTTGTTTCTAATTTTTTCAGCACTTATTTTTGTACCAGAAATTATATCTAAAGCAGAAAGCCCAAATCTACAAATTTTAACTTTTTCGTAATATTTTCCGTAATATTTACAAAAATCCTGCGACGTTTTTTCATTACTAAATGTAACATTTTTAGATATATCAAATATATTTTTTTGTAAATATTTAGATATTTTTGTAGATTTATAAAATTCGCTACCATAAATAGTAGAAATTATGTTCTCTTTATTTAACTCTTTCTTTGCAACAAAAAAATAAGGATTAACGCCTAAAATATGTATCAAGTCGTATTTTTTTTTATTTAATATATACCCTATATTTTTTTTAATTTCACTTATATTATAAATCATTCTTATTTTTGGTATTTTATATACTAATTTATTTTTATTAATAGTAAATAAGTCAAACTTTGACTTATTTACATTTGATTCTACAAGAGAAAATATTGAAAAATCATAATCATTTATATTATTTTGAATATTTTCTATTAACTTTAATAAAAAAATATCATTTACGTTTCCTAAATACAATACATTCATTTTTTTCTCCAATTTACAGTCATATTTCTTTAATTTTTTTTGCTGGCACCCCTGCAACAAGAGTTCTAGCGTTAACATTTTTTGTAACAACAGCACCAGCAGCAATAATAGACTCATCTTCTATTTTTATATTTTGGATAATTACCGCTCCAGTTCCAATATGTACTTTACACCCCACCACAACAGATCCAGATAAAACAACTCCAGGCGATATATGAGAATGGTCATTTATTATACAGTCATGATCAATCAATGCTCCGTTGTTTATTATTACATTTTCGCCAACTTCGCAACCTGTTTGAATTACTGCTTTCGCCATAACAACAGATCCATTGCCTATAGTTACAGAATTAGAAACATACGAAGTTCTATGTACTAATTTTAAAAAACTATACCCCCTACTTTTAAATTTATTATATAAAATTTCTCTTTTGTCATTATTTTTAATTCCGCCAACTCCATTTACCAAATAAACCTTCTCTACATCAATATTAAAAACTTCTTCGTCTGGCCCTATAACATGGACACCTTCTACTTTCTTACCCCAGTAATTTATATTTGAATCAACAAAATACAATATTTTACATCCTAAATCGTTCAATAAATCTAAAACTACTCGTCCATGCCCTCCGGCTCCTAAAATAATAAACGGTCTATCTATATATTTATTTTTCATCATACTCACAAACAATAACCATTTTTTATTTTATTATTTATATACCATTCTATTGTCAATCTCAATCCTTGATCTAATTTATATTTAGGCAACCACCCGTATCTATGCTTAGCTTTATCTATATTACAAAGCAATCTTTCTACTTCGCTCTTTATTGGACGTAATCTTATTTCATCTGTTTCTATATTTATTTTTTTATCCATTATTAAAGAAATTTTTTTAGCTATTTCTATGATAGAATACTCTTCCCCGTACCCAATATTTACAATTTCGCCTATACTATTTTTATTTAAACCTATTTTTATAAATCCATCGCACGTATTAAGAACAAAATTCATATCTCTTTTGCAATTAACATTTCCCAATTTGATATTACCGCCATTATTTAATTGCGTTATTATATTTGGGATTACTGCTCTACAAGATTGCCTTGGCCCAAATGTATTGAAAGGTCGTATTATAGATACTGGCAAATCAAATGATCTATAATATGATAAAGCTAATTGATCCGCCGACGATTTAGTAGCAGCATATGGCGATTGAGGATTTATAGGATGGACTTCATCCATCGGAATATATTGTGCCGTACCATATATTTCACTTGTTGAAGTATGAATTACATGCGAAACATTAGCTTCTAATGAAGACTGCAAAATATTATACGTGCCTTCTACATTAGTCTTTATATATGCTAATGGAGAAACGTACGAATATGGTATGCCAATTAAGGCAGCTAAGTGAAAAACTACATCTATTTTATCCATAGACTTTTTTACAGAATCAAAGTCTCGTATATCTCCATAATATATATCTAAGCTGTTTTCACATTTTAAATATTTTAAACAGCCCATATCGCTACTAGAATTATATCTAATAAAAGCTCTTACGTCATAGCCATTTTCTACTAATTGTTCAACCAAGTGAGATCCTATAAATCCACCAGCCCCAGTAACAAGTATTTTCAAAACTACACCCCGCTTTTTTCATTTAAAGAATAATAATCTTCAATTCTTCCTACATCTTGCCATTCACCATCATGAATGTATACCATAATTTTCATACCGTCATTTTGTAATGCACTCCAAATTTCAGGCATATCACAGTAAGTACCTTTAATTATCTTATTTTTAATATATGGAATTAACTTTTTAGATATTGCGTATACACCGCCATTAATTAAGTATTCCTCACACGGTTTCTCTTTCCAGGTTTGCAGCTCGCTATTTTTATTTATTTCCAGAACTCCAAAATCAATTAACATTTTTTTTCTTATTCCAGTAATTACAAAATCACATTTTTTTAATAAATTATAAATATTATAGTAATTTATATCTGAAATTATGTCAGCATTTGTTAATAAAAGGTCTCCATCAAAATCATCAGGTAAATATGCCAAAGAACCAGCCGTTCCACTTTTATCCTCTTCTTCTATATAAAATATATTTACTCCGTATCTAAGTCCATCTCTTAAGAAATTTTTGATTAATTCTTTTTTATAATTTACAGATATAAATATATTTTTTATATCATGTCTTTTTATTTGATCTATAATAAATTCTACTATAGGTTTATCACCAACAGGCAATAAAGGTTTAGGGATAGAATAAGTTAAAGGTTGTAATCTTTTCCCTTGCCCACCAGCTATTATAAAAGCATATTCAAACATCATACTCCGCTCCTGCCACGCAACCATTGATAAGTTAATTCAAGCCCCTTACAAAGACTTATTTTAGGATTCCAATTAAATTTATAATTAAAATTATTCATTTCTGCAATTGCTTTATCATAATCAAATTCTTTTCTTAATTTATTTATATCAAAAATAGTTTTTGTTGATATTCCTGTAATTTTTTTTATTAATTCAACTAATTCTTTTATTTTTATTCCATCTCCAGTGCCTGCATCATAAATAGAGCAAATATCATTCTCATCGCTATTTAATAACAAAAACAATATATCTACAAAATCTTCTATAAAAATAAAATCTCTTACCTTTTCCACATCACCGACATTTAAAATTTCATTTTTTATAATTTGATTTATTATAGATGGTATTATATAAAATTCTTCTTGACCTGGTCCGTATACATTAAATGCTCTTAATATTATTGCTGCAACATTATATTTAAAAGAAATATATGAAAGAAATTTTTCTACAATTATATTTTTTGTTCCCACAATATTTTTGGGATTGTTATCTATTTTTTTATTTTCACTATATACATTATACGATGATATATACAATATTTTATTTATTTTATTTATTTCTATTAAAATTTGCACTTTATCCAAAAGGGCTCCTAGTTCATAAAAATTATTTATATAATCAGTTGTAAAAATAAAATTAATTTTATTATTGCAATCTTTATAAATATCCATTGGTATATTTTTATAAAAAATTGATTTTTTTTCTTTTTTATTTATATAAGGTATCATCCAGTTTTCTATCCCACAAAAGTAAAAATCCATATTTATCACCTACTGCTATTTTATTTGGATCATTTTTTTATTTTTATAAAAAATAAACGTTTATTACATAATATAAATTAATATTTAAAAATATACGCAAATTTACTTTGTGTTCTATACATACACGTTTAATTAAATTTTAAATATTTATGTTCAAAATTAATCATTGAAAGCACCTCCACCGTCTTCCGCCCTTCCCGCGCCATGACGACGGGAGCGGGTTTGCCCTCAAGAACGGCGGGAATAGAGGCGTACAGCGCGCCGTGTCCGCTGCCGTAGACGCTTTTCGTGTCGTAGCTCGCAGTCTGGACTTCGGCGTCCATCGGGTCCTCGTCCGCAAAGAGCCACTGCTCAATCCGGTTCATCGCGACGCCGCCGATCCGCACCGTTCCCCTCTCCCCCATGACCGTGATGCTGCCTTCGAGGTTTTTCGGGTACGTGAGCACGGAGACGTTGATGTTGCCGATCGCGCCGGACCGGAATTTGAGTCCGACCGTTATCGTGTCTTCGGCTTCGATGCGCCGCCCGAGCGTCGACGAGAGGGCGAATACCCGTTCGACCGCACCTCCCATCCACTGGACCATGTCGACGTAGTGCGCGGCCTGGTTCGAGAGGCAGCCTCCGTCGAACTCCCACGTTCCGCGCCACGGCGCCTGATCGTAGTAGTCCTGCGGGCGCGTCCAGAAGACGTTCGACGTGATCATGTGGATCCGGCCGAAGCGCCCCGCTTCGAGCGCGCGGCGCAGCAGCTTTATTGTCGGGTTCAGACGGTTCTGTTTGACTTCCATGTAGAGCACTCCAGCTTCGTCGCAAACAGCGATGGCCTCGTCGACCGATTCGAGCGACGTTCCGAGCGGTTTTTCCGACAGGATGTGTTTGCCTGCGCGCGCGGCCTGGATCGCGTGTTTCGGGTGAAGCCCGGAGGGCGTGCAGACGGCGACGAGTTCGATGTCCGGGCGGGCGAGCATTTCGGCGGAATCGACGTAGGGCGTGCAGCCGGTCTTTTCTGAAAGCGCCTTCGCCCGTTCCGGGATGATGTCGCAACAGGCGACGAGGCGCAGCCCTTCGGTCGCTTCTATAGCTTTGACGTGGCTTTCGCTGATCCGGCCGCAACCCAGAATCGCGATTGCGTGTGCGTTTGTGTTATTCATTTCTGCTCTCCTTTTCAAGGGGCGAAGCCGATTTCTGCAATTGTATCCTGCCCTTTTCCGTCAGACGATATCGCTGCAGGCGGCTGTTCGGTTTATCGGGAACCGTCATCTCGATCACCCCGGCTTCCAGCGCCGGCGCCAAATACGCTTTTCGAAAGTGCTCGGCACTTTTCAACCGAAGTTCGGCCTGGAGTTCGCGCCTGCTCATTTCTCCACGGAAAACGGAGAGGAAGGCGACTTCGGTGGTGACTTCCGTGGTGACTTCCGTGGTGACTTCCGTGGTGACTTGCATGGTGTCAGGTCTTTTGTCCGCCGTGGGCAGATATACGACGGTCTTGAAGATATCGCCTTCAGTCAGTTCCGGTAGTCTTCCTCCGAACGTTTTCCCGTATTTCGTGAGATTGCGCACTCCGGAACCAAGTTCGTCGGCACGCCCTATCTCCCGGAAAAAGTGCGCTATTACAGGATTTTTCGGGAAAGGGGAAAAGGACGTCGGATCGATGGGACCAAATCCATGAGGCTTGTTGCTGTTTTCGGTGCGCACGGCGTCATGTTCAATGATCAGCTTGGCAGGGAACGGATTGGAATACTCCCTGTGGATGAGAAGATTTGAAGCGATTTCCCGGAAAATCAGCTCCCGCAGGCTTATTCGCATGTCCCGTTCCAGATAGAAAGGGTCGGGCAAATGTTTTGCGATAAACGCCATGATCCTGTCGTAACTGTCGATCAGGTTTGTGCGGACATCGTCGCGATCGTCGTATCGGTCGAGGTTGCTGACGCGGAGAATGAGATCGGTGCGATGATGGGGCACAGCGGAAAGTATTGTATCGTCCTTTCCCAACAAAAGGATGCCCGCCAACGTAATCCCGCTTTTCCCCGTTTCAAGGTCCGTTTGATGAAGCTGCACGCTTTTCAGCAGTTCCATATCGTCCATACGCAGCCACGGGTGATCCTTTCGCTGGATTCCGGCGATTTTTCGCACACGGAAAAATAGATCCTCGCGAAGATCGACAAGCTCGGCATAGGGATAAATGCGGTTCTCGGAATACGAATTCTGTTTCCGCCTGTAGAGTTCTGCAACGGAACGGGTATGATCCGTAATGTCGAAGTCCCCGTCCTCGTTTCGATCGAAAATACGTCCGCCGCAACGATGCACCTGCGAACTCTCGGGCACATAGACGCGCAGGATCGTAACCCCGTCCACGATGACGTCATCCAACGCAAGGTACGACGGCGGGTTGATCTTTTGGGGGTTATTCAGCGTCGTTGCAAACTCTTTTTTTATCCGAGAAACATGCTCCGGATCGATGCCGATAATTCTGCCGGTATCCGCGACTCCGAGAAGGATCGTTCCCCCATTCCGATTGAGAAAAGCACATACCGTTTCAAACACGCTTCTGCTGAGAGCGTGCCGCGATTCCTTGAATTCGGTCGTCAGTCCTTCTCCTTTTCGGATCAGGTCCCGTATGCGCTCGGTGTCGTTCATTTCACGTTACAGCCGTACCAGGTTCGGGTACCCGTCCGGATCGATCTTGAGCGTCGTCGCGACGATGTTTTTCGTGTCGAGGATGACCGGCGCGTTTTCGAGGAGCATCGCGTAGTCGACGTTTTTCGTGTGGGCCGAGGTGACGACGACGGCGTCGCAGCTTTCAAGAAGTTCCTTCGTCAGTTTTTCGGGTGTTCTCTGGTCGCCTTTCCACCGGACGTCCGAGCAGTTGGGTTCGACGGGAAGGACCGTTGCTCCCTTGTTTTCGAGGATCTCCCAGACCTTGAAGGCCGGGGATTCGCGAAGGTCGTCGATGTCTCCCTTGTAGGTCAGGCCCAGAAGGACGACACGACTGCCGCTCAGCGGCTTTTTGCGTTCGTTCAGGAGATCCTGAAGCCGGCCGACGACGTAGGCGGGCATGTCGTCGTTGATGTCGCCGGCCATTTCTATGAGTCGCGTGTGGTAGTCGTGCGCACGCGCCTTCCACGTGAGGTAGTACGGGTCGATGGGGATGCAGTGCCCTCCGACGCCGGGGCCGGGGTAGAACGGGACGAATCCGAACGGCTTGGTCGCGGCCGCCGCGATGACGTCCCAGACGTCGACGCCCATTTTGTGGCAGATGACGGCCATTTCGTTCGCGAGCGCGCAGTTGACGATCCTGAAGGTGTTTTCGAGGATTTTGGTCATTTCCGCCTCGCGCGTGCTCTTGACGACGTGGACGGGCGCGTCGAGCACGGCCTCGTACAGCGCTTGCGCGACGTTCGAGCACTGCGGCGTGCATCCGCCGACGACTTTCGGCGTGTTTTTCGTCTTGTAGCGCGCGTTGCCGGGGTCGACGCGTTCGGGCGAGAAGGCGAGATGGATGTCGCGCCCGACGACGAAGCCCGCCTCTTCGAAGAGCGGTCTGAGGACTTCGTCGGTGGTCCCGGGGTAGGTCGTCGATTCGAGTACGACGAGCATCGGAGAATGGAGGTGCGGGACGATCGACTTCGCCGAGTTCACGACGTAGGAGAGATCGGGCTGCTTGTAGATGTCGAGCGGCGTCGGAACGCAGATCGCGACGATGTCGCATGTCCTCAGAAGACCGAAGTCGGAGGACGCGCCGAGTTTTCCGTCCTGCACGAGCCTTCTGAGGTCGGAGTCGACGATGTCGCCGATGTAGTTCTCTCCCCCGTTGATCATGGCGACCTTGTCGGGTTGGATGTCGAACCCCGCGACGCGAAAGCCGGCTCTGGCCTTTTCGACCGCGAGGGGAAGGCCGACGTAGCCGAGGCCGATGACGCCGATGCGTGCGGTTCTGTTCCGGATCTTTTCGATTAATTCCTGAGTCACGTCGATCACCTTATCTGTCGCAGAATGTCTGTCGCTCTATGAGCTGCTCTTCCGCCACGGGGCGAAGCGCGCGGGCCGGGGAGCCCATGACGATCGTCCGCGCGGGGACGTTTTTCGTGACGACGCTGCCGGCCGCGACCAGGGCGTCTTCGCCGATTTCGACGTTGGGCAGGATGGTCGCGTTCGCGCCGACGCGAGCCCCGCGGCGGAGCACCGGCCCGCCGAAATGCTTCTTTCGCTCTTCGGTCCGCCCGAGGTAATTGTCGTTCGTGAAGACGACGCACGGCGCGACGAAGCAGTAGTCCTCTACCGTGGAGAACGCCGTGATGTAGGCGTACGTCTCGATCTTGCACTTCCTGCCGATCGTCGTTTTGTTTTCGACGGTCGCTCCGCGTCCGATGATCGTGAGTTCCCCGATAGCGACGTTCTCGCGGATCGTCGCGAGGTCGCCGACGAAGACGCCGTCTGCGAGCGAAGCCCCCCGGTAGACGACGCATTTCGCGCCGATCGTGACGTTTTCGCCGATGACGAGAGGGGGGAGTTCCGCGGATGTTCCACCGGTGGTCGCGCTCATTCCGGCCTTCATCGGCATCTTGCCGAGAATCGCGCCGTCGCAGACGACGCTCCCCCTGCCGATGCGAACCCCCGAACGGATCACGACGTTATGCCCGATGCGAACGTCCGGAGCGATTTCGACATCCGGTTCGATGACCGTCTGTTCGCCGAAAACGACATTTTCTGCAATTATCGGTTCCATAAACTCTCACATCCTTCAGTATCAGGATATCACGACGATGTCTTTTCCGGGACGAAACGCGGCATCGACGACCGGATTTTCGACAGCAGGAACCGAAAGACGACGCTCGGCCTCCAGTCCGCCGGAAGAGTCGAATAGACTCCCCACTTTTCGAGAAGCGCGAGATGCATCGCTACAAAAATCGCGCACGCGCCGAGGCTGAGTACTCCACGGACGACGGACGCGGTGTTCGCGAGAAAAAAGATGCCGCCTCCCCACGCAAACGCGACGAGCGTCTGGATGCACACCCGAACGGGCGATGTCCCGAGACGGAAATCCCCCAGAAGCCATCGCGAATACATGAGGGACACCGCAAGCCACGTGAGACTCGTCGCGAAGGCCACGCCAGGTGCGCCGAAAGGAATATAGAAAAGCCAGTCGAGAAAGGCGTTGATTCCCATCGAAACGACCGAGAGCGCCGTAACGCCGTACAGTTTTTTCCGCGCCTGCGCCAAGCGGTAGAAGACCGTGCAGGTGAGGTTGAGCGGTCCCGCGAGAAAATAGGCGGCGGCGCAGAATCCCGTCAGGACGACGTCGCGACGGGAGAAGGCGCCGTACCCCCAAACGAGCCGTATCGCGGGGATCGCCGTAGCCGCGCACGCGACGCTGATCGGGATGAAATACGCGAACGCGATGTCGATGGCCTGCGACGCTCCCGAACGCAGGCGATGCAGTTTCTCCGCTTCGTTCGGCGCGTCCTCGCCGCTTTTGACGGATTTCGTCAGGAAGATCAGGAGCGGAGATGTCGCGAACGAAAGCGCGATGCCGAAGTACAGGTTCGCGTAGGACAGGTGCGTGACCGCACCGACGGAGAGCATCGAAACGAAATACCGGTCGACGAGAACGTACAGGGCACCGACGCCGAGGATCGCCGCGCAGGGGATAAAGTCGGAAAAAACACTTGAAAGCAATTCTTTCGGGAAACGCCGGAAACGCAGCGGCATATCCCTGACGGAGAGATACAGCGCGATCGTGTTGGTGACCAGCCAGAAGCTCATCGAGACCGGAAGCGAGATCGCCCCCCAGAGAAAGGCGCCCGCGACGAAAACCGCAAAGCCAAGAAGACTCGTGACGGCCGCGATGACGGAGGGGAGGACGTATCGTTCCGTCGCGGTCGTCCATGTGTCGAGCCCGGTTTTGAGTGCGAGCGAGAACGTATAGGGAAGGAGACACCAGAGCATCGCGACGCTCCAGGAAAGGCGTTCGCCCGTGAAACCCGGGGCGAAGAAGGCGACGACGTCGCGTCCCCGAAGGGCGAGCAGAAGGCACACGAAACATCCGAACGCAACGATCGTCTGATTGATGCAGCCCATGAGATCCCGTCCGCGTTCGGGATCCTTGTGAAGCGCGGATATCAGCGTCGGCAGGACGGCATTCTCGAGCGACGTGGCCATCGATCCGACGAAGAAACCGACGAGCCCGAGCGCCATGTTGTACGCGTCCATCGAGGCCGAGGCTCCGAACAGCCATGCGATCATAATTGACCGGAGATACCCTATCGGCTTCGTGGCGAGCGAGATTCCCGTGATGAGGAGCGTGGAGTTCCGCGCCGAACGGACGGCCGCAACGCGATCGAGAAATCCCCTCAGGGATCGGAGCATCACCGTTTTCTCCCGCTTGACGGAGAGAAACACGAAAACATTTGGGCCGCTCTCTGCGGAGGCAAATCGTTCCTTTTCATGAGTAATATCCTTACTCGTTTTAGAGAATATGTCAAGATATCCGGAAATCCTGAAGAGAACTTCGCCCGACGGATTCCGGAAGATATGGACTGGAAATGACGCGGCATCGTGCTCGAACCCTTTGAAGCGCCATCGGGAAGAATCGAAACCCGTCAAAAAAGCGCATCCGTTCAGGACTGTATGGGCATTTCGGATGTCACGATGTCTGAGTGATGCCTACGGCTTTGAAAAAATCGGCAGCAAGCCGTACGAGAGCACTCGGATCGTATGTCAATCGTCCCAGCTTTGGAATCCAGTACCTTCCATGCGCCAACCAGTTTCTATACTTGAGTGCTCCTTTCAAATCTCCGATAAATTGACTGGCTTCAGGTTCCAATTGAGCCCATGGATCCAGAATATCTTCCTCAAGCCTCACTTTCGCTTTATCGTGAGCACAGGCTGCGTCTTTATACGTCTCACGAAAACGACGACTTACGGGGTCTTTACGCCTTTCGTAAACCCGGCGCAAAAAATCCGTGCGGATCTCCGCTTCTATGGAGGCAAGCAGAAAAAACGAAGCCTCGATGTCCAATTCGTCGAGGACTTCATCAAAATACTCTTGTACTTCTATCTCTGTCTTGCCAAAAAAACGTTCTGCAGGAATCTTCCTGAATTCGGCCATCCGCCGACTGACGGAATCCCTTACCGTCTGGTACTGCTCCCAGACATCATCGAGCGTCAGTCGGTCTTCATTCATCGAAATTCGAGAGATCATTCCATGATGTCCCGCAACACATCCTGAAACGAATCTTCGTTAAACGGAAATACCAGCCTCGGCTTTCGGTCCACAATAAACCATTGTCCCTTAACAAGAACCAACGACCGCACGCCGGCGTTCCCGTGAATATCGACACGTCCCTCAGCGCCAATAATGAGTGTCGCCTTCGGGATGAAACGAACCTTCTGACTTCCTATCAGGAGAGTAAGCTCATCGATTTGATATGATCCGATTTTTTCTTCGGACCTGGATCCTGACGACATTTCACTTTGTAAAGTGCCGTCTATTTCAAGTGGCGCAAGCCAGGATCGTACGTTTCGATATAGTTCCTCCACCGCATGGATCCACAACTCTTTCCTCTTTTCCCAGTCTGTTGTTTCTTCTTTTTTGATTCCCGCAGCGGCTTTCGATCGCAAAAAAGATTCCAATGTGCTCTGTTCGCTCATTACCGCAGTCTCCTTTCTTGTCGGGATTCAAAATGAAATAACTGATATCAGTATATATCACGCAAGAGTAAAAAAGATATGTCAGCTCCGTTTTTACCCTGGAAAGGTATCTTGAGAGTTCCGTTGCAATGACACGGGTGATTCAGGTGCGACCGTTTACGGGTACGCTATCTCGACGTCTTTTGGCAGTATGGAAAAACGCACGCTTGAACCTAAATGGATGTCCAGGCTATCGATCAGATCCGGGGAAACTTCGATCTGCCACAGAGTGTGAGCGGCTTCCACATATATGCGGGCCGTTCCGCCGAGGGGCGTGATTTCTTCGACCGCGCCGTCGTGCATGTTCGGCGCAAGCGCCGGATCGACCGGAACCCCGGGCGTGAGAAGCCGGATCCTGTCGGGGGGGACGAACGCTCCTGCCGGACCGTAACGGGTCGGCGTCCCTGTGTTCAACGATAGGGTTCCGTTTGAGAACTCCGTTCCTCGTTCCGTGGAACGAACGTCGCCCCGGAAGAAATTCCCCCATCCGAGCAGATGCCACGCTTCGCCGCGTTCGCCGTTTTTCCAGAGCGTTTCGACGGCGAAAGAACGCTCCGTTCGGCCTTCTTTCATGACAATCACGCGATCTCCGAGCGCACAGAGGTCATCGAGTTGGTGGGTGACGTAGAGTACGGGAATATTCGTCTCGCGCTGGAGGGTGCGCAGTTCGTTGCGAAGGCTGCGCCGCAGGGGGCCGTCGAGCGCGCTGAACGGTTCGTCGAGCAGGAGCATTTCCGGTTCGGACGCGAGCGCTCGGGCAAGCGCGACCCGCTGGCGCTGTCCGCCGGAAAGCTGAGACGGGTACCGGTTTTCGAATCCAGAGAGGCGCATTGTTTCCAGTTGCTCCGCCGCGAACGCGCGGGCGTCGCTCCCCGCTTTTCTGCATCCGAAGAGGACATTCTCCAGCGCGGTCATGTGAGGGAAGAGCGCGAGATTCTGGAAGAGCAGGCTGATCCTCCTCTGTTGCGGAAGGAGTCGCTTCCGGACGTTCCCGCCCGAAAACAACGTTTCGTTTCCCAGACGTATCGTTCCGCGCGCAGGGTTCCGGAGTCCCGCGATGATCCTCAGCGTCAGACTCTTGCCCGAACCGCTCGGACCGAAGAGAACGCCGATCCCGTGGTCGAGACGGATCGAGACGTTCAGGGCGAACGCTCCGATCCGGTCCTCGAAGTCCGCCTCAAACCATGCGCTCATGGCGGTTCGTTCTCACGCACAAAACGCATCCGAAACGCCGTCATTCTTCAAGAGCTTCCAACTTTGAAAGCCATGCCCCGAAATGCGGGCACGACTGACGCATTCGGTCGATTCCTATCCTGCCGAGTATTATGGGAGCGTGCGCGTTCAGCGATCGACCTTTCCTGTACGCTGGATGCAGCCGAATGATTCTCTGCGACGGAGCCGTCTCGGGGGAGTCGTTGATCTTTTCGCAGCCGCCGCATTGAGTAACGATAGTCCGAAAGTCTTCTGCAAGGTCCGGACGATCGAATTCACACGCCATTACGTCTGGCTCCGCAAAAAGCAGCGATTCCAGCTCGTGCATCTGGACATATGGAATAAAACGCTCCGGACGAAAATCGGCTCCCATTTCTGTGACGATGTCTTTCAACATCGCGTCTTCGACACAATGCGCTCTGTTTTCAAAACTCGCTCGCGTTGCCGAAATTTTTCCGGGCCAGTCGCCAACAGGCAAACCATAGTAATCGAAGAATGTTCCGACATATGTGAGTTTTTCCTGACGCAAGAGACGCACTACGTCTTTTCTCACTTCGACAAAGGGACGAACGCCACCTTTATGTCCGGGAGAACCCGCAAGTATCGCCGAAATGTAGACTCGTTTCTCCCCCAATAGCGGTGCAAGAACACGCTCTATCACCGCCTGTTCCGTTTGTCCCTCAACGACCAGATACACTCTAGCCATTGGAAGGACCTCCTGGGATCAGGTTTTTTCTCCACAATTCTCCAAGCGTATACTCATCAAGCCACTCCTTCAGATCCTCAGATTTCAGGCGCTCGAACCGCGAAGCGCCCTCTTTTCTGTGAACCACAACAACATTTTCAGGTTCGAAAAGAGTCACCAGATCCGCGGATTGTGTGGAAACAAGGATTTGCGCGTTCGCCGATGTTTCCTCGAGCATTGCGGCCAAAACCGCAACGGCGACGGGATGAAGCCCAAGTTCCGGTTCGTCGATCACTATGAGCGATGGAAGCCATTCCTTCGGCTGCAACAGGAGCGTCGCCAGCGCCATGAATCGCAGCGTCCCGTCGGAAAGCTGGTGTGCGCCGAATTCATACTCTTCTCCTCGCGCTCTCCAGCGAAGAGAAACTCTCTGACTGCGAGTATCCGCGGGTTCAAGCACAAAATCTCCGAAAAAAGGCGCAATCAGACGGATGACTTCCACGACGCGGTTGTAACGATTTCGATGCTGTTCGCGGAGTCTATGCAGGATTGCCGCCAGATTGCCGCCATCGGAATAGAGAAAACGCGCATCCGCGATATCGGTGCTTCCTCGAAGACGCGCTTCGAAAGAAGTGTCGTGAAATTGATACGCACGCATTCGCGAGAGCGTTCCGGCTATAAACGATGCTGTCTTTTCCTGCGCCATTATCGGGTCGCGGAGCATTGTTTCCCGATGCCCGCTCCCCAACACTCGCACATAAGGAGGCTTTCCAGATTGAAAATCACTGAAAAGAATCCGCTCGTCAATAAAAAACAGGCTATCGCCTGAAGCGTACCCGCAACGAAAACAATAGGAATTCAGCCCCCTATCGGTTTCGAATTCAAGGTCGGCTCTGAATTCCGAAGTCGTTTTCGGACCGTTGAAGAGAAGAGAAGCGGCGCCTCCGCTCCGCCCGACAAATTCCTGAAGCGCCCCCGTCATCATAAAGTTCAGTAATCTGAAAAAGCTGATGAGGTTCGTTTTTCCTGTACCGTTTGCGCCGATCAATACGTTCAGTGGTCTGAATTCCAGAGACCGAAGCCCCCGTATTGATTTGAACCCTGAAAGAGACAGTGTTCTGAGCAAAGAGACGCGCACCTCCAAGGTATGGTTCAGTTGCGCTATTATCGCAGGAAAAACCGCAAAAAACGAGATTGACAGGTCGGATCCGCCTCAAACCATGCGCTCATGGCGGTTGGTCTCCATGCGTCGGACGGCCGCGAGGCACGCGACTCCGACGGCCACGAGGGCCCCGGCAGCCCAGTGCGCGGCGCCGAAGTTCAGCGATTCGACCTGGCGATAGATGTAGAGAGGCAACGTCTGCGTTCGCCCCGGCATGTTCCCGGCGATCATCAGCGTAACGCCGAAATCGCCGAGCACTCTGGCCGACGAAAGCGCGAGTCCCGTAAACAGCATCCTGCGTGACAGCGGGAGCGTGATCCGGAAAAAGATGCGCCATTCTCCGACGCCGAGGGTCCGGGCCGCGTCCTCGAGATCCCTGTCGACTCCGGAGAACGCCGCCCGGGCCGCCTGGATCATGATCGGAAGCGCGGGCGTCATTCCGCCGATCACTGTCGCCGGAAACGCGAAGAGAATGTGGCGCTCACGGAAAAAGGGAACGGCCCCCATTCCGTAGAGCAGGTAGAAGCCGAGGACCGAAGGCGGGAGGACGATCGGAAGCTGCAGAAGCGTGGACACAACCTCCCGCCCCCGGAAGCGGCAACGGGCCAGAACCCACCCCAGTGCGCTTCCGAGGACGAGAAGCAGCGGTACGGCATACGCAAGAACCCTGAGGCTGAGAAAGACCGCCTCGTTCATCCGCCGGCCGCTAGTTCCTGCCGGTCTTTCCCTGAGAGGACGCCATCTCGAATCCCTTCGAGAAGAAGAGTTTTACGGCCTTTTCGGTCGAAAGATATTCCACAAGTTTTTCGGTTTCGGAGGTCGTTCTCCCCTTCACGTTCGCGATGAAGAGGACCTGCGGTTGCGCCGGCACCTTCGAGAAGCTCCCCTCTCCAAGCTGCTGCGCGTTGCTCAGGGGCAGGAGCGCATAGTCCCCGCCGCCGGCCTTTGCGGCAAGCGCCGCCTTCATCACGTCGCCCATGATGATGACGCGGTTTTCCTTGTTCATCGTCTCGAAGAGCCCCCTGGATTCAAGGTATTTACGCGCCAGCTTCCCGAACGGCGCCACCTCGGGATCTGCGATGACCACGGTGACCTTGGGCTCTTTCAGTCCATCTTCCTTCGGCGACTCCGTTTTCTTCCACCACAAGACAAGGGGCGACTGCACGAACGCTCGGGGATCCGTAACCTTCCCCTTTTCCTCGAGATATCGGGCCCACTTTTCGTCGGCGCTCATATACAGGTCGAAGGGAGCTCCGTTCTCGATCTGTTTCGCCAGATTGCCCGAAGCGCTGTATACCACTTCCATTTTGATTCCGGTATCCTTGCTGAATTCCGGCAGAATGACGTCGAGCGCGGGCTGAAGGCTCGCGGCGGCCGCTACGGTCGCGGCGCAGGACGCGGATGCCGCGAGAACTCCGAAGATCAGGGCGAACAGTACGACACCAAGGGTACGGACGAGCAAACGCCTCATCGGGACGATCCTTCCCTTCACTATGAAATGCGGCGCACTACTGCAACCGGGTTGCACGTACGTTCGCATTATACCGTCCTGAACGCAAATGGGCAATTACCGACGTATTCCGAAAAATCATGCGTCGTTTCGGCTCGTGAGGCCCTCTTCCTGCTTTCCATCGTTCATATCCGGCGTATCTTCCCGTGCTTTCGGGGCGACGAGAAGATAAACGAGCGGAATCACCAGCAGCGTCAGGAGCGCCGAGACGAGAATTCCTCCCGCCGACGCGATGCCGATCCCGGTCCTGAGTTCGCTCCCCAGTCCAGTTCCAATCGCCAGAGGCCACATTCCGAGGTCCGCAGCGAGTGTGATCATGACGATCGGACGGAAGGAATCCGCGATAGCCCCAAGCATTCCATCCCGCATCGACTCCCCGAGAGTCCGTCTCTTCTGGTACGCGTCCATCAGGAGCACGGCATTATTGACGACGATGCCGATGAGCATGACGATTCCGAGCAGGACGAAGACGTTTACGTTTTCGCCCGTCAGGAGGAGCGCCCAGACGACGCCGATCAGGCCGAGCGGCAGCGTGAGCATGATGACGATCGGCTGCGTGAGCGATTCCAGGATGGCCGCGAGGACGAGGTACGTCAGCACGACGGCGATAATCGCCGCTTCGAGGAACGCGTTCGCCGCTTCCTGCATGAATTCGTAGTCTCCCATGAAGCGGTACGAGTATCCCGGAGGGAGATCCGCCTTCGCGTCGATCGTCGCGGAAAGATCGCGGACAACCGTCCCGAGAGCCGCCTTCCGCCCGATATCCGAGTAGAACATCGCGGTTCGCTGTTTGTCGACGCGCGTGATCATGATCGGCGACTTCGTCTGGCGGATATCGGCGAGGTTGCCGAGAAGCTGCGGACGTCCCGGAGCGCCCGTGAAAAGAAACTCCTTCACCTGCTCCGTACCGTGTTCCTCGGAGAGTTTCACTCGGATGTCGTATGTCCGGTCCGAGGATTTGAACGTCCCGGCCTTGATCCCTTCGATATTGCCGCGAAGCGCCAGACCGAGGTCCGTTTCCGAGATTCCGAGATCCGAGAGAACCGCGCGTTTCGGGTAGATGCGTATTTCCGGCTTCCCCTCGCGAACGCTGGTGTCGGAGTTCTCGATGTCGGGATTCCGCTTCACCAGCGCGGCGATCCGCAGCGCGAGCGCATCCAGCTTCGTAAGGTCATCCCCCTGGATCTGGAGCATGATGGGGCGGGCCTGCCCTCCCGCAAGACTCGGGAGGGAGACGGTGACGATGGCGTTCGGAATGGCTGCAAGCTTCCCCCGTATGTCCGACATCCGTTCGAATATCGAAAATTTGCGTTCCGTCTTGTCGCAGAAGCGCAGGAAGATCTGTCCCATGTATACGCCTTCCGTCGCGATCCCGGCCTCTCCCTCGACCTTCCCTGCTGTCGTGAGGATATGTCTGAGTCCGGGCTGCTCCTTCAATATGGCCTCGACTTCACGCATCCGGGCAGTCGTCTCCTTCAGGTTCGTATCCGTCGGACACTCGAGCTTTACGTAGAGCTGCCCCTGATCCATATTCGGCGTGAACGACAGGCCAAGCTTCGGGAAAAGGTACATCGCATGCGCAAGAAGAACGATGCCACCTGCCAGGATGCTGAACGTCAGTATCCGTGATCGCCCGGAAAACCGCAGAAATCCGACGTACGATGCGGTGAGCCGGTCGAACATCGCGTTCCAGAGCGCCTCCGCCTTTCTGAGCCCCCACCATTTTTTCTGTTCGCCGGATTTCAGCAGGAGGAGGCAGAGAATCGGCGTGAGCGTGAAGGAAATGAAGAGCGACGCGATATTGACAATCAGGCTCGTGACCGCGAACGGCTTGAAGAAGAGCCCCACCATGCTGCCCATGGTCGCGATCGGGATGAAGACGACCATATTCGTTCCGGCGCTCGCAAGGACGGCGACCGCGACGTCCGAGGCCCCGATTCGCGTCGCGTCCCTGACGTTCATTCCCTCGGCGAGGCGCGATTCGATGCTTTCGAGGACGACGATCGAGTTGGAAACGAGAATTCCGACCGAAAGGCCTATCGCGAGCAACGTCGAAGTATTCATCGTATACCCGACGGCATAGATAAACAGCATTCCGATCACGATCGTCATTGGCATCGTGATGGCGATGATGATCGTCGTCCGTACGTTGTACAGGAAGAAGAAGAGGATCAGGGCCGTCAGCGCGACTCCCGTCCAGATGTCGCCGAGCGCGCTGTCGTTGGAGGCCTTGATCATGTCGCCCTTGTCGTGAACCCAGACGAGTCGCATTCCGCCCGGCAGCAGACGGACGAGGGAATCCATGAGATCCCGGACTTCCCCGACGACCCTGAGCGCGTTCGCGTCGGCCTTCTTGACGATTCTGATCGCGATTGCGGGGGCTCCGTCGAGGAAGGCCGTCTGTCTGGGCTCCTCGGGGCGCATTTCGACGCGCCCGATGTCCTTCAGATAGACCCGTCCCTGCGGCGTATTCGCGATCTCGAGGTTTCCCATGTTCGATATGTCGCGATAGTCCGCGTCGAATTTCACAGAATACTCGGACCCAATGTCCTGGATACGTCCCGATGGAATGAGACGGATTCCACGCTGCACCGCGCCGACGACGTTCATCGTCGTCAGCCCTCTGGCTGCCAGAGCGGTCCTGTCGAGAAGAACGTGAACCTCGCGTTTGGATCCTCCGATCAGTTCGACGTTCGCGACTCCGCGAACGACGGCGAAGCGGTCGCGGAGTTTGTTGTCCGCGTAGTCGTACAGCTCGTCCACCGGAACATTTCCCGTCAGCGCCAGGGTGATGATCGGCGTCGCGTTGATGTCGAGCTTCATCACCTTCGGCTTTTCCGCCGCTTCCGGCAGGTCGTTGAGAATGGCGTCGATTTTCGCCCGCACGTCTGCCGCGGCGGTATCCACATCGACGCCGAGTTCGAATTCGAGGATATTCTGGCACATGTTCTCCATCGACATCGAGTTCACGTGCTTCAACCCGTCGATCGTGCTGACGGCATCCTCGATTCTTCTCGCGACATCCGTTTCTATCTCCGCAGGGCTCGCTCCCGGGTATACGGTCACGATCGTGACGTACGGAATATCCATTCGCGGCATCTGCTCGAGGCCGATCTTTCTCCACGCGTTGAGACCGAGCAGGAGAAGCGCCACAAGAAGCGCCGAAACGGCGATCGGACGCCGAACGGACGCACTCGAAAGAAACATGGCGTCGTCTCCTATTTCGTCCGGATCATGACGGGAGTTCCGTCATCGAGCATGAACTGGCCTTCGGAAACGATATCCTGCCCCGGCGCAAGCGACGAATCCCTGACCTCGAGCCATCCGTCCGTTTCAAGCCCGGTCGAGACCGGGACCATCCGCGCCTTCTGATCTTCGACGACGAAGACGACCGGCTGCCCGTTCCGCGTCTGAACGGAATTCCTCGGAATCCCCGGCGCGATTCTTTTCTCGAAAAGGACGCCGATTTCGGCAAGAGCGCCGGCCGTAAACCCTTCAGGCGGATTCTCGAGAACGCATTCGACCTCGAATGTCCGCAGCTGCGCGTTGATCGTCGGGCTCTTGTAGGAGACCACTCCATCGATCACGCGATCCCCGATCGCGACACGCATTGGCGTCTTTCCGACCTGGACCTTCGCGTACGTTTGAAAGGGAAGAAAGCAGCTCACCTTGATCTTCGAGAGATCTTCTATCTGAAGCACCGGCGTGCTTGTCCCGGCGAGCGCCCCGGGATCGAGAAATCGCTGCGTCACGACACCCGTCATCGGAGCTTTTACGAGCGTATCCCCCAGATCCTTCTCGGCGATCGCCAGTGCGGCCTCGGCCTGCCGGATTCCCTCCCGGCCGAGCGCGACCATCTTCTCCGTCGCCCTGATCCCGGCGGCGACCTGCGTATGCTGCAGCGAGACACGCTCGAATTCGTTCAGCGAGACGACGCGTTCCCGATAGAGCTTCTCGTAGCGATCGCGATCCTTTCGGGCCTTGTCGAGCTCCGCGCGCGTCCGTTCGAGCGCTATCTCGCGTTCGCTCAGTTGCAGTCTGGCCGCGTTGAGCTGCTGACGGGCTATTTCGACCGCCTGCTTCAGCCTGACATCCTCGATCTGGAACAGCGGCGTTTCGCCTTCCCCGACCGCATCCCCCTTGTCGACGAAGATCTTCTCCACGACACCACCGACACGCGGAGGCACCAGTATTGACGTTACCGCCTTCAGGTTTCCCTGAACGGATACACGGTCATAGAAATCCCGGGACACGACGGTCTCCGTTACGACGGGGACTCTCCGGCCACCCTGTTCCGCAGCGGGAAGATCTTTCGACGCCGTCCCCGCACAGCCGGAGAGAACCAGCCACCCGCCGAAGATTCCCGCCGTCGCGAAAGACAGGAGCATCACATACCTTCTACGCATCTTCGTTCCTCCGTTTCTCCGGTCCACGGCATCCCGAACGCAGCGCCCGAACCGCAGCGTGCTCCGCCGCGAAGACCTCTCGCAGAATCCGACCCCGCACATCTTCGTGATTTCGATCTTTCGAGAGCGGACGCCAGCCGTATCCGTCGAGAAGCGCGTCGATATTGCGGATGAGTCCCTGTCCCAGATCGACATCCATGTAGAGAAGACGCTTATCCTCCGGATCCGTCCCCGTCACGAGCGCACCCCACGAAAGCGCGACGAGTCCGAACAGGAGCTCCTCCTTTTCCGCGTCGTCCCTGAGATGAAGGTTCCCCTCCCGGATGCCGAGCTTCATCATCGAGAGGACGCGTTCGCGAAGCGACGCGTGGAGGAAACGGATTCTCCCCGCCCTTTCGGGAGATGCCTTCTCGTCGATGTCCTGTACCTCGAGAATCAGCTGCGTGGTGATGTAGTCGGGATGGAGATCCGCAAGCAGCCCGAGCATGAAGCCCCACGCGAGCGTCTTGTCGCGCGAGCAAGCGTCGAAGCACTCGACCCTTTCCATCATGCCGGCGATCGTTTCCATCGTCTCGAGCGTCAGCGCGCAGACGAGGTCCTCCTTCGAACGGAAGTGCTGATAGAGCGTCCCCCGCGAGTATTCGAGGGCCTCAGCCACCTGATCCATGCTGAGCGCCGGAAAACCGTTCTCGAGGAGAAGCCGTCTCGCTTCTCTCAGAAAAAGCCGTTCCCTGTGTTCGAATTCGCGATGCTTCCTGCTTTTTGTCCCCATGGTGTCATATTTTGACATCATGTCAAATTTTGTCAAGAAGCTATTGCCAGGAGACTGGACCCGGACAAACGGAGGTGCATCGCCGCGGAGGATCAGGCGATGCTCTTGTGGGAGATTTCGAGGCAGCGACGAACGAAGAGGTTCGATCCCCTCGAGAGGCGAAGAACGGTAATCCCCTTGGGCTTACGCCCGCCGACATCGTGAGTGATGAGGACATCCGGTTGGACGAGATTCCCGGCGGATGAGGCGAGGACCACTCCGACGGAGCCGTCCGAGAGTTCCACCACAGTACTCGGCGGATAGAGAGAGAGGGAACCGAGCAGGGCACGCACGATTCTCCTGTCGAACTTGTGTTGGGTTTCGCAGAGAATCGTGCCGAGGGCCTTGTCGTTCGTATAGGCTTCCTTATAGACGCGACGGGACGTCAGGGCATCGAAGACATCCGCGACTGCCGCGATCCGCCCGAATATCGGGATCTCCTCCCCCTTGATCTTCGCGGGGTATCCCGTTCCATTCCAGCGTTCGTGATGCGTCCTCACGATGCACAGGATGCGCTCGTCGCGGACGCTTCCCGCTCCGGCAAGACGCTCACCGTCGATCGGATGTCGCTTGACGATATCGTATTCCTCTTTGTCGAGCTGTCCCGGCTTGTTCAGAATCTCCCGAGGGATCAGTGCCTTTCCGAGATCGTGAAGCAGGCCGCCGATCGAGAGCAGTTCTATGGCGCGAATATCCCCCCTGAAGAGCACCGACGCGAGGAATCCGGAGAGGAGGGCAACGTTCAGGGAATGGACGTAGGAATATTCGTCCCACGCGCGGACTCGTTCGAGAGAAAACATGACCGAAGGCGTTTTCGCGATTTCGCGGGCCAGAACGCATCCGGTCTCGAGAAGAAGAGAGATGTCCCGGGATGCGGCGATTCCCGACGAGAGCTTTCGATAGGCATCGCGAAGCCTTCCAAGAACGAGGTTCGACAGGCGTGGGTCGATGTGGGCCATTTGTGTGTGGACATCGGAAAGCGCGTCCTGAAGATCCTGCACCGCAAGGAACTCGCGTTCGACGGAGACGCGGATGTACCGGATTCCGAATTGCGAGAGGGTGCCCGAGAAATCCGGGAAGACCGTCCTGATCGCTTCGACCGGAGTTCCGCGCGGGAGGAGGAGCGCTCCCTGCGGGGAAAGGACGTCCTCTTCGACGATTCCATGGGTGGAGGCCAGTTCATCGATGGAAACAAGCGTCGTTTTCACTGTGGAGTCACATCCCCTTCCGCGGTGAGGCTGCGCGGTACGAAGCGTTACGGTATGATACACGTCATGGGGCGCTCCCGCGTTTTTCCGCCGGGTGCGTTTTGTATCGGCATTCACGCGACCCGACGGCATATCTTTTGGAAGAGTCTGGCGTTGTTCTTCACTGACAACTAACGGAAGGAGCATAACATACCCGAATCGGGATCGATGTACCGCCTTTCCCGTATTTTCTGCGCATTTCGAATCAATCCGGGACTCTATTGTGCAAAGGAGAGAGATATGTCCGATGAACGAAAATACAATCCTCAAAGAATACGGTCTCCGGATCGGAGAACTCGACTCCGGACCGCGGAACACGATCTGCGATGTCTCCGGTGTCCTCGTCGGACAGTGCACGATTTCCGACGGTCCCGTCCAGACCGGGGTAACGGCGTTGCTTCCTCACCCGGGAAACTGCTTTCGAGACAAGGTTCTGGCCGCGTGCCGCGTCCTCAACGGCTTTGGAAAATCCCTGGGACTCGTGCAGGTGGAGGAACTCGGGACGATCGAGACGCCGATTCTGCTCACCAACACGTTCAGCGTCGGAACTGTCGCGGAGGCGACAATCAGGCACATGCTCGGATCGAACCCAGAGATCGGCGTTTCGACGGGGACGGTGAACCCGCTCGTCCTCGAATGCAATGACGGATACCTGAACGACATCCGCGGAATGCACGTCCGAGGTGAACACGTCCGCGCGGCGATCGACGACGCGAGCGACGAATTCGCGCAGGGGGCCGTCGGCGCAGGACGCGGAATGTCGTGCTACGAACTCAAGGGAGGAATCGGAAGCTCTTCGCGGCTCGTCCCGATCGGAGACGAACGGTACCACGTCGGCGTTCTCGTCCTCTCCAACTTCGGCGAGAGAGGCGACCTCGTCGTCGACGGAATTCGCGTCGGCAGGAGGCTCGATGCCGAAGGACGATGCGACGAAAGCGGATCCGTCATCGTCGTGATCGCGACGGACATCCCGCTTTCCGAGCGTCAGCTCAGGCGACTGTGTCTCAGGGCGTCGGTCGGAATCACCCGGACCGGTTCGTTCATCGGAAACGGCAGCGGCGAGATCGCCGTCGCCTTCACGACCGCGAACAGAGTCCCGCATTTTCCCGGGGAACGCCGGATACTTCCGTTGCGTTCGCTTCACGACGACGCCATCAACGTCGTCTTCCGCGCCGTGGTGGAGGCAACCGAAGAGGCGGTTCTCTGCTCCATGCTCCACGCGGAGGAAGTGACGGGGCGCGGCGGACACAGGAGGACGTCCCTCACGTCATACGCGCACCTTTTCCGGCGTCAGAACCAGCCCGTCAGCTTCCGGAATAACCTGAGGAGTTCGCCGACGAGCGAATGACTCTCGGGCGCCGCGGTCACCGAAACGCCCGAACCGTCCGTCCTGAAGACGATATTTCCGTCGTCCGCGGTCGTGAAGATCCGAACGCCCCGCCCCCGGAGCATCGAGACGACCCCGTCGTCCGGATGGCCGTAGCGGTTTCCGTGTCCGTAGGGGATGACGGCGCAGCGGGGCGCGACCTGGCCCAGAAAGACCTCGTCCGTTCCGTCGCGGGAGCCGTGATGCGCGATTTTGAGAACGTCCGCACGAGGAAAGGTCCCTACGGAACGTCGTTCTTCCTGCTGCATATCTCCGGTCAGCAGGAACGACACGGATCCGTACCGGAGGAACAGCACGATCGAATTGTTGTTCGCGTCGCTTTCGCTTCCACGAACTTCCCGGGCCGGCGCGAGAACCCTGACGAGCGCGCCGTCGACCGTCTCCGAAAAGCCGGCCTTCGGCATACCGAAGCGGATGCCCCGAGAACGGATGTCTTCGAGAAAGTCCTTCTGCGTCCGTGACGCGAGCCGGAATCCCGAATCCCAGATCTTTCCGACGGGGAACGCGGCGAGGACCGCCCGCATTCCTCCGATATGGTCCTCGTGCGGATGCGTCGCGACGAGGATATCGATCGTTCGGACGTCCGCTCTCTCGAGGTACCGCACGAGGGTTTGCGCCGCGTCCTTCGGGCCCGCGTCGACGAGCATCGTCCGTCCGCCCGGGAAGCGGACGAACGTCGCGTCTCCCTGCCCGACGTCGATCGTGTGGACTTCGAGCTCCCCGGCCGCGAAGCAGGAAAACGCCCGGAAGAGAAACATTATGGAAATCACGAAACGTCCCCATGCACCCACGGGCATCGCCCCTTCGCGTCTGTCAGACCGCAGATCGATTATACCGAAGAAAAAGCGGCCGGGGACGTCACGCCCCGACCGCTTCTCCGCTCTTCAAGGTCCAATGTGCACTCGTTTCACTGCGCCTTATTGTCCTCGCACGGCCTCATACCCGAGATCGAGCCCCTTGAGGTTCGCCTCGAGGAATTTCTGGGGCGTCAGGTCCGACACGGCGGCCCGGACCTCGTCGATCGTGACGTTCCCCGCACCCGCGCCGCACATCGCGCCGAGGATCAGGACGTTCAGGAAGAGAAACTTTCCGCCCATGTGCTCTTTCAGGATCTCGTAGCCCCGGACCGCGTGAAGACGGATCTTGCGCGCCCCGAAATAGCTCCGGAGGTCCGGATTCTCAATCGCGGCTTCGTCGTGGACGTTCACGACCGCGTGACCGCCGGGAACGAGAAAGTCGTAGGAACGCAACGCCTCCATCTGGTCGAACGCGAGAAGGACATCGGCGCACCCCTTGCGCACAAGCGGGCTTCGGAACTGCCCGATCTTGAAGTGGCTGATGACCGAGCCGCCGCGCTGCGACATTCCGTGGACCTCGCTCCCCATGACCGAGTCTCCGCGCTTCAGCGCGACGTGTCCGAGCACCTTGCTCGCGAAGACGATCCCCTGGCCTCCGACGCCTACGATGACGCTCTGCATTGCCTATTCCTCCTCCCTGCGGACGATGGCGTCCTGCGGACACATTTCGATGCAGACGCCGCACTCGACGCAGAAACGTTCGTCGATGGACGCTTTCTTTCGGGTCGCGTCGAACACAAGCCCCGGACAGTTGAAGTTCGTGATGCACTGCGTGCATCCGACGCACTTTTCCTCTTTCACGGTCACCGGGATGCGCTCCTGCCTGACCTTGAGCTTCGTGAGACACGGATGACGCATGACGACGACCGCCGGCTCGAGGTTCTTCCGCGCGTATTCCCACGCGTCCCTGAGGACCGGCGCGTTCTTCCTCAGAGCGTACGGATCGACGGTGACGACGTATTTCGCGCCGCACCCCTTCGCCGTCTCCTCGATCGGGAGACGGACGCCCTCCTCCCCTTCGCGCATCTTGCCCCCGCTTCCGGGATTGTCCTGGCCGCCCGTCATCGCCGTCGTGCCGTTGTCCATGATGCAGAGAACGAACGCGTGGCGGTTGTAGACGGCCGTCGCGAGTCCCGGCAGGCCCATGTGGAAGAACGTCGAGTCGCCAAGCGTCGCGAAGATCGGCCGGTCGGCCCCTTTGCCGTCGGCCTTGTGCGCGAGATATACCCCCGAGGCGACCGTGATCGACGCCCCCATGCTGACGATCGTGTCGATCGCGTTCTGCTGCTTGACCAGGCCGTAGCAGCCGATATCGCTGCATACGATGGCGTTCGGATACGCCTTCCGGATTGCCGCGAAACCGGGCCTGTGTCCGCAGCCCGGGCACAAGCGCGGCGGGAGCACGCCGAGCCCGAGGGCGTTCCGCGCCGAGGCGAGCGACTGCGCGGCGGCGTCCTCCGACGCGACGCCGTCGCCGAGGAAGCGCGACAGGATGCCCGCGATGACGTCCGTCGTCAGTTCGCCGTTCGAGGGAACGAATCCGTTCCAGCGGCCGAGCGTTCCCGTCCGGTCCGGAAGCTGCATCTCGATCGCCGGGTACGTCTCCTCGAGGACGAGCGTCTTCTCGTGCCGCGCGATGAAGTCCTCGACCATTTTTACGGGAAGCGGGACCGGCGTTCCGATCTTGAGAACGGCAACGTCCGGCCGGCCGAGATCCCCGAGGAGATCCATCACGGCGGCGAAGCAGATGCCTCCCGCCACGACCCCGAACCGTGCCGTTCCCTTGGCGGGAATTTCGTAGTTGTACTTCGGGAATGCCGTCTCGAAATCCGCGGCGATTCGAGCATACCGCTCGTTGTGCATTGGGAGCGTCTCCCGGATCAGCCGGGCTGGAAGATGAATGAAGTGCCCGACGGGCTGACGGTCGAACTTCGCGGGGCGGTCGACGGAAACCGGGTCGAGAAGGTCGACATCCTGCCGGCAGTGGTCGACGCGGACCGTCGGACGAAGCATCGTCACGACGCGGTACTTCTCGGAAACCTCGAACGCGTCGCGCGCCATTTCCTTCGCCTCTCTCGCGTCGGAGGGGTCGAAGCACGGGATCTTCGCGTACATCGCGAAGAAACGCGAGTCCTGATCCGTCTGCGACGCGTGGCACCCCGGATCGTCGCTGACGACAAGGACGAGACCTCCGTTCAGCTCGGTCAGAGAGCACGTCATGAACGGATCCGCCGCCACGTCGAGCCCAACCTGTTTCATCACGGCGCAGGCGCGCTTTCCGGCATACGTCGCACCGAGCGCGGTCTCGAACGCGACCTTCTCGTTCGCGCCCCATTCGACCTGCGTCTTCGTTTTCAGATCGTCCGCCCAGAACGCGATCGACGGCAGAATCTCCGACGACGGCGTCCCCGGATAGGCGCACGCGACCTCGCATCCGGCCTCGACGATCCCCCGTGCGATCGCCTCATTTCCCATCAGAATCGCTTTCGTTCCCATGGTCGCCTCCCCCTTCCTCTCCACGGACATCCCTCAGATAGGAATAGACCGTGTACTTCGTGTTCCCCATTTCGCGGGCCAGCGTCTCCACCGCTCCCTTGAGCCGAAAGAATCCTTCTCGGTCAAGAATCCGCATCGCCTCGAGCTTTTCCTGCCTTGTCGACAACCGGAGCGGCTTTCCGATGCGCCGCCGCATGACCTTCAGGTTGCGCTCCACCAGCTCGTCCATCCGCCCCGGCGGGCCTTCGTCGCGCGGAACTTCCGAATACGAGTCGTCCCGAACGCCGGTCAAATGATCGGCCATCGCCTTGAGCGCCTCGGCGCGAGCCATGTCGAAGTTGACGCAGAGGTATCCGAGGACGGCGCCCTTCTCGTCCCGAATGAAGATCGTCGTCGTGCGGATTCGTCTTCCGTCGCGCGTCCGCGTCAGCGAATTCGCGACATACTCGCTCCCCGACACTTCCGGGCGGGCGAGCAGAAACCGCGCATAGTCCGTAACCGCCCCCCCGACGGCGCGCCCAGTCACGTATCCGTGTTCGATCGCGACGATCGAGTGTTCCGGAACGGACGTATCGTGGAGAACGAGTTCGTAATCCGGTCCGAGGGCTTCCGCCAACCCCCGGATAACCGGAACGTACGACGCGAGAATCGGATGGAGCGTCACGGCGATCTTCCTTTCGGCCATCAATTTATTGTGATTATATCACTTTTTTGTGATATCCTGTGATTCGTTCCGGCATCCATTCCTCGAATGGTATGATTGCCCGGACGAACTTTCCGGAAGGACGTGGGTTCATGAGAGACGAATCGGAAGGCCTTTCCTCGCGCAACGGCGCGTTTCGGTACCGGTGGATCGTCTGGGGGGTCATGGTTCTCGCGTACATGATCGTCTTCTTCCACAGGCTCGCGGCGGGGGTCGTCCGGGACGACCTCGTCCGGGCGTTTTCGCTGAGCGCGACATCCTTCGGGAACATGGCGTCGATGTATCTCTACGCCTATATGATCATGCAGATCCCGGTGGGGATGCTCGCGGACTCGCTCGGCGCGAGGCTCACCGTCACGGTCGGGATGATCGTCGCGGGCGCGGGGTCGTTTCTCTTCGCGTTCGCGCCGTCGTCGTCCGTGCTGCTCGTTGGCCGCTTTCTCGTCGGCGCCGGCGTGTCGACCGTTTTCGTCTCCATTCTGAAGATCCAGTCGAAGTGGTTCCGCGAACGGGAGTTCGGTACGATGTCCGGTCTGACGGCCCTGATCGGGAACCTCGGAGGCGTCGTCGCCCAGACGCCGCTCGCGATCGTCGTCGCGTGGATTTCGTGGAGGACGACGTTCGCCGGGATCGGCGCGGTCTCGGTCGTTCTCGCCGTCCTCTGTTACGTCTTCATCCGGAACGCGCCGTCGGACATGGGCTTCCCGCCGGTCAACGAGGCGACGGCGGCTCCGGTGCGGAAGACGTCGCTTTCGAGGGCGCTCGCGAACGTCTTCGCGCGGCGCGAGATGCTTCCCGCCTCGATCGTCAGCGGCGCGTTCTCCGGAACCTATCTCGCATTCTCCGGGGCCTGGGCGGTTCCATTCCTGACGGCCGTGTACGGGATGGACAAGGCCGCGGCGTCCACCTTCGCCGCGTGGACGATCTACGGGACCATGGCGGGAAGTCTCCTCACGGGGTGGATTTCCGACAGGATGGGGAGCCGGAAGATCCCGCTCGTGACGCTTTCCGTCTTCGCGACCGCGTGCTGGGGGATCCTCGCGTTCTCGGGCGCCTCGATTCCGCGCCCGCTCCTCGCCCCGCTCTTCTTCGTCATGGGACTGACGGGAACGTGCTACGTGATCTCCTGGGCGTACGCGAAGGAACTCAACGCACCGGACTTCACGGGAATCGGCCTCGCAGTCCTCAACACCGGAAGCTTCCTCGGCTCCGCGGCTCTCACGACCTTCATGGGCGTCATCCTCGACGCGAGCGCATCGCTCCCTCCGGACGCGCAGTACGGAAGAGCGTTCCTGCTCTGCTTTGCGGCGTGCGTCGCGGGAGTCTTCTGCTCCCTGCTCCTTCCGGAGACGAAGTGCCGCAACATCGCCGTGGAATTGGACGCGAAACGCCGAACGTAACGAAGGTTCTTCCCGGCACAAGCAATGGTTCAGAATCGAAAACGGGACACGACATTATTGGCAGCGTCGAGAACCTTCGGATGGACGCAGAGCGTCCATCCGGGATCTCCGCTCCCGCCGTAAATGCGCTCCCACGAAAAAAGATCGTCATCGACGACACACGGCAGCTTCGGGATAACGAGCGGAACGGATCCCGGACGGGCTCCCGCATGCCGCTCGACTTCGTCGGGTTTCGCGAGCCCGAGCGTCCGTACGCCGAAAAGCGGCGCCAACGCGCCGAAATCGACCTTTCCGTGCGCCCCCGAGACGATGACGAGGTGAAACCCCTCCTCGGAGCGGGCGACGAGGGCCGGAGCCGTCTGCGCGATATCGATCCCGAAAAACGACGCGCCTTCCTGCGCCGAGCGGAGCGGCCGCGCATTCGGAAGGAAGGCGTACGGCAGTCCGGTCGAATCGAGAAACGTCCGAAGCGCGCTGAGCGACGCGGGGATGTCCTCCCGTCGGACGGAACGCGCTAGTTCTTCCCTTCCGCTATCCGTGCGATCCATTGTTCCGTTGTCAGGACTTCGGAAAACCGCGACGCCTGCACGACGAGAATCGTCGAGTGGAGCTGTTCCGCGGAAACGGATCCGGCCGCATTGGCGAAAGCGAGCGTTCCGGTCGAGTCGGAGAGGAATTCGACGGAGTACCCCTCGTGGCACGCCTGGCGTGCCGTCGTGTCGCAACACATCTGCGTCATGTACCCCGCGATGACGACCCGGTCGATCTTCCGGTCACGGAGCCACTGGCCGAGGGACGTCCCGGTGAACGACCCGGGAAGCCTCTTTTCGATGAGAATGTCGCGCGGTCTTCGCTCGATCTCGGGGTGAAGATCCCACCCCCGGGTTCCCTTCTGAAAGACGCGCTGTCCGTCCGGCGCGGTATGCTGGATCACGCAGACGGGAATCGCCGTCGCAGCCGCGGCATCCATCGCACGGAGGATGTTGGCGGAGGATCCCAGCGGATGGACGACGGGCATCGCTCCGTCGAAATACTCGTTCTGGACGTCGATGACGAGAAGCGCACGATTCATGAACGTTCCTCCTGTTCTCCCATGAAACGGACGCTCCTCATCGGCCTCTCGTTGACGAGGAGCCGGAAGACGTCCGGACGTGCGTAGTGCCCCATGCAGTCGAAATCGAACCTGCTCTGCGCGACGAGGTCGAGATCGAGATCCGCGACCAGCGTCTCTTCCCTGTCGAAGACCGGTCCGGCGACGTAGCGCCCCATCGGGTCCAGAATCGCGCTGCCTCCCGGGCAGATGTTCTCCGGCTGCTCCGCGAGATCCCCGTAATACCCCAGATCGCGGGGATACATCGACTTCGTCACGTGCTGGTTGCACGAGAGTACGAAGCAGCGCCCCTCGAGCGCGATGTGGCGGATGGTCGCCTGCCACTCCTCGCGGGAGTCGGCGGTCGGCGCGACGTAGAGGGACACGCCCTTGCCGTAGATGGCCGTCCGGGCGAGCGGCATGTAGTTCTCCCAGCAGATGAGTCCGCCCATCCTGCCGTAGGGGGTGTCGACGACGGTCAGCGTGCTGCCGTCTCCCTCTCCCCAGACGATCCGCTCCGAGCCCGTCGGCTTGAGCTTCCGGTGCTTCCCGAGCAGCGTTCCGTCGGGCCCCAAGTAGAGCGTCGTGCAATAGAGCGTTCCCCATTCTCGTTCGATGACGCCCATCAGGAGAAAGACTCCGTGCCTTCCGGCGGCTTCGGCGAGAACCCGCGTCTCTCTGCCGGGAACGTCCACGCTGTTGTCGAAATACCGCTGAAAATCGCGCTTCCCTTCGGGACTCCGCTTTCCGATGATCGTTCCGAAGGACAATCCCCGAGGGTACGCGGGGATGAAGGCCTCCGGAAAGAGAACAATTCTCGCCCCACTCTCCGCCGCCGCCGCAATCAACGCGACGGCCTTTTCGAGCGTCGCCGGCTTATCCATGAGCACCGGTGCGGCCTGGACGACGGCGACCTTCACCATATTCCCGTTTTCCGGCAATCGATTCCCCTCCCTTTCAGACATTTGGATTATCCCAGATATGTGCCGGGGCTGCATTCGTTCTTTCGAAAATATCCTCGCGGCTTTATCAGCTTCAGGAGGCGACACGTTTCCCGTACTGGAAGCGCGTGTGATTGCCCTCCATCCCAAAAGACCATCCGTCCCGGGATAATTCATATGCGAAAAAAAACATTGCAGAACATAAAAGATTTGCAAATACAGCCAAGTGCCCGGCTGCTATAATCGGAATGGTATTCCTGACACGAGGCAAACAAGGTCACTGACGGACAGAAGTGGTCATGAAGAATCGATCTCCTGCCTCGCCCGGACTTTCGCTTGCGGGATAAGCACATGTCGAACAATTTTTGGAGGTCTCATGCCCGAATTCACGACAAGACATGCGAGCGCAAACAATCGAAATGCCGTTCTCGAACTTCTGAGAAATGCCGCCGTCTGGCTCAACGATCGCCATATCGACTATTGGCAGAATTGGCACACGCCCCCTAAACTCCATCTTGATTGGATTATCCATTTACGAATGTCGTGAAGCGCGTTCGATGCAATCAGCCGCCGGCAGCTTCGTCATTTTCAGATATCAGGGTGAGAGCCCCGAAAGGAGATATCGATGGACAATCTTATGTTTGAGATTTTTGAGGATTTGCCTCGTCAGGGGCCAGGCGATTACGAATCGACAAAAAAGGCTTTTCTCATGCTTGAGGGCTTGCCGAAAGACCCAGAGATATTGGATGTCGGCTGCGGCGTGGGAAAACAGACACTTGCCCTGGCCGGACTGATTTCGGGGAGGATCATCGCCGTCGACAATCACGAGCCCTTTCTGGCGCAACTTCGCGAAAAGGTTCGTTCGGGGAAATATGATGCCGTGGTCCAAACGCATCAGGGTGACATGGCTGCCCTGGATTTTCCCGCGGGAAGTTTCGACGTGATATGGTCTGAAGGCGCCGCGTATATCATGGGATTTGCCAATGCGCTCGAAAAATGGCGATCTCTTCTTCGGCCAGCCGGCAGCATGGTTATCAGCGAAATCGTATGGTTCGAGAAGGAACCTCCCCGGGAAGTATCAGAATACTGGGCCAATGAAGTACCCGACATGAAGTATTTCGAAGATAATTTCCCCGTGATCGCCCGGGCAGGATATTCGGTTGTAGGATACTTCCCACTGCCGAGCGAGTCGTGGTGGTCCGATTACTATCATCCGCTTGAAAAGAAGCTGGCTGAGATGCGCACCACGTATCGCGACGATACCGAGGCGCAGGGATTGCTGGATTCATTTCAGACCGAAATGGAAATGCACAGGAAATATTCGCCGTATTTCGGTTACGGTTTCTACGTGATGAGGAGGAACGATTGATTCGGCTGCAACCTCATCAATCGAACGGCTGTCGAAGATATGCCGGCGCTTGTCATCGGCGCCGTGTCCGAAATGCGAATGGGTCTCGAGGCGTCGCATCGCCAATTCGCAGCATGGAGGACCGACATATGAACGTACGTGCGGCACCTGGTTCGAACCGAGCAACGCATACGAGCGAGATCGACGATGTGTAGGGCGAAGATCCTCGACGTGACCGCAGACACCGTCGACAAGACCGGCTTCTTCTGCTTCATGAGCAAGAGAAAAGCCGAAGGGTATCGGCGCAAGCTGCTGTGGCTCAAGGACCGCTTCGCGGAAGGACTGCACATCAGGATGCTCGCCTTGCCCGAACGTGGCTTCATCGAGTACGTTCCCGGCGAGCACGCATGGCGTGCGGTCCATGCCGACGGATATTTGTTCGTTCATTGCCTGTGGGTTGTCGGGAAAAGCAAAGGCAACGGGTATGCCGGCGCGCTTCTCGACGCCTGCATCGAGGACGCCCGCAAACGCGGAATGAATGGCGTCGCCGCGGTGGCCAGCGAAAAGGTATGGCTGGCGGACCGAAGGATTTTCGACAAGCACGGATTCGAATGCGTCGATACGGCGCCGCCGGCCTTTTCGCTGATGGTCAAAACGTTCGGCGACCATCCGTCCCCGTCCTTCGCCGGAGGGTGGGAGAAAAAGGCGGAGTCCTTCGGGAAAGGGCTGACCGTCGTGCGGTCGGATCAATGCCCGTATGTCGTGGACGCCACCGATATCGCCATGGGCGCAGCCGCGAAAGCCGGAATCGAGAGTCGGATCGTCGACCTCAGGAGCCGCGATGACGTCATGCGCTTGTCCCCGTCGGCATACGGAGTCTTCGCACTCGTTCTCGACGGGAAGCTCCTGAGCTACCACTACCTGCTCGAAAAAGACCTTCTGCCGTTGCTGACACGCGAGGCGTGAGACAACGGACGTCGCGGCCGCGCCGGGCGACCAAGGCGCTATGGCCGGAGCATCATTTCGGATACTGCTCCATGAGCGCACGACACGTCTCGGTCAGAAGCACGATCTCTCCGCTGGTCTCGACGAAGCCACCCTCTTTCGGATCAGAGGCAACGCGACCTGCCTGGTACAAGGGCGCTTTGCACCGTCAAGCCTACGACTAAAAGTCTTTCTGTCCCGCTGGCAACAAGTGGCGAATCAGCAGACCGGAATGTTGCGCTCCCCCGCGGGATGTTCCGAAAGTTCACCTGTGGATACGTCACGGGCATGGATTTTGAACATCGATCACGAGCGACGCGCGTCGTATCGAGCATCGTCCTTTCAGCGGCGGGTCGGAGTCCGTCGTACGGAGTATTATATAATACACTGCCGGCGCAACGGCCTATCCGCGATGAAGCGTTTGCGCGAAAGCGACGGGAGCGGATGGATACGAGGGGAATGAAGAGACGATGGACGAAACGTGTATGTTCGTGACGCGAACCGGGGAAAAAAACGAAACCTCGATGCGTTGTCCGGAAGTGGATCCCTTTGCTGAGATAGCTCGGCAAACGACTCAAGGATACGCGGACAAACTTCTCGAACAGCTGAGAGACATGATCGTCGGGGGAAAGCTGCCTGCGGGTTACGTGTTTCCCAACGAAAACACGCTCTGCGCGCGACTGGCCGTCGGGCGCAGTACGCTCAGGGAGGCATACAAGGTTCTGGACGCTTTGGGATACATCACGCGCACCAAGAACGGAACCGTCGTCAACGACGTGGAGAGGTTGGCACTCGACGGGGCGTTCGGAACAATGCTGGAACTGTCGCAATGCCACGAACTCATAGAGTTCATTTTGCTGCTCGAACCTCAGGCCGCCGGGATGGCGGCGACCCGCGCGACAACCGCAGAGCTGGAATCGATCCGGGAATGCCTCGAGTTCTGCGAAGGCTGTGCGGGGAATCTCGCGGACCTCGAGGTCTGTAACCGTACGTTTCACGCCCGGGTGCGGCGCGCGGCCCACAATCGACTCGTAACGAGCGCGATCAGCGCGTCGTTCGAAGCGTTCGAGCGCTGCATCATAAGGAACGTCTACAGACCAGGGCTGAGCGTCGAGGCTTTTATCGAATCTTGTTTGCATCAGCATCGGAAACTCTATGAAGCACTTGAGAAGCGCGACAGCCGATGCGCCGAGGAAGTGGCCAGAAATCACCTTGAATGTGATGTCGATCGCGTGCGACGCCTTTTGGCCGAAAAAACGTAAAAACGCGACGCGGTTCCCCGTGGGCGAGTGGGGAACCGCGTCGACTATTCCACGTAGAATTCGCTCGTCCTTGCAATCACTCCTGCAACTGAAAGCCGCACTGAAGAGGATCCTCTTCATCGAGCACCAACCGATTGAATCCCGTGATGAACGCGCTTCCCGTGATTTCTGGAACGATCGCCGAATACGGACCCACCGTTGTCTTTTCCACGGCCCGCGCCGTGAACTTCGTTCGGAAGACACTTTCATGCACGAAATCCTCGTTCAGACCAAGCTGCCTCTTCGCGACCAGAGCAGCTACTTTCGCGCACGTGCCCGTCCCGCACGGAGATCGATCCACCTCACCGTGTCCCAGAACGACTATATTCTGACAGTCCGCACCCGCGCTCTTCGGAGGCCCGAAAACCTCCACGAGCTCCACCGATTCGATGGGCAGCTCGGGATGCCGTACCGCTACCTGTTCGTTAAGGCGTTTCATGAGGGTCAACGCCTTCGGAACGATCTCCGGAATCGTTTGCGGGCTGATATCGCCCACTTTCAGGGCCTTGTCTTCGACGAGCGCGAAGAAGTTGCCGCCGAACGCGATGTCGCATGGCACGCTTCCGATCTCGTCCACGTCCACACGGACATCTTCCCTATACAAAAACGCGGGCACGTTTCGAAACGACACTTCCTTCGCGCACGCGTTCTCGACACGGACACGGACGTGGACGGGGCCGACGGGAGCTTCGAGCAGCAGATCCGTGTACGGCTCCGTCACCGGCACCATGCCCGTCTCGACCAGCGCCGTAGCGACGCCGATAGTTCCGTGACCGCACATGTTGAGGCATCCTGCTCCGTCAATGAAGATCATCCCGTACGCCGCCTCGGCATCGAACGGTTCCGTCAGCACCGCACCGAACATATCCGCGTGCCCTCTCGGCTCGTGCATGACCAACCTGCGAAGCTGGTCACAATGGTCCATGAGATACTGCTTTTTCTCGAGCACGCTCCGTCCGCGCAACACGGGCATTCCCCCGGTAATGATCCGGGTCGCCTGCCCCGCCGTATGTGTGTCGATGGCACAAATGCTCTTCGTGAGATTCATGGCTTACCGCCAGTTCCGGGAACCCGGCTCGCCCGGCTCCGTTACGACAGTTCCCTGGCGCGTTCCACGGCCGACTTCACGCAGGACATGACCACGCCGTGAATCCCCGATTCCGCAAGGACGTGTATCCCGTCGATGGTGACCCCAGCGGGAGATGTCATCGCGTCGATGATCTGATACGGGTGCTTCCCCGTCCTCTGCAACATTACGGCCGAGCCGATCATGTTCTCGATCGCAATCGCGGCCGAATCCGCGCGGGAGAAGCCCGACTGCACCCCAGCGTCGATCATTCCCGTCAGGAAGTGCAGGACGTACGCGGGACCTGCGCAACCGTACGCCGTGAACTCGTCGAACAGTCGCTCAGGTATGAACATTGTCTGTCCGAGTGCGCCCATCATCGCGGCGATGTCTTCCTTGTCCTTCGCGTTGATCTTGTCGTTGATGCAGACGCCGCTGTAGCCGTGACGGGCTTCTATCAGAACGTTGGGCATCACGCGGGCGATACGCCGCTCGGCGCCCATGCGTTCGGCCATCCGGTCGAGCGTGAGCCCCGCGCAGATCGAAACGATGAGTGCGTCGGCGTTGCCGTGCGCTCGTATCCGCTCCATCACGACGTCCGCGTCCTGCGGCCGGACCGCCACGAAAATCAGCTCCGCTTCGGCCATGGCCACGGCGACGTCGTTCACGGGAGAAACACCGTACGTGTCGTGGAGATGCCGCATCCGCTCCTCGAGCACGTCATACACGTGGATGCTCTCGGGCACCATCACCTTGTTCGCTATCTGACCTCGGATGATTCCCTCGGCCATATTGCCGCCGCCGATAAATACAACGGACTTCCCTATCATTGTCACCTTCTCCTTTCCATCGCGCGTCACGCACGTTTCACGCCGGACTCGGCGTGGGCGCTTCGCACCTTCAGGCTCGCAAGCTCTCCCGAAAGCAGGCTGAACGAAGCGAAAACGATCACCACGAAAACGACCCATTTGATGTAGTACACATTCATGTCCTTGATCAGATACGCGGCGATGAACACGCCGAGCGTTCCGAAGATCGCGAACCAGAAGGTCGGTTTCCGTGCGTAGTTCTGCAGGCGCACGAATTCCGAAGATCCCACGGCGATCGAAAACGTGCATGCGCCCATCATGATGGGAAACGCCACGCGCGGGCTCAAACCCAGCGCGTAGATGGTGGCCATCGTCGGCGCGTAGGAACCGATGCCGATGTTGTTAAGCGCACCGTAGACGAACAAGGCACCTATCGCGATGAGCAGGCGGGGTCCTCGCAGGCTCGTGAGGGTTCCATCGGAAGGCAGGATGGATATCTGACCGAGGAAGACGAAGAGGGCGGCTATCGCAAGACCGATCCCCATCGCCCAGCGAATCGTGGAAGCGGGCAGTTTTGCAACGATCCGCGGACTGAAAACCGATCCGATGGTTTGCGCGAGGATCAACACCACCAGCGTGAGAAAATCGCACTGAATAGCGGTGATGTAGATCAGCGCCATGAACATCAACGGAATCGTGCACTCCGTATTGAGCGTCGGCGGGATCAGGCGATCCTCTATATATCCTGTCTTGCGGTAGACGACCGTGTTGATCGCGTAATCCGAAACGCCGAACGTCGCGCCAATCATCGTGATGAAACCAAGAACGATATAAAACAGGTTGCTGCCCTTTTCCGCGAACGTTTCCTCCCTATGCTTCAAAAAATCCACGACGAAGCGAACGATAAAAAGGAGATTGATCAGCACGATCGATACCAGCAACGCTGTAATCACGGTATCCCTCCTATGCGGGTATATTCACATATGTTGTCTGACAACATACATATGGTACATCTGTGAAATACTCTTGTCAAGAGAGACGTGATATGGCACGTCGTGGACTGGTATCCGCAGGGTGGTTTTGATAATCTAAAAACTGACAACTTGGGGGTGGAACGCACGAAACCTGAGAACCGGCGGGGAAAGAATACCCAATCTTACGGAAGCGATTTTCCGATCTTCGGGCGTAATATAAGAGGAAGCGCGCAGAAGCAATGAAGGGTTTATCGGGGGGCCTTCGCAGTATCAGGACGAAATACGACATTTCTCGGCAAAAACCGTACATTGATTTGACATGCGAGGTCAGCATTTATCGAATCTTGACAAGCAAAAAAAACACGATCCTGCGGGATGACTCCCACAGGATCGTGCATCGACTGGGAACCGTTTGGATAACGGTATTGTCTTCTGGCTCCCCGTGTGCAACCCTCTTCATAACCGTTCTCCGTTCTCCGGCTGTTAACCGAAAACCTTCAATATCAAAGGGTTATCAAGGAATATGTGGAGCCCCGGCGGGCCGGAAGCGGTGTTGAGTCACATTTCTCTGGCACCTAACCTGGCCGTGTGTGTCGCAAAGTATGTCGCAAAGGTGTCGTAAACTTTGTCGCAAACCTGTCGCAAAGATTAGTCTCCCTCCGCCAAGCAGTAGAGCAGATGGTGGGTCTCACCTTCTGTGACGATCAGACCTCGGTCTACCATCGCTTTCAGGTCTCGCTGCAGAGACCGGCGGTTGACATCGGGGCATAGGCCCTCGAAATCCTGGATGGTCAGACTGCCGTGCTCCAAGATGTGGGCGAGGGCTTTGGCCTGGCGGTCCGAAAGCCGGTGCTCTTTGACCAGCACGTCCCGTCGGATGGCCTGCTCGCCACGCTCTCTGACTTCGGTAAGCTGGGTAGTCAACCCCTCGACGAAATATTCCAGCCAGCCGGTCATGTCCATGCCGTGCTCGCGGACGCTCTGGATAGCCCGATAGAATGCCGGCCGGTCTCGATCATAGTATTCGCTGATCGTAAACAGGCGCTTGAAGTCATACCCGGCCCGGTAGAGGCACAAGGTCGAGAGCAGCCGGGATGTCCGGCCGTTGCCATCCAGGAACGGGTGGATATGCACGAACTGGAACTGAGAGATGCCGCTCACCAGAACCGGGTGAACTTCTTTCTCCTGGTTGAGCCAGTCCACCAGCTCCGTCATCATGATCGGCACATCGTGTGCCGGGGGCGGAGTGTAGACTGTCTCGCCGGTGGTCGAGTTGACCACGTAGTTCTGGATTTTCCGATACTCGCCGGGAGCAGCGGCTCCGCCCCGCACGCCCTCGACGAGCCGCTTGTGGATTTCCCGAACCAGCCCTTCCGTAATCGGACCGCCGTGCTCGAGATACTCGGAAACGAACTCAAAGGCCCTCTTGTAGTTCAGCAATTCCCGCACATCATCGGGATCGGCCTCGGGGACCGGATTGCCTGCGAGGAGTTGCTCGGCCTGATCCAAGGTCAGACGCGCTCCCTCGATGTGCGTGGTGTGGTGGGCTTCCAAGACCAACGCACGGCGGCCCATCTCCCGCACCCAGGCATCGGACAAAGTCGCGGCTTCCAGGAACCCCCGAGCCCGCTCAATGCGGGTCAGCCCGGCGGTGATCCGGTTGGTGATGGTGAAGATGGGATGAAAGCTTTTGGTCATTCCACCTCACCTCCATTCTCAGGAGCACCATGAGGCTGATCAGCAGGAGCTGGGCAGACAGGTTGCCTCCCCTCCCACCTTTCGCATACGGCTTCAAAATCAGGGTGACTCTCCTTTTGGGTCCAGCTCCGATAGAACTTTGGGTTCTTGCTTTTTGGAACAGGACTGGCTTCTCGCATTTCCACCAATGCGGGAGCCTGAACACACTCTCCCAATACCAAGGCGCTTCGAGGGGCAAGAGCTGGAAGTTGGTCGAGAAGCTGGCCGTAGATGCCGGGCACGATTTCCCGGAAATAGCGCAAATCTTCAGGATTCTGCAGACGATGAACAACAAAGCTATTGCACTGTGAGAGCACCGTTTTTGATAGTTCGCTTGGACGTTGGGAAGCTACAACCAATCCCAACCCATACTTCCTGCCTTCTCGGGCGATGCGCTCAAAGACGAGTTTTGAAATGGAATCCTCCTCCATCTTTCTTCCCTCACGTATATAGTTCTGTGCTTCCTCAAGAATGAGTACAACTGGGTACTCCCCACGTCCGATTCCACTCACCGGATCGCTCAATCGCTGCAAAAATTCATGTATTAGGCGACCAATAAGCGCCGTCACATTCTCAAGAACTTCAGAGGCGAGGAGGCTCAGATCAATGATGACAACATTGGATCGAGTCGAACCACGTCGTTGCCTGTCGTAGAAAGGCAGTTGGCCTTCCGGACACACATCAGTGTTTGTGAGTCCTGCTTCGCGTAAACATTCAGCACCCAGAATGTCCCGCATGAAGGTAGCAAGAGAGTTCGTGACCGATGGCCATTCAGAACAAGTGGGGCCGAACATGAATTCGAACCGGGAATCCTCCAGTAGCCGGTATATACGCATCAGCATTGTTGAGCAATTATCCCGAGCCCGCGAAGAGCTTGCTTCGTCACGAGTCATGGCGTGCTCAAGATACCGGTAGCGAAATTCGCTTTTGCTAAAGAACCTCGGGCAATCTGCCGACGCCGTGCTGAGAGCTGTGCTGTTCTCTGGAAGTCGCGATAAAGTCCCCAACAACGGTTTGATAGACTCCTCAATGCGTCTTCGTTTGTTCACATCGATGGCTGCGTATGCCTCGTATTGTTGTCCCTCGTTGCGGATTCCATCCCGCACGACATCTCTTATTCCCTCAAAGATCGTTTTGATGTTTGTAGCTGTAATATTTGGGTATTGTTCAGATAGAAGACTAATTTGTTGATCGATGGCCTGCTCCTCAATGTAAGTGAGAAATCCATCGCATAACTGCCGGATAGACTTTGCGTCTTTGGTCTCGGCACCAGAACAAAGCCCAAGTATCCGGTTGCATTCCTTAATAATGTTTTCGCGCACAAGGAACCAGTTCTCGGCACCTTCCGCAGAGTCACGAGCCGACGACAGTGCGTTAAGCAGTACCGGCCGCTGAACGCCAGGTGACGCCCTGAACAAACGGACGAAGTCCTCTGAATCCATGAACCAGTATGGGATAGCGAGCTTCTCTTTTTCCGTAGGATCGGTCGGAATATAGAGCGCTTTGAATGCCGCATCTGCATCGGTCCATCCCTGGTCCCCATTTTTCCTTTGGAAAGCTGTGCGGTATTCCCCATTGGTGTCGAGGATTATGAACCGCGTTTGCTTTACCGATGCATGGTTGATAATAGACTGAATAATGGTGGCGATGGTGCAGGACTTGCCGGAGCCGGTACTTCCGATGATAGCGGCATGTTTTCCGAAGAATGCATCCGGATCGATTTTGATGTCGTAATCTGGAAATACAGCGGATCGACCAATTGGGATACAAAAGCCAGGTTCGTCTAAAGAAGATGATATTTCCTGATCGGGAGACTTGCCGAATATCGCATCGAGGTCTTTTCGCGTCGTGATAAGAACCGGTGAGTCAAGCACCGGGAACAGATTGATCCCCTGCCGGAATCTACCCTCGTCAATAGTGCCGATCATCGTTGCCTTCATCAATCTTCGGGAGGAAGGCAGCGTCACCATGGTCTTGTCGGCCTTCAGTTCGCTTTCCTCTGTCAATAGAACACGTGTGACCATAGCCACGATTCGGCGGGCACCGACGGGAATTATGACGTATGAGTTGATTCGCCCGACCTCCAGCGTTCCCTCATAGGTGGATCGGGTCAGGGCTTTCAGGTCCCGGTTCAATTCAACCGTCACCTGGGCGGTGTCAACTGCGACGACCCGGCCAATTTCATGGTCACTTGCCATCGTTGTCCTCTTCTGCATCTTCCGCCTTTCGCCCGGAAGGCGATGATAGCCCCTTGAAGGTTTTCATTACTTTGGCATCGATTTCCTCTTCTCTCAGGTCGGGCAAAAGCTTCGCAACAAAACCTTCAAATGTCCCTAACCCCCAGCCCTTGACAATCCACACGCGTTCATCTTCGAGTTTCTCCAGCTTCGAGACGAAAACATTCTTCGGATCGGGGTCCACCACAACAAGAGTAAAGCTCGGGATGGCAAGCGCCTGCCGGATCAAAGCATTGACGTGATCATCTCCGAATCCGTAACCAATCACAAAAAGTGCCGATTGGGGTTGCGCGATGGCGTTTCCAAACCGACGAAACAGCTCGGAATACGGCATGCCCAGCGCCTGTCCATATTTGAGAGGAGATGGATAGATCAGCACATCGTCTGTATGACAGCCTTCGTTGTAAAAGGTTGCAAAAAGGCCGAAGGGATTTTCCCAATCCGGCTCGGAACGATGCCAGGTAATTGAGCCATGTAGCTTATAAAGATGAAGTGCCCGATCAAATCTATGAACCCGTCCTTCAGTAGTCTGTGCGGGGAAATAGAAATCTATGTCGTAGGACTCGGGCCTAAAAACACGGCGCAGTGTTCCCACGAATCCGTCGACAAGCACCGCTCCTTCGGCATCTCCGGCTTGTTCAATCAGTGTGTCATAATTGAGGGTAAAGAGATTCGCCCGTCGCAGGTTGAGCGGTCGAGTGAGGACCTTCTTGATGAATTTCCTATGACTCCGAAGAGGCTCATCCAAGCCAGACTTTGGCAGGTTAAGGAGAATCGTCAAGGAGCCAGTGATCTCTTTGATCAGGCGAGCCAAATCGCTCTTGACGATTGACAGTTCGGAGCCGCCCGTCAGTTTCAATGTATCAGTCACATCGAGGATTCCGGCATGCCATGTATGCAATTGACTGAGATAGACTTCAAGGTTCACACCAATCGCGGGAATATCCTTCTCTTCGGTCGACTGAAAATGCTTAGATCGCTCTTTAAACGAGAAATCGTCTTGGGAAAGGCTTGAAACGATCTTGTAGAAAAGAGCTATCCAGCCGGGGACTTCTTTCCCTTTCTGCTCCTTGCCAGCCTTGTCGATAAGCAACTTCTCAAGGGGCTTTGGTATTGTGGCAAGAGATACGCCTCCAGCGGCCAGGGAGGCACCGGCCCCGAGCAGGAATGAGACGTTGTCGGTTTTGATGATTGTGCCAAACCGGACGCGCATCTCCTTGAGGAGTTCATCGAGTGCCTTTTGAACCTTCTCCTGGTTCTCGGGGTTCTCAGGGTCAGTGCTCAAGATGCCATGCAGGTGTCGCTCTATGATATCCTCGTTGCCGATGCTTATCTGATAATCAGATAAGCGGAAAGTCTCGCTCATTGCCTATCCCCCTTTCCGGTGATCATCGGCTGCCTCCCTGAATCACCACGACCCATGTTGTGGGCTTTAACCCGCTTCTTGAGGGCCGCTTCTCTGTAGTCCAGCCAACCTCCTGCTCCCCGAACAAGGCGGACATTGCTTTTGGGACCAGTTGGTATGCAATCTTGTCACGGTCCGACAATACATCGGGAAGGTAACCTTTTAACTGCTCTTGGATACCCCTCCAAGGTATGCCATACTGCTTCAGCCTGCCAAGAAACTCGTGGTCGTTCTTGAATGCTTCGATTGTCGCGGCTTCGTAGGTTGCCAGAGTATCTGGTTCCTCTTCCGTCTCCGGTTCCTCGTGAGGAGCCGTGGCCCCCATAGCCTGTGGGGTATGCGGCGTATCAACGACAGGCACTGAACGGCGCGCAGACGCCAGCGCATTGCTAAATCGCTGACGAAGTCCCACGGCAGCGGTGTCGGCCACTGGTTGGTCATATCTCGGATCGCGCGCTTGGTATTGGCCTTCAAAAGACAAAACGCGAATAGGAATTGGGTAGCTTTTGCCGCCCACACTACTCCAGAACACGCCATGGCCAGGAATCGGCTCATTCAATAGGGATGACAGAATATCATCACTGAAATGCGCATTGGCGCTCTTTACCGCTCTCAGATCGCCGGCCGACAGAAGATGGAACGCAAACCAGTTATCCCCCTGGCTCAGGATTTCTCCCGATATTGATCCTGGTTGCTGCGTGATCAAGACAGCCCCCAGGTCATATTTGCGCCCCTCTTTGACCCAGGATACGTAAGGCCCTTCACCTGAGCTTCCTGTGCTGCCGAGGACTGCTTGCGCCTCTTCGACCACGGCGATGACCGGAATTGTTTCAGGCTGAGCTTTAGTAAACTCTTCCTGATTGTGATCGAATATTCGTCGCAAAATCAGTCCGGATAGAACAAGCGCTGGCGTACCCCGCATTTGAGATACGTCAATAACGCATATTCGACCCTCCCGTAGGGCCGCAAGTAGCATATCCATCATCTGGCTGCTCGGGTCGTGCAGCATGCGAACAATTGTTGTCATATTGGCCCGTGCCGCGACCATTTCAGCGTCTTGACCGTCCTCAAGCCTTAGCAGCCGCCTGACTGTCTGCCCATCTGCACCATTCCCGTCCCGGTGGATCAGATCGACAAGCTGATGCCAATCGGCATCATTCATTCCCTTCAGTTTTCGTACATTCTGCTGATCCTGTTTTTCAGGTGGCAGAGCAATCGAGATTACATCGCTTGGGCGTAACCTGCGGATGTCCAAGCGAATATCTCCAGCGACGAAAGATTGATAATACTGGCTGGGGCCCGCCTTCGGCGTGAAGACAACCACCTTGTCCTGCAATTCCGGCACGTCACAGAGCCCGGGGCGGTTTTTATCATCTGGCCAGAAATATTCACCATCGGGATCGAAAATCACAGTTCCGACTGGTACCTGCTTTCCTCCGCGCTTCTCCACCGTAGGCGTGTTTCGATAAAGATTGGCGAATAGAAGTTTCACAAGATTTGACTTACCAAAGCCCGCTCTTGCGAAAACAAGCGTTCGTCTTGCCACGAGGTCAAGAACGTGGAACTTTGGAATTACCAGCGGACTCTTTATCTGCATCCAAGGAGCATGGACTAGCCGTGAGTCGCCAGACGCATAGATGAACTCGCCCAGTGCGAAATATCCTATCTCAGCAGCATCAGCTATATTGTGACCGGCTACTTCCCGTAAAACCTCATCCGTCAGGAAAGCTACCTTGCTCCCAACGTGCGGCAGGCGGCGGTGGGACGCCGCAAATACGAGATCGCCATTGACGACTCGCACCACACCCAGAACTCGCATGTTCACTCGATACTTAAGGTACTGTTCACGGAGGTCTTCGGGTATCGGTCGCTCTTCCGAAACGGCTCGAATGCCATAGTCTTCGCCTGCCGAGGAAGCGAGACGTCCTTGAGAAGAGATTGACGTTATGCGACCAAGGACTGCTTCATCCTCGTCTTCGAGTTGAACAACGAGAAATTGCCCATGCATAGGAGCACGCTGAAACTCATTCTTGTAAGGCAGTACGAGATCGGCGTGAAACTCTAACCCGCCTTCACTGAAGCCTCTGAATATGCCAACCGTCGTTTCTCGTGAGAAGAGTTTCATTCATACCTCCGTGCCGAAACATCGCCTTGAAGACGCAAGGCCTCCAATGCGGGGATTTCTTTTTCGTTGAGTAAGCCGCGAACTGCTACAATCACCTCATCCTGAAGAATGTCGAGGTCAAAGTCTACGATTTCGGCGAATTCATGTGCTTTCTGTAGACATCGTGGATAAAAAGGAACAGGAAATCCGTGGATTGCATCAGCAAGCAGATATCCAAACACCTCGGCTGCCTGTTGGGCCTGGCTGCTCAATATATCGACGGTCCAGAGGGGATCGCCGCTTCGTTCTCCGAACCGCACAAAGTACATGTCTCCAGCAACGAACTTAGGAGCCTCTCCGGCACCATCTTCCGCTTCAGCCCCACGGGCATACTCTGGCCAGACATAAGCTTTCGCTTCCAATTTTCGCGGTACACTCACATAACGAGGCGAGCCATGCGGAAATATCCCTTCGAGGGCCATTGCCAAACAATAACGCGCCAGGACCTTGCTGTGTTTCGCGAGGCCGACGAGAAATACCTTCCTTCGAGTCTCTTGCCGAATTCTCTCTATTGATTCTTCTATTCGTTTTCTGAACTCGATGAAGAATTCCCCGCGAAAGAGCTTGCTGCGCAATAGGCCGTCCCGGACCAACAGCGTATCGGTGGCAAAAGTTCTGTAACAGATTCGTTCATAAAGCGCAGCCCACTCGCAGAGGTCGCGATAGACAAGCACCCATGAGGGGGACACCTCGTCGGGAGACTCTCGCACCTTCTTTCCATCCGGAATCATGTGGCTGAGACGATTCAATGTTCGCGGCGTCACACCCAAATCTGCCATTACACGACCCAATGCCGTTCTCGGAGATCCGTCGTTGTTGAACTGCGCGCGACTCAGAACATCGGTGTCAGTTGTTGGTGTCACAGCATCGAGACAGAGTTGCTCACCGTAAGAATCCACCACCCGCACAAGTTGAACATGAAATGGATCGAAAACGAGCTTGTTGTTTCCGCCGTCGCTCGCCACCAAGGATACCGAGGTTGTCGACCTGGGTTTGATCGCTCTGACTTCAGCGGCAAGGGCGCGAATCTCCAAGCGTAGGTCGTCGAGCAACCTTCGATCCCGAACGGTTGCTTCACGGATTGCAGCCTTTAGATTCGGGAGCTCATTCGGATCGAACATAGTTATCCCTCGAGCCTGGCATATACATCGACCTCGCTTGTAGCAGCTTTCATCACGCGTCCAAACTGTTCGGACTGCCTCCTGCCGTTATTTGCCGAGCCCGCATCAACCCACCGCCGAATGCGCCAGCCGGAATCTGCGAGCTTCAAAGACATTCGCAGAATCTCCCGTGCGTCCACAGGAACGCTGGGTAGATAACCAAAGCGAATGATAAGCCGGGCACCCGATGAGCATCGCTTTGCTACCGATTTCCATACGTCAGACAAACCCTCAGTGAACTTGTCATCGGAATGAGAGAGCTGACCATCCTGTGAATAATCCACAGTATCCGCGCCTCCCAAAAACCAGTTGCGAAGCCACTGATCAGGGCGGTAGGTACGCATACCGAAATAAGGTGGAGAGGTCACGACCCAGTTAAATCTGTGGGATGGCGGCACCACCGTATCGGTGTGCTGGGCATCGCCAAAGTAGACTGCACCTTTGGAAGGCGGCGGAATAATTCTGAGAGAATATTCCGCCCGGCGCTTAACTGCATTCAGGACATCGACACGTGGGGGTTCCGTTTTATTGGTGCGCCGCCAGTAGCGAACGGCAGCACTGGGTTTTGTTGCATAGGTGCGGGGCATTTGATTCGAAAGGTAGGTCGCTAGCCCGCGATGGCGTGGCCCGTGGAGAATGCCCAACAGCAGCGCACGCAATACAACCTCTTCAGCGGTCTCACACGACTTCATCAGACGTTCTCGCAAAATGCAAATCTCTTTCAATGTATCGGGATGATAGCAAAGTCCCCAGAAGTCACCCTCCGGAATAGAAAGCGGTGAGGATGCACCCTCAAGAATTGACCGCGCTGTTTCAACAACAGCATCGGACGTGGTACACGCCAATTTCGCTGCAGCTATGGCCGCCGCGATAGGGTTACTATCAATGCCTACACAACCGAGGCCGAGAAGACGAGCGGCGAATAGGGTCGTCCCACGGCCGCAGAAGGGATCAAGAACCCACTCGTTCTTATTCGCCTTGGCGAGACGCTGGAGCGGAAATTCAATCGGGAACATGGTGTAATATGGACATACGGTGTTGAGACTGAGAATTGGCGATTGGGCATCTGTCGGCAAAAATCGCCTAACGATTTTGGGCGCACGGTCCTGGGAAAAGACAAGACGCCCAAGCACGCTGTCGGGAATCCGCAGCGCCCCTTTAGCCTCGTCTTGCGTGTGACTCTGTATGTGACGCTTATCGGCCATATTGCAGTTGCTCCGTCTCGTATTCTTCAAATGAGTCATAATTTGGAACGCTTCGCGAGCGGTTGCGCCTGCCTTGAATAGTCTGATCCACCCGGCCTTTGATGTAGTCGCAGAGTTCCTCAAAGCGCGCAACATGGATGAAGAACGTCTTCGCCTTGAACTTGCGCTGAATGGTGGTGTGAAGTTCGGCATGGCTGAAGGGGCGGAGACTGCCGTAGCTGGCGTCGGCCTGGCGATAATCGAAGTAGCGTTTGATCAGATAGTCGATGTACCCCTTCTTGATGGTGTCCGCGCCGATGGAATCCACCGGGTACTGCATCCGTGGCGATCGTTTGCGGCCGAAGGTCACGGTGTTGGCGATAATGCTGCCGCTGACACTCGCGGCGTTCACGCTCACAGACCGTCTGGAGCTCTTTTCGGCCCGCCGGTGGGACGTCTTGTGCGTCCAGAACAGTTCCATCTTCTTGGCGTGGACATCCGCCGGTGAAATCTCCCCGCGCGTGATCTTGGAGTGGCAGTTTCCGCACACGACGATCAGGTTTTCGATTTTGTTGTTCGAGGGGTCTCCGTCGATGTGATGAATCTCCAGCACGGCCACGTCCGCGACGTCGCAGAAGGGGCAGCGATTGCCGGCTTCCTGAAAGAGCTTCTTGCTCATCAAGGCTGAAACCGACTTGCGCTGTTTCGGATGCTTGCGCGCCTTACCATCGGGTTGGGATATATTTCCGCTTCCTTTCATAAACTCCCCCAGCTAGGACGATGAAAGCAGGCATGATATTTTTCACCTCGTCGGCCACGTGGTCTTGGAGCTAACGGGCTGCCGTGGCATTCCGGCAATGCTCCGAGAGCTTTTTCCGGTCGCGTGATCGCCGAGGAGGCCAGGAAATGCTGGCGCGTGCGGAACCATCCCTCGACCTGGGGATCACTCAGGTCAGGATTACTCTGGATGAAGGGCCGCGTTGTGTTGAAGAATCTGGCTATTTCTTCGTTAGTCATAATCTGCCTGTTTCATCGTTTGAGTCCGAACACATCTACGTCATCCCCAGCGCTTTCATCGCCGCAGTCATGGGGTCCGAGAAGAAGATTGGATCGACCCGTTCTACGATGTCTCCAGAAATCTTCTCAACTTTTGGCATCGATTATTTCCATTTACCTCACAGCTTGAAGCTCTTCGAGAGAACCTTGCCTTCGATAGAAAATTTCAGTTCACCATCTTCCTCAATAAACGCCACAGATTTCCCAGCGTATCTCCGGTAAAGCTGGAAGGTTCGCCCCTTGTAGGTCACGCTGCCATCATCCTCTACAAGGACGCTATCGCCCGGTGGCTGTGCAGAAGCAGGACTCGTCACCATCCGTGTATCGTTGAACGACGGGCCTTGGATCGCGCTCTTCTTTTCAGAGAGCAACGTCATCAGGCCGCTGGGTTCTTGACCTTTGCTAACCCTGGGTAGGGAAGCCGCTTCAGCATACTCGGCAAGCTGCCTTTGGGCTTCCTGAAGGCGGCGATTGAATCCATCCGGGTCACGCAGGATGGATATCCAAAGTCGTGCTTTCTCGGAATTGATGTCGTGATCGAGAATCTTTTCGAGCAGGTTGCAGGCTTGCCCGATAGCGTCCTTGGCATCGTTCCAAAGCGATTGGATTTCTGCCTGCTCGTCGGACTTGATGGTCTCCTCGAAATCTTCGAAGGCAATGTCTGTATTCAGTGAGCCTTCATAGGGAGCCAACCCCTTGGCTTTATAGCGGCGAAGCTGCTCCGGACTCATCGTGCAGTGATAGGTCAGCAGCCAGCGTTCCTTGATGAAATGGACATCGCCTTCCTTGTTCAGGAGCATGAACTCACCTGTCTTGGGTCGTGCGAGCTTCTTCGCCAAGTCGGAAGGTGAAAATTCCGCGTCGGTCAAACCCTCACGAACCTTGTCCCGATCTCTTTTTGTCTGCAGCTTGCCTACGATCCAGGTGGCGCAGTTCGAAAGGCCCTTATAGTCAATATCCCCGGGGTTTTGCGTTGCCAGAATGCAGCCGACACCAAAGGCGCGTCCTTGCTTAACCAGGATATTCAGTGCCGGTTTGCAGGTAGATGTATAGGGGTAAGTGGGATAGAAAGCCGTCTTTCCGCCACCGCCACCGATCTCATCAAGGAAGAACAACAGGCGTGGCCTGTTTCCACCAGGAGCGCTACCTTGCTTACGCATCCAGGCGTTGATCGCAAAGGCAATTTGGGCGACAACGAAGCTCTGATCCTCAAAGTCGGTGATGTGAGCGAGGCTGATAACGCTGATCTGGGTCTTGCCGTCGACACGGTTGGCCCCCACCAGCTTGTCGATGCTCATCTCTTCGCCCCGGACCCAATTGGCTGCCGCTCCGACCAATTGTCCGTTGACGGCCTGGGCCAGCTTTTGACGACGGTTTTCCGGAATGTGGTCATCAATCCCCAGCACGCCAATGGTAGCAAACGGCGGTTCTAGAATCATGGAGACCAAATGCCCCAGGCCGGCCTCACCAGTCAGATCAACGCCGGTGCGCCAGGCATGCTCGATGAGGGCTGTAACGAAATCCGTCTCCCTGTCGCGCTGCCCCGTTGGTATAACCCGACGTACCAGCGCTTCCGCCATGCTGGTCACCATCACGGAGGCGGTATCGGGATCTTCTTCAAACAACTCATTGATGTCTGGTGGAGGGGATGAGATGAGCGGGATGGATACCCGGCGGCCGAGTTCGCTACGTGGTGTAAAAATCTCCACCGCCACATGATTGGCAAACTCGCGCACATTGGCTTCGGACAGCCCCCAATCCCATAACCGTTTACGGAAGGTGTTTGCCTCTGCCAGAGCTGCCCGGCCAAGCGTAGATTTATCCTCCACCTCCAGCCAGGGAGCGACGACCGGTGCTGACAGTTCGCCGAAAGCAAGCGCCAAGGAAGACAAATCCCCTTTAAGGTCAACGATAATAGCAGGAACACCTTTAAGCGCGGACTCCTCGATGATCGCCTTCCCCATTACCGTTTTTCCCGAACCTGAGCCGCCACAAATAAAGGTGTGAGTGATCAGGTCACTCAGTTTGTGGCGGTACATCTCTCCCGGCATCCCATTGGGATCGAGATGTTTTCCTATATAAAGCTCGCTCACTCGTAATCCTCCTCCGGGAGTTCAAGTGTTCCTGTTTGCCATTCACGGAATTTTTCAAGAATGAACGGGAGGTCGTTTTCTTTGAGCGGGTCGCCATTGGCCCGGCGGCCGACATAGTCCGCCCGCGCCATGAAGATATCGCCCTGAACATCTCCCGGGCGCTTCTTCTGCAGATACACCACATTGGTAGGAATGGAGGTTCCAGTTGAGGCGAAGGTTTCGCTGGGCAGAGAAATCACTGCCTTGATGATGGCGTGCTCACGCATGTAATCCCGAACGGGTTTCGCGGTGGCGTTCGACAACACACCGTCGGGAAGAACAATGAGCAGCTTGCCGCCCGGCTTCAACACCCGAAGATAGTGCTCAATGAAGAGGACCTCGCTGTCCTGACTGTTTTTCGGTCGCTTCTCTGGTGCACGGCCCTTGGACTTGAAGCTCTTGACCTCGTGTCCGAACTGATAATCCAGTAAGATGCTTTCGGTTTTTACAGACTTGCCGAATGGTGGATTCGTCAAAACAAGGTCAATGCTATCTGGCCCAATACGTTGCTTTTTCTTGCCATCTCCGAAATCGACTTCATATTCAATCAGAGGCTTCAAACCACCGTATTCCTCGTTGTAGAGGTAATTCTGGTGAAGCCACTGAGCGTTCTGCGCGTTGACGGCGTGAACGATCATGTTCAGTTTCCCAAGGCGAGCCGCTTTCTCTTCAATCTCGCACGCGAAAAAGGTTTCCTGGCCGAGGCGCTTTAGGAGTTGATCTTTCTTGCGTGGCTCCACACCGTTGGAGAGTGCATGTTTGTACACGTCTTCATAAGTGGCGATCAGAAAACCACCTGACCCTGCGCAGGCATCCAGGAAGCGTTCGCCCTTTTCGATGTCCAAGGCCGGGCCGTCTGGATTGTCCCGGGCAAGATCCAGCATGAAGGCGACTATTTCTCGTGGCGTAAAGAACTGGCCGAGGTCTTTACCTTTGAAGGTATCGGACAGCATGATTTCGAAGGCACGGCCAAGCACATCGCCTTGGGTGTCTTTCAGGTTGATCCCTTCAAGACGGGCAATGATCCGCTCAACGGTTGCCGCCTTGCTGAGTACCCGCTCGTTCTCGTCAGTAAAGACTTCGGGGTGTTGTCCCTTCAGGTCATCGAACAGGTTGTTGATGAAGTTCTGGGCGGCCTTGTCGCCCATGTGTTTGTTCTGCTCGCAATACGACTTCAGCTTGGCGGTGGTAAAGCTTCCGCTGGGTTTTGCGTCTTCATTGAGTTTGATAAACAGGAAGCGCGTAAACTCGTCGAAGATCCAGTCGTTGCGCTTGTTCTCGATATCCCAGATGTCCTGCCAGCAGCCCTTCATGAGCTGCACGAAGCGGGAGAGGCTGTTTTCCGTATGGAGTGTTTTCTGCGCCCACTGCTGCAGGCCTTTAACTACGTCTGGCTTGAATTCGCGCACCATGTCTTCGGCATTGCGAACGTCGTCCCAGTCCTTCATTTCGTCATGAATCTCATTACCCTTTTCGACGAGATAGATGCGTAAATGGCCTGCCACTTCGATGACGCAATAGGCTGCCGGACCATTGGGCATAAGAATGCTAAGGGCTTTATACCGGTTGGCCTCGGATTCACTCAGCGTTGCCGAGCCTTCATGCTTGAAGGCGGCATAGCAATTGCCGACGCTGGTTGACACCAGAAACGCGGCTTTCTCGTCCAGCCCTTCAACCGTTGTGGCAACGCCAGAACCATCACCGTCATTGATCTGGTGGGCTTTGAAGCCCAGGTCCGAGACCAGAAATTCTCTGAATTGATCAAGAGTTGCCATCTGCTATTTCGCTCCTCGTGTTATGTACACCGCAACCGGGACGACTGTTTCTTCCGGGGTCAATCCACCATGGTCGTTGCCCTGAACCTTGTAGGGGTTGCCTGCCGATGTCTGCTTGGCACCAGGCCAGCCATAGCTGTCGTGCCCAAAGGGCACCTCGACGGCATCATGGCTTGCTGGAAGGCCGTAATCGGCCAATGGTTCGATCCGCTTTACATCTCCTGGACCAACTGCAGTACGTTTCCTGGTTTTGTATTCAAGGCAGCGATTGCTGATGAAGACATCCCGTCCGGGTCCGCTGTCCGATTTCAAATCGTCAATGACGTATTGAGTGTTGTACCAGGTGAAGCCGTGGTCGGCCGTGATGACGACAGCCGTCTTGTCCTGGGCGGCGATCCTGCGCAGGTGGGGCAGCGCCACCTCCTTCACATAGGCCAGCATGATCTCCTGGAGACTCGACATACCCTTCTGCAGAAGCCGATCCTGGAGGTTGAACACCACCGCCTTGAAGCGCCCGGGTGCGTCCACCAGGTCGCGCATTTTCCGGTTGAGGGTGTCGGCGTTGGCATCCTTCTCGTTGTAACAGAGGTAGCTCTTGTCGCGATCCCACCAGGAGGAAGGCGAAAGCCCCAGGTTGTCCAGGCAACGCTCGAGCAGATGGGGTTCACTGGTGCCATAAGACCAACTTCGGAATTCCGCCGGGGGCGCTCCGGCAAAAATGGCTTGTCGGCAATATTCGGTAATGCTGGGCAGATAAGTGCAGGCGCGGAACTCAGGCCCCAGCGACTGGTATGGGCGAAACAGCTCACGCCCCGGCATCATCAGGAAGCGGTCACGCAGCAACATCCAGTTGGCCACGCTCATCCCGTCAAAGACCAGCAGATAAACCTGCTTGATCTCCGAATCCTGCAGCAATGGCTTAACGGCAAACTCCATGACATCGCTGTTCAGCCATGGCCTGCAGGTTCCTGCCGCAAACTTGCGCTCGTTCAGCCACTTCGGCAGTCCACGGCTCGGCTGCACATAGAAATCCGCCCAGGCGATGCGAATAGAGTCGCATGCTTTTTTCGCCCGCTGGGTGATACGAAAGACATTGACCTTTTCCGGCAACTGGCTGGATCGCCGTTCCGCCTCCAGCGCCATCGTGGAGAGCGGCAGATACACTGAATCCACCAGCGCCAGCCAGGCCTTCCAATCCAGGCTGGCGAGATTCTTCACCGCCGCCTCGGCCTTGTCCGTAAGCCGGTGAATCGTGACCATCGCTTCCAGCAGCGACACGTGGTCCTCGTACTGCTCGCGGGCCTGATGTCGGCGCAGGGCTTCAAGCAGCTCTTCCCATTCCGGGGCATCCGGTGTTTCCAACGCATCGGTCAGCTTGCAGGGAGCCTTTTCAAGCGGAAGCGTGTCGGCCCGCTCGCCGTTGACCACCACATCGAGCAACGCGTGCAGGGTGACCGCCAGACCCTGGGCAAGAATGCCACCGTCGGCCTCCAAGACCTGGATGAGCTGATTCAGCAGGCGCTCCGAGCCTTTTCCGCCAACGCCCTTGACCACTGTCGTAAGGGACTCGGTGACGGCGCTGGGGTGTTTCGGAAATACCTCGTGCTGCAGGTAGTGCAACGCCTGTTTGCAAGGCGCGTCGTCTTTGAGGGTGATGCGGCGGCCCCAGTCGGCAAGCCCGTGCAGGCTTTGCCCGTCTTTGAGCACATCAACAAACAGGTCGCCCAGTTCGCTGCCGTCTAGGAAGGTACGCATCCGTTCCGGCGTAAGCATTTTCCAGCCGTCCAGAATGGAGGCGAGCAGGCAGATCGGCAGCACCGGCGGCGGGTCGCTTTCCAGCACGGCGGCTTCGACCAGGGCGAAACGCGGCCCATCGAGCCAGGTGCGAACCACATCGAGGAATTCCTGCTCCAGCGCCCGGCGTTCATCCGCATCGACCGAGCTCAGTACCTCGCGTACCCGTTCCAGCGCATTCTCGTACCAGAGCTTGTCGAGAATCCGATCCGGCTCCCAGCCTGCAGACAACACGCTGGGATCGTTCAGCAGCGAGGCGAGCACCACGCGCTCCAGACTGTAAGCGCCGAGCTGCGGCAGGTACGGGGCCAGGTTCCAGAATGCGGTGATGGGAAGCCGGTCAAGCAAGGCCCGAGGATTCTGCACGCCAAGCGCCTTGGCTATGTCGCAACCCGTTACCGTGCGGGGTGACACGCTGGAGCGGGCCTGCAAGTCCGGCAGATGATCCGGCTGAAGCTGCTGACGCGAGATGATGATACGAGCGGGTGGATTCGGTTGCCGACGCTCGGGCTCGGTATGGCGACGCAATCCAAACTCATTGGCGCAGACATGCACGGGGATCGCTTGGCCATCGACCTGCAGTTCGGCAGGTGCTTCGGCAAAATAGCCGCGCACGTCATTGACTAGCAGATAGGGCAACTTCTGCTTTTCACGGCCGCGCCACATGCCAGCCAGGGCTTGTTCCATGGCGGTCATTGCAGCGCCTCCTTCACCTGCTTTAGTAATTTCTGTTTTATAGCTTTTGCGGTTTCAGAAAGCTCAGAAAGATATGAATCCTCACCAAGGTCAATTACGTTATCTAGCGCAAGTTCAACCAACCCATCGGCCATCCTGTGAGCTTCTGCCTCTATTGATTCAACATGGAAAAGTTTATCTTCAGCTATTCGCAATTCATTTAGAATTGTGTCTTGCTGGTCAGTTGGCAGTTTTGGCAAAGGAAGTTCCATAAGAACATCTTTGTCCAGCCGCAACCGATTCGTAGCCCCAGTCCGAAAGCTAAGGAGGTACTGGACATATCGTTTATGCAGCAATATCCTGACAAATAACTGTGTTCGTAGCTTCGTTTCATCAAGTCGTATCAAGAAGAACTCCTTGGATACGACGCCTCCATTCAATTCGTCAGGAACTACTGCTACAGCCCCTTGCGTACAATCAATACGAGAAACAACCACCTCTCCACTATCCGCCTGCGCAACAGGCCCCGAGATACTGTCTGGATCTCTTGTTTCCCGAAGTTCGGCTCCCTTCCCATAAAGCTTGACCCGAATAAGCTTTACATCATCACTGGAATAGGCCGTTGCAGGTTTGTATGTATCCTTGATCCCCGCAACATCCCTGACAAAAGTTTTGCTGGGGAAGTTCTTAGCCAGTTTTTCCGCATCTGATATCAGGTTGGGGTCGTATGTTTTCCAATCGAGCCTGTCTTGAATCTTTGATGAGTCAACGACTCTAACCTTCAACACTGGTGCCGATGGCTCTTCCATCCCTAATTTATCTCGGTAGATATTACTTATTACATTCCTGGCCAGTGATTTCGCGTGAACCACTTCATTGAGGGAAGAGATCATTTCATCCTTCATTTCTACGGCAGCGTTATATCCACGAAGAATGAGCTGTTGTTTTTCCTTTTCAATTTTTGGAAAAGGGATGTTCTTCAGAATGTCTTGGGAAATGTAGCTGATTCCAAGGTTGGTTCGTTCGCGGAAAACCATTGACTGGATCGGCTTGCTGAGCAGCCACAAGACGACGAACTTCGGGTCAAAGTCCTCTTTGCACTGGAATCTGAAGATACTTCCGTTGACGATTGCATCCGGCGGGTTGTCTGAAGCAACGCACATGTCGAAGAATGCTCGAGCACCCTTAATGCTGATGAGCACGTCATTACTTTTTATTCGAGCACGCTCGGAGTTAATCCATTCAGATGGGACCCTTACGGCACTTTCGTAATCAATACCGCTGTTGGATACATTTGATGATCTGACGAGAGGTATGCCGCCTTCCTCCAAATAGCTTGAAGATGGCGGAAGAACGCCGTAGCTGGCGTCATCGGTCATTACATCACCCAAGGTCGTGAGTTCGATATCACAACTCTCTATGTACCGTTCGGCGTGAATGAACTCTGGAAGGTAATAGTTGATATCAAACCTGTCGTGTTGCTCTTCGGGGGACAGGATTTCGATCAGGGGTTTTTCGCTAACGATGGACATTGCTTACTCCACCTTCCAAGGCTGTTCTTCTTCCGAATCGTTCTTTTTCAGCAGCTCACCCAGTGCGCCCTGCACATACTGCTCGAACTCACGCCGTCCTCCCTTGAAGAAACCAAGCAGGCGCGGCTTGAGTTGATCCAACAGATCGTCGACATTCACCTTCACGGCTTCCGCCTCGGCCAGGGCGTCTGCCAGATGCTGGCGCATGGTGGCGTCTTGCAGCGCATCGAGGGCGCTTTGCTCTGCGGGATCGCTAAGCAACTCCAGTAAAGGATTTGCGGCGGGCGTGTCACTGACGTAATCCCGGAGCTCGGCTTCGCAGCCCCGCACATGATCCAGGTATTCCTTGATGCCGCGCTCGACCAATTCCAGGAAATGGTCCGGCTTGAGTTCCAGGCGCTTGCCGGGTTTATAGCCACAGGCGGAACACACCCAGCCGTGGGACAGGTCGTTCTTCACGTCATCCAGGCTCTGCTCGCAAACCTGCTGCACGCCAACCTGGGTCAACAGATCGGTCAGTTGGGCTTCGATAAAGGCCGGGCTGAAATGGGCGCTAAGCCCTTCAACCCGTGAGAGGTCCTTCAGCACCTGATAGCTTGGGCTGCCGAGTACGGCATCACGGAGGGCTTTCAGATCGTTGTGCAGGCCCGCGTGTTCACTCAGGTACTGGTTGAGGTAGAGCTCGTGCAGATCCTTCCATTCGGCGGTAATACGGCTCATTTCCCCGGACGTGCCAGCGGATTTGACGTAAGTCTCGATGCTGTCGAGTAGCTCCAGGCATGGCTTTTCAATGGTGGACGGGACGCCCAGTGCTTTGAGTTCGCGCAGTTTGCCGGTGAGACTCGCCAGCTCGGAAATGCGATCCAGAAAATCGCGGGCTTCCCGCACGCGGTGAGCGAATTCTTCAACACAGGTGTAACGATTGGCCGCCTCGACATCGTCGTCCTCGGCAAGCCCCAGCATGTCGCGCAAGGCACCACGCACCGAGGCATAACAGGCAGCCCGGCTTTCTCTACCATCCTCGGGCAGCGCAAAGATGTCGGCCCATTCGGAAATGGGGTCGGGAACCGAGGCTCCGGTCCAGGTTTGCAATGCCTGTTCGGCCTGGCGGAACTCGTGCCGGGCACGGGTTTCCGTCTCTTTCAAGAGGTCAAGGAGGCGCTCGGCGGCTGCCGGGCTGTAACCGGTGCCTTCTTTCCAGAGGCCAAGGGCGTGAAGCGACTCGGTCAGGTCGTGCCACAGGGTTTCATCCGGACGCGTCCCGGGACGGAGTTCATCCAGCTCCTGGAGCCAGTCAACCGGGCTGCCAATGGTGCGATCATCCTGGGAGACCGTCTTGCCGTGAATGGTGAAGCCGCTGATCTCCCCGGTGCTGATGAGCAGCGTGATCAGGATATCCACCCAGGTGTCGGTCAATCCCAGATCCGTGGTTTTCATTCGTTTGCGTGTATCAGAAACACTGATGGAGCCGGTACTCGATTTGCGGATATTGTCCCGAATCCGCTCCTTCGCTTTTTTGAAGGCTTCCACGCTGCTGGCGGCCAATGTAACCGAGACCTCCCCGGGCACACCGGTGTTGAGCAAACCAAGCGGCGCAAGGTGCTTTTCAAGATCGGCCTTGGCCGTTCCATCGCCATCGGTCACGCGGCCTTTCCAGATGGCCTCCAGCACGCGGCGTCGCATGGCCGGGCTCAAGTCCGCGCTAAAGGAATAGGCCTCCCGGAAATCCGGATGAAAGTGGAAGACCTTGGCTAAAGCCTTGGTGGCGACCTTTTCCAGGAGCCGTTCCAGAGAGCGTTCACTCTGCGGAATACTGTGGTAGAGGGAGAGCAATTCAGCGGGCTCGCAGAGGATTTCCCAGGCTTGGTCCTTGGTGTTCCACTGGCGGATTTCGCCGTTCACAAAGGACTCGAGCAAAATCTCCGTGGACTTGCGGGCAGGCTGGGCCGATTTGGTTCCGGCGGGGAGGTCAATCCATTCGCCCAGCAGCTCCAGCTTGCGCCGGACGGATTGCGAAGCACCGCCCGCGTTAACCTGGGACTGGTAGTCGCCAAAGAGCTTGACCAAAGCCATGCTACGCTTGAGCTCATCGATATCCTGGGCTGGCAATGTGGCCGGTAGCCATACGAGGGTCCGTCCGTTGCCATGACGGACCGCATCCATCTCGACATCGAGCGGCGAGGCTGACGGGTAGAGCACAGCCAGGTGTAACGCCTTGGTGGCGGGCACGTCCTTAACAAAGCCGATAACGGCGTGGTCGTTGGTGAGCGCCGTCACCGGTTCAAGCCGATAGTCCAGGGAGCGGCGAGTTCGCTGCCAATCCACATCCACCTGGGTCGAGAAGCCGTGTTGTGGCGGAACAGTGCCGCCCAGCGGACTGCCCGGGAAGCGGAGGAACAGTTCAAGATGGGAGCGGTAGGCGCTCTCAAGCTGAATATCCGGTGCGAAACCATTCTTGACCCGCTCGACTTCAACCAACAGCTCTTCGCGTTCGCCCCCGTCACCTTCAACCGAGAGGAAAAAGCTCAGATTATCCCCGCTGCCTTTCTGACGAAGGGGCGGAAATGTTTGGGCAATCTTTTCCAGGATTCGGGCCGTTTCCTGGTCGCTTCCAGCGGGGTCACTTTCCTTACCGGGCCATCGCAGCAAGAGCGCGTCATTCAGCTTCGAAACGTTGAGTTCTTCCTTGACCATGGAGAGGACGATCAATGCTTTGATCAGGCGCTCGCTCGCTACCTTGGCGGCCGCCTGATCGGTGTCCGACCAGCGCTTATAAGGCACGCGGGATAGGACCTCATCCCTGGCCGTGCTGCAGAAGCGCTCAAACATCCCATAATACTTGGCCATCTCGGGATCGTCCTGGATGATCTTGTTACGCAGATCCTCGTAGTCGAACACGTCGTCGAGCACCGCGATGCGTTTCCAGTCGCTGGTATCCTGCAGGCGTCTTTCAATGAACTCCTGGACAAATCCCAGTGCGCCACGGGATCTGCCGCCCCGGTTGGTGATCGCGGTGAGGCAGTAGAGCGCGAAGGGATGCATCGGATAAACGTCGGCAAAGTGTTTTGCCTCGTCGGTGATGGGTTCGCGTTCGCGGAAGTACCGTTTCAGGAAGTCAGTAAAGGCACCCCGGAAATGCGGCTGAATTTCAGCCTTGAAGGCATCAGCGAGCTTATGAACGCATTTGGAATTTTCACGAAACAAGCGGTGATTGTAGATGCGATGAAATTGCGTGACCGGGATGTTGATGGATTGGAAGCGGCCGGATTGCCCGGAAAGCTTGCCCATCAGCTCTGTATCGTAATTGCGCCCGGCTTGGCGAGCGATGGCTTGAATTTCCTCCTGGACCGCGCCAAAAATCCAGAACGGTTGATCCCCGGCCAGTCCTGCTTCGGCCAGTTGTCCAAGGAAAGCAGTGCCCCGGTTAAAGTGTTCGTCGCTCTGGATCAGGTGAAGATACAACTCGTCAATAAAGACCAGGACGCCTTCATAGCCGCGTTCTTTGGCGATCTCAACCAGCTTCTTGACCTTTTCCGTGACCGTGGTGCGGTCCTGGACGAGTTGAATGTTCAGGGCGGCAACAGCCTGCTCAATGATGGTCTTCTGATATTCCTTGTCATAGGCGCGAAGCTGATCGACGGAGAGACTCCGGTTGTCACGAATCCAGTTCTCCACATCGCTGCGGGTGCCGCTGGCGGTGTGATTGAAAAAGGTATCCAGATAGGCATCGGTGTTGGACAGAGTCGCCGTTACTGGCGGCGAGAGGTGGCGCAAGTGGTCAGTGACCGAGTTCCAGAAGGCCTGTTCGAGGGTCTCGTCAGGCACTTCAATGGCGGTAAAGTTGATCGTGAGGAATTTTCGTGGTGCGAGTGCATCCATGCCCCATTCGGGCTTGGTATCGAGGAACTGTTTGCGCAGCGTCGGTTCGGTCAGAATGGCGGATAGCCATGCCATGAAGATGGTCTTACCGGAACCGTATAGACCGGTGATGAAGAAGCCGCGACCTTGCTTACGGTGAATTCGGTCCAGGATAATTCGGGCCGACTCCTCAACCTCGGGCAGCATGACGAAGCTTTCGAAAATCCGCGTCCGGCTGGCTGAATCGTGAGTCGACTCGTTGAAGTTTTCCACCCAGCTACTGACTGGCGTGAAATCAAACATATCCTTCATGAGTGGCATATCAGGCCTCCAGCTCCACAATTGGTTGATCTCCGCGAGTCAGGGTGTACTGCCCGCAGCGGCAAAGCTGACCAGCCATTCGTCCTGTCAGCACCAGTAAAATTCTTCTTTTTCCCACGGCATCGTTGTACCAGGTAGTCATGGGGTCCATGCCGAGCGCGAAAACCAGTTCCAGGTGATCGAGGATGGTCAGTCCCTCTGGTAATAGCTGTTCGGCAACAAGGTCGTGTACCGCCTTCCGAAGTCTGTTTCCGTAGCGTTTAAGATCCGCCGGGACGGTCGTAGCATTGAAATCGAACACCTCGGCAAACATGGGATCTTTAGCCAGTAGGTCGAGAACGATGTCATTCACGCTCACATATCGGACCAGCCCAAAATCGCCCAGGGATGCCATGTGTTCCGCAAGCCATGTTTTTCCGGAACCTTGACCGCCAATCAGGCAGCAAAGAGTCCGTCCGCCAACGTGGCTTTCGCCGACCAATCCTATAAGCTCATTGAGCGCCTTGGCCTGAGCTGGAGTCGTTTTGTTATCTCCAGGCATCGACATACTCCTCCAGCGATTGATGAATCAGTTGAACTTGGTCCGTGCTTCCATGCCGGTGATATTCACAGTGCCCCTTGGTTGCGAGTTTGTTGACCCCGGCAATCAGCAAGGCGCGGTTGCACATGAAGATGGGAGCTATGGTCCCTTCGTTGATGACTGTGGCTGTGGATGGTGCCCGCCAACCGTTTTTTGATGCGTCGTGATAGAGCGCGTAGCCCAAGACGGCCTCGGTTGGGCAGTAAGTGTTCACCGAGTAATTGGATTTCGAAAGCTTCAGGCGTCCTGCCTTAACGAGGATCGACCGCACTCGATCTCGAGTTGACTGAGGCATGCGCTCGTATTTACGTTCCAGGAGCTGGTCGAGATGATAGCGAGAGAAAACGGCCTCGCCGGTATTCAGGAAGCTGTCTGTAACCAAAAGTGAAAGGGTTTCAAAAAGAATCGGGGTAGTTATGCATAGCTGGAAAAACACCATATCCTGAACCGCTTCATCATTGCTGCGGATCTTTCGAAACATCTTCAGGAATGGAGTGTTTTTGATCGAGTTGTTCTCGATTTCCAGGAAGCGATATTTCATGTGTTGCCACAGTTTTTCCTTGTTGGACTCGGACTTCTGAGGCCAACGTTGGATACAGGAACCACGCACAGCTTGCGCGTCATTGCTCTCCAATGCGGCATCGAGCAGCATGAGAGTCTCTTCCAGAAGGAATCCGTATCCGATTGTTGAAAACTGCTTATCCATTGAAATTGCCGCCCGTCATTTAGTCCTCATTGTTTTTGTTTTTGTCTGCTGCAGCACCGCCAGCCTCGACCCAAGCATCGACCTGTTCTTTTTTAAACTTCCAGAGTCGGCCTACTCGATGAGCGGGCATGCCGTGCTTGTCTATCCAGCGGTACACGGTGTCACTGCTGACACCGAGATACTTGCCTATCTCGTCTACTGATAACCAACGGTTTTCCATCTCGGCCATTTGCCCTGCTCCCGCAGTATGTTACGGTTCGCGACTCCCCGCCCGCCTCAGACGTACAAAAGGAGAGGGACGCACCTCTCCCATTTTCTAAAGGATTATGATACGCCGATCCTTTCCGATTGTCAACCGCAATTTGCCGCTTAAGCCTGGATTGGCCTGTATCGATTGCCCCGTCGATCTCTCGAGTTTCAGCTTCACGGAATACATACCGGAATCGATCCCAGTCCCGGCCGCAAACCTGCCGTTCGAGAAAAGTTGTTCGGTTCGGGGCCACTGTGAGGACCCTAATGGTTGCAGTCCCCTCTCTTTCGAAGGGAAGCCGACGTAGAGCCAGGCCGGAAGATCGGCTCCGTTAACTTGGACAGGGAACAGGACGCGGCGGTAGAGGCAGGGACCGCCGGGGTGGAACCCCTCCAGCCGGTCAATGGCCGGAAGGCGGGTCTCGGGGTCGTCGAAGGCAAGAAGCTCCCCGTACACGGGGCCCCAGGGCACGCCTGTGCCCTTCTTCGAGAGCCGGTCGGGGGTTGGCTCGGGATTGGACATCCGGGCCGTAACGTGCGCTTGTGTGGCCACGTCGGCGAGCGGGTTGGTGGTCCCGATGGCAATGACGTCCTCCTCTGGAACCTCCAGAACCGGGATTCCTGAGGATGTCTCGAAGAGGCGGCCGTGGACCACGGCCTCCTCCACCGTCAGGACGCCCCGGCAAAAGCGGTCGTGGTTCCAGAAACCGCGCTTCAGTGTGCCGTAGACGAAGAGCCTCAGCATTCCGTTTGTGTTCGGCTTCAAGGGTTCTGTTGGGTTCATTGCCTGGTTCATGGGGTCCATTGGAGTGTCTGTCATAGCTCCGCGCCCTTTCTCTCCTGGGCGACGAACTCGAAGGGCTCCACCGAATACGCGGCCAGGTCACAGCAATGGAATACCACCAGGCTCATGGGCGGGACAGCAATCTCACGCCAGCCTTGTTCCTCCGCCAGCACGGCGTCGAGGTACGCCGGGTCCGACGCGTAGAGGACGGCCTTGCGGCGGGGATGCCACCGCAACTCCAATGGCCTGTTCCCCTTGAGAATAAAAATGGTGCCCGGGTCGGTCCGGCAGGCGATGACGGCGGTGATCTGGCCGCGGCAGCGCCGGAGGCGCGCCTTGAACCGCTCGATATCCATGGCACCGTCCCGCGCGGCGTTTGCGGCCAGGCGGAACAGAATCTCGCTGTCCACCTCGGCGAAGCGCCGCAGCTTCCAGCGCCGGAACAGGTAGTCGGCGTTGTAAATGGTGCCGTTGTGGGTGCCGATCACCTCCCCGGCGCGGATGGGGTGGTTGTTGCTGTTGACCCGCTCGTCCCCTCGGGTGCGCCACCGGGTATGGCCGAGCAGGAGCGTGGCGCGGTTGTCCATAGAGGCAAGGAGTTCGGCGAAGGACTTGTCCGTGACGAACCGCTCGGCCGCCACCGGGCGCTTGAAGAGCCTGTGGCCACCGTCGACATCAAGCCACGCCGCGCCGGTGGCGTGGGGCCCGCGCTCCTCGCTCAGCAGCAGCAGGCGGGTGAAGAGCCAGGCGAGGTGCTCCCGCTCCTCGGCGCGTCGCCGCTTTTTCCCGAAGATGACTCCCGCGAGCCCGCACATCAGGATTTCCCTCCCTGCGGATCGACGATGAACCCGCGGAAGACGCCCTCGGCGTATTCCTTCGGGTGCTCCTCGATCCAGCTCGCGGCATCGGTCCAGCCGAGCTCCCCGGCCAGCCGGGCGACGACCGGTCGGTCGAGCATGTTGGTCTGCCCGGAGAGTCGGACCGCGTCGATGCCCTGCCAAACCAGGGAGGGAATCGGTATCCGCGCGGGTTTGTCGTCCTGTACCTCGGCAAGGCCGTGTTTGATCAGGGCATCGAGGAAGGATGCGGCCTTTTCCTCTGCCGTGTCGCCCCGGACCGCCAACTCAACACCGGACAGCATCTTGGCGTTGCGCAGGACCATGTCGATATAGTCCTCGAGGTCCCGCTGGTCGGAAAAGAGCGTGGCCCCTTTCATGGCCAGGACCACGTCCATCACCATCTCACCGGTGAAGACCTCACCGTCGCCTTCAAGCGGCCGCCCGTCGAGGGCGGTGTTTCGAATCAGTACTCTCATGACGCGCCTCCTTGCGTCCCGCCGGTCTCGTCCCCCGAAAATGCCTGAGGCCGGGTTTGACTCGGGCCATCCATGGCCCTCGCCCTTCGGGCGCGCCCCTGGCGCGTCCAATCCGGCTGTCCTGCCGGATTGTCGGGCCCGGCCTCCGTGAGGGGTTCCACCTTTGGGGCGGATTGTTCGTTTGGTTTCACCCTGCCGCGTTTGAAGGCCGAGTCTCCTGGCAGGGCGGCGATCAGATGCTTGCGCGCGGTCTTGAACTCATCACCGATGAGCCCCAGGTGGAGCAGGAAGACCCGGAAGTCGTACCGGGCGCTCTGAGGATCGAAGGACCGCTTGCGGCTCGATGCGGCCCGGCCGTTGAGCGCCTTGGCCGCCACGGCCAGGACCAGTTGGATGTAGGCTTTCACCTTGCCCGCGTGGAGCGTCCCCTCGAACCAGCGGAACTCGACCGTGCCGCGGTACCAGACGTTGTGCAGATTCACCCCGTGGTAGCGGGTGCTGTCGTAGTGCTGAGGCTGCCGATTGTGGTAGCCGTACCAAATGTGGTTGAGCTGGTCCCTGGTTCTGGGACGGCGGCGCTCGATCTGTGCGATGAGATCGTCGCTCACCGGTTTGCTGTAGTTGCGGCGGCGGGTCTCGTTAACACCCAGGGCGGTGAGGATGAGCGCTTCCTGCTTGTAGACGATCTTGGCGAGGTTGCCGAGGGTCCGGCCGTCAAAGGCTGTCGCGTCGACGTGGACATGGATGCCGCAACGGTCGTCCACCTTGGCTCCGCAGGCCCGCAGCGCCCGGACGACCTCCTGGAGGACGGGGATGTCCTCGTAGGACAGGACGGGGCTCACCACCTCGGCCCGCAAGTGTACCGGCACATTGATGAGCGAGCCGTCGGACACCACTTTCCAAACCCGTCCATGGTCGTCGGTGACCTCCCAGGGGTCGAAGCTCCCCGGGCTGCCGATGTGGCGGACCTGTCCGCCCACCACCGACTGGATCGCCTGGGCGACCCGCTCGCGCGTCCGTTTGACTGTCTCGATCTCGATTCCGAAGTTGATCCGGCGTAAGTCCATGGTCTCTCCTTGCGTTCTGTAAGCCCGTTCCCGGCAAGGGATTGGCTCTTGTGTTCACACACATACAGGCTTCTTTCCGAACAGAAAGCAAGGCGAATTCGACACACAACTCCTTTGATTCCAATGAGTTATGTACATGGAAGCGTAACCCGCGGAAACACGCGGGATTACGGGATTTCCCGGCAGCCGAAGAAAAGTGAGGTGTTCCGGAAATCAGGTCTGCTTCCAGATCGCCCCGGTGTGTTTCTCCCACTTTCCGCCGCCCGCGAGGTCGGTGTTGAACCACTCGTCGCCCATGGAAGGGGCGGGGATGGCTGCGTCGCGCTCGGCCTGGGTGCCGACGCCCCTGTGGATGGCCTCCCGCGCGGTGAGCCCCTGACCGAGCCGGTCCGGGCCGAGCAAGTCACGCCATCCAAGGACCGGTGCCCGCAGACGGGAAACGAAGGTCCGGTAGGCGGTCGCATCCTTGGCCGCGCGGTAAAGGAGCAGCGAGCCGTCGGCGTCCCGGACCAGACTCGGCGTATAGCATCGTTCGAGGAACGGCCCGCTGCCGTTCTTGAACACGGGGTTGATCTCCGCCTTGCGCCAGTGGACACGATCCCACGACCATGCGTAGCCGATTCCGGCGTTTCCCGCGGAGCCCCCGGAGTAGAGCATCCACCATCTCCCGTCAGGAAGCCGTTCCACATGGGCGGCGGATACGTAGCCGTTCGCTCCTTCCCAAGGCTGCGGGTCGATCAAACCGGTGAGGATCGGACCGTTTCCGATCAGTTTCCACTCGACGGCATCGTCGGAACATGCCAAGCCGAGGCTGTCGTTGCCGCCGGTCGAGGCAATGAAATACATGGCGTAGCGCCAGGTGAAAGGTCTCCCTTCGACCGAGGTGGGCAGCGGGTTGTACCAGAGGAACGACGGCCCGTAATGGCCGCGGTTCCAGACCTGGACGCTTCCCTCGGTGACCAGGTCGCCGGCGCACGGAGTGTCCCACGTGAACGCGGCGGGGTCGACCGACGGATCAGAGATCGCTGTGCGCAGCCCGGCCATGGCATAGGGCTGGTTCGGAACATCCGGGTTCCAGTAGAGGATGCGCAGCCGGTTTGCGGTCTCCAGCGCGCAGACTACGTGATAGCCGTTGGCTGCGATGCCGGTGACCTTTTTCTCCGTGTCCCAGGAGAGACCGTCGTCGGAGAAGGCGCAGCTCATGCCCGCGCCGTCGCCGTAATAGGCGATAAAATTTCGGGCGCGGGTTCCGTCGTGGAAAGCGCCCGGGGACCGGAGAATGCGGACATAGTAAGCGCGCCCGGCCGTAAGAGGCAGGACGTGCGGGTAGCGGTGGTCGAACACCACCGGCGGCAGCCCCTCGGGTGGTTCCGCTCCGGAGGGGACCAGCAGCAGGCCGAGGTCCACTGCGCGGAGCAGGTCCGGGGTCATCGCCTGAACGACGGCGGTCCTTCCGGGCCCGAGCGTACCGATCAGCCCGGGCAGTTCCAGAATCGTGTCGGTGTTGCTCTTGATGGTGATGCTCATAGTTGGTTCCTCCCGGCCTGCGCCGCAAGCGCCGCGGCGGACAGGTCTTCATGCAGGTATCCGGCGTCCATCAGTTCTCGGTTGATCCGCCCGGCTTCGAGCTCCTCCCGCCGGATTCGGGCCATGAGTCCGGAGAACGCCTCCGCGGCCTCCGGCTCAATACCGTGCAGTTCCTCGATGCGCCGCAAGCGGGCGTCGAGATTGGCGAGCAGATCGAGGGTGTGATCCCGCAGGACGCCCTCGCGTTTTTCCTGGGGTGATGGAATGAACTCGGTCAATCCGCCTTGTCTTCGAACGATCATGACATCCCTCCGATCAGCTCAGCGTCGCGCCGAGGGTGTGAATCCTCGGGTACACCAGGTTGTTGCCGGTCATCTCCGCCTTGTAGCGGACTTTGTTTCCGTTCGGATCGGTGAAGTTTCTCGTGAGCGTGTACTCGGTCCACTCCTGATCGATCTCCCGCGTCGTTTGGATCGACATGGGCTCCCAGTTCGCGCCGCCGTTGTTGGAGGCGAACCAGTTGATGGTGGTCCCGCTGGGGATGTTCATCTGGGTGTAGACCTTGGTGGAGGACACGCCTTGGGTGAGCTCGTTTTCGCGGTTCAGATACGCCCCCGCAGGGTCGTTGAGATATCCGATGAGGTTCACGTCCTTGTAGTTCAGCGCCGGGGAATCGTTGACAGCGTTGCTGGAGAAAAGGGCACGGACGAGCACTTGACTTGCCAGGTTGGGGAGTCGTTCCTCTTCCGCGGGCACGATGGCGTCCCAGATGACGCCGCCGTCGGTCGAATACTCCCAGACGATACCGGTAGCCTCGGGGATGGAGGAATACTCGTCCAGGTTCAGATCGCTGAACTGCACCCCGGTGATGGGCTGAAAGCGAACCTCGCCGGTGGACTGGAAGTCATAGCCGTAGATTCTCATGGTGAGATCGGAGCCGTTGAGCGGCGTCCATGTCTCGGCGTTGGAGCTCTCCAGCAGTACGCCCGCCACATAGGTCTGCCGGGTGATGACGCCGTTCTGACCCAGTTGCCCCAGGGTGGCGATGCGCACCCGGTAGTTGGTGCTGTTGGTGAGCAGCACGACCGCGTAACTGGTGTCCGCCTGGGCGTAGAAGGGATCGGCGAAGACGATCTTGGTCTCGGCGTTCAGGTTGACCTCGCCCGGGGCCACGACCTTTTCGGCCAGCACGACCTCGTTCGGCAGTCCGGTTGTGACTCCGCGGATCTGCACCGTCACGGGCACCGTCGCGTCTTTCTGAGTGAACCAGACGCCCACGGCGGAGATGATGCGGTTTTCGGTGAAGCTGAAGGTCTGGGCCAGGGGATCGCGCCTGCGGTTGCGGAGCTGCCATCGCCAGACGATCCGCTCGACCGGGACGCGGATGATCCGCGGCGGCGACGGCTGGACGATGATCTGCCGCTGGACGATGGTCCGCTCGACCACGACCCGCTCGATGCGGGTGATGATCAGGGGATCGTTGATCTGCAGGTTGGCCTGCGCGGAGTAGACGCCGTCGGTCACCTCGACGATACGGTTGCCGTTGCGCGCGTTCTCGGGGATGACGAACGATGCGGTGACACGGCCCGCGGTATCCGCGTGGACACCCGACGCCACCACCTGGCCGTCGCAGCGGATAGTCACGTTGTTCGCGTTGGACAGAAAGTTGGACCCGATCACGGCGATCCCGGTCTGGCCGCGTCTGCCGATGTTCGGCGTGATCTCCACCGACGCATCGGGTTTCTCGAACACGGCGTAGGGGTTGATGTTCTTGACCTCGGACCAGTCGGTCTGCTCGATAAGCACGCGCTCCGCGGCCGGGAGGAGCGCGAGGCTTCCCTTGAACAAGGCGTTGCTTGCGGAGGGGTTCACATCGAGCACGGTGGCCGAGGCGGCCCTGTCCGGTGCGGCGAAGCGGCGGACCCGGTCGATGCGAGCGCTCCACTCGCTGTGATAGATGTCGGACTGGGCGTCGTTCGAGAAGTCGTCGGAATAGACGCCCTTCTTGGTCTGGGCGTCCCGGTTCTGCAGCTCGTTGTTCATCTGAAACTGGGCGTCGTTGTACTTGAGGTCCTCGACGTCCTTGATGATCTCGTGGATCTGGTCCATGGTGATGCGGGTCAGCCCGAAATTGACGACCGTCAGGTCCACCGAATTCGGCGGACAATCGACGCTGCACAGTCCGAGGGTGCCTTCCGGAACGATGGGCAGCTTCGGCCAGTCGGCCGGAGAACCTTCCAACCGTTTGATCTCGCGGGTGGTGGCGTAAATGATGTCCTTGCGTCCGATGTAGTAGTCGTAGTCGATGCTGCAGTTGGAGCCGCCTACCGGCTCGTCGCCGATGTTGGTGCGGCCGAAGTTGATGATGGAGAGGTTGCCCGGTTCGATCTGTACGGGAGACATGGTCAGGCCGCTCGTGTTGGAGGCGGGCGGGTTGCCGCCCACGATCTCGTCGACGCCGTCGTCGATGTACGACGTGACCCCGGAGGCCACGTCCTTGAGCCGCTGGAAGTCCGCCCGGACCGTATTCTGCGTGCCTCGGTAAACACGGTATCCGGTCGCGCCGCTGACCGGAAGCCAGGAGAGGCGGTTCATCTCCCCGGTCAAAGTATCGCGCGACACGACCTTGGCCGAGTCGTACTGAGTCTCGCCGGTGGCGCTCTGAACGGTGACCAGATAGAAATACTCGTCCGCCGCCGGGTGCCCCGAGCGTCCGAACCAGCCGCCGTCCACGTAGTCCGTCCCCTTGATCATCTGTTTTGTGTAGGTCCAGCGGACGGTGTAGGTCGTGCCGATGGCGGGTTCGTTGCCGGAGCCCAGCCAGTCGACGTAGTTCCCGGACTGCTGCCAGTCCGCGCCTTCCTGAAAGACCGTCGCACCTTGGCTCACCTCGAGGATGTCCACCACCGGGTTGGGGACGAGAAGATCTTCGCCGCCCCCGACGGAGCCGCGGGTGATGTTGGAGACGATCTCCACGATGGCTTCGACCTGAGTGGTTTCCTTGAGGGGCGTGCTGTTGAGTGCGTACCGCCGGGTTCCGACCACGTAAGTCTTCTGCTCGCCCCGGACCGACTTGACTGCCGTGGATTTGGGCACCAGGGTTGTCGTGGGCATGTCCTTCTGCAGGCGGAAGCCCTGAATGTAAGCGCGGCCCGCGTTGGTGATCACCTCGACGTTCTCGCCATCGTTGTCGCCGATAAAACTGTCGAGTCCTTTCACCAGGTAGCTGCCGGCCTGGTCGTAGGTCCGCTCCGCCAGGTTCTGGAGAAGCGAATTCAGCCCCTCGGCGGCGGCGAAGGCGAGCTGGTCCTCGGTGATCGACGCTACCGTGATGCGGCTTCCCGGCAGCGTCCCGAGCAGGTCCTGGAGATAGAGGTTCGATTTCTCTCGGACGGTCGCGGTCACGTCGCTGGTTTCGCGGTCGAACTTGTGGAGGGCGACCACCTTTCGCTGGGTCACGTTATTGGGCAAGGCTTCGCCGCTCGTATCGTGGTCCTTGAGCGACAGGACCCACTTCTCCCGTTCGGCGGTGGGTTCGCCGGTGGCGGGATTGATGAGCACGGCGTCCTGGTTATAGCCGTAGTTGTACTTGAGCAGCTCGACATAGACGTAATCCGCGCCGCTCGTCTTGGCCGGGTCATAGGTGAGCACCGCGCCGGGCACGCGCTCCAGGCAGCCGTCGATGTAGACCAGCCCTTCGGCTACGGTGAGCACATTGGCCGCGACCGTCACACCGAATCCGCTTACGATGGCCCCCTCCTTGAAGAGGATGTCCGCGAGCTTCCTGCGCTCCTGGTTGATGATGTCCTGCTGCTCGTTGAGCTCCGAGTCGAGCAGGTCCCGGTCCTGGTGATAGCGGACCCGCTTGTAGTTTTTCGCCGGGTCGAATGTATCGCGCGAAATGGACATGGTCTTTCCTCCTAAATCTTGATGACCCCGACCAGCTCAACCCGCGTGTCCGAGGTCTTGTTGAAGTCAGGGATGTTCTTCACTTCGTACAGATAGCCGGGATCAAGCACCTCGCCGGTCGGATTGGTGTCCGGGTGGTAAACGCCGTTAGCCGCATAATCGGACTGGAGTCCGGCGATGTAGGCCACGTCGCCGCCGAAGAATCCGTATTCCCGGATGGTGATGCCGTTGGCTTCGTTTTCCTCGAAGCGGAAGAAGACGCCGATGGTCTGGGTCTCCTCGGCGGTCTCGATGTAATGAATGCCGTTGACGATGAGCGTCCCTTCCGGGTCCTCCTTGAGAAAGGTGCGCTTGTATTGCTTTTTGCGGGCCCGTTCGTTCTTGAGCGCTGTCTGGTCGATATCCGGCGCGGGCGGATTGACGGGATCGGTGAACGTGGCGTCCCCGTCACCGATAGCGCAGTGGGTGATGCCCTCGATGGGATCGCCCATGAGCAGCCGCGCGGTGAGGATGCGGCCCGTTTTGACGATGAGTCCAAGTGACATTCGTATTCCTCCTTCAGGTCTGGATCGTGTGGCCTTCGCGGATCAGCACTGCGAAGACGGTCTGGCGCGCTTCCGCTTGACGGGCTGTCTCGCGCACCACAAGCTGTCTCGAATCCGCCGTCCGCTCGATCTCGGCGGATACCGCGGAACGGGTATCGCTCAGCCGTTCGACCGGCCGGTGAATCCGGACGGCTGCGTCGGAAAGGACCGTCGGGAAACGGACCACCCATCCCCGCAGGTCGAAGCTCCGCAGGACCGGCCGAAAGATCACGGCCTGCATGTCGGCTGGGGCGTCCACCTCCGCCGTGATCCGCAGGGCCGCGTCCGCATCGTGCCGGATGGTCCGCGTCGTCGACGCCGCTCCGACGGCTTCGAAAATGACCGCCGGTAAGGCCGGCATCTGGGCGCGGTTCATCGGAACCACGAAGCCCGAGAGCGGCAGGACGGAGAGCTTGTTTCCGCTACGGGTTGCCACGTCTCAGCCTCCCGGTGATTCTGTTCGCCTTGCCGACGTTCCGGACCACCCGGAACATCGGGGTCAGGCGTCCGGCCGTAACGTCGGTCTCCTTTTTGTTGCCTTGCCTCACCGCCATGGGATCACTCCTTCACCGCGCACCAGCCCGGACCGGACAGGTTGAAAATCTTGTAGGTGACTCCGCCGAGATCGAGGACATCTTCGGAGTCCGTGATCCCGCCGCCGTGGGCGTAGACCTCGATCAGTTCGCCCCGCAGCTCCTTGTAGGCCGCCGTCGTATGGGCCGCGAGCCATGGAAACAACGTGATGAGCCCCTGGCGCTGGTCGGGATTGCTGGCGGTTTGGAAACCGCCGTGGGCCGCGCCGCACGAACCGGTCTGACCGGTCGCGCTCGCCCAGCCGTCGAACTTGTTGAGGGCGTAGAAGCTGCCCGGGGACTGGTAGTGGCCGACGACGACCGGCTGCGGGTCCTCGCCGATCTTTGCTCCCGACGCATAGGCTGCAACGAGGCTCGCCAGAGTGACGGTATTGGGGGACGCGACCGTATCCACCGCCGTCACCTGGACGCGTTCGATTCCCGCGTTGTCCTTGATCAGATAATAGCCCCCTACCCTGAAGATGGAGGCGTCGTTGACCTGCAGTGTGATGCCTGAACCCGGAGATGCGGCCGCCTGCGTGACGGCGACGGCTCCGGACCAGAACCGCTTCAAGATGCCGCAGTAATGCGCGTAGTAGACGGCCGCGATCTTGGTCACGATGAAGACGTGATCCATGTCCGCGTAAATCCAATACAGGAACGCGGAAGCATCCACGGTCTTGATGTAGGTGTAGCTGGTGTTGAACGCCTCCTTCACGCCCGCGTGTGTCGCCGCGTCCCAATACAGGTAGGCGCGGACCGCGATTCGGTCGGCTGGGGTGTCGTTGACGAACCGGAGGAAGATGTCTTCGGCTCCGCTCTCTCCTGCGGAGGCCAGCACGTAGCTGGGCTCGGCGTCGCCGGAGCGGTCGTCCCGAAGCGTCCAGCCGACCGTTCCCACAAGGAAGTCTTTCAGGCGGACGAGGAAATCCGCGGTGTTTGAAGCGGTGCCGGATGTGCTGTGATAGGCCATGCGTTCCTCCTACAGAATCGGGTTTTCCGTACCGGTGAGCCGGAGTTTGATGTCGGTTTTGTTTTGCACCGGCGTTCCGGGCGGCACCGTGCAGCGACGCCAGAATGAAAGAGTCACGTCGTGCGCCTTGTCGCCCAGGTTGAGCGGTGCGCCTCCGACGGCGGTACCGAGACCCGCCTGGGTCAGGGCCAACGCGTACCAATCCGACTCGTCGCCGCCGGCGACATCCACCGGTTCGATCACCAGCCCGGTATAGTCGTACCCGGAATAGACTGCGGCACCCGGATCATGGGCGGCCGGGATTGTGCCGCCGTAGCCGCGTTCAACCGCGAGGACGGTCGTCCCGCCGCCGCTCAGGATGCGCATCTGTTCGTCGTCGACGATGATGATTTCGCCGTCGGTGAAGCGCGGTGCCGAAAGTTGCAGGGAGGTCGCCCCCGATGCCAGGGCCGCGGCGAGGATCGTCTGTTCGTTGGCTACGAACAGCTCCTGGTCTTTCGTTTCCCCGTCCGTGCCGTTGTAGGTGTCGTCATCGGGATTCACGAGGTCGCCCTCGGATATCCTCTGGGTCAATGTGATGTCTTCGTACAGATGTATCGCCATCGATCTCTCCTATGCCGCCGGCCATTGCGTGACTGTGTACTGGTTCGCCGCCGCCTCGAAACCGGCGGTCGCCTGGGCGTGATCGTCCCTCTGCCGGTAGCGCCATCGGAGGCACGGCTTCGACTTGCGGAAGCCCGACCCGTTGAGCGGCATCGAACCTAGCCGCATGGGCCGGGTCCGGTCCACGGACAGGAGCAAGCCAGTGTGGTTCAGCCTGCGGTGGTTGAGCAGAAGCGTCTCCACGCGTCTTCGGCGCGGAATGCCCGTGTCCACGTCCATCTCGAAGGATGCGCGGGCCTCGGTCACATAGGCGTCGGTCAGTTCGGCGAGGTTGAGCGCCTTGTTGTTCAGGGAAAAGCCGGGCCTGCGGGCGCGCCAGCGGTCGACGATGTCCCATGCGCCGGATACCTCCGACCACTGAGCGTCGGCGTAAGCTGTGATGAAAAGGTGACGGCCCACGGCCGCGCCGGAGACCTTGTCGTCCCTTCCGAGCCTCGAATGCCCGACGCGGAACCAATGGGAGAGCCGCGACCGCTTCCCGTACCGGTGCGTGCGGCGGTCTCCCGCGAGGTCGGGCGCATCCTGGACAGCTTCGGCGAGCAGGTCTTTCTGCCGGAATTTGATCCGGCAGGGCTGAGCGGAGCGGTTCAGACGGGAGCGGTTCAAATCTTGGCCCGCCAGCCGGATGAACGAGACGCCCGGTTCCACCACGGGCTTGGTTTCGATCTCGCAACAGAACGCAGCGCGCCGTTCGCTGATCCAGAGGTTCGGCAGGCGTTCGATGTTGAGGTTGCCGGTGTTCAGGCGGAACCGGGGCGAACGGCCATGCCAGCGGGAGACGCACACTGCGGCGCGCTCGATATCCTGCATGAGCGTGGTGCCGTCGGTGATCCGCCACCAACCCCAGGTCTTGTTCTTGCGGGTGAGATGGAAATCCGTGTTCAGGGCATTGTGGTTGACCACGAACGTTTCGTGCAGATGCCCGAGACACACGCGTTCGACGACCTTCTTTATGACCGCCTCGAAATCCGACTCCATGGACAGGAGCGTGTAGAGCCACTGCAGGAAGAAAACCCGCGTACCCGCGGGATGATGAAAGGGCAGCGCATCCCGGACTCCCTGGACGAGGTTGTCGCTGTCGATGCGATAGACCCCGAGGCTGTAAATGAGCCCCGGAAGCTTGGCCCTTCCGACCACCGAACGGCGGTTCAGACGCAGCGCGTTGTGGAAAGTCTCCTCGATGCGCCCCTCCCACCCGATGTCAACGAGCGAGCGGCCGATGGCGGGAATGGTTGCCTTGCGCCGGTAAATCTCTATGGCCTCGCGGATAAGCCTGCGCTGGGCGGCAGCATCTACGGTGGGATCGAAACGGTGACCGACGATCCCGCCGAGAAACGGCAGGAACCGCTCCTCGCAACGCCCGATGTCGAAGATCTCGGGGAAACGCTCGGCCAGTACCTTGAGTTCGTCCAGGCTCGCGGCCGGAACTTTGAGAAAAGCATCCAGATCGCCGGACTCATCCCGTTCGCGGTAGAGCGGTGGAAGGAGGTCGATGAGTTTCTTTTCGAAGTAGGAGGACATCAGGACGCCCTCCGCACGTCGAGGTTGACCTGACCGAGCGCCGCGATCTGGCCGGCGCGGATATCAACGTCCTGGATGGGCGTGTACATGCGCACGTGGCTCACGCCCCGCACGCCGTCCAGGAGCGCGACCAGATCCGAGAAATGGACCGGTGCGCCGAAGCTCATGCGGTCGAAGGCGAAGAAGTCCGCCAAAGCCTGTTCGACGCGGCTCCGGACCAGGTCGAGATCTTCGCCGGCATAGGCGAACACCTCCGCGTCAATCGAGACCGGCCGGTAGACGGGATCGAAGAGATTGATCTCGACGGTGATGACTTTGCGCGATTCCAGGTATTCGGCGAGGTCCTGTTTGAGAAGCGTTGACGGCGGGCCGCCGCCGTCCGGGGCCACGGCCATGTTGACCTGGTAGTAGCGGATGTTCTTGCAATCGTTGACGTCGAGGACCTGGGCTTTGGCCACGCCGGGAAACCCTTCGGCCAGAGCCAGGTAATCCTCCTTGGTGACCGCTTTCCAGAGCGAACGCACCTCGGCCGGGGCCTGTCGGCGGGCGTGTTCCAGCGTCTCGCGGTCCGCTCCGCCGGTCGCCGGGACCGGGTTGGTTACCGCGAGGGGAACCAGACCGCCGTCGAGGTAGATGGGCGAGAGAAGCTCAGAGACGAGATAGGGACCGAGGTTGCCCTCGGCTCCGAGGGATTCGAGGTATTCGACACGGATTTCCGCGCCGGTGTCGGGCTTTGCTCCGCGCAATCCGTCGCCGAAGATGATCCGGGTGATGTCCAGCGCATCGGTCTCGGCCATGAAGTGGCGCGAATCGGAGCCGCTTTCCTGGAAGTGGGATACCTCGATCCATTCCTGGTCCTGCACCCACACACGGATCGAACCGTTGGCGATTTCCTTTCCGGATAAGATGATCGGATCGCTCGTTTCCCCGTCGGCCGTAAAGGTCTCGGTCTTGCGTTTCCCCTGGCGCGCGCCCACATCGACGCTCGTCCGGGTCCTCGGGATCGTCGCGTCTTCGGCCGTCTCGAACACGATGTCGTTTTCTTCCAGACGGGCCCTGCACGTCGTTCCTACGGGGATTACCAAGTCTGCGTCGAGCGGCGCGGCCAGGGAGAAACGCAAAGCGGTCGTCGCAGCCACCGGCCCGTCGAGCCGGTAGCTGATGAGCTTGCAGAGGTTGATGACGTTCTGCCGCTGGCGGGCGGTGGGCAGAAAGGCTTCCGCCGCCTGGGCGTCGAGATAGTAGGCCAGCATGTCGCCGATGCCGCAGAAGAGTTCCAGCAACACCACGCCGAGATCGGACGCGTTGAAGTCCGTCCAGCGGTCGGTGAGCTGCGGCACCCGCGCCAGCAGTTCCCGGCGAAGGGAGTCGTAGTCCTTATTCGTGTAAGTGATGCTCGCTCTGCCCATTTCCGTTCGTCCGTTGCGGTTCGGTCACAAGTGGTCCCACCGGACGAGCCGGACGAGGACCCGCTTGTTACTTACCGGCGACGGAGCGGAACTGTCGGGGCGGAGCGGATGGGCGCGGTTCGCGGTAGAAGGGATAGACCAGGTTGCCTTCCACCTGGCTTTGGATGACGCGATAGGCGATGCGGACCGGGAGAAGATTGCGATCCTTGTTCGAGGGGGAATCGTCGAAGGACACACCGGTGATGACGATCCGTTTCTCCCAGCGTTTCACGGCGTCGATCACGTAATGGCGGATCAGGCCCTTCAGCACCTCGTCGTTCGGTTCGAACACCAGGTCCTTGAGTTTCGAGCCGAATTCCGGGCGCATGAACCGTTCGCCCGGCCGGGTGCCGAGAATCTGGATGATGCTCTCGTGGATGTGCTCGTGCTCGGTGGAGGTGGCCAAGGAAACCTGCGCGCCACCGGACCGCCGCTGAAAGCGGAAGGGGAACTTCAGCCCGCGTCCGAGAAAATCCAAGGCCATCAATCACGCTCCTCGCAGATGCAGGCGGGCGGGTCACCGGAACCTGGGTCTCCATTGGAGTCATCGTCGTCCGGGAAATGAATGACCAGGTCCAACCCGCCCGCCATGGCGACATGGATCGTGCCGTCGGCCTCGATGACGCCCTTGTGACCGCTTTCCATGGCCGTAAAGCCCTTGGCCCCGCCGGGTACCAGACGAACCTCGATATCCTCGCCCACGCCTTCGATCCGGGAAATGCCGAGCATTACCGAGGTGCCCGCGGGGTTGCCGATCATGGCCGTGTGCTCTGACTGAAATACATCCAGCCGGTAACCGCCCGGCAACTCCACGCGGTAGCGCCCCTGCGCGGTCTGTGTCGGATCGATGTCCAAGGGCAGCCCTTCGATTCCGGCCGCTTCGTGGGTCATACGCACCGCCTCGGGCTTGAGCATCAGCTCCCGGCCGTCGGGAAGCGTCACCACGCCGCCGCGCGCGGGTTCGAGAGGGGTCACAGAGCCATCCATGCCGATGGCCGTCAGTCTTCCATCCGGTCCCACCCGAACCATGACGCCGTCGGCGAGGGTGAAAATGCGTCCTCCGTCGGGGAGGTCTCTCACGGCGGTGCCCGCCGGCATGGCGACGAAGGGGTCGAAGTCCGGCGGCATCGGTTGATCCACGACCTGCATGTATTGCTGCGCGCTCTCGGCGTGCGCTTCCAGTACCGTTTGAGCTTCCGCCCGAAGGGCTTCGGATGCGTCGTGACTCTGCTGCAGAATGCCTTTGATCTCGGCCAGGCTGTCTCGAATCTGCTGGAGATAGGGCTCCTCACCCTCGCCGTCCGTCACGCCGAGACCGGCCGCAAGCAGACGCACCAGCGCCATAATCTCGTAATGGGAGGGCGATGAACTGGTCTGTTCGACGATCGGCCCGCCGCCGTCTTCTCCGTATCCGTTTCCGACAACCATGTTCCGTCAACTCCCGATAGGTATGAGTTCGATGTTCTGCACGAACCAGCCGTCGAACTTCTGGTAAAGGCCGTCACCCGTGTCCCAAAGAAACCGCAGCGTGACCGTGCCGCCCGTGAATTGAGACAGGTCGATGGTCTCGGTCCTTCGCGGAACGGGGTACGGCTGCAGCGGAGCGCCGTTCATGTCGTAAGTCGGATTGAAGCTCCGCATAGACCACCAGTCGACATAGAACTCGAGCCGGTCGAAGTAGGGTCCGTCCACGCTCTCGATCTCGCCCCAGACATCGAAGCGGAGGAGGTAGTCCCGGTCCAGGGTCACCTCCGATGCAAGCTCTCCGGTCACGCGGATATTGCTGCCGGAAGCGTCGTACCATCCGGAGAAATAGTAAAAGTGCCACGTTCCGTCCGGTAGAAGCTCCACGTAGCCGGACGGTCTCCAGTCGAGCACCGCCGCGGCTTTGGGCTTCTCCACGTCGACCTGGATGTATCTGCGGGATGACACCACCTCGTCCCGAATCGCCTCGGCCACGATGATGGTCGCGCCGGGTGTCGCGCCGAAGCGCAGCACACCGTTCTCGACCCTGGCGATTTCCGGATGGACGGACTCGAATCGCACCTCGCCGCCGGGCGATCCGATGACCGCCACCGGGACCGCTTGTTCCGTCTCCCGATACGGTTCCCGGATCAGAGAGGGAGCGACTTCCCAGAAGGACAATGGAAGGTTATGTGGGATAGTCATAACCATACCCGTCGTACCCTCCGCCTCCGCCTTGTCCGTAATCGACGACATCCACCTGGATGTAGCGGACGCTGTCCCGATTCTCCGAGTCGTAAGCCATGACGACCGTCGCACCCGCCTGCCAACCGAGGTTCAGCCTTCCGTCTTCGTCCACCCAGGCGATGTTGGAATCGGCGGATTCGAACTCGATCTGTCCGGTGGGAGCGCCGCGCACGGAAAGCGGTATCGTCACCGACCAGCCGGTGAGCGACACCTTCACCGTCTTGGGGAAAACGTCCCAGTAGTGAAACTGCGGTTCCTCGAAGTCCATCCTCGGTCCTCAGTCGTTGGTGTTCAGGCTGCCGGTCACGATGATCGCGCCGCAGGCCGTGATGTCGCCGATGCGTGCGTTGGGCAGCCCTTCCGTCGCGGTGTCGAGGCTGCCCGTGACGATGGGCGTCACGCCGTGGCCCGGTATCGGGCAGACATGCAGATCGCCCAGCCGCGCCGCGGGTCTTTCGTTGACGACGGTGCGAAACGCGCCGGTGACGATCATGCCGCCGTGACTGGAGATATCGCCGAGTCTCGCCTGGGGTCTTGCCATGGTTATTTTCCCGTCAGGACGTGGACCAGAAAGCCGACCACGCCGCCCACGGCTCCTCCGACAGTGAGCACAAGACCAACCACCTTCCACATGGTCTCGACGCCCATCTTCTCGTTCATGCCCGACTGCAGGTTCTTGATGTCGTCGGTGTGGCGACGCAGATCATCCTGGATGCTGCGCACCAGAAGGTCCACGTTCTCCTTGTCCGACTTCTTCTCGATTTCGCGTTCGATCTTTTCAAGCCGCGCCTGGATTTCCCGACGGTGGTCTTCGAGGATGCTCCGGAATTCGGCCCGCCAGGATTCGAAGGTCCGGGCCAACATCCGCTCGCTCTGGTTCCAGTCGCACGGGGCGCTGTCATGTCGGGTTTCATCCATTCGTCTTTCTCCTTCTCAGCGAAAAGCGTCCGCGTATCTGCAGATCGATCTCGAACCGGTCGGACAGGCCTCGCCGTTCCAACGCATGGACCACAGCGTCGCGGGCGCAGTGGATCTGTTCGATCCGCATGCGCTGGGAGATGGAGTCCGCATGGATGCGGTAGTAATAGAGCGGTCTGCGGATGTGACGGACCTCGGTCAGCTCCGCCATACGCAGGCAGAGGTCGTAGTCCTCGGCGCACTGAAAACTCTCGTCGATGCCGCCCGCCGCGTCGAAGGCCGAGCGCCGCATCAGGCGGAAATGGAAAGTCATGAAGTCGAGAAGCATCCGGTCCTTGGAGAAGGGAATCCGGCAGCGGTTGCCGTAGCCGCGTGCCTTGCCGTCCTCCCCGATGGTCACGTAGTCGGTGTAGACCAGACCTACAGAGGATTCCCGGTCGAGAACCGCTGCGGTCTCTTCCAACGCCGTCGCGGCGAGGATGTCGTCGCTGTCGACCCAGCCGAGGTACGGCGCGGTCGTCTCCGCAATCGCGGCCTTGAGCGCCGGGGTCCGGCCCAGATGCTTCGCAGCGACGACGCGCACGCGGTCGTCCAGCTTGGCATAGTCACGGGCGATCTCCAGTGTCCGGTCAGTGGAGCCGTCGTCCCAGACGACCAGTTCATAGTTCCGCCGGGTTTGGGCCAGAACACTTTCGACCGCCTCGGCGAGATAACGCTCGCCGTTATACACGGTCATGACCAGGGATGCCGCAGGGCTTGTCGTCTCGTTGTTTGTCATGGGTTGATCAGCACCTTGTTCGTCGAGCGGATGACGATGTTCCCCATGACGGCATCCATGAGGATCATGCTTCCGGATTTGTCCGTGGCTTGGATGCGCTCCTGTCCGGCGGCCGCGTTCATCACGACGACCTGGCCGGCCTTGTCCGTGAGACGGATCATCTCGGTCCCGGCGGTGGAATCGATGAGGATTTCCTGCGTGCCGCAGAGGCCCCAGATGTGGACCTTCTCCTTGCCCTTGGTGGTGTCGATGAGAATCTTCTGCCACCGGGCGCGGGATTTGTCGCAGGACTGGATATGGATTTTCTCCTTGTCCTTCCACGCCTCCCAGCGCACGAACTGGCGGCACAGATCGGTGATCTCGATCCGGGCCTTCTGGTCTTTGATGTCCGAGTCGATGTCGAGCTGGTCTCCGTGCTCGGCGTCCTTGGTCCCCCGGCGGCGCGCATTGCCGGTCTGAACGTCGCGCTTCACGCGGCATTCCATGTGGAGAATCTGCCCGGCCCGGTCGATGACCTTGAGGAATTCCTCCTCGTCCCGGTCGTCGAGAACGATGGTGTGACCGGTTTCGGTCTTGAGAAGAACCTTGCGGCGCGGGCAGTAGTACTGCGGGTGGCCGTGGTGTTTCTTGTGCTCCAGGTCGTCCCGCCGGTCGGGCTTGTGTTCGAGCTTGTCCTCACAGTCGGTGCAGGTCGGATCGGAGCACAGACGCTTCGATTCTTCCGGTTGTTCGCCGGGGTTGGTCTTGGCCAGCCACACACCGGACCAGATCGGGTATTGGACGTTGCCGCCCTCGAACTCGGCCCAGACGGAAGCCCCTTCCTCGGGGATGAGAAACACGCCGATGTCTTCGTTGCCTCCGTAGGCAAAGCAGGGCCACGCCCATTCCGACCAGTTCTCCTTGCCGGTGCCGAGCACGGCCGGGATTTCGAGTCGACAGCGGCCGAGCCGCTCCGGATCGTTGTTGTCCCGCAAGAACGCTCTGTACTTTCCGTACCAGCGATTCTTGTAGCGTTCCTCGTGCTGGCGGTCCTGTGTCTCGATCACGGTTCGTCCTCCGGATTACTTCAGCGGCAGGAAGCCCCTCAGCACCTCGCGCACGATGCGGGTAACAGGTCCGTCCGGCGTCTTCTTCGGATCGACTTTGGCCACGGCATGACGCAGGGCGTCCTGCGCCGCGGTTTCGAGCTTGAGTTCCTGACCGGCGACGCCGGTTTTGACCTCTTTTGCGCCGAGCCGCTCGATGACGCCGATCACCGCGTCCAGAGCCGCGGCCTTGGCCCGGCCCCAGGCCGTGAGCTTGATGACGGTGAGGAGCGTCACGAACAAGGTCGCGATGAGTTCCTTGTGGTCCAGGATGAAGGTCAGAATCTGTTCATACTGCTGCATTGCGGTCACCTCCGTTGGTTTTCATGGCTTCTTCGAACGAAACGTATTTGCCGTCGAGGTGTCCCCATCGGGTCCGACCCTCGCGTATGTCGACGTGAATGAATCCCCGCTCCGGGTAGACGCCGATTCCACCGTTACGGAAGGCGGCCACCTGCTCCGCGAGTTCATACATCCCGGCAACGGACAAGCCCTTGATCACTATGTCCGCGGCATGTCCGAGCAGATGCCGGCTCTGTTTTGCTCCGCCTACCGCCCGGTTGTGATCGGGGCAGCGGTACCCGCTGGTCACGCGGACGGGAGCGCCAGCGAGGTCGCGCAATTCCTGGAGCGCATCCACGAGGCGTTGATCGATCTCGGTCTTGCCGCAACACCGGCAGGCGAACTCGCTCTTCGAGAAATTCCGGCTCAAATCTCCCATATGCTTTTCCTCCTTACAGCCTCCGCCCGCTGTCCGCATCGATGGTCACCATCGGCGGCGGCTCTTCCTTCGGTGTGGGCGGCGCTTCCTGGTCGTTCTGCTTGCCCTTGGCCTCGTCCGACTTGTCGCCCGCCCCTTTGCCCAGGGCGTTTTTCTTGAGTTTCAGTTCGCAGTGATATCCGCCCTCGCCGAAAGCGTGGCGGACCGAATGGCAGTAGTAGACGCCCGAGAATTTGCGACCCACGCCTTTGACCTCCACGTTCTGCTTGGCTCGCAGCGCGGGGATGCCGATGGTCACCGCGTCGGCTTCCACCTGGCGGAGCTCGGCCTCGCGGAACTTCCCCTCGGAGAGGTCCTGGGCCGGTTCCTGTCGCGGCTCCTCGTGAAAGCCCTCAGAACGGTCAAAGGTGGGGACCACCTGCCCGGACTCCTGCTCCTTGTAAGCGCCCTCGCCGGTGTTCCCGTCCACCAGGTAGGTCCGTTTCCCCAGCGAGGTCCGCTCCGGGGTGGTCTCGTTGTTGGCCTTGTGCTCGACCGGCTCCTTCTTGCGAGGGTCTACGCCCACGGCCTTGGTCTCGACGCCCGCTCCCTTGGCCCCCTGTGATTGCGTCGAGGGACGGAATGAACGCAGAACGCCCTTGCGGTCGGTGAAGTACTCGAGGGTCGCGGCGGGCTTCTTGTCCAGATCGCGGGGATGGAAATGCAGCTCGTCGTCCTGGATGTAGAAGACGTATCCGGTGACGCCGTCACCGTCCTTGTCGCGCGCCTTTCCGGCCAGTTCCTTGAGGAACTGTGCGTCGGAAACGTTACTCTGGGTTACGCGCAGATGACGGGCTTTCGTGGCCGTAACCACCGGAGTGAGACCGTTGGTCCCTGCGATCTCCTCGGCGATCTCGGAATAGAGAATGCCGGGAGCGGGCTTCTGCCAGACCTTCTGGTTCTCCTTTCCGGCCAGCTTGAAGCCTTTGTCGTAGGCCTTGATATGGATGGTCGGGTCACCGTCCTCCGGAAAGTCGTAGTCGATATCCTTGATGACCGCCTTCTTGCGCGGCGAGAGGTTGCCGACATATCCAAAACGGGCGACGATCTCGTTGCCTTCCTGGAACAGGGGATCGTCGACGAACTGGAGGTTTCGGTCAGTGACCGCGAGCTCCAACACGTCGAGTTCCTCCTCGTTGTCCTCGAAGACGAACGAGGTGATCTCCTGCGTGATATCCGCCGAAAGGGTTTGCCCCTCGATCTGGATCAGAAAAGTCGGTTTGAAGGTGTCGATATCCATGCGCCGATCTCCAGTCGGCCCGCCTGAAGGACGGACTCCACCGGATACTTACCGGCGCGCGGCGCGAGGTGTCGGGATGGATGGATGCGTCCGGGGACTCAGTCCAGAAGCCGCATGCTGACGTGTTCCGCCGAGGGGATGCGCAGAATGGTCCCCGGCGTCAGTTCCATGGGAAAGTAAATGTCGTTGTAGTCGCAGATGATCCACCAGAGATCGGCCTGTCCCAGATAGCGATGGGCCAGCAAATCGACCCGGTCCCCCTCGATCACCGTGTGAAACCGGTCGTCGGGGCGTGGCTTGCCCTCGGTCGGAAGACGCGTGCCCAGGAAGTCTCCGTCTCCCGACGTGTAGAGAATGGATGCCGCGTATCTGGATCGACGTCCGATCATCCGCGCACCTCCGAATAGTCCACGGACTGATCGATGTACTCCTCGAGCATCACGTCCACTTCGGCGTGCTGGGGCAGCAGGTTGTCCCGGTCGAACATGTGGAAGAACCGGGCCTTCACCTGGCGGACGACACAAAGCACGCCCGGGTAGAGGTCTCCGAACATGAAGATCACCCGGTGCGGGGCGTTCTTGAGCATGGTTCCGGCGTGTTCGGGATAGAGCAGCGAGCGCAGCCAGTCCACCGACTCCTTTACGGACCCCTTGAAGAAGACCAGCTTGAAGCCGATCTTGCGCGGCTCGCCAGCCACGTACTGGTAGCGGGGATGGCTCATGCCCGGAATCTTGATGGCCGCGTAGGCCGTGCTTTTCTCGTCGACGATGTCGTTCGGGTTGTACTGAAAATCGAGGTAGTCGCCCGTGTCCACGTCCACCAGGTACGCGGTGATCTCTTTCTGGTCCCAAGCCACGGCTACATCACCTCCAACTCGATTACGGGCTTGCCCAGACGCCGGGCATGATCGACTTCCCGTCGCATGCCGTCGGAAAGGCCTTCGCCGGTGAACACCCAGACCTCGTCGCAGATCTCCATGAACGTCAGGCCGCAGGCGATGCCCGCTTCGCGTTCGGAGGTCTTCCCGTCATCCAGGAAGCGCGTGTAGAGCAGATGCGGCGCGAAGGGCGCGCAACCTCGCTCCACCGCCTTCCGGCAGAGCCGTTCGGCGGTCGCCGTGTTCCGGGGAACGTCCCCGGCGTACCGGCTGCATATGAATACCCGTTTCATGCGGTCCTCACAGCGTCTCGTAGTTCTTGATCTTGCGTTCTCGCAGGTCCCGGTACACGGAACGGGCCACCTGCCGTCCGTCGAGCAGCGTGGTAACCGACACCTCGATGGGCCGCTCGCCGAGTTGCTCCATCTTCGCCAGCAAGGATTCGAGCACCGGGCGAAGCGTCTCTCCTGGAGGTGCAGACGGCATGCCGGACTCCGGACCGAGCGATCCTTTGGTCTCGCCGAGAAGACGAGCCTGGCCGGTGGGGAGAGAAGCGGTCTGCCGCTCCATCGGAACCGCCGCTCCGGTGCTTTCCAGGGAAGAGGCAAGCGTCGGTGCTTCCGCCGTCATGCCCGGTGTGAGCGCCAGGGTTCCCGCCAACATGGCCGGAGGGGCGATCTTACCGGTCAGCCCGGTCATGAACCCGAATGCGCGCGTCATGGCCTCGGCGGGCGCTGAGGCGGCCTTGGTGATGCCTCCGGCCAGGGTCTGAATCAGCGCAGCGCCGCTTCGGGTCAAGTCCGCGAGCGGGCCTTCCTTGGCATCGGAGAAAGGCAGCAGATTCCGCACGAACGAAAGGGCCGACTTCGCCGCCTGGTACGGCGCGCTCACGGCGGACTTGATGCCGTCACCCACCGCGGTCATGAACGCCCTGCCGCTCTCGAACGCCGAGCCCGCCAGTGCGGATACGCTGGATGCCAATGAGCCGAAGGCGTTCGATGCGGCGGTCTTAACTTGTTCCCATGCGGACGATGCGACCGATGCCAGTCCCTCGAACGGGGCCTTGATCCACTCCCAGGCGCTCTGCGCCATGGTCTTGAGAGTGTCCCATGCCGTCGACGCCGTGCCGATGATCCGGCTCCAGGCGGAGGAAGCGCTCCCGGCGATCCAGTCGAAGGGCGCGGAAAGCAGCGACCAGGAAGACTGGAACAGCGAACCGATCCGGCTCCATCCGCCCTGCAGATGGTTGGCGATTCCATCCCAGGCCGCGCCGGCTGAGGATTGAACCCGGTCCCAGGCTGCTCCCGCGGAACCGGCGATCCACGAAAAGGGCGTGCTGACGAGCGACCAAGCCGTGCGCCCGATGTTCCCGAGGCTCCCCCAAAATCCGGTTGCGGCGCTCACGATGCCGTTCCATGCGGTCCCGGCTGCGGACTGCATCCAACCGAAGGGCGCGACCAACACGTCCGAAGCCCCACGACCGAGCGTTGTGATGCCGTTCCAAGCGCTCGATGCCGCAGTGCCGACAGTACGCCAGACGGCGGACGCGGCATCCGCTCCTTTCCTGAACGGCCAGGTGACCGCCGCAAGGATGCCGCTTCCCAGATTTTTCAAGCCGTCCCACACCCAGCGGACCGCGTCCATCATCCTTTGCAGCGCCAGACTCAGAACTTTGCCCGGCAGAGCGAGAACACCGAGCATTCCCTTGGCCAGCGTCTTGAGAAGAGACGCGCCGGAAGCGGTGAGGTCCGACAGTGGGCCGGTCTCCGCGTCTGAAAAAGGCAGCAGTCTGCGGAGCCACCCGAGAGCCTTCTTGAGCATCTCGAACGGATAAGTGACCGCCGACCAGATGCCTTTGCCGACGGCTACGAGAATCGCCTTGCCCGCCTCGAAGAAAGTCGTGTCGCCGGATAAGAATCCCCGCACCGCGCCGAAGACATCGGCCAGCGTCCGGACCAGAGGCAGGTTCATGAAGGCTGCAGCCAAAGCCGATGCCGCGGAAGCGAAAAAACTTCCAACGGCGGAGAAGAGTCCCTTGATGAAATCCCAGACACCGACGATCACGTCCCGGGCCCAGCGGAACGGCGTGGCCAGGAAATCAAAGACCGCGCCGCCGATGGCCTTGAGCCCGTCGAGCACGGAGATGTCGCCGGTGAGGACCTGCCAGACTGTATGGACGACCCGGGCCGCCATGCGGAGCGCCTCGACCAAAAGCCTGACCGGCAGGAAGAACTTGTAGATGAACTTCCCCGCCTCGATGAAGGCGGTGACGATGGTCTTGCCGAGCCAGACGACCGCGCGCACCACCCAAGCCACCACCGTGATGACGGCCGCCAAGTTGTAGATGACGAACTTGAGGAGATACGCGCCGACCTTGGCGATCACACCGAGCACCGTGCCGAGTGTCTCGCCGAGACTCCGGTAGGAGGAGGCATCAGCGGAAGATGCCGCCAGACCGAAGATTTCAAGGACCGAGAAGATCGCTTTGTACAGCATGCCGTAAGCCTGCATGAGCGCACGGACCGCAGGTTCGAGAACCGCCCTGATCTTTCCGAACGCGTCGGAAAAGGCCTCCCACAAGCCGGTCAGAAACTGGCGCACCCGGTAGTAGATGCGGAAGACCGTGACCACCAGTCCCATCAGCCCGGCCTGTTCGAGCTTCTGCGCCAGGTCGGCCGACATGGTTCCGGCTCCGCCGGAGAGCGAGGTGATCAGCGCCCGGATTCCCTGGAATACGAGTTGCACTTTTTCCCACGCGCCGAGGATGGTGTCCCGGATGCCGGCGAAGTTGGTCTCCCAGGCTCGTTTGAGGAGATAGACGGCGAGTATCACACCACCGATGATTGCGACCACCGGAAGGAAATATGCCGCGAACGTGCTTCCCACACCGGCGATTGCCGCGCCCATGGCGGCAAGCCCCGCCTTGATGGCGGGGAGCATCAGGCCGATGGTCCCCGCCGCGGCGATCACTCCCCCGACGACGACCAACACGGCACCCAGCGCCATGGACAAGGTCAGGAGGACCCTGGTCAACCCCGGCATCGAACGTGCGAGCTTCTGGAAAAACAGGACGGCCTTCGATATCCCCTGGATGATCGGAGTCACCACCGGCAGGAGCGTGCGGCCGAGGATTTCAGCGAGGTTTCCGACCTGCTGGCGCAAAAGCTGGAACTGACTCCCGATATCCATGTTCATGGCCCTCGCCATTTCCTCGGTGACGGCGGTGCCGCTCTTCATCGCTTGTTCGATGGAGCTGATGTTGCCCTCCAGGGACTCCATTCCCTGGGACATCTGGAGCAGGAACTTCACCGCCTCGTCGGAGCCGAAAGCCTTCTTGATCTGCACCTGTGCGGCTGCCTGGGAAAGGTCCGGGAACCGCGATTTGACCTCCTGGAGGATGGGAATGATCCCTTTGAGTCTCCCGCTCGAATCGATGAACGACAGCCCCAACTGCTCACCGGCTTCGGCAGCCTTCATGATGAAAGCCTTGTAGAGTGTTCCGGCTTCCGAACCGGGCATCGTGGTCTGCAGTTGACCGAGAATGGCGAGTTGTTCATGGAGAGGAATGTTGGAGGAAGCGGCCACCGCGCCGATGTTCTTGATCGCTTCCGCCATCTGCGCGCCGGTGGTCTTGAAAACGGCCACGGTCTGCGCCATCGCACCTGAGAATGCCTTCGCCCACTCCATGTCGGTCATGTTTGCCATGATCGGCTTGAAGATGCCGTACCCGGTGGTGAAGGTGCCGACCATCTCCTGGATGCTGGCCTTGGTGGCCTTGGCGGTGAGCGCGGCCATGGCGGAGAAGGTTCCCACGGCTTCGTCGCTCAAGCCGGCGAGCGCCGACTTTACGTCGTAGGCCGCCCCGATGAATTCGGCCTTGCTGTATCCGGCCCAGGTGTTGGTGAAGCTCTCGGCGGCGTCTTCGAGAGCGCGCAGGTCCTTGGTGCCGAGCGACGCCATTTCGCCCAGGGCTTTCTGTGTCGCGGCGGTGGAGGCGATGAGTCCGACGGGCACGGCCATGAGCGCCAGTCCCGCGCCGATCATCATGGTGCCCTTTTGGATGCGGTCGAGGTTGCGCGTCATCCGCTCGCTGGAGGCGGCCACTGTCGCGTCCAGGGACTGCATGGACGACTGGACCCGGGCCGCGTTCTGCGAGAACGCGTCCTTCATCGAGACGATGACGCCGAGCCCGAGATCTCCGTTCATGTGCGCCTGCGCTCCATTTCTTCACGCTCGAAAGCAAGCTGCCGCTCCAGTGCCTCCACGAATTCGCGGCGGACCGAGAGCGGCAGCGCCCGTGTTTCCGAGAAACTCCAGTGGAGCCCGCCGTAGGCGAGGAAAAACGCGTCCCTTACAAGCGAACTCCGGGAAACAAAAAACCCGGTTCCGCCTCCAGCCGGGTGCGGATGCGCGTCCCGCACGATTGGCAGTCGGTCTCCACGGTCGTGTCGATTCCCGCGTCCACCCTCAGCATCTCCTGCCGGAGGGCGCTGCGGTCACGCATTGACATATCGTTCATGAGCTTCTTGGTCGGCGGCGCGCCGTCCATGTCGATGATCCGGATCAACATGGCGGAGGAGATGGAAGGCTCCTTAAGAGCAGCCAGCCGTTTCTCCTTGTGGCCATCCAAGTAACCGAACCGGACCTTGCCTCCGGAACCGGGCAGCGCGAAGGCGAATTCCCGTTCCTCTCCGTAAGGCGTGACCTCCAGTTCGTCCAGGTTGACGGTGATGGGGTTCGATCCCCGGCAGGCGGTGTTCGGGCAGGTCAGTTCCAGTTCGACCTCGTCGCCGAGCGAGATCTGACGGAGCCGGACCAGAATAAACAGCCGGTCCCCGGAGAGGAGGTCCAGCACATCCTTGACCGTCGGTTCGTCGCTGTCCCCCAGCCGCACGATGCAGTTCTTGAGCACCTGGTTCACGGCGTCGCCGGTGCGGATGAGACGCTGGTTGGTGAGCAGTTCCTCCTCGGCTCCGGTCATCTCCCGGAGCTCGATCTCGATGCCGCTCGGCAGTTCAAATGTGTGCATGATCTACCTCCTCGGATCAGGTCCAATACTGGAAGCAAATGCTGAGCTTCTCGATGGTGTTGTCCGTGTTCGCGCCCTCGAGTTCGTCGTACTCCAGGACCTTGATCCACGCGCCGTGCAGGGTCCACCGTCGCGTTTCGTTTCCGGTTCGGTCGTAGCGGACGAGGTCGATATCGCGCATGTAGTCGTTGGGCAGGCCGCCGACCACGGCGTTGACGTCCACCTGTTTCTTGATCCACTCCCTGGCGGCCTCGTCGGAACCGTCCTGGAGAATCCCTTTCTCCAGGGTGATGTCCTCGAACTTGACCCGTCCGGCCACCTTCTGGTCGAACATGGAACCGGCGGGCGCGAAGGCCACCTCCTCGAACTCGGTCTTGGGTTCCTGGCCCTTCTTGAAAAGCGCCACGTCGAAGCCGTTCACCTCGATGGCGAATTGCCAGTTCTGATACAGACTCTTGGGCATGTTGCCGCTGCGCATGACTTACCTCCTTACCCGGTCTTGAATATCTCTTTGAAATCAGCCCCCGTGGCGGTAAGCACGAAGTTGAGCTCGATGAATTCCGCCGTCTTGGTCGGCTTGACGAAGACGCGCGCCACGAGTTCGTTGCGGTCGATCACGGCCGGGGTGTTGGTCTCCTCGTCGCACTGGACGGCGAAGTCGTAGAGCCCGCCCTTGTCCTTGATGTCCTGCATGAAGGGGTTGATCAACCGGATCAGTGCGCGCCAAGTCTGCGGGTTGTTGGGTTCGAAGACCACGAAGCGCGAGGACTCGGCGATGGCTTCCTCGATGAACATCATCAGCCGCCGCACGTTCACTCGGTCGAGCGCCGAAGGCTGGCTTTGCAGCGTCTTCTGCCCCCAGATGTTGATGCCGCTGTCGGGGAAGGAAGCGATCACGTTGACGCCCTCGGGATAGAGGACGTCCCGCTCGCCCCGGCTGGTCTTGTAGCCCAGGGACAAGGCGTTGAAGACCCGGCCGCGGTCGATGCCCGCGGGCGCGTACCAGACATGGGTCTTCTTGTCGCTGCGGGCGTAGCACCCGGCCACGGCTCCGCTGGGCGGAACGAGCTTGCGCTTGCCGGTCACCGGGTCGTTGATCTCGATCCAGGGATAGTAGAGCGCGGCATAAGACGAGTTGAACGCCCCGTGGGAGTACATCCCCTGGCCCTTGCGGAAATCCACCGCTTCCAGGGGTTCGAGGTGAATGGGCGCTTCGGCCAGAAGCATGAGGTCTTGGCGGTTTTCCGCGTAGGTGACGCCGGCGTGGATCACCTCGGCGGTCGTGACGCCCGGAACCATGATCAGGTTCAGCGCGTCGATCTCGTCGAAGGCGTAGAAGCCGGTGTGCTGGGACGGATCGCCGGAGTAGTCGGCGTCGTCCAATCCGGTGAGACCATCGTTCCCGCCTGAGAGTTCGAATGCTCCGATGACGGGACGGTCCGCCGGAAGGCCGGATGCCGCGCCGAGGTCCTCGACGATGATGAAGTCCGACCGTTCGTTGACGACAAGCTCGACATGGTTCGGAGCCGCTTCGTCCATCGAGAGGTCCTTGAAGACCTCCACAACCTCACCCTTGTGGCGGACCACCAGGTTGAACGCGCCGGTCGGATCGAGGGAACCGTCTTCGACCTGAACGGAGAGACGCGCGCCCCAGGTTCCTTCATCCGCCGCCCGCACCTTGAGCGTGTCCATCGCGTTCATGCCTCCGGACAAGCTTGCCGAGGCTGCGGCTTGGACGATACCCGCATCCTGAGTTTCCGCCGTGACCAGCGCGGAGGCATCCGGAGAACCGACGACCGCGGCGACCACCTGGTCCGCTGTGGAAACAGGATCGCCCGCCCCGTCGGTCGCCAGGTTGACGGTGATTGCTTGTCCCAAGACCTCGACGGAGAGCGGCGTATCGTTTCCCGAAACGACGAGTTCGACGGAGACGGCGTTTCCCGCGGCCCCCGGCTGAATAGCCCGCCACGCGATGCGATCCGTGCCGACGGTGCCGGTCACAAGTGACGCCGTCGCCACGCGCCGGTCCTTGAGGACGACCTGGGCTTTCACGGCGGTCAATGTGTTCCGATCCGTGGGGTCGGTCAGATGGGCGATGCGGTTCACGAAAAGAACGGAGCCGCCGTTGTCGAAGAACGCCCTTGCGGCGTAGGCGAGGTATCCGGCCTGCAGGTAGGAGCCGAATTTGTTGATGAACTGCTCCCAGCTCGTGACCAGAACAGGCTTGTTGATAGGGCCGCGTTCGGCCACACCCACCATGCCGCAGGAAGAGGTGGATATCTGCTTGACGTAAAAGCTGAAGTCGACTTCGCGGGTATAGATGCCCGGTGAAAGATACGTGCCCATGGGTTACCTCCGTTTCCGACGTTTGCCGCCGTTTGCGCCGGTGTTCTCCGTCTCGGTCTCGACCGGCTCTTCCCGCGCCGTCTCGGGTTCGGGAACGGTCGGCGTCGCCGGCGTCAGCGACACGAAGCCCCGCTTTGCCGCGGCATCGATCTCGGGGGAAATGTCGTCCTCACCCAGCGTTCTGCGCTCGCGGGGATTCAGATGAAGCCCCCGACCGCTTCCCGCGAGGTGGAACGTGAGCGGTTGGAACATAAGATTCTTGATTTCGATCACAGTGGTTCCTCCTTGTTTCATGGGGTATGGAGCCGATCCTCCTCGACGCCGTCCCGGAACTCGAAGCGGCGGTCTTTGATGAGCGGGCCCGTTTCGACGAGGCCGTCGTAAACCGGGCAATCCTCGATCCGGCAGCGGCCGCTGCTCTGGCGCAGGTTGGACAGGTTCACCCGTCGCAACCCGCCCAAGGGGACGATCTCCGTCAGGTTGAGGGAGCCACGGTCTTCCACGGCCAGGACCGGGTGGAGCTGATAGAAACGGGCCACCCGTTCCTGGAGGTCCAGCAGATCGCCTTCATGGCCGGCGGTGACGATGACGTCGAAGTCGAGGTGGTAGAGCCGGGGATGCCGACACTGTTCATAAACGAGGTTCGGGACATCCTTCTCCACTATGTGGGCCATGGTGCGGCGGTCGCCGTTTTCCGCCAGCGTCGGTCCCTGCAGGATCAAGCTCGGGACGTTGGGCACCTCGAAGACATCGTCCGCGGCGACGAGCACCGCGTCCGGGTCGATCTCCGCTTTAATCAGGCGGATCAGGTTTTCAACGACTGTGCGAACGGTTTCCAATTCCGGTTCCTCCGGCTCAAGCGAACGTTTCCGCTGGATACCTACCGGAGCCGGACGGGAAGTGTCGGCGGGGATCAGAGCGCAGCGCGGATGGCCTGGCGGTAGTTCTCGATGATCTGCTCGCGGTACTTTTCCATCGTGGGATGCAGGAAGGGACGGGGCGGGATGACGATCACCGCGCCGTTGGGGTGCTGGATGGTGGCTCCGTACTCCATCACCGCGCCGATGTTCACCAGGTCGTCGCCGTCCTTGTTGACAGTGCCGCGCAGGAGTCCCACGAAAGCCCGGTCCGAAAGGATGCGCTGAGTGATCGAATTGACGAGGAAGCCGGTGTCGATCAGGGCCTTGCTGGAGCCCTTGCGTGCGATGGTGCTCTCGGCCAATTTGACGAACGCCTTTCCGCCAGGAGCCTGGGACCGGATGCCGCGCTTGATCTCGCGGACGAGGAGAATGGCGTTCTTGATGGTCGCCTGCCGGATCGCCAGGGCGAGCCGGGCTCCGGGATTGGCGGCCAGCTTCGCTTTCGCCTTTTCCCAGTCGCCGAAACGCTTAACTCCCATGGATGCGCACCAGCTTCAGCACCTTGTGGGTCGCGACGCCGAAAAGGCGCTCTTCCACTACGGTCTGAACCCGAAAAACGTCCGCCCCGCTGCGCACCCGGTCTTCCGGTCTCACATCCAGGGCGGGGAGCACGCAGGCCATGGCGTCGATCTTGTTGGCGAGGTCCTCCGGCGGCGTTTCGATGAACTCGAGCGGAAAGGTCTCCACTTCAGTGAACGAGGCGTCGTCCGATCCATACAATCGCTCGCCGGGGACTGCACGCAGCAACGCGGCTTCCTGTGAGCTTGCCAAGATCAGTTCCTTTACGTCCCCGGCGGCCGCCGCTTTCTCGGGATCGCTCAGCAGGGTCACAGCTCAAGCTCGCTTCCTTGATCGTAGATGACCGGCGCGAGTCCTCCGGGGGTGATGATGTAGTCCTCGGGGGATGCGGCGGCTCCCGGTTTGATTTCACTCAGCCGCTGCTTGTACACGGCCTTGAGGTCTTCCTCGATCCCGGCCCAATGCTCCGGTTGCTTGGTTTTATCCACCCGCTTGTCGCCGCTGGAAAAGGAAAACGCATTGGCGGTCTGGGCCCGCATGACCTGGCAGGCATGTATTTGGCCAAGTAAAAGCAGCAGTTCACGAGTCTCACCTTCCGGCTCCGGAACCACCTCTCCGTTCACGACGGACATGGAAAGCTCCAGGTCGCGCGCCAAACGATACACGCCCTTCAGGATGCATCGGGAAAGGACGTCATCGGTAAACAGCTCGGCCTGGGGGTCGGACAGGTCGGTCCGGAGAACGACGACGAGATCAGCCAGCGCCACCTTCCACCTCCGTCAGCCGCTTCTTGAGGGCGTCGATCACCGTTCGTCGTTTCTCGCCCGCCAAGTGGGCTTTAAGTTTGTCAGGGTCCTTTTCGACGCCGATCCGGGAAATAGCCTCGGCTGCGGTAAGATCGGTGATGTCCTCTCGCCGCGGCTCGGCCGACGAGGTTGATTCCTCTCTCGGCTTATCATCTCTGCCGTCCATCCGCGCGAGCCTTCCCGCGGACAACGCCGATTCCATTTGGGGGGAAAGCGCGTCCGTTTCAAAGGTCTCGCCCGGATCGAGACGCAGCTTGGCGTCGGCGATGATCAGGACTCCCGGTCGGATGTTCTTCAGTTTCACCGTCACGGTTCACCTCCGTCAGCCGAGAATCTTGATCTTGGCGAGAATGTCCGGGCGGGTGATGCCTTGCCCCAGTTCCGACCAGACGAGCCAGCCCGTCTTGAAGCGGGTCTTCTGCTCGATGGCTTCGGTCTTGAGGTTTTCGCGCACCGGCAACTTGCCCACTTCCTCGTCGGGGATGAGCAGCACCTCGTCGATGGCCTGCGCGGCCGTCAACAGAATGCCGCCGGTCCCGTAGTTCTTGATGACGCCCTTGGCCCGCAGTTCGGCTTTGGTTTCCGGGTCGAGGTTCCAGCCCCGCAGGTCATTGAAACGCCGGCCCCTCATGACGATGTACTTCACCGTCAACTCGAGGTCTTCGATGATGGAGATCGCCTCGTTGAGCGCCTCCTCGGTGAGGGTCGCGCCGGTCACCTCCACGGTGTTGGCCGCAGGAACCGCCGCCGAAAGCACCGTAATGGTCCGCTTGTCGATCTCCTTGCGGATTTCGTCCGCGGCCGAGGTCTGGATGTCCATCAGGGTGCCGATGTTGCCGTTCTTGAGCACCGAAACGTCGACCATGGGTGCGGAGTGGATGCGGTTGGTGGGAAACTCCACTTCGTCCTTGCCGACTTCCTGCTCCTGAGCCTCGCCTTCGGTGGAAATCCAGTAGGCCTTCACTTTGGGCTTCTTCTGGTAAAGAGGGCGCTCTCCCTTGGGCAGAGTGTGCTTCGTGAGCAGGAGCGAAGAGATTTCCTTGCGCTTGATTTCCTGTTCGATGGGTTCGGCGATGGCCGCGGCCAGTGCGCGCATCCCTTCCGGGGACTCAAGCGCCTCGGACATCAGGCGCGCCATCGTCTCCATGTATTCCTGGCTGTGCACGTTCATGCGGATCGTCTCCATATCGTTTTCCTCCTGTAATCAGATGAGCATCCGGAACTTGATCGTTCCGCCGGAGACGGAGACGGCCCGGGCGATGACTTCCTCGCCCGCCTGCACGCCCGCGGTGAGTTTGCCGTTGGCCGAAACCTTCAGGTCGTCGCCGGGATTCACGGTCCCTTCGAAGACGTCGGTCTCGTAGACGCCGCCCATGCAGTAGATGCCGGGCATCTCTCCGTTCTTGTAGTCCTTGATCAGAATGCCGAAGGACTTGGCCGTCGGCGTGGTGTTCACGGCGAAGAGGTCGTTGCCGACGATCCTCACCACCTGGCCGAGTTGGCCGTCGCCCTGCAGGTAGCCGTCGCCGTATGCGAGGCCCCGGTGATTGGGATTGATGAAAGCCATGGTCATTCCTCCTTTGTCAGTTGGTCGAAACCGGTTCGCCGGTCGCCGTCGCCACTCGTTGCCGGTAGGCGGCCATGAAGCCGCTCTTCAGCCGGTCCTCGAGGCTCGTCTTTTTGTCTTCCACGTCCTTCGGACGGACGCCCGCGTCGCTGCGCAGGGGCGGGTCGTCGCAACCGCATGACGCCTTCGTGGTTTCCGCGCCCGCTCCTCGGTCCTTCGCGCCCTTGTCCTCGGAGTGACCGCGGGAACCGGCCTTCATCATCCGCTCGAAAGCGGCTTCGCTGGCGGCGAAGGCGTCGTCGGAAAGACCGGCCAGACGGCTCATCTCCTGTTCGCGATCCTCGTCGCTCTCGAATGCCAGCCCGCTCTTTTCGATCTTGCGCAGGAGCTTCTGGGCCCGGCTCCTGTTCGCGGCGGCCTTTTTCTCCGCCTCCAGTTCCTCGAGCTGCTTCTGCAGCGCGAGAACCTGCTGTTTGAGTTCCTTGTTCTCCCGCTCCAACTCCTTGAGCCGGGTCTTGTCATCGGGCGCGGTCCCACCGCCGCCGTCGTCCTTCTTCTTGGCGGCTTCCGCCGCCCGTTCCTCGGTATCCTTTTGTTTCTCGTCCATTGTCGGACCTCCTTCAAAGTGGGTTGTCGAACCATCGTTTTCCGCCGCGGCGACTTTCAGAATGCGGGCGTTTTCGTCCGCGCCTTTGCGGTCGAGGAGCCCGAGCCCGGTGAAAGTGACGCCGTGGAGGATTTCGTAGACGGGCTGCCCCTGGAGCTCGCCGCCTTTGTTCTTGCGCAGGTGGACGCAGTAATCGCTCTTCGAAACGACGCGTTTGCCGCAGATCGAGCACTCGCCTTCCTCGTAGTCGCATTCCATGGAGACCTGGGAGATGATCCCTTTGCGGATGAGCTTGTAGGCCAACTGCGCGTGCGGGCTGTCGGAGACATAGAGTTCGCCCGCGCACTCGATCCGGCCGCCGCTTTCGTCCTCCACGTAATCCGCCCCCACAATGCCGCCGACGATGTCGGTGAAATCCTGGGAATGCTTCAGGTCGATCTTCTTGTTGACCGCCGTCATGTAACGGGCGGCCAGTTCGTCTGGGGTGAAGTGGTCGCCGTTCTTGTTCGTGCCGGCCCGGCAGAGGATGAAGGTGAACTGCGGATCGCCCGCGGCCTGGTCCAATGCCGCCGCTTCGGTCTGGAGCCCGGTGAACGTATCGAGCGACAGCTCTACAGGGAACGAGGTGTGACATGCCGCCGGTGCCCGCGTATCCGCTTTGGAGCGCGCCGCACCGCGTGATTTGGAAGCGACGAAGAGCAGTTCCCGGGCGTGTTTACCTTCCCGGCCGATGTCCTTGGCGATGTTGTAGTCCACCTCCATGCCGCGGACACGGACGAGACCGTAGTGCTCGGCGAATATCTCCTTGATTTCCTCTTCCCGCGGGAAAGCCCGGTCGCGGTACGAGAGGAGCACCGTGCCGTATTTACCCCGGGCGTCGGCTGCCATCGTCTCCATCAGGGAACGGATCGATTCCTTGGTGTAACGCGTCCGGGACGGATAGTTGCGGCGGGGATTGTCCTGGAGTTCCTTGTCCGCCCAGCGGGTCATGAGACCCTCGATGAAATGCAGGGAGTCCTCGTAATCGTTGCTGCCGAACTCGGTGACGTAGGGCGGGTCCAGATACAGAACGTCCGCGCCGAATCGCCGGACCGCTTCGGCCGCATCCAGGTTGAAGGCCTTGCACTCTTTGCCGTTGTCGAAGACGAGCCGGTTGAGCTGGCCCACCGAGCGCCGGAACGACTCGATGAACTTGGACAGCGGCGGATTGGAGAGCTGGGATTGCTCCAGGCTGGCATCCGTGTCGAGGTCTGCCTTGCGGTGCATCTTGGACCGCGAGAACTGACCGAAGGCGCTCTTCGCCTTGACGGTGGTGCCGAGCGCGGCCAGCGCCAGATCTTTCTTGTAGCCGTGAAGCTTCTGGATGTTCGCCCAGACTTGGTCGAGCCACCGGAGCACCGGCTTGGTGTAGTAGTAGCCGTAGAAGTGATCGACGATAAAGGTGCCCGCGTCCGCATTGGGGGCGAGGATTCGGTCCACGTCCTCGTCGCTCAGAGTCTCGCTGGAGTTCTCCACCACGGCCCGCGCCAGATGGTGGGGATACCGCAGGAGATCGTTGGCGATGACTTTCAGCCCTTTGCGTTTGAAGTGATAGGCGACGTTGGCCCCGCCTGAAAAAGCATCGAGGATGCTCTCCGCGTCCTTGGGGACATGGCTTTCGATCCAGCCGAGCATCAGGTACTTGCTGCCCATGAAACCGGTGACGCGGACCGATTCCGCTTTCCCGGTTTGGCAGCTCAAGAGGTCCAGCGATTCGCCCAGCGGCGCATCCGCCAGAGCGATCAGGTTCTCCTCCACGCGCAGGGCGGCATCCACGGCCCGTCCGGCTTCGTGCTTGTCGATCCACTCCTTGGCTTTTTCCATGGTCCAGCCGTCCGGGTTCTTCTCCGTCTTGCGGACGAACCGGTAGGCCTGCAGCACCATGGAGCGCGGATTGCCGCCTTCGGGCACGAACTCCTTCTTCAAGCGTCCGATGATGATCGCCACGCCGTCGACGCCCTCCAGGGGCTTGCGGCGGAAGCTGTCGGGTTCGAACTCGTCCGGGTTCCGGACGCGAAAGCGCACCTCATTCTCGGTTTCCTCCCAGACGGCTTCTGCCCGCAGGCTGTCCTCTGTGGACGCCTTGGCGGACCGCTCCGCGCCCTCGGCTCTGCGGCAGATGAACAGACGTTCCTTGGCGTGGGACGCCTCGCCGTGCCGGGATGTGATGGCGTAATGGTGATCGTGGGAGCGCATCGACGAATCCCGTCCCAGGGAGGCGATGATCCGTCGCATTTCCGATTCGTTCGGATAGGCATGGTCCCGGTAGGAAATGAGCCAGTGCGGGAAGTGCTTGGCATTGCCGAGGAAGGACTCGAAGAACTCCGCGGCGTTGGCGCGGGTCACGGTCTTGTGGTCGGTCTCGTAGTGTTTGGTCTTGGAGTCTTCGACAAGGGTCAGCCCCTCCCAATAGGTCATCAGTCCTTCCACGAAGTGGTAGGATTTCTCGTAGTTGGTGGTCGAAAACTCCGTGGCGTAAGGCGGATCAAAATAGGCGAGGTCGGCCTTGGCCTCCGGCAGGAAGTCGTTGATGTCCTTGCGGGATGCCTTGCACTCCTTGCCGTTGTCGAAAACGAGGGCGTTGATGCGGGCCACGTTCTTGCGCAGCCGCTCCTTGAATTCCTCCGGGGTGTCCTCGCGCTTGCCGTAGCGGGTCGACGACGAGAAATGCCCGAAGCCGCCCTTGCCGGACATGCAGGTCTTGCCCAGGGCGAAGAGAGCGATGTCTTTCTTGAAACCCGAGAGTTTGTCGACGTTGGCCCGGATCGTGTCGATCAGGCCGTGGACGCCCTTGGCGAAGAAGATGCCCTTGAAGTTGTCCCGGACGAAGGTTCCGGCCTTCGGGTTGTCCGCGAGCAGCGCCTCCAGGTCCTCATCGGAGAGACGCACCTTGTCGTTCTCGATGATCGCCCGGGCCGCGTGGTGGCAGTAGCGCAGCCGGTCGTTGGCCAGGACCCGCAGGCCCTTGGTCTTGTACATGTAGGCCACGACCGCCGAACCAGAGAAGGCGTCGGCCGCGGATTCCACCCCCTCCGGCGTGTGTTTCCAAATCCAGTCGACCAGCTTCTGCTTCGAGCCGATGTAGTTGGTGATGTATTTTGGCCGCTCTTCCGGCGACGGCTCCTCGGCAGCCGCCTCGGCCTGGGCCTCGAGCGCCTCGAAGTCCATGTCCAGGGCGGCGTCCGTTTCGAGGAGGAACGCCAGCCGTTCACGGTCGGTTGCGAAAAGCTCCATTCGGTTCTCCGGTCATGTCGCGACAAATCCGGTTGATGCCGGTGGGCGGTCGGCCCGTGCCCGGGGTGAACCCCGAAATCAGGCCGAGAGCCCTGTCGCTTGGATACCTACCGGAGACCGTCGAAAAGTGTCGGAGGAGGAATCAGGAGATGCGGCCCGACTTGATCCGGTCGATAACCGACCGGGCGCAAGATTCGGTGGACGGGTATTCGTCGGTTTGGATAACGGGACCGCGCATGCCGCGGTATTGGGAAAGGATGCCCTGGTGGTAAGCCAGAAAATCATCAGGGAGGCTGCGTACGCCTTGCTCCACCAGCCGGTTGACCACCCACTGAGCGTCTTCCTCGACGTCCGCGTTTCCGGGCAGGAACTCGATCACCAGGTCCAAACCCGGTCCCGGGCCCTGAGCCCAAACGCCGATGGGTTCATAGCGCGGGTTGCGGATACGGTCGCGGAGCGCGTATTCGATCATGTGTCTGAGCTTCATTCCCATTCCTCCGCGATGAGGGTGTGCTCGGTCAGAAGCTCCGCGTCGATCCGTTCGAATCGGTCCAGGTTTCCGGCCTTATAGTCTCGCCAGCGCTTCCAGTCCGCCGCCTCGTTGGGTTCCTGGTCAGGGAAGATGAGCTCAATATGGAACCTGCGATCCCGATCATCGAGCAGATCGAGCAGGTAGGTGTCGTCCTGCGACCAGGAGACGACCTTGATGGTGTGGGCGTGTTGGAAGCCCTCGTCGTATCCGGAGAGCCGGATGAGAAGCCAGAAATCGACACGCGTCACATCCCCGCCGGCGTCGAATTGCGGGGCCACGCGGGTCACGATAAACCCGTCCACGATACCAACCCGGACCGGCGTCCGGCCTTTGTCCGCCAGCGTCATCCAGGAGCCTCCGGTGTTGAACGGCTCGAAGAGCGCCTGCAGTCGGGCCTTTTCTTTTTCGATGAATTCTTTCATGCTCACCTCACCAGCACGATGTCCTCGACCTTGCGGCCGTCGGGCAGCTTCATGATTTTGCGGTTGCGGAAGACCTCCAGCAGCCGTTGTTTTTCCCGCTCGCTTCCGACCACGATCACGTCGATGTTGTCCAGCAGGGTCACCGAGTACTTGAAGATCGTCTCGTTGCTGCCTCGGCGGGCGAACTGTTTCCACTCCTCGGGCGTGCTCCCCCGGTGGTTCGAGACGTATTCGTCCCTCACCCGTCCGAAGGCATCGTGGTCATAGCTGATGGCGTCCATGCGCCGGAGCATTCGCTTCTTGAAGTAGAGCCCCGTATCAGACGACCCTCCGGCCGTCGGGAGCTTCTTGATCCGAGTGAAGAAATAGCTCGCGCCGCCGGTGTCCATGTCCGCTTCCGGCGACATCCCGCCCACCGGCACACCGGCCCGCAGCTTCTCGACCGTGCTCACCATGGCTCCGTTGTTTCCCAGCGCCGCGTCGATGAACGACGCCACGTCTTCGCCGTTGGTCAGCCGGTGGTGAAGGCCGTATCCCTTCATCTGCTTCTCGATGTCCGCGTCGGAAATGTCAAAGCGGTATTGATGCCTGTAGCCGGCGCGCTTGGCGGGATTCTTGAAAGCAGCCTGGTATTCGCCCATGGGGTCGTAGCCCGGCATGCGGGTGATGTCCTTGACACCGAGCCGTTTTTCCCAGAAGCCGCGTATCTCCCGGACCCGTTCCTCCTTGCCCGCCGCCCGGTGGTCCAGCTCCTCGACCAGCCGCTTGTAGTCCGGCTCTCGGTCCACCTTGGCGAGGTAGGCTTGCTTGTGAAGATAGAGAAGTTCGGCGTCCTGCGGCGTGGCCGCACCTGCCTTGATGCCCAGTGATTCCATACGTTCCATGGCCCGTTCGAGGCTCTTGACGTCCGGCCTGTCTGGCAGGACCATTTCGAATTCTCCTTGCTGGGCGTAGAGGTTCTTGTCCGACCACGGGCGGTAGACGGCGCGCGTGCCGTCGCCGAAGTCGATTTCGTATTGCTCGCCGGCCTTCATGGCACGACCGCGGAACAGCGCCGAGTTGTCCGCCGCCTCGTCCACGACAACGAGTTCGCCGTTTTTGATCTCCCGTTTGGCCTGAAGCACCTTCGTCCGGCGCACGGTGAAGGGAGCCTCCTTGGGTTTCTTTTCCATCGCGGCATGTTTCTTGAGATATACATCGAACCGTCCGGCGACCGGTTTGTGTTCACGGGCGGCTTCCTGGACCTTCTCGATCCAGTCGATGTAGCTTCGGGCCATGGCCCTTTCGTCCGGGTCGGTCGAGTCAGCCAGGCGCTTCAACGCCTTCAGATGGTCCGCAGCCTTTTTGAGCGTCCCCTGGTTGTACTGCTGGTCCGTGACGTGGTGGTTGACCGTCTTCACCGCGGACAATATGTCCTGCGCGAAAACGTCCTGCGGCAGCGCCTCACCCACCCGGGCGGTCGCAGTATCGACTCCCGCCTTGCGCAACGCCTCCAGAAGCTTTCCCTCCGCTTCGGGCCGAACCTTCATCTTGACCACGGTCCGCTGCTTTCCCTTCAGGGTCTCGACGAAGACCAGGGCGTTCTGGTCCTCGATGTCGTCCTCATCGAAGGGCAGGACCTTCCCCTGCCAGCCGAGTGAACGGATTTCCTCAAGAAGCGCCTCCTCAGTCGGCCCCAGTCGCGTCTTCGGCAGCGCCTCCAACACATCCTCGAAACGGAAGTCCCGACGGCCCAATACGTCCGCATAGAAGCCCTCGAAGTCGCGCCGCAGGTTCCGCTTCCGCGCCAGGACCGTGTCGTAGAAGGCCTGCTTACGGGACTCGTCCCCTCCGAATCGTCCTTCGGCATAGGGACGCAGAATAGCCAGGTAATCCTCGTCGGCGATCTTCTCCACTTCGCGGATGTAGCGGAGAGTCGCCGCGGGATCGATCTTGACCTTGCCTTCCTTGGCGGCGCGGAAAACCGTATTGTAAAAAGGTTCTTGTTCGCCGTACTTGGCGTTCGGGTGATAGTCGACGGCCAGGCGGTCCTCGCCCAGGTATTTGAAGATCTGTCCTTTGTCGATGCCGTAGACCTTCCCGTCACGCCCCCGCAGGAATTGCTTGGCGTGGCCGTCGTGATTGGAGATCAACCAGTCGACGACGTGCTCCCGCTGAATCTGCTCGATGTCGAGGGCGGTGAGGTCTGTGAGGTCCAATCCGGCGAAGTCGAAGCGATCCTTGAGGTCGGTCCGCCACTTCTGGATGGAGCCGAGGCGTCCATTCAGGCGGATGGTGCGGACCTCGACGGCGTCCGGATCGATGAGGCGTCCGATTTTGTAGGCGGCTTCTTCTCCGAAGGCGATGAACTCGTCACCGGCCCGTTCAACCGGCTTGAAGAGCCAGCGGTCGCCCGCTTCATCGGTCCAGAACTCCTTGCTGTGCGCGCCGCCCACCTGCGCCTTGCCCGCGGATGTGAAGTTTCCCGATTTGCCCTTGGCGATCCACGCCGCGTCCGCCTCCTCGAACTGCGCGCCTTTCTTGGAGAAAACCGGCGGCGACGGCTGCGTCGGTTTCGGAGTCGGCGCGGGTTTCGCAGGTTCGGGCGCGGCAACCTTCTTTTTGCCGCCGTGCTTTTCCAACCAGGCTGCGTACTTCGTTTCGATGCCGGTCTTGGCGGCCTCGATCTTGGCCGGGTCGGTCTCCGTAAGCAGAGTGACCAGTTCGTCCTTGTTCGCCCACTGCCAGTGCTTGAGCTTGGTGTCCTTGGCCAGGGTCTTGAGGTCGCCGACCTTCATGGACGAGACCTGGTCCTGGAATAGCTTTTTCTTGATGGCGAGATCTTTGGCGTGTCCTTCGAGTATCTCCTGCGGCAGGCCGGGCGAAGCCGCGAGCGCCGATTCCGCATCTTTCACCGCCGAGAGGAAGTCGGCGTATCCTGCGGGGGACTCCGGCACGATCACCTTTGCAGCGGTCTGTTCGACTGCCTGTTTCGCCTTGTTGATTGCTGCCTTCTCGGCTGCTTCGAGAGCTTCCTTCTTGGCCTTTTCCGCCAGTTCCTCACCGGCCGACTTTTCCAGCGCCTTAACAAGCTGCTGCTTGTTCTTGAGCGGGCCGATGTGGTGCTTCTTTTTGGCGTCGATCAGGGTCGCGCCTTGGAGCGCCTTGTGATCGACGCCGGGTTCCAACTCGTCGAGCAGGTCGATCACGTCCTGTTTGGTCATGTTGAGGGAGACGCCCTTGGCTTTGGCCATCTCCTGCAGCTCGACCACGGTGAGGTCATGCAGCCCGCCGCTCGGCGGAATCTTCTTGAGCTGGTCCGCCAGTTGCTGCGCCTGCTTGAGGGACGCCTGTTTCTGCGCCAGGAGTTGGATCAGGTCGTCCTTGGCGCGGAGCAGGCCGATTTTATGTTCCTTGAGCTTGGCATCGAGCGCGGCTCCGGCGAGAGTGGAATGGTCCACGCCGGGCTCGGCCGCATCGAGCAGCTTGATGAAGTCGGCCTTGGTCCTGGCGATGGAGACGCCGTTCTGCTTGGCCAGAGTCTGGAGTTGCTTCACGCTCAAAGTGTTCAGGTCGGCGATCTGTCCGCCCTCGAAAGCTGCCTTGAGCTTTGCGTCTTCCGCCGCCTTGGTCTTCGCCTGCTCTTCGATGGTCTGGGGCGGGATGATGCACGCGGCGGGTTCAGCCGCCGCTTTCGCCCCCAGCTCTCCTCCGCAGATCGCCAGCGGCCAAGCGACCACGCTCGTGCAGCGACAGTTGGGATGGGCCGGTTGCTGGGGAAAGCGGTTCGTGTCGAACACCTTGCCGTCCAGCGGCCCGCAGACCGGGCAGACCCGCTCGTCCTCCATGGTCATCCATTCGAGCTTCCGGACTCCGACCTGGTCGTGGAACTTGAGTCGCCCCTGGTTATGGGCGCGCAGGACCTCCGTGCGGGCGATCACCTCCATGCGATACTGCGCCTTGGTGAACACCTTGGAACCGGCATAACGGAAGGATTCCGGGTCTTTCACCACGCGCCCGAGGTCGCGGACGATGTCCTCGACGCCCTTGCCGGTGACGACGCCGCCCATCACGACACGCTTGATGCCGTCGGCCAGCTCGCGGTGGACGTCGCCGGCCAGGACCAGGTTGTAGTTGGTCATGAAATCGAGGGCATCCGTGTCCACCAGGGTGAACACTCGTGTGGCGAGCTTGTCGATACCTTCCGGGGTCAAGTCACGGTAGAAGGGAAGCTGGGCCGCGGCGAACTCGTCGATGCCGCGGTAGACGCCTTGGCGGAAGGATGTCTTGGCCGTCTTCCGGAAAAGCAGCGTCTGCTCACGGTGCAGGCGGCTCGTGGTTTCCTGGATGTCGGTTTGCAGTTTCTTGAGGCCTTCGAGGGCGGCGAGCTTGTTGTCAGGGAGGGAGCCGAGGCTCTTGTAGCGGAGGATGGCGCGGCGCACCTCCTCTTCGGCGGCGGCAAGCATCGCGGTCAGTTCGGCGACCGTTTGCTCCGTATAGAGATTGCGGCCGCGGACGCTCTTCTCCGTGGCCAGACGAATGGCTTCGGCTTGAGAAAGAGGCTGTTTGGCCGCGAGCGCACCGATCATCCCTCGCACTCCCGGCACGCTGCCTGCCGGGACGTCGGTTCCTTTTCCCGGTCGGAGCCTCGTTCCATCGCGGCGGTCTTCGGGTCGAAGAAACGGCAGACCGGGGTATCGAAGGTGGTTTCGTTTCGCTGGACCCGGCAGTGGTTGAGGTCGCCGTCGAAATGCGCGCAGTCGTCACAGACGGCGGCGATGCTTGCGCGGGCGAACGGTCCGGCCCACGATGCTTCGGCGCGGCTCCCAGCCGGGTTCTTCGCCGGGTCGAGGCCGAGCATCTCCTGCGCCGTCTCCACGCCCATGATCCCGGCGGTCACCATATCGACGATGGGCTTGATCTGTTTTTCGTCGAGCAGATCCACCGAGCGCTTCTCGGTCTCCCGGTTGGCGGCCTCGATGTCGGGATCGAGGTCCATCTTGATTTGCAGGCTCGAACGGCTGATGAGCTTGCGGTCGTAGAGCTCGATGAGCAGGCGCTTGAAATCGACCGCGTCCGAGGGATCGAGGTCGTTGAACAGGAACTGGAGCGTCTTGTCTTCCCAGCCCTTGAGCTCCAGCCAGTCGTTGAATATCCAGTTGAGGATGATCCGGGCGGCCTGTTTGATCTCCCGGATCATCACCAGCATCTTCTGGAGGCTCACCGATGCCGTGGCGAAGTTCGGGCCGTCCCCGGTCACCAGCGACCGCGAGAGGCCCAGCGCCACGACGATGTCTTCCTTCACTTCCTTGACCTTGTCCTCGACGTTGAGGACCTGCCCCTCGGTGCCGTGGGTCTCGACCGTGACGTAGAAGGGGACGACCAAGCCGCTCTTGAGGTCCATCTTGTTGACCATGTCCCGAACCTGTTCGAGCATCTTCTGGTCGGGCATGACCATCTTCTGGCCGAACGCACCGCCGACTTTGAGAAGCCTGAAAGGCGTGGCCCAGCGCTTGGCGATGGCCTGTTCGGCCCGGCGGTAATCGCGGAGGAGTTCGATGGACTGGAAAGCGGGAAGGACGAGAGAGTTGCCCCGTGGCGAGAAGGCCGGCGCGTCCCACTTGAGATGGAGCACCTGCTCCACCGGCAGGTCCAGCCCCTCTTCCGCGGCAGGATTGTCTTCCGGCGTCTGCCGGGCTTCGACGAGCCGCCCTTGCGCGTACTTGACCTTGACCGAAACCGGGTTGACGCAGACCAGTTCCTCCAGGTCCTTGCCGTCCTTGGTGTAGCGTTTGAATCCGACGGCGTCGCCTTTGACCAGGAGTTGGAGAATCATGTCCTTGACGAACTCGGAGACGCCCAGGCGGTCGGCGACATCCACGGCCTCCCATTTCACCTTCTCGTCATCGCCCGCGATCTTGATCTCTTCGCCCACGGCGAAGGTGCGCCAGGAGTTGACGCAGTTTTTCACCAGCGGCTCTTCGAGGTAGTACTCCCAGGCCTTGCGCGCCCGATCCTCCCAGGAGGCCGGGATCGCTTCGGAGGCGTTGACCTTGCTGAACACGGACGGGTCCAACGCCGCGGCGGCAGCAAGAGGAACGAGCACCAGACCGTCCGCTGAAAGCGGCATCGGCTCAGCGCCCGATCCGGATGCCGGGCTGTCGGGTGTCGAGTTGCTTCGTGTTTCCACCGGGGTCCTCTCGGTTTCTTGCCCTTGTGGGCGCGACATTCGCGCCGTGTGGCGGGGAAAGCCCGCTCCTGGGGTTATCTACCGGAGGCGGGGAAGGAACGTCGGTGGGCGGGTTGTTCAGCGCTTGACGGCATCACGCGAAACCCATAATTTCAGATGGGTTTCGCGTGATGCCGTCAAGAAGCCCAGACTTTTGCACTTGACTTTATTGCTCAAAACCCATAATAGTACTATGGGTAACGTGAAACTAAGTCAAGGACACCGACGATGAAACATGATGAGTTTTTCCGAAAGCACCCGGTTTTCACCGGAGAGGAGTTGGCCAACCATCTGTCATCCCATGGCGAAGTCGGCGGGCGGGCGCAGGAGGCGCTCCTGGCGTACCACCAGAAGGCCGGACGCGTCGTTCGGGTACGCCGCGGGTTGTATGCCGTCATCCCGGCGGGAGCCGATACGGATTCGTATCCGGTCGATCCGTTCCTCGTCGCCGCGAAGCTGACGCCGGATTCGGTGTTGTCGCACCATACGGCGCTGGAGTTTCACGGAAAGGCTTACTCGGTTTATACACACATCACGTACTCGGCATCCCGCCCGCTTGGACCTCTGACGTTCCGCTCCCATGTTTTCCGGGGAACGAGGTTTCCACACACTCTCCTCCGCGCGGGAAAAGTCCACGTCGGCGTTTCGACCCGAGAGCGCGCCGGAATGGAGCTACGGGTTGCGAGCCTGGAGCGGACATTGGTGGACGTCTTGGATCGTCCGGACCTTTCGGGAAGCTGGGAGGAAATCTGGCGGTCGCTGGAGTCGGTCGAATTCTTCGACCTCGACAAGGTCGTGGAGTACGCGCTCCTGCTCGGAAACGCGACCACCGGGGCGAAGGTGGGGTTCTTTCTCGAACAGCACCGCGAACCGTTGATGGTGGAGGACCGTCACCTCAAGGCGCTTCACGATCTGCGGCCCCGGCAACCGCATTATCTGGACCGCGCCAAGCGGACATCCGGTCGCCTCGTGTCGGAATGGAACTTGGTGGTTCCAAGGGAAGTGCTCGAACGGGCGTGGGGGGAGGTACTATGAAAATCTCCCCAGAGAAGCTGGCCGCCGAAGCGCAGGCAACGGGCTTCAGACCGGATGTGCTCGAAAAGGTCGCTCACCTGCTTGGGCTGCTCGATGCCATGCGAAGCCACCCTTTCCTCAAAGGGAAGTTGGTCCTCAAGGGCGGAACGGCCTTGAATCTTTTCGTCTTCGATGTTCCCCGGCTCTCCGTCGACATCGATCTGAACTACGTGGGAGCCGAAGATCGTGATGGCATGCTCGCCGAGCGTCCCAAGGTCGAGCAGGCTGTTCAAGCGGTCTTCGCTCGGGAGGGCTTCACCGTCAGGCGGATGCCTGAAGAACACGCCGGAGGCAAGTGGTCGTTGCGGTATGAAAGCGCCCCCGGCCGTAGCGGGAACCTCGAAGTGGACATCAACTTCATGTTCCGTGTCCCGTTATGGCCGGTGGTGACCAGCGACTCTCATTCCGTCGGGACTTGGCGGGCCATAGGGATTCCCGTGCTGGATCGCCATGAACTGGCGGCCGGGAAGATCGCGGCGTTGTTGGCGCGCAGACAGGCGCGGGACCTGTTCGACAGCCATCGGATTCTCCGAATGGAAAACCTCGATTCCCACCGCCTTCGTATCGGATTCGTGGTCTACGGCGCGATGAACAGAAAGGATTGGAGGACGGTCTCCTTGGGCGATGTGGACTTCGACGCCATGGATTTGGCCAGGCAGTTGGTCCCCACGCTGCGCGTCAATGCGGCCGAGGTCCAAGCGGAATCAGCCGAATACGGGGCGCGCCTTGTAAGGGAATGCCGTGAAGGTCTATCCGTAGTATTGCCCTTCACGAACTCCGAGCGTAAGTTCTTGGACCTGCTGCTGGACCGAGGAGTGATCGACCCCACGCTTTTGACCGCCGACGAATCTCTTCAGCGACGCATACAATCACAACCGCTGCTCGAATGGAAGGCGCTTAACGTGAGGCGTCATAAGGGATTGTCTTGACGAACCCCGCACGCATCAAGCCGCCGTTTCCCGTTTAGATAAACACCGGGTCGGTCGTCAGGGGCACCAAGGAAACCGTCTCCTCGCCCACTTGGTTGAGGACGGACTGCTCCCGGGCCAGCATGGCGCAGCGCACGGCGTCGATGACATGGTCGTTGCCCTTTGAGTAGACGATGCGCCCGTCGTGCAGCGTGTAGGTGTGGGTGGTGAACTGATCCTCGATCTCCAGGTCCTCGATGGGGAACACGAGCTGACGTCGCTGGAGCGCCCCGGTGATAAGGCTGGTCATGAATTCCTTGGTCCGCTTCCTGACCTCGTGGCCGTCGCGCACGGCCAGGGTGGTCATGCCCCCGAAGTCGTAACCGCGTAGCCGCCCCTGGAGAGCCAAGTCCTTGTACTTGTCCAGGGTCAGCAGTTCCTGCACGACGGCCATTCCGTTGCCGCCGTTGTCCACGCCGATGCCTGCGGCGGTGTAGTACCTGTCCAGGAGTGCGATGGTCTGGGCGATGTGCGGATAGGCCACATGCTCCATGCGAACCCGCAGAACCAGTTTGACGATCCTGCGCTCGGGCAGTTCGATCTCCTGGAAAACGACGATCTCCGTCGGGTCGTTGGTGTAGCCCAGGTCTCCGCCGATCCAGAAGACGCCGGTCCGCGGCATGAGATTGAGCAGCATCTCCAGGCGGTCGTGAGATTCCTCCTCGGTGGCGCAGCCGCGCAGTTCCTCGCCGGTGACGACGACCTTCTGGTACTCGACCACGTCCTGTCGGCAGAGATTGAGGTGTTCGATGTTGAACGCCCCGTAGGAAGGCTTGCCGTGTTCGCCGGCCACCTCGTGCTGCCAGCCCGCGCTGTCCCGCCCGCCGTAGAACTCCAGCAGCTCGGCCTCGCGCTCCTGGGTCCACGCCGGGTGCAGCCAGGAAGGCCAGCGGAACACCCGGAACTGGGTCGAGCCGGTCAAGCGGTAATAGGTCGTGTCACGCAGCCCGTTGGGCGTCGAATAGATGCGCAGTCTGCCGCCCGACTTCAGGCACTGGCGAAGGGCTTTCCAGGCCCGCTCGGTGAGCCACGCCCCTTCGTCCACCCAGACCCGGTCCACATGCAGTGAGCGGAAAGCGTCGCCGTAAGCCCCGGCGGGACGGAAGTAGAGGATCGCGCCGTTGGTGAATTCGAGCCGGAAGTAGGGTTTGCGGTGAATCTTGGGCTTGCCGTATTTGGTGAGAGCCACACTGACCATGAGGTCCGGGTTGGCGTCGAGCTGGAACTCGATCTCCTCGATCAGCGTGTCGAGATGCCCTTGGTGGGGCGCGGCGACGAGTCCCTGGCAGCCGCGGTTGGTGAAGGCGAAATGCAGGGCATCGGTGGTGATGCAGACGCTCTTGCCCACATCGCGCCCGTCGAGGTGGATGATATTCTTGTCCGGGCAGAGCAGGTCTTCCGCCTGGTGCGGCCAGTAGACCCGTTGTCCCCCGTCGCGGTTGCGCAGGTATCCCTGTCCCCAGAGGACCGGGTCCGCCAGGGTCTCCGCCAGTTTGCGCTCCTTGGCGGATATCCGGGCCATCAGGGCAGCCTCGACCTCAATGCCGACCCGAGGACCGTGCCGACGATCTCGGCCAGGATGTGCTGGACGGCGAGCATCCCTTCGCGGTCGCGGATCACCCCTTCGATATCAGCCGCGGCTTGATCGAGCTCCTCCCACTCGGGGTAAGCCTGCCGTGCGGTATCGAGCCGGGCCAGGGCATCGTCGATCTTCCCGGCAGCCAACTCCGCACCGATCTCGACCAGTTGCCGTCCAGCCTCGCGGACGGCCTCGCTGTTCCGTTCCAGGATTTCCTTCATTGCTTGTCCCCCTCCGGCGTTTTTTCCTGCCCCGATGCCCAACGGTCCAGGGCGTCCAATACCTCGGCCAACCGGTCACCGATGCCGGCCAGGCGCTCCCGGTCCGGGTGCTCCGCGTCGGCCAGGGCCTTGTTGGCCTCTGCCACGTACTCCGGCATGTAGCGGTTCGCCGTGTGAATGGCGTCCTGAATTCGCTGGGGCGGCCTGGCAGCGGCGCAACCCAACAGGGATGACGCCAGACTCGCCGCCAACAGCGCCTTCAGGATCGTTTCGACCTGTCTTCTCATGATTCCCCTCCCGGCCCGCCCGGGGCCTGATTGTTTCTCTGGAATGTGCATGGAACGCCTTGACTTCCGGCGCACACGAAGCCTGTATGTGAATGTGCGTAGAGCCTTGAATTACAAGGACTTGAGCCGTTTGAAAGGAGGTGCCGAATGTGCGTTTTCGACGCCGGGACCATCCGGTCCGGGAAACCTGAACTCAACAAACGAAAGGAGAACAAGTCATGAACGAGACCCTGCATCAGGCCGCCCAGGCCTATCTGGAACACCTGCGGACCCAGGGGAAGAAGGAGCGGACGCTCTACACCTACGGCAAGGACTTCGAGCAGATCGAGGCCTTCTTCGGTGCGGAGCGCAAGCTGTCCAGCGTCCTCATTCCGCACGTGGGAAAATTCTTCAAGTCCGATGCGCTGCTCAAGCTGCCCAACGGGCGGGAGCGGTCCGTGCCCACGGTCGAAAAGACCAAGCGGGTGCTCCGCATGTTTCTGATCTGGGCCAAGGATACCGGCCGCATCGACAAGCTGCCCCTGCCCAAGGACACGCCCATGGGCCGGAGCGCCAAGAAAGGAGGAGAGCGTAATGACGAACACGACGCCATCGAGTCTCCGGCTGCTGAGCAGTCCTGAGCCTTCCAGCGCGCGGCCCGGTTTCACCGACGCATTGGAAGCCTTCGGAAGGAGGCTCGCAGCCGAAGGGCGTTCGGAGAACACCATCAGCGCATACCTGCGCGACCTGTCGTACTTGTCAGAGGCGCTCCTCCGGAGGCATCCGGGAATCGTCCCGGAGGAGGTGACCAACGCCATGGTCGACGAGGCGTTGACCTCACCGGAGGTGACGACCTCGGCCGGGGGCGGCGTCCGCTCGCCGGCGTCCATGCACCGTTTCAAGGCGGCTGTCCGGTCGTTCTTCACCTGGGCCGAGCAGAACGGGATCGTCCGGGAGAATCCGGCCGGGTCGTTGACCCTTCGCAGGCTTCCCCGAACTCCGCCCAAGTTTCTGACCGAGGCCGAGAAGCGCCGTCTGCTCAAGGAACTTCGCGGCAGGGCATCCTCGCTGGCAGTCCGGGACCGCGTCATCATCGAGGTCTTCCTCGGGACCGGCATCCGGCTGCAGGAACTCGTCGACCTTGACATCGAGGACGTGGACCTCGACGCCAAGCATCTCCGCGTGCTCGCCAAGGGCTCCGTCCCGCAAGTGAAGTTTCTAAAGTCCACTCTGCGCTCCCTCCTGCGGAGTTACCTGGCCGAGCGCCGACGCCGGGGCGACGGCGAATGCCGGGCCATGTTCCTCTCCAACCGCGGGGAGCGGCTCTGCGAGCGGCAGGTGGCCAGGCGGCTCGAGTATTGGCTCCGGGCCGCGGGCATCGACAAGAAACTCAGTCCGCATGCGCTGCGGCATACCTTCGCCACCCACCTCTACAGCCGGACCGGAGATATCCTGGTGGTCCAGCGGGCCCTTGGGCACCGGGACCTGTCGACCACCCAGGTCTACACCCACCTTGTGGACGGCGCGCTGGAGGACGCCCTCGAGCGCCTCTGATCCGCCGCCGACCATGGAAGCCAAGCGGTCCACCCGGGCCGCTTTCCCGTTCCCGCCTTCGGACAGGCAATGACAGAGGAAAGAGACAGTCAGCCTACAGTCGCGTCCCCGAACACATCCGCAGGCAATGATGCGGGCAGCATCGGAGCCTTCGGGAGCCGGGCGGAAGCATTGATTGAGAGAACCTTCCGCCGACCGGCGGCTTCGGAATGTCAGAGAACACGTCTTATCCGACATTCCCAGGCCGGGGGTGGCCGCAAGTCCGCGTGTTTCGAGGGTCGCTGCATGGCGGGCGGTGGTGTTATCCGACCTCATTTCCGTCTTTTCCCTCTCGGGGTCGTTTTCCGGGCCGGTTTCTTCTGCGACTCCGCCAGCTTCTCAAGCAGAGCCGTGGCCCACTCAGCCGGCGTCGTCTCCGGTCCCTGGGATGCCTCGCCCTCACGGGCGATCTTGGTGGCCTTGAGGTCCTTGAGGTGACAGCGGATCATCCGGTCCAACCGCTCGGCGGCGTCCCAGTCGCCGGACTCCTGAGCGCGGCCCAGCTTGAGGAAGTAGACCGCCACCAGCTCGACCTGCATGAAGTCAGAGCTCTTGTTGAACACGAAGTCCTGGTAGAGCTGGCCGATGATGGCCTCGAAGAGCGGACGCTCCTCCGGAGAGAGAAAGCGGTCGGCGTAGATGCCGTGGCGCAGGCTGTTCTGGTTGCCAGGGACTGCGCCGCTGCCGGTCCGCGCCTTGGCCGTCTTGCGGACCTCCTGCTCGGACGCGGCGTTGCGGTGCCAGCGTTTGAGCTGACCCGCGTCGTGTTTTCCGATCCTGTCTTGGGCCTTGTTGTCTGCCATGATCACCGCATTTTTCGTTTCGGCATCTCGGGGTTCGGGGCGGAAGGCGAATTTCGCCCTCTTCAGGGGAAACCTCCTCGATACCTACCGGAGCGAATCGCGATGCGTCGGGATGGATTCCTCGCGGCTCTGAGCCACGATCTGGCGCACCCGGCGGGGTGTCACGCCGGACAACCGGGCAATTTCGCGGGTGGGCACGCCTTGTCCCTTGAGCGCCAACACGAGCTTGCGGCGCTCCTCGTAGAAGCCCACGTCACTCGGCACCCAGAGGAGACCGGTGAAATGCTGCCGGACGGTGTCGAGCACCTCGGACGGCAGGACATCCCTGGCATTGGCGTAGGGCCGTTTCATGTTTCCGGATTCGTTCTCTTGAGCCATGGTTGATCCACGTCGGGGTTGTGAAAACGAAGACGGTTCTCCCGCGGTGGCGGGCCGACGATCTCGATGTACTGCCGGGTCACTTCGCCGATGCGCTCGTTGTAGCCGACGAAACAGACGAGTCCGAAATCTTCGCCGCAGGGGAAGCGGAACCGTCCCCGGTTCTGATAGAGCCGCGCCTCGGACCAGCCGAGGGAGAGCACCTGGTCGCGGATGGCATCGACCTTGTCGATGGCCGATTGCGGGACCTTCTCCGTAAAACGCCACTCCCCGTCCTTGGGGTAAAGGTATTGCTCAATATCCGGCGCAGGGGGACATGCAACCGGAGAGACGGGTGCGGCACAAGCGGGACGACTCTGGGCTGCCGGGTCAATCGATGGCGGAGGATAGGTCTTGGGATCGAGGCTCCGAACGGCGGCGAGAATCTCGTTCTCACCGAAACGTGCGACAGCCCATGCATGGATGTCGTTGAAGCGGGTTCGCAATCCGTCGAAGGCGGCGGAATCGAGTCGTCCTGCCTCCAGCGCTTTTTTGGCCAGCGCCATCTTGTGCCGGAGCCAAGCGTAGTATTCCGGGTCCAGACGGCGATAGCAGATGCCGTCCATGCCCACGTCCCGCGCGAAGTATCGAGGTTTGTCGGTTTCCCAGGAGTCCAGATTCGTGGCCGCATAGAGGGCGGTGCCATCGGAAACGACGGTTTCCTGCGGATCGTTGCGCTCTGGTACATCGGCTGTCTCCGGCCTGGAGACATCGACCGATGGGTTGTTCGTATCGACCGGGGCCGATCCTCCGGCGGTCTGTTGCATCATGAGTTCGAGAAGGCTCACGTTCCCTGCTCCAATCGGGTGGTTTACGTTTCATGGGATACCTACCGGAGCGGGGTCCGTGCCGTCGGGATGCGAAGGTGCGAAGGTCGATGAATGCGGCTCGAACCTTCGCAGGAGCCTTCGCAGTGCTGTAGATGATTGATATTGCTGTTAGATATGAAGAAGGAAAGAGAAGGTGCGAAGGGTACCGGGAGAATCACTCCCGTGCGGACCGAAAAAACAATCGGTGGTCCGTCGGGAGACACGGGGTCACGGCATGCGGTATTTTTTTCTGAGTAAGGGGGGTGAACCCCTGAAACCCTTCGCACCTTCGCAGTGTCGGCGCAACAGCTTGATATGACGAGGTATACGGGCGCGAAGGTCCTTCGCGGTTTGCGAAGGGTACCCTTCGCACAGGGGAGCGGCATCAGGGGAAAGGATCAGACGAGGTAGGTGATGTCGTAGGTGGCGGTGCGCCGGACGGAATGCTCCGACCGGTTGACGGCGATCTCGAACCCGGCTTGTCGGATGGTGTCCAGGTCGTTCGAGAAGCGTTGGGCGAACTGCTGCACTGAGTTCATGCTGAAGGACAGGCCGAAATCCTTGGACAGCCGTTTGACGGCCACGAACAGGTCGCGGGCCAAAGCGCCCTCGACGGTCGTCTCGTTCCGGAAATCGATCTGGTAGCGTTCGAGGAAGGCCGCCTTGTTGGTCTTGGCGACGTTCAGTGCGGTGCTCTCCCGGTCCGCTTCGAGCGCGTGCCGGTAGGCCTTGAAGAGCGCCGCCAGGCAGGTGGCGATGGGATTGGACTCGCGGGCGGTCTCGAGGCTGACGCTGTTGAGCGTGGCGATCCGGCTCACGAACTGCGGATGGAGTTCTTCCAGCGCCCGGTCGATCACATCCTGATGCTCACCGGCGAGCATCATCAGATACATGAGGCTCAGGTAGTCGTTGCATCGCCGCTTGCTGTGGTTTCCGAGGCTTCGGTGCAGAAGCCGCATCACCTTCTCTTGAGCGCCGGCCCGGAGCATGGCCAGCAGGTGGCTCGTGCGCTTCATCAGGGAAGAGACGATCAGATCGCGGTGCTCCCGGAGCGCGGCCAGGATTTTGGCCTCGAGGAAACAGTCGCTTGCCTGCTCGTCCATATCGAAGCGGATGATGAACGAGCGGGACAGGATTTCGGCGAGTTCCCCTCCCAGTGGTTCGATGCCCGTGGTGTTGAGCAGGCACTTGGTCCGCTCGATGACCGTCTCGGTGTCCGTGCCGCTCTTGCGCTTTTCCTTGGCGATGCCGGTGATGCTGGTCAGGATGAAGGTCGTCAGATCCTCGGTCATCTGTTTGACCTCGATGTTGTCGAGGACGATGAGCGGGTTCTGCGAGCCGTCGGTGTAGTTGGCCGCATCGGTGCTTTTCTTCTGTTGGGGCTCGCCATAGAGCAGGGCCGAAATCAGTTTGCTCGCGGTGGTCTTGCCCGAGCCCGCGGGACCCTCGAACCGGGTCATGGGCCTCGTGCCGGCGAAATCGATCAGGAGAAAGCAGGAAAGCCATGAGAGGATCAGCACCCGATCCCCTGGTGCGCAGGTGAGATTGTCGAGCAGCAGCTCCACCAGGAGCCGGTCGGCTTCCGCGGGATCGGCGTCGGCAAGGAAGCGGATCGGTGCCATCTTCCGCGAACCGTCCAGGATGACCCCGTCCGCGTTGCCGCCGTTCTTGAGGATTTCGACTCCCTCCGGAGTGATCTTGGCGATCTCGTGGTCGGTGTTGTTCAGGTTGAAGTAGACCGTTTCCCTGGCCACGTCCGTGTGAAGCCAGGAAAAATGCTCCCGCACCTGTCCGCGCTCCACCGCCAGGTTTGACAGCACCTCGTAAAACGTGCGGCCGCCGCCGGTGGTCTGCACCATCCCGGTGTGCTTGTACATGAGCGACGCGTAGAGCCGCTTGCGGCCGCGGTCCGGCGTATCCATCCACAAGATCGCGTCTTCGAAGAACATGAACGGCTCGCCCTGGGGCGTGCGGAAGAACCGGGCCCCATGGGCCGCGAACCAATCGTAGGCGGCCTCGGCGGCCAGCGAGAAATCGGGCGCGCCGCGCTCCTCTTCGGTGGCGAGCAGCACCTCCTCGATGCGCGCCCGGCACGATCCGGGAGATGCATCCGATGAGCGCTTTTCCCGCTTTCGTTCCTGCCTGGCCTGGGACCTCTGCTCTTTCTTCACCGCCCGTACTTGGTCGCGCAGCGTGGCCAGCGAGAGTCCCGTTTTGCCGTACCGCTCCTGAACGAGTTTCAGATGGCGGTTCTGCTCAAGCGGGGTGAGGTATGCGGCTTCGCGCAGAATCGGTTCGAGCAGCCGGTTGCGCTCCTCCTCCGAGACGTCAGTCGGCAGATGGGAGATCCCGAATTCCAGGGGCGTCTCGGCCTTCGCCAGCAGATCTTCGAAGTCTTGGGCCGAGTGACCCGCCACGAAGAAGTCGTTGACGTCGATTTTGGCTTCGGAGAGCAGGCGCTCGGCCTCGCGGATTTCCTCCGTGGTCCTGCCAACAAGACGCTTGGTCAGCTCGCGGGCACCCACGGCGGCGTCAAGAGCAAACCGCTCCCGTAACTCCCGGCGTGCGTTCTCGCGTTTTTCATCCAGGGGGAGAACCGCAAGCCGAGTTTGTATGCGATGCTCCGAAAGAACCGCTGCCGTCTTGAGCGCGCCGTTCAACCCGGCCTGAGAGATCTCGTTATCCTGGCAGATGTAGACCGTCTTCACGTTGCGAAGACGCGGCAGCAGCCGCTCCCAATCCGCCTCGCGGATACGGACGGTCACCGGCGACACCGCCGGGAAGCCATGCTCCATAAGCGAGATGCAGTCGGTTACGCCCTCGGTGATGATCAACCGCTCCGGGTCGGCGAGCAGACAGTCCTCGTTGTAGAGATGACTGTTGTCGATGCACGGTGCGATGTGCTTGCGGGTGTTTTCGTCGTGGACCGGGAGCTTCTTGTATTTTCCTTGTTCCCATGGCTTGTCAGGCGTCCACGGGGTCTTGCGGCCGATCATGAAAACGACGCGTCCGCGACTCCAGTAGGGAAACACGATGCGCCGGTCGAAGAACGGATCGAGTCCGTCTTGGTTGGTGGGACGGAACGCGCCGGACGCGGCCAAGTCCCGCGGGGAAAAACCGCGTTCCTTGCAGGTCAACTTCCGGACGATTCCCTCGTCGCCGTCGTTGTCCGCATAGCCGATGAGGAGCCTGTCGACCGTCTCAGCGGACAGGCCGTACTTGGACCGGAGCCATTCAAGGATTTCGGGATTGTCCTTTAGCAGTCCGTGATAGTGTTCCGCCAGGGCTGTCAGCACATCGTGGACCCGCAGTTCGACCAGGCGCTGGGCCTCCGCTTCCGCCAGTTCCTCGGGCGAGAGTCCGTGCTTGGCCAAAGACGGCAACCCAGCCTTGGCCGCGAGGAAATTGCGGGCATGCTGATGGCTCTCCGGCATGGGGCCGGACCGGCCTCGCGTCACCTGGCCCGACTGGATGAACTCCACGAGCTGGAGCACGTCGCCGCCGACGCCGCAGCCGAAGCAATACCAACCCTGCTTGTCGAGCATGATATGAAGGGACCGGTGCGACTGGCTGCTGTGGTTCGGGCAGTCGCATTGGAGCAGGCGGTCGGATTCATGCAGGACGTGAGCGCCGAGCAGCTCCCGCGCGACCGTACCGATGTCGACCTCGGTGATCCGCCGGTAATACTCCCTCACGTTGTCCTGACGTTCGAATGCCATGCGCGCTCCGCTCCAAGAATGTCCATTCGCTACCGACCGGTCGTCGCGGGAACACGGGATTCCTCAAGGCGACCTGCATCCAGCAGGAGGGAGAGGAACGTTCGGCGGTCGTCCTGTTTCCGCTTTCTGGCGCAGTTCGAGATGCCCCAGCGGTCCCCGACGAGGACCGTCGTCTGTCTGGCCCGCGTGACGCCGGTGTAGAGAAGGTTCCTGTGATGCATGAAGGAGTGGGCCTTGTGGACCACCACCACGGCGCATGGAAACTCGGAGCCCTGGGCCTTGTGGATCGTCAGGGCATAGGCGAGTTGGATGTCCTGCAGGTTGGGTGAACCGGCCTCTATCTCCACCGGGATGCCATCGAAGTCCACGCTCAGGGAACCGTCTCGGCCGACGTGGAGCACTACGCCCATCGCGCCGTTCATGACGCCGATCTCGTAGTTGTTCCGGGTCTGGATGACCTTGTCATGCACGAGAAACTTGGGCCTGCGGCCCGGGGGCGTCGGGGGCGCTTCGACATTCCACAGTCTGCGCTGCACCAGACGCTGCAGCTCGCAGTTGAGATCGCGTGTGCCCAGCGGGCCCTTGTGGGTCGGGGTCAGGAGCTGGACATCGGTCAACAGGTCGAACCCGAGGCGATCCACGAGCACATTTTCGAAGAGGTCCAGTACGAACCGCTGCGCGTCCCATTGATCGGTGAACTGATCCACCACGTACCAGGCGCGGCGGCCGGATGGTTCGGCGTCGCTCGTCTTGCGGACCTCGCCGTTCAAGACGGCGATGCTGTTCTCCTTCAGAATGCCGGCTTGCCGTACCACCTGGTCGAGGAGCACCGTGGGAACCATCCGCGACTGGACCAAGTCCCGCAACAGATTGCCCGGTCCGACGGGAGGCAGTTGGTTGTGGTCTCCAACCAGCACCACGGCGGTCCGCTCGAGATCGATGCTCTGGAAGAGATGCCAGGCCAGGGGCACATCCACCATCGAGACCTCGTCGACGATGATCACGTCGGCGGCGATGGGATCGTCCGGTCCCCGGGCGTAGTCTTTGCCGTTGAAACCCAGCAGCCGGTGGATCGTACCCGCCGGATGGCCGACGACCTGTTCGAGACGCTTGGCGGCCTTGCCCGTGGGCGCAGCCAGAACGACGCTCAGTCCCTGTTCTTCGTAGACGCCGGTGATGGCGGATACGGTGAAGGTCTTGCCGCTGCCCGCTCCGCCGGAGATGAGCGAAATCGAATGACGAAGTGCGGTGACGGCGGCCTGCCGCTGGCCCGCGTTGAGCTGCGGCGCGGATTCCGCGACCATGTCGGGAAGACGGTCTTGGTCGGGGAAATGCGGGTTGGGCGCTCCGCCGTTCCGGAAGACCTTTGCCAGGTACTCCTCCATCGCGCGGATTTCTGGCTTGGCGACGATGAACCTCCCGCCGTGGGAGACGCAGACCAGGGCTTTCTCGTCGATGAGCCGGTCGAGCGCCTGCTCGATGCGGTCGCGGCTGTCGAGGACGTCCATGACCAGCAGCACGTTGGCTTGGTCGACCAACTCCTCGAACTCGATCCAGCAGTCGCCTTGATCCAGCGATTCGTTCACGCAGTGGAGAACACCGGCCCGGATACGCGCAGGGTCGTCTTTGGCGGTGCCCATCTTCCTGGCGATCTTGTCCACGCGTTTGAAGCCGAAGCCGCGGACCTCGCGCACGATGATGTAGGGATCTGCCTTGAGCAGGCCCAACGCGTCGTTGCCGAATTTTTTGACCAGGCTCGTCACCTGGTGATGGGTGAGATCGAAAGCGGCCAGCCAGGTGATCGCTTTGTTGGTCTCCCGCGTCTTGAGCCACTCCACGCGGAGCTTCTGTACGGCATCCGGCGACAGCCTTGCAGCCTCGGCGATTTGTCCGGGATCGTCGGTGATGATCCGGTCGAAATCATGACCGAAGCGTTCGGCGATCAGACGGGCTTTGACCGGGCCGATGCCCTTCATTTCCGGGTGGTTCGCCAGGTAGTTGGCGAGACCGTCGGCGTCCAGATCGAGGTCGTATTCCATGCCCTCGACCTCGAATTGTCGGCCGTATTTCGGGTGGGTCACCCAGCGGCCGTTCAACACGACCGGTTCGTTCTCACGGGCGAAGAGCCGCCCGGCGAACTGCACCTCGTCGCCGTCGGCCGTCATGAGACGGCCTGCGGAAAACCGCGGCCCGGCGTAGAAGACCGCCTCGATGCGGCCGCGGACGGTTACGGATTGGTTGTTCGATCTTGTTCGCATCGTCTCGATACCTTCCGGTGATACCTGTGTAGAAATTCCTCCACGAACCGGCAGGCAGCCTGCCGGTCGGAGCAGAAAAACACCGGGATGCCGAAATCGACGACGATGGAAAGCAGTGCGCCCAGGACGGCGTTGGGATGCGCCCCGGAGCGGTAGCGGCCGCCGAGAATGTCCCGGAGGTCCGCTTCCACCACGACGCATGCGGCGTCGTACTCGCAGAGACGGCGCAGCTCCCTGGTGAACCGCTTGCGGGAACGGATGACGGTGGAGACGAAATCCTCGAGAGTCTTTCGCTCCACCGCCACGGAATCCTCAAGCCCCTCGACGGAGTAATCCCCGGCGGGGAGGGCGCGGCGGACGACCTCCGTGCAACCGGATTCGAAGGTGTAGGGTTCCTGCTCCCGTGTGTCGACGACGACGGTGACCCGGTTCACGTCAGAACGGGGCCAGGGCGTTGCGCGCCGCCGAGTCGTATTCGTCTCCGCCGTCTTCGAGCACGATGCGCCGGTTGATGTACACGTTCTCGTTCTCGCCGCGCGTGCGCTTGGTGATCTCGAGCTTGACGTTGATGAGCTTCTCCAGGTTGGCCGGAAGCTCGGAGAGCTTGTCCAGGTTCAACCCGCAGGTGTGCAGGTCCGTCTTGAGCCACTTGATGTTTTCGCGGGTGGCCATGACGTTGTTGCGCCACAGGAGCCTGCCCCGGAACTTCGGGGCGAGGATTCGCAGCGTCCACTTGAGCATGGGGTTTCCCGAGGTCTGGGCCCGGGTCAGTTCCATCCGCTCGACGTTCACCTGGTACTTGCCGTCCGGGATGGTCTCGAACTCGCGTTCTTCGACCTCGGCATGCGCGAAATCGTCGTCGAACTGTGCGAGGTCAATGTCCTCGGTGCCGCGGGGCTCGTCGAAATGTCCGTAGTCTTCGTTCTGCATTGTCTGTTCCTCCATCTATGGGGTTTATTTACCGGCGGGTGCGGGCTTCTTGTCCTGCCCATCCCCCGGTGCCGGCACCGACCGCGGGGCACTCGCCCTCGGCGCGGCCGCCGGCCTGTTGAATGCTTCAATGAAAGCCTGGAAATTGAGGTCGATGGTTTCGGGAAGCCGTCCCGTGCGGTCGCCCGCCTCGTAATGCGGGCTGGGCTTGGTGCGCATGACGCGACGGTAGACCGGTTTGCCGCTCTCGTCGGTCGTCACTTCCAGGTCGCAGAAGAGGATCAGGTCGACCATGCCCAGCACGATCTTTCGGGCCTTGTCGGGGAGCGTCGGGATGATGCGGATGTACTTGCCGGTCCGCGTCTCGATTTCTTTTTCCTGGGAGTGGGAGACCAGGAAGAGTCCGTAGGGCAGGAAGGCCAGCTTGGTCAGGACACGGTGAAACTCGTTATTGATCAGCGCCCAGCCCTTGCCGTAGCCGAGATCGGACTCGTGTTCGATCTTGAACTTCGTGCAGATGTAATCGCTGCACATCCGGTAGGCGTTGTCGACCGTGTCGAGAATGACGGTCTTGTAAGGATGCTTGCCCTCGGCGATTTCGCCGCAGGCGGTAAGCAACTCTTCCCAGCTCCTGATGGGTACCTGGAAGACATCCAGCGAATTCAGCCCCGGTTCGGTGGCGAGAAACAGCGCGCCTTCGGACCGGGAACACCAGGTCGATTTGCCTATCTTGCTCGGGCCGTATACCAGCACCGTGAGATCGGCGTGATCCTGCTTGGGGGGACTTTTCTTCGTAGGCAACATGTCGGTTCTCCTTTTCTATGGGGTCCTCAAAAAGCCGAAGCCTCTTCGAACGAGGTCTCGTCCCGCAGCTCTTCGTGCGGGGGGACTTTGCGGTAAAAGTTCTCGATGACGTTCGGGCTGCCGTCGGCGCGGCAGAGCGGGAAATAGGCGCAGGACCGGCGGTAGTGGAAACAGAAGGCGGTGTTCTGGTAGAAGACGCCGCGTCGGCGCGCGTCGAGAAAGGCCTGGGTCAGTTCCCAGAGTTCGGACTGCAGGTTCTCGAACCGGTCACGGGAGAGATAAAGCATCTCCCGGTGGAACATGCCCGGCTCGGTGTATTTGGCGGCCAGCCGCTCCTGAAACTCGTCGTCGCTTTCCGGAAGCCTGCGCTTGGCGCTGCTCTTGCCGGTCTTGGACTTGGCGATCAGATCGGCCCGCCGCGCCTCGAACTCGGCCTCGGTTTCACCGCGTCCCTGTTGCAGACGGGCCTTGACCAGGATGTTGTAGAGGACGCCCGCGATGCGGATGCCGAGCGTCTGTTCCACGTAGCGGGAGTAGAGGACGATCTGGAAGTCGGTCCAGAGCCGCTCCAGGTAGTCCGCATCCACCTGCGAGGCGGTTTTGTGCTCGATCAGAAAATGTTCGTCGCCGATCCGGACGACGCCGTCCACCTTTCCGGCCAGCACGAAGCTTCGGGATGAAGCGCCGGTGGCCGGGTTGACGATGCCCCCCTCGAAGGTCTTTTCGAGGGAGATGACATCGAACTCCTCGCTCGCATAGCAGGCCGTGTAGCCTTTCATCATCGCCGCGGCCAGATGCCATTCCCGCTTCTGGTCCTCCTCTTGTGCGCGGTTGGGGTAGGTCCGGTCGATGAAATCGAGGACGAGTCCCAGGTCCCTGCCGCCGTGCCAGATCTCCAGGCACTTATGGATCACCGTGCCGAAGGCCAGGTTGTGGTCCCCTTCCAGGGGAACCAGTTCCTGGATGTAGCGCCACTCGCATGCCTTGCGGCAGTTGCGGAACAGGCTCCACATCGAATAGGTGGTCGTTTTCGTTTCCATCACGCGGCCCCCGTGGCTTTGAGTTCGGGGCCGACGGGCGGAGGACCGCCCACTCGTTCGACCTTGAAGGCCTCTTCGCCGAACTCTCGGGTGAGAAAACCGGTGAAGATGCGGGCGATGGCGCGGCCGACTTCGGTCGCCGCATCCACGATGCAGGAGCGCTTGCGCGAATCCAGGCAGAAGGACGCGTCCAGCCGTACGAGCGATCGGCCGTGAAGGCTCTCGGCGGCGAGCACCGCCAGGAGCAGGGACTCCTCGACGTCCCGGATCGGGACCTTGGAGTCGAAGTTGTATCGGTAAAGTTCTCGGTTCATGATCTTGCCTCCATTCCGTTCAGTAAGGTCTGTTGGAGGGCGCGCCCGGGCCGGATGCTTTCGGCGACCTCTCGGACGCCTTCCATGCATCCGACCCGGTCAATACCTACCGGAGGCGGACCCGGACCGTCGGACGATCAGAGGTAGTCCCTCAGTCCGGCGTCTTCGAAGATCGCGCGCAGCTTGTTGATGGACTCGTAGATCGTCCCCCGCGGAATCCCGGTGTCGCGGGAGATCTCCGTGACGGTGTCGGTATCGAGACGCTTGCACAGTTCACGCAGCTCGGGCGGAAGCTTCTCGATTGCCTTGCGAACGTCGAGGGAGAGATCGCGCAACTCGGAGGCAGGGCGTGAAAGTCTGCCCGTGCGGCGCAGGTAATCCTCCTGATCGATGGTCTCCATGCGCTCGACGGAGCCGCCTTCCTCGTCTTCCAAGCGGTCGTTGAGCGAACAATTGCAGAGCCGGTAATCCCGCAGTCCGGCCTTCCGCGCCTCGATGATGGTGGCGATCTTGTGTTCCACCACGCGGGCGATGAAGGTGTTGCGCTGGGCGCGGTCGGGGTCGTACTTGGGCAGGCGTTGGAGCAGGTCCATCAGCATCTCCTGCTCCAGGTCCTCGCGGTCAGACTCGGTGAAGCCCACCCGTCCGACCAGTTGTCTCGCCTTGTACTTGATGATCTGAACGGCATACTCGTCGATTCCTTCGTAGCGTTTGTCGAAACCCATCTGAGCCTCCTCGGGGCCGAGGAGGAGCTCGTGTGGGTGTCGATCAATGCCGGGACGACCGCTCTAAACGATGCGAGCGGAGGTGTTGCGAGTACGCCGGTATCGGCGACACCCACAACGACCTCCGCTCTGCGGCCAGTCTGTTGTCTGGTGATGGACCGTGCTCTATGGCCGGGTCTGAATCAGACCCGGACCGCGTCCGCCACGGTCATGCGGACGGGCAATCCGTTGTCGATCATGAGTTCCTGGATCGAGAGCGAACGCTCCCGGTCGAAGACCTCGAACAGCTCCGCCACCTTCTTTTTCAGAGCGAAGCCGTCGTTGCCGCGGGATTCGTTCGGCCCGTTGTCCTTTCCGAACAAGAACAGCCGCAGCACGGTGGGCGGGGGATCGAAGACCGGCTCGCCGTCTTGGACGCCCAGTCCCTCGATCCGTCCGTAGTTGATCTCCTGCATCAGCTCGACCAGGCGTTTCCTGGCAGGAGTCAGGGCCGCCTTTGTCACGACATCCGTCATACCGGACCTCCTTTCGCGCCCTTGGGCGCATCAACGAAAAGCCCCCTGGGAGGCGGGTCCGGCGAATGGACCTCCCAGGGGGCGTTCACCCGGATCATCCGGGCGTCTTTTCCAGGGGTGAGGGTCTCGCCGGACCGTCACCCCTCTTTGGCGAAATTTCGATGAGAGGGGCTGGACGGCCCGGCGCGTTGATGGCGAAGGACAGGAAAATGCGGAGATTTCAGGCGGATGCCCGAGCTATAGAGGGGAAACTTTTTTTGACTTTTTTCCGGAGGCCCAGCGAAATTTCGCTGACTCGGAGGAGAGGCTATTCGTCGGGGGAGATAAGGAAGCGTGCCTGCCAACCCTTTCCGTCATCCGTCAGTCGGAAGGGATCGCCTTCGATGCGGAAGAAGTCGCGCAGGTTGGCGGCGAGGAGTTCGCGGCGTTTCTGGTTGCGTCTATGGGCCTTGTTGCTGCTCCAGTCCAATACTCCACGTTCATCAGCGAATACCTTGAGCAGCTCCCATTGAACGGTGGGATCGCCGTTCTTCTTGTTGGCCATGCCCATCTGCGTGTAATTGAACACGCCTCCGGCCGTTTTCGCTTTGACCGAGACGGTATGCCCGTCCTTGAAGCGGATCGATACGTCTCTCCAGGTTGCATCCGGTGGTGTGGGGAAGAAGACCATGGAGTCTCCTTCCTTCGGCGATGGAAGATTGGAACTGCGGAATTGGGCCAGGACTTCATCGAGTGGACGAAGAAGCCGAAGTTGTCGCTTGTCACCGATGGCAACGCTTTCCGACAGGGACACGAAGCCAGACCGCTTGTCGGTCAGCCGCTTCTCCGCCTTCGCGGAGCAGAGTTCCCGTGTGGGAGACAAGAGAATGAACGGCGTGCTATTCCTCCCCAGGAGACCATCCACTGCCTCGCTGAAATCGTCGGGTTCGATCTGGATGGTCAGGTAGACCGGGAAACGGTATCCGGCATATGGAGAGTAAACGCCGATGCGCGTCGTTCCGGGAAGGTCGGTTCCCGCGTCGGTTTCTGCGATCAGGTCGAAGACCTTGGCGAGCGCCGTGTCGAGAGCCGGACGATCCAGCTCATAGACCACGATGTCGGATCGCTGCAGGACAAAGGTCTCGCATCCACGTTCGCACCTGCAGACGGCGACAATGTCCTCCGGACCGTGCACGACCACTTCGTGCTCACAGCCGCAGCCGCGTTGAACCATGCAGGGATGTGAAGACGCCAGTTTGCCGTTCGGACGAAGGAAGGCCTTCGCCGCCCCATAGTCGTTCCCGAACCGGGCTTCCCACTCGGCATCCACCGCGGCCGCGCCGGGGACGGTTTCAAGCGCCTGCCAGAATCCGGTCGGTCTATTCCTCATCGTCTTCCTGCTCGGCAAGGATGAACCCGCGCTTGGTGAGCCAGTCTTCGACCACGGCGGCGTCGCTGTCCCTGGTGTACTGGGCGATGTTCGATGGGCGGATGGTCACGGTCCGGGCCGTCTTGGAGTCGGTGAATTTCACCTGAAAGCTCGCCCGGATGATCCGTGCCTTCTGGGGCATGGCGCGGCCGCGGCCGGCATAGGCGGCGAACACGTCGTTAGCCTTACGTATCTCGATCTCCTTTTCGGAGCCACCCCAGAAGAACTGAATCTCCTTGAGCCGCACCCATTCCATGCCGTCCACGTCGGTGCAGACGATGGATGTGTCTCCGCCGTTTCGAAGCGGATCGAGAGTGTACTTGCCGGTCTCAGGGAAGAAATCCTCCTTGCTGAACACATGGCGGCCGAACTGCCGGCGGAAGAGGTCCTTTTCCCCTTTTCCACAAGCGTGCATTCGAATCTCGCCGATGGTCGGTTCGTAAACCAGCACGTCGTATTTCTCTGGACGGTAGAAGACGCTCGAAGCCTGACCGCCGTCGAGGCTGCCCTCGCGCCGCAACGGATCACCGTGACGCACCAGAAACCACACGGAATCCTTCTTGGGGTAAACGAAGACCTTCGATCCCCTGCCGCGCTTCTTCTTCTCGAACCAATCGTCGAGGTCCTTTTCCAGAGCCACGAGCGCTTTCGCTGTCGGCGGTTTGAACTTGGGGATCGGATGTGTATCGGTCTGAAAATACTCGAAGGACCGGGGCTTCAAGAGGTACTGCTCGGCGTGCTTGCGCTCAAGAAGGTCCTTGTCCTGCAGGTAGACCTGAACGGCCACGTCGGCCGCGGTGGGGTCCGGGTTCCCGTCGAGAGAGATGCCATTGTTCTCCGCCTCTTGGAGAAGGACGTCCATAGCTTCGGGCGTGGCCATCTCATGCACAAAGTAGAGTGCGTCGAGCAGGCCCTTCGGCGTGTCCGTATCCGGGTTCATAAGAACATTGACGAGTTGGTCGTAATCGATGCCGTCGGAGGCGGACGGCGGTGGCAACGTCAATCCTCGGCCGTCAAAGTAGGGCTTGTGAGGGTTCAGCAGAGCCAATAGATGCTCACGCGCGATGGCCTTGAGGCCGTCGGCATGGGCAAAACGCCTGAGATTGTACGTTGCCATTCGTTATTTCCTCCTTGCTTCTTATTGCCAGGCCGTCCCCGGCGTTTGAGTGTTCGAGCTGGGCCGCCTGACGGCGACGACCTTGCCGAGGATGCGGAGCCCGTCGTCGGGTCCCACCGGGATCGGTCGATGGTTCGGGTTCTCCGGCCTTAATTCGATTCTCTCGTCACGGATGAAAAGCCGTTTCACCGTGGCCTCGTCCTCCAACAACGCGACAACAATGTCGCCGTTCTCCGCCACGGGCTGTTGTCGTACCACCACCAAGTCACGCTCCCGGATTCCGGCGTCCACCATGCTGTCTCCGGTCACTTCCAGGGCGAAGCACCGGCCTGCCCGGGCGATCCCGCCTTCGACCAGCACCTCTCCGACGATGTTCTCCTCGGCCAAGATGGGCTGGCCGGCCGCCACCCGGCCGACGATGGGGACGGCCACAAGATCGGGGATGTCGTCCTCGGGTTCGCGGACAATCGCAATTCCACGAGCCTTCCGGGGTTCGCGCTTCAGATAGCCCTTGCGGACAAGCTGGCTCACCTGGCCGTGGGCGCTGGCGTGCGATATGCCGAGGATGTCCGCGAGTTCCTTCATGGTCGGGGGGAACCCCCGCCGGTTCGTGAAGAGGCGGATCTCCTTCAATGTACGGCGTTGCGGCTCGGTTATTTCATGAACGGGGCGTCTGCCTCGCGGTCTTTGACTCATATGTATCCTCAACCCTCTGCTAATGGCATGTTCAATGGGCGTGCCGGTGGTGGGTATCAGGGAAATGGTTATGAATATGCTCCAATGGCGCGTGATAGTGCCGATGATTATGATTGGTTACAGGCTGGCTCCCCTCGCCGTGCTCATGCTGGTGATGACAATCGTGGGCGTGCTCATGCTCATGCTCCTTCGCTTCGTGCACATGCTCGTGTTCGTGTCGTTCGGTCAAATGCAGCCAGATACCCAATGCCATGAGTGTTCCAGCGATGATCAAACGTGCGTCGACCGCTTCACCCAGAAGCGGGATTGCCAATGCCATTCCAAAAAACGGAGCGATAGAGAAATAGGCACCTGTCCTGGCTGTTCCAACATGGCGCAGTGCAACCACGAAAAGAATCAGGCTAATGCCATAGGAAAAACAGCCGACAAGTAGCATTCCCGCCATGCTGGGCAACGGCGGCCAGTCCGCACCCAGTACGAGGGCGATACATATGTTCACTCCACCTGCCGCAAGGCCTTTAACGGAAGCGATCCACGTTGCATCGATATGCGATACCTTGCACGTCAGATTGTTGTCGATGCTCCATGACAGGCAAGCTCCCACAACCGCCAGGGCCGGTAAGACCGCGGAGAAATGAGCGTCTTCCGGCCAACTTATTACAGCGGCGCCCGAGACAATGGCGATCATCCCTATTGCAATGCGACGGTCGAAATTCTCTCTGAATACAAACCATGCCAGAAGCGCCGTGAACACTCCTTCTGTATTAAGTAGTAGCGATGCGCCGGAGGCTGGCATCCCCGAAAGTCCGAACATCAATAACACCGGCCCGACCACACCCCCGGCAAGAATCGCACCTGCAAACCACCGCCATTCCTCATGTTCCAGTTTGCCGGCATGCATACGGCGAACCATACGATAGAGAGTGATGCCTAAACCTGATCCAAGATAGAGGATGCCGGCCAACAGCCACGGATTGCCGCCATGTAGCAACAATTTCGCAAGCGGGGTGCCACCACCGAAGAGTAGCGCCGCTCCTAATGCGGCAGGCACCCCGGGTTTGAATCCTGTGAATTTCATTGCTCCTTATCTCTTTCTTACCTGCTTATCTCTACGGTGGGATCAGGCTCCACAAACTTGCTGCTATCCGCGGATGGCTTTCAAAATGACCGCCAGAACGGCTCGTTCACTGGATGTATCCCGCGAAATGGTGGGCGATCCACGGCCACGTTACGTGCTGATATTATACGACCTGATAGGCGTCAGGTCAATAGAAAAATGTACATGAATCAGGAGGTTTGGGGAATTGCCGGCGGGAATGAGAAGAGAGATCGGCGATCGAACGGGGGGATAGATAGGCTGCCAGTTGCCTTGGGCAGGATCGTCAGCTCATCCGCTCGGCGGTCAGCTTTGCCCACATCTTTCGTTGACGCGACCAGTGGGGAACTGCAGCAATGGGACGGACCTCTTTCTCCCGAAGCCGGTCACGCCCTTTGACCGTCCGGGGCAGGAAGAGAATCGCCTCCTGGATGTCAGGAGCCAGGTTGAGCAGGTTCATGATCTGGGTGATGCGTGCGCGCGTCACATAGCCGAGCCTGGCCAAATCGGCATAGTCCCGCACTTCGCCGCGCCGGACCAGACCGTCGAAGCGGATTGCCAATGCCATCAGCTTAGAGATGCGGGGCAGATTCCCCGGCTCGATGGTTCGGTCTACCTCGTGTGGATGGTTGTCGCTTTTCCTGCGGTTCTTGGGTTTGAAACTGAAGGAGATCTCCAGCCGGCTCAGTCCCGTTCCGTCGGATGCGGTATTTTTCATGCGGACACCTCCCGACTGCGGATGTCGGCCTCGCTGCACAGCGCCTTGACTCCCGCTGAGCGGAAGGTCACGGTCACTCTACCGTCCCGCCCGTCATAACCGACGCGCTCGACGAGGAGTCGGACGATCCGTGATTGTTCTCGGGGGGACAGTGACTCCCAAACCGGGGCGAAGACCGCCAGCGCCCGGGCCATTTCCCCTTCGTCAACGGTTTCTCTCTGGATGGCGATGACCTCTTCGCGTATGGTGGTCATCCGCTGTTCTATGGTTCGAATCCGATCCTGAAGGTCGGCGAGCTGGTCCATGGCCGCCCCTCCGTTCGAGGCGGCGGTGAAGGACTCGCTCACCAGCTTCTGGACTCTGGTGTGCAGCCGTTTGAGTTCACGTTCGTGGCCGCGTTGTTCGGTTTCCAGTTCCACCATGCGCTTGCCGCTCTCTTCCCGAACCTTTGCAGCCGTCGCTGCGATGATTTCCTCATTCCTGCCTATGCCTCGGATGTGTTCGACCACCGCGGTCTCGATCTCGTGCGCGTTGAGCGACTTGGTCGGACAGGACGCCCAGCCTCGTTGTTGCGCGTTCAGGCAGACGTAGTAGCGATACCGTTTGCCGTTGTCCTTGGCCGTATACGTATGCACCATCCCCGTGCCGCAGGGAGCGCAGTAGAGCAGTCCCTTCAACAGCGCTCCGTATTTGTTGCGCACCTCTTTTCCTCCGGTGCTGCCGTTCCGTCGGAGAGCATCCTGCACCCGCTGCCAAAGATCGACGTCGACAATTCCGTCGTGTTCGCCGTTGTATATGGTTCCCTTGTAATCGACCTTGCCGGTGTAAATCACGTTGGTCAGAAGCCGGAAGAGGCTGTTCTTGGTGAAAGGCTTTCCGCCGCGATCCTGACCCTTCTTGGTCGTCCACTGCTTGTTTTTCCAGCCGCGTCGTTCGATTTCCTGAACGACAGGGATCAAGGCTTTGTGCTCCAGGTAGAGCTGGTACATCCCCCGGACCTGTACGGCTTCGTCCTCGTTGACGATCAACCTGCCGCCTTTCGGGTCGACGTCATACCCGAGAACCGGCATCCCGCCGACCCACTTGCCCTTGCGCCGGGCGGCGGACATCTTGTCGCGGGTGCGCTCCGAGATGATCTCCCGCTCGAACTGGGCAAAAGATAAAAGGATGTTCAACGTGAGACGCCCCATGGAACTGGTCGTGTTGAACTGCTGGGTGACCGAGACGAAGCTCACGGAGTGCTTGTCGAAGAGCTCCATCATGCGGGCGAAGTCCAGAAGGGACCGGCTCAGACGGTCCACCTTGTAGACCACCACGCAGTCGATGCCGCCCGACTCGATGCCGGCGAAGAGCCGCTTGAGGGCGGGCCGATCCATGTTGCCGCCGGTGAAGCCGCCGTCGTCGAACCGATCCGGGATGCACACCCATCCCTCGTGTCTTTGGCTCGCAATATAGGCTTCCGCGGATTCCCTCTGTGCGTCGAGGCTGTTGAACTCCTGCTCCAGCCCCTCGTCTGTGGACTTGCGGGTGTAGATGGCGCAGCGGATCGTCCCGTTGGTTCTTGATGTCGACTCCAGGGCTTCTCCCCGGCCGTGGTTATTGTTTCTGCTCATTCGTTCCTCCTCTCGGGTTTGCGGCTCCCGCCCTTGGTCGCGGCATCGGCGATACCGAAGAAGAGGAACCCGTTCCATTTGCTCCCGGTGACCTCCTTGGCGACGGCTGAGAGGGACTTGTACCGTCGGCCGTCGAACTCGAAGCCGTTGTCGAGTACCTTGACCACAATGTCGCGACCTTGGAACTCGCGGGCGAGCAGAGTCCCGGGCAGCGGCAGCCTCGGGTCGTGCGACGGGGATATGCGGCTGGTCGCCGTTCTCGCCTTGACCTCGGCGGAACCCGAGGCGACCGGATCACGCGGAGACCGCGTTCTCAGGTCGGCGTCATTGGCCAGTTCCTCAGCTCTGCGCCGGGCCCGCTCCGAAAGGTCACCCTCCGCCAGAGCCTGAATGCGCCAGGCGATTCGCTTGCGAAGAAACTCCTTGTGGTAGGAGCGGGTCTCTTCTCCGAAGACCTCGAGGTACTTGTCCCGGAGTTCTCCGACGGTCATCCGGGAGAGCCCCTGGACCTCTTGATACGTTGTTGCTTCCATCCGAAACCTCCTTGGTTCATGGGCTTCGCCCTGCGGGCGGCCCGTCCGCGCCGCAATCTCAGGGCGTTAACTCGTGAATGAATGAAGGCTTCAGTGGCCCGGAATATCAAGGCGTTTCTCCGTAAACGCATCAGATTCTTCAACTTGCGCTACATGCTCTGCCCCACTGCCGGAATCAGGGGCGATTCGGCGTCCGTTTCGATGGCGCATGTAACCCCGGGCCAGGATCGCGGCGATCTCCGATATCACCTCGTCGAGAGAGATTGGGACGTGTTCGTTGGCCGGCATCCGGTCCTCCTTTTGCGGGAGGCCGAGGAAGGGTTCCGTGATGGATGCCGCGGGACTGGATAGGCCGGTCATCGAGAAGGCCGTTGGAGCCCGTTCGACACCGCCCGAGGGCGATGTCGCCGGCACCCACAACGGTCTCCGATCTCACGGCTGTTCCCGCTGTCTGGTAATCCGCTTGCGCCGGACCACTTGATCCGGCTTTCGGCAGATACCTACCGGAGGGGAGTTCGAAATGTCGAAACGGGTGTCCGGATGCAGCCGGGCCGTTAAACAAGGCGATTCGAAAAACGGAGAACGGGAGAATTCGGAAAAGACATTTTCGATGAGCGCCCGCAGCCCCCAGGGTTGCACCCGGCCCCCGGACTGAGGGCTTCGAACTGGAGAAACAGGGTAAATGTGCGGGCGGGCGTAAGTCGGCGTGGGCACGCCGGAAACGACGAGACCCCGAGGGGATCACCCCACGGGGTCTTGCGTTAAACAAGAACCGCTGAAATCAGCGGATTGAATTTTGGCTCCTCGGCGAGGACTCGAACCTCGAACCTAGTGGTTAACAGCCACCCGCTCTGCCGATTGAGCTACCGAGGAATATGTGTTCTGCATCTGCTGTCATTGAAAAAGTGGAGGCGGCACCCAGATTCGAACTGGGGATGAAGGATTTGCAGTCCTCTGCCTTACCACTTGGCTATGCCGCCGCGATGTTAAAATGGAGCGGAAGACGGGATTTGAACCCGCGACCCCAACCTTGGCAAGGTTGTGCTCTACCCCTGAGCTACTTCCGCACATTTCAGTTATCAAAGTGGTGGCGGGACCCAGAGTTGAACTGGGGACACGCGGATTTTCAGTCCGCTGCTCTACCAACTGAGCTATCCCGCCTCTTGAAACTCAAAGAGGTAAATGGCGGGGCCGACGAGACTCGAACTCGCGACCTTCGGCGTGACAGGCCGACGCTCTAACCGACTGAGCTACGACCCCGCATCGGGACTCCAAATTTGGTGGGCGAAACAGGGTTCGAACCTGTGACCCCCTGCGTGTAAGGCAGGTGTTCTACCGCTGAACTATCCGCCCGCCTCGCGTTCGATCAACGCGAGGGTTAGTATATCCGGGCATTCCGGTTGTGTCAACACCTTGACCGGGAAGAAAGTTCAGCCCCGAATTCTCCAACTATTCAACCGGCACGGATCTGCGGAAACCGGTGAAACGCTCCGTCGCCCTCATTCCACGGGGACTTCCGGTACGATGTCCTTCAGGAAGGCGCGAAGATCCTCCTCGGACGCGAAACGCATCCTCCAGCCCTTCTCTCCCCTTCGGAAGAATGCCAGAATCCGTCCGTTCATGGGCCGGATCGACACTCCAACGATCTCGGACCAGGAAGTCACGTCTCTGCGGACACGTCCCCAGAGGATCGTTTCGCGTACGATGCCTTCGCGATCGAGGTAAAGACGCTTGTCGTATCCGAAAATATACATACATACCGCTCCGACGAGAAAGTACGGAAACGCGAGATACGCTCCACGCCCCGAAGGGGCGACGAAGCCGCGAGCTCCTTCGGCGATCAGAAAGACGCCCAGAAAAACCGAGACGAATTTCATCCACTTCGGAAACGGCGCGGCGCTCTGCGCGGGGAGTCGACCCGTCTGCGGCGTCATCTTTCGGGCTTCCGCTCCTTCCAGAAAACGCCGATTCCCATATATGTCATCGCAATCGCGACGAGCGGGTTCAGCCAGTTCAGAAACGCGTAGGGAAGATACTCGAGCGTCGCGACGCCCAGAACGCCGCTGTTGTAGGCTCCGCAGGTGTTCCATGGAACGAGGACTGACGTCAGGGTTCCAGCGTCTTCGAGGGAACGCGAGAGCATCCGGGGAGCGAGTTTTCTTCCTCCAAGTTCGAACGTCTCGAAGCCCGATTTGAACATGCGTCCGGGAATGACGATCGCGAGATACTGGTCTCCGAGGAAGAGATTCGCGAAGACGCAGGAAGCGATGACGGAAGTTATGAGACCGCCGACCGTTCTGACGGACTGCATCAGCCGCTCGAGGATGACTTCGAGGTATCCGCACGTCTCCATGACGCCTCCGAGCATGAGTGCAAGCAGGATCAGCGAGATCGTTCCGAGCATGGAGGACATTCCCCCGCGATTGAGCAGGTCTTTTAGAAGAGATGCCACGTTCTTATACAAATCGACGTCGATCGCTCCCGAGACCTGAAGCGCCGTTCCCTTGAGGGCTTCGGTAAGCGCAGACAGGTCGGCAGCTTCCGAAACATTCGTGATCAGAGACGTGCTGTACCCGGAGTGCATCGCGTTGAGCACGCTCGCGAGGTCGAGCCCGTGCATGAGCGCGAATACGGAGCCGAGAAGCATCCCGCTCACGATTCCTGGAATCGCCGGGATCTTCATCATCGCAAGTACGAGAACGAGAAGAGGCGGGATGAACCCCAGCGCAGAAACGGGAAACTCCGCGGCCATCATCTTCTGGATCAGCGTGATTTTCGTCGCGTCGAGCGCGCCCGATCCATACTTCGCTCCCATGAACCACGCGAGAATCATCACGATGCAGAGGGTCGGCAGGGTCGTCCAGAGCATCGCCCTGATGTGGTCGAACAGTTCGGAGCCCGACACGGCAGGCGCAAGGTTCGTGGTGTCGGAAAGGGGAGACATCTTGTCGCCGAAGTAGGCTCCGGAGAGAATGAACCCCGCCGTCACCGGAGCCGGGATGCCGAGCCCCGCCCCGATTCCCATCAGCGCTATCCCGACCGTGCCGCTCGTGCTCCACGAGCTTCCCGTCGAGAGAGAGACCACCGCACAGATAAGAAGGGATGCAAGCAGGAAGTATTGCGGCGACAGGAGATTGAGACCATAGTAGATGAGCGACGGGACGACGCCGCTCTGAATCCAGGATCCCACGAGGCCCCCGATCGCGAGAAGAATGATGATGGCCTGCATCGCGACCGTTATCGCCGAAACGATTCCCTCTTCGAGGCGTTTCCACGGAGTACGGAGTAGCACCATCCCGGATACCGCCGAGAACGTTGTCGCGAGAAAGAGCGGAATATGCGCGCTCAGCCCGAGACCGAACGTCCAACCGCTTCCCGTCTTGATGCTCAGAACGCCGTAACTGATGATCAACGCATCGACAATCAGGACTACCAGTGCTTCAGTGATGGTCGGTTTCCTCCAGGATCGTTCCGTTCCCATGCCACTATCCCCTCCGGTATGAAAAAGCGATCATCGCCGCGATCGCAGCGAGCAACACGGGCCCATTATAGGACACTTCTCCGGACATTCGAGCACCTGCGGAAAAATTAAAAAAACGGAGCGCCTGAACTTCCGCGCTCCGGAGTGTTGCTTCATCTCGTGTATCCGCCGCTATTTCGTTGTCGTCCTGAGAACTTCGGTCGATACGACGGGTTTGAGTCGTTCCCTGAGTTGCTCCAGATCCTTCGAGAGGTAGTTTCGTCCGAGGGCCTCTCTGATCGAGTCTCGGCACTCCACGAATTCCAGCGGACGGCGTTCCCTGCGTTCGAGGATCTGAAAGACGTGATACCCGTATTCCGAGCGTACCGGCTTCGATACGGCGCCTTCGGCGAGCGAAAAAAGAACGTCGTCGACATTCTGCGGCATCGAGTGACGCCTGATCCATCCGAGATCGCCGCCGCTCCGCGAACTGACCGGATCGATGCTTTTCCCTTCCGCAAGCATGTCGAACGATGCTCCTCCCATGAGATCGATGCACGCATTCCGCGCCTCTTCTTCGGTCCTGAAGAGAAGCTGGCGCACGTGCACTTCATCGTCCTGAAAGAACAGCTCCCGGTGCGAGTCGTAGAATGCCCTGAGAGCGCCGTCGCTCATATCCCAGCGCTCCGACGCCCATCCGACGTACGCCTGCGCAAGAAGGTTGATCTCGTTCCAGCGGATCTGCGCCGCCACCCTCCGTTCCAGATGAAGCCCCTGAAGTTGGGCGGCTTTTGCCAGGAGCATGGATTCAACGATATTATCCAGAAAGAGTTTTGTATCCGCCTCGTTCATCTGATCCAGGATCACCGAGGCGATTCCCTCGTTTCCGCCTGCCTGCTGCGCGAGCAGGTAGCGCACCTCCTCCACCGATACGGTCTCATCCCCGCAACGGATGACCGGAGCCCGCTCTTCGGAAAAGAGCGGGCGTTCCGGGAACAGGATCGCACAAACCGCGAACAGGAGAAGAAATCTTCCGGCGCGCACGGTGCTAACTCCTTTTTTCTTGCATGTTCCCGGAAGGGGTTCCCGGGTACGGCAACGGAATATACTGGACGGACGGACGGCCCTCGCCCGACTGCGGGTAGAGACTCATAATATCGCAGATACTGTCTCCGACATCCGTTTTCACAGGGAGTCCCAGAATCGCGGCTTCTTCGGCCGTTATCGGGTAGTCGTGGGTCCATCGTCCTTCGGTCAGCGCAATCGCTGTTCTTTTCGCCTCTTCTCCTCCCATTCGTTCGCGAAGGAGCGACTCCACGAACGTCTGCGTCTGCGCGATCGCCTTTTCGCTCACATCGGCGAGAATGAGCGTCGAATCGTCCACCTCGGAAACCGGCTTCCGCTCGACAGCCTTCAGGATGGACGCGGCCGGATACTGGCCTATCTGCGGATCGACGGGTCCGAGCACCGCGTAGCGATCCATAAGGATCTCGTCGGCAGCGAGCGCGATCATCGTTCCGCCGGACATCGCGTAGTGCGGCACCACGACCGTGACTTTCGCGGGATGTTGTTTGAGCGCGTACGCGATCTGCTCGGCGGCGAGCAGGAGCCCCCCCGGAGTGTGGACGATCAGATCGATCGGCGTACTCTCCGCAGTCAGGCGGATCGCGCGGAGAATCTGTTCCGAATCCTCTATGTTGATGTAGTTCCGGGAGAAGAGCCCCCAGAAGCCGACGCTCTCCTGCCGGTGTATCAGCGTGATGATTCTCGTCCCCCGGTGCTTTTCGCACGCACGCAACATCGAGTAGCGTTTCCACCTGAGAAGTTGCTGGCGCAACTGCGGGATAACGAAAAAGAAGATCAGAAGCAGGAACCACACGCCGGAACCGTCCATATCATTCCCTCCCCGAAGGCACCCTGGTTTGCACGCGTATCACTTGCCCGCGGACATCGAAAACGTCAGGCCTTCCTTCCCTCCGTCCACGGAGACCGTGACTCCGGGCGACGCCGTCCCGTCCAGAAGCATGTCCGCGATCCTGTCTTCGACGAGGCGCTGAATGGTCCTCCGCAGCGGCCGCGCTCCGAAACGCGGCTTGTACCCCTCATGGAGCAGGAATTCACGCGCACTTTCCGACACGACGATCGACATCTTCTGTTCCCTGATCCTTGAGGCGACCTCACCGACCATGATATCGACGATCCGGAGCATGGAGTCCTTCCCGAGCGGCCGGAACACGATGGTTTCGTCGATCCTGTTGAGGAACTCGGGCCTGAACGTATGGTTCACTTCGTCCATTATCGTGTTCTTCATCTTGTCCCAATCGTAGGGGTCGGATGCGTCCCCCGATGAGAACCCGAGGGAAGATCCTTTCGCGAAATCGCGGGCACCGACATTGCTCGTCATAATAATGACCGCGTTCCGGAAATCCACTGTGTGTCCCTGCCCGTCGGCCAGCCGCCCGTCTTCCATGATCTGCAGAAGGACATTGAAGACGTCGGGATGCGCTTTTTCGATCTCGTCGAAGAGCACCACGGAATACGGCTTCCTGCGGATCGCCTCGGTGAGTTTCCCGCCCTCTTCGTACCCCACGTACCCGGGAGGCGCCCCGATGAGTTTGGAAACCTCGTGACGCTCCATGAACTCGCTCATATCGAGCCGAATCATCGCGTGATCGCTTCCGAAAAGAAAGACTGCCAGGGACCGCGCCAGCTCCGTCTTTCCGACACCGGTCGGACCGAGGAACAGGAAGCTCCCGATCGGGCGTCCGGGATCCTTGAGACCGCTTCTCGCCCGACGTACCGCGCGGGCAACGGAATGAACCGCTTCATTCTGCCCGATGAGTCGTTTTTCGATTTCTTCCTCCATGCGCAGCAGTCGCTTCGACTCTTCCTCCGAGATCTGCGAAACGGGAATTCCGGTCCATTCGGAAACGATCGTGGCAATATCCTCTTCCGTCACAACCGGGCGTTCTTCGTTTCTCTTCGAATGCCACGTCCTCCTGCATTCCTCGAGCTCGTCCGAAAGCCTGCGTTCCTCGTCGCGGAGATGCGCCGCCTTCTCGAACTCCTGGGAATCGACTGCGGCCTCCTTTTCGCGCCGGATCTCCTCGAGACGCCTCTCGAGCCCCTTCAGATCCTCCGGGGCTTCCATCGTGTGAAGACGCGCGCGCGCGCCCGCCTCGTCGATCAGGTCGATCCCCTTGTCCGGAAGAAATCGCTCCGTGATGTACCGGGACGACAGGCGGGCGGCAGACTCGATCGCGTTATCGGAGATGACCGCACGATGGTGCGATTCGTAGCGGTCGCGCAATCCACGCAGGATACTGATCGAATCCGCCACAGACGGCTCATCGACCATAACCGGCTGGAAACGCCGTTCAAGAGCGGCGTCCTTTTCGATGTGTTTCCGATATTCCTCGACCGTCGTCGCGCCGATGACCTGGAACTCGCCCCTCGACAGGCTCGGCTTGAGGATGTTCGCCGCGTCGACGGCCCCCTCCGCGCCTCCGGCGCCGACGATCGTATGGATCTCGTCGATGAACAGGATGACATCCCTGCACTCCCGCAGTTCCTTGACGACCTTGCGCATCCGCTCCTCGAATTCGCCCCGGTATTTCGTCCCCGCAACGAGATTTCCCATATTGAGCTGAAAGACGCGCTTGTCGCGGAGAATCTCAGGAATCGAGCCCGACGCGATCCGCTGGGCGAGCCCCTCGACGATCGCCGTTTTGCCGACGCCCGGGTCGCCGATCAGAACGGGGTTGTTTTTCGTCCTCCGACAGAGGATCTGGACGACCCGCTGAATCTCCTTCTCTCGCCCGATGACGGGATCGAGTTCGTCCTGATGCGCCTTCTCGGTGATATCCACACCGAGCTGGTCAAGCGTCGGCGTCTTCGTCTTCGCTTTTTTCCGGGACTGTTCCCCGGAACCGTCGACATCCCGTTCGGCCGGACTGTCTCCTCCCGAGAGGATCCGACCGATTTCGCGCTGCACCGACGCGTAATCGACACCCGTCGATGTGAGCGTCTGAGCTGCGATTCCCTCTGCTTCGGACAGAATCCCGAGAAGGATGTGTTCCGTTCCGACGTAGTTGACCCCCATCCCCCGGGCCTCGCGAATAGACAGGTCGAGAACCCGCTTTGCCCTCGGGCTCAGCGGAAGGTCCACGGGCTTCAGGATGGGGTTGTTCCGTCCCGTGGTCTCTTCGATGCGCTTCCAGAGCGCCTTCGTATCCACTCCAAGCGTCTCGAGCACCTGACAGGCGACGCCCTCCCCCTCGGCGATGATCCCGAGGAGAATATGTTCCGTTCCGATGACGTCGTGCCCCAGCCTGAGCGCTTCCCTGTGCGCCAGTTGCACGACTTTCCTTCCCCGTTCAGTGAAAAACTGCCACATTCTCGTTCCCTTCCCTTGTCATGAATCACTTCGCGGAAAAAATCACGCGAGCGCCAGGCTCCGGAGCATGCGCTTGAGCAGTTCCGCCTGCAGTGCGTTCCTCTTGTAGGGCGAAACGTCGAACTCCGATGTTCCGACATCGTCCACATAGCGGAGCGCGACTTCGATGAGCAGGCGTTCCTTGGCATCGATCATCCCGCGCTCCTGAAGCGAAGCCAGCAGCCGCTTGGCATCCTGTTCCGTCAAAGAATCGCCGACGATGTCCTCGATGTGGACGATCCGGTCTTCGGGCATGTCGTAGCATATCTTGACGATCCTGATGAATCCATGTCCGCCGCGCTGGCTCTCGACGATATATCCCCGTTCCGGCGTGAAACGGCTCCGGAGAACATAGTTGATCTGGCTCGGCACGCAGCCGAAAATCTCCGCAAGTTCCTTGCGGCGAAGAGAAACCGCACTCTCGTCTTCATCGGCGAACAGGTTGTTGATGTAGTTTTCGATGACTCTGGTGAGGCTCGGCATTCTTCAACCCCCTACGTTCCATGGTGCTGCCATTGTAGAGCATTGGTCAGATATAGTCAATCCAACGGTTTCTTCTTGCTTCCGATCCGGGGTTCCGCACCGGCTATGAGGCGTTTCAGATTCGCCCTGTGCCGTACGAGGACCATCAGGGCCAGACAGACTGTCGCGGCGATCGGTGCCGGTCCGGAACGCAACAGGACGAATGCGGCCGTCACTCCCCAGATGGAAACGAGCGACGCGAGGGAAACGTACCTCCAGATTCCGAGAAGCAGGAACCATATCGCACCTCCGGCGAGAACCGCATAGCAGGAAACCGGCGGATCGAGAAAGAAGAGCATTCCGTAAGTCGTCGCGACCCCCTTCCCTCCGTGGAAACCAAGCCATACGGGGAAGTTGTGCCCGAGCACGGCGGCTGTCCCGACCGCGGCAAGCAGCCACGGTGCGTCTCCTCCCCCCTGCGCCAGCTGCCGGACGATCAGGACCGCAATGCCCCCCTTGAGCATGTCGACGATCGTGACGAACACAGCCCAGAAGCGACCGAGACATCGTCCTACGTTCGTCGCTCCGATGTTGCCGGATCCGATGGTTCTGACGTCGATCCCTTTCAGCAGCCGGACAACCAGGTATCCTGTGGGAAATGATCCGAACAGGTATCCGATCACGACCCACATCATGCGTTCCACCCGAACGATCCCTCCTTCGGTACCGACATCCGTTCGTGCCGGGACACGCGCCGGTCCCCATGCCGGAAGCGACGCGGGAAGCGCGAAAAAAAGGGAGAGCCGCGGCTCCCCCTGTCGTTTCCAGACGAACTCACCCTATCGGAAGGGGCGCGAGGTACGGTTATTGCCCCTTGATCCGGTCCGATCCTCTCTTGACGTTGAGCGCGACGAGATCCTTGTTCTGGAGCGTATCCCACCGGAGATTCAGCACGAGCAGGAAGAGCGCCGAATATCCGTCCACCTTCCACGAGGGAAGTTCCTTTTCGAACGCCTTGCATATGGTCTCCAGCTGACGCAGCCCCTTCTCCTCCTGTGCGAGGTCCGAGAGGAAGGACTCGAACGCCTCGATCGTCGTGATCTCAGCAGCCCTGAGGACGTCGAAGAGGTCGTTCCTGCTCTCCGCCAGATGTTCCGGCGACGCGGGGAACACCTGGAATCCCGCGAGGACGGCGTTGCGCGACCAGAGGTCGAGAACGTCGGGGTGCGCGTCGAAAAACGCCGCAAGATCACCGGCCGTCATGTTCCGGACCGCGGCCGCCTCGACCGTCTCCACGGGAGCGGCGACCGGAATGGAATCGGTTTTCGCCGCACCGCGGATTTCGAGGAACGCCTCATCGGCTTCCTCGAGAAGCGCGCTGATCCGCGAGAGCTTCCTGCGAATGCGGTTTCTCGACGCCGTATCCATGGGGACTGCGAATTGCGGAGAGACGACCGCCCATGCCTCCTGGATCACCGTGCGGACCTGAACGGTGAGCTTCAGGCCGCGGTATTTCTCCCATTCCCGGAGACCGCTGCGCGTTGAATCGAGGCTCACGACGTACGATATAGCGGGATATCCGAATCTATCGGGATCTTCGAGTTTCGAAGACGGCGTCGAACGGGCGAGGTCTACGAGAAACTCCTTCTGGAGGATCTGCTCGACCCGTATGGCATCCTCGGGAAAAAGCAGGAGGATCCGAACTGTCGCGAGAGCGGGGATCTCGTCCAGCGATGCCGGCGCATCGCCCGGGGACATGGAGAGATAGCGCGTCAGCTCGCCGGGAGTTTTCGTCCGCCCCTCAACGGTATGAAAAAGAATACCTTCCGACTGAACGAGATCCTCGACGAGATTTCTGATTCTCTGCGTGAACTCATCGTAAAGAGAGAATCGCTGGAAATATGACCGTACCCATTCCTCCGCGCGTATTCCTTCCATTCCCTGATCACCGCCTATGCACGAATAGAGATCCCCCGGCATTATCGCGGCCACCGGACAACACCGGTGACCAGTATACCTGATTCACAAGTTCTTGAAAAGGGAAACGGGATTTCAACTCCCGGAAAGATACCGTACGACCATTCTGCTTCTCGCGTCGCCCGGGAAAAACCGTCTCGCGTTGCGTAAAACCTCGTCCGCGCTTTCATGCGAACCGGCGGACCGCAACGCATGGGCGAGAAACAGCGAATACAGCCCTTCCTCCTCGGGAAGAAGCGAGTTCAGAACTCCGCCCCTCCCGGATCCGGCCGCGGCTCTTCCGCGGTTCCGGATGATTTCGAGGTAGAGCTTCTGTCCGTCCGGGTTTATGGACACAGCCTGCTGCAATGAGGATACCGCAAGGAGGTACGGAAAAACGACGGGAGACGGCCTGAACGGAACGGAATCCGGCAGCGGAAGGCGGCGCGGCGCGTATTCTCCGAGCGGGAAGGGAAAGTGACGGAAAGTTGGCCTCTCGGCATTCGCCGCCGTCGTTCCCGGGACGGCGAAGAACCGTTCCAGAGGATCCCCCGCCGGTGGCGTCCGACGTGTCGGCGCCGGCACATCCGTGAAGGCACCCCCCATCCCGCCGCTTCCCTCTGTGGAGCCTCTGCCGGAACGACGCTGCGACGATCCCCGGCGGGATGGACTCCGGGTCGGCGCGTGAGTCGGCTTCGTTTCTTTCCGGTTTTCGCGGATGTCCGCATCGGGACTCGCGGGACGATCGCCGACGACCTCGAGTCTGAGCGTTTCCATCAGCCCGGAACGCGCTTCCTGGTGTTCCGGCGATTTCATGAGAACCTTTTCATACAGCTCCCTCGCGCGGGAGAATCTGCCGACCTTTCTCAGAAGCCCCGCCAGCGCAAGCTGTGCGATCTCGTTTTCCGGATCGAGCTTCAGCGCCTCCTCGAAATGCGACTCGGCCTCCTCGTAACGGGCCAGCATCTGGGATACCCTTCCGCGCTCGACGGTCTCAAGGGCCCGTTCCCTGGCCTTTTGCGCCTCATGGATCCTTCTCTGCTCCTCGAGAGCCATCCTGGCCTTTCCGAGCGCGGCATTGCATTCCGTGGCGTCCGCACCCGCCCCGAGCGCCCGTTCCAGTACGGGCACCGCCTGAGCGGCATCGTCCCGGTCGAGATACGAGAGTCCGAGACCAAGAAGTGCCTGCGCGTTCTCCGGATCCGCCTGGAGAACGTCCTGAAACGAGCGTATGGCCTTCTCGGGAGAGGCGAGCGCTCTGAAGAGCGTTCCCAGGTGAAGATGGATCTCCGGGTTCGACGGTGCGACCTGGAGACATCGGAAATAGGCGTCCACCGCCTCTCCCTGTCGACCGAGCCTTTCGAGCGATTTCGCGATATTCAGCAGCACGGGCAGGGAATCGGGAGATTTTTTCTCCGCCTTTCGGAAGATCTGCAGCGCTTCGTCGGGCTTCCCGGAGTCCAGAAGCACCACTCCCCTGCTGTTCAGTTCGTCGGCAGTCATCCTCGTTCCCCACCAGTATCCCGCACCGGCGACCGCACAGAAAAGCAGGAGCGCGACAAAGATTCGGCGCGTTCGCCTCGCGCGGGTCTCGTCAATCGCATCCTGGTCGGTCAGAAACTGCTGCTCGACATCGGAAACGACATCCACCGGCGGAACGTACCTGCGCACCGGCTCTTCCCGCGGCGTTTCCCGAACGGAAGGAGAGACGTCGATCTCAGGGGATGGGATGCTCTCTGTCTCGTCTTCGTCCTGTTCCTCGCGAAGGATCTCGTCCGCGTCGACGGACGGGAAGAGAGCGTCGGTACGGGAAACGGTCGTTTCGGGTTCCGAAGGCGACGGGACAGGCGGTTCTTCCGGTTCGCCGGAGACATCCCCGGACATCGCGGTTTCTGCGGGAAGCGATTTCTGCGGCGATCCGGGAACCGGAAGAAAGCTCTCCTTCGGCACGATGGGAAGGCCGAGAGGGACACCGGTGACCGTATGCGAACTCCCGGCCGGTTCCTCAAGCGTCTTTCCCCGAAGCCATTCTTCAAAGGAGCGTTGCATCGCACGTAATCTCCATCAAAACAAGCCTCTCGGCGGTTCGTATTTTGTTTCGTCACCGTAATTTCGTACAGTGTAGCAAATGAACGGTACATTCGGCAATCGTGCGGAGAATAAAAAAGGCCCCTTCCATGAGGAAGGAGCCCTTTTCTTCTATGGTGCGGAGGGGGAGACTCGAACTCCCACAGCCTAACGGCCACAAGGTCCTTAGCCTTGCGCGTCTACCTGTTCCGCCACCCCCGCGCAACGAAGGGAATTATACTCGCCGCCGCAAGGAACGTCAATACGTTTTTACGAAGGCCTTCGTTCCTTGATCCGAGCGGCCTTCCCGCTAAGTCTTCTGAGGTAATAGAGCTTCGCCCTCCGGACTTTGCCCGCGCGTTTCACTTCGATCTGGTCAAGCGACGGACAATGCAGCGGGAAGATCCTCTCCACACCGACGCCGTTCGAAATCTTCCGGACCGTGAACGTTTCGTCGAGTCCGCCGTGTTTCCGCGCGATGACGACGCCCTCGAACATCTGGATGCGCTGTCTGGTCCCCTCGGTAACCTTCACGTGTACCCGGACGGTATCGCCGGGACGGAAATCGGGAATATCGCTCTTCGTGTACTTTTTCTGCACCAACTCTATGGCATTCATGCCAAGCCCTCCTTACCGCTCGTGTTATCTCCAGCCGAAAAAACGATCAAGCACCACCGCGACCGCACTTCTTACGGCCAGATGGTTATATCCTCCCCTGCCGCCCGCAATGGGCGACATCATCATCGTACACTGCCGCACCGCGTCGTCGTGAAGTCCGTGAGCCGTTCCGAAAACGAACAGGAGAGGGGCATCACCTTCGAGGACCATCCGCTTCACTTCGAGTCCCGGTACCGCTCCCGCATGAGGCGATGCGCTCGTTCCGACGATGCACGGATCTTTCTTTTCCCTGTCGCGAATCCACTCCACCGCTCTCTCGAGCCCCGGAACCCACTTGACGAGCCTGAACGCCTCGGCCCTGTCGGGATTGTGCGTCCCGCCGTACCCTTCGGTCCAGTGCCGGACCAGGACGCCAAGCATCTCGCGCTGACTCTTCAGCGGCGTGACCACGAGGAGTCGGTCGATCCCGTACGTCGCGCACGACCGGCAGACATCGGAAACATCGAGCCCGGTCAGCGCGGCGGTCGTCTTCCGCCCCTCCCGGTCCCGGACCGGATGGTGCAGCAGCGCGACGTATACCCCCCCCGAAAGGTAGGGCCGGATATCCGCCCTGCCGAGAAGATCCGGCCTTCTCGAAAGCGTCCTCACGACCGCCTGGCGCCGGCGCCACGCGTCGACGAGCGCGTCGTTTCCGGACGCGAGGACGGAAGGGATTCCATGCCCCTCCCAGACGGCCGGACGCGTGTAATGCGGATGATCGAGCATTCCTCTGTAGAAGGAATCTTCCTCGACCGCCTCGCCGCGTCCGACGACCCCCGGAACGAGACGTGCCATCGCGTCGATGACCGTCATCACGGGAATTTCCCCGCCGGTCAGGACACAGTCTCCGATCGAAAACTCAAGATCCACCCTGTGTTCGGAAATCCGCTCGTCGATTCCCTCGTAGTGACCGCAGATGAAACAGACGTGCGGCCGCGACGCGAGATTTTCGATCATTTCCTGCGTAATCGCGCCTCCCTGCGGCGAAGGATACGCCACAAAGGGTTTCCCGCGATCTTCGCCGATGGCGTCAAGCGCCTCGCCAAGCGGTCCCGGCATGAGAACCATTCCGCCGGCTCCGTAGGAATAGTCGTCGATCTGACGGTACCTGCCAATGCCGAAATCCCGAAGGTTCACGACACGGACATCGAGAAGCCCCTTCGAAACCGCTCTCCCGATGATGCTCGTTCCGAGAAAGCTCTCGAAGAACTCCGGGAAAGCGGTGAGCACCGTTACTTTCATACGTTCCACAAACCGTCGATGAGTCGGATTCGTACTCTTTTCAGTTCAGGATCCACCGAAGCGACGAACGAAGAGACAACCGGAATCAGATGTTTTTTTCCGTCGTCCGATTCGACGCAGAAGATATCCTGCGCCCCTCCCTGGTACACGTCGGTCAGGATGCCGAGAGGTTCTCCGGTTTCGTCATCCAGGACCCGGGAACCGACGACTCCATCGATCCAGAACTCTCCCTCCGGGAGTTCGACGCGATCGCCCTCGTCGACGACGACCCGTGTGCCCCGTAGTCTTTCTGCGGCAGAACGATCCTGAAGTTCCTCGCTCTCGAGAAGAAATACCCGATTGCTGTCCTCCCAGCGAAGATTCCGTATCGTGAGCGTTCCCATTGGGCGACCGTCGGGACGGCGAAGCTCCAGACGATCCATGGAAAGAAAGCGGTCGGGGTAATCCGTCAGCGGAAAGAGTTTCACTTCCCCCCGGATGCCGTGAGGCCCGGTAATCATCCCGATAACGATTTCTCTCCCTGCCATGAGTGACGTCACTCCTCCTGAATGTCCACTTCCACTCTCTCTCCGGATTTGACCGCCGCCGCCTTGCACAGCAACCGGATCGAGTTGATCGTGGCGCCCCGTTTCCCTATGATGCGACCGATATCCTCGGGGTCGACCCGGATCGTGACCACCGTTATGCCCCGATCGTTCGATTCCGCTACAACCGTCGCGCCTTCAGGCCGGGTTACCAGCTTTTCGACGATATATCGGACGAGATCGCCGTAATCGGGCATATCGCTCTATTCCGCGCTCTTTTGCGGAGAGAACTTCTCCCAGACACCTGCCTGCTTCAGAAGTCCTCGCGCCGTATCGGACGGGAGAGCCCCGTTTTTGAGCCAGTGCAGGGCACGTTCCTCGTCCACAAGAATCTTCGCCGGGTCTTCGAGAGGATCGTACGTTCCGATCTGCTCGATAAACCGCCCGTCCCTCGGAGAACGAGAGTCCGCCACCACAAGCCTGTAGAACGGAACCTTCTTTTTCCCGTGCCGCGCAAGCCGAATGCGCACCGCCATTCACATACACCTCCATCGATACTGTGTGTTACCTTTTATGACGTCATTGGCGGAAGGGGGATCCGAACCCCTTCCCTCCGAACAACCTCCCGAGCGAAGAGCCTTTCCGCCCCTTCCCGAACTGCTTCCAGAGCTGATTCATCTGTTCGTACTGCTTGAGCACCTGATTGACGGTCTGAACGCTCGTTCCCGACCCCTCGGCGATCCGCCTGCGCCTGCTCCCCTTGATGATCGCGGGGTTTCGCCGTTCCTGCCGCGTCATCGACTGGATGACGGCCTTGACGCGCTTCAGGCGGTTCGGATCGAGATCACCGGAATCGACCTTGAGCTTCGAAGCCCCTGGAATCAGATCGAGAATCTTTTCCAGCGGCCCCATCTTCTCGACCTGCTCGAGCTGCATGAGGAGATCCTCGAGCGTGAGACGGTTTTTCCTCATGGAATCCGCCATACGTTCGACGTCTTCCTGCGAGGTGACCTCCCGGACTTTCTCGGCGAGCCCGATGACGTCGCCCATTCCCATAATCCGCTGCACCATGCGCTTCGCGTCGAAAAGCTCGAGGGCGTCGATTCCCTCTCCCATGCCGACGAACTTCACCGGAGCGCCGGTGACGGACCTGACCGCGAGCGCGGCTCCTCCGCGGGCGTCGCCGTCGAGCTTCGTGAGAACGAGACCCGTGACGCCGAGGCGTTCGTGGAAGGCCGAGGCCACGCGAACGGCCTCCTGTCCCGTCATCGCATCGAGAACGAGGATCACTTCGGTCGGGCGCATCGTCTGTTTCAGAACGACGAGCTCGTTCATGAGATCCTCGTCGACGTGCAACCGTCCGGCGGTATCGAGCAGGATGACGTCGTTCAGATGTCCCGCCGCATAGGCGACGGAGGCTTCGGCGACTGCGACGGGATCGTTCTTCCCCGCTTCCGGTCCGAAGAAACCAACCTTCGTCTGAGCGGCGAGGACCTTCAGCTGCTCGACCGCGGCGGGACGCCTGAGGTCGCACGCGACGACGAGTGGCGAGTGCCCGCGCGAGAGCAGCCTCGCGAGCTTAACGGTGCTCGTCGTCTTTCCGCTTCCCTGAAGACCGACCATCATGACGACCGTCGGCGGTTTCGGGGCGATCGCGAGAGGCACCGTTTCGACGCCCATCATCGCCACGAGCTCCTCGTATACGATGGCGATGACGTGCTGTGCGGGCGTTATCGACTCGAGAACGTCGCGACCGACGGCTCTCGCCCGGATCCCCTCGACGAGAGACTTGACGACCTTATAGTCGACATCGGCCTCGAGGAGCGCGCGGCGAACCTCGCGAAGGGCCGAGTCGACATCGGCTTCGGTCAGCTTGCCCTTTCCCTTGAGTTTGTCGAAGATACCTTCCAGTCGTTCCCTCAGAGCGTCGAACATTCTTCCGGATCCTCTCCTCCGATTTCACCGCCGTACTCTCCGGTATCCCCGAGACGGACTTCAAGCTCCGCGACTCGGGCCTCGAGACGCGAGATCCTCGCCAGAAGACCGAGGGTCCGTTCGACATCCTCGAGGCGCTCCCGTGCCCGGAGCACGAGGTCGTGCGCCGCCTGGCGGGTGACTCCGAGACGTTCGGACATTTCCGCGAGAGAGAGATCCGAACATTCGTGGAGCTCAAAGGCTTCCCGCTGCTTGTCCGTCAGAAGCGGAGCGTACACGTCGTACAGCTGGTTGAGACGGATTCTCTGTGCAAGGACATCGTCGGCGTGCACGTCCATCGCGCCCTCCTTACGTACGGCGAAAGAATTATAGTGTTCCGCCGACATGCTGTCAAGGCCGTGTGCTTGACAGCATGAGGACTGGACAAACACTGTTTTTCCTGCAATCATAATCACGACTTCCCTATGGGAAACGAATTCAGCCTCACGAAGATACGGGAGGGGGACACTATGCCGGATCCGGTCAGCGTTTTCGAGGAATCGAAACGGGCATCCCGCAGAATTCTCGGACAGACGATCGTCAGGGCGCTTTCCGCGAAGGGGTTCGTCGCGGAATACGCCGACACGAAGGAGCAGGCGCTGGAGGCTGTTCTCCGAATCATTCCCGAAGGCACAAGCGTCGGCATTCCAGGCTCCGTCACCATACGCGAGATCGGCGCCTTCGAAAAACTCGGGGAACGCGGCTGCCGGATATCGCATCACTGGGATCCTTCCATGAACCCCGAGCGGCGGAAACAAGCCTGGAAGGACGAGGCAGCATCCGAATACTACCTCACGAGTTCGAACGCCATAACATACGACGGAATGCTCGTCAATATCGACGGAAACGGCAATCGCGTGAGCGCCATGGCTTGGGCCGACAACCCCATCGTCTACGTGATCGGAATCAACAAGGCATCGCCCGATATCCAGACGGCGCTCAAACGGATCCGGGATCACGCGACGCCCCCGAACGCGCTTCGACTCCATATCGACACTCCATGCAGCAAGGTCGGGCACTGCGTCGACTGCGACGCGTCAACGCGCGTCTGCCGGGCCGTCCTCATTCTCGAGCGGCCGACATCCGGAAGAAGGACCCATGTCATCATCGTCGGCGAAGAACTGGGCTATTAGGAGCGACCGGCCATGACGCAGCAGGGGGCGTTCGCGCTTGTCGTCGCGGGCGGAGAGATGGTCATACGCGCGAAGGAATCCCCGCAGGGGGCCGCCGTTCCCCCGGAGGAACTCCTCCGGCTGGTTCCCGAGGACATCCTTCCCCGCATTCGGACGCTCGACTGGAGCCATCAGCCCGGCGCCCACTATTCCGTCCGGATGACCATGGACCTCGTCCAGATTCTCTGGAAACTGGTTCGCGAAGGAACGAACGCCATCGTCGTGACGTGCGGCGCCGACACGATCGAGGAGATGGCCTATCTGACCGATCTTTTATGGGCGTACCCCCAGCCCGTTATTTTCACGTGCGCGACGCGCCCCCACGACAGCCGGGGATCGGACGGCCCTCTGAATCTCGCCCAGGCGTTCTGCGCCGCATCCTCGGAAAAGTGCTGGGGGCTCGGGGTCCTGCTCTGCGCGCACGATCTCCTCTTTTCAGCCTCCGAGGTCTGCGAAGTCGCGAACCAACGCCGGTGCGCATTCGCAGCACCAGACCGGGGGCCCGTCGGCGAAATCGTCGAAAGAAACCTGTATATGCTGCGCGCCGCGAAACGCTCCAAGGTGCTCGAAAGCGTATCGACGCCCGCCCGGAACGTCGAACTGATCCAGGCGACGCTCGGCGGGGGCGACATCGTCCTCGAGGGAATCGCCCTGGCGAAGACCAAGTCACTCGACGGTCTGCTCCTCTCGGGGTTCGGAAACGGCGACGTCCCTCCTTCGTGGCTTCCCCATATCCGGACCGTCGTCAGGGAGGGAATACCCGTCGCCGTGACGAGCCGATGCGTCGGAGGGCGCACACGGAGCTGCCTCTCTCACGAGGGGAGCTTTTCCAGACTGCTCGAGATGGGCGTCCTCGACGCGGGGGGGCTCACTCCGCTGAAGGCGCGACTGAAGCTTGCGGTGGGCATCGGCGCGGGATTGCAAGGGAAATCGCTACAGGACTACCTTCTCGACATATAGAAGGGACACCGGGCAGGCTTCGCTTCGCGTCGCTGGATAAAAATAACGAAGAGCGGTCCCCCTTTCGGCGATTCATGTAAAGTGGACCGCTCCTCTTTTGCGGCGACGCTCCGCGAGAGATTACGCGTCTCCTCCCGCAGGCGCGCCGTCGGTTCCGCCATCCGCCTTCCTGATATCCGTCGCCGTTCCCCCGGTTATCCGCACGAGCTCTTCGGGCGACACCGGGAAGAACGCGTGGTCCGTCCCCGCCGCGGCCCAGACGGTTTCGAAGAGGAACAGGTCTTCATCCAGCAACGCGGGCAGTCGGTCGGGGTATCCCACGGGAGGAACGCCCCCTATCCGGAAGCCGGAGTACTCAAAGACCCACTCGGGCGAAGCCATCTTCACCTTCCGCGCGTTCAGGAACTTCCTGACCTTCTTCAGGTCGACGCGATTGACCCCCGACATGAGTGCGAGAACGGGACGATCGTCGGCGAAGAGCATCAGGCTCTTCAGAATTTCACGGGCCGGGGCGCCGACGGCGCGCGACGCGTCCTCGACCGTGAAAATCGTATCGTCGGTCGTACGAATCGGTGCGGCGCACCCGACTTCCTTTAGGTAGCGCTCAACCTTGCGTATGGGATCCGCCAGTTCGTTCATCGGAATGTCACGCCTCTCTTCGGTATATTTCGTGACGCAGCAGCCGGGAACCGGAGATGCGACCGTACGAGAGCGGGAGAATTTCCCGTTCTTTCCGCAAGTTTCCGGACTCCGAACGCCGCGTGCGAGTGCAGGATCGAAAACGCCCGTTCCGAGACCGCCCACGGGCCCGTCGCAGAATTTCGCGCAAGCAGCGCCGACAGCGACTCCGCCCATGCGAACTCTCCGAATGCCGGGTGATACGGTCCTTTGGGGCGGGAGGCCTTCAGGGACTCCGTCTCCGCAAGTCCGATGCGTTGAGGCGAAAAACCGAGATCGAGCGCCGAAAGGACCATCACGGCCGTCCATTCGATCGCCCGCGAGATGCCGAGCGGTTCGTAGGATCCGGCCGTACAGAGTCCGTCGAGATCCGTCCCGGGAAGAACGAGCGTTGGGTAGATCCGGAGCGCCATATCCCGCGGCCCCTTGACGGCCGCGAGCAGCCGGAGATCCTCGAGCGAGCTCTCCGGCGTCTGGCGGGGCAGCCCGATCATGAGCTGGACGCCGGTCCCGAATCCCAGATCCAGAAGGCGCGACACGGATGAAAGGGCATCGCTTCCTTCGTACCCGCGTCCGCACGCGGAAAGGACATCGTCGTCGAGCGAAGAGATCCCGAGTTCGATCATCGATATCGGGTACGGAGCCACGAGCGCAAGGCGTTCGTCCGTGACGCACCGGGGATGGGTGGAGAAACGGATCGTCGTCCCTCGGGGAGCCGTCATCGCCGCGTCGAGATATGCCCGCTGGGCATCGGGAGGCATTCACGTGAAACTTCCGCCGAAGAAACAGATTTCGACGGGCCCGTCGAGAGAGGCGAGCGTTTCGCCGACATCGTTGGGCGTCGGAACGCCTGTAATCCCGGTGATCCTGTTCTGGTCGCAGTAGACGCACCTCCGGGGACAGGAGGTCATCGGCAGAAAAAAGGGGATCCGCCTCACGCGTCCTCCCCCTCCTGCCATTCCCTCCAGAGAACGCCCCACGCGAACAGGTCGGCCTGATGTTCGAAGCTCGACAGGGGTGTGGCTGTCCGCCGCCAGAATTCTTCTCCCATGCGGTGGTGCAGGACGTGATAGATTTCGTGGAAAAACGCGAACCGACGCCAGAACGGCGGAAGCGCCGCGTTCACGAAGATCATGACCCGCTCCTTTCTGGCGACGTGGAGACCCCAGAGCGACGCGGGCATGACCTCCTTCCGGACATCGATGCGTTTCCCGGAAACTTCCTCCGCCTTCACGAGAACGTCGAACTCGCTCATGTTGCGCCACGACGCCGACTCCTCCCGAACCCACGGTGGGAAGAATTCAGGGGGCGCCGGAAAATCGAACGATACAGCCGCCTGCACCGGAGAAATCACTCTCCCGAACTCTCTTCTCCCTCCCACTTCGTCAGAGCCGCGTCAATCAGTCGCTGAACGAACTGCAGTTCCTTGTGGGAGAGCTTCTTACTCCGGTACCATATCTCCACCTGGTGCTGATTGTCCAGTACTTCCTCAAGATGAACCCGTCCGCCCGCTTCCCCCGGAATGGCTTTGACGAGATCCTCGACCTCGACGCTCAGCGCTTCCGCGAGACGTCCGAGGAGTTTCATCGACGGCATCCGCCTGTTGCTTTCAAGCGCCTGGATGTATATCCTGCTGACTTCCGTCCTGTCAGCAAGTCCCTGCTGCGTGAGCTTCGAAGCCTTCCGGAGAGTCTTGATCCGCATTCCCAGACTCATGGCATATCCCTCCGACCCTGAGACGTCGTACATTCCATATGTATTATAACAGAATGTTTACTCATTGTCTCATGTCACTCCCCGATCGCAGTCAGGCAGCAGGCCCGCGAGGTATCGAAGCCGAAGCCGCCTGTAGTCGTTCCCGCGTTCCGGTCCCCAATTCTCCCCGGCGGTTCCGTCGGCGTCGGAAGGCCTGCCGAACGCGCGGCTGCGCAGGACCTCCCGCTCACGAAGCGCACGCGCGACGATTCCGAGCGCGGCGCGACGATTCTCGAGCCACGCGTCCCTCACGCCGCGACCTCCCGCCATGTCGCACCAGCTCAGCATGAAAAGGAGGTTCATGCGATCTTCCCCAAGCTCGCAGAACAGTTCCGCAAGCCCCTCAGGCGGAAGCGAACGGAGCGGAAGGCCGTGAAGCCGCACGAGCGCGGTCGTGTCCCGTGTTTCCGACGAAGGAAAGCGCATTCGTTCGAGAATTCCTCTCGTCATGCGGGCTCCGGCGTCCTCGTGGTCCGGGAAACGGATTGTCTCTCCGGTGATGGTCCGGCAGAAGGACTTCCCGATATCGTGGAGAATCACGGCGAGGCGAAGCCTGATATCGCCGGGCAGAGCACGCGCGGCGGAAAGACACGCGCGCGTGTGCTCGAACGCGTCGCCTTCCGGGTGGACCACCGGGTCCTGTGTCACTCCGCGCAGCGCGGCAACCTCCGGAAAGAGTACTCCGAGCGCGCCGGTTCCGTCGAGGAGATCGAAAAAGGCGAGAGGATCGCCGGAAAGCGCTTTTCTCACTTCCGCCGTGAGTCGCTCCACCGAGACGCGAGAAAGTTCCCGGCAGTGATTCCTGCACGGAAGGACGATGTCGTCCGAAGGCGAAAATCCCGGCAGGGTGGCCGCGAACCGCGCGAACCTGAGGATCCTGACAGGATCCTCGCGGATCCTGTCGGAAGGGTCTCCGCAAAAACGGAGGATTCGCGCCGAACAGTCGCGCGATCCGTCCATCGGGTCGATGAGAACGCCACGAACGTCGATCGCCATGGCGTTGACCGTGAAATCCCGTCGCGAGAGATCCGTTTCGAGCGACCATCCCGCGTGAGAGGTGATCTCGACGGGAAGTCCGCAGTGCGGAAGGATGAAAACGGGAGTCCGGGAAGGGCCGACGCGGCGAACGTCGGGAAAGACCGACGGAATCGCCTCCGGAGGAGCGTCCGTCGTGACGTCGAGATCACACGGAGGGAGTCCCAGGAAGAGATCCCGGACGCTCCCTCCGACAAGAAACGCGGCATATCCCTTTTCCTCGAACGCGGCGAGAATGGAACAAAAATCCGGAAGACGCGATCTCACGGGAGCGCCCCTCCCGTGAAAAGACGGGTTACTGCCTGCCGTCGGCGGGGAAGAGGAACGGAGCCGCGCCCGCGACGAGAACCGCAGTCACCAGAAGAAACAGGATCGACTTGAAGTCCATGAGCCCCACCTCCATGGACCGAGTGTACGTCTATTCGGGATTCAACGTACCGTAAAATACCCGCAGGAGTATCGTACGCGAAATTACCGATCCTCCGCCCGTCCTTCATTTTTCGTTCTCACCCCCAGGACCGTCCTCACCGCCACATTCGGCGCGGGGAGCGAACAGAAGCGTCCGCGCGAGCCAGATCGCTCCGAGGACGAGAACTCCGAGTCCGACGATCTGTCCGACGCGGAGGCCGAAGAACCGATCTCCCTCGCGTAGCGTGTCCACCACGAAACGCATCGCCCCGAACAGGACCATGAACAGGGGCCAGAGCACTGCGCCCTGCGGACGCGTCGCGCAACGCATGCGACGTTCGACGGCAAGGAGAACGAGCAGGATTCCGACGGAAATCGCGGAATAGTAGAGCTGCGTGGGGTGTCGCAAGACTCCGTGAGGATCGGCCGGAAAGTGGATGCCAAGCGGACAGGACGTCCGGAATCCGGAACAGCATCCATTGAGAAAGCACCCGACCCGTCCGACGACATAGGTCGCTGCCGCGGGAACGCTCGCGGCATCCGCGAGCTTCCAGACGGGGATGCCCTTCTTCCGGCACAGGAGGATGCCCGCGATCCCCGCCCCGAGAAACGCGGGCGTCGACGAAAGCCCTCCTTCCCAAAACATCCAGATCCGATCCGGATGGGCCGCGTAATAGCTCCAGTTGTCGAAATAGCCGCCGATTCTCGCACCGGCGAGCATCGCGACGAACGACCACGTGATGACCGATGACACCGCGTCGATATCCACATCGAAATTCAGCACGGCTCGGCGTTGCGTCCAGAGGACTCCGATGCACAGCGCCAGCGTCCAGAATATGTAATACGACGTCAGCGGAATTCCAAAGACTGTTGCCAGTGTCGGGTACATACGATCCCTCCATAGAAAGATGAAACGGTACGGCGCTTCACCGCGTCGTGCGTCACATAGATTACGGACTCTTTCCTCCATTGTCCAGCATCGGCCCAAGAGATCACATCTTTTTGTCATATCGTGTTACCATACGCCAATCCTGATTTTCGGCCGTGATAATACTAATGTCCGTCACAAAACAGAGACACGAAAGAAGGTCCAACGAATGTCCACCCTCGCTGTCATTCCCGCTCGCTACGGGAGCACGCGACTCCCGGGAAAGCCTCTCGTGCCGATCGGAGGGATCCCGCTCGTTTTGCGCGTCCTCGACGGAGTCCGCGCGACTCCCGGACTCGACGAGATCGTCGTCGCGACGGACGATCAACGCATCGCGAAGGTCGTCCGCGATCACGGAGGAAACGCCGTCATGACGCCGCCCGACCTTCCGAGCGGCGGCGACCGCGTCGCCTGGGTCGCCGAACGCCACAATGCGGAGATCGTCCTGAACATCCAGGTCGACGATCCGTTCGTCGGTCCGGATTTCATTTCGCCGCTCGTCGACGCGCTCAAGTCGGATTCCTCGTCCTCGCTCGCCGTTCTCGCGAAACGCATCGACCGCGAAGAGGAAATCGACAACCCGAACATCGTCAAGATGGTCTTCGACCGGTCGTTCAGGGCGCTCTACTTCAGCCGGTCCCGGATTCCCTATCCGAGGAACGCGGCGACCGACTACTACAAGCATATCGGGCCGTACGCGTACAGACGGGACTTTCTGCTCTCGTTCATGAAATGGAAGCAGACGCCGCTCGAACGGACCGAAAGTCTGGAAATGCTCCGCGTCCTCGAGATGGGGTATTCGATCCGCTGCGTTCCGTGCGGGCGCGACACGATCGAGATCGACTGTCCGGAGGACATCGCCTCGTGCGAGGCGTACATCCGGTCGCACGGCGTCCGATAACGCAACTTGATGCGAACATATCCGAAACGAAGAGGTGACATCATGCAGTGGAACATGTTTCTCGCAGGCAGGATTCTTTTCGGGTCCGGGGTTTCCTCCCTCGCCGGTGAAAAGGCGAAGGCGCTCGGCGGCAGTCGCGCGCTCCTCGTGACCGACGAAACCATGACGCGGCTCGGGACCGCCGGCCGCATCGCCGACAGCCTCCGCGCGGCCGGATGCGCAGTTTCCGTCTTCTCGGACGTCGAACCGGAGCCGTCCGTCGAGACGGTCGACCGCGCGGCCGCGATCGCGCGTTCCGAAGGCGCGGATATCGTCGTCGGACTCGGCGGCGGCAGCTGCCTCGACGCCGCGAAGGCCGTCTCGGTTCTCGCGACGAACGAAGGATCGGCGGCCGCGTATCAGGGACTCGGGCTCGTCACGAAACCCGGCGTCCCGAAGATCATGATTCCGACGACGGCGGGAACCGGATCGGAAGTCACGTTCACGGCTGTCCTGATCCGCCGGAGCGACGGCGTCAAAGGGGGCATCAACGGCGATTACCTCTACCCCGACTGCTCGCTGCTCGACCCGGATCTCACCGCGTCTATGCCGCCCTCCGTCACGGCATCGACGGGGATGGATGCGCTCGCGCATTCGCTCGAGGCATTCACGAGCCGACAGGCGTCCCCGTTCAGCGATATGTTCGCCCGCGAGGCGATCCGCCGGATCGGAAAGCATCTTCGCATCGCGACATTCAACGGCGCGAACGCAGAAGCGCGGGAAAACATGATGCTTGCTGCGCTCTTCGGCGGCGTCGCTCTCGCGAACGCAGGCGTGACCGCGTGCCATGCGATCGCCTACCCCCTAGGGGGGATGTTCGGCGTCGCGCACGGCGTATCGAACGCACTGCTGCTGCCGCACGTCGCCCGCTTCAACGCGTTCGCGTCGCCCGAGCGTTTCGCGGAAGCCGCCGCGCTGCTCGGCGGAGATACGGTCGACCTTCCCGAACGCGACGGCGCGCTTCTGTGCGCCGACCTGATCGGAGAGCTCGTCGCGGATCTCGGCCTTCCGCGGACGCTGCGCGACCTCGGCGCAGGGATCGCGACGAACCAGTTCCCGACGATGGCGGCCAAGGCGATGGGCGTCGCGCGCCCGATCGCGAACAACCCGAGGGATATCACCGAAAAGGATTGCATCGCCATATATGAGGAGGTCTTCTAAATGCCCGGATTCGAGATGTTCGACCAGAGGGAAATCGACGCGGTCGCCGATTGCCTGAAGCGCAAGATGGTTCACCGCTATTCGTTCAATGATACGCGCGGAGGCGTCTACAGGGTCGAGGAATTCGAGAACGCCGTCGCCGCGATGATGGGGACGAAGCACGCGCTCGCGGTCAACAGCGGCACGGCCTCGCTCTACGTCGCGCTCCGCGCCATGGGAATCGGCCCGGGCGACGAGGTCGTCACGTCCGCGTTCACCTTCATCGCGAGCGTCGAGGCGATCCTCGAGTGCGGCGCCATTCCGGTCATCGCCGACATCGACGAGAGCCTCAACCTCGACCCGGCGTCCGCCGAACGGTGCATCACGGAACGGACGAAGGCTGTCATGCCCGTCCACATGTACGGCGCCTCGGCCGACATGGACGCGTTCGCGTCCCTCTGCGAGCGCTACGGTCTCGACCTGATCGAGGACTCGTGCCAGGCGATGGGGGCGACCTACAGGGGGCGCTTCGTCGGCTCGATGGGACGCTGGGGCGCGTACAGCCTCGACCCGTACAAGCTCATCACGGTCGGAGAGGGCGGCCTGATCGTCACGAACGACACGGAGCTGTACAGGAAGATGGAGTACTACCACGACCACGGACACATTCACGACAAATCCATCGACCGCGGCGCCGAGGGGAAGGCGTGCCTCGGGTTCAACTTCCGGATGAGCGAGATCCAGGGGGCGCTCGGGCTCGTACAGCTTTCAAAGATTCAGGGAGCCATCGACGCGCTCCGCGCGACAAAGAAGCGCATCCTGGAGACCGTCGCAAACTTCAAGGGGCTCTCGCTTCGGGCGCTCCCCGACCGGAGCGGCGAGATCGCCACGCAGGTCGCGTTCATCCTTCCCGACGCCGACGCGGCGAAGCGCTTCCAGAAGGCCTCGAAGGAAAAGGGCTTCGGATGCGGGATTCTTTCGGGCAACACGTGGCACTTCGCGAAACACTGGCGGACGCTCCGCGAGGGGCAGACCTGGTCCCGGATCCGCTGCCCGCACGACTGCCCCTACTCCGAGGACACGCCCCTGTACCGTCCGGTCGACTGGGAGGTCACGGAACGAATCCTCGAACGGACCGTCGCGTACTCGCTCAACATCAACACGTCGGAATCGCAGCTCGACGCAATGATCGGCGCGATCGCGACGGCGGCGAAAGCGGCGCTCTAGGGCGCACGCAACGGACGCAGACGAAAGCGGGAAGCCCATCCGTACCGGAGAGGCTTCCCGCTTCTTTGTTTTCTGACGCTCCTCGCGACTCATCGCCGCCGGAGTTCACGCCTTCGGAACCACTGGAAGCCGAACGCGGCGATGGGGAATCCAAGTTTTGATATGTACGTCACTTGTGCGACGAAACACTAGCGCTCGATGCCCAGAAGCCCGAACGCCTCTCCTTGCAGCCGCCTGAGACTCGTCTCACCGGAGAAGCTCTCGCTGTAGAGTTTGATGATGTCCTCCGTCCCGGACGGACGAACCGCGAACCAGCCGTCACCGAATACGACCTTGATCCCGCCGAGCGACGCGCCGTTTCCCGGAGCGTTCGTGAGGACCGCTTCCGGAGTCGTCGCCGTCCCCTTTCCGACGAGCGAGGGGTCGGCCGCGAGCCGCTTGATCCGCGCCTTCTGCTCCCCCGTCGCCGGGACGTCGATGCGTTCGTACGTCGTCGCGCCGTACCGCTTTTCGAGATCCCCGTAGAGGACGTCTGGGGCCTTGCCGGTCACGGCAAGGATTTCGGCCGCGCAGAGCCCGAGGATGATGCCGTCCTTGTCCGTGGTCCAGACGGTCCCGTCGCTGCGAAGGAAGCTCGCCCCCGCGCTCTCCTCCCCGCCGAAACCCAGCGAGCCGTCGAGAAGCCCTTGAACGAACCACTTGAAGCCGACGGGCGTCTCGAAAAGCGGCCTCCCGAGCCCCGCCGCGACGCGGTCGATCATTGCGCTCGACACGGCCGTCTTCCCGACGCCTGCGGTCTTGTCCCACCCGGGCCGGTGTCCGAAGAGATAGTCGACCGCCGCCGCGAGAAACGCGTTCGACTGCATGAGCCCTCCGCCCGCGGTCACGATGCCGTGCCGGTCGCTGTCCGGGTCGGTCCCGAAGGAAATGTCGAACGAATCCTTCATCGCGCACAGATTTTTCATCGCCCACGGAGAGGAGCAGTCCATCCGGATCCTGCCGTCCCTGTCGGGCGGCATGAAGGAGAACGACGGGTCCACGGTCCGGTTGACGACCTCGAGGTTCAGGCCGTATTCGGACGCGATCGGGTCCCAGAACGCGACGTTCGATCCCCCCATCGGATCTACGCCGATGCGGATTCCCGCGTCGCGGATCGCCTTCATGTCGATGATGTTTCCGAGGTCGCGGACGTAGGGAAGGACGTAATCAATCGCGTGGACTTTCCCGGATTCGTGCGCGCGCTCATAGGAAATCCTCGCGACCGCCCCGGTCCCCTCCGCGATCAGCGCGTTGGCGCGGTTCTGGATCCACGAAGTCGATTCCGGCGACGCAGGCCCCCCCTCGGGAGGATTGTACTTGAAGCCGCCGTCCTCCGGCGGATTGTGCGACGGCGTGACGACGACGCCGTCCGCGAAGCCGCTCTTCTTGCCCCTGTTGTAGACGAGGATCGCGCGCGAGATCGCGGGCGTCGGCGTGAACCCCTCGCCCTCCTGGACCATGACGTCGACGTCGTTCGCCGCGAAGACCTCGACGGCCGTCCGGAACGCCGGAAGCGAGAGCGCGTGCGTGTCCATCCCGAGAAAGAGCGGACCCGTCGCCCGCAGCGTCTTCCGGTGTTCGGCGATCGCCTTGCAGATCGCGATGATATGGCTCTCGGTGAACGACCCCGAAAGCGCGTTCCCCCGGTGCCCGGACGTCCCGAACGCAACAGCATGCCCCGGGTTCCCCGGGTCGGGAAGGGTCGCGTAATAGGCGTCCTGCAACCTTTCGCGAAGAATCTCTCCGGCGTTGCCGGAAGTGCTCATCGAACGCTCCCTTCTCCTCCGAAGGAGGACGGACATTCCGGGTATTCCATGCGTTCCCGGACAAGTGCGGAAGATTCGTCTCCGTAGATCCGGCGGATGATTTCCAGGGCGAGGTCGATCCCCGAACTCACGCCCCCGGCCGTGAGGATTCGGCATCCCGCTTTTCCGTCCGGCGACGGCAGGTCTCCCGCATCGACGATCCGATCCCGCACGAGCGTCACTCCGCCGAACGCCTCGAGTTCGGCGAACGCCGAGTGGTGCGTCGTCGCCCGCCTGCCCTCGAGCAGGCCCGCCGCAGCCGCGATGAACGCTCCCGTGCAGACGGTCGCGACGAACTCCGCAGACGAGGCGATCCGGCGCACGAACGACAGGATTTCCGGATCCTTCATCGCCTTCAGTCGCCCCGCCCCGCCGGGGACGATCAGGATATCGGCCTCCGGACATCCGTCGAAGGCGCGGTCCGGAAAGAATCGCAATCCGTGCCTCGCCGCGATCGGATCGGCCGTCTTCGCGACCAATTCCACGCGGCAGCTCTCCGGCCGGATCGCCTCCGCCATCGAAAACGCCTCGTAGGGTCCCACGAAATCGAGCTCTTCGACCCCCGGAAACGTCAAGATCACGACATGCTTCATGACTTGTCACTCCCCGCCGCGGCGACGATCTTCCCGTCCTTGAGCGATACGAGAACGGGGCGTCCCCAGATCTCGCGTTCCTCCGGGAAATCCCGTCGGAAGTGCGTTCCCCGGCTCTCCTCGCGGAAAGCGGCCGCACGCGCGACGGCTGTCGCCGTGCTCAGGAGCCCGCGAAGCTCGAGCGCGTGGAGAAGCTCCATTCCCGGAGTCCCCCGAACGGCCCGGACGTTTTCCCGGAGCGCGTCGAACGACTCCGCGGCCGCGAGACACGTCGCGCCGTCCCTTACGGGTCCGAGCGATGACTCGACGACCGACGCGATCTCTTTTCGGATCGATTCCGGCGATGTCGTCCCGCCGGAGAGCCCCTTCAGGAGCCGTTCGGCCGATTCCGGCTCGAACGGCTCCGCCTCCCCGTCGCACGTCGCAGCGCTCCGGCCCGCAAGAAGTCCGAACGTCACGAGGTTCGTCAGCGCGTTGCCTCCGATCCGGCTCGCGCCGTCGACGCCGCCCGTCACCTCGCCGCACGCGAAGAGTCCCCGGAGGGACGTCTCCGCATTGCCGTCAACGGTCACGCCGCCGCAGAAGTAATGCTGGATCGGCCGCACGCGGACCGGACGCCCTTTCCCCTGCGTTATCCCTTCGGGAGCGACGATGAGAAGCTCCTGAAGCTTTTTCGACCGGAGCACGTCTCCGGAAAGGTCCTCGAAATGCAGCGTCGCGGCGTCGCCCGAGTCCCAGACGGACTGTACCAGACGGGCCGACCGGTCCCGGGCCAGGAAGTTCGCCTCCCATCCGTTTTTGAGCCCCCAGGACGCGAACGCCTCCTTCATGAATTCGCGCCCTGAGCCGTCCGTCAGGCGCACGAGATCGACGATCGGAAGGCCGACCATCCACACGGGAAGATCCGGTTCGTCGAGACCGAGCGGATAGAACTGCACGAACTCCATGTCCCGCAGGGAAAGCCCGAGATCGAGCGCGAGCGCGTATCCGTCTCCGGTCATCCTCGCCGGGTTGTCCGTCCGCTCGTAGATCCTCCCGCCGCCCCCCGTCGCCAGAACGACCGACGACACAGGGATCGCGTGCGCCTTCCCGGTCCGCCACTCGATCGCCTCGACTCCGGCGACCGCCCCGTTCACGGTTCTGACGGCGACCGCTATCACGTCTTCAAGGAACCGAACTCCTTCCGAGCGTGCGATCGCGACCAGCTGCGAGACCATCCCGCCTCCGCCCATGACGGGGTTCGGAGCCGTTTCGTTCGACCACGCGTGTCCTTCGTCCGTGAAACGCAGCGTGACGCCCCACGAAGCGATCTCCCTGAGCCCAGCCTCGCAGCCCGTCACGAACGTCTCGAGCATTCCGGGATGATTGACGTTCCGCCCGACGGACAGCGTCGACTTCCGGAATATGCCGGCGCCCTCGTCCTTTCGGGGAGGAATCGAGAACCCTCCGCCGGAATACGACGTACAGCAGGACGTTCCGATCTTCGTCTTCGACAGTACGAGAACGTCCGCGCCGGCCTTTCGGGCCGCGATCGCCGCGACGAGTCCCGCCCCGCCGCCTCCGAGAACTACCGTGAATCCCATCGAACCACCTCCGGTTTCGCACATCGGTCTTCCGTACAAGTATAATGGTTTTCCACAGGCATTCATTCCGAAATCGCGAGGTGACCCACACATGCGTTTGTGCTATATGAACGGCCGATTCTCCGATCCGTCGTCGTGCGCGATCCCAACGACGGACTTCTCGCTCCAGCGGGGTGTCGGCGTCTTCGACACCGCCAGGACCTACGACCGTCGTCCGTTCGCGCTCGCGGAACATATCGATCGGTTCTTCGAGTCGGCGCGTCTTCTGCGAATCCGGACCTGCATCCCGAAGGACGAGGTCGCGTCCGTGATCCGCGAGGGAATCCGGCTCAGGGGAGACGAGACGCTCGTCAAGATGTTCTTCACGGGCGGCGACGTCGAAGAGGCCGGATGCTTCCCCGCCCCGCGCTTTTACGTCCACTTCCTGCCGCTGACGAAATGGAGCGAGGAACAGTACCTCGCCGGGATCTCCCTTGATCCGATCCCGGTCGCGCGTCCGCTGCCCCGCGCGAAGACCATCGACTATGTCACGCCGATGACGATGAAGGATCCGTCGTCGCGGGCCTTCGAGACGCTCTATTGCCCGGACGGACGCATCACGGAGTCCGCGACGAGCTCCGTCTTCTTCGTCTTCGGAGAACATCTTGTCACCGCCCCGGACGACATCGTCCTGCCCGGGGTGACGCGGCGGATCATGATCGACCTCGCCGTCGCGACGGGAATCCCGGTCGAATACCGCACCGTCGCGCTCGAGGATGTCGTGCGGGCCGACGAAGCGTTCATCACGGGGAGCGTCAAGGAGATCCTGCCGATCCACCACGTCGGCGACCGTGCCGTTGCGGGAAGACACCCCGGACCGGTCACGCGGAAGTTGCGCGACCTTTTCTTCAGGAATCGAGAGCGGTTGTTGGAGCAGGATCGATCTCTTTGACACCTCCACTCTTCCAGACACACTGGAATCGTGCCCCCTTCCGTACTTTTCTCTGTTTTTCGTGAGATAAGGAAGGGGTTTTTTCTTTTATGAGAATCCGACACCGTCGGCATCCATCGGCGACCGTTCCGTAGCCGGCCACTTTCCGGAGCACCGTTCCGTAGCCGGCCACTTTCCGGAGCAGGGAAAGATCGACGTTCCTGGAAGACGAAAGAATTCTCATGTCCGAATAGCGCCGTAAAAACGTCTCTTTGATCAAAAAACTGCGACAAAAGCATCAAAGTCTCTTGACCCGCCGGATATACCGACGTAGGATTGTCATGTTTCATCCGGCGAGATGAATTCTGATACGGGGAGGGAACGAAATGTTGCAGGATCGCTTTGCGATTCAGGTTCCGGTTCTTGAGGAGATCAACCGTTTTCTTGGGGATCCGTCGAACGAGGTCATCGCCGATGTGCTTCGCGTCGTGTCGAAATACGGCACCCCCGAAGAGATCAACGCGAAGGCGGCCGAGGCGGGCTGCCTGACGAACATGCTGGCCCGTCTCGCCAACATGGATTCTCCCTACCTCGAGGATCTGCAATGGCTCACGCGGGAACGTGACAGGGGCGCCTTCGTCGGAATCGGCGAATACCGGAAAAAGGTTCTCGGCGACGCAGCGCAGGGGGCGTTCTTCGACGAAAGCCGCGCCGTGACTCTGGAAATCAGCGCACTGCAGTACTTCCCGTGGGTTATCGAGGAGGCCCGACAGGCCATCGACAAACGCGAACTCATGCCCGGGCGTTTCATCCGCGTCAGGAAGATGAAAGAGCAGGAACGCGACGACGGAGACATTATCGCGGTCCGGGCGGCGGCGCGGATCATGGGCGCGAGCCTCGTCGAGACGCTCGACACGAAGGGAACGGACGGCTCGAATGTCCATCTCGGCGGCCCGGAGACGATCACAGGTTATTTCGGCGGCATAGGCCAGCCGAACGGACATCCCCTGATGTGGATCGACGAGGCGCTCTATTACTACACGAAGTACGGCGTCAACGAGATCCTCAACATCAACCCGGGTACCGTCTTCCTCGGGTACCTGCTCTACCGCCTGGGGATCGACATCCGGTTCAAGATCTCCGTCTTCATGGGGAACGACAACCCCTACGCGGTCCTCTGGACGCTCATGATGGCGCGATTGTTCGCCCGGGAGGACGGATCGACGCCGCTGATCGGATTCAATCTGTCGAACTCCGTCGATGCGGAGAATCTCGAGCTCTGCGGCAGGGTCCGGAAGCTCCTCGGACTCGAGGACAAGGTCCGAATCGAACACCATATCACCGAAACGTGGAAGAGCATCGTGCGGCAGCCGTACTGCAGACGGGACGATCTTCTCGAGGTCGCGCGCGGGATTCCGAATATCTCGGCGAAGCACGAGGGCGGAGACCCCGATTTCGAAATGACGCTCGATCACCCGTCGGATATCCTCGACTACTTCAGGGACAAGTCGGAGGTCATCGCGTCGGGCGACATGCCGAAACTTCTCGCCAACTACCTCGGGAAGCACGCGGCCGTCAACAGGACCGCCGAGGCGCTGACGAAAAAGCGTATCCCATTCATCGCGGCGCCGATGCTTCACGGACGCTGAGGCACGAAAGAGATGCCGGTCGCCCGCAACCCGGACGACCGGCATCCTCCTTCCGGAGCTATCCCGGACGCGCCCCTTCCCGTCAATTCTTCTTCGGGCGCAGGAAGGCGCTCTTTCCGGTGCAGAACAACCCGAGGAACGAGTCCGACGAAAGTCGCTCGTCTCCCATCGAATCCCCGAGGATGGCCTGAACCGCCGCGTCGAAACGTCCCCCTCCGCACCGGGACGACGCCATCGCGAGGTATCTCGAGAACGCTTCGAGCGACGGTCGGTTGCTCTTCCCCCAGGGCCACGGCGACGCCCCCTCAAGATACGGATCGAGAAGGCGGAACGCCTCACGCAGCGTCCGGCCGTCTTTCGAACGATACCCCCAGAGATCGACTCCGGTCTTCTCCCCGATCCGGGCTAGGGTAACCAGCCCCGCAAGCGTCGAAAAGACATCCTCCTGAGGCTTCGGCGACAGCACCTGACGCGACAGGACACCGTCGGGCTCGATGTTCCGGTCGATCTGCCCCCGCCCGGAGAGAACGGCCCGGCGCGCCGTCTCGCGCTTCCCGAGAAAGTCCGCGAAGACGGCGATCTGCGCGTTCGTCCACACCCCGAGACGTCCCGGGGTCTTCAGAGCTTTTTTCCCGAACGGGCTCTTCGAGAGCCACGCGAGATACGCGTCGAACCACCCGATCAGTCCGTTTCTGTCCGCGCCGGTCAACGCGTTCGACCTGTCGAGCATTCTGAGGTCGTCGAGGAGCGGAATGAAGAGAGCCCCTTCTTCGATCCCATCGGGGCGCCCTTTCGGACCTCCGGGAAAGCCGCGCGCAAATCGGAGATTCGGGCGCATGCGGGTCTCCGGCGCGACGAACCACGTCCGGAGCAGCGTCGCAGCGTGTACGGCGTAGCGTTCGTCCCTCGTGAAAAAGTAGGCGACCGAGAGCGCGTGAACGGAACGCGTCATGTCGACGATCCGCGAGAAATCGTACCGGTCGTAGCGCTCGATTTCGCCGTTCGTCTCACCGGCCCGGCGGAGGTACTTCCGTCCGGCCCCGGGGATCACCGGGAAATATTCCGGGTCGAGGCTTGCGTAGTAATGAATGTCGCCGCTGACAGGGTGCTCGGACTTCTCGGTCACGGTCTGCGTCAGCGTCCGGAGTGCGAGATCGGCTTCGCGCAGGAGACCGCTCTCGGCATCGCTCAGGAACGCGGCGTTTTTCATGCGCGCGTTCTTCCACAGGCAATCCATTTCCGTCCCTTCGTACAGAAGAAACGAACTTCCCCGTTCCTCGGAAATCCACGTGAGCGCGTTCGCAACCTCAGCCCAAGCAAGCATTGCACACACAAAACCGCACAGAAAAATCCCCGAAACCCACAGTCGCCAGACATTCCGTCGCATTCCGATCGTCCCTCCATCCCGTTCAGCGCGATTCCCCATCCCGTACAACTGGTATTATATGTCGTGTCGGTGCGGGTGTCTCACATTCGCTCGTTTTTTTCGGGAGACCCGGGAATCGTCGTTCCGTGCGGATCGCGACTCCCAAGCCGGATTCGTTTCCACCGATAAACCCTGTCGCTTCTATAAGGAGGAACACCATGACCTGGGGATACGTCATCGGAACGCTGCTTCTGAACGTTCTCGCGAATCTCTTTCTGAAACACGGAATGACCTCGCTTTCCGGCGGCGGCGCGCTGCTCCACATGTTGCGGACGCCGTCGATCTACATCGGAGCGATCTGCTACGGAGGGGCGTTCGTGACGTACAGCCTCGCCCTGACGAAACTGCCGCTGGGCGTCGTCTATCCGCTCATCACGGGCGGCATCGCGGTCACGCTCGCCGTCGTCTCGATCGCGCTTTTCGGCGAAAGCCTGCGGATGACCCAGGCGGTCGGAATCGCGATGGTCGTCGCGGGGATCTGGTTCCTGTCGCGATGAAATCCGGCTCTCCGAAAGAGACTGTCACGACCCCGCTCCTTTCGTGGTTCCGTCGTTGCGGACGCGATCTTCCCTGGAGGTGGACCCTCGATCCGTACCATACCCTTGTGTCGGAGTTCATGCTGCAGCAGACGCAGGTGAATCGGGTCGTTCCTTTCTTCCTGCGGTGGATCGAACGGTTTCCGACGCTCCGTTCGCTGGCGGACGCCGACGAGGCGGAGGTGCTGAAGCTCTGGGAGGGGCTCGGGTACTACTCCCGCTGCCGCAATCTCCTCCGTGCCGCCCGGGCGATCGATACGACGCTGGGAGGACGAATACCGGAGGACTCCGGATCACTGCGTTCGCTTCCGGGCATCGGTCCCTATACGGCGGGGGCGATTTCGAGCATCGCGTTCAACCGTTCCGCGACGGCGGTGGATGCGAACGCGCGCCGCGTCGCATCCCGTATCCGGGGACGCGAGTTCCGGAACGACCGCGAAATATCGGACTTCCTCGCGGATTTCATCCCTGACGGCGATGCCCGATCGTTCAACCAGGCGATCATGGACCTCGGAGCGCTCGTCTGCACTCCAGTCCGTCCGTCGTGCGAAATCTGCCCCGTGGCGGCAACCTGCGAAGGCCGAGTGAACGCGCGCACTCCGAAAAGAGCCGCAGTCGCGCGAAAAAAGCGAACGACGGAAAATGCCGTCGCCGCGATCGTGCTCGACGACGACAGGGTTCTCCTTCGACGAAGACCGGATTCCGGGCTCTGGGCCGGCATGACGGAGTTCCCGTGGGAACCGCTCGGAGCGGATGACACTCCCGATTCGGCCGCACTCCGGATCGCATCGTCGTACTGCCCCGACCCCACGGTAATCGGACGGATCGGACCGGTTTCACACGCGTTCACGACGCACCGCATCCGTCTGACCGGCGTACTCCTCCGCCGCGAGCACGGAAAATCGAACGAAATCTTTCCTTCGGGAAGTGGCGTATGGATTCCACTCGCGGAGCTGCGGAACGAGACTCTGCCGGCGGGTGCCGGGAAGCTCCGCGATATCCTCGCGGAGAAAGATTTCTCGCGGGTGTATGATACGCGAATTCCCATTGCACAAAAGGAGGGTGATTCTCGTGAACCAGATCCTGGAAACAATCCGGAACAGACGCAGTATCCGGAAGTACCTGTCCGAACAGCTTCCGCGCGAACTTCTCGACGAAATCCTCGATGCGGCCCTCTGGGCGCCGAGCGGCCATAACGAGCAGCCGTGGCACTTTCTCGTCGTCCAGGATGCCGCGACGCTCGACAGAATCAACGATGAGACGAAGAAGCGAATGGGCCGGAGCGACATCGGATGGGTCCGCGACATGGGAAACAACGAAAACTTCCATGTGTTTTACCACGCGCCGACCGTTGTCATCGTATCGGGTCGCGAGGTCCCCGGAGGGATCCTGAGCCCGAAGGTCGACTGCTCCGCGGCGATCGAGAATATGATCCTCGCCGCGACATCCCTCGGCGTCGGAAGCTGCTGGATAGGATTGACGGCGTTCTTTTTCGCCGACCGGAACGCCATCGGCTTCCTCGGAATCCCCGAAGGGTACGTCCCCTACTACTCCGTTACGCTTGGCCGGACCGACCCGACATTCACCCTGCGCGCCCCGAAACGGAAAGAGAATTGCGTTTCGTGGTACGTCCCGTCCGAATCGGGGCGTTAGCTCCGCATTCTGGTTCAGGACAATCCATTATCGCAGCTTCTGCAAAGGCATTACGCGCTCTTCGGGAAAACTGAGGACAGCTTCACATGAAAAAGGGCGCCGCCCGTTTCGGACGGCGCCCTTTTCGATATTCCGGAAAAAGAATCAGCAATACTCCGGCGCTACCACTTCAGACCGGTGATGAAGATATAGAGGATGGCGACGGGGGCGAGAACCTTGCAGACCCACATCCACGGCTCCATGAGCCCGAAGGAGTACTCGCCGTTGTTGGAGACTTCCTTCCTCGCGTCGTCTGTCCAGAACCAGCCGACGAAGAGGGAGATGAATACGCCGCCGAGAGGCAGCAGGACGTTGGACGAGATGAAATCCATCGCGTCGAGGAAGTCCTTGCCCGCAACCTTGAGGTTCCCCGTAAGGGAGATGGCGGAAGGAACCCCGATCGCGAAGATGATGATCCCCATGATCCATGCGGCCTTCGGACGGGACCAGCCCTTGTCGATGAAGTACGCGCAGACGACTTCGAGCAGCGATATCGACGACGTGATCGCGGCGATGAAGAGCAGGATGAAGAAGAGCGCCGACCAGATCATTCCGCCCGGCATTTTCGAGAAAACTCCGGGAAGTGTCACGAACGTGAGGCCGGGGCCCGCGCCGGCGTCGACGCCGAACGCGAAGACCGCCGGGAAGATGACCATGCCGGCAAGAAGCGCAACCATGGTATCGATCGTGCAGACCTGGATCGCCGAACTCGGAAGGACCGTTTTCCTGTCGACGTAGCTCCCGTAGGTGATCATGCACCCCATTCCGAGCGACAGCGAGAAGAAAGCCTGCCCGAGCGCCGCTTCGAGGCTTCCTCCCGACAGTTTGGAAAAGTCGGGTTTGAGGTAGAACTCGAGGCCCTTTTCGGCGCCGGGGAGCGTCACGGAACGGACGATGAGAACGAGCAGGATCACGAAGAGCGCCGGCATCAGGAACTTGCAGTAGCGCTCGATTCCCTCGCCGATTCCCTTGTAGACGATCCAGATCGTAGCGAACATGAAGATCGCCTGATAGATGACGACCTGCGTCGTGTTGGTCACGAACGCTCCGAAGACGTCTCCGGTCTTTCCGGCAGCTGCGACGTCCATGAGACCGGAGAAGGAGAATATCGTGTACTTGATGGTCCATCCGCCGATGACGCAGTAAAATGACAGGATGATGAACCCTGCCGCGACGCCCATCCAGCCGACGATCGGCCACAGGCCGCCCCTGAGCTTTTCGAACGAACCGACCGCGTTCAGCTGTGCCTTGCGGCCGATCGCCATCTCCGCGAGCATGACGGAGAACCCGATGATGAACACGATTGCGACGTAGATAAGGACGAAAGCAGCTCCGCCGTTTTGTCCGGTGATATACGGAAAACGCCAGATATTACCAAGACCTACTGCAGAACCTGCCGCGGCAAGGATGAACCCAAGCTTGCTCCCCCATTGCTCTCTCTGTTCGGTCACTGCGGTATCCCTCCCATAGTCTTGATAAATTTACATAATGTTCGGAAAAACCAGTCGCTGCCCTCCTTTCTCCCGACGTTTCGCCTGACGCAAGTGATTATACATCTATTCACAGTTTTCCGGGAGTTGCTGATTCAAGAATCGTGAATAAAGGCCCTCATGATGGTTTTTTGTTGTAGCGTATGACAATACTGTATCTCCGGTTGCCTTTCGGAAGGGAACGAGTAGAATACGAACCGGGAGGGAAACGTATGTGTCTTGCCGTTCCGTACACAGTGGAAACCATCACCGGCGATCGTCTCTGCGTCGCCCGGGCCGGTTCGGTCCGGACCGAAATCAGGACGGATCTCGTCGGTGCCCTTGATGTGGGCGACGTCGTTCTCGTCCATGCGGGGTTCGCCATAGAACGCCTCGAGGAAAGAGATTCCGAGGAACTCCTTCGTCTTTTCGACGAAATCCGCGCGAAGGCATAGGCGACTCCGGTGAGACCGCATCCGTCCGCGGAGGACATTCTTCTCACCCTCCGGAAGTATTCGCACCTCCCGCTGAAGATCATGGAGGTCTGCGGAACCCATACGGTTTCCGCGTTCCGTTCGGGAGTGCGTTCCGTCCTGCCCGAGAGGTTCAGGCTGCTCTCGGGACCGGGGTGTCCCGTATGCGTCACGTCGCAGGGCCAGATAGACAGCGCGGTCTCCCTGGCGGATATTCCGGATTCCGTCATTCTGACCTACGGCGACATGCTTCGCGTGCCCGGGTCGCGCGGCTCGCTCGCCGACGCCCGCGCGAGGGGGCGCGATGTCCGTGTCGTCACGAGCGCCATGGACGCGCTTTCGATTGCCGCGTCTTCCTCGGAGAGACATGTCGTCTTCCTCGCGGCCGGCTTCGAGACGACGGCTCCGGCGACCGCCGCGATGCTCTCCGCGGCATCGGAACGCCACATCGACAATCTGTCCGTTTTCTGCCTTCACAAAAGGACGCCGCCCGCAGTCCGCGCGCTTCTCGACGACAGGGATCTCGGCATCGACGCCCTTATCCTGCCCGGGCACGTCTGCGTCATCCTCGGACACGAGCCGTTCGCCTTCGTCGCCGCCGCCTGTGGGCGTCCCTGCGTCGTCGCCGGTTTCTCTGCGGATTCCATCCTGCTCGCCGTTCTCGACCTCGCGATCCAGGTATCGAACGGTTCTGCGGAACTTCATTCCGTCTATCCGGAAGCCGTCAGGCCGGAAGGAAACGAACGGGCTCTCGCCCTCCTCGACACCGTTTTCGTCCCGTGCGACACGACGTGGCGCGGCCTCGGCCGGATTCCGGGTTCGGGGTTCCGTCTTTCGCCGGCGTTCGAATCGTTCGACGCCGCTTCTCGGTTCGGCCTGTCCGCTTCCGAGCCGCCCGAACCGCCGGGGTGCCGGTGCGGCGACATTCTGCGCGGGCGCATCACGCCGCCGGAGTGTCCGCTCTTCCGGAACGCCTGCACCCCGACGGCGCCGGTCGGCCCCTGTATGGTGTCGAGCGAAGGGACGTGCGGGGCATATTTCCGCTTTCACGAAGGGAGGTCCGTCTCGTGGGAGACTATCTGACGCTCGGACACGGAAGCGGCGGACGCTTGACGAACGATCTCGTCCGCCGGATCGCCGCGGAATTCCCCTCTTTCGGATCCGCGCAATCCTTCGAGGACTGCGCCTACCTCCCGGGAGGATTCGCCGTCACGCTCGACGGCTTCACCGTCTCCCCCCGCGTCTTTCCAGGAGGGGATATCGGCAAGCTCTCGGTCTGCGGCAGCGTCAACGACCTCGCCGTAAGAGGCGTCCGCCCCGAATGGATCGCCCTCGGCCTCGTCCTCGAGGAGGGGGTCCGCGAGGAGGAGATCCTCGGGTATATGCGAAGTGCCGCGGGCGTCTGTTCGGAACTCGGGATCGCGCTCGTATGCGGCGACACGAAGGTCGTTCCGCGCGGGACCGCGGATGGACTCTTCGTCACGACGTGCGCGACCGGACGCAGAGTCTCGGAACGGGATCTCGGAATGAACGCGCTGCGTCCCGGGGACCATATCATCGTGTCGCGGCCGTTCGGACGCCACGGAGCCACCATTGCCGCGCAGCGCTTCGGCCTCGACGTCCCCGGACTCGCGAGCGACTGCGCGCCGCTCTGGGAACCTGCCAGCTCGCTTCTTGACATCGCCGGACTCCGGTGCATGCGGGACTGCACGCGCGGCGGCATGGGAACCGTCCTGTGCGAATGGGCCGAGGGCGCGCGCCTGGGCATCGAGATCCGGGAGAACGATCTTCCGTCCGATCCGGATGTCCTCTCCGTCTGCGATATCCTGGGGTACGATCCTCTGTATCTGGCCTGCGAGGGGTGCATGGTCGTCGCGGTCGGAGCGGCGGAAGCCGAAACGGTCCTTTCGCGGCTCGCGGCGTTCCCGTCGTGCGACGGGGCGGCCGACATCGGCGTCGCCACGGAGGGACATCCCGGCATCGTCGGCATACGGACAGCCATCGGCGGACACCGCGTCGTCGATATGCCCGTGGGGGAGATCCTTCCCCGGATCTGCTGAAGCGGCGCCCACCGGCAAAGACGCGGAGGGCCGGTCTGTTGTTCCGACCGGCCCTCCGCGACATTCGGTCTCAGTCACGCGTGAGTTTCGTGCCCGTTCGTTCCCTCTCCAACGACATAGCGGACGCGCTCGATCGAACAGGCGCGCCCCGATTCGTCGTCGATCTCCAGAAAGACGCCCTCGAGCCGGACACCCGTATCCGCCACTTCGAACCGGCTCGGCATTCCGGTCAGAAACCGGGGCAGGACGCATTCCGCTTTCATCCCGATGACGCCGCCATGCCCTCCCGTCATTCCCGCGTCGCTGATGTACGCGGTTCCGCCCGGAAGTACTTCCTCGTCGGCTGTCTGGACATGCGTGTGCGTTCCGAGGACTGCCGAGACGCGTCCGTCGAGATAAAGCCCCATCGCGCGCTTTTCGGATGTCGCTTCCGCGTGGAAATCCACGAGGATACACGGATCCCCGATCGTCCGGAGAATCTCGTCGGCGCCCCTGAACGGACAGTCGAGGGGCGGCATGAACACCCGTCCCTGAAGGTTGAGAACAACGAGCGTCTTTCCGTTCCTGTCGAGGCGCATGACACCCTGTCCGGGACATGCCGGAGGGTAGTTCGCGGGACGTATCACCCTTGCCGATTCGGAAAGGTGCGGGACGAATTCCGACTTGTCCCAGATATGATTCCCCGACGTGACTCCGTCGACGCCGAGAGAAAAAAGGTCCTCGAGAATCCTGACCGTCAGACCCCGGCCGGCCGCCGCGTTTTCGCCGTTCACGACCAGAAAATCGGGGTCTCCGTACTTCTTCCGCAGAAACGGTAATCCTTCGGCGAGGCATTCCCTGCCGGGACGCCCCACGATGTCGCTGACGAACAGAACCCGCATCGTCCTGGAGACGCTATTTCGCGTATTCCGTCGCGCGGGTTTCCCGACTCACGGTCACTTTGATCTGCCCGGGATATTTCATCTCGTCCTCGATCTTGCGCGCGATGTCGAAAGCCAGCTTGTGAACGAGACCGTCGTCCGTCACGTTCGGAGAGACGACCACGCGGACCTCGCGGCCGGCCTGGATCGCGTAGGCCTTGCTGACGCCGTTGAACGACTTCGCGAGGTCTTCGAGCTTCTCGAGACGGCGAACGTACGCGTCGAGGCTTTCGCGTCTCGCTCCGGGTCGCGACGCGCTCGCCGCGTCGGCGGCCGCGATGATGACGTCGTAGACGCTCTGCTGTTCAACATCCTCGTGGTGCGACGCGATCGCGTTGATGACGCTCGACGATTCGTTGAAGCGCTTCGCGAGGTCGGCCCCGATCACCGCGTGCGGTCCCTCGACCTGGTGATCGACCGCCTTTCCGATATCGTGCAGCAAGCCGGCCCGCCGCGCCAGTTCTTCGTCCAGTCCGAGTTCCGCGGCGATGATCCCGGCGATGTGGGCCACCTCGAGGCTGTGCTGGAGCGCGTTCTGGCCGTAGCTGTAGCGGTATTTCAGCTGTCCGATGATACGGACGAGTTCCATGTTCATGTTCTTGATCCCCGTGTCGAGCAGGGCGCCTTCGCCCGCCTCGACGATGCTTTCCTCGACTTCCTTCGCGGCCTTTTCGACGAGCTCCTCGATCCGGGCCGGGTGAATCCTTCCGTCGACGACGAGACGTTCGAGAGCGAGTCTGGCCACTTCGCGCCGGACCGGGTCGAAGCTGCTCAGCGTGACCGCTTCAGGAGTGTCGTCGACGATCAGGTCGACGCCGGTCACCGCCTCGAAGGATCTGATATTCCGTCCCTCGCGGCCGATGATCCGGCCCTTCATCTCGTCGGACGGCAACGGAACGACGCTGACGGCGACTTCGGACGTGTATTCGACGGCGCACCGCTGGACCGCGGTCACGATAACCTCCTTGGCCTTCCGGTCAGCCTCTCTCTTCGCTTTTTCCTCGAGTTCCTTGAGGCGGAGGCCGATCAGGTGCTGCGCTTCCTCTTCGACCTGCCGCAGGAGAATATCGCGCGCCTCCTCGCTCGTCAGCGACGCGATCTCCTCGAGACGCTGGAGCTGCTGCGCCTTGAGCGATTCGGCTTCCGTCAGCTTCGCGTCGAGTTCCTCGTGACGCGCCTTCAGTTCGTCCTCTCTGTGGGAGACGCGTTCGGTCTTCTTGTCCAGATTCTCTTCCTTCTGCTCGAGTCGCCGTTCCGCGCGCTGCAACTCCGCGCGGCGTTCCTTGCCTTCCCGTTCGATCTCCTGGCGGAGACGGAAAATTTCCTCCTTCGCCTCCGTCAGTTTTTCTCTTTTCAGACGATCCGATTCCTGCGCCGCTTCCAGAAGTATCGCTTTCGCCTGGGTCCTCGCACCTTCGAGATGTTTCGCCCCCAAGGTTTTTGAAAGCAGGAATCCCGCGCCGACCCCGGCCGCGATCCCTGCGATAATTCCGACAATGGCAAAAGTAAGGTTCATTCGGGGTACTCCTCCTCAATGTATTTTCAAGGTGCGCCGGCAAACGGAACCTCCGGACTGCACGCTTTTCGTATAACGATTCATTTTACCGGTCGTTCTTTTCCGGAACAAGCCCTTTCGGCCGCTTCCCCGGCCATCGAAAGGGAAAATCCCCTTCTCAGAAGCCGCGGAACGATCGTCTCCTTTCCGAGACCTCTCTCCGCAAGGTCCCGGCAGAGACGGTACGCGGCGTCTTCCTCGGCCGGATCCCTTTCGTCGAGCGCCCTCCGGATCGCACCGCCCGAGACTCCTCGCCGCTTCAGATCATCGATGATTCTCCTGTTTCCCCATTCGGGATGCCCCTCGACAAAAAGCCGCGAATACATATCGTCGTCCGTCATCCCCGACTCGCGGGCATACCGGACACATTCGTCCGCTTCGCTCTCTTCGAAACCTCTGTCGCGAAGGCGCCTGCGAAGCATCGCTTCGGTCATCGGACCCCTGGACAGAATGGCGTGAAGCAGCTTCCTGCGTTCGTCGTTCATGCGGTTTCCACCAGTCGGAGAACGTCTCCATAGAGATGAACCACCCGTTCGCGAAGGTCCGGACACGAAAGGAGATCCGGGTCGTCGCGGACAAGGGAGAACGCCTCGGCTCTGGCGTCTTCGAGCAATCTCCGGTCGCGCAGGAGGTCGGCGACCCTGAAATCCGTTATCCCATGCTGCCGGATCCCGCACACCTCCCCGGGACCGCGCAGGCGCAGGTCGGCCTCCGCGATCGCGAATCCGTCGCTGGTCGAGCAGAGGACGTCGATTCGTTCGCGAGCGGGGCCCGATCTCGACGCGTCGAGCAGCAGACAGACTCCCCCGCGCGCCCCGCGTCCGATCCGGCCTCTGAGCTGGTGGAGCTGCGAAAGACCGAACCGTCCGGCGTTTTCGACGATCATCACCGAAGCGTTCGGGACATCGACGCCGACTTCGATCACGGTCGTCGCCACAAGGAGGTCGAGGCATCCCGCGGCGAAGAGATTCATGGTCCGATCCCGTTCTGCGAAGGCAAGCTGACCGTGAACGAACCCGATTCGCAGCGAGGGGAATTCCTCCCTGAGGGACTCGTAGCGTTCCGTAACGGAGACGGCCTGGACGGCTTCGCTTTCGTCAACCAGAGGACACACCCAGTAGACCTGTCCTCCGTCGCGAACAGCGTCCCGTATCGTCTTTCCGATCTCCTTCCGGTTCCCCGGCGTCGCACGCCTCGTTTCGACGGGAAGGCGTCCGGCCGGAAGCTCGTCGATGACTGAGACGGAGAGGTCTCCGTACACCGACAGCGTCATCGTCCTCGGAATGGGGGTCGCCGTCATCACGAGCGTATGGGGAGCCGACCCCTTCGCTCGCAACGCTCTCTTCTGCAGGACGCCGAAGCGATGCTGTTCGTCGATGACGACAAGTCCGAGGGATGCGAAAAGGACATTTTCAGAGAACAGTGCGTGCGTTCCGACGGCGAGAAGAGGGGTGCGAGTCTCGAGCAGCCGGAGCGTCTCATCCCGTTCGGCGCCGGCGGCCCCCCCCGACAGAAGGACGACCGGGATACCCAGAGGCTCGAGGAGAGGTTTAATCCTGCACCAGTGCTGCTGCGCGAGGATCTCCGTCGGAGCCATGACGGCAGCCTGCGCGCCCCCGTCGGCGGCCATGAGCGCCGCGGCGATCGCCACGACGGTTTTCCCCGATCCGACGTCTCCCTGAAGCAGACGGTTCATCGGAACGGAGGTGGATACATCCGCCCCGATTTCGTCGATCGCGCGAAACTGCGCTTTCGTCGGGGCAAACGGAATGACGTCTTCCAGGAAACGCCGAAGCAGCGGACCGCGTTTCGGAAAAATCCCGGCCTCTTCGCGCATCCGGTAGAGTCGTCGTCTCATCGCGAGGGCGACCTGAAGCATGAAGAATTCTTCGAACGCGAGCCGGTCCCGCGAACGTTTCCACGAAGTCCGGCCGGTCGGATGATGCATTTCGAGAACCGCGTCCCTGATCGGAGGAAAGGAACGGGAGCGGCGTATCGCCTCGGGAAGGATATCGCGAATCGAGGGAAGAGAGATGTCCAGCGCGGCGTCGACGATCTTCCGGAGCCATTTCTGAGGGAGCCCGGCGGTCGCGTTGTAAACGGGAACGATTCTTCCTATCGAGGAGGCGTCTTTCGGTTCGTCGACGGGCTCGAACTCGGGGTTCAGGATAACCGGCCTGCCGGAGCGCGTATCGATGCGCCCGTACAGTGCGAGCGTCATTCCCGGAGTGATTTTTTTCTCGATATCCGTTCTGTTGAACCAGAGCGCCGTTGCGCTATCCGTCCCATCCGAAACGAGAAGCGACGTCAGCAACACGCCGCGCCCCCGTGTTTTCCGCGATTCGACAGCGACCACCCGGACGAGCAGCGACGCCTTCTCGTTCGCTACGAGAGACGCGAGTCGCGTCAGATTTCGTCTGTCCTCATAGCGCCGCGGGAAAAAGAGTATAAGATCTTCCGCAGTTCCGATGCCGAGTCGACGCAACATCGCCTCACGGACCGGACCAACCCCCCTGATGTACCGGACGGCGTTATTTGTCTGCGATCCGTCCGTCGCCGGAACGGACGAAAACTCCGGCATCAGGCCCCGCCGGGATTGTCCGCGGCGTTCGCGCGGGCCGGGTCCGCGGTCTTTTCTTCCGCTTCGAGAATCGACCGGAATCTGGAGAGGAGCCCCGAAAACTCCGCCGCGAAGTTCTGGCGTTCCTGTCTGATGCGGACCATATCGCGCACGATCGCGTCGCGTTCCCCCGCCGCATCGACGAGAATGCGCTCAGCGCGTACCTTCGCATCCGATATGATGGTTTCCGCCTGCCGCGTCGCCGTCTCTTCCTTCGCCTCGGCCGTCTTCTGCGCCATCAGGAGCGTTCCCTGAAGCGTCTCCTTGAGGTTCGTGTATTCGCCGATCTGTTCCTCGAGGCGTTCGATGCGTCGCTTGAGTTCCGCGTTCATTTCGACATACCGCTGGATATCGTCGGCGACTTTGTCAAGAAAATCGTCGACCTCGGACTGCGCGTATCCCCGCATCGATTTGGAGAAGGTCTTGTTTTCGACGTCAAGCGCGGTCAGAAGATCAGCCACCTGTTTTTTCCTCCCATTCCTCAATCATCGTCTTCTTCGGAATCGCGAGAAAGACGGCCTGCGCAATTCGGACAACGTTTCCCCGCATGGAAAATGCGACGCCGCAGAGAAAATCGAGAACGCTCTGCCCGTCGTCCCTCTCCATTCCGCGAAGATCGACGATGACCATCTGCCCGGCATGAAGGACTTCGGCGAGATCTTCCTTCCGCCCGACGCATGCCGCACCGCGACAGACGATCACGTCCGCTCTCGCCGGAGGTGGCGTCAGAACCCGCGTCTTGCGTTCCTCGAGTTCCCGCGCATCATCTCCCGTTTCCGCGTCTTCCGCTTCCTCGGAAGGTTCGAGCCCGAGGAGAGACAGGATCCGTTCGAACATGGTTCACCTCCCGAGAGTCACCGCCGAAACGCGGGGGCCGAAAAGGGCGGACCCGATCCTCACCATGGTACTTCCCTCCATGATTGCCCATTCGAAATCGCCACTCATACCCATGGAAAGCTCCTTCAGGGGAACCCGGAGGCGGCCCGAAAGCGTCTCCCGAAGGTGACGCAGTCGGGCGAAAGCGTTCCGGACGACACCTTCGTCATCGCTCATCGGTCCGACGGTCATCAGGCCGTCACACCGGAGTCGCGGACAGGACCCAAGGATCGTTTCGAGAAGGAGTTCCGCCCCCTCCGGCGTAACACCGTGCTTCGACGCCTCTCCGGACGTGTTAATTTCGATCAGGACCGGAAGGATCCGGTTCGTTCCATCCTCTTCGAGAATGCGTTGGAGGGTGGCCGCAAGATCCGGAGAATCCACGCCATCCACCGTATCGAAGAGGGAGAGCGCCTTTCTCGCCTTGTTTCGCTGGAGATGTCCGATAAGCCTCCACGGAACCGCAGCGCCTCCACCGATACTCCGGAGGGTTTTCTTCGTTTCGGCCTCCTGGACTCTGTTCTCGCCGATGAAGCGGACGAATCCGGACGAAAGCGCCCGTTCGATTTCCTCAACGCTCCGCGTTTTCGTCACCGCGACAAGCGCGACATCTCCGGCCTCTCGGGCCGAAGAAACCGCCGCACGCTCCATCCGTTCCCGGACAGTCCGGATCCTGTCGTATATCGATCTCCCGTCTTCAGAAACCCCGTCTACCATAGACGCACATTTCCTTCCCGGGCCTTTTCGGCATTCAGTATCACGACCATACCAGGAACCACTCCCTCGGTTATGAGGAAGAGGTGTTCCGGCATCGGAATTCCCTTGACTTCGACGAATTTCGACACCGTGCCTTCGACGACGAAGACACCGACGCGGCCGTTTCTCGCCACGACACACGACTCAGGTACGGCCGCTCCGGAATGCCCGCCCGCTACGATACGATACGACACAACTCTCGATTGCACAATATCAATGGGGAAAAACGGCAGCGTCAGATAGACCTTTCCGCGCCGCTCGTGCAGTTTCAGAAAAACGCGGACATCCGCCTTCACGGGCCATTGCGTTTCCCGGAGGCGGACGCGGACCACCCTCTGGTCCAGAGCCTTCAGCAGCATGGGAGGAAGGTCGACGAACGCGATACAGCGGAGCTCCTGAGGTTGAGGCACCATCTTGCCGATGATCCCTCCCTTCGGAATGTGCGTTCCCGGCCGGATCGCGACGAATTCCGGCGGCGTCGGCAGGAGGTCGTCCCCGGTCCAGAAGCGCACGTACGTCCAATTCTCCTCCGCCCCGTCGAAGCCCGCGACGAAGTATCCCGGCTCCGGCGCGCGGACGGCCATCTTTCCGGCGCGGGACGTCACGACGGCCACGACATCGCCCTTCGCGACGCGGGCGGCCTCGCCAAGCGGATACGACACCGTTCCTTCCCACGCGGACGTCAGGACGTAATCCTTCCATAACAAAATGCCATGGAACGGAATATCCTCCCTGTAGGTCTGATATTCCGCGACCGTCACCTTCGGATGCGACCGCTGGTACTCATCCCACCAGATCGTGTAGATATAGATACTCGTGACCGCCACGGCGAGGAGTAACGCGAAATAGAGAACTCTCAGGACCGTGGATCTCATCTCACGAAAACGTCTCCCGAGCTCCGCTCTGCCGGAACGTCGTGTTTCGTGCGCTTCATCGCCCCGCAAGTCGTCGTTCGTTCAGGCACGAGAGCGGCGTCTCGCCCGACGCGAGACGGGCGATGTTCTGCAGGATGAAGTGCAGGACGCCCGAAAGCGACGCGTCCGTGACGCCACCGACGTGGGGCGTCACCGTCACGTTCGGGCTATGGAGAAGCGCGTCCGCGACATCCGGAGGTTCCTTCCAGAAGACGTCGAGCCCGGCTCCAGCAATCCATTTTTCCGCGAGAGCCAGCTCGAGGGATTCCCGGACGACGATTCCCGCGCGCGCGACGTTGATGAAGAACGCGTCCCGTTCCATCGAACGGAAGAAAGGTCCTCCGATGATGCCCGCCGTTTCCTGATTGAGCGGAAGCGCGAGAATCACGAATCGGCACCCCGCGACCGCCTTCTCGAGGTCGCAGAGCGGATAGACTTCGCTGAGCCCCCACTCCCAGAACTCCTCGCGCTGGGTCCGGTTGACTCCGACGACAGTCATCCCGAGGCAGACGAGCCGTTCGACAATCGAGTGGCCGAGGCCTCCGAGGCCGATGACACAGGCTTTCTTCTTCCAGAGAGAGACTCCCGGCGGAGTGAAAACCTTTCCGTCCAGCAGTTTTTCCTGCGAACGGGAGAATCTCCGCGCGAGAAGCAGCATGTGCATGATGGCCATCTCGGCGACGCTCTCTGCGTTCCCGGTGCCTCGCGACGGGACATTGCACGCGAAGATCCCCTTCCGCGTGCACGCGTCGAGATTCATTCCTTCCGTCCCGGTTCCCCACTGCTGAATCATCCGGAGCTTCCCGGCATGCGCAAGCAGGGCATCGTCCACGGGCATCGGACGGATGATGAGCACTTCGGCATCCCCGATCTTCACCGGGAGCTCGTCGTCTCCGGCGACATCCGTATCGTAGTCCCTGAACGCCGGCGCGAGGATATCCCAGAGCCGGCGAAATTCCTTTCCCGCAAACAGGATCCGCATTCGTCTCGCCTCCCGTCAGTGCGTTTCGCGTTTCCGCGTTATTTCTTGTCGCGTTCCACGGTCGCGAACGCGTCGTGATTGTGAATGCTTTCGTGACTGACGACGTCCACCCGGTACCAGCGAATCCTCTGCTCTTCCTCGAGTCGCACGACCGCCTCGCGTATGACATCTTCCACGAAGCGGGGGTTGTCGTACGCCATTTCCGTCACGTGCTTCTCGTCTTCGCGCTTGAGCAGCGTGTAGACGGGCGCCGATCCGGAGGCTTCCGCGATGTCGACGAGTTCCTCGATCCATACGATTCCCCGCATCCTCGTCGCGATCCGGACGTAGCCCCGCTGGTTGTGGGCCCCTCTCTCCGATATCTCCTTCGAACAGGGACACAGCGTCTGGACCGGAACGGTTACCGTCGTGCGAAGGTCGAAGAAATCGCTTCCCCGGATCGCGTCGAACGTGACCTCGTACCGCGAAAGACTGGATATCCCCGTCGAAGGGGCGCACCGGGAGATGAAATACGGGAAGGAAGCGGTTATTTCCGCCGTGTCCGCGTCGAGGGATTCGCGAAGCCGCTCCGTCATGTGCTCCATCGACGTGATCGTGAGCTTTTCCTTGAATTCGTCGAGAACTTCGATGAAGCGGCTCATATGCGTCCCGCGGAACTCCTTCGGGAGAGAGACCGACATTTTCAACGTCGCGACGGTGTGCTGGACCTTCTCGGCGCGGTCGAGAACCGAAACGGGATAGGAAAGGTCTTTCACTCCCACCCGGTCGATCGGGATATTCCGTACGTCGCGTTCATTCTGCACATCGCGCATGGACGTCCTCCTTTCCGATGACGACGCTGCTCGTCGCGGTCTCCCAAACGGTCACGGCCGAAAGCGCGCAGTTGCGCCGCTCGAGGGGGGATTCGATGCGATTCCATATCCAGAGCGCGATATTCTCCGCGGTCGGCTGCTCCACGAGATCGTTGAGATAGGCGTGGTCCAGAAGGGAAACGGCATTCTCGCGGACGATCGAGGACACCTCGCAGAAATCGATGACCATCTCGTCGTCGCTCAGCGTCCCCTCGATGTCGACGGCCAGCCGGTACGTATGTCCGTGAAGGCGTTCGCATGCCCCCTTGTAGCGAATCAGGTTATGCGCCGCATCGAACGTAAATTCCTTTCGGAGTTTCATATGGGTTCCTCCACTTTGAAGTGATTCGGCTGTCTTGATTTTACACCATCGGACATCGGAAATTATCCTTACATACACCTATTGTTTCGTAGAAAAGTTTTGGATGTATCTCGAACACGATATTCGATGCCAATTCCGCGCTGATACAATTTTTCTCTGAAAAAAATGCGAGCGAGAGTATTTCAGCAACTTTTAGCACCATATGCCTCGAAGTGTAACAGTTTTTGGCGCATATCTTGCGGTTCAATGCCCTTCGTGCTATAACTCGGCAATCTCGATTCAAGATTCTCTTTTGGGAGGGAAAACCGATGCAGTTCGACAGACCGCGCGATATTTTCGGCGTCAACGTTTTCGACCGCAGGGCGATGAAAGATCGGCTGCCGCAGGAGGTTTACAACAATCTCCTCGCCGCCATGGACGGCGGTCAGAAACTCGATCCCAACGTTGCGGACATGGTTGCCGCATCGATGAAGGAGTGGGCGATCTCGAAAGGCGCCACGCACTGGACTCACTGGTTCCAGCCCCGCACCGAACTGACCGCGGAAAAGCACCTCTCGTTCATCTCGTCTGACGAAACGGGGCATCCGATCGAGTCATTCAAGGGCAAACAGCTCATCCAGTGCGAACCCGACGCGTCATCGTTTCCCTCTGGCGGCATCAGGTCGACGTTCGAAGCGCGGGGATACAGCGCGTGGGATCCCTCGAGCCCGGCGTTCCTCATCATGAGCAAGAAGGGCGGAACGCTCTGCATCCCGTCGGTCTTCATCTCATACGACGGAACCCCGCTCGACCTGAAGACCCCGCTTCTCAAAGCGCTCGAGGCCGTCGAATCGCGCGCCCTGAGACTTCTGAAACTCTTCGGGAACAGAGGGGTCCGCTGGGCGCATGTCACGGTCGGTGCCGAGCAGGAGTACTTCCTCGTCGACGCCCCGCTCGCGAAAAAACGCCCCGACCTGCAGTTCTGCGGACGCACGATTTTCGGATGCCCGCCTCCCAAGGGACAGCAGATGGAGGATCATTACCTCGGTTCCATTCCTCCGAGGGTCCTTTCCTATATGGAGGATGTCGAGCGCGACCTCTACCGGCTCGGTGTCGTCATCGACACACGACACAACGAGGCCGCCCCGTGCCAGTTCGAGTTCGCGCCGCAGCTCGCGGAAGCAAATCCGGCATGCGACCAGAACCAGCTCATCATGGAGACGATGCGCAAGATGGCGCGCCGTCACGATTTCACGCTGCTGCTCCACGAGAAGCCCTTCGCGGGACTGAATGGAAGCGGAAAGCACATCAACTTTTCGATCCGCGACAGCGAGGGGAGAAATCTCCTGATGCCGTCGACGAACCAGAAGAAGAACGTCCAGTTCCTCACGTTCCTGTCCGCGTTTCTGCTCGGGTTCGCCCGGTACGGCAATCTCCTGCGCGCGTCGATCGCCTCTCCGGGAAACATGCACCGTCTCGGCGGAAACGAGGCGCCCCCGGCGATCCTGAGCGTCTTCCTCGGGAGTACGCTTTCCTCGCTGCTCGACGGTTTCGGGAACGGTTCCGGGGGGACGATGCCTGAGGAGGCAACCCTCGATCTCGGTCTCAACAAGCTGCCGTCGATTCTGTGCGACAATTCCGACCGCAACAGGACGGCGCCGATAGCCTTCACGGGAAACAAGTTCGAATTCAGGGCTCCCGGCGCCCCGCAATCGATCGCGGGCCCGCTGACGATGATCATGGCGATCTGGGCGTGGGGGATTGACGAGGTCACCCGGATGATCGAGGCCCGAATGTCGGCGGGCGCCGGCGATATCAACGATATCGCGATGGAGGCCATCGCCCGGGCCGCGCAGGAGAGCAAACCCATCCGCTTCGAAGGAAACTGTTACTCCGAGGAATGGCAGCGGGAAGCGCAGCGCAGGGGGCTCTCGATCGCGAAAACGACCGTCGAGGCTCTGGATCTTTACCTCCGTCCGGAGAACAAGGAGCTTCTCTCGAATCTCAATATCCTCTCCGAAAGGGAAATCGACGCATATTACGAAATCAGGATGGAACAATACGTCAAGACGATCGACATCGAGATCGGCATCCTGAAATCCATGATCTGGGAGGGAATCCTGCCCGCATTGTCGCGACAGATGATCCTCGAGGGAGAATCCCTCTCATTCGTTCCGGACGAAACCGCGGAGCGAACCACGCTTTCAGCATACGTCGGCCGGCTCGCTTCCCTGAAAACCGGTCTCATGACGATGTCCGACAAGCTCGACGCCCTGCATGTGAAGGCCGGTCACGGAGGGATGAACGAACGGGCGCAGCTTCTCACCGACGAAGGCCTTCCCCTGCTCGATTCCGTCAGGGCGCTCTGCAATGCGGCGGAGTCGCTGGTCGCCCGCGATATCTGGCCTTATCCGACATACCGCGACCTTTTCCAGATTTTGTAGGCGGCGCCGTCTCGGGAGAGAGTCTCTCTCCCGAGACGCACTTTCCAGGGCACGTATCAATAGAGCCCCGCAAGTTTCGGCAACACGGTCGTGATCCAGGGAACGTACGCGAGAATGAAAATATCGAGAATCATTACCGCTATAAAGGGAGCGGCCGCCCGCGAAATTTCCTCGAGCGACACGTTCCCGATATTGCACCCCATGAAAAGGCAGACGCCGAGTGGCGGCGTCACCATCCCGACGGCGAGGTTCACGACGATGAGAACGCCGAAATGGAGCGGGTCGATCCCGAGCTGCGTGATGACGGGAAGCAGCACCGGAACGAGAATGATGATCGACGCGACCGTTTCCATGAACGTCCCGATGAACAGGAGCAACACGTTGATCAGGAACATGACGACGACGGGATTCCTCGAGAAGGAGAGAATCGCCTCCGCGACGCTCTGGGGGATCTTCTGGGCCGTCAGGATCCAGCTGAAGACAGACGACGTGGCGATGATGAACATGATCATCGCCGTCCCGACGACCGAATTCACGAGAATCCCCTTCAGGTCGCGGATTCTGAGTTCCCTGTAGACGAAGAACCCGATGACGAAGCCGTAGACGACGGCAACGACGGCGGCTTCCGTTGGAGTGAAAACTCCCCCGTAGATTCCGCCAAGGATGATCGCGGGCATCAGGAGCGCGAGGATCGCATCCTTGAACGTCGCCCAGACATGCGCCGCGTCGGCCCTCCGGTCGCCCTTGTATCCTCGTTTTCTCGCGATGAACCAGGCCACGAGCATGAGGGATGCCCCGACGAAGATCCCGGGGAGAATCCCCCCCATGAAGAGACCTCCGATCGTGACGCCGGTCATGACGCCGTAGATGATCATCGGGATGCTCGGCGGGATCATGACTCCGAGCGTTCCCGCACACGCCTGGACCGCCGTCGAGAACGGGGCGTCGTATCCGCGCCGGACCATCGACGGGATCAGGATCGTTCCGATCGCCGCGACGCAGGCGACAGCCGACCCGGAGATCGCGCCGAAGAAGATGCACGCGATAATGGCCACAAAGGCCAGTCCTCCCGAAAACCGGCCGACGATCGCGTTCGCGAAATCGACGAGACGCCGCGAGATCCCTCCCGACTCCATCAGCGCCCCGGCAAGGATGAAAAAAGGAACCGCCATGAGGGGGAACGAATCCGTCGCGGTAAACATCTTCTGAACGAGGACGACCGGCGGAATCGTGCCGGTGAACATGATCGCGGCCGCGGACGCGAGGCCGATCGAGATGGCTATCGGAACGTTCAGGAAAAAAAGCGCGAGAAGCGAATAGAAAAGAACGGACGTCATGACGCCGGTCCCTCTCCGCCCACAAGAACGCCCAGCGCGTGTTCGGCCGCGTAAAGGAACATCAGCGAACCACCGGCGCAGATAGCCGAATACGGGATCGCCATTGATAACTCCATCGCCGGAGAGAGCTGGCGTCCGACGACCGCGAGAATCTTGTGTCCGTAGAAGATCATGAGCGCGAAGAAGACTATGCTTGCACAGTCGACGAAAAGCGCCGCCAGCCTCTTCATCGCTTTCGGCAGAAACGAAACGATAACCTCGACGCCGATATGGGCGCCTCTCCGTACTCCGATGGCTGCACCGAGAAAGGAGAGCCATACGAGGATGTACCGCGAGAGTTCCTCGGACCAGGGAAGCGACGCATGGATCACGAAACGGAAGATCACCTGCAGGAATACGACGACGACCATAATCACGAGAAGAACGCTGACGACATACTCGGTGACTGTGTTGACGCAACCGAGCACCCTTTTCAGAACCCGCATTATCCCGATTCCCTCCCGTATGATCGCGGCGCGAAGAATTTCTTCGCGCCGCTTCCCGAATCGTTCAGTTTCCCGCGATAATATCGTCGAGGAGTTTCGCGTCTTCTCCGAGTTCCCCCCTGAACTGCTCGTAGACGGCCTTCGTCGCCTCGCGGAAGGGAGTGGTATCCGGCGTCGTCACCGTCATTCCGAGTTCCTTGAGTTTCGAAATCTGCTCGTCCTCCATCTTCGTGATCTGCTCGCGCTGATAGACCGCCGCCTCCCGCGCCGCCTTGAGGACGATGTCCTGATATTCCTTCGGCAGGGCGTCGAACTTCGCCTTGCTCATGATGATCATCGCGGGCGAAAAGACGTGTCCGGTCAGCGACAGATGCTTCTGGACCTCGTAGATCTTCGACGTGTAGATGACCGGGATCGGATTTTCCTGTCCGTCGACGGTGCCCTGCTGCAACGCCGTAAAGATCTCTCCCCACGCCATGGGGGTCGGATCCGCGCCGAGCGCTTTCCAGATCGCCATGTGAACCTTGTTTTCCATCGTGCGCAGCTTCAGCCCCTTGGCGTCGGCCGGAACGGCGATCGGACGCTTCGAGTTCGTCACGTGGCGGAAACCGTTCTCGCACCAGGCGAGCCCCTTCATTCCCTGCTTGTCGAGGAGTCCCATCACGTACGCGCCGATCTTTCCATCAAGTACGCCGTAGACATGTCGCTTCGACTTGAAGAGGAACGGGAAATCGAAAAGCATGAATTTCTTCTCGAAGCCGCTCATGGGTCCCGTAGACCCCACGTAGAAGTCGACTGTACCAAGCTGGAGTCCTTCGAGGAGATCCCGCTCACCGGTTCCCAGCTGGTTGTTCGGGAAAACGGAAACCGTAACGTCTCCCTTCGTTTCTTTTTCGACGATCTCCTTGAAGCGCACGGCACCGAGATGATACGGATGCTTCTCGCTCACCGAATGCCCGAGCTTATAGGCGTACTTCGCCTCTGCCGCGACCATGGCCGCACTCGCTCCGACCATCGCGAGACCACACACAAGGACGGCAAAACTTCGTTTCCACGTCATTCCCTACCCCTCCTCTTCATGCTTGAGTTGCCTTACAAAATGGTGAATTCCGATTCATCATACGTCTTCTCGCGCACCGCAACGAGTTTGGCGAGAACGTCGTTGACGGGCGTCGGAACGCCGAGGCGTTTCCCCTCCCCGACGATCGCCCCGTTGATGACCGAGATCTCCGTCCGCCTGCGACGGCAGACATCCTGAAGCATCGAAGAGCGGTTGGCGGCCGTCTTCTTCGCGATTTCCCGCGTATGGTTGACGGGATCGGACACCGTCAGGACGATCCCCTTCTTCTCGGCGACCGCGACCGCTTCCCGGATCGCCATTTCCATGAGATCGCCCGTCTCCGGGAAATCCGCGAGCCGCCCGTTCCTGAGCCCCGTAACGGCCGTCAGCGCGTTGATACCGACGTTCACGAGAAGTTTCCCCCAGATCAGTCCCATGACGTTATCGGAGAGCGATACGGCGAATCCCGCATTCCGCAGGACATCCGCCGTTTCCTCGAGTCTTCCCGGAACCGATCCCGACACCTCGCCGATGACCGTATCTCCCTGTCCCGCGTGCCGGATCACTCCGGGCCCCAGAAGCGTCGAGCCGTGCCCCGTCACTCCCGCGAGAACCCGCTCTCCTCCGACGACTTCGCTGATGGCCTCGACATTTCCGAGTCCGTTCTGGAGCGTCAGAACCGCCGTACGGGGACCGACCGCCGGAAGAGCCTGCGTTATGGCCGTCCTCGTCATCGTCGCCTTGACGAAGACGATCATGAGATCGGCGATTCCGGCTCCGGCGGGGTCGGCGACGGCGCGAAGGCCGCGTATCGTCCTGTCTCCCCCCGCGCCTTCGATTCTGAGACCATGGGCGTTGATGGCGTCGATGTGCTCTTTCCATACGTCGACGAGCGTCACGGGATACCCCGCTTCCGCGAGTCGTCCACCGAAGAGGCACCCCATCGCCCCGGAACCGAGGATGACGATGTTCATGACTTCTTCAGCCCCTCGATGTCCTCCCTGCTCAGCCCGCCGAAAACGTGCTGATCGCCCGGGAAAGCTCCCTGACGGACCTCGTCGCGATACGCGGCCAGAGCGGAGACGATATCATCGCCGATCTTCGCGTACTGTTTGACGAATTTCGGGAGAAACTTGTCGAAGAGTCCCAGCATGTCGTGGAAGACAAGCACCTGGCCGTCCGTATAGCGCCCCGCGCCTATTCCGATGATCGGAATGGAGACGGCTTCGGACACGGCGCGTCCGAGTTCCTCCGGGACGCATTCGACGACGATGGAGAACGCGCCGGCTTTTTCGAGCGCGATCGCGTCGTTGATCAGTTTTTCGGCCGCCCCGAGGCTCTTGCCCTGGACCTTGAACCCGCCGAGCAGGGATGCGGTCTGTGGTGTCAGTCCGATGTGCCCCTGGACCGGAATTCCGGCGTCGACGATGGCCTTGACGATGTCGGGACGCGCGCCCTCGAGCTTGAGAACGTCGCAGCCTCCTTCCTTCATCATGCGGTTCGCCGTATGGATCGCCTGTTCGACGCTTTCGTTGTACGAGCCGAAAACCATATCGCCGACGATCATCGGCGTCGGCGCGCCTTTGACGACCGGACGGATATGATAAATCATCTCGTCGGTCGCGAGCGGGACGGTCCCGGAATTTCCCAGAACGACCATCGACAGCGAATCTCCGACGAGGATGATGTCGATCCCCGCCTTCTCGACCAGGACTGCGGACGGATAGTCGTATGCCGTCACCATGGTGATGCGCTCTTTCTTCTGCTTCATTTCCTGCAACTTCTGGATCGTTACTTTGGCCATGTGTCCCGTACAACTCCTTTCGGTTGTTGGATTGTCAGGCTTTTTGCGAACGCTTTCGATCAATCGTCCCAGAACGTCCGCAGGGTCTTTTCGTCGGTCGGCTTTCCGAAGAAGGTGCCGAGGACAAACGCCACGAACGCAATCGCGATCGTGGGAACGATCGCGTGCATCCCGAAGAACGGAATTTTCAGGATCGAGAACAGGAAGAAACAGCCGCATCCGACGAACATCGAGAGCACCGCTCCGGTTGCGTTGGCCCTTTTCCAGTACAGACCGAGAACGGTCGGCCACAGAAAGACGGCCTCGAGCCCCCCGAAGGCGAAGAGATTGATCCAGACGAGAAGCGAGGGGGGGTTCATCGCCGCGACGAAGACGATGACGCCGATGACGGCCGTCGTGATCAGGCTCATCCTCGAGAGCGTCGACGGAGATGTGGATTCGTCGTCCTTTCTGACGTAGTGAAGGTAGAGATCCTTGACGATGGCCGCGGATGACAGGATGAGCATTGAATCGACCGTCGACATGATCGCCGCGAGCGGTCCCGCGATGAAGATCCCGGCGAGGAACGGGGACATGAGTTTCATCGTGAGCGTGGGGACCGCCATGTCTCCGACGGCGATGTCCGGAATGACCGCGCGCCCCAGCGTTCCGACGAGATGCATCACGAGCATGAGGAACCCCACTGTGATCGTTCCGATGATCATTGCGTCGTGCATCGACTTCGAATCGCGATAGCCCATGCACTTGTGCGTCGTCTGCGGGAGCCCGAGAATCGCGAAGCCGACGAGAACCCAGAAGGAAAGAATGAAGGGTTTCGCGATGAAGTTCTTCGGACCGTACGGCGTGATGAGTGCGGGATCGATTCCCTGGAGGGTCTTCATGATGTTCGCCACGCCGCCTCCCGCGTGGACGACGGCGAAGAGTATCGCCATGGACGCGAGGATCATCATGATCCCCTGGACCGTGTCGGTCAGGACGACGGCCCGGAAACCGCCGACGCTCGTATAGATGACGACCGTCAGTCCGAAGAGGACGAGTCCGACCGTATAGGGATACCCCGTGATCGTCTGGAAGAGACGAGCCCCTCCGATGAACTGGGCGAGCATCGATGCCATCAGGAAGACGATCAGGGCGGTGGAAGCGGCGACGACGACGATATCGTTCTTGTACCTCGCGCGAAGGAAATCCGTCACCGTCACGGCTCCAACCCGCCGCGACACGATCGCGAATCGTTTCCCCAGGACGCCGAGCGTCAGAAAGGCCGTCGGGACCTGGATCATCGCAAGGAGGATCCAGCCGAGCCCCATTTTATACGCGACGCCCGGCCCTCCAATGAAGCTGCTCGCGCTCGTATAGGTCGTGATGATCGCCATCGCGAGGACGAATCCTCCCATCGAGCGGCTTCCGAGGAAATACTCCTCGACGAATCCCTTCGCCGTCGTCGCCTTTGCGGCCGACCTGTTCGCCCAAATGGCGATCCCCATGACGGCGACGAGATACAGGGCAAGAGGGGCGATCATGCTCAGGTTCACGGACGGGGTCGTCATTTCGCGGCCTCCTTGCGATCTTCCGTCCCGTCGAGCGGGATATCCCTGAAGAAAAGCCTTACGACGACCCAGACGAGTACGGAAACTCCGATATATCCGACGATGCAGCTGTAGAAGAACCACGAGGGAAATCCGCAGACGAACGTATAACTCTTCGGATCGGAATCACCGGGGCCATACGCAGAGAAATACCACCACAGGAAAAAAAGGCCGTACAGAACGAGCGATATTATCGCTTCCCTATTGGCCTGGCGGATATTTCCGGTACCCTTCGAACTCATCGCCATTCCTCCCTTCGTTGCATATGCGCGCAGTCACAACCACAGGAAGCGGACCGTTCACAGCCGGAACCGCCGCTTCGAACGCTTCCCGCCGCCCGGTTTCCCTCCGGTCACACCTCCTCTCCCAGATACAGCATCGCCGTCCGCGCATAGAGTCGTACGGCTTCCTTCAGATCGTCGACATCCACCCATTCATCGACGTGGTGCGGAATCTCCCGGTCCCCCGCTCCCGTCACGACGACCGGGACGTGTTTCCACGCCGAAAGGAACGTTCCATCGGTGGCGCCGGGAACACCGTTGTACACGGGGGGCGTTCCCCGGACCTCACGGTGCGCTCTGTCAATCGCACGGACGATCGGCTCGTCGCGCGACGTTTCCGTCCAGGGACGGTCCTCGAGGAGTTCGACATCCGCGACGCACCTGTCGTCTCCGTCCGGGTGGCGGCGCGAGAGGCGGTCGACGATGCCGCGGATCTGCCGCAGCAGGGCGGCGTGATCCTGCCCCGGAATCGTGCGGATATCGAGAAGGACGCCGCAATCCTCGGGAATGACGTTGAGCTGCGCGACGCCGGTCAGAGGCGACTGGACGACGGTCGGCGTGATGCTCGGCCATCCGAGATGCTCGTGCCTGCCGAGGCGATCCTTTTCGAAATCCTCGAGGTTGCGGAGATCGCAGATGATCCGGGCCATCGCCCAGTTCGGGTCGTTTCCCGAAAGCGGCATGCACCCGTGCGCCTGCGTTCCCCGGCATACGATCCGGACGCGCATCGCCCCCTTCTGGAAGACGCAGAGGTTGAAATCCTCTGGTTCGCAGATGACGGCCGCGTCCACGTCGTCCGCCCACCCCCGGCGAATGAAATCCTTTATGCCGATCATGAGACCTTCCTCGTCGACGGGCAGGCACAAAACGATCTTCCCGGAAAACGGAACTCCGGAGTCCCTGATGGCCTTGACCGCGAAGATGCCCGCAGCCGTGTTTCCCTTCGTGTCGCACGTTCCGCGTCCGTACATCCGCTTCCGCCCGCCCGAATCGACGATTTCGGCGCCGAACGGGTCGTATCGCCACCTTTCGGGATTCCCGACCGAGACGACATCCTGATGTCCCTCGAAGAGCAGGGTCTTCCCGGGAGAACGCCCCTCGAGCACGGCGATGACATTGGAACGCCCCGGCGCCGCCTCCTCGACGTGAACATCGAACCTCTCGTCTTTCAGGAACGACGACAGAAACACCGTGGCCCGCGACTCGTTCGCGTGCGGCCGCGACGGATCATAGACGGAATCGATCCGGACGAATTCCTGGACGAAACGGATAAAACGATTGTCATCGATGCATCGAAACAGGCGTTCACACATTCATCTCAAGACTCCCTTCCTGTCAGGATCCGTATCCGAGACTTTCCGACAACCCCAGCGCCGCCGATACGACAAATTCCCTGAAGAGATCCTTTTTCTCCGGATCTTCGTCGTATCGGTATTTCGGAACGGCGACGCTGAGGGCCGCGATCACCTCTCCGTTTCTCCCCCGCACCGGCGCAGCGATACAGATGAGTCCGGAAACATATTCCTCGTTATCGACGCAGAATCCCAGGCTGCGAATGCGGTCGAGCTGCAGGCGCAGAACCCCCGGATCCGTAACCGTCTTTTCGGTGAACCGCTCGAACGGGCCCTCACCGAGAAGACATCGGACCTCCTGTTCAGGAAGTGCCGCCAGGAGAACCTTGCCGAGTCCCGTACAATAGAGCGGCATCGCCTTTCCGACCGGAAGATCGACCTTGATTGTCGCCTGACTCTCGATCTTGTCGATGTACACGACGCGATCTCCGTCCCGGACCGCGAGATTGACCGCCTCTTTCGTCCGTGCCGCGAGATCGGTCATAAACGGATACGCCTGGCGCCGGATACCGAGACGTCGGACGACGTTGCTTCCGATTTCGAAAATCCTGAAGCCGTTCTGGTACTTCCTGTTTCCGGGATTCTGAAGGACGTACTTCTGCGCGCGTAGCGTCGACACGAGACGATGGACCGTGCTCGGTTCGAGAGAAAGAAGCGAACTCATCTCGTTGATCCCGAGTTCGCCGTGGATGTCGAGAATTTCTATGACGGCGAGGGCTCGTACGACTGACTGGACCCCTCCGGATTTCGACTCTTCCATTGATTCGTCACCTTCGATAATTCCATGTTATGGAATTTTATTGCTTCATACGGAATTCAGTATAGTCCGCCTCGTCGTCGATGTCAAAAGCAACCGTATTTTCCTCATAACGTACCGTCTCTCTCCGTAAAAAAAAGGGGACGCGCTTCACGCGCATCCCCTGAACCACACTCAATCACTTTCAGTCTTCGGGCTGTTCCGTCAGAAATCCAGTCACGGAGAGGATAAACTTCCGTTCTCTCTCCTCCCGGCGAAGATACAGAACCCAAGGCGTATTGGAACCGTCGGAGAAAAAGTAGCACTGCGGGGACTCGGCCCGCCATCCTTTCGACGAGGGCAGCCATTTGAGCCGCGTTTCCTTCCATCCGGCCGCTTCCCGCGAGATTCGTTCCGCGACAAGGCGACCGTCCGCGATTCGCAATCTGAATGTCCCCTCGCCCGTCACCCTGTCCTGGATCTCGAGAATCGCCCTCCCGAGGAGGAATTCCGGGGACGGTTCCGGAAGAACGAGCTTCGGCACGACCATCGCCGCCAGTATCCCGATGATCGCAACGACGATGAGAAGTTCGATCATCGTGAACGCTGCCCCGGCACGGACCGATACCGGACACCGTCCGTCCCGCGCGCGCCTCGGCAAAGGAGTGTGACGCCGGGTCTTCACGGATCAGTCCCAGTTCGTAATGTCTTTCCCCTTGCCTTCCCCACCCTCCTGGCCGTCAGGCCCCATGCTGAAGAGGTCGTATTCGCCGTGTTCGCCCGGGCACCGGTAGATGAAGGAGCCACCCCACGGATCGACCGGAAGTTTCTTGATATAGCCGCCTTCGCGGTATTTTTTTGGTTCAGGCGTCATCGTCGGCTTTTCGATCAGCGCCTCGAGCCCCTGTTCGGTCGTCGGGTAGAACCCGTTGTCGAGTTTGAACATATCGAGCGCCTGTTCGACTTCCTTGATCTGGACCGCCGTCGCGGTCTTTTTGGCCTCTTCGCCCTGTCCCACGACCTTCGGCACGACGAGCGTCGCGAGAAGGCCGAGGATGACGACGACGACGAGCATTTCTATCATCGTAAAACCCTTCCGTCCGTTACGGAGCACGGAAACCACCTCCAGAATGATCTATTTTCATTATACCGCCGCGATTCGCGAAGGAAACCATTATCGGACGAGACTCGAAAGATCGAAGATCGGGAGCAGGATCGAGACCACGACGAACCCGACTGAAACCGCGAGTGAAAGAACCATGACGGGCTCGATGAGACTCGTGAGACGCTCGAGCTGTCCTTCGGCGACCTCCCAGTTGTTCTGGGAGACGTTCCGGAGAGCCTGCGACAGTTCTCCCCCCATCTCCCCCACGCGGATGATGTAGACGACCTCCTCCGGGAAGGAGCCTTCCTTTTCGAGGGCCTTGTCGAAACGGTGTCCTGCCTTGACCATGTCGGCGATGCGTATCCACCGGTCCTTCTGCGGGTCCATCGACGAACTCATTCGCAGGGCCGTCACGAGCGGGATTCCGGAATCGAGCAAGGTCGAGAGGTGCGACGTGATGAGAGAGAGCGTGAGTCGCGACCGGATCTTTCTGAAAAACGGAGGGTTCAGGGATTTCTTCCGTCGTCTGAGGACGAGAAGCGCCGCAAGCAGGACGAGAAGCAGGATCAGTCCGTAGTCCTGAACGAAGGAGGACGCCGCGATGAGTATCCTCGTCGGCAGGGGAAGCTTCTGTCCGAGTTCCTGGAACAGGGCCGAGATCTTCGGAACGACGTACGCGAGGAGAAATCCGACGACGGCGATTCCGATCACGGCCATGGCGACAGGGTAGGTCAGGGCGACCTTGATCTTCCTCCGGAGCGTCTCCTCGAGTCTGAACTGAACGGCGGACTGCTCGAGGACGGTGACGAGCGATCCGCTCTGTTCGCCTGACTCGACCATGCGGACGAGGCTCTCGCGGAAGGCTCCGATGTCGCCGAGGGCGGCGCTGAAGCGTTTCCCTCCCTCGACCGACTCGAGAAGCGCCGAGAATACGGCGGCGACGTTCCGTTCGGACGTCTGCTTCGCGAGGATTTTCAGCGAGTCCGCGAGAGGAAGCCCCGTTCTGAGGTACGACGCCAGCGTCCGACAGAACATGGTCTGGTTCTCGAGCGTCAGTTTTTTGACTTTCCGGGATTTCCCTCCCGAGCTCAGCGAGACGTCGACGACGACGAGCCCCTTTTCCTGAAGGCGTTCGATGACCTGTACGGAAGAGGATCCCTCGATGACTCCCCTCGTCGACTTTCCGTTCGCGTCGTAGGCGACGTAGGAAAAGTGCGGCATCTTATTCGTCTCCGGCGACGCGGGCGAGTTCTTCCGGTGTGGTCAGCCCGCGCGCGACAGCGTCGAGACCGATTTCCCAGAGGGTCCGGAACCCGGATTTACGCGCCATTTCGCGCAGCGCCGACGCCTGTTTCGACTCCGCGATCGCTTCCCTGATTTCTTCCGTCACGAGGAACTGTTCGTACAGACCGACCCGGCCGCGATATCCCGTGTTCATGCAGTAGTCGCACCCCCGTCCGCGCCACACCGCACGGACTCCCTGCCGTGCGAGAAGCGCCGGAACGTCGGAGCTCTTTTCGCCGCATTTCGGGCAGACTTTCCGGACCAGACGCTGCGCGACCGTTCCGATCATCGAACTCGCCGCGAGGAACGGCTCGATTCCCATGTCGATCAGCCGGACTATGGCGCCGACGGAGTCGTTCGTATGGAGCGTCGAGAGGACGAGGTGTCCCGTCAGCGAGGACTGGACGCCGATATGCGCGGTTTCGTAGTCCCGCATTTCTCCGATCATGATGATGTCCGGGTCCTGCCGGAGGATCGAACGAAGCGCCGCGGCGAAGGTCACGCCGGCTTTCTCGTTGACCTGGATCTGGGCGACCCCGGGGAGGTCGTATTCGATCGGGTCTTCGACGGTGATGATGTTGACCGACGGCTGCGCGAGCGCCTGGAGGATCGCATAGAGCGTCGTCGTCTTTCCCGACCCGGTGGGGCCCGTAAAAAGGATCATCCCGTTCGGACGAAGGATCATCTCGTCCATGATCGTCCGTTCGCGCCGTTCCATTCCGAGATCCTCGAGGGTGAGCAATCCGTGCCCCTTGTCGAGGAGTCGCATCGCGATCCGTTCGCCGAACTGGACCGGCACGCTGCCGACACGGATGTCGACCGCCTTGCCTCCGACCGTGATGCCGATGCGGCCGTCCTGCGGCGCCATGTGTTCGGCGATGTCCATCTTCGCCATGACCTTGATGCGGCTCGTCAGGGGGGCCTGATGTCCCCGCGGGAGGCGCAGCCGGTCCTGAAGCACTCCGTCGACCCGGAATCTTATCAGGACGCTGTCCTCGTACGGTTCGACGTGGATATCGGTCGCGCGCTGCTTGATCGCGTCGAGAATCAGTCCGTTGACGAGACGGATCACGGGGACATCGACGGAATCGCTCATGACGTCCTCGCGCGCGAGATCGTCGATGTCCTCGATTCCCTCCATCGCCTCGGCGGCCTTGTCCGCGGCCCCGCTCCGGTAATCGTACAGGGAATGGATCGCGTCCCCGATCGTCTTCTCGTCAAAAATCTCTATGTCGACCGGCTTCCCGATGACCGCGCCGAGGAGCTGCGCCCGGGGGAACGATTCGACGGTCGAAACGGCGACGACGAGCAGGTCGTCTTCGGCCCGCAGCGGGACCATCCCGGCCTGGCGAAGCGAATCGAGACTCACGCACTCCGGAATGATGCGGGCAACCTCCGAGACGCTCGGGAACCGCGGGTGACGATCCGTCGTCTCGCCAGCCGTCCCCCCTGCATCATCGGGAGCGGCCGCAAGTATCGCGACCGTCTCCGCACCTTCCGTTTCCGTCTCTCCGGGTGCATCTCCCGGAAGTTCCCCTCCGCCGGAAATCGACTCCCCCGTGGCGAGCGCCTCGGGGCACTCCGCGGACGCGGCGGATTCTTCGGAGACGTCTTCCGTTCGCCACAGGAGATCACCCTCGGTATCCGCGTCTCCGGACGTTTCGCGCACAGAGGGAGTCGGCAGCGTCAGGACGGAGCCCGCCGCGACATCACCCGTCGCGCGTTCCGGTCGGTCGTCCGACTTTTTTCGGACAGCGTCGCCGAATGTCTCGAGGACCATGTCCCGAAGCGCGCTGTTCCCCTTGTAGCTGAAGTCTTTCGTATTATCCGTCATGTCACATCAACCCGTATTCCGAGGCAACCCGTTGGGCGAGGCGCCTGTATTCTTCGTACGCTCTGGAATTCGGCGCGTAATCCGCGACGGTCGTTCTCGAGGCAGACGCCTCCTGGAGGATGATCGAGCGGTGAATCAATCCGAGAACGCGGTCGCCGAACTGCTCTTCGAGAAACGAACGGATTTCGCTTTGCACGAGAATTCTTTCGGTAAACATGTTGATCACGACCCCCAGGAACGCAAGATCCGGGTTTACGGCCCGAACGGCCGCTATCTGTCCCATAAGCTGTTCGAACCCCTGAACGGCCAGTTCTTCCGGGGGCATGGGTACGAGAATGCTGTCGGCAGCGAAAAAAGAGTTCAGGACAAAGATGTTCAGTGCCGGCGGGCAGTCGATGAGAACGATGTCGAATTCGTCACCGACCTCTTTCAGAAAAAGCGAGAGTCGTTCTCCCCGGCGCTCCCGGAACGGAATCCTCTGTTCCTCCGCAGCCATGAGAGGCGATGACGGAACAATGAATAAATTCTCGCGTTCCGTCCCGTGGACGAGATGACGGCCCGATTCGAGAATCGTTTCCTGGAAGAGCGCTCCGATCGTGTCGCGATATCCGAACGTCTCTTTCGATATAAGAAACGTCGCGTTCGCCTGAATATCCGTATCGATAAGCAGAACCCGCCTGTCGGTGTTTTTCCACAAATCCGACAGGCAGGCCGCCAGATTCACTGCGAGCGTCGTCTTCCCGACGCCGCCCTTCTGATTGGTAAGGGCTATGGCCGCGCCCATGAAATCCCGCTCCTGAGACGCGTCACAAACCCCGGAGTTCCCGAATCGGCATCACAGCGCAAAACCGGCTCCGTCGCTGCGGGTCATTTGCTCATCTTCTTCACGGAGTCCCGGAATTCCTTCTCGATCCTGAGCTGGTGGATCATTTCCGCCGGCGACAGTCCGTGATCCTGAGAGACCGCTACACCTTCCGTAAAGCGCTGCGCCTCTTCAGGCGTATTAATGATGTACGGCGTCAGAAAGACCATGAAGTCGATCTTTTCCTTCTGCTTCGACGTCTTTGTGAAGAGGCTCCCGAGCAGGGGAATGTACGAGAGCCCGGGAACCCGGTTCTTCAGCGTCTTTTCCGTCTCCTTGAGGAGACCGCCGAGGATGACGGTCTTCCCATTTCCGACGATGACCGACGTCTTGATCTCGCGCTTCGCCGTGACCGGCGTCGTCGCCGTCATCGCGGTGAGAACGTCTTCGGTCTTCTGGTTGATGTCGAGGACGACGAGGTTCCCGCTCCGGATATGCGGCGTCACGCTCAGGATCAGTCCCGTATCCTTGTACTCGTAGCTGTTCTGCGTCGCTTTCGGGTTCGTGATGTCGGACGTCTGTCCCTTGAGTTGCGGGATGACCTGTCCCACCTGGAATTCGCTCGTCATGTTGTCGGTACACAGGAGTCTCGGCATCGAAAGGACGTTGATGGCGTCGAACTTCTTGAGCATCTGGATCGACGCGTAGATGAGCCCCTTCGGGTCGGTCGTCGTCTGGAGAATCGGATCTTTAGCCGTTCCGATGTTCACCTCGGTCTTCGTCAACGCCGTAAACCAGTTGGTCACAGTATCCGGAACGCTCGTCTCTCCGAGGGAGGCTCCTGCGGCCAGCACCGCGTCCCCCGTCATTCCGCCCCCGAACGTCGCCCAGTCGATCCCCGCGTTGTCCAGCTTCGTCAGGTTGACCTCGCAGACGAGGCCGCGGATCATCACCTGCTTCGGCTGCGTATCGATCTGTCTGATGATCGCGAGCAGCGAATCGTACTGGTACTGCGGAACGGCGAAAATCAGGCTGTTCGTCGAGAGGTCGGGCACGACGGTCGTCGGCATCTGGCCTTCCTTTGACGGCTGGAGCTTCGCCGCGACGGCGAGAACCTGCCCGAGCTGCTCCGCGGCCTTTTTCGCATCGGCGTGCTCGAGCTTGTAGATGTGGAAATCGCCTCCGCGCGAATAGACGTCGAGTTCCCTGATGATCCGCTGCGCTTCCTTGATGACGTCGGACTCTCCGACGAGGACGATCTTCTTGCTTCCTTCATCCGCAACCGCAAGCAGCCCCTGGAGCGGTCCGGACTTCGCGAGTTCGGTCAGTCGTCCGGCGACCAGCGACGGCGAGGAAAACTTGATCTCGACGGTCCGGCTCATCTTGTAGCTCTCGGCGACGTCGATCTTCCGGATCAGGTTGACGGCTCGGTTCACGTCGACCGCCTTTCCCGAAAGAACGATATCGTTGCCCTTTCCGGCAGGGATGATCCCGACGTTCTTTATCGCCATCTGGATCGCCTTCACGACGAAATCAGCCGTCACGAAATCGAGCGGGACGACCTGCGTCACCGTCTGTTCCCCCTGTGCGGGAGACATCTTGCCCCGTCGGACGGCATCTTCCGTACTGACGACCTTGCCCGGCAACACCTTGCTGTAGGCCCCGAGGTTCTCGATCGAAAGGCCATTCATCTCGAGAACAGAGAGCATGACCTGGCGTGCCTGCCCGAGCGGAACCGGTTTCGGAGAGATGACCGAGACCTTGCCCTTGACGGACGGGGTGACGATGATGTTTTCCTGCAGGAGTTCGGACATGAACCGGATGAACTTCACGATATCGATTTCCGTGAAGTTGAACTGCACCATCCCGGACTTCCGCATCATCTGCGCCGCCTGGATGAGGCTCTGCTCGTCCTGGTTCTCATCCGCGGGCGTCGGCGACTTTTCCTGCGCCGCGAGGGACGACGCCCCCGCCAGGAGACTCAACGCAGTCACGACACCCAGAAAAACGATACATACCCTTTTCTTCATTGTCCCACCTTCCCCCCGCCCTGAAAGGGCACGTAGACCACAATCGACCGTCCGTTCTGCTCCACCGTCAGCGTCCGGTACCGGAGCGACCATTTTCCACCGAATACGGGACGCGTCTCCTCCCGTGTCTCCCAGGATCCGTTTGTCTCGCGGGCATCCCGGCGTCCCGAACCTTCGAGGATCTTTACCTGCGTTTCCCTCGCGTAGTCCAGCAACTTCCGTTGTTCGCGGACCTCGCCGAGCGTACGGCCGCCGATGATCACAAGTCGGAGCGACGCGACGGTCACGAGGGCAAGGACCGAAACGGCGACGAGGATTTCCATCAGTGTGAAGGCCGTCCGCCGGAATCGCTTCATCGCACCGTATAGGTCAACGGCATTTCCTTGCCGTTCCGGACGACCTGGACGTCGAACCGGCTCCCTCCCATGAGGGAATTGATCGCATTCGCGACGTCGCCCATATTCCGGATCGGGATCCCGTTGACCGACTGCAGGACGTCACCCTGCTCCACGCCGAGCTTCGTCAGGATGCTCTCCTTGTCCAGCCACTGGACCTCGATCCCGGAAGCCTGCGCCCCCTCGAATTTCGGACGCAGACGAAAACGCTTCATTTCGTCGAAGGGGTTCATGAGCATCCGGTTCACGAGATCCCTGTCGATGATCCCCGCCTCTGTCGCCGTAGCGGCCTTCACCTCGTTCCCATCCGGCTGCTTTTCCTGAGCCTGCGGAGTCGGCTTCGCGGTTTCCTGTTTTTCCGGCGTTTTTCTGACGGGAGGCTGCGTCGGTCCGTAATACAGCGAGAGAACGACGATTTCCCTGTCGCCGCTCAGGACGACGTCGTACGGCGTGACTTCGACGAGGGAATATCCGTTCAATGAATCTCCCCGTATGACGATCCGCTCCTTCCCCTTTTCGGAGAACAGGGCGGCGATTCCCGGGAACGTCCCGGACAGAGAGATGTCCTTCAATCCCGCAGCGGCGACGGCTTTCGACGTGTCTTCGGCTTTCGCGTCGCTCTTCTTTTCCGCAGCCGGCTCGACCTTCCGGAGCGTCGCGCCGAACGGATTCGCGTCGACGAAATCCTTCAAAGTCGGCGCATTCTCGGCCGCGAGGGACTGCCGTGCCGAACGTCCGTCCGGAATTCCCGTCGCCCGCAGGGCGAAGTTCAGATCGGTGAGATACATCCCCAGGGATCTCATGAGAAAATAGCCGAGGATCGCGCCAAGGCATACCGCGCCCACGAACGGAACGATTTTCTCCGCGAGACGGACGATGGCGTCCGGCAGGTGTGAGCCCGCACCCCGGCGCAACGTGTTGCGCGCGTTTCCGAGCAGCTCCTCGAATCGGGGCACTACGACACCTCCCCCTGTTTCCATCGCCAGAGCCCCTTCTTCTCCCTGTCGAGAGGAAGGATTCCCTTCAGCGCTCCGAGTTTCGCGTCCAGGGCGTCGGCGACCCCGAGCTCGACGTTTGCGCCGCTAATGCGCCGGTTCGGAGGATCGATCACGATGCGTCCCCGGACCTTGATGTCGCCACGGGTTTCGATCACGTCGATTCTCGCGCTTTTCCGTCCCAGAAGAAACCATACGGTTCCTCCCGAAATTGCGGCGCGGCCGTCCTTTCCGAAAGTGATCTCCGCGTCGCGGAACGAAAGTTCCGCCGACGCGCCGAGATTCACGGCGGACTGAAGGGCCCTCGGTGTCAGGACAAGCTCCCTGACTCTGATTCCTCCCAGCATATTTCCGAGGACGACGTTCGTGACGACGAAATCGGGAAAGAACCGCCCCCGCGCCTCGACGCGGTCGAACGAAAGCGGGAATCCCCGTTGCGCGAGGGATTTCGAGAGGATCCCCATCCCGTACTCCCCCGCCTGTTCCCAAGGAAAGAACGCCAGCGAGGAAACGACAAGAACGCAGAGAAAGGCCAGGAAGACCGAGGAAAAAAACAGGACGCGTCTCATGATTTCCCTCCGATAATGAAGGAAACCGAAAAAAGACGCTCCTTGCCGACCGGAAAGACCTTCATCTCGGCCGAGAGAAACTTGAGGCCTTTCTTCCGTATTTCCTGGATGAACGTCGCGAACTGCTCCGCGTAGACCCTGTCGAACTGGACGGACGCTCCTTTCGACGTCTGCGAGAGCTGCACGAGGTTGTCCTTGAGTCCGACGGAATCCATCGCCTTCGAGATCGCCGCGATCGGATCCTCGGAAGGCACGCCGGTCTGCGTGCCTCCGCCTATGGCGATATAGTCGCGGGAGAGTTTCAGAAGCGTTTCGAAGCGACGTTTCTGAAGCTCGACCGCATCCGTCGCCGATCTCCCGGCGTCCGCGAGGAAAAAGTAACACCCCCACGAGACGGCGCAGAGAAACGCGACGGCAAGAAGCCGTTTCAGTCCCGGCGTGTCCCGGGAGACCGGGAAGAAAGCCATACCGTTCACCACCTCAGGTTCATGGAGAAGCGCAACCCCCCGCCCGGAATCTGCTGGATGTCCCCGAGCTGGGTCCGGAACGAGACGGAAATTCCCTTCTGGAACGCCTGCAATCGTTCCATATCCGGGACCGAGCCCGTCAGATCTGCTCCTTCGGCATTGTACCGCAGCGACTCAACGGATACGGACGTCTCTCCCGCCGCTTTCACCGACGCGCCGAGCCGCGCGAGCATCTCCTCGAGGATCAGGCCCTTCTCTCCGCCGCGCGCCGCGTTGAGTTTCCCCCGTGCCTGGCTGACGGGATCGACGATCTTCCCCGTAGCGTCGAAGACGGAACGATAGAGCGCCGTTCCCTGATCGCGTATCCGGTCGAGGGCGCGCAGCGAGAATTCGCGCTGCGCGTACATGCCGCCCGCGGCGCAGAGCCCGGCGAGCAGGATCCACGACGCCGCCCGCGTGCAGAGGCGAATTCCCTTCTCAAGAGCGAGAACCGTGTCCACGGCACGCACGGAAAGATTGACGTCCGGAGCGAAATGCTTCCGCGACAACGTCTCCGACGCCATCCCGGCGAGGTCGTCGCGGGCGGCCCCGTCTTCCGAGTCTTCCCAGACGTACGTCTCGAGTTCTTCAACGCCGCGTCCGGACGCAAAGGAACGGATCCAGTCCGTTTCGTCCTCGATCGTCTTTCTCTTTCTGGAAACGATCCTGTACAGTACCGGGATTCCTCCGGTAAAGAGCATCGAACAGATCTCGTCCTTCAGGATACACGCGGCGAGCCCGTTGTCCGGAAGACGCGCCGCGAGCGCAAGAGGAAGCGGCCAGACACGGAGCGACCTCGCCTTGGCCGCGACGGACTCGACGACCGCAAGCTCTTCCGAGGAGAGAAAGCAGGTGATTCCGGCGCTCCCCTTTCCTTCCCTGGAGCACACCGTTGGAAACGCCTCGATCAGCGGCTTTCCCGATGTGAAAGGCTGAACCTGAAGCTTGACTGCTTCCCGTATTGCCGTCTGCCCGGAAAACGGAAAGGAAAACGGCTGGATCGACAGACTATGGAACGGCACGAGGAGAAGCAGATCGCGACCGAATGATCCGGAGACCTTCCCCTGGGGCCCCTCCGCGCCTCTTTCGTACAGCCGCACCGACGTCGCCGTGACCGGCATATCAGTACTCCTCCCATGAAACGAGGGAACAGGAGCCCGTACCTTTTTTGATGATGAAAGCGAATCTCTTCAGCAGGTCTCCCTCCATCGTCGCGGCGTCTATGGTCACACGGAAAAAGGTGCTGGTAAATGATATCAGATTCATCAGCTTCGGCAAAGATTGCTGCGGGAACGAACCGACCGCGGCGACGTCCCCGATGCTTTCAAACGGTTTATCCGCCCTCGCCTCAATGATATCCTCCGCAACGTTTCTGTCGATGTCATCGAACAATTCGAGGACATGCGCCGGAGCCATATTGATGTTGATCTTTCCGTCGCTCCAGACGGTACAGTACGCCTCAAGCCCCGACCTGTCGAACGTCCCGGACAGAATTTCCCGCGTCACTTCCGGAATCGCCAGGAGTTCCGAAAGACTCACGACAGGACGGTTCAGCCACTTCTTGTCCTCCCGGCCTCCAAGTCGGGGCATTTTGTTCGCGTCGAGAAAATCGAGAACGATATTCCCGACGTCATCCGCCTTGAGAAGACTCCAGAGATTTTCCCAGACGCTTTTCATTTCGAGCCGCAAAGTCTCTCCGTCGGGAAGAAAAAGGCTCGCTATCGGAATTCTGTCATTCAGGGGCGTTACTTCAACCGTAAGAATGCCTATCTCCGGTATCGGGAATATCATGGGTTTGAACCATGGTTCCTTTTTCGAATCGTACGCGGATTTGTCCATGACGAGTCCCCGGGCGACTTCTCCGGCGAGAACATAGGCGATACTTCTCGCCTGCAGTACGGAACGCTCCTTCATGACCCTCCGGATCTGTCCTCTCGCGTACCACGCGTACCCCATCGCACAGGAAAGAAGCATCGTGGAGACGAGAAGAACTGTCACGAGGATAAAGCCGCGGCGCGCCGGACGTCCTCTACCTCGGAAGCCAGTCCGCATAGCGCGACGAGTCCTCCCTTCTCGCGACCGTTACGCGAAAACCCACCGGGTATTCTCCAATGTACGTTCGCCCCCATGTTCCGCCGTTCCAGACTTCGACGCCGAAGCCGTCGACTCCTTCGAGAACGAGCTGCCCGGATTCGACGGGCAACTTTTCGAGATCGACCTCGTCGGGTGTTTTCGATACGGCGAACCATCGATAGAGGCCGAGGGGAAACTTCTTCGTTTTCATGATCCGCTCCCGGACGACCCGGTATATCGTGCTCCCGGGGGGAAGTCCCTGACGGGCGGAGGCTGTACCCCAGATGACGACCGTATCGTCGTTCTTTCCTTCGAGCGTGTCGTGCCGGACGATTTTCATCGCGACCGTCTTCTTCGGAGGCAGCGTCAGATTTCCGCGTGCGCACTCGACAACCGACGACGCGGCGATTCTGAGCGACGCCTCGGATCCGAAAAGCGCCTCCGTGTCGGTAACCCTTCGGATCACGAGTATCAGGGGCGCGATGGCACCTACGGCGAGGACGCCCGTCAGCGCAACCGCCACGAGGAGCTCGACGAGCGTCAGGCCGGATCGCCCCGAAGAAGTACCGCCGCATCTCCGCATTGTGGCCCTCAGCTTCCGGAGTTCCTCACCGCGACGGTTCCGGGCTTGAGGTAGGTCAGCAGCTTATCGAGAATCGGCTTCTGCCGCAGCTTCGAACTCCAGTCGATGAGTATCTTGAGATCCTCCGCCTGCGGCTCCCGCTCGAAGAACCGGAGAAGTCTGTTCAGCCCTTCGGCAAGAGCCTCGTTCGATTTCATCGCCTGTCCGAGCGAAATATGATGGTAGGCGAGCTGTTTTTCCGCGACGTCGCGAACCATGAGACTCCTGTGCGCGGCATCGAGAAGGGCTCTCTGCTCGACCGCATCGTTCGTCTGGATCGCCCTGCGGATCAGGTAGTCTCCGTAGAGCCCATGGCCCAGAAAGGAAAATCCGAAGACGGCCGCGGCCGCGATCGCGGCCCCGGCGAGCCTGACGGCCGCGGATGAGCGCCTCACGCCCGATTCATCGTCTTCTCTCCTTCCCGAAACGCACCAGACTCCCGGGAGAAGCTCCCTGTTGGCAATGGCGAACGCCAGCGCGGTCCACAGAGAATTTTCGATCCGGTGAAAGGGCCGTGAAAAGGCCGCATTGAACCAGATGAGCGCCAGACAGGCGCAGGCCCAGATCGCCTCGTCCCCGAGCGAACCGGGACGATTCGCGGACGGACGACCGAATGCCCTTCTGAAAAACGCGAAAAGCCACCAGATACCCAGACAGAGCAAAACGCCGCCGCCGGGGAATCCCGCCTCGCAGAACCACTGGAGGATCTCGTTATGCGCCCAGTGGGTATACTGGAACTTCTGCTCGGGATAACGCGAGAACGCCTCACGCTGTGCATCCAGGTAGTGCCACTTGTACTGACCGAGCCCGACCCCCCTGACGGGATGCATCGTGAACATCGTCCACGACGTCCTCCAGATACCGTCCCGACCGCCGATCTGCGTCGGATTCTCGAGGATATCCTCGACCTTGCTCCTCAGGGACCCGCTTCGCGAGGAATTGAACGCGACGCTGCACGAGAACGCGAAGAGAACCAGAAGGATTCCCGCGTAAAACCGCCGCCGCCGCGAGACGTCGCCGCTCTTCGTGTAGAGAATCCACATGAAGACGAGTGCGGCGAAAAAACCTCCGAGAGCCGAACGCGTGGTCGTTCCCCAGAGTCCCCACGCGTTCACGAGGATCAGAACGAGGACGACGTAGCAGGCGACGGGTCGGGAGGTTCCGGTTTTCCGCTGCATCTCCGGAATGACCGTGATATAGAGATACAGGGAGCACAATAGCGCGATCGCGAGCCACAGGCCGAACATCTCCTGCTGTCCCGTGTTGGCGATATAGTTGCCCGGCGTGGGAAGGATGAACGAAAAGGGATCGCTCAGGTTCCGGATCTGCAGTTCGGCGAAGAACGTACTGACGGCCCCGTTGAGGGACGCGCCGAACGCCACTGCCGCGAAACGGGAGCCCGGGAACGAGTTGTACGACAGGACGTACATGATCCACATGGACGCGAAGAAAAACCACTCGCGGAAGAAGGTCGACGGAGAACGGAGGTCGAGCCAGAGCGGCTGGACGGTCATATAGAGAAGCATGAAAAACCACAGGATCCCGAAGAGGTCGATCCGGACCCGGATTCTGTCTCCTCCGTGCCGCAGGAGACGATATCCCGCGACGACGCACGCGATTCCGACGGGAACCATCGCGACGACCCACTTCATGAGGTGGAGCGTCTGGAACCAGAAACTCCCCGAAAAGACGATATTGGGCAACGCGAGGCTTATGAACCAGAGAACAGTCAACATCCGCGCCGGAATCAGCGGAAGATCCGCTTCCGGCGCGACGGAAACCGAAATATCCGTTTTTTTCGTCCGTTTCTGCGTCACCGTACGATCACTGCCTCTCCTGGGATGGTTCCATCCGCTTCGAAAGATCGACCGTTATCTCGACGACAAGCTCGCGCTGGGCAAGTTCCTTGACCTTCCACGCGATCGGGATTCCCCTCTTCCGGTTTCCCTCGACGAGCACGGCGAGTTCCTTGAGGAGTTCCCCCGTCGGACCGTCCGGTCCCGCAAAGGGAAGATCCTTCCTGTCCCCCGACCTTCGCCCCGGTTTCGTCCCCGTTTCCTTCGCGAGCCTCTCGACCTCTCCCGCGGGCGTATTCTCCTCGATCGCCTGCTTCGCGAGAGAACGCTGCTCTTCCTCCGGCAGGCCGACAAGCGCGCGGGCCTGGCGCTCGCCGAGGCGCCCCTCGATGACGAACCTCTGTACTTCCGGGTCGAGACGCAGCAGACGCAGTTTGTTCGCGAGGGAAGCCTGGGAAAGACCGATCCGCTTCGCGGCGTCGACCTGCGTCCACCCGGTCCTGTCGAGAATGTCGCGAAGGCACATCGCCTCCTCGACCGCGGAGAGATCGCTCCTGTGAATGTTCTCGACAAGGGCGAAGATTTGCTGTTCGGATGGGGTGACCTCTGTGATGAGCGCCGGAATCGTCGCAAGTCCCGCGATCTTCGCGGCACGGAGTCGTCGTTCTCCCGCGACGAGCTCGTACCCCTGGTCCTGTTTACAAACGACGATCGGCTGCAGAACGCCGACCTCCCTGATGGAGTCCGCGAGTTGCTGAAGTTCCTCGACATCGAAATGCTGACGGGGCTGCCGGGGATTCGGATGAACCGATTCGACCGGAACGTGTGCGAGCTCCGGCTTCCGGGAAGTTCCGTCGTCCTGGAGAAAGTGCATCATGCCCGACATGTCTTCCTCGCTCCCTTATATTCTCCGGTTCCATCATACAGCCGGAGATCGTTCTCCGGGTCCAGAAAAACGCCTAATACGACCTCGCGGGATTCTCGAATTTCGTGTATTCCCTCAGGAAGACGAGCTGGACCTCACCGGTCGGCCCGTTCCGGTGCTTCGCGATGTTCAGGTACGCAAGCGTATTTTCTTCCTCCTCGGGGACTGGAGAATCGTAATACCCCGGCCTGTAGAGCAGGATGACGATGTCCGCGTCCTGCTCGATGGCCCCACTGTCCCGAAGGTCGGAAAGCTGCGGCTTCTTGTCGGTCCGCTGTTCGACGGCCCGCGAAAGCTGCGACAGCGCGATGATCGGAACATTCAGTTCACGCGCGACGCCCTTCAGGGCACGGGAGATTTCGGCAACTTCCTGCTGCTTGCTGTCGATCTTCCGCGCGTAGTTCATCAGCTGGAGATAATCGACGACGACCAGTCCGAGATTTTTGAAACGGGACTGGAAACGGCGGCACCTCGCCCGGAATTCGAGCGTCGAGAGCATCGAACTGTCGTCGATGTAAATCGGAGCCGACGAAAGCCTCCCGGCCGCGTCTGCGAGCTTTTCCCAGGCGGACTCGGCAAACGCCCCGGTCCTGAGTTCGTGGATGTTGATCCGCGCTTCGGCTCCGAGCATCCGCTGGACGAGCTGCTCCGCACCCATTTCCAGGCTGAAGATCAGAGTGGGAGCTTCTTTCGTGACGCCGCAGTACTGCGCCATGTTGATCGCGAGCGCGGTCTTTCCCATCGAAGGACGAGCGGCGATGATATTCAGGCTGCCCGGTTGAAATCCTCCCGTCATCCGGTCGAGCTCGAAAAATCCCGATGGAAGCCCCGTTACATCCTGATCCGCCTTGTGATACTGCTCTTCGATGGTATGAAACGCCTGTCCGAGAACATCGGCGATCGACCGGAAATTCGTCCTGTTGCGGTGCATCGCGATCTCGAAGACCGCGCGCTCCGCTTCCTCGAGGATTTCCTCGACGTCCATGTCCTCGGAGTATCCGAGGCGCGTTATGGTCGTTCCCGCCGCGATGAGCCGCCTGTGAATCCCCTTGTCCTTGACGATGCGCGCATAGTATTCCGCATTCGCCGTACTCGATACCTGGTCCACGAGCGAGGCGACAAACGGCTGCCCCCCGAGCCGGTCGCTCTTGCCCGTACGCGACATCTCCTCCAGCAGCGTCAGGGGGTCGATCGCGATGTCCCTCTGGGACATGTCCGCGATCATCTCGTAGGCGGTCCGGTTCGAAAGATCGTAAAAATCCTCCGGAGAAAGAAGTTCGGTGACGACATTGAGAGCGTCCCTGTCCATCAGGCACGCCCCGAGGACCGCGCGCTCCGCCTCGAGACTGTATGGGGGCGTCCGTTCGAAGGATCCGTCCGGCACTAGAAAACTCCGTCGACCTGGAGCGTCATCTGCGCCTCGACGCCGGGAAAGAGCCGCAGAACGACTGTGTATGCGCCGGTATGACGGACCGTTTCCTCAAGGCGAATGTCCTTCTTGTCGACCCGGACGCCGAGCTGCTTTTCGATGCCTTCCGCGATGTCTGCTCCGGTGACGCCGCCGAAAAGCTTGCCCTTTTCCCCGGCGCTCACGGTCAGAACCACCCTCTTGCCCTGAAGGAGCTTTCTCTGTTCCTCCGCGACTGCGCGGTTCTTCTCTTCCCTGTTCTGCCGGGCTTCGTGACGGGTCTTCCATTCGTTCACCTTCGAGGGCGTCGCTTCCTCGGCAAGCCCCTTCGGTATCAGAAAGTTGCGGGCATACCCTTCGGAAGCCTCCATCAGATCTCCGCGTTTCCCGAGCTTCGGGACATCGTTCAAAAGAATGACCTTCATGCGCTTCCCCTCCCAACCCTGTTTCTCACATCGAACCACATGTCCCCCGCGCCCGCCATGACGGCTACAGTCGAGAAGAGGGGGATGAACACGACCATCACTATAATAATCGCACCGAACGGCGCTTTCCAGCTCCATCGTCTGAGGAAGAACCAGAGGAGAGAGACTCCCTGAAGAAGAAAGACGACATGGATGCACATCTTGAGATTGATGGCTATCTTCGTCGCGAAGAGCCCCCACTCGGTGTCCTGTCCGAGGAACGGAAGAAGGAGAGAGACGACGAGGGCTCCGAGGACGCTCTTCGGAAAACGCCACTCCGAAAACGACGGCAGGGACGGCATGTCTCCCCCCGTCCTTCGGACGACCGCGGCGCTCACGACGTAACTCAGGTAGCAGTCGAGCGCGGACGCCATGATCAGAATCGTCGGGAATATCGTGGGAAGCAGACGCAGCGCGGCCATAACCTGCTCGCGCGCCTGGGAGAGCGCATCGGAAGACGCCCCGAACGTCCCGTAGAAGGCGAAGATGCGATCGACGACCTCCGTGATTTCCTTCGGGTCCATCGAGAACGGATCGACCCCCGTAAGTGCCTTCGCAGCCACCATCAGCAGGATCTTGCTGCCAAGAGAGACGAGAATCCCGTACAGGATGACGTCGACACCGCGGGAGCAGCGCCCGGCGAGGACTCCGAGCCCCACACCGAGAACGCCGAACCCGAGAAAGAAAAAAGCGGCTCCCGTCGGCCCTGAAAGCATAAGGACGATCGCAGTCGCGGCAATGAGCCCCAGTGCCGCGAACCGGATGCTGTGGCGCAGTCCCAGGACGACGAGAGGCGCCGGGCACAGAAAGGAGAACGCTATTCCCGCGACGGGAAGAAAACGGGCCGCGAGGAAGAGGGCTGCCGCTAGCCCTGCAAGAAGGGACGCCTCAACCATATTTCGCGTCGAAACCACGGGGTTCCTCCTCTTCAGACGACATGAAAAAGAGGGGAGAAGCGATTCCGCCGCCCCCCTCGAACAGTGATCGTACCGATTTCCGGCGAATCCGCTAGTCTACGGCGTAGGGAAGCAACGCCATATAACGCGCCCGCTTCACCGCGATCGTCAGCTGACGCTGATGCTTCGCGCAGTTTCCGGAAACGCGCCGCGGCATGATCTTGCCGCGGTCACTGATGTATTTGCGGAGTTTCTCGACATCCTTGTAATCGACGTGCTCGATCTTGTCGACACAGAAAAAACAGACCTTCGGGCGACGTTTCCCGCCCCTGCGGCCCGCACCGCCACGCGGTCTGTCACCGCCCGCCGCGCCACCCGCAGCTCCGGCTCCGTATGCGGCCATGCGTGGTCCTCCTTTCGTCCCCTAGAAGGGGATTTCAACCTCATCTTCATTTCCGGCGTCCACCTGGGAAATATCCATCGGGAAATCATCCCCACCGAACCCCTTTTCCCGAAGACTGCCGAACTCTCCACCCTCGGAAGCCCCCTGCTCGTCGGACTTCCTGCCGCCGAGGAACACCACGCTCGATGCGACGACCTCGGTCACCCATCGCTTCGTACCGTCCTTGGCGTCGTAGTTCCGGACCTGGATACGCCCCTCGACAAGAACGGGACGCCCCTTCCGGAGATACTTCTCACAGTTTTCCGCCTGCGCCCCCCAGACAACGACGGGAACGAAGTCCGTTCGTTCCTGGAGATCGCCGCCGGCTCCCTTCCACTGGCTGCCGATGGCCACCGTGAAACTCGCGACGGCCTGCTTGTTGACGGTATACCTGATCTCGGGATCCTTCGTCAGATTCCCCATCAGGATAACCTTGTTGAACCCCCGGGCCATCGGACTACTCCTCGTCGAGGCAGACGATCATGGTTCTCATCACGTTCTGCCGCAGCCCCAGAAGTCGCTTGAGTTCGACGATCCGGTCCGGTTCTACGGAAAACGCGGTGAGCGAATATACCCCCTCCTGCTTCTTCCGGATGGGATACGCAAACCGCCGCTTCCCCCAAACATCCGTCTTGGCAACCTCTCCGCCAAGTGTTCGCACGACCTCTTCCACCTTCGCGATCTCTTCCTTCGGGTCTTCGAGATCCGCGCTGACGATCATCATCATTTCGTACGGTCGCACGCCTGTCACCTCCTCCCTATGGACATATGGCCTCGTTCCCGAGGCAGGGAAATACAAAACAGGATTATACGCTTCCATCATTTTTTCGGCAACACATCCCCGGATGTGATGATGATCTTGTAGATCTTTTCTCCGGGCATGGCGAGATTGTATTTGTCCCTCGCCATGTGGGCGACCCCTTCTTCGGTGCTGTAGAACGAAATCTGCTCACGCATTTCCTGAAGGGCCCTCGTCTTCCCGACGAGAAGCTCCATCCGGCTGTCGATCGTCGCCGAAAGTTCGTGGATCTCTCTCAGTTCGATGACGTACGCGGTCCCCATAATCGTAGCGAAGAGCGCGACCGCCGCGGCGAGGACGACCCAGCGGAGTCTGAGCACGGCTACATCTTCTCGGGCGCCGACACTCCGAGAAGGCGAAGCGCGCTTCCGAGGACGATGCCCGTCGCGCGGACGAGCAACAGACGCGCCTTCACGATCTTCTCCTCTTCTCCGAGAATGCGGTGCGCGTTGTAGAAGGAATGGAAATCCCCCGCAAGCGAATACGCGTACGACGCGATGACATGGGGAGCCAGTTCGCGCGAGGCCTTTCCGACTTCCTTCGGAAACGAATCGAGCGTTGCGACCAGACGCTTTTCCTCGTCCGACGCATACTCGAAGCCGCGCAGGACAGCGGGATCGGGAAGCGGGATGCCACGGGCTTCCGTCTCTCTGAGGACGCTTCGGATCCGCGCATGGGCGTACTGGATGTAATAGACCGGATTTTCATTGGACTGCTGCTTCGCGAGCTCGAGATCGAAATCGAGATGGCTGTCGCTCCGGCGCATGACGAAGAAATACCGCGTCGCGTCCACACCGACCTCGTCGAGAACCTCGCGAAGCGTCACGAATTCGCCGGATCTCGTGGACATCGCGACGGGAGTGCCGTCGCGCAGCAGATTGACGAACTGGATCAGCAGGACGGAGAGGTCCTCGGGATCTCTCCCGAGCGCTTCGACGGCCGCTTTCATCCTCGGCACGTATCCGTGATGGTCCGCGCCCCAGATATCGATGACCTTCGAAAATCCCCGGTCGAACTTGTTCTTGTGGTACGTGATATCCGACGCGAAATATGTCGGAACCCCGTTCGACCGGATCAGGACGCGATCCTTTTCGTCGGTGAAACCGGTCGCCTTGAACCAGAGCGCTCCTTCATGCTCGAAGGCGAAATCCCGGTTCTTCAGAAACTCCATCGTCTTCGGAACGTCATCCGCGACATAGAGGTCCTTCTCGGAGAACCAGACGTCGAACCGCACGCCGAAATCGGAAAGATCGGACCTGATGGTCGCGAGGATCCGGTCTCCGGCAAACTGCCTGAAGTACGGAAGCGACTCCTGCAACGGAAGAGCGAGGAGCGAATCGCCCTTTTCGGCGATCACGGCCTGGGCGAGATCGTAGATATACGCGCCCTTGTATCCGTCCTCGGGAAACGGAGCCCGTTCCCCCTTTCCCAGAAGTTCGAAGTACCGTGCCTGGGTCGAACGCCCGAGGATGGACATCTGGAGCCCCGCATCGTTGATATAGTACTCGCGTTGAACGGAGTATCCCGAAAAGTCGAGGATCCGGGCCACGATATCGCCCACCGCGGCGCCGCGTCCGTGTCCGACGTGCAGCGGCCCCGTCGGGTTCGCGCTGACGAATTCGACCTGGACCCGGCGACCGCCGCCGGTATCGCTCCGCCCGTACGTCTCCTCCTCCCGAAGGACCGTCGCAACCGTGTCGGACATCCAGGAATCCGTAAGAAAGAAATTCACGAATCCGGGTCCCGCGACTTCCGTCCGCGCGATGCCGTCTCCCACAGGAATATGACCGCACAACTTCGCGGCCACGTCGCGCGGATTCTTTCTGAGCGTCCGCGCGAGCTGCATCGCGACGTTCGTGGACCAGTCCCCCTGATCCTTTCTCTTCGGTCGCTCGAGCAGAACCTCCGGCAATACCGCCGGGTCGAAATCCATTTCGGAAGCGCACGAAAGGAGCGCCTCCCTGATGCGTGTCGCCAAACTTTCCGTGATATCCGCCATACTGTGTGCCTCCGTCAATGTCCCTAGCGCCCGAGACGCACGGGAAGTGTCCTGTGGGAGAAGTTGAACCACCGCTGCATGGATTCGGAATACGACTTCGCCGCGATTTCGTCGAACGTTTCCGTCTTTACGATGATTCTGGACGAACCCGATATGGACCGTTTCCGCTCATGCAGGCTCAATGTTTCGTCATACGAAATCTTGTCGAAGACCTTGCCCGACGAGGGGGCCATCGGCAACAACGTCGTCTTCGGAGGATAGTGCAGGTCGAATGCCTGTTCGACGACGAACGGGAAGAGAACCGTGAACGGAGGCTGCACTTTCGCCGCCTCGATCAGGATATCCGGTACGACGAGGGGGAGTGTCACGAGAATATCCTTCCCCGCCGAAATACCGCGCTTCGGTCGGAGGGACGCCGTGATCCGGATCCCCGATCGCGTCCCCTGAATGTCCTGCGACTCGACATCGCCCGCGGGAATCCCGAGATTCTCGAGCAACCGGCTCCCGTCCTCCGGAGTGATTTTTCTGTCGCCGACCAGGATGTCGGCCCATCCGTTCCGGGCGATCACATCGAGCATTCCCGTAATTGTTCCGTCTTCGAGAAGGTCGAAATTCCACCTGAAGATGAGCTTGTGCTCTCTCGCTCCTCCCGGAGAAACGCGACGCGATTCGAGCCCCTTCTGCGAGAGCTGGTAGACGGTTCGTCCCCAGAGAGCGGACGGCGTCTCGGTCGTCACTCCCTGGGTCAGGTCGAGAAAGAAGGAATCGCGCCCCGCGCACGATACCTCCAGGATCGGACGCAGGACCAGTCCCTCGGTCGCCGGAGCCTCGTCGTTGATCGTCGTCGCGGAAAGCCAGCAGACTCTGGTCGTCCACGAGGCTTCGCGGAGCCATTTCGAAAGGATGAGGATTTTCTCCCACTGTGTCCATGGCCCTTCGGAGGGGATGTCGGGACGGACGTTCGATCCGATCGCATTCTCCCTTCCGAGAGAGAGCGTGGGCGATGAGGCGACGAACGAGAGAACGGCTTCGCCGGCCCTGATCTTGTTGACGCCGTTCATCGCGCTGCGGAGCGCGGCGGGAGGAGCCGGGATCGCACGCGTCTCCATGGACCGGAACATCCGCGTTACCGGTTCGGTTCCCTTTCGCATTCCGAAGGCGATGAACCGTCTCGTATCGCCGAGGAGCGAGACGTTCCTGTGAGCCGGAGTGTTGACGACCCTGAAACGGTATTCCCTGCCCGCCCCAGTGTCCTCGCGCGACGGGACCTCGCTTCCGGCAACGGCGAGCTCGCTTCCCGAGGGGACCGTCACGATGACCCGGAGCTCCCACTGGGGCAGTTCCTCCGAAATCCACACGAGATCATCCACCCCGAAGTGCCTCGGGAACGTCTCGGCAACCGTCAGGTCGAGAACCTGCTCCTCCCGGAGAGGCGGAAAGCGGACTTCGGCGAGAGTCGCTCCTCCGCTCTCGTACGTCCGGGGAATGACTGGCGTTACCATCCTGCCTGTCCCGGGATCATAGATCTTCGAGTCCCGGATCTCAACTTTCCCCCCCTCGGGGACCAGGAACGTCCAGGTTCGCCATCGCTCGCCGAGGGTCTGTCTGCCGAGAATCACGAGGCGAGTCGTCCGGGTCATGCTCCCGTCGGCGGAGAGGGCATAGTGGACATCCTTGAGCCAGATGATCCCGTCCGCCTTCGGAAACGAGCTGAAGTCGGGCGATTCCTGAATCATTCTCTCGATCGTCGCGCCGTCCTGCCGCCCCGCCCTTGCCGCGCCGAGCGGAGCGGCACACGCCGTTCCCGCGGTCAGGACGAGCAGAACGCATATCAGCCGAACTCCCGCAACGCACCGGAGTCGTCGCATACCCCATCCCCCCCTAGGCGTTTCGTCCGCAGCAGTGTTTGTACTTCTTCCCGCTGCCGCACGGGCACGGGTCGTTCCTCCCCACCTTCGGTCCTTTCCTGACCGGTTGCGGCCGCTCATCGCCGCCGGACTGGAACGTCTGCTCCTGCCTCGGGAAAGGAAGGAGCGGGTTTCTCTCCTCGCGTCCGGGCCGCGGCGAACGGTATTCCCTCCCGGGTTCCTCGGTCACGATCGTAACACGGAACGCGAGTTCCGCGATGGAGTCCCTCACGCGCTCCATCATTTCCTGAAAGAGATTGTACGACTCGAACTGATACTCGAGCAGGGGATCCTTCTGTCCGATCGCCCGGAGACCGATGCCGCGCCGCAGTTCGTCCATCGCGAGAAGGTGGTCTTTCCAGTTCGAATCCAGCGTGTTGAGGACGATGAACCGGCAGAGCCTCCCCGCGACGTCACCCTCGAGCGTCGCGATTTTCCCGGCGAAACGCTTCCGGACCTCTTCCCTGATATCGTCGCGTACGGGTTCGAGAAGCGTCCGCGTGTCGACGCCCGCGAGAAACCGGTCGAACCCGGGCCCGAAGACGGCCTTCAGGCGCGAGAGCGCCCGAACCGGGTCGCACTCCCCCTCTTCGGGAAAGAAGCGGTCGAGAATGTCGTCGACGACTCCTTCGAGAACTTCCTGGACGTGCGACAGGATGTCGGGATCGGAGAGGATCTTCTGGCGTTCCTCGTAGACGGCCTCGCGCTGCCGGTTCATGACGTTGTCGTACGCGAGGAGCTGTTTGCGGATATCGAAGTGCATCGCCTCGACCTTTTTCTGGGCGGACTCGATCGCTTTCGTGAGGAGTGGGTGCTCTATCGATTCCCCCTCCTCCATGCCGAACTTCTCCATGAGCCCCTGGATCCGTTCCGACCCGAAAAGCCGGAGCAGATCGTCTTCGAGAGAGAGGTAGAAGCGGCTCGCGCCGGGGTCTCCCTGTCGCCCGGAACGTCCCCGGAGCTGGTTGTCGATTCGGCGCGCCTCGTGACGTTCCGTGCCGATGATGTGCAGACCTCCGAGTCCGACGACCTTCTCCCGTTCGGCCGCGCATTCCCTGCGGCGCACGTCGAGATATTTCCGGCATGTCTCGGGATTCTGCGCGGGATCGACCGATTCCTTCCTGCAATCTTCGCGCGCGAGGAACTCGGGGTTGCCGCCAAGGATGATGTCCGTCCCGCGTCCGGCCATATTCGTCGCGACGGTGACCGCGCCGAGATGTCCGGCCTGCGCGACGATCTGCGCCTCCATCTCGTGATGTTTGGCGTTCAGGACCTGGTGGGGGATCTTCCGTGCCCGCAGAAGCTTGCTCACGCGTTCGGAGTTCTCGATGGACGTCGTACCGACGAGGACGGGAACACCACGTCCGTGCAGATCCTCGACCTCTTCCGCGACCGCCGCGAACTTCTCCATGACCGTCCGGTAGATTACGTCCGGGTTGTCCTTCCGGACCATCGGCTGGTTCGTCGGCAATACGGCGACGCCCAGACCGTAGATGTCCTTGAATTCCTCGGACTCGGTGAAGGCCGTTCCCGTCATGCCGGCGAGTTTCCGATACATCCGGAAATAGTTCTGGATCGTTATCGTCGCGAGCGTCTGGCTTTCCCGTCCGACCCGGACGCCCTCCTTCGCCTCGATCGCCTGGTGCAGACCGTCGGAGTACCGCCGCCCGAACATCAGACGCCCCGTGAATTCGTCGACAATGACGATCTCTCCGTCTTTCACGACGTAGTGCACGTCGCGCTGGAAGAGCGTGTGCGCCTTGACGGCCTGCGAGATGCGGTGCGCGAGATCGGAATGGGCCGCGTCCGAGAAGAGCGCGGGCAGGTTGACGAGTTTCTCGCACTTCGCGATGCCCGCTTCGGTCAGCGAGATGTTCCGCTCCTTCTCGTCCTTCTCGAAGTCGGTTCCTTCCTTCAGCTGCCTCGCGACCCGGTCCGCCGTCACGTACAGCTCGACGGAGTCGTCCGAGGGCCCCGAGATGATCAGCGGCGTTCGCGCCTCGTCGATCAGGATCGAGTCGACCTCGTCGACGATGCAGAAGTTGTGTTCGCGCTGGACCAGATATTCCTCCGCTATCGCCATGTTGTCGCGGAGGTAGTCGAAGCCGAACTCGCTGTTCGTTCCGTAGGTGATGTCGGCGAGATAGGCGTTCCGTCGCTCTTCTGGCTCCATGAACGCGTAGATGACCCCGACCGAGAGACCGAGCGCCCGGTAGACCGGACCCATCCAGTCCGAGTCGCGTCGCGCGAGATAGTCGTTCACGGTCACGACGTGGGCTCCCTTCCCCGAGAGCGCGTTCAGGACGACGGCCAGCGTGGCCACGAGGGTCTTTCCCTCGCCCGTCTTCATCTCGGCGATCTTTCCCTCGTGGAGGGCCATTCCTCCCATGAGCTGGACGTCGAAATGACGCAGACCTATGGTACGCTGGGATATTTCGCGAACGACCGCGAAAACCTCCGGAAGAAGATCGTCGAGCGTTTCACCCGCTTCGATGCGTCCGCGGAACTCCGGCCCCTTCGCCTTGAGTTCTTCATCGCTCAGAGCCTGCATCGCCGGTTCGAGTTCGTTGATTCCGGCTGCAACGGTGCGGTATCGAGAGAGCGCACGTTCGTTTGGGTCCAGCCCAAGCGCGCGCCTGATCCGTTCAAGCATTGAAGTCACCTCGTAGAAAAGAATCGTTCATAATTCCCATGCATGGTTTTTTATTATCCCACAGACGGGACGATTGTGACGAGCCATACGGCGGATAGATCACCGCGGGCTCGTTTTCGGGAAGGAGATGCGTTCGCGGGGGCAATTCACCGGACATCCGGAAAACATGCGTATCGCTCCGACGCGGAAGGATCGCTCATGCATCCATCAGAAGGCGTTTTCCCTTGACCAGGTAGTTCATACCGGACCAGACCGTCAGAAGCATCGCGGCCCACATGGCGATCATGCCTCCGGGGAGGTTGAAAATGAGAAGACAAATCGCCACGATCTGCGCCACGGTCTTGATCTTACCGCCCTTCGACGCCGCGATGACGATTCCTTCCGCCGCCGCGGCCATTCGTACCCCGGTTACGATGAAATCGCGGGAGATGATGATGACGACGATCCAGGCCGGGAGCCGCTGGAGTTCCACGAGAGAGATCAAGGCCGCGATGACGAGGATTTTGTCCGCGAGAGGATCGATGAATTTGCCGAGATTCGTCACCATTCCTTTCTTCCGGGCGATGTACCCGTCGGCCGTGTCCGTAAGTGCGGCGAGAATGAACACCAGACCGGCGATCAGGTCTCCGTAGCTTACGGTAATTCCGATGGACTCGAAGATGCGGATCGGCGAACTGATCTTGAGCGTCAGAAAGATCAGCACGAGCGGCGCGAGAAAGACCCGGAGCAGACTCAGAAGATTCGGCAGGTTGAAGCGCAGCTTCACCGCATTTTCCTCCTTCGTGCGGACAGGTTCGTCATTGTTGCATCATTATCGTCCAAAGAGTGTCCGGCGTCCACCAAAAAAGGGGCGGGGCGCCCCGAAAGCGCCCGCATCCCCTTCGATTCGTCGCCGGGTGTGCGCCGTCCGGACGTTCCTAGCCGCCCAGATAGGCCTCCTTGACCCTGGAGTCGTTCAGAAGCTGTTCCCCGGTTCCCTGGAGGACGATGCCTCCGACCTCCAGGATATACGCGTAGTGTGCGATCTTGAGGGCCGCGAAGGCGTTCTGTTCCACGAGAAGGACCGTCTTTCCCTCGCTGTTGATGTGCCGAATGATGTCGAACACCTCTTTGACCAGCAACGGCGCGAGCCCGAGCGAAGGTTCGTCGAGCATGACCATGTCCGGCCCGCTCATGAGCGCGCGTCCGACCGAGAGCATTTGCTGTTCGCCGCCCGAAAGGGTGCCGCCCCTTTGCCACGAACGCTCCCTGAGCCTCGGAAAGAGCGAATAGACCATGTCGATGTCCCGTGTGATTCCGTCGACGTCGTTGCGGATGTACGCGCCGAGCCTCAGGTTCTCCTCGACCGTCAGGTGGGGCAGGATCCTGCGCCCTTCGGGACTCATTGCGATTCCGAGCTTCACCATCGTCTCCGGGGGTTTCCCGACGAGATTCACCTGTCGGCCGTCGCGGCCCGTGAAGAGAATCTGCCCCTGTACGTGCCGGACAAGTCCCGCAATGGCCCGGATCGTGCTGCTCTTTCCCGCGCCGTTGGCTCCGATCAGCGTGACGATGCTGCCTCTCGGAATTTCTACGCTGATCCCCTTGACCGCGTGGATGCCGCCGTAATACACGTGCAGGGAGTCGATCTTAAGCATTTGCCGCGGCCTCCTCCCCGAGATACGCTTCGATGACCTTCGGATTCGACTGGATTTCCTTCGGTCCGCCTTCGGCGATGAGAATCCCGTAATCGAGCACCCAGATGTACTCGCACACGCCCATGACGACCTTCATGTCGTGTTCGATGAGAAGGATCGTCAGGTCGTATTCCTTCCGGAGCGTCCGGATGAACCCCATGAGTTCGAGCGATTCCTGCGGATTCATTCCCGCGGCCGGCTCGTCGAGAAGAAGGAATCTCGGCTCCGTCGCAAGGGCGCGCGCGATCTCGAGACGCCGCTGCGCTCCGTAGGGGAGAGAGCTCGAGATCTCGTCCGCGTACTGCGCCAGACCGATCGACTCGAGAAGGTGATGCGATTTCTCGCGAATCTGCCGTTCCTCTCGGGTGAAGAGCGGGGACATCAGCGGCGCCATCCACCAGTGACTCTTCTGGCGGACATGACACCCGATCATGACGTTCTGGAGCACCGTCTCGTTCGAGAAGAGCCGGATGTTCTGAAAGGTCCGCGAGATTCCCGTCTTGCAGACGAGGTGCGGTGCCCGCCCCGTTATGTCCTCGCCGTGGAAGAGGACAATCCCTTCCGTCGGCTTGTAGAAGCCGGTGATGATGTTGAACGCCGTGGTTTTCCCGGCGCCGTTCGGTCCGATGAGCCCGACGATGCTCCCGTGGGGAACGGCGATGTTGAGATCGTTGACCGCCGTGAGTCCGCCGAACCGGATCGTGATGCCGCGCGTTTCGAGTGCGTAGGATCGCTCAGCGGCCGCCGTCATTCCGTCTTCCCTCTCTTTCCGAATCGCGCGAAGAAGCCGTCCCAGGTCCATTCGTTCATGCCCATGATCCCTTCGCGCCGGAAGAGGATGATGAAGATCAGAAGGAGCGAGAAGACGACCATTCGCATCCCGGGAATTCCGGGGATCTCGAAGGATCCGATCGTCAGCGGATTTTCGACGAACCGGAGCCATTCGAGGAGAATCGTGATCACGACGCTGCCGAGAATGCTCCCCGTGATCGAACCGAGCCCTCCGGCGACGACGATCATCAGAACGTTATAGGTCAGGAGGAAGCTGAACATCTTCGGATCGATCGTCGTGATGAGGCTTCCCATGAGCGCTCCCCCGACGCCCGCGAAAAACGCGCCGATCGAGAAGGAGATGACGCGGAACCGGAACGTATTGATTCCCATGTTCTTCGCGGCGACCTCGTCGTCCCGGATCGCCTTGAAGACGTTCCCGAAGTTGCTGTTCACAAGCCGGACGATGAAATACAGCGTGAACAGCAGCCATCCGTAGTTCCACCAGAGATTGGCGTAATCCGGGATCCCCTTGAGCCCGAGCGACCCGTTTGTGTATGCGGTGATGTTCGTGATGACCACGCGGATGATCTCTGAGAAGCCCAACGTGGCGATTCCGAGGTAGTCGCCGCCGAGCCGGAGAACCGGGATGGCGATCACCAGGCCGAAGGCGGCGGCAATGAGGCCTCCCGCAATGACGGACACGACGAACGGAGCCTGCATGACGGAAAAGGGCCACGCTATGGGTTCGAGAATCCACATCATCTCTTTCTGTACCGGAGTCAGGATCAGCAGCGCGGAAACGTACGCCCCGATCGCCATGAAGCCGGCGTGCCCGAGCGAGAACATCCCGGTGAACCCGTAGATGAGATTCAGGCTCAGGGCGAGGATCGCGTTGACCGCGATGAGGTTGAGCACCTGAATCTGATATCCGTCCAGATGGCTTTCTCCCCACCAGAGAAAGGCGCCGAGCAGGGCGATCAGCGATATATTCAGGAGGGAATTTCTCGTCTTCGGATTCATCAGATCTTGTCCTCCAGATTCTCCCCCATGAGTCCGGTCGGTTTCATGAGGAGGATGACGATCAGGAGTATGAAGGCGAACGCGTCGCGATATCCTGAAAGCGCCGGGAAGAAGGCGATGATCATGATCTCGATGAGCCCGAGAAGCATTCCACCGATCATCGCTCCCTGAATGGAGCCGATGCCGCCGAAAACGGCGGCGATGAAAGCCTTGAACCCGGGAAACACTCCCATGAACGGATGGATCTGCGGATACCTGAGCGCCCACATGATGCCCGAGGCGGCAGCGAGCGCCGAGCCGAGACCGAAAGCCAGCGCGATGATCCTGTCGACCGAAACGCCCATCAGCCTGGTCGTCTCGATATCCTTGGAAATCGCGCGCATCGCAAGCCCCGGTTTTGTGCGGTAAACGATCCAGAGCAGCCCGAGCACGAGGATGAACGTGCTGATCGGAACGATGATCGCCAACGGAAGAATCCGGACCTCACCGATCATAAAGACCTTCATGAGCCATTCCGGCTGCATCACCTGACGCGGAAGCCCCGTAAACAGAACGAGACTGAGGTTTTCGATCAGAAACGAGACACCGATTGCGCTGATAAGGGCGGAGATTCTCGGGGCGTCGCGCAGGGGACGAAAGGCGATCCGATCGACGAAGATTCCGCAGACGCTCGACCCCGCGACCGCAATGACCGCGGCTACCCCCCAGGGAAGCGTGAACACGACCGTACCGAAAAACATGAAATAGGCGCCGAGCATGAAGATATCGCCGTGAGCGAAATTGATCAGCCTGAGGATGCCGTACACCATCGTATATCCGATGGCGACGAGACCATACAGCGATCCGAGGGTTATTGCGTTGAACAGGTGTTGCACGAACATTTCGAAGCTCATGCGAACTGCCCCCCCACTCAAAAAAAATTGGGGGGAAGAGGGAATCCCTCCTCCCCCCAACGCATGACCATATCTCGTGTGCTTCTACATCTGCGGGGAAACGGTTCCGATGAAGAGCTTCTTTCCGTTCTTGATCTGGACGACGCCGACCGGGCTCTCGGCATCGTGGGTGGCGTTGATGGTCTTGTTTCCTGTGACGCCCGGGAAGTCCTTGATCTTCTCGAGTGCGTCGCGGATGGCCGCCGGTTCCGCCTTTCCGGCGGTCGTGATTGCGTGGGCGACAAGCATGTAAGAATCGTACCCGAGGGCTGCGTTGACATTCGGATCCTTGTCCGGGAAGGCCTTCTTCCAGTTCTCGGTGAACTTCTTCGCGATGTCGCTCATGTCCTTCATCGATGGGTCATACGGGAAGGTCGTGTGGATGAAGCCCTCGACCGCCGCACCGCCGATCTTCACGATCTCGGGGTTGTCCATGGCGTCGCCGCCCATGATCTGGAACTTCGCGCCAAGCTCTCTGGCCTGCTTCATCACGATCGCGCCTTCGGCGAAGTCCGCCGGAAGGAAGAGGACATCGGGCTTCTTGCTGATGATCTCGGTCAGCTGCGCGGTGAAGTCCTGATCGCCGGAGTTGTACTTGAGTTCGGAGACGATCTCTCCGCCGAGCTTCTTGTACGACTGTTTGAAGAAGTTCGCGAGTCCGACGCAATAGTCATTCGCCACGTCCACAAGAAGGGCGGCCTTCTTCATGTTCAGGGTTTTTACGGCATAGGTCGCCGCACCGGCACCCTGGAAGGGATCGATGAAGCACGCGCGGAAAACGAACTTCTTGCCCTGGGTCACGAGGGGGTTCGTGCAGGAGGTTCCCATCATCGGGACTCCGGCCTTTTCGGCGACTTCCCCGCCGGCCATGGCAAGAGACGAACCGTACGTTCCGATGACCGCGACGACCTTTTCCTTCTCGATCAGGCGCTTCACGGCATTGGCCGCTTCGACCTTGTCTGTCTTGTTGTCGACGACAACGAGTTCGACCTTTTTCCCAAGAACGGAAGGCATTTCCTTGTGAGCCATCTGGACTCCTTCGAGCTCCAGCTGGCCACCGAAAGCGGTTCTTCCCGTCAGGGGAAGATAGACTCCAATCCGGATCACGTCTTCGGCAAACGCGACCCCCGCAAAGGCGCACACAAGAAGTAAAGCAACCAATACCTTACGTAACCGCATCACAACACCCTCCTCGTGATTAAAAATTGTGGATCAAAGCACGATTGAATTATACACGAATCTTGCCCTGCGGAACACCCATGAAGATACGGGCATATTTCGTCAAACGACGCCGGCACGGAAATCCCGTGAAATTCATTCTCCGCTTTTCGTCTCCCGGGTCGCACCCCGGATCTCGATATCCGGAAGAAGCGCGCGCAGCCTCGCCGGATCTGGCCTTCGGCCGCTCCGCAACTCCGGAGCGAGCGTGCTGCCCGGCCGGAAAAGCTGGACGACCCAGCGTCCGCGCGTTCCGACGAGTCGCCGCACCTCGAGAAGATCCGTTTCTGTCATGAGGTCGGGAACGTACGTCGTGCGAAAGAGAACGTCCGCGCCGGAACGCGCGAGAATGTCCATCGACCGGATGATCCGTCCCGTGTCGACGGGGACCCCGGCAAGAAGTCCGTACTTCCCTTCGGGTCCCTTGACGTCCATTGCGACAGCGTCGACGAGCCCCTCGGCGAGCAGTGCCTCGAGCATGTCGGGATACAGGCCGTTCGTGTCGATCTTTAGGGGCAGCCCCGTCGCGGACCGCAGTTCCCGGATCGTCCCCGGAAGCGACGCGTACATCGCCGGTTCGCCGCCGGATATGACGAGGCCGTCGAGAAATTCCTTCGTTCGCCGCAATGACGCGACGATGCGCGCGAACGAACGCGGCCGTACCCCTCCGAGGACAAGCCCCGCATTGTGGCAGAACGGACAGCGGAACGGACAGCCGATGCAGAAAAGGACGGCGGTAACCTTGCCGTCCCAGTCGAGAAACGACGGATTGAGAAAGGCTCCGAACGGAACCATCATGGCCTCAGGCGAGCCGGGTTCTCCGGCGGTCCCGAAGTTCCGCTTTCTTTCCGCGGTTCCAGCTGGAGGTCCGCGTGAAGTATCCCGTGATTCGCGTGATGCCATCGACATTGTCGCTTCCGCAATATTCGCAGTCGAGGCGAAGTCCGCGCGAAACCCGGCCGCATTCGTTGCAGATCGTGAACTCGGGGCTGAACGCGACCTGCGCGTTCTCGGTCTCGCGGAAGATCTTCCCGACGAACGATCCCAACGCCGCGGGATCGGGCTTGTGTTCCCCCATCCAGATATGCGTGATCGAACCGGCCGTGATCATCGGATGGAACCGCCCCTCCTCGGAGACCTTCTTCGCGGGATCCATGGGAACGCCGTACGCGAAATGCGTGCTGTTCGTATAGTACACATCGCCTCCGTCGAGGTCGCCCTTGACCACACGTCCGGCTTCCTCGGCGTAGGACTTGAGGTCGAGTTTCGCGAAGCGGTAGGCCGTGCTTTCGGCGGGCGTCTGTTCGAGGACGATCCGGATCCCGAGGCGATCGGACAGCTCACGGCACTTGAGGTCCATGTACCGGACGACCGCGAGCGCGAGATCCATCGACTCCCTGCTTTCATGAATCTGTTTGCCCGTCATATGCTGCGCGAGTTCGTTGATTCCGAGGATTCCGATGAGATAGCGGACTTTCCCGAAGCGCAGGTATGCTTCCCCGTCGTGGTCCATGCACAGGACGGAAAGGGGACCGCGCTTTCCGAGCTTCAGAATGCTCTCGAGAAACGCCTTCTTCTGAATGTGAGCCTTCGCGGCCAGCTCCATGTAGTGATCGACCAGCTCGAAGAGAGTATCGGAATCCCTGCCGCTTCGATACGCACACCGCGGAAGGTTCAGCGTCACGTTCTGCAGGGCGCAGAACCGGAGTTTCCACGGTCGCCTCGCTTCGGCGAGGTCCTCCTCCTCCAGCTCGAAGCTCAGGCGGCAGCACTCGCTGAGCTTCGCCACCCCGCCCCGGTCGAACACGAAGTACGTGTTGCCCTTCTCCGAAGCGACGCGACACGCGAGTTCGAGCATCTCTTCCCATCCGGGTTCCCTGAAAAAGGCTTCCGTAATATGAAAGAGGGGTTTCGGGAAGAAGAACGGCTGTCCCCGGCTGTCTCCCTCGAGATAGACGTCGAAGAGTGCCCTCAGGAATCGTTTCGATTCCCCGGCGTAATCGCCGTACGTCTTCCCCGTCTCCTTCCCTCCCGGGCCGATGGCGGGGACGTCCCTGAAGTGCGCCGGAACTTCGTAGTACAGGTTGATGTCGGTGAACGCAACCTGTCCGCCGCGTCCTCCCGCAAGCTGGTTGAACTCGAAGATCAACATCTGGGCGAGCTGGTGAAGTTTCGTGTCGTCGGCGCCCACGAGGTAGGGCGCGAAAAAGACGTTTACGGCATCCCATCCGATGGCGCCCGCGAAATTGTTCTGCAGGACCGATGTCATCTTGAGAAGGTGCGCGAGAAGGACGTCGGGATGCCTCGCAGGGCCCGAGATGCTCGTGATCGACGGGAGGTTCAGCCCGTATTTCGCGACGTAGGCGAGGCTCTGCCCCGAACAGTACGGGCGGTTCACCATCCCGAGGTCGTGGAGATGTATGGCGCCGGCGAGATGCGCCTCGGCGACATCCTTCGAGAAGACCTTGCTCAGGGCATACTGCTTCAGGGCCAGTTCCGCGATGGACAGATTGATGGACTCCGGGTTATGCGTCGTATTGCTGTTCTCGCGGTTCGGAACGAGCATCATCGTCTCGAGGTCGTGCACCGGAATCCCGATCGTCGTGTGGTCCAGGATCTTCGCGTCCAGCCCCCTCTTGAAAAGGCGGACGTTGGCCATCTCGCGGATCACGGCGGTCGTCACGCGGTTCCGGCCGCACTCGGAGATTTCCTCCTCGATCCCGGAGGCGATCTCCGCGGCGATGACCGGATCCACTCCGGCTTCAACGACGAGCGCGTCCCGTATGCGTTCCCCGTTCCATGGAGAGCTCTCCTCTTTCGCGAGCGCGTCAACGAGAAGCGCCAGATCCGTGGATTCTCCTCCCGCCGAGGGGAACATCGTCATCTGCTGTCCCTGAGAAAGCTGCCTATTCCTTCCTGTCATTCACGACACACTCCCTCTCCCCGATAAGCCGGGCGATCTCGTGCTGAAAACTCTCGATATCCGAGAACTGGCGATACACGGAGGCGAAACGGACATAGGCCACCTGATGCAGCTGTTTGAGCCCCTCCATGACCCTTCCGCCGAGGACATCCGCAGGGACGTCCCCGTATCCCTCGAGCCGAAGCTCGTTCTCGATCCGAGAGGCCAGATCCTCTATCTGTTCGAGCGTCACTGGCAGCTTTTCGCAGGCCTTGTTCATCCCCCGGATCATCTTGTCGCGATCGAATCCTTCGCGTCTTCCGTCTTTTTTGATGACTCGCAGCGCACGGCGAAGTTCTGCCTTTTCGTAGGTCGTGAATCGCGCGGTGCAATCGGGACACTCGCGTCTCCGGCGCACTACCCGACCTTCATCCGCCGTTCGCGTTTCGATGACTCTGGTCTCCAGAGAGCCGCACTTCGGACATCGCATGAGGCATCCTCCATATATGGGCAATATAAACTATGATAACGCGATATATTGGGTATTTCCAGCCGACGGATGTATTTTTTGCGGGACTTTTGGCCTCATGTCCCGGCCGGGAGGACAAACAAAAAAAGCCGGGGGATACCCGGCTTCCTCAATGTCTCGAAGCGTGGCTAGCTCGCGAGGGATTCGAGGTATTTCTGAACGACGGATTTGACCCTCTTGCCGTCGGCCTGACCCTTCACTTCGTTCATGACGGCGCTCATGACCCGCCCCATATCGCGCGGTCCGGCAGCCTTCACTCCCGTGGCTACGGACTCGACGAGGCGCAGGAGTTCGTCTTCGGAAAGCTGTCTGGGCAGATAGCGCTCGAGAAAGGCCGCCTCGTTCATTTCAGCGTCCGCTCGGTCCCGGGCTCCGCCTGCGGCGAATTGCTCCGCCGCCTCCCTCCGCTGTTTGATGAGCCGACGGACGACCGCGACACAGTCGTCGTCGTTCAACTCGACGGAACGGCCGACTTCCGCCTGGGCCCGCTGCAGTTCCGCCTTCAGCATGCGGATAGCGGAGAGCTCCATCTGACGCCGCGCCTTCATGGCTTCCACAAGGTCGTCGGAAATTCGTTTCTGAAGACCGACGCTCATGGTCTATTACCCCCTGCTCCTGTGCTTCCGCGCATTACGGGCCGCCGCAGCCCTCTTCAGCTTTTTGGCTTCACTCGGCTTCTCGTAATGCTCCCTCTTTCGAACCTCACGAAGCGTTCCGACTTTCGACACCTCTCGTTTGAACCTCCTGAGGGCATCCTCAAGGGATTCGTTATCTCTCCGAACCACCGTCGTCACGGTCTGTTCCCCCCTTTCTCTGCCACCCGCATCTATCCCGGAGGCCACCTGAAGGGGCGTCCTGCCAAGAGGTGAATATGAAGGTGGGGGATTGTCTGACCAGCAAGAGTACCACAATTGATCACGAGACGGTACCCTTCCTCGTGAAGCTTGAACTCCCCGGCAACCCGGCGCGCACGATCCATTATGCGGGACCAGAGAGAGGGATCCTCCACGGCATCAACGGACTCCACATGAACCGTGGGGATTACGAGAAGATGCGTCGGCGCCTGGGGACGAACGTCGCGGATCACCAGAACGTCGTCGTCCCTGAAGACACAGTCACACGGCACGGTTCCGTCAACCATACCGCAGAAGAGACAGGACATACGCATCTCATCCCTTTCGAATTCCGTAAAGAGCATTTTATAACAGATCCGGACTCCCTACAATAGACCTCGCCCAAACCCGGACCCCCTGCGACGGGTGATTTTCGGAGAGATTTCTGAGACGCGCTCGCGCCCACGCAGGCACGCGTGCCGCCGTCCCCCTGAGGAGACGCAGGAGCGGCAGGAGAACCGCTTCGTCGTCGATCCTGAGAAGCCGTATGAGACTGAGATCGTCGGGCAGGGGATGCTTCGCGGGCCATCGCTGCAAAGCACCGGCGATCACCCTCTGCGACGGATGCGCCAGAAACTTCGCGAGAAAATCGCCCCTCTCGCGGATTGCCCCGATCCACTGCAGAAAGAGGAGCGCGACATCCTCGTCGAGAGCGACCGCCCTCGACGCGATCGCCGCCGCGAGCCGGGACTGCAGGTCTCTGTCGCTCGAAAGGTCCGAAACGAGAAGCAGCATCTCCCTGTCGGGGGAAAAACGACGCAGCATGTCTTCCAAAGCGCCCTGAAGGAGCGGAAAAGCGATCCAGCGGGCGGAAGCCGTTACGGCGAGCAGACGGACCGAGGGATGCGAACTCGTGAATCGAAGCGTCAGGCGTCCGATCTCTGACTCTTCCTCCTTCGTCTCCAGGTGCCGGCGCAGCCGCGCCATCCCGAGTTCGGCGTCGAGAAGCGCCTTCTCGAGCCGAAGATCGCGGATGTGCTCGTCCTCATTCGCCGTCGTTTCCGTACCCTCCGCCCGCGAGGTCTTTCGCCGCGTCTGTCCTCCGCGTTCCCTGGCGAACGGTGAACCGGAACGGCTCTTCTTCCGTTTTTCGTCGGGAGCGGGAGGGTTGAGGAGGAGCTCAGGGGAAAGGTTCCTGAGAAGCATGTAGGCCCCCGTGATGCGTTCGAACGCCTTTTCGGACTGGGGACCGGCGATATCCGGGTGGCACGTCAGCGCAAGGCGACGGAATGCCGACCGTATGTCCTTCATGGTCGACCCAGGAACAAGACCGAGTATTTCGAGATTCTCGACGATATCGAATGCTGCGCTCATGCGCCCAGAGCCCTCTCCATTTCTGTGATCATCGTATCGAGAAGAGAGACCGCCTCGGCGAATCCCTCTCCGTCGCGCATCGAATAGACCGTACGCGCAAGCGCCTCGATCCTGGTCCGCTGCGAAGGGACCAGCTTCGGCGAAATCGACGCGATCCTCGTTTCGAGCTCCTTCAGCTCAGGCATCCTGCCCCGCTCTTCCGGCGTCGCCCCCTCGCCGATCTCGACGGACGGGATGTGAAGGACCGTTCCGTCGGCACGTATTATATCAATCCGAAGCAATCCGCTTCCGTCGACGCGAAACTCGAGCCCCACGGATTCTCCCCTCGTCAGGTCGCGGAGGGTGTGGATTCCGATGATCTTCCACCGGGAGGGCGATCCGGGGTCCCCCTGGGCGATCCGCAACGTCACCGGGCCCGAACCGACGCTCGAAAACTCCCTCCTCGCCGTCGCGGGGAGCGGAGTCCCCTTCTCCATGACAGCCACGGGCTTTTCGTCCGCCGCGATAATCCCGAGGCTCTGCGAAAGAACGTCGATCAGGAGTTTTTCGCCCGACGCCGTCGAGAGCGCGGCCCCGAAGACGACCGCCTCGTCCGGGCACACGGAAAGCCTTTCGGGGCGGGCAATACGATCCTCGAGCATTCTGCGGAGCAGCGGAATCCGGCTGCTCCCGCCCACGAAGAGAAGTTTCTCCGGCCTGTGGCGATCCCAGAGGCGGCGCACGTCGTCCACTACGACAGAAATCCGGTCTCTGACAAGGTGTTCGAAGACGTTCCTCGAAACCACGACCGGATCCTTTCCTTCCACCTCCCCGAACGGAACCCATTCGCACCGTTCGTAGTCGGAAAGCGCGATCTTGAGACGCTCCGCCTCGGAAAGCAGCATGCGCCGGAACGGCGAATCCTCATCCGAAACCCCGATTCCCCTGGCGAGCCACGACGCGAGGAGCTCATCGAAATCGCGCCCTCCGACATCGCTTCTTCCGGTGCTCTCCAGTACCTGCCATACGCCGTTCTCGCTCTCGACCACCGAGATGTCCGCGGTTCCGGCACCGAAGTCGAGCACGAGAAACCGTCCCTGACGTCCGAACGCGAGCGCCGCGGCCGTCGGTTCGTTGATGATCCTGACGGAGGAAAAACCGGCGCTCCGGGCGCTCCGGGCGATCGCGGAACGTTCCGAAAAACTGAAATACGCGGGAACCGTAAGGACGCAGTTCGTGATGAACGCGCCGAGCCACGCCTCGGCGTCCTCGCGGAGCAGCACGAGCATCGGGACGAGAAGTTCCTCGGCCGTCCTCGCGCGAACGCCGCAACGGGCCTTCCACGGACTCCCGATCTGTCGTTTCAGATCCCACCAGACGTGGGCGGGATCGCGGATCTCCATCCGGAGGGCCTCCTCCCCGGCCAGAAATCCGCCCGGCGTCCACGCGACAACGGAGGGCGTCCGCATCGCCCCCCACCGGTTCGGGAGAATGACGGGCTTTCCGTCGCGGAGGAGTGCCGTGAGCGCGTACCGCGTCCCGAGATCGATTCCGAGCGTTTCGCCGGAAAAGACTTCAGGAACTCCCGGCCGCGTCACGGCAGAAACACCTCTCCCCGGACGATCTCGTCGCCGGTCCCCGTGACGAGCACCGGCACGATGCTCCCGGAACGCGCGGTTCCTGACGCCTCGACGCGGAGATATTCCGGCGTCAGCCCCTCGACCGACGTTCCGTCGCTCCGTTCGGCGAGGATAGGAACGATTCGTCCCACGAAACGACGCGCATACGCCGCGAGGCGTTCCTCCGAACGCCCCCGCACGATCGACACGCGGGACGCGACCGTCCCTTCCGGAACCCTGTCGGAGAATGCGGCGGCCGGGGTTCCGGCACGGGGCGAAAAAGGAAAGACATGCGTTCTCGCGATTCCAGCCTCGTCAAGGACGCGGAGGGTGTTGTCGAATGCCTCGTCGGTCTCTCCGGGAAAGCCGACGAGAACATCCGTGCTGATATGGATATCCTCGCCGAGCATGTTCCGCACGCGCCCGACGAGTTTCAGGAAGGCCCCGGCCGTATGTCCGCGCCGCATACGCGCGAGGACCCGGTCGTCTCCGCTCTGCAGGGGCAGGTGCAGGTGCCTGCAGAACGTCTCCGTGGCGGCCAGGACGCTCAGCAACGTTTCGTCGAGCGAGAAGGGCTCGAGGGATCCGAATCGGATGCGCTTCACCCCTTCGAGCGACGCGACACGAGACACGAGGCCCCCCAGGCGGGTTCCATCCACGTCCCGGTAATCCCCGAGGTGAATTCCCGACAGGACGATCTCCCGGCAGCCCGCCGCGACGACCGAACGAACGTCTTCGATCACGCCGGCGAGCGGACGACTGACTGAACGTCCCCGGAGATACGGAATGACGCAGTACGAACAGAAGTGGTCACATCCGTCCTGGACCTTCAGGAAAGCGCGTGTGTGAAGCGAGGGGGCGCGAAGCGGGAGGTCGTCCCAGTGACGGTCGTTGCGGACGTCGCCGCGGAGCGTCACGGGCCGGAAAGGGCGGCCGGGAAGGCAGCCGGCGAGGAGCCCAGGGATTTCTCCCTTCCGGCGGTTTCCGACGACGATATCGACGCCGAGTTCGGCGGCCCGTCCCTCGTCGATCGCCTGCGCCCAGCATCCGCACGCGACGACAATGCCGTCCGGCCGCTCCCTCCGAAGGCGCCGGACAACCTGGCGGCACTTCCGGTCGGCCTCGGCCGTCACGGAACAGGAGACGAGTACCGCCGCGTCCCAGGAAGCATCGTCCACGAGCCGCGCTCCATCCGCTTCGACGGCGGAAGCGAGTGATTCGCCTTCGGAAAGATTCGTCCGGCATCCGAGCGTGACGATGCGGACGCGCCTACCCTCGAGACGGTGCTCCATGAATTCGCGCGGAGACTCCCCACCACTCCCCGGAGAAGAGTTCTCGTTCCTCGGAGAGCCCCGCTGCGTGAAGAGCGTCGAGGAAACGGTCGCGTTCCTTCGCGAGGAGCCCCGAGAAGATCGCCACACCCCGCGCGGAAAGGACGTCACGAACGCGGGGCACCATGTCGAGAAGCGGTTCCATGAGGATGTTCGCGGTAAGGATGTCGAACTGACCGGTCAGTCCGTCGAGGAGATTTCCGACGGCGAGATCGACGGCCGCCGGATCCGTACCGTTGAAGCGCATATTCTTCCGCACCTCATCGAGGACCGCCGGATCGAGGTCCCTGACGGTCGCGGAAGCGGCCCCGAGAAGCAGCGCGGAGATAAAGAGGATTCCCGATCCAGTACCGATGTCGGCGACTCTCGCGCCTTCGGAAACGAGATCTTCGAGAAGCTCGAGAACGATCTGCGTGCTCTCGTGATACCCCGTGCCGAACGCCGACCCCGGATCGATGCGTACGGGGATGCGCCCCTCCGACGCTTCGACGTCGTGCCAGGGTGCCATCACGATCAGCTTCGAGCCGACCGGTTTCGGGGGAAAGGCGTCCTTCCACTTCGTATGCCACTCCCTGTTCTCCACGCGGCCCATGTCGACGATCCGCATCTCGGACCACGGAAGCAGCAGGTCCGTTACAACTTTGTTCCAGTGTTCCAGGGGACTGGAACAGACGAAATAGAACCGGGAGCGGACCTCCGACTCCGTCGAGGACGCGGATTCGGACATCTCCGCACCAATGCACCCCGAAAGGTCCGCGAGAGACGCGAGAAAGTCCTCGCGCTCCTTCGGAGCGCCCACGGTGATATACCACCAGAAATTCTCCTGTGTCACGATGTTCCCTCCTCCATCCTCACTTCGATCCGTTCCGGAGAGACGAACGGGGAGGCTATCGCCTCCCCGTCTCCGCTCGTTTGCCGTTCATTGTACCACAGAGGGTTCATCATCCCCCGAAGAGGGTCTTGAACTTCGCGAAGAGTCCCTGATCGGCGACTTCGACGTTCATCTCCTTCGCGAGCGCCTCGAGGAGCGCCCGCTGCTTGTCCGTCAGTTTCGTCGGAACGTCCACAACCGTGTGGACGAAAAGATCGCCGGTTCCCCGCGCCCCCCGGAGCCGGGGCATCCCCTTCCCCCTGATCCTGAAGACCTTGCCGGGCTGCGTCCCCGCCGGAATCTCAAGGGTTTCCGACTCACCGGTCAACGTCCGGACCGGAACGGTACATCCGAGCGCAACCTGCGGGAACGTGACGGTCAGCCTGCAATGGAGATCCGCGCCGTCCCGCTTGAAATCGCGATGTTCCGCAACCTCGACGACGAGATACAGGTCGCCCGCAGGTCCGCCGTTGATCCCGGCCTCTCCTTCGCCCGAAATCCGGAGTCGCGTTCCCGTGTCCACGCCTGCGGGAATCCGCACATCGACGGATTTTCGCTTTCGCGTTCTCCCCTGTCCGCTGCAATCGGGACAGGGTGTCCGAATGAATTTTCCGGTTCCGCCGCACCTCGGACAGGTATTGACGGATACGAACTGGCCGAACGGCGTCTGCTGCCGCGTCTCCACCTGCCCCGAACCGCGGCAGGTCTCGCACGTTTCGGCCTTCGTCCCCGGCGCGGCGCCACTCCCGCGGCAGGTCTCGCACGTTTCCCATCGCGGGATCTCAACCGCTTTTTTCGTTCCGGTCGCGGCTTCCTCGAGCGTCACCGACAGCCGGAGTTCGAGGTCGTCTCCCTGACGGGGGGCATTGGGGCTGGCCCTCCGCCGTCCCGTCCCGCCGCTGAAGACACTCTCGAACAGATCGCCGAAGAGATCTCCCATTCCTCCGAATCCTTCGAACGGGCTCCCCCCTCCGGACATGTCCCCAACCGTTCCGAACTGGTCGTACTGCGCCCGTTTCTGAGCATCTCCGAGAACTTCGTAGGCCTCGTTCACCCTTTTGAAGTGTTCCTCGGCATCCCTGTTTCCGGGGTTCGCGTCGGGATGGTATTTTCGGACAAGCTGCCGGTAGGCCTTCTTTATGTCCGTCGCCGACGCGTCCCGGGGAACCCCCAGAATCTCATAGTAGTCGTCTCGTGCGCCGGGCACTCGACCTCACCTCTTCGCCGTTTCGCCGATCACTGGTCGCTGAACTCCGCGTCGACCGTTTCCGCTCCCGCATTCTGGGTGTTTTTCGCCTCGCCGGTTCCGGAGGCGTCGGACTGTCCCTGTTGCGCCGACGCGTAGAGGCGCGTCGAGAACTCCTGCATCTCCTTGCTGAGTTTCTCGCAGGCTTCCTTGACCTTCGGGACGTCGTCGTCCTTCAGCGCATTCCGGACATCGTCGGCAAGCGAATTGAGACGCCCTTTCTCCTCCGAGCTCATCTTGTCGCCGAGATCCGACTGAAGCTTCTCGACGGCGAAAATGAGGGAATCCGCCTCGTTGCGGGTCTCGGCAAGCTCCCGTTTCTTCCGGTCACTCTCCTCGTTTTCCTCGGCCGAGTTTTTCATGCGTTCGATCTCTTCCTTGGAAAGGTGCGACGACTGGATCGTGATATGCTGCGCCTTTCCGGTTCCCTTATCCTTCGCCGTGACGTTGAGAATCCCGTTGACGTCGATGTTGAAGGTCACCTCGATCTGGGGAACGCCGCGCGGCGCCGGCGGAATTCCGTCGAGCGAGAAGTCGCCGAGTTTGACGTTGTCCGAAGCCATCGCGCGCTCTCCCTGGAGGACCTTGATCTCGACCTGGGTCTGGCTGTTGCCGGCGGTCGTGAAGACCTGACTCTTGGAGACCGGAATCGCCGTGTTCCGTTCGATAATCTTCGTGAAGACCCCGCCGAGCGTTTCGAGACCCAGCGAGAGTGGCGTCACGTCGACGAGAACGATGTCCTTGTGCTGCCCGGTCAGGATCGCTCCCTGGATCGCCGCCCCCGCCGCGACGCATTCGTCGGGGTTGATGCCTTTCGTCGGTTCCTTGCCCATGAGCTCCCGGATCTTCCGCTGGACCATCGGCATTCGCGTCGAGCCTCCGACGAGAAGGACCTTGTCGACTTCCGAGGACGAAAGTCCGGAGTCCTCGAGTGCCCGCTTCGTGGGCGTGACGACGCGCTCGAGAAGGTCGTTCGTCATCTCCTCGAACTTCGCCCGGGAGAGCGACAGTTCGAGGTGTTTGGGTCCGGACGCGTTCGCGGTGATGAACGGAAGGGAGATCGCCGTCTCGGGCATCGAAGAGAGCTCGACCTTGGCCTTTTCCGCAGCTTCCCGCAGGCGCTGCATGGCCATCTTGTCGTTCGCGAGGTCGATCCCTTCGCTCTTCCGGAATTCGGTGACGATCCAGTTCACGATCCTGGCGTCCCAGTCGTCTCCGCCGAGCCTGTTGTCTCCGGAAGTCGCGAGGACTTCGAAGACGCCTTCGCCGACGTCGAGGATCGAGACGTCGAACGTCCCGCCGCCGAGGTCGAATACGAGAATCTTGTGCTCCCCCTGCTTGTTCTCGCCATACGCGAGGCATGCCGCGGTCGGTTCGTTGATGATGCGGAGGACCTCGAGTCCCGCGATGGTTCCTGCGTCTTTCGTCGCCTGGCGCTGCGCATCCGTGAAATACGCAGGCACCGTGATGACGGCCTGCTTGACGGGTTCGCCGAGATAGTCCTCCGCGTCCCTCTTGAGCTTCTGGAGGATCATCGAGGAGATTTCCTGGGGCGTGTGCTTCTTTCCGTCTATGTTCACGGTCCGGTCGGTTCCCATATCCCGTTTGATCGATATGATCGTCCGGTCCGGATTCACGATCGCCTGGCGTTTCGCGAGCTGTCCGACGAGACGTTCTCCTTCTTTCGTGAAGGCGACGACGGACGGCGTCGTCCGCATTCCTTCCGTGTTGGGGATGATCGTGACGTTATCCCCTTCCTGAACCGCGATACAGCTGTTTGTCGTTCCAAGGTCTATTCCCACAACTTTCGGCATTTCACGTTCACCTCATCGTTTTCGGATACGGATTCCGTTATGTTTCCTGCAAAAGCCCGGAGCGTAACGCTCCGGGAATGAAAGCTACGAGAGATCCTGCGGCTTTACGAGGGATCCTGCGGCTTCACGTAGGTTCCGACACGGACGCGGGCCGGGCGTAGAACCCTGTCCTCTGAGGCATACCCGGCGAGATATTCCTCGAGTATGATTCCGTCACGGTCTTCCTGCTGAACTGATTCCGTCGAAACAGCCTCGTGACGAACGGGGTCAAACGGTCTGCCGACTGTCTCGATCCGGGTGATCCCCATATCGAGAATTACGGACACGAACTGCTCGCGGACCATAGAGACCCCCTTGAGAACGGACGCGACATCCGCGTCTCCGGGGACCTGCAACACTCTGTCCAGATTGTCGAGGACCGGAAGGAACGCAGCCGCCCTGTCGGCCGCGATGGAACGCCGAAGTTTTTCGCGCTCGCGCTCGACCCGGTTCCTGTAGTTGTAGAGATCGGCCTTCGCCTCGAGCGCGACGGAACGGAATTCTTCCTTCTCGCGCTTCAGCGTCTCGATCTCCTCGTGGAGAGACGCCGTCTCCAAATCGCACGCCTCCCTGTCGCAGGCGACATCGTTCGGCGCCCTGGATTCGGCGTCATCCGCCGTTTCCGGCAATTCGCAGGCCTGACATTCTTTCTTCGGATCTTCCATATATCTCTTTCCTCCTTAGAGGGATTCTTCGAGGCTCTCCGCCACGGATTCAAGGATGGAAATCGAACGTTCGTAATCCATCCTCAAAGGTCCGAGAAGGCCGAGAACGGTTCTCTGTCCCGATGTAACGGCAGGAACGAGAACCATCGAACATTCCCTGAGTTCCTCCTGATTCTCCTCGCCGATGGTGACGCTCATCGTCCCGGAGACGGCACACTTCTCCACCATGTCCGCGAGGGCCTTTTCTTCTTCGAGGAGCGAGAGAACCGCCTGAAGCTTCGCGATATCCTGAAAGTCGGGCAATGACAGGATATTCTTCGCGCCGCCGATGAACACGCGGTAATTGTGTTCCCGCAGCGACGTGTCCATCTGGGCGATCGTCGAACGGCACAGCTCCGAGTAGTGTTCGAGCCCTTCGACGACGTAGTCGTGAAGGATCGTCCTGACCTGACTCCACGGACGCCCGAGCGCCACCGAATTGATCCTGCGGGCGAGTTCGTCGAGCGTATCCGGCCGCATGTCGCACGGGAACGAAACGTTCGTGTGATGCACGAGCCCTCCCTTCAGGACGATGAGGAGAAGCGCCGTGCTGCCGCCGAGCGGGATGAAGTTCACCTTCTGGATTTCAGTGTTCTCGAGCGACGACACGGCGGCGACACCGACGTAGTTCGTCACGCGCCCGAGAAGCTGCGTCACGTGCGAGAGCAGCGATTCGATTCCGACCTCCTGACTCCGGATATCTCCCTTCAGGATGTCAGCCTCTGATACGTCCTGTCGCTTCCGCTGCATGATGGAATCGACGTACACCCTGTACGCGCGCGACGTCGGCAGGCGTCCCGAGGACATGTGGAGCTGGGAGAAAAAACCGAGTTCCTCGAGATCCGACATCTCGTTCCTGATCGTCGCGGGGCTGCACCCCCGCAGGTATTTTTTCGAGATCGTGCGGGAACCCGCCGGTTCCCCCGATCGGATATACTCATATACAACCGCAAGGACGATTTCGAGTTGCCGTTCGGTAAGCATTCGCTCCACCTCCCTTGCTGTAGTAGCACTCGACATCGATGAGTGCCAGCACAATTGAATGGCACAGGTAGAGTAGCAAGCATTCGGATCATTGTCAATACTGGTCAGATAGCGAACGTTCGAGTGGGGCCACCCCCGCGGAAAGGAGCTTTTTCATGCATCGCAGCGAGCGTACGACCCTTTTCCTGATACGACACGGAGAATGCGCGGGTAACGTCGAGGGACGGTTCAGAGGGCGCGTGGATTTTCCCCTGAACGAACGGGGAACCGGACAAGCGCAAGCGTGCGCCCGCGCCATGACGCGCCTGCACCCCTCGGTCGTCTGTACGAGCCCTCTCCTTCGGGCGATGTCGACGGCCGAAGCGATCGCGGCGTCGTGCTCGGTCCCGCTCGTTTCCGACGAGGCGTTGAACAACATGAGTCTCGGGGAATGGGAAAACCGGAAGAAAGATGAAATCGCCAGGGAATACCCCGAACTATGGAGCCTCTGGATGCGCAACCCGGAGACCCTGGAGGTCCCCGGAGGCGAGACGCTCGACGACGTCATGCGTCGTTCGCTCGACTTCGTCCGGGAGCTCGTTTCCGCCCATCGCGGGAACAGGATCGCGATCGTCTCCCACCGGACCGTTCTCAAGCCGCTCATCGCCGGAATGCTGGGAATTCCGACACCCTATTTCTGGAAGATCCACATGGATACCGCGAGCATCAGCGTCGTCATTCACGAGGATCAGCGGGGGTTCATGATGCATGGGCTCAACGACACATCTCACCTCGATTCCTTTGAAACGGAATGGATGTGAGCGTTTTTCTTGACCGTTCCCGCACGAGGCCGTATGATCATTAACGTTGTGCAATCTTCGTCCATCAATCGACAACAGAGGAAGGGACTATCGTGCCGGTTTTTTCGATCCGACTTGATTCCGCAGACGATCTGTCGAGAATGATCCGTACCATCGGAGCCGATCCCAGGTCGGCCATGTTTTTTCTCCCCAAAGCCGGCACGCTCTTTTTCTACGTTCCCGGGGCCGATTTCAGGGCTGCGGCCTTCATCAAACAGGAGATTCTCTCCCGTGGAGGGGATGCTGTCGTCAATCGCGGCGTCATCAACGCGACGGTCGAACGGAGCGACGTCCTCCTTTTCGGAAGCGAGGGGCAGATCGCCTCGCTCCTCGAAAAGCTGAAGCACCTTCAGTGCTGGGGACTCGACGAGATCCGGACATCGCTCTCGGATGCTTTCGCCGGTCGCGGGAAGCGTGGCTGGACACTGCGACTTCCTGGAAACCGCCGTCTCGAACTTGGACAGACGCCTGTCCTCATGGGAATCGTGAATGTCACCCCCGATTCCTTTCACCCCGAAAGCAGGGTATCGGAAGAGACCGCCGTCGAACGGACACGCGATATGCTTGCCCGGGGAGCCGCGATCATCGATATCGGGGCGGAGTCGACACGTCCCGGGTCAGATCCGGCGGACGCCGGGGAAGAACTGCGCCGTCTCCTGCCGCCGCTTCGCGCAATCCGGGCCGCGTTCCCCGATGCCGTGCTCTCGGTCGACACTTACAAGGGAATCGTCGTGCGCGAGGCGATACGCGAGGGGGCGGATATCGTCAACGACATTTCCGCGTACGGACTCGATCCGGAAATGCTCGGAGCCGTCGCGAGGTCCGGGGTTCCCTACGTTCTGTCCCACATCAGGGGAACTCCGGCGACAATGCAGAACGCACCGTACTATGACAATCTTCTTGATGATATGCTTCTTTTTTTCGAGCAAAAACTCGCGGAGCTCGAACACGCGGGAGTCCCGCGCGACCGGATCATTCTCGATCCGGGAATCGGTTTCGGCAAGCGCCTCGAGGACAACGTCGGAATTCTCCGCTGGATCGAAGCCTTTACCCGTTTCGGTCTTCCTTTGTGCGTCGGACATTCGCGAAAGGGCTTCATCGCAAAGACCCTGAAAAGCGACGCTCCGGAAGACCGCCTTTCCGGGACTCTGGCAGTCACGGCATACTGCGCGATGCGGGGCGTTTCGATCCTCCGTGTCCACGACATCCGCGAAAACGCCGCCATTCTGGCGATGATCGGCAAAATTCAGGAGGCGTCTTTATGATACGTGTCGCAATAGCCCTGGGCAGCAATATGGGAGACCGTCTGAACAACATTCGCCAGGCGGTTCATCTTCTCGAGAACCGCGGCGTGAACGTCACGGCTCGAAGCGACGTATTCGAAACGAAACCCGTCGGAGTGGAAAACCAGAAACGCTTCCTCAACGCGTGCATCGTCGTCTCGACCGACATGTCCCCGCGCCGCCTCCTCGACGAGATGCTCAGGATCGAGTCGGAGCTCGGGCGGACACGCGAGGTGCCGATGGGTCCGCGACCGATCGACCTCGACATTCTTCTGGTCGATTCCATGGTCGTCCATGAACCGGACCTCGAGATCCCCCATCCGAGAATGACGGAACGGGCATTCGTCCTCACGCCCCTCGCCCAGATCTGTCCGGAATGGATCCACCCCGAGTCCGGGCTATCCGTCGGTCGTCTGTCCGAGGCGGTACGGGATTCCGATCCTTCCATAAGACGGATTACGTCTCTGTAATCCGTCTCCGTCCCCGCTGGAAGAATGCCCGGACGAGCCGATCATCCTTTGTCGCAGGCACAGTGTCACGGATCGCGATGCTCCGTGGGTTTCGCTGAGCTTCTGGCGGCCGTGGCGCCTCGCGATTGAGACGGAAATCCCGCCCTCAGAGGAGGGCGGGATTTCCGTCTTTTCGATCTTCGTTTCGGCTGTGCGGAGCGTTCCGTAGATTACAGCAACCCCTCCAGATACGCCCGGACCGCGTCGCGGTCCGGCTCTCTCATGAAGAGCGGGCGGGAATCGTCCGCATAGGCGCCGAGTCCGGATTCGAAGGTTTCGGCCCCTTCCACCTCGTACAGGATGCCGAGAGGATACGGCGTTCGTGACAGCGCCAGACGGAGCGCTTCATCGAAGTTCCCCGCGTCCCGGTCCGCGTCGAGAAAATAGGTGTTCTCGCGGAACCATGCGTATGTGTTTATTTTGTTGAACGTGACGCAGGGCTGAAAGATATCGACCAGTGACACGCCCTTGTGGAGAATGGCCCTTCCGATCACGCCCGCCATGTGATCGATATTGCCCGCGAACGCCCGCGCGACGAACGTCGCTCCCTGGACCAGCGCGGCGGCGAGCGGATTGAACGGCTCTGCGCGGACCCCCCTGCGCTGCATGGGAGTCACGAATCCCCGCGGGCTCGTCGGTGACGCCTGTCCCTTCGTCAGGCCGTACACCATGTTGTTGCACACGAGCACCGTCAGGTCGGGATTCCGCCGCAACGTGTGCGTAAAGTGATTTCCTCCCTCTCCGTACATATCGCCGTCGCCGCCGACGGCAATCACCGTCAGCTCGGGGTTCGCCGCCCGGATTCCGGTGGCCGCGCAGAGCGCCCGACCGTGAAGCCCGTTGAAGAAGTTCGAACGGAGATAATGCGGCATCTTCGCGGCCTGTCCTATGCCGGAGACGAGAACCACCTGACCGGGAGAGAGACCGAGATCGAGAAGCGCCTTTTTGAGGGCGTCGAGAACGGCGTAGTCACCGCATCCGGGACACCAGGAAAGTTCCGTGTGGTCCATATCGAACGGATTCGCCCGCGTCATGCTCCATCACCTCCTTCAAGGATCGCGGACAGACGACGTACCGTTTCCTCGACCGAAAACTGAAATCCGTCGCTCTTCAGTATCGAATGTCGGGCCTCGACGCCGAACGTCGCGCGCAGCAGGCGCCGGAATTGTCCCGTCGCGTTGCCTTCGAGGACGACGACGCGCTTCGCCGCGGCGAGAAAGGCCCCGGCAGCCTCGTGAAGCGGATAGACCTGTTCGAACGAGAGGACTGCCGTGTCGCTTCGTCCGAGAAGATCGATCGCCTCGCGCGCGATCTCCCGCGTCGAACCGAAGCAGACGAGCAGAGTCCCGTAGTCCTTCGGCCCGTAGAGCATCGGGGGAATCGATTCCTTCCGGAGACCGTCGAGTTTTCCGAGGCGTTTCGCGTTCATCGCGACACGTACGTCGACATCCTCTGAAATATGCGCTTCGGCATCATGTTCGTGACTGTCCGCCCCGACAAGTCCTTCGCCGTACCCGGGAACACCTCTCGGCGATATTCCGTCCGCACCTGGCGCATACCGCTTGTACTCCGGCCGTGTCGGTTCGATCCGCCCGACGGACGACAGAAGGCTCATATCCGGAATCGCGACGTCATAGAGCGTATTCATCAGGTATTGATCCGTCAGCACGATCACGGGCGTCTGGTATCGCTCCGCGATGTCGAAGGCCCTCGCCGTGAGGCTGAACGCGGTTTCCACCGACCCGGGAGCGAAGATCGCCCGCGGAAATTCTCCATGCCCGGAATAGAGCGCCAGTTCGAGATCCGCCTGTTCCGTCCTCGTCGCCATTCCCGTAGCCGGCCCGGGTCGTTGCGAAAGATGCACGACGACCGGCGCTTCCATGATGCCTGCGAGGCTGATTCCTTCCGCCATCAGGGCGAAACCGCCCCCCGACGTCGTCACGAGCGGGCGAGCCCCCGCATACGCGGCCCCGACAGCCATATTGATCGCCGAAGGTTCGTCTTCCACCTGCTCCACGACGACGTGAAAACGCTCCGAATGCGTCGAGAGAAACGTCAGAACTCCCGTGGCCGGAGACATCGGGTACCCGGCCACGAAGGAACATCCGCCGGCTACCGCGCCGAGTGCTACGGCGTCGGAACCGTCGAGCAGGATCCGATGCGCCGGAGATGCGCCGGTCTTCCGGAGGACCGGCGTCGAATCGTTCCGAAGTTTTTCCCCGAAGCGATATCCTCTCGAACATGCGTCCGCATTCTTTCCGACGATATCGGCCCTGTCTCCGAAGAACCGGCCGATTTCGTCGAGGATCTCCTGAATCGGAATGCCGACAAGACCGAGAACGATGCCCGCCACCGCCATATTCGCGTACACCTTCCCGCCGAGTTCCTTCGTCATATCCTCGAGCGGGACATTCACGAACGTGACACCGGTTTCCACGAACTCATCCCCGAAAATGCCCGCGTCCGCGACAATTGTCGTCCCGGAGCCAAGTCTCCGGCGGATATTCGTCCGAACTCCCGGAGTGAGCGGAAAAAGAAAGTCAATGCGTTCTGAAAACGCCCGAACATCGTTCGTTCCGATGCGAATCTCGGTGGAGTTGTTCCCGCCCCGAACGCGGGACATGTACTCGCGACTCGCAAAGACGTGAAATCCCGCCCGACGCAACATGCCGCAGAGAAACTCCTCGACCGTCTGTATGCCCAGTCCGGCGGCGCCGCTGATGACACAGGAAATATCGCTGTTCATTTCGCCCCTCCTTCGATTGAGTCATGAATGACTGTCGCAAATATACACAACAGACCCGAAGTATGCACGGGGAAGAAACGACTCTGCTATAATTTCTTCCGGTACTTGGCACATTCACGATTTTGCGAGACGGAGGTGAATCAGTATGGGGAAGTTTCGATGCCTTGAGTGCAAGTCTGAGTTTGAACTTGAGGACGGCGCCCCCGTCAAGAAGTGTCCTGACTGCGGCAGCCATTTCCTCGAGTTCCTGGGGGGAGAGCCTCTCAAGCGCGGGAAATCCTGGAGTTCAAAAACCTTCAGTGTCGGCGGGGGCGTTCAGTAGGCCTTTGGAGAAACGAAAAAGCCGGAGCTCGATAGCTCCGGCTTTTTCGTTTCAAAGCCTGAATCCTACCTTTTGGGTTCCGCTTCCGGACGCCTGAGCGCTCCGAACGCTTCGAGAACCATCATGATCGCAAGGACAAAGAGAACAATCGCCACCACGACGAGAAGGTAGTTCGGCGTCGCCGACTTCAGCTGGCCCGAGACGAGGAAGTACAGGGCAGCGACGGTCGTCGCGAGCATGAACCACATCGGAAGCATCAGGAAGGTGTTGCTCTTCTTGAGTCCCTTCGCGACCCAGACGGAGATCGCAAGGAGCACGAGGGCGCCAACGAGCTGGTTCGCCGCTCCGAAGATCGGCCAGATGGCCGCCCACGCCGGGATTACCTTTCCATCCGGGGCATGGGTCTTGAGAAGCAGCAGCGCCATGGAAGCGGCGACGGTCACGATCGTCGCGGTATAACGGTCGACCTTCATGTTGAAGAGTTCCTGGATCTGATACCGCGCGAGACGCGTCGCGGTATCGAGGGAGGTCAGAAGGAACGTGTTGATCGCGAGAAGTCCGAGCGACTTGCCCACGACCGGATCGATTCCGACAAGCTCGGCGAACTTTCCGAAACCGGCCCCGTAGGTGGAAACGGGGTCGTTGTTGACGAGCGCTCCGGAGATCATGACGGTACCGAGGGCGATGACGGCGACGACGCCCTCGAGAAGCATCGAGCCGTAGCCTACGAGCGTCGCGTCCTTTTCCTTGCGGATCTGCTTCGACGTCGTACCGCTGCCGACAAGTGCGTGGAATCCGGAAAGGGCGCCGCAGGCGACGATGATGAAGAGCATCGGCCACAGGTACTGGCCGCCCGCGACATACCCCTTGAACGCGGGAAGAGTGACCTGGAACTTGCTGCCCATGAGCATTCCGACGGTTCCGATGATGACCGCGAAATAGAGGAAGTAGGACGCGAGGTAGTCGCGAGGCTGAAGCAGGAGCCAGACGGGAAGGACGGACGCAAGGAAGATGTACCCGGCGAGCCACCATCTCCATGTTTCCATGCTCGCGCCGAAGGTCGCCTTCACCCATGCCGCGTTGTTGCCGTACCAGCACGCGTAGATGATGATCGGGACCATGATGACCGTCATGAGCCAGAGAGGCGTATTGTATCTGTAGATCAGGATGCCGAAAATGACCGCCATGACCATGTAGAGCGTCGCGGAGAACGCGACGGCCGGGTCGGCCTTGAACGTGTTGGCCGACAACTGCAGGAAGACCGCGACGACGAGAACGAGTGCGAGAATCGTGAAGCAGAGGAAAAGGAACTTGCCCTTCCGTCCGATCCAGCGGTCGACGACTTCGCCGACCGACTTTCCGTCGTGGCGCATGGAGGAGACGAGTCCACCCATATCGTGCGGGCCGCCGAGGAAGGTCGAACCGATGACGCACCACAGGTAGGCTGGAAGCCAGCCGAACATGACGCCCGCCGTGATGGGACCGACGATGGGGCCCGCTCCGGCGATCGATGCGAAATGGTGCCCGAGGAGAACCGCCGGATGGGCGGGACAATAGTCGATTCCGTCGTACATGGCCTCGGCCGGCGTCTTGTTCGCGTCACTGAGACCGTAGATATCGGCCATGTATTTCCCATAGATCTTGTACGCGACAGTAAAAATAACGACAGCGATCAGAAACAGCATTGCGAGCACGTGAGTCACCTCCGGGAAATAATCGTTGCTCCGGAAACAAAACCGTTACGCCGTTTCGAGCGAACCCTGTGTCTCAACCACCTCCTCTTTCGTTCGAGCGCTGGCAAGATCCCATGCTCTGTCCACGAGCTGCGCGAGATCGCGGATTCTTTTGTCGTACACGCCGTGTACAGTGTACGTATGGACCTCGAGATACCCGCGGAAGCCCATGTAGAACGAACGGATCTTCCGGAACACCACGGCCGGTCCGACGACAAAGAGATACCGCTGCGTCATCAGATCGACTTCCGGTTTTCCGTTCTCGAGGACATGCCGCATATCCGCTTCACCGGCGTGAATCCACACGATGCAATCGTCAGCGAAGTATCGGCACACCTCTCCGAGAAGGCCGTCCTTGACGATCGTCACCCTGCGATGGACGCCCTTCATTGCATTCGACGCCCACGGTTCGAAGCCCCAGTAAGACCACAGCTCAGGATCCGACATAAGAACAGAAAAGTCCGGCATAGACTTCCACCACCACCGAGCGAGATTATACAGCATACGGAATAATTTTGAAGCATGTGTCACTTTACCGGAAAATAATGCGCCCGCTCCGGAGTTGCGTTTTGCCGAAACCGAAGGTATAATACGCTGCGTTTTGGGCGACTAGCTCAGTGGAAGAGCGCTTCCTTCACACGGAAGAGGTCACAGGTTCGAACCCCGTGTCGCCCACCATTGCAATCACCGGGTTCCCGCGATTCAGGCGGGAGCCCTTTTTTGTCCCTTTCCGGTTCGCTCGTCCTCCGGACAATGATGATCGCATTATATCCTCGCCCGACGTATCCACCACTGCCGCTCATCCTCCAGGCTCCGCTCCATTCCGATTCCGTCGGACCCGTCCGAATAGTATCGCTCCTTTTTTCCGGTATTCGAAAACCCCATGCCGGTATAGAAGGAAATAGCGGCCTCGTCCGTCAATTTCGCGATGAGCCGGATTCCGGAACATCCGAGATACCCTCCCATCTCGAATATCGCCGCAAGAAGCGACGATCCGATCCCGTGCCTCCGGTAATTTCCGTGGACGACGATGTTCATGAGGAACAATCCTTCGGTCGTCCTTTGCACCGCCGCATAACCCACAAGAAAATCCGGAAAAAACGCCCCGGGATACAGAACGCCGAGCGTCGGATCGTCGAGTTCGCGTTCTATGAGTCCGCATTCCCAGCGAACGGAAGAAAAAAGCTCCTCGAGATCGCGAATGCCGTTCGCGTCTCCCGAGGAGCATAGCCGAACCGTCGGAATGATGGGAGAATCCCCTCCTACAACCCCAGGAGAATCGTTTCGTCTCTTTCGGGACCTACGCCGATCAGCTGAACGGGAACACCGGTTTCCCTCTCGATATAGCGAACATACGTCTGCGCTGCAAAAGGAAGTTCCTCGAAAGTTCTGCAGGAGGCTATGTTCTCCTTCCAGCCTTCGAAGCGCTCATAGAGGGGTTTCGCGGTTGCGAGGACACCGGCGCTTCCCGTGAAGTGATCCAGTCGCGTTCCTTCTGAATCGTAGGCAACGGCCACGAGGATTTCGTCGAGGCCGGAAAGAACATCGAGTTTCGTCAGTGCGATAGAGGTCATCCCGTTTACGCGGACGGCGTATTTCAGCCCGACCATGTCGAGCCACCCGCAACGGCGGGGACGTCCTGTCGTCGCGCCGTACTCTCCGCCGCGTTCCCGAAGCATCTGTCCGGTGGCGCCGGTATCTTCGCTCGGGAAAGGTCCCTCTCCGACACGAGTGCTGTACGCCTTGACGACTCCGATAACCCTGTCGACGGAGTTCGGACCGAGGCCGAGACCGACGCATCCGCCCGCGGCGACGGGGGAGGAACTCGTGACGTAGGGATACGTCCCGTGGTCGATGTCAAGCAGAGTCCCCTGCGCTCCTTCAAAGAGAACCGTCTTTCCGGATTCCATCGCTTCGTACAGAATACGCGACGCATCGCCGGCATATGCGGAAAGGGCCTTCCCCCAGTTGACGGCCTGAGTGTAGATCTCGTCGAACGGTAACGGTTCGAGGTCGTACAGACGCGTCAGAATGCGGTTCTTGTCTTCGAGGTTGAATTCGAGTTTGTCGCGCAGGACGTCCGGCCTGAAGAGGTCTTCGATCCGGATGCCGCATCTGCTGTACTTGTCGACGTACGCAGGTCCGATTCCCCGCCCCGTGGTTCCGATCTTCTTGCCCTTGCCGCGGAACTCCTCCTGCGCCCTGTCGATGATCTTGTGATACGGCATGACGACGTGCGCCGAAGAGCTGACGATAAGTCGCGCACGATCCATGCCTTTCGACTGGAGATCCCTGATCTCGTCCAAGAGCTGCTCCGGATCCACGACGACGCCGTTTCCGATCACGCAGAGTTTTCCGGGATACAACATTCCGGAGGGCAGGAGGTGAAACACGTACTTTTTATCATCGACGATGACGGTGTGCCCCGCGTTGCTTCCGCCCTGATACCGGGCAAAAACATCCACTCTGCCTCCGAGAGAGTCGACGACACGCCCTTTCCCCTCGTCACCCCACTGGGCTCCTATGATGATCTCAACTTTTCCCTTCACGGTGCAAGCCTCCTCATCGGTCCGTTTTCGCTGTCCATAATCTCCGGCATGGTGACGAACCGAACACCGTCAGGCGGCGTTTCTGCCAGTTGCCGAAGCAATTTCATACTTTTCGGACGCGGATGAATGATGGCGATCACCCAGCCGCGTTTCCTCGCGATCCGCGCCATCCGTTCGCATTGCGTGGTCATATACTCCGGCGTTGACTCATGATCCAGAAACACGGACGACGCTGCGACCGGAATGTCCGCGTCCCGGGCTTCTTTCACCGCAACGGATGCTGATGTCGTCCTGCTGTCGACGAAGAATTTCCCAGTGCCCTTCATCGCCTTCATCAGATTTCGCATAGTCCCCGCATCGGCTGTCGCGCGTGATCCCATGTGGTTATTCATTCCGATAGCCCACGGATAAAGCAGGAATATTCGCCGGACTTCGTCGTGGACAACATCCGGCGATGTCGTCACGCCGACCAGAAAATTCCGGTCGTATCCGTTGCCGACGGGTTCCATCGGCATATGGATCATCATCGGAATTCCCTTTTCCTTCGCGAACAGGGCGACCGCCTCGCTTCGCGGCTGTCCGGGAATCAGGGACCACGTCAGCGGAAGCGTCATGGACGACAGTTCCCGGGCAATCCGAACGGATGTCCCCATATCGTCGACAATGATCGCAACGAGTCCGCGGGAATCCGTTTTTTTCGGCTGCCGGTCCGATGAAACCGGAGACGGAACCGGCACCCTATTCTCACCTTTCAGGGCTTCCGACACGACCGATATGCTTTTTTTCCCGGCATCCGCACCTGATTTCGATTCCGGGGCATTCCGGGAATTCCACCACACGGCAGCCGAATATCCGGCCGTCCACGCAGCGGCGACAAGCAACAGCCAGAAAGAGACGAGCGCTCGATGACTCCGGCGCCTCATTCGGATTCCGGGTCCGTTCCTTCGGCCGACACCTGCATGGTTGCCCGCATGAGCTTCCGGAGTTCCTCCCGGGCCCGGATCAGCTGTTTGTCCTTCGCGTGCTCTTTCGTCAGTTCCCCGTCAACCTGAACGGTCGGCGTCAGCCCGACATGGTCGATCACAAGCCCCGACGGTGTATGGTACCGCGCGATCGTCACATAGATTCCGCTCCCGTCGGACATGTTGAACAGCGTCTGGACCGATCCCTTCCCGAAACTCTTCTTTCCTACGAGCAGCGCCCTTCCGTGATCCGACAACGCTCCGGCGACGATTTCCGAAGCGCTCGCGCTTCCTTCGTTGATGAGAACGACCATCGGCATCGCAGTCAGGACTCCCGGGGTTGCGTAAATTTCATCGTTCGCACGGTCTACGCGGCCCTTCATCCCGACGATCAGACCGCTGTCGAGGAACATGTCCGAGATGTCGACGGCGCCGTTGAGCAAACCGCCGCCGTTGTTGCGAAGGTCGAAGACGATCCCCTTCGCTCCCTTCTTCTGGAGCGCGAGAACCGCTTCACGGACGTCGTCGGCGGACTTTTGCTGGAACTGCGAGAGACGCAGATACCCCGTCGTCTTGTCGAGCATCTCCGAGCGGACCGACTTGAGCTTGATCACCTCGCGCACGATATCGAACCTGAGAAGCTTGTCAACACCCTCGCGCCGCACCCATATCGTGACGGTGGTCCCCGCCTTCCCGCGAAGCATTTTCACGACGCGCTCCGATTCCCACCCGAGAATCAGTTCCTCCCCCACCTTGACGATCTGGTCCTGCGGCTTGAGTCCCGCGCGGTCGGCCGGAGTATCCTCGATCGGACTGATGACGAGAGTCCTGCCGTCACGCTGTCCGATGTAGATCCCGAGCCCGCCGTACTCCCCCTCCATTTCGATCTGTTCTTCCTTGAGCTGGGGAGGATCGACAAAGCGGGTGTACGGGTCCTGCCATGCGGCGACCATTCCCCTGATGGCGCCGTACAGCATCTTGTCCTCGGGAACGTCCTTGCTGACGGCATCGATCTGATACGTCTCTATGATCGCTCTCGCCTGCTTCATAAGCCACAACGACTGGGGCTTGAAGGGCGATACTCTCGAAATTTCGTCCATGTTGTCCGCATGGGCGACGACTCTTCCGGGCGCGGAAACCGAATAGAAAAGACACGCCGCTACGCCGGCACCGACGACAAAACCTCCGATTGTTGCTTTCACCCGTGAGAACATGATCTCCTGGCCTTTCTCTATCGACGCAAATACGCAAGGGGATCCCTCGCGTCACCGTTGACCCGTACCTCGAAGTGCAGATGCGTTCCGGTCGCCGTCCCGGACGAGCCGACAGTCCCGACGGTCTGTCCTTCCCTGACCGGCATTCCCTCTTCGACGACGGAACTCGAGAGATGCGCGTAGACCGTCGTCAACGAGTTTCCGTGGTCGATGATCACGACCTGTCCGTATCCGCGAAGCCACCCGGAATACAGGATCTCTCCCGGCCCGGCCGCCGCGACAGGAGTCCCCCTCGGCGCCCGGATATCGATTCCGGTATGCATGATCTTCGTCCGGAACGTCGGGTGCACCCTCACTCCGAAAGGGCTCGATATCTCGCCGCGCAAAGGCCACGCGAAACGACTTCCTCGCGCCATCAGAAGCGAACTGTCGGGTCTCCTGTGCGCCCGGGCCGCTTCCTCGGCCTTCTTTTTCATGAGCATCGTAATCGTTCTGCTGATCTCTCTCTGTGCGTCCTCAAGCTCCTTCATCGCCGCCTTGTGGACCTGGCGTTCCCTTTGCACCCGGTCGAGCAGCGCGTTATGTTCGGAAATGCTCGCCCTGTAACGGACCCGCTCCCCGGAAAGCGATTGCTGATGCGTCTCGAGCTGCTTCTTCTGATTCTGCAACTCCTGCGTCGATGATACCAGAATCGCCTTCCTGCGGGAGAGCTCTTCGATCATTTGCTCGTCCTGCCGGGCGATACGCCCGAGAAGAACGGACGTCGCCATGGCCTCGTGGGCCGAAGCGGACGAAAGCAACAGGTTGAACTCCGCAATGCCGCCATACTTGTAAATGGCCGTGAGCCGCTCCCTGAGCATCGCCGTGATATCGCCGATGCGGTTCTCGGTTTCGCGGATCGTCCGCTTCAGTTCGGTGATCGACCCCTGAACCTTGGTCTCCTTGAGTTCGAGGATGCGGATCTTGTGCTCCGTCATCCGCTTTCGCTGATCAAGATCGCTGAGTCGGTTCAGAACTCCTTTTTCCTTCTTGTCCATCTCACGGACGAGTTCACGATGTTTCGAAATCTGCGATTCGAGCGCGCGCATGCGGCGCTCTTCCTGGGAGATCTTCTCGTCGATATCCGGCTCCTGCGCTCCCCATCCCGCCCCGGAGAAGATTGACGCGGCCAGCAAGAAGAGAAGGCATCCGAAGACCCATTTCCCACGCCCCGTCATTTCCGCGGGCTCCTCATTCGGGGCGGTTCGCCCCGCTGATGAACCGGCTCACGGCGAACCAGCTGCACATCCATCCGAGCGTCATGCCGGTCCCGAGGAGAATGAGGTGGAACTTTATCAGGAAAGGCGTATTCCTGAGCAGGACAACAAAGGGAAGCGTCAATTTCAGGACGTTGACCGCATAGGCGTATCCCGCCGCAAGGACACCGTTCGCAACAGCGGCACCTATTGTACCAAGAAACAATCCCTGCAACACGAACGGGAATGCGATATACGTCCGTGTCGCTCCCACGAGAAGCATGACCCGGATCTCTTCGCTTCTCGAATAGAGCGCGATGCGGATCGTGTTGAAGATCACAAGGGAGCTGATGACGGCTCCCAGGAGCATGATCACCGCGGATACGCGCGTCGCGAGGACCGAGATCCGCGAAAGCTTGTCGGCAAGCTGGCCCGAATAGACGACTTCCTCGACCGAGGGCAATGCGACCAGATCCCGAACGAGCATTGAAACGAACGAAGCCTTCTCCACCTGAATCTCGAGTCCCCACGGGAGTGGATTCTCCCCGAGAAGCGTCACGGCTCGGGCCTGGTTGCCGAGCTTCGCGCGGAGTCGGTCGAGCGCTTCCTCGGGCGAGATCACGCGAACATCGCGAACGTACGATACCGAACGGATGCGTTTCGCGAGCGCCGTCGCGTCGCTTCCACCCTTGAGATACGCCTGGACGACGAGTTCTCCCTCGACGCGGCTGACCATGTGCCGGAGGTTCAGCGCAAACAGCGACGACAGGCCGAGCAGAAAGAGGACCGTGACCGTCGTCAGCAGCGTCAGGATGCTGAGACCCCAATGTCGTGTAATCAGCCTGAGCGTATCCCTGAAGATGTACCTAAAGCTCCCCATCGATCACGTACCGGCCTCTCTTCTCGTCCCGCTTCAGACGCCCGTCGTGAAGTTCGACGACACGCTGTCGATACGCGTCCACGAGATACTGATCGTGCGTGGCTACGACGACGGTCGTTCCGGCGGCGTTGATCGACAGAAGCAGCCGGATGATTTCTTCGGACGTGTGAAGGTCGAGGTTTCCCGTAGGTTCGTCCGCAAGAAAGATCGATGGGGAGTTCGCCATCGCGCGGGCGATCGCCACCCGCTGCCGTTCGCCGCCCGAGAGTTGCATCGGCTTGAGAAAGCGTCTGCGCCAGAGACCGACGAGGTCGATCACTTCGTTGACGCGCGTCTGGACAATCCTCGGGGGAACCCCCATCGCCTCGAGGACGAAGGCGACATTCTCGAATACCGTCAGGTCATTCAGGAGTTTGAAGTCCTGAAAAACGACGCCGAGGTTTCTCCGGTAATATGGAAGTTCGGAGGAACGGATCTTTCTGAGATTCCGGTTGCCTACGGAAATTTGTCCCCGCGTCGGGACGATTTCGCGCGTGATAAGCCTGAGCAGCGTCGTCTTCCCCGATCCGGTCGTTCCGATGAGGTAAACGAACTCTCCTTTTTCGACCGTCAGGAAGATATCCTCGAGAGCGACGATTTCAGGAGAGAATACCTTCGTGATCCCGGCGAGGCGGATTTCCACTTCCGGTCTCCGTCAAAAGGCGCCGGGACTGCGCCGCCTCAGCGTCCACGCCTGAAAGGCGGCGCTCACGATCCGTTCCGAGGTCAGCCCGTAATATTCCTGGAGTTCCTCGGGGGTTCCGCTCTGTCCGAAAAAATCCCTGACCGCAACAGACGAAACCGGAACCGGGTAGTGCTCGCACAAAAGATGCGACACGGCTTCACAGAGCCCCCCCTTCAGGAAGTGCTCCTCCGCCACGACGCAACATCCCGTCCTGTGCACGGAACTCAGGATGATTTCCGACGGCAGCGGAGAGATTGAATAGCAGTCGATCACTTCCGCGTTGATGTTCTGCTGCGAAAGTATTGTAGCAGCTTCCAGCGCTTCGCGGATCAGGATGCCGCAGGCACAGATCGTCACTCCGTCCCCTTCGCGCAGGATCCGGGCGCCGCCGATATGGAAATCCGTGTCGGAAGGATCGTAGACGAGCGGAAGAGGCATGCGCCCGAGCCTGACGTAGGCAGGTCCCTTCCACGCGTTCGCGGCGCATATCTGGGCCACTGCCGACGGATGATCCGAAGGACAGAGAACGGCCATTCCGGGCAACAGGCGCATCAGCGCAATGTCTTCGAGCATCTGGTGCGTCGCCCCGTCCTCTCCTACCGTAACCCCGCCATGCGTCCCGACGAGCCGGACGGGGAGCGACGGAATCGCGATCGCGTCCCTGATCTGTTCGTAGGCCCTTCCGACGAGAAACGACGCAAACGAAGCGGCGAAGACGGTTCGTTCGCACAGCGCGAGCCCCGCCGCGACGAGCACCATGTTCTGCTCCGATATTCCGAGGTTGAGATATCGTTCGGGAAATCGCGACGCGAAGACGGACGCCCTCGTCGAGGAGGCCGCGTCGGCATCGACCGCGACAAGCGATTCGACTCGTTCTCCCAGTTGAAGCAGAGCGGTCCCGTAGGCGTCTCTCGTGCTGATTCGCTCGGTCGTCATGAGATCGCTTCCTCTCCGGAAAGAGACACTTCGATGGTCCGTTCGACCGTTTCCAGTTCCCGGAGCGCCATTTCGACGCGCTGGCGGTTCAGCGCGTCTTTCCCGCGCAACGAGCCGTTCTCCAGAAACGAAACGCCGTGCCCCGGAACGGTTCTCGCGATGACGGCGCCCGGAAGCCCCGAGGCGTCGGTCTGCGCGAGAGCCCGTCCGAGACTCGCGAAGTCGTGTCCGTCGGCGTGGGCGACGCTCCAGCCGAAAGATTCCAGTTTCGCGTCCAGCGGTTCCAGCCCCATGATTTCCTCCGTCTCCCCCTCCATCTGAACCCCGTTTCTGTCGATTATGAGAAGGATCTTCGAAAGGGAAAAGTGATGCGCGGCCATCGCCGCCTCCCACATGGCCCCCTCCTGCATTTCTCCGTCTCCGGCGAGGCAGACGACACGATACGGAGCTTTGCCCAGACGCCCGGCGAGCGCCATGCCGACGGCGATTCCGAGCCCCATTCCGAGCGAGCCGGAAGACGCGTCGACGCCCGGCGTCCGCGTCGACGCGGGATGTCCCTGGAGCATCGCTCCCAGACGACGATAGCTCCACAACTCCTCCCGCCTGAAAAATCCCCTGTTCGCGAGCGTCGCATAAAGGGCAGGGCACCCGTGTCCCTTGCTCAGGACGAATCTGTCGCGCGACGGGGAGGAAACCTCTTCGGGCGAAACCCGAAGCACGTTCCAGTAGAGCCAGGTCATGATGTCGACGATCGAGAGGGACGAAACCAGGTGCCCCGAACGCGCGACGCCGATCATTCGCACGACGTCCTTGCGGACGTCGACGGCTCTCCGTTCGAGATTCAGTCGTTCACGGGCGCATTCGGGGAGTGTACTCACGACAGATTCCTCCAGGCATTCAGGAATGCGGAACGAACCGTGTCCCCAAGGGTTCGGAGGGTTTCGGGCATCGTTCCGGCTGAAAGGGAAACCGGTTCTTGCGGAAAACACGGCATTCCGGCAAAGCGCGCGAAAGCCCTCACCTTCGGATCGTAGGGAATCGCCGTGCACGGAATGCCGAACATCGCGGACAGGATGCAGAAGTGCAGTCTCATGCCGACCGCGGCACGGGCATTCCTCCAGAGGCTCTTCATTTCCACCGTTCCTGAAGGTCTGCGGATTTCCCCGAACTTCAGGATTCCCCCGCCATCCATCGACTGCAGAAGACTCTCGTCGGCGGGCGACATCGCCACACCGACGACGGGAATTCCGCTTTCGCGGGCGCAACGGGCGACCGCGGCGGCGGCGCGGCGATTCAGATCTCCGGGCCACGGACGAAGATTGACGAGAAGATACCCGTCGGCCTTCGCGCGGACGTCGCCGGACGGCATCAGCGAAAACACCGCGTCGGGCGACAGAACCCCGGGCACGCCCCAGCGATCGATGACATCGAGAGAGTCCGTGTCGCGAACGCCGCAAAACGCCATACTCCGGACGGCGCGGCGCGAGAGAAAGTTCCCCGTCTCCGTCCGGAACGGGCCGAGAGACTGTCCGAAGGCCCACGGAACGCAACGGGCTGCGCGGGAGGCGAATGCGGCGCCCGAATAGTAGATGACGGAACGAAGGCTCGTCGCATCCTGGAAGAGCCCTCCTCCCCCGAAGAGCAGCGTCGAGGAGAGGCGAAGATTCGACCAGAGCGATCCCGGAGCCCACCTGTCCGCTGCAGGAACGGAAAACGTCGCTCCTGTCCTTGCCGGATTCGATGAGAAGACGAGAACGCGTTCCCGCGAAACACCCGCGTCGAGCAGCAGGCCGAGAAACGCCTCGAGCAGCAACTCGTCTCCGAGGTTTCCGAATCCGTAATATCCCAAAAGAGCGACGTCGAACCGGCGTTTCACCCCACGATCGCACCTCTGACCCGCCCCCAGAGAGGGATGATGACGAGTCTGAAGAGGAAGAGAAGAGCGGTTCCCGCCAGGACGCCCGACCACCATCCGTTGAACTCCCTGAACAGGATGAAGGCAAGAGGCGTATGGAAGTGGCAGAAGCTGTTCACGACCGAGGAAAACGCGAGCGTCACCGCGAGCCTGAGAATTTCGCGATACCGTTGCCAGAGCCGTTCCTTCATGCACAGGCTGAGAAGGAAGAGAGCCGGATATCCAACGAACAGTTCCTTGTTTCTCGGACGCGCGACGAGAAACCTCTCGAGCATATCGCGGACGCGAACCTCGAAGTCCGGAACGAACTGGACATTGTCGCTCCGGAAGAGCATGAGCGCCGCGCCGAGCAGGAGAACTCCGAGGAGCATGAGCTCCCCCCAGACGGGAGGACGTCCGATGAGCGTCCCGAGCGATTCGGGGTGAATGCGATTCCTGAAGTCGTGGAGAATCACGACGAGGAGCGGAAGCATGAGCGTCAGTTTGACGCCCGAGAAGCTTCTGAGACGGAGCATGTATGTCGGTTCGCTGAAGAGCGCCGCGATGGCGAGGCCACCGACGATCGCGAACAAAAATCCCCTGAACGATCCGGCCACCGGACGTTCCCACCCGTCGAGCGCGACCAGAGAAGCCTCGGTCGCGACGAGCCCGGCCGTCAGCGCGCCGAGAAGCCGCGCGACGATCGCGATCTTCCACGAAAGGAGTGCGATGACGACGGCGAGTCCGCCTGCGATGACGGAAACGGTCCGCGAAACGAGCGATCCCGGGGCGACGGGATTCCCCTTCCACCGCGTCAGGAGCCTGACGGACACCGCGGCGAACGCGAAGGAGCACGCGAGGGATGCGACGATCCCGTTTCTCCACGGGCGTATCGGTTCCGGCCACCCGTTCCGGCCGAGGACGCGGACCGAGCGATCGGAGAGAGAGTCCGAAAGACTTTTGACCTCACGGGCGAACGTTTCGAGCACGGACGACGAATAGTTCATCGCGGAAGGACGGACGACCAGAAGGCGGACGGAGCGCTCCTTGACGGCGCGCACCATACGTTCCTCGAGAACCCGCCTCCCGATATTCCGCGAGAGAATCTCCTCGTTCGTCACGCTGTGCAGCGGAAGCAGATTCGGGTAGGCCTGCCACGAAAGCTGCGGAGCTCCGACCTGTCGCGAGAATTCGACCACGGCGAGCGTCCTCTTGGTCTTCGCGATCAGTTCGCCGAGCGATTTGAAGTCAGGATACCCGACGGCGATTTCGCCCGTCGGCGAAACGCACCGGATCACCGGATAATCGCGAAGGACGCCCGACAACGACTCGACGACCCCTGCCGCGTCGGAAGGCGGAGCCGGACAGATCCGGTACAGGACGGGAACGTTCCGTTCACTTGCAAACTCGAGCCCCTCGAAATCGGGAAGGACTCCCGACATCAGGAGCTGGTCCCAGCTTCGGGGAAGCATTCCGATCATGCCGCCCGCGAGTTCGGAAACGAGCGTCCCATGGAAGCGCGTCGAGAGGAACGCCATCGCCCGCGACGCATAGCTTTTTTTCCGGTCGACGAAGACGGCCGGGCCGTTCTCCGCCCTCGGGGCCGACGCGGGTTTCAGGGGCTTCCTGATATCCGGGGGGAGCGCGAACGACGGAGCGAATACGACGGGCATCGCTCCGCCGGACAACTCCTGTCCCGTCTTTTCCGATACCATGAGGCCCGAGACGCCGTTCTTCAGGAGAAGATCGAGGACATCTCCCTTCGAAATCCCGCTCATCGAAGACAGTCCCGCGATATCCACATAATCCGCAATGATCGCGACATCGCGGTATCTGACTTCCGATCTCCACCGCGGCCACAGCGCGATCAGCGAAAAGAGAAACGCGAGCGCCATGAGAACCCCGGAGCCTCCGATGGACAGGTGCGGTCTCAGGGAACGAATGATCCGTTTCATGCGTGAACCCTCCATTGATCTCTCACCGGAATTCCGAATCCTTCCAGAAGACGACCGATCCGGGACAGCGGAAGTCCGACGATGTTGAAGTAGCATCCGCGTATCGATTCGACGAGAAGGGATCCCAGCCCCTGGATCGCATACGCCCCGGCCTTGTCCCTTCCCTCTCCGCTTCCGGCGTATGCCCTGAGATCCCCGTCACAGAGACGCCGGAACGTAACCTCGGACGTAACGACATCGCTCGCGACTCGCCCCTTCAGGAACACCGCGATCCCCGAATGGACCCGGTGCGTCCTCCCGTTCAGAAGCGAAATCATCCTGTACGAATCCCCGGGATCCGCCGGCTTCCCGAGAACCGTTCCGTCGATGTCGACGACCGTATCCGCCGCGATGACAAGCGCTTCCGGGTTCTCCTCCGCAACCACGGTCCCCTTGGCGACGGCGAGGCGCTCACAGAGGGATTCCGGCGACTCACCGGGAAGGGGGGCCTCCGGAACGTCGGGAACCCGAACAGAGAAGGTCCACCCGAGAGATTCGAGAAGCTCCCTGCGCCGCGGACTGCCCGAGGCGAGGATCACCCTCACCGGGAAAGCCACAGGCCGACCACTCCGCCGACGATCGTTCCGAGGTTGCATCGGAAACCGAACTTCACTCCGAACGTGACGACTCCGAGGTCGACATCCTGAAGGTTGAACCCGACAGAGAGGATGTCGCGCATGAACGGAGCCGTCGTCTGGAATCGCTGGAGATAAAGGCCGAGCAGCGTTCCGACGAGGATCGAAACGATGACATACCACCACCGCGAATGCGACGAAGGCATCGTCGTCACCCCGCAAGCGAGGCGCCGAGCGCCAGTGCGCCGAGACACGCGCAGTAGATCGAGAAGACCCGCAGCCTGCCGCCCGTGACGAAACGTCTCAGGAGACCGAGGGCTGCGTACCCTGACAGGAACGCGACGAGCGCCCCCCAGTACCAGCCTTCGGGCAAGCCTGCCGAAGACAGGCCATGCCTGAACTCGAGAACAACGGCTCCGGCGATCGCGGGAAGCGAGAGCAGAAAGGAAAAACGAAACGATTCGTCCCTGTCGAGCCCGCTTCGCAGTCCCGCCGCCAGAGTGGCTCCGGAACGGGATATGCCCGGAAGGACCGCGATCCCCTGGGCGAGCCCGACAATCAGACCGCAGCGGAGCGTCATCCGGGACGTTCCGTCCCGCGACGCTCCGGAGAGAAAAAGGAGAGTCGCCGTTACGCACAAGCCGGCTCCGACCAGAGTCGGAGAGGAGAGCGCGCGTTCCACGAGCGGCTTCAGGGGAAGGCCGACTATCGCGGTTACGACCGTTCCGGCAACGACCGCCCATCCGATCCTCCACCCAGGCGTCGCACGTCCCGAACTCTTCGCGAAGCCTGAGCAGAACTCACGCGAAAGGACGAGAATATCCCTCCGGAAGTACACGATCGTGGCGAGCATCGTCGCGACGTGCAGGACGACATCGAACGCGAGCGGAGCCTCGCCGTACCCGAGGAACATCTGGAGAAGCGCGAGGTGCCCCGAGCTGCTGACCGGAAGGAATTCGGTCACCCCCTGCAGAAGTCCGAGGAGCAACGATCCGGTCATCTCCGCCGCCTCCCCCTGATGAAGACGGGTTCGGAACCTTCGTCGCGCGGAGACGAAACCATGGCCATGATCACGGGACGCGAACGACTGTACCTGCGAATGACGTCGCGAACCTTCATCTTCACCTTCTGGCTCAGGGCGTCACTCTGAAGCCCACCGAGCGCCCGCATTTCGGCGACGCCCTGACGGACGGCGGCAACGATCTCCGACCGCAGCGTCTCCGCATCCTCCATATGCAGGAAACCGCGGCTTTCCACGACGGGATCGGCCACGAGCGCCCCGCTTTCGTCGAGCGTCGCGGAGAGGGCGATGACGCCGTCTTCCGCAAGTTCTCGGCGCTCCTTCAGGATACTGCCCTCGAGTTCTCCGAACGCGATGCCATCGACGAGGATCCCGCCTGCCTGGACCCGGTCCCTGACCTGCGCCTTTTTCTCCGTGATGGTCAGAACATCGCCGATATGCATCACGAACGTGTTGCGCGCGGGGACGCCGACCTCTTCCGCGAGCTGTGCGTGTCGCACGAGATGGCGATACTCCCCGTGAATCGGAACGAAATACTTCGGGCGGACGAGGTTGAGCATGAGTTTGAGCTCCTCTCGGGAGGCGTGGCCCGAAACGTGAACCTCCTTGTCGCTCTCGTACATCACTTCGCATCCACGGGCAAAGAGCCGATTGATCGTGCTGCTGACCAGTTTCTCGTTTCCCGGGATCGGCGTCGCGAACAGCGCCACGAGATCCCGTTCCCCGAGCGAGATCTGCCTGTGCTCCCCCTTGCTCATGAGCACGAGCCCCGAGAACGGCTCACCCTGACTCCCCGTCGTCATGACAACGAGCTGATTCGGCGCGGTCCGTTCGATCTCCTCCATGGGAACGATCATCTTCGGGTCGATATCGAGATACTCGAGCTCCTGCGCCAATTCGACGTTTCCGGTCATGCTTCTGCCGATGAACGCGATCTTCCGGTTGAACCGGGACGCGACGTCGGCGACCTGCTGGACCCGGTGGAGATTGCTCGCGAACGTCGCGATGACGATCCGTCGGTTCCTGTGAAGCCTGAAGATCCGCTCGAGCGTCCCCCCCAAGACTCTCTCCGATGGCGTGAACCCCTTGCGCTCGACATTCGTGGAGTCGGAGAGCATGAGAAGAACCCCCTCGCGTCCAATGTCCGCGAACATCCCGTAATCCGTGAGGCGTCCGTCGATCGGAGTCGGGTCGAGCTTGAAATCTCCGGTATGGACGACGGTTCCGAGCGGCGTCTTCACGGCGATCCCGACTCCGTCGGGAATCGAGTGACAGACAGCCATGAACCTGATGAAGAAGTTCCCGAGCGTGATCGAATCGCCCGCCCGGACCTCGTTCGCCTTCACGACATAGGACGGAGCGGCCTCCCTGAGCTTGTGTTCGATCATCGCGAGCGTCAGTTTCGTCGCGTATATCGGGATATCGAGCTTCGGAAGCACGAACGCGAGCGCCCCCGTATGGTCCTCGTGGCCGTGGGTGATGATCGCCCCGACGATCCGCGACTTGTTCTCGGCGAGATAGGAGATATCCGGGATGACGAAGTCGATTCCGAGCATCTCCTCGTCGGGGAACTTCAATCCGGAGTCGATCACGAGGATCTCGTCTCCGTACTCGATGAGGTACATATTTTTGCCGATTTCTCCCAACCCGCCGAGAGAGATGAACCGAAGGGACTCCTGAGCGTTTTTCCTGTGGGATCCCGAACTTTTTTCCTTCGAACCGTCTGAATTACGCACGTACACACCATCCTTCGGACGAAACGTTCTTCCGCCCCGAACCGTGATTATACAACGACGCCCGCACATCGACAAAAACGCCGCGACAGATCGGAACTCCATATCCGACGGCGCGCCAGATCGGTTGTTGCCTGGGAAAAGAATGTCTGTTAGAATTCCATATCACAATGCGGACAGCCCAGAGCAGGGAGGCGGCATCGTGGCACGAACAGGAATCGAAAACGACACTGTAATGACGAAAACAGGATACGACAGGCTCACGGCGGAGCTGATCGAACTGCGAAGCAACGGACGATCGGAGATTTCCCGCCAGCTTGAGGAGGCGCGTTCGTTCGGCGACGTCAGTGAAAACGCGGAATACGCCGCCGCGAAGGACGAACAGGCAAAGCTCGAAAGCCGGATTCTCTGGCTTGAATCGCAGCTCAGCAAAGCGAAGATCCTCGATACGACGAACATCGACGCCAGCAGGGTAACCGTCGGAACAACCGTCACGATCGAAGACGCCACGAACAGGGAGATCTTTGTCTACACGCTTGTCGGATCCGAGGAAGCCGACCCGAGGAACAAGAAGATTTCCGTCCAGAGCCCCGTCGGTCAGGCGCTCATCAACAGGACTGTCGGGGATGAAGTCCAGGTGAAAGTCCCCCGCGGCGTCCGGTACCTCCGGGTTCGCGACATCACCGTCATGTAGCCGGTTGCTTCGGCTGTTTTTCCGATCTGTCGGAGGGACGCGCCTTTATTCGTCGTCTCTTTTGGGCGCGTCCTTCGGCGGGTCGAACGGGTCGTTCAGATTCTTGCTCCCGAACGAGACCGGTTTTTCCGGAAACGCGAGCACCGTGAGCTTGAGCCCCATCCAGTCGTCGTCGCCCTTCCGGTCGTCGCGATAGACGAACTCCCACTGCATGCAACAGTCGTTGTTATAGGTCAGACGGTACACCAGTTCCCCCATAGTTGAATTCTCGAGGTCATACCCGCCGCGAACCGAAAAAGACCACGCGGGAGAAATCGACACCCCGACAAGCTGGTGGATTTCTTCGCGCTCTTCGTACGAATCCCAGTTCATCGGAGACTCTCCGCTCACCCATCTGCGGACATAGGCCGTTCCGAACTTCACCGATCCGCGCCCATAGCGGACCCCAAGCGTCGCCTCGCCGATCTTCTGCGTCGAATCCGGATCGTCGTACCGGTAATACCAGTAGGATCCGCTCCAGAAGGCGCGAACGGCTCCCTCGGACTCCCCGTACAGCTCCACTCCGGCACCCTTCCTGTCGGCGCGGACGGTCGTTCCGCCCGAAATCTCCTCGTAGCGGCCGGCAGTAGCCCGAAGGCGCCACCACGAATAATCGAGCGCCGAATCCCGCCACCATGGTCCCGTCACCGAAAATTCGGGATCCCTCCAGAGAACGCTCTTGTACGTGATGCCGACACCCTTTTCGACCTCGACGGCCTCCCGCTGCGACCACATGAGCTTCGCCGTCCATTCTCCGGAACGCGTATAGATCCCCCACGTCGGACGGTACGTCTTCTCCCCCGTCGTCTCCTCCCAGGTGTAGGAGGTCGACGCGAACAACGTCAGCGTATCGCCGACATTCTGTTCGAGGGCGACCTTCCATTCCGCGTCGATCTTCTCCCAATACACGGCGTCGATCGTCACCTTGCCCGTATCCCAGGCGATCGGCCCCGAGATGCCGAGACCGAGCCCCTTGTCTGACGTTCGTTCGACGAGCGGCATGAATGTCGTTTCGAGCGCCCGTTCCCTCCGGTCGAGGCGGACGATATAGTCGAACGGGTACGAAAAAAGAAGGAGATCCCCGATGTAGATCCGCGGATTCTTCGCGATGACCTTCTTTCCCGGAACTATGGTGACCCTGCGCGTGACGAGCCTGTAGTGCGGATGGTCCAGAGGACACGTCGAAAACGAAGCCCTTTCCCATTTCCCGACGGGCTGACCGTCCTTGATCGCCGATGCGGCCGCCTCTCTCGAAACCCACCCCTTCTGGATGGCTATTTCGGGCGGAGCCACCTCGACATTCTCGCCGCGGATGAACACCGCACCCTCTCCGGCGGGAGAATACGCCGTCGCGTTCGTGAGAACCCCCTCTCGCGTCCGGAGGTTGTAGCGAAGCTGGTCACCCTCGAGCGTCCGCCCCTGCGAGACGATGATGACCTTTTTCCCTGGGAGCGACTTCGCGGTGACGACGTTCGTCGTCGCATCGACATCGACATGCTCGGCGTTGATGCGTATGGCGCCGTACCGGAGGAGAACTCCTCCTTCGGCGCTCGCGGTCCCTCCCGCCTCGTCGAACGTAACTTTCTCCGCGTCGAGAGTGACTTCGGTTCCCTGTTCAGGGAATCCGTCGGCACTCACGGACATCGCCGAAAATAAAACAACAACATGGAGACATATAGCAAAAAGAAGGAACCGGAACCGACGCCGGTCCGGACGCCCCGATTCGTTCCAGCATCCGGTCTCCTTCAGCGAAATATGCATTCTTCGTCGTTCCACGTCAATACGGCTCCTCCCTCGATCCGGAACTCTCCGTCAATCGACGCCCTCGCGGTTTGCCCGCGCAGTGTCCCACCGGGAGAGAAAACCAGAAGTCCCTCGGGAAACACGATTTCCCTCGATCCGTTTGTCCACAGAGCCCGTTTCGCCTCGAAGCGGACCTCCGGCTCGCCTGCGGCCGAATCTCCGGAAGCCGTATCGCCCGATACGGCGGCATACCAGATAACACCACTGATGCGCTCGATGACGGCGCGCTCCCGCGCTTCCTCGTACCCCGCCTCCGGGGCGGAAAAACGTATCCGCCGTCCTTCGGGCCATTCGCCGGTCATATCGATGGATGTAAGCGTCACGCCCGACTCCCCGCGTTCCGCCCTCGCGATCGATCCCTTCCAGAGGACACCCGCGAACTCCCTGTCGACCCCGATATTCTCGACCACCATCGCGGGAATGTGCGCAAGGCCCTTCCGCACCATGGTGGTCTGGAGCGACAAATCGTGGACGAGGCCATGGATATACAGCCCCGCAGCGGCGGCGACGGCCGCGGCTATTCCCCATCTGGTGATTCTACCAGACAACACTCCAGCTGTGCCCTTCCTGCGCCAATGTCACGACGCGGCTCACGAGAGTTCTCATCAGGATGAACTTCTGCGACGCAATCACCTTGGCCCTGTTCCCGTCGAGCCATTTGATCTTGTACCCGTCCTTGAGCGCCCACCGCATCGGCGTGTCGATCGTGTCGCGTTTCAATGCCTGAACGGACACCGTCTTCGCCGACGGTTCGGAAAGAAGAGAATGCATTTTCCCGGCGTCGCCCGCGATCCATTCGGAGAGAAACGCCTCGAGCGCCTTTTCCTTCGACCGATAGACGTTCTTCGTATCCTTCTTTCGCGTTTCCGGCGAAGAGGGATCCTGCGGTGCGACATCTCCCGAAGCGAGCTTTTTCGAGTCAGGCCGGAACGCCGCCAATGCGACATCATCGGACCCGACCAGGGCCGGAACCGGCGTCGCTGACGGTTCGGGAAGCGGAGGCGTCGGAGGCACGGGAGGCAACGGACGTTCAGGGCGCTCCGGCACGACCGGGGCTTTCTTCTCCGATTTCGGGGCGGGGGGCAGCGAAACGACGATTCCTTCGCGGTTCCCTCCCGTCACAGTCCCCTTTCCCTTTCCAGGCGACTTCGCCGCAATGGAAGGCTCGGTATCCTTCGGCCCCGGACCTTCTTCCGGAACGATTCCGGGGCCTTCGGTTTGAACGGCAGAGACGCCGAAGGCGAACTCCTGTTCCCGGCGGATTCCAAGCCCCCTGACCGTCACGACGAAGCGTTTGTCCGGCTGCTTGGGAAAGAAGACGAGTCCCTGGACTACTCCCGAAAGAGGTTCGTCGAACTTTTTCTCGTAGGAGACCGGAGCAACCGACCTTCCGTCGGGAAGCGACAGAAGCACGGAGGACGAAAGCGGAGCGAGCGCGAGGGGTTTTGGCCCGAACGCATAGACCGTCAGCAGAAACGGCTCGGTTTCCGCGATACGGAGTTCTTTGACGAACGATCGCCGATAATTGTCTTTTTCCTCCTGCGACATCCCGGATCGCGACGCCTCAGCCTCGACCCACGGGGTCACGAGTTCTTCCGGATAGTGCACCACCCACACGATGCAGTCCCGTCCCCAGTGAAAGGTGGTCCACCGTTCGAGGATCGACGTCGCCTCCTCGACGGGGGAGGTATCGGCGCACGCGCACATCGGCGGAAGCGTCGCAAGGAGAAAGAAGAGGCAGCACGCTCCTCCCCTCCGGAAAAGGGTCGGAATCATGCGAAAATGCCTCGGGATATCGCCTTTTTCAGGCATTCCGGCATCAGAGCTTATAGTCGATGACGGCCGAGACGCCCACGCCCTGGACGCGACGGAACCGCTGCAGCGGATTGAGGGAGTCGATCGGAACGAGAATCTTCACCCGCATCCGGCCCATGAAGGTCACTTCGATCTGCGCGACTGCCTGACACTGGTCCACGGTTCCCTTCGGCCCCGCAACCTGCGCGGCTCCGATACGCGTTCCGGAGCCCAGCGACACGATCGGAACGACCTTGGTCTTTCCCTGGACCTTGGCACCCTTATTCAGCGTAATCGTGTTGATGAAATCGTCGAGCGGTCCGGATACCTTTTCGACGAGAAAACCGCCCCCAACGACGCCGATAAGGTCGCCGAGGTCGAAGGCGAACGCCGTTCCCGCAAACAGACCCAGAATGCACAGTGTCGTCGCGACGCGTTTTTTCCAGAGCATATTCGCGTTCCTCGCTTTCCTGCTACGAAATCATTTCGATCCGTCCCGTTCGGGACCTTTCGTTTCGCGTTCGACGGGCGTCGGCTCGGCGTCCGCCGATAACGGGGCATTTTCGTCGCGATCCCGGACGACGCTCGCGAGTCCGGCCGGGATCGGATACCCGGAAGCGCGTGCCGTATCGACCGTCTGGACGTAAATCGGAGTTCCTTCCGGGATCTCTTTCGCGTCTCCGCGGACGAGGAATCCGCCGGCGAGGCCGAGAGGACCGAGAAGGATCGCCCCGAGGAAGCTCGTACCGGCCGCCGCGATCTGCGCGGACTCGGCCTGCGAGGCTTTTTTCGCGGCATCTCCGATCGTGACCGGGATCTCCTCGGGGCCCAGAGGCAGGAGTTTCTCCATGACGACCTTCACCTCGGCGGCCCTGCCGAAACTTCGGGGCTTCGAGACTTCCGTCACCTTGCCGACGATGCGGGATCCTCGCCCCGCGACAAGGTGGGAATCAACGACGACATCCTGCCGGAGCGTCAGAAGGACCTCGTCGCCGACCTTCGACGTCGACGGCGAGAGCGTCCGGGCGAGCTCCGATCTCAGGACAAGGGCAGCCGGGACCTCGACGTCCTTCCACTGGACCGCTTCTGAAAGCAGCAGCGAGAGAATCCGTTCAAGACGCATCGACATGGGCTTGTCCTGCATCGACGCTCCCTCGAGCTGCATTTCGAGCGCGTCTATCCGCTGCGCAACGGCGTCCCCTGCCCGTATGCGCTGCGAAAGCGCCCACTCGGCGACGCCGAGCTTGAAAAGAAGCGCCGGCTGCTCGGCGTTGCCCTTCTCGAGAAACGAGACAAGCGCCGTCTGTCGGTCGGAGATACTCCCGGGGAGTCCCCTTCCGAAGAGATCCTTCTCGATTCCGTTCAGGCGATCGATCAACCCGCCGCCCTTGACGTCCCCATAGACGATCTTCTCGGCCCGCGCCAGAATCTGGAACGTGGACGGTCCTTCCGCCGCTCCCGCGATGGCTCCGGCACCTAAAACGTAAACGAGGACAAGAAGCGCCAGAGAAATGAGTCTGCAGCGGCACGGCAGCAGAAATCCTGCTAAAAATCGAACTCTGCGGTTCATTCTTCCACCTCCCCTTTCCTTTTCAGTCATGGATATCATTCTTCTCCCCGGGTCCTGTCCGCAGCCGCACCGACGAACCCCACGAAAAGCGGATGCGGTTTCACGGGACGGGAACGGAACTCGGGATGGAACTGCACTCCGACGAACCACGGATGCTCGGGAAGTTCGATGATCTCGACGAGATTCTTTGCGGAATACACGCCGGACACGACCATCCCGGCTGCTTCGAGCCGCTTCCGGTACCCGTTGTTGAACTCGAAGCGGTGGCGGTGCCGCTCCTCGACGCGGGATGCCCCGTAGGAGAGCGCCGCCAGGGTATTCGGAACGAGGTCGCACGGATAGACGCCGAGACGCATCGTCCCACCCATGTCAGAAACTGAACGTTGTTCTTCCATGAGGTGAATGATCGGATTTACGGCTCCGGGATCGATCTCCGAGCTGTGGGCTCCCGTGAGCGAACACACGTTCCGGGCGAACTCGACGACCGCAACCTGCATACCGAGACAGAGGCCGAAATACGGGATCCGCTGCTCCCTGGCATACCGCGCCGCGAGAACCTTGCCTTCGAATCCGCGAGCTCCGAATCCGCCCGGAACGACGATCCCCGAAACTCCGGAAAGGACCGTATCCGCCCCTTTCTCCTCGATTTCCTCCGCTTCGACGGAACGGATCGAAACCCGGACGTCGTGCCGGACACCGGCGTGGTACAGCGCCTCGACGACGCTCAGATACGCGTCCTTGTGGTTGACATACTTGCCGACGAGAGCGATTTCGATTTCCCCGGACGGATGACAGTACCGGTCAACAACCCGCTCCCAGTCGGACAGATCGGGTTCCGTCACGGCTTCCAGTCCGAGGCGCTTCAGCACGAGAGTATCGAGCTTCTGCGCGTGGAGACTCAGCGGAACGCTGTAGATCGTCGGCTCGTCGAGCGCCTGGATGACGGCTTCCTTCGGAACGTTGCAGAACAGCGCGATCTTGTCGCGCATTTCATCGCAGACCTCGTAATGCGATCTGCAGACGATGATGTCGGGAAGGATGCCGATCCTCCTGAGTTCCTGGACGCTGTGCTGCGTCGGTTTCGTCTTGAGTTCCTTCGCCGCCTCCAGGTAAGGGACGAGCGTCACGTGGCAGTAGAGGACATTCTCGCGACCGACACGGGTCGCCATCTGACGGATAGCCTCGAGAAACGGCTGTCCCTCGATGTCTCCGACGGTGCCGCCGATCTCGGCGATCACGACGTCCATCTTGTCCGCGGTTCGCAGGATACGCTCCTGGATTTCGTTCGTGATGTGGGGAATGACCTGGACGGTACCGCCGAGGTAGATGCCTCTCCGCTCCTTGGAAATGACCGAAGAGTAGATCTTGCCCGTCGTGACGTTGTTGTCGGATGAAAGCGACTCGTCGATGAAGCGTTCGTAATGTCCGAGATCGAGATCGGTCTCGGCTCCATCGTTCGTGACGAAAACCTCTCCGTGCTGGAAGGGATTCATCGTCCCTGCATCGACGTTGATGTAGGGATCGAGTTTGATGATCGAAACGCGCAACCCGCGCTTTTTCAGAAGCACTCCCAGCGAAGCGGCCGTAATGCCCTTTCCGAGGGAAGAAACCACACCGCCCGTAACGAACACGAACTTTGCCATCCAGAGGCCCTCCATCCCCACACGGGAAAAAGAATAAGGACCATGGAGATTCTCCTCCCGCACGGTGTCGTGAAGGCCGGAACATCTCCGTGGTCCAGTGTACCCCAATTCAACCTAGAATGTCATGCAGCAAATTGCCTAGCGCAGCAACTTCCGCGGATTGATCGGCCTGTTGTTCAATCGCACCTCGAAATGGAGGTGGGTTCCAGTCGCCCGTCCGCTCGATCCGACGGACGCGATGACGCTGTTCGGAGTGACCGCCTGTCCCTGACGAACGTTGAGTGTCTGACAGTGCGCGTAGAACGAGGAATATCCGTTCCCGTGATTGACGACGACCGTCCGGCCGTATCCGCTCATCCAGCCGACGTAGACGACTCTGCCGGCTTTCGCCGCATGGATCGCGCGCCCCCGCGGCCCTTTGATGTCCATTCCCGTATGGAACTGACGCCTTCGGGAAATCGGGTGCCGACGCCAGCCGAAGGGGCTGTTGATCTTTCCGATAAGGGGCCAGCGGAACCCCCGCGAAACGTTTTTCTCGGCCTTCACGACCGGCTTCGAATCGTCATCGGCCGACGTCGTCGCTTCGGGCGCCGCTCCCGGAAGGAAGAGTTCCCTGCCCGGAACGAGAATTGCGAGATCCGCTCCCGCGTTGACGGATCGAATTTTCGCCGCGGAAATCTTGTATTTTTTCGCGAGTTGGTCGACCGTTTCGCCCTTTCTGATCGTAACGAAAATACCGTCCTGGTTCGGGACCCTCAGTGCCATGCCCGGTTTGAGAACATCGGGATTCCTGAGCGGATTCGAACCGAAGATCGTATCGATTTCGACATTGAAACGGTTCGCGATGGACCAGAGGCTGTCCCCGGCTCCCACGACGTACGTCGTGACGTGCAACGGCTTCGCCTGATCCAGCTTCTCGGCGATCCGCGCCTTTCGCGTTCTGACCTCCTCGAGCGTCGCTTCCACTCCGTCGTCGGAATTCGGAACGAGGAGAAGCTGCTTGTCCGCAAGTCGGTCAGGACTCTTGAGTTCGTTGGCACGAACGACAGAATCGGTTCGGACTCCATATTTCAGCGCAATATCGGAAAGAGTCTCGCCGCTCCTGACGGTGTGTTCGGTCCAGTCCGGCCGGACCGGGTGGAGGACGATCTCGTCGCCCCCCTTGTCGTCGGACGCGTCTTCCAGTTCGTCGAGTTCCGGAAGCTTCGTCACGGTGTCGTCGGCCTTCAGTTCGATGACGTCGTAATCCGGAATTGTCTTCTCCGAGAACGGCGTCACGTCGGGCTTCTCTCCGTCCGCGTGTTTCGAGACATCGTGCGAGACGAACGAAGAGGCGTTCGATATTCCGAGATACGACGGAACATCGGCTTCCGGGACGGAAGACGGAAGCGAGGAGACGGACGTTTTCGCGCCTTCACGGAGCGGTACCCCCATCGTCCGCGCGGCCGCGGGAACGGCCGGAACGCGCGTCTCTTTCGGGAGCATCACGACAAGCGGCGTCTTCTCCGGAACCGGAGAGGGGACGGCCGGCGCGACCGGGGGCACAGACCTGAGGGCCTTTTCGATTCCCCGTCCCGCGAGGAGAGATGCGGAAACAGGTGGCAGAACGCCGGAAACGCTCTCCCGTCCCGCCACGGGCGCACCGTTCCGTCCTCCGGAGGCTGTGGCCGCGGATCTGGGAACATCCGGTTCAGCATCCTCTTCAACCTTCGCATCCGATACATCGACGACGATAAAGCGGGGATCCTGTGCCTCGGGTTCCCCCGAGGGTTTCTCATGGGGAAGGCTTCCCCACGCGACCATCGCGTGCCTGTTTCCCGCGCTGACGGTCAGAAGAACCGCTGCACCCAGCATAAGAAAAACAACCGTGATAAAACCGAATCGTCCCTTTCCCCGAAAGGCTCCGGGGACTTTCTTCGACGATTTCTTCTTCACGCATCTCCCTCCTTTGATCCTTTCGTGAGGCGCCGTAAAACACGGTCCGGCACCTCCTTCGGGGATCTAGGCAAGCTTGATGGACATGAAAAATTCCCTGTTCGTTGCAGACTGCTTCAGTTTATCTATGATGAGCGACAACGCCGCGGACTCGTCGACACTGACGATGCGGCGCCGGAGAAGCCAGAGCTTGCCGAGATCTTCCTCGCTGAACAGGAGCTCCTCGCGCCGCGTTCCGGACTTCGTGATGTCGATCGCGGGGAAGATCCTCTGTTCCGCCAGCTTGCGGGAAAGGTGAAGTTCCATGTTTCCAGTTCCCTTGAACTCCTCGTAGATCACGTCATCCATACGGCTGCCCGTGTCGACAAGCGCCGTTCCGATGATCGTGAGGCTGCCTCCTTCCTCGATGTTCCGCGCAGCGCCGAAAAATCTCTTCGGGAAGTAGAGCGCGGCGGGGTCCATGCCGCCGGAGAGCGTCCGTCCCGACGGAGGGACGACGAGGTTCGAGGCGCGGGCGAGCCGCGTGATCGAATCGAGGAGGAGCACAACGTCCTTTCCGACCTCCACCAGCCGTTTCGCCTTTTCGAGCGCGAGGTTCGCCACGCGGATATGCTCGTCGGCGGGACGGTCGAACGTGGAAGCGATAATCTCGCCGTCAACGGAACGCGCCATATCCGTCACCTCCTCGGGACGTTCGTCCACGAGGAGGACCATCAGGATGATGTCGGGATAGTTCTGCGTGATGGAGTTCGCGATCCGCTTGATGAGCGTGGTTTTTCCGGCTTTCGGCGGGGAGACGACGAGGGCTCTCTGTCCTTTGCCGATCGGGGAAAAGAGATCCACGAGACGCGTGGAGATCTCCCTGGGGTCCGTTTCGAGCGTCAGCTTCTCGTCGGGAAAGACCGGCGTGAGCGCGCCGAACTGGGGGCGTTTTCTCGCGGCCTCCGGATCGGAGAAGTTGACCATTTCGACGCGGAGGAGAGCCTCGTAGTGTTCCTGGTCCTTGGGAGGACGGACGAATCCCCAGATGACATCACCGTTCCGAAGTCCGAAACGCCGGATCTGGGAGGACGAAACGTAAACGTCGTTGTCGCTCGGGAGTAGCCCCTTCGGGCGCAGGAATCCGTACCCTTCGGTCAGGACCTCGAGCGTCCCTCCCCCGAAACGGAAGTTCATCGCGTCGGCCTGCGCCTTCAGAATCGCGATGATCAGGTCATCCTTGCGGAGGGAGGAAAACCCCGAAACTCCCATGTCCTTCGCGATCTTGCGCAGATCGGCAAGGACCCTGGGTTCGAGTTTCGAGTACGAGTACTTCGGACGGGGAGCGTTCCTCGAATCCGACTGCGTGGCAACATCCTGTTCGGAAGCTCCGTCGGCGACGACTATGGGCGCGCCCGACTCCTGCACGGACTCCTCCCGGACTGCGACGGCCTCTTCCTGCCGGATTTCGGCGGGAGCCTTCTTCTCCGCCGCTCGGGCTGTCCTGGAAGTATTCTTAGCTGCCATGATTCGCGCGGTACCGGTTCCAGTCTTTCATGAACGATTCGAGACCCCTTTCGGTCAGAGGGTGAAAGAAACACTGTTCGAGCACCTTGAACGGCACCGTGGCGATATCGGCTCCCGCAAGGGCGCACTCGAAGACATGCCGGGGATGCCGGATGCTGGCGGCGATGATCCTCGTATCCACATCATGGATCGAAAACAGTTCGGCGATATCCCGCACGAGTCCGACTCCGTCCTCACCGATATCGTCGAGTCGACCGACAAAGGGGCTGACGTACGTCGCTCCCGCGCGCGCGGCAAGCAAGGCCTGCTGGGGGGAGAAAACGAGGGTCACGTTCGTCGGGATCCCATCCCGGGAGAGCGAACGGACGACGGACATTCCTTCGGGAATCATCGGGATCTTGATGACGACATTCGACGCGATGGAGGCAAGACGCCTCGCCTCGCCGATCATTCCGTCCGCCGAAGGAGCCGTCACTTCGGCACTGACCGGGCCATTCACGAGCCCGGCGATCGATTTGAGCATCTCGAAAAAGTCGCCGTTCTCCCGTGAAACCAGACTGGGATTCGTGGTCACTCCAGAAATGACGCCCCAGGACTCCGCCGTTCGTATTTCTCCGATATTCGCCGTGTCGATGAAAAATTCCAATCTATCCCATCCCTCGAAAAAATCTCTTTCACATCTCTACACATCGCCGGAAACGATGAAATTCCCGCTCCATCTCGTCCCGGCGGATGTGACGATCCGCGCCTCGTAACCACCGGCGGGGAGCGGAATTCCGTCACAAAAACTCAAACACAGACATTTCGTCCCCTCTCCATGAGCGAGGACGATCTCTTCGCGCCGTATGATAACACCGCCGTGGAGCCAGAGAAGCTGCGCCATGCAACCGTTATCGAGCGTCTCGTACCGGAATCTGACGCAGAGCGTCCGCACGGTTCCGGGAAAAACGGGAACATCTTTCCGGACTTTCGGAGGCAGCAGGGTTTCATCCCTGATATCCGCACCATGAAAAACCAGTCCGTCGCTTCCGGTCCCTCTGTCGCCCCGTCGGATACCCACGAAACAGGAGGCCAGAAGGACAACGATCCCGCCGATGAGAAGAAATAAGAAGAGAACCCTGTTCCTGGTCATTATACATACCGTCCCGGAAAACGTACAGGCGGAACGCCACTCGCCGGTCCAGAAAGGGGATAATCATGCGTCATCTGGAGCTACGCAGAACACTGTACCATGAATAGAATCAAAGCACAAATACGAGTTCGAAGGACGGAGAGAACATGAACGCGCATCAGAACGCCGCCGGAAGAGTCGCTCTCGGTGCACTGGCCGCGGCGGCGGTTATCGTCGCCACGATGATCAGCGTCCCCGTACCGGGATACCGCGTGTATTTCAACTTCGGGGAAGCCGTCATCTACACGGTCGCCCTCGTGTCCGGCAGACGATACGGAGCGCTCTCCGCAGCCGTCGGCGCATCCCTGGCCGACCTCCTGCTCGGATACCCGTTGTGGGCACCGTTCACGTTTTTCATCAAGGGCTTCGAAGGATTTGTCGCAGGCTCGCTCGCGCATCGCGGGATATTCGTCGCCACCGGATGCGCCGCGATCGTCATGATCGCGGGGTACACGTCGCTTGCGGCACTCCTCTACGGACTTCCCGCAGCTCCCGTCGAGTTCGCAACGGACGTGATCCAGACGGCTATCGGCATTCTCGCGGCACGCGTGATCGTCCCGATCGTCAGGAACAGAATACCCGGGATCGTCCGGGAAGAGGCGTCCTGTCGGAAGAGCGCCGGAAGTTAATCCGGACAAACCGAACGAATGCCGCGGACGACGCCGAGAATCTCGTCCCGCGGGAATTGATCCACCGAGAGGTCGCGCCGTCGCGTAACGCCGTCGACGGCTCCGGCGTCGCACATTGCGCGGAGCATCGCGATCTCTTCGTCATCCGTATGCCCGAGCCATCTGCCGTTCCGAACGGATAGCGCAGCCGCAAGCGCGTACGCCCCCCACGAGGAGACGTCGACGGGGAGAGCGCACGTCGACGGGACGACGGAGCAACATTCGGCAAAATCAGGAAGGACCGAAGGGAATAACTCGCGAAAATACCCCATTCCGGCCTCGTTCCCCCCATCCCCGACTCCGAGAACGGGAATTCCGCGCGCCAAGGCCGTCAGGGCCGTATCGTCGAGCGGGACGACCCATCGGGTTATATCCTCGCGGCGCATGTTGTAATACCGGCCGTCCGACGCCCTCCCGACACGTTCGATGAACACGAGGAGATCGCCCCCGTCCGTCAACATCGCCCCGGACGATGAAACTGACAGAACGGACGGCCCACCCACCGACGAACTGCACGCCGACACCGCGTCGAAACACAGGACATCCGTAACGATCCGGACTTTTTTCCCGAGTCTCTCCAGCGCCCGTCCGAGAACGACGCTTCCACCCGGCCCGTCGGTCTCGGGAGCCATGCATGCCGGAATGAAAAATCCCGTAACGATGACGACATCCCGCGCCCGCTCGAGAAGCGGCAGCGCGCGTTCGAAAAAAGACGGCGCGCACAGCGAGGACAAGCCGCGTCCGGCCCTGTTCGACGCAACGAGGGAAACGAGCGCCTCCGCAACTCCTCCGGGCAATGCCGCGGGCGATTCCAGCGTACTCCCGGGCGCGTCGTCCACACTCCGAAAGACGACACGTCTCTCTTCTCCGCGGGTCGTCATATGCTCAGCTTTTCCACGAGGTCCAGAAGTTCCGGGTTCAGGAGTTTGCGTTCCTTCCAGGCCCGCTCGAGAGGATGGAGGTCCATCGTGTTGTTGACGCATCCGACCATGGATCCGCTCTCCCCCGCGAGCATTGACTCGACGGCGAAGCTCCCCATGCGCGACGCGAGGATCGCATCCCGGGCAGTGGGGCTTCCCCCGCGCTGAAGGTACCCGAGTACGGTGATTCGCGCGTCGTATCCGCCGGTATCCCTGAGGCGGTCGCGAAGTTCGACGGCGGACATCGCGCCTTCGGCGAGGATGATCAGGGAGTGCGTCTTCCCGCGGCGCCGGGAGTAGTGCAGACGATCGCAGAGCTTCCCGATATCGAACCGGAGCTCCGGGACCACCACGTATTCCGCGCCTCCCGCCACGGCGACTTCGAGCGCCAGAAACCCCGAATCGCGCCCCATGACTTCGACGATGAAGAGCCGGTCATGGCTGCTCGCCGTATCGCGAAGTTTCATGACGGCTTCGAGCGCCGTATTGATCGCCGTATCGAACCCGATCGTTTCGTCCGTTCCGGCGATGTCGTTGTCGATCGTGCCCGGAACGCCGATCACGGGAACTCCCTTCGCGGCGAGAGTCAGCGCTCCGCGAAAGGACCCGTCGCCTCCGATGATCACCACGCCGTCAATGTGATGTTCTTCCATCCGGGCGACCGCGTCTCCGAGGCCTTCGGGCGTCTTGAACCGTTCGCTCCGCGCCGTCCTGAGTATCGTTCCGCCCCGATGGAGAATGCCGCCCACCGACGCAGGATTCAGTTCCTGAAAGTTTCCGTCCATGAGCCCCTCGAACCCCTTGACGACTCCGACCACCTCGACGCGACGATAGATTGCGGTTCGTGTCACTGCCCGTATGGCGGCGTTCATGCCTGGGGCGTCACCCCCGCTGGTCAGTACGGCGATACGCTTCAGATTCACGGGTCGTCCCTCCTCTCCCGGAAGTTCCTGAAAGTGATTGTACGGCCTCATCGCGCTTCCGCGCAACCGCACAAAAAAAGGACCCCCCTTGGGGGGTCCGGAAACGGCGCAATCCGCCGCAGGTCATTGCCTCTGCAGTTCGTCCACGCGCTGCTGAATCGTCGCAAGTTCCCTGTCGATTTCAGCGACCTTGCCTTCGAGTTCCTTCTTCTGGTCGGACAGTTTCCTGATTCGCGCGATCAGACGGTCGAGTTCGAGGCGGGACGCGGCCTTGCCCTCGTAGAGACGCTGCGGATTGTCCTTCGTGACATCCCAGAGATAGGAAATTTCTCCTTTAAGGTATCCATGAATTCCGCCGGCCATCGTCAGCCGAATCGTCGCCGCCCCCTGGAGATTCGACTTCCCGGTCTTCTCGTCGTACTTCGGAAAGTGAACCATCCCCTCGCGCTTGCCCTGGAGCTTGAAATTGAAGCGCTTGTCGTAGTCGACGGGAGTCAGCTTCTTTTTTCCGACCCAGAGCGCGATCTGCTCGTTGAACGGCGCCATGTGCATCGAGGGGCCGTTATTGTTGAACTCCACCATGAACGGGATCGTCTCGTCGAGGTTGAGCGTCTTCAGGAGGTTGTACTTGTACCGCTCGAGTTCGTCCGCGGTCCACATGTTCTTCCGAGCCTCCTCGTTCAGGAGCGCCTCGATATACTCTCCGGAGTAATAGACCACCTTCACCTCGAGACGTCCGAGCTCGCCCTGCTCCGTATAGGCGCCCTTGCGCTCCCACTTCGACATGACGTCCTGATACTGGGACGCCGCCTCGGAAACGCCCGCCATAAGAAATGCCGCGCAAAAGGCCATCAAGGCCATCCGACTCCGGACCAGATTTCCCCAAAAAGCGTCGCCTGTTCGTATCACTGTTCCGCCTCCTCGTGTCCCCCCGCGGGGACGGTCGTCCTTGCCGGGTCATGATACCACAGGAAGGCGGGAAGAGACCACGAAAAAAAAAGCGGAGAGCCCTTCCGGGCCCCCCGTCTTTCATTGCAACGAACGGATTCAGACTAGAAGCTGATCTGCGTCCGGAACCGGAACATATTGTCGTCTTTCCACGCGGTTCCGGCAACCTCGTCGTAGTCGACCTTGTCATAGAGGAACTCGAAGAACAGGGCCGGTGTGTAGTAGTAGCGCACGCCGAGCATGTAGCTCTTCAGATCGGTGAACGCAGCGTTGTTCGCCTTGTCGAAGTCGACCGCGACGTACCGCTCGAAGGTCATCCACTGATCGGTCCACTTCTGGCTGAGGCCAGCGTGGAGGTAGGTCAGCTCGCTGTTTCTGCTGGGATCCGTCATCTTCGGCATGACGCCGGTGCTGTCAAATCCGGACCCAGGACCTTCAGCATAGTTCAGGAACGTGTTCGCGGAAGCGAAGGACGCATCCCACTTGCTGTACTCGAGCCAGAGGCTGGTGAACTTGAGCGCGTCCTGCTTCACGTCGACGATGGCCTTCCACGCCTTGGGCGAATCACCACCAAGAAGAATTCCGGCGTTGACGTCCCACTTCTCGCCCGCATACATGGCTCTGAAGGCGATATCCTTCGTGAAGTTGACCGCGAAGTCGGCATACCACACCGTCACATCTGCCGCACCGTAGAAGCCCTTCGTCGGAGCGACGGTCTTGTCGTCGTTCTGGACATCCCGCATGATGCCGCTCACCGCGAGACGGAAGGTCTCGTTGAAGTTGAAGTTGAAGCGGGCGCCGAACCAGTTGGCCTCGACATCGGTCAGCTTGCCTTTGACAAGGGCGCCATCGTCGTGGGCAACGAAGAAATGCGCGTCGCCCATTCCGAAGGTCTTGTCGAACGCCATGCCCTGGAAACGCCAGTCAAGGAACCACGAGTCATCGCCGAAGTTGCCTTCGTAGAGCCCCGCGTCGCCTTCCCAGTCGATGCAGTTCAGCTTACCGAAGCGGGCCGTGATGTCCCACGGGAACTTGACGGTGATGAAATTCTCTCTCCAGGAGAGGCCGTCGCCGCTGTCATGGGCGCCGCCGTTGGTCCGGCGAAGCCGGGCGCGGTAGGACACCTTGTCGTCGATCCTCTTGACGAGCTGGAGCCAGTTATTGGGAGTCCGCAGGTTCATGTCGGAATCACCGGTGGTATACTGGCCGTCATCTTCGCCGCCGAACTTCCAGTCCATACGGAAGGAACCCGTCAGCTTCCATCCGCCGATGTCGGACTCGAGCTGGGCGACTCTCTTGTCGATCTTGTCGACCTTGACGCCGAGGGCGTCGAGTTCGTCCTTGAATTCGACAACGAGCTTCTTCAGCATCTCGACATCCTGCTTGCTGGCCTTGGTCATGTCGACGACGGCCAGAGCGCGGGCGAGGGCGGAAGCCATCTCGTACCGGGTCGTGGGCTGGTTGCCCTTGTAGGTGCCATCCGGATAGCCGGAAAGGACGCCCTTCGCGGCAAGCTGTCCGATTGCGTCATAGGCCCAGTGATTCATGGGAACATCCATGAACGGGTTCGCTGCAAGCGCCGGCACGGCGAAAGCGGCGAGGGCGACAACTGCGAGAACCACTGCAAATTTCTTCATTATTGTGTAACCCCCTTGGTTGAAATATGATATATATTCGCGGCCGTCGAACTCTTCCGCTCCGGGGGGTCCGGGAAAAGTATCCTCGTTTCCTTTTTCCTCGCATCCCGTCGCTTTGTCGTTCTCGGGTCCGCCTTCCAAATCCGCTCGTCCTTTGTGGCTCGGGGGTTGCACCTCCTTTCGCGCCATCGGGAGTCCCCGCGGATACAGAAGCAAGATCCAAGGTTATATTGTCAAGGAACCTTGCGGGATGATGGGCTCTATGTAAAATTGCGTATGTCCCTATCCCCCATATAACCGACGTGGAGTATACTACACGCCTTTGCGACGTGCAAGCAGGTTTTTCGAAAATCGGCGAACCAATGCCCGCAACGGGTCGATTTCGATCGACTGCCCTCCTGTCCGAATATCGGAATCATGACCACGGTCCCCGGCTGATTGGAAATTCAATTGCCAATCAACCGGAAAAACGGGATACTGTCCCGTGGAGCGGCGACAGAGCAAACGCATCGTCCGGGGGCCCGACGCCACATGACGTCTCTCCGGAGAGCGTATCGGACCCACAGGAGGCCACTGCATAATGGATCACGTCATCTGCACCGCCGCGAACGGCCGGTATTTCGGCAGCGCGGTCAATCTCATCGGAAGCCTTCACCGGCATCACCCCGAGGGGATCGACATCCGGGTCTACGACCTCGGCCTGTCCGTCGTCGAACGACGGATCGTCGAGACGCTCGAGCTGACGACGCTTCACGACGTTCCGCGCTTTTGCGCCCACGCCCTGGAGCCCGACCTCTTCGCGTGGAAAATCGCCGCAATCCACGACACGCTCCACTCAGCCGGAGGGGCGGTTCTCTGGCTCGACGCGGGCACGGAGGCGGTGCGACCGCTCGATGCGCTCTTCCGCGCTATCGAACGCGACGGATGCCTCTTCAACGTCTGTCCGTACGATTACGCCTTCGCCCGGGTCGGCAGCCTCACGACGAAGCGATGCCTCGACGGGATGGACGCGTCAGCCCCGGAATACCGCGAGGCGTTTTTCGTCAACGCGGGAATCCAGGGGTACCTGTCCGGCCATCCGGCGTGCGCCGTCATCGACGAGGCCATGCGCTACGCCGCCGACCCCGGAATCATCGGAGGCTCCAGATCAACCCACCGGCAGGACCAGTCGATCGTGAGCGTCCTGCGGGTCCGTCACGGACTGCCGGCGACGTTCTGGCTCGCGCCGGATCCCGCAGATCCCGAACGCTGGCCCACGCTCTACACCGCCGGGCACGACCACCCGATTCCGATTGAGGCCGCCGAGGCGATCATGGTATCATCTCCCGGGTATTTGAAGGTGAAACGCCGCAACGCGGAATATATGCACGCGGAGCGTCTTCGCTGGAACGACGCGACATCCGCTCTTCCTCTGCGCCGCGTCCTGCGGAGGCGTTTGTTTGTCGCAGACATGAAGCGTTGTGCGCGGCGACTTCGGGAATCGGTCGCGCTGTTTTTCGGAACGGGAGTGCGCGGAAACGGAACGCCTCCGATCGACGGGGCCTAGAGGAGATGCTGCGAATGTTCGATGTCGTGCGGCGCATTCACGAAACGGCGGTCCGACTGCGATGGCGGTCGGAAGGATGTCCCCTTCCGCCCCCGAACGCCGTCAAGCAGGGAACGATCATCCGCTACGCCACGGAAGCCGGAATCCGCGTCCTCGTCGAAACCGGAACGTACGAAGGGCGAACCCTGCGGGCCGTGAGGCCGTATTTCGATCGCCTGTATTCCATCGAACTCGGGGAAGACCTCTACCGGAAGGCCTGCGCCCGATTCCAATCGGACCCGAAGGTCTTTCTGTTTCAGGGAGACAGCGGCGACCGCCTTCGCGACATCCTCGAGATCGCCGGCGACCAGCGGTGTCTCTTCTGGCTGGACGCGCACTACTCCCGGGGCGACACCGCCCGCGGATCCGAGGACACCCCCGTCCTCCGCGAATTTCACGCAATCGCGGGCCATTCGAGAAAGGACCATGTCATCCTTGTCGATGACGCCAGGTGTTTCGGAACGGATCCGGCCTATCCCGGACTCGGGCGGATGGAGGCGCTCGCCGCTCAACTGTTCCGCGGTTCTTCGTTCTCGGTGTCCGAGGACATCATCCGCATCGTCCCCTCAACACCGCCTCGATGATCGTCCGCCTCACGACCCCATCCGCGTCCTGGCCGCTCGTCATGCAGACTCCCGGCTCGTCCGGGGAATGGGACGGCGTGTCCTTTCTCGTCGACCGGTCCGGAACGCTCGAGGCCGACGCGTGGGTCGTGTACGAGGAGGTCCCGGAAGAGACGACGACTCTCTGCCCTCCGGACCGGACGCTCCTGATCACGGGGGAGCCCCCGATGATCAAGACGTACCGCCCGGAGTACATCGCGCAATTCGCCCGCGTGCTCACGTGCCACGACATCCGCGGCCCGGGGGTCATCCGGGACCAGCAGGCGCTCCCGTGGCACTACGGACGTTTTTTCGAGGCCTCGGGAGCGGAGCGTTTCGTCGAGTGTTACGATTCGCTCGCTGCACATTCGCCCTTCGAGAGGAAAGAGCGGAGCATCTCCATCGTCTGTTCGGCCAAACGAAAACGCGACGGTCACCGGAAGAGGGACGAATTCGTCACGGAACTCGAACGGTCCGGAATCCCCGGTCTCGACATCTTCGGCAGGGGCCGCGCCCGGGAAGCCGCCTGCAAGCGGGACGCCATCCTGCCCTACCGCTATCACATCGTCCTCGAAAATTCCGAATGCCCGGACTACTGGACGGAAAAACTCGCCGACGCCTACCTCGGCGGGGCGTTTCCGTTCTACTGGGGCTGCGCGAACATCGAGAAGTACTTCCCCACCGGATCGTTCGTCCGGATCGATATCGGGAATCCCAGCGAGGCGTTGCGAACGATCCGCGATACAATCGCTGCGGGGACGTTCGAGCGGGCGCTTCCGCTCCTCGAAGAGGCGCGCGACCTCGTTCTGAACCGGTATAATCTTTTTCCGACGATCGTTTCGCTGTTCCGGGGGCTTCCATCCGCGTCCGGAACGGAGCGGATTCCCGTAACGCTTCAGCCGGAGAGGAACTTCACGTTGAAAGGCAGAATCCGCCGTTTCTGGTCCGGCCCGGCGGGCGGACTGCGCTGACCGTCTCTCTTGACAAAACGGGCGCCGCACCGTCCGTACGCTCACGGTGCGATACGGCCGTAAAGGAGTGTCTCTCATGAACGAACGCAAAACGTACCTGGTCACCGGGGGCGCCGGCTTCATCGGCAGCAACCTGGTTCATTTCCTCGTCCGGAACGGCTGCCGGGTCGTCACGCTCGACGCGCTCACCTATGCGGGCAACCCCGCCTCGCTGGAAGATCTTCCCGCGCTCGCGCCGAACGGCGGGCATCTCTTCGTCCGGGGCGACATCGCGGACTCCGGCCTCGTCGGACGCCTCCTGGACGAACACAGGCCGGACGGCGTCTTCAACCTCGCCGCCGAGAGTCACGTCGACCGATCGATCGACGGCCCGGCCGCGTTCATCGAGACGAACGTCGTCGGGACGTTCCGGCTGCTCGAAGCCGTGCGGCGTCACTGGACGTCCCTCGGCGACGATGCGAAGCGGGCATTCCGCTTCCTTCACGTCTCGACGGACGAGGTCTACGGCTCGCTCGGAGAGACCGACCTCTTCACGGAGGAGACGCCCTACGCGCCGAATTCCCCGTACTCGGCCTCGAAGGCCTCTTCGGACCACCTCGTCCGCGCGTACCATCACACCTACGGCCTCCCGACGGTCACGACGAACTGTTCGAACAACTACGGCCCGCGCCAGTTCCCCGAGAAACTCATCCCGCTCACGATCCTCAGGGCTCTTGACGGGAAGACGCTTCCGGTCTACGGCGACGGGAAGAACGTCCGCGACTGGCTCTACGTCGAGGACCACTGCCGGGCGCTCCTGACCGCCATGGAGCGCGGTCGCACGGGCGAAACCTACAACATCGGCGGATCGTCCGAACGCCGGAACATCGACATCGTCCACCTGCTCTGCGACATCCTCGACCGGCTCCGCCCCCGCCCGGACGGACGAAGCCGCCGCGAGCAGATCGCGTTCGTCGCCGACCGTCCGGGGCACGACCGGCGCTACGCGATCGACGCGACGAAGATCCGGAACGATCTGGGGTGGAACCCGCTTGAGACGTTCGAGAGCGGCATGGAGAAGACGATCGATTGGTATCTGACGAACGGGGACTGGGTGGCGGCGATCCTGTCGCGACACTCCGACGGGACGGAACGCCGGGGGCTCGGCGACGGGGCCTCCGGAGAGAAGGGGGCGCTACGCGCATGAAGGGAGTCATCCTCGCAGGAGGAAAGGGGACCCGGCTCTACCCGCTCACGAAGACGCTGAACAAGCACCTGCTGCCGATCGGGACCGAACCGATGATCTACAACCCGCTGCGGAACATGAAGGCGTGCGGCGTCGACGAGGTCCGCGTCGTCACGAGTTCGGAACACATGGGGCAGATCGTGAGCTGTCTCGGGAGCGGTTCGGAGTTCGGGCTCGACCTGTCGTACAGCGTCCAGGACGAGGCCAGGGGGATCGCCGACGCGTTGCGCCGGGCGGAGTCGTTCGTCGGCTGCGAGAGCGTTTTCGTCCTGCTCGGAGACAACATGTTCGAGAACCCCGTAGACTATTTCGTCGACCACTTCCGGACCGAACAGGACGAACGCGGGGCCCGCGTCATGCTCACCGAAGTGGACGAACCCGTCCACTTCGGCATCGCGGCGCTCGACGAGCGGAACATCATCGAGATCCAGGAGAAGCCCGAGCACCCGAAGAGCAACTTCGCCGTCGTCGGCGCCTACATCTACGACAGCCGCGTCTTCGGCTTCATCCGGGAGAGCCGGCCGTCGGCGCGCGGCGAGTACGAGATCACGACGATCAACAACAGATACATCGAACTCGGAGAACTTCGATACGACTTCGTGCGCGGCCGCTGGATGGACACGGGGACGTTCGAGTCGTACCACGAGGCGAACAGGCTCTTCTTCCCCCGGCGGCAATAAGAGGCGACGCGCCGTTTCCGGGAGCCCGCGAACGGCGCAGGAGGGAATTCCTCAGCGAAGCTCGCCGGGGAAGACGGAATACCAGAGGAGATCGTTCCAGACGCCGTCCCTGAAGAAATGCTCCCGGAATTTTCCCTCGAACCGGAATCCGAGTTCCTCGTAGAGCCTCACGGCCCGGACGTTGTCGGCGATGACGTTGAGGTAGATCTTGCGCAGGCAAAGCGCCTCGAATCCGTAGAGGCACATCCGCCGCGCGGCGGCTTTGCCGTACCCCTTTCCCATGTGCGCCCTCGCCCCGATCACGATCGCGAACTCCGCGTGCAGGTCGATCGAGTGACGGTTCTTGAGGCTCACGACGCCGACGAACGACTCGCCCCGCGTCTTCGGCTCCGTCAGGACGATCGCGAGATGGACCGACTCCGGGTGCGCGCCCCCGACGATCTCCGCGAGAACGCGCCTCGTTTCGTCCGGAGTGCGCGGCGTCCGCGTGAAGGCGAAGCATCGTGCGATCTCCGGATCGTGCTGCCAGGAGGAGAATCCGTCGAAGTCGTCCATCCGCAGTTCCCGGAGGAACAAACCGTCAATCGTCGTGGACAGCAACATCGGTTTCATCCTCCGGCCTCTTTTCCGCTCGTACGCGGACGCTTCCGATCACGCGCGCCGGGTTGCCGCCGACGATCGAATCCTCCGGGTACTCGCCCCCCGTCACGACGGACCCCGCGGCGACGATCGAGTTTCTCCCTATCCGGACGCCCTTCAGGATGATCGCGTCGTTGCCGACCCAGACATTCTCTCCGAGAACGACGGGCGATACGCGGCCCGACGACGACCGGCGCTCGTCCGGATCGACGCCGTGCGCGTCGAAATCGAGAATCTGGACGTCCTTTCCGATCAGGCACCTGTCCCCGATCGTGACGTTCCGGACGGCGATCGCGAGAAATCCGTTGTTGATTCCGACGGCGCTTCCGATTGCGATGACCGCTTCGGGCAACCGCGCCTGAAGCTCGCAGCGGGAGGACGCGAACCCACCGCCGATAGGGTATCCGATCGTCGTGCGGTCTCCGATGCGGATCGTCCCGTCTCCGCAGAGCCGCGTCGCTTGATAGAAGCGGATTCCGCGGCCAAGGCGGATCCCGGTCCCCTCCCACCATGCGCCGAGGCGCGCGAGCGCGACGTTCTTGCGCGAACCCAGGCTCCGGAGGAACTTCGTGACATGCCGGCGCATCAGGACGAAGGAGGTCGGCCGCCGGCGGGCGGTCTCCCCGGAGATCCCCCTCATGGCCTGAAGGCGTTGACCGCGTCGCAGACGATCCCGACATCTCCGGGCGACATTCCGTTGTACAGGGGGAGGCTCAGGACGCTCCGCGCGAGACGCTCCGCCCTAGGGAAACTCCCCGCTCCCAGGCCGAGATGCGCGTAGACCCCGGAGAGATGCGGAGGGATCGGATAGTGGATCTGCGTCCCGATCCCGCGTTCAGCGAGGAAGACCTGAAGCCGGTCCCTGAACTCCGTTTCGATGACGTAGAGATAGAACACATGTGTGGCGCCGGGGCGGATCTCCGGCTTCTTCACGAACGGAGAGCGGATGCCTTCATCGTACCGTTCCGCGAGGGCGATCCGTTCGGCGTTGATGTCGCCGATATGCCGGAGCCGGACGCGCAGGAGCGCGGCCTGGATCTCGTCGAGGCGGGAGTTGATCCCCTCCTCGTCGTTGACGTACTTCACGCGGCTTCCGTAATTCCGCAGCGAACGAACCCGTTCGGCGATCCGTTCGTCTTTCGTCGTGAGGGCGCCGGCGTCGCCGAAGGCTCCAAGGTTTTTCGTCGGGAAGAAGCTGAAGCAGCCGATCGTCCCGAGCGTTCCCGTCTGCATCCCGTTCCACAGCGCCCCGTGGCTCTGGGCGCAGTCCTCGATGACAGGGAGTCCTTCTGTGTCCGCCACTGCGCGGATCCCCCCCATGTCGCAGGGTTGTCCGTACAGATGAACGGCCATGATCGCCTTCGTCCGCAGGGAGAGCGCTTCGCGGATGTTCTCGGGGTCGAGGCCGTGAAACCCGTCCGGCTCGACGAAGACGGGAACGGCTCCGTTCCGGGTGATCGCGAGGACCGTCGCGATATAGGTGTTCGCCTGGACGATGATCTCGTCGCCCGGGCCGATCCCGAGCGCGCGGACCGCAAGGGCGAGCGCGTCGAGCCCCGAGTTGAGGCCAACGCAATGCGGAATTCCGAGAAAAGCCGCATACTCCCTCTCGAACGCGGCGACTTCCTCCCCGAGAACATACCAGCCCGAGCGCAGAACCCGGAGCGCGGCCTCCTCGTATTCGCTGGCGTGCGCCCGAAAGCCCGGTTCGAGCGTGTTGAAGGGAAACTTTCCTCTCGTTCCGTCGTCGTTCGTCACCGGTCACTCCCCCTTTTTCCGTCGTCGGGCTCCCGGACGAGACGGACGAAGTCATCGTAATTTCTGATATAGTCGGCCTCGTTGTAGAAGTCGGAGGCGAGGACGAGAAGAACGCTCCCGTCCCGAAGCCATGTCATCGTGTGCCACATCCAAGGGCCGACATACGCCCCGACGGACGGATCGTCGAGAACGAAGCTCTCTCGTTCCCGCCCCGTGTCGATGTCGAGCCGGACGCTTCCGCTCACGCAGACGAGAACCTGCTCGAGCGCGCGGTGGGCGTGGCGGCCCCGGACGACGCCCGCCTTCACTCCCGTCGAGTAGTAGACGCGACGGATCGGAAAGGGAACGTGACGCTCCTCCTCGATGAACTGCAGACACCCCTCGTCGGGGTTCTCCGTCCCGCGGACGGGAAAGTCAAAGAGCCGCATAATCGATCCCCTTTCGTATTGTGCGGAGGTGGTTCCGGACGCATCGCGCCCGTCGTTCAGGACGACTGTCCCCCGTCGCGGAAGAAGCGCGAAAAAACGGCCGACGCCTTGCGCGCCATCCGGTGCGGGTCTACGAGAAGCGACAGATCCCGGCACAGATTCACGAAACCTGGGCGCCGCGTCGTCTCCATCCAAGCGAAGAAAAAACGCCGCAGCCGGACGTGGCGCCGGAGCGCAAATCCGAACTCCCGGGCCTGCGGAAGGACGATTTCGTCGTACATGATGCGCCGGTCCCGGTTGACGCCGATCCGCACGCGATCCTTTCCCGGTGCGCTCATCCTCCGGGTGAGGGACGCGTCATGCCGGCGATAATAGACGACGGGAGTATTGAGACGCGCGATCCTGCGCCCGCGAACCGTGGCCAGAAGCCAGAGAGGCCAATCCTCCATCCAGAAAAACGGATACTCCCAGAGTCGGCACTCTTCGAAAAGCGATTTCCGGAAGAAGACGCCCGGAGCCTGGAGCGGATCGAACGACGCGAGCGTCCGGAACTGCCCCTGCGCGTCCGACGAGAAGAACGACCGCTGCTCCCGCGTCCATTCGGGAGGCGTCCCCCCAGGCCTGTCCGTAAACCCGATGACCTTTCCGAACGCGATGGCGACATCGGGATTGTCGTCCATCATCCCGATGACGGCGTCGAGCCCTCCGGGGCAGAAGATGTCGTCCCCCGCGAGCGGCTTGACCACATCGCCGGAACACGAACGGACGGCACGGACGTAATTCCGCACGGGTCCTTCTTTCGTTTCCGACCGCAGGAGCCTGCACGAAGCGAACCGGTCGCCATGCCGCGCGAACCACGAGGCCACGACATCCGCCGTCCCGTCGGGGGAGGCGTCGTCGGACACGACGATCTCCGTCTCCTTCGCGCGCGCGGGCGAGAGCGCGGAAAGAAGACTGTCGAGCGTCTCTCCGACGAAACGCTCCTGCGCGTACGTGTAGATCGCGACCGAGAGAGCGCTCACGATAATGACCTTTCGATGACCGGAAGGCTCCGCCCCGCCTTCGGGACGACGTTTCCGTTGTGTCCCAAAGACTCCCGGGGAGCGCGGCCGGAAAGGACGGCATCGAAGATCGCCTCCAGACGGGCGAGCATCGTATGGTCCCGAAGAAAGCGTTCGTATCCGGCGAGCCGGATCCGTTCCCTCTCGGCGTCGTGCGAGAGATAGTATTCGATCTTCTCCGCGAGATCGTCGGCGTCCGAGTAGACCGCGATCTCTCTCCCAGGTTCGAAGTACTCGTACAGCTCGGGATTGTCCTGCGTCAGGAGAAACCCTCCGCACGCGGGGATCTCGAAATCCCTTCCCTTGATCTGAAGCAGCGGGGCGGCCCCCGAGGTCCGTCCGTCCGTCCCGACCGACGCGTTCGAGAGGTTCAGGTTTATCCTGCTCGCGGAGAAGAGCCGGATCATGCCGTTCATGTCGATGCGCCCGTTGTCCCACCCGCGTCCCCAGAGGCTTACCGGGATTCCGCGTTCTTTCAGACGTTCGATGACCGTTCGCCTGCTCCCGTGCGGCTGCCCGACGAACGAGACGTCGTGCTCGTACGGACACGCGAGCGGCCGGAAGATAAAGTGGTTCGCCCCCCACTGGCTTCGGATGACGTTCGCGAAGCCGGCCTGCCGGTAGCGCGCCGCGGCGTCTGCGCTCGTCGTGCAGATCCAGTCGTAGGGCTTCGCCGCATTCCGGGAAAAGCTGTCGAACCGCCAGTGGTCGTCACTGAAGAACGCGACCGTCGGGATTCCGAGTTCCGACGATATCCCGCGGATCGTCCCCGCGTCGAACTCGTCGTCCAGAATGGCATGGAAGAGCACCGCCGGACGAAAGAAGAGACACGCCAGACGCAAAACCGACTGCATCCGTTCCTTCCCGAGTTCGGCCCGGACTGCGTCGTACGGAAAGTGCATTACGGGGCGCCCGCCGTGGACCAGCGAGTAGTAGAAGTGAACCGTGTCGTACCCGAGTCCGAGGCCGGGGCGTCCGTAGTCCGAACCGAGCCCCGCGTAGAGAATCGCGGGCTTCGCGCAGCCGGAATTGCAGACGCGCAGCCGTTCGTGGACGAACTCTTCGTCGCTTGGATTCGGCAATAATCGGTTTTTCAACACGCGAAGGCGTTTTCGGGCATCCTTCAGGTTCATCGATCGACCCATCTCCTCTTCGCGCCCCCAAGGGGCGCTTTCACGCCGCGTCGTACATCACGGGCGATGCGCGAGTACCCGCGAAACTCCGTCATCGCCAAAGATCCGGCGAACGCACCGCGTCCCACGCGTCCCGGGCGGTCTTCAGCCGTTCGATCCTCGCGCGGACGTCCCTCAGGTGTTCATCGACGTTCCAGGGGGTAACCAAGATACCGAAATCCTTCGGAGGATCGCCCCGTTCGAGAATCCGGTCCGCGATCCACCCGGAGACCTTCGGGCCGAAATGGCTCGGTTCCCTGTACAGATACGGATCCGACGTCACCCGGTTGACGTCCATGAAGTTCCATACGCCGCCGAAAACGTCGACGAGATCGCGGATCCAGCGTTCGTACGAATCAAGCAACCCCTGCGTCTCCGCTATGATCCGCAGGAACGGCGTTCCCTCCGGCGTCGTGAACGGGATGACGGTCGCGTCCCCGGCTTCGCGCCGGAATTCGCGGAGTTTTTCCCTGTGACGCTCGTCGTAGAGGAATGCCCCGTAGGACCGACCGAAGATTTCGAGAGCGTCTTCAAGCATCTCCCGACGTGCGCCGTCGTCCGGCGTCCGGAATTCCAGATGGAGGTCGGGCCGTGGACCTCCGTCGTACCGAATCGTCCCGTCTTTCGCTTCGAATCCCCTCCGGAGGATATTCCGCACGGCGTGCCGGAAGACATTATAGTCCAGCAGCGCCGTGACGCGGTAGAGAGACGCGAGGGCCTCGTCGACATGCCGCAGCGTATCGACGCTCCTGGGAGCGACCTCCTGTTCCCTGCGGATGCTCGCGCCGAGAAAGTCGAACCCCGCGACGATCCGTTCTGGCATTCCAACCGTTCGCCCGACGTTGCGCAGGGCCGGGGCGTATTCGGCCGGGACCATGCTGTTGGCCGCGTAGTTGAATCCGTCGGGCCCCCAGATCGCGGGGTCCGTATACATCATTCGGCTGCTGCCGAGAACGAGCGTCCCGATGGCCGGGCGCCGGAAAACAAGGATATTGGCCTTCTGGACGCGTTCGTTGAACATCGCCTGCCACTGACCGAACGGGACATGGTGACGGAAGCACCAGAGCGGGTCGACGAGCCAGTTCGTCCCCATGATGACGCCGCACAACAGGAGTGGGACGCCAAGCGTCCACAGGAGAAAACGCCGTTCACGAAGAAACGTGTTCCGGCCCGTGCGTCCGGCGGCGGGGTCGATCTTCCGGCGCGTCATTTCAGAACCGGAAGTACAGAAACTCGCTGACACGGTGCAGTGAGAGCACGACCGCGACGAGCGCCGTCCCCACGATAAGCCGCGTCTTCGCAGGACGGTCGCGCCATGGATACTTCGAACACCACGCGAACGAATTCGGCAACGCAAGGCAGAGGAGAAAACCGACCGCGAGAGCGACGGTCTGGAACCGCCCCTCGAAATGCCATACTCCCGGAATCGCGACCCCGATTCCCAGAAAACGCAGAACTCCGGGCACCAGTTCGGCCAATGCATAGTCGGGGGGCAGCACGATTCCGTTCAGTCCGGCCATGCCCGAAAGAATCGAAAAGGCTCGCCCGCAGGTGGCGGACCGGAAGAAGACCCAGCCCGCGACGACCGCGAGGAACGTGGCCATCCACGCGAGGGGCTTCGGCAGTCGGGGCATCCGGGCGCCGCGCCACAGATGATTCAGTGTGAGACAGGCGCCGTGAAGCCCACCCCAGATGACGAACGTCCAGCCGGCGCCGTGCCACAGGCCTCCGAGCAGCATCGTCGCCATCAGGTTGAGATAGCGGCGGACCGTGCCGCGACGGTTTCCGCCGAGCGGGATGTAAAGGTAATCCCGCAGGAACGCCGACAGCGTCATGTGCCATCGCCGCCAGAAGTCGACGATCGAACACGCGGTATACGGGGAATCGAAATTTTCCGGAAGGGTGATATTGAACAGCCGTCCGAGCCCGAGCGCCATATCCGAGTATCCCGAGAAGTCGAAGTAGATCTGAAACGTGTAGGCGAGCGCCCCGCCCCACGCCTCGACGAACGTCGGGACGTCCGTCCCGTCGAAGACCGCGGCCGCGAGCGGAGAGAACGTGTCGGCGATCACGACTTTCTTGAAGAGTCCGAGCGACAGGAGCGAAATCCCGAAGCAAAGATTTTTCCAGGAAAACGCGAACGTCCGATTCGTACCGAACTGGGGAAGAATCTCCTGCGCCCTCACGATCGGCCCGGCGATCAGCTGTGGGAAGAAGGAAACGAACAGGGCGTAGTCGACGAACCCATCGGTCCTGACCGTTCCCCTCCGGCTGTCGACGAGCCAGGCGATCTGCTGAAAGGTGAAAAACGAAATTCCGAGCGGGAGAAAGATCTCGTGAACAGGCATCGGGAAACCGAAGACGGCCCCGGCGTTTTCGAGAAAGAAGCCGGAATACTTGTAGTATCCGATCAGGGAGAGATTCATCGCGATACCCAGAAGGAGAAGTGCGTCAGCGCAAGGCGCTTCTTTCCGCTGGGTTCCGCGGCGAAAGCGACATATTCCCCGTCCTATGATGTAGTTGACGGCGATCGAAAACGACAGGAGCGAAAGATATTTCGGATTCCAGTATGCGTAGAAGAAAAGCGACGCGGCGAGCAGCCACGCGAGGGCGACTCCCGTCCGGCGGTATCGGCAGAACAGCCGCCAGACGCACCACGTGGCGGGCAGGAAGAGGAACAGGAATTCGAACGAGTTGAAGAGCATGCGGTTCGCTCCTTACGTCTCGCTTGGTGTAGCAGGAGCGGCGGAAGGCATTTCGAACGAACGAGACATCGCGTCCCGGGAAACATGCGACATCGCCGCGCTCCGGGATCCCCGTACGGACAAGAAAGCCATCGCTCCGGACGCTGCCTTACTTCGCACGACCCGTTTCATCGCTTCCGGGCGCTCCGCACGACTCGCTCACAGAAATCGAGAATCCGCCCGGCGCTTTCCTCCGGAGTCGGCCATATGCGGGCCGGCGGCGAAACTTCAGACAGATGTCGCCGCGAAACGACTCCGGACAGAACTTTTTTCCACCCTTCGACGTCGCCCGGCCGGACGAGAAGGGTTCCGCCGGTGATCATCTCGCGGACCGCGGGAATGTCGGACGCGAGCACCGGAACACCCATTGCGAGCGCGGTCATGAGCGTCAGCCCCGCGCCTTCCGAGCGCGACGGGAAGAGAAAGCAGTCGCACGAAAGGAGGAACGTCTCCGTGTCCTCCCGATATCCGTGGAACCGGATGCGATCCTTCAGCCCCGCGCGTTCGACGCGCTCCTCGAGTTCCGGCAGCAGCGGGCCGTCGCCCACGACGTCGAGGCTCCACCCTGGCGCGTCAAGCCCGCAGAAGGCGTCGACGATGTCGGCGATCCCTTTGATTCGCGTCAGGCGGCCGATGAAACAGAACCGAAGAGGCCTTCCGTCAGCGGCGTGCGGCGTCCAGCGCGCACGGGGCGCGGGAAGGCCGTTCGGGATGACGGCCGCGTTCGGGGGCAGAAAGGGGCGCATCCATTCCCGGACCGTCTCCGAGACGCAGATCGCTCCGTCGGCCTTCCGGTACGGAAAGAGCCCGAAATTCCGCGAATAGAGCGCGTGACACGTCACGACCCAGGGCACGCGGGCGAGGAGAGCCGTCCACCACGCGATACACGCGGGAACGCGCGAGTGCGCGTGAATCATGTCCCATCCCTCACGGCGGACGAGCGATGCCAGCCGGAACGCGCATCGCGCGGCGACGAACGGATTTTTCTGATGAACCGGAAGCGTCAGGTGCTTCGGTCCACCCTCCCTTCCCGCGAGGGATTCGGCGAGCCTCCCTCCGGCCGAGACGACGAGAACGTCGCACCCCGCCGCCGCCTGGGCGGTCGCGAGCCAGAGAACGTGCCGCTCCACTCCGCCCTCGTCCATCTCGGGCAGAAGATGGACGATTCTCATGAGAGCGTTTTCAGGATCCATTCGGCAGCGCGCTTCGCCTCGTTGAAACCGGAGACGGTCGGCGAAACGTCCGAAAGCTCCGGTCCCGAAGCGAAGCAACGGGATGAGGACGGCGTCCACTCCACGAGATACCCTCGTTCGCGGAAGCGGTCGAACATCGCGTCGAACTTCGGAACGCCGAAGACGAAGCGCGACGGGAGCAGACCGAGTCCGGCGAGGCGGAATGCCAGGCGCTGAAGGATCATGTGAAGTCCCTTCTTCCGTCCGACGCGGAGAAGAATGACCCTGTGCCCTGCCGTGACGGCCTCCGAGGCCATTGAGACCGAGTCCTCGGTGCAGAAGATCCGCCTGCAGTGTCCGAGCATCCCGGGGACCGGATTGTACTCGTCGACCGACGCGAGGAGAACCATCCGGACGAAGCTGCGCCCGCGCGCGAGTTCCGTGATCGCGTCTTCCGTTTTCCTTGACGTCCGCCGCGATGTCGTCAGATAGACATCCACCCCCAAGTCGCTCGCACGGTCGACAATCGGCGCCAGCACCTTCGATACCCAGGACGGAGTCACCGCGTAGTTCGCGTCGTCGCCGCCGAGGAGGATTCCCCAAGCGGGCGCTTCCGGATTCTCCGGGGGACTTCGCCGGAGCAGTTCTCCGGCGGCTTCCGCGAGTCTTTCCGGGACTATCGCGTTCGGCGCGCCGAGCGTAGCGAGCGTCGTGACCGTCCGAGGCGGTATCGTCGCGCCCGGCGAAGGATGCCCGGAAACGTCGTGCTCGGGAAGGATCGCGAAGTCGAACGGCTCCGTTCCGAGAACGGACGGCGTCATGATGACGCATGTCTTCGCCCCGAGGACGCGCCCGAGCGCACACGTGAACGGAGCCGCCGAACTCCCCGCCGAGATGACGATAACTCCATCCGGGGACCCGGCCGCATCCGGACGGATCCCGGCGGTTAGCGACGCCGCCCCCGCCCGTTCGAGCCAGCGACGAGCTTCGTCGGCGGTCGCGCGTCCGAGCTTGCGGGCGGCGATCTTCATCAGCAGAAACCGCCGGATGCCGGAGAATCGCGGAACGTCCCGCTCGATCACCCGCGCTCCCGTCGCCGCGGCGATCCAGTGGGCGACGCCCCTGCTCTGGTGCAGGTGCCCGCGGATTCCGTCCGAAAGAATGACGACGAGCGATGGCGACGTCATGCCGGTCACGTCCTTCTATGCTCTCCCGGCGTCGCCGTTTCCGCCGCCGGAACACCCGAGCGTGCGCCGTACGAGCGTCCGGACGTTCTCAAGGTCCTCCGGCGTATTCACGTTCGGGCCTCCGTGCGGGTATTTCGTCTCGCCCACGCGCATGGAATATCCCGATTCGAGGATTCGGAGCTGCTCGAGCGATTCCAGCCGCGAGAGCGGAGTTTCGGGAAGCTCGACGTAGTGCAGGAGGAAGTCCTTCCGGAACCCGTAGATGCCGATGTGTTCGAGATACACGCAGCCATCCGCCTCGTTCCTGCAATAGGGGATCGGCGAACGGCTGAAGTAGAGCGCGTCGCCCCGACGATCGCGGACGACCTTGACGACGTTCGGATCGTTGATCAGCGTCGGGTCTCCGAGCGGAGAACACAGCGTCGCCGAGAGAACGTCCGCGTCGGAGACGAGAATCTGCGCGACCTCGTCGATCATTCGCGAATCGATGAGCGGCTCGTCGCCCTGGATATTGATGACGATGTCAGTATCCATATTGCGCGCGACCTCGGCCACGCGACTCGTTCCGTTCGGATGATCCGGAGACGTGAGCGCGGCTTCCCCGCCGAAAGACCGGACGGCCTCGACGATCCGTTCGTCGTCCGTGGCGACGATGACGTTCCCGAGGAGTTTGGCCCCTGTCGCACGTTCGTAGACGTATTGGATCATCGGCTTGCCGCAGATGTCCGCGAGCGGCTTGCCGGGCAACCGCGTCGACTGGTACCGGGACGGGATTACCCCGAGCACGCGCATTCCGTCACCTTGCGCCCGAAGCCGACGAACGGATGCGAAGGCGGCTGTACTCTTCTGCGCGGGCGCGAATCTTCGAGCGGTCGAGGATGGTCACGTTTTCGACGATCCAGTCCCGCATGGCGCGGCCTTCATCGGTTTCCTGCGAGTAGCTCATGAATTCGAGCGCAATTCCGAGACGCTCCGCGGCTCTCGCGGCGAGGACCGGCCAGATCCTGCCGATGTCTCCGATGATCGGAAGGCTTCCCTCGTGACGGGCGAACGCCGACATCTCCATCCGGAACGGGATCCTGGCGATCTTCGTCTTCGGCAGCCCTTTGTCGATGGCCTCCTGGATCAACTTGCTCTCCTTCTGGATGTCCTGCGCTTTCCTGAGGTTTTCGTCGAGGTCGATGCGGATCAGCGTCTTGTCCTTCAGACTGTATGTTCCGAGGCCCTTCCAGTGGGACCAGATTCCGTGCCCCGTATACGTTTCGAACGGCCCGTCGTGGATCTCCTGCGTCAGCGCCACGGCCGATTCGATGATGATGTCGGCCTCGCCGAGCATCCGCGCCACACGCAGCGAGCGTTCGCCTACGGAGATACTGTCGCCGATCGCGATGCCTATGGCCCCCCCGCCGATCATCTGCGGAATCGTCACGAGAACGGGAAGCCCCTTTTCCGCGCCGATGCCGAGCATCGTCCTGCGGTCGCACCCCCAGCCCGCGACTGTCTCGAAGGGCAGCCCGAGCATCCTCGCGACCGAGAGGATCTCTTCGGCGATCGTCTCGTTCCTGAGCCCCATCGGGTAGGCCATGTTTCCGGCGGCCTTGAGAACGAAGTGTCCCTTCGCCGACTTTCCGCGCCCGATGAGGTCGTCGTCGAGCACCATCTCGGCCCGGATCGCGGCGAGGTCTCCTTCGGACATCTGAGTGAACTCGAAGACGTTTCCGCGGGGCATGAACGCCTCGTCCATTCCGACTTCGGTCGCATTGCACATCTTCACGACGTCGAGCGCCCCGGCCATCTCGTGACCGACGACCGCGGAACTCGTCGTGACGCCGTCGACGATTCCCTTGTCCATGAGCTCCGCGATCAGCGTGGTGACTCCCTCGTGAATGTTCGGACCGCTCCCCGTGACGACGGCGATCTTGCCGCCCCGTTTCTTGACCTCGACGACCCTGTCCGTCGCCGCATCGAGACTCGCGCGCGAACGAGGGTCCAGACTCTCGTAAAACTCCCGCAGAAGCGTATCGTTTACGATTCCGTCCTTCATCGCTATGTTCACTCTCCTTTCACGACATGCACCCGGGGTGTCGCTTCCGGGGGTTCTCCGGATCTACACTCCGTCAAAGCCGGAACGTATTGTACTCCATGCCCGGGCGGACGCTCCCTCGAGATCGCGAAAATACCGCCGGCAGCCTTGCCGGACGCTCTCCCGGACTTTCGGAGAGAGGCTTTCATTCCAGTGCGACGCAATCATCGCCGCGTCCGTGACCCGGACCGACGCGCCGAGAGCGTCGAGACGCCGGGTCGCCTCCGGGAAATCCTCCATGTCGGGACCGTGGCAGATCGGAACTTCGAACGCGGCGGCCTCCATGAGATTCTGTCCTCCCTTGGGAACGAGACTTCCTCCGATGAATGCGGCGTCCGCGACCCCGTAGAGATCGAAGAGCACTCCGATGCGGTCGACGACGAGGATGTCCCACGCCGGCGCGTTTTCCGACAGCAGCGCGACAACGCCGCGCCCTGAGGCGAGCGATCGGATTTCTCCTGCCCGTTCCGGATGCCGCGGGACGATCACGAGTCTTGCATCGGGATGTTCGTTTCTCACACGGGAGAATGCGTCGAGCACGACTTCCTCCTCGCCTCTGTGCGTGCTTCCGGCGAGAAAGACCGCCCCTGGTCCCGAAGGAACCATCCGGCCGACGGCCGCTTTGTCGAAGAGCCGACGCCGCTCGAGGAGCGCGTCGATCTTGCAGTCGCCGATGATCCTGATTCGTTCGGGCGCGACTCCGATCGCGAGCAGACGGTCGACGTCTCCTTCCCCTCTCGCGAGAATCGTGCGGAACCATCCGAAGACGGGCTTCCAGAATGCCGGTCGCTTCATGATCTTCTCGAAGGTCGTCTCTGAAAGTCTGGCGTTCACCAGATACGCGGGAATGTCCCTCCGGTGCAGCTCGTACAGCAGGTTCGGCCACACTTCGGTCTCCATGGTCGCGAAGGCTTTCGGGCGGAGCGCGTCGAGAAAACGGCTGAGAACGCGCGGAATGTCCCACGGGAAGAAGAAGCGCGCATCGAATAGCTCCGCGAGCATCGCATCCGCAACCTCGGCTCCGTTTTTCGTCGTCGTCGAGAGAACGATCGGGAGGTCTGGATCCGCCGCCCTGCCGGCAAGAAACACGGGACGGGCGGTCTGAACCTCTCCGACCGAAACCGCATGGATCCACACGGGAGATCTTTCGCCCAGCGCGCACCGCACGTCCGCGGAGAGAAAACCGCGTCTGTCCCCGAGGCCGAGCGGGTATTTCCGCGAAAGCCACGGATAGGCGAAGGGGTACAGAATCGATGTCAGCAGGCGATAGGTTCCGTACTTCAGTTACGCCACCCCGGCCTTCAGAAGCTCGTGAAGATGGACCATCCCGATCGGGCGTTCCCCCTCCATGATGATGAGAACCGAAATTTCCTTCTCTTCCATGATCCGGACCGCCTCGACCGCAAGCCGGCCGCGCGCGATCGTCCTCGGCTTCCGGGTCATGCCCTCCTCGACGGCGAAGTTCATCGCCTCGACGCCGCAACGCTCGATGAGACGCCGCAGATCTCCGTCCGTAAAGATTCCGACCAGTCGGTCCGAGTCGTCGACGACGCACGTCGCGCCGTAATTCTTCGTCGTGATTTCGAAAAGCGCCTCTTTGACCGGAACGTTCCGGCGAACCACCGGAAGTTTTTCGCCGCTGCCCATGACGTCCTCGACACGCGTCAGAAGGCGCCGCCCGAGGTTTCCCGCCGGATGGAAGAGCGCGAAATCCTCCTCCCGGAGACCCCGCATTTCCGTCACCATGCACGACAGCGCGTCTCCGATCGCGAGCTGCAGCGTCGTGCTGCTCGTCGGCGCGAGGTTGAGCGGTCCGGCTTCACGCGCCACGCCGGAATCGATCAGAACGTCGGCGGTCTCGGCGAGGGGCGACGAGGCTCCCCCGGTGATGGCGATGACCGGAGCGCCGAGCCTTCTGAAAAAGGGCAATATGGCGAGAACCTCGGATGTCTTGCCGCTGTTGCTGATGAAGAGGCCGACGTCTTCCCTGCAGACCATTCCGAGGTCGCCGTGAGACGCTTCCGCGGCGTGAAGGAAAAACGACGGTGTCCCGAGCGACGCGAGCGTCGCGGCGATCTTCCGCCCGATGATCCCCGACTTTCCCATTCCGACGACCACGAGCCTCCCGGAACAGCCGTGGATGAGACGCGCGGCGTCGGTGAGTTCCTTTCCGAGACGCTGCGACGCGCAAAGCAATTCGTTCGCCTCCGCTTCGAGGACGCTTCTTCCGAGATCCAGAAGGCAGTCGTCGGAACATTCGCGTCCTTCCCGCTCACGCGGGAGACAGACCATCATCATTGCCGGGTCACCGTCCGATTCTCCGTGGATTTTTCCTGCGTTTTTTCAGGAGTGTCCCGCAGCGTTACGACGCCGATATCCCCTTTCACGAGATCGTCGATCGCCCTGAGCTGCGCGAGCGTCGTCGAAAGATCCCCGAGCGCGATCATGTTCGGGCCGTCGCTCAGTGCCGCGTCGGGGTCCGGGTGAATCTCCATGAAGAGAGCGTCGATCCCTATCGCGACGGCCGCACGGGCGAGCGGCAGGACGTAGCGGCGGTCCCCGCCGCTCGACGTCCCTCTGCCGCCGGGCATCTGGACGCTGTGGGTCGCGTCGAAGACGACGGGACATCCGAGAGCACGGAGGACCGGAAGCGACCGGAAGTCGACGACGAGCTGGTTGTATCCGAACGACGTCCCTCGTTCGCCGACGAGGACATTCGGATTCCCCGCCTCGCGGATCTTCTCGACGACGGAGAGCATGTCCCAGGGCGCGAGGAATTGCGCCTTCTTGACGTGAACGGGGCGGCCGGTCTTCGCGGCCGCGACGAGAAGGTCCGTCTGCCTGCAGAGGAACGCGGGAATCTGCAGAATGTCCGCAACCTGCGCGACCCTCTCCGCCTGCCATGTCTCGTGAATATCCGTCAGGACCGGAACGCCGGCGCGTTCCCTGATCTCGGCGAGTTCTTCAAGCCCTCTCGCGAGCCCTGGACCGCGGTAGCTCCGGAGCGACGTTCTGTTGGCTTTGTCGAAAGAGGCCTTGAAAATATACGGGATCCCGAGTTCCGCGCATATACGCGCCGTTTCCGTCGCGACTGCGAGTCCGAGTTCGAGCGATTCGAGGACGCACGGTCCTGCGATCAGGGCGAACCGTCCGCGTCCGATTTCCGCGTCTCCGACCCGAACGGGATGCATCGTGTTCATCGTTCTTCCTCCCATCCAAGGGACCGCAGACGGCCGAACACACGCAAACGGGTGTCCCAGCCCAGGGCGGTCGCCGTATGTTCCACAACATGGTCGAGCGCTCCCGGGGCACCGAGTCGCTCGATTCCTTCCCGCGACATTTTTACCCAAAGCGCGGGAGACGTCAGTATTCCGAGCGCGGCATCCGCGATGGCCCGCGCGTTGCGCTCGACGAGGACCTCGGATCCGCCAAGCAGCTTCTTCTGAACGAGTTTGCCCTTTTCGATCGTCGAAACGACGGGAACCCCGAGTCCGGCGCATACCTGGTTCGCCGTTCCGCCGAAGCCGATCAGGATATCGGCTCCCCGGGCCATCGGAGCGAGTGATCCGAAATACAGACGGACACACAGGCCTCTATCGCTGCGCGAACGGATCCGGCCGTCCCCGTCCCTGCGATCGATATCCCACCCGTCCGGGACCAGCTTCGCGAGATCGAGCGTCGGCGCGACGACGACACAGAACAGACACCTCTGACGGACGTGGAGAATCGAGGCGGTCTCCAGAAGGAGTCTCATATCCTCGTACGCGCGGCCGCGACTTCCTGGAAGGAGAAGGACGTTCCACCACGTTCCGCGCCCGGGCCGAATATCCGGCCCCGAAGCGTCCTCCGGCCGCGGAGCCCATGACCCGATCTCATTACTATTATCACAGGTCAGATCCATTATTGGATTCCCTTCGAAGACCGCCGCGACTCCGGATCGCGAAAGCTGCCCGGCCGTCTCGCGGTCCCGCGTCCATGTCATGCGGCTCCTGTGCTTGAGGAGAAAGCGTTCCACGCGCCAGTGCCCGCTCAGATAGACGGTCTTCGCGGTAGCGACGAAAAGCGGAATCTGCCCCTGCCCCCAGAGCGTGTGCATGAGAAGGTATACGTCCCCGACGCAGAGGGGGGTCCGGATCGCGCCACGCAGGGAACGCCACGCTTCCATCTGCGATCCGATATTCCGGAAGAGTCCGGCGCGGATATCCTTCCAGAGGTCCAGAAGACTGTATTTCACGACGCCCCCCGTCGGCGAGTCCGCCGGAACGGAGTCGATCCTGATCCCGCGCTGCGCGTAGAGTTCCCCCTTTCCCACGATCGGGAAAGCGCCGATGTCGGCCTCAGGGAATCTCGCTCGGAGCTTTTCCGCCAGAAGCGCGCCCATGGAGTCCTCCCCGTACCCGTTGGAACACACGACGATCCGCGGCCGGAGCCGTGACGCGAGAAGCGACATGAATCGCGGCTCGTCGTCGACCCGGGCGGAGATGAGCGGGACGAGAAACGGAACTTTCGGGACATATTCCACCGGAAGATTGTAGACGTCCTTTTCCGTACACAGGATCACGTCCGCGTTCGCGGCTTTGAAAACGCGTTCGACGCGCCGCATGTCGTCCGCGCAGTACCGGTGATGGTCCTTGAAGACGAGATTGTCGCAACATACGATGCCGGAGTCCGAAAGAAGCCGGTGAAAGCTCGATGGATTCCCGATCGCACAGAAGGTGACGCCGCGCGTCCCCCTATCCGGGACGGACGAAGGCCCCCATTCTCCGTCCCATGTACGCCATTCGCTGACGACGATCCGCGACGTAAAGAGCCTCTCTTCCGGAACATACCGGGTGACGCGCTCGCGAATCGCCGCGATGTGCTCCGTCCGGACCTGATCCACCTTCGTGATGACGACCGCATGCGCCCTCGAAACCGATTCGACCGGCTCGCGCAGGATTCCCGCCGGCGCCACGCAGTCGTTCCCGAACGGGCAGCACGCGTCGATGAGAACGATATCGACGTCCCTTCCGAGTCGCCTGTGCTGGAACGCGTCGTCCGCGACGACGATTTCGACCCCCATGTCGTGAAGGAGCTCGACGTCGCGGAGACGGTTCTTCGAGACGGCGACGGGAACGTCCGGAAGCCGCGACGCGAGGAGGAGCGGTTCGTCGCCGACGACCTCGCGGCTTCCCTGATCCCCCCGGATGACGACGGGTCTGTCAGTGCGCCCGCCGTATCCCCGGCTGACGATCCCCACGTGCAGTCCCGACGAGGAGAGCGTACGGGCCAGCATTTCGACGAAGGGCGTCTTGTTCGTCCCCCCGAGCGTGACGTTGCCGACGCTGATGACGGGGAGTGACGGCTCGTACACCGGCAGAAGTCCGTGATCGAAAAAGAAATTCCGCATTCCGGCCATCTTCCGGGCGACGAACCCCAACGGCCGGAAGATGACGAACGGACTGCGCGCGCTTTCTCCGCGCGCATACGCGAGATATCTCGCAAGTACAGAATGGAACAGCGACGCCGACGTCCGTTCCCTATCCGACATGGCCCGACTGAATGGAACACAGGTGGGAATAGAAGCCACCGCACCGGAGGAGTTCGTCGTGCGTCCCCTGTTCGGCGATCCGTCCGTCGCTGATGACGAGAATTCTGTCGGCATCGCGGACGGTCGACAGCCGGTGTGCGATGATGAACGATGTTCGCCCTTCCATCGCGTTCCGCATCGCCTCCCGGATTCGCCGCTCGACATCGAGATCCAGCGACGACGTGGCCTCGTCGAGGATGAGAATTCTCGGATCCCGGACGATCGCGCGCGCGATCGCGACACGTTGGCGCTCTCCGCCCGACAGCGTCACGCCGCGTTCTCCGATCTCGGTATCGTATCCCTTCGGAAGACGGACGATGAAGTCATCGATCCCCGCGATCTCCGCGGCCCGCCGGACGCGATCCTCCGTGGCGTCGGGAACTCCGTAGGAGATATTGAACCTGAACGTTCCCTTCATGAGAAGCGGATCCTGGGGGACGATGCCGATCTGGCGCCGGAGCGTCGCGAGGTCCATTCTCCGGACATCGACTCCGTCGATGAGAACCCGTCCGCCGTCCGGATCGTAGAATCTCGGAATGAGATCCACGAGCGTCGATTTTCCCGCGCCCGTATGTCCGACGATCGCGATCTTTTCCCCGGGCTCGGCTTCGAAGCTGACGCCTCTGAGGATCGGAGCGTCGGGCGTGTACGAAAACGACACGTTCTCGAGCGCGACACGTCCCCGGATCGCCGGAAGGATCACGGGGTCCTCCGGGGATTCGATATCGACGGGCGTATCGAGAACGTCGAAGATCCGCTCGAGCGACGCCTTGCCGAACTGGATCGAACTCAGCACGCCCGTGAAGACCCGTATCGGCTGGACCAGAAATCCGAGATACCCCAGAAACGCGACCAGTTCGCCCGGGGTCAGTTCGCCCCTGATGACGTCCCGTCCACCGAGCCAGAGGATCGCCGCGAGGGTGACGATGAGCAGCACTTCGATGACGCCCGTGAGCGCGGCCTGGACCTTGACCCCACGAAGCAGCGCGTCGAAGTTCGAGACATTCCGCACGCGGAACCGTTCGAGTTCGAGATCTTCGGTCGCGAACGACCGGACGATCCGTATCGCGGAAAACGCCTCCTGAACGATCGACGAAACGAGCGCGATCTGCTCCTGGATCTCGTGTCCGACGCGGCGGAGCTTTTCTCCGGCCCGGTCAAGGACAAAGACACAGAGCGGAAGGATCGCGAACGTGAGAAGCGTGAGGCTCCAGTTGATATAGACGAGAAAGCCGAGCATTCCGAGGAACGTCGTCCCCTGAACGACGAGATTCACGACAACCGACGTGACGAGCGTCTGGAGCACGGTCACGTCGTTCGTCACGCGGGACATCAGTTCCCCGACTCTCGCGCCGTAGAGATATCTCAGGGACATGCGCTGCATGTGATCGTAGAGTCGGATCCGGAGTTCCATGACGATTCTCTGGCCGACCCAGTTCATGAGGTATTGGTGACCGTATGCGGCGAGGGCCTTTCCGAGAAAAAGGAGGATGATCGCCACAGGAAGGAGATTGAGCATCACCATGTTCCGTGCTATGAGGACGTCGTCGACGACGTTCTTGATCAGCCAGGGCGGGATAACCGTACAGGCGGACGCGACGAGCATGCAGGCGATCGCCGACAGGAAACGCCCCGTATAGGGACGCAGCAGTCTGATGAGACGCAGGTAGGGATGGTCCCGATCGATCATCGTTTCTCAATCAACCTTTCGATGTGGGTGACGAGCTCCCTCGCCGCGCCTTCGCCACCCGTCGCGGAGAGTTTCCCGAGGTCGTCGCGAATGCCCCGCAGCCGATCCGGATTCCGCAGAAGCGACTTCAACGCCCCGGCGACGTCCGCGGGCACGACATCTCCGACGAGTTCCCCTACGACCTCATGACCCGCTATGCGGTTCGGCCATGAAACAAACGGGGACGCCCGCCTCTTGCCCGAAAGAATCCGCCTGACGAGGCTGTTCCCTCCCGGAAGAACGCGTAACAGGTTCCAGACACCGGAAACGGGAATGTACGGGATGAATGAAAACGGAGCGACGACGAGGAACGGAACACGGCTGTGCATGAGTTCCAGCGTGTTCGTTCCCGGTTGCGTCACCGCGAGATCCGCCCACGACATGGCGTCCGCCGACGATCCGACGGACGGCGTCAGTCCGGCCGCTTCCCATCGTCCGTATTCCTCGGAATCCGCAAAGGGATGAAGGAGGATCCTGATTTCGACATCGGGGAACTCCTCCCGGACATCACGAAACACGTTCTCGACGAACTGCAGGGACGCTTCACGGATTCCCTTCCGACTTCCGGGAAACACGATGATCCGTTTTCCGCTGCGACGACCGGTCGCCGTACCTTCGTCCGCATCTCCGCCACCCGCAGGCCTCACCGTATCGCGTACGAGGTCGCCCGCGAGGAAGAGCCGCCGGGAGCGGACGCGCAGCGATTCCGCCATCCGGGGATACGCGGTCGCAACCAGGTCGCACCGGTCCATCCCCTTCTTCGGACCATATGCGTAACAGACGAGGGGGATGTGTCTCCTCCACGAAAGGAAACGGCCGAACACCAGGTCTCCTCCGAGCTGAACGATGACATCGGCCGTCCTGCGCGACATCTCCCGCAGCATCGGAAAAAACGGAAGCGGACCGATGACGTCGCCGACATCCATCGACGCCGCGATCTCCCTCTCCCTTCCACTCGAATACTGGCACGGGAGTATCCAGACGTCAATCGCGTGCCCACGTTTCGAAAGTTCCGCGGCGAGCGGCCGGACCCATCCCTGAAGTTCTCCGGGACCGTTCGTGAGGAGCGCCGCCTTCATCGGTCCCGCCCCGCACAGAGTCCGAGGACGGACGTCGCCCAGAGCCGGATGCCCCCCGAGCGTCCCATGAGAACACGCGTCCGTTCGATCGCCGCGTCCTTCCGTGCCCTGAAGGTCTCGTCGCGGAGGTACATCCGGAGCGTTTTCTCCACGGCCGAAGGCGTCGCCCGATGCTGCAGGAATTCGGGAAAGACCTCCTCCCCCGCGAGGACATTCGGCAGAGAAACGAACGGCGTGCGCACCAGAAGCCTGAAGAGAAGGGCCGAAAACCACGAGACGCGGTAGACGACCGCCATGAACCTCCCGAGCAGGAGCGCTTCGACCGAGGCCGTACCGCTCGCGCCGACGACCGCGCGGCATCGGGCCATCAGATCCCGCCCGTCCCCTTCGTCCGTTTCGAGATCTTCCGCCGCTTTCCGGATCTTTTCCCTCCACCGGGGCGCCAGACCGGAAGCGACCGAAACAATGGGACGAACTCCCCACGACCGGCTGTCGCGAGCGACCGCGAGCATCAGCGGCAGGAGACGCCTGATCTCGCTGCCGCGGCTTCCGGGAAGGAACGCGACGGGGATTCCGTCCGCCCCATCCCCGGCGACGCGTCCGGAAGGTGCGCATCGGTCCATATCGTCGACGAGGGGATGTCCCGCCCACGCGCTCCGCACGCCGTGCTTCACGAGAAACTCGTGTTCGAACGCGAAGAGCGGAAGACACAGATCGACGTTTCGCGCGAGGCCTTTCACGCGCCACTTCCGCCACGCCCACACGGTCGGCGGCGCGATATACGCGACCGGAACGCGGCAGGCCAGTCGTCTGAGAGCTGCGATCAGCGGGAGGTGGAAATCGGGGCTGTCGATGACGACGACACAGGATGGCCTTCGCTCTTCGATCGCGGCAACGATGCGCTCCCGAAGACGCAGGAGACGCGGCAAGGCTACGAGCGCGTCAGCGATGCCGAAAATTCCGAGTTCCGCGGAGGAAAAAAGAACTTCGCCCCCCGCCGCCCCTCCTTTTTCTCCGAGCATTCCCCACAAAGGCTCATCGTATCCGAGGGTTCTCAGGGAACGGATGAGCGAGGCGGCGTACTGATCGCCCGATGCCTCGCCGCAACTCAGGAAGATCGACACGCGGCTCTTCCCCGGTTCACGGGCACGAAGCTTCTCCGGAGGCGATTCCGGTTACGGAGATGCCGTATTCCTCCGCGAGACGCGAACATTTTCCAGGGTCGAGAACGATCGTCCGGCCCGTCTCGACGGCGAGACAGGAAATTCCGGACTCGCGCATGATATCGAGAGTCGTCGATCCCATCGTCGGGAGGTCGTAGCGCTCGTCCTGATCCGGCCGCATCATCTTGACGACGCACCCGCCGCGTCCGTTCTCCCGGAGGATGCGTCCCGCCCTGCGGATCGTCTCGTCGGTCCCCTCCATGGCCTCCACGGCGACGACCGCACCGCCGCGCACGACGACGGTCTGTCCGAACGAGAGCGGAAGGAGAACGCGCAAAATCCCGCGGCCGTAAAGAATGTCGGCCCGTTCCGTCTCGTCGGGCACGCGACCGAAGAGACGTCCCTCCCCCGCAAGCATGTCCGGAATCAGGTCCCGATAGGAAATGACGGGGATTCCGACTCTTTCGATCGCGGCGAGGACGGCTCCGAGGAGGGAGTGGTCGTCCCGCGCAGCGGTCGTCTTCAGGATGTTTCGCAAAAAAGGATCCAGTTTCTCCGGAACGAAACAGAGCTCCTTCGGAACGCGTCCGGCGAGGACGATCGCGCCGACTCCTTCGGTCCGCATGTCCGAAAGCGCCCATCCGAGATCTGGGGATGGAAATGTCTTGAGGGCGCAGGGAATCGTCCGGAACGATCCGGTTTCCGCGCGCAGGGCATAGACGACTGGGCGCCCCCCCCGTTCCGAGATCCGCGCCGCCACGAGAAGCGGCAGCGCACCGTCTCCGGCGATAACGGCGATCGTTTCGTGCAACGGTATCATTCCTCTCTCAGCGTGTTCATTCGACCGATCCCACCTGGGATCCGATTTCAGTCGGCCTTCCGGATGAAAACCGCCCCAAGAACGATGAACGTGATGTTCGGCAGCCATGCGGCGAGCATCGGCGGGATGTTTCCCGCTTCTCCGAGCGCCCGCGAAAACGACATCAGGACATAGTAGGCGAACACGATCATGATGCAGAGTCCGAATCCGATCCCCGAACCTCCGCGTCTCGGCGTGCGGACTCCGATGCTCGCTCCGAGAACGGCAAGGATCAGCGTCGACCACGGAACGGAAAGTTTCAGGTGAAAGAGCACCCACAGGGGCAGAAGGTTCGCACCCTGCGCTCTGAGAATATTGATGTGCGCGAGCAGTTCGATCGAACTCATTTCGGCGGGTCTCCGCGAGGCCTTTTCGAGCTGTTCGGGCGAAAGGTTGAGCAGCAGCCGCTGTCGGTCGAAGCGGAACAGGAGGCTGACTTTCCCGCTATCCCGGACTTCGAAGACTTCTCCCTGTTCGACCCACCATTCCCCGCTCCTCCACGTCCCTCTCTGCGCCGTGGAAATCCGGCGCAGCTTTCCAGCGTCGAACTCCTGGACAAGAATATCGCTCATCAGTCCCTCCCTCGGGCGGAGCTTCCCGAGGTACAGGACCCTCTTGAGTTCCCCGTTCTGCTCGTCCTTCAGAAAAACCCGCTCCTTCAGAACCGACGGACGCTCCTGGAGGATCTCGTACTTCATGAGATTCTCCGAAGCCCTGTTCGAAAACGGAACGATCGACTCATTCCCGACGAGCGTGAGGACCGCAAGAGCGGCGGAAATTCCGACGACCGGGCGCAGAACGCGACGGAACGAGATGCCGGCCGCCTGAATCGCGACGATTTCGCTGTTGACCGAAAGTCGCCCGAATGTCAGAAGCGTCGCCAGAAGCGACGACATCGGCACGGTCATCAGGATGACCTCCGGCAGGCGATAGACAAACAGGCGGGCGACGACGAGAAGCGACACTCCCTTTTCGATAATGAGGTTTGCGGCCTGGAAGAGCAGGTCTCCCGCTATGAAGATGATAGTGAACGCCATGATTCCGAAGACAAACGATCCCGCCAGTTCCCGGATGATGTATCCGTCGAGAATTTTCATTCCCGGAATCCTTCGGGCTCCTGCGGAAACGCCCGTAAGGTTCGGCATCGTCACTCCCGCCTCTCCGACCGTACGGTCGAGATGTCACCAGTTCCTCCGGAAGTCTCCGCGGACATCCCGCAGGTTGCGCCGTTCAGCCGGATGATGTGTTCGGCGATATCGCGGACCGCCCCGTAGCCGCCGCGCGACTTCGAGACAAAGCGCGCCGCGTTTCGGACATCATCCTCCGCATCCGCGACGGCGCAGCCAAGCCCGGCCCACCGGATACACTGGAGGTCGTTCACGTCGTCGCCGGCATACGCGATCTCCTCCGCGGCCAGGCCAAGGCTCGCCGCGAGCTCCTCCAGCGCAGGGAGCTTGTTCTTCACTCCGTTGAAGAGAAGGTGGATTCCGAGTTCTCCGGCCCTTCGCGCCGTCGCCGCCGAATACCGCCCGCTGAGAATGGCGACCTCGACCCCCGATGCCCGGAGACGTGCGATTCCCATTCCGTCGCGGACGTGAAACCGCTTGAATTCGTTTCCCGCTCCGTCCAGGAAGACGGCGCCGTCGGTCAGCGTTCCGTCGACGTCAAGTACCAGAAGACGAATCGCCGCACTCATCCGACCCTTTTCCGGATATGATCGCGTCATGTTCCGAGGATGCCCCCTTCGCGCGCCACAACGCGACGCCCCGTTTCGACCCGGAGATGAAATCGAGAATATCGCGGACAACAGTTTCCTGCGACTCTTCACGCAAACGAACGGCCGCGTCTCTGAGGAGAAGACCCGAACGGTACAGGTGGGCGTACGCGTCCTTGATCGCCGTGCGTTGTTCGCGGCCGAATCCCGCTCTGCGAAGCCCGACGACGTTCAGCGCCTCGATCCGCGCGGGGTGTCCATCCACCATCAGGAACGGAGGGATGTCCTTCACGACCTTGCTGAGTCCCCCGATCATGCACAGTTTTCCGACGCGCGTGAACTGATGAAGTCCCGCCATGCCGCCGATCACGGCTCCGTCGCCGACCGACGAGTGTCCCGCGAATCCGGCCTTGTTGGCGACGGTGACGTTTTTTCCGATTTTCACGTTGTGTCCGACATGAACGCCTTCCATGAGAAAGCATCCGTCACCGACGGATGTACAGGTTCCTTCTCCGGTCGAACGATGGATGGTCACGCTTTCGCGGATGATCACGCCGTTGCCGATGCGGACCCAGGTTACCTCGCCCTTGAAATCGTGGTCCTGCGGCTCTCCTCCGAGAACGGCGTTTTCCGCGATCGTACAGTCTCTCCCGATCTCGACATAATCCCTGATCCGAACGAATGCGGCGAGTTTCGTTCCCACTCCGATGATGACGTTTCCCGAAACGACGCAATAGGGTCCGATCTCGACGCCGTCGCACAACACGGCCTCCGGGGCCACAAGAGCCGTCGGATGAATGCAAACGGCCATGCCTGTCAATCTTCTTTCTTCAGCTTGTACGCCGCCATGAAGCTCATTTCGGCTTCGGCCGCGATGTCGTCCCCGACGCGCCCCGTCGTTCGCACCTTCCCCATCATCCCGCGGACTTTCAGGAGCTCCGCGGTCGTGACCAACTGATCGCCCGGACGTACGGGCTTCCGGAACTTCGCCTTCTCGATCCCCGTCAGATACGTCACGAGTCCCTCGGCTCCGGGCCGTAACGTCAGCATCATCGCGGCGACCTGCCCCATGGCCTCGAGGACGAGAACTCCCGGCATCACCGGCTCCGTCGGGAAGTGCCCCGGAAAGAACGGCTCGTTCATCGTCACGTTCTTGAGCCCGACGACCCGGGTCTCGCTGTATTCGAGTATCCTGTCCACGAGAAGAAACGGGAATCTGTGCGGCAGACTCTTCAGTATCGTATCGATATCGTACATCCCACACGCCTCCTTACTGGCGAAGAATAAGCGCTCTCAGCGCACGGACGAGACGAAGGTGCATCTCGTGCCCCGCCATGAACGCAATCACACGCGCCCGCAGCGGCCGTCCCACGAGAACCAGATCCCCGATGAGATCGAGCACCTTGTGACGCACCGGTTCATCGGGAAACCGAAGTCCTCCCTTTGCGCGGACGCTTCCCGTGCGGTCGCCGAATACCGTCGCGTTTTCGAGCGATCCGCCTTTGGCAAGCCCCCTGCGGTACAGCATTTCGATCTCGGAATCAAGAGCGAACGTCCGCGCCGGCATGATCCCGGACGCGAACGAGTCGGGGTCCGGACGTATCGAAAACGCCTGCGTCCCGATGTCGGGGATCGACGGATACCGGATGATGTAGTCGATCCGGAAGATATCCGACGGAAACGCTCCGACGAATCGCTCTCCGCCGGCATCCGACAATGCGACCGGAACAGGCGGCGAGAGGAATTCCAAAGCTCCGTCGCGTTCCGCGATCCCGGCTTCGAGGATCATCCCGCCCCATCCCGCGGCACATCCGTCGAGGGCCGGAATCTCGAATACATCGCCCCCGGCGGAGGATCCGACATCTTCGCTCCTGACGGCGATCGTCATCGAATCCACGTCAAGCCCTCCCGCCGCGGCAAGGAGGTGTTCGACGGTCTTCAGGTGCGTCCCACAGGGAAAGATGAGATCGGTTCCGCGCGACGTGCCCGAAGGAGTCGCATCTTCCACTCCGTATTCTCCCTGCGGGAGGTCGAATCGTATCCCCGGAGATCCGAAATTCGGCGAAAGGCGGACGGAAAAAGGTCGTCCCGTGTGAAGTCCGTTTCCGCCGCAGACCACATCGCGCGAAATCGTCCGACGGCGCGACATGCCGACGGCAGCGGATGCACGGGATGTCATCTTCCGACTGCCTCTCCGCCGGGATCTTCGGAGGTTGTATGCTTCGACTGGGACACGCGTTCAAGACGACGGACGCGTTCGAACAGTTCCGGCAGTTTTTCTGTCAACGCGAATATCCTGAACGTGCGACGATGTTCCCTCGCAGGGAATCCGGACACGGTCGCACCGGCGGGAACGTCCTTCGTCACGCCCGCCATCCCCGCGACCTGGGCGCCTCTGCCTATGCGGACGTGGTCCGTGACGCCGCTCCTGGCGGCGAGAACGACGTTGTCTTCGACGACAACGCTTCCGGCGACACCCGTCATGGCCACGACGATGCAGTTCTTCCCGACAACGGTATTGTGTCCGATGTGAACGTGGTCATCGATCTTGGTGCCGTCCCCGATCTCCGTATCCGCGATCGTCCCTCTGTCGATCGTCGTGCACGCACCGATTTCGACGGAATTTCCGATGACGACGCCGCCGAGCTGCGGAATCTTTCGGGGACCGTCCGGTCCGGTCCGGAAGCCGAAACCGTCGGCTCCGATGACGGTTCCTCCGTGAATCAGCGACCCGGTTCCCACGGAGCAGCGATCCATGATTCCGACGTGAGGCTCCACGATCGTTCCGCTGCCGATTCTGCACGAAGCCCCGACCGATACATGCGAGAGAAGGCGTGCACCGGACTCGACGATCGTCCCGTCCCCGATGCTGCAGAGGGGACCGATCCAGGCATCCGGGTGAACGGACGCTTTCGGGGAAACGACCGAGGACGGATGAACTCCTTTCCGGACGTCGTCGGCAACCGAAAGGCTTTCGAAAAAAAGCAGGATTTCCGGCAATGCGGCCTTGGGATCATCCACGATGACGCCATTCCGTTCCCCCAAGAAGAAGGGAGCCGGAGCGATGATGAGAGCTTCGTCCCCAGGCATTTCCGAGAGTTTCGCGTCCCAGAGGATACAGATGGCCTCTCCGTCGGCGTCGCGAGGCGACGTCAGGCGATCGACGACGCAACCGGGATTCCCGACGACACGTCCTCCAACGTTACGGGCGATCTCTGCAAGTGTGACTCCCTGTGACAGTTTCATCCAGTACCCTCCTGTCGCGGCGCCGTTCGAACGTACCCGTCTAGTCCCGGCGACATCTTTCAGAGATTCCCGATCGCCCGGAGGCTCAGGGAATCCGGGTCGCGTCCGTCATAATGCAGTTCAATGGAGATATGCTCGTTGATCCGGACTCCAAGTCCGATATTGTGTTCATCGTCGTTGCTGAAACGCCACCACAGATACGGCCGCCCCACATCCTGGCGGGTCCGGGCCTTCAGCCAGAACCGGCCGCCGGGGTAGGACACCTCGCCGCCGATGCTGAACGCAGGAAAAGGACTCCACTCGGCGCCGTAGCGTCCTTCGATCTCAAAATCGTTCGCCCGCAGGATCCATTCCGCGTAGAGCTCCACGTCCCACCCCGACCATGGGAGTGCCTTTCTTCCGATATGGAGCCCGAGTTCCGGATACCTGTCGTCCGTTCCGAGGTAGAATGCCGCCCACGCGCGGAGTATGTACCGGCGACTCTCGACATCGGCGTTGATCCTCGATATCTGGTCGGGAACGAACGTCGCGTCGACTCTTGCCCTCGAATTCGTCACCGTGTTCCGGTCCGACAGGTGAAACTCGGCAAATCGTTCGATATCCGCCGCGTGCTTTTTCGCCCAGAGAACCGGAATTCCGATGACCGCGGACATTCCCTTGAGCAACGCATCGTTCAGGTCGGAACGCAACACGACCGGAAGCGACGAGGAGTGAACCCGCGGGACGACGGCGAGAACGAGCGGTTGCTCGGGTGAAAAGGTGACCTGGAGAGTGCATCTTTCGGTTCGGCGGACGTTCGTCACATCGGCCGCCGGAGGAGCGAGGCGTGCGAGAATTGAAACAGTCCAACCAGGCACGACCGGTCCGAGGAGTCTCCGGATTTCGTCACGAAGCGCCGCATCGGCCCAGGAAAGTGCCGCGACAGGAAAGCCGGAGAGAAGCGCTCTGATGGTCTCCGCCGCTCCATCGACATCCCGGAGAAACCACGACGCGAGAACATCGGATAGAGGCGGAGGAAGGCATTCCACACTCCAGTCTGCTCTCGTCTGCGGCGAGAGCAGAACCGCGGGACGCCCGTTCTCATCCGAAACCGAGACGATGAACCCTGCGAAAAGACGTTCGGCGACGATCTTCATGATTTCGAGGCGGAATTCCTGGGCATCTTCCGTAGACATCTCTCTCCAGACGACAGAAAGGCTTCGTTCCGCGCTAGCCCGGAGCCATTCTGGAAGACCGCGAACCAGAACGACCGGACCGCCCGATGCCACAGTATCGCGTATGGGTTTTCCCTGCAATTCACCTGCAAAGGAAGTCCGCACAAAAATAAAGGCTGCAGCCACGAAAAAGACTACAGCCCACACACACCATTTTCCCGTTCGGCGATTGGTCCTAGAACATCTCCCCGAATCCAAAGTGGGTCCTGCTTTCGAACTGGCCTTCGGCGACATCGAACCGGATATTCCCGAGCGGGGTCCTGACCCTCACGCCAAATCCCCACGAATCGTACAGATCGGACAAACTGTAGGAACCGTCGCTGCCCCAAGCATTTCCCGTATCATAGAAAAGCACGAGGTTGAACGTCTTGTCGACCGGGATTCTGAGCTCAACGTTCGCGAGGAACATCTCGTCGCCCTCGAACTGTCCTCCGTCATATCCCCGGAGGGTGGACGCCCCGCCGATCGAATACCGCCCGGCCGTCGGAAGCGATCCGGAGGAAAATCCCGCCTTGACCCGGGCCGCAAAGATAGCGGGATTGTCTTCCGCGATGAGGCTCGTCCCGCTGAAGTACTCGGATATTCCTTTTATCGGGACGTAATATCGTCCCTGAATCCAATATTTCGTGTACGTGTAGTCGCCTCCGAGGAAATCGAACGCCTGCTCGACACTGAGGTCGATAACGTCTCCCTTGGGATAGCTCAGATACTCGTCGAGATTGTTTCGAGTCAGCGTTCCCGTAACCGAGAAGGTCGTTCCGGAGTCGAGGTCATCGCTCGTCACACCCGTCTGGTACTTTCTGTCCGAGACCTCGATATCCTTCCATTCGAGCGTGACGAACCAACTGAGTTTCGAGTCGCGTCCGAACTTTTTCCCCGCTCCGACGAAGATTCCTTTTTTGTTCTCGTCGTACTCAAGCTGCTTGATACCTTTCTTGTAATAGCTCACGTCATCATAATACTGTTTATAAATGCCGGCCTTCCACGCGTACGTCTTATCGTCCATGAACGGCTGACTGTACGTAAGCCAGTATCGCTCGTTATCGCCCGTCTCAAATCCGAGATTGACGTTATGGCCAAGACCTCTCCAGTTCGTATCGGTGTAATCCAGACCTCCGGACCATCCGCTTTCCGACCCATGGCTCACGGAAACGCCGAAACGCCCCGTTTTCTTTTCCACGACGGTCAGGACGATATCCACTACCGACGGATCGCCTCCGGGCTCGAACCCGACGTTCACATCCTCGAAGTAGCCCATTCCCTGAAGCTTGTTGATGGAATGACGGAGACGCGTCGAGTTGAACAGGTCTCCCTTTTTGAACTTCAGCTCCCGCTGGATGACGTATGTCTTGGTCCGCTTGTTTCCCTGAATGAAGATATCGCCGACCTTCGGCTCCAGGATGGTGACGCTGATATTGCCGCCGTTGACCTGAACGTCCGCGATCTTGACCATCACGTACCCGTCCTTGCGATACTGTTCCTGGATCCGTTCGAGGTCATGACGGAAAAAGACCTGATTGAAGACGTTTCCCGGGAGGGTGAAGACGAGCTTCATGAGTTGTCCTGTCGTGTAGACGGTGTTTCCCTTGAATTCGATGCGCTCGACGACGGGGTTCTCCTTGACGACAAACGTCACCGCCGCACCGCCTGCAAGGGATTTCAGATCGACATCGACGAATGAGAAAAAGCCAAGTCCGTAGATCGCCTCGACATCCTTCTGCAGTTGTGTCCGGTCCAGGGGTTCCCCCACTTTCGTCCGCACCGCCGCGAGGACGTGCTCCGGAACGACGTGCTGCGTTCCTTCGACCGACACCGAGGAGACCAGCGTCTCGGCACATGCCGTTCCGAAAAGGGAACAGAAGATCACGATCATCAGGAAGGAACTCACGAAAAACGCCCTTCCGAATCCACCATTCGGGGATCTCTTCAATAGAAATCTCTCCTTCCAGAAGCCGGATTCACTTTCTCCGGGACGATTCCGGCGGAACATCGCTCCGGTCTATCCGGATCGCGGGTTCCGAATCACGCAACGCTCTCTGTCCCAGTTGCACCAATGTATAGATCTTTTCTCCGGTCATTCCGGAGCGCGGTTTCGAGGCGACATTCTCCTGTCCCTCAGCTACGCCTTCATTCGATTTCCCCACACCGTAACGTGCCTTCCGGATCCCGGAGGGCAGTTCTGCTTCAGCCACTTCCGCGTCCGTTCGCACGAACTGTTCTCTGGTCGTTCCGGCATTGGCTTCGCTCAGGCTCTTCCGGAGAGCTGCAAGAAGCGTCCGTTCGTCCGCGGTCACCCACTCGAGGACCGGAGCCACGCGGACCGCCGCCTTTGCGCGGTCCTGCACCTGAATCACCGAATTTGCCAAAGGCACAGCGGTCGCAAGAACAAACATCGCCGCCACGAAAACCGCCCGTACCGTCCGGGAAAGAGCCCTGCCTGAACGCCCGGCGGTATCCGGATCCTGTGCGATGGCCCACAGCTCTTCGCGCGCGGCATCCATTTCGGCCTTGGCACATTCTATTTCCATCAGAGCATTCTCCCACGATTTCGCCCGGCAGGCAAGCAAACACCGCTCGAGCCAGCGCATTACCCTCTGTATGCGTTTTTCCACGGGTATCACCCCGATACACGAGATTATGCATTTCTGCACTATCCGTTATCCCGGATTACACCCTTTTTGTGGTATCTTCGATTCCCAGCCACGCGCGGAGCCGGGCGACGGCATTCCGCCGCAGCCGGTATACGTGGCTGATATCCAGAGATTCTTCGCGGGCGACGTCACGAACCTCTTTTCCTTCGATCAGCAGTGCCCGAACGACTCCGGCCTCGCGATCCGGAAGATGTGTCATCGCCTCGGCGACGCTCAGAAGCGTATCCATCGCGTCCTCCGCTGGTTCATCCGAAATCTCGAGGAATTCGTCCTCTATCGGAATCGGGGCTCTGGCTTCCGATCTCTGAAGAAAATTGACCATCTGTCCCCGAATACGATAAAACGCGTACGTCGTGAAGCGGAATTTTCTCTCGGGATCGAAGTTGTCGACCGACTTCACAAGCGCAAGCATCCCCTCCTGTATCAGGTCGGCATGAGAGGAGGGGGACACCCGGAACTTGCGGGCAAGCCAGAATACAAGAGGCCGATACGCAACGATCAGCGCCTCTCTCGCTTCGGCATCGTCGTTTCCGCACCGTTTCCACAACGTCGCTTCTTCGGATGGGTCAAGAAAGGGGGAGGTTCCATCGACCGACACGTTGCCACCTTCTTTCGGGCAGACGGGCATTCGAAAAGCCGTGGCCTATTGTATCAGGAGCGACGAACCAGGAAAAGAGGGGCTACATCCGGATCGGGAGAAGGGAGGGATCCGCAACGTCATCCAGAAGATGCACGCGATCGTTGCAGAAAGCCAGGGAAAAACGCCCGTGTCGTTCCTCGATGCCTACGAAGGCCGCATTATCGATGCGCATGCGCCAGACGACAGCCGGTGCAATGTCGAAAAGTGCCGTGAGTACGGCCCGAATAACGCCGCCATGACTGACGACAAGCGTCCGCCCGCAGGGGAAGTCGCCCGTCAGAAAGCCTCGGACCCTTTCGACTGTGTGATCGAACGATTCTCCCCCCTCCGGCGTCACCTGCGAAGGATCGGTCTTCCACTGGATGTATTGCCCACCGTACAACGTTTCGATCTGGAAGACCGTCTTACCCTCCCAGGCACCGAACTCCATTTCCGCAAGTGACGGAAGAACCGAAAAATCGCATTCAGGCATACGGGAGAGAACAGCCGCAGCTGTTCTGAGCGCGCGACGGAGCGGGCTACCGATGATTCGCTCCGGACGCCATGCCAGTACCCTGAGAGCCATCCTTTCGACCTGCCGGATGCCCTCCCCATTCAACGGGATGTCCACGGATCCCTGAAACCGAAGCTGGTCGTTCCAGTCCGTCTTCCCGTGGCGTACGAACAGGATCTCTCTCCTGCACACCGGCAACGCCTCCTCCCATAACAAAAAAGCCCCCTCAGGGGGCTTTAAAGCTGGAGCCGGCGCGCGGACTTGAACCGCGGACCTGCGCATTACGAGTGCGCTGCTCTACCAACTGAGCTACACCGGCTTGTAAATGGCGGTCCCAACGGGATTCGAACCCGTGTCACAGCCTTGAAAGGGCCGTGTCCTAGGCCACTGGACTATGGGACCGTTCTGGTGAGCCGTGCGGGGATCGAACCCACGACACCCGGATTAAAAGTCCGGTGCTCTACCTGCTGAGCTAACGGCTCTTTCCGCCGCGAAAGTCTGCTTTTTGTCCATTCCTGCGGCAGCTCAGAAAGTATAAACACCGAAATCGGCAGTGTCAAGGGTCGCCGAACGCGACCACGGAATTCTATCACGCTTTCGCACCGTTGCAAAGAGGAGAAAAAGAACCGCATTCCTCACCCCGGCTGAACCTCATCCGGTGTCCGTTTTCCGACAGTCCTGCGCCCCTCGCTCCTCGTCTTGCGTCAAGGAGTGACTGCCTCCTCAAAAAGCTGCGCGGCATGTTCCCGCCGCTTCCGGTGAGTTCCGAGCATTCGATTGTACTCGAGCAGGTCTTTTCGGGCCTCTTCGATTCTGTTTCCGACCTCCGAAGGCGCGGTTCCGCCCGTGGTCGCCCTCCGTTCCACGCTCGCCCGGAGGGAGAGGATACCCCCGAGATCTCCGCCCGCTTCGGGAAGAAGATTCATCCACTCGGATTTCGTGATGTCGAAGAGTGTCTTCCGTTCATCGAGGCAGAATCTGACGACCTTTCCGACTTTCCAGTGGGCGTCCCTGAACGGAACCCCACGTCTTACGAGGTATTCCGCGATATCGGTGGCCAACACGAGCCCGTCCGACATGCAGCGTACGGCCCGATCGCCGTCGATTTCCACAGTGGACAGGAGCGGCGGCAGCACCGCGAGGGTGGAAGCGATCACTCCGAGGGACGATTCCATGCCTCGCTTGTCTTCCTGGAGATCCCGGTCGTATGTCATCGGAAGCCCCTTCAGGGAAACGAGAAGATCGATGAGATGTCCGATGATCTGCCCCGTTTTCCCTCTGACGAGTTCGAGAATATCGGGGTTCTTTTTCTGCGGCATCATGCTCGATCCCGTGCAGAAGGCATCGGGAAGCAACAACCATCCGAACTCCTGGGAGCTGTAGAGTACGAGATCTTCCGAAAGGCGGCTGGCGTGGACCGCGAACATCGCCGCAAATGAATGGTAGTTGTAGATGTAGTCCCTTTGTCCCACGGAATCGAGACTGTTTCGCGTCGGTCCGTCGAAACCGAGAAGCGATGCCGAATACCCGCGGTCGAGCGGAAGCGTCGATCCTGCGAGAGCCCCCGCTCCGAGGGGGCATTCTTTCATCGCGTCGAGCGCGAAGAGCAGCCTTTCGAAATCGCGACGAAAGGCCTCGAAGTGCGCCATCCAGTAGTGTCCCATCGTGATCGGCTGAGCCTGCTGCACGTGCGTATACCCCGGGACGATGACGTCCCTGTGTCCTTGCGCCTTCGTCGTGAGCACGTCGAGAAGGGAGAGTACCCCATCTCCGAGGGAAAGAAGACGGTCCCGAAGAAAGAGACGCATCGAGGTCGCCACCTGATCGTTCCGGCTGCGTCCCGTATGGAGCCGCGCTCCCGCCGCTCCGGTCAGTTCCGTCAGGCGATGCTCGATGTTCATATGCACGTCTTCGAGATCGACCGAAGGAACGTAGTCGCCCGAACGGATTTCGTCGAGAATCCGGAGCAATCCCTGGCGAATGACGGCCGCATCCTCTTGCGGTATCACTTCCGCCTTCGCGAGCGCGCACACGTGCGCGATGCTCCCCTGAATGTCGAACTCCGCAAGGCACCAGTCGATATCGAGGGACTGCGTAAAATCACGGACGACGTCCGTCGTCTCCTGGGAGAACCGCCCTTTCCACATGAAAGATCCTTCCTTTCCGTTATGTGACAATAGAAGACTGTGGCGCCGGAACGCATCCAAAGGAATGAGGATCGTCGCACGCGTTTCCGCCGATTTTCTCCGCGAGCCATTCCCGAGCGGGATGCCGGCCAAGAGCAAGCCACGAAGCCGTGTGAAGGTGGAGACATTTGACGCCGGTCCGTCCCGAAGAACCGAGCGGCATCGTTCCCCCGACGCCGCCGAGCCGGAACGAACGCCACTGCGTCCGCCGCCTCGCGGAGAGAAACGTCCGCGTCCGCTCGGGGATAAGAAGCGAGCGAATCGCGGAATATACGCGGTGATACCGCATCCATTCGGATTCCTTCCCTACGAGCGCGGATTCCATTTCGCGGACGCCACCAGCCGTTTCGAGGGTGGCGCACTTTTTCCGGAGCATCGGGCACGAAAGCCAGAAGAGCGTCGGGAAGGGACGACTATCGGAAAGCGGATCGCAGAGAATAACGCGCGGAAATCCGTGCGCACACCGGCAACCTGCCGCGAGGACCAGCTCCTTCCGGAACTTCCTGTCCCGCATCTGGGAGGCGAGGAGCCGGAAGTCGTCTCTGTCGCAGGGGACAAAAAAAAGAGGGCGGAATATGCCCTCCGAAAAAACGACGGAAAAGAACGAGCGCATTATTTCGGCTTTGCAGCCCGCTTCTTGCCGGATTTCGACGAATTGATCTTGCTGTTGAGGTCCGCGATCTTCTGCTCGCTGATTTTCAGGAACGAGGAGATCTTCTTCTCGAACGTATCTTCCCGGCCGGCACCCGAGTGCTGACGCACAGGCCGATCTTCGAGGCGCTTGATCGACAGGTCGATCCGTCCCTTTTCGTCGATCTTTATGACCTTCGCCCTGACTTCCTGTTGAAGCTGCAGAATATCCTCGACCTTCTTGACATAGCTCGTCGAGAGTTCGGAGATATGGATCATGCCTCGCTGTCCCGACTTCAGCCGGACAAAGGCGCCGTAGGGCATAATCTGCTCGACGACGCACTCCGCTATTTCTCCTTCCTGAACCGGAGGCACTACGGGTTTCTTCTCTTCGGTCATTGACTCATCGACCCTCCAGATAGGTGATTGTGTGACTCCCTTTTCGTCGATCTTCCCTGACACTTCCCTTGAGTCTCAATCACCCCCGGCTGCCAACCACATCGGGAGCGTCCATCCGGGACCACTCCCATTCGAAGCCGCCGCCCTCCCCTATTTTCTTCATGAGAAACGTGCCGTAGGGCGCCTGCGCTCTGCTTTCGAGATTATACCAGATCAGCAGCGTTCCCTTCTGCCGGTTGAGCGCCGTTTTCAGGACCGCCTCGCGGATCACCGGAGCGTAATACGCGAGAAAGATCCGTTTTCCCGGAAGTGGCCTTTGCGAGACGTATGAGGAACGGTTTCTTCTCTCCTGAGGCAGGACACGCGCAAATCGCGCGCCGTTCCTGATCTTCGACGAAAGTCCGCCTACAGCGTCTCCGTGAACGTCCGTCGGGAAGGATACGATTTGCCCCCCACGAACGGACGGACGCAGGGAACGTGTCCGGAAACTTTTGCTGGAACATGCGAGGGAATGTGTTCCGATAAGAGATACGGGAACGATCCTGGGTTTCGACGCCCCTCTGTGAATCGTAACGGAACGTTGCCCGTTCCGGACCGTGACGGACGACGCATCTTCACGTCTCGGGAGGGATCGGATCCTGATGCGGCCCAGAAAGAGGCGCCGGAGATATTCCTTCAGCTCTTCAGTGAGACGACTCGGATCCATTCGATTCTTCTTCGACGACACCGAGCGCTTTCTCGATCCTCGAAAAGGGTTCCAGGAGCTCCATCGTCGATGCCGCGTCCACGAGCAGCTGCGAGACGCCACGGGCCTCGTCCTCGCGAAGGTCGGGAAGATAAAGCCGCAGCGGAGCGCTGACGGAATCGGCCTGCAGGAGGAAAACTCCGGGTTCCTGCTGGGGTTCGAGATCTCCGGTAGCGGAAAGAGGCCGGTTGGTGCTTTGCGCGAGCGCACAGACCTTCGCGTTCACGATACGCCTGAGCGGCACTATAAGCGAGCTTTCCGCGACGATCCAGAAGACGGGACGGACTTCGCACGCCTTCACGAGGCTTCCGAGAATAAGCTCTTCCCTGAGATAGACCTCGAGAGACTGTCCGTACAGGACCTTTTCGAGCTTTGTGGGACGGATCGGATCAGTATAGCGGAAGTCGAGCGGAATACCGCGGAAGTCAACCGCCAGCAGCGCTCCGCGGAACAGTCCGCGATCGCCGCTGACCGTGACGTATCCCAGAATCTTCGGTCCGGCGTCACGCATAGAAGTCGACTCCATCTTTCGCAGCTTTCGACTGGGTTTCGGACGACTCGTCTTCTTCCTGTCCCGGCTTCTTCTTCTTTTGTCTTTCCTCCGAATCCCCGCCCCGGTTCCGATCCCTTCGGACGCGCACGCCGGATGCTTCCTCGGACGATTCGAAGGTCTGCACGGTCTGATCCTTGTGAATGGCTTCGGCTACGGCCTCTCCTTCCCGCCCCGTCTGAAGGGCCTGGGCCGTCGCCTCCCGGACGTTCTTGACCGCATGTTCCAGATTTAAATGTGACAGCTGCATTTGGACCGGTTCTACCATGCTTTCCTCCCCGGTACGATTCCGAACGGGATTTAAAAAGCCGCGTCAATAGTCGTACGGTTTGACCTTGATCTCTCCGCCTTCGAAGACAAACGCGCAGAATTTCTGTTCTTCTCGGACGATATACGTCAAACCCCTGATCGATATCGTTACGCCCGGGTAACAGGCTCCCCTGACGCGGACGCACCCCTTCGTCTTGCTCATTTCGATCCGTTCCTCGAGTTCCCGCAGTTCGTCCCCTTCGGACTTGAGCTTCGACTGAAGCTGAAAGCTCGCCTTCATCAGGCTGATGAGAATACTCCGTTTTGCCTCGTCGAGCTGTCCCGAGGACTCGAGTTTTTTCAGATACTGAATGTTCGTCTCGACTTTTTTGTAGTTGGCGTCGTCGGATTCAAGAACCTCGAGAAGCTCCTTCCGGCGTTCGACATACTCCGGCAGAACACCGACCGTGACTTCCGTCCGGGTTCCCATTTCGCTTCCAAGATTCAGACAGATGACCTCGCTGCCGGCCTGGATTTTCCCCCCGGCGATCTGCGCCTTGCTTCCCCCTGCGACCGTGACTGAACCGTGCGCCCCGATATCGCTGTGCAGAACGGCATTTTTGACGTTGAGATTTTTCTTCGACCGGACGGTCGCCTGGTCGATGAACCCAACCGTGATATCGCCCTGCGCACTGATCCGTGCCTTGCCCATTCCGCGGATTCCGCCGTGGATCGTGACGTCTCCGCCGCTTGCGATCTTCGCGCCCTCGACGACGCCGTTGACTTCCACGTTGCCCGAAGAGTTGATGGAGAAGCCTTCGCGAACCGATCCCCGGACCACGACCGTACCTATGAAATCAATGTTTCCGACGCTGAAATCGAGATCCTCCTCGACTTGGAAAACCGGCAGCACATTCAGCTTTCCGTTTTTGAGGACGAGATGCCCGTCGATATCCGCGTACAGCTCGTTGCCCGTCTCGGAGACCCTTGTCCCGCTTCCGGCCGGAATCGTTCGCTCGCGCCCGTTCTTTCCCCTGATCGGCACTCCGAGGACATTCATTCCGTCCTTGCCCTCCGTGGCGGGAGTCTTCGTCGCGAGAAGCTGGTTCTTCACGATGACGGTCACAACGCCCGTCTCGCGGAAATCGACCTTCTCCCCCTCTCCTACCTCCTTCGGTTTCGAGGTACCGAATGCTATCATATATTCCACTTCGGAGTCGGTGCCATCTACCGCGGGAGTGCCTTCGGCGACACGGACCCAGTGGCCCGTATCCCGCGTCTGAAGGAGATCTCGGATGACGTCTTTCCTTATACCGTATACAACTCCCTTTTCTCCGAGTTTCAGGACGATTTCTTCCTCGGTCGGCCAGGGAGCGGCCCCTGCGGGAGGTTCGACCCATGCGTCCGCGCTGAGCTTGTCCGAACTTATCTGGACATCGATCTCGGCCGCCTTGTCCTGTTCCGAAGTCCGTTCTGCCACTCTGACGGCTTTCTCTCCGTGGCCGTTCACGAAACTTGTGACGGCATCTCCGTCGTAATCCGAGATCCCCTCGGTTTTCAGAGCGAAAACGACTGACGGAACAGACAGTGGAACATTCGGGGCAGCCACCAGATATACTCCGTCTTCACGGTACTCGACACGAACCACGTCTTCCATAGTGATCAGTCCCTCCCGTTGCTCTTTTCCGGATGTTCTACACGCGCAGGAGTCCTCTCAATATTGAGAGGGCCTTCCCATGGATCTGGGAAACCCGTGACTCTGTAACGCCGAGAATTCTGCCGATTTCCTTGAGCGTCAACCCTTCGTAATAGTAGAGCGAAATGACCTGCATCTCCCGCTCCGGAAGCCGGCGGAGTGCATCCGTGACGCGGTCGACATCGTCTCCCTCTTCGATGCGTTCCGAAGCCTCCTCGGCGCCTTCGTCCGCAACGACTCCATCTCTCGTGACCTCGCCGTCCTCGAGCGCGATGACTTCGTCCAGCGAAACGATATAACTCCGGCTCGCGAGTTCGAGTGTCTCCCGGTACTCGCGCTCGTCCATCCGGAGCGCCGTCATGAGATCACGATCGGCGAGTCCTCCCTTGTCCTGAAGCACCTGGTCCATCGCCTTTCCGAGTCGCTGGAGTTTCTCGCGCCCCGTTCGGGATATCCAGTCGTACTTCCTGAGCTCGTCGAGGATCGCGCCGCGGATTCGCGGAACCGCAAACGTCTGGAAGGAAAACCCTTTGGAAACATCGAACCGGTCAATCGCATCAAGGAGACCGAAAATTCCGAAACTGAGCAGATCCTCGTAGTCGAGCCCTGGTGGGGGTGTCACGGCCATGCGCGCACAGACGTACTTTACGAGCGGAAGATACCGGGTGATGATCCGGTCCCTGCTTCCCTCCGTCACGTGCGTGTGGTAGGCATCCCAGAGTTTCGCATCGGCTTCCTTCAGGGCCACGGAAGATCCCCCTAGCCCAGAAAGAAGAAATACGTGAACAGGAAGACGATTCCGGCTACCGCTGTAGCTGCGAGCATTTTAACCATCAGCGGAACTCGTCCGTCCTCGCTCGAGAACGGATTGGCCGCAGGGGCAAGCTTGACGCGAAGATCGGGCGAAGATTTGAAGATTCCCCGGATACCTTCCGAAATCGCGAGCGTGACGGCACACTGCCCGCTCTGGAGCTTTTCGATCGTAAGGACGGGAAAGGCGGTAGCCGTGCCATTCCTGGTCAGCGTTCGGCGCAGGATGCTCGCGAGTCCGCTGCCCTGGAGATCGACGATCACGACATCGTTCGGCCGGAGGTCCGAAACGGCCCGACCTTTGACCGGATCGAGAGCGGGAAGACAGACGATCCTGACTTCCCCGACGGGCAGAACGGCATCTTCCGGAACGGTCACTTCCTCGGGAGAGGACTTTTTCTCCGGTTCGCCGAGTCCTCCGAGGTCGAGTCGTGTCTTGTTGAATCGTTCGATATGGATCTCCACCGTGAGATCGTAATGAAAAAGCGATGTCAACGTCGAGGAAAACTCGGCCGCCATCTCCGCTATATTTTCATCGGACCGGTAGAGACTGTTGATCGCTGTGGGAGAAAACACCTTTCTGACGGGTTCCTGGACTCGTTTGTAGGAAACGCGCTCAAGGGCCGAGGTCATCTCCTGGATTGTGTTGCGGACTGACTCCCAGCTCGACTCCACGGAAAACGTCCCGGGGAGCGATGTGCTGCCGACCCATATCGTTTCATCGATCACTTCGCCGGACATCCCCTTCGCGATAATACAGACGGCCCCGGCGAATTCGTTCTGCCTGCGGGTCTCGAACCTGACCTTGACGGCGACGAACGCCGGAGCGAGAGCGGAAAGAAGCGGCAGGACGCGATCGGGGTCACCCCTGATCGCGGAGAGCAGCTGATCGAGCGCATCGGGACTGCATCCGAACATGGAGCACAACTCACCGGTCACTTCCGGAGGAAGAGAGCGGAATGAAATCCGGGACTCGGTGTCCGCCGGCTCGTTCACGGAATCGCTCTTTTCTTCGAAGACGTCTTCAGCCGTTTCCGTCATGCGGACTCAACTCCCTCCAAATGCTATTCAGATATCGACCCGTCCCTTTCCGAGCGTCTTCACGGCAAGCACCCACGTCAGTGTGGAGAACTCGACGCTCCGTCCCCTGTTGCCTCCGGTATCGCTCGAGACGAGACTGATGGAACACTTTCGGAGCATCTCGGTCGTTTCCCTGATATTCCGTGCACCGACCGCGAGAAACTCGCTCTGATTCCCCGCAAGCGAGAACATCTGCGCCCCTCCGGCCATCTTCGCCTTGAGGCGTGAACGAAGCGCTCCCCTCTTGCAGACTTCGTCGATCAGCACCGGAACGGCAGTGTCCGCGAACTTCCCCGGTTTTTCGACGGGGACACCTCCGATGGAGTGACTCTCCGGGAGCATGATATGTGCCATCCCGGCAACTTTTCCTATGGTATCGAACAGAACGAGCCCGATACAGGACCCGAGACCCAGTGTCACCAGTGTCGCAGGAGCTGACGTCACGATGATATCCGCCATTCCGACGTGATAGACGGCGTCCATGATCCTAGAGTACCCGCAGTTTCCCCAGAAGCGTATCGAGCGATCCCGGATCCGGGATCATGATGACCTTTCCCGAAACATTGGCCCCCGCCCCCGCGACGATGAGCGTCGTATTCACGATGAGCGCCGTATCTCCCATCTGTCCGTATATCGACACGACGACATCCAGAATGGACCCCAGCATATCGTGCGCCACTCCCGGCACTGAAATCATGTGCGTCGTTCCCATAAGCACATTGATCGCGTTCAGGAAGGAACTCAGGACGATATTCCCGACCTCCGCGAGGGCGCTGTCCCTGATTTCATCGGGGAGATCCGGCATTGCGGCCCCCATCTGCTGGACCAGAAGAAGGTCAACGAGCATAGTCGCCTCTTCCTCCGGCAGGATGAAAATCAGGTTGCACGGGAATTCGCCTTCGGAGCGGACAAACACTGCGGCCACGATGGTTTCCGGCGCGCCGTAGTGTTCCCCGAGCTCGTAGATGGACACCAGCTCGGCCCTTGGGACATCCATATCGACGGCACGATCGAGCAGTTTCGAAAGTGCGGTCGCGGCATTTCCCGCACCGATGTTCCCGACCTCCCGGATGGCGTCGAGCTGAAAGGTATTGAAATCCCTGAGTTCCATGAAAGTCCGCTCCCTTTTCGGATCTACCGCGCGTACAGTGATGAAACGTCCAGAATAAGCGCGACGTTTCCGTCTCCGAGGATCGTCGCTCCCGCGATTCCCTTGATTTTCGACAGGAACCTGCCGAGCGACTTGATGACGATTTCCTGCTGCCCGATGAGTTCGTCCACGATGAATCCGATCTTGTTCTTTCCTGCCTTGACCACGACGACCGGGTATTCCGCATCGTCCCGCTCAGGAGTCGCCGTGCCGAGAATCGAGGCGAGATCCGAAAGCGCCAGGACATCGCCGCGCAGGAGTGTTGCCGGAGTGCCGTGGACGGTTTTGACGTTTTCGCGTTTGACGAGAATCGTCTCTTCGACACTCTCGAGCGGAATCGCGTAGATTTCGTCCCCGACCTTGATGAGCAGGGCGACGACGATCGCGAGCGTCAGCGGCAGACGGACGAAAACGGATGTCCCCTCACCGAGCTTCGTATGCACCTCGAACTGTCCGCCGAGGGCCTCGACCTTGGTTTTGACGGCATCCATACCCACACCCCGACCGGAAATATCCGTCACCTTTTCGGCGAGGCTGAACCCCGGAAGGTAGATCAGGTGAATCAGTTCGTCTTCCGTCATGGCGTCCGCCTGTTCCTGCGTCACGACGCCCTTCCTGAGGGCTTTTTCCTTGACCTTCGCGACGTCGATCCCGTGTCCGTCGTCGGAAACCTGGATAATGACGCCGCTTCCCTCCTGATACGCGGAGATCGTGATCGTGCCCTTTTCGGCCTTTCCCGCCCTGACGCGTTCTTCCGGAACTTCGATCCCGTGATCGAGGCAGTTCCTGATCAGATGAACCATCGGTTCCCCGATTTCATCGATGACGGTCCGGTCAAGCTCGGTCTCCTGTCCCTCGAGAACAAGCGCGACCTCCTTCTTCAGAGTTTTCGAGAGATCGCGGACGAGCCTCGGGAAGCGTTCGAAGATGAACGAGACGGGCACCATCCGCAGCTTCGTCACGAGCTCCTGGATGTCGCCCGAGATCCTGCCGAGTTGCGACAAAGGCTCATCGAACTCGCGAAGCCGGGATTCCTGGACGAGACGTTCGATTCGCGCCTTCCCGATGACGAGTTCGCCGACGAGATTCATGAGCTTGTCCAAACGCCCGATGTCGACACGAACGGTCTGGGACGCTTTCTTCGACGCGTCGGCCGCCTTTTTCGGAGCCTGCGCGTCAGCCTTCGGCAAAGTCCCGATCCGTTTTTCGGGAGACATTTCAGGAGTCCGGTCGGCCGAAGGTTCAGCTTCGGATGGCGGAATGATTTCCTCCTCCACCGTAACCGAATCCGCTTCCTGCGCGGAAGGTTCGGCTTTCGGTTCCGGTACCTGTGCGACGCCGAGTTCGCGGACTTCGACGGCAGCCAGTTCGCTGACACGCGAGAGCGTCGCTTCGATCTGTTCGGATCCGCTTCCGGTACTGACGTATACCGTGAATTCCTGGGAGAATTGCTCGTTTTCGAGCGCTTCGACCGGAGGTATCGTTTTGATGAGGTCTCCGAGTTCCTCGAGACGGCTCACGACCATATACGCTCTGGCCGCTTTGAGAAGACAGCTCGGGGAAAGGACGACACGAACCTCGTAGACGTTCATCCCGAGTCCCCTCGCCTCCCGGATCCACTCTTCGTCCTGCCCCGAAAGAGGCTCTTCCTTCGTCGTTTTCGCGGTCTCCACCGAACGGTCCGCCTTCACGGACGCGCGGATCGACGCCACGAGCGCCTCCGTCTCGACGGATGCGTCGTTTCCTCCGCCTCTGATGGAGTCGACCATCGACTGCATGGTATCGAGAGATCGGAACAGAAGGTCGATGTCTTCTCCACGCAGGGAATACTCTCCTTTCCGCACTCCGTCGAGCATGTCCTCGATGGCGTGCGTGAGCGACGCCATCTTCTCGAAGCCCATTGTCGCCGACATACCCTTGAGGGTGTGGGCGGACCGAAAGATCTCATTGATCGCGTCGGGATTCGACGGATCGTTCTCCACGAGGAGAATCAGATCATCGAGGTGCTTCAGGTTGTCCCCGGCCTCGTCGAGGAACGCGCCGAGATACTGACTCATATCCATTCCAGTCGTCACGGATCATCATCCCCAGACATCGAAATTTCTCATCCTCGCACAGCTCTCATGATGGCTTCCGGGATTTCGTGCAACGGCAGAAGCTCGTCAACCACCCCGGCTTCCGACGCGGCTTTCGGCATGCCAAAGACAACACACGTTTCCTGAGACTCCGCGATGATATGCGCTCCCTTTCCGTGAAGCGCCACAGCTCCATCGGTTCCATCCCGTCCCATTCCTGTCAGGATAACACCGACTACGTTCCCACCCACTTCGTCGGCAACGCTCAGAAAGAGGATGTTCGCCGACGGCTTGACGGAAAGAAGCGGAGGCATGTCCGAAAGAGCGCAGTAATACTCCCCCGATGTTCTCCGTCGTACGAGCATATGATAGCCGCCGGGCGCGATTACCGCCATACCCGGCTGCAGATCGACCGACTCCGCCCCTTCGATGATCCGCAGGGCGGAGATCGAGTCGAGACGATTTGCAAAGGACTTCGTGAAATCTTTCGGCATGTGCTGCACGACGACAATGGGAACGGGAAACGTCGTCGGAAGCTGCGAAAGGACGTGCTGGAGCGCCCGCGGACCTCCGGTCGACGCGGCGATCGCCACCATCACCGGTCGTCCCCTTTGCGCGGTAACACGAGGTTGCTGTTCGCGGGGAGGCGTGACGTATGTCTGCGGTCGTGCTTCGACGCGCCGGATCGGACCGATTTTCGCGGTGCTTGCGGCCACGACTTTGGAGATGAGGTCGGCGGTCACGTCCCTCATATTCAGAGAGATATGACCGGACGGTTTCGCGATGAAATCGACCGCTCCGGCCGAAAGCGCCTTCAAAGTCACCTGAGCGCCTTCCTGCGTCAGGCTGCTGACCATGATAACGGGGACGGGTGTCGTACGCATGAGGTATTCCAGCGTTGCAAGACCGTCTCTCTTCGGCATTTCCACACCCAGCGTCACCACGTCGGGACGGAGCGACGCGACCTTGTCGCATGCGTCCTCTCCGTCCCTCGCCGTTCCGATGACTTCGATCCTGGAATCGGACGAAAGAATATCGCTGATGACTTTCCGCATAAACGAAGAATCGTCCACAACGAGAACCCGGATCGTCGAACCCGGCATCGCGCTCCCCCCTTTCCCGGCCTTACCTGCCGGCCAGTTCGGACTGGCGAATATATGCGACAAGAGTTTTTTCCAGTATCGTCGGAAGCCGCTCAAACGCAAAACCGAGATCGAATCTCTCCTCGGACGGGCTCTTGCGAACCAGGGAAGCCGCCAGAAGAAACGGCACTTCCGACAGGATGAACCGGAGAAAGAAACGATCCTTCAGTTCGAGACGGACTCCGACCGAAACAGGGACTGCCATTCCCACTCCGCCGAGGCTGATATCCTTTACCGTCGCCTGAAACCATTCCCGCAATCCGAGACCGTCAGAAGACGCGGATAGACGGAACAGAAAAACCCGCAAAGTCGACGGGACACGAACAAACGAACGTCTCTGAATTTTCTCGGCATCTCCGACGATCCCGAGCAACAGGAGCGGAATCGTTTCGGAGAGTGAGTTCCGGACAACCGCGACCGGAATCTGATAGATGTTCCCCTCAACCTCGAGGCGAAGCTTCAGCTCAACGTTCCGCATCACGGGCAGGAGCGCCGCGCGGAGCATAGGATGAGAAACGCAGAGGACCTCCGATCGGATGTCCTCGAGTCGGGTCGCGTAGATCCCCTTGTACAGGCCGGTATCGATGATCAGCGTTCCCTTGCAGCCGATTCTGGAGTCAAGGACGCGGAGCAATTCCTCCGGGGACATGGCGTCAGACCCCGAGTCCACGCACGAGCCGCATGAAGAAGGCCTTCATTCCGCGTCCCGTCGGAACGGATTCTCCCGTTTCACCGTCCCTCGAGAACTTTCTCGCTATGCGGCGGATACACTTCGCGGCATCCCCCTGGGGAGAGCCGATGAGAAAGGGCCTCCGGAAGCGCACCGCGTCGAGAACGGTATCGTCGCGAAGGATATACCCCGCGTTCGCGACGGGAAGACGAAGAAACTGGTCCGCTGCGAGCTGGATCCGTTCTGCCACCTCCAGAGCCTCTTTGTCGGTCTTCGCCATATTGACGACGAGACTGACGTCGATCCGGCTCCTGGACGCAAGGGCGAGAGCTTTCAGGACTCCGTACGCATCCCGGACCGAGGTCGGTTCCGGCGTCGTGACGAGGAGCGTCGTATCGGCCGCAAGGGCGAAGGAGAGGACCGACCGGTGTATTCCGGCTCCCGTGTCGATGACGAGCAGGTCCGCCATTCCCTCGAGGCTGCCTATTTTTTCTATGAGGAGCGCCTGTCCCGTCTCGTCGAGGTCGGCCATCTCCTGAACGCCTGGCCCTCCGGGAAGCACCGTGACGTTCCGGTCGATCCGGACGAGAATGTCCTCGACGGTCTTCCCTCCCGAAATCACGCTCGCAAGAGTGTGACGGGGCGTGATGCCGCAAATCAGATCGACGTTCGCCATCCCGAGATCCGCGTCGAGGAGGAGAATCCGCATTCCGGATTCTCCGAGCGCGAGCGCAAGATTGACGGAGATGTTGCTCTTGCCGACTCCTCCCTTTCCGCTGACGACTGCGATCGAACGAAGTCCCGCGAGACCTCTCGACGGTTTCCGCTGAATCTCGATGAGCCTGCGCAGATCGTCCGCCTGATCGACCGCCGGGGACTGATACCGGTTATCCATCGCCGATATTCCCCGGCATCAGAAGAAGATCGGCGAAACGGACTCCCGAAGCGACCTCGATGTCGTTCGGAACGTTCTGCCCGGTCGTCAGGAACGAGACCGGACGATCGAAATCCTCGACGATGTCGAGAAGCGCACCGTACGTCGATGTCTCGTCGATCTTCGTGAAGAGGAAACTTGTCACGGGAACGACGCCGGTCTTCCTGACGACTTCGAGCATATCGCGATATTTCATGTTCGCCGCGATCAGAAGATGAACGGCGTCGGGACGGAAGGCTCCGTAGAGCGACGACAGTTCGTCGACTCGTTTCGTGTCCTTCTGGCTTCGTCCTGCGGTGTCCAAAAGGACGAGATCCGCATCTTGATGCTTCGTAAGGACCTCGTCAATGGTTTCAGGTTCGAAAATGACTTCCATGGGAACTCCGAGGATTTTCGCGTAGGTCCGAAGCTGTTCGACGGCGGCTATCCTGTAGGTATCGGCCGTAAGGAGCAAAACTTTCCGGCGTTCCCAGAGCGCGCTGATCGCCGCGAGTTTCGCGATCGTCGTGGTCTTTCCGACTCCTGTCGGGCCGACGAACATCACCCTCCTGCCGCCGAGGGAGTCCGCCGGGGTCGTTCCCGTCGCCTTCACGCGGGCGGCGAGCCATTCCGGAAACGTCCGGCCGTCGTTCTCCCGAGCGTATCGCTCGACGAGCGTCCGGGCCCGCTGCGGGCTCACCTCCATACCCAGAAGCTTCGCCAGCAGCGGCGAATTTCCCGCCGTACCGTCGTGATCCGGCGGAGATTCCCGTTCTTCTTCGATGTGCCGGATGACTTCGGACAACCGCCTCGAGAGCTCCGAGACCTCGTGTTCGAGCTTCGACGGAGCAGGTCCCCCCGAAAGGCTTTCGTACGCCTTTCTGGAGGTCGATGTCGCCAGGGCCAGGCCTTCCCTCGACAACCGGAGCGTATCCCCGTCGTCCGTTGAAGCGGGGGGCGGAAGCGGCTCGGAAGTACCGGCAGTGGCCGGAATGGGCGTCTGGGAAACGGCGCTCTCGGAAAGCGCCTTCCGGGCCTCCAGAAGTTTCTGGAAGGCCATCATCCGCTCGCGTTTCGATTCGTCCCCTTCCCGTTTCTCCTCCTCGAGGACACCGGCCGACACGAGAAGCACGGTTTTGCGGAAAAATCCCAGAAATCCTCCGGTCCTGACGGGGCGCGTCGAAAGGACGACGGCGTCCCGGCCCAGTCGTTCGCCGGCGATGCGCATCGCCTCGGCATCGTCCCTCGCCTCGAAAGTGATCTGCTGGAGAACCCGCATTTACTCCACCATCCCGATGGATTTGACTTGAACACCCTGCGAAAGCTCATTATAAGATACCACAAATATGCTCGGCAGCGAGGTTTCGAGTATGCGGCGCACGACGAGGCGAACGTCCGGATGCACGAGAAGCACCGGCGACGCCCCCGTGACGGCCATTTCCTCGGCGGCCTTCGAGACGCTCGCGATGAAACGCTGGACTTCGCGCGGATCCATTGCGAGCTGCCACCCCTGCATAATATCCCCGTGCACCGATTTCTTGATGATTTCCTCCCATTTCGGAGAGAGCGTCCCCACCATGACCATGCCGTTCTCTCCCTGAACGCGCAATGTGATGATCCGCGCGAGCGATTCGCGAACCCGTTCCGTCAGAAAGTCGACGCTTCGGGATATCTTTCCGAAATCCGCGAGGGATTCGAAGATGCTCACGAGATCCCGGATCGGGATCGATTCCCGAACGAGGTTCTGCAACACCTTCTGGATCTCCCCGAGCGACAGGGAGGACATCATCTCCTCGACGACTGCCGGAGCGCTTTCCTTCACCATATCGACGACCTTCTGAACCTCCTGTCGCGTCAGAAGTTCGGCGCCGTACCGCTTGATGATCTCCGACAGATGCGTCGCCAGGACGGACGGGGCATCGACGACCGTGTATCCGGCCGCCTCCGCCTTGTCCCTGAGTTCGGGGGTAATCCAGACGGCTTTGAGTCCGAAGGCGGGTTCGGTCGTCGGAACTCCGACGATCTCCTCCTGAACGGCACCCGTGTCCATGGCGAGATAGTGGTCCGGCAGCAACTCTCCGCGCCCCGTTTCCGCCCCCTTGACGCGAATGACGTATTCCGTCGGTCGGATCTGAATGTTGTCGCGGATCCTTATCGGCGGCACGACGAGCCCCAGCTCCATCGCCATCTGCTTCCGGATCGTACCGATACGGTCGAGCATATCGCCTCCCTGGGCCGGATCGACGAGAGGGATGACGGCATAGCCGATCTCCGCCTCCATCGGATCCACGGTGAGAAGCCGCATCACGTCTTCCGGAGATGTCGACGGTTTCTGGGGCTGAGCCGCTGCTCCTGGAGACTTTCCCTCCTGACCGGGTTTGGCGCCTCCTTTTCCGGATCCCTTGGCCGCTACGGCCTGCTGGACGAGTCCCTCGCGACGGACCCAGTACCCCATGAGTCCTGTGAAGGCCGCCAGCGTCACGAACGGAATCGTGGGAAGTCCCGGAATCACGGCAAGCCCGAGAAGAAATGTCGAAGCGATAAAGAGCGGACGGGGGTACGCCGTAAGCGACGTGACGATATCCCGCCCGAGATCGGCTTCTCCGGCGGCTCTCGTCACGATGACGCCAGTCGCCGTCGAAAAAAGCAGTGCAGGAATCTGTGAAACCAGACCGTCGCCAACCGTCAGCAGCGTATAGAGCCCGAGAGCCCGGTCGAGCGTCAACCCCCGCTGAAGCACGCCGATCGAGAGGCCGCCAACCACGTTGATGACCGTAATGATCAGTCCGGCGATGGCATCTCCCTTGACGAACTTCGACGCGCCGTCCATCGCTCCGTAGAAGTCCGCCTCCCGCTGAATGTTGAGTCGCCGCTCCTTGGCTCCGGTGTCGTCGATCAGACCGGCGTTGAGATCCGCGTCTATCGCCATCTGCTTGCCGGGCATGGCGTCGAGCGTGAAGCGCGCCGCGACTTCGGCGACACGTTCGGCGCCCTTCGTGATGACGATGAACTGGATGATGACAAGGATCAGGAAGACGACCGCGCCGACGACGTAATTTCCTCCGACGACGAAATTGCCGAAGGCGTTGATGACCTGCCCCGCGTCGCCGCGGAGCAGGATCAGTCGCGTCGTCGAGACGTTCAGTGCCAGCCGGAACAGCGTCACGATGAGCAGAATCGTGGGAAAAGCGGCGAGATCGAGGGCCCTGTGGGCATAGAATGTCGCGAGAAGCACCACGACTCCGAGCGCGATGTTGAGCGACAGAAGAATGTCCAGAAGCCCGGTCGGCAGCGGGACGATCATCATTCCGACAATCAGCGCGACAAGCGCGGCCATACCGAGGTCGGAATACTGAAGCATCTTTCGGAACGTCGTCGTATTGGCCTGTGCCACGAATTATCCCCTCCGCCCGTATTGTACCGGAGAATTCCCCGATCGCCGCGTCCCTTCGGCCCGTTTTATCCGGTAGACGAAGGCGAGAACTTCCGCCACGGCCTTATAGAGAGATTCGGGAATCGAATCGCCGATCTCAAGTTCCCGGTACAGGGCGCGAGCCAGCGGAACATTCTCGATCACGGGGACCCCGCTCTCTTCCGCGATCGCCCGGATCCTCCTTGCGAGAAACCCCTTTCCCTTCGCGACGACTTCGGGGGCCTCCATGACCTTCCTGTCGTACTGAAGCGCAATGGCGAGCGTCGTCGGGTTCGTGATAACGACATCGGCCTTCGGGACGGCTGCCATCATGCGCTTCCTCGCGATTTCCCGCTGCTTCTGCCGTATTTTGCTCTTGAGCATCGGGTCGCCTTCCATCTGCTTGTACTCTTCTTTGATCTCCTGTTTGCTCATGCGGATGGAACGTTCGAACTCCCACCGCTGATACACATAGTCGAAGAGCGCGATGACAAGCAGCAGAAACGCGAACTTCGCGCAGAGCGCCCAGACTCGGTCCGCTATGACGCCGATGCCCGAGTCGACCGGATATCGGATGGCCTCGATGAATCCCGCAGTCTCGTTTTTCAGGGCGCTGTAGAGAACGATCCCGAAAAGGGAAGCTTTGAACAGCCCCTTCACCATCTCGGCGATAGAGCGAAGGGAGAGAATCTTCTTCATGCCGCTCACGGGGTTGAGACGGTCGAAACGGGGCGTCAGCGGCTTGGTCGTCAGTTCGAAGCCAACCTGCGACACCACGACGGCGAACGCCGAAAGCCCGGACGCGAGCGCGACCGGACCCCAGATAACGAGGAACCGTTTCAGAGACTCGAGTCCGAGCGTCATTCCCCAGTCGCTCTGATGGAACGCACGGTCTCCCATATACCGGATCACCGAGCGGATATTCTCCACAAGACCGTCCTTCATCCAGTTTCCCAGGACCAGGACGACGAAGAGTCCCACGAGGATGATCACGGCCGCGTCGAGATCGTTGCTCTTCGCGACACGCCCCTCTTCGCGCTCCCGACGGCGTTTTCTCGGGGTCGCCGGCTCCGTGCGCTCCTGCGCGAAGAACTGCAACCGGAACTCCGGGAGCGCGCGTCGCAGAACGCCATCATATTGAAGCACCCCGGATATCGTGCGGACGGAAATTTGAGGTGAATCGGACAATCCCGCGGCCGGACGACGAGTCACCTCCATGCCGTGATTCCCCGAAGCGCTGATTCGAAGACGCCATCGATCATTGGCGCCATCAGGTCGACCGTCAGCGGGAAGACGACCATCAGAAGAAAGAGCCCGAGTCCCATTTTCAGAGGAAGACCGAGAATGAAGATATTCATCTGCGGAACCGTTCGGGCGAGAAATCCAAGACCGATGTCGGCAAGAAGCAGCGCTCCGTAATAGGGGACCACGAATCGGACTCCGAGGTTGAAGACGCTCTGGAGCCAGGCGCCGAGATTCATGTCGCCCGACGCGAAAAAATTCACCGCTCCCGGCGGAAGCAGCTTCAGGCTCTCCGCAAGCGCATGGGTCAGGAGGATATGTCCGTTCCAGTGAAAGAAGAACCACAGCCCCACCGCGAACTGGAGCTGCGCGACGATGACGACTTCTTCCTCGCTCAGGGGATCGAGAAGGCTGACCATCGACAACCCCATCGTCGTACCGATGAGTTCTCCCGCAACCTGGAGCGCATAAAACGGAGCCCCTGACAGAAATCCGAGGACGACTCCGACGAGGAATTCGCGGGCGCACGCCAACAGAAGGGGAAGAAGGGAATCGAAGACAAGCGCGGGAATGGCCCCGTCCCAGGCTGCCATAGCGGTTCCGGCGAGCATGAGCGCAAGCCAGAAACGAACGACCAGCGGAAGCGATGTCGATGTGAAGACCGGGGAGGAAAAGATCGTACCGAGGAACCGGAGCCCGACGATCAGCCAGAGGGCGAGATACTGAACGACGGGATCTCCCGAATTGATCATTGGACGAAACGGTCGAGCTCGCCGAGAAGATGGCGCGTGAGTTCGCCGATCCGGCCGAATATCCACGGACCGAAGAGAACGAGGGAGAGAAGCACGGCGACAATCTTGGGAATGAACATGAGCGTCTGTTCCTGAATCGACGTCGCCGTCTGAAGGATGCCGACGATGAGGCCGACGATCATCGCTATGAGCAGGATCGGAAGCGAGGTGATCAGGGTGATCCAGATGGCGTTCATGAACACGTCGGAGATGCTTGTCGGCAGCATGGCGTTTTCGCCTTTCAGAGCGTCTGCGAGAAGCTCTTGATCAGGCTCGCGACGACGAGATTCCACCCGTCGGCCATGACGAAGAGCAGCACCTTGAACGGCAGCGAAATCATCATCGGCGGCAGCATGATCATTCCCATGGCCATCAGGACGCTCGACACGATCATGTCGACGACGATAAACGGTATGAAGATGACGACCCCCATCTGGAAAGCCGTCTTCATCTCGCTGAGCATGAATGCCGGGAGGAGGATTTTCATCGGGACGTCATCCGGATTGCGGGGACGTTCCATTTTCGCCATGCGGACCATCAGCGACAGCTCCTGTTCCCGCGTATAGGCCAAAAGGAATTTCCGCATCGGCGCGACCGTCTCCCGCCACGCGTTTCCCGCGGAAATCCTCCCTGCCATATACGGAGACAGCGCGTTGTCGTACACCTGGGTCCACGTGGGGGCCATCGTATAGAATGTGAGAAAGAGGGCAAGCGTGACGAGCACCTGGTTGGGCGGTTCCTGCTGCAGGCCGATCGCCCTCCTGACGAAACCAAGCACGACGAGAATGCGGGTGAAGCTCGTCATCATCATGAAGATGGCCGGGGCCAGGCTGAGTACAGTGAGCAGCGCGAGAATCTGAAGGGAAACCGTAACATCCTGCGGAGAGCGGGCGACACCGAGTCCTATCTGGAAAGACGGGATCGGGACGGACGGAAGAGGTACATCCGCCGCCCGGACGGGAATTCCCGAAATCAGCAGCAAGAAGAGCGCAACCGGAAAGATACTACGTATCGGCTTCATCGATTCCTTCTCCATTCCAGCGGTCCTCGGGCCAGCGCCCCAAAACACGCATTCCGGCAGGACCGGAAACGAAAACGACGACGTCAGGACCACACCTGACCGCATACACGGTTTCCCGCCCCAGCGGAAGCCGTCCGAGCAGCGTCAATTGCCTCGCCGACACTGCGGTCTTTCTCCTCCCGGAGAACCGAACGATCACGAATCCCGCCGCCGCGAACAGGAAAAGCGCCACTCCGACCCGGATCATGTATTCCGTCAACGACGGGGTCATAGCTTCAGGAGCGTCGGCAGATGCGGGGCCACACAGCAAAAACAGGCATGCCGCAATAACGGACAAGCCTGTTCTGAACGGATACCGGAGCTTCCGAACCAATGGGAGAGGGGCTACGACACTCAGCTCAGTGCCTTGTTCAGGGCTTCGACGACCCGTTCAGGCTGGAAGGGTTTGACGATGAAATCGCTGGCGCCGGCCTGTATGGCCTCGATGACCATGGGCTGCTGCCCCATGGCGCTCACCATCACGATTCTCGATGCGGGGTCGACCGATTTGATCGCCTTGACAGCCTCTATGCCGTTCATCTCCGGCATTGTAATATCCATCGTCACAATGTCGGGCTTGAACTTCTGATACGCAGCAACGGCAACCTTCCCGTTTTCGGCTTCGGCTACGACTTCAAAGTTGTTCTTCTGAAGGATGTCCTTGAGCATCATCCGCATAAAGGCCGCGTCGTCTACAATCAGCACTTTTCTCCCCATTCGCGCATCCCTCTCTCACTATTGGGTTTCCTCGGCAGCGTTTCCCTTCCGAACTACAGCGAATGCACCCTGCCGGAAGAAGTGACAATCTCCGTGATGCGAACCCCGAAATTTTCGTCGATGACGACGACTTCGCCCTTCGCGATGAGTTTGCTGTTCACGAGAACGTCGACGGGCTCTCCCGCCATCTTGTCCAATTCTATCACGGAACCCGGGGTCATGTTCAAGATTTCGGAGATGTTCTTCCTCGTTCGTCCGAGTTCAACCGTCACCCGGACCGGAATATCGGAGATGAGGTCGATTCGGGATGCCTGGCCTGACGATACCTTCTGGGTCAGCGGAACGAATTCCGCCGGACGGACGTCCACTGTACTCTGGTCCACGATATTGCCGAAAGAGGGTGTCTCGTACGCAGGAGAGGAGGACGAAGGCGGCTGCTGGCGCCCTTCCTGGGGTTTCGGCGCGGCAGCCGCCTGCTTTGCAGCGGCCTGTTGGGAAACTTCTTTCGGAGCCATTGCCGCTTCGATCTCTTCCGCGATTTTCGTTGCAACGGGCATAGGCATCAAAAGCCACAGGGGGAACGGATCGATCCCGTCGATCCTGACGGACATCGACACCACCCACGCGGGATCATCGGATGCCTGGCCGGCGAACGGAAGCCATTCCCCGGTTTCAAGAGCCGAGGAGATGTTCTCGGGAAGCAGGCGTCTGCCGCCGAGAAGTCCGCTCATGCTCGTGAACGCGGCACCGACGACCTGGCTCAGCCCCTCCTGCGCGGCATTCAGAAAGAGCTCGCTCGCTTCCGCCGGGAGATCCTTTCCCTCTCCGCCCATCATGAGATCGGCCAGCGTCAGTGCCCCCGTGCCGGTCATGACGAGAAGTGCCGGAGCGTCGTCCAGCCCTGATGCCGAAACGCGGAAACAAAACGCGGAATCCCCTGGTTTCAGGACGAAGTCCTTCTGCGGCAATGTTTCCGTCGAAGAGACGGAGGCGGTGACATCCTTTCCCGCCAGCATGCCGAAGACACTCCCGCTCGACGACGCGAAGAGCGCCGCGATATCGCCGAGAATCTTCCCCCCTTTCTCCTGCGCAGCATCGGCGCCTGAACCGGACATCGCCGCTCCGAAGCCTTGCCCGGAGAGAAGGGCATTGATCTCATCCTGGCTCAAAAGTTCATCCATCATGTCGCGCACCTCCTTCCGACTCCAGAATCTCTTCGTCGCTCAGCACCCCGGCAACTTCAGCCGCATAATTTCCGTTCGTCGTTCCGGGCTTCGCCGTATATTTCACCATATTTCCGACGCGGACACCGATCTCCGCATCGACGTGTTCATCGAGGCGAATGACGTCTCCCACCTGCAACTGCATCACATCCGCGACGCTGAGGATCGTATGCCCGAGCTCCAGAGCGACCGGAACCTTGACGCGATCCATATGCCGGAGGAGATTGTCCCTGTCGCTCTCCTCGCTCTTTTTCCCGGTCGAGGCAAACCACTGCTGCGACGAGAGCTTGTCCATGATCGGCTCCATGAGAAAATAGGGGATACAGATACTGACCATTCCCTCGACGTCGCCGACCTTGATTTTCAAAATAACCAGCAGGACCATATCGGTCCCGGGGCAGATCTGGACGAAGAACGGATTGCTCTCCATATTTTCGAACCGGAAACGGACGTCGACGACCGTGCTCCAGCTATCCTCGAGAAGTTCAAGCATCCGCATGATGACGCGTTCGATGACGGTCCGCTCAATATCGGTCAGTTCCCTGGTACGCCCCGAAAACTCTCCCTTGCCTCCGAGAAGACGATCTATGATGGAAAAAACCAGATTCGGGTTGATTTCGATGATCGCGTTCCCGCTGAACGGATACATCTCGAGAATTGAAATGACCGTCGGCTGGACCAGGGAACGGACGAATTCGTCGTACGCGAGCTGATCGACGGACGCAACTTCGGCGGAGACCATGGAGCGCACCATCGTCGACATCGTCGTTGTCAATTGCCGCGCAAAAGAGTCATGAATCATTTGGATCGCCCGAAGCTGATCCTTGCTGAATTTGTCAGGACGCCGGAAATCGTAGGTCTTGATCTGTTTTTCGGTGGATTCCTGCGTCATCGCCTTGATGTCGACATTCCCGCTGGAAAGGGCTTCCAGCAGTGAATCTATTTCATTTTGCGACAATACATCCGGCGGCACGTTCCGTCACCTCCTTCCGAGCGTTCCGACGACACTCCGCTATTGTACGACGAGTCCCTGGAAGAGGACCCTGTTCACCGCAACACTTCCCTTGTTCTTCGGGAGCATGGCGTTCAGCTTCTTTTTCAGATCTTCTGAAAGCTCCAGAAGCCCTTCGGAACTCTTCAGATCTTCAAAAACGCGATCCTTTACCGAGAGAAGAATTTCGCTCTTGACCCGCGCCTTCCATGCCTCCTGCTGGACGGACTCGAGCGCCTTCGCCGAGCTCATTTCAAGCGAGAGATTGAAGCTCACGACATGGTTTTCGCTCCCCGCCAGATTCGCGGTAAAATCTCCGAGAGGAAAAACAGGACCGACCGTTTGCTCCTGAGTCGCTCTCCCGTCGTTCGACGCATCGCTGAACCACACCTTTCCCGCAAAGATGCCGCCGCCCATTCCGAGGGAAAAAGAAACTACCGCGACAATCAGGAACGAAAGAATCTTCTTGAGCATGAACTCCCTCCTCGCCTCAACGCTTCGGGAACGAAGACAAAATCACGAGATCCACCCTCCGGTTCAACGCCATGTGTTCCGGAGTGTCGTTCGGCACGATCGGGCGGGTGGCCGCGTATCCGACAGCCTGGAGTTTCTGCGGATCGAATCCCGCGCGATCCTGAAGGTACGTCGCCACCGAAGCGGATCGTGCGGCGGAAAGTCCCCAGTTGTCCCGGTAAATTCCTCCGCGGAGAGGGACGCTATCCGTGTGGCCTTCGACGGACAGCGCCGGAACCGCATCGCGGATGAAATCCGCAACCTTCGAAAGAATCCGTTTCCCTTCGGGTTTCATCTCGGCGCTGCCGCTGTCGAACAGAACGTGCTCGGAAAAAGAGATCGTTACACCCTTCTGGTCGATCCGGACCTCGACACCCTTGTCGAGCCCCTGGCTTTTCAGGTAGTTCTTGAGATTCTTCGCGACTTCCTCAACCGAAGTCGTACTTTTTCTCGACTCTCCGGCGTCTTTTCCGACATGCCCGGCGAACGATCCGAGGCTTTTCTGCATCGTCGTTCCTCCGGGAAGAATGCCGAGCGCTCCCTTGAACGACTGGATCATCTTCTGGAACTTCTGAACGTCTACCGACGAGAACGAAAACAACAGGATGAAGAACGTCAAAACCAGCGTCACCATGTCCCCGTACGTCGCAAGCCAGAGCGGAGCACCCGGGGGAGGAGGAGCCTGTTTCTTCTGTCGCGCCACGGGTTACTTGCCTCCTTCCGGTCCCTTCTGCTGTTTTTCCTGTTTTTCCTGTTCTTCCAGACTCGCCCGAAGCTTCGGGGGAAGGAAGACCTTCAGTTTCTCCTCGACGATCCGCGGGTTCTCTCCCGCCTGGATTGCGAGAACTCCCTCGACCATCAGCTCCATCGACATGACTTCCGCAGCAGATCGCGAGGCCAGTTTTTTCCCGATCGGAACGCAGAACATATTGGCGATAATGGACCCGTAAAACGTCGTTATCAGGGCGACCGCCATGCCGGGCCCCAGGGCGTCGACATCCGTGAGGTTCCCCAGCATGGCGATCAGTCCGATCAGGGTCCCGAGCATTCCGAACGCCGGGGCCAGCTCGGCCCCAGCATCGAGAAGCTGCTTGTTGGACGCGTGCCTGTCCTCGAGGATTCCGATCTCCGTATCGAGGATCGCCTTCACGAGTTCGGGATCCGTCCCGTCGACGACAAGCTGAATCGCCTTTTTGAGGAAGACGTTGTCGAGGTCGGCGGCGTCCGCTTCCAACGCGAGAAGTCCTTCGCGACGCGCCTTTTCCGCGAAACTCACCATCGTCTGCACGAGCGCGACGAGATTGGGGGCCTTTGCCGAAAACGCCATCCCCAGAATCTTTCCAGCAAGCTTGAGGCGTTCGGGAGGACTCGACACGATGACCGCTCCGAACGTTCCCCCGATCGTGATGAGCATCGAAGGAAAATCCACAAAGGCAAGCGGCTGTCCGCCCGCCACCATGGCGCCGATAACAAGGATCCAACAGATCGCCAGTCCGATGATCGTCGTCAAGTCCACCGATGTTCGCCTCCGCCGCCGTTATCGACTCTCTTCGTTTTCCACAGTCCGGGAGATCAGTTCTTCCCTCAGAAAAGAGGGAATCCCCATCCTCCTTCTGTACTCTACCACCAATTCCACGACCTGTTCCATAGTTTCCGCGACAATGTAGCGATGACCGTTGACGAGCCGGATGATCGTATCCGGTGTGGACTCGATGGTCTCGATCAGTTCGGCGTTGACGGTTATGACCTGTCCGTTGAGGCGATGAAGCGTGATCATCGGTTCAGTTCCGCCGTCTCACGAGAACCGGAGCTACCGCTTCAGATTGATGAGCTCTTCAAGCACCTGATCGCTCGTCGTCACGATCCGGGCGCTCGCCTGGAATCCTCTCTGGGCTACGATGAGACGAACGAATTCCTCGGAAAGATCGACGTTCGACATCTCGAGCGCGCCTCCGGTAATGCTTCCGGCGCCGCCTGTCTGCGGCGGGACGATCTGGGCGATTCCGGAGTTCGCGCTTTCCATGAAGACCGTATCGCCGACCTTGTTGAGTCCGGAAGGATTCGCGAACAGCGCGAGGACGACCTTCGAAATCGGCTGGTTGACGCCGTTGCTGTAAACCCCCATGACCGTGCCATCCTTGGAGACCGAGAAGTCGTTGAGGACACCCATTCCGTATCCGTCCTGATAGTATCCCTTCGTCGTGAACGCGGAACCGTACTGGGTGACCCCCTCCATCTCATCCTTTTTAAAGGTCTCTCCGCTGAAATCGAGCTTGACGGTCGTATCCGTCGAGCCGAGGGCACCGAAACCGATCTTGACTTCGGGTACGGCGGGAGTCGTCACCTTTCCGTTCTGTTCGAAATTGAGGATCCCCGTATTCGGGGACACGTCGATCCCCTCCGACGGGAACCATGCACGCCATCGCCACTGGTTGTTGTCGATCTTCTCCCAGCTGACTTCGAGCGTATGCGGGTTGCCCTGGGAATCGTAGACGTCGATTTTCGTATTGTGGGTACTCGCAATGCGTTGGGCGTACGTTCCGAGCGTTTCCTGGGTACTCACGTTCCGGAGCAGAAGAGACATCCCATCCGTCGAGGCATAGATCGATACCGACGCGGTCCCCTGCTCCAAAGGCGGAACGAATTCGATCGGAGCCGTTTCGTCGATATTGAAGGTTCCGTTGGGATTCATCGGTACCGTTGCCGTATACAGAGAGGCGCCGGCGGATGTGATCTGCCACAGCTTCATGATTCTCGATCCCGTCGTCGGCTCGTCGTCGAACTCGACGATGAAGTTGCTCGCGTTCGTCGCCGCGCTGACCGTAAACGAAGTCGTCTTGTAATCCAGCAGGGAATCGATCTGGTACGTCCACGCAGGAGTGCTCGATACGGCCGTGTTGACCAGCTGCAGGAGCCCCGTCTTCGAATCGTACCGGACGGAGTAGGTCGCCGTTCCGATGGTCACCGAACTCGCCGCCGTATTGTCGAAAATCGGACGCTTCGTCGTCGAATCCAGTCCGACAAGGGAGAGTGACGCCGAGGCGTCGACCTGCCCGTCATTATCCGTATCGAAACCGAGATGGATATAGTCTGTCGAGGCGGTTCCCTCCGAGACATTCATTATCGAGAACTTGCTTCCCGCGACGGTTCCGCTGATCGTCACGTCATTCCCGAGGACCCCCATCGGAAGATACGTATCCACGCGACCGTCGAGGTTGCAGCGGAATCCGACCGTTTTCGTTTCTTTTCCAGGGATCTTCTGTCCGATCGGGATGTTGATATCCTGCAACGTCGAGCCCGTTATGAACGATGTGGGATCCGTCGGATTCGGCTCCATGGAATACCCCTGGAGCTTGTATCCCGTTCCCGACTGAACGAGATTCCCGTCTTCGTCCAGAACGAAATTCCCCGCACGCGTATACATGTTCCGGACCCCGTCCGTCACGACGTAGTAGCCCTCGCCCTGAATCGCCATATCGGTCCTGTTTCCCGTCGTCTGGACCTGCCCCTGCGTGTGGATCGTCTCGACCGCCGCGACCTGGACGCCGAGCCCGATCTGGAGCGCGTTGACTCCTCCGCGGCCTCCCTGCGGCGATGTCGCTCCGCGCGACGTCTGGTAGAGAAGATCCTGAAAAACCGTCGTCGATTTCTTGAATCCCGATGTGTTGACATTCGATATGTTGTTTCCGGTCACATCCAGCATCGTCTGATGCGCACGAACTCCGGAAACCCCGGACATAAGCGATCTCAGCATTCTCTCGTCCCCCCTGCGATACGGAACATCGCATTCCCTTGCACACCCGCCGCATCTCCCTCCCTGGAGCGCGGAGCACCGTCACGCAGTCGTCATTTCACGGAGAGAATGCTGTCAAGAGCGACCTCGCCATCCTTGTACTCCAGAACGACTCCATCCTTCGGATCGAAGCGAACGGCTGTCACGACCGCCTCGACTTTCGTCGCAACCCCGGAGTCGTCCTCCGCCTCCTTCGAAAACGTGATCGTCCGTCCGATGTACGAAACCGCGTTCCCGCGCGTGAGAGCCGCAAGGTTCTCCACATTCGCGTTCATGTTCGTCATCTGCTCGAGGGTGCTGAACTGCGCCATCTGCGCGATGAAATCCTTGTCTTCGAGCGGATTCATCGGATCCTGATGCGTCAGTTGGGCGATCAGCAGTTTGAGAAAGTCATCCTTGCCGAGCGTATTCGTCGTCGCTTTCGTCGCTTCCGTCCCCGTCGATGTCGTTGACGACGCTCCCCTGGAACTCGTTGTGGTCTTCCCCGAATCCGAGGACGAAGAGACCGCAACCTGTCTGTAATACGGAGCGTAATTGCCTATATTGACCTCGTAAGCCATACCTGTGCTCCCCCCGATCGCCCGTCATGCGACCCAGAACAGGAGCCCCTGTTCCAGATCAATCCTGAAAGCGGGACCGTCTTCCGCCGCATCCGGATCGTCGACGCCCGTGATCCGCTCCCGCCGTTTCTGTCCGTCCCGCTGACCGGACCCGTCCCGCTGCGTCATGTCGCGGACATCGACCGAAAACTCGGCAAGGGCGACACCCTGCTGCTGCAGCATGTTCCGGATCAGGGCAGTCTGATCCTGAATATATTGTCGGAGCTGTTCGCTGTTCACCTTAAGGGATGCCTCGATTCCGCTCGCGGTCTGGGAGAGTTCGATATCCACCCTTCCGAGAGCGGGCGGCTCCACGACAATGCTCGCCCTGGATTGGCCCTCGACATTCAGGAACCGGACAACGTCGGTAACGCCCTCTCCGAAGACCCCGGAATCCTGCGCCATCAGCGGGACCCCCGCGGAAAGAACATCTCTCATGACGGATCTGAACGAGAGATTTCCTCCATTCTGTTCGTTCCGGATCGCTGAGTCGATATGCGACGCCAGCCGCTGAAGCACGTCGGAACGCTCGGAGAAATCGCCCTTCTGCCCCTGTCCCCGCCTCTCCCCAGCGAGAGAAGCGTCGTTTCCGCCCTTCGAGCGGGCGTTGAGCCCGAAAGTCTCGAATACGGCCTCGCGGAGATCGGCGGGATTCACCGTATCGGAAATTCTCGTCTGACCGGACGGGGTATCCTTTGAAATTCCTTCCGTCGCGAACGCGGCTCCGGACAGCACGACACCCTGCTCGCGAAGAGGCGCAAAACGCCCTGACGTTTCGCCCGCACTCGTGGTCCGTCCGACGTCCGGATCTTCGGGGATCCCGTCCGTTCCTGCATCAGGACTTTTACGATCCGGAAGAATCCGGAGCATACGACTCGCCGAGAAGGAACGGTAGAACGACATTCCTCTGATCTGCTCCGAACCGGGCCCGGTTCTTTCCGGAGAACTTCCGGCCGATGGTTGCGGTTCCTCCGGTCCGTTTCCGGTTTCTCCATTTGTATCAACGACAGCGTCTCCGCCCTGACCTGACGGTATACGCAATCCGCCCGAAAAAGCCATTCTGCTCCCGTCGAGAAAAACGCTTTGTTCTTCGAACGAGAACGAGATGTCGAGTACGATCGGGGTCCCGGGTTCGAGAGACGCAAGGTACGCGAAAACCGGATCTCCCGAAGTGACTTCCTCCGTACCGGGCCCCCGGCTTTCTTCGTCTTCGGCGGACAGCTCCTCCGCTGCGACTCCGCCCTCTTTCGTCAGCGGCGCTTTCGACACGATATCCTGAAAGGAAAACGGGAAAATCCATTGCCACGGATTCGACCAGACGGACGGGAATTTCCGGGAGAGACCGCTCTCCGGTTCGGACTGGAAGGCGATCTGCTCACCGGAATCCGTTTCAGGCGTATTTCGGATCCGGAGCAGAGCGTCGCAAAACATTCCCCTCAGGGACGCGGGAAAAAAAACGCCTTCGTCCGCAAAGAGCGATGAAACCAAGGCTTTTGCGCTTTCTCCGTCCGATACCGATATCCCGGGGAAAAGCCCCGGAAGGATATCCTGCCCGCCATGATCGGTCTGAACTCCGGCCATGAACGACCGGAGCAATCCTTCGAAATCCGCGGATGCATCTCCTTCGGCAGTTCCCCCTGGAACCACGTTTTTCGTCTGCGTCGCAGGCAGGGAGAACCCAGGTACGGGAGAAAACAACACACGCATCACCGAGCCTTTCGTCGTTCAGCGAGCTGTTCCGTCAGTCGTGCCGCTCGGGACGCTTCCATGCGACCGAGGATCGCTCCACGCGCGTCTTCCGGCATCTTCTCGAGGAGCCGGACCGCGAGATCCGGACGCAATGCCTCGATAATCTGCGCCGCCTTGCGCGGGGACATGTCCTGATATGTTCTCAGGAGAGTCTCGACATTCCTGTCGTCGTCGGCGGATACCGGGCGTTTCTCGATCTCTTTCGCCGCAACGGCGGCCTCTCTGCTCTCGAGCGTTTCGAGGCGTCCCTCCAGATCCGCCGAAAGGGAATCGAGAGTTTTCTTCAGATCCTCCAACCCCTTTTCCCTCTCGTTGAGACGTCCTTCCCACGCTTCGAGTTCCTGCCGCCGTCGCTCGGCAACCGTCATGGAATAGACTCCTGGGATCCCCATCATCGTCGAGAGCGGTCTTCCGATCCACGGAATCCGGGGGATCACCGGATACACATACGGCCGCATATCCCAGACTCCCGCGAGATCCAGCCCTATCCCACCGCCGATGAGGAGGAGAATCGCGAACAGGAGAAAGGCCCATCGCCGCCCCTTTCCGGCCCGTTTCCGGGATCGCTGTGGCTTGGATGGGCCTTCCTCCTGCGTCGGGCGTTCGATGCGTTCTTCCTGCTCGTCCGGAGGCATCCGCTATCCACCACCCTTGAGGCGCCTGTATCGCGCCATCACGTTCTCGACATATCGTTGCGTCTCCGGAATGGACGGAATCCCTCCGGCCGCGTCGACCCGCGCCGGCCCGGCGTTGTACGCCGCGAGCGTTCTTTCGAGATCTCCCTCATATTTATCGGCGAGCAGGGAGAGATATTTTACGCCGCCTTCGATATTCTGGCCGGGATCGAACGGATCGTCGATTCCCATGTCGATCGCGGTGCCGGGCATGAGTTGCATCAAACCGATGGCGCCCTTCGGGGAAACTGCATCCGGCCTCCCCCCCGATTCGGCCGCCATCACGGCGCGTACAAGGCTTTCCTCGACCCCGTACTTCTTCGCGCAGTCCCGGATGGCCTGATCCCACGATTCCTTCGACGCTCCATCGCCCACAGGGCGAAGCAGCCCGGGAATCTCGGCTCTGGGCTGTCCGACCTTCTTTTCTTCTTTCTTTCCGGATTCCGCCGCCGCGAGAATTTCCGCGAAGGAGTTTCCGTCGGCGCGTCCGCGCGCCGCGGCGGTCTCTCCGATAAGATCCCGGATCTCCCTGATCCTGGATTGGACACGTTCGATGTTCCGCGTATCCAGTCGTATCATTCCTCGCCCTCCGTCCGGGTGCCCTGATATCGAATCCCCGCGAAATCGTCGAGTTCTTCCTGCTCGTACCGCGCGTTCTTCGTTTTGTCCTCTTCAACCAGATTCCCGATGAACGTCTCCATGATGCGGACGTCCCGATGCTTCTCAGTCAACCGGATTTCGGTACCGGAAATCTGTTCCCTTATGGACGAAAGCTGCAAGTTCCGTTCCGATATGGTCTTGTCGACGGCATCGACGACCTGGCGCCGGAACCACAGATCCATACACGTACACATCCGTCCGGACTCTTTGGAGAACTCCCGAAGCGCATCAATCCGCTCCTCGCAAAGACTCTCGAGAGAGCTCCGGATCGCGTCTTCGGCCTTTCGCTCCTCCGCCAGGCGTTTTCGCTCTTCGTCGCGCCACAATTCTTTTGCCGACAGGATCTTCCTGAACCTGCGGATTCGTGTATTCATGAGAACGCTCCTTCGAACCCCGGAAGTTCACCCCTATACGTTCCTATTCGGACGTCGGAGCGAGCGACAATAGCGTTTTCTCCGCATCGGAGAACGAGAATGTCTCGTCGACCTTCTGGGACAGGAATCCGCGAACGTCGGAGAGGTGGTCGAGAGCCCAGTCGATTTTCGGGTTCGATCCCTTTTTGTAGGCGCCGATGTTGATGAGGTCTTCCGCCTCGGAATGAACCGCGAGGAGTTCGCGGACGCGGCCCGCCGCCTCGAGGTGTTCCCGGCCGACGATCGAGGGCATGACGCGGCTGACGCTTTCGAGGACATCGACGGCAGGGTAGAAATTCCGGGCAGCGATCCTTCGCGAAAGGACGATATGCCCGTCGAGAATTCCGCGGACCGTGTCCGCGACAGGTTCGTTCATGTCGTCTCCTTCGACGAGCACCGTGTAGATCCCGGTGATGCTCCCGCGCTCGCCGGCGCCAGCCCGCTCGAGGAGCCTCGGCAGACTTTCGAACACCGACGGCGTATAGCCGCGCGTCGTCGGAGGCTCGCCGATGGCGAGGCCGACCTCGCGCTGCGCCCTGGCGACGCGCGTGACGGAGTCCATCATGAGGAGGACGTTTTTCCCCTCGTCCCGAAAGTACTCGGCGATCGCAGTCGCGGTCAGCGACGCCTTGAGACGGATCAGCGGAGGCTGATCCGACGTGGCGATGACGAGCACGGAACGACGGAGCCCCTCTTCGCCGAGATCGTGGTCGACGAATTCGCGCACCTCCCGGCCTCGTTCCCCGACAAGCGCGATGACGTTCACATCCGCTTCGGTGAAACGCGCCATCATTCCGAGCAGCGTGCTCTTTCCGACGCCCGATCCCGCGAATATTCCGATCCGCTGCCCCGTTCCGAGCGTGAGGATTCCGTCGATGACCCTGACGCCCACGGGGAGAGGCGTCGTTATCATCTGCCGCCGCAAGGGGTGGGGTGGATCCGCATACAGGGGGTAGACATCGGTGGCGATGACCGGTCCTTTGTCGTCCATGGGTTCCCCGAGCGCGTCAAGAACCCTCCCAAGCAGGGACTGGCCAACCCGGACCCCGAGGGGACGATCCGTCGACAGAACGTCGCACCCCGGCCCCACGTCCTTGAGGGTTCCGAGCGGCATGAGAAGGACGCGGTCGCCCCGGAACCCGACAACTTCGGCCTTGAGGGAACGGGAACTGTCACGGAAGCGGATAGCGCAGAGATCTCCGACGCGGACGTCGGGTCCCTGGGATTCGACGACGAGTCCGACCACCTGAACGACCCGTCCGTTGATCCGGATGAGCTGCGTCCTGTCGAGGCGGCTCCCGAGGACCTCGACCAGCGTGAGGTCAGTTCTGGTTGGATTCATACCGGATTCCCTCGATAAAGAGCGTCTCTATCTCGGAATCGATCTGCTCCAGCTGTGTTCTCCACCGGGCGTCGTAGACGCCGAGGTTCGTCTCGACGATGCAGCTGCCCGGACCGACGCTGGGGTCGGCAATGAACTCAAGGTGTTTCGTTCCGCGCAGGATATCGGCGAACTCTCCCTGGCGGTCTCGGAGGATGTCGACATCCGCCGGGGCGAGGTATACAACGATTCGTTCCCTGTCGCTCACCCGCTGAAGGACGCCGGAAAAAACACGGAGGACCGCTTCCTGGTCGAGGGAAATTTCCTTGTGCAGCATCCGTTTCAGGAGGTTCTGCCACAGACGGATGATCTTCGGCGTCAGGAGTCGTATGAGCGAATCGGTCTGGCCGACAAGCGTTTCGTGAATGGATTCGAGACGGGCCACAAGCGCCGAAAAGCGCTGGGCGTATTCGGCGGCCACTTCTTTTCTCGCGAGAGCGAGTCCTTCTTCCCGGCCGTTTTTGTTTCCTTCGGCATATCCTTCCCTGCGGGCTTTCTCAAAAAGTCGCCCGGACTCGGTCTCAACCTCGGACATCATCTTCCCGCGTTCCGTCTCGACCCGGGAACGCAATTCGGACAGTTCACCTTCGAAAGCGCGAATCCGTTCCAGCAGCCCGCCATTCTCCCGCTCCGCAGCCTCGGCGCGCTCCCGGAATCTTTCGACCTCATGCCGGACATCGTCGAGTTCCGATTCCCTCTCGCGTCGTTCGACGTCCTCCGGGCGCACGGAACCTTCGAATTCGTCCTCCGGCCGGCCGGTCTCCTGCGCCGCACCGATTCGGACGGACTGGGGAAGAACGCGGACTGCGCGCAGGATGTTCCGGCGGAGGTGATTAGACAACCAGCTCCTCCTCTCCGCCTCTGGAAATGATGATCTCTCCCGTATCCTCCAGAGCGCGGACCACATTGACGACCTTCTGCTGCGATTCCTCCACGTCCCGGACCCTGACCGGCCCCATGTAGTCCATGTCTTCCTTGAGCATTTCCGCCGCGCGTTTCGACATGTTCCGGAAGAATTTGCTCCGGAGTTCTTCGGTCGCGCCTTTGAGCGCAAGGCCGAGTTCCTTCATCTCCACCTCGCGCAGGACTCTCTGGAGCGAGCGGTCGTCCATCTTGATGATATCCTCGAAGACGAACAGCCGTCGCTTGATCTCTTCCGCGAGTTCCGGGTCGTTTTCCTCGAGGTGTTCCATGATGTTCCGCTCCGTGGCCCGGTCCGCGTTGTTGATGATGTTGACGATCGCGTCGATGCCGCCCGCGAGCGTGAAGTCCTGTCCCATAACGGTGCTGAGCTTTCTTTCGAGCACACGCTCCACCTCCCGCAGAACCTCCGGAGTGATCCGGTCCATCCGGGCGATCCGTTTCGCGACCTCCGCCTGGAGGGATGCAGCCAAGCCGCCGATGACCTGGGCGGCCTGTTCCGGTTCGAGATAGGACAAAATCAGGGCGATCGTCTGAGGGTGCTCGCTCTGGATGAAGCCGAGAAGTTGCTGCGGATCCGTATGCCGCATGAAATCGAACGGTCTTACCTGCAGCGACGCCGTAATCCTCGACAGGAGACTCTGTGCCCGTTCCGGACCGAGGGCCCGTTCGAGAATGTCGCGCGCGTAATCGACGCCTCCTCTCGCCATGTACTCCCGGGCGAGAAGCATCTCCTGGGCCTCCTTGAGGACATCGAGGCGCATTTCCGGCGTCACTTTTCGGAGGTTTGCGATTTCGAGCGTGACGATCTCTATCGTCGCGTCGTCGAGCTGCTTGTAGATATTCGCGGCGATCTCGTTTCCGAGCGCGACCATGAGTATGGCCGAACGCTCCTTGCCGCTCAGATCCCGTCCCTTGCCGGCCTTCGCCATCGCGCCCTCCTAGACTTCCTCGGCGAGCCAGTCCTGCATGAGGCTCGCGATTTCTTCAGGCTTCGACCTGGCATAGGCGCGAAGCTGTTCCTCGAGAACGGCCAGTTCTCCGTGCGACTCGAAAAGATCGGGAGACGCGAGGAGTTCCTGGATCGTCGGAATCCGTTTCGGCTCTTTGGATCCTGAGGCCGCGAGCATCGCCTTCATCCGCTTCCGGCGCATGTAGTAGATCGCCCCCAGCACCGCGAGAACCAGAACGACGACGGTCGAAACCAGCGCGATGATCAGCTCCGTCCGGCGCTGCGCCGCAAGCTGCTCCGCGAGCGTATCCGAGAGCGTCGTCGAGAATTTCATCCCCTGGATGACGAGCTGATCGCCACGGACCTCGCTGTACCCGATCGCGGAGGCCACGAGGGTATGAAGCTCTTTCACTCTCGGCTCCTGGAGTTCTCCGTCGACGAGAACCGAAGCGGACATCCGCCGGATCGCTCCGGGGGTCACGTTCTGCTGCTGTTCCCGCGTCGTGATCTCGAAATTGTTGACCGTATCGCTCTTGTTGTATTCCGACGCTCCCGCTCCCTGCGTCGCAATAGCGTACCCAGGGATGTTCGTCGTCGTTCCGGGAGCGCCGCCGGGCGGCGTTCCGGGTCCCTTGTAACTCTCTTCCGTGAGCTGCTGGCTCCGGATGACTCCCTTTCCCGAAGGTCCCGGGATGAATTCCTTCTGCGTGCTCGACCGTTTGTCGAAGTCGAGATCGACCTTGACGCGGACGACCACCTTTCCGGGGCCATAGACCCGTTCGAGCATCACGCGGACTTTTCCTTCGAGCTCTCGTTCCTGCTGGCGCTCGAGTTCTCGCTGGACCGACGAAACCGTATGCCCCTCTCCCGACCTGGAGTAGATGAAGAGATCCTGGTCGAGGAGATCGGAGAGAACCTTTCCGGTCGAATCCACGACGGTGACGTTTTCCGGCGTCAGCCCCTGGACGCTGTGGGAAACGAGGTGGACAATCGCCTTGACCTGATCGGGACCGAGTTCCCGCCCCGCCTTGAGACGCAGGAGCACGGAAGCCGTCGAGGGCTGTTGCTGTTCGAGAAAGAGCTTCTGCTCCGGGATAACGATGTTGACCTTGACGAAATCGACCGCGTCGAGCTGCTTGATGGTGCGGTAGAGTTCCCCTTCCAGCGCGCGGATATACGTGATCTTCTGCTGGAACTCGCTCATTCCCATCTTGGAGGCGTCGAAAAGCTCGTATCCGACGCTTCCTCCCTTGGGAAGCCCCGCCTGTGCCAACGCGAGCCGCGTCTCGTAGACCTGGGCCCTGGGAAGGAGGATCGCATTTGCGGCGGGATCGATACGATAGGGGATTTTGTTTTCCTTGAGGTAGGCGACAATCGCCGCCTCGTCGCCTACTTCGAGCCCCGTGAAGAGAGGATCGTAGGCGGGACGCCCGGCCCAGAACACGAGAAGGCCGAGGAGGACGAGGACCAAAAGGCCTGCGCCACCCAGGGAGGCCTTTTGCCACCCCCTGAGGGACGACCAGAAGAACGCGACACGTCCCAACAGCTGCCGGATGCGCTCCATGCTTTTCGACACCGTCCCCGCCGGAAACTAGACCGGCATCCGCGCCAGTTGCTGATATGCGTCGATCAGCTTGTTCCGGACCTCAGTGAGAAGGCGGAGGGCGATTTCCGCCCGCTGGACCGATAGAACCACGTCGGAAATGTCGTCGACATCCCCCGTCGTCATTCGTTTCATCATCGTATCGGAGTGCTGCCCGAGCGAATTGACCTGAACCATGGACTCCTTCAGGAGGTCCTCGAAAGATATTCCGAGTCCTTCGGGAGTCCTGGGCTTTCCGGACGTTTCGGCTGAGACGCTCTCAGCGGAAAACTTCGACAGATCCAGATCGATTCTCGACAACACATGCGCCCCCTTGCCAAAGAATGTTCGCGTATCCAGAAAATATTACCACAACACCACGTCGTGAAATACAAAGAGGCCCGCCACTGCGGCATTTCGAGCCTCGTGACGGACCTCCTGTAGTTCTTTTGGCCTACTTTTTAGCGTTTCCCGCTCCGGGACGTTACCCCCGAAGGATATCGAGCGCACCGTTCCACATCGTCTTCGCGGTTTCCGTGACGGCGAGATTCGCCTCATACGCGCGACTCGCGACCATCATATCGGTCATCTCGCGCACGACGGAGACGTTCGGAAAGGCCACATACCCATCTTCCCGCGCGTCGGGGTGGTCGGGCTGGTAGGCGAGTCTCGGAGCCTGCGGATCTCTGGCGATCGCCGTCACACGCACTCCGCCCATCGGGCCGTCCAGTTCGCGGTCGAGCATCTCCGCAAAAATCGGGACCTTTCGCGTATACGGGCCCCCTTCGGGCGTCCGAGTCGTATTTACGTTCGCGAGATTCGCGGAAATCGTATCCATCCACAGGCGATGAGCCGTCAACGCACTTCCCGCGACATCGATGCTCCGGAAGACTCTCATCCCTACTGCCCGCCCATCACGGAACGCAACATCGCGCCCTTTCGGGCGAGAAAGCGGCTCAGCGCCGTGTACGACATTCTCGTTTCGGTCAGAACAGCCATCTCCCGCTCGGGGTCGACAGCGTTTCCGTCGAGACGGTACGGTTCATCGGAAACGCGCGTCTCCGTCGGAACGACATCGTCGACCGCAAGCGGCCCTGAGGGGATGTGGGAGCGGTCGGTGACAATCATCGGTAATTTCGACGGGCCGTTGATCACTTCCCGCAGTTCCTCCTCGAACGACACCTTCCGGCGTGCGTAGGCGGGCGTATTCGCATTCGCGATATTCTTCGACGTGGACTCAAGTCTTCGGGAGAGTCCCTGCATTCCCTTCCCGAGAACCGACATTGTCATATCTCCATACATCTACGCACCCTCCCTTCGACGCCTCGTTTCCTTTTTCGGCAGACATCGCCCGCAGCTTGAGGAAATTTCAGTCCCGCGCACCGATCCCGAGTTCCTCGACAAAGAGCGGACTCAGAATCTTGATGAATGTCCCCTTCATTCCGAGGCTGCGGCTCTCGATGATCCCGGCGCTTTCCAGTTTTCTGAGAGCGTTGACGATGACGCTCCGCGTGACGCCCACCCGGTCGGCGACCTTGCTCGCGATGACGACCCCCTCGCTGCCGTTCAGTTCGGTGATGATGTGTTTCACCGATTCGACCTCCGAATACGACAGCGCCCTCATGGCCATCTGGACGACGAGCCGCTCTCTCGCGCGTTCTTCGATGGTCCGCGTCCTGTCGTGGAGGATTTCGATGCCGACGAGGGTTGCGAGATACTCGGCAAGCACGAGATCCTTGACGTAGAACGGTTTGAAGAACCGGGCGAGGAAGAGCGTCCCGAGACGTTCCGCCGATCCGTAGATCGGAACGTAGAGAAGATGTTTTTCCGGCCCGGTTTCGTCGCTCTGGTCGTCGAACAGATACGCGTCGCTGTCGCTCAGGATGGATTCCCTGTGCTGGTTCGCCTTCTCGACGAACGATTCCGGCATATACCCCTTGTCGAGAAATTGCGCGAGCTGTTCGGAATGATATTCGCTCACCCAGGAATACCCCAGTATCTTGCCTTCCCTGTTGATGATGTACACGTTTGCCGTGGAGAAATCGCACAGAAGCTTCGCGAGCTTCGCGTAATCCGGCTTCGTTCCCTCCCGTCGACTCTGGAGTGCCCTTCCGACCTGTCTTGTCTTGTCAAGAAGGTCTTTCATCGACGGGTCTTCGACGATGACTGACGGTATATCGATCGAATCGTTTCCCTTTTTCATGCTACGTTCCCTCCTCATGCGCATGGCGCACGGTATTTGTACGTTATGGATAACGACGGAACCTACAGGAGGTACCGTCGGACATCGCTGTCGCTGATGAGCGGAGTCAGGCGGCTGCGGACCTCGGCTTCGCCGATCACGATCCGCTCCCCCTTCCGCTCGGGCGCCGTGAAGCTGATTTCATCGAGAAGATACTCGATCATCGTGTGAAGCCTCCGTGCGCCGATGTTTTCCATCTCCGCGTTCATCCGCTCGGCAAGGGTCGCGATCTCGCGGATGGCTTCCCCGTCGAATTCGAGAGTCACGTCTTCGACGCCGAGGAGCGCCTGATACTGCCGGATCAGACTGTTTTCGGGCTCGACGAGAATCTTCGCCAGGTCGTCGCAGCTCAGGGGTTGAAGCTCCACGCGAATCGGAAAGCGCCCCTGAAGTTCCGGCACGAGATCCGAAGGCTTCACCGAAGAGAACGCCCCAGCGGCGATGAAAAGCATGTGATCCGTTGTCACGGGGCCATATTTCGTCTGTACGGCCGTTCCCTCGACGATCGGCAGGAGATCTCTCTGGACGCCTTCCCTGCTCACATCGGGGCCGGATCCGCCGCCACCCCGCGCGACGATCTTGTCGATCTCGTCGAGAAACACGATCCCCTCCTCCTGCGCCGTTTCGAGAGCCTCGCGCGTTACGGAATCCATATCGATAAGCTTTTCAGCCTCTTCGGCCTGGAGCATCCGCTTCGCGTCCGAGACGCTCACGCGTCGCTTCTTCGTCTTTTTCGGGAGCAGATTTCCGAGCATCTCGCCGATGTTGATTCCCATGGAGTCCATTCCGGCGCCTCCAAGAAGAGGGATCGCCATACCAGAGGACTCGGAGACCTCCACTTCGACCTCGCGGTCGTCCAGCTTTCCCGCACGAAGCAACGAGAGAAGCTTCTGCCGGGTTCCCTCGCGGAGACGTTCGTCCTCTTCGGTCGTCTCCGGTTCCTCGGGTTCCTGTCCGCCGCCGGTGAACGCGCGCAGGAATTCCGGAACGCGGGCTTTTTTTTCCGGGCGCGGAAGGAGGATATCGACGATCCGCTGTTCCGCGCGTTCCGATGCCGGAATCTGGACCTCCTCGATCCTTCGTTTCTTGACCATCGCGACAGCCGCGTCCGTCAATTCCCGGACGATAGATTCGACGTCGCGTCCGACATACCCGACTTCGGTGAATTTCGTGGCCTCGACCTTTACGAACGGAGCGTTCACGAGATCCGCAAGCCGTCGCGCGATCTCGGTCTTTCCGACTCCCGTCGGACCGACCATCAGGATATTCTTCGGCATGATCTCCCTGGCGATCTCGTCGGAGAGCGCCCTGCGACGCATTCTGTTCCTGAGCGCGATCGCGACGGCTCGCTTCGCGCCGCCCTGCCCGACGACATAGCGGTCGAGGTAAGCCATGATCTCACGCGGGGTGAGCCCGTACGCTCCCTGTTCGAGCTGCGTCATTCGCCGATCGCCTCCACCGAAATGACATTGTCGGTGTAGATACAGATCTCCGAGGCTATCTCGATGGCCCTCCGGGCGATCCTCGACGGAACCCATTCCGAGGCTTCGAGAAGCGCGCGCGCCGCGGCGAGAGCGAAACCGGATCCTGATCCGATCGAAGCCGTGTCGTTTTCCGGTTCGAGAACGTCCCCCGCGCCGGAAAGCAACAACGTGCTCCGCGCGTCGGCGACGAGAAGCATCGCCTCGAGACGTCTGAGCGTACGATCCGTCCGCCACTCCTTGACCATGGCCACGGCGGATCGCGTCAGATCGCCGCTGTTCTCTTCGAGCCGGTTTTCGAACCGCTCGAGCAGCGTCATCGCATCCGCAGTGCTTCCCGCAAACCCCGCGAGCACCGACCCTTTGTACAACCGGCGCACCTTTTTGGCGCCGGCCTTGATGATCTGCGTCCCGAACGTGACCTGGCCGTCTCCGGCCATGGCCACCGCGTTTCCGCGCCGGACGCAGACGATCGTCGTTCCCTCGAACATTCCCTAATCCCCTTCCTTCGCACGAGGATGAGCTCTGATGTAGCTTTCCCTCAGGCGATCGGCGGTCACCGTCACATACCGTTGCGTCGTGACGATCGATTCATGTCCCAGAAGCTCCTGAAGCACCCGGATCGAAGCGCCTCCTTCGAGCATGTGCGTCGCGTAGCTGTGTCGCAGGACGTGCGGCGTCACCCCGGGGATGCCGGCCTTCAGGGCGGCGCGATCGACGATCCGGGCGACCGTCCTGACGGTCATCGGAGAATCCCCTTTGCCGGGAAAGACGAAAGTCGCCCCCGGAATGTCGGGAAGATCCCTTCCCTGCGACAGGCATGAGCATTCCCGCTTCCACAGTTCCAGAGAACAAACGGCGTACCGTCCCATCGGAACCATCCGCTCCTTGTCTCCCTTGCCGAGAATACGCAACCATCGCTCCCCGAGATCGACCGCATCCCATGTGAGCCCGACGACTTCAGCGATACGCAACCCGCATCCGTACAACAACTCAAGAACGGCGGAGTCCCTCGCCGCATGATCGTCCTCCGGAACGGCCTCGACAAGACGCTTCGCGTCCCCGCGCGAAAGAGCCCTCGGCAATCGTCCGGGGAGCCTTGGCCCCCGGACGCTCGCGCTCGGATCGACCTTGAGTTCCTGTCGCTCGACGAGAAAGGAGCACAGGCTCCGTATGGTCGAAAGTTTCCGCGCCGCCGATGTCTTCGCATACCCGTACCCGACGAGATCGCGGAGGAAACTCCGTATGATCCGCGAGTCCACGTCCCGCATCGACGAAACGCCTCTTGCGACCGCATACTCGACGAATTGCGAGAGATCGATCGAGTAATTCGCGACCGTATGCCCGGAAGCGTTCCGTGCGAAGCGCAACGTATCAAGAAAGCAATCCACCGAAGCTGATAACTGTTCTGGCATGACAATATTTTAGCACCTTTTTCTAGACTCTAGCAACTTTTCAAAAGAATGGAATTTATCGCGATCGCGGAATACGTGCATATCCGCGCTTCGTCCGTGGAAAACCGTTGTCGATATCCTTTTTCCCGGGAAATTCCTGTCCGAGCGCTCCCGAAGAAAAGGAAGCGTGCCTCTGAGGGAGAGATGCGCTTCGCTGCGGGAGGCGCGTATGTTCAGCCTATGCGAAGATCTTCGAGAAAACGCTTCATTGAGGCAAGCGCCCGTTCCGAGGCGATCCGGCACTTATCCGGCCTGGAGATCCGTTTCCCCGCGACGGGCGGGAGGATTCCCAGGTTCACGTTCATCGGCTGAAAGCGTGCCGGTTCGGCGTTCATCAGATAGTGCAGCAGAGATCCTGTCACGCTCTCGCGCGGCCACACGGGCGGCCGTTCCGGATTCCGTCCGAGTGCGGCGCAATTCACCGCGGTCGCGATTCCCATAGCGGCGCTTTCGAGATAGCCCTCGACCCCCGTGATCTGTCCGGCCAGAAAAAGCGCCTCCCGGCCGCGCACGCGCAGCCACGGATCGAGCACCTTCGGAGCGTTCACGTAGACGTTCCGGTGCATGACTCCGTATCTCGCGAATTCGGCTCGCTCGAGCCCCGGGATGAGCCGGAAAACGCGATCCTGTTCGCCCCACCTGAGGCTAGTCTGGAAACCGACGAGGTTGTAGAGCGTCCCATCCCTGTTATCCTGCCTGAGCTGAACGACAGCGAAAGGTTCCCGTCCCGTCCGGGGGTCGGGAAGTCCGACGGGCCGGAGCGGTCCGAACCGGAGCGTTTCGGGACCTCTCGCGGCGATCACTTCGACGGGAAGGCACCCTTCGAAGTATTTCGGGTCCTCGAAGGAGTGCGGAACAGCACGTTCGGCGGATATCAGGGCGGAGTGGAACGCTCGGTATTGTTCTTCCGTCATCGGGCAGTTCAGATAGTCCCCTCGTTGTCCGTAGCGCCCCGCGCGATAGACGACATCCTCGTCGACGCTGTCGAGAACGACGACAGGAGCCGCGGCGTCGAAGAAGTAGAGATACTCTTCGCCCGTCACGCGCGCGAGAGCAGAAGCCATGGACGGCGACGTCAGGGGGCCCGTCGCGACGATGCACGGTTCTTCCGGAATTTCGCAAACCTCTTCGCGATGGATCGTGATCGACGGACACGATTCGATCGCCTCCGTGACGAGCGACGCGAAGGACTCACGGTCGACGGCCAGCGCTTTTCCGGCCGGAACCGCAGCCTTTTCCGCGCACCCGAGAAGAAGACTGCCGAGAAGGCGAAGCTCCTCCTTCAGAATGCCTGCCGGACTTGTCGGTTCGAGCGCGCCGAGCGAATTGCTGCACACGAGCTCCGCAAGCAGGGCGGTACGGTGCGCCGGGCTCGTCCTGACCGGACGCATCTCGTGGAGATCGACGCTCCACCCATCCTTCGCGAGCCTCCACGCGGCTTCGCATCCGGCGAGACCGCCGCCGACGACGGTGACCCTAGGCATCGTTCCCAGTCCCCAGAATGTGCCCGCAATCCGCACACGTCGTTCCGTCCGTCGCGCCGCCGCATTTCGGACATTTCGGCTTCTCGGGGGCCTTCCAGGAGACGTAGTCGCAGTCCGGATAGCGGGAACACCCGTAGAATGTCCTTCCCTTCCGGCTCTTTCGCCGGACGATCTCTCCGCCTTCGGTCGCGCCGCATTTGGGACACGCGACGCCGGTCGTCTGCCTGATCGGCTCCGTATGGCGGCATTCCGGATACCCTGTGCACGCGATGAACTCCCCGAAACGGCCTCTCTTCCTGATGAGCGGTTTCCCGCATTCAGGGCAGTCCCTGCCGACGGGCTCCGGTTCCGGAAGCGGCACCCTGGGCGCCGCCTTCGCGCTTTCTACGGTCTTCAGGAACGGATCCCAGAACGACCGAACGACATCGAGCCACCGTCTGCGGGCGCCTTCGACCTCGTCCAGGCTTTCTTCCATGCTGGCGGTAAAGCCCGTATCGACGATCGGAGAGGTGCTCCCCCCGCCGAAATAGCGTTTGAGGAATTCCGTCACGGTCATCCCGAGAGGAGTCGGCTGCAGGCGCTTTTCTTCGTTCCTCTCGACGTAGACGCGATCGTAGAGCGTCTCCACGATGGACGCGTACGTCGATGGACGTCCGACCCCCTCTTCCTCGAGCACCTTGATGAGCGAGGCTTCCGAATAGCGTGCGGGAGGCTTCGTCCAGCGTTGTTCTTTCTCGACATCGAGAAGCGCGAGCGGTTCTCCGGGCGTCGCGGGCTTCAGAAGTTCCCCCTTGAGATCGAGCGGCCACACCGCGCTCCAGCCGTCGAAACGCATACTCTCGCCGAGTTGCCGCAGCCCGACGCGGCCGGCATCCGCGTCGAGCGTCGCGTTTTCCACGACGGCCGGAGCCATCTGGGACGCGACGAACCGCTTCCAGATCATCGAGTAGAGACGAAGCTGCTCGGGTTCGACGACTCCCTCGAGAGACGAGGGGTCGATCCCGACATCCGTCGGTCGGATAGCTTCGTGCGCATCCTGAGACAGAACCTTCGATTCGAAACGATTCGGTTCTTCGGGCAAATACATGGCGCCGTAGCGCGATCCGACGTATTCGCGGACTGCCGCGATCGCCTCCGGAGCCGTCCTGAGACTGTCCGTCCGCATGTACGTGATGAGTCCCGTCGGTCCGCGGCCCGGGATCGTCACGCCCTCGAAAAGCGACTGGGCGATTCCCATCGTCCGGCGAGGCGAAAAACCGAGACGGCGGGAGGCTTCCTGTTGCAGCGTGCTCGTCTTGAACGGCGCGAGGGGTTTCCGAACGCTCGCCCTCGTGACGTAGGAGCGTACGGTAATCGCCGCGCTCCGGATTTCGTCCTCGACGAACGATGCGGTTTCGGCGTCGGGGATGAGAAGCGACTTGCCCTCTTTCCAGAGGGATTTCCCGTCGAGACTGTCCGCCCGCAACGAGTAGCGCCGTCCGCCATCCGCCTCCGCGGATGCCGTCACATTCCAGTATTCAGTCGGAACGAAGGCGCTGATCTCCTCCTCGCGCTCGCAGATCAGCGCCAGGGCGACCGACTGGACCCGGCCGGCCGAGAGTCCGTAGCGGATCTTGTTCCAGAGGAGGGGACTCAGCGTATAGCCGACGAGTCGGTCGAGGATGCGCCGCGCCTGCTGCGCGTCGACCTTGTCCATGTCGATGCGGTCGGGCGTTCCGATCGCTTCGCGGACCGCCGCCGGGGTGATTTCGTAGAAACGGACGCGGCATGCCGAAGCGGGATCGATCCCAAGGAGGTCGGCAAGGTGCCACGCGATGGCTTCTCCTTCGCGGTCGGGGTCCGACGCGAGGATAACCGAGGAACTTTTTCCGGCTATCGCGGCAAGTTCCTTCCTGAGCGTGGCCTTTCCCTTGACGAGAATGTACTCGGGCGCGAAATCGTGATCGATGTCGATGGCCATGCGGCTCTTCGGCAGGTCGCGGACATGCCCGACGCTTGCCCGGACCGTATAGCCCGGACCGAGGATCTTCGTGAGCGTCTTCGACTTCGTGGGAGACTCGACGATGACGAGGACGGATTCTTTCGATATCTTCGGAGTCGTCGTCTTCGACGACGCTTTTCCGGTCTGCGAGGTTTTCGCCACCTTCGCAGCGCCCCTCTTCGGAGAGGTTTTCTCCGACGGTTTCGCGGGGTCCTTTCCGGTCGCCGAAGGCGCTTTCATTCTTCGTTTCGTCCCGCTCGTCCCGATGTCGCCGTCCATCTTCGCGGACGGCGTACTTTTTTTCGCCGCCGCCATCCCTAACAGAACCAGCTTCTGCCGGCGCACATGTTGACCGGATCCGCCTGGCTCCCCTGGATATCGAACGTCCGGTCCTCCATCAGCGCTTCGACGAGCGCTTCGAACATGAGAGAGTCGATCATCGCGTTTTTCATCCGCCCGAGATAGATGGCTTCCTGAAAGGCCTTCTCAAGGACATCGGCGGGGATTTCCCCCGCAGCCATGTACCTGTAGGCAAGTCCCTGCGCGTCGAGGTCGAGATACTGCCGCTCAAGTTTATCGAACATCCGTGTGCGGAAAGGGACGAGAAAATCATCCATGGCCGCGTCATCGCTCCGCTGGTATCCGTGTATGGGCACTCTTCAATCTTCCTTTCATGGCTGTTTCCGGATCTCCGGTGCAGCGCTCCAGCGACCGGGTCCGGACTGATAAACGAGGGAACGCGCGGCCAAAACAGAAAGGCCGGACAAAACGTCAGCGGCAGTCATTGTACCTTCGGACACGATGTTGTCAACCGTTTGATTCGCTTTTTTTTGGAGAATATGCAGAATTTTTACCTCTTCACACGTCATCCCGCTCTCCGGCGTCTCCGGTCCGGACGTTTCCGGGAAGAGAGACAGCTGTCCGTTCGAGAGAATCGATACGAATTCGCCGACATCGATCAGAGGGATGGCGCCGTCCGCGAGCAGACGGTTGCTTCCGCGGCCGCACTCTTCGTCGATCCGCCCCGGAACGGCCCACACTTCGCGTCCGTACTCCAGCGCGATGCGCGCCGTAATCATCGCGCCGCTCCTTTCGGGCGCCTCGACGACGACGAGACGCTCCGCAAGGGCCGCGATAATGCGGTTCCTGCGCGGGAACAGCCACGCCTTCGGCCGCGTCCCGAACGGGTACTCCGTTACGGTTGCCCCACGTTCCAGAATCCGCCGATAGAGTCGCTCATGCCCCGAGGGATAGACGACATCGGATCCCGTTCCGAGAACGGCGACGGTCGTTCCTCCCGCGTCGAGGCAGCCTTCGTGCGCCGCCGCGTCGATTCCGAGCGCTCCTCCGCTCAGGACGGTCCCTCCGGTTTCGGCAACCGCACTTCCGAGCGCGAGGGCGACCGCACGTCCGTAGGACGAGCACTTCCGGGTGCCGACGACCGCGACACCCGACACGCCGGACGGCAGGCTCCCCGCGACATAGAGCGCCAGAGGAGCGTCGGGGATGCCCCGCAACGCGTCCGGATAGTCCATGTCTTCGCAGGTGACGATCCGCACGTTTTTCCGCCGCGCGTGATCGCGTTCGCGTTCCGGAAATCCGGAAGCCGCAAGTTCCGAAAGAGTCCCGGCAGAGGTTCCGGAGATTCCGAGCGCCCCATACGCCCGACGGTCGCCGCCAAGGATGTCCTCCGGCGATACGCCGCCGGAGCGGGCGCGTTCCCATACGCGGATGTCCAGAGTCGCCGGTCCGTTCAGAAGGATCAGGGCGTCGCGCACGACTGTCACAGGGAGCCACCGCCTTTTCGGTACGCGAGCGCTTCCGCGATGTGCGCCCGGGCGACCTCGCCGGTCCCGGCGAGGTCGGCAACCGTCCGCGCCACCTTGAGCACGCGGGAGATCCCCCGTCCCGAAAGCTTCAGGCTCCCGGCGATTCCCAAAAGAAATGCCCTCGCGTCATCGGCGAGTCCGATGGTCTTTCGAAGCAGCCGCTCAGGGATCTCCGCGTTGCAGTGGAACCCCGACGGTTCCCAGCGCCTCCTCTGGACCTCCCGCGCGCGCCGGACGCGGAGGCGGATCGAGACGCTCTCCTCGGCACGAACGTCCGCCGCGGAGATGAGTTCCTCGGGAAGCAGTCTCGGAACGGAGACGTACATGTCGATCCGATCGATGATCGGACCGGAAAGCTTCCTCCTGTAGCGCTCGATGTCGGACGCGACGCAGGAACATCGTTCGACGGGGTCGCCCTGCCACCCGCACGGGCAGGGATTGCACGCGGCGACGAGGAGGACCCGGGACGGGAATTCGACGGTTCCCGAGGCGCGGCTTACGGTGATTCTGCCGTCCTCGAGGGGTTGCCGAAGCGCCTCGAGCAGGTCTCTGCGGAATTCGGTGAATTCGTCGAGAAAGAGAACCCCGCGGTGCGCGAGCGTCACCTCGCCCGGAGAGAGCGAGTGCCCTCCTCCGCAGACGGAAACGGTGCTCGCCGTGTGGTGGACCGGCCGGAAGGGGCGTTCGCGCCCTCCCGCATAGGGGGCGCCGGCGCTGCTCTGGACGAGAAGCGTTTCGAGAAGCTCCGCTTCGGAGAGCGGCGGGAGGATGCCGCGAAGCGCCCGCGCGAGCATCGTCTTTCCGCTCCCGGGAGACCCCACGAGAAGAACGTTGTGATGTCCGGCCGCCGCGATCTCGAGCGCCCGCTTCGCCGAAGCCTGTCCCCGGATATCCGAGAAATCCGGGTCCGGCCGGACGTCTTCTTCTCCCGGGGCAGCCGCCTCGACGGGCGCGAGTTCCATTCGGCCCCCGAGGGCGGCGAGCAGGGTCGCGAGGTCGGGAACGGCATACGCACGAGCGTCGCGGACAAGGGCGACCTCGCGGGCGTTTTCCTCCGGTACATACAGGGAAACGCCGAGTTTCCGGGCTAGGATCGCCGCCGGAACGGCGCCCCTGACGCGTCGGAGGCGACCGTCGAGCGCGAGTTCCCCGAGAAAGATGGCGCCTTCCGGAACCGTCACGGCGCCAAGAGATGACGCCAGTCCGAGCGCTATGGGAAGATCGAGCAGAGCCCCCTCCTTCGGCAGATCGGCGGGAGCGAGGTTGATCGCCACGCGGCCCCGAACCTGGAGTCCCAGAGTGCGAAGCGCCGCGCGGACGCGTTCCCTCGACTCCCGAACTGCGGCGTCGGGTAGGCCGACGATCGACATCGAAAAGAGTCCTCCTGTGATTTCGACCTCGGTCTCGACGCGGACGGCCTCTATCCCGCGGAGGGTGATTCCGTGGACGGCACTCAACTCTGCCACGCTCCGCCGGTGATGTCGCGAATGTGCTCCACCTTCCACTCCCCATTCCTGTCGACGGTCATCGCGACGAGATCGATCCGCCACGGCCCCTGCCAGTTCCGCGACTCCGCGAGAAGTGTTCCTGCTCTGACGAGCCTGCGGATCTTCCGCGGACCGACCGAGTCCTCCGGCGACATCATCTCGCCGATCGTCCTGACCCGGACTTCGACGACGACGAGTTCGTCTCCGTCCATCGCGAGGATGTCGATCTCGCCGCACTGGTTCCGGATATTCCGCCCGAGGATGCGAAACCCCTGTGCGGAAAGACGCTCGGCGGCCTCGTCCTCGCCTCGTTTTCCGAGTTGCAGATGCGGCGCGGTCATGGTCGTTTGCGCATCTCCCGGTCGATGTTGTAGACGAAGGCGAGCACCCGGGCGACGGCCTCGTACAGCTCGCCCGGAATTTCCTGTCCGATTTCGAGGGCGAGCAGTGCGCTCACGAGAGCGGCATCCTCGACGATCGGGACGTTCGCTTCCGTCGCGATCTCGACGATCCGTTTCGCGACGAACCCCTCGCCTTTCGCGGTCACGCGCGGAGCCGCGTCGGCGTTCTTCTCGTATTCGAGGGCGACGGCCCGTTCTCGCTGTTTCCGCTTCGCGCTCACGCCTGGACGTCCACCTTCCGCCCGCCGATACGGATCTCCCGCCTGCCCTGGCGGACACCGATATGCTGTATCGCCATCGACAGATCCTGCAGGGAGTCGCGCAAAACGTGACGATTCGAACGGAGCTTTTCGAACGCCGACAGACGCTCGGCCGTCAGCGTCAGAACGATCGAACGGCCGTCGCTTTCGACGTCTCCCTCGACCTGGCCGAGCGATTCTCCTTCGACACCGAAGACAAGACGGTAAAAGGGACGGTCGCCGACGCACCCGGACGACACCGTCACGCGCGCGAGAAGCGGATCGTCACCATTTCCCGCGGGCCACCACGTCGCGGCGAGAAGCGCCGGATCAAGCCCCTCCCGGGGAGGATGCGACAGATGCGAATGTGCGCGGAGAAATGCTCCGATCTCGTCGTCGCTTCCCTTCATAGCTTCGATCGCGTGCCTCGGATCCTCGCCGGATGCCAGTCTCCGCCGAAGCTCCTCGCGGATCTTCCTCCATGCGGACGCGACATCCTGCGCGCTCATCCCGGAATACCAGGTAATGAGCCGGGCGGCTTCCGGATTCAGCGGAATTCCGCGTGCCCAGAGCTCCACGAAGGAACCGAGCGTATCGGGATCCCCTCCCGCGCGGAGCCATGCCGACCGGATCATGTCGAGAACCTCCTGCTTGATGGGGAGCCCCCGCGACAGCAGGGCCGTCGCAACGCCGCGATCCTGCTCATGGAGCGGTCCGAGGAGCGCCGAGTCCTGTTCGGTCAGTCGAAGGAGGGGAACATCGCCGGAAGAATCGAAAACGGCCCGGAAACGCTGCCCCTGAAAGAGCGGGAGCGTCGCTAGGGCGCGCAGATTCTGACCGAGGATGCGAACGAGATACTCTCCGTCGCGGGCTTCGAGGACGATTCCCTCGACGACGCTGCCGTCGGCGATCGCCCTGTCGAGGGGGCGTACGGGCTGTTGCCTGCCGGGCGTTTCGATCTGGCGGAGGTTTTCTCCGGATCCCGGCGATCCGTGGATGCCGCCGATCTGCGGGCTCACGGGCGAAACAACCTGAAGGAACGCCTGTGGATCGCGCTCGGTCCGAGCCGCGCGATCGCTTCGTAGTGCGCCGCGACGGGATATCCCTTGTGGCGTGCGAATCCGTATCCGGGGAAGACGGCATCGAGTCGGAGCATGATCCTGTCTCTGATGACCTTGGCGATCACCGACGCGGCCGATATGTCGGGAACGAGGGCGTCTCCGTGGGGAATGGCGCGCTGATTCATCGGGAAATCCGGGATCTCGTACGGTCCGTCGACGAGGACGCGGTCATCAGGAGACGCGATTTTCATCGCGCTTTTCCCCATGGCCCAGAGCGACGCGCGGAGGATGTTCGTCGAATCGATCCGTTCCACCGACGCAGCCTGGGCAGCCCATCGGACACCCGCGTCCCGCATGAGGGCGAAAAGCGCCTCGCGCCTTGACGCCGACAGGCGCTTGGAATCCGCAAGTCCGTTTTCGACGAGAAGACTCCGCTGTTCTTCGGTCAGCAGGACTGCCGCGGCGACGACAGGACCGGCGAGCGGCCCCCTTCCGGCCTCGTCCGCGCCAATGGATCGTTCGATCGTCATGGCTCTCCGTCCGGCGCCTCGATGCTCACGGAACCAAGAGTTCCGCGCGAAAACGCGTCCACGAGGCGTCTTCCCGCCTGCTCGAGGTCCACACGCCCACCAGCGACGAGACACCCGAGACGGCGTCCGATTCGCTCGAGCGCCTCCCCGGGGCTTTCTTCCTCGTCCGCAACCCCCCACGCGTCGAAAATCAGCTTCCAGCGATGCGTCGTCTTCAGAAAAGCGATGAGATCCGCCGCCACGACGTCGAAACCGCCGATGACGTCCGCCTTGCTGCACCCGAGCCACGCGAGGCGCCGATGCGCGGCTTCGCCGGAATGGGGATCGAGAATTCCCGGAGAGTCCACGATCAGGAGACCGTTCCCTCGGTACCACGCCACGCCACGCGTGACGCCGGGAATCCCGCCGACCTGCGCCTGGCTTTTGCCGACAAGCGCGTTCAGGAGAAGGGATTTTCCGACGTTCGGAATACCGACGACCGCAAGACGTATCTCACGATGGGAAGGGGCGGCCGAAAGAAGGGCCCGCCTGAGTGAATCGACCCTGGGCGAGAGAAGGTTCAGCGCCCACGCTCTTCCCCCGCTCCGCTCGAAAAACCTGACCCATTCCTTCGTGATTTCCTCCTCCGCGAGATCCCGCTTCGCGAGAACCGTCCAGACGGGCAGCTCGCGAGAAAACGTCCGGACCGCCGGAGACGACGTCGACTCCGGCGCGCGCGCATCGCGAACCTCGAGAAGAAGATCGAGTTTTCCTGCGAGCTCGGAAAGCTTCCGGGTTCCCCGGGCCATGTGACCGGGGAACCAGACAGTACGTGCCATCCGTTCTCCCCTGCCTCCTAATCCAGCAGGCCGACCCTGTCAAGCGGCCAGTAGCGGATAAAGGCCGGGCCGCGGACGTTCTGTTTCGGGACGACCCCCCAGAAGCGGCTGTCCTGGGAATTCGGTCTGTTATCCCCCATCACGAAATACGATCCCTTCGGGACCGTGAGCGGAACCTTCGGAAAAACCGGGCCTTCCGTCAGCGTAAAGAGGTCATGATTCCTGATATACGGCTCGGCGATCGGCGCTCCGTTGACCGACACGATTCCATCCCTGATCTCTATGACATCCCCGGGAAGCCCGACGATACGCTTCACGAAGTCACGCTGTGGATCCACCGGGTACTTGAATACCATAATCTGTCCCCTCTTCGGTTCCTGAAACCAGTACCAGAACTTCGCCACAAGAACCCTGTCTCCGGGGAGGAGCGTGGGAACCATGGATCCGCTCGGAATCCAGAACGCCTGCACAACGAACGTCCGCAGGATCAGCGCGAGAACAAGCGCCCACAGGATCGTCTCGATCGTCTCTCTCCACCAGGGTTTCACTACCGCTGCCGCCATTCCGCACATAACCTCCAATCACGATTCGCCCGTACCGGGATGTCCATCGCGTTACGAAACGTTTTTTTTCGACGATACCCTCGTCTTATACTCCCATTATCCCGCCGTTTCAATCGGAAGGAGGCGTATTTCGCACCGAAACCAAACCACGCGGCGTGACGACGATATACCGTACCGGCGTCCCCCCTCCGGCGCCCGCGAAAGCGGCAAGCGTGAACGAAGGGGAAAGAGTACCCCACACAGGACTATACCACGAATCCCGAAGCGAACCGCGATTGGCGACGAAACACCGTTCGCCCGTTTCGTAGGTCTCCGTCTCGTTCGGATTCGTCCAGTAAACACGAAGACGCGGTACGGGCTGCGTTCCAGGACGCATGTAGAAGAACCGTCCCGTCACGGAAGCCCGGGTGAAGACCCGGCTGAGCCACGAGGCGATTGCCTCCGATTCCCGGACGACCGGATGTGCGTCACTCGATGTATCGGTAACCTCCGGTTTCGAGACGAGCGTCATCGAGGAGCAGATCCCGAGAATCAGCAGCACGATCAGAACTTCGACCAGCGTGAACCCCTTTACGAAAAAAGGGAGCCCACGAGGAGCTCCCTTCAGAGCGTCGAGTCCGGAATTACGCGCCGGCAATCGCTCCATATCCCAATTCGACGACCTTGAGATTCGCGTCGGCGAACTTCGCTGGTGAAAGCTCCCGAACCGCATTCCGAACTTCGTCGTAGCTCACGTTCGCCACGCCGGCGCCGCACATGGCTCCGACGATGAGGACGTTCAGGAAAAGAAAGTTTCCGTTCATGTGCGCTTTCAGGATATCGTACCCGGCGAGCGGAAAGACCTTGATGCCGCGGGATGCGACATAGGCCTTGAAATGCGCGTTCCCGAGCGCCGGCGCGTCGTGGACGTTCACGACCAGCGCGCCGCCGTTCCTGAGGAAGTGCAGGTTTCTCACGGCCTCGTTCTGGTCGAACGCGAGAAGAATGTCAGCCTCTCCCGCCTTGACGAGAGGACTCCGGTAATCCCCGATCTTGAAGTGGCTGATGACGGATCCGCCGCGCTGCGCCATTCCGTGGACTTCGCTGCCCATGACGCTCTCGCCCCGTGAAAGGGCAATCTTCCCGAGGACCTTGCTCGAAAAGAGGATCCCCTGCCCGCCGATGCCGACGATAACGTACTGCATGAGCTATTCCCCCTCCGTCGCAACGATGGCCCCATGGGGGCAGACATTCCGGCACACGCCGCAGGACACGCAGAAGCGATCTTCGATGAACGCCTTCTTCTTCGCCTCGTCGAACACGAGCCCGGGACAGTTGAAGAAGTTGATGCAGAACTTGCACCCGACGCACGCGTCCTGGTTCACGCGAACGCGGATCGTCTCCTGCTTCCGGCGAAGGAGCATACACGGATGCCGGAAGATGACGACAGCCGGAGTTCCGTTGGCCTTCGCGTACTCCCAGGCCTCCTTGACGGCGCTCTTTCCTGCCGCGACGTCGTAGGCTCCGACGGCCTTCACGAACGACACGCCGCACCCCCGGCAGACCCCTTCGATATCGACGACCGCACCAGTCTCGCCCTTGCGGAGCTTGTCGCCGACGGCGGGGTTCGCCTGTCCGCCGGTCATCGCCGTGATTCCGTTGTCGAGAATCGCGAGGACCATCGCGTGCTTGTTGTAGACGGCGCTCACGAGTCCGGGAATCCCCATGTGGAAGAACGTTGAATCACCGATCGTCGCGACGACGGGCTTGAGGTCGGCACCGCTCGCCTTCTGCGCCATGAAGAATCCGGACGAGATCGTCACTGACGCGCCCATATCAATGACGGCGTCGACGCCCTTCTGGTTGATTCCGAGCGTGTAGCAGCCGATATCCGACGGATTGATCGCGGCCGGGAGCGATTGCCGAATCGAGAAGAAGCTCGCGCGGTGCGGGCACCCCGGACAGAGCATCGGTTTCCTGGGAGTGATCCTGAGTTCCTCGAGCGCGGCCTTGAGGTCGGGATCCGCTCCGGCCGGCCCGGTGATGCCGAGAGCCTTCGAGATGATCCCCTCGACGACCTCGGGCAACAACTCTCCGGCTCCGGGAACCACCTTGTTCCACCGTCCCTGGACTTTCGTCCTGTCGAGGAGCTGCATCTCGATGACCGGATACGTCTCTTCGAGAACGAGCGTCGTCTCGTGTCTGCCGATGAAGTCGGAAACCATCCGGATCGGGAGCGGATAGGGCGTTCCGATCTTGAGAACGTCGATGTCGTCGCGTCCCCATCCCCTGACGATATCCATCACGACGGAGAACTGGACTCCCGACGCGATGATTCCGAGCTTCGCGGGGCGCGCCGCCTTCACTTCATAGTTGTACTTCGCGTAGTCTTTCTCGAACTCCTCGCGGATCGCGTCGTTCTTTGCGTTGAGTTTCGGATGGTTGATCCGGACCCCCGCAGGAAGACAGGTCCAGCGCATCGGATCCTTCTCGAAGCGAAAGCCCTGGTCCTTCGCGATGACATCGCCGAGCTCGACGTCCTGCCGGCAGTGATCCACACGAACGCTCGGACGGAGCATCGTAATGATGTTGTGTTTCTCGGAGAGATCGAAGGCGTCGAATACCATCGCCTTCGCCTCGACGGCGTCGCAGGGATCGAAGCACGGGACCTTCGCGAACATCGCGAAGAAGCGGCTGTCCTGCTCGGTCTGGGAGCTGTGCGGCCCAGGATCGTCGGCGCAAATCAGTACCATGCCGCTCCTGAGATCGAAATGCGCCGCGCTCATGAACGGATCCGCCGCGACGTTCAGTCCGACCTGCTTCATAACGGCGCAGGATCGGACTCCCGTAAAGGACGCGCTGACCGCCATCTCGAACGCGACCTTCTCGTTGACCCCCCATTCGACGACGGTTCTGGTACCTAGTTCGTCGGCCCACTCCGCTATTGACGGGAGTATCTCCGACGACGGCGTTCCGGGATAGGCCGTGGCCACGAGACATCCCGCCTCGACGACCCCCCGGGCGATCGCTTCATTTCCCAACAGAATCGCACGTTTGCTCACCGTTTTCGCCACCTCCAATTCGAGAGTTCAGCTGCTCCTTGATCCAATCCGCCATGGGATTACCGCCTCGTATGATCTTTCCGGAAAGGCCCGCGAAAACATGCTTCGTCCACCCCTCCGCGAGAAGCCTGCCGTCGCTCTTCCTGAGAACACGACAACGGAAGGAAAGGGACGCGGGACTCAGATCGCCGAAACTCGTGAATACGACGATCTCCTCGTCGTAGCGTACAGAATGCTTGTACCGGCAGTGCGCCTCGACGACGGGGAGGAAGATCCCCTCGCGTTCCCACGACTCGTAGGGGCGCCCGAGAACACGGCAGAGCTCCGTTCGGCCGACTTCGAACCACGTCAGATAGTTCGCGTAGTAGGCGACTCCCATCTGATCCGTCTCTCCGTAGCGGACACGCAATGTCACCGGAATCTCGAGTTTCAGAAAAGTCCACCTCCATCCGGAACGGAAAACATCACATCAGTATAAAATTATATACCATAAGCAGGAAAATTTATATTCATTCCCGAAGTGTTATGACGTGTACTGTGTCGTTACTCCTTCCGGCCCCCTCCGCACGCGCGCATATGCGCACGCATGATGCAGTCGTCCCGAACGACCTCGAATCCGGCGTCGAGAAACAACCGTTCGCTTTCGTCGTCCTCTGCGCCGGGCTGCATCCACACAACCGACCGTCCGGAAGATTCTATCGCGGACATCGCTTCCCGGACCGGAGCGTGTGTCTTCGGAGACAGAAACAACGCGACGATATCGGGAACGACGGGTACCTGCCGAATGCCTGCATAACAGAAACAGCCGAGAATCTCGTGTCCGGCATACTGCGGATTGACGGGGAAAATGCGGAATCCATGCATGAGACAATATTTCATCACGGTGAACACAGGGCGGTCTTTTTTCGGCGATGCCCCGACCATGGCCACCGTCGACGGAGCGCACACATAACTGCGCAGTATTTTTTCCTTCCGTTCCTCGTCCATCTCCCATTCCTCCCATAACGAAGGCCGAAATCCACCTGCGCAGTGGCGGGGCCGGCGGGAATTCTGTATAATGACCCCGGTCGGAGGGCTGGCCGAGTGGTCTATGGCGGCTGACTTGAAATCAGTTGTGCTTTCAGCACCAGGGGTTCGAATCCTCTGCCCTCCGCCACTTCCCATCATCGCCGGCAATCTCTGCCAGCCGCTATTTCCCCATTCGGGAACATTATCCTCGACCACCTCTCGTTCAACAGCGATGAACCGAAATGGTCGTTTCGCCCTCGAGTTCATTGTCTCTTCGGAAGAAAACCGCCTCCCCAGAAACGGGCTGGAAGCCTCGTGTTCCCGCATTCGATGCGTTTCAGGAACGCATGAGGTGGTGTTCGTATTATACCCGCTGCAACGCTTGATTCCCCGCGAAAACACGCATAAAGATAACAGGAGTGCGTTTTTCGGACATGTCCGGAGATTTCGGGTTAGCGGTATGCCCAATCAGCCCTACCCTCCCAGTCTCCTCACTTCAAATCTCTCCTGATCATTTTAATCAAAACAATATTTTTTTAGTATTTCACGGAATATGATAATTTTTTTGTATAAAAATAAAACAAAATATACATACGTAGTATTCTGTTGACGCCGAGGAGGATTTGAGGCATAATCCATGCCTCAAAAGAGTCTTGAGACTCGATTATTTATTCTGAATATGCTACCGTATCTCCGTGAACCGCAAGTCCGATAAAATGACCGTCCGGCAGACTGGGAGGAATACGAGATATGACAACACTGGTTCCAGGCGCTCTCGTTGATAGGGCGAAACCTTTCGTGCGTTTTCTGTATTTCGGCGACTACAGCTCGATCACCTTTCTCGGAGATACGATCATCGCGATCAACAGAAAGGTGCGCATTTCGACCGACGAATTGACCGATGCGGAACGATGGTGCGAGGATCATGGCGATTTCAAGCTCTTCCATGGGACACCGTCGCAGATGGAACCCCTCCTGAAGCGTCTCGAAACGGGGAAATGGAAGGAGCCGCCAGAGGCCGTCCGGGATCCGGAGGTCGCTGTGCTTCCTGCGTGCAGGATCGAAGAAGGTGAACTTGAACCCTCGGATCTGTACCTCTTTTCCTCTCCAAAACAAATGTAATTTTCGTCCCCTTTTCCGGCGCAACGTATCCGGCGCGTCTGCCGCTTCGAAAGAATCGGGAGTCCCGCGCCGTTTTTTTGCGTCGCGGAGAGTCCTGTTCAAATCGATACAACGTGCAGGGAGTGATTATCGAATGAGACGGAATTTCGCAGGTTTGTGGCTCTTCGCTTTGCTTCTTCTGATGTCTTCGGCATCCGCATCCCTCGCGTCGGACAGATGCGTACCGGCCGGAGGAAGGCTCCGGATCTCTTGTTCCGACAAGGGGTCCGGAGGAATTCCGGTGCTTTTCGTCCATGGCTGGAGCTGCGACAGAACGTTCTGGTCACGACAGATCGAGGGGCTTTCACGAAGCCGTCGCGTGATCGCGATGGATCTTCCGGGTCACGGCGGGAACGACGCCCCCGATATCGCCTATACGCAGGAACTCTTCGCCGATTCGGTCGGGCGCGTTCTCGACCATCTCCGAATCCGGCGGGCCGTGCTCGTCGGACACAGCATGGGGTGGAACGCAATCCGTACATTCGCTCTGAGACATCCCGAGCGGGTAGCTGCGCTAGTCAACGTCGACGGGGCGTTTTTTCGCGTCCCGGAGACCCCGGAGGACCAGGCAAACCTTTCGAAGCTCTTCGCGCAGTTCGGAAAGCCGTTCGAAACACGGGACCGCGAAGCCTTCGAAAGTCTCCGGCGCGGGTTTATCGCCTCGTGCTTCGCTCCCGAAACGCCGCAGGCGCTCAGGGAGTGGATCCTCGGGCGCGTATCGGCGACGCCGCAATACGTGTCGCGAAGCTCGATCCTCGATTTCCTCCGCGTCGAACGATGGACCGATGCGCGCCCCGTCACGACTCCGACGCTCGCGATCTACGCGAAGTTCACCGCGCGCCGGGAACTGCCCGGGCATGAGGAGTACCTGAGAAGGCTCTGTCCGAACCTCGAGTACGAGGAGTGGCCCTCGGTCGGTCATTTCCTCATGCAGGAGGATGCGGAACGCCTGAACCAGCGCCTTCTCGTGTTTCTCGACACCATCCGGTGAAAGGGGCATCCCCCGCAGGCAACGCACACGACGGACCGAGAAGGAACCGGACAACCCACGATCCGCGTTCGATACGCTCGAGGCACAGCACTCCTCCCGCTTCGAACGCGAACTGGGCCCGCTCCTGATCGCGCGTGGTCAGGAGCGATGCCAGACGCGACAGGAACGGCAGGTGTCCGACGATTACCATATCCGTCCGCGACAACGTCACTTCCGTCACCCAGTCTTCGGCGGAGGCTTCCGGCGAAAGTCCCTTCCGGAGTTGCAGCGGAGGGTGTCCCGGCAGGGCGGCCGAGATCGCCGTGGCTGTCTGCACGGCTCGCGTCTTTTCGCTGTGAAGGATCGCGACGGGAGCGGCGGACGCCCTGAACAGGGCGTCCGCCGCAAGGCCGGCATGTCTGACGCCTTCCGGCGAGAGCGGCTGCGTCGTGTCGGACGTCTTCGGGAGCGCCTCTCCGTGCCTGACAAGGTAGAGCTTCATTCGACCGACCTCACTGCGATTTCCCGCGGCAGAGCACAGGCCACGCGTCGACGACGCGTCCCCCTTCGACGACGTTGATTGTCTCGTAGAGGTTCGTCGCGGGGCACGCGTGGTTCGGGATGATCTCGAGACGATCGCCGATGCGGAACTCGAGCCCCGCCCCTGTCGGGATATCGAACGATCCGTGCTCGTCCGACAGCTTGTCGAGAAAGATCTCCGGATGGCTTTTCAGCCTTCCGTGTCCGGTCGCGCGCGTGATTCCGTCCGTCTGGACATAGTACGTCAGCGCCTTGGTTCCCGCGTCGAGGACGACGCGTTCCGGCGTCGGACGGCTGATGACGGTCGCCAGAACCGTCAGGGCGCACCGGTCGTATGTTCCGAGGAGCTGCGCCTGATCCGCGTCCATGAAAACATACGTTCCGGGACGGATCTCCGTGACTCCCGGAATGATGTCGGCGACCATCAGCGAGGGGGTGGACCCCACGGAGACGTCAGTGACCTCGAGTCCTTCCGATCGCATCCGCTCAGCGAGCGCGACCATCCGTTCCTGGCTCTCGCGGAAGATCGCGATGACGGACTTCATGTCGGCGGCGTCGTAACTCTGGCCGTCGTGCGTGTAGATTCCCCTGAATCTGAGACCGGGGGCGCGGACGATGCTCCGCGCGAGTCCGACCGCCGCGTCGCCGGGAACGATTCCGGTCCTCGGGTCGCCGGTGTCGACGTCGACGAGGACATCGATCGGGTTCCGAGCGTCGCGAAACGCGTCTGAGAGCATCCGGACGTGGTCGGGGTGATCCGCACCGACCGCGAGGCGTACTCCCGTTTCCGCGAGGACCCGGAGGCGCCGCAGCTTGATCGGACCGACGATCTCGTTCGCGATGAAGATATCGCGCAATCCTTCGCGCGCCATGACCTCCGCCTCGCCAAGTTTTGCGACCGTGACGCCTTTCGCGCCGCGGCCCTCCTGAATGCGCGCGATTGCGGGACACCGGTGCGTTTTCGTATGCGGACGCAGGCGCACTCCGGCAAGGGCCGCCTTCTCCTGCATCCACCGGAGGTTGTCATCGAGCCTCTTCCTGCCGACGAGCAATGCCGGAGTATCCAGCATGTCAATGGTCATATCTGGCACCGTCTTTCCCTCCTTCGTCACATGAATGAGCGCAAGAGCGCCACGACCGCAACGCCGGACACCATCGCCGCCATGGGACTGCCGCTCTTCTTCATGAAGAAAACCGCAACGACGATACCACATATTCCGGACGCTCCGAAATCCCTCAGGGAGTGGACCGTAAACGCGAGCATCATCGATGCGGGGACAGCGTCGAGAACCCTGCGGAAGCGCGAACTTTCCCCGAGGCTTCGGGCGAGGCAGAGACCTCCGAAACGCAGCAGGAACGTGACGGCGGCGCAACTCAGAATGACTCGGATCCCCTCGCCGGTCGTCATGTCCGCACTCCTTCGGAGAGCCCCCTGAATCCGGCTCCGGCGAGCCCTCCCGCGAGAACGCCCCATCCGCCGCCGGAAAACGAATCGACCGCAACCGTCACGCACGCCGTTACGATCCAGGGAGCGATATCCTCTCTCCCCCTCCACAAAGATACGACGAGTGCCGCAAAGAGCGCCGGAAACGCGAAATCGAGACCGAAGCGCTCCGGAGAGGGGATCCAGCCTCCCGCGAGCCGTCCCGCAAGAGACGCCGCAAGCCACACGGGGAGGAAACACAACCCTCCGGCGAAGAGGATGTCGGCTTTCCCGGCGTCGTCCGTTCGCGCCGCCATCGCGACCGCCCAGTTTTCGTCCCCGATGAGATGGACGCGAAGCATCCGCTGCGGCAGCGACATTCCCGAGAGCAGCCGGTCAACGGACGCGCATATCAGGAGGTAGCGCATGTTGATCGACGCGACCGAGCCGAGAATGGCCCAGAACCCGGCTTCGCCCCACATATCCACGATCACGAATTGAGCCGAACTGGAGAATACGAACGCACTCATCAGGGCGACGAACGAGACCGGAATCCCCTTCGCCGCCGCGAGGACGCCGAAGACCCCGCCGTATGCCGCGACTCCGACGCAGATTGGAAGACACAGGACGATTCCTCTCCGGAATCCCTCTCTCATCGTACCGCCCCCTTCGCGACAATGATACGCGAGGCGAAAGGATTCATCTTGAACGGAATTGCTTTCCTGAAAGGCAGGAGCGCCGGAATTCCCCCGGCGCGACACCGTATACGGCCCTGAACCATCGCGTGCAGTGGCTCTGGTCCGCGAATCCGGCTTCCGCGGCCGCCGCCGCGATCGTTCCTCCGCCGAGGATGAAAGCCTTTGCGCGCTCGACGCAACACAACATCCGGTACGCATGAGGAGAAATTCCGAGGACTTTCGAAAAGCTCCTGAGAAAGTGATACTTCGAGAACCCCGCGATGGTCGCCACGTCGCGAAGCAATATGCCCCGGGCGGCGTTGGCTCTGATATAGTCCGCCGCGGCACGTATCGCGCGCTCATTTTCCGTGCGGGATCCGTCGAGTCGGTCCCTCTGTCCCCACCGCTCAAAGAGCGTTTTCAAGACTGTGGAGAGTCGTTGCTGCTCCCAGAGATCGTCGCGGGAGTCGGAGCGTTCGAGAAGTCTGTGACAGTCGACGAAAGCCCGCGCGAGATCCGGATCGTCGGCGGTCGCCGACACGAAATGAACGTTCGGGCGGGCGAATCCGTCGCTTGAGAGAATATCCGCGACCAGCCCTTCGGACGGGTACATCATCCGGTAGCGGAACCCCTCCCGCGTTCCGGGTTCCCCGTCGTGGACCTCTCCGGGATTGATCGTGACCACCTGTCCGGGGACGACGGCATGGTCGCTCCCGCGGTGGTGGAAGCGTTCCACGCCTTCCTCGATCACGCCGATCGCATACCCTTCGTGCGCGTGACGGCGGAAGGAGTAGTCCGTGAAACGGGCGCGGAACAGCAGGAGATCCGGCGCGCTGGCGACGCGCCAGTAGCGCGTTTCGTTCTTTCGTCCGTCCGGAGGCCGCCGAATGACGCATCCCTCCCCCTCAGAGCGAACCGCTTTTCATCCCCGGAACGAAACAAAGATTCCCGTCTCTCCGTTCGAGTTCGGGAACGATTTCCGACGAGTCCGCTTCCGCCGCGAACGCGATATCGCGGGAGAAACCGAGGTGGTCGAGAATCCGGGCGTGTTCCGCGCGGCGCAGCCCGGCTTCCGGAGCTCTCGCATGGAGACGGTAGAGGTCCAGTGCCGCCAGGATGCCGTCATCCGTCGATTCCGGCGCGTTTTCCGCGAGAATCCGATCGGCGATCAGACCGACGCAGAGCGTGTCGTCGAACGCGAAGCGGCCGAGACGCCCAGCCGAAAGAATCCCGACCGTCTCCGCGGCGCCCACGCGCCCTGCGAGCGTCTTCGCGTTCCGGCAGCATCCGGCCAGCACGAGCGCCCCGGAAGAGGCGACGCGCCGGACCGCCCTCGTTCCGTTCGTCGTCGTCATGACGGCGACGGGATAACGGGCGACCATGTCGACCGTCATCTCGAACGGAGAATTCCCGGCGTCGAATCCGGGAATTCGGACACACTCCCGTTCTCCGAAAAGCATGCAGTGCCCCTGCATCGTGTCGCGAAGGGCGAACGCTTCGGCGACTTCCTCCACTGGAAAAAGCTCCGTTCCTCCCGCATCGAAGAACGAAACCATCGTCGTCGTAGCCCTGAGGACATCGACGACGATCCAGACATCGGCCCGCTGGACGGGCTCCGCTGGACTCAGCGTCGCGAAGAGTCGTTTCATCCGGAAACACTCCTTCCTGCCCGTGTATTGTATCCTCCACAAAGACCGGAGAAAAGACGAAACCTGTTATAATCCCTCCGATACGCATCAGGCCGAGGAGGTGCACTGAGTGTCCGACCAGAACGCACCGGACGAATCGTCCCAGTCGTTCCGATACAGGAGGCAGTTCGCGCGACAGAACAGGATCGAGAGGCTCTTCGAGCTGTTCCTCTGGAATTCCCGTTTCCTTGTCCTTCTCGCGGTCGTCTTCAGTCTGCTGAGTTCGTTCGCTCTCTTCGTAAGAGGAAGTTTCGAGATCGGCCACGCACTGCTGGGGGCGATCCGGACTGCGTCAGGCGCAGCCCATGAGACGCTTGTCGTCCGGATCATCGGCGGCATCGACCTGTACCTCATCGGCGTCATCCTGCTCCTCGTCAGCTTCGGCCTGTACGAACTCTTCATCTCGAAGATCGACGTCGCGCGTGCCGGAAACTCGTCGTCAATACTCGACATCCAGTCTCTCGACGAACTCAAGGGACGGATCACGAAGGTCATCATCATGGTCCTGATCGTGAGCTTCTTCCAGCGCGCCCTCTCGATGCCCCTGTCGTCGCCGGTCGATATGACGCTGCTCGCCGCGTCCATCCTCCTCATCTGCCTCGGCGTCTACTTCCTGAACCGCCCGATCCACTGACGGCCATGACGCCGTATCCCGTCGGCGAGGCTGAAATGGCGGTGTCCGAAGGGATGTCACGGATGCGGACGATGCCGTTAGGCGACGATGCGTGGGGCGCAAAAGGAGCGAACCGATGAGAACGGAAGAATCTCCATGAGAACCATTGAGAAATCGGCCGACTTTTTCGTCCTTTTCAAGCACATTGAAATTTTCCGGATCGCGCGTCGCTTGCTCTTCGCCCCGGACGGAGTACAATTCGCCGGAAGTCGCGTCGTTCAGACCTTTACGGACGCGGAGAGAGCGAGGAGGGGCAGTATGGCTGAAACGCAGGGAAAGAAAATGGGGCTCGTCCAGTGGATTCTCATCGGAATCGTCGTTGCGGGAGGGCTGTATATGTTCCTCGCCCGCTGAGGACGGGGCGACACCGACGAAAAGACGCAGGCGGTACGGGATGACATCGGAGTCCCGTGCCGCCTGTCTTTTTATTACTGTTTTCGTTTTCGGGAAGCTATTTCGTCGCTCCGTTCACGGAGGAAAGGTGCTGCACACCGTAGCGCCCTCGTTCGGCAATTGCGTCGAGAGCGTCGATATACCCCCATGTGGCGGATACGATCTCCCTGATGGAGAGCTTGCGTTTTTCCCGAAGCTCGTTCCATATCGGCACAGGGAGATACATCCATATCCGGAACGACGTCTCGGTGTTGTCCACGGCCTGCTCCGCGAGGATCAGGTATCCGGTCTTGCTGTAGAGCACGACCGGCCGGGAACTCTGGGAGTGCATCCTCTGGAGATCGTCCAGCGTAAAGGAATAGGTCTCCATCTCGCCGATGTCCTTCCGTCCCGGAAGATCAGTCAGCGAAAACCACACCCTCGGGGGAACCCCTTCCTCGAAGACGCCTGCCGCGTTCTTGAGCCACGTCTTGATGCGCGTCACGGCCCCGTAGTCTCCTCGTACGAGGGCGAAACGGATCCCCCAGTATGCCATCCGGGCCATCTCGTCCTTTTCGAGTGCGTCAAAAAACGTCTGTTCGCTCTTGACGACTTCGTCGTCGACCGAGGAGCCGTTCTGGATCAGGCTCCGAACGATCAGCGCCGCGGGCAGATGCTCGCCCGGAGGCAGCATCTGCTCGAAAAGCCGGCTGCGGAGATTCGCGACGACATCGTTCGACAGCGTCACTGTTCCATTGTCTCCGAGGGAAAGCACGACGGGACGACTGTCGTAGAGGAAGACTTCCGTCGTCTCGCCGCTCCCCAGTTTCCCGAGCACCCATTCGTCCGTTCTGCGGATTCCAGGCGTGCCGAGAAGAAACCGGTTGTAGGGGAGCAGGAGCAGAACATGCGCGTCTTCGCGCTCCGGCAAACCTGCACGATCATCGGGCAATCGCACGACCGTCCCTTTCGACATGAGTTCAAAGATCATGGCCTTCTCCCCTTTCCATCGGTCTTTGGATTATTAAGACTAACACTTTCGAATCATTCTTTCAAGCGATGTCTCCGGTCGCACGCGGCCACCGTCTGTGGAGCCAGAGCCATTGATCCGGCCGGTGTCGAACGATTTCCTCGAGCGTCCGGTCAATTCTGAGGACCGTTCGCCGGATCCGTTCGTCCCTGTCGCTTCCCGGCTCCGCGGTGAACGGAGGCGACGCGACGATCCTGTGACGGAACGGCGCCGTCCGGACCGCAACGACCGGAACGACCGGAACTCCCGCGAGGACCGCGATCGCCGCCGCTCCCGGCGCCGTAAAGCACGGGCGTCCGTAGAACTCCGACGACACTCCGTGAACGGAGGACCATGCCTGGTCGGGCATGATTCCGACGCGCCCCCCGTGTTTCACGATACCGAGAAGCGTCTTGAGGCTCACCGTCTTCTCGAACGTCCGCACTCCGACCGAGGTCCGGAACGACTCTATCAGGTCCGCGAGATCTTCCGCATCGGGATTTCTGACGACGACGCCGGACATGTACCCTTTGATCGAGAGCCACGCTCCGAGAAGTTCCCAATTCCCGTAGTGCCCGGACAGGATCACTCCCCCCAGGCCGCTGTCGCGAAGATTCCGGAGGTGTTCTTCCCCATCGATCTCAGTGACCCAGTCCGAGATCGAATCCGGATGGTTCACGAGGCACAGATACTCCGCCGTCGTCAGCGCGATGCTGCGATAGACGCAATCAATGATGTTCCGGCGCCAGTTTCCGTCGGTTTCCGGATACGCGCGTTCGAGATTGAGAAGTCCCACGGCCCTTCTGGGTCCAACGCGACGCAATCCCCACTCGAGACATCGCGCGAGGATTCCGGCGGCGGCGGCGGACGACACCGCCCGCGACACCGCCCTGACGAGCGCGGCGCGAAGCGTCATCTGCCGCCGAGAAGCGACGCGTACAATCGTCTGATCGCTTCACCGCCGCGTTCGCGCTGATATTCGCCGCGAACCCGACGTCTCGCCCTCGCGGCGACGCCGCGCCCGGCCTCGCCGAACGCGTCCGCGAGTACGTCCTTCCATCCCGACATCGCATTGTCGGCAGGCGAAAGGAATCCGTCGTCCCCGAGCAGCTCCGCCAGGAGCGGGGAGACGGGCGCGACCGTCGGAACTCCCGAAAGCGCCGCCCGGGCCGCGAGAAGCGCGAGCGACTCGTTTACGGTCGGAATCATCAGGACGCCGCCGGTTCTGTCGAAACGCCGCACGGCCTCTCCGTGGGACGCCAGCGGGATGCTCCAGGGAACCGCCACGCCGGGGAACGGGAGCGAATAGACCGATTTCCCGAGCTGACGGACGACGTCCCGGAACCCGGGATAGAGGCTTCCTGATCTCGGGCAAGCGAGGATCAGCGCCTTCACCTCGTCGGGGGCTCCATCCCCTTCCTCCATCGGAACGCGGTAGTCGAACGCGGGAGGGATGTAATATTCTCCCCGTTCGGCCCTGCAACGGAAAAGCGACGTCGGATGTCCCCGCCACTGCGACACGGGGTCCATGGAGGAATGAATCGTCCTCGCGCGCAGTCGGACCGCGGGCCACCACTTCGGCGGCCGTCCCCAGAGATGCCACAGGGCTCCGCGCGTTCCAGCGAGAAGCGAGCGTTCCACCGCGTTGAGCGAAGCCCAGGACGTAGCCTCGACGCCGAAGCTCTCCGTCCCTCCAGCGCAGAGAATCGAGATGTCGGTCCCCTGTTCCCGTGCCGCACCGGCAAGAGCCCCGATCACTTCCGATTCCCACGGGAACGGTGTGTCCTCAACGAACCAGTAGCATTCATGTCTCTCCATGTAACCGACTCCTTCGCGCATCGCGTCGTTTCTGCCTCACCGGACTTCCGACCTTCCTCGCGGCGGCAGGATCCATTCCGCATACCCTTCGTCGATCGAGGGAAGAACGATCGAAAGAGTCCCGATCCCGCGCATCGACGCCAACGTGCCGTCGAGCCGCGAAACGACATCCCCGGAGAGGCCGAAGCGTTCCGCCGCCTGCCTCGCCAGGGAGAGCGCCTCTCTCGTCTCGTCGAGACGACTGGTCTCGAGATGGGCCCACGCGACGGATTTCGGATATTCCCTGAGGACCGGAATACCGGATCGGAGCGGAGACCATTTTCCTTCGGCGAGATATTCGCGGTCCAGAAGGCCGTATATCGCGTTGTCCCCGTTCGAGAGAGCGACGAGTGAAAAGGGCACTGAAGCAGTCCCCCCCGAATCGTATCCCTCAATCCGCTCGACGGATGGGACGAGAACGCTCCAGTCCTGTTTCCAGAACGCCTCGGCCATCCTTCGCCCGGCGTCGCCCCTGCCCGGAAACTGGAGGAGTACGCCCGGAAGCGAAAATACGAGAAAACGGGAATTTCCCCCGATGCACGCAACGACCGGACCGGGAAGGAAGCCCGCCATCTGTCGTGGATCCACCTTCAGCCGCTCGCAGAGCTTCGCCGGTACGGCCCCGCCCCGGCGATCGGAAAAGAGGGAGCCGAGAGACAGACCGGCCGCAAAATGAACCGGCTTCGGCATGATCAGGGATTCGCTCCACAGGACCGGATCTCCAAAAACACGAAACTCGTCGGACAGCATCGCCGACAATCCGTCGGCTTTCCACCGGAGCCGACCGAACGGGCCGCTCTCTTTCCACGCGATATCGACCACGAGGTCTCCCGACCTGAGCGCGACCCGCGAAAGCGCCGCCCAATGCGCAACGAGCCCGGCGTCATGGATCCTCACATGGTTCGGCCATGACGGCTCCAGATCGAAGACGACATCGGCCGGCGGTTTCGTCCCCGCAAGTGCCGCGAGCATCCGTTCCATGGACTTTTCGTCGGACGCCAGAAGCATCATCGTCCGGTTGAAGGAGATGAGAACGCTCTCCTCCGGTCCCCGGCGGAGACGCAATCCAGGCGCATCGGCGCTGACACTGAAACCAGCCGCTTTCCATGATTCCGGCGTCACTCCGGCGGAAACCCGGTCCGATATCGTTCCCGGAAAGAACGCCGCAGCGCAGAATGAGACGCTCCCCGCACCCAATTCCGAAAGAAAGGCCGCGAGCTCCGCGCCGGACAGGAGACGCAGCATTGTGGAAAAAAGCGTTCCGCCGTTTCCGGAGTCGGTCACGGCCCGTATCGTCTCGAACGCTCGTCCGCGCCCAAGTGCGAACAGATACGGCATTCCCCCGGCAGGCACCGGAATGGCGGCAGCGAGAAGGTGCCTGTCCGGTTCTCTGACGAAATGGAACGCTGCCGCCGCGATGACTGCTCCGACGATCAGGGCGGCAAAGCGGATCACCCCGTTCCGCCTCATGAGACCACTCCTTCGGGAGTTTCCGGATGTCCGCGGGAATCCCCGTCCGTCTATGTGTCGGATGTCCTCGGGGTCGAAACGAGTTCTCCGAACCTATGTCCCCGGGGTCTCTCCGCCCGCCATGTGTCCTTCGGCGGTCTCGAGCAGCGTCCGGGTCGACTGCAGGAGCGGCAGGACGTCCTCGTAGCGTCGGTCGTACGCTACACGGCTCCTCATCCCCGATGCAAGCGCCGAAATTTCGGCGAGCAGGCATTCGACCGACTCCCGCTCACACACGGCGGGCATCGCGCGAAGAATCTCGCGTTCGGCCTCATCCCTGCGGGAGGAGAGAAGAATCTCCTGTCCCGGGGCCGGGACGATGGCCGGTCTTCCGATCTCGCGAATGCCCTGCGCGAGCGATTCCGATGCCTCGGGTTCCCCATGGGTGACGATGAATACCGGTCCCTCGGCTCCCTCTCCGGGAGACGGGACAAAATTCGTGGCCCAGACCATGAGATCGTTCCGGTCGCCATGAGCCGAAAAACCGTTGATCGTATGGAGTTTCGCCTTCACGGTCACGTCCTCGCCGGCGATCCGGAGTTCCTTTTCCCCGTCGACGAGGCGACGTCCGAGCGTCCCCTTCGCCTGATATCCCACAAAGACGACGTGATTGTTCGGATCCCACGCGCCGTGCTTGAGATGATGGACGACACGCCCTCCGGTACACATGCCGCTCCCGGCGAGAACCACCGCGTTTTTGACATCGTTGATGGCCTGCGACTCCCTGACATCCGAGACGTACTTCAGGTTGTCCGGCATGAACGGATCGATCCCCTTCGCCGTCCAGGAAAGGATTTCCGCCGACATGACGTTCGTATGCTTCCTGTAGATCCCAGTCGCCGCCACCCCCATGGGAGAGTCGAAGAAAACCGGAACGTCGCGAACGATTCCCTCGCGCTGCATCAGCATGATTTCGTAAAGGATCCGCTGAGCCCTGTCGACGACGAACGTCGGAATGATGACCTTCGCGTTCGCGGCAAGCGCATCCTTCATGACGGAACGAAATTCGTCGCGGCTTTCGAGGTTGGACTTGTGGAGGCGATTGCCGTAGGTCGATTCGAGGACGACGTAATCCGCTTCGGTAATGATCGCCGGATTCCGCTCCATGACGGTCGACTGCGGTCCGAGATCTCCGCTGAAGACGATCGTGACGCGATCGTCTCCCTCCGTGAGCCAGATTTCGAGAATCGCGCTGCCGAGGATATGTCCGGCGTCGCGGAAGCGCACCGCGATCCCGGGCGCGACGTCGATCCGGTCGTCGTAGCTCGCAGGTCGGAGGTGCGAGAGCGCGTTCTCGGCGTCCTCGAAGGAATAAAGCGGTCCTACGGGCGGCAATCCCTTCCGCTCGTTCTTCCGGCTCCTCCAGTCGGCCTCCTCCTTCATGAGATTCGCCGAATCGCGCCAGAGGACACCGAGGAGTTCGAGCGTCGGAAGCGTCGCGTGGATCGTTCCGGAGAACCCCTGCTTCACGAGCAGGGGAATCCTTCCCGAATGGTCGAGATGAGCATGGGTAAGAAGAACCGCGTTCAATGTGGACGGGACGAACGTGAACGGGGCCTCGTTCCGTTTTTCGTCGTCGCGGCCCTGGAAAATGCCGCAATCCACGAGAATTCTGCTTCCCGCGCATTCAATGAGGTAATTCGATCCGGTCACCTCTCCGGCGGCACCCAAAACGGTCAGTCTCATCGTCATTCCCCGGAGCCATTCCCGGCTCTCGGGCTCTCCTCCCTTCGGATCCCTTCCGCGGGATCGTCCGTCGATCTTCCGGGCGGCCGGTCCGGAAAGCGGAAGACGAGAAGCGTCCCGGATCCGGCCTCCGATTCGATCGCCATGGTTCCATCGAGCAGCGTCATGCGCTCCATCATATTCGCGAGCCCCCGGTGTCCCTGGACCCGCAGGTGTTCGAAGTCGAGGTCCGGCGTGAACCCGGTTCCGTTGTCGCGGATCGTGTACCGGATCCCCCCGTTTTCGCGCCCGATCTCGGCCGTGATCTCGGTCGCGTTTCCGTGACGGACGGCGTTCGAAACTGCTTCCTGAAGGATCCTGAAAATCGCGAGCACCCGCTCGGACGTCGTCTCCACGGTTTCATCCGCTTCGACGACGACCTGGACCCCAAACGTCCGGGAAAGCCGGTCGGCAAGCCCCGTCATCGCCGCCGCGACTCCGAGTTCGAGCCAGGGAGGCGACAGTTCGTCGCACATCGCCCGAAGTTCGCGGACCGCCGAGTGCGCCGTTTCTTCGACGAGACTCAGATGGCGGGCGCGCTCTTCCTCGACTCCGGGCATCCTGTAGAGACGCACCTGCTGGATCATCGCCGTGATATCCTGGAGCGGGCCGTCGTGGAGCTCCCGGGCGATGCGTCGCTTTTCGTCCTCCTGGACGCGGACGATATCCGTCACGTACCTGTTCCTGAGATCGTTGCGCTCGATCGCGGCGTTCGCGAGGCGGAAGAGCGCGCGCCTGATCCGTCCGACTTCGAGCACCGCCTGCGGGTCGTCCGCTCTCGGAAGATCCCTGCCCCACTGCAGGGACGAAATCTCCGTGTCGAGGGTCCGCATCGGCGCGATGAGCCAGCGCCAGAGCGCCCAGATCGCGAGAAGGCTCGCCAGCGTCATGAGGACGATGAGGATCGGCCAGAGATGCCCGATCCTGACGAGTGGACCGAGGAGCTGGTTCCAGGCGACGGCCGCGACGACATAGCGGGACCCCTCGTCGACCGGATAGACCGCGATCGTGTAGCGTTCCCCCTGTTTGTCGCGGATCTCGACGGCCTTTCCGAAAGGAAGCTCGGGCCGCCAGAGCGCCGCGAGATTCCGGACGCCCGGCGACGCCATGAGGACTTTGCCGTCTGCCGCGAGGACGGCGACCCACCCGGGAAGCGACGGCCCCCAGGAGAAGATGCGGAAACGATTCATATCCGAGAACAAGTACGGACCGGCGTCCCGACTGATCCGGGACGCCACGTTTTCCGCAAGGTCCTCGACGTAGGAACGCGCGACGAATTCGACCGCCCACTGGTGATGCACGAGACCGAAACCGGAGACGAGAAGCACCGCGAACATGGGCAGAAGAATCGACAGCGTGAGTACGACGAGGAGGTGTCGCCTCATTCAAGCAATTCCTCGAGGGTCACGACGCCGTATTTCAGCGCGAGCAGAAGCGCTTCCGTCTTGTTGCGCGCGCCGAGCTTGTCGTAGATCGACGCGAGATGCGTCTGGACGGTCCGTTCGCTGATGAACAGATCCGAGGCGACCTCTTTGCTCGACAGTCCCTTCGAAGCGAGGATGAGGACCTCCCGCTCACGCGCCGACAGGGGCTCCGGGGCGAAATCACGGTCACCGACGGCGGACGCCACTTCGGGATCGAGATAGAGTCCCCCTCTGGCGACCGTCTGGATCGCGCGCGCCAGATTCTCCGGCGTCACCGTCTTCAGGACGAACCCGCGAGCTCCAGCCCTGAGCGACGCCAGGACGTACTGCTGTGCGTCGTAGGACGTGAGCATGATGACGGAGACCGGAAGACCGGCTTCCTTGATCTGTCTCGCAACCGTCACCCCGTCCGCACCGGGCATCCGGATATCGAGGAGCAACACGTCGGGGGCAAGCCTCGACACCATCTCCCATGCAGAGATACCGTCCTCAGCCTCCCCGACCAGCTCGATTCCGTTTTCCTTCCGAAGATATGCCGACAGTCCGGCCCGTGTCAGCGGATGATCATCCGCAAGCAGTACCCGTATCGTCATGGACGCCCCTCCCGCTCATGTATGCGTTTCGTGCCCCCAATGGTAGCAACCATACCCCACGGGAGCATCCGCCATCATACCGACGTCCGGCCCGGGAGAGTCCGCGGCTCTCGGGCAACGGCCTTATCCCGGCAGTCCGAGCCCGAGATCCTTCTCTACAGGACGCATCGCCTCGATGACACCCAGGATGAGGTCGTCGAGCTCCATACCCATCATACCCGCGCCCTTCAGGATCAGTTCCCGGTCGACGCCCCGCGCGAACGCCTTGTCCTTCCACTTCTTCTTCACCGACTTGACTTCGAGATCCGCAAGCGATCGGCTCGGACGTACGAGCGCCGCCGTGATGACCATCCCCGTGAGTTCGTCGATCGTGAACAGCGTCTTTTCCATATCGCTCTTCGGTTCGACGTCCGAACAGAGGCCCCATCCGTGCGCCTCGACCGCACGCGCGATTTCCTCGGGATACCCCTCCGCGCGAAGCCACGCCGCCCCTTCCTTCGTGTGAAGATGAGGTGTCGCCTGCATCTTCTCCCAGTCGATGTCGTGAAGGAGTCCCGCCATTCCCCAGAGTTCCTCGTCTGCCCCGGCCTCCCGGGCGAACCAGCGCATCGTCGCCTCGACTGCCAGAGCATGCCGGATATGGCCTTCGTCCCTGTTGTGTTTCCGGAGAAGCTCCATCGCTGCGGATCGTGAAAGTTCCATATGTTTTCCCCCTCCCCGTGTATTTTTACGTATTTTGTTTTTCGTTTTCCGCCATACTCCCGAGGCACGGAGCCATCGTGTCGAGAATGTCTTCCTGAAGACGCGAGACATCGATCGCCGCCTGCGAGCGCAACTCGACTGCCAGCGGGTCCGGATAGGACAGAGCGAACACGATACGCCGGATTCCCGCGTTGATGACGGCCTTCGTGCAGAACGAGCAGGGTTCGTGCGTACAGTAGATCGTCGCGCCGGCCGTGGGCGTTCCGACGGCGGCCGCCTGAACGATTGCGTTGATCTCCGCGTGCGACCCGCGGCAGATTTCGTGCCGCTCGCCGGACGGAATCCCCATGAGTTCCCTGAGACATCCGACCTCGCCGCAGTGCGGCAACCCCTTCGGAGCTCCGTTGTACCCGGTGCTGATGATCTGCATGTCGCGCGCGATGACCGCTCCCACCCGGCGTCGCAGGCACGTACTGCGGGTCGCCGCGACCGCCGCGATCATCATGAAGTACGTGTCCCAATCCGGACGACCGGTGCGCATCGTGTCCACTCCTTCCATGTACCGCTTGTGTGCATTATAGCATCGTGCTCTCCGGTCACCCGTTTTATGCTAGAGTGATACGGCTTCGGAAAGGAGCGTATGCCCCCATGCTGTCCGCGCTGAAACGAAAGGATATCCTCTCGTGGTGTCTCTACGACGTCGGTAATTCCGCCTTCGCGACGACCGTCATGGCGGCCGTCCTTCCCGTGTATTACCGCGAGGTGGCCGCATCGTCGCTGCCCGGAACGCTTCCCACGGTTTCGTGGGGCTACGCATCGGCCGCAGCGCTCCTCGCCGGCGCCGCTCTCGCGCCGATTCTCGGGGCGATCGCCGATATCCGCGCGGCGAAGAAGTCCTTTCTTGCCCTCTTCACATTGCTCGGAGTCCTCGCTTCGGGCGGTCTCTGGTTCGTCGGCCCGGGGGACTGGATCGCGGCGCTTGCGCTGTACATCACGGGATCCATCGGTTTTTCCGCGGCGAGCATCTTCTATGACGCGCTCCTGCCGTCTCTCGCCCCGAGCCATATGGGAGATGCCGTCTCCTCCCTCGGGTACGCGCTCGGGTATCTCGGCGGCGGAATCCTCCTCGCGATCGACGCGGCGATGATCGTGGCGCTCCCCGGAACGCTCGGCATCCGCCTCTCTTTCGTCTCGGTCGCCGTCTGGTGGGGGCTTTTCACTCTCCCGCTCCTCCGCAACGTTCCCGAACCGCTCCCGGCTCCGCGAAGCGGAGCGGGGAGCGCGATAGCCGAAGGATTCCGGCGTCTGCGGCGCACGTTCCTGAGCGTGCGCTCGCACCGCGATCTGTTCGTCTTCCTGATCGCATTCTGGCTTTATAATGACGGAATCGGGACAATCATCCATATGGCCGCGATTTACGGATCGCAGCTCGGCATTCCGATGGACCATCTCATCGGCGCCCTGCTTCTGACGCAGTTCGTCGGCGTTCCGTGCGCCGTGCTTTTCGGAATGATCGCGGGCAGAATCGGCAGCAAACGGGCGATCTCGGTCGGGCTCGCCGGCTATATCGCGATCTCTCTCGGCGCAGTTCTCCTCACCCGTCCGTGGCATTTCTGGATGCTCGCCGCGGCCGTCGGCATCGTTCAGGGAGGAACGCAGGCAATCAGCCGGAGCCTGTACGCTTCGATGACACCGGGGGGACGGAGCGCCGAATTCTTCAGCTTTTACGACATCTCCGGAAAGTTCGCGGGGGTCATGGGTCCTGCACTCTTCGGACTGGTCTCGCAGGCGACCGGATCCATGAGGCTCGGTATCGCGATCGTCTCGCTGACCTTCGCGGGAGGCATGATTTTGTTGCGCAGTGTCGATGAAGTCCGCGGTCGGCGCTCCGCCGAAGGATAGATCCGGATGAACATCCGCCCGAAAGTGTTCTTCGCGTTATGCGCCGTCATTCTCTTCTCGGGTGTCGCGTGCGGCGCGCCCCGCGTCGACAGGACCGTGGCACTCACGTTCGATGACGGACCGCACGGAGAGCGGACGCTCGAACTTCTGCGGGTTCTGTCCGACGAGAACGTGAAAGCTTCTTTCTTCGTCGTCGGGAAGCAGGCGGCGTTCAATCGTCAGGTTCTGCGGCGCATCCGCGACGGAGGGCACACGGTCGCGAATCATTCCAACTCGCACCCCAACCTGACGGAACTGCCTCCGGATGAGGCCTGCGGCGAGTATCTCGCCTGCTCCGCGATCATCCGGGATACTCTCGGAACGGAGGTGCGCTTCTGCAGGCCGCCTGGAGGACGAACGAACGCTTCCGTCGAGGAGGCCGGACGGAGGGCCGAGCTCATGACGGTCTACTGGACGGTCAACAGCCGCGACTACACGGGGTTGTCGCCGGAACGGATCGTACGAAGGGTTCTCGGTTCCGTCCGTCCGGGAGGAATCGTCCTCATGCACGACGGCGTGGATGCGACGGTCAGGGCGATCCCGGAGATCGTGAGGGAACTCAGGAAACGGGGATATCGGTTCGTGACGCTCGACGAGCTCTTTCCGGTCCCGCTCGGCGCGCGACCCGGATCTCACAGACGGGGAGGAATCGGTTCATGAGGATATGCGTCATTTCGACGGGGGGAACCATCGCGTCGAGCCCCGGTGACGAGGGGCTCACGCCGACGATGCGCGGGGAACAGCTGATCGCCCGCATTCCCGACCTCGAACGGTCCGGATCCGTGTCGGTCGTCGACCTCCTCTCGAAGGATAGCTCGAACATGCATCCGAACGACTGGGCGCGCATCGCGACCTGCGTCCTCGAACGGCGCGGCGACGCCGACGGTTTCCTGATCCTCCACGGTACCGACACGATGGCGTATTCCGCTTCGGCGCTCTCCTACATGCTGCTCGGGTTCGACAAACCCGTTGTCCTGACGGGATCGATGCATCCGATAGACGTCCCCGGTACGGACGCCGTCGATAACGTCCGCAACGCCTTTCTCTTCCTGAAGACGCTCGCGAAGCGCGGACAAGCGGGGGTTTCGATCGCGTTCGGCGGGTTCCTGATCCACGGGCCGAGGTCGCAGAAGATCCTGAGCCACACGCAGACGGCTTTCTCGAGTATCAATTACCCGGTTCTCGGGACGATCGACGCCGGAGGTCCGTCGCTTCGGCATCGTCCGGTCTTCGCGGACCCCGGCGACGCACCGTTCCGCCAGAAAAACGGCGTCTTCCGCATGGAGCGGTCCATCCTTCTCGTCACGCTCTTTCCCGGGTATCCTGCGCGGCATCTCGAGGCTTCGATCGCGATGCAGCCGAAGGCCATCGTCATCGAGGCGCTCGGAATGGGGGGCGTTCCCTATCTCGGCGAGAACCTGCTCCCGCCGATCGAACACGCGAGAAATCACTCGATCCCGGTCGTGATCACGACGCAATGCGTCTTCGGAGGCGTCGATCTGAGCATCTACGAGGTCGGACGAAAAACGCTCCGGATGGGCGTGATCTCGGGGAAGGACATGAGCCGCGAGGCGATTATCACGAAACTCATGCTTTTGCTGCCGCATATCCCCGAAGGAGACTCGGCGGTCCTTCAGGCGGCGTTCCACACGCCATTCTGCGACGAGATCAGCGCGGACCGGTGAGGGCGGCACAGCCTGCGAGCAGGTCCCCGATCTCCAGATCGGAACGGATGCCGAATCGGGAGAGGCAGAAATCGTACTTCGTCGGATCTTCCGGACTGATTTTCGCGAAGGCGTTCGTGATCTCCCTGCAGGTCCGGAGATCCGCCTGCGATCTGGTCGTAAACCCGAGTTCACGGCCAATATGGAAGATATGCGTATCGACGGGCATCATGAGAGAGTACGCTGGAATATCGTCCCACCCGCCCGGGTCGACGGCGTCCCTCCTGACCATCCATTTGACGTAGAGAAAGAGTCGCTTGCACGCGCTGCCGTCGGCGGGGTCGGGAAGCAGGAACGCGTCCTCGAGTCCGCCCGCCCTCCGGATCTCCCGGACGAACGCGCCGGCCGCGCCCTCGAGTTCTCCCGATTCGCCGAACATCGAGTGAAAACAGGCTCCGAGAGTCCCGAACTCCCGGACGACATTCGTCGCCCCCGAAAGGAGGGCAGCCATCGCGTCGCCCGATGTAAAACGATGCCGGAACCCCGAGTACAACCGGCACAGGTCGCCCTTTCCGAGCGACAGGAGCGCTTCCCTCGGATAGAGTGACAGCGGCCCGAGGATTTTCGCGACGCTCTTCGAGATCGAGGCCGCACGTCCGTACGCGAGGCACGACGCGACAAGTCCCGCGATTTCGCGATCCCGCGGGTCGTCATAGACGTAAAGCGCCTCCACGGGGTCGGGAGGAACGTATTCCCGGCGCGTATAGACGTCGTAAAGCTCGTCGAAAAAGCCCCGGAGGCAACGGAAAACCTCCGGGGTGGCAACGTTCTTCCGGTTCTGCGACACGAAGGACTACTCCGGCACGGCTTCGACGATCGCCCTTCCGATCGTCCGCCCCATTTCGAAGCACTGGGCGAGTTCCTCCGCCCTCGGGACATACTTCACGCGAATCCCGGGGTGAACGACGGCGACCTTCATCGCCTCGAGTTCGGCGTTCAGCAGCTTCAGCGATTCGCCGCCCCAGCCATAGGAGCCGAACGCGGCGCCGATCTTGCCCATGGGCCGGAGTCCCTTCACGTAGCAGATCGTATCCGCCATCCGCGGCAGATACCCGTTGTTGAGCGTGGGCGAGCCGAGAACGAATCCTTTCGCCTCGAGAAGCTCCGTGATGACATCACTGTGGTGCGTCACGTGGAGGTCCATCGAGGTTGTATGGACTCCCTCGTCCATGAGCCCCTCGACGATATGCGCCGCCATCTTCGCCGTGCTCTGCCACATCGTGTCGAACACGACGACCGCCTTGCGCTTCGCGGCCCCGGTCGCCCACTTCCTGTACGCGGCGACGATGGCGGCGACATGGGACCGCCAGATGACGCCGTGGTCCGGAGCGATCATGTCGATATCGAGCCCGAGCCTTTCGATCTGGTCAAGTGCCTTGACCATCATCGGTGAATAGGGCAGAAGGATGTTGGCATAATATTTCGCCGCCTGATGCATGGCCTCGCCGAGATCGACCTCGTCGTCGAAGCGCTCGCTCGTGGCATAGTGCTGCCCGAATCCGTCGCTCGTGACGAAAAGCCTGTCTTCTCTGATATAGGAGAACATGCTGTCGGGCCAGTGGAGCATCCGCGCCTCGATGAACGTGACGGTCTTGCCGCCGAGTTGCAGTTCGTCGCCGGTCGAGACGACCTGCACGGGCCAGTCCCGCGGACCAAAGTGGGCGGTGACGGCATCGAGGCAGGGCTTGCTCATGAAGATCTTCTCCGGCCGGATCGCCTCGACCATCGTGGGAAGGCTCCCCGTATGATCCATTTCGGCGTGGTTCACGACGATATAGTCGATCTCAGACGGATCCATGATCTCCCGTACGCGCCGCAGGAGTTCGTCGGTATACGTCGCCTTCGCGGTGTCGAAGAGTACGGTCTTGTCGGTCCCTTTCGCGATGAACGCGTTGTACGTGGATCCCTTCTCGGTCGAATATCCGTGGAAGTCCCTGAGCGTCCAGTCGATGACGCCCGCCCAGAAGACGTTCGGTTTTATCTCGAGCGGATACATGGGTCTCCTCCTGTCATTTTATAGCGTTGAACACGAAGGACGGGGCCTTGTCCGGCGACTTGCCCTTCTTGATGTTGTGGTAGTTCGCGTACGTGAGAGGCGTTCCGTCCCGAAGGATCGCAGCCTTTTCGACCTCTCCGATGAAGATCGTATGTGTGTGGACGTCGAGGGATGAAACGACTCTCGCTTCGATCCCGGCGATCGTGTAGTCCGTCACGAGAGGCATGCCGTTCTCGTCGAGCGTGAAGGAACATTCGCGGAATTTGTCGAACTCGCGGCCGCACCTAAACCCGAAGACCCCGATGAACTTGAGCGGCGCACTGTCTTCGAGGACGGAGACGGAAAATCGTCCACTCTTCCGCACGAGTTCCGTCGTGTAATTCTCGCGGTGGAGACACGCCGCAACGCAGATCGGATCGCCCGTCACCTGCATGAGCGCGTTGATGATCTGTCCGTTCATCTTGCCTTCGTACGCGGTACTCACGATGTAGACGCCGTAGTTGAGCGTGAAGAGCGCTCTCGGGTCGATGCCTCCCGCCTTGCAGGCATCGGGTTGTCGCACATCCATCCTGACCGCCTCCTCCTGCGAAGGCGGGGGACAGGAGACCCCACAGGCTCCCGTCCCCCGCTGTGTCATCCGGCGATTTCCGGCCGCCCGGATCAGTCAGCCTTGCGCGCTCCGAGCTCCTTGTCGAGCATGTAGAGCCCGTGTCCGGCCTCTCCGATAAACCCGAACTTGTGGACTATTTCGTCGGCATTCGCCTCTTCCTCGACCTGTTCTTTCACGAACCACTGGAGGAAAATCTCGCTCGCGTGATCCTTTTCCTTTATGGCCATGTCCGTAAGGTCGTTGATCCGCTTCGTGATGTGCTGCTCGTGTGAGAGAGCCGCCTGAAAAGCCTCGATTGGCGTTTTCCACTCGAACTGCGGTGCCTTGATCTCCGCGAGCTTCACGCGTCCGCCGCGTTCGACGATTTCGTCGAAGAACTTCATGGCGTGCCCATGCTCCTCACCCGCCTGGACACGCATCCACTGCGCCATGCCGCGCAGATTCCGCGATTCGAACCACGCCGCCATCGACATATAGAGATACGATGAAAAAAGTTCTTCGTTGATCTGGTCGACAAACGCATCCTGCATCTTTTTGGAAATCATCCTACTTCCCCGCCTTCCATAATCCGTGTATATTGCAGTATTCCCTGCTCGTTTCGGGCGCGAACCCGTCGAAAACGGCTTCCGCAGGCTTGCCTGGTTTCAGGAACTTCCGGCAGATTCTGTCGCCTCCGATAATCTCGATCCATTCAATGTAGTGCTGGTCGGTCATCGGATGCGGAACGCTCCCGACTTTCACGGTGTGACCTTCGATGACCGGTACGTGTTTTTCGGTCGCCGCATCGGCCGTCTTCTCCTCAAGGAGCTTCATGGGCTGGCCGCAACAGACCAGTTCCCCGCCGCCGGCGTGGAGCACCTCCACAATGTTGCCGCAGAGTTCGCACTTGAACACTTCTAGCCTCTTGGTCATTCCCCTCTCCTCCTTCGCAATTATAGGCTTTCAAGTCTTGTGCACACTAGTGATTATTATAGCACGCCATTTTCAGACAAAAACACTCTGGATTGCAATGTTATTTATACAGCTCCGGGGTATATATGTCAAGCATCGGAAATATCGCACTCTTTCGTCTTCGGCTCCTGCAGGGCGTCTAACGAACAAAAAAAGGACGCCGGTCGGGCGTCCCCTTCGAGTGCGTCTGTCCTTACCGGGCCGTGATGCCACGCTCCTCGGGCGTTCCCGGGACAATGCCGTCCCAGAAGGCTGCGCAGAGTCCCGCGACGGCCATCGGCGTCTTGAGGATCGCCCAGAGAACCTCTCCCGGGATCCCGAGCGCCAGAAACACGTCCTTGTTCCCCTCGACCCAGCCGGGCAAACCCATTGCCATCAGGAACGCGAATCCGACGATGAGGATATTGCGCTGGCTGCCCATGTCCGCGCGCATGAGAACCTGGATGCCGAGAGCGCCGATGATTCCGAAAAGAGCGATGTACGCTCCGCCGATGACCGGGCTCGGAATCGTCGCGATCAGGGCGGCGAGCTTCCCGATGAAGCTCATGACGATCAGCAGGACGGCGCCCGTCCGCACGACCCAGCGCGACGCGACACCCGTAAGGCCGATGAGGCCGATGTTCTCCGTATAGGATGTCGTTCCGACCGCGCCGAAGAGCCCCGCGAGTACGCAGTTCACACCCTCGGCGCCGATGCCGCGGCTGATGGTCTCCGCGTCGGGATCCGGAAGGTTCGAGACGTAGGAGCACGAGTGATAGTCACCGATGGACTCGATCATGACGGCGAAGAATCCGGCGGTCACCGCTCCGATCGAAAGCGCGTCGAACGAGAGACCGCCCCACGGGAGAAATCCGGTCACACGGAACCACGGAGCGGAAATGATCCCCGCGAGGTTCACGTGCGCCGCGTGGCTTTCCGGAAAGAACCCGGCGAGCGTTCCGAAAAGGCAGACAAGGTAGGCGATCGTGATGGACGAAAGGACCGCGAAGATATTCAGGAACTTCTTCTTGCTGATGAGACTGAACGCAAATACGCAGACAACCACCAGGAGCGAAACCGGCCAGTATTTCGCGGCGTTGAACTGAATCGCCGTCGGAGCGAGCGAAAATCCGATCGCCATGATCGTAGGTCCGATCACGACCGGCGTGATGAACTTGCGAATCACGGAGACAAGGCGCGAATAACCGATGACCGCAAGCGTCGCGCCGCCGACGATCAGCGCGCCGCCGATATGCCCCATTATCGCCGCAGGACCGGCGGCCTTGAAGGCCGTGATGATGGTCATTATCGGAGGAATGAAGCTGAAGCTCGACCCCTGCACGATCGGCAGCCCCGAACCGAGTTTCGGGTGGGTCTGGATGAGCGTCGCAATGCCCATCGCGAAATATACGCACGAAATGAAAAAGCCTATCTGAACCGTGTCCATCCCCATTGCGGGACCGAAAATGAGGGGAACGAGTGTCGTCGCGCCGAAAAGTGTAAGAACGTGCTGAAACCCTGCGAGAAGCATGACCGGGAACGGAGGACGATCATCGACACCGTACATGAGCCTTCGATTGGCCATTTGGAAAACACCTCCAGATTGGACAAATTGAAGGGATTCTAGCACAATGCGCACGCGGTTGCATAAAATAAAAATTAACTTGCAGCGCGCCACGATTGTCCGTTCTGGGCTATAATACCGAGTGCGGAGGTGATTCCGGTGATTCAGAATCAGTCGCATGTCCGACAGTGTATCGATGCTCTCGGTGAGAGCGGACGCGTCGTCCTGCTGAGCGGGGCGGGGCTTTCGACGAGCGCGGGAATCCCTGACTTCCGAGGTCCGAACGGTATTTACCGCAGGAAGATGAACGTCGATCCCGAGCAGATCTTCGATATCGATTTCTTTCACAGGAGACCCGAGTTCTTCTATGAATTCCACAGAGAATTTCTCAGGATTCTCGACCAGGTCGAACCGACGTTCAGCCATCGCTTTTTCACCCACCTCGAACGTGAAGGGAAACTCACGGGCATCGTCACGCAGAATATCGATTCCCTCCATCAGCGCGCCGGCACCCGAAACGTCCTCGAGATCCACGGCGGCATCTGGTCGAGTTCGTGTACGTCCTGCCGTCGTTCGTACGACTACGACACATCGAAGCGCAAGATGCTCGAGGAAACGGTTCCCCATTGCGCCTGCGGCGGCGTCATCAAGCCCGACATCGTCTTTTTCGGGGAGAACGTAAAGCACCTCGAACGCTGCCAGCGCATCGTGCACGACGCCGATCTTCTGTTCGTCGTCGGCTCGTCGCTCGCCGTGACACCCGCGGCGCGCCTTCCCGCAATGTGCCCCGGGAAGATCATCGTCGTCAACCGAGGAGAATTCTGTCACTCGTATCTGAGCAGAGACCGGATTCTGGTGCATGCCGAGGAGGACATCGACGAGTTTTTCCGCGCGGTCGGTTCTGAGATCTTCCCCGGTCTCTCTTGATGCCTCGCTGCGGATTACCGATTATATATCCATACTGGAAGAGTTTTCTTCCGTCGGGCAGGTGACCTTGGCAGCATGAAAAGATCCATCGGGAGAGTCCTTCTGTTCCTCGCCCTTTTCGCCGCGTTTTCACCCTCCGCGCAGGCTTCGGTCGTCACGGAACGCTCCTTTGAAGTCGCGGTTTTCCCGACGCTCAATGAGACGGGCCTCGAAGTCTGGGAGAGCAAATACTACCCCGTCGATGTCCTGTGCGATCGCATCACGGAGTATCTCGTCTCCCTCTTCAGGGAGCATCCGTACGCATCCGTACGCATCCTCGACGAGGCGAGGGCCAGCCGATGGCTCGACGATCCCGGAAGTCGTTTCGGAGCATTCGCGGTCCGTCTCGAACTGTTCCGTTCCCTGACGAAGGAACGAGAGGTCCTCGGTTCGTGGCAGAAGGGACAGATTTCGCTCCGGATGCGTGTGTTCGACCCAGTGACCGGGCGCGTTTCCGACGCCCGCAATTCGACGGGAACCGATACGCGGTTCACCTTCAATCCCGGCGACGACCGGTTATTCTTCCTGAGCGCACGGGGGTTTTCCCTTTTCGACGTGCTTCACAAGGACGGAATCGATCTTCTGCGGCTCACGCCGGGCGATAAGGGACAACGGATGAGCAGGCCGACGTGGAAACAGTTCGAGGGAACCCCGTACTGGCAGGCCTGCAAGAACGCCGTCCGCGGGGCGTTCGACGATATCATGAAAGGGTACAACGGATACCGCGTGATGGGCAGACTCGCCGCTCCGACAGCGGATTCGACCCGGAAAAAGCGGGAGTACATCATTACGCTCGGTCGGGAGGATTCCCTCGTCGTCGGAGATACGCTCCAGGTGGTCCGGAGCGACAAATACGTTACCGTCGATCCCGAAAACCCCGTCATCATCCTCCCTCGCGTCGTCGGAAACGTACGGGTGACCTTCATCAAGCAGTCCGAGGCCGTGGTTCGCCTCGTCAACGAAGATCCCCGGAATCCCGTGCAGCTCAACGACCTCGTCGCCATGCCGCTGTACGGCCCAAGAAAGGCGGCACCACTCAAATGAGACGTTTCCTCTATGCGATGGTTGCGGTGGGACTATCCGCAATTCTGATGACGGACGAAGCCCTCCCCGTCCTCGCCAATGGCGTGATCCACCACGAATCGGAAAACCAGCCGAAATCACAGAAGGTCCCGAAGAAGAACACGAAGAAGCGTCCCCGTCCGCGAAAGGCTCCCAACCCCACCCCGACGCCGGTTCCGACTCCCATGCCGCCGACGTTGCTCGAACAGGGCCGAAGGTTGTACGACCAGCGATTCTTTACACAGGCTCTTACGGTTCTCCGGCAAGCGGTTTCGCACGAACCGAAAAACGCGGACTGCTGGTTCGCAATCGCGCAGACATACGAAGCCCTCGGGTATTTCGACGAAGCCCAGGACGCTTACAGGCGAACTCTCTCGCTCGCTCCGAACCACCCCGAGCTTTCGCGGATCCTCACGTACCCCGGTAACGGAGGAAGAAAGCCTCTCTGGGATCCGAAACGCCCTGCGAGGATTTCCGAAATACCGCCCGTTTCGGCGGGGTTTCTGATTCTTCCGCCAGAGACCGCGGCAATACCTGTGTCACGCGACGCGGCCATTCCGAAAAAACAGCCGACGCAGCCGTCGACGGTCCTCCCGAAAGGAACTCCGACGTATATACCGGTTCCGTCGAATACGGCTCCGCAAGGAGCACCAGTCTATATTCCACCATCTCCCGGAACAGCCGGGCCCAAGCTCCCGAGGCCTGCGGCCGCAGCTTTCGACGTCCCGTTTTCCCGACAGCCGCAGAAGACCGAAACTCCGGTCTATGTGCCTCCGGAGCCCGGACAGAAAGTACCCGCGTACACGCCGCCGCCCCCGTCGGCGCCGGTCCATACGCCGCCGCAGCCGGAAAACGCCCCTCCCTCTCCGGTCGTATCGGGGGATATTCCGGTTCTGCCCGTCTCCGGGGATTGATTCGCGGATCCCGGGATAAGGTACTCATGATCGTGAAGACAATCCTCATTATAGGAGGCACGGTTTAATTCTATTGTCCGGCAAGCCGACACGCTTCTTCGTTTTCCCGCTTGCACAAGCGGCTGAAATAGTTTATTTTTGCGTCGGCATTGTACGCGCGCGTTTATTCTCCAGAATCGAACGTCACGACCGAGTATCATGCGGAGTCACGGATGACTCCGATTCGAAAAGGGGGAAGGATGCTCAATGAGAAAAACCCTGATCGCACTTACCGTTCTGCTCTGTCTTGGGATTTCCGGAGCGGGGATGGCCGCGACGTACGTCGTCGAGCCCGTCCTCGTATCGCAACCGGTGTATGCCGGAATGAGTTTCTATGTCTACCGGCCGTACAACATGCCGGCCGGATGGTTCGTTACGTTCGACGGATTCCCGATCGTACGCGCGTCGAGCGGCGTCTGGGTCTACGGATCCTACAACGGAACAGCGCTTGCCCCGACATCGTACGTCGTTGGTTCCGTCAATCCGTACACTATAGCGATCACCCCCTATGCGGACGCCGCACAGATTTCCTCGACGCGGCAGGTTCAGATCGTTCCCTTCCGGCAGCAGACGATTCAGGCGCAGGCGGTGCCGTGCGCACCCGTTGCCGCGCAGCCCGTTGCGTTGTCGCCGACCTATGTTCCCGACTGGGTCATGAACTCGAACTTCACGATGGTCTCCTCATGGAAAAGCTTCGTCGATCGCGTCGGCATTCTCGAGAACCCCCGGACGCCGATCGCATGGAAGGGCGACAGACCGAAGGTTCTCTTCGTATGGACCGGGAGAAGCTGGTACGAGATCAAGGCACGTACGCCGGACAATCCCGAAAACCCGGCGGAAACGATAAAGGAACATCTCTACTCCATCACGCGCATGGTCAAGAACAACAACCTCGGATGGAACGATGTCGACACGCCGATCCTTGCGAACCAGGCGACCGTGTGGGGCTTCCTCTGGATGGGACGGCTCGTTCCAGCCAACTGAAAGGAGCCGGAATGGTCCGACACGAAGGAAAAGGCTTTATGAAAACTCGCCGGACGACACGCAGAGCACATAAGGAGGAGTCCTTCATGCGTCTTCGGTTCACACTCGCGGCAGTTCCATTTCTGTTCTTCCTCGCCTTCGGAATCCCTCACGATGCCGACGCGGCGGTATATGTCGCAGCTCCGCCCGTCATTGTGGCACCGGATTATATCGACAGCTACTGCATGCCGAATCCCTCAAGCCTCCCGGCGCAGCCGTTCGTCTCGCGCGACGGATATCCGTTCGTCCTCGATGCCGCGGGAAGGCATATCTACTGCGTTCCGGCATCTTATGCCGTCGTTTCGCCTCTCGCCGTGGCACCGACAGGGTTCATCGCCGTTCCGTATACCGCCGCGGCCGTCCTCGTCACACCGCCCCCGATAGCGGCCGTCGCTCCATCGACGACATACTATATTCCTGTTCCGTAGAAACAGAATGCGTTCCGACGCCGGAACGGGTGTCATATCACGAAGCATTTTCTCGGTCTGTCATATTTGTACCGGAGTGGGGCCGGAAGCGTTGAAGCTTCCCGGCCTTGTTTTCGTCCGGAATTCCTAAAGGAGGCATCCTGATGGATAACCTTGACCGCGTTCTCCTTGAAACGCTTTCCCTCGACGGCCGCACAAGCTACGCGGAACTCGGCCGCAAGATCGGTCTCACGCGCGCAAGCGTCAAGGAACGCGTCGAGAAACTGAAAGACGAAGGGATCATCGAGTCCTTCACGATCACCATCAATCCGGAGAGGATGGGAAAACTCGTTTCCGCGTTTTTCGAGATCGACGTCGAACCGTGGTGTCTCGACGAAGTTGCGCGAACACTCGGGGAAGAGGAATTCGTCGAAAACATGTACCTGATGACGGGTTCGAGCACCCTGCACATGCATGCGCTTCTCGAAGACATGGACGCGCTCGAGCACTTTGTACTCGAACGGATCTACTCTCTCAAGGGAATCACGAGAGTTCAGACGCACCTTATCCTGAAACGCTACAAAAGCCGGAAGGGCGGACTGCGGCTCTAGGGCGCCAGTACGAAGATACCCGGAACACTACTGGGTCCGTTTTCCGGCGCGCGTTTCTCTCCCGGAGATCGGGTCCTTTATGTATGGAAGCTGGATGGGAGCGACATATTGTTTGCGGATCATTCTACTCATTGCGTCTGCGGGGACGGTTGTCATCTCGGGAACGGGTACGTGGGGAGCGTCCAGCTGGGGTTATAGAGTGTTACGGGTTACGGGGTATGAGTTTTGGTTTGGTTTTGGTTTGGTTTGGTTTTGGTTTGGTTTGGTTTTGGTTTGGTTTGGGTTTGGTTTGGTTTGGTTTGGTTTGGTTTGGTTTGGGTTTGGTTTGGGTATGGGGTAAGGGTTATGGGGGAATGAGGAGTATTCGGAAACGCCGTACGGAGATCCGGGGGAAGGAGGGGGGGAGAGCAAAAAAAGGTATCAGGCGACGACCTACTCTCCCGCGGATACCCTCCGCAGTACCATCGGCGCTGGAGGGCTTAACTTCCGGGTTCGGCATGGAACCGGGTGTGTCCCCTCCGCCAGGGTCACCTGATACCTCTTTTCTTCTTTCCTCATGCACTTGCGACAGAAGACGATATCTCTCGATATCGGAAAAAGTCGGACTGTAACGAGGGCAAGGCCTCGGCGTATTAGTACCGGTCAGCTCCACGCCTCTCAGCGCTTCCACCTCCGGCCTATCTCCCCCGTGTTCTCCGGGACGCCTTACTTCCCTCTCGGGAATGGGGTATCTCATCTTGAAGGCGGCTTCCCGCTTAGATGCCTTCAGCGGTTATCCGTTCCGAACATAGCTACTCGGCGTATGCACTTGGCAGCACAACCGATACACCAGCGGTTCGTCCACTCCGGTCCTCTCGTACTAGGAGCAGCTCTCCTCAAATACCCTACGCCCGTGGTGGATAGGGACCGAACTGTCTCACGACGTTCTAAACCCAGCTCACGTACCGCTTTAATGGGCGAACAGACCAACCCTTGGGACCTGCTACAGCCCCAGGATGCGATGAGCCGACATCGAGGTGCCAAACCCTGCCGTCGATAGGAACTCTCGGGCAGGATCAGCCTGTTATCCCCAGGGTAGCTTTTATCCGTTGAGCGACGGCCCTTCCATTCGGAACCGCCGGATCACTAGTACCGACTTTCGTCCCTGCTCGACTTGTCAGTCTCACAGTCAGGCCACCTTATACACTTGCGCTCGCACGGGCGATTTCCATCCGCCCAGAGGTGACCTTTGCGCGCCTCCGTTACTCTTTAGGAGGCGACCGCCCCAGTCAAACTGCCCGCCTGACAGTGTCCCGCTCGTCGATTCAGACGCTGCGGTTAGAATTCCGGCATCTCAAGGGTGGTATCCCAACGTCGACTCCACCACAACCAAAGTCATGGCTTCAATGTCTCCCACCTATCCTGTGCATGACATGCCAAAATCCAGTATCAGGTTACAGTAAAGCTCCATGGGGTCTTTCCGTCCCACCACAGGTATCTGGTGTCTTTACCAGAACCACAAATTCACCGGGTCTCCCGTCGAGACAGCGCTCAGATCGTTACACCATTCGTGCAGGTCGGAACTTACCCGACAAGGAATTTCGCTACCTTAGGACCGTTATAGTTACGGCCGCCGTTTACTGGGGCTTCATTTCAGAGCTTCGCCTCTCCCTTGCGGTCGCGGCTAACCCCTCCATTTAACCTTCCAGCACCGGGCAGGTGTCAGACCCTATACTTCGGCTTGCGCCTTATGCAGAGTCCTGTGTTTTTAGTAAACAGTCGCCTGAGCCTGGTTTCTGCGACCACTCGCGGCTCCGCCAGCATTGACTTCACCGCAGTGGCACCCCTTCTCCCTAAGTTACGGGGTCAACTTGCAGAGTTCCTTAACGAGAGTTATCCCGCTCACCTTAGCCTTCTCAGCCAGCCCACCTGCGTCGGTCTCGGGTACGGGCAACACTGTTCCTCCCTAGAGGCTTTTCTCGGCAGCAGAGCGTCAGCGGCTTCGCCCCTTACGGAGCTCCCCATCAGGTCTCAGCATTTGGGCTCACGGCTTTTCCTGCGAACCCTGCCTACCCCCTTGAACCGGGTCTTCCATCCCCCGGCTCCGCCTAGCTTTCTGCGTCACCCCTTCGGTCCATGCGTCACAGTGTCGGGACAGGAATGTCTACCTGTTGTCCATCAGCTACGCCTTTCAGCCTCGCCTTAGGTCCCGCCTAACCCTGGGTGGATGAGCCTTCCCCAGGAACCCTTGGGCTTCCGGTGAGTATGTTTCTCACATACTTTGCGCTACTTATGCCGGCATTCTCACTTCCATGCAGTCCACCAAACCTTCCGGTTCGACTTCTCCCCGCATGGAACGCTCCCCTACCGATTTCCACTTACGTGCAAATCCCGCAGCTTCGGTGCAATGCTTAGCCCCCTACATTGTCGGCGCAGAGATCCTCGACCAGTGAGCTGTTACGCACTCTTTAAAGGATGGCTGCTTCTAAGCCAACCTCCTGGCTGTCCAGGCATCTCCACATCCTTGCCACACTCAGCATTGCTTTGGGACCTTAGCTGGCGGTCTGGGCTGTTTCCCTCACGACCACGAACCTTCTCACCCGTAGTCTCACTCCCATGCTAAAGTCATGGTATTCGCAGTTTGGTTGAAGTCAGCAGGACTCCTGTCCCCATCGTCCATCCAGCGCTCTACCCCCATGACTCATCGCATGAGGCTGCACCTCAATGCATATCGGGGAGAACCAGCTATTACCGTACTCGATTAGCTTTTCACTCCTAACCACAGGTCATCCGAGACTTTTTCAACAGGCACCGGTTCGGTCCTCCACCCCGTTTCACCGGGGCTTCAACCTGCCCATGGCTAGATCGTACGGCTTCGGGTTTATCGCATGAAACTTCCGCCCTTTTCAGACTCGGTTTCCCTTCGGCTCCAGTGCTCTCTCGCACCTTAACCTCGCTACATACGATAACTCGCCGGCTCATTTTACAAAAGGCATACCGTCACCCTCACCGTCTCGCGACGGCTCAGGCTCCGATTGCTTGTAGGCACACGGTTTCAGGTCTCTTTCACTCCCCGCCAGGGGTGCTTTTCACCTTTCCCTCTCGGTACTGCTTCACTATCGGTCGCTGGTAGTATTTAGCCTTGGACCATGGTCGGCCCTGATTCAACCGGAATTCCACGTGCTCCGGCCTACTCGGGTTCTATGCCCAGAGAGAGACGCGCCTTTCACCTACGGGACTTTCACCCTCTTCGGTCCGCTTTCCCAACACGGTTCGGTTAGATGCGCCCTTTATAACTCCCCGAGAAGTCTGCGGACTCCTCCGGCATAGACCCACAACCCCCACGCAACAACGACCGCAGTCTTGGCATTGCGTGAGTTTAGGCTCTTCCCCTTTCGCTCACCACTACTCAGGGAATCTCTTCGATTTCTCTTCCTCCGGCTACTGAGATGTTTCACTTCGCCGGGTTCCTTCGCCCTTACGGCGATTCCCGGATTTCTCCGGGCAGGTTCCCCCATTCGGATATCCGCGGATCAACGGATGCTTGCTCCTCCCCGCGGCTTCTCGCAGCTTGCTGCGTCCTTCCTCGGCTACCAGCGCCAAGGCATTCCCCGTGTGCCCTTACTACCTTTCCCTCGTTTCAGTCCAACTTCCTCTTTCTTCTGTCAAGGTGCATGAGGCAAACTTATAAGATGGAGAGGAGAGCGGTTCATGTTATCTCCGCATTCTCGTTGCTGAAGAGCTTTCGCTCTTCTCCTTAGAAAGGAGGTGATCCAGCCGCACCTTCCAGTACGGCTACCTTGTTACGACTTCACCCCCCTCACCAAGCACACCTTCGACGGCTCTGTCCCTTACGGGTTCAGCCACCGGCTTCGGGTGCACCCAACTCGGGTGGTGTGACGGGCGGTGTGTACAAGGCCCGGGAACGTATTCACCGCGGCTTGGCTGATCCGCGATTACTAGCGATTCCGGCTTCATGAAGTCGGGTTGCAGACTTCAATCTGAACTGGGGCCGGCTTTCTGGGATCCGCTTGCCTTCGCAGGCTCGCTTCCCTCTGTACCGACCATTGTAGCACGTGTGTCGCCCTGGACATAAGGGCCATGATGACTTGACGTCATCCCCACCTTCCTCCAGCTTGTCGCCGGCGGTCCCGCCAGAGTGCCCGGCTTTACCCGATGGCAACTGGCAGCAGGGGTTGCGCTCGTTGCGGGACTTAACCCAACATCTCACGACACGAGCTGACGACAGCCATGCAGCACCTGTGTACGCTCTCCGGACGAATCCTTCGTCGCTCGCCTTTCAGCTCACTACTACGTACATGTCAAACCCAGGTAAGGTTCTTCGGTTTGCATCGAATTAAACCACGTGCTCCACCGCTTGTGCGGGCCCCCGTCAATTCCTTTGAGTTTCAATCTTGCGATCGTACTCCCCAGGCGGAATGCTTATCGCGTTAGCTCCGGCACGGACACCTCTCGATGCCCACACCTAGCATTCATCGTTTACGGCCAGGACTACCGGGGTATCTAATCCCGTTTGCTCCCCTGGCTTTCGCGCCTCAGCGTCAGTTGCTGGCCAGCAAGTCGCCTTCGCCACCGGTGTTCTTCCCAATATCTACGCATTTCACCGCTACACTGGGAATTCCACTTGCCTCTCCAGCACTCCAGTCATCCAGTTTCAACCGCATGATCCGGTTGAGCCGGACCATTTCACAGCTGACTTAAATGACCGCCTACGCGCCCTTTACGCCCAGTAATTCCGGACAACGCTCGTCCCCTACGTATTACCGCGGCTGCTGGCACGTAGTTAGCCGGGACTTCCTCGTGTGGTACCGTCACTTCCTTCTTCCCACACAACAGAGGTTTACGACCCTAAGGCCTTCTTCCCTCACGCGGCGTCGCTGGGTCAGGGTTGCCCCCATTGCCCAATATTCCCCACTGCTGCCTCCCGTAGGAGTCTGGACCGTCTCTCAGTTCCAGTGTGGCCGGTCACCCTCTCAGGCCGGCTACCCGTCTTCGCCTTGGTGAGCCGTTACCTCACCAACTAGCTGATAGGACATGAGCCGCTCCTCAAGCGGATCGCTCCCTTTTACCTCTCGGCTTATGGGGTATTAGCATCGGTTTCCCAATGTTGTCCCCCTCTCGAGGATACGTCCTCATGTATTACTCACCCGTTCGCCACTAGTCATATATTCCGGTTACCCTTCACATATGACCCGTTCAACTTGCATGTGTTAAGCACGCCGCCAGCGTTCGTCCTGAGCCAGGATCAAACTCTCCATGAATTTCTCCTCAGAGAAAACTCTCCCCGCTCTCTCCCTTACTTCCTTCTCCCCATCCTATAAATCTGTCAAGGTCCTCGCCGTTACGTTTCCGTGATGTTTGCTTCGACTTCGTAACGGGCACCGTCCGAACAGTGCTTGGGTATAATACCCAAGGAATCCGGCCTTGTCAACGACTACCCATGGATATCATTATGCACAGGAACGACAGCTTCAGGTAATTTATCCAAAACTTTTACGGCGAATACTCTCAAACAATCCGGCTATTCCTCCAAACATTTACGACATGCGATCACGTTAACATCCGAAAAAACGTCGGAGATCGATAATTCAGGTATACTGCATTATCGCCTATTCGTCCTCACTATCCAGTTCAAGAACGTCTTCCTCCACCGGTTCGGTCGGAGTTTCTTCCAGTCCTTCCTCATCCTCACCCTCTCCGGTGGAAACCGGCACGGAGACTGCGAGGATGTCGTCCGATTCCAGGACTTTCGCCATAACTTCCCCGACGATTTCATCCATAAGCGTCGGATTTTCTTCCAGATACTTCGCAACCGCGTCCTTCCCCTGTGCGAGCGTTTCCCCCTTGTAGGTCAGCCACGACCCCTTCCGCTTGACCACTTCGAGATCGATCGCCATATCGACGACAGCCACCCCTTTCGGAACGCCCCTGCCGTAAATGAGCGTCGCGTGTCCCGTCCTGAAGGGAGGAGCCTGTTTGTTCTTGACGACCTTCATCCAGATTTCGTGCCCGATCGTGTCCTCCCCGCGCGTGATGCTTTTTCCGCGTTTGACCTCGATACGAACCGAGCTGTAGAACTTGAGCGCCCGACCTCCGGTCGTCGTCTCCTGCGGACCGCTCGAATAACCGGTGCTGATTTTCGCCCGGAGCTGATTGATGAAGACGACCACGCACTGGCTCCTCGATATGGCCGAGGTCAGCCGCCTGAGCGCGTACGACATGAGACGCGCCTGCAGGCCGACCTGACTGTCCCCGATCTTGCCGTCGATTTCGGCCTGTGGCGTCAGGGCCGCGACTGAGTCAACGACGACGATGTCGACCGCGCTGGAGCGAACGAGGGTGTCGAGGACGTAGAGCGCCTGCTCTCCGCTGTCGGGCTGGGAGACATAGAGCGCCTGTACGTCGACGCCGAGAGACGATGCGAGACGCGGATCGAGCGCGTGTTCCGCATCGATGAAGGCGGCGATCCCCCCCGCCTTCTGCGCCTCCGCAATCGCGTGGAGTGCGACCGTTGTTTTCCCGCCTCCCTCCGGACCGAATACCTCGACAATTCTTCCTCTCGGAAGACCGCCGATGCCGAGCGCAACATCGAGAGGGAGGATTCCCGTCGAAATGACCGGAACCTGTTCCTTGAACTGGTCTCCCAGACGCATGATGGATCCGGCTCCGAATTTTCCGCGAATGTCTTCGATGGCTTGCTCCAACACGTCTTCCCGGGTCTGGGGCGTTTTCTTTTTGGCCACGCAGATCGTCCTCCTGTTCGGTGTTATGTCGCTGTTTCGCCTGAAAAAGGATAGGTCTGGATTGGGCTGTAGATCGGACCACTGGGCGTAAGAACGCTTTTCATGAAGATCGTTTCCGTCACGTTCACGACGAACGAAGGACTCGTTCCGTCCCGGATCCGTCCGATGAGATCGACAGGGACGTCTTCCGGAAACCTGGCGCGGGCGAGCGTGAGATGCGGCGAGAAAGAACGGCGTTCTGGCGGAACTCCCATCGCGACGCTTTCCCGCTCGATACGTTCAAAGAGTGAGGCGAGCTCCTTTTTGCCTTCGCGGATGCCGATCCAGATCACGGATGGGTTCCGAAGGCCGGGGAAACATCCCAGTCCTTCAAGGGAGATGCGGAAACCGGGGAAATTCGGAAGCGCGGAAGCATATCGTTCTGAGAGCGCCGCGACAGAATCGACCGGAATCTCCCCGCAAAACTTGAGCGTGATGTGCAGCGACGGGACCGGAGCCCACTTCAGAGAAGGCGCGATACGTCTGAGTTCCGCGACGAACCGCTCGAGAGCGCGTTTCACTTCGTGCCCGAGCGCGACGCACGAAAAGCAGCGGATCAATTCCATGTCATGTCTCCGAGAATTCCCCGCCAGAGCAGTTCGAGAGCCTGAGCCTTCGAGCGTTCCCGGATCATCTCCCTGTCCCCGTTGAAACGCCTTGTGAACTCGCGCGTCATTCCCGTCCGGGAATCCGATACTGCGAACCAGACCGTCCCGACCGGTTTTTCCGGAGATCCTCCTCCGGGCCCGGCTATTCCGGTTACAGATACGGCGACGTCGACTCCGAACACCCTGCAGGCTCCCGAGGCCATCGCATTCGCGCACTGGGCGCTCACGGCCCCGCAGGATTCGAGAACATCTGCGGGAACGCCGAGAACGTCGCGCTTGATCCTGTTGTCGTAGCAGACGGCGCTTCCCATGAACACTCCTGAACTCCCCGGAACTTCAGTGACAGCCGCACCGACGAGTCCTCCTGTGCAGGACTCGGCCGCCGCCACAGTCACTCCTCTGGTACCGGCTTCAAGCACGACGGCCTGTTGCAGCGTCGTACATCCGTGCGGAAGGCAGCCGTGCGGCAGACGTTCGCGGATCGTCTCTTCTCCTGCCCGGATACGCTCAGGGGAACCGCGGAGGACGATTTCGACGAGATTGGGCGCGGGGAGAATCGATGTGTGCATCGAAGGATCTTCGAGGATATCGGAGATTTCATCCTTGAGAAGACTCTCCGCCCATCCCGTGACGCTGACGGAGACCCAGCAGTCTTCCGGCTCCAGACGATCTCCGAGCGAGGCTTCCGCCATGGCGCGGTATTCCGTCGGAACCCCGGGAAATGAAAAGACTTCCGTTCCCTTGTGTTCGAAATGAATTCCAAGCGCCGACCCCAGCGGATTGTGGATGGAACGCGTTCCTTCCGGAATCGCGGCCTGTCTGGAACGGGAACGTTCGAAAGCGATCCCGTGCTCACCCGAATACCGTTCGGCCATCCTGTCGTACGCTGTGTCGTCCTGAATCAGCGGAACTCCGAGAAGCTCCGCGAGGATATCGCGGGTCCGGTCATCGTGCGTCGGTCCAAGTCCGCCGGAAATGACAAGCAGACGCACGTTCCCGACCCTGCGCCGCAACGCCACGAGGGAGACTGCGGGATCGTCGGGCAGTATTTCGATTCCGCGAACCTTCCAGCCCGCCCGGTGAAGCCGGGAGGCCATCCACGAGCAGTTCCCCTCCCTGCGGATTCCGCTCAGGAGTTCGTCGCCGAGGGCGACGAGAACCGCGTCCTTCAGTGAAACCACCTCCAGTGTACGGCAGATCAGCGAAAAATCAACGCCATACCGCCTCCGAAAAAGAACAGGTGCAGTCCGCGCAGAAGCAGGTTCGTGCAGATGCCGCCGACCACGTCGTCTGCCATGATTCCGATGCCGCCCGGAAGCGATTCCGCGGCTCCCACCGGAAAGGGTTTGAGGATATCCAGAATGCGAAAGAGCAGCAGCGCAGGCAACCACATGCTTTGCGGCAGTGCGAAGATGGCCGCCCACATGCCGGCGACTTCGTCGATGACGATCTCTCCCGGATCTGTCCGTCCCGTCTCTCGGGCGTAGCGGTCCGAGGCGATCGTTCCGACGACGCAGACGATCGCGATGAGATACCAGGTCGGGGGAATGAACAGCGCGAAAAGCAGGGCCGCAGCCGAGGCGACAGTTCCCGGCATCGTGGAGAAACGGCCGAGACCGCAGACGGTGCTGACGAGATCGGCAAGACTACGTCGTTGAAACGTCATCGGCAGGCACCCCGAAAAGATCGTACTCTTCCGCTTCGGTTATCGAGACGGAAACGAACTCCCCCTCGCGAAGCCCTGCGGCGGGCGATACGCCGACAAGACCGTCGACCTCGGGCGCGTCGCGGTAGGAACGCCCCCACGCGAGTCCTCCCTCGACGTCGATCTCCTCGAGCAGGACACGCATCGTCTTTCCTTCGAAAAGGCGTTGGCGTTCCAGGGAAATTCCGGACTGGAGCTCCATGAGGCGCGCGTAGCGTCGCTCGCGGACTGCGTCGGGAATTTGTCCGTCCATCGTCGCTGCCGGCGTTCCTTCCTCGGGGGAAAAGACGAACGCGCCGACGCGGTCGATCGACATCTCCCCGAGAAAGTCGAGCAATCCCCCAAAAGCCACCTCCGACTCACCCGGAAAGCCGACGATAAGCGTGGTCCGCAGCGTGAACAGCGGGTCGGCCTGTCGCGCGTACGAAAACAGACGTCTGATATGCGACGAGTTTCCGGGACGACGCATTCTGCGAAGAATCTCGTCGTCGATGTGCTGAATGGGGATATCCAGATACCTCTGAACTCTCCTGAACGAGAGAAGCCTGTCGATGAACGCCTCGTCCATCCTTGCGGGATGCAGATACAAAAGCCGGATCCAGACGTCCTCCGGAACGGCCGACTCCAGCGCGGCAAGAAGATCTGGCAATCCAGCCTTCCCGTCGAGATCCCTTCCGTAGGACGTCAGGTCCTGTCCGACAAGACAGAGTTCGCGCGCTCCGCTTTCGACCAGATCCTCCGCCTGCGCCACGACAGACGCGACGGGAACGCTCCGCGAGCGCCCCCGGATCGACGGGATGGTGCAGTACGCGCACGTGTTGTCGCAGCCTTCGCCGATCTTGAGATATCGCGTCCACCTCTTCGTTTCGGGCAGCCGCCCTCTCGAAAACGCGCATTCCGGGCTTCCGAGGGCGCGGAGAACCGACGACCAGTCCTCGGCCTTCGCCCAGATGTCGACGCTGGGAATTTCCTTCTTCAGATCCTCGCCGTAGCGATTGAACAGACAACCGAGAACGCCAATCTTCCGGAGTCGTCCATCTTCCTTCAGTTGTTCGAGATCGAGGATTGCGCCGATGCTCTCTTCGACGGCCGGCTGGATGAAGCCGCACGTATTCACGAAGGCGACATCGGCCTCTTCGGCCATCGCGACAAGGGTATGTCCCGCCGCTTCGAGCATCCCGACCAGGACTTCACTGTCAGCGGTATTCTTGGCACAGCCGAGGCTCAGAAGAAAGATCCTCACTCCGTCACCTTCCCGGTTTTTCCGTCCGGATCGTAGAACAGTTTCTCGACCTTGCTTCCGGAACCTGCCTTGCCGAGTTCCCTGCCGTTCCAGACGATCGTCACGGCATCCGGGCGACCGTATGTCACCACGAGTCGGGCATCAGCCTCGAACGACACGCTCTTTCCCTTCTGGAGGATGTCCTGGTAGACGATCTTGTCGCCACGCATGACACGGATCCAACACTCCCTCGAAGCGGAAAGGACCAGTTTTTTCGTTACGGCCGGAATCGTGACGGGCGTCGGGGTCGGCGTCATCTCCGCCGAAACCGGGAGAAGGAGCGACACATCGGGAGAAAACGTGTCCGACGAGAGTGTTTTCTGGCCGCCGTACCCTGCCACTCCTCTTGTCGGAGAAATTCCGGAGACCGCGTCGCGGGAGACATCACCGTCCATCGTCCCGGGCGGATTCGGGGAAACGAGTCTCCCGTTCCACGCGTACCAGACGTACCATCCGGAAGCCGTCAGGGCGCAGACAAGCAGAAGGAAAATCCAGAAACGCGATGCGGGGCGGAATCCGCGCGCAGGAGGCGTGCATGATCCGAGGGGAATCGGCTCGCCGCCCTCCGGCTGCCCCTCCCTGAAGAGATGCCCGATTTCATCCCAGAGAGACTCCGCATCGAGCGTCTTCAGGTACGTCCGGACAAATCCCCGTACGTAGACGTCCCCGGGAAACTCCGCATAATCCCCCCGTTCGATGCCTTCGAGAAACTGCTTCCGGATGCGGGTCATCTCGACAATGTCATCGAGGTGCAGCCCGCGTTCCTCGCGGATCGTCCGGATCCGTGCGCCAAGCTCTATCAGTTCATTCTGGCCAACATCAATAGACACCGACAGCTGCCTCCTTTGCGATTCCGGTTACTTTCACCCATGCCGCTCCGGGATCCGGAGCTCCGAAAAGGGCGTTTCCCATAACGACGATATCGCACCCGTGCCGGACAACCGATTCGATATTTCCCGCCCCGAGTCCTCCGTCCATTTCGATGAGGAATGACAACCCGCGGACGGTGCGAATTCGTACGAGATCGACGAGTTTGTCGAGCGTTTCAGGGATGAAACGCTGCCCTCCGAATCCGGGATTGACGGACATGACGAGAACGAGATCCACCATGTGGACGACGGGAAAGATCGTCTCGACCGGTGTCCCCGGATTGAGCGATATTCCGGGACGGCACCCCAGCTCGCGGATGGCTGAAATCACCCGGTGAATATGAGGAGTCGCCTCGGCGTGTACCGTCACGTACGAGGCCCCCGATTCGCAGAATATCCGGAAGAAATTTTCGGGGGGCTCCACCATGAGATGGACATCGCGAATCGCTTCCGGAAATCTCCTCGCGAGGGCTCCGATCATCGAAGGACCGTATGAAAGGTTCGGAACGAAATGCCCGTCCATGATATCGGCGTGGATCCACTCGGGCATGGCCCCGAGCCGTGCGATGCTTCCCGCGATGTCGAGCGGATCCGCGGAAAGGATCGATGGAGCGATATTCACGATCCGACCGGGAACGGGAGAAGCGCGCTCTCCCGATACACCGTCTTCTGCGTCAGGGGGCAGTCCATTTCTCCCGTTTTCCTCGGGCATGCCTTCCGGGGTAAGCGAATGCAAAGTCTTCGGGATCGTGGTCGGAGAACTACGTCCCGCCGACTCGATACTGTCGGGGCTCGCGTGTCGCCTGTTTTCCCCGGATACCTCGTCCGGGATTTGCGAACGACTACGCTCCCCCGACACAACGCTGTCGGGGCTCGCGTGTCGCCTGCTTACCTGAATCTGTCTTGCCACACGAATTCGCCTCCGAGGTAGATGGTGACGACGCCTTCTTTCGAAAACGGCGCGTCGAGAGAGATATATTCCCCTCCCCTGACTTCACGGCTCAACAGCTGGCGCGTTCCGTTCGCGTCGACCATTTCGATTCGCAGCGACATCGATTTCGAGAGCGGCGGAACCTGATAGCGGACCTTCGCGACGCTCTGCTTTCCACCGGGAGCCACCGGCACCGAAGTTGACGGAGTCGGTTTTCCCGAAGGTTCCGTCGTTACGGAAACTCTTTCGCTTGCGCCATCCGGAGCAACTCCCGGCGTCGTCTGCGTCATGCCGGGCGCCGTGACCTTCCCGCCCGAGGGAGTCGCAATTTCCACCTTGTCAGGCTTCTTCAGCGTCGAGACGACGAGCGTTACCCCGTCCCCCGGGCGGACAAGCGCTCCGGCACGGGGTTTCGTTCCCATGACCATGCCTTCGTTCGTATTCTGGTTGTAGACGTATTCGACTCCAGCCAGGGTCAGAGACGACTCCGACAGCAGCTTTTTCGCTGTCTTCTCGTCCTGCTGCGAGAGCTCCGGTACGGGGATCTTCCCGCCCTTGACCGCTCCGCCGGAACTGACGATCAGATCGACCTTCCGTCCCTGCGGCACCGTTGCGGGAGCGGCAGGATTCTGCGCCAGAACGCTCCCGGCCGGACGGGATTCGTCGTTCAGGCGCACGACGTCGCCGGCGGAAAAGCCGTTCTGCTCAAGGGTCGCCACCGCCTTCGAGTATTCCATCCCGCGAACGTCGGGGATCGCCTTCCTGTTGACGGCCCCCCTGCTGACCTTCAGAATGAGCGTGGTCTCCTTGCGGACTTTCGTCCCGGGTTCCGGCCACTGCGCGAGAACCATTCCGGGAGACAGCGTGGAGTCGACCTGGTCGATCTTCGCCTGCAGCCCAAGCCGCTTGACCTCCTCCATCGCATCCAGAACGGACATCTCCCGAAGCCTCGGCACGGCGAGATCCTTTCCTCCGAAAAAGACCGTGTACACCGCAACTCCGGCAGACGCGACGATGACGAGAACAACGAACACCATCGCCCAACGAATCATCTTCATGCGGTCGCCTCCTGAGTTTTCCTGCCCAGAACGGCAATGTAGAAACCGTCGAGCCAGGGAAGTTCGGGCCAAAGGTACACTCCCCACGGACGTCCCCGATGGATCCGGAGACCTGAGATCGGGGGCGGGACCTCATAGATATCATTCCGTTCCGAAAGGACGCGCGAGACGATCTCCTCGTTCTCCCTCCGGAACAGGCTGCATGTGACGTACACCACGAAGCCTCCCGGCGCGACGATGGAAATCGCCCGGCGCAGCAACAGCTTCTGGAGATCCGAAACTCGTCCTACGGCTTCTGCGGAGAGCCGCTGTTTCCCTTCCGGATGGCGCGACCACGTCCCGCTGTTCGAACACGGTGCGTCGAGAACGACGATCTCCGGACGAACCGGGGGCTCGAGGTGAAGCGCGTCTCCCAGGCGGATCGCCCACGAGGCGTTGAGACGCTTCCGTTCCTTCTCGAGCGCCTTCGCCCTTCCAGGGGAGATCTCCCAGCACTCGAGCGTCGCTCCGGGAAGCAGCGCGGCCAGTTGCCCCGCCTTTATGCCGCGTCCGGCGCACATATCGAGAACGAATCCTCTCTTCCAGAGACGCCGGACCACTTCGCCGACCATCATCGACGACTCGCCCTGCGGCGTGGACACTCCTTTATTGTACCCGGCGAAGGACGGCGGGTAAACCGATGACGCCAGACGGACCGAATACGGAATGAGAGGCGACCCCCAGCACCGGTATCCCGCTGCGTTCGCCCGTTCGAGAACCTCGGGGATCTTCGACTCGGGCCAGACCCGGAAGGATGCGTAGGGCCGGATTCGCGCCATGCGAACCAGCTTCCTCGCCTCCTGCGGACCGACCCCTTCCTTGAGGATGAACGCCGCCCACGGAGGCATTCCGTGGAGGATCGCGAAATCCTTGAGGTCGCAGCTCGACGAAAGAGCCCGGATGAAATCATTCCCGCTCTCGCCGACTCTCCGAAGAACCGCGTTCACGAGACGCGCCTCCCGCTCTCCCACCGTCTCCTTGACGTTCTGGACGACCGCGTTCGTCAGCGCCATCGGCACGAAATACCGCAGGTCCGTCATTCCGGCGGCCCCAAGAAGCATCGCGTTCACCGTCGCCCCGTTCAGACCCTCGATGGCCGGTTTCAGGAAGGAACGGACCATCTCGTACCAGAGAGATCGCTTCCGCAGCGTGCAATAGACCAGCGAAGCCGCGAGCGTCATCTCGGGTGACGGCAGTTTCGACGCGAGTCTCCTCAGGGACACGCTCGCGAGTTCTCCTCTTTCAACATCCTGAAGCACGCGGAGCGCACCTTCGATGCCCCGCATCAGTCGATCACCTCCACCACCGGAGAATCTCCGGAAGAGCGGGTGCGAACGAACAGGGATTCCGGAACCATGAACGACAACCCCGACATCGCCACCCGCCGACTCCGGACCTCGACGGACAGGATTTCCATATCGCCCACCCCGGTGTCCGTCGTGACGTATTTCTGCGCCAGACGGCTCGCGAGGGGAGCGAGAGCGTACGCAAAAAGCAGTGAGGCCGCAACGGTCAGCAGGCTCAGGCTTCCCGTCGCGGCGAGAATGAGCAGGAACAGCACCGAAGCGAGCGTGTTCAGGACAACGAGCGTCGTTCCGCATCTCGGATGGATCGCAAGATCGCTTTCCCCACTTCTCAGACGTTCGAGCGCCGCGCGCGCCGCCATGGAGACGAGGTCGCGGTCACGGAGCCCTTTCAGCGAGAAACCGGTCTCTTCGGCCATGCCTTCGATGTTCAGGCGACCAAAGCGCTCTTCGAGGATATGTACGGTCGCGTGCTCGATGGCGTGGTTTCGCCGCACCCTGCGGTTGAAAAGAATCCGGAAAAGTTGCGTCGGCCCGATGAACAGCCACAGAAAGGAGTTCGCGGCGAATCCGAGCGTCATGGCCGCAAGGACGAATACGCCGAACATGACGAGAAAAACGACGCCCACCCATGGAACGAGAACGAGGAGCGCGACGATCAGAAGCAGAGGCATGTCGATCCGTCCTTCCGTCGGAAAAAAGAAGTGGAGCGGTCGGCAGACCGCCCCACCATCATACCCTCCGTATCCCCATCCGTGAAGCGCGAATGAGCGCCTAATCCCGGTCTCCGTACATCCCGCGAAGCGCAAGAAGGCGGAGGAGTTGTGCGAACGCCATCACCGTGGCAGCGACGTACGTCAGCGCGGCGGCGTTCAGGACCGTTTTCGCGCCGGAAACCTCGTCCATCCCGAGAAGTCCGGTATCGCCGAGAACCCGGAGCGCCCTGCGGCTCGCGTCGAATTCCACCGGAAGCGTGATGAGGTGGAACACGATGACGCCGAGGAAAAGGACGATGCCGAGGTTCATGAGAAACTCCCCACGAAGGAACAGACCGATGAAGAACAGCGGGAAGGCCATCGTCGAACCTATCCCCACGACGGGAACGATCGCGTTCCTGATCGCGAGCGGAGCGTATCCGTCCTTGTCCTGGATCGCGTGTCCGACCTCGTGCGCGGCGACACCGATCGCCGCGATGCTCGTACTGTTGTATACCGTATCTGACAGGGAGAGGGACTTGTCCCTCGGGTCATAGTGGTCGGTCAGGTTCCCCGGCACGCGGCCGACAGGAACGTTCGTCAGTCCGAAACGATCCAGCAGCGATCGCGCGACCTGCGCTGCGGTGACCCCGCGGCGCGAAGGCACCTCTCCGAAACGGGAATACGCGCTCTTCACGCGGAATTGCGCCCACAGAGCGAGAAGCAGGGCGGGCAGCAACAGCAACATGGTGCGATCGAAAAGAAACGGGTACATCTCAATCCCTCCCGTGGGTGTAATCGTTATGGTCGCACCGGATACCCGCCGGTTCGACGGAAAATATTGTACATCGTCCGCCGATAAAGAACAACATTGGTCAAATTACGTATTCCTGCTCCGGTAGAACTCCGCGATCGCGTCCGCTATCCGAACCTGCTCTTCGGCGGTCAGTTCCGGGAAGACCGGCAGCGCGAGCGTCTCGCGGCTGAGCATCTCGGAAACCGGGCAATCCTCCGGTTTGTAGCCCAGAAACGAGAAGCACCTCTGCTGATGGAGCGACAACGGGTAATAGACCCGGCATCCGATCCTGCGGGCCTCGAGGAAGGATTCGAGCGCGTCCCTGTCTTTGACCCTCGGGGCGTATTGGTGATAGATATGGTAGTTTCCTTCGAGTTCGACGGACGGACGGACGAACTCGAGAAGCTCCCGTTCGGCGAACAAAAGACGGTAGCGGTCGGCCACGATGCGGCGCTCTTCGTTCCACTCCTCGAGATGCCGGAGTTTGACGCGGAGGACGGCCGCCTGGAGCGAATCGAGGCGGCTGTTCAGTCCGACCTCGTCATGGAAGTAGGTCTTTCCGGCTCCGTGCACGCGCAATTTCCGCACGCGTTCAGCGAGGCGTCCGTCACGTGTCGCGATCATGCCGCCGTCTCCGTAGCCGCCGAGATTTTTCGTCGGGAAGAACGAGTAGCACCCCAGAGCGCCGTACGTTCCCGCGCGGACGATAGCGCCCTCGATCTTTCGCCACGATCCAAAGGCCTGCGCGGCATCTTCGACGATCGAGACGCCGCGCTTCGCGAGCTCACCCGAAATGGCTTCGAGCGGAGCCATCTGCCCGAACAGATGCACGGGAAGAACGACCTTCGTCTTCGGTGTCAGACGATCGAGCACCTGCTGGAGATCGATGTTGTACGTCTCCGGGTCTACATCGGCGAAGACCGGCGTCGCACCGAGCCGCGTGATGCAACTCACGGTCGCGAAAAAGCTGTAGGGGGTCGTGATGACTTCATCACCCGGACCGATGTCGAGCGACATCATCGCGAGGACGAGTGCATCGGTCCCTGAAGCGCAGCCTATGGCCTGCGCCCCGTCGAGATAGGCCGAACACTCTTCCTCAAACGCGGATACTTCCGGTCCCAGGATAAACGCCTGGCTCTCGAGCACTCCCGAAACGGCATCGGCGATTTCGTCTCGGATGCGCGCATAATTCCTCTTCAGATCGAGCGTCGGTATTTTCTGCATGGTTTCAGATCCTCCTTAATCGTCGCGGCATCGGACACGGTACCCTTCGTTCTTTACAGAGATCATCATCCCGTCGAACGGAGGAATTGTGGCATAAAACCGGTCCGCGTACAACGGAGAGAATCGAATGGGGGCGGAAAAAAGCGCCGGAACGGCGGATCTCCGTTCCGGCGCGGTTCATTCCTTCGGTTCTTTTTCGACCGCGTCTTCCTTCCCATGTCCATGAACGCTCTCGGGCAAAAGCGACTGGCTCTGGTTGATTCCGGCCGCCGCCTCCCTGAGATGGCGCTTCATCAGCTTCACGCACTTCTCCGCATCGTGATGCCTCAGGGCCACGAGAATTTCCCGATGGACATCGACCGTCGGAACCGTCTCATTCTGGTAGAAGGGATCGTAGAAGACCACATACGCGTTCGTCCGCGCTATGATATCCCTGACAAGCTTCGCGAGGACTTTGTTGCCGCTCGCGTCGGCGATCGTCGTGTGGAAGGACTCGTTGACCTCAAGGTACGCCTCGAGTTCCTTTTCGTCGATTGCGCGCGCTTCCTCGATCATGGCCTCTTCGAGGCGACGGAGGTGGCGGTCGTCGATACGTTCCGCCGCGAGACGGATGGCGAGGCTTTCAAGCTGTTCGCGAACGAGAAACGTGTCCTCGATCTCCCGTGGCGTCGGCGCGGCAAGCCGCGCACCGCTGTTCGGTATGATGTTGACGAGCCCTTCCGTCCCCAGGCGTCGGAGAGCTTCCCGGACCGGGGTCCTGCTGACGCCCATCTGAACCGCGATACTCACCTCCGGAAGCCGCTGCCCCGGCTTCAGCTGCTTCGTGATAATCTTGTGCCGAAGCTCCTGGTAGGCATAATCCGAGGACGTGGTGTATATTCTCGGCTCTTTCACGCGCCATTCCTCCCTATATTCGTGATGCGAAAGAGACATGAGTAAATATTGTACAAGAGTCAGTATTGTCTTTTTAGATACAATCTATCACATTTCGTTCCGTTACACAAGATAGCATTTCATGAAAGGATGATCGCATGCGTTTCACGGTTCTCATTCTTTCAATCGCCACACTCGGATTCTACGGACATGCCGTTGCCGGAGTCGGAGGATACCTCGTCGGACGGGGACGTCCCGATCTCATCGCAATCGGACTCGTTGGAGGAACTGTCTGCGCCGCAGCCGCCCTCTGGCTCTGGCATCGTTTTTTGTGTTCGGTCGATGAAGAGATTCGTCAGCGAGACAAAGAGTGACCTGATGTCTCCCATGCGGCGCGCAGTCTGCGGACCGCGTCGCCCATCCGCACGGCCGGAACAGAACTGATCGACAGGCGTACCGCAAGGGGATCGATTCCGGACAGGTGGAACGCCCTCCCGGGAGAGACCAGAACGCCCTCGTTCCCGGCGGCGCGGGCGGCTTCGTCGCCCTTTCGTCCGTTCGTCGGAAGCCACAGGTAGATTCCTCCGCCCGGGACGTCGAAGCGATATTCAGGCATATATCTGTCGAGTGCTTCCGAAAGAGACCTCATCCGGGCCTGCATCGACTGCCGGACGTCCGAAAGCGCCCGTTCGAGCCCTCCGGACGCGATGAACGACGCCGTCATGAGCTGTACGGGCGTCGACACGGGCCCGGAATGGGTTGCGAGCGCCGCCAGAACGTGCGGGACCAGCGAGGTCGGAACGAGGGAATATCCGATCCGCAGTCCCGGAAAGAGAACCTGACTGAACGAACCGAGGTACAGGACGCGCTCGGCCCCCTCCATCGCGGCGAGGGCGGGGACGCTCGTCTCCCCGAAGCGGAGTTCTCCATACGCGTCATCCTCGATGATGAAGAACCCTCTCCTGAGGCTCTCGTCCAGGATTTTCCGGCGAACATCCATCGGAATCGTGCGCCCCGTCGGATTCTGGAAGCTCGGAACGAGGTACAGGACATCGCATGGACCGAGAGTGCCTGGAAGTTCCCAGAGGTGGCCGCCACCCGAAGGCAGCGCGTGGACGGTCATCCCGGCGCCGTTCGCGATACCCCAGGCATCAGGATACGTCAGCTCTTCCATCCACATCTTGCCGACTCCGACGGTCGAAAGGGCCGCGGCCGCGATATAGAGCCCCTGTCGTCCGCCCGACGTCACCAGGATGTTGTTCCATTGCGCGGGGATTCCGCGGGAAACGGCGTGCTTGACGAGCAGAAACCGGAGTTCGTCGATTCCCTGCGGCGGAGTCATCTGGAGGGAGGACGCCCCGCGTTCGAGGATGGCCTTCCGGGCAAGAGACGCGAGAGCGTCTACTGGGACCAGGTCGGACGAAGGAATTCCCGAATCCATGTCATATTGACCTTCCCCCGACGAAGATATGAGGGGCTCCGACGCCCCGCATCCCGTGACGAACGCCCCGCTGCGTCCCCGCTTACGGATTCTGAGCCGGTCTTCGAGCGTGTCGTAGGCGAGGGAGACGGTCATGCGGCTCACGCCGAGGATGGAAGAGAGCTCCCTGCTGCTCGGAAGCCTCGCTCCGGGCGCGAGCGCCCCGCTTTCGACGAGACGTTCGATGTGCTCCGCGATCTGAAGGTACAGAGGAACGCGGGAATCGGGATCCAGCGGTATCTCCAACATGAAATGACTCCCCTTTTCGTATGGATCTGCCCATACTGTATAATCGGCGCGCAGGGAAGACAAGCAGGGGGGAATGAGACGTGCCCCGTCCGGAATGGGATATGATCGTGTTCGATGTCGATGGCGTGCTTGTGGATACGAGCCGCTCGTACCCGATGGTGATCCGGGACGCGATCGCCACGGGGTTCCGCGTATTCCTCGGCGGAGAATCAACCGGCGGGGGATTCACGATGGAGCACTTCCGCGTCACGAAACACCATCCGGGGTTCAACGACGATTACGACATCGCGTGGGCGTTCCTGAGCGCCGCCGCCGGGCGAGGGGAGACGCTTGCCGACGCCCTTCCGTCGCCCGAAATGTGGAGGGACGCGCTCTCGCACTTCGCGGGAATCGACATTGCCGGATGGGTGCAGGAATCATCCGGTCCACGCGTCGATCGGGAGGCCGTCAGGGAACTCTGCGAGGAACTGTACTTCGGAGAGGAAGAACTCCTGCGCATCCGGGGGCGAACGCCACGGCACGCTCCCGGAGCCCGGGGATACTGGCGGGACGAAGCTCCGATGCTGAAGCGGCACTGGTCGACGCTGCCGCTCCCCTCGGGAATCTACACGGGCCGCCCTGATTCCGAACTCGTGCTCGCGCTGCGGACGCTGCACTGGGAGGGGCTGCCCGGGGAGCGGACCGTCACGGCGGATTCCGGCGTCTTCAAACCGTCCCCGGAAGGATTCCGCATCCTCGGGAACGTTCTCGGCGGAAGCCACCCCCTCTACTTCGGGGACGCCGCAAGCGATCGCGCCGCGCTTGCAGCCTTCGGCAAGGGAACGTTCGTCGCTGTCGGAGACATCCTGACCGATGCCCCGCTCCGTTTCGACACGGTCGAAGAGGGACTCGACGCGCTCCTTTCCTGAAGACGGCGCTCCCCTCAGCGTCAGGCGCTCCGGCGTTCGCGGAGTGCCCGCCTCAGCACCTTCCCGAGTTCGGATTTCGGCAGCTCCCCCACGAACTCGAAGCTGCGCGGAATCTTGTAGTGGGCGAGCTGGTCCTTGCAATACGCGTGGAGTTCCTTCTGCGTGACGCCTCCGTCCGCGGGAACCACGAACGCCTTGACGATCTGCCCGCTGACGCTGTGCGGCACGCCGATGACGGCAGCCTCCCTGACGCCCGGATGGGCGCAGAGGACCTCCTCGACCTCCTGGGGATGGACGTTGAACCCTCCGACGATGATGATGTCCGTCGCCCTGTCGATGATCGAGATATAGCCTTCGTCGTCGACGCGGGCGATATCTCCCGTTTCGAACCATCCTCCGGAAAATTTCCCCTCAGTCAGTTCCGGGGTTCTGAAATACCCTTTCGCGACCGACGGGCCGCGGAGCCAGAGCACTCCCTCGCGTCCCGACGGAAGATCAGCCCCCGACGTGTCGCGTATCCTGCATTCGAACCCCGGAAGAAGCGTCCCGACGGTCCCCAGTTTCCGCTCCGAGACGCTCCGGTTCACGGCGACGACCGGCGAACACTCCGTCAGACCGTACCCTTCCGTCACGCCGAGTCCGAAGACGCGTTCGACGCGCTCGTCGAGCGCCGTCGGGAAGCGGTCGCCTCCGCTGATGACGGAACGCAGCGTCTTTGGCGCCTCCGCGCCGCGGCCGACGGCCGAAAGCAGCAGATGGATCATGGCCGGAACGCCGACGAGGAAGGTAACGCCCGTTTCGCGCATGACACCGAGCGTGTTCTCAGGGGGCATGAAATTCGGGACGAGGACGAGCCTCGATCCCGTAAGCAGCGCGAGGAGACCGCTCGTCGAGTACCCGAGCGCGTGGAAGTTCGGAAGGACGTCGAGAACGACCTCCGTCCTGCGGTCGAACGCGACGTAATGTTCCTCCGCGGCGCGAACGTTCGAGAGCAGGTTTCCGTGGGTCAGAGGAACGGCCTTCGCAACTCCGGTCGTCCCCGACGTCGCGAAGATCACCGCGATGTCGGGATCGGCGGGAGGTTCCGGGGCACATCTCCTCCCCGCGAACAACGGAAGGCCTCCCTCAAGCGACGCGCGGACGACCGGAACCGGCAGGGATTCGTAGTGCGACCGGGAAATTCCCGGGATATCGGGAATGACCACCGCGAACGGATCGACGCGATCGACGCCCCGCGTCACCGACTGGACTCCGGCCTGGAGGTTCAGGGGAACCACCGCCCCGCGCAGCTTCCAGCAGGCGAGGGAAAGCGCCATCATCGCCGGAGAGTTGGGTAACAGGGTAACCAGTCGGTCGCCCTCGCGAAACCCCGCCGCAGAAAGCCGATCCGCGCCTCTTTCCGTCAGGGACAGGAGTTCTCTCCTGCGGATCCACGAGCCCTTCCACCAGAGAGATTCCCTTTCCGGATCCCCGGCCGTCAGTTCCGCGACGACCTCCTCGAGTCTGTCAGCCATCCCGATATGCCCCTTTCGTCAAAGGCGTCTACGATTTTCGGAGTGTCAGCCAGCGGAGCGTCGCATCAGGGCAGCTCCACAGCTCCAGATACGCCGGGTTCAGCACCGTGTAGCCCGTTTCCCAGCCCGACTCGCCGAGTTCGACATTCCTTGCGGGGTCCTGGAGCGACCACTGCGCTCCGCCGACGGTTCCCCTGGGAGCGACGCGGAGGTATTCAGGCAGATACCCCCTCGCCTTCGCTCCCTTTTCGAAGAAGATTCCGTCACGTCTCGAAAGAACGTCGACTTTCCGGATCCTGTCTTCGGGCATCGTCAGGAACCCCGCATAGGCCCCGGCTCCAACTCCAGGGAGCGGATCCTTCCCGAGAACGGAGATCGTCTCTCCGAAAAGGATCGAGGCTCCGCCGTTGACGAAAAGCTGCCTTCGCCCCCGGATTGCCGATGCGAGTCCATGACGGATATTCTCGTTGCCGAGGATCATGTCCGCGCACGGAAAGGCGGGACCGTGCGGAATGTAGATCGCTCCGCTCCCGCCCGGGAACCCCCCGGAACGCAGCGGGACCTCCGTCACCCGGCAGCCGAAGTATTCGAACAGCAGTCGGGCGTTGTTCCCCTCGCACCCGAGAGCTTCGTCCGTGAAGATCGCGACGTCCGTCCCGGCCGCCTTCCGCGCCCCGATATCGGGCTGCGCGGTCCAGCCGGGCGCGAGCTTCGCGAAGGCTTCGAACGCCCCCCATTCCACCTGGTCCATCATCCCCGAGAGCTGCGCGGCCGCCATGCGGATCTGAAGTGCCGACCCGGGCGCGCCGGGAAGGCAGAGTTCGAGCAGCGAAGGCGCTTTCCGTTCGAGGAACTGCGGGAGATACCCGAGATGGAGAAGCGGTGTCCTTCGTCCGGCTTCCGTTTCCAGGAGCTGGTATTCCCTGGGGTTCAGCACCGAGGCGTACAGCACCCCGGCGCACGGATCCGGGCCTGAAGACCGGATGCCCTGCAGGGCGGCGTCGAGGGTGCGCGCCGCGATGATCGCCGACGAGTCGGCGTAAATGACGGGAATCATGGGGCACTCGAGCGTCCGGGCGACGTCGGCCGCCGCCGGCAGGACGATGAACGGATCGTCGCCGCGACGCGAGCCGAGGGGAGCGACGAGGATATTGATGCAGTCGGGCGACGCCGCGACTTCGAACAGCGTCTTCAGGAGTCGCGTCGACGAAAGCAGGAACGGGTCGAACAGCGTCACGTCGGAGCATGTCACGAGCTTCAGAAGCCTCATGGCAGATTCATCCGCCCCGATATGGAACAGGCGAAGCGGCCAGCCCATATGCTTCAGGGCCGCGACGAGCACGACCGACGGAGGAACCACTCCGGAACGACGTTCATCTGCGATGACGATTCTCGGGTATGCGGCCATGTCCGCTCCTTCAGCTGGAATATGATCCGGTTTAGTGTATCATATTGTCATATTCACTCTCCATATATACGGAGGTCGATATCTCATGTCCGCACCTTGGGTTTCCATTTCCGATCTGGCATCCCATACGGGCCGGGAAGTCCTGGTCCAGGGGTGGCTGTACAATATGCGCAGCTCCGGCAAAATCCACTTTCTGCAGCTCCGTGACGGATCCGGTACGGTCCAGGGCGTCATGGTGAAAAACGAAGTTCCCGAAGCCGATTTCGACGCGGCGAAAGGGCTCTGGATCGAGGCGTCGGTCCGCGTCCGGGGAATCCCGCGCGAGGATTCGCGGGCTCCGTCCGGCATAGAACTGACGGTCACGGGGCTCGACGTGATCCAGAATCCCGACCGCGAGTACCCCATCGGCAAGAAAGAACACGGGATCGATTTCCTTCTCGACCAGCGGCACCTGTGGCTCAGAAGCAACCGCCAGGTCGCGATCCTGCGGATCCGGGACCGCGTGATCTGGTCGGCGCGGGAATACCTCCACAACGACGGCTACACGCTCGTCGACAGCCCGATCCTGACAGGTTCCATCGGCGAAGGCGCGTCCGGACTCTTCGAACTCGACTATTTCGAGACGCAGAAGGCCTACCTGGCACAGACGGGGCAGCTCTACGCGGAGGCCGCCGCCGCCGCGCTCGGCAAGGTTTACTGCTTCGGCCCCACGTTCCGCGCCGAGAAATCGAAGACGCGGCGCCACCTGACCGAATTCTGGATGATCGAACCCGAGGTCGCGTTCTACGACCACGTCCGGAATATGGATCTTCAGGAGCGCCTCGTCTCGCACATCGTAAAGGAAGTCCTGGCGAACTGTCGCAGGGAACTCGAAACTCTCGAGCGGGACGTCGCGAAGCTCGAGAAGATCGTTCCTCCGTTCTACCACATTCAGTACGGCGAAGCCATCGACATGCTCCACAGGCTCGGAAGCGCGACCCCCTACGGCGACGATCTCGGCAACGAGGACGAAACCATCCTCACGCAGCAATTCGACAAACCGGTCTTCGTCGAATGCTACCCGAAAAAGGTCAAGGCCTTCTACATGAAACAGCATCCGGACAACCCCGACCTCATCCTCTGCGACGACATGCTCGCGCCGGAAGGATACGGCGAGGTCATCGGCGGTTCCCAGCGCGAGGACGACTACGACAGGCTCCTTTCGCGGATCCGGGAACAGGGACTCCCCGAGGCGTCGTACGACTGGTACCTCGACCTGCGTCGGTACGGGACGTTCGTCCACAGCGGATTCGGAATGGGAATCGAACGCGTCGTGGCCTGGATCTGCGGATTGCAGCACATCCGCGAGGCCAGCCCCTGGCCGCGCACGATCTACCGCATCGTTCCCTGACACCCGACACCCGACTCTCCGGAAGCGACGCGCATGAGCTTCAAGGATTTCGACCCCAAACCGGTCTTCAGGAGCTTCAACCGACTCGTGGGGGACGGAGATGTCGGCGGCAAGGCGCGTGGGCTCGCATTCGCCTACACGGTGATTACCGGAAGCGATCTCGAACCCTCCGTCGTGCTTCCCGACATCAACTACGTCATCACGACGGAAATCTTCTCCGAATTCATGGAAGATAACGGCATCCGCGACGTCCTCGGCCGGGCTCTTTCGAACGCGCCGGAATCCGGGGAAGAAGCCGGGGAACTCATCTACGGCGCAATGCAGGAAGCGTTCGCGAAAGGGACGGTCCGCGACGCGTTCCTCTCGGAGCTCGCGATCATTCTCGACAATATCGGCGACGTCCCGCTCGCGATCCGGTCGAGTTCGATCCTCGAGGATTCGACGAAGCTCTCGTTCGCCGGGAAATACGGCACATTCTTCTCGGCGAACATCGGAACGCGGGAAGAACGCCTCGAAGGACTCTTCTCGGCGATCCGGAACGTCTGGGCATCCCTCTACAATCCGGCCGCCCGTGCGTACCGGAAAAAGCACACCCTCACTGACGACGACGAGTCGATGGCCGTCGTCATTCAGCCCGTCATGGGAAAGTCCCACGGATGCCTCTATTATCCGGAGATCGCAGGAACGGCCTTCTCGAAGGTCTACCGCCGCCCGAGCACCCGAATCCGGAAGGAAGACGGAGTTGTCCGCTTCTGCTTCGGTCTCGGTACGCGGACCGTCGATCGCCTGAAAGCGACGGTCGCGTACCTGTCGCATCCGTCGCTCCGTCCGCAGGGGAATCTTCCCGCCGACATCGCCATGACGAGCCAGAGCGAGTTCGACTATCTCGACCGGCAGTCGGGCTCGTTCATGTCCGGCGCGCTTTCGGATTTTCTCCCCTACATCATGAGGGAACATCCGCTTGCGTCCGCATTCATCGAAATCTACGCGGACAACGACCTCTACTGGGCCGGATCGGATCAGCTCCGAAACGGATTCCCCATCTTCTCCTTCTCCGCCTTCCCGAAGCGATGCCCGAAGTTCTTCTCGCTGCTCAGGGAACTTGCGGCGTTTCTCGAAGAGCAGATGGGACGCCCCGCGGACATGGAATTCACGTACGACACGGGAGACCAGAAACTCACCGTCCTCCAGCTCCGCCCGCTCGCGGCGTACGAGGAGATGGCCAAAGTGCGCATCCCGACGGACGCGGGAGACCGCACGCTCCTGCGCGGCAACCGGATGGTTTCCAACGGGCGTCTCGAACACGTGGAGCATATCGTCTTCGTGGACCCGTCGCTCTACGGGAAGGATACGACGTTCTACGAGGTTGCGCGGGAAATCGGACGCATCAACGAACGCCTCTCCGGAACGAACTATATCCTCGTCGGTCCGGGGCGCTGGGGCAGCACGAACCCGAAACTCGGCGTTCCCGTCCGCTACAACGAGATCTGCCACTGCGGCTGCCTCATCGAAGTGGGGATCACCGCGAGCGACTATATGCCCGAGCTCTCCTACGGGACGCACTTCTTTCTCGATCTCGACGTCGACGGAATCCTCTACCTGCCAGTCTTCGACGGCATCGAGGGGAACGTCTTCAACCGCCGGTGGTTCGACGGAACCCCGCACGCGATCAAGAACCATCCCGCGGTCCGTCACTATGTCGGCGATTTCTCGGTCCACCTCGACGGCGACAAGGAGATCGGCGTCGTCCTCGCGGAGTCACCCGCCTGCACGCTCGAAATCTGAAGTCCAGCCTTCCGAGGCTTCACCACCCGCATGCGAAAACGCACAAAAGGGGGCGCTCCCACGTGGGAGCGCCCCCTTCGTCTGCGCGGCGTATCCGGATCCCGAATCCGGGTTTAGAGGAAGATCCCCCGCATGCGGGCGGCGTCGGCCACGCGCTGGATGGCCGCCATGAACGCGGCGCGCCGCATCTTGATGTTCTTGTCCTTCGCGTACGCCCACACACGCTGGAAGTTGTCGCGCATGATCCTGATAAGGCGTTCGTTGTACTCTTCCTCGGTCCAGAAGAATCCGCCGAGATCCTGGCACCACTCGAAGTAGGATCCGATGACGCCGCCGGAGTTGGCGAGGAAATCGGGAACGACGATGACACCCTTCTTGTCGAGGATCGCGTCGCCTTCGGGAGTCACGGGGCCGTTGGCGGCTTCGACGATGTACTTCGCCTTGACCTTGTCCGCGTTCTTGCCGTTGATGACTCCCTCGAGCGCCGCGGGAATGAGCACGGTGCAGTCGACGTACAGGACTTCCGGAAGGTCGAGCTTCTGGCAGCCGGGGCAGGTGAATCCTTCGAGGAGACGCTTCGGATGGTTGGTCACATGGTCGAACGCCTTCTTGACGTCGAGACCGTCCTTCGCGTAGTAGGTTCCGGTGATGTCGCTGATCGCGACGACCTTCGCGCCTGCGTTGACCATCGTCAGCGCCGCGTAGGTTCCTACATTGCCGAATCCCTGGATCGCGACGGTCGACTTGGAAACGTCGACGCTCAGATTCTTGAGAAGCTCGATGGCGCAGGTCGCGACGCCGTAACCGGTCGCCGCGGTGCGGCCCTTTGAGCCCCACAACGGAATGGGCTTGCCGGTGAAGATCGCCGGCTCGAGGCGGTTGCGCATCTTACTGATGGTATCCATGAACCACACCATCTCGGGGCCGCCGGTGTTGACATCCGGCGCGGGAACGTCGGTCATCGCGCCGACGACAGGTTCCATGCGCGCGGCCCATGTCCGGCAGATGCGCTCTTTTTCCTTCTTGGAGAGTTCGAGGGGTTCGCAGCAGACGCCGCCTTTGCCGCCGCCGTAGGGGATTCCGGAGAGGGAGCACTTCCAGGTCATCATCATTGCGAGGGCTTCGCACTCGTCAAGGCACACCTCGGGGTGGAAACGGACGCCACCCTTGGCCGGACCGATCGACGTATTGTGCATCACGCGATATCCGTCGAAAACCTTGACGGTCCCGTCATCCATTTCGACGGGAATGGAGACCGCGGTCTTTCTCTCGGAGTGGCTGAGAATCTCGATCAGCCCGTCTTCGAGACCCATTTCTTCCGCTGCCGCATAGAAATTCTTGAGTGCGGTGTCAAGGAGAACGTTCGACGAAGTACGCTTAACCACTGACATGAAACATACACCTCCTGAAGTTTTTGCTCATGCCGTGCACATACTCCCTCTTCTCGGGGGGAGCGACTTTTATGATAATCATATCACGAAGCCCGAGGAAACGCCAGAAAAAAGGCGGGAATTTCGTCAAAGACCTCGCAAAACCCGCAAATATTGCGCACATTTCCGAAATAAACGTCACTTTATCACGAAGCACTTACGCTTTTTCGAGCTTCTCCTTCACGGCACGAACCTTGCCCTCCATCGACAACTCCCTGTCACGCCGCTCGTCGATCTTGACCGTCGTCGAAACACGCATCGCCCCGGCCTGAAACGGCACCTCGTGCACCGCGCGGACCGCGCGAAGAACCTCGTCGATATCCCCTTCGAGGACGGTCCCCATCGGAGTGAGCATCGTCTTCAGATCGAACGTCGCCAAAACCTTCTCGACCCCGGCGACGTACGCGCTCAGGCTCGGATTTCCCGTACCGAGCGGAACCACAACCAATTCGGCAACAACTTTCGACATCGCGTTTCACCCTTTCTTTCGTCAATCCCGCATCCGCTCGATGTCGAGCAGAAAGCGTTTCCGGCGCAGGCCGCCTCCGTAGCCCCCGAGTCCTCCCCCCGCGGCGACGACCCGGTGGCACGGGATCAGGATCACGATACGGTTGCGGCCGTTCGCGTTCCCGACCGCGCGGCATCCGGCGGGATTGCCGATCGCGGCGGCGATGTCCGCATACGTCCGCGTTTCTCCGTACGGGATGCGGACGAGCGCATTCCAGACCTTTTCCTGGAAGGGCGTCCCGGAGACGACGAGCGGCAGGGAAAATCCGCGGAGTTTTCCGGCAAAATACGAGTCGAGTTCCCCCGCAAGCGTCGCCAGATGAATATTATCCATCCCCTCCGACGGGATTCCGAATGTCGCGGCGATGTCGCGTCCGATCCGTTCGGCGTTCCCGGGATCCTCGAAATCCAGAAAACAGATCCCCTCCCTGACGGCAGCCGCGCGCATCGGGCCGAGCGGCCCTTCCAGGATCCGCGTCGCGACAGTTCCATGTTCCGCCGGGGCGCCGCCCCGAAACACTGTCGTCACATCCATCCCTCCTCCATCGTTTTTTCCGTGTCAATGATACGCCATAACGAAGCCGAAAGCGCCGGTCCTTTTACCTCTTCCGGCGATACGTCCGTTTTTTCGTCCTTGACCGTTCCCTCCGTTTCGAGCAGAATACGTATCCGGACCCGGACACTGGAATACTGGAGCGACACCGAATGTCAGAATCGTCACCCGGCACGAGACGCGCCGTTATCATCGCGTCCGCCATCACAGCGTTTCTCTCGCCGTTCATGATCTCCGGGACGAACATCATCCTTCCGGCGATCCAGAACGCGTTTCCGTCGGGAGCCGTGCTCCTGAGCCGGGTTTCCTCCATATATCTCCTCGCGACCGCCGTCCTTCTCGTTCCTGCCGGGAAACTCGCCGATATTTACGGGCAGAAGAAATGCTTCGCCCTCGGGATCCTCGTCTTCACGGGAGCCACGATCGGCGCCGGATGCTCGGTCTCCATGACGATGCTTCTCGTCATGCGCGCCATCCAGGGGGCGGGAGGGGCCTTCATGGTCACGAACGGCACGGCGATCCTGACGTCGGTCTTCCCTCCGTCAGAACGGGGAAGGGCGATCGGCATCAACACTGCGGCCGTTTACATCGGAGCCTCCGCCGGCCCGTTCATCGGGGGAGTTCTTTCGTCCATCGCCGGATGGCGAAGCATTTTCTTCGCGAACGCGCTCGTCGGAATCCTCTCGTTCCTTCTCGTCGCCCGGCTCGAGGGGGAATGGAAGGGAACCCCGGACGACAGGCTCGATATCCTCGGGAGCTTCCTGTACGGAGCAGCGCTGCTGTGTCTCATGACCGGAGCGCCGATTCTTGCGGAGGTCCGGGGCGCCATCTTCTGTGTCGTCGGAGTTCTCCTCCTCGGGCTGTTCGCGAGGCGGCAGCTCCGGCTCGAACAACCCGTCTTCGACGTACGGCTGTTCGTCGGAAACAGGATCTTCGCCTTCTCGAGCCTCGCGGCGCTCATCAACTACAGCGCGACCTTTTCGGTCGCGTTCCTGCTGAGCCTCTACCTGCAGACGATCCGCGCAATGACGCCGCAGGGCGCAGGCCTGCTTCTCGTCATTCAGCCGGCGCTCCAGGCGATCATCTCGCCGATCGCAGGCAGGCTGTCTGACCGCGTGGAGCCCCGGGTTCCGGCGACGCTCGGAATGGGACTCACGGCGATCGGACTCTTCATGCTCGCGTCTCTGGACGTCGCGTCGCCGAACGTCGTCGTCGCCTTCGCACTCCTGCTGCTCGGCGCCGGTTTCGGCCTCTTCTCGTCCCCGAACATGAGCGCGATCATGGGAGCCGTCGATTCCGACAGGTACGGCATGGCTTCCGCGTGCATCTCGAGCATGCGCCTGATGGGGCAGATGCTCAGCATGGCCGTCGTCGCGCTCGCATTTACGGTCTTTCTCGGAACGGCGGCCGTCTCGGCGGAAACGTCCGCGCCGTTCATGTCAGCGCTGCGGCTTTCCTACGCGATCGCCGGAATCTTCTGTGTTTCAGGAATCTGGTTTTCTTTCGCACGCGGACAGGTCCGGCGATGAGAAACCGGACCCGTTACGCCACTCGAAACAGGGAGGGGAGTCCATGTACCGCGCGAATCGAATCGAAACGGACGACAAAGCTGTATTCTACAGGACCGTGACGCACCTTCTCGAGGGACTTCTCGCCGGCGAAACCGACGGGACGGCCAATCTGGCCAACGCCGCCGCGCTCCTCGGGCACCAGATGAAGGATATCAACTGGGTCGGGTTTTACCTCCTCAAGGGAGACGAACTCCTCCTCGGGCCCTTTCAGGGCAAGCCCGCGTGCACGCGCATCCCGGTCGGCAGGGGGGTCTGCGGAACCGCTGCCGCGAAGCGCTCGACAGAGGTCGTTCCGGACGTCCACATCTACCCCGGACACATCACGTGCGACGGAGCCTCGGCATCGGAAATCGTCGTTCCGATCTTTTCCGGCGACCGCCTCGCGGGCGTCCTCGACATCGACAGCCCTCTTCCGGGGCGTTTCGACGCGGAGGATGCAAAAGGACTCGAGGCATTCGTCGAAACCCTTGCGGCTTCGCTCTATAACCGATAGCAGTCCCGGACCGGCTTCTCGCGGGAGTGCGCGAAGCCGGTTTTTTTTGGCCTCTTGACTGAAATATATAAATATATAAAATAAACTCGAGGTGAAAAATATGAAGATCCGCGATCTTGCGTCCGAGGAACTGCGCCGTTCGATGTCGACACAGGAGTTCGTGCTTTCCGTCCTCCGGACCGCGATTCTCAAATCGGTCCTTGCCCCCGGGGCGACGCTCCGGCAGAACGAGCTCGCGGAACAGCTCGGCGTGAGTCACATCCCTGTCCGCGAGGCGATCCGCAGTCTCGCGTCCGGAGGGCTTATCACGCTCTACCCGCACAGGGGCGCCGTGGTTTCCAGCCTCTCGGTCGCCGAGGCCGAAGAAATTTTCGCGATCCGCCTCTTCCTCGAAACCGGCGCACTGAAGACCGCCATGCCCAAAATGACCGCACGCGTCCTGCTCGAGGCCGAATACGTCCTCAACCTCTCGGATCGCGAAAGTGACCCGGACGTGTGGTCCGACCTGAACTGGCGTTTCCATTCCCTGCTCTACGCGCCGTCGGACTTCCCGCACCTGGTCTCCATGATCGGCGAAATGCACGCGAACGTCTACCGCTACCTGCGCCTGTACATCGGCGACATGAACCGTCAGCCCGACTCGCAGCGCGAACACCGCGACCTACTCGACGCCTGCAGAAACGAGAAGACAGAACGCGCCCTCGCGATTCTCGAGCTGCATCTGATGAACGCGAGAAACCGTCTCGCGGAATATCTCAGGGAACACGAAACGAAAAACTGAGGGGAGGATCAACTGAATGGACAGACAGGCAACACTCGCGGAACGGGATTTCGGGCAACCGACCGACCGCGTCGGCCGGTTGCGCGCAGCCTTCACGACGGCGGCGCCGACGATTTGCGCCGAACGCGCGCGAATCTTCACGGAATCCATCGCGGACAACCGGGGCGACCCGCTCGTCGTGGCACGGGCCAGGGCATTCCGGGACGTGTGCCGCAGGCTCCCCGTGACTATCTTCGACGACGAACTCGTCGTCGGAAGCGTCGGCATCCACCGGCGCTCCGGCTGCATCTGTCCCGAGATGTCGTGGCGATGGGTCGACGGCGAACTCGATTCCTTCGCGACCAGAAAACAGGATCCCTACCGCGTCGGCGAACGCGAAAGGACTCTCCTGAGGGAACGCGTCTTCCCGGCGTGGAAGGGGCGGACTCTCGAAGACGCGTTTCTCGCGCAGATCCCGGACGAAACGGCAGCCGTGGCCGTGGACACCGGCATCGTGGACAACGACATGAAGTGGCGCAGCGGCGTCGGCGAAATCACGCCCGACTACGAGGATATCGTCTTCGCAAAGGGATTCTCCGGGATCACCGCCGATGCGACCGAACGGGAATCGACGCTTGACCCGCTCGTCCCAGCGGACCTCGACCGGCGGAACTTCCTGCGGGCCGTCCGCGAGACCGCGTACGGAATCATCGAACTCGGCCGGAGATACGCGGAAAAGGCGGAACGCCTCGCCGACCTGGAACCGGTCCCTTCCCGCAGGACGGAGCTTCTCGAAATCGCCGGGACGTGCCGCCGCGTTCCGGAATTTTCGCCGCAAACATTCCGCGAAGCAATCCAGATGGTCTGGTTCGTCCAGATGGGGTGCATTCTCTCGGAGAACTCCCTCGCCCTGAATCTCGGTCGCTTCGACCGCTACATGGAGCCCTTCCTCCTCGCCGACATCGCGGCCAGACGTCTTTCGGGGGAGCAGGCGCAGGAGCTCGTCGACTGCCTCTGGATCAAGCTTTCCGAATGGGTCTGGGCGATATCCTCGAACACCGCGCAGTACTTCGCGGGGTACAACTCGTTCCAGAATCTCACGATCGGCGGACGAAAGCGCGACGGTTCCGACGGCGTCAACGATGTGTCGTACATGTGTCTCGCGGCGACGGCCCACGTCCGCCTGCCTCAGCCGGGACTCAGCGTCCGCATCCACAACGGAACGCCCGAACCGTTCCTGCGGGCCGTATGTCGCCTCGTCCGCCTGGGGACGGGATTTCCGGCCATCCACAACGATCGGACGGGAGAGGCCATGCTCCTCGCGTCGGGACTCGCGCCCGAAGACGCGCGCGACTGGAACAACTGCGGCTGCGTCGTCCCGCACAACCGGAAGGTCGGCGAATGGACGGCGGCCGCGAATGTCAATCTCGGCGCGGCGCTCGAGTTCGCGCTCAACGACGGAGTTCACCGAAAAACGGGAGCGAGGCTCGGCCTCCCGACGGGAGACGCCGCCTCGTTCGAGACGTTCGGGCGCGTGAAGGAGGCATTCTTCGCGCAGCTGTCGCATCTGATCCGGCAGGCCAAGGTCGTCACGACACTCGCGCAGAAGGTTCACGCGGATACGACGCCGCGTCCGTTTCTCTCGTCGCTCGTCGGAGGATGCGTCGAAAAGGGCGTCGATCTCTCGGAAGGCGGCGCGCGCTACACGATCGGAGCGGTACTGACCGACATCGGCGCCGCGGACGCAGCCAATTCCCTCGAGGCCATCCGGAAACTCGTCTTCGGAAAGGACCACGTCGCCATGCGGGAGCTTCTCGACGCGCTCGCCTCCGATTGGAACGGCTGTGAGTCCCTTCGGGCACGGGCGCTCGCGACGCCGAAGTATGGGAACGACGACGAGGAAGTCGACGCGCTCGCGCGCGAAATAACCGACTTCTACCATAATGAGGTCGCCTCGGACAGGGATTTCTGGGGCAAGCCGTTCACGTCGGCGTTCATGGGAATTTCGAACTACATTCCGATGGGAGCCGTCGTCGGCGCGACACCCGACGGACGGAAAGCCGGAGAACCTCTCACGGAAGGACTCTCTCCGCACGCCGGAACAGATACTCACGGGCCAACGGCCGCGATGCGATCGGTCTCAAGGGTCAACCACGAAAGCCACGGCGGCGGGACGCTCCTGAACATCAAACTGTCGCCCGAAACGCTCGAATCGGAGCGAGATCTCGGCAACCTCGCGGCTCTGATTCGCGGGTACTTCGATCTCGGGGCTTTTCACGTCCAGTTCAACGTCGTCGACGCCGAAACGCTGCGGGACGCGCAGGAACATCCCGAACGACACGGTGACCTCCTCGTCCGCGTCGCGGGGTACAGCACTCGCTTCGTGGTCCTCTCGAAGGACGTTCAGGATGCCATCATCGCGCGGCATACGCACCGGCTCTCCTGAGATTCCATCTCCCCTCGGGCTCGTCTTCGATATCCAGCGATGGTCACTTCACGACGGTCCGGGGATCAGGACGGTCGCATTCCTCAAGGGATGTCCGCTTCGGTGCGCGTGGTGCTGCAATCCGGAGTCGCAAAACACTCTTCCGGAAATCGGCGTCTTTCCCGAACGCTGCACGGCGTGCGGCGCCTGCGTCTCGTCCTGCGCCCGATCGCTCGCCCTTCCGGCAAGGAACGGAGGCATCACCGAACGCACCTCGTGCACCGGCTGCGGGGAATGTGTTCCCGCGTGCCCGAACGGGGCGCGGAGTCTCTTCGGAACGCCAACCTCTCCCGACGATCTGTTTTCGACCATCCTTCAGGATGCGCCATTCTACAGAAGATCGGGAGGGGGTATGACGTTTTCGGGAGGAGAACCGTTCCTGCAGTCCGCCTTCCTCGCATCGTGCGCCGCCCTGTGCGCCTCGGCCGGAATCGGAGTCGTCGTCGAGACGTGCGGGGCTTTCCCATGGGACGAAGCGGCAGGTGCGACCGCCCACGTCGATCTCGTCCTGTTCGACATCAAGCACATGGACCCGGAAATCCACCGGCGTCTCACGGGAATGTCGAACGACGTCATCCTCGAGAACGCACGGAAGCTTTCGCGGGCTGGAGTTCCCCTGCTCGTGCGTACGCCGGTCGTCCCCGGCTGCACGGATGCGCCTTCGAATATCGACGCGATCCGGCGCTTCGTCCGCGAAGAGCTCCCGACGGCGATCGGCCATGAGACGCTTCCGTATCACGAACTCGGAAAGGGAAAGTACGCAGCGCTCGGAAGACGGTACCCGCTTGCGGATGCCACATCGTTCTGAAAAGCTCCCGAAGGAACGGCGGGGGTAATCCGCTTGCGGCGTACTTCTCCGTTACGATCATTTTACCCTTGCCAATAATACTGTCACCAAGACTCTAAGTCTTTTCTTATTTTAAAAATATAAAACACACTTAAGCCTACCAAACATACCCCACTCACAGCCGTCAATAAAAACACAGAACTTGAGTTTAATAAAATACCAAATATACCGTAAGCAAGCGGAAGCGATGTATTGCCAACCAATGTAGATACACTAAACACCCTTCCCATCATCCGACTTGGCGTTAAATTTTGCAGCAATGAATGCCAAAATACCGCCGCAAAAGCAATACAGACACCGATCGCAATCATGATCAACATATACGCACAGACTGTCCGTATTCTTAGAAACTGCAAAAAACTTATCGCTACAAAACAAAATCCAACCCCCATGACAAATAAAACCAATGACCGTTCATCTGTGCAAGTTTTCTTTTTCAGGCTCATGAGCACTGATGCGGTAACCAGTCCTATCCCTAGCATCGCCTCAAGAGAACCAAGGTTATTCACTCCAGTCCCCGTCAACCCATTTGCCAAAAACGGCAATAAAACCGATAAGTTCCCTACAAAAAAATGCGTTAAAGCAATAATTTTCAGAACAAAAACGATTCGCTTTTGTTTCTTTATAAAGCAAATCCCATCACGCATATCTTGCCAGACGCTTCTCTTTTCCCCAAGAGTTCGGGAAGCTTTGTTGATTTTTATAGAGCAAGCCAGAAGAGCAGAGACAAAATACGAGGCACTGTTGGCGAAAAAAACCCATGTCAGACCAAAACCGCTCGCAGCCAAACCACCTAACAGAGGCCCAGCTACTGTACAGACACCATCAACCATCTGGTTCATGCCATTTGCTTTAATCAGTTTTTCCTTTTCGACTATCTCCGGAATGATCGCCTGTATGGCCGGGTCAAAAAAAGCCGTTACCAAGGACAAACCCAACCCGATGGCAAAAACATGCCAGATTTCGAGCGCATCGCTCATTGACAGACACGATATGGCCAATACGAGGCAGCCTCGGATAATGTCGGTCGCAACCAACATCGTTTTCCTCTTCCAGCGGTCAGCCAGCGCACCGGCAAAAAAACCGAGAAGTATACCAGGAAGCACTGACGCCAGCAAAAAAAATCCCATTACAGATGGCGAGTGAGTCTTCTGCAAAATCCACCACGCGAGTGCTATAGCGTAAAACTTGTCGCCTAACTGAGATATAGTCTTTCCCAGCCAAAGCACGGTAAAGTTTCTGTTGATCACGCGTTCCACGACCCTTCTATAGCTTTATGGGTCGCTACCATAAACTATAAAGCTATAGTCGGGTCAAGAACTCACCCATCCTCGTTCAGTGCCTATGTATCGCCCCAAGACCCGCACATGGTATTTTGCGGGTCTTGGGGCGATACATCCGGTCCTTCAGGATTATTTCGCTTTCTTCCTTTCGTATTTCTTAATAATCATATTACGTGGTATCCTTTACCGGAGAGAATAGCCTTTTCCTATCATGCGTGCAAGAGTCGCTCATTGGCGCTCAGGCATCAGATCCCCGGACAGGAGACAATGGATACCGCGTCGACCGATTTCCTGAAGGCTGCCGTCATTCAGTCCCTGCTCAGACAGGGATATACGATCCGGAACGGCCTGGTACGAATGTTTGAAAGCCCCACCAAGGACGACTTTCGTGCTCTGAACGCGCTTGCCGTCCAGAAAAAGATCGAAACGGCGGCCCCGGGCATCCGTTCGCACGAAGACCGGCTGATCCGATACATAGCCGACGGAAACGAGATCAATCCGTCTGCAATACGCCCGAAGCTCGTCCTCGTAACACCCCGCTCCGAATACGAACTGCTGTTCCGCTACGCATCCCTTCACTGGAGCATTCCGGTTTCTTCGGGATACGGAAGAAGACTTCGGTTTCTCGTATTCGACGAGAACAACGGCAAGCTGATCGGTCTGTTCGGTTTGGGGGATCCGGTGTTTTCCCTGCAGGCGCGCGACGGCTGGATCGGATGGGGAAAGGAAACCAAAGCGCGGAGGCTCTATCACGTAATGGACGCTTTCGTCCTCGGCGCGGTGCCGCCCTATTCCTTTCTGATGTGCGGAAAACTCGTGGCGATGCTTGTTTGCAGCAACGAGGTACGAAGCGCCTTCCGCGGAAAATATGAAGGCTCGAAATCTCTGATCAGGCAGGATACCCGGGCTCCCTACCTCGCGCTGGTCACGACGACTTCGGCCCTCGGCCGGTCTTCCGTATACAACCGCATCAGAATCGGCGGACAACACTACTGGACGAGCCTCGGCTTCACGAAAGGATCCGGAGAGTTTCACTTTTCGAACGGAATATACGACAGTATGCGCGCCTTCGTCGAGAAATACTGTGAACCCACCGCGAAAAACATCGCATGGGGAACAGGGTTCCGGAACAAACGCGAAGTAATACGCAAATGTCTCTCGCAGATCGGCCTTTCGTCCGATCTCATCTATCACGGAATTCACCGGGAGATTTTCGCCGCGCCGCTGGGGCGCGATGCGATCCGTTTTCTGAACGGCGAAGCCGAATCCCCCTGTTTTTACGACTGGCCGGCTTCCGGACTCGCCGAAGCGTTCAGCAAAAGATGGCTCATCGCCCGGGCGGAACGGAAAACCGGGTATCGGGATTACGTTCGGGAACAATATCGGCTCTGGCCGTCGGAGACGGCGCGACGGTTTCGGGAATCCGCCGCGAATATCGACGCGTTTGAGGAACTTGCGGACGCACTCGCCCGCGTCCCGTAGCCCTTTCCCCTCCTCCCGTGGATATTCCGAAGCGGGAAGTCGCGATCCATGAATGATATTTCATTCGTTTTCTTCGCTTTTCCCTCCTCTACAAAATTGACTCCGTATGGTATCTTAGGCCTCGCAATTCGCGAATTTTGTGCATAAAGTTCTCATAGTGTCGCTTCGGTATTACATGTCCATTTTGCCGGCCTTCGATCGCGCCGGCGGTCGGACATAACTTTCCGTCGATATGCGGAAGGTCGTCATATATCGATGACAGGTGAACATTCTCCAGGAAAAGGAGGTTCCAAATGCCCGTCTTTCAGGACGAAACATTCTCACCGTATTTTCTCAGGCCATCCGACCAGGAGGAATCCGTCGTGTTCGAGCAGCTCCTCGACGAAGATGGCGAATACATCCCCCATCTGACGATCGACATCAGGGATATGACGCTCGTCGAAGCGACGATTCTCCGCAAGGCCGAGATGCGTGCCGGATTCGTCCGTGAAGGGCCGTTTTTCCTCGGTCTCGTGACGTTCTTTCCCTCTTCGACGTTCAGGATCGCATTCGATCCGACGGTCTATCCCTCTGCGGAGTGGACGGCGCGTCTGCGTTCATGGCGAGAGACGCCCAGACTCTTCGTGCTCGGGATCGACGACGAACGGCACATGCTTCGCGCGATCAGGGTGACGACGTTTCCGAAGCCCTTCAGATCCGCATTGCTCGACTACCTCGCGACGCCCAAAAGTCCCGATTTCTCCCGGCGATACGGCGCGTGGCTGGAGACGAAATATCCCGCAGAGCCGGAACGGCTCTGGGAACTGGCGGAGGATGCCGGTATATTCGGCGACGACTGATTATTCGGCGACTGAACCTGCGCGACATCGTATTTTTCGCCTCATCGCCGGCACATTGCAAAACGGGACGGGAAGGCCCTTAAAGGGTCTGCCCGTCCCGCGCTTTCTCGCAACCTGACTATGCGGAGGGAGCGGTCTCGTGCGCCGCGATCTCCGCGTTTTCCACCTCGAGATACGACGTCCAGAGAATACCCCGGAGCGTGATATCGACGGAACTCCCGTTCACGCGGACGAATGGAGGAATCCACAGGACAAAACCATCCTGCCCGATCCTGAGATATCCGTCGGTCGAATCCGGTCTGCCTTCCTCGACGAGGACGGCATTGCGGGCGCATCACCCGCTCCCGAGAACGGTCGGAACCACCCTGGCCTCCTTCATTTTGAGAAGTCGTTCCCACGCACGATCGGTCGCGTTGATCCTCAATTCCATCGAAATCCCTCCGTTTTCCGAGTCTGGACGCAATATACCCCATAATGGTATATTGCGCAAGTCCGGAAAGGGTTTCCGAGAAGTGAGGGAGGCTGTCTCCTATAGATGTTCGATCGCGACGTCTCCCCACGTCTCTCGGAAATACTCGGCCGCGAGACGGCGGTGACACTCGTCCGGCGAGGCTTCGCTGCACAGGAGGCACGCACCGTCGAGCGTCTCCCTGTCGAACAGCGTTTCGATGGAACGCGCCGCGATCAGGTCCCTGTAGCGCCGCGCGTACGCGTCCCACGGACAGCCGCCCTTCCTGAACGCGTCCATGATCTCCTGCGTCGGGGCGAGCTGCGGGGCGTAGAGGTACCCTACGCCGCAGATCTCGCGGAGGAAGAAGCGCAGGTCGTCTTTCTTCGTGAACCCCGCGAGCTGGGACACGTTGTTGAGCCTCACATCGACGACCCGGACGATCCCCGGACGCCTGAGGAGCGTGAAGAACTGCTCCGCGTTCTTCTTCGTGAACCCGATGGTATAGATTCGCATCGCGCGCGACCTCCCCGAATTGAATGTTTTCTCGTTCCGTCCTCGGCGGCGCCGAAGGCTGGAAAGCAGAACACGCGCTACTTCGTCACCGTGGGAATCCCGCCTTCGGCCGCGAGGCGCGCGTAGGCCGCGTAGCGTTCCCGGGCGTCCCGTTCGGACTTCGCAAAAAGATGTTCCGCGACGTCCGGGAAGTTCCGCAGAAGCGCGGCGTACCTGACTTCACTGAGAAGAAAGTCCCGGGAACTCGCCGTCGGCCGTTTCGAATCGAGGACGAACGGGTTCCGGCTCTCTTTTCCAAGGAGCGGATTGTACCGGTAGAGCGACCAGTATCCGGCTTCCACCGCGCGCCGTTCCTGCTCCTGCGACTTCCCCATTCCGGCGACGAGCCCGTGGTTGATGCACGGCGCGTAGGCGATCACGAGGGATGCCCCCGGATACTCGTCGGCCTCGACAAACGCACGGAGCGTCTGGTTTCTGTCTGCGCCCATCGCGACCTGGGCGACGTAGACGTGCCCGTACGTGACGGCCATCAGACCGAGATCCTTCTTGGCCGTGCGCTTTCCACCCGCGGTGAACCCGGCGATCGCCGCCGTCGGCGTCGCCTTCGAAGACTGTCCGCCCGTGTTGGAATACACTTCGGTATCGATGACGAGGACGTTTACGTCCTCTCCCGACGCCAGAACGTGGTCGAGCCCGCCGTAGCCGATGTCGTACGCCCATCCGTCTCCACCGATGATCCAGAGCGAGCGTTTCGCGAGAAAATCGCGCCGCTCCCAGATCCTGTTGAGAAGAACGTCTCTTCCCCTCTCCCGCCCGAGCGCCTCTTTCACCTGTTCGGCCAGGAGTTCACGGTTCTGCCTCGCGCCGAGGAAGATTCCGAGGCCGTATTCGCCGCAATTCTCGAAGAGCGAGTAGCCGTACGCAGGCCCCTGCCCCTTTTCGTTCACCGTGTACGCGATCGACGGGAAGCTGCCGCCCCAGACCGCCGTGCATCCGGCCGTGTTGACGACGATCATCCGGTCGCCGAACAGTTGCGTGAGGAGCTTGACGTACGGCGTTTCGCCGCATCCCGCGCACGCTCCCGAGAACTCGAGCAGCGGACGCGCGAACTGGCTTCCCTTCACTGTCCGGATCTGTTCCTCGGGAAGCCGCTTGTATGAAATGGACTTCGACGCGAAGTCCCGGAGCGGGACCGACTCTCCGCGGACGGCGTCGAGCGGCTTCATCGCAAGCGCGGTCTCCGGAGCGGGACAGGCGTTGACGCAGCCGCCGCACCCTGTACAGTCGAGAGGGGAAATCGCGAGGCGGAAGGTCCGTCCGCCGAATCCCCTCGCGGGAATCGCCTGGCCCCCCCCCAGGCGTCCCCGTACCCTCATCCGGGCCGACGCGATCGGCCTCTCGCCGAACCTGAGGTGGGAGATCGTGACGCCGCCCGACTTCTTCGAATCGTAGGCGAAGTATCCCTGCGCGTACATGTCCGTGTTGCCGCCGATGATCCGGATCGTGTTCTTGTTCGCACCGACCGTGCCGTCCGACCCGAGCCCCCAGAACGTGCACGAGACCGTCCCCGCGGGCGCCGTTTCCACGGGCTCCGGAGGCATCGGGAGCGACGTTCCGGACACGTCGTCGACGATGCCGACCGTGAACCAGTTCTTCGGCCGGTCCGACTTCAGGTTCTCGAAGACGGCAACCGCCATCGACGGCGTGAACTCTTTGGATCCGAGCCCGTAGCGCCCCCCGACGATCTCCGGCGCGGATGCCGCCCCGTAGAACGCGCTTCGGACCTCTACGTAGAGCGGTTCTCCGGCAGCCGCGTTTTCCTTGGTCCGGTCGAGGACCGCGATCTTCTCCACGGTTCCCGGGAAGGCCGCCCGGAGGCGTTCCGGCAAAAACGGCCGGAAGACGCGCACGCAGACGAGCCCGACGCGTTCGCCGCGGGCGTTCAGATAATCGACGGTCTCCCGGATCGTGCTGCAGGCCGACCCCATCGCGACGACGACTCTGTCGGCGTCCGGCGCGCCGGAATAATCGAAGAATCCGTAGTCCCGTCCTGTGAGACGGTTGATTTCGCCGAGGCGCCGGTCGATTTCGGCGGGAAGATCGAGATAGTGCGGATTGACTGCCTCGCGGAGCTGGAAATAGACGTCCGGATTGACCGTCGTGCCCCGGAGGTCGGGACGGTCGGGGCTCAGCGATCCGTCGCGGAAGGCTCTGACGGCGCTCCAGTCGATCAGGGAGCGGAGTTCGTCCTCTTCGAGAACCTCGATCTTCTGGATCTCGTGCGAAGTCCGGAAGCCATCGAAGAAGCGAAGGCACGGAACCCGCGCGCCGATCGCGACGAGGTGCGCGACGGCCGCAAAGTTCATGACGTCCTGGACGCTGTCCGACGCGAACATGGCGAAGCCGGTCTGCCGCGTCGCCATGACGTCCTGATGCTCGCCGAAGATGCTCCACGCGTTGTTGGCAAGCGTCCTCGCGCTCACGTGAAAGACGGCCGGGAGGAGCTCTCCGGCGATCCGGTACATGTTCGGGATCATGGGCAGCAGTCCCTGCGAGGCCGTGTAGGTCGTCGCGTAGGCGCCCCCCTGGAGCGCCCCGTGGACCACGCCTGCCGCCCCGGCCTCGGACTGCATCTCCATGACCCTCACGGGACGGCCGAAGAAGTTTTTCTTCCCCCTGGCCGCCCATTCGTCGACGAGTTCGGCCATCGGCGAGGAGGGCGTTATCGGAAAGATTCCGGCGACCTCCGTAAATCCATACGAGACATACGCCGCGGCCGTGTTTCCGTCCATCGTTTCCATTCATCTCCGTGACATGACCATCTCTCCCGCCCCCTCCGGGAAAGCAGCCCCTGCCGGAACTCACCGGCAGGAACGGCTTCCGTTCAGAATTTTCCCCATTCTGGAGCGTTCCGACGCTTCCGTCAATGACTGCCGGCGACGAAACACGAAACGTCCGGGAGTGGCGCATTCGAGGTGTGCGGGGCCGGAAAATCCGGATTCCGGGCGGAAAGGGGGAAAATCAGACTCCACGGAGCCCTGCCTCCTGCATGAGGCGCATCATGTCGTCGGGGACGGGGGCGACGAAGGTCCTTCCGGAAAGGTTCGCGACCGGGGCGCGCAGGTCGCCGAAAAAGATCTTCCACGCGTGGAGCAGCGGCCGTCTCGCGCCGCGCCGCCGCCAGTCGTTGTTGACGTCGTGGAAGCCGTACTTCCGGTCGCCGAGGATCGGGCAGTCGATATGCGCCATGTGGACGCGCGCCTGGTGCGTCCGCCCCGTCACGAGTTCTATTTCGACGAGCGCGAGACCTCCCGAGCGTCCGAGCGTGCGGTAGCGCGTGCAGGCGCTGAGGCCGGACGGGTCGACGCGCACCGTGTTCGTCTCGGGATCCTTGAGCAACGGCGCGACGACGCTTCCGTCGGGGGCCGGCGTCCCCGACACGACCGCGAGGTAGGTCTTCTCGAGAAAGCGCTCCCGGAAGACCCGTTCGAGCTCCCGCTGCGCCTTTCCCGACACCGCGACGACGAGGACGCCAGTCGTGTTCCTGTCGAGACGATGGACCGCCGCGGGGGGAAAGGAGTTCCCATCTTCGGCTCCCGGGGCGCGAAGGGCCTCGCGCATGGCCGCCACGCGGCGCAGGACCGAGTCTCCGTCCTTCACGTCCGGCTGGACGAGAAGATCGACCGGCTTGTTCACCACCCAGACGTTTTCGTCGCGATAAATGACGTCGATGGGCGCGAACGTCCGCGATTCAGCCGCGGGACGCTCCCCGGGCGCCTCCCACGGGACGACGATCTCCTGCCCGGTCGCGACCCGATCCGACGGATCCGCCTTCCGGCCGTCGAGACGAACGGTGCCGGTCCGCAGGCTTCGCATGATATTCCCGAGCGGAACGGCGGGCCAGAGCGTCCGCAACAGCCGGTCGAGCCGGCGTCCGTCGTGGTGGTCCGTGACGATCAGCCTGTGACTCACTCCTGCCACTTCCAGAAGCGGCGCCCCGCGGACGCGCTGTAGTCGGTGATGCCGTCCGAATCTCCGTCGAGCTGATCGACGGCGTTCTTCCAACAGTACAGGCGGAAGTCGAGCTCGTCGGCCGAAGAGACGATCATGGCTTCGGGCGTCGCGGGCAACGCGGGCGATCCGAACTCCTTGCTGCCGTGGTGGCTCACGAGGATATGCCCGAGCGCGAGGCGCGGCCGCTCCTCGAGGCCGAATTCCTCCGCGAGCCGGTCGAACCTGGCGTATCCGAGAGCGATGTGGTCGATGACCGTTCCCGGGACGGTCATTTCAGGGGTGGGCGAGAGGCGATACGCGTCGAGTTTTCCGATATCGTGAAGCAGCGCGCCCGCCGCGACGATGCTGCCGTCGACGGGATACCCGGATGCCTTCGCGGCATCCGCCATCGCAACGGCCGCACGCGCGACCGAGAGCGTGTGTTCGAGCAGTCCGGCCGCGTAGGCGTGATGGTGCGAGACAGCGGCCGGGAACGACTCGAATTCCCTGCGGATATCCTCCCGGCCGAGGACGGAACGGACGAATCCCTCGAGCTCCCCGCACTTCGACAGGATTCCTTCGAGCTCCGCCCGAAGCGTCTCCATAGGAATCGGAGACTTTCTGACGAATTCATGAGGCGGGTACTTCACCTGATCGACGAAATACACCACATTGAAAGTGTACTGAAGCCGGTCGTTGAACTCCGAAACCTGCCCCCGGACGCCGAGACTCCTGCCCGCCATGTTCTTCGCAAGGTCGGAGGTCAGCGGATTCACGTCCGCGTTGCCTCCGTCGCTCACGTCCTTCCAGACACCGTTGCTCCAGACGCGCCCCTCGATCGTGCCGGTCTCGTCCATGAGCGTGATCGTCCAGTAGGGGCTGCCTTTCTTGTCCTTCCGCTGCGTCGACGTCATCACGACGCCGAGAGCGTCGAACTTCGCGTCCTTCGGAAGCTGCCGCACTTCGGCAGTCGTCCTGCGTGTCGGTTCCGCCACTCCGATTCTCCTTTACGCGCCGTATTTCGCGAGTCGCCCGGCGTGGGCGAGCATGAGTCCCATCAGCGACGGGCCGGGGATCTTTCCGAGCGATCCGAGCACGCAGGAGCGCTCTCCGAATGTCGAGGACATCCCGAACCGCGTATACGGGCTCGACAGGAGCACGGGCACGGAATGCCACGAGTGTCCGGCCATGACGCTCGGCGTGCTGTGATCTCCCGTGATGGCGAGGACGTCCGGGTTCAGTGCGGTCACCTTCGGCAGCAGCGAGTCGACCTGTTCGACGACCCGCCTCTTCGCCTCGAAGTTGCCATCCTCGCCGCGGCTGTCGGTGTACTTCACGTGGATATAGAAGAAGTCATGGTCGTCCCATACGGCTCCGACCGTGTCGAACAGTTCGTCGAGCGTCTTTCCGGCATCGGCGATATCCATTCCGACGAGTCGCGACAGTCCTTTGTACATCGGATAGGTCGCGATGGCCACCGGGGAGATTCCGTAGAGCTCCCCGAGCGTCGGGATATCGGGTGCGGACGAAAAGCCGCGCAGGAGGCACGCATTCGCTTTCGACTCGCTCCGGAGGACTTCGGAGACCCGGCGGATAAACGAGTTGGCGATCTCCGCGGTCCGTTCCCCTCCCGGCGCCGAGGCTTCGGCCCATTTCACCGGGAGCCCTTCCTTCTGCGGGTCAGCGTCGGTCACGCGCTCGGAGAGCCCCTCTCCGGAAAATATCACGACGAACCGGTGTTCGAGCCCAGCCCTGAAGGACACGCGCACCCCGTCGATTTCCGTGATCGCCGCCGAGAGCCTGTCGACGATGCGCCCGCTCTCTTCGGTGGGAATCCGCCCCGCCCGGCGATCGACGATGATTCCGGCGAGATCGCGCGTGCAGAAGTTCCCGCGCGCGCACACGTCGCCGGGGCCGAGAACCGCCCCGACGCCGAGCGCCTCGAGGATGCCGCGCCCGATTCCGTATTCGAGAGGATCGTACCCGAACAGCGAAAGATGTCCGGGACCGCTTCCGGGAGTGATGCCGACATCGACTATCTCGAGCATCCCGAGATCGCTCCGGGACGCGAGTTTGTCGAGATTCGGCTTCTGCGCCGCCTCGAGTTCCGTCCGTCCCGACCTGTCGGGCAGACCGCCGATGCCATCCATGACGAGGAGAACCATCTTTCGTCCCTTCGGTCCGCCGGAAGCCGGACGAAGAACGAGTTTCCGGAGAAGTTCCATGCGAGCGCTCACAGTCGCCACCTCCTGTTTTCTTTCACGCAGGCATTATACATCCCCGCATCGGGACGGGATGCCTGAAGCACACCTCAGACGAATTTGCAGAATACGCGACATTCAACGAAATATTAACCTGTTTGTGATATTATGGCCTCAAGGTCCATATTATACCGATAAGGGGGACGTCGTTTCATGGTCAAGAGTTCGAACAGAGTTCTGGCGATGCAGTCTTCCCCGATCCGCCGCCTGATCCCGTACGCGGACGAGGCAAAGGCCAAGGGGAAAAAGGTGTATCATCTGAACATCGGGCAGCCCGATATCAAGACCCCTCCCGCATACTTCGAAGCCATCCGGAAGTTCAGCCTCGATGTGGTCGCCTATGCGACTTCCCAGGGCAATAACGACCTCCGGGACGCCATGGTATCCTACTACAAGTCCTGGAACATCGGCTTCTCGCGCGACGATATCCTTGTCACGAACGGCGGCAGCGAAGCGCTCATGTTCGCGTTCATGGTCATGTGCGATCCCGGCGACGAAGTCCTCGTCCCGGAACCCTTCTACGCAAACTACAACGCGTTCTCGCAGTGCGTGAACGTCAATATCAAGCCGATCACGACGAAGGCCGAGGACGGATTCCACCTTCCCACGAAGGAAACGATCGAGAAGCTCATCACCCCGAAGACCCGCGCGTTCCTCGTCTCCAACCCCGGCAACCCGACCGGCACGATCTACACCGAGAAGGAGATGCGCGATCTCGCCGACCTCGCGAAGAAGCACGACATGTTCATCGTCGCCGACGAAGTCTACCGCGAGTTCGTCTACGACGGGCTGAAGTACACGAGCTTCGGCCACATGGAGGACATCGCCGACCGCGTCGTCATCATCGACTCCGTCTCGAAACGCTACAGCGCCTGCGGCGCCCGCATCGGCTGTTTCGCGTGCCGCAACAAGGACATCATCGCGAACGTCCTGAAGCTGTGCCAGGGACGTCTCTGCGTCTCGACGCTCGAGCAGGTCGGAGCTGCCGCGCTCTACACCACCCCGAAGTCCTACCTCGAGGAGGTCAACAGAGAGTACGTTTCACGCCGGAACACGCTGTACAAGGCCCTCAAGGAGATGCCCGGAGTGGTCTGCGAAGAGCCCAAGGGCGCCTTCTACGTCGTCGTGAAACTCCCCGTCGATGACGCCGAGAAGTTCGTCATCTGGATGCTCCAGCACTTCGACGTGAACGGTGAGACGATGATGGCCGCTCCCGCCGAAGGGTTCTACGCGACGAAGGGACTCGGAAAGAACGAATTCCGGCTCGCCTACGTCCTCAAGAACGAAGACCTCGCCAAGGCGATGAATATCCTCAAGCTCGGCCTCGAGGCCTACCCGGGCCGGGTCGAGGCCATCGCGACCCGCTAGGATCCCGCTTCGCCGTCACCGCGCCCTTCCCGGCCGTCGCGCCCGGGAAGGGCTTTTTTCATCTTCCGGACAGCTCGATGGAGGGCGATCTTCCTTCGTGGCGGCTGTCGCGGATCCTTCTGTTCTATGGTAGCATAGCCCCGCTTCCTCCGGATTTCGAGGTGGAAGACGGTACGCAAAGGAGCGCGAAACGGAATGCTGAAGGTCAGGGAATCTCTGGGCAAGGATGTCGGGCGATGCCTCGCCCGCATGGACCCCCAGGATATGATCAAGTACGGGGTTTCGGAAGGACAGATCGTCGAGATCGAGGGAATTTCGTCGTCGGGAAGCAAGCGCCGCACTCCTGTGCGTATTCTTTCCTGCGATTCCGAGGAACGCGGCAAGCAGATCATCCAGATCGACGGCGTCACGCGCGACAACGCCGGCGTCTCCATCGACGACAAGGTATCGGTCCACAAGATCGAGCATCATTTCGCCGGGAGCATCACGCTTCGCCCGCTGACGACGATGGCGCTCCTCGAAAAGGAACGCGACGCCCGGTACATCGGCTCGCTCCTCGAGGGTATGCCCGTCATGACGGGCGATCGCGTCCGGCTCGTTCTCTTCGGCACGCGCGTCGTCGACTTCCGCGTGACGGACACGACGCCCGACGGCACCGTGATCGTGAGCAGCGCGACGGCCGTGAACGTGGAAAAGGTCCAGGGCGCGAAGCGGGCCGCGAAGATCTCCTACGAAGATATCGGAGGACTCGGAACGCAGATCCAGCGGATCCGCGAGATGATCGAACTTCCCCTGCGCTTTCCGCAGGTCTTCGACCGCCTCGGCGTCCAGCCGCCGAAGGGAGTCCTGCTCTACGGCCCTCCGGGGACGGGGAAGACCGTCATCGCCCGCGCCGTCGCCAACGAGACGGACGTCTACTTCACGCATATCTCGGGTCCCGAAATCATCGGAAAGTTCTACGGCGAGAGCGAGGAACGTCTGCGCAATGTTTTCGAAGAGGCGCAGTCGCACGCCCCCTCGATCATCTTCATCGACGAGATCGACGCGATCGCGCCGAAGCGCGAGGAGATGGGCGGCGAGAAGCAGGTCGAACGCCGCGTCGTGGCGCAGCTGCTCGCCCTGCTCGACGGCCTGGAGTCGCGCGGCCAGATTGTCGTCATCGGCGCGACGAACATCCCGAACACGCTCGACCCCGCGCTCCGGCGTCCGGGCCGCTTCGACCGCGAGATCTCGATTCCGATTCCGGACAAGAAGGGGCGGTACGAGATCCTCCAGATCCACAGCCGCGGAATGCCGCTCGCGCCGGACGTCGACATGCACCGTCTTGCCGACATCACGCACGGGTTCGTCGGGGCCGACCTCGAGGCGCTCACGAAAGAGGCCGCGATGGCATCCCTTCGCGAGATTCTGCCGCACATCGACATGGAGATGGCCGAGATCCCCTACGACAGGCTTCTCTCGATGGACGTCCGGATGGAGCATTTCATCGAGGCTCTCAAGGAGATCGAACCGTCCGCGATCCGCGAGGTTTTCGTCGAGGTGCCCGACGTGACGTGGGACGACGTCGGCGGACTCGACGACATCAAGGACGAGTTGCGCGACGCGGTCCAGTGGCCGCTGCAGCACCCGGACGTCTTCGAGAAATACGACATGGCGCCCACGAAGGGCATCCTCCTCCACGGGCCGTCGGGCACGGGGAAGACGCTTCTCGCGAAGGCGCTGGCCCGGGAGAGCGGCGTGAACTTCATCTCCGTCAAGGGGCCGGAGCTGATGTCGAAATACGTCGGCGAGAGCGAACGCGCGATCCGCGACGTGTTCCGGACCGCCAAGCAGGCCTCTCCGTCGATCCTCTATTTCGACGAGATCGAATCGCTCGTGCCCGTGCGCGGGCGCGACTCCGGCGCGGGGGCGAGCTTCACGGAGCGCGTCATCAGCCAGTTCCTCGCGGAGATGAACGGCATCGAGGAGCTCAGGGGCGTCATCGTCCTCGCAACGACGAACCGGCTCGACCTCGTCGACCCGTCGCTTCTCGCGGGCGGACGCTTCGACCTCGTCATGGAGCTTCCGATGCCCGACGAAGAGGCGAGACGGGGCATCTTCGGAATCCATCTCAGGAAGAAACCCGTTTCGGCCGACGTTTCAACACCTGAACTCGCACGCAGATGCGCGGGCTTCTCGGGCGGCGACATCGCGTTCGTCTGCCGGAAGGCCGCGATGCTCGCGCTTCGGGAAGCACTCAAGGGCGGCGGCGACATTGCGCCGATGATCGAAGAACGCCACTTCGACGAAGCGATGGATATCCTCGGGCATCACGAACGCGTCAAGTCCTTGACCGGCTTCTAGTCGCTTTTCCCGGTATCGCGGGACAGAACAAGGGGGGCCGGCGGCCCCCCTTGTTCTGTCTTCACGCTCGGTTATTCGCTCACGTTCAGCGGAGGCGTGTCGTCGTCATCTCCGGCCGCTCCCTCATCCTCCACGAGCTGATCGTCGGAGACGAGGGAAAGAGACGTCCCGGACTTCTTCCCCTGCTCCGCCTTCGCGGGTTCCTTCGGGTAGAGCATCCGGTAGACGTAAAGGTTCGCCATGACCCGCCGGACGTAGCCGTTCGTCTCGCGGTATCCGACCTCCTCCATCCACCGGTCGAGCGGCATCGACTCGTTCCCCGCGATCCACCGTTTCGCCGCCCCGGACCCTGCGTTGTAGGCTGCGGCGGCCCATTCGACCCGTTTGAAGTTCCGCAGGAGCCGTGCGATGTGCGCCGTTCCGAGCAGAACGTTCGTCCCGACGTCGTAGAGCGATTCGATCGTCACGTCGAGCGCCTTCGCCTCGCCGCGCGCTGTCGCCGGCATGAGCTGCATGAGCCCCGTCGCCCCGACCCAGCTCCGCGCGAGCGGATCGTAGGCGCTTTCCTGGCGCATGATCGCCCACACGACGTTTTCGTCCGTCGCGAATCGCGCGGCCGCCGGTCGGACGATATCCGCGAACGCCTGCGGATAGAGAAATCGGAGGCCTGTCCGATAGATCGCGTCGCCCCCGACGAGAAGTTGGGAAATCCTGCTCGCGGCAGCGTAGGCGCCCTGCCCGTCCCCGTTCCACTGCGAGAGCAACGCCGCCCGGTAGAGGTCCTTCGGCGTTCCCCGCTCCAGAAGCTGCCGCTTCGCGTAGACGACGAATCCCCAGCGTTCCAGTTCTCCGGGCGCACTCTCGAGAATTTTCGGATCTCCGTCGACAATCGGTTTGACGCCGTTCGGGAACGCGAGGAACGCGTGGATCGAAAGCGGGTAAGACCGCCCGAGCCGGTTGAAGTATTCCGCAGCCCGGTCCTTCTTCCCGAGTCGTTCGTAACCGCGCCCCACCCAGTAGAGGATTCGCGGCGCCCACGAGGCACCCACGCCGGGTGTCAGGAGCTTCTTCCATACGGCGACCGCGTCCGCGACGCTCCCCTCGTCCCATCGCTTCCAGCCGCGTTTCCAGAGGATATCAGCCGCGAGTTCCGAATCGGGGTATTCGCGAACGACGCGGTCTTCCATCCGGCGAGCCTCGGTCCCCGCAAGCAGACGGGAAAGGGCCTCCATCGCCCTTGCCGCCATATCGCCGCGTCGCGTCGCGGCGACCTTGCGCAGGAGCGCGACGCCACGCTCTTCGAGGGATCCCTTCGAGATCTGCGCGATCCTTCTGACCGCCGAATCGGCGTAACTCTTCCCGGAAAGCGCAAGCGGGCTGAAGACATCGAGAGCCTCCCCCCCCCTCCCGAGCCGCATCAGCGAGTATCCCCGGTAGTACCGCGCCATTCTCCCCTCGCGCGAGGAGATCGGAACGGCGCGAAGCAACGCGGCCGCTTTCGCGTAGTCTCTTCTGAGATAGGCCGCGTACCCGACGACGAACGAAATATCGGCGGACCACGGCTTCGGAGACTCCGAGAGGATCGCCAGCGCCTTCGCGTTCGTCGGGTGCAGCAGCAGGAGTTCCCTGCACGCGTTCGAGGTTTCGGCCCTGCGCGCGGGATCCTTCACGTCCGGGAGGGAAACGAGTTCCGAAAGGACCTGCATCTTCTGGGCCTTCCCGTCGGAGAGGGCATACATCTTCCGGAGCAACGTCCGCTTCGGCGCGACCTCGTCCGCCGCCGCAAGGCGGTAGAGCGCGTAGGCCGCGAAGTATTCGAGATCCTTCGGGCACTTCGACGAGAGGAGCCGCGTCGCTTCGGCCTTCGCGTCCGCCGTCCGCCCCGTGCGCTCGAGCGCGAGGATCCGGATCATGTCAGCATACGGAACGATCTCCTGCGGCATGCCTTTTTTCGCCCGGTCCATACATTCCAGCGCTTCCTCCCGGTTTCCGCGAATCCAGAAGGCATTGGCCGCGAGTGAGAGTTCCCGCGCCGACATGTCGGGAGAAGCCGCCGCGAACACCTTGTCCAACTCGTCCCAGCGACGCTCCCGGAAGAGCCGCTCGATGTCTGCGGCATGCAGCGGAAGCGCGAGAAACGCCACGAGAATCAGCGAAGAGATCGCCCGGACGATCGTCGTCATTCGTTCACCCTGTTCCTTCCCTCGTTTTTCGCCCTGTACAGCGCCGTGTCGGCGCGCCGGACGAGGACCTCCGGCCCGGACGTCCCGTCGTCGCACGCGAAACCGAGGCTCGCCGTCACGGAGACGAGCGTCCCCTGCGCGAGCATCGGCGTGCCGCCGACGGCGTCGCGGATCCGCTCGAGCGTCCGTATGGCGTCGCCGCGTTCCGTGCCCGGCAGGATGACGAGGAACTCCTCGCCCCCGTAGCGCCCCGCGATATCGTAGTTCCGGAGGGCGCCCCGGACGCGCCGGGCGGTTTCCTGGAGCACGTCGTCTCCGGCAAGGTGCCCGAGCGTGTCGTTGACGTTCTTGAAGAGATCGAGGTCGAGAAGACCGACGCACAGGCGCCTTCCTTCCCGGCGCGACCGTGCGAGCTCCTCTTCGAGGCGGTCCAGGATGGCACGCCGGTTCATGAGTTTCGTCAGGGAGTCGTAGAGCGCCATGTGGCGCAACTGTTCCTGCAGCCCGACGATGCGTTCCCCGGCCGTGATGCGCACCCGGAGTTCGTGCGGATCGAAGGGTTTGGTCACGTAGTCGTCGGCGCCGGACTCGAGGCCTCTGATGATATGGACCTTTTCGTCGCGCACCGTGACGAGGATGATGTACCGGTAGGAGTGGTCCGCCGGGATGTGGGCGCGGAGCCTCCGGCACAATTCCGGCCCCTCGAGCCCGGGCATGATCCAGTCGACGAGCGCGATCGGCGGCGAATCCTCGGAAGAGAGGATGCGCCAGGCCTCTTCTCCGTCCCGCGCGACTATGACGTCGTATCCCCACTTCCGGAGCAGGGATTCCAGAAGGAGACGCGACGTCGCGTCGTCTTCGGCAATGAGAACCTTCATCCTGTTCATTCCTTTTCGTCGCCGTCCCCGAAGGACGCCACTTCTGCAAAGCGCCGCCATTCTTCCTTCAGAAGGCCCGATACGGCGCGCATCCCGTCCAGGTCTTCCCGAGAGGCAATATCTTCCGCCCGCGAGGCCAGCACCGAAAGGGCCTTTGCGGCGACATTCGCCGCCGCTCCCCGGAGCGTGTGCGCCGCCACTCTCGCGGCCGCCGCGTCCCCCCGTTCCGCCGCCTCTTCGAACTGAGAGACAAGCGCCTTCCCGTCGGCCAAAAAGGTCCGCACTACCCGAACACAGAGTTCTTCGTCCCATATGACCCTCTCCAAAAGGGATGCCCGGTCGAATGTGTCCGTCGCGGCGATCCCGTTTCCTTCAGGCATCGCAACGACTTCGGAGTCGTCCGCGGTCCACGCCCCGCCGCCGGTCCGTCCGAAGGTCGCAATGGTTCGCGCAAGTTCGGCCGGATCGACCGGCTTCGGAAGATATCCGTCCATTCCGGCGGCCAGACAGGTCTCCCTGTCTCCCTTCATCGCGTTCGCCGTCATCGCGATGATGGGGATCCTGACGCCGGAGCCTTCGGACGCCCGGATGCGCCGTGTCGTTTCGACACCGTCCATTCCGGGCATCTGAACGTCCATCAGCACCATATCATACCGTTCCCGTCCGAGGGCGTCCAACGCTTCCTGTCCTCCCTCCACAAGTTCCACCGAAACGCCAAGCTTTCCGAGGAGAGCTTCGAGAACGCGCCGGTTCGTCGCGTTGTCCTCGACGACGAGAACCCGGAGCCCGGAGATATCGTCCGTCGGTCCGGAAGACGCGATCGCGTCGCACGCGTCCCCGGAAGTCATATCGGCCACGGGGAGCTCCAGCGTGAACCAGAACGTCGACCCCTTTCCCGGTTCGCTTTCGGTCCCGATCCGGCCGCCCATCATTCCGACGAGGCTCCGGGAGATCGCAAGTCCGAGTCCGCTGCCGCCGTAGAGGCGGGATGTCGACGCGTCCGCCTGCGTGAAGGGACGGAAGAGTCGGGCGAGCGTCTCCGACGGAATTCCGATGCCCGTGTCCGTGACGCGGACCATGAGGACGCAGCGCCCCTCCCGACGGGACTGTTCCGTTACGCGGACAGCCACGGCCCCCTCGTGGGTGAACTTGATCGCGTTTCCGAGAAGATTCGCGAATATCTGTCGGACGCGCCCCGGGTCGCCGACGAGAGAGGCCGGGAGAGACGGGTCCGTCTCCATGACGAATCCAAGCCCCTTTTCCGCAGCCATGCGGCGGTGGGTCGAGGCTATGTGTCGCAGAAGCTCGCGGAGGTCGAACGGGATCCGTTCGAAATCCAGCCGTCCGGCCTCGATCCTGGAAATGTCGAGGAGATCGTTGAGCAGTCGCAGGAGAAGCCCCGATTCCGACAGAATGGTTCTTGCCATATCCTCCTGGTTGGCGTCGAGCGGCGTCTGAAGCAACAGGCGCCCCATGCCGATGACGCCGTTCATCGACGTCCGGATCTCGTGGCTGATGTTCGCGAGGAACGTGTCCTTCGAGCGGCTTGCGTCGGCCAGCGCCCGCTCGGATTCCTCGAGTCGGCGGACCTTTCCTTCGAGTTCGGCGTTGAGACGGCTGACGGTCCGGTAGAGTTCGGCGTTCTGGAGAATTCCGGCGGCGGCTCCGAGGATGACTGTCAGGAAGGCGAAGGAAACGTCGAGGATGTCGCGCGCGTCCTCGTCGGGAATGCCGAGGAACAGCCCCATGCTCCTGTTCTGGGCGATGATCGCGTGGAGCAGCAGCGGCGTCGTTCCGTCGGAGGCCGTGACGGTGACCGGGCGGTTCCTGTCGATGCACCACGCGACGGTCCCGTCCTCGACGAGGATGTCTTTTTCCCGTTCCATCCACTCGAGCGAATCCGGAGGATCGCAATGCCGGCACGAAAACTCGAGACTGTCCCCGCTGATAAGGGAAAACGCCATCATCCTGAAACGCACGAACGAGCGCAGACGATGCGCAGTCTGCCGGAGAAGCTCCTCTTCCGAGAACGAATCGTCGAGCGCGACGTTGAAGGTCACCGACGAAAGCGCCGCCTCGAGCACCTGCGCAACGGCCCGCCGCTCCCCTTCGAGCGCGTCCACCCTCTCCCGCAGCCTCCGAAGTTCCATTTCGGGACGTCCCATGATACCCTCGCTAGAACACGAGAAAGACGTTCATGATTTCCCGGATCTGCCGCTCTCCCTGCCTGACGATCGAATCGAGCGCGGGGGGCGTGAGTTCGAGAAGATCCCACGCGGCGTTCTCCGGGGCCGGGACGAAAAAAGATCCGCTCGTTCCGATCCGGAGCGCGTTGGCGACAACGTCGCCGAGGTGGACAAGCGCCGCGTCGCGCGTCGATGGCTCGGACGCGGAATCCGCCGGTCCGGATTCCGAGGGAATGTGGTGGCGTCTGACGAGATCCCGGATCGGCTCGGGAATGTTCCAGTGCTCGAGGAGACGGTTGCCGAGCGTCGCGTGGTCGTAGCCGAGGAAGGTTCGCTCGGACTCGACGAGCGGAACGCGCCGGGATCGCGCGTGTTCCATCAGGGAGGTCATCACCTGCGGAAGGCGCGTGAGCATGATGATGCGTCCGAGGTCGTGGAGCAGCCCCGCGAGAAAGAACCGTTCCTCGGACGGATGGCGCCGCGAGAACGCGAGAAGGCGAGAAAAGATTCCGCACGCGATCGAGTGTTTCCAGAAGGATTTCATGTCCACCATCTGGGGCGGAACGTGTTTGAAGACGCTGATCGTCGAGACTGCGAGCGCGAGCGACGTGAGTTCGTTCGTGCCGATGATGGCGACGGCGCGCGGAATGGACGTAATCGGATTCGGAAAGCCGTAGAACGAACTGTTCACGAGCCGGAGAAGGCGGACGGTGAGGCTCGGATCCTTGCTGACGACCTGGGCGATGTGCGTGGCCGAACTTACGGGAGAGTTGAGGACTTCGCGGATCTTGAAATAGATGTCCGGAAACGAGACGAGACGGACATCCTGACGCAGGAGATATTCCGGCGAAATTCCCTCGTGCGGAATCACGGGATCGGGCTTCCAGCCCCGCTCTCCCGACCGGATCGCGTTCAATTCGTCGAGTTCCGGAAAGGACCCCGGCGTTCCGGCCGCGAGGCGTTCGGTGAACCTGAGGGCGCAGATCCGCCTCAGTTCCGTGAGGCATCCGTGTTCGCCGTCGCCCGGGAGCAACAAGAGGGACGCGATCTCCCCGCCCTTCCGGGCCGCTTCTTCGTCGACGCGGATCCGTTCCTGCACTTCGGCGTCGTCGGTGCCTTCGATGTCGGCCTCCGCCACTCCCCAGACCTTCATCATTTTCGTGTGCTTGTCGATCAGCACCGCACCCTTCGCAAGGATGAATCTCCCGTTCGGAGCCTTCAGGTCCGACGCGAGCACCATTCCCGCCTTGAGATTGCCGACCTTGACCCTGCCCACGACCGACGCTATTCCTCGCTCCGGAGCGTGGACCGGAAGATCAGGAGAACGGACGCGACGACCGCGGCAGCGATCAGAAGCGACAGGACCGACGACGAAAGGGTCCGCATCGCGTGCGAGACACGAGGCTCGCCGGAGAAGAGAATCCCGGCGAACGCCCTTTCGAGGGCGACCAGCCCGCTCATCCTGTGAGCGAGCGTCGAGAGGAACATCCCGGCGAGGAAGACGAGCCCGGAGAGGGTACCGTTCCCGGCGTTGACCGCGTGCCAGACCGTACACCCTCCGGAAAGCATGAACGCGAACGACGCGAGGGCCGTCGAAACGGCCTTGACGAGCGTCGGCCAGAGACCCTTGAGCGGATCGTCCGGCAGGAAGTCGAAAGAAAACGTCCCGGACAGGAGCGCGTAAACGAGCGAACCGGCGGCCATCGACGCGATCGGGATGAATCCCGACGGCATGCGGAACCACAGGGCGTTCCTGAGCCCCTCGATCACGCAGAACCGCACCCTCTGCATCGCGGCCCCGAGCGCGGCCCCGATCAGGATCACGATTCCGACGGCCAGGTACTGCCGCGGGTAGTTCAGATCGAGCGACCAGGCCATATAGCACGCCGACGCGACAGCCGTCGCGACGACGAGGCGCCGCGCCCATTCGTCCCGGACGCGGACGCTCGCCCCGTTCTGGATCGTGAATCCGTTCCGGATCAGGCGCACACCGAGCCAGCCGCCGAAGACGAAGCCGGCGACCTCGAAGATCCGTCCCATGTGCCCGTATCCGAACTGCAGGAAGACGCACCAGGGACAGCCGAAAAACTCCGGAAGCGCGAACCCCGTCGCGAAGCCGAGCAGGAGCGGTCCCGCGAGAAACGCAGGACGGGAGACGAACTCCTTTCCCGAAACGGCCGCGAGGAGAGCCCCGAGCATGAACCCGGAGATCTCCGGCCTCGTCGTGACGCCCGTGCATCCTCCGACGAGGCCGTACCATTCGGCGAAGTAGAACATGAGGGGATAGCAGAACGCGACCGCGAGCCCCACGGCGAGCGGAGACACGAACTTCAGGAGCATCCGGACCGACTCCTTTCGCACGCGCCGCCTTCATGGCCGCGAACGCGCGGAAGACGCGTCCGCAAAACGGCGGAAATTGCGACTTCCGCGCAAGTCCCGGGGCGGCACATGATAAGATTCTAGCAGAACTCGGAATGGGGGCGAACCGGAATGACACGTCGCGGAATCACAATGCTGGCGTTTCTTTTGTGGCTGCTCGCGCCCGCGTGCGCGGTCGCGGATGTGGGCGACCGGACGGTCGCTGCGGTCTGGCAGAGGATTTCGGCGGCCGCGGGGCTCCCGGAGTCTCCGGTGCACTTCGAGGACGCGAAGGAGCCGAACGCGTGGATCGCCTTCGGTCCGAACAGACAGGAACTCCACGTGACGAGATCGCTCATCGCGCTTCTGAAGTCCGAAGACGAAATGGCCGGGATCCTCGCGCACGAGGCGGGACACATCAAGCTCGGGCACTACGGGAATACGGTCGGACGGAATCTCGCGTGGACTCTGCTTGCGACGCTCTTCAGAGGGGATCGGGTCGGAGAGACAATCGCGGGAGTCGGCATCGGCCTTGCGGAATCCGGCTTCAGCCGGGAACAGGAAGTCGAGGCGGACGACTACGGCGTCCGCCTGTCTGTGAAGGCAGGATACTCCCCTTGGGGACTCCTCCGTGCGATGGAGCGCATGAAGAACGCTGGATTCACGACGAGCCCGAACGGCTTCAATTCACACCCGCCCACGGAACGGAGACTCCAGAGACTCAGGGAAACGGCCGCGGAGGCTGACCGGAACCGATAGTGCGAGACGTTGCATGAATACATTATCCATCTCTACACAAGTCGCATATCCCATAAAAATGCTATAATTGTAGTGAACTGACGGTTTTTTTCCGTCTATAGCCCAAGAACTCGGGAAATCCGGCATGCTCCGCGTGCCGACACTCGTTACGGGAGGGATTTATATGTCTCGCGTCTGGGAGGAAAACTTCAGCTATATCGCCAACAACAACAGGCCGTCGCCGATACGGGAGATGCTCGCCGTCATCAAGCAGCCCGGGATGATTTCCTTTGCGGGCGGGATGCCGGCCCCCGAAGTGTTCCCCGTCGACAAGTTCTACGAAGGGGTCCACGTCCTCAAGGACGACGGCGCGAACCTGCTCCAGTACGGCACCACGGAAGGGTATCCCCCGCTCAAGGAGTTTCTCGCGAAGTGGACGGCCCCGCGCATGGGGCGCGTCGCGGATCCCTCGGAGATGCTCATCACGACGGGATCGCAGCAGGTTCTCGATCTGTTCGCGTGGTCGATGATCGACCAGGGCGACGTCGTCATCACCGAAGACCCGTCCTACCTGGCGGCGCTGACGGTCTTCTTCAACCACGGCGCCTCGTTCGTCGGGATTCCGATGGACAAAGACGGCATGATGGTCGACCTGATCCCCGAAGAGCTCGAGAAGCTCAGGAAACAGGGGAAGAAGGCCAAGTTCATCTATACGATCGTGAACTTCCAGAACCCCGGCGGCGCGACGATGACGCTCGAACGCCGGAAGAAGCTCGTCGAGATCTCCCGAAAATACGGCGTTCCGATCTTCGAGGACGACCCCTACGGCTACGTCCGCTACAACGGCGAACACCTGCCGTCGATCTACTCGCTCGACCCCGAGGGCGTCGTGTACGCAGGTTCCTTCTCGAAGATCCTCTCGCCCGGAACCCGGATCGGCTGGATCACCGGATCGAAGGAGATCATCCGCAAGATGACCGTCTTCAAGCAGGCGACCGACCTCTGCTGCAGCCCCATCACGCAGGCCCTCGTCGCGGAGTATTGCAACAGGGGATACCTCGACGCGCACCTTCCGAACATCATCGAGAACTACCGCGTCAAGCGCGACGCGATGGAAGAAAGCTTCAGGAAACACCTCTCGAGCCGCGGGGTCTCCTGGGTCAAGCCCGACGGCGGATTCTTCTACTGGCTCGATTTCGGCAAGATCGACACGGCGGAACTTTTCAGAAAGTCGATCGAGAAGAAGGTCGCGTTCGTCATCGGCGAACCGTTCTGCGTCCGTCCGGGAAGCGGAAAGCACGCCGCACGCCTGAACTTCACGTTCTCGTCGCCCGCGCAGATCGAGGAAGGCGTCAGCCGTCTCGCCCAGGCGATCGACGAAATGGCCATCAAGGCAGTTTAGGAAGCAGAGTATCCGAATGACCGCATTCTGGGATTCTCTGTTCAGCACCGCCGCCCGGGGCATCAGGCCGTCTCCGATCCGGGACATGCTCCAGTCCTGCCGGAAGCCCGGCATGATCTCGTTTGCGGGGGGGATGCCCGATCCCGCGATCTTCCCCGTCGATCAGTTCGCCGACGCCGCATCGATCCTGAAAACCGAGGGACGCGACATCCTCCAGTACGGAGCGACCGAAGGGTACGCGCCGCTCAAGGAGTTCCTCTCCTCGTGGTGTGCGCCACGGCTCGGGAGAACCGTCGATTCCGAGGAGATGCTCATCACGTCCGGCTCGATCCAGGGCGCGGACCTCATGACGCTCGCGACCGTGAATCCCGGCGAATACGTCATCACGGAGGCGCCGACGTTCCTCGGCGTCACGACCGACATGTACAACCACGGCGCGAAGTTCCTGTGCGTCCCCTGCGATTCCGAGGGTATGATGGTCGACCGCCTTCCGGCGATGATCGAACAGGCACGGCACGAGGGCAAGGTCGTGAAGTTCGTCTACACGATCGCGACTTTCCAGAACCCGCTCGGGGTCACGATGTCGCTCGAGCGGAGGAAGGCGCTCGTCCGAATCGCGCGGGAGTATGGCGTCGCGATCTTCGAGGACGATCCCTACGGCTATGTCCGTTTCGACGGGGAACACCTTCCGACGCTCTTCTCGCTCGACGGCGGCGAACACGTGATCTACGCGGGCTCCTTCTCGAAGATCCTCGCACCCGGGACACGAGTCGGCTGGTGCTGCGGGAGCCGCGACCTGATCCGGAAGATGGTCGTCTTCAAGCAGGGAGTCGATACCTGCACGAGCGTCGTCGCCCAGGCAATCGTCTACCGCTACGCGAAGCTCGGCTGCCTCGACGCGTTTCTGCCGAAGATCATCGCGCACTACAAGGCGAAGCGCGACGTCATGATCGAGGCTTTCGACACCTTCCTGCCGAAGGGCGAGTTCCGCTACACGAAGCCCGAGGGCGGATTCTTTTTCTGGCTCGAGACGCCGAACATCGCGATGGATGCGCTCTTCGACCGGGCCATCGCCCGGAACGTCGCGGTCGTGAAGGGGAAGCCTTTCTATCCGAACGCCGACGGCGGTGACCATCATTGCCGCGTCTGCTACACGTTCGCGTCCGCCGACGACATCCGCGAAGGCGTCAGGCGTTTCGGAGACGCGATGCGGGAGCTTCTCCCGTAAAATTCGCGCGGAATATGAACGGCGGCCCCCCAGGGGAGCCGCCGTTTTTCGTCTCTCCCGACCGAACTGTGGTATTCTGAAGCGACCGACACTCCGACACGAGGAGAGGATACGGATGACGCAGGAAACCATTGCGGCCATTTCGACGGCATGGGGCGAAGCGGGAATCGCGATCGTCCGTCTGTCCGGACCGGAGGCGCGGAATATGGCGGATTCGGTCCTGTCCTGTGCGGTTCCGCTCGGGAAGAGCCGCCCGAGGATGATGCGGAACGCGTTCCTCCTCGACGAATGCGGCGCCGCCGTGGACCAGGTGCTCGCCGTGTGGTTCGCGGCGCCGCACAGCTACACGGGCGAAGACGTCGCCGAAATCCACACTCACGGAGGGACGCTCGTCGCGCAGCTCTGCCTCCGGCGGCTTCTCGGCCGGGGGGCGCGCCTCGCTCTCCCGGGGGAGTTCACGAAACGCGCGCTTCTGTCCGGCCGCATCGACCTGACGCAGGCCGAAGCCGTTCTCGGGATCATCCGCTCGAGAAGCGAGGAGGCACTCCGGGCGGCAACCCGGACGCTCCGGGGAGATCTGTCGGCGTTCGCGTCCGAGATCAGGCAGGAGATCGTCGGGCTTCTCGCGCAGGTCGAGGCCGGACTCGATTTCCCCGAAGACGACGTCCCCCCTCTCTCTCCGGAGGATCTCGACGCGACGGTCACGACCATCCGACAGAGCCTCGAGGATCTGTACGACCGATGCTCCATCGGTCTGATCCTGCGCGAGGGAATCCGCGTCGCGATCGTCGGGAAGCCGAACGTCGGCAAATCCTCGCTGCTCAACGCGCTTCTGCGCGAGTCCCGCGCGATCGTCACGGCGGTTCCGGGGACGACCCGGGACCTGATCGAAGAGGTTCTCACATATCGCGGGATTCCGATCCGGCTCGTCGATACGGCCGGAATCTGCGCCCCAGGCGACGAGGTCGAAGCGATCGGCGTGAAGCGCGCCCGCGACGCGCTCCGCGAGGCGGACCTCCGGGTTCTCGTCCTCGACGGATCCTCGCCGCTCACGGATACCGACCGAGAGATCATCGAAGGCATCCGGAGCCTGCCGCACCTCGTCGCTCGGAACAAGGCCGATCTTCCGTGCGTGGCCCCCGACGAAGAGATCGCCGACCTCCTGCCCGGAAGTCCCGTCTTTCCGATCTCCGCCGTCAGGGCGACCGGACTCGAAGCCCTCAAGGACGCCATCGTCGCCGAGGCCGCGGGAGCCGGGACGCTCGATGCCGGGCTCAACGCCACCGCGCGTCAGGTGGACGAGATCCGCAACGCGCTCGACGCGCTCTCGCGCGCCGAAGAGGCGCTCGAAGCCGGGCTCACCCCCGACATCGGAGCGAGCTGCCTGTCGGACGCGCATCGCAGCCTCGACCGCCTTCTCGGGCTCTCGGGCGACGACGCTGTCCTCGAACGAGTCTTCAGGGACTTCTGCATCGGCAAGTAGCCCGGGGTCACGCCTCCGTACCTTCCGCGAGGCTGCGGATATATTCGAGGCACAGCCGGACGCCCCACGCAGACGCTCCTTTGCCGTAGATCCCGGTCTCCTCCTTGTACATGTCCACGCCCGCGATATCGAGATGCGCCCACGCGATTCCCTCCGCGACGAACGACTGGAGGAACATCGCGGCGCAAATCGCCCCGCCGTAGCGGGTCCCCGAATTCAGGACATCCGCGACGGGAGACTTGATCGCTTCCCGCAGCTTCTCGTCGTCCATCGGCATCCTCCACAGGCGTTCGCCGGATCGTTTCGCGGCCGCCTCGATATCGCGCGCAAGCGTCTCGTCCCCCGGGAACAACCCCGCAGTCCAGTTTCCGAGCGCCACGGCACACGACCCGGTCAGCGTCGCGATGTCGATGATCGCGTCAGGAGCCAGTTCGGACGCGTAGCTCAGCGAGTCGGCGAGCGTGACGCGTCCCTCCGCGTCCGTGTTGTCGATCTCGATCGTCTTTCCGTTGCGCGCGCGGACGATGTCGTCGGGCTTGAAGGCTCCGCCGTCAGGCATGTTTTCCGCGGCCCCGAAGATTCCGTGGACCTCGACCGCGGGCGCGAGTCTCGCGACGCCTCGCATGACTCCAAGAACGTCGCAGGCGCCGGTCTTGTCGCCCTTCATCGTCCGCATCGAGTCTCCCGTCTTGATGTTGAGTCCGCCGCTGTCGTACGTGAGCCCCTTGCCGACGATCGCGACCCGCGGAACGCGACACCCCGGCGCGCAGCGGACCGGACGGTACGCAAGGTGGACGAATCTCGGAGGCACGGCGGATCCCCGTCCCACGGCGAGCAGCGCGTTCATGCGCTCCCGCTCGAGCCGCGACTCGTCCCAGACCTGGCACTCGAGGCCGAACTCCCGGGCCGTGGCATCAGCGGTTTCGGCCATCGTGACCGGGGTGACGACGTTGGCGGGCTCATTCACGAGATCCCGCGCGAAGACCTGGCTTTCGGCGAGAACGACCCCCCTCGAAATTCCCGCCTCGTTCCCGTCGCAGATACCGACCTGACGGACCGGCTGGGGCCGCTCGTCTCCGTTGCGCGAAATATATCTCTCGAAGACGTACGAACCCAGAACCGCGCCTTCGGCGACCGCGCAGCTCGTCGCCTCGTCGGGCTCGTCGGGGAGCAGGATCGTCATCTCGTCTATCTTGAGGGCACGGGCGCGCCGTACCGTCTCCGCCGTGCGGCTGCGAAGATCGTCGACATACGCCCCGTTGCCGAGACACACGAGAAGCACGTTGCCGACGCGGACGCCTTCCGGGGCGTCGGGTATGGGGATGAGCAGCGACTTTCCCTTCTTCGCGACGAATGAGGCATGGTCCATGTGGCGCCGGACGATCGGATACAGCTGTTCGCCGAGCCCGCGGGAAGGCTGCTCGCTCCCCTCTTTCACGAAAACGACGAGGAGTCTCGTCTCAACGACCTCGGGCCTGCCGCATATTCGCAGGACATTCACGGAATCGATCACTCCTTCGCGATATCGAACGGACGACGGGATATTCCGTTCCGGAAACACATTCGCTATGATATCCGATAGAATCATTTTCGAAAACTGCCGAAGGGAGAGGATATCATGAATCACGACGCGCCGGTCGGACACCCCGTTCTCGAGGCGATCGCGCGAAGATGGAGTCCGAGGGCATTTTCACCCGTTCCGGTCAACCACGGTACGATTCTCTCGCTGCTCGAGGCGGCACGATGGGCCCCGTCCGCGTACAACGAACAGCCGTGGAGGTTTCTCGTCGCGATGCGCGGGGACGGAGACGCGTTCGATCTCGCGCTTTCGTGTCTTGTCGAGGGCAACGTCCGATGGGCGAAAGAAGCGCACGCGTTGATGTTCGGCGTGACGAAACGAACGTTCTCGCATAACGGCGCTGAGAACCGCTGGGCCTTTCACGACCTGGGAATGGCAATCGAAAACATGGCGGTCCAGGCCGCCTCGATGGGGCTCTTCGTCCATCCGATGGCCGGATTCAGTGTCGAACGGATCCGCAATCTCTATCGCGTTCCGGAGGGATTCGACCCCGTCACTGCGATGGCCGTCGGCTACGCGGGAGATCCGGCGCAACTCCCCGACGATCTCCGCGAACGCGAAACCGCTCCCAGGACGCGGATGTCGCTGGAAGACACCGTTTTCGAAAAATCCTGGGGTGTTCCGTTCCCGAAATGAAAAACCGGGGGGCTCTATTCGCCCCCCGGTCGTCTTTCCGGCTATTTCGGATTTCCCGTTCCCGGCATCTCCTCTTTCGGCGCTTCGTCCTCCTTCGGAGGCGCGACATTGAGTTCGATGCGCCGGTTCCACTCCGCATCCCCGCTCAGAAGCGCCGGGATGCTCAGGAGATTTCCGCCGTCGTACCGGATGACGAAGCGGTGCTCGGATGTCGCCGTGACGGTCTCCTCGTCGTCGGAGAGGATCTCGACCTTCAGGACGTGTTTCCGCCCCATCACCGTCATCATGTCCCGGTCCCCTCCCATGATCTCGAGCGGCCGTCCAGAAACTCCGCCGAGCGAAACCCGGATATACGGGAGCGCCGGGTAGCTTGTGTCGCCGATGGTGATATCCCGGTTGTCGAAGATCAGCGTGTACCCCTTGCCCGACTGGTAGAGGAAGACCGAGAACGCGACGAGCGCGAGAACGATGAGCGCGTCGATGACGTACTGCCGCTTCATGCTATGCCGCCCCCCTCAGGCTCCGGCGCGCCCGTTCCCGTTCCTTGTGGCGCCGCCACGAGTAGAGCACAAGCGCGATCGCGATGACGCCATAGGAGACGAACACCCGGAAGAACTCCCCGAGCTGCGCTTCGCCGATGAGGTACTTTCCGGCCATCGGAGAGACCACGAACATCAGGTGGAAGAGGATGACGCCGAGGAAGACGTTCGGAATCGTCGCCCTCGAGACGCTCGCCCCGCCGACGAGAAGCGACGCGATGGCGAACATCCCCGCCTGCTCGTGGCTGTTGTAGGTGTTCATCGTTCCGATGTTCTGGAGGAAGATGATCTGGCCGTAGCACGCGAGAACCGTCGAGATGACGATCGAGATGATCCGCGTCCGCTCGACGGGGATTCCCGTGGAGTCGGAAACTTCCTGGTCCTGACCGACCGCGCGCATGTCCTGTCCGAGCTTCGTCCGCGAGAACCACGTGATGAACAGGCAGAACGCGCCGATCACGAGGAACGTCGCCGCCGGGATCGTGATCCCCATGACATTGAAGGAGAACAGGTCGTCGAGGCAGTGGCGGATACCCGCGAGGTTCGTGACGTTCCGGATCCCGAAGCCGCGCGACAGCACGAGGGCCGGATTTTTGATCGGGATGATGTTCCCGAATCCGTAGAGCACGACGAGCTGGTAGACGCCGTTCATGAAGAAGCCGAGGATGAACGAGGTCACCATCTCCCGCCCCTTCGCCTTGTTCAGGATCACGCCGCACATCCAGCCGAGGAAGATCGCGAGCGGCGTCGAGATGATCATCGCGAGCAACATCCCCTGGATACCCATGACGTTCCAGTCGGTGATGAAGATGAGCCCGATCTCCCCCGCCATCGCGCCGAGGACCATCCCGAAGTTGAGTCCCATCCCGGCCATGATCGGGATGAGGAGCGACAGCACGAGGAAGGAGTCCCGGGCGAGCCGCGCGACCATCTCCTGAACGAGATACTGCGTCGAAAACCGCGAGAGCGGGATCGCGAAGACGCTCAGGAGCACGAAGATGATCGGCACCGCATACTGCACGAGGAAATGCGAAATCTGTTCCCTGAGAGTGTATTTCATCGGGATTTCACCTTTACGACGCGCGTGAGCGCGTACAGGATCATGCCGTTGGACACCACGATACGCACCACCTCTGACATATCGGTCTGGACGATGCTGTTGATGACCGACGGTGTCATCGTCAAAATCCCCTGGAACAGGATGGTTCCGATGATGACGTTCAGGATCGTCGCCTTGTTGACGGACGCGCCCCCGATGAGGATCGAGGCGACCGCCGGGAAGGCCATGTAGAACGGCCCCATATAGAGCTGGATGAACCCGAAGCTCTGCTGGTAGACGATGATTCCGATCGCGCCGAGAACCGTCGAGAGGATGACGGAGATCGTCCGCATCCGGTCGACGTCGACGCCCGAGGCGCGGGCGTAGTCGGGGTTCGATCCGACGGTCGTCATCGCCGTTCCGGTCTTCGTCCTCATGAAGAGCCACATCAGGACGCACAGCAGCGCGAGGAAGAGGAACATCCCGGTCGGGAAGTAGAAGTATTTCCCCTGCTGGAATGACAGAAAGTCGCTGATCGCCCGGATCCAGTAGCCGTCGACGGAGATCGTCGTCCGGAGCCCCGTTCCGGCGTACCCCCAGACCATGTTCGGGCTCTTGTAGGGCAGCAGGAGCCACATGATGCACATGAACGCGACCGACGAGAAGCCGACGTAGGTCGCGATCATCATCTCGCCGCCCTTGACGCGGTTGAGCAGAAGACCGTACGCCCACCCGAACACCGCCGCGATGGGGATCGCGATGCACATCGCAACCAGGACGCCGAGGATTCCCGTGAGTTCGAGCTCGATGCTCGTGATCGCCCCGAGAAGACCGGCGATGATCCCGAGCGGCAGGCCGAAGTTGAGGCCGCAGCCCGCCTGGACCATCGGCACCATCGCGAGCACCATGACGCCGTTCATCCCGAAGCGCACGAGCGTGTCGCTGATCGAGGCGTCGAGACGGACCTGGACGAACGGCGCGACGACGAAAAGTCCGAGGAGGAACAGTGCGATGATGATCCGCGGCCATCCGGCCGCGTCGATGAACGATCTGATCCGCTCCATCACGCCGTCACCCTCTCCCGTGTCTTTTCGACCTTGCCGAGCATGAGAAGGCCGAACTCCGTCGAGGGCTCCGTCGCGGGCAGGATTCCGGCGACGCGTCCCTCGTCGACGATCGCGATGCGGTCGCAGATCGACCGGAGCTCCTCGAGCTCCGAGGAGATCATGACGATCGTCGTCCCGTTCTTCCGGTTGTACTCACGAAGCGTGTCGAGAACGACCTTCTTCGCCCCGACGTCGATGCCGCGCGTCGGTTCCGCGACGAAGAGGAGCTTCGGTTCGAGCGCGAATGCCTTCGCGAGGCAGATCTTCTGCTGGTTCCCCCCGGAAAGCTCGACGACGCGCTGCCTCTCCGAGACGCATTTGATCTCAAGCGCCTGAATGTAATGTTTCGCGCATTCGCGGATCGCCGCCGCGTCGCGGATCCTGACGAGTCCTCCGAGAATCGGCCGGAGATACCGGTTCTGCACCTGGAGCGTCGTGAAGATGATATTCCACGAGATTGGTTCCTCGAGGAGGAGCCCCACGCCACGCCGGTCCTCCGAGACGGCCGCGATGCCCATCGACATCGGCGCCATCGGATCGTTCAGGGGGACGTTGCGGCCGTCGAAGGTCACGGTCCCGCCGGACGCGTAGAGTCCCATGATTCCGTTTCCGATGCCGAGCTTCCCCTGGCCCGCGAGACCGCCGATGCCGAAGATCTCGCCCCTGTGGATTTCGAGGTTCACGTCGCGGACCGTCTCGCCGGGCATGTCGACCCACAGGTGCTCGACCGTCAGGACGACGTCGCCGGATGTCCGGTCCGCATCCTCCTGCGTCCGCCTCGATTGCCCCTGGATCGACCGTCCGACCATCGCGGAGGCGATCGACATGAGGTCGGTCTTTTCGGGTTCGAACTCGCGGACGACCTCTCCGTCGCGGAGGACGATGATGGTGTCGCAGACGTCGAGGATTTCCTGAAGTCTGTGGGAGATGAAGATGATCGAAATGCCGAGTCCGGCGAGTTTTTTCATGGATTTGAGGAGAATCGCCGCCTCCGTCTCGGTGAGGACCGCCGTGGGCTCGTCGAGAACCAGGAGGCGGGTGCGCTCCTTGTCGATTTCCCGTGCGATTTCCGTGAACTGCTTGTGCCCGACGGGCATCTCGGAAACGCTCATATCCGGGTGGAGGTCGACATTCAGCGTTTCGATCGCCTTTTCGGCGCGCTGACGAATCTTGCGTCTGTCGAGGGTCTTCAGGCGATCGCCGAACGCTTCGACGAGGATGTTGTATTTCGTGGACTCCCGGTTCAGGACGATGTTTTCGGCCGCCGTGAATCCGGGGATAAGGGAAAATTCCTGATGCACCATTCCGACGCCCGCCTCGAGCGCCTCGAAGGGGCTGGCGAATGAAACCTCGTTGCCGTCGATGAAGATCTTGCCTTCGTATCCGCCGGTCTCCTGAATCACAGGCATTCCGAAAAGGATGTTCATGAGGGTGGACTTGCCCGCGCCATTCTCGCCGACGAGCCCGAGAATCTGTCCCTTCTTCAGGGTGAAGTTCACGTTCGAGAGAACCCTGTTCCCGAAGTAGGACTTCCCGACCCCTTCCATCCGGAGAAGCTCATGACCTTCCATGAACCACCATCACCTCTTTGCGAAGCAGGGTCCGTAAAGCGCTCCGGGCCCCGTCTCTGATTTCCGACCTGCGCCGCCGCATGGAAAAGGGGAGAGAGGATGCCTCTCTCCCCCCGTGTGACGAAAGGGTATCGGTTATTTCACCGTGAAGTACTTCTCGGGGACCGTCAGCTTGGTCATGCCGAGGTAGCCGAGCCCGAACACGTAGGTGTCCTGATAGAGCAGATAGTGGTTCTTCTTCTTGACGCCCGTCGCGATGTCGGTGTACATGCTGCCGTTCCACTTGGCGCCCGGGGTGTACTTTTCATACGCCGCGGTGATGTCCTTCATCTTGACCTTGAGATCCTTCGGGGTTTCCTTTCTCTCGATGAGGGTCTTGGCGAGTTCGCCGAGAGCCGCGGAGTTCGTGTAGCCGTAGGAGTACGCCCAGGTTCCCATGCGTTTGGCGCCGCCCTTGGCCGCGACCGCGTCTTCGACCTTCTTCAGGATCTTCGGCCAGTCGCCCTTGACGTCGGAGAGTTCGATGCCGAGCGCTCCGGGATACCCCATGAGCGGCGAGGGAAGGTCGGCCTCGACGAAGTAGCCGCCGAGTTCGGCGATTCTCTTGAGAAGCGGTTCCGTATGCGCGTCGTTCGTGCAGAAGAACGCGGTGTCCTTGCCGTACTTGTCGAGCCAGGCCGGGACCTTCTCGAGGATGAACTGCTGCGCTCCGGGAACGCCGACGTCGCTCGTGGGATCCGGAGCGGTCTCGAACGCGAACTTCAGGCCGATGTCCTTGCACGCCACTTCCATGATGTTCCGGCGGCGGGAGAGGAGTTCGTAGCTCATGTGGCGCGGGAAGGAGATGTGGACGAAGGTCTTCGCGCCCATCTTCTTGGCCGCCTCGATGATGAGGTAGCCGCGTGCGATGTTGTCGGCGTTGATCACGACGTCCGCGACGGGCTCGATCGTGCCGGGGTCTTCATGCGCTTCTCCGACCATGAGAATGATGTCGGGGCGCTTCTCGCGGATCTTCTTGAAGGCCGGAGCCGTTCCCGGGATTCCCTGGTTGACGATGATAGCCTTCATCTTGGGATCGTCCGCAAGAGCCGCGATCTGGGAGATCGTCGTTTCCATTTCCGTCATGAAATTGTCCGGATACGTGATGTGCTGGATCATGCCGCCGTTCTTGACGTCACCGTAGAGCTCGATGAGTTTTTCCGCGCCGCGGAGATCGTCTTCCGACTGGGAAACCGTCCCGGTGCAGATACCGATGTGGAACGGAGCTTCCGCGGCGAACGCCGCGCCCGACAGCATCAACGCAAGTGCCAGACCCGTGACGAGTGCCAGTGCCTTCTTCATGAACCTGCCTCCCTTGTAAGATATGGTGATGCGGACCATACGATCAAAAGCGTATCCCAAGCCGTGGAACCTGTCAATGCCAAAATAAAAGGGAAATTAATTTATATGATCGTTCTCCCCGGAACCCAAGTTCGCGATCTTTCCGAGGTACCCCTCCATCACCATCGCGATCCCTCGCGCGAGATCCGGCAGCTTCTCCGGAACGACCCCCTCCGCAAGAAGGGTCTGATTGTACAGGAGTCCGAGAAGCGACGTCTTCTCCGCGTCGTCCATCGACGCGATCCGGGCGTTCATCCCGGCAACGAGCGGATGTTCCGCGTTGAGTTCGAGGATCCTCTTCGTCGGCGGAACGGCCTGTCCCATCTCCCGGAACATGCGCTCCATCTGCGGAGAGAGCGCGTTCGGATCCGAAACGAGACGGGCAGGGGACGACGTCAGATGTTCGGAGATCCGGACATCCCGGACGACATCCGAAAGGACCGTCTTCGCGGCGTCGATCAGCGATCGCAGCGACTCGGCACGCACGCCTGCCGCGGATTCGTCGTCTTTCCTCGCGCCCGTTCTCCGGGGGACCACTCCTTCCCTGGTGACCGGAAGGAGCTTCTTCTCCCTGTATTCGAAGGTCATCGGCATGACGAGATCGTCGACCGGATCGCAGAGCAGCAGAACCTCGCGCCGCTCGGCGACGAACGCCTCGAGGTGCGGGGAACTCCGGAGCGTCTCGCAGTCGCGTCCGGTCAGGTAGTAGATTTCGTCCTGTCCTTCGGCCATCCGTGAAACATACTCGTCGAGCGTCGTATCGCCTCCGTCTTTCGTGGTCTTCCAGAGGCACAGGTCGAGAATCTGTTCTTTCATGTCGGGGTCCCGGACGATCCCCTCCTTGAGAACGGCGCCGAATTCACTCCAGAACGAACGGTAGGCGTCGCGGTCCTCGTCGCGGAGCTTTTTCAGGCTCGCGAGCACCCGACGGACGAGACTCCGCTTCATGATGCGGAGCTTCGGATCGTTCTGCAGGATCTCGCGGGAGATGTTCAGGGGCAGGTCCTCCGAATCGATGACCCCGTGGAGGAATCTGAGATATCCGGGGACGATCTCCTCGCATCCGCTCATGATGAATACACGTCTGATATAGAGGCTGACGCCGCTCTGCCGTTCCCTGAAAAGAAGATCGGCGGGCGCCTTCGACGGAACGAAGACGAGCCCGCGGAATTCGGTCGCTCCTTCGGCGGAGAAGACGATTCTGCGGAGCGGCGGATTGGTGTCGTGAGAAAGATGTCTGTAGAACTCCGAATACTCGTCCGCGGAGACTTCGGATTCCGGCCGCGTCCAGATGGCCTTCATCGAATTCAGGACGACGTCCTCCGTCGCGCCCTTTCCATCTTCCTCCGACGATACGGCCATCTCGATAGGATAGGACACGAAATCGGAGTACTTCCGGACGATCTCGCGAATCTTCCATTCCGCCAGGTAGTCCTCCACGCCTCTTTCCTCGTCCTCGGGCTTGAGATGGAGCGACACGGTCGTCCCCGTGCCCCCGGGAAGCGAGGCGAACGCGCCCGGTTCTCCGCTCGGTTCGATCGTGTAGGTTCCGTCGCCCGACGATTCGAAGCGCCACGTTTCCGAGGTTCCCGCCCGTCGCGTCACGAGGACGACCCTGTCCGCGACCATGAAGCTCGAATAGAACCCCACGCCGAACTGGCCGATCAGAAGCTCCGCCATATTCTCTCCCGGCTGTTCCTTCACGCGGTCGAGAAACTCCTTCGTACCGGAGCGCGCGATCGTGCCGAGGAAATCGACGATTTCGCCGCGCGTCATTCCGATGCCGTTGTCCGATATCGAGAGAACATGGTTCGTCTCGTCGCGGTCGATCCGGATCTTCGGCGCGTATTCCGAAGCGATTTCGGGATTCCGGATCGCCTCGAGACGGCGCTTGTCGAGCGCGTCCGACGCGTTCGATATCAACTCTCTCAGGAAGATTTCCCGATGCGAGTAGACCGAGTAGATCATCATCTCGAGAATCTGTTTCGCTTCCGTCTGAAACTCGCGCCGCTCCGCGGCGCCGCTATGGGCTGTCACGCTGTCCGCTCTCCTTTCGAAATGTGGTCCGAGACACAAAAAGGCGGCAGACCGCACACCCTCGAGGTGCGGTCTGCCTCCATCCTTCCCCTTGTCCTTCCCCTATTGGCCGATGGCGCTGACGTGCTGCGCGAAGCGCGTGTCCAGCTCCTTCCTGCAGTTGATCACGCCGGATACGTACTTCGGCGCGTTTCCGCCGACGTAACGCCTGAGCGCCTTCTGGATGTCGCCTCTCGAGGACCTGAGATAGCACGAGAAAATATACGTCCCCGCGAGGATGTTCTTCTTTGGATCGTAGATGTCGGTTCGGGTCTCGATGTCGGAGAACGAGGACGTGAGGCCGCTTCGGTGGGCCTTCCAGTTGATCTGCATAAGCCCGTGGCTCGTCCGCGAGCGGACGTCGCTCTGGGCCCCCGACTCCTTGACGATGATAGCGGAGATCATGAAGGGATCGACGCCGAATTCGTCCGAGGCGTCCATGATGTAGTTTGCCCAAACCACCGCTTTCGCCGCATCCAGCTCCGAATTGCTCTTCCGGAGCCGTTCGGCAATGACGCCCTTCTTGATCTTCCGGGCGTCGATCTGATGTTTCTTCGAGGGTTTTGTCCGGAGCGGCTGGATCTGCAGTCTGTCCAGCCGTTCACCTTCCGCACGGGCCTGCGTCGCGAAGCACAGGACGAGCGCGAATACCGCCATGACCGCGAATATCAGTGGGAAAACACCCATTTTCCGGGCCATAGATCCGCCTCCTTTACTCACACAAAAAAACTACCTCAGGGGGAGGGTCTGTTTCACGCGCGAGATTATAGCGACCGAAGACGGGTTTGGCAAATCGCATACAATAAATCAAAAAGACTCTCTCAAAGACGACAATATCGAGAAAAGGCTTTCATAAAAACGGCGGATCATTCCATCCGGGAACGATCCGCCGTTTTCGAGGAGATAAAATTTTCTCCGCCGCGCGTCAGGCTCGCGCCATTTGTCTCCGGTTCCTCCACACGCGAAACTTCCATATCAGCGAATACACCGAGGGAATGACGAACAACGCGAGGCTCCCTCCGGCGACGATGCCACCGATCGAAACGATCGCCATCGGCGCCCTGTAGGCGCCCCCCGCCCCGAGCCCGAGCGCAAGCGGCATCATCGCGATGACTGATGTCAGGTCTGCCATGATGATCGGGCGCAGGCGCACCGTACACGCCTCGAGAATGCCCTCCGTAGGATCCGTGCCTTCCTTGCGAACCATTTCCGCGTAGTCGAGAATCACGAGCGCGTTGTTGACCACCATGCCGACGAGCATGATGAATCCCAGGATGCCATAGATCGACGTATTCGTGTTCGTGATGAACTGCAGCGGAATCACTCCGATCGCCGCGAGCGGAACGGTCAGCATGATGACGAACGCGTAGAGGTAGGATTCGATGATCGCCGCGATCATCAGGAACGTCAGGACGATCGCCATGACGAACGCGATGCCGAGGTAGAAGAAATTCTCCCGCATATCCTCGACTTCACCGCCGTACTTTATCTTGTATCCGTGCGGAACTTCGATGGCTCCGATTTTCTTCGTGATTTCGGCGAAGACCTCGCCGACCGAACGCCCCGAGACGTCCGCCGTGACCGTAACCGCCCGCATCCGATCCGTCCGGAGGATCCGCGTCGGCCCGAGGCCGTAGGTTATGTCGGATACGGATTTGAGCGGTACGTATTCGCCACGCGCCGGAACCGGCAGGTCTGGAATCTGAAAGACCGTATCGACCTTCGACGGTTCCAGCCGCGCCAGAATGTCGTATTCCTTTCCCTCCGAACGGAAAACTCCCGATTTCTTCCCCGTGATATACCCCCGCGTCGCGACCGCGACATCGTCGACGGTCAGACCGAGCTGCCCCAGACGCCATCTGTTCGGTTCGATCCTGAGTTCCGAACGCCCGAGCCGCCAGTCGACGTCGGCGTCCACCGCTCCTTTCGTCTCGCGGACGAATGCCAGCATCCGCATCGCGATCGCGTTCAGGGTTTCGATGTCGTCGCCGATAACCGAGACTTCGATCGGTTTTCCAGGACCGCCGCCGCTTTCCGCCGCGGAGACGGTCGACGTGAGATCGGGAATTCCTGCGAGGAACGGACGAAGCCGGTCGGCGATGTCGAATGTCGTCGGACGGCCGGGATCCCTCGTCATGAAGAGTCGCACGCGGCTCCTGTTGACGCCGGAATTCGTTCTGTTGCCCCCCGCGAGAACCTCGACGGTCGCAACCCCCGTGAGCCCGCTCGCGAACGCCTCTATCCGATCCGTCACGCGGCGCGTGTACGCGAGCGATGCCGTCGTCGGGAGTTCGAGATCGATCTTCACGACCCCCTCGTCGACCTTCGGGACGAACTCGACGCCTAGACGTGGCCAGAGCAGGACGGATCCGTAGAACAGGACTCCGAAGAGAAGAAACGTCAGCCACGGATGCCGGAGGCTCTTCGAGACGAGGACGTGGTGAATGTCCTCGAACCCCGAGTAGAGCCAGATCCACCATCCCGTGAGGAAACGCGTCAGCCGTCCGGGAGTGCCGTACGGCGTCCGGGCCGCCATCATGGGTGTGAAAGTCAGCGCCGTCCAGAGCGAGAAGATCGTGGAGAAGACGACTGTAAGCGCGAAGTCCCGGAGGAACTGTCCCGCGATCCCCTGCGTGAATGCGACGGGGATGAAGACGCCGAGGTTCGTCGACGTCGTCGAGAGAACCGAGATCGCGATTTCCCCGGTCCCCTTCTCCGCGGCCTCGATCGGGCCATACCCCATGTCGCGGTAGCGGAAGACGTTCTCGAACACGAGGATCGCGTTGTTGACGAGCACTCCGATCGAGATCGCGAGCCCGAGCGTGCTCATCATGTTCATCGTGATGTCGCAGGCGTACATCAGGATGAACGTCGCGATGACGGCTGTCGGCATCGTGAGCGCCACGACGAAAGTGACGGATATGTTTTGCAGGAACAGGAAGAGCACGAGCCCGCAGAGCAGGATCCCCTGCCCCATGTTGGTGAAGACGTTCCATATGGCCTCTTTGATGAAGTTCGAATCGTCGTTCGTGACGACGACGTCGAACCCTTCGGGAAGGAACTCCCGGATCCTGTCGAGTTCCTTTCTGATCTCTGCGCTCAGCGAGACGACGTTGCTGTTCGGGCTCGCGATACACTCGATGAAGATCGCCTTGCGCCCCCGGTATGTCGCGTATCCCCGCTCTTCTTCGGTGCTGTCCGCGACGCGGGCGAAGTCCGAGAGCCGGATCGAGACGCCGTCTTTCCTGTAAAGGCGGATTTCGCCGAGCAGGGCAGGGTCGCCGACCTGCCCGATGACGCGGACGGTGAGCTCGCGATCTCCCTTCGCGATATGCCCCGAGGGATCATTGAAGTTATTGACGGACAGGGTCCGGATGACCTCGCCGAGGGTCACGCCGAAATGGGCGAGTTTCGCCGGATCGATGTATACGTTGATCTCGCGCTTCCGGCCGCCGAGAATGTCGGCTTTCGCGAGCCCCTGGAGCTGCGTGAGGCGACGCTGGATCTTGTCTTCGACGACGTCGTAGGCAAGTTCAGGCGGCAGGTCGGACGTCACCGCGATTGTGATGAACGGTTCCGCGTTGATGTCGACCTTCTCGGTCACCGGTTCCTTCGCGTCCTCCGGAAGCTGCGAGGCGATGGCCTTCACGCGATTCGACACATCGAGGACCGCCTGCGAAATGGTGACGTCGTACTTGAACTCGGCGACGACGAACGAGGCCCCCTCGACGGAGTAGCTCTTGATCTGCTTGATGCCTTCGACCTGCGCGACGGCATCCTCGATCGGCTTGCTCACGAGCGATTCGATCTCCGACGGGCCGGCCCCCTCGTAAATGGTGCTCACGACGACGATCGGGATATCGACCTTCGGAATGAGCGCGACTCCGAGGCTCAGATAGCTGTAAATACCGATGACCACGGCGAGCAGGATCGTCACGGTCGTAAGGACCGGACGCCTGATGAACATTCGCAGGACTCCCATGTCGCAGATCCGCCTACTTCGTTTTCCCCGAACCGGCGGAGGTCGGGACGATATCGTCCGAGGTTCCGCGGATCCAGACCTTCGCGCCGTCGTAGACGCTGTTGAGGCCTTCTTTCACGAGGACGTCCCCGGAAAAGAGTTTCGAGCGAACCTCGACGATGCCGCCCTGTCCGTCGCCGAGCGTGACGGCGCGTCGGAAGACGCTGTCGCCCGATATAACGAACACGACCGTCGAGTCCCCCTCGCGCCTGAGAACCTCATACGGAACGGAGATCACTCCGTTCCGCGAGTCGACCTGGAGCTCGACCTCGACGAACATCCCGGGAAGAAAGTTCGCCCCGGGCTGCAACGCAACGACGCACGTGTACATTCCGGTGACCGCGTCCGCGCCGGGATCGATCCGCTTCACCGCGCCGGGGAACGTGAGCCCCTGGATATGAACGCGCGCCGGAACCCCGGGGCGGACGCGGATCGTATCGGCCGGAGCCAGCGCGACGTCGACCTCGAGGTTCGCGAGATCCGCCACTTTCAGCAGAAGACGGCCGGACTCGGCGATTTCGCCGACCTCGGCGTTTCTCTCGACGACGACTCCGGTCAGCTTCGAACGCACGACCGTGCGCGAGAGGCGGGTATTCACGTCGTTCAGCTGGGATTTCTTCTGCTGCATCGCCACGTACGCCTTCTCGACTTCCTGTTTCGAAATACCTCCTGCGGCGTGCAGACTCCGCTTCCGTTCGTACTCCTTGACGGCGTCCTGGTAATCCGCCGTCAGAGCGGAGAGGTGCGTTCCCTCTAGTTCGCGCGAGAGTTCCACGAGGATATCGCCGGCCTTGACGTGATCCCCGACCTGAACGGCGACATCCGTGATGAATTCGCGAACGAACGCCGACACCTGCTGCGTCGTTGCCGACTGTACCTGTCCGTAAAACGTCTTCCAGAGATCCCAGCGTCCCTCTTCCACTCTGTACACAGCGACCGGAATTCCGAGTTCGGCGCGGATATCGGCCGAACTCGGGGCACCCGAACGCGCCGTGTGGGGAAAGACGAGCCGGTATCCCACGAATACGAAGACCGCTCCGAAAAGAACGATCCAGAAGCCCCGACTGAAAAAGTGGGACCAGAAGCCCCGCCCCGCCGGAGTCGCGCCTTTCTGTTCCATATCTTTCCTCCTCCGTCAGTGTCCGCCGCCAACCGCGTATCCGGCGACGTATTGCCCCATCGCCTTCCTGAGGCTGACCAGCGCCAGATACATCCCCTTGATCGCGTTCAGTCGATCCGTCCTGACCTGGCGGTTCTCCACCTGTGCGTTCAGGAGGTCGATCTGGGCTCCCATTCCCTCGTTGTACATGAGCTGCGTGATTTTGAGCTCCTCGTCGGACCGCGCGACCTGCAACCGCTTGCTGAGCTCCACGGCCACGGCGCTGCGCCATTCGTTCTCCGCAAGGGCAAGTTCCTTCGTCACTTCGTTGCGCTTCGACCGGAGCGCGGCCTCGGCTGCCTCGACCGCCTTCTCAGCCTCCCGCACGCCCGCCTTCGTCTTTCCTCCGTCGGAAACGGGAAGAGTGACAGTCAGGGAAAAGAGTGCCTCCTGTTCCGGAGGCGTCGTCTTCTCGGAATCCGTCAGAAAGACGTACCCGACGCTACCGTCAAGGGTCGGAGACATCCCCTTCGCCGCAAGCGACCTGAGGACCTTCGAACGTTCGACCGCGAGCGTCCCGGAGCGGACGTCCGGCCGGGACTTCCACGCCATCCCGGCATCCCCCGAAACGCTCATCCCCGGTACGACAAGTTCGGCCTGGAGCGGGACCACAGCCTCCCCTCCCGCGAGCGCGGACAGCCGGGAAAGCGAATCCGTGAACTGGGCCTCCGCTTCGACGAGAAAGCTCCTGCTCTCCTCCACCTTCGCCGACGCGCGGATGACGTCGAGCTTCGGGACGAGCTGATTCGCGTATTTTTCCTCGGTGATCCTGAGGTTCTCGAGCCGCTGTGTCAGCGTTTCCTTCTGGAGCTGAACGTTGGCCCGCGCGAGAACGGCCGTCCAGTACGTCTGCTCGGCCTGGGCCAGAAGCGAGTTGACGAGCGTCAGGTATTCCGAAGCGGCGATCTCGTAACCGAGCACGAGCTGACGTTCCTGGGCGCCGTAGACGCCCGATATGTCGAAGCGATGCGTGATCGCCGCAGAAAGGGAGTAATCTCCTCCGACATCTCCCGTCACGTGGGACGCACTTCCTCTGAGTCCCGCCGACGGCCGTTGAGACGCAACGGCCGAACGGACCGAATAGTACTTCGCTTCCACCTGCCGCAACGACGAACGGATATCCTCGTTCGTCCGCTTCACGAGATCGAGATACGCTCTCACATCCAGCTCTCCGGCGGACGCTCCCGCCGTCCACAGCAGGACCGCCGACACCAGAAGACATATCGCATGTCGTCTCATACACCGTCACCTCACTTGATAATTTCGAACGGGTCGCCGCAGGCCCGGAAACCGAACGGATATACACCTTCCGGTTGCGGGAAAGTCAACCTCTCTTCCGTCGCGAAGCCCGCCCACGGTGGTTCCTCACAGACACCCGCAATCGACCACGAGTATTCGTTTGATTTCCTGTGCTGTCAAGAGAAATATGCATTTCGATTTCCACGCTCCTGCGGTTCGTTTCCATCTGGGGAAAAACAAAAAAAGGACGGCCTCACGAGGCCGTCCTTCATCTCATCGTCTGGATTCAGGGATTGGGCGGGCGCGCTACACCTTCTGGACGTTGGAAGCCTGAGGCCCCTTGGCGCCCTGTGTGATTTCGAAGGAAACCTTCTGTCCTTCCGCAAGAGTCTTGAACCCGTCGCCCATGATGGCGCTGTAGTGAACGAAGACGTCCTTGCCCTCATCGGTCGTGATAAAGCCGTAGCCCTTGGCCTCGTTAAACCATTTCACAGTTCCTTGGGTCATAAATAGAGAGCCTCCCTAAGAAAATTAAATAAACCGGACCCTATCCGGCGCTATTACAATATATGATTGATGCGAAACTGTCAAGCAATTTCGCATCCGTTGACAGCAATCTCGCATCCGCGTCCTCGTTTCCCTATTCCTTTGACACCTGTCAGCCCGAGCCCCTATACTGAGTCCGAATATATTTTCGTCCTCGTCCCGCAGGTTCCGGGTACGGGGGACGCAATACGGCGTCAAAGGATGGACAGAGCGTGATATGCATACATGATGTATCGCTTCGTTTCGGAGAACGCCTTCTCTTCGACCGTCTTTCGGTCGACGTTCCCGATGGCGCCAGGGTCGGTCTCGTCGGCCCCAACGGATCGGGAAAGACCACGCTTCTCCGGATTCTCGCCGGAGCGGCGGAAGCGGACGAGGGAACCATATCCATCCCCGGACGGCATCGTATCGGATATCTTCCCCAGGATCTCGTCGAACTCCAGGACATCCCTCTGCTCCGGCTGCTTCGCGAACGGTCGGGCGTCGCCGGGGCGGAACGGGAGCTCGAACGCCTCTCGCGCGGGATTTCCGAAGGCGGCGACCGTGTCCCCGATCTCCTCCGTCGACACGAAGAGGCTCAGCGACGCTTCGAAGCGCTCGACGGATACGCGTTCGATTCGCTCGCGGGAAAGGTGCTCACGGGGCTCGGTTTTCGCGCCGGAGACGCGCGACGTCGCTGCGGCGAGTTCTCGGGGGGCTGGAAGATGCGGATTCTGCTCGCGTCGATCCTTCTCGCCGCCCCGGACATCCTGCTTCTCGACGAACCGACGAATCACCTCGACACGGAGAGCATGGAATGGCTCGAGGGGTGGCTTACGGGCTTCAGGGGGACGATGATCGCCGTCGCGCACGACCGGCGTTTTCTCGAACGGATGTGTACGCACATCGCGGAACTCGAAAACCGGTCCGTAACGCTGTACGGCGGCAGCTATCCGCAGTATCTCCGCGAGAGGGAACAGCGACGCGAAGAGGCGCTCCGGACCCGCCGGAAACAGGAAGCTCTGATCGAGAGGACCGAGGCGTTCATCGAGCGTTTCCGATACAAGGCGACGAAGGCCGCCCAGGTCCAGAGCCGCATCAGGGTGCTCGAAAAGATCGATCCCGTCGAGATCGACGGTCCCGGGAAAACCATAAGGATCAGGTTCCCCGAGTGTTTGCGAACCGGGCATGAAGTCGTCCGGCTCACGAACGTCGGTATGAGCTACGACGGCGCGAGTATCTTCCGGAACGTCTCATTCTCGATCACTCGGGGGGAGAAGATCGCACTCGTCGGCGTCAACGGCGCCGGAAAATCCACGCTCTCTCGCCTCATCGCGCTCGAGGAACCGCCGACGGAAGGAGACGTCCGTCACGGTCACAACGTCAGGGCAGCTTTCTTTTCGCAGGAGAGCACGCAGAACCTCGACTACAGACGGACCGTGTGGCAGGAGGCGCTCGACGCGGGCGGCCCTCTCCTCGAGGGACCGCGCCGGACGTTGCTCGGGGCGTTTCTGTTTTCCGGAGACGACATCCATAAGCCGATCTCGGTGCTTTCCGGCGGAGAAAAATCCCGGCTCGCGCTCTTCAGGATCCTGTTGCGCGACTCGAATCTCCTCATCCTCGACGAGCCGACGAACCATCTCGACATGACGACGAAGGAACTCTTCCAGGAGGCGCTTCTGGAATATTCCGGCACGCTCGTGATCGTCTCCCACGACCGCTTCTTCCTGGATTCCCTCGTGACGAGAATCATCGAAATCCGGGACGGACGCATCCGGGATTACCCCGGAAACTATTCATATTTCATAGAGAAGCGGGCCGAACTCGACAGATCTGCGGAGCAGGATTCCCCGAAAGCGACGACGAACGGAACGGGAGGCGGCGGCGAACGGGAACGAAAACGTTCCGAAGCGGAACTGAGAAACGAGCGGTACCGCCGGAAACGCGTCGTCCTCGAGGAGCTCACGCCCATCGAAGAGGAGATATCCGCTCTCGAACGGGAACAGGCCGAAACCGACGAGCTTCTGTGCATCCCGGAGATTCTCGCCGATTCGCGCCGCGTGCAGGAACTCATGCTCCGCAGGGGACAGACCGCGTCCCTCCTCGGAGAACTCATGCCGCGATGGGAACGCCTGATGTTCGACATCGAGAAAATCGACGAAAACCAGCCTGACTGACGCACAGAACAAGGAGGACACGATCATGACGAAACGCGTGCATTGCCTTGCCGCATTCGCGGCGCTCCTGGCGGCTTTCTGCGTGATTCCCGCCGCGGCCGCTCCCGTATCTGGAGACGCGGGATCCCTTTTGGTCGACTTTTTCGTTAAAAAATTCTCGCCCGATGAGATGACGATGATCATCGACGAGGCTCCCGATCCGTCGGGATCGATCCGGGACATGTACCTCGACATCAAGGGGTGCTCCATCGGAGGCGTCCGGATCGCGTCGCTCAGGGTCCGCGGCATGGGAATCGACATGACGCCGGTCCGGGAGTGGGAAAGGGGGAACGTCGACGTGAAGGGCATGCTCCACGCCGTCGCGGATTGCAGGATCACGGCGGACGACATCAACCGGAATCTGCTCGGGAAGGACTTCGGCGACGATGACCACTGGCATGGAATCCAGCTCACCATCGGCAGGAACGGTGTGTACGCGCGCGGCTACTACCAGGTCCGCATCCTGTTCACGCTCGATATCCTCATCGAGATCACGAGCCGGTTCCGGATAGTGGACGCACAGCAGATCTGGCTCTCCGATTACACGCTCGCCGTCAACCGCGTCGGCGTCCCCGATTTCATCACCGACAAGGCCGTGGCTCAGATCCAGCCGATCCTCGACCTCTCGAAGTTCGTGTTCCCGCTGAGGCTGCACTCAATCGAATACGAGGAAGGTTCCGTCCGGATCAGGAGCAGAGTTCTCCCGGAACCGATATCGGGGATCACCTACACCTACAGGAGCCCCGCGCCTAATCCTCAATGACGACGAGCATCCCGGGCGCGACGCGGGCTCTCAGGTCCGACACGTCCTGGTTGCGCATCCGGATGCACCCTTCCGAAACCCTTCCGCCGATGGACAGGGGGTCATGGGTCCCGTGGATCCCGATCCCCTGCCATCCGGTCTTCAGCCGGATGAACCATGGACCGTACGCTCCCCGGATCGGTCCCTTGCCGTCGCCGAAGTCGTGCGTCCACGAGGACGCATCCTGAACCCTGTCGACAGAGAAACGCCCTTCGGGCGTACGGTTGTCGCCCGATCGCGTCTTGTTGCCGCCGTTCTTTCCGACGGCGATCGGATAGGATCTCTCGACTTCGGTTCCTCTGTAGAGAAGCAGCGTGTAGCGGCTTTTCACGATGCGTATCCACCGCCGGTCGCGCTCGACGCGTTCGGTCAGCGGGGGAAGGTCTTTCTGCGGGAACGGCTCGAAGGCGGGTGTCGGCCGGGCTGGTTCGACCGGGGTCGCGAACGGTTCGGACGGCTTTGTCGGAGGAGACGGCTGCCGGAGCGAACGGAAGAAAAGGACTCCCCCTCCGATGGAAAGGAGCAGGACGATTCCGAAGACGAAGTATACGAGCTTTCCGGTACGAATGGAGCATCCCTCCGCGGCCGATTCGTATGGCGCGTTCGCGCCGCAAGGAGTGTATCGGCCGCGGAGGCGACGTGTCAAGCGTCATTCCCGCGCGACGAAACCGCACCTCGTGTGCGTTTTTCCACTCCAAAATGTATACACAACACAGACAAAGTACCCTCTTGCCCTTCCGCCCCCAGGGTCGTACACTATGCTCGCTTTTTATCACGGTTCCCAAAAAAGAGGAGGAATATCGGAGTGGAACACCCCCCGGCTTACAGTTTCGACCTTGAGCGTTTCATGCCCAAGGAGCGGTTCGAGGCCATCAAAGCGTTCGCAGCGGACAAGGAAACACCCTTTCTCGTCATCGACCTCAAGCGGGTCGCACAGCACTACGATCAGCTCACGACAGGGCTCCCCTTCGCAAAAGTGTACTACGCCGTCAAGGCCAACCCGAATCCCGAAGTTCTGAAGCTGCTCATCGACAGAGGAAGCTGTTTCGATATCGCGTCGATCTACGAACTCGACTTGATGCTCGGACTGGGGGTTTCCCCTGACCGGCTCAGCTACGGCAACACGATCAAGAAGGCCGCGCACATCGCCTACGCGTATGAAAAGGGAATCAGACTCTTCGCCACGGATTCCGAGAGCGACCTGAACAAGATCGCGGAAAACGCTCCCGGCTCGAAGGTCTTCTTCCGGATCCTGATGGACGGCAGCGGCGCCGACTGGCCCCTCTCGAGGAAGTTCGGAGCCCATCCTGACACGATCTACAATCTCATCCTCTCCACGCCCGCGCTCGGGCTCGACCCCTACGGCGTGTCGTTCCACGTGGGATCGCAGCAGCGCGACATCGGTCAGTGGGACAACGCCATCGCGACGGTCCGCTACCTTTTCGAGGCCGTCAGGGAAAAGGGCGTTCCGCTCCGGATGATCAATCTCGGCGGCGGATTCCCCGCGAGGTACCTGTCGCCGACGTCGGAGACGAACGTGTACACCGATGAGGTTACCCGTTTCCTCACCGAAGACTTTCCCGAGGGACTTCCCGACATCATCATCGAACCGGGGCGTTCCATGACGGGCGACTCGGGGCTCCTGGTCAGCGAAGTCGTCCTGGTTTCAAAGAAGGCCGAGGCAAACCAGTATCGCTGGATATATCTCGACGTCGGAAAATTCGGCGGACTCATCGAGACGCTCGACGAGTCGATCAAGTACCCGATCTACGTCGAGCGCACGGGCGAGACGCAGGAGGTCATCCTGGCCGGACCGACATGCGACAGCATGGACATCCTCTACGAGACCGAGAAGTACAAACTCCCGCTCTCGCTCCGGGAAGGGGATCGGGTATATTTCTTCACGACGGGCGCCTACACGCAGAGTTATTCGTCGATCTGCTTCAACGGCTTTCCGCCCCTCAGGGCGTACGTCTACGACAAAGACTGACGCCATGCGCCGGGAAGGGAGGACATGAACGTGGAGACGCGACCGAGACGCCGCTGCGAAGTATGGTTCGCGGAGGAGCAGACGCGCGACATGCGCTTGTCGCTTCGCGTCGGCGAGACGCTTCTTCGCGCGCAGACACCCTATCAGGAACTCGCCGTCATCGACACGCCCGAATACGGACGCATGATGGTCCTCGACGGCGCGATCCAGATCTCGGAGCGCGACGAGTTCTGCTATTCCGAGATGATGGCCCACATCCCGCTCTGCGCCCATCCCGCTCCCGCGTCCGTTCTGATCGTCGGCGGCGGCGACGGAGCCGTGCTTCGCGAGGTACTGCGCCACCCGTGCGTCGAGCGGGCGGTCCTCGTCGATATCGACGAACAGGTCATCGCGGCTGCGCGGCGTTTTTTCCCCTCGATCGCCGCGTCGATGGACGATCCGCGCGCGGAAGTTCTGTGTACCGACGCGATCGCCTTCATCCGGGAGACGTTCGGCGAGTTCGACGTCGCGATCGTCGACAGCACGGATCCGGTCGATTTCGCGGCCGGTCTCTTCGAGGCGCCGTTCTACACGGACATCAGAAAGGCGCTGCGCGAGGACGGAATGGCCATCGCGCAGACGGAATCGCCGTTTTCGGACGCGAACGTCGTCACGGGAGCGGTCGGCGCGCTCCGGCGCGTCTTTCCCGACGTGCGCCTCTGCTGGGGTGCGATGCCGACATACCCGACCGGAATGTGGACGTATACGATCGGCTCCTCGGCATACGACCCCTCCGTTCCGGTTCGACCCTGTCCGCCGGGAACGCGCTACTACACGCCGGACGTCCATCGGGCCGCGTTCGCCCTTCCGGCGTTTCTTTCGGAACTGATACAATAACACCGCGTCGGGATCCGCCCGGCTACCGGGATACGAGTTGGAGGGAACGGAGAGTATGAGAGTGTTGGTTGCCCTCGGGGGCAATGCGATTCTGCAGCCCGGACAGAAGGGCGTCGCCGCCGAACAGCGGGAGAACGTCCAGAAGACCGTGGACCAGATCGTCCGCATGATACGGGCGTCGCACGAAGTCGTCATCACGCACGGCAACGGACCGCAGGTCGGCGCCATCCTGATCCAGAACGAGTTGGGAGCCGCGAAGGTTCCGGCAATGCCGATGGACATCTGCGGAGCTGAAAGCCAGGGACTCATCGGCTATATGTTCTGCCAGAGCCTCGGGAACACGATGCTCCGCGAGGGGATCCCCGGCAGGGAGCCTGTATGTCTCGTCACGCGTGTCGAAGTCGATCCCGCGGACCCCGCGTTCGCCCACCCCACGAAGCCCGTCGGCCCCTTCTCCACCGAAGAGGCCGCCAGGCGTCGCATGGCCGAGACGAACGAACGCTGGATCGACGACGCGGGCCGGGGCTGGCGTCGTGTCGTCGCGTCGCCCGACCCGAAGGGCATCGTCGAGCGGAACGTCATCACCGCCCTCGTGGCGAAAGGGTTCGTCGTCGTCGCGTCGGGAGGCGGCGGAATTCCCGTGATCCGGCGTTCCGACGGTTCGCTCGAAGGCGTCGAGGCCGTCATCGACAAGGATCTCGCGGGAGAACGCCTCGCGGCGGAGGTCGGAGCGGATGTTCTTATGATTCTCACGGATGTCCCGGCTGTCGCCGTCCACTACCGTCAGCCCGGAGAGCGGTGGCTCGGGAAAGTCACGACGGACGAGGTCGAGGCGTTCGAGAAGGAAGGGCACTTCAGGGCCGGATCGATGGGGCCGAAGGTCAAAGCCGCGCTGCGCTTCGTCCGGAACGGGGGAAAACGCGCCATCATCGCGAGCCTGAACAACGCGATCGAAGCGCTCGACGGAACGTCCGGAACGCAGATCGTTCCATAGCCGAAGCGATCATCGGTTCTTTCGCGGGGCGGAGGCCGAACCTCCGCCCCCCTTTTTTATTGCTTACGCGAAGGCCCTCGGCCAGAGCTCCCCGAACAGCGAAAGCTGCGAAGGCGCAGGAACCCGCAGCCGAACGCAGCACGCACCGATCCTTTCGAAGCACTCCCCCGGTTCCGTCCGAATGCCGACCTTCATCAGCCGTTCGTAGAGATTCCCCTCGCGTCGGTCGCAGACCAGCATGATCGGCACTGCGGGGTCGGTGCGCGCGACCGAAACGCCGGGCGTCGCCCCCGCACATTCGAGCACGCGCCGTTTAACGCCGGTGACGGCTTCGCGAGTCCGGCGCGGATACTCCGCGTCCTTCATGACCTCCGGAAGGATGGCAAGCGCCACGCTGTTCAGCGGAAACGGGTCTTCGACGATCCGGAGGAGCGCCATGGCCCTCGGGTCGCGGAGAACGCCGTATCCGGCGCGCAGCCCGGCCAGGCCCCATCCCTTCGAGAAACTGCGCACGCAGATGATCGAGTCGTGAAAGAGCGTCATGGCGGACTCCTCGCGAGGGATATAGTCACCGTAGGCTTCGTCCACGATCAGGAACGCGCCGCTTTCCGCGCAACGGTCCGCGAGGCGGACCACGTCGTCGAGCGGCGCCGTCCATCCGGTCGGGTTGTGCGGCCGGTCGAAATACACGAGAGCCGTTTCCTCCGTCACGGACGACGCGATGCGTTCCGTGTCGGGGGTATAGTCCGGAGCGTCGAGAGGCACGACGCTCACGTCGCTTCCGGACAACCGGAACGCAAGCAGTCCGGAGGTGAACTGAGGCGCCATGCCGATGACGCGCGCTCCGGGGCCGCACAGGGAACGCGCGATGGTCGAGAGCACGCCGATCGAGCCGCACCCGAAGAACAGCTGCTCGGGGCCGAACGCATCCTTCCAGCAGGAACAGATCTCCCGGACGAGGGAGTCCTTGTCGGCGGGATAGGTATCCACCCCGAAGGAGGCGCGTTCGAGGACGCGTCGCACCGATTCGGGCGTCCCGAGCGGATTGCAGCCGAGAGCGCAATCGACGAGGACCGGACGTTCCTCGCGAAGGTTCGCGTACTCCGGCCCGTACTCCCGCCTGAGCCAGTCGGGAATCCATTGAGACCACGTCATTGAATCACAGCTCCCTTCCGAATGCATCATGCTACTATAGATTCAGATCGAAAAAAAGAAAAGCGGACCGGCTGCAAGCCGATCCGCCAGAAGAACCCTGTATGACCACGTCCGTCGCCTGTGAACGTTCGTTGAGATACAAAAGGCCGCTCGTTACTCTCCTAGTTGTGGATCACGAGGATCCGGTTCCTTCCGTCGTGCGACGTCCGGGAAATGCGACCTGCATTTTCCGGATTCGCCGGGAGGAAGCTGCCGTCGGGCAGCCGCCAGTGCGGCATTCCGTCGAGAGAGACGAGCTTCATCGTTTCGGTTCCTGTCATGTATTCACCCCCCCTTGCATATTCATTGCAAAGGAATATTCTACTCCTCCATCTCCATTTTGTCACGCATGAAAATTTTCGGCAAAAAAGACGGGCTGCGGAGCACGACATTCCCGCAGCCCGTCCTCGCGTCGAATAGAGCGGCACGTGATCTCTGTTCCGAAGCGATTCTTATTTCACATCCATCTCGTAGGCGAGTATCGACTTGTCCGAGCGGGGCGTGAAGGCGATACCCTCTTTCCTGCCGTACAGATCCTGCTGGAAGTAGAGCGGAACGACGCCGCCGTCGGCAACGATGAGCGCCGCGGCATCCTCGAGGATCGCCGCGCGCTTTGCCGGGTCGGCCGTCGCGTCGGCCGAGTCGATGAGTTTGTCGAACTCGGGATTCGCGTAGTGCCCCCGATTGGAGCCTCCCTTGGCGGGATTCTTGCCCCGCGTGTAGAAGAGGACGCTCGCCATCTCGCCGACGTCGATCGGTTCGGACCACCCCGTCATGACGAGGCTCGACTTGTCGCCGGGACGCACGAAGTCGAAGAAGACGGACTTCGGGTGAAGACGGAGCTCGATCTGGATCCCGACCTTCGTGAGCTGGCTCGCGAGGGCCTGCGCGACCTGTCCGTCATTCACATATCGGCCGTTGGGCGCGTCGAGGTATATCTTGAATCCATCGGGATAGCCGGCTTCGGCGAGGAGTTTCTTCGCTTCCGCGGGGTCATAGGCGGGGGCGGGGATCTTCTTCGTGTAGCCGCGCCGTCCCTCGAGGACGAGCTGGTTCGTCGCGTACGCGTTTCCGTTCATGATCATTTTGACGATCGCGTCGCGGTTGATGGCCAGCGAGAGCGCCTTGCGGACGCGGATGTCGTTGAAGGGGTTTCTGTCGAGACCGATGATTCCGGCCCCTTTCGGCCGGTTCGCGTCGACGTGGAGGTAGATGAGGCGTTCGCTCGGACGGTCGATGACCTCGAATCCCTTCGTTCCCTTCACCTTTTCGACGTCGCGGACGGGAACGTCTTCGATGATGTCGACCTCTCCCGTGAGGAGCGCCGCCGTACGCGTCGCGGCGTTGCTGATCGGACGCATCGTCACTTTCGCGATCTTCGGAGCGCCGCCCCAGTACGCGTCGTTGCCCTTCATCGTAATGTGGTCTTCCTTGACCCACTCCTGGAAGATGTACGGCCCGGTGCCTATCGGCGCCTGATTGAACTTCTCGGGCCCGACCTTCGTCCTGTACGCCTTCGGGAGGATCCGGAGCGGGACGAGCGATTCGAGAAGGATGGCCGTCGGAACGGACGTGATGATTTTGACCGTGTGCGGATCGACGATCCGGACCTCCTTGATCGACGCCGTGAAGTTCTTCAGGAGCGACGTCCGGCACACGTCGATCGTGTAGGCCACGTCCTCTGCCGTAAAATCGCTGCCGTCGTGAAACTTCACGCCCTTGCGGAGAGCGAACGTCCACGTGAGGTTATCGTCGCCGACCGACCACGACGTCGCGAGTCCGGGGACCGGAATGCCCCTCGGGTCGCTGTTGAAGAGCCCGTCGTACATGAAGCGCCCCATCGTGTTCGTAATCGTCTCGTCCTGCTGCGACGGATCCATGAAAAGCGCGTCCGACGCGAGTCCGATGACGAGGCTCTTCTCCGCCGCCACCGCCGCCGTACACATCAGCAGCGACAGAGCACACACCGCCAGTATTGCCGCAAACCTTCTGCCCATAATCCTGTTTCCCCCCTTGGAAGAATATGTGATCCGAACAGCAGCCTCCCGGCTGTCAGTTCCCGATTGCGTGGCACGCGACCATCCGCCCCGCCCATTCGCGGATCTCCGGGCGCTCCGTCGTGCAGATCTCCATCCTCTGCGGGCACCTGTTCGCGAAGGGACACCCCGGAGGAAGATGAATGGGGCTTGGGACGTCCCCTTTGAGAGGTTCGGCCGTCGCCGTTCGGTCGAGCGTCGGCGCGGCCGAGAGCAGCGCCTTTGTATAGGGGTGCATCGGTTGGCCGAAGATCCGGTCGCATGTCCCCTGTTCGACGAGAAATCCGAGATACATGATCCCGAGCCGCTCCGTGACGTGCCTGACGACCGAGAGGTCGTGGGCGATGAAGAGATACGACAGGGAAAACTCGTCCCGGAGATCCATCATGAGGTTGAGTACCTGCGCCTGAATCGATACGTCGAGCGCGGATACGGGTTCGTCGGCGACGATGAAGGCCGGATTGGTCGAGAGAGCGCGCGCGATCCCGATCCGCTGGCGCTGTCCTCCCGAAAACTGGTGCGGGTAGCGGTCCGCCTGCTCCGGCCGGAATCCGACGATGTCGAGAAGACGGTACATTTTCTCGTATGCCTCGTCCCGGCCGGACACGATTCCGTGAAAGACCATGGGCTCCATGACGATGTCCCGGATTCTCTGCCGCGGATTCAACGACGCGTACGGATCCTGGAAGATCATCTGCATCTTCCGTCGCACGTGCATCATCTGCGACGGCGTATGCCGCGAGATATCCTCCCCGTCGAAGACGATGCTCCCCGCCTTCGGTTCCAGAAGCCGGACGACGGTCCTCGCCGTCGTCGATTTGCCGCAGCCGGACTCGCCGACCAGACTGAAAACCTCGCCGCGCTTCACGGAAAACGAGACTCCGTTGACCGCGTGGACGACGCGCTTGGGCTTCCCCGTCAGCCGGTCCGTGAGTCCCCTGCGCTGCTCGAAGCTCTGGACGAGGCCGGAGACCTCGAGAATCGCTTCCGGAGTGGCGCATTCATTTCTATCGGGCACGCTTCGTCTCCCCTTCCTCCGCGCCGACGGGGCTGTGGCACGCGACCTTCCGTCCAGGAGCGACGACGCGCATCTCCGGGATTTCCTCGAAACACCGCCCGGCCGCAAAACTGCAGCGAGGAGCGAACGAACACCCCTTCGGCAGATCGAAGAGACTCGGGACCATCCCGGATATCTGCGGCAAGCGCCGAACGCGCGGCCCCGCCATTCTCGGAATCGATCCGAGAAGTCCTTTCGTGTAGGGGTGATGCGGACGGGCGATCAGTTCCCGCGTCGGAGCCTCCTCGACCATCTTTCCGCAGTACATGACGGCGACCCGGTGGGTCATCTCCGAAACGACGGCGAGGTCGTGCGTAATGAGGATCAGTGCCGAGCCGGACCTTTTCACGAGCCGCTCCATGAGCGCGAGGATCTGCGCCTGAACGGTCACGTCGAGCGCCGTCGTCGGTTCGTCGGCGATGATGAGTCGCGGAGTCGCCGCAAGTGCGATCGCTATGACCACCCGTTGCCGCATTCCTCCGGAGAACTGGTGCGGATAGCAGTCGAGACGATCCTCCGGGGTCGGGATCCCAACATCGTCGAGAAGTTCGAGCGTACGGGCGCGCCGTCCGGCTGGCGAGAGGGGCGTATGCAGGACGAGCATTTCGTCGATCTGACGTCCGATGGTCTGAAGCGGGTTGAGCGATGTCATCGGGTCCTGGAAGACCATCGAGATCTCGCGGCCTCGGATCCGGCGCATCTCGTCCTCGCTCTTTTTCAGAAGATCCTCTCCGCGGAACAGGACTTCGCCGCCCGCGATCCTTCCCGGAGGATCGATCAGACCGAGGATTGAGAACCCCGTGACGGACTTTCCTCCGCCCGACTCGCCGACGATTCCGAGAATCTCTCCCGTGTCGAGCGTGAAGTCGATGCCGTCGACGGCCTTCACGGTCCCCCGGAAGAGTTCGAACCAGGTTCTGAGGTTTCTTACTTCCAGCAACGGTCCGGACATTGGATTCTCCTATTTCAGACGCGGATTGAGTTCGTCCCGGAGAAAATCCCCGAGAAGGTTGATTCCGAAGACCAGAAGCATGATGAACATCCCGGGGAAGACCGAGGACCACCAGAGTCCGCTGAAAAGGACATCGTAGCCGTTCTTGACCAGCAGACCGAGAGAGGGTTGCGTGACAGGCACCCCGACGCCGAGATAGCTCAGCGTCGCCTCCGTCAGGATCACCGTTCCGACGTGGATCGTCGCGATGACGATCAGCGGCGTCAGGATATTGGGGAGGACGTGGTGCAGGATGATCGGAAACGGCGAAAGACCGATGAGTCTGGCCGCATCGACGTATTCCCTGTTCCGCTCGACGAGAACCGAGCCCCGGACCGTGCGCGCGTACAGGACCCATCCGACGAGCGTCAGCGCGATAATCAGCTTGCCGAGTCCCCGTCCGAAGGCCGCCATGATGAATAGGGCGACGAGCATCGCGGGGAAGGAGAGCTGTATATCCACGACGCGCATCAGGAAGCCGTCGAGGCGCCCACCGAAGTATCCGGCCACGAGCCCCAGAAATGTTCCGATCGCGCACGAGAGCACGACCACGGCAATTCCGATGAACAGGGATATCCGGCTGCCGTAGACGATCGCGCTCAGAATGTCCCGTCCCTGGTCGTCCGTCCCGAGAACGAACGATCGATCGCCGCCATCCATCCACACTGGGGGTTTGTACGCATCCATGAGGTCCAGGCTCGCGATATCGTAGGGATTCTGGGGAGTGATCATGGGGCCTATGATAACCGTTATGAGGAAGAAGAGGACAATCGCCAGTCCGATCACGGCGCCGGGGTTCCGGACGAAATTGTGAAAGAACTCGGTTCTGTAGAAGGTTTTCCGTTTCTCGTCCATGGCGATCACCTGAGGTCGACGCGCGGATCGATCATCGTATAGACGATATCGACGATGAAGTTGATGGCGACGAACATGGCCGCCACGATCATGAGATACGCGACGATGACCGGCCTGTCGGACGTGTTGATCGAGTCGACGAGGAGCTTTCCCATCCCGGGCCAGGCAAAGATCGTCTCCGTGACTGTCGCGAAGGCGATCAGGCTGCCCACCTGAAGTCCGAAGACCGTCACGACGGGAACGAGCGCATTCTTGAGCGCGTGCGAGAACAGCAGGCTCCTCCACGTGACGCCCTTGGCCCGCGCGAACCTGATGAAGTCCTGGCGCATGACCTCCATGATCTGGGCCCGGATGAGCCGGATCAGCATCGCCAGGGTGCCGAGCGCGAGCGTGAACGCGGGGAGGATGATGTGCTTGAATCCATCCCACGTGAGGAAGGCGAACGGGATTCCGAAAAGCGTTCCCGTCGTTCCCCGTCCCGAGGACGGAAGGAAGCCCTTTTCGACCGCGAAGTAGAAGATGAGAAGGATGCCCACCCAGAAGGACGGAAGGGAGATTCCGAGAAGGGAGCCTCCCATGATCGCCCTGCTGAGCGCGTTATTCGGGCGTGCGCCGGCGAAGACGCCGCAGGGGAGTGCGATCGCGAGGGAGATGACGATCGACAGGAAGACCAGTTCGAGCGTCGCGGGCATGCGTTCGACGATCAGCGTCAGTGCGGGACGCTTGAACATGTACGAGACCCCGAGATTTCCATGCAGGAGATTTCGGAGGAAAACGGCGTACTGATCCCAGAGGGGACGGTCGAGCCCGAGAGCGACACGAGCCTCGGCGATCTGGGCATCCGTCGCCGTCGGGGGCACGATCATGAGAACGGGGTCTCCGGTGAAGCTCATGACGCAGAAGACGATCACGGAAACCATGAACAGGACCACGAACATCTGGAACACGCGTTTGAGAAGATATGTGAGCATTCAGGAGTTCTCCGTTTCCTTCGGCGTCAACACTGGTTCGGCCGCACCTTCTCGTCGAATTCCTTCCGCATACGCTCGCGGAGCTCTTCGATCGTCAGGACATCCAGCGCCGTCATCGCGAGCCCTTTCGCGCCGAGCAGCACGACATCGTCCGCTCTCGGACTGACCGCGGCCTTCCGGAAGGAATCGTGGTGCGCGGTGACCTCCCCTTTGCGCGCGATCGCGAGATACTCGTGGATCGCCGGGACGACAAGCGATACGTTGCCGATGTCGGACGAACCGACCTGAGCCGTGTAGTCGGGATAGTGCATCGTTTCCCCGAGAGTTTCCATGTTCGCCTTGAAAGCTTCGCCGAGCGTCAGGCTCGGGTAGCGCTCCGCGTAAACGGGGGCGCCCGTGACGGCGCAGCGCGCTCCCGTGAGCATCGCGGCGGCCCCGGCGACGCGTTCGATATCGGCGAAGATCCCGACGAGCGTCTTTTTTCTGCCGGCCCGTACGGTAAACGAAGCCTTGGCATAGTCCGGGACAACGTTCGACGCCGCCCCTCCGTGCGTGATGATTCCGTTGATCTTGCTCTCGTTGCTCCACGTGTGGCTCACGGAGTCGATCCCGTTGAACAGCGCGATCAGGGACGTCAGCGCGTTCACGCCGTCCTTCGGGCTCGACGAATGCGCGGCTTTGCCGAAGAACTCGACGTCGACGCTCTGCGCCGCGAGTCCGTGGCGTGCGATGAGATTGTCGTCCGACGGGTGAATCATCATCGCGCACGTGATTCCGTCGAATGCGCCTCCGTCAGCCATAGGGATTTTTCCGCCTCCCGTCTCTTCCGCCGGGGTTCCGATGACGACGATTTCCCCTGGAATGTCGTTCGCCTCCATGACCCGTGCGAGCGATACGGCCGCTCCCATCGCGATCGAGGCGATTATGTTGTGGCCGCACCCGTGGCCGACGCCTTCGAGGGCGTCGTACTCCGAAAGGAAGGCGATCTTCACCCCGTTCGGCCGGTTCGAGGGATCCGTAGCCCTGAAAGCCGTCCGCATTCCGAAGAACGGGATCTCGACCGTGAAACCGTGACGCTCGAGAAGTTCCTTCTGCCACTGTACAGCTTTATGCTCCTGCCACCCCGTCTCCGGGGTCGAATGAATCCTGTGACTGAGCGCGAGGAGTTCCCCCCTCATCGCGTCCACGGAATCCTCAATCTGCCGCTTGATCGGTTGCATTCACGGAGCCTCCCGAATACGAAATCGATCCCCGTGGGTTCGACCGCGCGGATCGGCACCCAGCGCGGGGATTGCATGCCTCGGACATGGTACTTCATCTTCCCGCTCCGGTCGAGGGGGAGAACATCCCGGAATACTCCCGAAAACGATTCCATCTCCTCGTTCGAGGACATCACGCTCGATTCTCAGCTACGCGCAAAAAAAGGTATAATCTGCAAAAAAGAAGGAGGCGGTTCAGCCATGTTTCGACGACTGGTTCCAGCCATTGCCCTTCTCTGCTTTCTCTCCACGGAGCGGCCGGCCGGAGCGGCCGCGTACAGGACGAACCTCCGGAATTGCCTTTCCTTCACGGCGGCCGCGGGCGTGACCGGATTCTACGTGCTCCCGAGGGAAATCCAGGCGGTCGTGCGTACGACGGACGTCCTCGAAGACCTCGTCATCGCCTACTACGACTGCGATACGCGCCAGGACGCGTGGCTCGACCCCAACTTCTTCCAGGTCAAAGTACGCGGCGAACCGCGTTTCATGCTCTCCCTGAAGGACGAGCGCGGCTGGGGGACGATCACGAACCATCTTCTCGCGTCGCTCCGGATCTACGATACGAGCAGGGATATGTTCGTTCACTATCTGAACGCGTGGAGCAGCTGGTCCGTGAGCGACATCCGTCTCGTCGTCGACGTTCAGGACGGAGGAATCTACGACATGGACGGCGTGGTCAACGGATCCGTTGATGTCGGGCTCGCCGTCGGCGCCGGGATCGTCGACGACGACGAACCCTCCTGTTCGTCGCTGTTCGGCGGAGGCTGCTCCGCTTCCGGCGGCGTCATGCAACTCTGGGCAGTGTTCGCTCTGGTGCCTCTTTTCCTTACGCGAGCGGTTTTCCGAAGAGGATGACCATCCCGCGCGACCGGTGGCGGAGTTTGTAGCCGGAATACCCTTCGTCGAGAACTCCGCGAATCGCCCGGACGTCGTGGAGGGGAACCTCCCGGTGGTTCCGCGTCGACGTCTGCGTCGGCACGTCGAGGTGTTTCGAGAGGACGAACCGCAGGGTACCCGCATATTTCCGCTTGAGATCCTCGATGCAGAAGCCGCATTCGAGGACGTTCGCCAGGCTGTAGATGTTCTTCGGAGAGACGGTCGTGTAGAAGATGTTCCTGTTGTCGGCGTACACGATGGATTCCATGAGGTAATAGGAGATTTGCTGGAGGTTGTTGCCGCGGAAGGAACTGTCGATCACGCAGAAGTCCATGACCGCGACGCGGTCTTCCATTCCCGGGATTGCGAGATCCCGAACCGCGGGTTCGACCTCGGATGGAGAATAGGACACCGAACGGAAGCACACCATCCTGTCGCCGTCGAAGAAGGCGAGGGCGCGCCCCTTTCCTCCAAGCGTCTCGCGTATGGAGTTTTCCGCCGAGAAGAGGGACTCGTCGCCGATCTCTTCGGCGATTCTGCCGTGAAAGGCCGCGGCTTTCGCATGGTCGTCGGGGCCAAGATAGCGGACAGTGCAGGGGACCGTCTCGATGACGCCGGCACGGCGCCGTCGCAGGACGATTCGTTCGGACTTGGAATGATGCACACGCTTCACCTCCATTTCTGTTCATTATACACGCAGGAGGATTCGGCAATGGGAGCCGCAGCGTGAACAGGGTTTCGGTCTACAGACAGGAAACGTATGAACGTGCGGAAATCCGGGGACGAATCGAGCGGATCATCGCCGATCTCGGAGGGGCGGAACGCTTTTTCCGCCCCGGGATGCGCGTCCTCCTGAAACCGAACATGCTCGCCGCATCGCGTCCCGACAGGAGGGTCACGACCGACCCTTCCGTCGTCCGGGCCGTCGGGGCCATCCTGAAGGACCTCGGCGTCCTCTGCTCGATCGGCGACAGCCCGGGTATCGATCCGTTCGCCTCGGTCGCCGCGCAATCCGGCATCGCGGCCGTCGCGGAGGAACTCGGGATCCCGTGCGTCGAGCTTTCCGGTTCAGTCCCGTTTCCGACTCCGCGCGGTTCGATCTTTCACGGGCTCGAACTCTCCTCGGCCGTAAGGGAAGTCGACGCCGTCGTCAATCTCCCGAAGCTCAAGACGCACGGCCAGATGATGCTCACGCTCGGCGTCAAGAACCTCTTCGGGTGCGTCGTCGCGCAACGGAAGGCCGAATGGCACTATAAGGTCGGGCTCCGGCGCGAAACCTTCGCGTCGCTGCTTCTGGATATCGCGGCGACCGTTCGCCCGGCGATCACGATCCTCGACGGCGTCATCGGCATGGAAGGCGGCGGCCCACGGAACGGAACCCCCCGAAGCTTCGGCATCCTCGCGGGAGCGACGGATCCGCTCGCGCTCGACATGGTCCTGTGTCGGATGCTCGGCTGCCCTCCCGAGGTCTTCCCGCTCGCCCGCGCCGCGAAGGATCGCGAACTCGAAGCAGCCGATCCCGGCATGTGCGAGCTGACGGGCGACATCGACGCGACGTTCCGGTTTCGGGATGTCGTCTTTCCGCCGCAGGATTCCCTCCATCTGCTGCCATCCTTCCTCGACGGATTCGGCAAGGGGGTTCTCGTATCCCGGCCCGTCGCGGTCCGCGGCGCGTGTCGCGGATGCGGCAAATGCGTCATGGCCTGCTCCGCGGGGGCCGTCCGGCTTTCCGCGCGCGGCCCTGCGTTCGACTACGCGAAGTGCATCCGCTGCTTCTGCTGCCAGGAGATGTGTCCGCACGACGCAATCGCCTTTCGCAAGGGAGCGCTCCTGTCGCTCATGAAATTCTTCCACCGCTGAAAAGAGGGACCGCGCCTACGCGCGGCCCCTCGCGTGTCCCTTCGGTTCCCGTCGGCCGGGAGGTCAATGCCCCCCGAGAAAGGCGAGCAACAGCCCCCCGGCAAGTACGGAGCCGATCTGCCCCGATACGTTCGCTGCCACGGCGTGCATCAGCACGAAGTTGTTCATCGACGCCTTCGCGGCCATCGTCTGGATGACACGGGCCGACATCGGGAACGCCGATATCCCCGCGGCGCCGATCATCGGATTGACCTTCACCCGCAGGAAAAGATTCAGGAACTTTGCGGAGAGGACGCCGACGGCCGTATCGAGCACGAACGCGACAAGCCCCATTCCGAGGATCATCAGCGTCGACGGCTGCAGGAACTTTTCCCCGTTGAGAGTCACCGAGATCGCGAGTCCGAGGAGAATCGTGACGATATTCGCGAGTTCGTTCTGCGCCCCCTTCGCGAGCCGGTCGACGACGCCGCTCTCGCGCATCAGGTTGCCGAACATCAGGAAGCCTATGAGTGCGACTGACGCCGGCGCGACGAAACCCGCCGCCAGCGTGACGACGATCGGGAAGAGGATTTTGACGCGTCGGGAGACGTGACGCTCCGTATACTCCATCCGGACCGCGCGCTCCTTCTGCGTGGTCAGCATCCGGATCACCGGAGGCTGGATCAGCGGCACGAGCGCCATATAGGAATACGCGGCGACCGAGATCGGTCCGAGAAGATGAGGGGCGAAGCGTGCCGAGACGTAGATGGACGTCGGACCATCGGCGGCCCCGATGATCCCGATGGACGCCGCCTCCTTGACGTCGAAACCGAGAACGAGCGCAAGCCCCATCGTCAGGAAGATTCCCGCCTGCGCCGTCAGGCCGAACAGAAACGCGACCGGATACTGGAAGAGGGGCGTAAAGTCGATCATCGCGCCGACCGCGATGAAGATGAGCAACGGAAAGAGTTCCGTCGCGATTCCGGCCTGGAAGAGAAAGCTCAGGGCCCCTTCCTGAACGACGCCGTTCACGGTGTGCGTCAGCGCGGCCGTGAACGGAACGTTCACGAGCAGCGCCCCGAACCCCATCGGGAGGAGCAACGCGGGTTCGTATTCCTTCTCGATCGCGAGCCAGATAAGTCCGAGCCCTACAAGGATCATGACCGCCTGCTTCGCGGTCAACGCCGCGAATGTCTGAATCAGGATATCCATCAACGACTCCCTTTCTCCGGGTACCCGTCCGCGATAAAACATTCGGAGACGGGAAAAGGGCCTTCGGAGGAATCACCCCCCGAAGGCCCGCCTGATTGCCGCTTGCGCGCGCCGTTCGAGCCCTATTTTCTCAGAAGGAAAAGGACTGGCGCAAGGAGCGCCAGCGACCATGGGACGAAGACGGCTGCCGAACACCCTTCTGAGGCACCGCCTCGCGGGTCGTCCGATGGATCGTGAGTGACCGTGAATTGCCATACGGGGCCGTTCGTCCGGAGTCCGTAGGAATTGATCGAGTTGACCTGCCAGTAGTACTTCGTGTTGTTCTGGAGCGACGTCGGGACATACTGGTTGACGCTGATCGAGCCCGCCCTGCCGGACGTGACGACGGGCATGACCGACGGGCTCGTCCCGAGCCGGACCTCGTAGTACAACTTCACGGACGTATTGCCGCCCTCGATGTTCGGATCCTTGCCCGTCCATGAGAGAACCGCGTTCTTCGCGACGTACTGCGCGTTGTCCGCCGGGGACGGCTGTGTGGCGGGATACGGTTCGTACTTGTTGTCCGGGAACGTATCTCCCGTCACGAATACCCATGTCGGCCCGTTCGCGACATTCCCGTTCCCGTCGCTCGTGATGATCTTCCAGTAATACGCCGTCAGCGGGAGCAGCTTGAGCGAAGGCGCGTACTCGAACGTCGGATTCGTCAGATCCGCCGAGGCGGTGTATATGCTCCCGAGGTACGTCGGCGAGGTCTGATTCGTGCCGAGATAGATCGAATACGTGATGACATCGCCGCTGACGGAATCCGACCCCGTCCACTTGAGCGTCGTGTTGCAGACGACCTCGGCGGCTTCGTTCGCGGGCGCAGGACTGCTCGCCGGCCGGACCGCCCCCCAGGAAATCGCCGCCGACGCGGCCATAAGCGCGCAACTCAGGATAAAAATGAACAGGTTCCTTTTCATGCCTGCCTCCTTCGACCATCCGTCCGTACAGAAAATACGGCGATTTCTCGTGTCAGAATTGTACCCCAACCGGAACGCTCACGCCAGATGATTCTTCAACGACCTTTCCGTGGTTCCCCGGTACCGCGCACATACCCGAGAAACCCGAGGATGCTGTTTCTCAGGAAAAACTCTTCCTTGACCTTGTTTCCGGCATCGAAGAACGAAAACGCCGCTAGCAGCGGATCTTCGCTTCGCAGTCGAAGAGCGATGCGTTCCACGAGTTCGCGGTCTCCGGTCGCATCCCGCGGCCGGATGAAACATTCTTCCGTCACGACGGCCCTCCAGCGTTCGAGCTGTTTCGAAAGGCGCGTGAGATCCTCCGCGGCATCCTCGGTCCAGCCGTAATGACTGTAGCAGAGAAGCGCGTACTCCCGCTCCCGCAGACGTCCGAGGGATCCGGCGTAGATTTCGTACTCGAAACGCGGCGGCGTTCCCGGGGACTGGTATCGGAAGTCCGCTGGAATGACGCCGTCCGGGAATCGCGCCACGTTTTCCCTCGGAATCCAGAGGTCGGCGACAAATCGGGTCAGCGCCACGCCCGCCGCCTCTCCCGGAAAGAGGACGCTTCCCGCGGACGTCGTAAAGACGAACGCGTCGTGGTGCGACGCGTGTCCGGGAGTCGCGACGATCTCGATTTCCCGGAGCGGAGCGGAATCGACGAACGACCCCGGATCGACGTACCCCGGCTCTCCGAACGCGTCGATCACCGTCGCTCCGAGCGTCGCGACGCTCGCCTCGTAGAGTTTTTCCGGACGGACGAGATGCTGCCGTCCTTTTTCCGGCGCGTAGACGCCGCACCGGGGAAACTCCTTCAGGAAAGCGGCCGTTCCTCCGGAATGATCGAGATGGACGTGCGTCGCGAGCATGGTGTCGACGGACCGGACATCAAGCGCCCGGAGCGTCCTGACAAGCCCCGGGACGGTCGATGTCGGTCCGACATCGACGAGTCCGGTCCACCCCGTTCTTCCGTCGCGCAGGAGCCATGCCGTGATCTGGTGCTCCATTCCCGGCAGCGGAATGGGAAGATCGATCATGAAGATGTCCGTCTCGGGTGAGACGGCGATACGACAGGAGGGAAATGTTCCCCGTTCAGGAGGGATTCGCTCTGTTTTCACCGACGTGTTCTCCTTTCGGGCGGACACTGTCTTCCTGAACGAACTCGGTCCGCTCGCTGCATTATACATACCGGCGCGTCCGGGGTGTGCTTTCGTCCCCGTTTGGTGTAAAGTATCGGCGTGTATGCACGAAACGCATGGAGGAAAGCCATGAATATACGATCCGGAGAGATCGTCCACATGAAAATGTACGACATCGCCGACGAAATCCGTCTCGGGACGCTGCCGCCCGATGTCTTCGCCGGACGACTGCCCGTCAGACAGTCGCTCGTCCGCGTCGAGACGAAATCGATCGAACTCGTCAACCCGCCGGTGGCCGTCGACCTCGGTCCGCGGGCATGGGCGGCGTCGTCCGGAAGGGTCGTCTTCGACCTCGCCGCGCACTTCTTCGATCTTGGCGTCGTGTCCCTGATCATGCGGATCCCCGTCCGCAACCTCGAACTCGGGGCATTCATCGAGACGGCCCTGTCACTCGATCCGGACCCCGAAATCGACCGGCATCTCGACTGGGAGATCGAGCAGATCTCCCACGGAATCGAAAGCTGCCTTTCGAGGCGCCACGGCTACGCGAACTTCCAGGAGGAGTACACCTTCTATATTCTGAAGGATACCGACGAACCCATCACCTTCGACACGTTCCGCAACTATCCGAAACTCCTCGGAATGCTTCTCGGCGAACGCGCTCCGGTCAGCGCGCAGCAGATCGGGATGATCGCCGATAACGCGTTCTCGTTTTCCGACGACGAGCTCGTCCTTCTGAACTACGACAACGCGCTCATCGTCGACCGCAAGGAGGCGAACGACATCCTTCTGCTCCTCGAATACGCGGTCGTCCAGGTGCTCGAAGCCCGCTACTACGACGAGACCCTGACTGAAAAACTCAAGGGGCTCTACGGCGATATGGATACACCCGTCCCGCTTCTCACGGCGCTCTTCTCGAACCGGTGGAGCAACCTCGCCCGGCGCGGCATGAAACTCGTCCTCGAGACGCGCCTGATGACGGACCACCTCACGACGTCGGTCCGCGTCACGGAAGACGTCTACTACGCGCAAATCTACGTCCGTGCCCTCAGGATCTTCCGGACGCAGACATGGCTCACAAAAATAGACGAAAAACTCGCATCGATGAAGGACGCCTACGAACTCATGGAAAACGAGATCGGCTCCAAGCGGTCCACGGTCCTCGAATGGATCGTCATCATCCTCATCGCGCTCGAACTCGTCCGCCTGTAGGTAGGGTTAGTCCGCATACAGCACAATCTCCATGCTGCGGATGACCCCACGGCCGTCCAGACGGAAAAAAAGTTCGTAGTCGCACCCGGCGCCCGTGTAGATCATCACGTTGTCCTCCATGCGCTGCGGCTCTCCGAGTTCCGCGCGGACCGAGCCGGAGTGCATTCCGACCCTGATCGAGCCGCCCAGGGGGTATTCGGCCGACGTTATGTCGAGATAGGCGAGGATCTCCCTGTCGGGCCACCTGAAGAAATCCGCCTGCAGTCCCCTGTAGGCCAGCGACGCAACGATCGGGGCGAACTCTCCGGTTCCGGATTCTCCGGTCCTCTTCGTCCGGCTCGAGGACGGCGGGCCGAGGCGGGCCGTGAGGTCAGACTCTCCGGGGCCGTAGTACCGCAGCGTCTCCTTCAGGAACGCGTCGATTCGGGTGGGGCCGGATCCTTCGCCGAAAATCGGCGATTCCCGGCGAAGCCGTTCGGGAACGGGAGTTCCGTTCGCTTCGTGAAGCAGGAGCGCGGATTCGTAGCGGCGCTCCGGATCGAACGGGATTCGTTTTATGGATCCGTCCGCCGCCACCTCGAACACGAATCCCCGCATCGGACTGGGATTCGGAACCGCCGGTTCGTAGAGAAACCCGACGATTCTGCGTCCGTCCGGCATCGAGACGACGATCCACCCGTAGCTGCTCCGGGCGCCTTCCGCCTGCAGACGTTCATTGACGACATCCTGAACGGTCTTCCCCCGGCCGAAAGCCTCCGATCGCTGAACGCGCAACGCGAGGAGACGTTCCTCCGGCAACGGAATCCGGGCGGCGGCGAAAGCGGCGTCGATCGCATCGGCGTATGCCCCTCCGTGCGATCGTTTGACCTCGTGAATCGCCCTTCTCCCCGGGACCAGTTCGAAAAACCATCCCCTGAGCAGCGCCCTCGCGTCGAGAAAGAGAAAATAGACCAGGTAACTCCCGTTCTCCATGAGGTCGGCTCCCCACCCGACGGACAGAATCGCCCCCGTCGAGGTGAGCGTCGAGCGGACGAACTCCTCGTTCGTCATTCCGGGCCTGAGGTTGCTCGACTCCCGGACGATCCGAATCGCCCTTTCCGGGTTCAGGAGTGGATCGACGCCGAAGAGAATGAACGCCAGAACGACGCAGAGGACGCACGCCCCGACGAACAGCAGGATGTCCTTCCGCAGGAACGTCTTCCGCAGTTTTTCCGCATACTCGCCGGCTCCCACGGCGTTTCCTCCCTTTGCCATCGTCTCCGCTCCCTGATATGTATTATCGCACGCTCCATGTCTCTTTTCGGATGTGCGGGTATAATTCCTGGAGACGAAACGAGGGAAATCCACACCGAAAGAAGGGGTCTCCATCCGATACGCCGTTCTCGACTTTGAAACCAACGGGTTCGTCGGTCGCTCGGTCGTTTCCGCATCGTCGATCGTCTTCGACGACGACGGGAATGTTCTCGGCTATTTCAACCGGTTCTACTTTCCGCGCGAACGACCGGACAATCTGACGGAGCGCATTCACGGACTGACCGTTCCGCGTCTTGCGCGACTCCGCCAGGGTGTCGCGTATCCCGAGTACTTCCCCGAGGACGTCGGTTCACTCGTCGATTTCTGGGAGCACCTCACCCCCGACGGAGTCGTCGTCCACAACCTTTCGTTCGATACGGCATTTCTGCCCGCCGGTGTCCTCGAGGGGCGAAAGTGGTGGTGCTCGATGCGAGGTCTCGCCGACATCTGTGCGATCGCGCGCCCCGGACGCCCCGGAACGTCCAAGTGGCCCCGCCTCCAGGAGGCCGCCGATCGCGTCGCGGCGCTTTTCCCTCCCCCTCCCCCGATGCGCCTCGCGGAGGAATCGCTCGCGTCGATGACGCGCGCGCACGCTTCTCTCGCGGACTGTTTCGTTCTCGGGAGGATCATGTCGCGGATTGTCCGATGCCGTTCCGACGTGATCCGATTCAGACGGCTCCGAGGTTCGAAGTTTCTCCTCCCCCCAAAATCCTCCTACTCCCGCCGCGAAACGGGGGCCGAGGACGCCGTGACGCAGGAAATACTCGAGTTCGAAAACGCTTTCGCGCGCCTTCTGAAAAAGAGCGAAGGGCCCCTCCGAACGAGAGCCCCTTCGCCCGTCGAAACACCCGGTCTGCCGTTTCCCGCGGAGTGACCTCCGCGGATCACGAATTCCCGAGAAAGCGCATCGCGACTCCCGCCATGGTCGCGACGCCGAGCGGGAGAACCGCGTCGTCGACCTTGTACTTCGGGTGATGCTGCGGATACGTCGCATCGATATCGGGGTTTCCCGTCCCGAGGAACATGAACGTTCCGGGGATCTTCTCGAGGTAATAGCTGAAATCCTCCGCGCCCATCGTCGGCGCCATCTCGTAGACGTTCTCGGCTCCGGCGACCTCCTTCGCGACCTCGACGGCGTATTTCGTGAACGCCGGATCGGTGACCGTCGGAGGAAGGAAGCGGGTATACGTGAATTCCGGCGTGCAGCGCATCGCCTCGCAGATGAGCTCGGCCATCGTTTTCATTCTGGACTCGATGTAGTCGCGGATTTCGGGCCGGAAGGTCCGCGTGGTACCGAGAATCGACGCGGTGTCCGGAATGACGTTGAACACGTTTCCGGCGTTGATCGCTCCGACCGAAATCACTCCGGCCTCGAGCGGATCCACCTCGCGGCTCACGATCGTCTGCCACGCCGACACGACCGCGCACGCGCACGCGACCGGGTCGACCGACATGTGCGGCATGGATCCGTGTCCGCCCTTTCCCTTGATGTTCAGAAGGTAGGAATCCGCCGAAGCCATCGTCGGACCCTCGTGATAGGCGATCTTCCCGCTCGGGACGGGAGACCAGATGTGCAACCCGCAGATCGCGTCGACGCCGTCGAGCGCGCCGCTTTCTATCATCCGGACCGCGCCGCCGGGCTTCCCCTTTTCCTCGGCGGGCTGGAAGATGAGCCGATACGAGCCGTTCAGCTCCGACTTGCGTTCGATGAGAATCTTCGCGGCACCCAGAAGCATCGCGATGTGCGCGTCGTGTCCGCAGGCGTGCATGAACCCCGGGCGTTCCGACCGGTACGGGACGTCGGTCTCTTCCGTCACGGGGAGCGCGTCGATGTCGGCCCGCAGCGCGATCTTCTTTCCCGGCCGTCCGGTATCGATGTCGGCCATGACACCCGTAGTTATCTCGTATCCGCCGACACGGAGGTTCGCGTATCCCATTTCGGTGAGATGCGCGACAATCCGCTTCGTCGTCTCGACTTCCTCGTACCCGAGTTCGGGACAGCGGTGGAATTCGTGACGCCACGTCGCGAGCAGATCTTTCATGTCTTCCGCCTGTTGCCTCAGAATATTCTGCATATCGATCACTCCTTCGAAGGATTGTACACTCATTATAAACGGCCCGCCGCTTCCGCGACGGGCCGCTCCGACGAAGCGGACTGATTCCGGTTCGGCTTCCGAGCGTTTTTCCCGAATCGCCGGATGACTGCGGCGCCGACCTCGGGCGTCATCGCGCTCACGATCAAGACCACGATGAAATTGAGGATCAGGCCGACGAACCCCTCGTTGAGACCGGAGAAAACCGGAACGCCGAATGGTTTGTTGGCGGCACAGAAAGCGGCTTCATTCCGGAATCGGGTACACGACCCCGGAAATCTGCGACCCCGAAAGACAACGGGCCGAAAATCCGTGTCCGCCTTTTTCGGGGAAGGTCATCTTCAGATCTATCCGAAAAGTATCTTCGGAAGCCAGGTGACCAGCGACGGGAAGATGATGCACAGCGTCAGACACACGAGCTGTGTGATCACAAAAGGAATCACGGAGCGGTAGATGTCCGACATGGTGACCCCCTTCGGGGCGATTCCCCGCATCATGAACAGCATCGTTCCGAAGGGCGGCGTCAGGTACCCCGTCTGTGTGTTCACCGCGTACAGGACTCCCAGCCACAGGGGGTCAAAGCCGTAAATCGGCAAAAGAGGCAGGATGATGGGCGCGGTGATCATGAGGATGCTCCAGGCGTCGATCACGAAACCGAGAAGGAACCAGACGACCTGGATGCCGATCAGCATGGCCCACCACCCCACCTGGTATTCCTTCACCATCCCGATGACCATCCGGGAGGCCCCCAGTCCCATGTAGACCGCCGCAAAGGCCTGGGCGGCGAAGAGAATCCACATCATAAAGCCCTGGATCTTAATCGTGGCGAGAGACGCCTCCCTGAGGAGGTTCCATGTCAATTTCCCGTGGATCGCGCTGCAGATGATGGCTCCGAGAGCGCCGACGGCGGCCGCCTCGGTCGGCGTCGCGATGCCGGTGTAGATCGATCCCAGGACGGAGAAGACCAGCAGCATGGGAAGGATGATTCCCTTGAGGGACGCCATTTTGGCCCCCCAGTTGGCCCGTTCCTCCGGAGGGATCGGAGGTCCCATCTCCGGGTTCATATGGCATTTGAGCAGAATGTAGCCGATGATAAGAACGGAGCACAGCAGTCCGGCGCTCATTCCTCCCGCGAAGAGCCCTCCTATGGAGACCTGCGCGATCGTCCCGTAGAGCACCAGCGCGATGCTCGGAGGGATGAGGGGGCCGAGGACGCCTCCGGCCATGATGCACCCGACCGCCAATTTTTTGTCGTAGCCTCGTTTCAGCATCGCGGGAAGCGCCATGAGTCCCATCATGACAACGCCCGTCGAGGCGATTCCCGACATTGCGGCGATGAGGGTGCACGCCAGAACGGTCCCGACCGCCAGTCCGCCCTTGAGGGAACCCATCCAGCGGTACATCATCTCGTACAGATCCTCGGAGACGCCGGAACGTTCCAGCACCGTCGCGAGGAGCACGAAAAGCGGACACGCCACGAGCGTCGTCGTGGACATCATGGAATACGTTCGGGCCACAATGATGAAAAGCGATTCCGGCCCCCAGAAAACCGCAGCGAACACCGTCGCCAATCCTCCCAGGACGAACGCGACTGGGAGGCCGAGCAGCAGGAAGAGAAACATGCCTCCGAAAAGGAAAACGGAGATAAGCCCTATGTCCATAGATATCACCTCAGTTTCCATCGCCGATTTCGGCGTCGACGACGAGCTCGCGGCCTGTCAGCGCGAGATGGAGATCCCTGATGGTCTTGGTGATGCCCTGGAGCAGCACGAGGAACGCCGAAACGGGAATCAGGAGCTTGATCTGCCACACGTAGGGCCCCCAGGTGCTGTTCGAGTACTCCATCACGCGCAGGCTGTCCCAGGCCCAGGGAACGCTCAACCACAGCATCGTCCCCACGAAGGCGTAGAAAAGGGTCCACGTGAAGAGATCCACGACGGCTTTCACGCGCGGAGGAAAGTACTGGTACACCGCGTCGACGTTGACGAAAGCCCCCCAGCGCAACGCATAGGCCCCCCCGAGGACGAAATGCGCCCCGTACAGCATACACGACGTCTCGTGAGCCCAGATAGTGGGGCGGTTGAATCCGTATCTCATGACCACTTCGTAAACGAGGACGAGCATCGTCGGATAAACAAGCAGACCGAAGATCCTGCCCACCCAATCGTTGAGAGTGTCCGTGAAATTGATGAACCTGATCAAAGAGTTCAATCGCATCACCTCATTCTGTTCAAGTTTGCTCCAAAAAAACGCCCCCTCCTCCCCGGAGGAAGAGGGGGCGCGTTTCGCGGGGCGAAAGCGTTCCTGCTACTTGATGTAGCCTCGGTCTTTCATGAACTGCTTGACGATCTTGACGCCCTCGGCGACTCTCGGGTCTTTGCCGCCGATCTCTTTCTCGATCTTGTCCAGGTAGGGGATCGAGAAATCATTCGTAATTTTGTCGATGTCTTCCTTGCCCCATTCGATGTAGGTGGTCTTCCACTCCTTGAAGGACTTCGTCATCATGGTCTTTTCCTGTTCGTCGCAGACCTTCGCGTAGTCCTCGTTGAATTCGTCGGCGGCCTTCGTGACGATTTCCTTCAGGTCGTCGGGAAGCGCGTCCCAGGCCTTCTTGGAAACCCAAAGCTCCATGCCCTGAGGCACCTGCCAGGCCGGGCCGATGAAGTACGGGCACACCTCGTAGAGTTTGAGATCGCGGTACAGCCACCACGCCGTTCCGCTGCCGTCAAGGGTGCCCATGGCGATCGCCATGTAGGTCTCCGGATGGGGAAGCATGACCGGAGCGGCGCCGAAGTGCTCCATGGTGTCCGACATGGCGCCGAAGAAGCGGACCTTAAAGCCCTTGAGATCCGCGAGCCCCTTGATGGGCTTCTTGCTCCAGAAATAGGTGTTGCCCACGCTGTGACTGCTCAGGAAGTGGATGCCCTTCGTGGCCATCTCTTCGCGGATGAGCCTGTCGATTCCCCGTTTATAGTACAGTTCCTTGAAATCGTCGAGGCTTCTGCAGACGAAGGGTGGAAGGTTGCCCGCCTGGAGCCAGCCCATGTTGATCGAGCCTCGCCAGAAGAGGGTGCTCGTGTTGGAAATCTGAATCATATTCGCCTGCATGGCGGGAAAAACTTCCGAGTATTCGACCAGTTCGCCCGCATAATGAAGCGTGATGTTCAGCCTGCCGCCGGATCGTTCACGAACCCGCTCGATGAAAGGCGGGATGACGAAGGTCGTCGAAAGCGCGCCGGGCGTGTGGTGGCTCTGGAACTTCCAGTTGATCACGTCCGCCGCCGAGGCCTGCCCGAGGCCGCCGATAATCAGAAAGCCGAAAAGGATCGCCGCGGCGACGAGCGCCGTTGGTTTCCGGTGTTTCATCAAAGCACCTCCTCAAGAAGTTTTTTTGCTGACACGGTGACACTATCCTGTTTCTACTTTCTAAGATATCCCCTCCTGTCCGGCGAACTCGCCTCCTTTCCGGGAGACGGATCCCCTCTCTCCATGCGTGTCACCCAACCGAAGACGATGGTGTTCCGGGAAGGCACGGAATCCACGATAAGACAAAGCCTGACGATTCTGTCCACACTTTTTAGTGCTATTTTCTATATACATTAATAATTATAAATAGCTTAAACAGTAAAAAAAGTCAAGTGGCAAACGCACTGGTGGACAGCGATAATATCATATGGGGTAAAAACACACAGGAAACGGATTTCGCTGTCAAGGTTCAACTGTTGGACGTGTGGTCGGACAGCGATAATGTCACCCCCTATTCTTAGGGCTCTGGTCCCGGACAGGGTGGTACAGGGAGAAATGAGCGCCGCGGAAGGAGCGAGGCGTCTTTCTCCGAGCAAACGTCACGTTTTCCGTCTGATGGCTTGAACGGGGCGAAGCGTATTCCCTCTGGTTTTGGTACTCTAAAATTGACCACTTTAGAGGCGAACGAGAGCCGAAAATTGACCACCTGACCATAGCTCCGGGTATCATCGGCGGGGACGCACACCACGACGATGAAGCCGGAGGGGAAAGGATGCTCAGTGTGGACCAGTACGAATACATACGGACCGCTCAGCGGATTTACGGCAAGAACGTGAGCGAAATAGCCAGGGAGACGGGGCATTCACGCAACACGGTGAAGAAAGTGCTTCGGGGGGAATTCACAGGCTATTCTCCAAGAAAGATCCAGCCTTTTCCGGTGCTCGGCCCCTATCACGAGATCATATTCAAATGGCTGGAAGGGGACCTTGAAAGTCCGAAGAAGCAGCGCCATACGGCGAAGCGGATATATACCCGACTGGTGAACGAATACGGGTTTACCGGAAGCGAAACGACAGTGCGGCGCCACGTGGCGGCGGTCAAGAGAACGCTCGGCTTGAAAAGTTCCGGGGCATTCATCCCCCTGGAGCCGTCACCGAGAGGAGAGGCGGAGGCGGACTGGGGAACCGTCGCTGTAATCCTGGGCGGAGAAGCCGTACGGGTGAAATGCTTCTGCATGAGATCGAAGTACTCGGGAACGCCCTTTGTCCGGCTCTACCCCTGCGAACGGCAGCAGGCCTTATTCGACGGGCTCAGCCGGGGATTCGTCTATTACGGGGGAGTCTTTCCCGTAGTGATCTTTGACAACCTGAGCGCGGCGGTGGAGAAGGTTCTTCTCGGGAAAGAGAGGAAAGAGCGGGAAAGCTTCGTCCGGTTTCGCTCCTGGTACACCTTCATCGGCCGCTTCTGCTCGCCGGGACGGGGAAACGAGAAGGGCGGAGTCGAAGGGCTCGTGGGATTCGCGCGCCGGAACTTCCTGACGCCCGTCCCGCAGGGAGAAAGTCTGGAGGACATCAATGACAGACTTGTGGAGGAATGTCTCTCCTACGGCTCCCACAGGATCGCCGGGCGGGAAGGAACCGTAAGGGAGCTTCACGAGGCGGAAAGGGAGGTCCTCATTCCCCTTCCGCGCCACCCCTACGGCAACGAACAGACCGTACCGGTGAAGGCGGACAAATACGCCACCGTCATGGTGGACAAGAACCGGTACTCCGTCCCCGCCTCCTACGCCGGCCGGCCGCTCAGGGCGATCCTCACGGTGGACAGGATATCGGTCTACAGCGGAGGAACCCGGGTCGCCGACCACGGAAGGAAATACGGGAACAACCACTGGATCCTCGATGCGGACCACTACCTGGAGCTTCTCCGGGAACGGCCGGGAGCCTTCCGGGACGCCCGCCCGCTTACGGAATGGAAAAAGACATGGAGCGAATCCATGAACACCCTTCTGGAACAGTTCCGGGAACGTCGGGGAGAGAACCGGGGAATCAAGGAATTCATCGACGTCCTGCTCCTCGCCAGGAATTACGGGCAAAAGCCGGTTGAGGACGCGGTGGAACGGGCTCTTGAGAGCGGACTGGGCAGCGCCGCTGGAATCCGCTGCCTGCTTGAAACGGCCGGGACGCGGGAGGAGTTCGTCCGTCCCCTCGAATCGGAACGGTGGACCGTGCTTCCTCCGGCGGACGTATCGGCCTATTCTGTCCTGGAGGCCAGACAATGAACGCGGGACTCCTCATGCAGGTTCAGGAAAACCTGAAGAGCCTCACCCTCGGCAACGCCGCCCGACACCTTGAAGAACGCCTCCGGCAGGCCGAGGAACGGGGAGCGAGCTACGAAGAATTTCTCCTTGACGTCACGGAACTGGAACTCCAGATCCGCTCGGAGAACAGGGAAAAGAGAAGGTTGAAGGAAGCCCGGTTCTCCCTGGTCAAGACACTGGGAACCTTCATCTTCGAAGAGGCTCCGCAGCTTGACAGGCGGCTCATCGGGGAACTGGCCGCCGGAGACTACATCTCCCGGCGCCGGAATATCCTCTTCCTGGGCAAAAGCGGGTGCGGGAAGACGCACCTCGCCACCGCCCTGGGAATAGAAGCCTGTCGGAAGAACATGCGGGTGCGGTTCACGACGGCCTGCAACCTCGTCAACGAACTTCTGGAAAGCCGGGGAGAGAAAACCCTTGCGCGGACCCTCGGAAAGTACACCCGGTACGATCTTCTGATCGTGGACGAACTCGGGTACGTTCCTTTTTCGAAGGAAGGAGGCGAGCTTCTGTTCCAGGTCTTCGCGGAACGACACGAGCGCGGATCGGTCATAGTAACGACGAACCTTGGATTCGGCAGCTGGACGGAAGTCTTCGGCGACCCGAACATGACGGCGGCCCTGCTTGACCGTCTGACCCACAAGGCGCACATCATCGAGTGCGCGTGGGAGAGCTACAGACTGAAGGAAACTTTGAAGGAGGGACGGAAGAGAAGCCGGATACAACTCAAAACGGAAGGCGCGGAAGAATGACCGAGGTGGTCAAAATTCGGCTATCACTGGTGATCAGATTTGCGTTGTCAAAACCATCCCTCCGCGGGGCGATTGATGACGCCGCCGGAAGGGTGCTTTCACTGAGGTTCGAAAAGAACGCGACGAAATCTATCTTCGAGAGGTGAGAGCCATGTTGTTTTTCAGGGGTCCGGAGTACGATCCGCGCATCAATCTCGCATTCGAGGAGACGCTTTACCGGAGCGTCCGTGCCGGCGATGAGGGCATATTCCTGCTCTGGCGGAACGCTCCCACAGTTGTCGTCGGACGCTTTCAGGACACGGCCGAAGAGGTTCGGGAGGATATCGTGAACGATCGCAGGATCGGGGTCGTCCGCCGCATCACGGGCGGAGGCGCCGTATATCACGATCTCGGGAACGTCAACTATTCGTTCCTGTTTCCGGGGACGGCAACAGGAACGCTCGACTTCGCGCCGTTCACGGCCCCTATCCTTCGAGCACTCCGGCGGCTCGGCGTCCCGGCCGAACGGACCGACCGCAACGACCTCACGATCCTCGGACGGAAATTCTCGGGAAACGCGCAGCACATGGACGGACACCGCATCCTTCATCACGGAACACTGCTGTTCGACTCCGACCTTTCCGTCCTGTCGGACGTCCTCAGGGTACGGGAGGACAAATACCGTCCGAAGGGATTCGCGTCCGTCGCGAGCCGTGTGACGAACATCCGCCCGCATCTCGGCGCCGAAACCGGCATGGAGGATTTTTTCGTCGTTCTCAAGGACGAGGTGGAACGCGAATACGGACTCTCTCCGCTCACGGTGACGGATGAGTTCCGCGGTTCGGTCCGGCGCCTCGCGGAAGAGCGCTACGCGTCGCGTGCGTGGACCTGGGGAGACGGCAGAGAACGGGATGTGCGGAAGGAACGGCGGTTCGAAGGGGTGGGACGAATCGAGGTGCGCATGGACATCCGAAATGGAGTGATGCGGAACGTGGCCTTTTTCGGAGATTTCTTCGGAGCCGAGGATCTCACCCCTGTCGCCCAAGCGCTCGACGGCCTACCGCTCGAAAATGCCGCCGTGAAAGGCGCTCTCGCTCCGCTCGATATCGGCAGTTTCTTCTATCGCGTCCGTGAGGACGAACTCGTCTCGTTTCTGTGTTTCTGAACGCTTCAGGCAAAAAAAACGGGGACGGGATCGAACGACCCTGTCCCCGTTGCATGCACACCCTGTTGCGCGAAACGAAGCGACGATTACCGCTTCGAGTACTGGAACTGGCCCCGGGCGCCCTTCTGACCGTACTTCTTCCGCTCGACCATTCTCGGGTCGCGCGTGAGAAGACCGGCCTTCTTGAGTACCGGCCGAAGCTCCGGGTTCATCTTGATGAGCGCGCGGGCGATGCCGAGACGAACGGCGCCCGCCTGTCCGGTCAATCCGCCGCCGCTGGCGCGCACAAACACGTCGACCTTTCCCTCGATCGTCGCGGTCTTGAGGGGCTGCATGGCCTGCAGCTGCCAGACGAGACGCGGGAAGTAATCCTCGACCGTGCGTTCGTTGATCGTGACGACACCGTTTCCCGGAAGCACGCGCACGCGGGCGAGCGCGTTCTTGCGCCTGCCGGTTCCCCAGAAACAGGAAGGAGTATTCATCGTTTTCTGTCCTCCTCTTCAGACTAAAGGTCGATCGCGACGGGTTGCTGCGCCGCGTGCGGGTGGTTCGGCCCCGCATAGACCTTGAGCTTCCGCCAGTACTTCAGGCGGGTCTTGGGGAGCATGCCCCTGACGACTTTCTCGATGAGATACTCCGGCCGTTTATCGAGGACTTCTCCATATGTCCGAACCCGCAATCCGCCGGGATACCCGCTGTAGTTGTAGACTTTCGCGTTCTCCCGCTTGGATCCCGTGAGTTTGACCTTTTCCGCGTTGATGATGACGACAAAATCGCCGCAGTCGACATGCGGCGTATACGTAGGTTTCGTCTTGCCCATAAGCATCATGGCGACGGCGGACGCAACCCTTCCGAGGGGCTTGTCCGTGGCGTCGATCACATACCACGAATGGGCGACGGTGTTCTTCGTGGCCATAAATGACCGGTGGTCGCTGGTCATGGGGTTTCCTCCTTTGAAAGTGCCTTTTTCCCGTTCTCAGTGTTCCATGATCGGACACCGTGCCTTTTCGACGGTTCTCGTGCGCTCTTTCGCATCGCGGGGACGTGGCAAGGATCCCCGAAAGGCGCGGCACGAAAATACATCGGAGCGGCCGGTGCGCTCACGGCGATTTATTGTACCCGATGCAACCTCGAACTTGCAAGTACCCCCGGCAAACGTCCACGTTTCGCGATCGGTCGGCCGTCTATGACCTTGAGGTCCATCGTCATGTCGATGGGCGTGGCGTCCGAAATGTAGCTCCCGACGCCAAAGGAAGCCGCGCCCGCGGCGGAGAGGATGCGGATGCGATCCGGATTCAGTCCGCCGGATACGATGATCTGCACATGGGGGAATCCTGCGGCATCGAGTCGGTAGCGGATCTCCCGGACGAGATCGACGGTGACGCCGCCCCGTTCCCCGGGCGTATCGAGCCGGACTCCCGAAAGGCTGTCGCCGAGGGCCAACGCGACGCGCAGACTCTCTTCGGCTTCATCCTTGAACGTATCGACGAGAACGATTCTCGGTTCTTCCGACGGAACGACCTCGTCGTAAACGCGCGCGAGCTCGACCGTATCTCCCATGATCAGAATCGCGGCGTGCGGCACCGTTCCCGAAGGTTCGGTCCCGGCGAGTTTCGCGCCGAGGATACAGCTCGCCGCCGCGCATTTGCCGACCGCGACCGCGGTTCTCTCCATGACCGGCGCGATTGCCGGATGGACGTGTCTCGCTCCGAAACAGAGAACCGGTTTGCCTTCCGCGGCGTCCACGCACTCCCGGGCCGCGGTGGCCCATCCGCAGGAACTCGCGAGTATCCCCAGAAGAACCGTCTCGTACATCCCGAAGGCGGAGTACGGTCCCGCGATGCGCATGACGACTTCGCGGGGATCGAACGCATCTCCTTCGCTCAGGGAGTCGACGGTGACGTCGCGTCCGTCGAGGAGCCGGAGAACTTCGGGCAATCCCGCAAAGAGCCCCTTCTTCCGGGCGAAAACCTCCGCGACCACTTTGGCATCCAGCTTTCCCGCCCGCCGGAGGACATCGCGCGTCTTGACGAAGTAGATATCCGTCGTGCAGCCTGCAACGATTTCTTCGTGCGTCGCCGAAAACAACCGTCCGCCCGGAACGCGCATCGAGCGGACGTCATCCAGCGTATCGATCCCCCGCAGCTTTCCGCAGGTCATCGGAGCACCTATTTTGTCATGAGGACGAGAATGACGGAAGTCACCATGAACAGGGTCGTGAGGATCACCGTGATCTTGGTGAGTCCCGTGAAACGCTGCCATTGATTGTTGCCCATATCGGCCTGCGTTCCTCCGCCGAAGATTCCGGCGAACCCGCCCTGCTTCCGCTGCTGGAGCAACACGACCCCCGACAGGGCAATACAAAGGACGATATGGATCAGTCCGAGAACGATCTTCACCGTGCGCACCTCCTAGAAATTTCGGACACAATTCAAACGGATAGTTATTGTAGCATACCCCGGAGCAAAAGCATATTCACCAGCCGGAATGAAGCGATCGCCCGGTGCGATATGCGCTGCTTCACGCTTCTGTCGAGTTCTCCGAAGCTCCGTTCGTACCCGTCCGGAGCGAAGAGCGGATCGTACCCGAAGCCGCCTCCTCCTCTGGGTTCCCGGAGGATCCGTCCCCAGCACGTCCCTTCGCAGATCAGCGTGAAGGTCCCGTCGGGAACGCAGAGCGCGAGCGCCGCAACGTAGCGCGCCCTCCGGTCAGGTTCCCCCGGCGTCTCTTCTTCGCGCTCGGAAAGACGGCCGAGGAGCCATTCGTTCCGGAGGACATCGGTCGCGGCCATCCGCGCGGAATAGATTCCGGGCGCCCAGTCGAGGGCGCGGACTTCGACTCCGCTGTCGTCCGCGACGGCGGGAATTCCCGTCCTTTCCGCCCAGGCCCGTGCCTTGAGAAGCGCGTTCCCGGCATACGTGAACCCCGTCTCCTCGACATCGAGGGAGGCGACATCCCCTCCGAAAAGGATCTTCAGGCCCGTGGGGGCGAGAAGTTCCGCCATTTCGGCGTACTTGTTCCTGTTACCGCTCGCAAATATCAGCGCATCGGGACGCACAGGCCGCGATCTCCTCATCCGTCAGTTCGAGCGCGCGCCGCTCTTCGCCAATGATCCGCGCGATACCGGAAGCTGCCAGGCCGAGCATCCCGTCGAGCTCCGCCCGATCGAACGGGGCGGCTTCGGCCGTTCCCTGAAGTTCGATGAACTGCCCTCGTTCGTTCATGACGACGTTGCAGTCGACTTCCGCCGTCGAATCCTCCTCGTAGCAGAGATCGAGGAGGACGCGCCCCCCTACCTTTCCGACGCTGACCGCCGCGGTGAACGCCACGAGCGGAATATCGGCGAGCGCCCCGCGCGCGAAGAGCGTCCTGAGACAGTCTACGAGCGCGACAAAGGCACCGCAGATCGAAGTCGTCCTTGTTCCTCCGTCGGCCTGGAGGACGTCGCAGTCGAGCCAGACGGTCCGCTCTCCGAGACGGTCGAGGCGGACGGCCGACCGGAGCGACCGGCCGACAAGCCGCTGAATTTCCGAGCTTCTCCCGTTTCCCGCGGAACTCCGGGGCGTACGAACATGCGTCGATCGGGGAAGCATCGCGTACTCGGCCGTCACCCATCCTCTGCCGGTTCCCCGGAGAAACGGGGGGGCCTTTTCCTCCAGTGTCGCGGTACACAAGACACGGGTATTTCCGAACGAGGCCAGAACCGATCCTTCGGCGTATCGGGTAAAGTGTCGTTCAAAGGTGACGGGACGAAGGTCGCCGTCGTTCCGGCCGTCGCATCGCACCATGTGTTTCCCCCCTCAGTCGCCTATTCGGGCAGTTTCCACGGAACCGTGAGATCCACGGGAGCGCTTCCGCGGGTGACCTGTCCCTTCACGAGAAAGCGGACGACTGCGATCGGCGGAAAGTTTTCGCGCAACGTCCGGATCACGGCCGTTATGAAGAGCAGACTGTTACGCTCCCCTATCTTCGTGAGCGCATCGGGGAATCGCGGGTCGAAATCGAGAAAAACGACATCGCCGTTGCGAAAGACGTGGATCAGCGCGGTCTCGTTCGGAATACCGGAAGCTTCCGCAATCTTCCCGACGCAGGTCCGGATATCGTCCTCCATGAGGTCCGAAAGAATCGAAAGCTTTTCCTGAGCGATCGAACCGTCCTTCGGAAGCGACAGGGTGACCGAGATTTTCCGCGCACCGAGAGACACGTTCTCCTTGCCGCCCATGAGCTCGGCCGCTCCCTTGGCATCCTGCACGACGTCCTTTCTCGGGAGAATCTTCTTTTGCGAGAGCACTTTCAGTCCGTAGGAGGCTCCCCCGTATCCGACGGCGAAAAAGAGGACGACAAGCCCCACCCATGCGACAAAGCGGAGGATGCGCGGCGCCTTTTTCCCGGGTTCGGCATCCTCATCCCTGTCGCGACGCGTGCGGCCTCTGCGTTCCCGGAGTCCGGCCCCTTCCTCCCGAACCTCGAGATTGTTTTCCGGCAACACAAAATCGTCCTGCTCGTCCTGTCGTTCCTTCATCGGGTATCCTCCCTTCCCGCAATCTCCCCGGATATCTTCCGCCTACCTGCTTTGCAGATAGGACAGAATACCCCTGGCGAGAGCGGTCGCGCATTTTTTCTGATATTCGGCCGATGCGAGCATTCTCGCCTCTCCGGCCTCCGTGAGAAATCCCGTTTCGACAAGCACTGCCGGCATCGTGGCTCCCCTGAGGACAAAAAAAGGCGCCTGGGCGACGCGACGCATCGGAAGCCCTCCCTGGTTTCCCGAACGGAAAAGGTATTCCGCAGCCGTGGTGCTGTCGCTGATCTTCGCGTTCTGCTGCATATTCCCGAGGATGTTCAGAAGCAACTGCGTTCTCCGGTCCGACGCGGCGGACTCCTTTTTGTCATTATCCGCCGCGAGGTCTCTGTTTTCAATCAGTGCGAGCCGCATCGCGTCCTTGTCCGTCGGCAGCGCCATCAGATATATTTCCATGCCGCGCGCGTGATGCCCAGCCGGGAGCGCGTTCGCGTGAATGCTGACGAAGATGTCGGCCTTCCAGCGATTCGCGAGTTCCGTCCGCTCCTGAAGGCGAAGATACGTGTCGTTCGTTCGCGTCATCCGGACGTCCACTCCCATGTCACGGAGTTCTTCCGCGAGCTTCAGTCCGATCCCGAGATTCACGTCCTTCTCGCGGATGCCGTTCGAGATCGCGCCGGGATCCTTTCCGCCGTGTCCCGGGTCCACCGCGACGATGAGCTTCCCTACCTGGTTAAGCGACACCCCCTTCCGCTTCACCCCGCGGACATCGGGCGCCGGTTTCCGAGGCTCCTTCCCAGCTCCCGACTCGCCTGACGCGGGGGGTTTCGCTCCGACCGGAAGCGTAAAATCGGCGACGAGGCGCGTCGGTCCCCTGAGCTGGAAATACTCGGTCTTCGCCCCGTTCGACGCGAGTTCGAGAACGGCACTGTCGCCGAATCCCGTCACGGAAAGGCGGATTTCCTCCGGATACGGAGTCCCCGAAACGGAGATATCCTCCGGGAACGGGGTTCCGAACGTGAAGCGAAGCGTTCCCCCGGATCCCTCGACGGCGGGAGGAGTATCTCCCGCATACTCCAGAACGGCACGGATTTTCCCCTCCGGACGCCCCCACCGGATCCCCCTGAGCAACGGCAGGGACGGTCCGGTCCGGTCATGTTGCCAGATAGCGGCCTTTTTCGCCGGCGCTGCGGGATCGGGGACGTCGGACGCAACCCGTCCTGCCTGTTCCTGAACGTCCACTTCGCGGAACGAAAGGACCGATTCCTTCCCCGCGCCGCGCAACAGTCCGGAAACCGCCTTCAGGGCGGAACGTTCCTCGAGCCACCAGGCCCCTCCTCCGCGTACGGCCGGGCCTGCCATGGGAACGAGCTCGACGTTGAGCCATACGGCGGTGGCGCCCTCGACGATCTGCAACCGGTCGCGGTCTATCTGGAGCACGAGCGTATCGTTCTTCTCCGTCGCATCGCACGCGAGAAGGCGTGCCATCGCAGATACGGAAACGTAGAGAGACTTTCCCATTTTCATGTCAGGGACGGCGCCGAGATCCTTGTCTCCGTGAAAGAGATGCTTTTCCCCCGCGCTGCCGGCCGCGGCCCCCGCGACGACCAGAAGAAACGCTACGATCAGCGCCCGCACGGCGCCACGAAACTCAGTCACCCGCGACCATGACATCGCGAACCACCATCGTGCAGGCCCCGACATTCCCGCGGAGCGTCAGGTCATCGGCGACGCCGTCCACGCGCAGAAGCAGGTCCTGAAGGGTCCCGGCCATCGTCATTCCGGAGATCGGGGCGCCAGTCTCGCCGCCGCGCAGCAGGACCCCGCGAATCCCCAGAGAGTAGTCTCCGCTCACGGGGTCGACCGTATGCAACCCCATCAGCTCCGTGACCAGAATCCCTTTTCCGACGGAAGCGACGAGATCCTCCCTTGAGCGCCGTCCCGGGCCCATCAGGAGATTGCTCGCCGAAACGTCGGGGGGCGAGCAGACGGAGCGACACGCGTTTCCCGTCGAGGAAACGCCGTCTTCGGCGGCGTTCCGGAGATCGTAGAGGTATCCCGTCAGTATCCCGCGGTCGAGAAGCGACGTCCGCGAGGTGGGAACTCCCTCGTCGTCGAAGGGAGCCGTTCCCATCCCTCCGGCGAGCCGGCCATCGTCGACGAGCGACAGTTCGCGTCCCGCGACGGGTTCCCCGATTTTCCCGGCGAGGAACGACTGCTTCCGGTGAACCGACGACGAAAGAAAGAGGTCGCCGAGGACATCGAGAAGATCCGCGACGACCGGAACGTCCAGAACGAGATCGTACCGCCCCTTCGCGACCGCCCTTCCGCCGAACGTCAGCGCCGTTCTCCGGACCGCCTCGCGTGCGGTGGCACAGGGATCGACTGCGTCGAGCCGATGCGACTGCGCGTCGTATCCGCCCATGTTCCGGGTCAGGCCGTCATCGAGGACGACCGTCGTTCCGAGCGAGACTCCCGTCATCCGGCTCCACCCGAGAATCCCCGTCGACGTCACGTAGCAGCGGGCGCTTTCCCAGTCGTTCCACTCGGCGCTCCTGACCGAACACACCCGCACCCCCCGGAGCGGGGGAACCGAACGGGCCGCATCCGTCATGCGCACGCACGCATCGACGCGATCCTTCCGGGCGAGAGACGGAATCCTCTCGTCGACGAGCATGAGATCGCCGGGATCTCCGGCGCTCCGGAATACCGCCACGTCGGGCAGGCGAACCCACGGATCGGCGTCGCCAGCCCGGCAGTTCCGCATCCCCCATTCCGGCAGGGCGGACAACGTATCTTTCGCGAAATCATTCGTCGCGACGACTCCCTGGCGTCCGTCAGCGTCGACGAATCGAAGGCCGATGGATTTTTCTTCCCCGGCGGCATCCTCTTCCGGTTCCCCGTCGCACAGCGAAACCGAAAAAGATCGCGACATGTCGAAGATCGCATCGACGCCTGCGGCTCCCAGGCGCATCGCCCCGTCGATCAGGGACAGGAGGATTCCCTCGGCATCCTCCGTACGGATCCCCTTCATCCTGCCCTGCGGGCCTCCCGGACGATGCACTCGGCAGCCCTGACCGCGTTCTCCGAGGTGACGTCGAGGTGCGTCACGAGACGAATCCGGCTCTCGTCCGCGGGGTTGAAGAGGATGCCGAGCGCGGCGCACCGGGACGCCAGAGCGGCGGCATTCGCAACGGAGAAGTACACCATGTTCGTCGGCTTTCTGACAGGCTGGACTTCGATTCCCCCGTCGCGAAGGATTTCGGCGATACGCGCCGCGTTTGCGTGATCCTCGGGCAGGCGCGCGATGTTGTGCTCGACCGCGTAGAGTCCTGCGGCGGCGAGTACGCCCACCTGCCGCAATCCGCCCCCGACCTTCTTGCGCCAGTGACGCGCGCGACCGATGAAGTCGCGCGATCCGCAGATGACACTTCCGACAGGAGCCCCGAGGCCCTTCGAAAGGCATATCTGGACCGAGTCGACCTGTTTCGCGAATGCGTCGACGCCGACATTCCACGCGGCTGCGGCATTGAAGACGCGGGCTCCGTCCATGTGGACCGCGAGCCCCTTCTCCCTCGCGACGCGGACGACGCCTGCAATCTCTTCGGGAGACGACGCCGTTCCTCCGCGGCGGTTATGCGTATTCTCGACGCAGAGCAGCTTCGCCGGCGCGACGTGGACATTCGAGGCGCGACAGTGCGCCGCGACCTGTCCGGCGTCCGGCACCCCCGTGGCGTCGTCCGCGACGAGCGGCAGGATGCCGCCGAGCGCGGAAAGTCCGCCTCCTTCGAAGAAGAGGATGTGGCATTCGCTGCCGAGAATCGCCGCATCGCCCCTGTTGCAGTGCGTCAGGAGTGCGACGAGGTTTCCCATCGTTCCCGACGTGGCGAACAGCGCGTCCTCGTGTCCGGCCATCCCCGCCATCCGTTCCTCGAGGCGCCGGACCGTGGGATCCTCGCAGTAGACGTCGTCGCCGACCTCGGCTTCGTACATGGCGCGCCTCATCCCTTCGGACGGACGCGTCACGGTGTCGCTTCGCAGATCGATCTGGTTCATCAGGATACAACCTCCTTTTATCATAACGAAACTCCCAGTCGCGCCCACGGAGTCAGATCTTCGCTGACGGCGATTCCCATGGAGACACCCGGGCGATTGTCGCCGTGGTAGTCGGAACCAGCCGTCGGAAAGAGGGCAAGTTCCGAGGCGATTCGAAGGTACGTGAAGACCTGTTCGGGCGTGTGTCTGGAAGACATGCACTCGAGTCCCCAGAGACCGAGGCTTTTGAGTTCGCGGAGAATCTTCCGGAGGACATCCGGGTCCCCGGTCGTCTGCCCGGGGTGGGCCAGCACCGCGACCCCTCCGGCCTTCCGGATGATCCCGATGCATCTTTCGGGAGAAAGACGATAACGCGGAACGTAGGCCGGGGCATCGTGCGCCAGGTACCGGACGAACGCGGACGCCATGTCGGGAACGCGCCCCTTGCGTACCATCACTCGCGCGATATGGGGACGGGCGACGACCTCGCCGTGCGCCTCGGCCTCGACCTCTTCGATGGAAACGTCGTGCCCGAGTTTCTGGAGACGCAGGCAGATCTCCCTGTTTCGCACGTCCCGCCCGCGACGCAACTCTTCGAACTCCTTCTTCAGTTCGGGATGGTCGGGATCGTAGCGATACCCGAGGATGTGAAGGACGCTGCCGAATTCGGCCGAGAGCTCCACCCCGGAGACCCCCGCGACCCGGCAGCGGCGGCACGACACGAGAAAATCCGCCACGCCCTCTGTCGTATCGTGATCGGCGAGACTCATGACGGAAATCCCGAGCGCAGCCCCCTTCTTCGCAAGATCCAAGGGACGCGTGGTTCCGTCGGAACAGGTGCTGTGAACGTGGAGATCGACAAGTATCATGCGGTGGCGACTGAGGTCTTTTCCTCCTCGAGAATCTCTTCGATATCGAACAGGACCGGAAGGTCGAGAAGGACGATCAGACGGCCGTCGGTATGCTTCGCCACTCCGAGGAGGTACTTTTTCTCCATCGACGAGCTGATCTGTCCGGCCTGCTCGATCTGTGAATCGTAAATGGTACACACCTCGCGGACCGAATCCACGAGGATGCCGAACTGGATTTCGCTCCAGGAGATAACCACGATCCGCGCCTCGTCGGTCAGCTCCCTGTGGTTCATACCGACCTTCATCTGCATGTCGAACACGGGGACGATGTTTCCCCTGAGGTTGATCACCCCGCGGATGTATTCCGGCGCGTTCGGCACTCTGGTGATGAACGGGGGCACGCGGACGATCTCGCGTACGGCCTTCACATCCACACCGAAATCCTCGTTGTCGAGGGCGAAAACCAGCGTGATATGTTCCGCTCCCTTTGTCTCGACGTTCTTCTTCAGGCTTTCAGGATTCACAGACAGATCCATGAGTCGTCCCTCCCGGGGGTATCCCCAACTCCGATTCCGTTACGGAAATACTACCACGATTCCAGGTGCAGCAAATCTCCGGAAAGCGTCACGATTCTGATTTCGTGCGCGTATACGACCGCGACGCTCGCCGGATCCCGACCGAGCGGGAGGGAACACGACCCGGGGTTCAGAAAGATCGTCCCCTCTTCCCTGACAAGAGCCGCGACGTGCGTATGTCCCGATATCGCGAGTGCGGCCCCCGATCGGAGCGCGACTTCGCGAAACGACGGGAAATCGGTACCGTGCGCGAGAAGAATGGAACGCCCCGCCCAGAAGAGCGACGCAAGAGGAAGCAGCGGAACCCGGAGAATCCGTTCGGCGCCCCTGTCCGCGTTTCCCCACGCGACAACGAGCGGCAGCGAACACTCGTTGATCCGTTCCGCGAGATCGCTGCCGCTTTCGGACAGGACATCCCCCGCGTGAAGGATCCCGTCCGCCGTGCCGAAAAGTCCGCACGCGGCGTTCCATGCATCGACATCTCCGTGACTGTCGGAGAGAATCCCGATCCGGGCTATCATCGCCTCACACCTCCATGTGGCACACCTGCCATGATTGGCGCGTGAAAAACAGGTGAACATGGTCTTCCGCAGAGTGCTATACTACACTGATCACCATGCGGGACCAAACCTTCGGTTCCGCATACGAGTCTATTGTAGCATGGAGAGATCGGAGGCGCTGCCTATGCACCGTCACGCCCTCGTCACGGGCGGAGCTGGATTCATCGGAGCCCACCTGTGTACTCGCCTGTGTACGGACGGATGGTTCGTAACGATCGCCGACAATCTGAGCACCGGCTCCAGAAAGGCCGTAGCGGGGCTTCTCGAATCGCGTCAGGCCGAACTCCTCGAATGCGATATCCGAAACACGGATACGCTCGCGCCCCTTTTTGACCGGATCGGGTGTGTTTTCCATCTCGCCGCCGAAGTTTCCGTTGCGCGTTCGATGATACACCCCGATGTCTGCGCTGACGTGAACGTCCTCGCCTTCGTCCGCCTCCTGCACATCGCCGGGAAACGCCGGATTCCCGTCGTATACGCGAGTTCTTCGGCGGTCTACGGAAACAGGGACGATTGCTCGATCGCGGAGGATACTCCCCTGCGTCCCACATCCCCCTACGGCGCGAGCAAGGTGGCGGGAGAGATTTTCGCCCGCGTCGCAACGACATCGTCGGGAGTCCCGACGATCGGACTCCGCTTCTTCAATGTCTACGGACCGGGACAGAACCCGGACGGAGAATACGCCGCCGTCGTTCCGGCATTCATCCGGGCGGCGCTTTCGGGACACTCCCCCAGGATCTACGGCAACGGACTTCAGACGAGGGACTTCGTCTTCGTCGGCGATGTCGTCGAAAGCCTTCTCGAGTCGGCCCGACGATCGGCCGAACTCGCCGGCGACGTTTTCAACGTCGGCAGCGGACGGGCGACATCGATCCTCGAACTTGCGGACATCACGGGATCCTACGCACCACTCCCGCGACCGTCCCCTGTCTTCCTTCCCCCCCGGCCGGGAGATATCCGCAACAGCTGCGCCGATGTCGGGAGGATGCGGTCCGTTCTCGGAACCGGAATCCCGACATCGCTCCGTGACGGCATCGCCGAAACCGTAAGCTCGTTTCGCCGTCGCGCCACCTCCTTCTGAAAGGACTGAAACGATATGGATGACGAAACGCAGCGTTGCGAAAAATCAATTGGAGAAATGATCGATTCTCTCGAACTCGTGTCGGCCAGACTCGTCGAAGCCGTCTCACGTACGGCGCAGCTCGCCTCCTCCGCCACGCCCGAGATGCAACGCATCTTCAACGAGTGGCTCGCCATAGTGGGAGATCAGATCAGAAACTGCGTCGGAGACGACGGAGACGTAGACGTCGCGGGCATCGCGCACCGCATCGGCATCGACGAAAGCACCGTTTTTTCGGTGCTTCTGGCGCTGCACAGGAACGGGAAAATCCGGATCGAACGCGTGAAGGCCGTCGTCACGGACGCCCGCGATACGGAAATCTGCGGGTGTCTTCTGAAAGGAGGGGAAAGCCATTCCCACTGATATCGAATTGCTCGCGAAAAAGGCCCACAGACAGGCGGCAATGGCGGAGGCCGGTCTCATGCCGCTTCCGTCCGCAGGAGACGTTCGGCCGATGATGGAGACGACGCTGCTTTCTCCGGCGGTGCAGCGGAAGGATGTCGAACGCGTTTGCAGGGAAGCGGCGCACTACGGCTTCGCTGCCGTATGCGTCTGCCTCTCGTGGATCGAAACTGCCGCGGAACTCCTGAAGGGAACGGACGTCAGAGCCGTTGCGGCCGTCGATTTCCCGTTCGGGGCAACGCCGTTTTCCTTCAAGGCCGATGCCGTTCGCTGGGCAGCCGAACGCGGCGCCCGGGAGGTGAACGTCGCCGTTTCGCTCGCCCCCCTTCTCGCGGGAGACAAACTCTCCGTCCGGAAGGAACTTCAGACGATACGCCAGGCGGTTCCGGACATACCGCTCAAGGCCGTCCTCGAAACGTCGAACCTTTCCGATGCCGAAATCATCATGGCCGTCCGGTGCGCGGAAATCAGCCGGTTCGAGTTCGTCGCGGGAGGGACCGGTTTCTTTGGTCCCACGGCGCTTCCCGCCGCATCGGTTCTCTGTTCCGCCGCCCCTTCTTCCATGAAGGTCGCCGCCGCTGGAGACTACAAATCGGTCAAGCAGATCACCCCGCTCGCCGCGATCGGCGTCACGCGGATTCTCTCGTCGTCCCCCGTATCCCTGCTTGGGCTCGATCCGATACCGGACGAGGAGAAACCTGCGGAATCCTGACCGGTGCGTTCCTGAAGATGAACGAGCTCCGGAATGCACGAGGGAAGCGACGTACGCCGCTTCCCTCGTGTTCTTTCGCCGTCGGCCGGGAGGAGATCAGACGTCGAACTTTTTCCAGTCGAGCTGTCCGTATTTCGCGCCGCAGATCGTCGTTCCGACAAGATCTCCGGTAACGTTCGCGGTCGTGTGGGGAATATCGATGACAGGCCAGACCGCGGCGAGAATCGGGACGAGCCCGAGCGGCATCCCGAGGCTTTCGAAGAGGACCGCCGACATCACGATCCCGGCCCCTTTCACGCCTGCGGCACCGACAGAGAGGATCAACCCGAGAAAGAGCATCTGAAGGACGATCCCGCTCGTCAGGGGAATCTGGAAGACGTCGAGCGCGAAGACGGAAATGACCCCGAGCGCCACGGCGAAACCGTTCATATTCGCCGTATTCCCGAGCGGCAGGGCGAAACCGTAGATCGACTCCGGAAGGCCGAGCTTCTCCTCGGCGATGCTCATCTCGATCGGAAGCGTCGCGGCGCTCGACGTTGTTGTCGCCGCGACGAGCATCGCGGGGGCGATATGTCCGAAGAATCGCGCGACAGGAACGGACCAGAAGCGAAGCAGCAACGGATAGAGCACGACGAGAACGATGGCGATCCCGACGTAGTCCGCGAGGATGAACTTCGCGACTGCCATCATCATTTTGCTCCCGAGCGTCCCCGTCAGAACCGCCACGAGCGCGCCGATCCCGTACGGGGCGAAGTTCATGACGAATTCCGTCAGTTTGATCACGACATCCGACATCTGATTCATGAAGCGGATGACGACGTCGGCTTTCTCTTTCAGACACAACAGGGCGACACCGACGAGAAGCGCGAAGACGATGATCTGGATCATGTTCATATTCGCCATCGCTTCGGCGGGGTTCGTGGGGATCCAGTTCAGAACCGTATCAACCGGCGAATACTTCGCGATGTTCATCTGCTGTCCAGCACCGCCGAGAATCCCTTCGACGCCGCGTCCCGGGCGCAACAGAAGCCCGATTCCGACGCCGCATGCGGCGCTGACGAGCGTCGTGACGAGGTAGAACGAAACGATGAAGCCGCCGATCTTCCTGAGGCTTCCAGGGCTTTCCATACGCGTGACACCGGAAACAAGAGTAAAAAAGACAAGCGGAACGATCAGCATCTTGAGAAGACGGATAAACGCATCCCCGACGGGACGGATGACCGTCACCTTCGGTCCGAGAAGAAATCCGGCTGCGGCGCCGACAATGAGCATGACGAGAATCTTCCTGGGCATGGACATTCCGAACCACCACTTCATGAAACTCACCTCTCTGATTATGAGATTTCAAAGCGGCAATCAGGCGCTCGCGATCGCGTCCGCTATCCGGCCCGCGGCATTTTCGAGATTCTCCATTGACGTTGCGAAGGAAAGCCGTATATTCTTCCGCGCGCTTGCGCCGAACACCTCTCCGGGCGTGACCGCGACATGAGCCTCTTCGAGGAGGAACGTGGCGACGCCATAGGAATCCATTCCGCGGAACTCCACCTCCGGGAAGAAATAGAACGCCCCCTCGGGCTCTGGGCACCGGAAACCCGGGATCCGGTTCAACATTCCCGCAATCCTGCGTCGGCGGGAATCGTATTCGGCGACCATTCCAGCGATGCAGTCCTGCGGTCCTTCGAGCGCGGCGGTTCCGGCGAATTGGACAAACGACGCCGCACAGGTCAGGACGTGCTGCTGAACCTTCAGGATCTGTGCGTACAGATCGGCCGGCGCCCCGAGATAGCCGAGGCGCCACCCCGTCATCGCGTGCGACTTCGACATTCCGTTCACCGTCGCGGTGCGATCCCGCATTCCAGGCAGCGACGCGAGACTGATGTGTCGTCTTCCGTCGTAGCGGATCTTTTCGTAGATCTCGTCGCTGAGAACCCAGAGATTCCTGTCGACGGCAAAGGAGCGAACCACCTCGGCCTCTTCGGCACTCAGGACGCGTCCTGTGGGGTTGTTCGGAGAGTTGACGAGAATCGCTTTCGTTCTTCGGGATACCTTCTTTTCGAGAACCTCGCGCGTGATTCTGAAGGAATCGGCAGGGGCAAGCCCCACACCGACTGGAGTCGCGCCGACGAGCGATATGAGGGGTTTGTAACTCACCCAGGCCGGTTCCAGAACGATCATCTCGTCCCCGGGGTCGAGCATCGCCTCGATCGCCATGAACAGAGCCGCCTTGCCGCTTGCTGTGACGAGAATCTCCCTATCCGGGTCGTAGACGATTCCGTTTTCGTCGCGGAATTTCGCCGCCACGGCCCGACGCATCCCGGGAACGCCCTTGCTCGCGACGTAATGCGTCTGGCCTTCCGAAATCGCGCGAAACGCCGCGTCGACGATATGATGCGGCGTCACGAAGTCGGGATCTCCGCCGCCGAGATTGATGACGTCGATTCCCTCCTGCTGCATCTGTCTCGCGCGGTCCGAAATCGCGACCGTTCCCGATTCTTCGAGCGCTCCGATTCTCTTCGACACTTCCGGCACGACACCGCCTCCTATTCGGGGATCTTCAGTCCCAGTTTTCCCAGGCTTTCTCCGAGTCCGAGAAGATCGAACAGCGATTCTCCCCGACCCATACGGGCGACGAAATCTTCTTCCTTCGCGAGAATCGCCCGTGACGCCGCAAGAGTCGCCGGCGCGTCGGCCGACGGAACGACGACGACGCCATCCGCGTCGGCGGCTATCAGGTCGCCGGGATGCACGGCGGTACCTCCGCACGCTATCGGAATATTTACCGATCCGGGGGACACCTTGAATCCTCCCTGGGGCGAAATTGCCCGCGCGAAGACGGGAAAACCCAGTTTCACGAGTTCGCGGCTGTCTCGAACCCCTCCGTCGATGACGAGTCCGCCGAGTTTCCTGTGCATGGCCATTCGCGTCATGAGACCGCCCCACAGCCCCGTGTCGTGGATCCCTCCGGCATCCACGACGAGAATATCGCCATCGCAGGCCATTTGAAGCGCCACGTGGAGGAGAAGGTTGTCGGCCCTGTATGTCTGGACTGTGACTGCGTTGCCGACAAGACGCATTTCGGGACTCAGGGGTTTGATGGCGTACGACATGCATCCGAACCTCCCCTGAGCGTCCCCGATCGTCGGAACGGCGATCTCGCGAAAGCCCTCGATAACTTCCGAAGCGATCGGAGACACGCGACGATTGATGCGATACATTCGCGATTCCTCCTCCTTTGCATTGACGGTCGCATCACCTTACAATGCACATGCATAGGCGCCGCCGGATCAAGAGTACCGGGCAGTCGTATAAAAGTAAAACAATAATTTTGCATATTTAATATTATTTTCCTAGATAGGTTGTGGCAGCGAAAATGCTGAACAGAGGAATCGAAACGTTTCTCGCCGTCGTCGCGGGGGGAAGCATCAACAGCGCGGCGCGGATGCTCAACATCACACAATCGTCGGTAAGCCAGAGGCTGAAAAAACTCGAGGACGAAATCGGCTATGTCCTCATCGACCGCAGGAAAGGCGGACGGACGATACGCCTCACGCCAGCGGGAGAATCGTTCTTCCTCGTTGCGGAAAATATGCAGTCGTTGCTTCAGGGCTTATCCGGGGAGACATTTCAGGGTGGATCTCTCAAGATCGGTTGCGTCGACAGCATCAATATCTTCCTGCTCAGCGAAATGTACAAGGCGATGCGGCGCCATTCGCCCCCGGTCCAACTCAATATAGGAACGCACCAATCCGGACAGATTTACGATCTGGTCGAAAGACGCGAACTCGACATCGGATTCGTTCTTCAGGAACGGCGGTCGCAATACCTGCGCGTTACCCCTTTCTGGAAGGAAGACATGCTCGTCATCCGCGCTCGGCAGGCCAGCTTGCCGCCGCTCGTCTCCCCTTCCGAACTGGATCCGAGGGAAGAACTCTGCATCAACTGGGGACCAAAATATCAACTGTGGCATGACCGTCACTGGAATCCAATGATCTCCCCCGACGTTCAGCTCGACACGATCGGACTCATACGGCTCCTTCTCGAGTCGAAAGGACAGTGGGCGATCGTGCCGTCATCGGCGCGCCCCATTCTCGAGGCACAGGGATATGTCTTCCAGCGCCTCTCATCCCCGCCCCCCGAACGAGTCTGTTACCAGATCGTTCACCGGTATCCGCGCGCAGGCGCCGTCCGGGCCCTGAAGATCTGGGAGGCCATTTTGGTTTTGGTACTCTAAAATTGACCACTTTAGAGGCGAACGAGAGCCGAAAATTGACCACCTGACCATAGCTCCGGGTATCATCGGCGGGGACGCACACCACGACGATGAAGCCGGAGGGGAAAGGATGCTCAGTGTGGACCAGTACGAATACATACGGACCGCTCAGCGGATTTACGGCAAGAACGTGAGCGAAATAGCCAGGGAGACGGGGCATTCACGCAACACGGTGAAGAAAGTGCTTCGGGGGGAATTCACAGGCTATTCTCCAAGAAAGATCCAGCCTTTTCCGGTGCTCGGCCCCTATCACGAGATCATATTCAAATGGCTGGAAGGGGACCTTGAAAGTCCGAAGAAGCAGCGCCATACGGCGAAGCGGATATATACCCGACTGGTGAACGAATACGGGTTTACCGGAAGCGAAACGACAGTGCGGCGCCACGTGGCGGCGGTCAAGAGAACGCTCGGCTTGAAAAGTTCCGGGGCATTCATCCCCCTGGAGCCGTCACCGAGAGGAGAGGCGGAGGCGGACTGGGGAACCGTCGCTGTAATCCTGGGCGGAGAAGCCGTACGGGTGAAATGCTTCTGCATGAGATCGAAGTACTCGGGAACGCCCTTTGTCCGGCTCTACCCCTGCGAACGGCAGCAGGCCTTATTCGACGGGCTCAGCCGGGGATTCGTCTATTACGGGGGAGTCTTTCCCGTAGTGATCTTTGACAACCTGAGCGCGGCGGTGGAGAAGGTTCTTCTCGGGAAAGAGAGGAAAGAGCGGGAAAGCTTCGTCCGGTTTCGCTCCTGGTACACCTTCATCGGCCGCTTCTGCTCGCCGGGACGGGGAAACGAGAAGGGCGGAGTCGAAGGGCTCGTGGGATTCGCGCGCCGGAACTTCCTGACGCCCGTCCCGCAGGGAGAAAGTCTGGAGGACATCAATGACAGACTTGTGGAGGAATGTCTCTCCTACGGCTCCCACAGGATCGCCGGGCGGGAAGGAACCGTAAGGGAGCTTCACGAGGCGGAAAGGGAGGTCCTCATTCCCCTTCCGCGCCACCCCTACGGCAACGAACAGACCGTACCGGTGAAGGCGGACAAATACGCCACCGTCATGGTGGACAAGAACCGGTACTCCGTCCCCGCCTCCTACGCCGGCCGGCCGCTCAGGGCGATCCTCACGGTGGACAGGATATCGGTCTACAGCGGAGGAACCCGGGTCGCCGACCACGGAAGGAAATACGGGAACAACCACTGGATCCTCGATGCGGACCACTACCTGGAGCTTCTCCGGGAACGGCCGGGAGCCTTCCGGGACGCCCGCCCGCTTACGGAATGGAAAAAGACATGGAGCGAATCCATGAACACCCTTCTGGAACAGTTCCGGGAACGTCGGGGAGAGAACCGGGGAATCAAGGAATTCATCGACGTCCTGCTCCTCGCCAGGAATTACGGGCAAAAGCCGGTTGAGGACGCGGTGGAACGGGCTCTTGAGAGCGGACTGGGCAGCGCCGCTGGAATCCGCTGCCTGCTTGAAACGGCCGGGACGCGGGAGGAGTTCGTCCGTCCCCTCGAATCGGAACGGTGGACCGTGCTTCCTCCGGCGGACGTATCGGCCTATTCTGTCCTGGAGGCCAGACAATGAACGCGGGACTCCTCATGCAGGTTCAGGAAAACCTGAAGAGCCTCACCCTCGGCAACGCCGCCCGACACCTTGAAGAACGCCTCCGGCAGGCCGAGGAACGGGGAGCGAGCTACGAAGAATTTCTCCTTGACGTCACGGAACTGGAACTCCAGATCCGCTCGGAGAACAGGGAAAAGAGAAGGTTGAAGGAAGCCCGGTTCTCCCTGGTCAAGACACTGGGAACCTTCATCTTCGAAGAGGCTCCGCAGCTTGACAGGCGGCTCATCGGGGAACTGGCCGCCGGAGACTACATCTCCCGGCGCCGGAATATCCTCTTCCTGGGCAAAAGCGGGTGCGGGAAGACGCACCTCGCCACCGCCCTGGGAATAGAAGCCTGTCGGAAGAACATGCGGGTGCGGTTCACGACGGCCTGCAACCTCGTCAACGAACTTCTGGAAAGCCGGGGAGAGAAAACCCTTGCGCGGACCCTCGGAAAGTACACCCGGTACGATCTTCTGATCGTGGACGAACTCGGGTACGTTCCTTTTTCGAAGGAAGGAGGCGAGCTTCTGTTCCAGGTCTTCGCGGAACGACACGAGCGCGGATCGGTCATAGTAACGACGAACCTTGGATTCGGCAGCTGGACGGAAGTCTTCGGCGACCCGAACATGACGGCGGCCCTGCTTGACCGTCTGACCCACAAGGCGCACATCATCGAGTGCGCGTGGGAGAGCTACAGACTGAAGGAAACTTTGAAGGAGGGACGGAAGAGAAGCCGGATACAACTCAAAACGGAAGGCGCGGAAGAATGACCGAGGTGGTCAAAATTCGGCTATCACTGGTGATCAGATTTGCGTTGTCAAAACCACCATTTCGACCCCGATCCGGAATGCCGGTACCGCGACGCCGGCCACGTGATGAAAAGGGCTCCAGAAGGAGATCGGGTCCTTTATGTATGGAAGCTGGATGGGAGCGACATATTGTTTGCGGATCATTCTACTCATTGCGTCTGCGGGGACGGTTGTCATCTCGGGAACGGGTACGTGGGGAGCGTCCAGCTGGGGTTATAGAGTGTTACGGGTTACGGGGTATGAGTTTTGGTTTGGTTTTGGTTTGGTTTGGTTTTGGTTTGGTTTGGGTTTGGTTTGGTTTGGTTTGGTTTGGTTTGGGTTTGGTTTGGGTATGGGGTAAGGGTTATGGGGGAATGAGGAGTATTCGGAAACGCCGTACGGAGATCCGGGGGAAGGAGGGGGGGAGAGCAAAAAAAGGTATCAGGCGACGACCTACTCTCCCGCGGATACCCTCCGCAGTACCATCGGCGCTGGAGGGCTTAACTTCCGGGTTCGGCATGGAACCGGGTGTGTCCCCTCCGCCAGGGTCACCTGATACCTCTTTTCTTCTTTCCTCATGCACTTGCGACAGAAGACGATATCTCTCGATATCGGAAAAAGTCGGACTGTAACGAGGGCAAGGCCTCGGCGTATTAGTACCGGTCAGCTCCACGCCTCTCAGCGCTTCCACCTCCGGCCTATCTCCCCCGTGTTCTCCGGGACGCCTTACTTCCCTCTCGGGAATGGGGTATCTCATCTTGAAGGCGGCTTCCCGCTTAGATGCCTTCAGCGGTTATCCGTTCCGAACATAGCTACTCGGCGTATGCACTTGGCAGCACAACCGATACACCAGCGGTTCGTCCACTCCGGTCCTCTCGTACTAGGAGCAGCTCTCCTCAAATACCCTACGCCCGTGGTGGATAGGGACCGAACTGTCTCACGACGTTCTAAACCCAGCTCACGTACCGCTTTAATGGGCGAACAGACCAACCCTTGGGACCTGCTACAGCCCCAGGATGCGATGAGCCGACATCGAGGTGCCAAACCCTGCCGTCGATAGGAACTCTCGGGCAGGATCAGCCTGTTATCCCCAGGGTAGCTTTTATCCGTTGAGCGACGGCCCTTCCATTCGGAACCGCCGGATCACTAGTACCGACTTTCGTCCCTGCTCGACTTGTCAGTCTCACAGTCAGGCCACCTTATACACTTGCGCTCGCACGGGCGATTTCCATCCGCCCAGAGGTGACCTTTGCGCGCCTCCGTTACTCTTTAGGAGGCGACCGCCCCAGTCAAACTGCCCGCCTGACAGTGTCCCGCTCGTCGATTCAGACGCTGCGGTTAGAATTCCGGCATCTCAAGGGTGGTATCCCAACGTCGACTCCACCACAACCAAAGTCATGGCTTCAATGTCTCCCACCTATCCTGTGCATGACATGCCAAAATCCAGTATCAGGTTACAGTAAAGCTCCATGGGGTCTTTCCGTCCCACCACAGGTATCTGGTGTCTTTACCAGAACCACAAATTCACCGGGTCTCCCGTCGAGACAGCGCTCAGATCGTTACACCATTCGTGCAGGTCGGAACTTACCCGACAAGGAATTTCGCTACCTTAGGACCGTTATAGTTACGGCCGCCGTTTACTGGGGCTTCATTTCAGAGCTTCGCCTCTCCCTTGCGGTCGCGGCTAACCCCTCCATTTAACCTTCCAGCACCGGGCAGGTGTCAGACCCTATACTTCGGCTTGCGCCTTATGCAGAGTCCTGTGTTTTTAGTAAACAGTCGCCTGAGCCTGGTTTCTGCGACCACTCGCGGCTCCGCCAGCATTGACTTCACCGCAGTGGCACCCCTTCTCCCTAAGTTACGGGGTCAACTTGCAGAGTTCCTTAACGAGAGTTATCCCGCTCACCTTAGCCTTCTCAGCCAGCCCACCTGCGTCGGTCTCGGGTACGGGCAACACTGTTCCTCCCTAGAGGCTTTTCTCGGCAGCAGAGCGTCAGCGGCTTCGCCCCTTACGGAGCTCCCCATCAGGTCTCAGCATTTGGGCTCACGGCTTTTCCTGCGAACCCTGCCTACCCCCTTGAACCGGGTCTTCCATCCCCCGGCTCCGCCTAGCTTTCTGCGTCACCCCTTCGGTCCATGCGTCACAGTGTCGGGACAGGAATGTCTACCTGTTGTCCATCAGCTACGCCTTTCAGCCTCGCCTTAGGTCCCGCCTAACCCTGGGTGGATGAGCCTTCCCCAGGAACCCTTGGGCTTCCGGTGAGTATGTTTCTCACATACTTTGCGCTACTTATGCCGGCATTCTCACTTCCATGCAGTCCACCAAACCTTCCGGTTCGACTTCTCCCCGCATGGAACGCTCCCCTACCGATTTCCACTTACGTGCAAATCCCGCAGCTTCGGTGCAATGCTTAGCCCCCTACATTGTCGGCGCAGAGATCCTCGACCAGTGAGCTGTTACGCACTCTTTAAAGGATGGCTGCTTCTAAGCCAACCTCCTGGCTGTCCAGGCATCTCCACATCCTTGCCACACTCAGCATTGCTTTGGGACCTTAGCTGGCGGTCTGGGCTGTTTCCCTCACGACCACGAACCTTCTCACCCGTAGTCTCACTCCCATGCTAAAGTCATGGTATTCGCAGTTTGGTTGAAGTCAGCAGGACTCCTGTCCCCATCGTCCATCCAGCGCTCTACCCCCATGACTCATCGCATGAGGCTGCACCTCAATGCATATCGGGGAGAACCAGCTATTACCGTACTCGATTAGCTTTTCACTCCTAACCACAGGTCATCCGAGACTTTTTCAACAGGCACCGGTTCGGTCCTCCACCCCGTTTCACCGGGGCTTCAACCTGCCCATGGCTAGATCGTACGGCTTCGGGTTTATCGCATGAAACTTCCGCCCTTTTCAGACTCGGTTTCCCTTCGGCTCCAGTGCTCTCTCGCACCTTAACCTCGCTACATACGATAACTCGCCGGCTCATTTTACAAAAGGCATACCGTCACCCTCACCGTCTCGCGACGGCTCAGGCTCCGATTGCTTGTAGGCACACGGTTTCAGGTCTCTTTCACTCCCCGCCAGGGGTGCTTTTCACCTTTCCCTCTCGGTACTGCTTCACTATCGGTCGCTGGTAGTATTTAGCCTTGGACCATGGTCGGCCCTGATTCAACCGGAATTCCACGTGCTCCGGCCTACTCGGGTTCTATGCCCAGAGAGAGACGCGCCTTTCACCTACGGGACTTTCACCCTCTTCGGTCCGCTTTCCCAACACGGTTCGGTTAGATGCGCCCTTTATAACTCCCCGAGAAGTCTGCGGACTCCTCCGGCATAGACCCACAACCCCCACGCAACAACGACCGCAGTCTTGGCATTGCGTGAGTTTAGGCTCTTCCCCTTTCGCTCACCACTACTCAGGGAATCTCTTCGATTTCTCTTCCTCCGGCTACTGAGATGTTTCACTTCGCCGGGTTCCTTCGCCCTTACGGCGATTCCCGGATTTCTCCGGGCAGGTTCCCCCATTCGGATATCCGCGGATCAACGGATGCTTGCTCCTCCCCGCGGCTTCTCGCAGCTTGCTGCGTCCTTCCTCGGCTACCAGCGCCAAGGCATTCCCCGTGTGCCCTTACTACCTTTCCCTCGTTTCAGTCCAACTTCCTCTTTCTTCTGTCAAGGTGCATGAGGCAAACTTATAAGATGGAGAGGAGAGCGGTTCATGTTATCTCCGCATTCTCGTTGCTGAAGAGCTTTCGCTCTTCTCCTTAGAAAGGAGGTGATCCAGCCGCACCTTCCAGTACGGCTACCTTGTTACGACTTCACCCCCCTCACCAAGCACACCTTCGACGGCTCTGTCCCTTACGGGTTCAGCCACCGGCTTCGGGTGCACCCAACTCGGGTGGTGTGACGGGCGGTGTGTACAAGGCCCGGGAACGTATTCACCGCGGCTTGGCTGATCCGCGATTACTAGCGATTCCGGCTTCATGAAGTCGGGTTGCAGACTTCAATCTGAACTGGGGCCGGCTTTCTGGGATCCGCTTGCCTTCGCAGGCTCGCTTCCCTCTGTACCGACCATTGTAGCACGTGTGTCGCCCTGGACATAAGGGCCATGATGACTTGACGTCATCCCCACCTTCCTCCAGCTTGTCGCCGGCGGTCCCGCCAGAGTGCCCGGCTTTACCCGATGGCAACTGGCAGCAGGGGTTGCGCTCGTTGCGGGACTTAACCCAACATCTCACGACACGAGCTGACGACAGCCATGCAGCACCTGTGTACGCTCTCCGGACGAATCCTTCGTCGCTCGCCTTTCAGCTCACTACTACGTACATGTCAAACCCAGGTAAGGTTCTTCGGTTTGCATCGAATTAAACCACGTGCTCCACCGCTTGTGCGGGCCCCCGTCAATTCCTTTGAGTTTCAATCTTGCGATCGTACTCCCCAGGCGGAATGCTTATCGCGTTAGCTCCGGCACGGACACCTCTCGATGCCCACACCTAGCATTCATCGTTTACGGCCAGGACTACCGGGGTATCTAATCCCGTTTGCTCCCCTGGCTTTCGCGCCTCAGCGTCAGTTGCTGGCCAGCAAGTCGCCTTCGCCACCGGTGTTCTTCCCAATATCTACGCATTTCACCGCTACACTGGGAATTCCACTTGCCTCTCCAGCACTCCAGTCATCCAGTTTCAACCGCATGATCCGGTTGAGCCGGACCATTTCACAGCTGACTTAAATGACCGCCTACGCGCCCTTTACGCCCAGTAATTCCGGACAACGCTCGTCCCCTACGTATTACCGCGGCTGCTGGCACGTAGTTAGCCGGGACTTCCTCGTGTGGTACCGTCACTTCCTTCTTCCCACACAACAGAGGTTTACGACCCTAAGGCCTTCTTCCCTCACGCGGCGTCGCTGGGTCAGGGTTGCCCCCATTGCCCAATATTCCCCACTGCTGCCTCCCGTAGGAGTCTGGACCGTCTCTCAGTTCCAGTGTGGCCGGTCACCCTCTCAGGCCGGCTACCCGTCTTCGCCTTGGTGAGCCGTTACCTCACCAACTAGCTGATAGGACATGAGCCGCTCCTCAAGCGGATCGCTCCCTTTTACCTCTCGGCTTATGGGGTATTAGCATCGGTTTCCCAATGTTGTCCCCCTCTCGAGGATACGTCCTCATGTATTACTCACCCGTTCGCCACTAGCCATATATTCCGGTTACCCTTCACATATGACCCGTTCAACTTGCATGTGTTAAGCACGCCGCCAGCGTTCGTCCTGAGCCAGGATCAAACTCTCCATGAATTTCTCCTCAGAGAAAACTCTCCCCGCTCTCTCCCTTACTTCCTTCTCCCCATCCTATAAATCTGTCAAGGTCCTCGCCCGGCATCTTTCTGCGTCGTCTGCTTCGTTTCTGTGCCGGGGTGTCGCGCGAAGCGCAACGAAGGGAATTCTACCAGCTTTTGGAATGTCGTCAAGGGGCGAAATTTGAGAAGAAATTTTCCAAAAACACCGCTGTTGACCTATGCCCCTTCCGCCGACAGAACTGATTCGAGACTATCGAGAAGATCATCGGCGCCGTCTCCGTCGGCAGCGACGGTAACGGTGTCGTTTCGTTCGATTCCGAGCCTGAGGACGCTGAGGATGCTCTTGGCGTCCGCCTCCTTGCCTTTCTTCGCAACGGTCACGCGACCTTTGAACGCCGACGCGAGGCGTACGAAATTCGCAGCAGGACGCGCATGAAGTCCGTGTTCGTTCGTTACGACACATTCGCGTATTGTCACGAGATCATTCCTCCCCGGGATGCCTGTATGAGAAAAACGTCACAGCTTCCGAAGCTCCCGAGCGCCTTCCGCCGTCCGGAAAACTTCATCCATCGGCGATCCCGCGCTCGACTGGATCGCCCCGAGAAGCGCCCCTTCGAGGAAGGGAGCATCGGCGATCCGGACGTTGCATCGCTCATTTTCCCCGAGAAAATCGAGCGCCTGCTCGGCTGACAGAATGGCGCTTCCGAGGTCACAGAGCACGATGACACCGTCGTTTTCCCGCAGACCTCTGATCGCCGCCGCAATCGCGCAGGCATCTGTCCCGAGGGATCCGTCAGGCATTCCTCCGCATGCGACAACGGGAACGACGTCGCCCGTCATCTGCCTTGCCATCTCCCGTACGCCCGATGCGACGTCCCGGCTGTGCGACACGAGGACGAACGCGATCATGAGTGCGGTTCCGCGCCGCGATCGCAGAGAGCGCCGAGCGCAGCTTCGATTATGATGCAGCCCGACATCGCCCCGGGATCGCAATGTCCGACGCTCCGCTCGCCGAGAAAGCTCGCGCGTCCCTTTCGCGCCTGCATCGGTATCGTTGATTCCATACCGGAGCGGACGCGCTTTCGGACCTCCTCCGCACATGCCGCTCCATCGCACGCGGAGGCGTCGGAGGATTCGAGAAACGCGGCGACCGGTTCGATGGCGTCAAGCATCGTCTTGTCACCGATGACGGCCCGCCCCCGTCTGACGATGCCGTTGACGGCCGCGCGTACCGCCCGGGCCAGATGCGCCCGCGTCACCTCCGTAACTCCCTTCAGTTCCTGTGCGGCGTACAGAAACGCGGTGCCATAAAGCGGGCCCGAGGCACCTCCGACGGTACTGACAAGGGTCATTCCGGTAGCCTTGAGAATTTCTTCGATATCGGCATCAGGCATCGACGCGAGTTTTCGAATGACGGCCTCGAATCCACGCGCCATATTGACACCGTGGTCCGCGTCGCCGATCGCCCTGTCGAGGTCGGTCAGCAGCTCTCTGTTTTCGATGATCCTCGCCCCGACTGCGTCGAGAATCCGACGAACGTCTGCGGCTTCCGCACACTTCATTATCGTCGTCTCCTCTCCTCACTGCCGGAACGCGGGCGCGTCCGCGGGGTCGAGAAGCAGCGATTCGAGTTCGTCGTCCAGCCGCAGGAGCGTCACGGACGCCCCCGCCATTTCGAGCGACGTCATGAAGTTCCCGACGTACGTCTTCGCTATGGCGAGCCCCCGACCGCGGCACAGCGCGGCGACCGAACGGTTGAGGATGTACAGCTCCATGAGCGGCGTCCCTCCGAGCCCGTTGACGAGGACGGCGACGCGGTCGCCCCTCCGGAACGGAAGGTCGTCGAACAGGGCGGTGCAGATCCGCTCCGCTAGGGAATCGGCGCTTTCGATTCCCATCCGACGGATGCCGGGCTCCCCGTGGATTCCGAGCCCGAACTCCATCTCGCCGTCGCCGAGGTCGAACCCCGGACGCCCGTTCGCGGGAACGGTGCAGGGCGAGAGCGCGAAGCCCATCGACCGTACGTTGTCGACGACTTTCCGCGCGACCGCGGCGACCGCATCGAGGTCCGCGCCGCGCTCGGCCAGCGCTCCGGCGATCTTGTGGACGAGAATCGTCCCCGCGATGCCGCGCCGCCCGGTCGTGTAGGTGCTGTTCATGACGGCCGCGTCGTCGTTGACGATGACGCTCCGCGTCTTCATTCCGTCCATTTCGGCGAGTTCCGCGGCCATCTCGAAGTTCATGACGTCGCCGGAATAGTTCTTGACGATCATGAGCGTTCCGGCGTCCGTCCGGATCGCGTCGAGCGCCGCCTTGACCGGGTCCGGGGACGGGGACGTGAAGACTTCGCCCGACACGGCCGCGTCGAGCATTCCCTTCCCGACGTACCCCGCGTGGGCGGGTTCGTGTCCGCTTCCGCCGCCGCTCACGAGCGTCACCTTGCCCGGGCGGATCTCCCTTCTGACGATGACGTTCCATCCATCGAGCCGCCTGAGCGTTTCCGGGTGCGCGCAGGCGACGCCGTCGAGCATGTCGCTCACGATGTCCGGAAGTGCGTTGATGATCTTCTTCAATGTCACACCCTCCTTATGGGAAAAAAACGACCGGCAGGGGTACCCCCCTGCCGGGATGCAGACGGACAGGAATCGGTTCAGCTCTTCTTTTTCCGCGTGACGATGATGCGGCAGACGGGTTTGCCCTGCGCGATGGTGTCCTCGAGACGGAACTCGAAGTTCGGGAACATGCTCACGATACCCCGGTCGCCATCCATCGCGATGTCGCAAAGTCGCTCGATGTCCTTTTCGTTGTCGGTCATCTTCTTCCATGCCGCGACGAGCGGACAGTAATGGAATTCGACGACGAAACGATCCTTCGTGACCTCCTTCATGTCCATTTCGAAGATCTTCCTGTAGAGCTCGTTCGCGAAACTCTTCGAGAAGACGGTGAGGTCGTCGGTCTTCTCGAACTTGACCTCTCCGTGGAACTTCCCGCAACGCATGATGGCCGCGCGGGCGAAGTCATCCCATTCGAGGCCGCGTTTCCTCGCTTCGTCCATGAGAAGATACATCCACGTCGCGCGATGCTCAAGCGCCGAGCGCATGTCGTCCACATGCGGTTCGTGAATTGTCGCCTTGTTTTCGATTGTCATCTTCAGGTACCTCCCTGTCGATATCCTCATGCCCCTCAGGGGGCAGAGTGGTGTCTAGATCCCCAGATAGGCGCTCGCCACGCTGGGGTTGTTCGCAAGCTCCCTCGCGCTTCCCGAGAGGATGATATTGCCCGTTTCCATGACGTATCCCCGGTCCGCTATCGCCAGCGCCATGTTCGCGTTCTGTTCGATCAGCAGGATCGTCTTGCCGAAGCCTCGGATCTTTTTGATCAGGTCGAAGATCGTCTCGACGATGATCGGGGCGAGTCCGAGGGACGGTTCGTCGAGGAGAAGCATCTCCGGATCGACCATGAGTCCCCGGCCGATCGCCAGCATCTGCTGCTCGCCGCCGGAAAGAGTCCCACCGTTCTGGTTCCTCCGGTCGGCAAGAATCGGGAAGAGCGAGAACACGCGGTCGAGATTTTCCGCCGTCGTCGCTCGGGACGCCCGCACGTTGCCGGAGATTCCGACCATCAGATTCTCGAGGACCGTGAGGAACGGGAAGATATGCCGTCCCTCCGGGACGTGCCCGATCCCCGAGCGCACGATGTCCGATGGCTTCAGATTCGTGATGTCCCGGTCCTTGAAACGGACGGTTCCCTCCGCCTTTTTGACGATATTGGAGATCGCCATGAGCGTACTCGACTTCCCTGCGCCGTTCGATCCGATGATCGTCACGATCTCCCGTTCGCGGACTTCGAAGGAGACGCCTCTGAGCGCCGTGATGTTGCCGTAGTTGACCCTGAGGCCGCTGACCTGAAGCATGGACATCTCCTCCTACGCTCCCCGGGAATGCCCGAGGTAGGCGCTGATGACGTCGGGGTTGTTCCGGATCTCGGCCGGAGTCCCCTCGCAGATCTTGAGTCCCTGGTTGAGGACCGTAATCACGCCGCAGAGGTTCATGATGAGCTTCATGTCGTGTTCGATGACGACGATCGTGCGGCCGAGCGAACTGATCTTCCGTATCAGCTCCATGACCTCGCTCTTCTCCGACGGGTTCATCCCTGCCGCCGGTTCGTCGAGCAGAAGGACCTTGGGATCCGTCGCGAGAGCCCGCGCGATTTCGAGCCGCCGCTGCGTTCCGTACGAGAGGTTCGCAGCCTGATTGTACGCCTGTTTCCTGAGGCCGACGAGATCGAGGAGCTCGAGCCCCCGTTCCGTGACAAAATCCTCGTCGGCGCGGAAGGTCGCACTCCTCGCGACAGCCGCGAAAAGCCCCGTTCTCGTTCTCGTGTGGAAACCGACCTTCACGTTGTCGAGGACGGTCATGAAACGAAACAATTTGATGTTCTGGAAGGTCCGCGACATTCCGATCTCCGCGACACGCTCGGGAGGGATGTTCGTGATGTTGTTGCCGCCAAACAGCACGGTCCCGCTCGTCACTTCGATCAATCCTGTGAGCAGGTTGAAGAAGGTCGTCTTGCCGGCCCCGTTGGGGCCGATGATTCCGTGGATCGCCCCGGACCGGACGATCATGTCGACATTGTCGACCGCCTTGAGTCCTCCGAAGTGTTTCGAAAGGGAACGCGTCTCCAGGATAACGTCGTTCATGACGCGGCCCCCTTTTCTCCCTCTCCGGCCGCTTCCGGCGCGAGCGCCGCGAAGACACCGCCTCCTGCGATTCCCTGCGGTCTGACATGCATCGTCACAAGGATCGCAAGTCCGAAGATCACGAGGCGATACTCCGCGAGGAATCGAAACATTTCGGGCAGCACGACGAGGAAGAACGCCCCGACGATCGGGCCGACAAGGCTTCCCGGGCCTCCGACGAGAACCATGCAGAGAATGGCGAATCCTTCGTCGAGCGTAAAGCTGTCCGCACTTACGTAACTCGAAAGATATGCGTAGAAACAGCCGGCGACGCCTGCCCAGAACGTCCCGAACGCGAGGTTGTAAATCTTGTACCGCGTCGTGGGAATTCCCATCGATTTCGCCGCGAGTTCATCCTCCCGGATGGCGATCCAGGCTCTTCCGATGCGGGAGTTGAGGACCCGGAAGCACACGAACAGCGCCACAGCGGCTATGGCCAGGATGAGGAAATAGAATCCGAAATTCGTCGAAATTTCGTAGCCCAAAACCGTCGGGAAGGGGATTCCCGGAATTCCCATCGGCCCACGGGTGAATTCGATCCAGTTGAGAACGGTCAGACGCACGATCTCTGAGAATCCGAGCGTGCAGATCGCGAGGAAGATCCCGCGCAGTCGCGCCGTCGGGATCCCGAGAAGGACGCTCGAAGCGGATGCGATGAGGCCGCTGACCGGGAGCGCGATCCAGAATCCGACGCCGCATCTCGTCGCGAGGATCGCGGCCGTGTAGGCGCCGATGCAGTAGAACCCGGCCTGCCCGATGTTGAACTGTCCCGAGTAGCCGTTGATGATGTTCAGGCTCGTCGCGAGAACCGAATAGAGCAGGATGTTGATCGCGATCCGGAGAAGATAGTCGTTGCCGCGGATGACGAATGGGACGATCAGGAGCAGACAGGCGCACGCAAGGATCGACAATCCCCTGTGCCGCTGCGTCGTTCGGAAAATCGCGATCATACCTTCTCAGCTCCTTTCCGTCCGAGGAGTCCGGAGGGCCGGACGAGCAGGACCGCGATGAGAATCAGAAACGCGATAACGTCCCTCCAGCCGGAAGAGAAGATCGCGACGCCGACATTCTCGAAAATTCCGAGCAAGACTCCGCCGATCGCGGCGCCCGGAATGCTCGTCAGGCCGCCGAGAACGGCCGACGCGAACGACTTGAGCCCGGCGCTGCCTCCCATGACGGCATGGACGGAGTTGTAGTACACGCCGAGAAGAACGCCCGAGACTCCACAGAGCGCGCATCCGATCGCGTTTCCGACGACGAGGATCCGCCTCACATCGACGCCGAGGAGCGCCGCGGCTGTCTTGTCCATAGAGACAGCCTTGAGTTCGAGGCCTGTTTTCGTCTTCTTGAGGAAAAGCCAGAGCGCGGCCGAAAGCAGAAAAAGGACGGCCAGCATGAAGACCTGAATATGAAGGATGCGGACCCCGCCGAAGGTCCAGAATCCTGTGTACACATCCGGAACGAGCTGCTGTTCCGTTCCGAGGACGATCTGCGCGCCGCTCTTGAGGACCGTGGAAACGCCGATCGTCGTGATGAGCCACGTCTCGTCCGGCCCCTTCGGCCATCGGCGGTAACAGATCAGCTCGATGACGAGCCCGAGAATCCACGCCGCTGCGAAACCGGCGACGAGGGCTATGAAGATCCCCGTTTTGAGGAATGTGAGCGCGTAAAACCCGGCGAACGCCCCGACCATGATCACTTCGCCGTGAGTGAAGGTAACGAGCCCGAGGATTCCCATGATCATCGCGAATCCGATGGCCATGAGCGCGTAGATCGATCCCTGGGCGATTCCATCGACGAGCGTCTGAACGTAATAATCCATGGAACCACTCCATCCCGTTTCAAAGTGGCGGGAGGCCGGAAAGCCGACCTCCCGCTCAATGGAACGCCTGGTAACGGTTTAGCGCGTGTAGTCCTTCTTGACGACCCACTGTCCCTTTTCGACGACCATGACCTTGTACTTCCGCTCGATATCCCCGACCTTCGTGAAGGTCAGCTTTCCTGTGATGCCGCTGAAGTCCTTCGTCTCGGCCAGCGCGTTGCGGATCGCCGTGCGGTCGGCGGAGTTCGCTCTTTTGATCGCGTCCGCGAGCATCATCATCGAGTCGTAGGCGCACGCGGCGTGAAGGTTCGGCTTACGCCCGGCAACCTTCTCGAACTCGGCGATAAACCCCTGAACCGCGGGATCTTTGTCTTCGAGCGCGAAGAATGTATTCGTCACGATGCCTTCGACGGCTTCGCCGCCGAGTTCGATCAATTTCGCCGAAAAAACGGAGCTCGGCGCAAGCAGCTTGACGTTCCACCCCATCTTGCGGATCTGTCGCGCGATGAGGGATGCTTCGTTATACATGGCCGCGACGCACAACCCATCAGGGTTTGCCTGCCGAAGCTTGTTCAGGATCGCGGCGTAGTCCTTCTCGGACTCCATGAAGGGCTGCTCGCCGGTGACCTTGAGATTGAACTTCTCGGCCGCCTTGACGAACCGGTCCTTCGTCACGTGGCCCCAGTCGTTGTTGATGTAGATGACCGCGACGTTCTTCAGCGCCATGTACTCCTGGGCGATGTACTTCACGTTGAACGGACCTTCGGCGTCCTGCGTTCCGACGATGCCGAACATATACTCCCCGGACTTCGCGAAATCGGGGTGCGAGGCAGTCGGAGAGAGCTGGACCATCTTCGCACGTTCGTAGATCGGGGCGGCCGCGAGGCACGCGGTGCTCGTGAAGTCGCCGATTTCCGCCGCGATCGAGGAATCCTGGACGAACTTCTGCGCGATCAGCGCCGCTTCCTTCGGATCTCCCTTGCTGTCCATGACGACGATCTCGACCTTCTTGCCGAGAAGTCCGCCCGCGGCGTTGATCTTTTCCGCCGCCATCGTGACGGAGTACTTGAAATTCTCCCCGTATTCCGCATAGTTTCCCGTGATCGGCGCGGAAAGCCCGATCCGGACCGTATCCGCCGCGAACGCAACCGCTCCGGACGCCAGAAGCGCCAATGCCGCTAGAAGCATGAAACCGGTCTTCTTCACTGTTCTCTCCCCCTTCGACTGTCGCCGGGATCCGTTTCCCGGCGAAAATTCTCCATCACGCGCTCTTCGAGAGCGTCTCCGCGATGCACCCGAGCAACAGGCGGCACGACGTCGCGCCGGGGTCCTGATGTCCGAGCCCTCGTTCTCCGGCATGGAACCCGCGCCCCTTGACACCGATCATCCCGGCCGTCGCCTTCATTCCGGCCTCCGCGGCCTCCGCCGCTTTCGCGAACGCAGCAGCAACGTCGAGTCCTTCGTCGGCCGCCTTGCGGAACGAAATCACCGCGGGTTCGAGCGCGTCGACCATCGTCTTGTCCCCGACCTTCGCGCCCCCCTTTTCCCTGATCGCGGCGAGGGCCGCTTCGAGGGCCGCGGCGATCGCCGGGCTTCCGCCGAACCCGGTCTTTTCGAGCGAGTCGCCCGCCGCACGGATCGCGAGCCCGTAAAAGATCGGTCCCGACCCGCACCCGGCTCCCGCGAGCGTCGTGCCCATCCGCTTGACGAATTTCGCGGGCTCGAGCAACATGAAGCCGTCCATCTTTCCCATCAGGATCGAAAATCCGCGCTTCAGGTTGAGGCCGTGTTCCGCGTCGCCGATCGTGCTGTCCAGTTCGTTGAGCATCTGTTCGTTGGCGTCGACCGTCGCCGCGAGGTTTCTGAAGATCCCTGCGAGGCAGTCCGTCGTGCAGGCGCAGGTCATGCCTGCCTCCAGGCCGGGGTCTCGCACGGATGGTCGAAGAGCGACAGGAGTTCGTCGTCGGTGCGAAGCAGCGTGATCGAGAAGCCGGCCATTTCGAGCGACGTCATGTATTCGCCCACCATCGGACGCGCGACCGCGACGCCCTTGCCCGAAAGATACGATTCGACCTCGTTGTAGATGACGTAGAGCTCCATGAGCGGCGTCGCCCCCATGCCGTTGACCATCGCGACGACGCGGTCGCCCTTCGCGAACGGGAGGTCGCCGGTGATCCGGTCCATCATCTCCGCGACGATGTCGTGCGCGCTCTTCAGGGGTTCGCGCTGGACGCCGGGTTCTCCGTGGATTCCGATACCGATCTCCATCTCTCCCGGAGCGAGCTCGAAATTCGGCTTGTCCCGTCCCGGAACGAGGCAGGGTGTCAGCGCCATGCCCATCGTCCGGACATTCGCGACGACCTTGGCGGCGACCCGATAAACCTCGTCGAGCGACGCTCCCCGGTCCGCCATGGCGCCCGCGATCTTGTGGACGAGGACCGTTCCCGCGACGCCGCGGCGTCCCGTCGTCCCTTCGCGGTTGTCGACCGCGACGTCGTCGGTGACGAGCACCTTTCGGACCGGAATTCCCCTGTCCGCGGCCTCCTCTTCGGCCATGTCGAACAGCAGAATGTCGCCCGTGTAGTTCTTGATGATAAACAGGACTCCCGCCCCGCCATTCACGCGCTCGAGGGACGCGATCGCGTCGTCGAGCGGCGGCGAACAGAAGACCGCGCCCGCGAGCGCCGCGTCGAGCATCCCCTTTCCGACGAATCCTCCGTGAGCCGGTTCGTGCCCGCTTCCGCCTCCCGTGATCAGAGCTACCTTACCCCGGACCGGCGCGTCGGCCCTGACGACCGCCTGCGTACCGGGCAGGACTTCGATGATGCCGGCGTGGGCTTTCGCCATTCCGGCGAGCATCTCCGGTACCGCCATGTCGGGCTGATTCATGATCTTTTGCATTCTCCCTGCCTCCTTTTCCCGTTAGGTGCGGAGCGCCCCCTGAAGCTCCCCTCGGAAATCGATCCGCGGGAACGCGACGAGGAAGACCTCCGCGACGGAATCTCCCAGGTTCTGCCAGTAGTGCTTGATCGACGAGTTGTAGATGACGGAATCTCCCTCGCTGCAACGGATCGCATCGTGCCCCTCGAGGCTGACCTCGAGGACGCCGCGGATGACATATCCGAACTCGGTTCCTTGGTGGACGGTCCATTCGTTCCGCCGCTCCCTCGGCTGCAGCGTCATGTGGACGGGCTCGATCCGGCAGTTCCCCCGCGGGAGCAGAAAGCGGAGGATACGGTCGTTCGGAACGTCGACCTCGACCTGACGGTCGCGCGGGAAGAAAAACGCCTCGCCGAGGTCGTCGTCCTCCTGGAAAAGCACGGAAATGTGAACGGAGAAGAAGTTGCAGATCTTGTCGAGTACTTTGATGGAAGGAACGGTTTTCCCGTTCTCGAGCAGGCTGAGATACGACGCCGAGATTCCGGTGGCATCCGCGAGCTCGTTGAGGCTCATCTGGTATTTCTGACGTTCTTGCCTGACTCTCTTGCCGACATAGCAATAATCCGAATGCACCAAACCCGCCCCTCTCCGGATAGGTCAAGAGCGATCAGAGTACAATTCTATCGTCTCAGAAAAATGCCGTCGACGAAGACGATTTTATTTGCTATAGTGAACGTTGTCAATATTTTTTTAGTCCCATTGATTTTTCGGAGGTGATTGAATGGAACGACGCATTTTCGGAACGCCTGTTGTTTCCGGTCTCGCCGTCGCTCCCGTCGAGCCGTTCGGAACGGTCTCATTCGAAGAGACACCGGATAACGGCACGTTCGGCATCGAAGAAAACCTGAAACGCTTCCGCGACGCCGCAGACGCAACGGAGCGGGAAATCCGTTCGTCCGTCCCGTCGACGGCCGGATCTCCCGAAGCCGACATCGCCGACGTCCATGTCATGATGCTCCGGGACCCAGAGTTCGTCGGCGGGATCGAACGCGAGATCCGCTCGGGGACGTGCGCCGAAAACGCGGTCGTTCGCACGGCCCGATCTATCGCGGAACAGTTCCGTTCCATCCCGGACCCCTATCTGAGCGAACGAAGCTCCGATATCGAAGATGTCGGTTTCCGACTTCTGTGCGCGATCAGGGGGAAGGCCCCGTTTGACGTCTCCTGGGATACCCCCCGTATAGTGGTCGCGAATGATCTGTTGCCATCGCAGGTCGCAGCGATCGATCCGAGCGTCGTCGCGGGGATCGCCGCCGAACGGTGCGGAGCCACGGGGCACGCGGCGATCCTCGCCGGGGCCAAGGGCATTCCGATGATCACGGGAATCGCAGGTCTGACGGGGATGGTCCGGAAGGGCGATGTCGCGATCATCGACGGTTCCCGCGGAGAGCTTGTGATCGATCCCGGGGAGGCGACCATTGAGGCCGTCTCCCGCACGCGAATCGCCGAAATCGTATGGGAACGGGACGAGATCTCCGCTCCCGTCGTCACGAAGGATGGATGCAAGATTCGGCTCATGGCGAACATCGGCTGTCCGGAAGAGGTGCAGGCGGCTCTCAAAAGAGGGGCCGAGGGCGTCGGGCTCTTCCGGACGGAATTTCTGTTCCTCGGGCGGAATGTCCCGCCGTCGGAAGACGATCACGTCGCGGCCTACATGGCCGCGCTCGCCGCCACGTCGCCGCACACGGTCGTCATCAGAACGCTCGACGCCGGCGGCGACAAGGAAATCCCATTCCTCGGAAATGGACGGGAGGACAACCCCTTTCTCGGCCTCAGGGCGATCCGCCTCTGCCTCGCGCGCCAGGAGGTCTTCCGGACGCAGCTTCGCGCCTTGCTCCGGTCCGCACCGTCGGGGCACCTGTGGGCGATGTTTCCGATGATCACCGATCTCTCGGAACTCGTCGCGGCAAAAGCCCTTCTCGAAGAATGCGCGTGCGCCCTCGAACGGGAAGGGGTCCCATTCGCTTTCCCCGAAAAAATCGGAGCGATGGTCGAGGTCCCGTCGAGCGCGCTCCTGGCTCACTCACTCGCAAAAGAGGCGTCGTTCCTCTCCGTCGGGACGAACGACCTCACGCAGTACACGCTCGCGTGCGACCGGGGAAACTCCGACGTCGCCCATCTTTCCAGTCCGTTTCATCCCGCCGTCCTGCGGCTCCTCGCGATGATCGCTTCGGCCGCGACATCCGCCGGCATCCCCGCGGACGTCTGCGGCGAAATGGGCGGCGATCCGCTCGCGACACCGCTGCTTCTGGGGATGGGCTTTCGCGAGTTATCGATGTCGGCGCCTCGAATCCCTTCGGTCCGGAAGACGATCCGGTCGCTCGACATGTCCGAATGCGCGGTTCTCGCAGAGCACGTGCTGACGATGACGAGCCGCACGGAGGTCGAATCCGAACTCAGGGCGTTCGCCGACCGCCCGTCCGCCTGACGCCGTTCCGAAGCAGAAAAAAACGCTCCGTCCCGGACTTCCTCCGGGACGGAGCGGCAACGACGTTTCAGGAGCGGCTCCGGATCAGCCTCGCGGGACGAGGTTGATGGCCGCGAGAACTTCGTCCATCGTCCGTTTCGCGACAATTTTCGCCTTTTCCGCACCGTGGATGACGATATCGCGCAGCACGGCGTCGTTCTTCTCGTAATACGCCCGTTTCTCCCACGCGGGTTCGAGGATCCGGACAACGTGCGCGAGCAGCGCCTTCTTGCAGTCGATGCATCCGATGGCCGCTTTCCTGCATCCCTCGGCGAGTTCGGCCTTCTGTGCCGCGTCTCCGTTGAAGACCTTCTGGATGTCCCAGACCGGGCACTTGTCCGGATCGCCCGGATCGGACTTCCGGATGCGCGCGGGATCGGTGATCATCGTGCTGAGCTTGCTCCAGAGGACGTCCTTCGTGTCGGAAATGTTGATCGAGTTGTTGTAGGACTTGCTCATCTTTCGTCCGTCCGTTCCCGGGACTTTCGGCGTCGGCGTCAGCATGATATCCGGCTCGGGGAAGACGGGACCGTAGAAATTGTTGAAACGGCGCGCGATCTCGCGCGTGATCTCGAGGTGCGCGCTCTGATCCTCGCCGACCGGGACCTTCGTCGATTTGTAGAGAAGGATGTCGCCGGCCATGAGGACGGGGTATCCGAGGAACGCGTATGTCGAGAGGTCCTTATTCTGGATGTTCAGGATCTGGTCCTTGTACGTCGGGCATCTCTCGAGCCATCCGAGCGGCGTGATCATCGAGAGCGCGAGGTGGATTTCCGCGTGCTGCGGGACGTGCGACTGGAGGAATATCGTGCTCTTCTCGGGGTCGAGCCCCACGGAAAGCCAGTCGAGAAGCACTTCGCGGCAGTTGTCGCGGAGCTTGCCCATATCGGCGTAATCCGACATCATCGCGTGCCAGTCCACGATACCGTAAAAGCACTCATAGTCGCTGTCGTTCTGGAGTTTGATCCAGTTCGTCAGCGCCCCCGCCATGTGTCCCAGATGCAGCTTTCCCGTCGGGCGCATTCCGCTGAAGATACGATACGTCATGATGCCAGCTCCTTTATCTCAGATGAAAAAAAGATCAGTACGCCTTCGCGAAGACCGCGAGCCTGGCGCCGTCGCGCCCCGTCAGGAAGCAGCGACCGCGGCTGTCGTCCGAGAGCGGGAAACACCGCGGCGTCGCCCCGGTCTCTTCCTTGATGTGCCTCTCGTCTTCGACGCTTCCGGCGAAATAGGCCTCAACGAAGCCGCCGCGTTCCTCGATGACCGATCGGAATTCGTCCCAGGACGATACGCGGACCGTGTTCGCGAGCCTGAATGCCTTCGCGTTCGCGTGAAGATCTTTCTGAATCCGGTCGAGAAGTTCGGGAACGACCCTCGGGACGGCCTCGAACGGGATGTCTCCCTTTTCTCCTGTATCGCGACGTACGAAACGGACGTTTCCCTTCGCGTAATCCTTCTGCCCGAGTTCGAGCCGGAGGGGAACCCCACGCTGCAGGTGGAAAAAGAACCTGTCCGCGGGGCGCATGTGGAACTGTCGGTCGAGCCTCACGGCCGTGCCTCCGAGAACCCTCCGGAGATCGCCCGCGATCTCCTCCGCCTTCGGCAGGATGCGGCCGGTGAGTGCGGCCTCGTCGGTCCCTATCGGGAGAATGACCGTCTTGACGGGCGCGATGCGCGGCGGCAGGACGAGGCCGTCGTCGTCGGAGTGCGTCATGATGACGGCTCCGATCAGGCGCGTCGAAACGCCCCAGCTCGTTGTCCACGCGTACTCGAGCGCCCCGGCCTGGTTCTGGAACTGGATGTTGAACGCGCGCGCGAAGTTCTGCCCGAGGAAGTGGCTCGTTCCGGCCTGGAGAGCCTTCGCATCGCGCACCATCGTCTCGCAGGTATACGTGTTGACGGCGCCCGGGAAGCGTTCCCCGGCGGTCTTTTCGCCCTCGACGACCGGCAGGGCGAGGCAGTCCTCCATGATCCGGCGGTAGACCTCGAGCATCCGGAGCGTCTCCTCGACGGCCTCGGCCTCCGAAGCGTGCGCCGTGTGCCCCTCCTGCCAGAGGAACTCCGACGTCCGCAGGAAGAGGCGCGGACGCTTCTCCCAGCGCATGACGTTTGCCCACTGGTTGATGAGGATCGGCAGGTCGCGCCACGACTGGATCCACTTGCTGTACATATGCCCGATTACCGTCTCGGACGTCGGCCGGACGACGAGCGGCTCCTCGAGTTCTTCGCCGCCCGCGTGGGTCACGACCGCGCACTCGGGCGCGAAGCCCTCGACGTGTTCGGCCTCCTTCTCGAGAAAGGAGTTCGGGATCAGGAGCGGGAAGTAGGCGTTGACGTGCCCGGTCTCCTTGAACGCGTCGTCGAAGTACCGCTGGATCGCCTCCCAGACGGCGTACCCGGTCGGACGAATGACCATGCACCCGCGTACCGGGGCGTAATCGGCGAGTTCCGCCGTCTTGATGACATCGAGGTACCATTCCGAGAAATCGGTCGATCTGGATGTGATATTTCTCGCCATGACTATCCTTCCCGCCCGTGCCGCGACGGGCACGACCGGACATTGCCGCCCCCGGTCCGGGCTGATATTGTCCGATCCGCTACGGAAGTGGGAAATGCCCCCACATCGGAGTGCCTATGAAGAACCCTATCTTGAAATCGTTCTCGTCATTATAGAGGAACATGAGCCGCGCATCGAGGAACTTCCCGGGGACGGAGAAGGAAATTCCAGTCTCCCAGAGGTTCCGGATGCGGTCGCCTTCGTCGTTCCACGCGTACCCCATGCCGCCGAAGAGCTCGGCCATGAGGCTCCCCCACCAGCTCTTGATGTAGACGCGGCGGAACGCGACGTTCCACCACGCCATGAATTCGGCCTCGATCGGGCGTCCGGCGTAACTGTACAGCTCCTGCGCGGCGCCGAGATATACCGCGTGCCCCGGCGTTTTCAGATCTCCTTCGGCGAATCCCGCCCGCAGGTAGAATCGCCACTTGTCGGAGATTTGAGCCGCCTGGAAGAAGGAGAGCCGGTAGAGGACCTCGTCGTAGTCCGGCCACCAGATCTTCGCCTGAAGCGCGATTCCGTGCGTCGGGTCCGTGTCGCTGTCCATCGTGCTGTAGGTCAGGAATCCGTAGGGCCCCCACGCCGTCGTGACCTCGCCGAGTTCCCGGACGCTCTCCGCGGCGAAGCCAAGCCCCGCGTTCGCGGCACCGACGTTGAAACGCTTGACGACGCCGCCGCCGTATCGCTCCCATGTGCGGAGACGCGCGTTCTGGGGGCTGACCTCCCAGCTCTGGCCGGAGAGAAGGACCTCCCACGACTTGTCTTCCTCGGGATCCGTCAGGTAGCTGACCTCGACGCCCCACTGCTCCCCGATTTTCAGCGTCGTGCGGAGCAGGTCTCCGTCGTTGATGAGGTTTCTCGCGACGCCGTTGAGATAGATCCAGCGATACGGATGAAGATTCGTCGTGAACCCGCCGACGTTGATCTCATAGGCGGACTTGCGCTGAACCTTCATGACGACCACGGTCCCGCCGTTTTCCTTTTCGAGGTAGTAGTCCACGGCCTGGATGTCGGTACGCTTCCCGAGGTCCATCCCCGCCTTGATGACGTCGAGCTCGCTCGGCGGCTTGCCGATCCAGGGAGAATACTGCTGTCGGAGAGATACGGCCATCGCCGGAGACACCCCTTCGATCCGGACGTCGCTCACAGGGGGAACGGGGCGCTCCTCGCGGTGCGGCGCCGGAGGGGCCGAAGCGAGAAGCCTCTCGATTTCGGGCATCTTCTGCATCGCGAGGGTCCTGCCGTTCTCGACGACCTTTAGCGCGCTCTTCGTCTCGAACATCGCGACGCCGCGGACATCCGGCGTTATGAGGACATCGGCGGCCTTCTTCTCGACAGCGACGTTCGACGCCGTGAAGATCGTCGTCGTCTGATCGATCACGTCGAGGAGCGAGTGGAGGTTTTCCTTCGACCGCGGAGAGCTCGTCACGTCGACGGCGATTACGGGATATCCGGGGAAGAGCTCCTTCGCCGTGAAGACCGGCAGGTTCGACACGAGCCCTCCGTCGACGAGGAGTTTCCCTCCGATGGACCACGGCTCGAAGAGGATCGGAATTGACATCGAAGCCCGCATGGCCGACGCCAGACTGCCGCTGCGAAGGACGACCTTCTGGCCGGTTTCGAGATCCGTCGCGACCGCGGCGTACGGGATCGGGAGGTCGTCGAAATCGACGATCCGGACGCGCGACGCGAGCTGCGCGAAACGTTCGAGGAGCTTGACGCCAGTCAACCCCCCCAGAGGCCCCGTCACGTTCCCGGCCTTGTCCATATACGCCCACGGGATCTGGTTGAGCCGCGCATCGGAATCCCCGCTCGGGACGAATATGGGCGTCGCCTGTTCCGACATGAGGTTCCCGAGGTCGAGCGTCTCGATGACTTCGAGAATCTCTTCAGGTTTATACCCGCTCGCGGCAAGTCCGCCGATGATCGATCCCATGCTCGTCCCGACGATGCCGACGATGGGGATATCCTTCTCGGCCAACGCCTGGAGCACGCCGATGTGCGCCAGCCCCCGCATCGCTCCGCCGGAAAGGACGAGCACGATTCCTCCCCTGTGTTCCGCTCCCGCGCACGCCGTCGTCAGCAGCACAAGGAAGAGCGCACATACGGAACTCACGATCTTCTTTTTCATGTTCGGGGTCCTCCATATATTCCTCTCTCGTCCGAAGAATTTCATCCAGTACGACGGCATTGTATCCCACGCGCCCCATCCCCACAAGGAGCCCTTACTTCTGTGGACGTTTCGCAACTTTCGGTCTATACTCTCCATTAAATGCAGCACACATGCTTCGAATTGGAGGGGTGCGATGGACTCACGATAACCTGCTGTCCGGTTAGTTTTTCTTTCATCTTTCAACGGGAGGTGCGTTCTTTTGGAAGGAAAGAAAGGCATTCCGCTCATCTGGCAGATCGCAATAGGTTTCGTCCTCGGCATCGCGGCGGGAGCGATGGTCGGCCCCTCCATCAAAGTGATCGAACCCGTCGGAAAGGTTTTCATCACTCTTCTCAAGATGCTCATCGTCCCACTCGTGTTCTCGAGTCTCGTCGTCGGCACCGCCTCGATCGGCGACCCGCGGTCGCTCGGACGCATCGGCGGCAAGACGATATTCCTCTATCTCATCACGACGGCCGTCGCCATCGTCATCGGGCTCTCGCTCGGAAACTTCATCCAGCCGGGCGTCGGCATGGCCCTGACGGACGTCGCCAAGGCGCAGCCGAAGGCCGCCCCCGCGATCGCCGACGTCATCCTGAACCTCTTCCCGGGCAACCCGCTCAAGGCGATCGTCGAAGGCGACATGCTCCAGATCATCGTCTTCGCGCTCTTCTTCGGCGTCGCGGCGATCCTCGCGGGAGACAAGGGCAAACCCGTCATCGCGTTCTTCGATTCCGTCGCGGAAACGATGTACAAGCTCACGGGAATGGTCATGATGGTCGCTCCGTACGGCGTCTTCGCGCTGATCGCGGTGACGGTGTCGAAATACGGCCTGTCCGTTCTCGCGCCGTTTGCGAAGGTCATCGTCGCCGTCTATGTCGGTTGCGCGCTCCATGCCCTCGTCGTCTACTCGGGCCTCGTGACCGTCGTCGCGCGCCGTTCGCCGATGTGGTTCTTCTCGGGCGTGAAGGAATCCATGCTGACGGCGTTCGTCACGCGTTCAAGCTCAGCGACCCTTCCGATCACCATGCGATGCGCGAAGGAAAACCTCGGGATCTCCGAAAAGATCTCCTCGTTCGTCCTTCCGCTCGGAGCGACGATCAACATGGACGGCACGGCGCTCTACCAGGGCGTCTGCGCGCTCTTCGTCGCACAGGCCTACGGAATCCCCTTGTCGCTCGGGGCGCAGGCGAACATCGTGCTCACTGCGACGCTCGCATCGATCGGAACGGCCGGCGTTCCCGGCGCCGGACTCATCATGCTCACGCTCGTCCTGACCGCAGTCGGGCTTCCGATCGAAGGGGTCGCCCTCGTCGCGGGAATCGACGCCGTTCTCGACATGGCCCGGACGTGCATCAACGTCACGGGCGACTCGTGCGTCGCGAGCGTCGTCGCCGCCACCGAGGGAGAAACGCTCTCCAGATAGACCTCCGGACCTGTCTCACCGGACAAAAACGGGCGGATCCTCCCGCAGGGGAGCTCCGCCCGTTTCATTTGCCCGTCCGCATCGAAAAAAAGTCCCGGCTACCCGTGGAAGGAGAGGATCAGATACAAGGTCCCTCCCTGTGCCACCCGGAACGGGAGCGTAAAAGTGCGGATCCCGGGAGACTGGGTCGGGATCGTCCGGATTCCCGCACCCGTAATGATCTGCGGCGGCGTGACATCGACCCCCTGCAGCGAGGACTGGATGAGCGCACGACCGCTGACCATATTCGTCAGCTCACCGATGACGCTCATCGAAACCGCATCGTCGAGGTTCGGCTGGATCATTCCCCCCGACATGGCGGACACGACGGCGTGAAAGCCAGGCTGATCCAGCATGACAACGATCGTCCCCTGCAACCCGCCGCCGACGACGCCCACGAGTGCGGCGGCGCAACTTCCTCCCGTATTAACGCCCTGCGCCACCTCGGACTTCACAAGAGAAAGTTCGACTCCCATTTCCTTGCTCACCGAGATGAGCGACATACCGAATGTATTCACCAAGGCGGCGATCTTTTCAGCTCCCATTCTCCGTATCCTCCATTTCTTCCGGCGTCCCCGCCACCTGCAACATCCATTTCATCACGATAGCCCACGCCGCCAGGTCGTCTATATCTCTCGGAGGGACCCGCAAGGAAAGCGGAACCATTCTCCACAGGCCTCCCGGCGGATGGAGCGACCAGTAGAGCTTACGCGCCCGCAGCGTCGTTCCCGCTTCGGGGGCACATGTGACGGGTATTCCTCCGACTCGCGCGGCCTCGAGGAAAAACACTCGGTGCGTTCCTTCGCCGCAGATCACCGGATAACGAGGATTCCGCAGACAATCGGTCGTTCCCTCGAGGATCATCGGGCGAAGCCACGAATAATCGCCCTCGCGAAACCGCCGAAAAAAGCCGGGAGCATCCGTCGTCCTCCCGATACCGGAAGCGAGAAGTCGGCCAGATCCGGCCACGAACGCGAATCCGAACTTCCCGCGTCCCGGATCGATTCCCGTCAGAAACCCGCCGTCTCCGAGGTCCATGCCCACCGGTCCGTCAGCCAGAGCCACTGTCCCGGATACTCCATGATCCACGTACTTATTATATTATTGCACAGCGTCACGTCCATTTCCAGATTTTCCCCCTCCTGAAGAACCAGCGGCGGAAGAATGTTCAGGTCGTGAAGATGCCCGGTCCCGCGACGGATCGCGAAAACCGGGAGAATGGCGCTGCCGAGACGACGCGCCATTTTCACGGGACCGTAGGGCGTGCTTGCGGGAAGTCCGAGAAACGGGACGACCAGTCCGTGGCTTTTGGCATCCTGATCGATCAGGATCGCAAGCGCCTCACCGGACTTGAGACAGCGGAACGCGGCCTTCAGGTCGAATCCCTTGCCGACGGTCCTGACGCCGCACGATTCGCGAATCCCCGAGATGAGATCCGTTATGCGGTCATCGCGCTGGTCGGCGCCGATCGCGTTGACCGGATACCCCTTCCGCGCCAGCGCGGCAGCCCCCATTTCCCAGTTGCCAAGATGCGCGGAGAGCAGGATAACGCCCTTTCCCGCGGCAAGGGCGCGTTTCAGATGCTCCTCGCCGTGGATTTCCATATTGTCGAGAATCTCCTCGCGTCGCGGCATTCTGGAAAATTCCGCAATCGACCGGCCGAGATTTCCATAGCTCTCACGGACGATCGAGCGCGCGGTCGTCACGCCGACCTGGAGCGCACGGACGCAATTTTTTTCCGCCCGGTCCGTACCCTTTCGTGACAGAAATCCCACCGCCCGCGCGAGCGTCGCGCCGAACCCGAGCGCCGCACGGTGGGGAAGCGCGTCGAAGACACCCCGAACCGCGCCGATGATCTTCCATATTCCGTCCTCTCGCACAAAAACGCCTCGCTTTCTTCCTCTTTCGCTCCATGATGGAGTATACTCCAGAAGAAAATTCCTTCAAAAAACGATGCGCAGGAGGCGATGCTCCATGGCGACCCGAGTTTGTTTCCTCTCCGACACGGACGAGTTTTCCGAGAAATCGCTCGAACAGGTCTCCCTCCAGCTCGGGGGAATGCACGCCGATTTTTTGCTGGCACACGTCGTGGATTCGGGCCTGTCCGGCGACCTCCCGTCGATCGTCCATGCGACGGAAAACGTTCTGATCGATATGGCGATGCGTATCCTGCCCAAAGACCTCTTCTACGGCGTCTCGGTGGAAGCCGGGGACGTCCTCGAAACGCTTCCGGCGCTGGTGCGGGAGGAAGGATGTTCTCTCGTCGCGATCCCCGGACGACCCGGCGAAACGCTCATCCCTCTCGTCCGTGTCCTTCCGGTTCCACAGCTGCTGTTGCGAAACGAACCGGGGCGTCCGACCGATCCCCTGTTCTCGCACCTCGTCATTCCGATAGACCTCACCTTCACCCGGACCTACGCGATCCTGACGCAGTTGCGGGAGCTTCTCGACTCCGTGGGCAGGCCGGAGCGGATCACCCTGCTCCATTGCGTCCGGCTCGAAGAGCCCGGGACATCCCAGGATCTCGTGAACTCCGCATCCGAGGCTATGGAACGCGTCCTCGCCGATGTCCTGACGTGGGACATCCCCGCGGAAAGCGTCATCCTGAGCGGCGATCCGACCGTCGAATGTCCGCCGAAGATCGCCGGACTCAGTCCGTCGCTTCTCGTCGTCGGACTCTCCCGGATGGGGGACCTGCTGCAGGTCGTTCTCGGGAGCACAGGAGAGGCGCTCATCGAGGGAACGTCCTGTCCGGCGCTGATTCTCCCCGTCAACTGACCCCGGTCATCGCGCCGAAGGGCGCCTCGAGTACATATCACCGCCGAAGCAGTCCGCAGCGACGACGAGCGGCATGTCCCGCACATCGAGACGACGGACCGCCTCGGCCCCGAGATCATCGTACGCCACGGGGTCGACGCGTGTGACGCACCGCGCCATCAGCGACGCGACGCCTCCCGTCGCGCCGAAATAGACGCACCCGAAACGCATCATCGCCTCGAGAACCTCCGGGGAACGGCTTCCCTTTCCGATCGTCCCCCGGAGCCCCCGTTCGAACAGAAGCGGCGTATAGGAATCCATGCGTCCGCTCGTCGTAGGCCCGATAGGGCCGATGACCGACCCCGGTCGAGCGGGAGCGGGCCCCGCGTAAAAGATGACGGCGCCTTCGAGCGGGAACGGCGGCTCTCCGCCTTCCCGGATCGTTTCGACGATCCTCCGGTGCGCCGCGTCGCGAGCGGTGTAGACCGTTCCGGAAAGGAGAACCCTGTCTCCGGCCCGGAGCGACCGGACGATCGATTCGTCGAGCGGCGTCAGGATATTCTTCACGATGTCGCTCATCGTTCTTCCCCCTCCGATCCGCCGATGACGCGAACGACGTGCCGGTTCGCGTGACAGCAGATGTTCACCGCGACCGGCAGTCCCGCGATATGCGTCGGCGCGAACTCCACCGATACGGAGAGCGCCGTGACGCTTCCGCCGTACCCTGCCGGTCCGATTCCCAGATCGTTCGCGGCCTTCAGGATATCCGCCTCGAGCGCGGCGTACCGTGGGTCGGGATTCGGAACCCCGGCCGGACGAAGCAGCGCACGCTTGGCAAGCAGGGCGACTCCCTCGAAATCCCCGCCGATCCCGATTCCGGCCACGATCGGCGGACACGGGTTCGGCCCGGACGACGCAATCGTCTCGGTCACGAAGCGGACGACGCCGTCGCGTCCGGCGGCAGGCGTCAACATCGCGAGCGCGCTCATGTTCTCGCTGCCGAATCCCTTCGGAGCGACAGCGACCCGCACGAGGTCGCCCGGTACGATGCGGACGTGCAGAACGGCAGGCGTGTTGTCCTTCGTGTTTTTCCGGTCGAACAAAGGATCCGAGACGACCGAGGCACGGAGATATCCGTCCCGGTACGCCCGGCGGACGCCTTCGTCCACGGCCGATTCGAGCGAACCGCCGCCGATGTGGACATCCTGGCCGATATCCATAAACACGACCGCCATTCCGCAGTCCTGACAGATCGGCGTCCTCTCGCGCGCCGCGAGGTCGATATTTTCGAGGATTTCGGAAAGAACGGAACGACCGAGCGCGGAGCTTTCCGCCGCGGCGCTCCGGCGGATCAGGTCATGCATGTCGTCGGGCAGGATCGTGTTCGCTTCGAGAAACGCGTCGCGAATCACGTCCGATACGCGTTCCGCCGCAATCTCACGCAGCATGGCATCGCCTCCTGAAAAAAACAGGGGCCATCCCGGCCCCTGTCGCTGAATGCCCCGATTATACTCCCATGTCTGTCAGCTGAGGAGTGTGAGCATGACGCCGGCTGCGACGGCGGTGCCGATGACGCCGGCGACGTTGGGTCCCATGGCGTGCATGAGGAGGTAGTTTCCGGGGTTCTCCTGCTGGCAGACGCGCTGGACGACGCGGGCGGCCATCGGGACGGCGGAGACTCCCGCCGAGCCGATCATCGGGTTGATCTTTCCCTTGCTCATCACTTTCATGACCTGCCCGAACAGGACGCCTCCGGCAGTGCTGAAGACGAACGCGACGAGTCCCAGGAGCACGATCTTCAGCGTCGCGGGCGTCAGGAAGTCCTTCGCGCTCATCGTCGCCCCGACCGAGAGTCCCAGGAAGATCGTCGTCGCGTTGAGGATTTCGTTCTGCGCCGCCTGGTTCAGCCGCTCCGTGCAGCCGCATACCCGAAGCAGGTTGCCGAACATGAGCGTCCCGATCAGCGGCACCGCCGCCGGAAGGAGCAGCCCCGATCCGATCGTCGCGACGATCGGGAAGAGGATCCGCTCCATCTTGCTGACCGGCCTGAGCTGTTCCATCCGGATCGCCCGGTCCGCCTTGCTCGTGAAGAGCCTGATGACCGGCGGCTGGATCAGCGGCACGAGCGACATGTAGCTGTACGCCGCGACCGCGACCGCTCCGAGGAGCTGCGGCGCGAGTTTCATCGTCAGATAGATGCTCGTCGGGCCGTCCGCCCCTCCGATGATTCCGATCGACGCCGCTTCCTGGATCGTGAAGCCCAGCGCGACCGCTCCGATCATCGCGATGAAGACGCCGAACTGCGCCGCCGCCCCCAGGAGGAACGTCACCGGGTTCGCCAGCAGCGGCCCGAAGTCGGTGAGCGCTCCGATTCCCATGAAGATGATGACCGGGTAGATTTCGTGCTCCGTCCCGTAGAAGATGTACCGCAGGAAGCCCCCTTCGTCCATGATTCCCGACAGCGGCATGTTGACGAGGAGACAGCCGAACGAGATCGGGACGAGCAGCAGCGGCTCGAATCCCTTTCCGATCGCGAGGTAGAGCATGACGAGGGAGACGACGATCATGACGCTGTTTCCGACCGTCAGTCCGGCGAAGCCCGATGAGCTGAAGATCGCCCCCATCGATGCGATGTAGGTTTCCATCGCCCCTGCGCCTCTTTCCCGGATCAGCCCAGGACGACGAGGACGTCGCCCGTGTTGACCGATTCCCCTTCCCGCGTCCGGATTTCCCGGACCGTTCCGCCGGCGGGGGCGCTGATTTCGTTTTCCATTTTCATCGCCTCGAGGATGAGAAGGACGTCGCCGCCCGATACCTGCGCTCCGACCGCGACTCCGATCCTGAGGATCTTGCCGGGCATCGGCGCGCTGACGACGGTTCCCCCCGCGGGGGCGGGAGCCGGAGTCGCAACCGGCGCAGGAGCGGCGGCAGGAGCGGGCGCCGCCTGCGCGACCGGGATCTGGACCGGGGCCGCGACGGCGACGGGCGCTGCGGGCGCCCCGGTCGCGACGGGTGCGGAAGAGGCCATGTCCTCGACGAGGACGTCGTAGGCGGTTCCGTTGACGGTGACTCTGTATCTGTTCATGTATCGCGTTCCTCCTTCGTTTTGTCGGTGTTCGGCGTTGGGGTGCGTTCCGGCCTTATGCCGGAGCGTTCCATGTTCCTTCGAGTTCTCCGGTGTTTTCGAGCAGAGCGGCCGTCTCCCACGAGTTCCGGCGCGTCTCTCCCGCGACGCGGGCTCTTCCGCCCGCTACGGGAACGATGCTCCGGACACAGAACTCCGCCCCTCCGCGCGCCGCGAGGATCGCTCCCGTTATGGCCGCGACGGTTTCCTGCATTCCGCATACGTCCCGATGCGCCGATGCGGTCTGTACCGGAAGGGCGCCAGGGGATGCGACGGGGAGGGGCGCTTTCTTCGCGGGCGTTCCGCCGTCGGTGCCCCCACGCTCTCCGACTTTCGCCATGTATTTGATTCCGTAGATGATGAGCGCGAGGCCCCCGAGGACGAGGAAGCACGCGCTGAACGCGATGAGTCCGACGACGATCGCTCCACCGAGTCCGGTGAAGTGGCTGTGTACCGGGGTCATTGTCCCTTCCCCCTACTGCGGCATGACGCCGTGTTTCCTCTTCGGTCGACGAACGCTCTTGCCCCGCGCCAGCGTGAGCGCTCCCGCGATTTCTTCCCGCGTCTCTTCCGGCAGTATCACCCGGTCCACGAAGCCCCGCTCCGCCGCGACGTACGGGTTCGCGAACGCCGTCCGGTATTCCTCTATCTTCTGCGTCCTCATGGCCGTCGGGTCCGCCGAGTCGTCGATTTCCTTCCGGAAGACGATGTTCGCCGCGCCTTCCGCTCCCATGACCGCGATTTCCGCCTGCGGCCACGCGAGGACGACGTCCGCTCCGAGCGCCTTGCTGCACATCCCGAGGTACGCCCCTCCGTACGCCTTGCGCAATACGACCGTGACCATCGGGACGGTCGCTTCGCTGTACGCGTAGAGCATTTTCGCTCCGTGACGGATGATGCCCCCCCATTCCTGCGCGATTCCCGGAAGGTAGCCCGGAACGTCGACGAAGGTGACTATCGGGATGTTGAAGGCGTCGCAGTGACGGATGAACCGGCTCGCCTTGTCCGACGCGTCGATGTCCAGACACCCCGCCATCGTTTTCGCCTGGTTCGCTATGATTCCGATGACTTCCCCGCCGATCCGCCCGTAGCCCGTGACGATGTTTTTCGCCCACAGCGGCTGGACTTCCATGAAGTCCCCTCCGTCGACGACTTTCACGATGACGTCGAGAACGTTGTAGCTTTTGTTCGGGTTGGTCGGCACGATGTCCCGCAGCGCCGACTCTTTCCGCTCCACGGGGTCTTCCGCCACACCCTGCGGCGCTCGGTCGAGGTTGTTCGACGGAAGGTACGACAGCAGTTTCCTGACCTGCGCGAAGCATTCGTCTTCGCTCGTCGCGATGAAGTGCGCGTTGCCCGATTTCGCGTTGTGCGTCTTCGCCCCACCGAGCTCTTCGCTGCTGACGTCTTCCCCCGTGACCGCCTTGATGACCGCCGGGCCCGTGATGTGCATGATTCCCGTCTTTTCAACCATGAAGATGTAGTCGGTGAGCGCAGGGCTGTAGACCGCTCCCCCAGCCGTCGGTCCCACGATGACCGAGATCTGCGGCACGACTCCGCTCGAGACGGTGTTCCGGTAGAAGATCTCTCCGTACCCGTTCAGACTGTCGACCGCTTCCTGGATCCGCGCTCCGCCGCTGTCGTTGATCCCGATGACCGGGCTCCCCGTTTCCAGCGCCAGGTCCATCACCTTGCAGATCTTTTTCGCGTGCATCTCACCAAGCGATCCGCCGAGCACCGTGAAGTCCTGACTGTAGACGAAGACTTTCCTCCCGTCTATCGTCCCCCAGCCCGTCACGACTCCGTCTCCCGCGTATTTCTTGTCACCAAGACCGAATGTCTCGCACCGGTGCGTCACGTATTCGTCGATCTCCACAAAGCTCCCCGCGTCGAGCAACCCACCTATCCGCTCCCGCGCCGTCTTCTTCCCCTTCTCACGCTGCTTCCCTACCGCCCTCTCCCCTCCTCCGCTCCTCGCTCCCTCACGCCTCCTCAGTACCTCCTCGCATAACTCCTCTATCTTCCTCTCCGTCATCGGTGCGATTCCCCTCTCTGGCTGATTTCGAGGAGGACTCCGCCGCTCGACTTCGGATGGACGAACGCGATTCTGGCACCGCCGGCGCCGTAGCGGGGCGTTTCGTCGATGAGGCGGACCCCCTGTTCCTTGAGGGCCTTCAGGGTTTCCTCGATGTTTTCGACGCGCAACGCGATGTGGTGCAATCCCTCGCCGCGTTTTTCGATGAATTTCGCGACCGGACTTTCGGGGTCCGTCGCCTCGAGAAGTTCGACCTCCGTCTCCCCGATCGGGAGGAACGCCGTCTTCACCTTCTGTTCCTTCACCTCTTCGACGCCGGTACACCGGATACCCATCGCCTTCTCCCAGAAGGCAAGCGCGTTTTCGATGGATCCGACCGCGATCCCTATATGATCCACTGCGGTATAGTTCATTCCTTTCTCCTTCCCGCCCCTCGCATCGGGCATTCTTTTCGTCTCCGGCCGACATCCGGGATATCGGCCTTTGTTTGATGATACAAGATAACGTCGCTTCGGTCCATGAACGCAAAATCGGAATCCCGCGCCTCGCGGAGTGAAAAAATAGAAAAATATCGATTCCTCATGTAGAATACGAAACGATACGGTGGGATTGGAGGTATGGTGGATGAAGCTCACGATGTGCAAGCTTTGCGGGAAGGCGTTTCCGAGCAATGGCCCCACCACGTGCCCGCAGTGCATCGACGATCTGGATGTCCTGTACCGGCAGGTGCGGGAATTTCTCCGCGAGAATCCGAAGAAGGCCCTGAACTCCGAGGAGATGGCCGAAGAACTCGGGATCGACATCCGGCGCGTCCAGGCGCTTGTGGAGATGGGGTATCTCGAGCGGAACGTCGTCGGTGACGCGGATAGCGAAAAGGACAGGAAGCAGGATCTCGTCAGGAAGCTTCAGGCGTCCCTGTCGAAATCGGCCGAAGCATCGAGGGAGTCGTCGAGCAGGATGTACGCGCAGGACAAATACGGCGACAAGGGGCGGGGAAAGTAGCACCGGGGGTATCCGGCCCGGATGCCCCCGGTTCCGTTACAGGACGTCGTATCCCGGGCGGTAGATCAGGACGGAACAGTGAGCGTACCGCGCCACGTTCGCGGCGGTGCTTCCGACGACGAGGCGTTCGATGTTGCTCTGTCCCCTGTAGCCGATCACGATGAGGTCGAAAGAGTGTTCCTTCGCGTATTCGATGATCGTATCGGCGGGGTTTCCCTGACGGACGACGAGTTCGTGTTTCGTTTCCCCAAGGGCCGGCATGTCCTCCAGCGCCTTTCGGTAGTAGTAGTCGAGCTTTTTCCGTGCGACTTCCTCGATTTCCTGGTTCAGCTCGGCGGGGAGCCACTGTTCGTATCCGCGCCAGAGCGTCGGGTGCGGCGTTACGTGGATGAAGGTGACGTCATCTCTCAGCCGGAGCGCGAGAGAACATCCGTACGAGAAGACGGCTTCCGACATTTTGCTCATATCGATGGCGACAAGGATCTTTTTCGGCATGGAGCTTCCCCCTTTCTTGACTGTTTTACAAAACTATATCACAATCCCCCTACGGGATCCATCATCACGTTTCCTCACTACGGAGTGATCGCATGATCTGGATTCTTTTCGCTCTTTTCGCCGCTCTTGGCGCCTGCCTCGCATCGTTCGTGAACGTCGCCGCTCACCGGTCGGTTACGGGAGAATGCTGGTGGGGACGGACACGATCGCGCTGCGACAGTTGCGGCGTCGTGCTGAACGGACTCGACCTCGTTCCGCTCCTTTCTTTTCTGCTCTCGAAAGGCAGGTGCCGCCACTGCGGCGCACCCATCGGATATCGCTACCCGCTCGTGGAGATCGTCGGGGCCGCGATGGCCGGGGCACTCTATCTCCGGTGGGGGTTGTCACCCGCATTGCCGCTCGCGCTGCTCGTCGCGTTCGGATTCCTTTTGAACGCGCTCACGGATATCGAGAGCGGCTACGTATTCGACTTCTTCGCGGGAGCGATCGGCGTCGCCGGAATGCTGTTCCGTATACAGGGCGGGTGGAGCGCGCTTCTCGACGGCCTCTGGGGCGCGCTCCTCGGCGGCGGCATCATCCTGTGCATCATCATCGTGAGCCGAGGCGGCATGGGATGGGGGGACGCAACACTCGCTGCAGGCGCCGGAGCGGCTCTCGGCATGCATATGATCGGAGTCGTGCTCTACCTCGGGTTCATGATCGGAGGTCTCGTCGCCCTCGTCCTGCTCCTGTTCCGCCGCGTCTCGCGGAAGGATGCGATTCCACTCGTCCCGTTCCTCGCCGCAGGAGGATTCGCAGCCCTGCTCGCCGGCCCCCGGCTTCTCTCGCTGATCTCGCTTATTCCGGGATGGCCCTGGCGGTAAACGACGCCGCAAAATCCGTCATATCGCGCAACGGCTTGTCCGAGGGTTTCCCGTCGAGCATCCTGAAGGCGTGATCCGCACCGCTCAGGATCGTGAAAACCTTCCGGTTTTCGGGGAGCGGCACGAGATCGAAGATTCGCCGCACCGACGACTCGTCAAACGAAGCGTCACGGTCGCCGTAAAACGAAAGAAAGAATCCCGCGCGCAGGTTCCCCGCGGCGCGATGCAGCGTCTCGGCCGGAGGGACACTGTCGAGCACAGGAAGTGCGAGCTGCGCCTTCGCCTCGGCGCGGATCCGGTCGCCGGATCCCGAGGTGATGACGCCCGCGAACGCCGTGCTGATCGCCGGTACGCGCAACCCCGCCTCCCTGAGTATTGTTCCGTGTTCCGCTCCCGCGACGAGAACCGATATAATTCCTCCGAGCGAAAATCCCCAGAGAACGGTCGGTTTCGGCGGAAGTTCCGCGTCGATTCTCTCGAGCGCGGAACAGATATCGGCAAGTTCCATCGCGAACGTCTTTCCGGCGAACGCCGCGAGCGCCCATCCGACACGGTCGTCTCCCGTATCCTCCCGGACGAACGCGTCCCGGTCGCGCCGCGAGCGGCTCGTCTCGACGATGCAGACGTCCATGTCTCTCTCGTTGCAGAGTCGGGCGAGATGTCCGTATTTGTTGTCGGGCTCGGGCGACGCGCATCCGTGAACCCCGTGGAACAGTACCGTCCTGAAGACGGCCTCACGGGACGGCGCCGGAAGGTATCCCACTGGAACCCGTCCGTCCCCGAACACGCCCATCGCCTCCATCATCGGCACACAGTACCCCTCCTCTTCGATCCGTTTGCACGGCATATACCGGATTGTACCGAAAACGGGCGTATTTGACAAAACAGGCATCCCGTTGCACAATACACACATGCACTGGGGGAGTCGGCATCTACCGGCTGAGAGGAGGCTTAGAGCCTCGACCCCTAGAACCTGATCCGGGTCATGCCGGCGAAGGGAAGGACCGACGATGATACGGGTACGCTTCCACTCCCGGCGGGTATTTCCTCTTCCATTCGGCAGAGGACTCCCTTCCCGGGAGTTTTTTCATGCTTGAGGTTACCCGCCTTTCAAAAGAATACGATTCCGACTCGCCATCCGCACGAGTGTCCGTTCTCTCGGATTTTTGCCTTCGCGTGCCGACGGGGGCGTTTGCCGTTCTCGTCGGACCCTCCGGATGCGGCAAGACATCGTTTTTCGACATCCTCGTCGGGTCCGTCAGGGCCGACTCCGGGGAGATCTCATGGAAGGGGAGGCCCGTCCCGGACCTTCGGGGGCTGTGCGCCTACATGCAGCAGAAGGACCTCCTTCTTCCGTGGCTGACGCTTCTCGAGAACGCGCTGCTGCCCCGAAGCGTCGTCGGGCGCGTTTCGGCGGGCGATTTCAATGAGGCCCGCCGGCTTTTCGAACGTCTCGGGCTCGCCGGGTTCGAAAGCTTTCCGCCAGCGGCCGTATCCGGGGGAATGCGTCAGCGCTGCGCGCTCGCGCGGACGCTGATGATGTCCGGCGAGTGCGTCCTTCTCGACGAACCGCTTTCAGCGCTCGACGCGATCACGCGGCGTTCGCTGCGGCGACTGCTGATGCTGCTCCAGTCCGAGTTCGGAAAGACGGTGCTCATGATCACGCACGATGTCGAGGAAGCCCTTCTTCTTGCGGACGATCTCTACATCCTCGGTACGCGGCCGATGAGGATCCGCGAACACATCCGCCTCGATTTCCCGAAGCCGAGGTCCGAGGCGTGCGCGGAATTCGTCGCGCTGCGCGAACGAATCCTCGGGGCGCTCGAGCCGAGTGCCGCGACGGAGGCGCCGTGATGCGCCGCGTCCTTCCGCCGCTCCTTCTGGTCGCCGCGCTCTGCCTGTTCTGGGAAGGCACGGTCAGGGCGACGGGCGTTCCGTCGTATATCCTGCCACCTCCATCCCGCGTTCTCGGGACGGCCGTCGCGAAATCCCCGCTGCTGCTCTCGCATTCGATCGTCACGGCCGGGGAGATTCTTCTCGGCATCGCGCTCGCGCTCGCACTGTCCCTGCCGCTCGCCGTCGCGATGTTCTTCTCGCCCTCCCTCGACCGGGGACTCGCGCCGTTCCTCGTCGCGTCGCAGGCCATACCGGTTTTCGCACTCGCCCCGCTTTTGATCGTGTGGTTCGGGTATGGCATCGGAAGCAAGGTCGTCATGGCCGCGATCGTGATCTTCTTTCCGATCACGGTGAGTCTCCTCCACGGCTTCCGGAGCTGCCCCGAGGAACTCCGGACGCTCTTTCGCCTCATGGGGGCATCTCCGCTGACCACATTGCGGCGTCTGTACTGGCCCTTCGCGCTTCCGTATTTTTTTTCGGGACTCAGGGTCGGGGTTTCCGTCGCGACGATCGGCGCGGTTATCGGAGAGTGGGTCGGATCCCAGAGGGGGCTGGGGTACCTGATGATCCAGGCGAACGCGAGGATGTCCGTCGATCTCGTTTTCGCGGCCATCCTCTGGCTTTCCGCGATGGGTCTCGCGCTCTGGGCCTTCGTCGGAAAACTCGAACGTTCCATCGTCACGTGGAAGTCGTAGGGAAACCGGCGCATCCGCACCGGAAGAAGCGGGTACGCCTCATTCAAGGGAGGGATACGTTTATGAAAAGATTTTTTCTGGTTTTCGCGCTCGCTCTTTCCGTGGCGGCGACGAACACCGAGACGTGGGCGGCCGAAAAGCTCACGGTCATGCTCGACTGGTTCCCGAACGTGGACCATGTGCCGCTGTACGTCGCCCGCGACAAAGGCTTCCTCAGGGACGCAGGCATCGACGCCGAATTCCTGTCTCCTTCAGAGACCGCCGACGCGCTGAAACTCGCGGCGGCGGGGCAGGTAGATCTCGCTGTCGGATATCAGCCCCAGATGATCGTGGCGGCTTCTGCCGGAATCGAAGTCCGCGCCGTCGGGCGCCTCGTCGGTCACCCGCTTTCGACGCTTCTCTTCCTGAAGGGAAAGGGCATCGAAAAACCGTCGGACCTCACGGGGAAGAAGATCGGTTACACGGTTCCCGGAATGATGGACGTTCTCCTGAAGGCCTTCGCCGAACGAAACGGAATCACCCGGTACGAGGCGGTCAACGTCGGATTCACGATCGTTCCCTCGCTCGCGACGGGTGCCGTCGACGCGATCATGGGTCCTTTCAAGAACTACGAAACCGTCGAACTCGAACACAAGAACCTTGCCCCACAATGGTTCGAGCTCGAAAAGTACGGAATTCCCGATTACGACGAACTGATCGTCGTCGCCGGCGCGAAGACTCTCGCCGCGCGACGCGCGGTCGTCCGGAGCTTCGTCGGGTGCGTCGCGAAGGGCATCGAGTGGACGCGGAAACACCCCGACGAAGCGCTCGAACTATACTTCGCGGCAGTCCCGGAGGCCCCCCGCGACATGGAGCGGGAGGCTTTCCGGCGCACGCTCCCGCAGTACGCCGTGTCGCAGCGCTTCGACCGCGACAGGTGGAAGGAGTTCGCGGCTTTCGCGTTCAGGGCCGGGCTGATCGAACGGGAGGTGTCCGTCGATGCTCTCGTCGAGGACAACTGATCCAGCGCTCGTCCGGAGAACGTGCATCGCCGGGCTCCTGGCCGCAGCGGCAGTGCTCCTCTCCGGAATTTCGATTCCGGTCGGACCGACGAAATGCTTTCCCTTCCAGCACGCGGTCAACGCGATCGCGGGAGTTCTCCTGGGGCCCTGGTGGGCTGCGGGAGCCGCCGTCGTGACAAGCGTCGTACGCAATATCACGGGAACCGGAACTCTTTTCGCGTTTCCCGGAAGCATCCCCGGAGCTCTTGTCGTCGGCTTCGCGTACAGGTTTCTCCGAAAGGATTGGGCGGCCCTTCTCGAACCGCTCGGAACGGGACCGGTCGGCGCGACTCTCTCTGCGCTCCTTCTCGGACCCGCGCTCGGTATGGCGCCCGGATTCACCGCGCTCCAGTCGGCGTTTCTCGCGAGCAGCATCCCCGGAGCGATCATCGGATACGCTGTCCTCCGCATCCTGAGACGCACGATTCGGGGGGAGGATCCGGCAAAGAACTGAGACTGTCTGCGGGCTTCCTGATATACTACTTTCCGTACAGCACACCGTCCTATCGAGGTCGATGCCATGGAAGCCCGCGACGGCAAGGGATCCAGCGCCCTATCGGTTCTCAAATGTCAGATATCCATCCGGAAGACAAAGCTCGAGCGCTTCCGGATGCTTTTTGTCGCGATCTCCTCGCCGAACGCCGTCGTTTCGTTCCAGTCCGTCCCGATCGGCGAGGAGAAATCGGACGACGACCTTTCCGTCACGCTCGACACCATATCGTTCGCATCGGCCGTCGCCGAGCGCGCGACAGGACCTTCAGGGCTGATCCCAGGCACTCCGCCGGCGATCCTTTACGGACGCGTTCTCGATCTCCTCCGGCGGACCATAACGCCGGAACTCCTTAGACAGTGTTCGGAAACGCCTTCCGGAGACAAAAAAATGGAGGCGGTCATTTCGACCGCCATCGACTCGGAGCTGGGACTCCGTTCCATCGTATACGTCGCGTTCGACACGCAGGATACGGAAGCGCTCCGGCCCTTTCTGTCAGCCCGGACGAAGGAACCGCCTCCCGTCGCGCCATCCCGGGAGGAACGAAGGGAAGAACCGGCAAATCCCGTCTCGGATGCAGTCAGCGTCGTCCGGAACTGCACGCCCGCCATCGATCCGGTCGAGGGGAAGAACGCGTCGCGGCTCGGGAAGGGCGACGTGGTAGAGGTCAGGCTCCCGAAGGAATCGGGAATCTACGAGATGATCGCGAAAAACCGCGCCGATTTCGACGGGCTCGTCGCGGGGCATATCGAGAGCGTCTCGCGTGACGGAAAGGGCTATTCCCTCGTCTTCACGATCGCCGAGGGGCTCAGGGGAATGGCCGAACTCGACGGGAACTACAAGATCAAGCTGCTCTACGACGGATATGTTCCCGACGCGTCTTCCCGGTCGCGCGGGGATCTGTGGCTCGCCCCGATGGTCGTCCTCGTGTCGCTCGTGGCACTTGCGGCGGTCGTCCTCTACGTCATGACGCACTAAGCCGCCGGACGTACGCGAGACGACCGACTCCGGAGGAGGCGTCCGCGCTCCCCAGCTTCCAGAGAGCGTCCGCAAGGGCCGACTGAAAACTTCCGATTCCCGACGCGCGCCGTTCCGCCCGTTCAGAGGCGAGTTTGAGCGCAAGCAACCCCGCGAGGACCCCGCTTCCGATCCTTCTCACGGCCAGACACGCGAGGATGACCGTTCCCGCAAGGCATCCGCTCGCCGGAAGACACGGCAGAAGCTCCGAGCCGCCCCGGACCCTCCACGTTCGCTCCCCGTCGCTGACGATATCCTCAGGTCCCGTTATCGCGACGATACAGCCGAATCGCCGAGCCAAAATCCCGGCATTCTCCCCCTCGACGGGGTCGCCCGCGTCCACGCCGCGCATTCCGCTGCTCCCGCGCGCGAGAAAACGAATCTCGGAGGCGTTCCCCTTGCAGACGGAGACGAGACCCGATTCCAGAATCCGCTTCGCCTGTCCTGCCCGGGTGTCGCTCGCGCCGACGCCGACAGGGTCGAGAAGCAGCGGCTTCCCGAAGCATTCGTGGCGGATGAGCGTCTGCATCGCATCCCATCCCTCTCCGGTCGGCGTTCCGAGATTGAACAGGATTGCGTCGGACGACGCGGCGAGTCCGGCTACTTCGGGCGGAAAGGAAGACATCAGAGGCCTCGCGCCGAGCGCCGCCGCCGCGAGCGCCTGGACAGGCGCCGCAACCCGGTTGGTCAGATGGTGCAACAGGGGACGTCCAGGGCGGATCGCGCCCCAGATGTCCCCCGTCTCGGGCTCGAAGTTCCAGGAAGAGTCCGGGAGCGTCAGACGAGCCACGGCGCGAGGACCGCGTGCCCGAGCGGACCGGCCCCGTGGCCGGGTCGGAAGCTGCGTCTGAGAGCGAGCATGAGATACTGCCGCCCCCTGCGGACGGCCTCCGGCAGGTCGCCGCCAGCCGCGAGCTCGGCCGCGATGGCCGCGCTCAGCGTACAGCCGGTTCCATGGGTGTTGTCCGTCGGGACGCGCGGCGAATCGAAACGCGTGATCGTCCCGTTCGCGAACAGGATGTCCGTCACGACGTCTCCCGTTATCATGTGTCCGCCTTTGACGAGAACGGCCTTCGGCCCGAACCCGGCGATGATTCGCGCAGCCGATGCCATTTCGTCGATGTTCGCTATCGTCTGTCCGGAAAGTCGTTCCGCCTCGGGGACATTCGGCGTGACAAGCAGCGCCAGGGGGAGGAGCTCCTCCCGGAGCGCCTCGACGGCGTTCGCGTCGATCAGGGACGCGCCGCTCTGGGCGATCATGACGGGATCGACGACGAGTTTCGTGACATTGTGCCTGCGCACACCGTCGCAGACACAGCGGATGGTCTCCTCCCGGCTCAGCATTCCCGTCTTCGCCGCGTTCACGGTGAAATCGGAGAAGACTGCATCCATCTGCGCGGTAATGATCCTCGGCGAGAGATTTTCGATGTCGGACACCATCAGGCTGTTCTGCGCGGTAATCGCGGTAATGACGTTCATTCCGAAGACACGCAACGCCGCGAACGTCTTGAGATCCGCCTGTATTCCGGCGCCGCCCCCCGAATCCGTTCCCGCGATGCTCAGGGCGATCCCTCTGTAGAGCGATTCCACTTCGTTCACCTCCGATAAAAGTCCGGGGGCCCGACAAACCGGGCCCCCGGGAGCTGCTCCATCAATTCGATCCTCTCCCGAAGGAGAGGCCGCATCCACCTACATGTGGTCTTCGGCGGTCTCGTCGTCTTCGGAGGCGACCGTCGGAAGCGAGAGCCACTTTCCCCAGTCGAAGCCGACGAGTCCGCTGACGACGTAGATCGTAATCGCCGTCAGGGGCCCGGCCGAGCGGAGAAAGGCGAAGATCGCGACGGCGAGAGAGAAGAGGAAGAGGAATTTCTTCCTGTCTCCCTGTCCCTTTCTGATCCCCTTGAGGTTCCCGTACGGAACGCTCGAGATCATCAGGACTCCGACCGCGGCAAGCAGGATCATCGCCATCCAGGGCGCCAGACGTACCCCCGCGATGACGAACGACGCGACGAACAGGCCGCCTGCGGGAATCGGAATTCCCTGAAAGTGGCCGGTCACGTGGATAACGTTGAAGCGGGCGAGGCGCAGGGCGCCGCAAAGAGCGAAAAACGACGCGACGAGCGCGCCGGAGACGCCCATGAACCCCTTGAGATAGACGAGGTACAGCAGGACGGCCGGCGCGACGCCGAAACTCACGACGTCGGCGAGGCTGTCGAACTCGAGTCCGAACTGGCTTCCGCCGCCGAGACTCCGGGCGACCTTGCCGTCCATGAAGTCGAAGAACACTGCTGCGAAGATCAGCCACGCGGCCGGGACGAAGCTTCCGTGAATCGCGAGGATCAGCGAGAGCATTCCGCAGAGCAGGTTCCCGCTGGTCACCATATTCGGCGCAATTTCGCGGAAGGGGATATGCCGCCTACGCTTCATGATTTTCATGTCCCATCACTCCCAGAGCAGATTGACCGGCCGATACGCGATCACCGATTCTGACAGACAACTTTACACTCAAAGGGACATAGACGTCAACCTTGGATCCGAGTTTGATCATTCCGTACCGGGCGCCCCGGTCGAGGACGTCTCCCTTCGCGAGGCGACAGACGATGCGTCTCGCGAGAAACCCGGCGATCTGAACGAGTCTGACGGGCCCGGCTCCGGTTTCGAGCGTGACGAGCATCCGCTCGTTTTCCTCGGATGCCTTCGGGGCGAACGCCATCCATTTCTTCCCCGGGACATATTCGAGCGCCGTTACGGTTCCGCGGCACGGAAATCGGTTCACGTGGACGTCGAGCGGCGACATGAAGATCCCCACCTTTCGCATCGTCCCGAGTCCGGGGACGTCGGCCTCATGGACCTCGACGACCTTCCCGTCCGCGGGGACGACCCAGACGTCCGCGTCTTCCGGAGGAACGCGCTCCGGGTCGCGGGAAAACCAGAGGACAAATCCCAGGAGCACGACGAATACGGCCGCCAGAAGCCCGGAGAGATACAGGCTTCCGAGGGCGAGCAGCGCGCTCAGGAGAATCGCGGGGCGGCAGTCGGGAGCGAACCGCATTCCTAGTCCTCCTCGTCGCCGAGCAGGCGGACGTCGTTCTCCGGGCCCGCCGCCGGAACGGCGTCGTCGCCGACCACGTCGCAAGGCACCACGCTCACGTCCGCAACGAGGTCCCCTTCGTCGAGCCTGACGGTAATCGATCCCGTCGCCGTTCGGCTGAGCAGCGGGATTTCCGACGCCGCGACGCGGATCATCCTGCCGCGGTTCGTGATGGCGATGACCTCGTCGTCGTCGGAGACGCCCCAACAGCCCACGAGAACGCCGGTCTTCTTCCCGAGATTCATCGCCCGGACGCCGCTCCCGCCCCTGTGGTGCGTCGTGAAGTCGTCGTAGTCCGTCCGTTTTCCGACGCCGCGTTGGCTGATGATGAGCGACGTTTTTCCGGTCTGGACGATATCGCACCCGATCACGCAGTCGCCGCCGTCGAGGCGGACGGCCCGCACGCCTCGCGCGGTACGTCCCATCGAACGGAACTCCGATTCGGGAACGCGGAGCGCCTGCCCCTGTTCCGTCATCAGAAGGAGGTCGTCGGAACCCGACGTGAGTCGCACTTTGGCGATCTCGTCCCCCTCGTCGAGGGACAGGACGCGCTTCCCAGCGCGCGTGAGCGACGCGAGTTCAGAGATATCGAGCCGCTTCGCGATCCCGTTGCGCGTGATCAGAAAAATGAACTTCGAGTTCTCGACCCCGCGGCCGTACATCGAGACGACACGCTCGTCCTCTTCGATCGAGACGAACTTTGAGACGTGCCGCCCCTTCCCGTTCTTCGACTCGGGGATCATATACCCCTTGACGGCGAGCACGCGTCCCTTCGACGTGAACAGGAAAATATCCTTGTGCGTGTTCGTGACGGCGAGGATCATGATCTCGTCCTCTTCGGGCACGGACGCCCCCTTGCGCCCCTTCCCCCCGCGCCCCTGGAGTGAGTACTCCTCGAGCCCCTTCCGGCGGAGGAAGCCGTCTTTCGAGAGAACGACGACGATGTCGTTCTCGGGAATGAGATCCTCGTCCGCCAGCTCCCGTTCTGCTTCCATGATCTGCGTCTTCCTGTCGTCGCCGAAACGCCGGCCCATGTCCGTGAGTTCCTCGCGGATGACCGCATCGAGGAGCTTCGGATTTTCGAGGATCGACGTGAAGTACTCGATGTCCGCGAGAAGCTGCCGGAGCTCTTCCTCGAGTTTCTCGCGCTCGAGCCCCGTCAGGCGCTGGAGACGCATGTCGAGGATGGCCTGCGCCTGGAGTTCGGAGAATCCGAGTTCGTTCACGAGGCCGCTCCGGGCATCCTGCGTCGTGGCCGATCCGCGGATGAGCGCGATGACGCGGTCGATCATGTCGAGCGCATTCACGAGGCCTTCGACGATGTGTTCGCGCGCTTTCGCCTTGTCGAGCCGGAAGGTCGTCCGCCTGCGGACGACGTCGCGCCGGTGGTCGAGGTAGATCCGGAGCATGTCGAGCACCGGCAGAACGCGCGGCTTCCCGTCCACGAGCGCCAGGTTGATCACGCCGAACGTTGACTGGAGCTGCGATCTCCGGTAGAGCTGCCGCAACACGAGATTCGGGTCCCCCTCGCGCGAGAGCTCGAGAACGATGCGCATGCCGTCCCGATCCGACTCGTCGCGGATGTCGGAAACGCCGTCGATGTGCTTCTCCTGGACGGCCTGAACGATCGTCTCGATGAGAAGCGTCTTGTTCACCATGTAGGGGATTTCGGTGATGACTACGGAAGTTTTGCCGCGCCTTCCCTCCTCGACGTGCGTCTTGCCGCGGACGACGACGCGGCCCCGGCCCGTTCTCGCGGCATCCACGATTCCCTCGCGGCCCAGAATGATGCCGCCGGTCGGGAAATCCGGCCCGGGAAGACGGATGAGGATCTCCCCGAGGTCGGGTTCGTCGGTATCGATGAGGTAGCAGAGCGCGTCCGCCACCTCCCTGAGGTTGTGCGGCGGAATGTTCGTCGCCATGCCGACCGCGATACCAGTACTCCCGTTGACGAGAAGGTTCGGGATCGCGGACGGGAGGTACATGGGCTCCTTCAGGGATTCGTCGAAATTCGGGATCCATTCGACCGTGTTTTCCTCGATGTCCGCGAGCATAAGCTCGCCTCTCTCGTCGAGACGCGCTTCCGTGTACCGCATCGCCGCAGGGGGATCGCCGTCGATCGAGCCGAAGTTTCCCTGACCGTCCACGAGCGTGTATCGCATGCTGAAGTCCTGCGCGAGACGCGCCATCGTGTCGTAGATCGACGAGTCCCCGTGGGGGTGGTACTTGCCCATCGTTTCGCCGACGACGCGCGCCGACTTTTTGTAGGCCGTGTTATGCCTGAGGCCGAGTTCCATCATCGCGTAGAGGACCCGACGCTGCACGGGTTTGAGTCCGTCCCGCGCATCGGGGAGAGCCCTCCCGACGATGACGCTCATCGCGTAGTCCAGATAGCTGTGCTTGATCTCCTCGACGAGCGGCAGGGGGACAACCCTGCCGAAAAGAGGTTCGCTCTGTTTTTCTTCTTTGTCCATGAAAAGACTCCTCCACTTGCCATTCCCATCTTCCTGCGGGAACGATCATAGATATAACCTATTTATTGTATCATGAAGCGGGGAGCCGCCGAAGAAACGCGGCCCCCCGCTTCCGAAGCGCACATGCGCCCCTCTTCCGAAAGAAGGAGATCAGCCCCAGACGTTTCTGTGAATCCGTCTTTCCGAGACGCCTCCGTGCGGGTCCTTCGCCTCGTCGCCGTAGCCGAGCGCCGCGATCGCGACGACCTTCACGTGCGACGGAACGCCGAGGATCGGCGTGACCCTCTCCTCGCGCGGATGCCTGTCCATCACCTTGAGCCATACTCCCTCGAGCCCGAGCGCCCGGGCGGCTATCAGGATGTTCTCCGTCGCGGCCGCGGCGTCCTCGACCCACGCCATGTCCCCTTCGGGCATGACGGTTGTGTCGGCGCACACGGCGATCGCGAGCGGCGACGTCTTCATCGCGGCGCCGGAGTCGTGCGCCGTGGCGAGGGCGTCGAGCGCCGCACGGTCTTCGATGACGATGAAGTGAAGCGGACGCCTGTTATGGGCGCTGGGTGCCGAAAACGCGCATTCGAGCAGCGTCGTCACCATCTCCGGAATGACCCGTTCGCTCCGGAACTTCCGGATGCTCCGGCGTCCGAGGATGAAGCCGATCGTGGGGTCGATGTGAAAGTTCGCCGTCATTTACCATCCCTCCAGATGCAACGTCCCGTCGGGAATTCCGCTGTGCGGTTCCCGGGATTCCCTGCCGTACCCGATCACGGCGACGCCGAGAACCGCGATGCGATCCGGGATTCCGAGAATCTCCCGGATCCTCGGTTCCTGCCCGGGCTGATGTCGCACGCCGATCCACACGCCGCCGAGTCCGAGGGCATGGGCGGCCACAAGCAGGTTCTCCATGGCGGCCGAGCAGTCTTCCTCCCAGTAGCGCGCCGCGAAGTCGCTTTTGTCGGGCTCCCCGCATACCACGACGGCAAGCGGCGCCGAAGCGAGCATCTTCGCGTACGGATGCCCTCCGGCGATCGCATCAAGCTTTCCGCGCTCCGTCACGACGACGAAATGGCAGGGTCTGCTGTTCGCGGCGCTCGGAGCCGCGCTCGCGCACTCTATGAGAACGTTCACGACTTCCGGATCCACGGGACGCTCCTCGAACCGCCGGACGCTCCGTCGTCCCAGAATGGCGCGTATCGTTCCGTTGTCCCGAATCCCCATTTCCGCGCCCCCTTCCTTACGTCTCCGGCCCGTTCCCACCCAGGTCTCTCCCGGCCGAAAACGAGTCCGACGGTATGATTGTACCAGAACGGGAAGGGATATAATGGAGGTGTCCGAATCGCACCGGAGTGCAGGACGGCAAGGAGGAGAGAAGCGATGGACAGGCAGGTCGCCATTCTCGTGGAAAGCGATTTCAACGATCTCGAATACTGGTACCCGTATTACCGTCTCGTGGAAGAGGGGTACTCCCCTCTCGTCGTCGCCCCCGTGGCGCCCAAACAGTACACCGGCAAGTCCGGCACGGTCGCCGACGCCGCCTACACGCCCAGGAGCGTCGATTTCGATCTCGCGGCGGTCGTCATCCCAGGAGGGTGGGCTCCCGACCGTCTGCGGATGTCCCAGGAGATCGTGACGCTCGTACGCCGCGTATACGCATCCGGCGGAATCGTCGCCTCCATCTGTCACGGCGGGAGCGTCCTCGTATCGGCCGGGATTCTGAACGGAGTGAAGGCGACGAGCTACGCGAGCGTGAGGGACGACATGGTCCTCGCCGGCGCGGACTGGGTCGACGAACCGGTCGTCGTGTGCGGGCGGCTCATCACGAGCCGGAAGCCGGCGGATCTCCCGATGTTCATGAAGGCGTTGCTGAACGCTCTTCCCCGTTCGTGAGCGTTCGCATCCTCCGGTATCTTCGCGCGGCGGACATAGAAGACGAACTCCGCCGTATCGATCCGGAAACAAGCGTCATCTGCATCCCGGGAAGCGAGGAACGACGGAGGCTGCGTGACCTTCTCGAAAAGACCGGATGTCCCGGGGATCCGCGTTCCGGAGGCGTCGCCGGTCGCTACCGCCTCCGGACGTGGAGCGACTGGTATCTTGATTTGTGCCGCGCGGCCGGTGCCCTTCCGGGAGCGGCGCGTCCCCCGGCCGGACAGATCGATCCCCCCGATCACTGGCTCGTCCTGCGGTACGTCCTCGACGAACTGGAGGAAGAACGCCCCCGGTCGCAGACGCCCCGCCCCGGAATCATCCGACTCCTCGGACAGGAGATCCGCGGGCTCCTGCGCGAGGAGGTCGCTCCCGAAGACCTCGCCTCAGCGCTCGGAACCGGGGAGTCGCGGGGAAGTCCCGGACGGACGGGCGAGGACGGCGACGCTGCGACGTTCCTGTGCCGGACCTACCTCGCCTACCGGAACCTGCTCGCGTCGCGCGGCCTCGCCGACAGCGCGGAAATCCCGACGCTCGCAAGGAAACTTCTGCCGTTCACCCGCTTTCCGCCGGATACGGAAGTCGTCTTCGTCGGTTTCCTGTCTTTCACGCGCGGACAGCTTCTCTTCATCCGGGAGCTCGCGTCCCGCGGCTTTCCCGTGCGGATCTACGCTCCGGAGACGCGCCTCCCCGGACACCACGACGTCGAGGATCAGTTCCCGGAGTCCGACGTCGCGTTCATTCCGTCGTCCCCGCTCGAAGGCGTTCTCCTCGAAGCCGGAGACCGGCGCATGCAGTACGACGCGATCTGCCGCGAACTCGTTCTCTGGTCGTACGAAGACGGACGTCTCGGAAAGCTTCGGGAAACGTGCGGATTCCCGTTTCCGGGCTGGGGGACCGTCGCGATCGTCGCTCCCGAAGGAGACGCGGGACTGGCGGAAGAATGTCTCACACGTTACCGGATTCCCTTCACCCCGGCCTACGCCGCTACGGTCGCGGACTCGTTGCCGTTTCTGATCGCCGAACGAATTCTGGATCTCGACCGATGGAACTGGCCCCCGGACGCGTGCGCGAATCTCCTGTCGCACCCGGTATTTTTCGGCGACTCGTTTCCCCGTGCACGCTTCGACGCGGAACGCCCCAGGGGAGCCGACGCGTGGCGCGCTTTCCTGAGCCGCACGACGCGGGACGAAGAGCCCTTCGCACGAGCGTTCCGTTTCGCGCAGGCCGTACGCGCCGGTTCGCGCCCTTCGGATCTCCTTCGCGCGTTCGTGTCGCTCGCAACGGATTCCCCTTCCTGGGACCGGACGCTTTCCTCGGCTCTCAGGCTCTGTCCCGGGGCCGACGGCGACATCAGGGGCACATGTCTCGCCGTCGAAGAGGCCCGGCGAAAGGCCGATCTCCTCGAAAGCACGGAGCGCGGGCTCGGAATCGCGGGATCTTCGCGACTCGAGGGATCCGATGCGGAGGCGTTTTTCCGCGAGTGGGCGCGTTCGTCGACGCTCTGGTTTCCTCCCGAGCGATACGATACGGTCCGGCTCTATCCAGGCGCTCCCCCCGTCCTCGCGCACGCGCCGGTATGGATCGCGGCGGGTATGGACGCCTCCGGCTGGCCCGGGACGATCTCCGAATCCCCGATTCTCTCCGACGAACGCAAGCGCGACATCCACGAACGTTTTTCGCTCGGAGCGTCGCACCTTCCGCTGCTTCCTGAAGTCCGGATGCAGCGCGAGGCGCTCTTCCGGCGGATTCTCGCCGGAGGGGACCGGATCACGATCGTCTGCCGCCCCTATCGCGACGACGCCGGAAAACCCGTCGAACGATCCCCGTTCCTGAAGCGCGCGACGGATACCCCGGGCTGCGGCCATCCTTTCCTCCGCCTCGTCGCGGCGGCCGACGTCCATATCCGCCGCGACCTGGGAGACCTCCTGCCGCAGGAGACGGCCGCCGCTGTCGTCCCGCCGGAGAGCAGGGCCGTTCCCCGGCCGGGTGGAATCATCCGCGTCCCCACTCCGCCGGAGGACTTCGCGGAACGCGACCACGCCCCCTTTCGTCTCTCGGTGAGCGACCTCGACCTGCTCCTTTCGTGCCCCTTCCGGTACGCCTCCCTCAGGATCAGGAAGCTCGACGACACTCGCCCGGGCCTCTATCGGACGGACCTGGCGGGCAGGGCCGCACACGCGATCTTCGCCCGGATCTCGGAAAGCGGAGACCTCCGCGACGAAGCCGTGAGGCGATGCATCGCCGAAGGGTTCGGCGAATACCCCTCCCTCGGGTCGGACCCCCGCCTCGCCGCGTGGCGCTCCCGCTTCGAGGAAACCATTCTGCGAACGGTCGGTTCGATGCGCCTCCTCGAGAAATCACTCGCGCCGAAACGGACGGAAGTCCGCACGGAAACTCCACTGCCTGAGGCGACGTTCGGCGACGTCACCGTCCATGGCCGCTGCGATCGGATGGATATCCTCGACGACGGCTCGGTTCTGCTTTTCGATTTCAAGAGCGGACTCTCAAAGAGCTACGGCCGTACGGACAGGGCGAAGACACCGACGCCTCCGAGCCTGCAGCTCGCGGCCTACGCATGGCTCTGCGAGAACGCCCCGGCGCGGTTGACGGTTGCGGGAACGGTCTACGTCTGCATGTCCGACGCGGCATTCGCCGCGTCCTTCCCCTCCGGATCGGATCTCGCGACGCTCTTCGCGGCCGGCGGCATTCCTTCGGTCACGAACTCGCTGCTCGAAAACCACATCCCGTTCGTCGGCGGGGAACTCTCCCGCGCGGCCGCACTCCTCTCCGGCGGACGATTCGCCCCGAACTACGACTCGACGCACTGCAGGATCTGCGGATTCCAGACGCTGTGCCGCAGGTCGGACCGACACGGCGAGGAGAACGACGATGCCCCCGACGAATGACGACGAAATTCTCGCGCGAAGCGCCGAAAACATCCTCAGCCTCATGAGGGAGGCGACCCGACGAAGTCCGAGACAGCTCGACGGGATCCTCGCGACGGAGTCGCCGGTCGTCATCGGCGCCGGCGCCGGAACGGGAAAGACATGGACGCTGGCGTGGCGCTTCGTCTGGGCGATCGCGTCGGGACGCGCCCGGCCTCGCGACATCCTCACGCTCACCTTCACCGACAAGGCCGCGCAGGAGATGCGCTCGCGCATCGGTTCGCTCCTCTCCGACGTCTGTTCCCGCCCCGACTGCCGCTCTCCGCTGCTGGAGCGCGCCCTGGCGGAACTCGACGAGGCCGTCATCTCGACGATACACTCATTCGCGCTCAGAACGCTCCGGGAGAACGTCCTGACCGCCAGAACCGGAGAATTCCCCGGGAACGACGCCGGCGGATTCGTTCCCGATCCGTCCGGAGGAATCATCTCGCAACCAGAGGAGGAGGCGATCTGGGACGATATGGTCCACCTCGTCGAAGAGGGCGCGATCGCGGAACTCGCCCGGGGAATCGCCGAACCGCTCCGGACGGACGCCCTCGGGCTCCTGCGCGGACCGACGGAACGGGGGTTCCTGTACGGGATCGAATCGCCCGAACGCCTCGTCGCCTTCGCGAGGTCGCTTTCCGGACTTCTCGAAAGCCGCGGACTCTCGCCGGAGGATTGCCTCGCGCTCGCCTCGGACGACGCGGTGCGATTCGATGTCCGGACGCGCTCGGAACCCGAATGGAACACCATCCGGGACCTCTGGCTCCGTGTGGTTCTTCCCGGAACCCGCCCATTCCGGAAGACCGGCGACGAGCTTTCGGACCGCCTGGCGCGCCTCGACTCCCCGGCGGCAGGCGACGGCGGATCCGATGCGCTCCCGCGCTTCATCCTCGATCTCAACGAGGGGCCGCTGTCGGTCGACATGCGCAGGGGACCGAATTCGTTGAAGACATGTCTGAAGGATCTCCTCGGGGAGACGCTCGCGACGTACCGCGATTCGCTGAAGGGCGCGGTCGCCGCCGCCCGCCTCGCACTCGAGGGCTTCGCGGAGGAGGAACGGCGCGTCCGTCGGCCGCTGCTCGCCCTCGCGGCGATCTGCTGGGCGCGCAGGAGACGCGCCGGAGAGGTGACCGGGCGGTTTTCGTTCGACGACATTATCCGGCTCGCGATCCCGGTCCTCGAGTCCCCGGAAGGCGGCCCGCGCCGATTTTCCGAGGTCCTCGTCGACGAATTCCAAGACACGAGCCCGCTCCAGTACAGACTGGTCATGGCCGCCGCGGGGGCACGCAATTCACGCGTCTTTCTCGTCGGCGACGTCAAGCAGTCGATCTATCGCTTCCGTCACGCCGACCCGCGGCTCTTCCGCAGCAGGGCCGAAGAGGCGGCGCGCGGTCCCGGACGCTATATCCCCCTGACGACGAGCTTCAGAAGCCGTTCCGATCTCATCGGAAGCGTCAACGACGTCTTCGGGAAGCTCTGGGAAACGGAATACGAGGCACTCGAGCCGTTCTCTGCCGATCGCGCCCCGGAACGCGACGAGGGAACCGTTCCAGTCTTTTCCCTTCACGTGACCCGCAGGGAGCCGAAGGAAACGATATCGGCCGTCAGGCTCAGGGCCGCCCGTTCGCTCGCCGCGGAGCTCCTGCGCCTCAACGCCGGAGAGGCCACCGTATGGGACGCGGAAGAGGAACGTCTTCGCGCGTGCCGGTGGGGGGACATGGCCGTCCTCGTGCCGACCCGGACGTACTACGACCCGCTCGAGGAGGTTTTTTCGCCGGAATACGGCATCCCGGCGGCATTTCTCCGGCACACCCGCTTCTTCTCCCGAAGCGAGACGCGCGACGCCATCGCCTTCGTCCGAGCCCTGGCCGATCCCGGCGACAGGCTCTCGCTCCTCTCCTTCCGAGCTTCGCCGTTCTCGGTTCTCGAAGAGTCCGTCGCGAAAGACGGCGACGGACTCTCACGGTTCGGGCGCGCACGCGCCGTTCTTCGCGTCATGGGAGTCTCCGCGGCGCTGGAGATCCTTCTCTGGGACACTTCGTTCCTGCGCCGGCTCCCGCCGTGGAGACGATCCGCCGCGCTGGCGAACCTCCGGCGACTGCTCGACCTCTCGCGGGAATACGAACGCGCGTTCGGCCCCGACGCGCGCGGATGCGCGGACTATCTCGAACGCTCGGCGCGGAGCGAGCTCCCGTTCGAGGACGCCGCATCGCTCGCGGAGGATGCGGACGTCGTCCGGATCATGACGATCCACGCCGCGAAAGGCCTCGAATTTCCCGTCACGGCGATCTTCGACCTGAACGGAACCCAGAAAGGCGGCAGCGTCGCGCGGCTCCGCCCGTCCGCAGCGCTCGGGGCCGCGTTCACGGAATATCCCGCAGCATCCGGGACGCGAGGCGCACACCCGCTTTCCGGCCCGATTCACAAATTCCTCGAATCCGACGATGAGCGCGAGGAGTCCGCCCGCCTGTTCTACGTCGCGTGCACGCGCGCCAGAGACTCCCTGCTGCTGCGCGCGACATGCGGGAAAGAGCCGTCGAAAGATTCGTGGCTCTCGATGGTCGAAGCCCCGGCCGAAGAGACTCTGCCCGGTCCGACCCCGGGACTTTCCGGACGAACGCCCGCGGACGCGATTCCGGGACGGGACGTTCCACCGCCCCCCCCGTGGGGTCATCCGCTCATCCGGCTCGGCGCGACGGCGTACGCGCTCATCCGGTTCTGCCCGGCGGCATACCGGATGCGCTACCGGCAGGGGATGGATCTCGACTGGGAGTATCCGGTCGAGGGGACGGAGCGGGACGTATCGGAACGCGGAAGCGGAGCCGATGCGGGAACGTTCGCCCACAGAGTCCTCGAACGATGGGATTTTCGGGCCGAGAGCCTTCCGGCACTTCTCGATCCGGCGGCCCCCGACGTTCCGGCCGCGCTGCGATCCGTCATGGAACGGCAGGCGGTCCGCGACGGGATCGAACGTCACATGCGGGAACTGGCCTCTTCGGAGTTCGGAAGGGAGCTGGCCGAACGCGCGGCGAGGAACGAACTCCACCGGGAGATGCCCTTCCGCGTCGCGCTCGGCGACGATCTCTTGCTGACGGGAGCCGTCGACCTATGGTTTTTCGACGGCGACACGCTCCGCGTGGTCGACTACAAGCTCACGAAAATCGCGAACACGCCGCCCGTCCTCTACGACCGGCAGCTGCTGTTCTACGGCGCGGCGCTCTCGAGACTCTTTCCGGGACGGAAGACGGACCTCCGGCTCTACCACATCGCCGAAGGGCACCTCGGTGCGCCCGTCGCGCAGCCGTCGCCCGGGGAGATCGAAGCCGACCTGCAAGACGCGGCACGACGCGGCGCCGAAGGACCGTTCGTTCCTCCGGAACCGCTTCCGTGCGGAACATGCCCATTCGCCGGATCGTGCGCCGAATTCGCGGCCCGGAAACGACTCGCGCCCCCCAACGGACTTTCAGACGCGTTTCGCTAGAGCGCCTTCCAGTTCTTGAACCCCTTGCCGAGGACCTCCGAAGCGTCGCTGATCGCCATGAACGCCTTCGGGTCCGCCGACGCGAGGTATTTCTTGAGGAAGATGACCTGGCGCGGTTCGAGGAAGCTCAGGAGCAACTGCCGCTCCTCGCCGGTGTAGCCGCCCTCGCCGCGCAGGATCGTGACCCCGCGTCCGACGGAGTGCGTGATGAAGTCGGCGATCTGCCGCGGCGCGGCCGAGACGATCAGGACCTGCTTGCGGCGGTCGAAGGATCTCATGATGTTGTCGACGACGATCCCGTAGACGTACAGCCCGACGATTCCGTAGACGACCGCGTCGAAGCCGACGATGAACAGCGACAGCAGCAGGATGAACAGGTTGACGTAGATGCTGAACTGTCCGAGTTCGATCCCGTAGCGGCGGCGCAGCGCCACGGCCGGGATGTCGAGCCCGCCCGACGATGCCCCGACCCTGAAAATGATGCCTCCGCCGACGCCGTGGAGCACCCCCGACGCAACGGCCGCGAGAAACCTGTCCGAGAGATCGGGCAGCGGAATGAACTCGAAAACTTTGAGCAGGAATGCCGTCAGGATGACGGAATAGGCCGTCCAGATCACGAAGCGCGGCGACAGCTCCTTCCAGGCCCATGCCATCAGGACGGCATTCCCCGCAAGGAGCACCCATGCGGGGGATATGTTGAAAACGTAGTTCGAGAGTACGGCGAGCCCCGATACGCCAAGATCGGGAAATCGGTAGGGCAGAACGAAAAAAACGACCGCGATGGCATTGATGGCGTTTCCAGCCGTCACCGCGACGAAAGTCTTCCATTCGTCGCGGATGCCGACGATGATCGATACGACCATTCTCCGGGCGTTGAACTTTCTCAGCTTCATCTCGGGTTCCTCCTCGGCGCACGTTTGATATAATAGTTTGGTTACGGACGTGAAGAAGGATGTGAGCCCGTGTTTATTCCACTCGAAGGTCAGGGAGCCGTTTCCCTCGACCGTGTAGTGTGTCTCGTTCGGGTCGGCGACGAAACCGCAATCTTCCTCCGGGACGGCACCGTAATGGCCACGGGGTTCAAACCGGAGACACTCGCTAGAAGATACAACTCTTTGATGTCGGAAGCAAGACGGAATGCCGACATTGCTGCAACGACGCACTTCCCCGGCGACGGGGCGTGACAGGGAGGAATGCGACATTGAACACTTCTGCGGCTGAATACACCGCGCAAAACATTCAGGTTCTCGAGGGACTCGAGGCCGTCCGGCGCCGGCCGGGAATGTACATCGGCGATACGGGATCCAGGGGACTCCATCACCTCGTCTACGAAGTCGTCGACAATTCCGTCGACGAGGCCATCGCGGGATTCTGCGACCGGATCGGCGTCGTCGTCCATTCCGACGGGAGCGTCTCCGTCGAAGACAACGGCCGCGGAATTCCGACCGACCCGCACCCCTCGAACGGACGTCCTGCGGTTGAGGTCGCCCTCACCGTCCTTCACGCGGGAGGAAAGTTCGACGGAGGCGCCTACAAGGTCAGCGGCGGCCTCCACGGCGTCGGCGTTTCCGTCGTGAACGCCCTCTCGGAGTGGCTCGAAGTGACGGTCTGTCTCGGCGATCTCTGCAAGTCCCAGCGCTACGAACGCGGCAAACCCGTCACGGACCTCTCGGAGGGAACGCCGACGACGAAACGCGGAACGACCGTGCGCTTCAAACCGGACGCCGAGATCTTCGAGGACGTGGATTTCTCTGTCGACATTCTCGGCGGACGATTCCGCGAAATCGCCTTCCTGAACCCCGGCCTCGCGATCACGCTCCTCGACGAACGTACCGGGCGATCGTGGGAATTCCACTACGAGGGGGGCATCCGGTCATTCGTCGAATACCTCAACCGCGACAAAGACCCGATCTTCCCCGAACCCGTCGTCATCTCGGGAGAACGCGACGACGTCGAGGTCGACCTCGGTCTCCAGTACAACGACACCTACATCGAACGCATCTTCGCTTTCGCGAACATGATTCACACGCTCGAGGGCGGCACTCACGTTTCCGGCCTCCGGACGGCCTTGACGCGCGCGGTCAACGACGCCGCCCGCAAGAGCAAGCTCCTGAAGGACAAGGACGAAAACTTTTCGGGAGACGACCTCAAGGAGGGACTCACCTGCGTCATCTCGGTGAAGCTCCGGAACCCGCAGTTCGAGGGACAGACGAAAACGAAGCTCGGCAACAGCGACGTCAAGGGCATCGCCGACTCGATCATCTACGAGGGGCTCGCGGCGTTCTTCGAGGAACACCCGGAGGTCGTCCGTCCGGTTGTCGAAAAGGCGCTTCGCACGCGACAGGCCCGGGAGGCCGCGAAAAAGGCGCGTGAACTCGTCAGGAAGAGCGCGATGTCGGGGTTCAGCCTGCCGGGAAAGCTCGCCGACTGTTCGAGCAGGGACACCGGTGTGAGCGAGGTCTACATCGTCGAGGGAAACTCCGCCGGCGGCAGCGCGAAGCAGGGACGTGACAGATCATTCCAGGCGATCCTGCCGCTTCGCGGAAAGATCCTGAACGTCGAAAAGTCCCGACTCGACAAGGTGCTCAGCAACAACGAGATCCGCACAATCATCCAGACGCTCGGGTGCGGCATCGGGGACGACTTCGACCCGATGCGGCTCCGCTACGGCAAGATCATCATCATGACGGACGCCGACGTCGATGGCGCACATATCAGCACGCTCCTTCTCACCTTCTTCTACCGGTACATGAAGGAACTCGTCGAGGCCGGGCATCTCTATCTGGCCCAGCCGCCGCTCTTTCGCGTGCAAAAAGGAAAAAACGTCACGTATTGCTATTCGGAAAGGGAATTACGTCGTATCATAGACGGACAGGCGGATCCGTCGAAGATTTCCGTCCAGCGCTACAAAGGATTGGGCGAAATGAACCCGGAGCAGCTCTGGGAAACGACGATGGATCCACAGAACCGCGTCCTCCGGAGGGTCGAGATCGACGACGCGATGCTCGCGGACGAGTATTTCGGCATTCTCATGGGAGACAAGGTGGAACCGCGGCGGGAGTTTATCGAAACACACGCCCACGAGGTCAGGAATCTGGACGTGTGACGGTTCAGACCAGACACACGAGAAGGAGGGTGTATCCGGATGCAGGGACCGTACCGGCCGTACAAGCCGTGGAAACACACCTACGACGACCGACCGAATCTCTTCAGGCAGATACTTCTCGTCCTCGTTGCCATTATCGGATGCATCGCACTGGTGATCATCGGTGACATGCTCCTGCATCCCGGCATAGACTGGTCCGACACGCTGATCGTCCGGATGATCTACGAACGCCGCAATATCGGCAGGTAAACCCGCGAAATGCGAAAAAGGCGGCCGGTTCCCTCCCGAGAGGACCCGGCCGCCTTTTTCGCATCGGCATTGCGGGACGCTACAGCCCCGCGGCTTTCCTGAGATCTGCAACCGCGTCGCGGAGCGCGACGACGGCGCCCTTCCAGGGTACCTTTCCCGTCGACCAGTCGAGACGGTCGAGAAGAGGCGCCGCGTCCGGCACTTGTCCCTTCGCGACGAGGATTCTCGCCCGCTGAAGGTCGAGGTAGTCCCGGACCTTGACGCTGCCCTCGACTGTCGTTCCGGACGCGCCGTAGACGTTCATCCGGTCCGATGGAAGATCGAGCTTCATGACGCGTTCGAGTTCGTCGATGTCCCCGAGCCTGCCGGCGATGGCCGCCCGCTCCGCGATCAGCCCCGCCGCGAGGACACGGAGCCGTACCGCGTCTCCCTCTATGGGAAGCGTCGTGTTGTAGCACTTTCCGAGCGTCCAGAACAGTTCCTTGCGGGCTTCGGCGTCATCTCCCGCGCGAAGGCGCGACGCGCCGACGATAAACGACGCCTGGCACGCTACCCTTTTATCCGAAGAGCCTTTCAGCTGCGCGACGGCCTTCACGGCCGTATCGTATCGCGCCGACAGATAGTCGCGCATCGCACTTTCGATCGCCTTGCCGTATTCCGCGACATTCCCGCCGCCCTCCCCGGAGCTCCCGGCCCCTCCCTCACAGCCTCACCCGAACGCGGCGCCCGCGAAGGAAAAAGCGAACAGGGCGGAGAGGAGCAGGGCCGGAAGGACGCGACTCCGATTCACACCACGGTCTCCCCTCACTGACGTTCCTTCACGGACCAGCGATGCTTCATTGCGTCGTATGTATGGACCTCGCCGGCCGTGAAGACCTTCACGCTGTACTCGTCCATCAGGGCAGCCTGGACCTTCGCGATTTCCTTCTGCTGCCACTGGTGGAGCGTCGTGTCGTAGAGGATGACCTTCGCGTCGTCCCAGCAGATCGCGAGTCTGTCGCCGAGAACCGCGTCCCAGGCGAACTTCTCGCCCGATCCCGCGCGTTCCGTCTCGATGGATTTCCACTCGTGAAGCACCGGATCGAAGACCACGAATTCCGCCTCGGTGAGCATCGCCCCCATGCCTCGCGATATGAGCGGCGACTTCACGTCCGTGATCGGCTCCGGACTCACGATCCACTTCCGCGCCTTCGCGTCGAAGATTGCCACGCGGCTCGTCTCCCACACCATCGCGTAGTTGTCCGACATCACGGTGTTCACGGCGATGAACCCCTGGAGCGGAAGCCATTCGTGCGTCCGGATGTCGTATGCCAACACGCCGTTCGCATCCCAGACGAGCGCGAGATAGTTATGGGTCTTCCATCCGTTCGCGTTGAAGTCGTTGAGCACCGAGTAGTTCTTCAGTTCCGGGTCGTACACCTTGACCGTGTTCTTGGATACGAAGAGCTGAACCTCAGCGTACGCCGCAAACGCCGAACACGCGAGCGCCAGCAGCGCAAAAACGCAGACCATCCGTTTCCCTTTCATCCTTACTCGCCTCCTCGCAGCGAACCCGATCTATTTCCCGAAGACCACGCAGTCTTCGAGGAGCCGTCTGAGCGGCATGACCGCTTCGACCACATAGTGCCCGTCCTCGATTCCTTCGGCGGCGAACTTCCCGGGATGCACCCACCCCTCGAGGGATATCGACTCGACGCGACGCGGCAGTCCGTATTTCACCTCGTAGAGCAGCCCGAGCGTTCTGCGGTAGAGATCCGTCACGGCGGCCCTTCTCGCGAGCAGCTTCTGCGCCGGAGAAGGGTCCGCCGGTACGGGAGCGCGTCCCCGGACGGTCACGGCGCGTCCGTTCCAGTCGATCGTCCCGAAGGAGAATTCCTGGACGCCTTCGACCGCGCCGTTGTTTCGCCAGATCGTCCGGATCTCCATTTCGCTCAGGGATGTCGCCGAGGCGATTCCGGCCGGTACGAGCGCCGCGAAAAGCACCGCTCCGGACACGACAATCGCGCGACGGAGGTTTCTCCGGAAACGCGCCCAGGCGCTCATGGCGTCGTCTTCGCCCCGGAGGCGCCGGGCGTCGCCTCGATCGTTCCGGCGGTCACCCCCGTCACCGACATTCCGAGTTCCTCGAGCCGGACGGCGAGATCCTCGGCGTTGCCTTCCGTGTTGACGTCGAGTTCCAGTTTGTTGTTCCGGAACGAACGCTGATAGACAGCCGTCACGCCCTTCGTCTCTTCGAGCGCGCTCTTGAGCCTGCGCGCATCGGCGAACGAAACGCCGTCGGCGAACAGCTTCACGACGCGTCCCGTCACCCCTCCGGCGCTCCCGCTCACGAGCGAGTAGGCCACCTTGTTGACGAGCCCCGAGGACGCCTTTTCCGCCGCGATCTTGAGTCCCTTGACGGCTCCGTCCTGCGCGGACACCCCGATCTGCTTCACTTCGGGAATCTCGCTCCCGAGAACGTACCCCGTCTGGGTGATGACGGCCTTGAGCTGCAACTGGCTCCGGACGCCCCAGAGCTTCTGTCCCGCCGCGTGCTGCGTCGTATACGTCACGGACTGTGCCTTCGCGTGGATGATCACGTCGGCCTGGAACGTCTTCGCGAGTTCCTTGAGCCGGTCCATGTCACCGGTCCGTTCCGCCATGTCCCATTCGGACTTGTGAAGCGACTTCGCCTGTTCCTGATCGACCATGAGATACCCGGCCTTCTGGAAGAGCGCGAGCGTGGTCCCCTCGACCGTGGAAAGGAAGGGCTTCTGGCCGTCTATGGCCTCGTCGACGACGATCATGACCCTCGGGTTGCCGAGCGCGTCGATGACCGCCGGTCCGAGCACTCCGTCAAGAGCGGCGACGGATACCGTGCACTTCGCATGGAGTCTGAGGATGTCGTCCGAGCCGACTTCCTCCTTCGTGACCTTGAGATCCTTCACGATTCCCCTGGCCTGCGAGAAGACCCGGTCTTTGACGACCTGAAACTCCTTCATTTCGGAGACGCTTTCGACGTACGCCCCGATACCCTTCTCGACGGCGTCCCGATAGACCGAACGCTTCGCCTCGTCTCGCGCGCGGGTCGTGTCGCCGTTCAGGATCGCCCCTTCGCCGTACGCCTCGACCTCGATCGCGTCCCCGCCCGAAGAGGCGGCGTTTCCCGTCGCGGCCGGTTTTCCCTTCGCGGCCTCCGCGACCGGGGAGAGCCCCCCGAGAAGCAGGAAGATCGCCGCGAGCGGGAGAACCGGCCACAGCCCCCGGCGGTTCACGCCGCTCACCTCTTGACCACGAGCACCCGGCACTTGGCCAGGAAGTTCATCTTGCTGTGTCGCATCTTGTCCGCCGCGGCGTTCGTGACGACGATGTCGACGTTGTTCGGTCCCACCAGCTTGACGGGCTTCACGATGAGCGGCCTGTCGGCGACCTTCGCGCTCCCCTTGGCCCATTCCATGTTCGTGTGATACTCGCACTGGCCGGAGTTCAGGAGGACTTCGTCCTCGGCGATGCCCGGGCCGTAGACGACCTTGCCGCGCTGATCGAGGACGCGGAACGTCACCGCGGGGATCAGCGGCAGGCCACGGCAGTCGAGGATCACGCCGGTGTAGGCGTACCTGCCGGAGGATTTGCCGGGCTTTTCGTCGCCCGTGGACTTCGGCAGATACGGAACCACCGACTGCCGGACCTTATCAAGCTTGATGCGTCCCGTGACAGTGAAGATCTCTCCGTCGAACTTCGCGTCCGTGATCTCGACGTTCTTGATCAACCCCTGGACCTGCGTCCGGACAGTGTCGTTCGCGACCATGAAGTCGTCCATCTTCGTCTCGGACGAGAGTTGCACGCCCTTGATGAACTCGAGCAGGTTCCGCTGAAGGTCGAGCGTCGCGCCCCGGCGGGCAAGGAGCTTTCCCTGCCCCGTTCCTTCCTTTCCCGTGGGAGGAACCGCCTGCCCCGTCGCCTCGATATATTCCGAAGTCCAGTTGATCCGCGCGTTCTTCCCCTCTTCGACGAGCTCCCCCTTCACCATCTCGGACTGCTTTATCTGGGAGACGTCGATCGTGTAGCCGTCCATCGCGCGTTCGACGGGAAGCGCGCTGTCGTCGATGACGGGAAGGTCCTGCGCCGCCTGCATCGCCGCGTCGTTCTTCGCGGCTTCGTCAACGGCGGGAAGAGGTTCCTTCGCCGCATCGGAAGTCACCCCGGGCTGCTGCGCAGCGTCCTTCGCCGGATCGGACGGTTTCTCAACCGGAGGCAGCGGCGGCAGATCCGTCGCCGCAACCGCAGACGTCACGGTTCCGGCGCATACGCTCCCCGCGATGACCAACGCAATCAGAATCCGGACAGGAATTTGTTTCATTCGCAAACACTCCCTTCGTACCCTCTCAGATGGAATGCGTTTCATTCACCCGTTCCGTTTCCGCCCTTTCCGCCTTCGGTTCAGAAACGTCCGAAAACGAGGAACCCGAGTGCGCCTATTGTACTTTGTCTGGATTGTTTTCTCAATCCGGAGTCGCCGGAATCCTTTCGTCCGCGCCTTCGGACACCGCACGGGCGCTCTCAGCGGCGAAACCCCAGCTCCCTCGAAATTCCCTCCGCGACCGTCCGGACACGATCTCCGAGGGTCTTCGCGCGATCATCGCCGAGACGGTACGCCGGAGCGGTAATACTCACGGCTCCAGCGGGAGTCCCGTCCAGAGAACGGACGGCGGCTCCGACGCAGCGGATCCCCTCCTCGTTTTCCTGGTTCTCTTCGGCCCAGCCGTTGCGGCGGACGTCGTCGAGGATCTTTCTGAGCGTTCCCTGGTCCGTCACGGTGGCGTTCGTCCTCCGTTCGAGCGTCGTCTTGGCAAGATACGATTCGAGTTCCGGCTCCGAAAGCGCCGCGAGGATCGAGCGTCCGCCGGACGTCGAATACAGTGAAAGCGGCGCTCCTATCCGCGACCGCATCCCCACGGGGTGCGGGCTGTCGAGCTTGTCGAGGTAGAAGGCCTTGCCGTTTTCATATATGAAGAGATGGACCGTCTCGTGAGTCTCCTCCCAGAGCCGCCGCATATACGGGCGGGCGATTTCGGCGAGTCCGGAAGATCGCCGGTAGGCATCCGCCCAGAGAAGTACCGCCGGTCCGACCTGGTATCGCCCGCCCTCGTCCCGGAGGACGACATTCTTCTCCCTGAACGTCGAGAGAATCCTGTGAACCGTGGATTTTGACAGCTCAGTGGCTTCGGCGATCTCCGTCACTCCGATCAGCCGTCGCTCCTCGGCCATGAAGGCAAGGATCGCCAGCGAGCGTTCGAGCACTCGAATATTCATCCCCGTTTCCGCCATCTACGTCACCCGCCCTTGGATATTGAGTTGGTAATCGACGCTACACCCCGCGTACATCGTTGTCAAGAGGAATGAAAGCGCGCCGACGCGGCAGACGATCCGGCACGCCATCCTTCCGGAAAGCGATGTCGTCTTTCCCTCCGGGATCGGCCGCTCCCGCCATCTGCGCGGCCTCGCTTTTCTTATATTGTATCGGATGTTTCGGAGCGGGCCGAGAACGAACGCACCGGAGCGCGACGACATCCGGCAATTCTTTCGTGACATATCCGTTACGAATGTTGCGGACTATCGTAACGAACCGTCCGTATACTTCGCCCAGAACATATATCAGGAGGAGGAATGATGAAATGAAGGGTGCGAAGCTGGTTCTTTCGCTCGTCGCGGCGTGTTCCGTCGCGGGAGCGGCGTTTGCGGGAGATATCGTGATCAACGGATCGACGACCGTACTCCCGATCGCCCAGGCCGCGGCAGAGAAATTCATGGCCGCGAACGGCGGCGTGAAGATCACGGTTTCGGGCGGCGGCAGCGGCAACGGCATCAAGGCACTTATCGACGGAACGACGGATATTGCCGACTCGTCCCGTTTCATCAAGAACGAAGAGGTCGCCGCGGCCGTGGCAAACAAGATCTACCCCGTTCCGTTCGCGGTCGCGGTCGACGCGCTGATCCCCGTCGTCCACCCGTCGAACCCCGTCAACCTTCTGACGACCGAGCAGCTTCGGAAGATCTACAAGGGCGAGATAAAGAACTGGAAGGACGTCGGCGGAGAAGACAAACAGATCGCTGTCGTGGGGCGCGACACGAGTTCCGGCACCTACGAGACGTGGGAAGAAAAGATCATGAAGAAGGAACGCGTCACGGAACGCGCCCTGATCGTGGCGTCGAACGGAGCTATGGCGCAGACGGTCGCAAAGAACAAGCTCGCGATCGGCTACATCGGCATCGGCTACCTGAACGACACCCTCAAGCCGGTCGCGGTGGATGGCATTGGCGGAACCGCAAAAACCGCGCTCGACGGAACCTACCCGGTCGCCCGCTACCTCTACATGTTCACGAAAGGCTGGCCTACGGGCGACGTTCTGAGTTTCGTCAACTTCGTCCTGAGCGACCAGGGGCAGAAGATCGTCTCCGAAAGCGGATTCGTTCCGCTCCGCTAGCACCGGCTTTTCGTCCCGGATATCCGGAGAACGCGCACTCTCGCGCACCACGACGCCTCTGTCCCGGCCCTCGCGAGGGCCGGGACAGAGGTCGCAAGGAGGAGTCTCTTCCATGAAAAACGACAAGGTGCCGTCCGCTCTCGTCGCCGTCATATCGAGCCTCGGGATCTTCATCATGATCTTTATCCTCTACTTCCTCACAACAGAGGGGATCCCCGTGCTTCGCGAGATTCAGCTGAAGGAAATTCTCGCTGGACGCGCCTGGTACCCCACCGAGACACCGCCTTCGCTCGGAATGGTCCCGCTCATCGCCGGGAGTCTCGCGGTCACGCTGGTTTCCTCGATTCTGGCGCTACCGCTGAGCCTCCTCGTCGCGATCTTCATTTCGGACGTCGCCCCCTCGTTCCTGCGGGATCTCCTGAAGCCGGTACTCGAACTTCTGGGATTTCTTCCATCGATCGTCCTCGGATTCCTCGGAATGGTCGTTCTCGCCCCGTGGCTCCAGGAGCGTTTCGAACTCCTCTCGGGCCTCAACCTGCTGAACGCGTCCGTCCTTCTCGGAGTCATGATCGTCCCGATCGTCGCCTCGCTCGCCGAAGAGGCGCTCTCATCGGCCCCGGGTGAACTGCGCGACGCTTCGTTCGCGCTCGGAGCCACGAGGTGGGAGACGATCCGCCATGTCGTCATCCCGTGGGCGAAACCCGGAATCCTGAGCGCGTGCCTTCTCGGCGTCATGAGATCGCTCGGCGAGACGATGGTCGTCCTGATGGCGGCGGGTGGCGCGGCGATTCTCCCCGAATCGATATTCGACCCGGTCCGGCCGCTGACGTCGACGATCGCAGCCGAAATGGGCGAGACTCCCGTCGGTTCGGCGCACTACCACGCACTCTTTTTCGCGGGACTGATCCTCTTCGCGATGACCCTCGCGATCAACATGCTCTCCGCATGGATCGAAACGAAGGGATCGGTGATCCGTTCATGAGCCGCAGACGGTTCGTCGACTATGCCATGACGGCCGTTTTCTGGACATCGGCCGCGTTTCTCGTCCTGCTCCTGCTCGCCATCCTGCTCTACGTCGCAGCGAACGGATGGAGCTCTCTCTCATGGGAATTCCTGACCGAGCCGCCGAGGGACAGCATGACCCGAGGCGGCATCAGCACCCCGCTCGTGGGAACGCTCCAGCTCGTCGTCGTGTCGATGTTTTTCGCGTTGCCGATCGGCGTCGTCACGGGACTCTATTTCGCGGAGTACTCCCGCAACGGACTCTTCACGAAGATCCTGCGCCTCGCCATCCGTTCGCTCGCAGGGGTGCCGTCGGTCGTGTTCGGCCTGTTCGGTCTCTCGCTCTTCGTCGTGACGCTCGGGTTCGGATCGAGCCTGCTCTCCGCGGGACTCACGCTCGGATGCCTCACGCTTCCGCTCGTGGTCACGGCTTCCGAGCAGGCATTCCGCGCCGTCCCGCAGGACTACCGCGACGCATCCTGCGCGCTCGGGGCGACGAAGTGGCAGACGATCGTGAAGGTTGTCCTTCCGGCGGCCTCATCGACCATCATCACGGGAGCGATCCTGAGCATCGGGCGCGTGGCGGGCGAAACCGCGCCGATCATTTTCACGGGGGCGGCGTTCTACTCCCCGGATTTCGCGAAGAGCCTCTTCGAGGAGGTCATGGCGCTCCCGTATCACATCATGGTTCTCGCGACGGCGGGCGTCAATATCGAGAAGACGAGACCGATCCAGTACGCCACCGTCCTCGTCCTGCTCGCGCTCGTCCTCGGCGTCAGTTCGGCGGGCGTCGTCATGCGGCGAAGACTCCGCAGAAACGGCCGCTGAAAACCATGGAAGGAGATTCGACACGAATGAAGGAGACCGTCCGCATCCGGTCGCGCAACGTCAATCTGTACTATGGCCAGGCACATATCCTCAAGGATATAACATTCGACATCTTCGACAATACCGTCACGGCCCTGATCGGCCCGTCCGGGTGCGGAAAGAGCAGCTGGCTCCGATGCCTGAACCGCATGAACGACTTTATCGCGGGCGCGCGCGTCGAGGGAGAGATCGTCATCGACGGTACGGATATCTACGCACGGGACACGGATGTCATCGCGTTGCGGCGGAACGTCGGGATGGTCTTCCAGAAGCCGAATCCGTTCCCGATGTCGATCTACGACAACGTGGCCTACGGTCCGAGACTCCATGGGATACGGTCGCGCGAACGGCTCGACGGCATCGTGGAGCGAAGCCTCAGGGGAGCAGCCCTCTGGTCGGAAGTGAAGGACTCGCTCGCGTCGCCGGGAACGGGACTCTCGGGCGGGCAGCAGCAGCGCCTCTGTATCGCGCGCGCCATCGCGACCGAGCCGAAGATCCTTCTCATGGACGAACCCACGAGCGCCCTCGACCCGATGGCGACGGCCCGGATCGAGGAACTCGTCCGCGAACTCAAGAAAAACTTCACGGTCGTCATCGTGACGCACAATATGCAGCAGGCGGCCCGCATTTCGGACTGCACCGCTTTCTTCCTTCTGGGAGAACTTGTAGAATATGAAGTTACAACCAAAATTTTCACGGCGCCGGACGACAAGCGCACCGAAGACTACATCACCGGACGCTTCGGCTAGATCCCGGCTTCGAGGAGGGAACGGACGTGCAGGAACTAAATGCCAGAAGGCAACTGGAAGCGGATCTTTCCGAACTGACGCGGATGCTGATGCGCCTCTCGAAGATGGCGGAGGAGGCGCTCACGAAGTCCGTCTGGGCGCTGAAGAACCAGAACACGGACACGGCGCGCGCCGTGCTCGACCGGGACGACTCGCTGGATCAGCTCACCGAACGCATCGACCACGAATGCATGAATTTCGTCGCCCGCTTCCAGCCCCTGGGAGAGGATTTGCGGACCGTCTCGTCGATCATGCACATGGCCGTCGATCTCGAGCGCATCGGCGACTACGGCGGAAACATCGCGAAAGCCGCGCTCGAACTTGCGGGCAAGGAGCTCATGAAACCCCTGATCGACATTCCGCGGATGACCGCGACGCTCTCCGAAATGCTCGAGAAGGCGATGTCGTCGCTCGAACGCCGCGATCCGGCACTCGCGAGGGAGGTCTTCCCGCTCGACGACCTCGTCGACGACCTCGAAAAGCAGATCATGAGGGAGCTCCTCCTTCTCATGATGGAGCGTCCGCAACGCATCGAACAGGCGACACTGCTGCTGAACGTCGCGCGAACCCTCGAACGGGCGGGCGACCACGTCACGAACGTAGCGGAACGGGTCCTCTACATCCTCACCGGTAAGGTCGCAAAAGCGACCAACTACAGACGGCCGAAGGAGAGGTAACGCATGACGGGAGAACGGATTCTGGTCGTCGAGGATGAGAGCGCCATCGTCGACATTGTGTGTCGTGCGCTCAAACGCCACGGATACGAAACCGAATCGGCCTCCGACGGCGACACGGCGCTCGACATGGCGTCGACGCTCCGCCCCGACCTCGTGATCCTCGACCTCATGCTCCCGAAGATGGACGGCTGGGAGGTCTGCCGACGACTTCGCTCGATGCCCGAGGTGGCCGCGACGCCGGTCATCATGCTGACGGCGCGGCGCGACGAACGGGACGTCGTCGAGGGGCTCGAACTCGGCGCCGACGACTACATGAAAAAGCCGTTCTCGCTCGCCGAACTCGTCGCCCGGGTCCGCGCGCTGCTCCGCCGGACGACCGGGAGGGAAGCCTCGCGTATTATCGAGGAAGGGGATCTCCGGATCGACCTCGACGACGAAATGACGTTCATCCGGAGCGAAACGGTCGACCTGAGCCCGACGGAGTTCCGCCTTCTCGAACTCCTGGCCCGCCGGATGGGGCGCACCGTCTCCCGCGAGGAGCTTCTCGCGAAGATCTGGAGCTTCTACGGAGGCGACACACGTACCGTAGACGTCCATATCTCCCGACTCCGCAAAAAGCTCGACGACGGGAAGCGTCCGGCCCTCGCGATCCAGTCGCTTCGCGGCCGGGGATACCGTCTCGTCTGGGAGGACTGACATGTTCGCGCCGACGCTCAAGAAGAAGGTCATCCTCGCGCTCACGCTCGTCATGGCGCTCGCCTTCATCGGAAGCATCCTGCTCTTCACGAACATCCTCAGGAAGCACATCATCGGACAGAACCGCTCCGAACTCGGCAGCCAGACCGCGGCGATCGCGAAAGTCATCCACGATTCCGGGCTCGACACCTTCCGGAACGACCTCGCAAAGTGGAAGGCCATCTTCCGGGGGCGAATCACGGTCATCGACGACGGCGGAACGGTCCTCCTCGACAGCGACGCGAATCCCGCGACGCTCGAGAACCACAGGAACCGCCCCGAAGTGAAAGTCGCTCTCGCGGGCGGCGAAGGGACGAGTCTTCGCTGGAGCGGCAGCCTGAAGACCTATATGCTCTACGCGGCACGGCGCGTGGAGTCCGCAACCCAGTCGGAACGGACGCTGCTCGTCCGCGTCGCGTTGCCGCTCGAAACGCTCAGCAGGACACTCGTCACGATCCGCGATCGTTTTCTGATTTTCCTGCTCGCCGGGGCAGTCGTCGTGTATTTCGTCGGGACGTGGACCGTGCGGCGCTTCTTCCGCCCTCTCGAGCGCATCGTCGATTCCGCCGACCGCATTGCCCTGGGCGAGGACGCGCGATTCCCGCTGATGGCCGACCCCGACCTCCGGCGTTTGACCGGAGCGCTCAACGCGATGTCCGAAAAGCTCCGCGGCGCGCTCGACGACCTCCGGTCCGAGCGCGAGGATCTCTCGCGGATCGTCACGTCGCTCCCCGTCGGAGTCGTCCTTCTCGACGACGCCCGAAAGATCCGTTACGTCAACGGCGCCGCGATCGCGCTGCTCGATCTCCGTCCGAACGTCGAACCCGGGGTCCCCGCCGAACGGGTCTTCCCCGCGGCGGACATCTACACAGTGGTCGAAGACTCCTTCCGCGGCAGGGATGCGTGTCTCGAGCTGACCCTTCCGGGACACAGAGAGCGTTACATCCGCGTCTGCGCGCGAAGGACGGCGACCGGAACGCTCGTCGTGCTCACGGATCTCACGGAAGAACACCGACTCGAACAATCCCGGAGGGACTTCATCGCCGATGCGGGGCACGAGCTTCAGACGCCCCTCACGGCAGTCCGCGCCGCGGCCGAGTTTCTCCTCGAGGATGAACGCGAGGACACCGCGCGACGAAAATGTCTCCTCACGATCGTCGAACAGCAGGAACGCATGACGAGGCTCGTCGACGACCTGCTGCTGCTTTCCCGCATAGAGGGACGGCCGTCCGGAGAGGACGATGAGTCCGTCGACTTCTCGGAACTCGTCTCGCTCCTCGCGAACGAACTCCGGGAGCATCCCTTCGCGGACTCCATCCGCATCGCGGCCGACGTCGCTCCCGGCGCGACGGTCCGCGGCCGCAGCGAGGATCTTTCGCGGGCCGTCAGGAACGTCTTCGAAAACGCCGTAAAATACGTCCGCGAACGCTTCGGTTCGGGCGATGGCGGGCGCGTCGACATCTCGCTCCAACCCGGCGACGGACGATACTTCCTTCTCGTCCGGGACAACGGCGTCGGCATCACGGAGGAGTCCGCGGTGCGGATCTTCGATCGTTTCAGCCGCGGTGATTCGTCCCGCGCACGGGGGCAATGGGGGAAGGGCGGCTACGGCCTCGGGCTCGCGATCGCGCGGCGCATCGTCACGGGGTACGGCGGCGACATCAGACTTCTGCGAAGCGACGAGGGGGCAACCTTCGAAATCGAACTTCCGGCCTGCGACGTCCCGGCCTCCGAGGAGAACTGACTTCCGAAAGGCACATCGTGGGTGAGAGAGCCGGTCCCAGGGATTCCCGGGGATCGGTTCTCTTCTTCTATGGACGGACGATATCGACGATCAGGATTTCCGGCAGCGCCAGCAGCCGCACCGGAGGGCCCCACGTTCCCGCCCCGCGAGAAACGATGACCGTCCCGCGCCCTTCCTGCCGGTGGACGTCGACGGATCGTCGACGTCGACGATCCGGAGCCGCGGAACGGGGGAGACCGGCCCGATATGGACGTCGGAGACATGCGCGATCCGGAAACGGTCCGCCGGCATCGCGGCGCTTCCGGTCTCGACGACGGAAGCGAGGCGGAGCGACCTCGCTTCGACCTCGCCCCGGGCGACGAGGAGAAGACACCCCCCCGCAACGACGCCGAAAAGAATCCCCGGAGAGGGACAATATAAACGGAGATCCGTCTTCAGGAAAAAATCGATTCCCGCTGACGCGACGAACAGACAATCGGACACGAGAAACGCGACTGTCGCGAGGAAGATCCACGCCATCCAGAAATAGCCGATGGTCGCGACCGCGCTTCGCGCGAGCGTCCATCCCCTGAGATCGAAGATGCGGACGAGAATGGGGGCGGACACCATCAGAACGCACCACCCGGCGATCGGAAGCCCCGCGCGCGGGCGCAAAACCCGGACATCGCCCGGAAGAACGCTCGGAGGACGATCGCGTACATCGATCCGTAGACGAGAAAAAACAGCGACACAAGGAGCGGCACGGGATTCCTCCGTTTCTTCCGCGGGAACGGTGCCAGGCGCTCCGCGAAGAGTTTTTCCGATGTCCGGGGCGCAATTATATGGTATATAATGACCGGATTCGCCCGGAATACGGCGGATCCCGACATCCGGCCGCATCCCGCTTCCGGGGAGCCGCGCGAACCCGCACGGCAGGGCCGGCAAGGAGGACCGGACAGAATGCCGCAAGACCAGCCCCGAATCTACCTCTCGTCGCCGCATATGAGCGGAGACGAACTCCCTCTTGTCAGAGAAGCGTTCGAGACGAACTGGATCGCCCCGCTCGGCCCGCACGTCGAAGCCTTCGAACGGGAACTCGCGGAACGCGTCGGCGTCGCCGCGGCGCTCGCGCTCAACTCCGGAACCGCCGCCCTGCACCTCGGACTCAAGTCTCTCGGCGTCAGCCCAGGAGATCGGATCTTCTGCTCGTCGTTCACGTTCATCGCGAGCGTCTCGCCTGTCGTCTGGCTCGGCGCGGAACCCGTCTTCATCGATTCGGAGCCCGACACGTGGAACATGTCTCCGGCGGCCCTCGAACGCGCGTTCGAAGACGCCGAACGAACCGGAACCATGCCGAAGGCCGTCATTCCGGCGGATCTCTACGGCCAGACGCCGCGGATGGATACGATTCTCGCACTGTGCGACCGCTACGGCGTTCCGCTCTTCGAGGACGCGGCGGAAGCCCTCGGCGCGACGTACAGGGGAAAGAGCGCCGGGAGTTTCGGCCGTTTCGGAGTGCTCTCGTTCAACGGAAACAAGATCATCACGACCTCGGGCGGAGGGGCGCTCCTCTCCGACGACGCGGACGCGATCGCGAAGGCCCGCTTCTGGTCGACGCAGGCGCGCGACCCCGCGCCCTGGTACCAGCACACCGAGATCGGCTACAACTACCGCCTCAGCAACGTCCTCGCGGCCATCGGTCGGGGGCAGCTGAGGCACCTCGACGAGCGCATCGCGCAACGTCGGGCCGTCTTCGACACGTACGTCCGCGCATTCGCTGACATCCCGGGGATCTCCTGGATGCCCGAGCCCGAGGGATGCTTCTCGATCCGGTGGCTCTCGACGGTCCTCATCGATCCCGACGTCCACTCGGTCACGCCCGTCGGGCTCATGGAAGCGCTCGCGCAGGAGAACATCGAATCCCGCCCGCTCTGGAAGCCGATGCACCTCCAACCCGTCTTCGCGAACAACGCCTACTACCCGCACTCGCCGGAAGGGATCTGCGACGGGCTGTTCCGCCGCGGCCTCTGCCTGCCGTCGGGGTCCAACCTGACCGAAGAGCAGCAGGGCCGCGTCATCGCGATCGTCCGCCGGGTGCTGCTCACGGGACGTTCACGGTGACGGCTGGGACGGCCGAAAAAACGGCGCGTCCTGCGGCGGACGCCGTCAAGCGCCTTCTCGACTGCCTCGTATCCGGAGCGGCGATCGTCGCGCTGTCGCCGCTCTTTCTCGCGCTCGCGATCTTCGTGCGGCGGCGCATGGGGTCGCCCGTTCTCTTCCGACATCCCCGGGCCGGAATGGGAGGACGCCCCTTCGTCATGTACAAGTTCCGGACGATGACAGACGACCGGGACGAACGCGGCGCCCTCCTGCCGGACGAACGCCGCCTGACCCCGACCGGGATCTTCATGCGGCGGTTCAGCCTCGACGAACTCCCGCAGCTCCTGAACGTTCTCAGGGGAGACATGAGCCTCGTCGGACCGCGCCCGCTCCTCGTCGACTACGTCCCGCTCTATACGCCGGAACAGCGGCGCCGGCTCGACGTCCTCCCCGGGATCACCGGATGGGCTCAGGTGAATGGGCGCAACGCGCTCTCGTGGGAGCAGAAGTTCGCGCTCGACACATGGTACGTCGATCACCGGAGCCTCGCGCTCGACGTTCGAATCCTGTTTCTGACCGCAGCGAGCGTCATCTCCGGCCGCGGTATCTCGCAGGACGGCTGTGCCACCATGCCGCGCTTCGAGGGAACGTCGTATGCCGGACGGACGGGAGAACACCGGTGAACCTCCTCGCCATCTTCCTGCGTTTCTTTCGCATCGGAGCGTTCACGATCGGCGGCGGCGTCGTCATGATCGGCGTCATCGAGGCGGAACTGCGCAACACGGAGCTGCTTTCAGACGACGAGATCTCCGATATGATCGTCCTCGCGACGGCCGTTCCCGGTCCGATGGCGACGAACCTCGCGTGGCTCGCGGGAGCTCGCCTTCCGAGACCCGGTACGACCGCACCATGGGGGATCGCGGGGTCGCTCGTCGCCGTCATCGGAACCGCGATGGCGCCGTTTCTGACGATCCTGTCGCTCTCGGGACTTCTGATCCGGTACATGGGAACTCCCTGGATGACCGCGTTCTTCCGAGGGGCTTCGGTCGGCGTCGTCGTGACGGTCGGCTGGGCGGTTCTCAGGATCACGCGGCTTGCCGTCACGGGGTGGCCCGAACTGGCGGGATACGCGACGACCATCTTTCTGCTCCTGGGAACGAAGATCCACCCGTTCCTCGCGCTCATTGGGGGAACGGCCGTCTGCGGGGCGCTGCTCTTCGGGAGGACGGCATGGAAACGATCCTGACGCTCGTCGCGGTCTTCGCCCGGATCGGGCTCGGCGCGTTCGGCGGGGGGCTCGCGATGATTCCGTTCTTCCACCACGAACTTGTCGCCTCGCACCCGTGGCTGACGGAGACCGAATTCGGAGAGGTCGTCTCGCTCGCGCAGATGACCCCTGGCCCGATCGCGATCAACGCCGCGACGTTCGTCGGCTACAGACTCGCGGGCGTTGCGGGATCCATCGCGGCGACCGCTGCCGTCGTCGGCGCGCCGCTCCTCGTCCTCGGGACCATCCTGTGGCTCTTCTCGCGGGCCCACGGAAAGACAAAGAAAGCCGTCGACGCGATCCGGGCCGCGCTCCGCCCCGCCGTCGCCGGGCTGCTTCTCGTCGCCCTCCAGACGCTCGCCCGTCCACTGCTCTTCGGGGCCCCGGTCCTCTGGGCGCTTCTCGTCGCGTGCGTCCTGCTCTCGCGGGTCCGCGTCCTCGCGTCCTACCCGCAGCGTCTCATCCTCGCCGCGGCGGTCGCCGGGCTGCTGTTCCTCCGTCCGTAACCTCACTTCGCGGCGCCTCGTCCGGCGTCGTTTCCCGACGCCCCGCGTTCCAGACGATCAGCGACCGGCCGGTCCCAAGACGGGAACGCAACGGCTCGAGTTCATCCGCCGAAAGCACGAGCGTCCGGATCTTTCTGCGGATGATCCCCTCCAGCTTGCCGACGAGGGAGTCGAGGTAGGCCCGGTCGATCTCGCCGACGAGGACGAGGTCGATGAGCCCGGAGTCGACGCCGCGCGCGTAGTCCCCCGTGATGAAGGCGAGTTCGACGTTCCCGAGCCGCGAGACGATCTGCTCGACGACCTGGTCGATCCCCGTCACCTTTCGGACGATTTTCTGAAGCTCGGGGAAGAGCGGATGGCGTTCGTTCGCGCGATAGAGCCGCGTCCGCCCGTCTCCCTCCTCCGCGGCCGCTTCGAGAAATCCCGCCTTCGAGAGGCGGTTCAGTTCCACGCGGACGGAGTTCGTCGATTCGCCGAACTCGTCGGCAAGTCCGCGAAGATAGGCGCTCGTGCCGGGATTCAGGAAGAACTTGAGGAGGAGCTTCAGGCGGGTCTTCGACGTGATGAGGGAATCGAGCACGGATCATTTCCCCCGGACGGGGGCGGTCGCGTGGAGGTAATCCGCGTACGTCCGTTCGATTCCGTCCCGCAACGCGATCGAATGTCGCCACCCGAGAGCATGAAGGCGCGTGACATCGAGAAGCTTCCGGGGCGTCCCGTCGGGCTTCGACGCGTCCCACCGGATCGTGCCCCCGTACCCGACGACGTCCCGGACGATCGTCGCCAGCTCGCGGATCTCGAGGTCCTCGCCCGTCCCGATATTCACGATTTCCGATCCGTCGTACGTCTCCATGAGGAAGACGCACGCGTCCGCGAGGTCGTCCACGTGGAGGAACTCGCGCCTCGGCGTCCCGGTCCCCCAGAGAACGACCTCCGGCGCCCCGGACCGCTTCGCGTCGTCGAACTTCCGGATCATCGCGGGCAGGACGTGCGACGTCTCGAGGTCGTAGTTGTCGCCGGGTCCGTAGAGGTTCGTCGGCATGACGGAAATGTAATTCGTCCCGTACTGCCGGTTGTACGACCTGCAAAGCACGATTCCGGCGATCTTCGCGACCGCGTAGGGTTCGTTCGTCGGTTCGAGCGGCCCCGTCAGGAGCGCCGACTCCGGGATCGGCTGCGGCGCGAATTTCGGGTAGATGCACGAACTTCCGAGGAAGAGGAGCTTTGTCGCGCCGGACAGGTAGGCCGCGGTGACGACGTTCGCCTGGACGACGAGATTCTCCCTGATGAAATCGGCCGGCCAGGTGTCGTTCGCGTGGATTCCGCCGACCTTCGCGGCCGCGAGGACGACCCAGTCGGGCCGTTCGGACCGGAAGAAAGCGTCCGTCGCCGCGGCGTCGAGAAGATCGAGCTCGCTCCGCGTCCGCGCGACGAGGGAATCGTACCCCTTCGCGACGAGTCTGCGGAAGATCGCACTCCCGACGAGGCCCCGGTGTCCCGCGACGTAGACGCGCGGCGACGGCGTCATCAGCAGTCCTCCAGCGCGGGCCCCATCGCGTAGCCCGCGTCCGAACAGAGCTTGTCGCGGCGGAACAGTTCGAGATCGCTCTTCACCATCCGGCGGACGAGTTCGGGGAACGGGACCTTCGGCTCCCAGCCGAGATCGCGCTTCGCCTTGGACGGATCACCGAGCAACAGTTCGACTTCGGTCGGACGGAAGTACCGCGGATCGACCTCGACGAGCGTCTCTCCGGTCGCCGCGTTCACGCCCTTTTCGTCGACGCCGCTCCCCCGCCACTCGACGGCGATTCCGACCTCTCCGAACGCCCGCTCGACGAATTCGCGGACGGAGTGGGTCTCCCCCGTCGCGAGGACGAAATCGTCCGGCTTCGAATGCTGCAGGATCCGCCACATGCCCTCGACGTAGTCCGCCGCGTGCCCCCAGTCGCGCTTCGCGTTCAGGTTGCCGAGATAGGTCTTCTTCTGGAGTCCGAGCGCGATCTTCGCGACGGCGCGCGTGATCTTCCGCGTGACGAACGTCTCGCCCCGGCGTTCCGATTCGTGGTTGAACAGGATTCCGTTGCTCGCGAACATTCCGTAGGCCTCCCGGTAGTTGACCGTGATCCAGTAGGCGTAGAGCTTCGCGGCGGCGTAGGGGCTCCGCGGATAGAACGGCGTCGTCTCCCTCTGGGGCGTCTCCCGAACCTTTCCGTAGAGCTCGCTCGTCGACGCCTGGTAGAAGCGCGTCGTCTCCCCGAGACCGAGAATCCGTATCGCCTCGAGGAGGCGCAGTGTTCCGAGCGCGTCGGAATTCGCCGTGTACTCGGGTTCCTCGAACGAGACCTTCACGTGGCTCTGGGCGGCAAGGTTGTAGATTTCGCGGGGACGGACCTCCTGGATGATCCGGATAAGGTTCGACGAATCGGTCAGATCCCCGTAGTGGAGCCTGAAGCGCGGGCGCCCGCCGCCGGAACCGGCCGATTCGTGGAGATCCTCGTACAGGTGGTCGATACGCCCCGTGTTGAACAGGGAGCTTCGCCGCTTGATCCCGTGAACCTCGTACCCCTTCGACAGCAACAGCTCCGAGAGGTACGCCCCGTCCTGCCCCGTAATGCCCGTAATCAGCGCGTGCTTCGTCATCAGGAATCCTCCAGGATCGAGATTCGTTCCCTCAAAAACGCGGACTCGAATCTTCCGGTATTCCGAGTATTTTTCCTACTCGCACCTGCTCTATCCGCGATTATAGGAACCGGGTCATTTTCTGTCCAGCGGTCGGGCCAGCATGAGTGGGACCAGAAACAGAACTATCGCGAGTGAGTACCCGTTCGTACCGCATCCGGTTTTATCCTCGCCACGTCCCGATACGGGCGAAGGGACCATTGGCGTCGTCGTCTGGCTGGGACGCCATGTAGGGGTCAGTTCTGGAACGGAAGTCGGGACGGGTGTTGCGGACGGAGAAAGTGATGGCATCTGGGTGAGAATTGCCGTCGGCGACGGGATAACTTCGTAGCTCCATGTCGCGCCTTCCCTGATCGCACCGTACGTGTCGGTCGCAACGAGGCGCCAGAAGACCGGCGACGAATCGCGCAGCGAGTCCGGAAGATCCACCGAAAGGACGGCTTCTCCGGATAGAATCTTCGCGCCTTCTTCGAGAAAGTCCGTTTTCCACTTCGCATCAGAAGCGTAGACGGAGTACGACACGCCGTCGCTCTCGTCGTCGCTGCACGCATTCCATGACAGAGCGTCCGGAGGGGCCGCGAGTACGCCGGCGTCCGGAGGATTCGGCCCCGACGGCGCCGATGGCGGTTCGTTCCGGACAAGAAGCGTTTTCACCGCACGCGACAGCGCATCCCAGTACGACACGACGACCGCGTCGCCGGAAAGAGCCGCGGCGCAGCGGCTGCCGAGAACGGAATCGGGATCCGGGACGTGAATCCGCCATTCTCCCGTCCGGTCCGTCAGCATCCGGACACCTCCGGCCGTTCCGCCCGAATAGAAGACGTACGACTTTCCGCGACGGTCCGTCAGACTCGTCGCAAACCCACCGGTTCCCGGAGCGGCATCGAGAGTGTCCGGAGCGCTCCAGACGTCTCCGGAAAAGATGCGGCAGCAGAGATTCCTCTTTTCGACGTTGCCGGAATTGTTCTTGAAAAAAGCGGCGAGAGATCCGTCAGGAAGTGGAAGGAGCGATACTCCGTCCAGAGATTCGAACCCCTCCGTAATTCTCGGCTTTGTCCAGATATTGTCATGATACGGGTAGTTTCTGTACTTGAGCACCATCGTATCGGTTCTGTAATACGCGAAATGCATCATTCCACTTGAATCGATAACGATATCGCAGGATGCTCCCGCAGAATACTGCATTCTCCCATCGAGGTCGATGATCTTATTCGCCAGAAGAGTTCCGGAGGTCGGGGAAATCAGCTTCGGCAGCCCATTGTTCGGATAGAGGGTATCCCGCGTCACGATAAGGGTCCACGGAATCCCGACGCGATCGATGGCAAGCGAGAGGCCTTGTTCCTTCGCGGAAGGCATCTCCCCGACATACTCCTTCGAAGCGACCTCCCAACCGGCGCCCGGACGCCCCCTGGCCGTCATCAGCGAATGTCCGAGCGGGGTGTGATACCAGACCGCGAACAGATCCCCGTTTCCAAGCGTGCAGCACCGGCCCCACGTTCCGGAGTCGGCGGGCGCAGAGAGCGCCTCGAAGCTCCATGCGTCCGGACCGCCCCATGCGAGTCGAGCCCCCGTCGTCTGGCCGTCGGAATACAGCACCGCGATCCCCCATTTCCCCACCGCGACGGAAGTCCGGCAGGGGTTCGGCTGCGGCTCGACGAGATGGACGTCCCAGCTCAGGGCAAACGCGTCGGGACCGGATGCGGAAACGATCAGCAGGGCGCACGCAACGAAAAGAGACCGAATGCGACGACGCAAGGACATCGAATCACTCCCGGACGTAAAGATGTTTCTATCTTATCGTTCGATAGTACATCTTTGCACTTTTGATTTTTCAGTTCGAAAAGTTAATCTTCCGGCAACACTCTCCTCCTTCTCGTTGAACCCTCTCTCCGTACCGGGACATTTCTTCATCGCCTCCCCGGAGCATCCCGTTCCGGGGTCGCGTCGACGGGTCGGATACGTCTTTTTTCGAAATCGCCCGCCTCATCTCCCCGGAAAACAATTGCCCAACAAAATGACGGAATCCCAAGGAAAGCGGAATAATCGGCCCTCTCCGCCCTCCTGCGGACCCTCTCATTCTTTCGAGCCGCTATAATTGTAAAAAGTCTCCGAAGGGGGCATCCGTATGTCGTTCATTCGCACAATCCTCGCCATGGCATGCTGTTTTTCGCTGTTCGGCGGACACCCGGCCGCAGCATCCGACGGAACGCGGCCTGTCCCGCTCCCCGAGGGAGGGCCGAAGATCCGGGAACTCTACATGACCGTTATCCGCGACCAGGACGCACAGATCCTCGCGCTCGAAAAGGGAACGGTGGACATTCTCGGCGACCTCGCGCGTCCGACCGACATCGACCGGCTGACCGCGAACCCGTCGGTCGAACTCTCGCTCGCGCAGGGCTTCCATGGCTTCTTCCTCGGATTCAACGTCCGGACATTCCCGTGGAACGCCGTCGAACTCCGCCGGGCCGCCTGCGAGGTCATCCCGCGCGACTCGCTCATCCGCAGGCTCTTCGGCGGTTACGCCGAATCTCTGACCACATTCCTGCCACCGGCGTCCCCCTACTTCGAGCCGGACGTCGCGCTGTACGGGTATTCCCCCGTCGCGGCGCGCGCACGTCTGAAAGCGGCCGGGTGGACGTGGAACCCGCAGGGAACGCTCGTCTCTCCTGAAGGGAAAGCCCTCTCTCCGATGAAGCTCATGACGCCGACCGCGCAGGTCGCGCCGACGACCGCCGAACTCGCCGTCACGATCGCCGAAGCCCTCTCGTCGATCGGCATCCCGATCCAGGCCGATCCGATGGATTTCTCGACGATGATCTCCCGGATGAACGAGCGGAAATTCGACGCCTACGTCATGGCGTGGCAGATGAGCCGCGACCCCGATTCGCTCTTCGTCTTCTACCACTCGAGCATGGACGTCGAGGGAGGTTACAACATCCCGGGGATCTCCGACCCCGCGCTCGACGCGATTCTCGAACGCCTTCGCTACGCACCGGACGAGGCGGAAGCCCGAAATGCCGCGAGCGACGCGCAGAAGGCGCTCTCGCGCATCGTCCCGGTCGTGCCGCTCTACAGCCGCTACTCCGTCTCGGCCATCCGCAAGGGCTGGAAGGGAACGCTGACCACAGAGAGAAGCACCGTCGACAACACATGGACGCTCCTCGGAATGGAGCGCGAGAACGCAGATCCCCGCCCGCTTTTCATGACGCTCGGCGAGGAGCCCAGGACGCTGAATCCGGTCTCGGCGAGCGCCGCGACCGACTGGCAGGTTCTCGGCCTCCTCTACGACTCCCTCATCGCGGTCGATCCCGCCACTCTCGGCGACATCCCGTGGATCGCCCTCTCGTGGGACGTCGCGACCGAACCGTCGGCGACACCGTCCGGGAAAGCGGGAACACGGCTGACATTCCGGCTTCGGGACGGCGTAACCTGGCACGACGGTGCGCCGCTCACGGCACGGGACGCCGCATTCACGATCCACTACCTCAAGGCCAATAATGTTCCGCGGTACCTCGATTCCGTCGGCGGTGTCACGTCCGTCGAAACGCCGGACGACCTGACGCTCGTCGTCCACCTCGACCGGACGAGTTACTGGAGCCTTCACAACATCGGCGGACTCCCGATTCTCCCGGCCCACATCCTGAAAAGCGTCTCCGACTGGCGGAGCTGGCAGCCGGCGCGCGAGAAAAGCGCGCTCAGACCGGACATGAGCAACCTCGTCGGTTCCGGCCCGTTCGTCTTCGCGGGATACAAACCCGGCGAATACGTCCGTTTCCTGCGGAACGATTCCTTCTGGACACGCCCCCGGCCATGACGCGACGCCTGCTTCAGTCCCTGCTCGTGCTGGCCGTCGTGCTGGCGCTCAACTTCATCCTTTTCCGGATCATGCCGGGCGACCCGGTCGCGAGCATCGTCGACCCGCGTTTCTCTCCGGAGGCGAAGGCCGCCCTGCGCGCGCAGTACGGACTCGACCGCCCGATGCCCGAGCAGTTTCTGCTCTACCTGGAGCAGATGACGACGTTCCGTTTCGGTGTCTCGTTCCTTACCGGGCGCCCGGTGATCGAAGAGCTCGCGTCGCGACTCCCGAATACCGTGGCGCTCCTGGCGACATCGCTCGCTCTCTCGGCCGTTCTCGGTATATGGCTCGGAATCCGGGCGGCCGCGAGGCGGGGTTCGTGGATCGAGAAGTTCGTCCTGCTCTCCGGCGCCGTCACTTTTTCCTTTCCGTCATTCTTCGTCCAGCTCGTGCTTCTCATGGTCTTTTCGGTCTTTTGGCCGATATTCCCCCTGCGCGGAACCGTCTCGATTCCGCCGATGCAGGGAATCGCAGGCATTCTGGACTACGCGCGGCACCTCGCGCTTCCGGTTTTTTCGCTCGTCATCCTCGGCTTCGGCGGATGGGCGCTCTACGTCCGCAACCTGATGGTCAAGACGCTCTCCGAAGACTTCATCCTCCTCGCCCGGGCGCGAGGACTCACGTCGAAACGGATCCTCTGGGGACATGCCTTCCGGACCGTGCTGCCGCCGATTCTCACGGTCCTTCTGCTCTCGCTCCCCGGAATCGTCTCCGGCGCCGTCATCACGGAAACCGTCTTCTCGCTCCACGGCGTCGGACGCTTCCTCCTCGACTCGGTCTCGGGACACGACTATCCCGCAGCGGGCGCGGCCTTCTACATCCTCGCGCTTCTCACGGTCGGCTGCAACATTCTGGCCGATGTCCTCTACCGCGTCGTCGATCCACGCGTGCGGGCGGTCGGGCGATCATGAAGATCTTCGGGCGCTGGAGCGTTCTCGCGCTTCTGATCCTGCTCTCCGCGGCCGTATTCTCGCCGGCGATCACCCCCGATCCCCTGAAGGAAACCGGAGCGCCGTACTCCAGGCCGCTCTGGGCCGACAGGACGATTCCGCCTTCTTCCGAGTACTCGCTCGGCACGACGGTCCGATCGCTCGCCTTCGACTGGACCTTCGCACCTCCCTCGAATATCGTCGTCGAAGGAACGGGCCTTTCAGCCACGGCGTCGCCGTGGGTCGTGACGCTCAGGGCGCCCGACGGAAGAAAATCCGTCCTCGCGTCCTCCGCGACGCTCCCGAAGGCCGACCGATTCCTTCTCGACGGGCGCGATCTGTCGTTCAAACGCGCACTCGGAATGCCGCCGCTCGCGAACATTCCGCGCGTGCTTTTCGCTACGCACGGGCGTTACGAACTCGCCGCATCGGGCGACCTCCCGTCCGACGCGAGCGTCGCCGTCAGGCTCGCGGGAGGCCGATCGGGCATCCTCGGAACCGACGGACGCGGACGGGACGTCTGGGCCGTCTTCGTCGCGGGCATCCGGATCTCGCTCGTCATCGGCATCGCCGCGACGCTGGTCGCCTCGCTCCTCGGACTCGCCGCCGGGCTCGCTGCCGGATACCTCGGAGGCGCGACGGATCAGATCCTCATGCGCCTCGTCGATATCCTCCTCTCGATCCCGACGCTCCCGATCCTCATGGTGTTGGCCTCCGTCTGGGGCAAGGGGCTCTGGCAACTCGTTCTGATCCTGTCGATATTTTCATGGATGGGCACGGCGCGCACGATCCGGTCGATGACGATGACGCTTCGCGACGCCCCCTTCGTCGAGGGCTTGCGAGGCATCGGAGCCCGACCGTGGTACATCATCGCGCGCCATCTCGCGCCGGAAGCGCTGCCGCTGCTTCTGGCAACCGTCGCGCTCGGCGTTCCCGGAGCGGTCCTCGCCGAGGCCGGACTGTCATTCCTCGGCCTTTCCGACCCACGAATCCTCTCATGGGGCCGTATGCTCCACGAAGCGCACGCCGGCGGCGCGTTCACGGCGGGCGCCTGGTGGGTGCTGCTCCCGCCGGGGCTCGGAATATCGCTGCTCTGCCTGATCTTTCTGGACATCGGCCGGACGCTCGAGGAAATCGTCGATCCGCGGCTTCGCCCGGGCGACGGCGCACGGTCAAGCGCAACGGAGGGAGAAAGTCGCGCATGAACGTCACAAAAACACTCAACGGAGACCAATCCGGGCTCGTCATCCAAAATTTGAACGTCACCTACCGGTCGGGAGCACGGACCGTCCACGCCGTCCGTGGCGTCGATCTCGAGGTTTCTTCGCGGGGCATGACCGCGCTCGTCGGAGAGTCTGGGTCGGGAAAGAGTACCCTCGTCATGGCAATCCTCGGACTGCTGCCGAACGGGACGGACATCTCGGGCGACATCCGGATCGGGAAGGATTCGATTCTCGGGCTCGACGACGATGCGCTCCGCGCCTACCGCTGGAAGCGCGTCGCGCTCGTCCCGCAGGGAGCCATGAACGCGTTCACGCCCGTCCTAACGGTCGGACGTCACATCAGGGAAACGCTCGAATTCCACATGAAACTCTCACGGCGCGACGCGGAACACCGGACGAGAGAACTCCTCGAGAAGGCGGGGCTTCCCGCCGATCTCGCGAACCGCTACCCGCACGAACTCTCGGGCGGGCAGAAACAGCGCGCCGCGGTCGCCCTCGCGATCGCCTGCGAACCGGACATCCTTCTCGCCGACGAACCGACCACCGCGCTCGACGTCGTCGTCCAGCGCGAGGTCATGGACGCGATCGCGAACCTCGCGTCGGAACGGCCGGACGGCGCGTCCCGCCCCACGGGGGTTCTCCTCGTCACGCACGACCTGCCGCTCGCGCTCTCCCGCGCCGGCTACATCAACGTGATGTACCGCGGCGAGATCGTCGAACGCGGCACACCCGAAAGTCTTCTCGATTCCCCGCGGCACGCGCACACGAAGGCCCTTCTCGAAGGATCGCTCGTATCGCGGTCCGCTTTTTCCCATCAGGAGGAACGCGCATGACGACCACGACGGCGGACGCGCTCGACATCCGGTCCCTTTCCGTCACGTTCGATGGCGGAAGACGAAACCATTCGGGGCACATGGCGCTTTCGGACGTCACCCTGAACCTTGCGAGGGGAAGCGCGCTCGCGATCGTCGGGGAGTCGGGAAGCGGCAAGACGACGCTTCTCCGCGTCGCGCTGCGATTGCAGCGGGACGGCGTCTCCGGAAGGGTCGCGCTTCTCGGGCGCGATCTCGAGAACTGCGGCGACGAAGACCTGATCTCACTGCGCCGACGATGCGGCTACGTCTGCCAGGACCCGTACGGCGGACTGCCGCCGACGCTTTCCGCGATCGACGCCGCAACGGAGCCGTGGACGGTCGTCCACGGCAGAAGATCCGCGCCGGAAGCTCGCGAACGGGCGCGTTCCATCCTCGCGTCGCTCGGCATCGAGGGGGACGAACTTCTCAACTCCCGCGTCCGGCTCCATCTCTCCGGTGGACAGCGCCAGCGCGTCGCCGTGGCCCGCGCGCTCATCCTCGAACCCGAACTCCTCCTGTGCGACGAACCGACGAGCATGCAGGACGCAAGCACGCGGATGGACGTCGTGAAGGTTCTTCTTCGGGCCGTGAAAAACGGCGCCGCGATGGTCTTCGTCACGCACGACCTCGCGCTCGCATCCCGCGTCGCGGACCGCGTCGTCGTGCTCAGGCGCGGCCGGGTCGTCGAGACGGGAAACGCCCGCGAGGTTCTTTCGTCCCCCCGGGCGGAATACACGAAGCAGCTCGTCGACGCGCTGCCGCGGCTCGAACGTTCCGAACATGCACATTGCGTTGTCCGATAGCGCCGCTGATTGTTGCGGACTTTTTTTTCAGAAATCAACTGAGGCAAAGCTGTGTTGTTGTTTTCCAGGAGGCAGAGATGAAGCTCTGTATCGCCCCTCTCCAAGGTAATTCCGAATTATCCCGGCGTCTTCGCCAGACTGTTGAAGGCAAAGGCCCACCCCATCCTCGACCCATTGATACTGAGCGAATATGTGAACCGGTATTGCCGATCGTCAATCTCTGCCAAACTCACGCAATACCGGCCGATTCGCTGGATCTTCGCCGGGCATTGACGGATTTCTCCTCCGGCAAAATCGATCTCAATGACTCGCTTCGTGTCGATATCTGCCACCAACGGCAATATAAATTGTTGACACACGACTCCGATTTTCAATTCGGAGGAATCGACGTGCTGACCCTGAATCGAAAACTTCTGCAAGCGTGTCGATAATGACGCCAGCCGATGCTACAAAAACGACGCGCCGTCATTCCGGCAAAACAGGAAGCTCCGGGACGGCCTCGCGAAGTTTTCTGTAAAGGGTTTTCGCCTGAATCAAACGTTCCTTATCCGCTTTTTCAGGTTTGCGTCGAGCGGTTTCTCCCCAAGGATCAGGAGACATCTCTCTCCGGGAGAGATACACCGCCGTAGCGGCAAGTTCGAGCTCTATCGAACGCGCACCCGAGGAAATCCGGATCAGGATTGTCTTGTGCTCATCAGGCTTCCACGTGGCGCTTCCATCGGAATGATACGTCGCGTACTCGCCTCCCCAGGAAGTAGGAGAAAGTTCCTCCCGCAACATCGATAGAAGTTTCGCATCCTGAACGGCCATCGAGAGATCTTCGCTGTAAGGGCCATAATGATGGTACTGAAAATGGAAATGCGGGCAAAGCCCCGCGCTTTTCAGCAGGTATGCGATTTTCTGGAGTTTGGTGCGGCCAATCAGCGTTCCCCCCGCCTCACGGACAATATTGGCGACAAGCTCGGCGCACTCTCTTCTCAGCATGTTTTTTCATCCCCCTTGTCCGGACAAAACCCTGCACTTACTCTCGCAATCATATCCTCGACATGTTTTCTCGATGTAGTATCGGCTTCACTTATATATGCTCTGGAAAACCAGAATTTTTCTATGTTTTTTACGATCATGGAATATTCTCCGATGTCGTCCGTCCCGCCATTTGCGGTTCGGACCTGGATTCGATTCAACTGTTTCGCGCTGTTCTGCTTATACGGCAAGCGCTCTCCATGATCGACCAGGACCGCCGGAATCTGCAGTTTTTGCTCCCTGTCCCACTCTTTCAAGGCGTCTTCAACCTTCAGACAGGCGTTTTCCAGGTCTTTGCCCACTATGCCTTTTTGTTCAAGCTTCTCCCGAATGTCGATACACTTGAAAAGCCTGCGGTTCAAAATACGTCCGGAAAAATCTTTTACAAGCGGATCCTTGCTGCTTTTTTCCAGGAAAGAAAGCGCGCCCCATACCACCATGTCATCAAGAGCAAACATCCGCAAAACATCGTCCGGTTTTTCGGCAAACACCAACAGAGGATGCTGTCGCGGAAGACCGATACGTTTCCACGAACCCTCTCCGGCCAGAGTTAGGAGTCGCACCAAAAGGGCCGTAAAAAGTTTCTCCGCTCCGCGCGTCGCCTTATGAAAATACACCGTCGGATACAGCTGGAAGAGATTCAGGATATACGACTCGGCTGCATGAATAGCCTTGCGATTGAGAACCAGGGTTTCTACCTCGTTAACCGATTCATCGTCTACTCCGGATGAAATACGTCCGATCTCAAGGTTTGAAAGAATCCATTCGAGATCGACCATCCCAAGTTGCGTCCCCGTCATGATACGATCCCGCTGCATATAGTCAAGCCGATCCGCATCGAACTGACTCGACACCACGGCGCTGTAGATGTCGTTCTGCTCGGACGCGATTACGGCGCTTACATCGTCGTCAAAACCGCTTCCACGCGTTTTCAGGGCTTTGCTGACGTCGCCTTCACGCAACAACCACGCAGTGACAGTTTCGTGATTCGCCAACTGTATATCGAGCGTGCGTCCGACATCCTCAAACGCGTGACTGAAAGGACCGTGTCCCAAATCATGCACCAAAGCGGCCGCCAGAGCCATTTCTGACCGCGCTTCGTCAAATCCGTCCTGCTGTCGACGAATGATCTCCATAAGCCGCCGCGCCATATGATACACGCCAAGGCTGTGCGCGAAACGGGTATGCGTCGCGCCGGGATACACGAACTCCGAGAAACCTAACTGGCGAATCCTGCGCAACCTTTGGAACTCTTTCGTCTGGATGACCTTCCACATCGCGTCGTCAAATGAGTTTTCGCCGAATTCGATCAGATTGTAGAGCGGGTCGCGGATACGCTGCAGTCTATAATCCGGAATGGCGCTCACATCCTCGCAAAATGAAGTTTTTTACAATTATAATCACTCATTTCTCCATCTCGACGCTCATCCAACGCACCATACCAAGTCATGCGCCAGAAAATATCATTTTCCAAACCGAGAAGAATACCCCGCCCGGACGGCCTGCTCCATACGGGCGACTTCATCATCCGACAGGAACGCGAAATGGTCCGAGCGTTTTCGTCCGGAGAGTCTACCATCGTTTTGCAGGCAGAAGCGGATAAAGATGTCGATTTTTCTGTCGGGAATGTCTGCGATCTCCCGAATGGCGTGTTTCGTCCTGTCGTAGTTCGCCAGAAACGCAAGTTCATCCGCGAGTTCCGTATCGATCGTTCATTCGACAAAACGAAAGAGCGCTTCCGCCTGCGGGGTCATGTCGATATATCGATACCATATGGCTGTATCGTTGCCGATGGTCATGCGGCCTTCCCCCTCGAGCGAATAGTCCACGAAAGGCATGAGATGTCGCGAGAATGCTTCCAGAGATGCGCCGTACCCGGCGCGATCCTTCAGCATCGCCGCCGATACGGGAAACATGATCCCCTCGGGCGTGAAGCCGCGTCGGGCGAGAATGTTGTGGATCAGGAAGCGGTGAATCCGCCCGTTTCCGTCCTCGAACGGGTGCAAAAAGACGAATCCCCAGGCGACGACCGCGGCATGGATCACGGCGGCCCGGCCAGTATCGCGACGGATAGGTCTCTTCGGTTGCTCCGTCCGTGACGTCGATCCGATGCTCGCCCGTCTGTGCGACGAAGGATCTGCGCCAATTCGGAATGACGTCAAGGCAAAATCGTTCGATGAGCGCCTCATACCCCGCCGGTCTTCGTGCGGACTTCACGGGAATGTTTTCGGACACGGCTTCCTCCCTGAAAAACGATTATGGATCCTGAAGAATGATTATATTCTACGCCATTCTCCGAAAAACGATTATACCCGCGGCCATCAATTTCGCGAAGCCGCCCCCGGCTCTGCCCTAGTCCTCCGTCTCGACGCTCAGCCGGCGGTGAAGCTCGGGCAGTGAGATTCCGGTCTTCCGCGAGATCTCGAGGAGGTCGTCGTATTCGAGCGACCGATGAATGTTCTCGCCGCCGAGCATCGCATCCTTGCGCCGCACCGTTCCGAGCGACGTCTCCCGCGGACGCGATTCCGAACGTGCCTTGAGCCGATCCACGGCGATGCAGCGCATCCCGAGCGTCGTCGTGTGGCGCAGGATTATCGCCGCCATCGTCTCCCGGTCCTCAGTCCGGCAGAGGCATGAGAGGCGTACCGCAGGGCGCCCCTTCTTCATCATGATCGACTCGAGCCACACGTCGAGCGCCCCCGCCTCGAAGAGACGCTCCATCGCGGGCGCGTAGAACTGCGGGTTCATGTCATCGATATTCGTCTCGAGCACCACGCCGGTGTCACGCTCCAGCGGCTCTCCCGCCACGAAGACCGGAACACCCGCGAGGTTCTTTCGTCCCCCCGGGCGGAATACACGAAGCAGCTCGTCGACGCACTGCCGCGGCTCGAACGTCGATCGGGCGTCGCCGGGTGAAACAGTGACAAACTCCCAAAATGGGACTATAATTCCCCAATGAGGATCATCGCGCTTTCCCGACTAAAGGCATTCTACGAACACCCCGGGCGTGAAGATTCCAAATGCACCCTCACGCAATGGTATGCCGCGGTGAAGAAGAGCGCGTGGGATTCTCCAGCCGATGTAAAACGCGATTTCGGAAACGCGAGCATTCTCAAATCCGGCCGTGCGGTTTTCAACATAGCCGGCAATAAGTACCGTCTCGTAGTTTGGATCAACTATCCCTACAAAATCGTGTATATCCGCTTTATCGGGACACACGAGGAATACGACGGCATTGATGTCCAGAAAATCTGAGACGAATCGGGAACGTGAGGTGAATGAGATGAAAATCCGGCCAATCAGAACACATGAGGATTACGAAGCAACTCTCCGGAAAATCGAGGGGCTCATGGATGCCGCCCCGGATTCACCCGAGGGGGACCGGCTCGATGTTTTGGCGACACTCGTCGAAGCCTACGAGACGCGACATTTCCCGATCGATGCGAACGATCCCGTGGAGGCCGTTACCTTCGCGATGGAGCAAAAAGGACTCTCTCCGGCCGATCTCGTCCCGTATATCGGAAGAACGAACCGGGTCTACGAGGTTCTGAACCGCAAACGAAAGCTCTCGCTCAGGATGATCCGGAATCTGCACAAGGGTCTGGGAATTCCACTGGAACATCTTATCCGCTGAGAGATCCCGGCGAGAATCGCATCTTCGGCAGATTCTTCCGCTATAAAGTTCCTGCGGGGAGAGGCGTCCTTCTGCGCAATCCCCGCCGGATTTCTTTGAGTCACGGCTTCCTCCCGCCAAAACGATTACGGTTCCTGAAAAATCGTTATCTTTTATGCCGTTCTCCGAAAAACGATTATACCCGCGGCCATCAATTTCGCGAAGCCGCCCCCGGCTCTGCCCTAGTCCTCCGTCTCGATGCTCAGCCGGCGGTGAAGCTCGGGCAGTGAGATTCCGGTCTTCCGCGAGATCTCGAGGAGGTCGTCGTATTCGAGCGACCGATGAATGTTCTCGCCGCCGAGCATCGCATCCTTGCGCCGCACCGTTCCGAGCGACGTCTCCCGCGCGTGCGACTCGGACCGGGCCTTGAGCCGGTCCACGGCGATGCAGCGCATCCCGAGCGTCGTCGTGCAGCGCAGGATGATCGAGGCCATTGTCTCGCGCTCCTCGGTCCGGCAGAGGCATGAGAGGCGTACCGCAGGGCGCCCCTTTTTCATCATGATCGACTCCAGCCACACGTCGAGCGCCCCTGCCTCGAAGAGACGCTCCATCGCCGGCGCGTAGAACTGCGGATTCATGTCGTCGATATTCGTTTCGAGCACCACGCCGGTGTCATGCTCCAGCGGCAAGCGTCCGGCGCCCGACGCGCATTCCAGGCAGAAGACGCGAAGGGCGTTCGGGATATCGCTCTCCCGGCCGCCGAGCCCGCGCCCCTCGGCCAAAAGCTTCCCCGCCGGAAGCGATCCGAACTCGTCGGCGATCATCGTCGCAAGCAGCGCCCCTGTCGGTGTCACGCGCTCCATCGGCCCCCCCGCGACAAAGATCGGAACACCCGTGAGCAGCGCGCTCGTCGCGGGAGCGGGAACCGGCAACACCCCGTGCGCGCATTTCACCGTCCCCGATCCCACGTTCAGCGGCGAGCAGACCACGCGTCCGGGCGCGAGGCGCTCGAGCAGCATGAACGATCCGAGGACATCCACGAGGCAGTCGATCGCCCCGACCTCATGAAAGTGAATCTCATCGGGCGACACGCCGTGAACGCTCCCCTCGGCCTCAGCCAGGCGGCGGAATGCGGCCGCGCCGCGCTCCTTGACGAACGGGGAAAAGCTGCTTCGTTCGATGATATCGAGAACGTCGTGCAGATGGCGGTGCGGGTGATGCTCGTGCGTCGCAACCTCAATCCGGTAGCCGGAAACGCCCCCGCGCCGGTCCCGGACGACGCGGACGCCGACATCCGGAACGCCAAGCGCCGTCGTCACTGAGGCGGGGAACGCATCCGCAAAGTCCTTCGAGCCTTCGAGCCCATCGATCACGTCGAGCATCGCCCCGAGCGTCATATCTCCGGCGATCCCGGCGAAACAGTCGAAATACAGAACGCGCACCGCTATCTCCTCCAGTATTCGGGACGGTCCCCGCACAGTGATTCGTATTATACCGGAAGCATACGAAGTCCTTCCTCCGCACTTCACTCCCGAACCGCCCCGTGATATTCTCTATACTGATCGGACTGGAGAGGTGGAGAGGACGCATGAGCGAACGACTCGAGGAACTCATCCGGAAGCGGGCCTCCGGCCACGGGGCCGACAGGTTCCTCTGGAGCCCCGGAGCCACGTCTTTCGAAGGACGCTGGATGACTGGAAGGGAATTTATGCTTCTCGCGGACCAGTGCGCCGAGACCCTGCAAAAGAACGGCTTCCGCGGAGGCGACCGGATCGTGGCGTTTCTGCCGAACTGTCCGATGGTCCATATTCTCTCGCTCGCCGTCTGGACGCTCGGCGGAACTTTCGCGCCGATCAACCCGCGCGGCGGCGCGGAATGGACCGAACGGATCGTCGCGCATCTCGCCCCCGCGCTCGTCGTCACCGGCCCAGGGTTCGACGCGATCGCCGAAATCGCCGGAAGATGCGGGATCCCGTCCGTTCAGGTTTCCCCCGTCGGGCCGCTGCCGGACATCCACATCCGGACGATGGACGTCCCCGGCTCCGCAGATACGGCCGTCATCTTCGCAACATCCGGTACGACGGGGCTGCCGAAGGCCGTCCCCCTGACCCACGCGAACCTCATCGACAATACGACGGCCGTCCATCACACGGTCGAAGGCTTCGAAAAAGGCAAAACCCTCATGAATGTCCTGCCGAACTTCCACTCCTTCGGCTTCACGGTCTGCGGCCTGTTGCCGCTCGTCTGCGGCCTCTCCGAAGCGATCTCGCCGTCGTTCATGCCGCTTCCGGCCTTCTTCGGATCGCTCCGCGCAGCGCGACCGGACATCCTCATCGCCGTGCCGACGATGCTCCCCTTCATCCTCGGGGCCGTCTCGAAGGGAGAAAAGCTCCCCGAAAACCTCCGCTATATCCTCACGGGCGGCGGCCGTCTCGATCCGACGCTCGAAGCGCGATTCCGGAAGGAACTCGGCGTCATCACCTTCGAAGGCTACGGCCTCACGGAGTGTTCGCCCGTCGTCGCGTCAAACCCGAGCGACGCGCGGCGGCGGACCGGCACCGTCGGCCTTCCGATGCCCGGCTACGACGTCCAGATCCGCGACGAAGCGGAAACGCCGCTTCCAGCGGGAGAGGAAGGCGTTCTCTGGGTCCGGGGGCCTTCGGTCGCGTCGGGCTATTTCCGTGACCCCGAACAGACCGCCGAACGTTTCCGCGACGGCTGGTTCAACACGGGCGACATGGTTCGCATCGACGAGGACGGCTACATCGCGATCCTCGACCGCGTCAGCGACATGCTCGTCGTCAGCGGATTCAACGTCTATCCGCAGGAGGTCGAAACCGTCATCAGGGAAATTCCGGGCGTCAGGGAAACCGCCGTCGTCGGCATCTCGAACCCCGTCACGGGCGAGGTGCCCGTCGCGTTCGTCATCGCCGACGAGTCCGCCGGACTCACGCAGAGCGACATCGTCGGTCGCTGCAAGTCGAAACTCGCGTACTACAAGGTCCCGCGCAAGGTCCGGTTCGTGCAGGAACTGCCGATCTCGAGCGTCGGAAAGGTGCTCAAGCGAAAGTTGCGCGAGATGATGGTCAAGGAGACGAAAACACCTAGTTTATAAGCAATGAATATTCCGATAATACATCCCTCTTAGTCTGGCTGGAAGCATTTGCACAATAATAAAGCTTGACTCACAGTTGTTCTGACTGCTGAGAAAACATACATTCCTAACGAACTGTCTTCAAACAACTGTCTTTTCTCTATAAGGAAGGCGGGGAGGAGTCCGCTGTTTTTTTGGTGTGCATATTCCCGTACTTTTCCCGTATGTTTTCGGCTTACTCCGGAAATATAATGTCTGAAATGCAATGAAGGCTCAAACAAAAACGAGGAGGTCTTGAACGAATGCGTGTTTCCTTTCCCAAAAAAGTTTTCTGCGTACTTTTTTTAGTCGCCATCGCTTCTGGCGGAATAAGTTTTGCGTCCGAATCATTTACTTTCGTCATTCCACCGGTATACGATCGTGCTTTTGACTTCCACGAGGACGTAGCTCGTGTACAATCTGGAGATGTTTTTTTTCTCATCGACTCTACAGGCAAAAGAGCTATTCCCGAGGATTTCAAAGGATTGACGAATATGTCGGAAGGTTTGGCCGGAGCAACAGCGGATAACGTTAAATGGGGCGTTATCGACAAGACGGGGAAATTCGTCATTGAACCGAAGTTCGGCAGAATAGCGGTTGATGGGTTTTCTTCCGGCATGGCCGCCTTTCTCAAAGGAGCGAAGTGGGGATATACGGACGCAAAGGGTAACGTGAAGATCGAGCCACAATTTGAGTTTGCAGGTCGGTTCGAAGAGGGATTGGCTCCTGTCAGCGCAGCGTCTTCTTTTGTTTATATCGATATGACAGGAAAACCTGTTATCGCCAGCACGGATAGATTTGAATACGCATCCAATTTCAAAGACGGAGTTGCTGTTGTTCTCTCGAACAGGATAGTACGCTTCATCGACAAAACAGGGAAAGTACTCCTCAGCAAAGAGGGTCTGGGCGGATTCCCTTTCCAGAACGGCCTTGCGCCGATCATGCCCGAATTCGACGCATGCGGTTTTATCGACAGGACGGGGAATCTGGTCATCCCCGCGAAATACCCGATGGTTTGGCCGTTTTCGGAAGGGCTTGCCGCATTCAAAGATGCGAAAACAAGTCTTTGGGGATATATTGATGCAAAGGGTGCGGAAATCATTCCTCCGACTTTTGAAATGGCGTACTCCTTTATGAAATTGTCGGACGGAAAGATCTTGGCAGCTGTCAAGGAACCCAAGGGAAAATGGGGGTTCATTACGCCTGTAAAATAATGGCCTGTTATCGAGAGGAGGATGTATCGTGAGGCGTCTGAATAAAAGTATTCCAACGGCGTTTTTTTTGCTGCTCGTCGCTTTTTTGTTGTGTGGCATCTCTTTCGCTTCAGATTGCGCAACCTCGGGACGCGGGTGAGGCCCCAATCCGGATCCCGTGGCGGATCCGATCAGTGATCTCGCGGCAACGCCTGGCCCTGCAAGTGCGACCTTGAGATGGACACCCCCGTCCGGGTGTACTGAAATAACGCTCTATTACAAGAAAACAACAACCGGGGCACTTGCGACTGTTCCCGGCGCAACGATTACTTCCGCAATGAATAACTATACGGTACGAAATCTCGAACCCGGTGTCGTTTACGTGTTCTTCCTCGACGTCGTTGGAGGAGACAATCAAGGACGCTCAAACGAAGTAAACGTGACTCCGCTTGCTACAGATCCCACTCCAACCGGTGTTCCTACTACGACACCAGGGCCGACAGCAATACCATCTGTCACGGTTACCATTGCTCCATCGGTATCTCCTTCAGCATCCGGAGCATCCGGTGGGGGTGGCTGCACAATAGGTGTTTTCTCGTTTTCTATGATCCTGCTCGCTATTCCGATTTTTGCGCTTTCCAGAAGGCGATAAAACCGCCCCGAATATTCCTGCAAAAGTAAAGCCCTCGCAAGTTTTTTTTGCGGGGGCTTTTATTATCTGAATTCTCGAATCGGTGCTAAAAAATTACCGGCTGGATTCCACGATGAGGTCTCCTTGCTCAAATTGTACGTGAATCTGTGAGAAGTTACTTTCAGCGCCGATACGTATCGTCCCGGCATACCCCGGTGGAAGAATCGTATTGTCGCCGAGAGAAATCGCCTGCCAGACAGAATTCCCCCGAGGTATGAGTATCTGTATGGCGCTTTTGAATTGAACGGAGGCATTTCCTCTGTTCAATATCAGGAAATCACTCCCTGACATTTGCATTTGTTCTTGGCATGAAATTTTCGCCGGCAACGATGTGACAGTCCCCAAGAGGTTCCAATCATCATTGGAACTCCTTTTCCATGAGACCGTAAGGCTCACCGGTCTCTCAGAGAAAGAAAAAAATCTCACCGGAAGACGCACATTTTGCCCATCTTTTTCAAAGGAAAGCATGGCGAAACTGTTAATGTCCCGTGAGGCTGGAAGCATCACATCAAGCACCTGATATTTTTCCTGCTCCTGCCTCATAACCGTTTCAAGGCCTGTAACACGTACAGAGCCAACGCTTCCTCCTCACCCACATCCGAGAGAAAACTCAAAGGGATACGACGTTCGACTTTCGGGGATCCTCAACAGGATTTCGTCGATAATTCCCTTCCCCTGAAGCATAAGTCTTGGGAAGCTCGTCATTGTAAGGCCTACAGGAGCATCTGAAGGAAAATTATATGCAGGCATACCCCTTCGAAAGTAGACCGCATCTCCGGAAAGAGGCATTTTTTGAAGACTTTCGAGCTGTTTCCGAATCTTCGCATCATTAGAAAACTGCACCGCCGAAGAGGAGTTCGTCGCAGTGAAACAGGCAAAGAGAAACGCAATCACCCCAACAGACATTCTCACAATATCTCGTCGTATCGGCAGAAGACACCACACTCCTTTCAATCGAAGGAAAATCGGGATACAAAAATCAAGGGGACTCTCACGGAACCTCTATTGAAATTATAAGTGAAATACTCGTCGATTCACTCCGTATAATTACGACTCAGGCGTAATCTGAAGAACATATCTGTACATGCTGTCAGCAGCATATAAGAAGAGGAAGGGCGCTCATAATGAGGACCCTTCCTCTTCTGTGGAGCAAGACTCAATCAAATAAACTGAACAGATTCCTTACTTCTTCATCAGAAGGGCGAGCGGAGCAAGAAGAACAAGGGCAAGAGGAGCAAACGCACCCGCGTTGCATCCGCCGCTGCTGCTGCTCGGCGCCGTCGTCGGCGTTACGACCTGTGTCACAGTAATCGTAACATCCTTCGATACAGTCTCGTCACACTTGAGAGCCACAGAAGTCTTGACCGTTCCGACCTTAAGGCCCGTCACGATGAGCGAGTCACCGGAAACAACCGCCGAGGCGACATCTGAAGAAATCGCTCCCCAGACAACGTCCGAGCAGGCGCAGGTTTCGGCAACAACCGGTGTGACCGTCTTCGTTTCGCCGACAAGCAGCGTCGGGTCAGAAACGGTGATCGTGCACGGAACCGTGCCCTTCTTCGCGATGTAGAACGTTCCCTTGAAGTATCCGTCAAGCACGCCATCGTTCGCGACGATGATCTTGTTACCAGTCGCCGGAATGGTGACGTACTTCACCAGAGAGTCGCACAGCGCGCCGTTCACTGAGAAGATCGGCAGGTACACTGTGATCTCGGTGTTCGTCTTGCGTGCAGACTGCCCGGCAGCGCTGTTCACGATTTCATCAACTTTCGCGAACAGGGAACCCTGCCAATCGAAGTCAGCTTTCGTCAGAATTGACGAAAGATCGATCTTCTGGCCATTCAGAACCGCGATTACCGTGAACGTGTTCCAGAAATCTCCTCTCCACGTCTTCGCATCCTGATTGAAGCCGGCCGCAGCGAAATCAGCGGAGTCAAGCGTGAAGCGAAGCTGGACACCAACCATCGAGGGCTTCGGGGTCGTGGAATCGTACTTCACGTCCTTGACCTTGAAGTAGTTGTACCACAGCGCCTCAGTGCTCTTGTCGTCAGTCGGAATCCGCTGCATATCCCACGTGTTGTTGGTCACGATAATCCCCGTGTCCAGCGTGAGATACGTGGTGTCAACTCCGGGGAACCGGAGGTCTGTCGTCGTGCAGCCGGCAGCAGTCATAGCCTCGCGGACGTTCGTCTGCTCGCCGCAGTCGCAGGGCTGCCACACAAAGAGAAGGTCACCCACGCAGCACGGATCCGGGTTCGACGACGAAAGCTTCCCGACCGTGTACGCGGTGTTCCAGCGTCCCGTCACCCCCGTGCCATCGTTCGCCGCAAGCTTGAAGTCCTTGTTCGCCTTCGGCTGCATCGTCTTCGTGAACGCCGGGTAGATCCAGCAGGAGCACTGGTCGTTGATGATATCGCCGTTCGCCGCACCGCTCAGATAGTTGAAGTCACCCCAACGGTACGCCTGGTCCACGGAGATTGTTCCGAGGTATCCCGTCTGAGTGCTGTAATCAACACCCGTTCCATATACATGACGGAACGTGGGATCGCCGCTGACGGTATCACAAAGTCCACAGTCGGAGGAACAGATGTTCGCCTGGATTCCGCCCTGCGACGTCTTGATGTCGAGCGCGTCGACACCGAGGTTCTGGATCGCAACGCGAGGAACATCGATCACTTCGACTTCAGCGCACGGATCCGTACCGCACACGCAGTTCGCTCCGCCGTACCAGACGCCGAGATACTGCATCTGGCCGAAGTAGTTGTCCGCAACGTCGATCAGGTCAAGATCCTTCACACCAGCCGCATCTCCGGTATACGGAGCCGCAGCATAGAACTGGACCCAGTCATACCTCAAGCCGCAGTCCTGCATCGCCGTCCGACGACTGTAGGTGTTGGTCAGATCCTTCTCCACAGGCCAGAAGTACTTCACAACGCTGTCGTCCGTATACTTGCCCTGCACATTTTTTGTGTTCCACGTAATCCGCTCGTTCGGGGCGACACGCACACGGAACATGTTCTCGTCGTTCAGGTGAGCCGTCGCAAAATCAGGGCTGAATACCGCGTTCCCCGGCGTCGCATCGGTACGGTCCGCAGACGTCACCCAGATCCCGAAATCCTGGCAGCAGTATACGCCGTAACGGTTCGGCTCGTTGAAGTACAGCTTGACGTGACGCGTGTAGCCCTTCTGATCCGTCACATCGTTGCTCACGAACGTCTCGTCGCAGCAGTCGAGCTCGAACGTCACCGCGCAGCAGTCGATCGCGCACAGAGAGTTCCGGTCAACCACCATGTCGCCGCTCATGACCGTACGGACATAATGTTTCGGCACAGCAGGAAGCCCTTCCCCGGACGTCACGAAAGTGAGGTTGAACGGCATCACCATCGGGTCGTGGACATCGGCATCCGTCGCCGTGCGGACGAGAAAACCCTGGAACCCGTCGTTCAGGTTAGCCAAGTCAACGCTCGCCACTCCGGTCACATCGTTGATGATTTTGTTTTGCCACTTGTTCGTCAGCGCGGCCCACTTCGTCGAATCCCACTTGAACGTGCTCGCCGTATTCACGAGTCCGCTCCGGGCAACGAGATCGAACGACACCGTCGTATTGCCGGCAGCACCGGTCCGCTGCACATACAGCGTGAATCCGTCCTTCTTATCCACGAGCCACTTGTTCCGGTTCAGGTTCGCGGACTGCCACAGAAGGTAGTACTGACCAAGCTGCGCGGCATCGTTCTCGCGAGCTCCGGCCGCCGTATAGTCCTTATAGGCGCTGCTCGAAAGGCCGTCGGCACCATAAGGTTCACCGCTGATGATGAACGTATCCATAGCGGTGACGGTCGCCGCCTGTTCGTGGGTCACATTCGTTGGCGAAGAGGCGAACGCTACTGTCGCCATCAGCGCGAAAAGCAGAACAAGCGCAAAACATGAAAGCTTCTTCATCCAGTAATTCCTCCTTTTCGGAAAGAATCTGCATTATGAGAACCGATCGGGCTTACCGGAGTCCGAATTCCCCGGGTCGCCGCTTCCGAAAAATCACCAACACTTCATACCACGCGCGCGATATTCCGTTGTCGGTACCCTTCTCCGGTGGGCGGATCCCCCCTTCCGTTCGAATGAATCAGGCTGCCAGATATCTCATGGTACCCGTCCGATGCGGCCCGCCGAAAGGCGGACACCCCGCATCCGCGATTATAGCAGATTCTACGGAATCTCACCAAGAAACGCAAGCGAATATGTCCCGTAGTGACCACATTCGGGAGAGTTTTCCGCGCGGGTTGCGGGATATACGGACCAAGTTTACACACTCCGTTTATGATGTCAAGTATTTTCGTTTTCTTAAGCGGGCTTCTCATGCCTGTATCCGTGCGGTTCCGCGGCGTATTCGCGCCGGACACCCCGGGATGGTATAATGCGCCTCGCATACTATTCTTCCGATACGACAGGAGCGATTCGATGAAGTGTCTGGCAACGTTTCACATCACGAGCATGGCGATTCTCTTCGAACGCACGCTTCGGAAAGAGGGGCTCACGGTGAAGGTCGTCCCCGTCCCCCGGCAGCTTTCCGCCAGCTGCGGCCTCGCGTGCGAATTCCCCTGCGACGCGACGGAGCGTGTGAAGGCGGTCTGCGCGGAGCGCAAGATCGAGACCGCGGGCTTCCATACGCTCGACGATCAGCAATAGACGATACCGAGAGGGAGGAATGAACATGACACGGCGCGTGGTTATCGTCGGAGGCGTCGCCTGCGGCGCGAAGACGGCCTCGAGGCTCATGCGCGTCTGCGCGGACGCTCAGGTGACGGTTCTCGAGAAGGGCGACTGGGTGAGTTACGCGGGGTGCGGGCTGCCGTACTACGTCGGCGGCGTGGTGTCCGAATACCGGCAGCTCGCCGGAACCGCGCTCGGCGTCATGCGCGACGCGGCGTACTTCCGCGGCGTCAAGGACGTCGAGGTACTGACGCGGCATATGGCGACGCGCATCGACCGGGCGAACAGGATCCTCCGCGCGACGGACCTGAACACCGGCGAGGAGAGGACTTTCCCTTACGACGCGCTCGTCCTCGCGACCGGCGCGTCTCCGATCCGTCCTCCGATTCCCGGCGTCGACTCGGGGCGGGTTTATACGCTCTGGACGATGCCGGACGCCCTCGCGATGCGCGACGCGGTCGACTCGGGAACCGTACGGAACGCCGTGATCGTGGGCGCCGGGCTCGTCGGCATGGAGATGGTCGAAAGCCTCGTGAACCGCGGAATCCGCGTCTCCGTCGTCGACGCTCTCGCGACGCCCCTGCCGGCCGTGTTCGACGGCGAATTCGGCTTGCGCCTCAAGAAGTGCATGGAGCGCCACGACGTCGAGTTCCACGGCGGCGAGAAGGTTCTCGAAATCGAGTGCGAGGGGGGAACCGCGAAGTCGGTGCGGACGGACGCGCGGACGCTGCCGTCCGATATGGTGCTGCTGTCGGTCGGCGTCCGCCCGAACACAGCCCTCGCAAAGGACGCGGGGCTCGAGCTCGGGGCGCGGGGGGCGATCGCGGTCGACGAACGGATGCGCACGAGCGATCCATATATATATGCCGGCGGAGACTGCGCCGAAACGGTGAATTTCCTGACGGGAAAGCGCGTCTGGCAACCGATGGGGTCGACGGCGAACCGCCAAGGGCGCGTGATCGCCGATGCGATCGCCGGACTTCCGGCCATGTTCCGCGGCGTTCAGGGCACCGGGATCCTCAAGTTCTTCGAGCTGACGGCCGGAAAGACGGGCCTGACGGACGCCGAGGTCCTCGAGGCCGGGCTCGACCCCGTCGCGGTCACGGTGGTCGGCTGCGATATCCCGCACTTCATGCCGGGCGCCGGATCGCTGACGATGCGCCTGTCGTGCGAGCGGAAGAGCCGCCGTGTCCTCGGACTCCAGCTTCTCGGCAACGGCAGGGGCGACAAGCGGCTCGACGCGGCCGTGAACGCCATCGCGTCGGGGATGACCGTCGACGATCTCGCGGACGCGGACCTCGCGTACGCGCCGCCGTTCTCCACGGCGCTCGATATGCTGACGCACGCCGCGAACGCGCTCCGCAACAAACTCGACGGCCTCATGCCCTCGTACAGCGCGACGGAACTCGCCGCGAAGTTCGAACGCGGCGAGACTCCGCTGCTTCTGGACGTTCGGACCGCTCCCGAGCTCGACGCGCAGGGGCGTCTGCCGTACGACTTCATCCACATTCCGCTCGGGCAGCTTCGGAATCGCGCGGGAGAACTTCCGAAGGACCGCGAGATCGTGACGTTCTGCAAGGTTTCGATCCGCGGATGGGACGCCCTCTGCATCCTGCGGCACCTCGGATTCGAGCGCGTCGCGGTTCTCGAAGGCGGCGTGATGGGCTGGCCCTATTCGCTCAGATAGGTCACGCGGCACTTCCGGATGAAGGAGGCGGGGTGGTAGCTCATCTTCGCCTCCCGCATCCCGGGGTCGCCCAGGTCTTCCTCCCGGTTGACCCACGCGAACGAGGTCGCCGTGCGTTCGAGGAATATCGCGTTGATGGCCTGGTAGACGCCCGGATAGCGGGTGAACCCCTTTTCGAAGTGGATTTCGACGGTATCCGCCGAGAGCGCCTCGGCGATCGTATAGGCGACGAGCGTTCCGTCGACGGACAGCGCCCCTCCGAGCAGGCCGGGAAGATCCCCCCACGACGTGAGAACGTGCGTAATCGCGCGGTTTTCCTCGCGCAGCCCCGGCGTGCCGTCGCAGTTGCGCCACCGGCACCACTCCCCCTGCATGAGCAGGATCTCCTCCACGGTTTCCGGCGTAATCTCCCGGTAGGTCCAGTCGCAGGATTCCATGAATTTCCGGACACGGCTTTTCTTCGCGCGGAAGCGGTTTCCTGGAAGGTCGACGAGGTCGCTTCTCCTGTGGACGTATTCCCAGAGGTTCCGCCGGTTTTCGGCGATAATCCGCGCGCCGAGCTGTCGCTTCCAGATCAGCGCGAGCGGCGCCGGGACGTGGTCGAAGACCGCGCCTTCGGGCCAGAGACGCCGGAAGATTCCGTCCCAGTCGCGGTTCCAGTCGCCCGCCGGGGCGTAGAGCAGCGGGGCCGGACGCGTCTCGCGGATCCAGAAGAGGTCGGGCGTCTCGGGATCCGTCGCCCACTCGTAGCCGCACTCTTCGCGCCACGCCTGGAGCGTGACGAACGAATAGTCGCCCGCAGCGAGCGGCATCTTCCGGCACGCGCAGAGGTAGTCGTCGCGGTCGGCCTGCGAGACCGGACGGAAGTCGAGCGTCATGGGGTCAGCCAAGCCACGTCACGCGGTATTTTTTGAGGTATCCGGAAGGGTTGTACGACTCCTTCGCCTGTCTGATCGATTCGCTGCCCATGTCCTGTTCGCGGTTTACGCGGCGGTACGCCGAGCCTGAGCGCTCGAGAAAGGTCTGGTTGATCGCCTGGTAGATTCCCTTGTAGTCGGTGAATCCCTTCTCGAAGTGAATCACGAGCATATCCGGCCCCCCCGACGAAAGCCCTTCGGCGATCGTGTAGGCCACGGGGCGTCCGTCGACGCGGAGCAGCCCTCCCATGAGTCCGGGAAGGTTGTCCCAGTCGCAGAGGATTCTCGTGATCGCGTGGTTCTCCGCCCTGAGCCCCGGCGTGTCGTCGCAGTTGCGCCACCGGCACCAGTCGCCCTGAAGGGCGAGGATTTCGTCGATGTCGTCGCGTCCGATCTCCTCGTAGGTCCAGTCGTAGAGCCTGCGGAACTGCATGAGAAGGTTCCGCTTCGCATGGAGGCGGTTGCCCTTCAGCGAGATCAGGTCCCCGACCGGGTAGACGTATTCCCATTCGGATCGCTGCTCCTCGATACGCGCGTGCGTTCCGAGGGTGCGCCGCCAGATTTCCGAGAGCGGCTCCGGGACTCTCTCGAAGACCGCCCCTTCGGGAAAGAGCCTCTTGAGCATGGGCTTCCAGTCGACGCCAATCCAGTTTCCCACGGGGGCCCAGTTCGTGGGAAGCGGCGACATGATCCGCAGCCAGCAGAACCCGGAGTCGAAGGCCCATTCGTACCTGCGCTCGTCCGTCCACGCCCAGAGATTCACGAACGTGTAGTCCGACGTCCATTCCTGACACGCCCCGTAGAGAGCGACATATTCCCCGCGCCTCCCGAGATCCAGCAGGTCGTATTTCAGCGCCACCCGCTCCACCCCATTTCGGTCGTTCTTGGGGGTCATTATACGCTGTATCTCCCGGAAAATTTCATTTCGGGAGATACAGCCTTCTGAAGCAACGTTACGCCCGGTAGGCAATCTCCCCGTTCACGAAGGTGTAGCGCACGCTCGTGCGCGCGTCGAGCGGATCGCCGTCCCACACGACGACGTCGGCGTCCTTGCCCGGTTCGATCGTTCCGACGCGATCCTCGATCCCGAGATGCTCCGCCGCGCCGAGCGTGACGCACCGGAGCGCCGCCTCGCGCGGCAGTCCCGCCTTGACGGCGAGCGCGACACACACGGACAGGTGCTCGAGCGGGATGACGGGGTGGTCGGTGATGATGCAGAGGTGCACCCCGGCCTTGTAGAGGATGGGCAGGGTCTCCCACGTCTTGTTGCGCAGCTCGATCTTCGGCTTGCCCGTCAGCGTCGGACCGACCGCCGCCATAACGTTGTTCTCCGCGAGGAAGTCCGCGATCAGGTGCCCTTCCGTGCAGTGCTCGATCGTGAGTCGGACGCCGAATTCCTTCGCGATCCGAACGGCCGTCGCGATATCGTCGCACCTGTGGGCGTGAACGCGGAGCGGCATCGTCCCGTTGAGCACCGGAAGCATGGCCTCCCACGCGAGATTGCGCTCGAAGGCGTCACCCTTCGCCTCCGCCTGCTCCCTCTTCGCCCGGTAGTTCGCGGCGTTCACGAGCGCCGTGCGCATCAGCGCGGCGTTGCCCATCCGCGTGTTGGGCAGCTTGTTCTTTTCCTTGTAGATGCGGATCGGGTTTTCGCCGAGCGCGGCCTTCATCCCCGAGGGGGCGGCGACGACCATCCGGTCGACGACATCCACCTTCGTTTTGATGATGGCTCCCTGCCCGCCGATGACGTTGCCGCTACCGGGCAGCGTCTGGACGCACGTGACGCCGCCGCGGAGCGCGTCGGCGAAGGCCGTGTCGTCCTGGTAGATCGCGTCGAGGATCCTGAGCTGGGGCGCGATCGGGTCGACCATGTCGTTCGCGTCTTCCATCGCTTCCGGAAACCCCTCGCAAAACGTCCCGATGTGCGTGTGCGCGTCGATGAAGCCGGGCGTCACCGTGGCGCCGGCCGCGTCGATGATCTCGCACCCCGCGGGCGCCGTTCCCCTCTCTTCGACGGACACGATCTTTCCGCCGTCGATCACGACGCAGGCGTCGCGAAGCGTCCGTCCGGCCATCGTCTCGACCGTTCCGTGGATCAGAGCTTTTTTCGTCATGACCTTCCCTCCCTGAATTCCGGCGTCCGTTCCGGACGCCACCGGATATTGTACACGATCCGGGTCTCGGAATTTTTTACTGACCAATATTGACAAGATCGGAAAATCGGCTATACTGTCGCATAGGTCAGGGAAAATCAGACTCAAGCGGCCATTCGGAGCCGCAACGTCAGGAGGGAGACTCGAATGAAGAAATCTGTAGGAATAGATCTTGGAACGACGAACTCGGTGATTGCGGTTATCGAGGGGGGAGCGCCGGAGGTCATCGCGAACGCCGAAGGAAACCGGACGACTCCCTCCGTGACGGCTTTCACGAAGGACGGCGAACGCCTCGTCGGATCGCTCGCGAAGCGCCAGGCGACGCTGAACCCCGACGGGACAATCTATTCGGTCAAGCGGTTCATGGGGCGGAAGTTCTCGGAGGTCGCGTCCGAGCGCGCGATCGTGCCGTACAAGGTCATCGAGGGGCCGAACGGGGCGGTTCGCTTCCACGTTTCGGGCCACGACTACGCTCCCGAGGAGATCAGCGCGCAGGTCCTCAAGAAGCTCGCAACCGACGCGGGAGCCTACCTCGGCGAGAAGATCACGGACGTCGTCATCACCGTTCCGGCGTACTTCAACGACGCACAGCGTCAGGCGACCAAGGACGCCGCGAGTATCGCGGGGCTCAACGTGCTGCGGATCATCAACGAGCCTACGGCCGCAGCGCTCGCCTACGGACTCGACAAGAAGAAGGAACAGAAGATCATGGTCTTCGACCTCGGCGGCGGAACGTTCGACGTGTCGATTCTCGATATCGGCGACGGCGTCGTCGAAGTCCTCTCGACATCCGGCGATACGCACCTCGGCGGCGACGATTTCGACCACGTCGTCGTCGACTGGCTCGCCGACGAATTCAAACGCGAGAGCGGCATCGATCTCCGGAAGGACAAGCAGGCGCTCCAGCGCCTCACCGAAGCCGCGGAGAAGGCGAAGTGCGAGCTGTCGTCGCGCGCGAGTACCGACGTGAGTCTGCCGTTCATCACTGCGGATTCCACGGGACCGAAACACTTGTCGATGGCGCTGACGCGCGCGAAGTTCGACCAGCTCACGGCGCATCTCGTCGAACGTTGCCGCGTGCCCGTCGAGGACGCGATAAAGTCCGCGAAACTCTCCGTTTCCGATATCGACGAGGTCGTCCTCGTCGGCGGTTCGACACGGATTCCGGCCGTCCAGGAGCTCGTGCGCAAGATGACCGGCGGCAAGCAGCCGAATATGTCCGTCAACCCGGACGAGGTCGTCGCGGTCGGCGCGGCGGTCCAGGCGGGGGTCCTCTCGGGCCAGATGAAGGACGTCCTGCTGCTCGACGTGATCCCGCTGTCTCTCGGAGTCGAGACGATGGGCGGCGTCATGACGAAGCTCGTCGAGAAGAACACGACGATCCCGGTGCGCAAGAGCGAAACGTTCTCGACCGCAGAGGACAATCAGCCCGCCGTCGATATCGTCGTTCTCCAGGGAGAGCGCGAGATGGCGCGCGACAACCGGACTCTCGGGAACTTCAAGCTCGAGGGCATCCGCACCGCGCCGCGCGGAGTCCCGCAGATCGAGGTGACGTTCGACGTCGACGCGAACGGGATTCTGAACGTTACCGCCAAGGACCGCGAGACGGGCAGGGAACAGCGGATCACGATCACGGGGTCGACGAGCCTCGACAAGAGCGAGGTCGACCGGATGGTCCGCGAAGCGCAGGAAAACGCGGCGGAGGATCGGAAGAAGAAGGAGAGGGCCGAAGCGCGCAACGAGCTCGAGTCCGCGGCATACCAGCTCGGAAAGGCCGTCGAAAGCGCGCAGGGACTTCCCGAAAACGACGCGGCGCGGGCCCGGACGCTCGCGGACGAGGCGAAGGCGCTTCTGAAGAACGATGTCGCGACGATCGAGCAGATCAGGGTGGCGATTTCCGACGTGAAGCAGATGTTCCAGATCGTTGCGTCCCGTTCGGCGTCGGGGGCTTCCGGCGAAAGTCCGGCCGGAGGGACATCCGCGGGCGGCAAGCCGGGCGACGACGTCGTGGACGCGGAATTCGTCGACCAGGGCGGCGCGCAGCCGTAAGGGACGACGCGGCGCACTGTTTTCGATAGATGGAAGGGGGAATCCGGCGCATTATCCCGGATTCCCCCTTCCCGTTTTCGTCCCGTCGCCTTATCCGGCGTTTCCGAGCGCGCCCAGGAGTTCCCGCGCGGCGATCTGGACGGGGTCCCACGGCGTCGAGAACGGCGGCGCGTAGCCGAGGTCGAGGTCGACGACATCCGGAACGGTCATTTCTCCCTGGATCGCCGTCGCGATGATGTCGATCCGTTTCGCCGCCCCCTGCCCCCCGACGATCTGCCCTCCGAGAAGGCGGCCGCTCTCCGCCGACGCGATGAGCCGAATGTTCATGTCCTCCGACTGCGGATAGTATCCTGCGCGGGTCTTGCTCCGGATCGTCGCGGCGACGACCGGAACGTTCCACGCAGCGGCTTCGGCCGCGCTGAAGCCAGTCCTCGCGACTTCGTACCGGCAGTGCTTGCTCATGGCCGTCCCGAGAACGCCCGGCAGGACCGCGTCGCCGCCTCCCATCGTGATCCCCGCCACGCGGCCGGCCTTGTTCGCGACCGTCCCGAGCGCGACGTGGACCGGGACGCCGGTCAGCAGACTGACGACTTGCGCACAGTCTCCGGCGCTCCAGATCCCCTCGACGGAGGTCCGCATCCTCCTGTCGACCGCGACGCTTCCCTTCGGACCGAGCGGCAGCCCCGCGGCCGCAGCGAGTTCCGAGTTCGGGCGCACGCCGAGTCCCATGACGACGATATCCGCGTCGATAGTTTCCGAACCGGTCACGACCGCGCGAACGCGTCCGTTTTCGGTCTCGAAACCCCTGAGTTCCTCGTTCAGCCGGACCTTCGTTCCGGTTCGCCGGATTTCGTCCTCGATCAGGGAGGCCATGTCGGGGTCGAACGTCCCCATGACCTGCGGCGCCCGGTCAAGCAAGGTAACATCCATCTTTCTGAGGCAGAATGCTTCCGCCATTTCGAGACCGATGTACCCGCCGCCGACGACGACGGCCCTGCGCGGCTCGCGCCCGAGAACGTACCGGTATACGGCGATCCCCGTCTCCAGGGTTCCGAGGCTGAATACGCCGTCCGCTCCCGCTCCCGGAACGTCCGGGACGAAGGGACTGGCACCGGTCGCGATCAGGAGACGGTCGAAGGAGTCCGAATACTCCCGTCCTGCGTCGAGATCCCTGATCCGGACCGAACGCCCCGCGGTATCGAGCGAGATCGCCTCGCAGCGGACACGGACATCGATGTTCAGGCGGGCTCGGAATTCCTCCGGCGAACGCACGAGAAGCCGTCGCTCGCTGTCGACCACACCGCCGATGTAATAGGGCATTCCGCACGCGGAGTAGGAGCAGAAGCCGCTGCGCTCGTAGACGACGATATCCGCGTCGGGCTTCCGTTTCCGTATCTGCCCCGCCGCGGACATTCCGGCGGCGTCTCCGCCCACGATGACGAACCGTTCCCTTCCCACAGTCGATCCCTCCCCGCTCCGGTATCGGCGTCAGTGTAGCATAACCGCGCATCCGGCGTCTTTATGCGCTATAATTTGTATTTACCGTCGCGACAATTCGAGACGTCGGGTCTACTACAGTTTTGAAGGGAATGTGAGTATCCGTGATCGTATCCCACGTGTCTGTCCTGTTTCTGTCTTTCGTCGGCGTCATCGGAACGCTGCTCTTTCTCGATTTTCTCTATCAGTGCGCGATCGCGCTGTCATACGTCGGGAAATCCTCCCCGCTTCCGTCTTCGCCCGCAGCCACGCGTTTCGCGGTATTGATCCCCGCGCACAACGAGGAGTCCGTCATCGTCCCGCTGCTCGAGAGTCTGAAAGAGCAGAAATACCCCGCCGGACTCGTCGATGTCTACGTTTCCTGCGACGACTGCACCGACGCGACGGCCGCGCTCGCCCGCGAACGTGGCGCGAAGGTCCTTCTCCGGCACGATCCGAAGCGCAGGGGAAAGACATGGAACGTCCGCTGGGCGCTTGCGCACATCCCTCTCGACGGCGTCGATGCCGTCGCCGTCTTCGACGCGGACAACCTCGCGGCTCCCGATTTCCTCTCGAAGATGAACGACTTTCTCGTGATTCACCCGGAGGCGAAGGCCATTCAGGGGTACCTCGACGTCAAGAATCCGACCGACTCCTGGGTGACGCGCGCCTACGCCGTGGGGTACTGGTTCACGAATCGCTTCTGGCAGGCCGCGCGCGATCACGTCGGTCTTTCGTGCGCGCTCGGCGGAACCGGGCTCGTCGTCCGGACGTCCACGTTCCTGAAGCTCACGGAGCGGATCGAGAGTCTTACGGAGGATCTCGAAATGACCGCGATGCTCGTGCTCGCCGGAGAACGGGTCTTCTGGAACGAGAGTGCGGTCGTGTACGACGAGAAGCCCGTTGCGCTCCGGCCGTCGATGCGCCAGAGGCTCCGCTGGATGCAGGGGCACTACTGGGTTCTCGGGAAGTACGGCCCGAAGGCACTCCGCCTGTTCGCGACGACGCGGCGGCTGCGGTACCTCGACCTCGTGCTGTACCTCCTCGTTCCCCTCAAGCTCTGCCTGTCGATCTTCGTGCTCGCAGCCGCAGTCTATGCGGAGTGGGTTCCCGGAATCCTGAAGACGCCGCAGGGCTTCGCCGCCTTCTTCTCGTTCCCCGTGATCTATACGATCGCGGCGTCCGTCCTCGGACCTTCCATCCGGAACGAACGCCTCGACCTGACCTACCTCCGTTTCTTCCCGACGTTCCTGTTCTACGGTCTCACGTGGCTCCCCCTCGTCTTCCGCGCGCTGTTCACCGCCCGCAATCAGGGGGTCTGGGTCGCCACGCGCCACAACAGGGATATCGACATCGCGGAGATCGCAAAAGCCCCCGCCTCGCGGCAGAACGGCTAGACGCGCAGCGGAGACGCGCGGTTTTCCCGCTACGCGTCGGGGAAGCGTTTCCTTCGTTCCCCCTCGACAGCGTCGACGAAGGCGTCGGCGCATTTTTCGCGCGGCGACAGAAGAGACGCCAGAACGTACGACGCGGTCGAGACCGCGAGCGTCCAGACGGAGGGCCATTGCCCGAGGAAGTTCACCTTCCACGCCGAGAGGACGATCATCGTGAGCGCTCCGGCGATCATCGAAAGAATCGCGCCCTGTGAGGTACCCCGGCGCCAGAAGAACGCGCCGAATACCGCCGGAACCTGCGCGAGCAGTCCGCCCGACGCGAGCGACGAGAGGACGACGATGAGCCCCGGCCGCAGCGACGCGAAAACGCAGCAGACGGCCGCGATAACAGGAATCGCGGTTTTTCCGGCCGCCAGTTCCGTCTCTTCGCCGATGCCGGGATTCAGGGTACGCGCGATATCGCGGGCGACGATCGACGAGAGCGTCAGCATGACGGCCGTCAGCGTCGACACGGCGGCCGCGACGATGCTCAGGAAGACGACGAGCGAGAGGGCGCAAGGAACGCGCGCGAGCAGCGCGGCCATGGCCCCGTCGGGATTGGCCAGCCCCGGGACGACGACCGCGGCCGCAAGCCCGAGGACGACGCAGAGCACCGTGTAGACCAGGCCAAAGCCGGCAAAGCCCGCGATCATCCGCTTGATGCTCGTCACGTCGCGCGGGGAGTAGAGGCGCTGGACGACCTGCGGGTTCGTCACGGCGAAGAATGCCCACGGAAGCGTCATTCCGAGGAACATCGGCCACGGCCACGAGACTTCGAGGAGCGGCGCGACAGTCCGGACCGCGTCGCCGACTCCGGACGGAAGCAGGCGGGACGGAACGTACCACGCCAGAACCACGCAGGCGATCATCATGATGCCCGCCTGGAGCGCGTCCGTCCACGCGACGGACCGCAATCCCGCCCACCGGGAGTAGATCAGAGAAATGCCTGCCGCGAGCAGGATCCCGGCTGCGAACGGAATTCCGCCCCCGGAGAGCGTCTCCACGAGATATCCGACGCCCATGAGCTGGACCGACGCGTACGGAACCAGCATCACGAGAGAAAGGACGGCCGCGATGCATCCGACCGTCCGCGACCCGTAGCGAAGCGACAGGAGCTCCGGAGGGGTCACGAGATTGAATCGCCGTCCCGCGACCCAGTATCGGGGCGCGAAGACCGTCAGCAGGACGACCGTCGCGGCGAGGTACGCGAGTTCGAACCCGAGCGACGCGACGCCTGAACGGTACGTGATTCCCACGAGCCCGACCATCATGAACGCGCTGTAGGTCGTCGCGCTGTAGGTCAGCGCGGAGACGACGCCGCCAATGCCGCGGTTCGCGAGGAAGAACTCGCTCATCCCGCTCCCCGTCTTTGTGCGCGCGTAGAACGAGAGCGCGGCTCCCGCGCCGAACCAGACCACGATCGCGGCAACCAGAAGGCTAACGGACACCGCGATTCCTCCCGCTTCCGTTCCAGAAACGCGTGTAGAGTGCCCCCGCCGCTATCACGAGCGCACACCCGACCGTCCAGACCGCGAACGGACCCCTGACCGTGTGCCCCAGTCCGCGCGGCAGGATGTACGGCGCAACCGCGAAGAGCAGCACCGCCAATCCCCCCGAAACAACCCAGATTCGTTCTTTCTTCGACATGACCGGCTCCTTTCGCTCTCCTACGGACGCAGGAGAATCCCGAGCGTCCGCAGCGCCTCCTCGACCCGCGACATCGTCGCCTCGTCGGGAGCTTCGACCGTGTGGAGATGGAATCCTCCCGAAAGCGTCAGAAGCGCGCCGCGCCCGGAACTTTCGAGGAGAGTGACGAACCGCGTCACGTCGTCGCGCGTCCGGACTCCGATCGCTCCCCTGATCTCCCCGTAGACGGGGTGGTCCACGATGACGTCCGCGACCGTTCCTCCGGCATCGACGACGGCCCGAAGCTCGTCATGGATCGCTTCCGCCCCGTGGCGGACCGCGAAGAGACGGCGGACGCCCGAGCGTCCCCGGTCGAGGAGATACCCCTGCGACGTGGCCGCGACGGGGATCCCCTCGTTGCGAAGCGCCGCCATGTCCTGAACGATCGCCTGACGGCTCACGCCGAAGCGGGCAGCGAGCTCCGTGCCGTTCAGGGGACGCGTCGCCGTCTCGAGATCCGAACGGATCGCGTCGAGTCGTTCCCTTTTATCCATCTGTACACCCCCATACTAGCTATTATCTGCTAGTAGCACATTATAGCACGATCGGCACTCCCCGGAAGAAAGTCACTGCCTTCCGGACGTCCTCGCGCCTTCTTCGTTTCTCCCGTACGCCTGACGCACGGAACGGAATGATATAATGTCTGCAGGTTCATATTCGAATTACGCGGGGAGGGAGACCGATGATGCGTTTCGTGTGACGATCCGTGAATGCCGATGCACGGGCTGCATGGATCATCCGCCGGTTTCCCGCGAACGCGTTTTCCCAGCTTCCGACAATACCCCTCTGAACCATCCCCTTTCGCGGGTTTCCCGGAGCCGAACCGATGTCCTTCGGACTGCGTCCGAAGGCGTCGCTTTGCCCTGCGTCGTCTCTGCGGCGCTTTTTCGTTCGGTCGCGCGTCGCGCGTGACCCTTCCGTTCGCTTTTCGTTCTCTCGAAGGGTGGTTTCCATGAAAACTTCAGGTGGTCCTCTCATGTCCCGACACGGCCCGATGATAGCGGGCGCCGTGATCGGTGCGCTCGCGGCATATCTCGTGAAATCCGGCAACCCCGGCAATATGGGAATCTGCGTCGCCTGTTTCACCCGCGACATCGCGGGCGCGCTCGGGCTTCACCGGGCGGCGGTCGTCCAGTATCTCCGGCCCGAGATCGCGGGGTTCGTCATCGGAGCGTTCCTGTCGGCGCTCGTTTTCGGCGAGTATTCGCCCCGGAGCGGTTCGTCTCCGGTGGTGCGCTTCTTCCTCGGCGTCTTCGCGATGATCGGGGCGCTCATCTTCCTCGGCTGCCCGTGGCGGGCGTATCTTCGCCTCGCCGGCGGCGACTGGAACGCGATCGCGGGAATCGCCGGGCTCGCCGCCGGTGTCGTGATCGGCATCGTCTTCCTCTGGAACGGATTCACCCTCGGTCGCGCGCACGCGACATCGAAAGTTTCCGGACTCATGATGCCGCTCGCGGCCGTCGCGATTCTCGCGCTGCTCGTCCTGCAGCCGACATTCGGCAAAGACGGAACGGGGCCGATCTTCTTCTCGAAGGAAGGCCCCGGAGCCGCGCACGCGCCGCTCATGATCTCGCTCGGCGCGGGGCTCCTCGTCGGGTGGCTCGCGCAGCGCACGCGCTTTTGCACCGTCGGCGCGATACGCGATCTCGTCATGCTCCGGGACTCGCACCTCTTCCGGGGCGTTCTCGCGTTCATCGTCGCCGCGCTCGCGACGAACCTCGCGCTCGGGCAGTTCCACGCGGGGTTCGAGAAACAGCCCGTCGCGCACGTGAATACGCTCTGGAACTTCCTCGGAATGACGCTTTCGGGCCTCGCGTTCACGCTCGCGGGCGGTTGCCCGGGACGTCAGCTCATCATGAGCGGCGAGGGGGATGGCGACGCGGGTGTGTTCATCCTCGGGATGCTCGTCGGTGCGGCGTTCGCGCACAATTTCAGCCTCGCGTCGTCTGGGGCCGGGATTACAGCGTTCGCTCCGGCTGCGTTCGCGGTCGGGATAGTCTTCTGCCTCGCGGTCGGCTTCCTGTCGCGCGACAGGGTGTAGGAGGGATCGGACGATGACTGACGCAACGATCGTCGACGCCCGCGGGCTCTCGTGTCCCGAGCCGGTGGTTCGGACGAGGAAGGCGCTCGCCGCCCTCGCGGAAGGACGAGTGGACGTTCTCGTCGATACGGTGACATCCCGGGAAAACGTCTCGCGCTATGCGAGATCGCAGGGATGGACCGCAGAAGTGAAAGATGAAGGCGACCACTTCGTCGTATCGCTGAGAAAATAGGACCGAAAAGAAAGAGGGACCCCGCGCGATTCCGAGCGGGGCCCCTCTTTATGCGTCATGCGTCCGGTCCGCTTCTGCCCCCGCCGAAGGAGCGTCAGCGCTTCGATGCGGCGAGAAGAAAACCACATTTCGCTCTCGCTTCGGAAGCCGTCGTAAGAAAACGGCGCCGTGTATCGGCGCCGCGCGATGGGAATGCATGAATGCATCGAAGACGAGAGGATAGGACTGCACTGTTCTGGAATCACCTCACCTTGACGCATCAATCTTCATGCTTCGATCAAGGCCCGTTGGTCACTTTCTCCGCCGGTTCCCACCACAACGGAATCCTTATGGATTCCTTGGTCAATCTTCCGTTCCCCATCGCCACGTCACGCGCCGCGGCGAACCCCGCCTGCGCATGCCGAACCACTCCCATCCCCGAGTCGACGGTCATGGCGACCTTCAAGCGCAGGTCGGCCTCTTCCGTCCCGTCGGCGATTTGCGTGACGGCCGTATGGACGGCCTCGCCCATGGAATAATTCGCCTGAATCGCGATGAGATCGCACATCCCGCAGGCGTTCAGAAGGCCGTTGAGAATCGGCCAGTCCGCGATGAGGTCGCCTCCGTCGGGCATGTTCTCCGATTCGATCGTGGGGTTCACGATCGATCCCGAATCGAGGTTGTCTCTCGAGAATGCTACGGGGCCCCGTATCTCGCCTTTCCTGATAAGTTCGTTGACCGCCAGCGCGAAGGTCTTCCGTTGCCCGAATCCCATATAACAGATTCGCGCCGGGAGTGCCTCGATCGGCAGGTGTCTTCTCGCAAGAGGAATCCAACGGCCGATGACGGGGTCATCTCCGAAAAGTTCCATCGCAAGCGAGTCCGTTCGCTCGAGGTCCTCGATTTCTCCGGATATGCACACCCACCGGAAGGATCCTCTGCCCTCGCAGAGAAGGGGACGTATATATTCGGACACGAACGACGGGAGCCGCATCGCCTGCTTCTCGGGCATGCCCGCGTCGCGGCATTCCTTGCGGATGCTCGTCCCGTACTCGAAAACCGGGATGCCTGCGTCGAGGTACTTCAGCATGGCGCGAAGCTGACGCCTCATGGTGGCCCGACTCTTCTCGAGGTACGTCTCGGGGACTGATCCGCGAAGCTCCTGCGCCTGTTCGGGCGTATATCCCGAAGGAATATACGCCTTCGGGTCGTGGCAGGGGCACATCTCCGTCATGATGTCCGGCATGAATCCCTTTTCGTACGCTTCCTCGAAACAGTCCGCCGCGTTTCCCACGACGCCGAAGGAGCGAGGGGTTCCGGATCGCGAGCACATCTTGGCGGCCCCGATCGCCTCATCCATTCCATCGACTATCTCGTCCAGGTACCCGCGACGGATGCGCCGCTCCATGATGGCGCGATCGGCGTCGACGACGATCGTTATGCCGCCGTGGAGCTTCATCGCCCACGTCTGGTTGCCTCCCATCCCGCCCGCGCCGGCCGTGAGAAGGATCCTGTTCTCCAGAGCGCCGTCGTAATGCTTGATCGCCACGGCGGCCAGCGTCTCGAACGTGCTCTCGATGACGCCTTGCGTTCCGATGTATTCCCATGGCGCGGCCGTGTATTGCGCGAACATCGTGAGGTTTTTCGCTTCGAGAGCGCGGAAGGTCTCCCACGAGGGTCGAACGATGTTGGCCGTCGCCATCACCACGATGGGCGAATACCTGTGCGTCCTGAAGACCGCGACCGGCATGCCCGATTGAACGACGAGCGTTTCGTCGTCATCGAGTTCTCGAAGGGCGTTGACGATCGCGTGATAGCTCTCCCAGTTTCTGACGCATTTCCCGTTTCCGCCGTAGACGAGCAACCGTTCGGGATGCTCGGCGTTTTCCATCGTGTTTTCGAGCATTCGCAGAATCGATTCCTGTCTCCATCCCCTGCATCGCAGGAGGGATCCCCTCTGCGCCTTCACATCGTACAGAATCTTCGCCTTCTCCGTCATGAGCTCAACGCCTTCCCGCTTCATGATCCTGGTTCTCGGTTCTCCTGCGAGTATGGGCTACCGTCCCGTCAATCCGGCATCGATTCAGATGTCCATGGCGCCGTCGGAAATCTTTTTCAGGAACTCGACCCGGTGCGGGACGGGGAGGCTTTCGTACAACGCCATCGCCTCTTCGGCATACGCCGGGGAGGCTTTGTCGCACACCCCGGAGAGGAGACGACGCTTTCCGGTTTTTTCGGCGATTGCCGCCACGTAGGTTTTCGCCATCGCCTGCACGGCCGACCAGGATCGCTTCCGGATGGGATTGCAGAGAATATCGCCGCGCTCGAGCGAACGGCGCGCCTGTTCGAAATTTCCCCGTCGCGCGTCGACAATCGCTTTCATGCTGTACAGGATCGAGCCGCAGCGCCCTCCCCGCGATCGTTCGAAGATCTCTATGCCCTTGTCGACATGGTCGTACAGGAGATCGAAATTCCGCATGTCGAGGGCTACATCCGCCGCGTGCGCGTGGAAATGGCCGCATCCCCAGACGAAATCGGCCTCTTCGCATCCTCGAACGCATCGTTCGAAGCATTCGAGCGCCTCGGTCAATTCGCCGCGCCAGTGGTGCATTTCGCCGATATAGCACCATGCCGACAGGATGCAGAGCGGGTAATGCTTTCCCACTTCGCGGAGAAGTTCGAACACCGCGATCGACTGTCGGAACGCCTTTTCCGCGAGACGATGATCGCCCTTGAGCTGCAAGGCGACTCCGATGAAGCGAAGCGCGACTCCGGCGTAATCGTCGCGCCCGGTCTCCCTCGACACGCGGAGCATCTCGCGGGCGCACGGAAGAAGCTGCTCCCAGTTGTCCGTTTGCAGGTAATTGTGTCCCACGTGCTGGAGGCACCGGATCTTGATCTCGTCGAAACCGTTCTTTTCGGCGATCCGCAGCGCCCTGTTGATGAACGTCCTGCCTTCCCGGTACTGTCCCCACCCGATATGGTATCCGCCTCGAAGCTCGAGATACGTTCCTTCCATCCGCAGGACTTCCGGCACGTTTTCTTCCTTCCTGTTGAGGACATGCAACAGATCGCGCACCTGATCCATTCTCTGTTCCGTATCGAGCCGACTGCTGTAGGGCATCAGAAAGGAGCGAAAGATCCAGTCCGGAGCCATCGGGAAAAGCTCGTGATTCAGCGTTATGTTGAAGTACATCTCCTTCAAATTCTGTTCCAGCGCCTTCTCGTGGAGTCCCGCCTGGACGTAGTGATGGCACAACGCCGCGCTGAGAGACGGGTTCCACACTTCCGGACGATAGGCTTCGGAAAGGATATGCCCGATCCGTCTGTGGAGAACCTCTCGGCGAAACAGGGGGAGAGAGCCGTACACGCATTCTCTGATCTTCTCATGACGGAAGCCGAGGCACGCGATTCCGTCGCCGCCGATGCCTTCTTCGACCAATCCCTTTCGTAGCATCTTCTCGGCGATGACGGTCACCCGAAGCGAGGTTTCCTCCATGACGCTTGCGAGAACGGAAAGCGACGTCGGTTGAGGAAATAGGGAGAGCACCTGCAGAAACCTCTTTTCCTGTTCCCTCATCGCTCCCATCCTCGTCAGGATCGCGGCCCCCAGATCCCCCTTCCAATTGCCGTTCACGTCATCCGCGAGGCAACGAACCAGTTCCACGAGGAGCAACGGCAATCCCTCGCTCTCCCGCTGGAAGAAGTCTTCGCCCTTTTCCTCGATTCGCTCCTCGCGAAGGTGCACCCGACAGAAGCGCAATGTCTCGTCCTTCGTGAAGGGCGGCAGGGCGAATGAGAGATAGTCCAGGGAATTCGTTCGCCGCAGGCGACCGAAGAGCGCATCCTGCGTCTCAACGCCCTCCGGACGACTCGTCGCGAACACGCTCGTCGCAACGCGCATGGACGCGAGGAACGAATGAAGCAGTTGCAAAGACTGGGAGTCGAACCAATGCAGATCCTCGAACACCATGACGAGACACCGCGGTCCGGCGATCTCGAGCGCTATGTCGGAAAGGGTTTTTCCGAGCAAAGGAGGATCGCTTTCGGACATGAGGCCCATATCGCATGTGGAATTGAATTTCCTCTTGTGCGCCAACTCGGGGAAGGCGCCGCCGATCGCGGCGAGCTCGACCGGATTGAGAGGCAGTGTCGACATGTCGAACATCCCCGCCATGTGCGCCACGAACTTCCTCCACGGAGCGAACGGAAACGGTTGGTCGGCCTGATACCCCTGAACGGTGAAAACGATCTTTCGTTCGTCCGGGATCGACGAAACCGCTTTGCGCACGAGCGAGGTCTTTCCCACTCCGGGTTCTCCGTGGATGAAGACCACCTTGGGGCTATCCGTCGTCCGAGAGAGAAAGTCCGCGATATCGGACATCGCTTTTTCGCGGCCGCAGAAATGCTCCGCATCCTCATCGGCGGTCCTTTTCCTGATCGTTTTCTTTGAAAAGACATCCCGAAAGAACGATTCCGCTCGAGCGCTCGGCGCAAGTCCGAGCGCTTCGTCGAGGCGCTTTCGATACGTCGAGAACAACTCCATCGCCTTCGCCGACCGACCCTGGCGGATATGAAGTTCGATCAACTCCATGACCGAATCCTCGTCGAAAGGATCGAGATCGAGCAGGGCGTCGAGCGAGTCGTGCAATTCGACGAAATTCTCCGCCTCGTACCCCGCCTCGATCCGCAAACGGAGTTGGTCCGTCAGTTTTTTCCTGATCGGCATCTCATGGCTCGCGATCCATTCGTCGAACTGCGGGCTATCGGAAATCCGAAATCCGCTCATAAACTTTCCATAAATATTGCCGGGAATCGGAGTCGCGAGGTCGGGAAGCAGCGTGATGGCGTCGAGATCGCATCGACACGGGCCTATCCGAATGGTTTTTCTGGTGTCCATGAGGATGGCCGACGGGGCGACCTTGTTCAGGACATACAAGGCGCTGCGCAGGCTGTTCTGCGCAGCACCTTCTTCCTTGTCCGGCCAGAGCATCGAACAGAGCGCGTCGCGGCTTGCGCGTTTTTCGATCGCGAGATAATACGTTATCGCCTCGGCCTTGCGCAACGGAAAGGCGACGCGATTGCCGTCGATATCGACATACGGCGCTCCCAGCACATGAATCGATACGGTCATGACGGAACTCTCCCCTGAACGCGATACCCTTCGGAACGTTGTCCCTTCTTATTTCATGATATTGACGAGCCCCATGCTCAGCACGGGCAAGTAGGTGATCAAAAAGAGATCGATAATCATAACTATCAAAAATGGTAATATAGCCTTTGATATTCTTTCTATGCTTTCACCTGATATGGCGGATGCAACGAATAGATTTATCCCGTATGGAGGAGTAAAGAAACCTATGGCAAAATTAACTGTTTCTATTACGCCGAAATGTATCGGATTGATTCCGATCGACTTCACTATAGGAAGCAGTATAGGTGTCAACACGATGACGGCGACGAGATTTTCCATGAAGCATCCGACGAAAAGCAGCAATATATTGATCACGAGCATTATGATTATGGGGCTGTTGGAAAAGCCGATGATGATTTTAGCGATATATGCCGGAATCTGCGCCATCGACAGATAATTCGAGAACGCCATCGAAAGCCCGATCATGAACTCGGTCGCTCCGTTGATCAGGGCGGTCTCCTTGAGGCATTGATAGACGTCCTTCCATTCGAGCTCCCTGTACACGTATTTTCCCATCACGAACGCATAGACGCACGCAACCACCGCGGCTTCGGTAGGAGTGAAGATGCCTCCGTAGATACCCCCGAGGATGATGATCGGCACCATGAGCGCGCCCGTCGCTTCTTTCAGCGCCTTCACGAACCTGGCGGCCGAGAATCGCTCCGACGACACGGGATATTTTCTCTTTTTCGCTACGACGTAGCACACGAACATGAGAGATAAGCCGATGAGAATCCCGGGCACGATTCCGGCGATGAAGAGATCCCCGATCGAAGACTGCGTGACGACGCCGTACACAACGAAGGCGATGCTGGGAGGAATGATCACTCCGAGCGTTCCCGAGGCCGCGGTCAATGCCGCCGCGATATTTCTGTCGTATCCTCGCTCGTTCATCGCGGGAATCATGAAGGAACCGATGGCCGACACGGTCGCGGGGCCGGACCCCGATATCGACGCGAAGAACATGCAGGCCATGACCGTCACCATGCCCAAGCCGCCGATGATGAAGCCCACGACGCTTTCGGCGAGATTGACGAGCCGTCGCGCGATTCCGCCGCGACACATGAGCGCGCCGGCGAGAATGAAGAAGGGAATGGCGAGCAGCGGAAAGCTGTCCAGCCCTGTGAACGCCTTCTGCGCGATCATTATCAGAGGAATCTTGGTCGTGAGCAGCATCGTGATGGCGGTTCCCAATCCCAGGGCGATCCCGATGGGAATGCCGATTCCTATGAATAGAAACAACAAAGAGAAAATCAATATGCTACCGAATGCCATCGCTATGCACCCCGATCTGTTTCAACGATTCTGAATACATCAATACAGGTCACCTATCGGGTCTTTTTCTTTTTTAAAGTATGTATGATCGTTTATTTTAATCATTTCTATGAGAACTCGCACAGCCATGAGCAGCGCCCCGACGGGAACGGACGCATATGCATAGCCGATGGGGACTTGCATTGCGGGCGAGAGCTGGTTTCTGACGAGGAGGATGGACGCGAGCTTCATCCCCTGGTAGGCCAGGAAGACGCTGAACGAAAACCAGATCATCAGGATGAACACTTCCATCGACTTGCGCGCTCCGGCAGGCAGTTTGTCGATGAACATCTGAACCCGGAAGTGGGTGCGCTCGCGCACGGCGAAGCTCGCGCCCACCCACGACAGCCAGAGGAACAGGTAGCGAGCGAGTTCCTCGCTCCATGTCAGGGAATTCTGGAAGACGTATCGCATCACGACCTGGATGAATACCAGTATCGTCATGAACGCAACACATGAAACCAAAAAATATTCTTCTATTCTATCTAAAAAATAAAACATTTTTTTCATAAATACTCCCCTCTGCTAAAAAATAAAATGTAATGCGTTTTATAAATAATAAAATAAAAAGCCCTATATCATCCAAAATGCGAACGATATAGGGCTTCCGAGGGGATGCTACTTTCTGAGTTCCTTCACGATGGCCATGACGTCGGGGCCGTAGATGTCCTTGTACTTGTCGTATACTGCGTCGGCTTTTTTCTTGAAGGCCTGGACCTGTTCGGGGGTAAGCTCGTTGATCTTGACGCCGGCCGCCTGGATCCGTTCCTTGTCCTTCTTGTTCTGCTCGACGATTCTGCCCCATTGCACTTCGCAATACTTCTTCCCCGCCTTGACGACGATCTCCCGCAGGTCCGCGGGAAGCTTGTCCATGAACGGCTTGCCCGCGATGAACAGCTCGGACGTAAAGAAGTGGTTCGTTTCGGAAAGGTACTTCTGCACCTCGAAAATCTTCCCGTCGTACACCATGCAGTAGGGCTGGTCGTTGCCGTCGACGGTTCCCTGCTGGAGCGCGGTGTAGAGCTCGCCGTAGCTGATCGGAGTCGGGTTCGCGCCAAGTTCCTTCATGTAATCCACCATGACGGGAACCTCCATGACGCGGATCTTCAATCCCTTCATGTCGTCGGGAGTGAAGATGGCCCGCTTGTTGTTCAGCACCTGCCGGAAGCCGATGTTCGCATATCCCAGGTTCATGAGTCCGAGCGGCGCCAGGTAGCTGTCCATGAGGGCGCCGAGTTTTCCGTTCAGGGCCGCGAACGCCTCTTCGTAGGTATCGAAGAGATAGGGAGATTCGAAAACGGAGAAACGCTTGTCGAATCCCGCGATGACCGACGGCGTTGGCAGGCATGTCTCCAACGTCCCGAGCTGCACGGCCTCGATCATTTCCCTGTCTCCGCCGAGCTGCGCGTTCGGATAAATCTCGACCTTCATCCGGCCCTTCGACTCGTCCTCGACGATTTTCTTGAAGACGTCCACCAAGGTGATGTAATCCACGTGCTGTTCGCTGATCACCGTTCCCACCTTGATGGTGTGCTCCGCGGTAAGGGCCGGAAGCGCGACCGTCAAAACCGCAATTGCTGCGAGAACCCAAAGAAGCAACCCTTTCCTCTTCATCGTCATTTCCCTCCTCAGCGATACGGAAGCGTGCGCTTCCGCGATATTCAGCACCCGAGAACCTCCACGACGGCGCGCATACGGCCGTCGTACGCCCCCGATTCGAGGACGTCGACGAACTTCCGCGCGTTCGCCTTTCCGACGACCGGAGCAGAGAGATCCATGAACTTGTCCACTATCTCCTCATAGGCCATGGGATTGTTTTGGAAGTTTCCCTTGATCTGTTCAAGTCGCAGTTCCTTTTCGAACACCTTGCCGTCCCTCGTTTGGAGTCTCGCACGGCCCTTGACGATCGTCTCCGTGTCGAAGAGGCGCTGAAGGTCTTCGTCCTTGTGGATGGTGACCTTATCGGCGATTTCCTGGAAGTCCCTCCGGGCGAGGTATTCCCGATACTTCTCGTACCAATCCGACCCTATCTTTCGGTTCAGGAGGTACGCGGAGATGAGGTACCGGAGGCTCGAAGCGGTATCGACGGACGTTTGCGGCGGATATTCGATGAAGTTGGCGGCAAAGTTCTTCGGCTGGTAGATGTCGATCGCCGCGATATCGTCGTTGCCCAAAGAATGCTCTTCGACCAAAAGCCGGACCATTTCGACCCCGGTCTGCTGGAAATAGCACGATGGAATCTTCTTGTACGTAATGTTTTCGATGACCCACCCCCCGCCCCAGTTCTCCACGAGCAGATTCGGATCGTAATTCTCCGAGCCCGCCAGTTTATAAAACGCGATCTCGGGATCGAGAAGTCTCCTGCAGGCCTGGAAATCGGTTTGCGCGTACTGCGATGCGAGGACGGCGGAGAAGCTCGAATGGCCTGGCATATCCCGGTGCCACGAGGCGGGACGTTCCCTGAATCCCCACATGGGGGACGTGACGGGCAGGGAGCCGAGGGCCCCCGCGACGCCGAGCGTCGTCTTCATCCGACGATCGTCGAAACGCAGGAGCTTCGCGCATCCCAACGCCCCGGCGATGGTGTAATGGGTGGAGAAGCTGTATACTTCCGGCCGCCGCGGCTCGATGGCGCGCGCGTACCGCCCGGCGAGCTCATATCCCGCGATGACCGCGACCAGAAAATCCCCTAGCGTGGCGTTCTCTCGTTCCGCGACGGCCAGCACGGGAGGAACGACCGCCTCGCCCGGATGCGAAATGATGATCGAATCGGGCTGGTAGTTGTCGCTCAGATCGGGTCCCACGCACGTTTCCGCGTTGATGTAGGCGGAAATCGCGGCCGGGTATTTCTTGCCTCGGCCGACAATCATGGCCTCTTCCTTGCCGCCGAACTCGGAGAAAACCTCCATCGTGGCTTTTCCTATATCCGAATTCGTCCCCACGATCATGCAGGCGATAGTATCGAGAACCGCCTTCTTCGCCTCTCGAACGACGCTTTCATCCAGCTCCTCGAGATTCATCCGTTGCACCTTTTCTATGAACGCGTCCGTGATGTTCCGCATACTTACACCAACCCCATCTTTATTTTAAAATATCTATAATAAAATTTATATCCGAAATCATATGAATATTATTAATATATTTTATTATACTGGATATTTCTTGATGACTATATTGCGGCATCATATTCAAGGAAAATTTTGTGTAGTGATCGTCTTCCGAAAATGGGTTATTGACGTTCCCTTTCGCATAGGATGTCGTTCCTGAAAACGTCCGCCCATCGCGCAACAGGAAGGTCACGATCGATTCCAAGCGGTTTTCTTCGGATTTTTTCCTGTCGATGTCCGCGTCCGGAAGAAGACGGACCTTCCTTGGGAACGCATCGGCCCTCCCGAGGGATTCCGCGGAGTACCAGGCGGCGCTTGGCGGGACATCCGAAAGAACCCTCGAGATCGCGAAGGGAAGGCTGAATTGCGCGTCCACGCATGTAGACGGCTCGTAGTCGCAAAAGGAACGCGCGAGGAAAGACGTGGTCCTGACGAAAATTTCTTCTATGTCGTCTTTTTTCAGGGCGTTGTCGGTGAAGAGCTGTCTGCACAGATCCAGAGTGGACTGGATATACCGACAGGTGGGATAGGGTTTGAAACTTACGTTCTCGATCCGGAAGGAATCTCCCAGTCCCTCCGTCATGCTCGCCGCGTCGTACGTCGGGGAACCGCACAAGCGATGATACTCGTCTTCCGGATCCAATCCTCGCATCGACCCTCGGAATCCCCCCTTCGCCATTCGAGCGGCCATGAGTCCTCCCAGCGCAACGAACCCGATGCTGTCCTTCACCCACGACATAGGGCGAGCATCGAAGTTCCACATCGCCCTCGTCGCGCCGACGGGACAGGAGGCCGTCGCGATCCCTATGGCGTTTGCCGTCCGCTTCGTATCCAACCCGAGCAGGACGCACGAGGCAACGACGGAACCAAGAATCTGGGAATTGGAGAAACTGAAATTGACGCTATCGTCGGGTGCGATCGCGGAGGCGAAGCGCATGGAGAATTCATAACCCAATACGATCGCGCGGAGGACGTCCGCGCCGCTCGCGTGGATCTTCCCGCCGAGCGTCAACGCGACCGGAACGATCCCTGGTCCGGGATGCCCTATCGCGAGAGAAAGAATTTCCTGCGTGTCGTCGAAATCGAGAACTTGAGAAAGAGACGCGTGAATGAATGTCGCGAGGCTCAGTGATGTCGTCGTGCCCGTTCCCCACAATGTCGAATTTCCATCGCCTTCGTCCGACGCGAGGGCCGCAAGGCTTTCGCCCACTGGAGTTCGCAACGCTGCCAACGTCGAACCGATCGTATCCAGTATCGTGAATTTGGCGTTCCGCAGTGCAGCGCCTCCAATGTCGTCAAAGGTCGAACGCGCTATGAATTGCGAAATTTCCGACGTTATACGCATGCAATCACCTCGTACTCGAGACCCGTTTCTTCAGAAAACCAGACTCCTACGGAGGAAGTGCAGAAAAATGTCATGCATTTGCAATAGTTATACTCATGCAGCGTCAAAAAAACGTCAAATTCAGATGGGGCATTCATGAGGCATCCCATAAAGGGTTCTTCTCCGCGTCAAAAGCACGCGCCCTCTGAAAAAATCGGTTTTCACGCTCGAATTTCCACCTAGGATGAACTTTTAACCATAGATGAACGCGGCAGCCCAGTCGCGTTTGGATTCTATCGAACCCCACGACGACGCCGTTCCCCGCGCCGACGTACATGACGGGCTCGTCCGAAACGCGATCGCGCATCCAGTTCCACGCCTCATCGAGCGTCGGAAAGATTTCGCCCGGGTAGAGACCACGTTCGCGGAACTCCCTGAAGCACGACGTGACGAGCGCCGTGGGCCGTCTCCTGAGATCGTCAAGTGTGATGAACGCGGGGATCGTGAGAGTTCCATGAGCAGCGCCTCGCGACTCCGCATTCCGAGCGTCATGGATTCCCGAAGTTCCCGGACCCCATTCCCTCCTCGCACTCGGCGTACAGGATCAGTCCCGCCCCCGGCTTCAGAGCCTTCGCGACCGCCGAGACGGCCTTCGTCGCCTGATACAGGTCGATGTCGGCCGGGTATCCCCCCGCACGACGACACGACGACTCCCGGCATCTCCGGCCCCAGGAGCATCTGGGCGGACCGGGAAATCCGCCCCCCCGTTCCACGCCATCTCCAGGTCTCCCGCGACGTACCCGAACGGGCGGCCGTCGACGAGCGAGATCACGTGGCTCGCGCAGCGCACGCACTTTTGCACCGTCGGCGCGATACGTGATCTCGTGATACTCCGGGAGCGGCACCTCTTCCGGGGCGTTCTCGCGTTCATCGTCGCCGCATTCGCGGTCGGGATGGTCTTCTGCATCGCGGTCGGCTTCCTGTCGCGGGACAGGGTGTAGGAGGGATCGGACGATGAGTGACGCAACGATCGTCGACGCACGCGGGCTTTCCTGCCCCGAGCCCGTGATCCGGACGAGGAAGGCGCTCACCTCCGTGACCGGAGGGCGTGTGGATATTCTCGTCGACACGGTGACGGCGCGCGAGAACGTCTCGCGCTACGCGAGGTCGCAGGGCTGGACGGCGGAGGCGAGGGACGAAGGGGATCACTTCGTCGTGTCGCTGAAGAAATAGCATCGGAAAAGAACAGGGGCCCCGCGCGGAATCGCGCGGGGCCCCTGTTTATGCGTCATGCGTCCGGTCCGCTTTTGCCCCCGCCGAAGGGACGTCAGCGCTTCGACGCGGCGACGAGGTTCCGAAGCATCGCCTCGTCGGCGATATGCGGCAGCGTGATGTGCTGGTCGAGGTGTTTTTCGTTGAATTCGCCGCTGACGTCGATCGCGTGTTCGTTCCGCGCCCAGGCGCGTCTCGCGACGCCGCCCATGACGTCCCAGCTCATCGCGCTCCGGATGATGTCGTCGACGCGGTCGCTTCCGTCGAGAACGAGGCCGAAGCCGCCGTTGATCGACTTGCCGATGCCGACGCCGCCGCCGTTGTGCAGCGCGACGAGGCTCATGCCGCGCGCCGCGTTGCCCGCGAAGCACTGCGTCGCCATGTCGGCCATGATGTTGCTTCCGTCGCGGATGTTCGCGGTCTCCCGGTAGGGGCTGTCCGTCCCCGAGACGTCGTGGTGGTCGCGGCCGAGCATGACGGGGCCGATCTCGCCCCGGCGCACCATGTCGTTGAAGGCGAGCGCGATCCGGATGCGCCCCTCGGCGTCCTGGTAGAGGATCCTCGCCTGCGTGCCCACGACGAGCGCGTTGCGTTCCGCGTCGCGGATCCAGACCCAGTTGTCCCGGTCCTGGAAGCGCCGGTCCGGATCGATGGCGTCCATCGCTGCGCGGTCGGTCTTCCGGAGGTCCTCCGGCCTGCCCGAGAGGCAGACCCACCGGAAGGGCCCGTAGCCGTAGTCGAAGAGCATCGGTCCCATGATGTCCTCGACGTAGGACGGGAAGATGAAGCCGTCGAGCGTGTCGCGCCCGTTTTTTGCGATCTCTTTCGCGCCCGCGTCGTAGACGGCCTTCATGAAGGAGTTCCCGTAGTCGAAGAAATAGGTCCCCTTCGCGACGAGCTTCCGGATGACGTCGAAGTGCCGCCGGAGCGTCGCGTCGACGAGCGTCCGGAAGCGTTTGGGATCCTCGTGAAGCAGTTGCGTCCGCTCGGCGAAGGTTATTCCGGCCGGGCAGTAGCCGCCGTCGTAGGGCGCGTGGCAGGAGGTCTGGTCGGAGAGGAGGTCGATGCGGATGTTCTCCCGCTCCGCGTATTCGAGAAGGTCGACGATGTTGCCGTGGTACGCGATCGACATCGGTTCCTTTTTGTCCATCGACTCGCGCGCCATCGCGAAGACTTCGGCGAGGTCGCCCGAGACCTTTTTGACCCAGCCCTGGACGCGGCGCGTCTCGATCCGCGACGCGTCGACCTCAGCGACGACGCCGACGATTCCCGCGATTTCCGCCGCCTTGGGCTGCGCGCCGCTCATTCCGCCGAGGCCCGACGAGACGAAGAGCCGCCCCGCGAGGATGTTGTCGTCTCCGGTCCGGTCGAACTTCATGCGTCCGGCGTTCAGGATGGTGTTGTAGGTGCCGTGGACGATGCCCTGCGATCCGATGTACATCCAGCCGCCCGCGGTCATCTGGCCGTAGTTGGCGACACCGAGCTGCATCGCGCGATGCCAGTCTTCCTGCGTGTCGAACATTCCGATCATGAGCGCGTTGGTCAGGATGACGCGCGGCGCTTCGGGACGCGACCGGAAGAGCCCGAGCGGATGCCCCGACTCGATGACGAGCGTCTGGTCGCGCGTGAGGATTTCGAGATACCGCTTGATGAGCCGGTACTGCATCCAGTTCTGGCAGACCTGCCCCGTCTCGCCGTACGTGACGAGTTCGTACGGGTAGAGCGCGACATCGAAGTCGAGGTTGTTGTCGATCATGACCTGGAAGGCCTTGCCCTCGACGCATTCGCCCCGGTACTCGTCGATCGGGCGGCCGAATATCCGGCCCTTCGGGCGGAAGCGGTAGCCGTAGATCCGGCCGCGCGTCCGCAGTTCCTCGAGGAATTCCGGCGCGAGCCGTTCGTGATGCTTTTCGGGGATGTACCTGAGGGCGTTCTTGAGCGCGAGGATCGTGTCCGCTTCGTTCAGCGTGTATCCCCGGTCCGGAGCCCTTCGGATTCCCGGCTCGAAGGGAGGCGTTTCCGGAAGATCGTCGAAATCCGCGAACAGGGGCAGTCGTATCGTATCCATTCCGGCGGCCTCAGGCGAACGAATGTTCGACGATGTCGCGGACGCCCCGCGCGCCGTCCTCTACCCGTGCGAGGATGTCGAGCGTTTCCGCACTCGTGCGCGCGACGAAATCCGCGTCCGCGATCGACAGGAGGTTGATCCGGACGTTGTGCGACGCCCCGACCGCGGCCGCGTTCGCCGTCAGCGCCGCGACGCCCGCGTCGGAGAGCGCGTTCCTGTTTCCCATCGCCGCGACGTCGTGCGAAAGAGCGACGACCCGTTCGCACAGGCGGAGCGTTTCGAGCGGCACAGAGGCCGCGCCTTTCATGGCCTCCTGCATGGCGCGCCGCCGCGCCGCCTTCTCGTCGTCCGTCCCCTTCGGGAGCTTCAGCGCCTGCATGTAGGCGTTGAAGGCCGCCGTGTCTTCCTCCATGAGCGAGAGGAAACGTCTCGAGAGTTCGTCGCCATCGCGGACGGCCGCTTCCATCGCGGCCCGGACGCCGTCGGCGTCCGTCGTCTCCCGAGATGCGGGTCGGCCGGCCGAGAGGCGGCCGACCATCGCCACGAGAGAGGCCCCGAGCGCGCCGCAGAGCGCCGCGACGGACCCGCCGCCCGGCGCGGGGGAGTCGGACCCGAGATCAGAGAGGAAATCGCGTACCGTCATATCGGAAAGTTTCATCGTCATTTCTCCTTTCGCCTGAATCCTTCAAACGACTCGCGCGATCAGTCGAGCTCGCCGACGCGTTCGACAACCGCCCTGACGACCTCGCCGCTTCTGACGAGACCGCAGACGGCGTCCATGAGCGGGGAGAGATACGTGTCCCGCTCGACGAACGGCGCAACGCCGCGGACGCAGTCGCGCGCGGCCGCCGTTCCGGGGGCCGGGGCGAGCGGCATGCTGAACTCGAGCGCCTGCGCCGCCGTGAGCAGTTCGACGCCGAGAACCTTCACGACGTTTTCGAGAATCGTCCGGGCCTTCCGCGCGGAGTAGGCCCCCATCGAGACGTGGTCCTCCTGATTGGCCGACGTCGGGATCGAATCGACCGACGATGGATGCGCAAGCACTTTGTTTTCGGACACGAGCGCCGCGGAGACGTATTGCGGAATCATGAAGCCGCTGTTGAGACCGCTCCCCGTCACGAGGAACGGCGGCAGCCCGGAGAGCGATTCGTCGACGAGACGGGCCTGCCGTCTCTCCGAGATGCTCGCGATCTCCGCCGCCGCGATGCCGAAGTAGTCCATCGCGAGCGCGAGCGGTTCGCCGTGGAAGTTCCCCTGGCTGATGACCGCCTGGTCTTCGGGGAAAATCAGCGGATTGTCGGTGACGGAATTGATCTCCGTCTCGAGAACGCCCGATACATGGTCTATCGCGTCCCGGCATGCGCCGTGGACCTGGGGGACGCAGCGGAGCGAATAGGCGTCCTGGACGCGCGTGCCCTTATGCTGTTCGAGGATTTCGCTCCCCGCGAGCAGCCGTCGCATATTCGACGCGACGCGCCCCTGCCCTCTGTGCGGCCGGAGCGCGTGGGGACGCGGATCGAATGCCGCCGTCACGCCGTGCATCGCCTCGAGCGACATCGCCGCCGCGATATCGGCGGTCCGGACAACGTTTCCGGCGTCGTACGCCGCGAGCACCCCCATGGCGGCCATCGCGGCAGTTCCGTTGTTGAGCGCAAGCCCTTCCTTGGCTTCAAGCTCCAGCGGCCTGAGGCCGCAGAAAGACAGCGCCTCCGACGTCGGCATCCGCTTCCCGTCGTAGACACACTCGCCCAGACCCAAAAGCGCGATGCCGAGATGCGAGAGCGGGCAGAGATCGCCGCTCGCCCCGACGGAGCCCTGGCTCGGGATCACGGGCAGGATGCCCGCATTGAGCATGTCGCACAGGAGTTCGACGGTCTGGACGCGGATCCCCGAATGCCCGCGCGCGAGCGTGTTGATCCGGAGCGCCATGATCGCCCGGACGACATCCTCGGGGAAGGGATCGCCGAGCCCGCACGCGTGGCTCCTGAGAAGGTTGGACTGCAATGTCCGGACATCGTTCTTGTCGATCGCGACGGACGCGAGGTCGCCGAACCCCGTCGTCACGCCGTAGATCACCCTGTCGACGGAGGTCCACTCCGCCACGAGCGCGGCCGAGGCTGCCATCTTCGACCGCGCCTCTTCCGAGAGAAACACCGTCGCCCCGTCCCGGGCGATCGCCGCCACATCCTGGATCGTCAGGGATATACCATCGAGCGCCACATTTCGTTTCGCCATTGCGTACGCGCACCTCCGAAAAGATTTCAGGTATCCGGACCGCGCTTTATTGTATGCCAAACACTTCTTTGTCGCAAGATTCAAAGGTGCTCAAACGAAAATACCCCCCGTTAACAGATCGATCTTCCCGTCGCGACCCGTTCTCCAAGCTTGAACACCTCGGCGACGACCGTTCCGCCCGCGTGGTAGGCGAGCGCGGCGGGAGTCTCCCCGTCGAGCAGCAGGAAATCCGCCTGCTTTCCGGCCCCGAGGCTTCCGACGCGGTCGGCGAGCCCAAGGGCGTATGCGGCGTTGAGCGTCGCCGCCGTGAGCGCCTCTTCGACGGTGAGACCCATCTGCATGACCGACAGCCCGAAGACGAACGGCATCGACTCGCAGTAGCACGATCCCGGATTGCAGTCCGTCGCGACGGCGACCGCGATCCCCCGCTCGATCATGTTGCGCGCGCGGGCGTAGGGCTTCCGGAGACTGTACGCCGTCGCGGGAAGGAGATTCGCGACGACCCCGGCCCGGGCCATCGCGTCGAGTCCAGCGTCCCCGGCCGCGAGAAGGTGCTCGGCCGATATGGCCCCGACCTCGGCGGCGAGCGCCGCGCCGCCCGTGTCGTGGACCTCGTCGGCGTGGACGCGCGGACGCAGTCCGGCCCGCTTGCCGGCCTCGAGGATCCGGCGGCTCTGGTCGACGGAGAAGACGCCCTCCTCGCAGAAGACGTCGCAGAACGTCGCGATCCCCTGGTCGGCGGCCACGGGGATCATCTCCCGGACCAGAAGATCGACGTAGGCGTCGGGAGAGCTTCGAAATTCGGCGGGAACCGCGTGCGCGCCCATGAACGTGACTGCTGCGTCGAGCGGCGTCTCGCGACGGACCCGGTCGATGACCGCGAGCATCCGGAGCTCCGTCGCCGTATCGAGCCCGTAGCCGCTCTTCATCTCCATCGTCGTCGTCCCGGAGGCGAGGGCGCGGAGCGCGTTCGACCTCGTGACGCGGTAGAGCTCCTCGTCAGTCGCGTTCCGTACCGCGTTGACGGACGAGAGGATGCCGCCGCCGCGCCTGAGGATCTCGAGATAGGGGACGCCGGAAAGCCGGAGCGAGAACTCTTCCTCCCGCGTCTTCGCGAAGCACGCGTGCGTGTGCGGGTCGACGAACCCCGGGATGCAGCAGCGCCCCCCGCCGTCGATCTCCGTATCGACGCGTCGCCCCTTCGCCATGGCAAGGACGCCGGCCTCCTTTCCGACGGCCTCGATACGACCGTCGGCGATCAGCATCGCGCCCGGCGCGTGGCGGACCACGTCCCCCTGAAGGGCGCCCGCCGAAGGTTTCCCATGATCGACGGGCGTCACGAGCGCGACATTCCGGAGCAGTCCGAGGGTCATTCGGACGCGCCCCCGCTCTCGAGAAGCCGGACTTCGAGCACCTGCCTCGGGTCGAAGTCCTTCACCTGGAGGTAGTAGGCCGCGCTCCTGAGAATCGCGTCGGCCGGAATCATGCCGTAGATCTCCGTGTCGAGCACGCGGACGCCGTAGCGTGCGGCCTCCATCCGGACGACCTCGAGGATCCGGTACAGGTCCGCCTTTTCGTAGTCGACGATGTTCATGCTGACCTGGACGATGCCACGCTCCGCGAGATCGACGCCCATCGCCTTGACGGCCGGGAAGCCGCCGCCCGACGCGCGGATGGTTTTCGCGATCGTGTCGGCCACGGCGACGTCGGACGTCCCGAGGTTGATGTTGAACGCGACGAGAAACCTCCTCGCCCCGATGACGGTCGCGCCCGCCGTCGGGTGGAGCTTCGGCTCGCCGACGTCGGGATGCCGTTCGGTGTTGGCGACTTCCATCTTCAGAACCTCGTACTGCCCCTTGCGGATGACTTCGAGGCGTTTGCGGTCCGGACGCGTCGCGGCGTCTTCGTAGAAGTACACGGGAATTCCCGTCTCGCGGTGGTAGCGGGTACCGAAGTCGCGCGCGAGACGGACGCACTCGTCCATCGCGATGTTGCGGATGGGCGTGAACGGAATGACGTCGACCGCGCCGATGCGCGGATGAGCTCCGGTGTGGGCGTTCATGTCGATGTGTTCCCTGGCCGACAACGCGGCCTCGATCAGTGCGTCGCAGATCGGTTCGGGTTCCCCCGCGAGACTCACGACGAGCCTGTTGTGATCCGCGTCGGCGCGGTAATCCAGCAGCGAGCATCCGTTCCGTCCGCGAAACGGCGCGACGATCGCCTCGATGACATCCTTTCTCCGTCCCTCACTGAAATTCGGCACGCATTCCACAAGTCGCATGGGCTCTATGCCCCTCCTTTTCGCTGGTGCGGTTTTACGTCACTATACCCGCTCGCGCGGGAAAACGGAAGATCCGGACGAACGCATACGAAAAAACGGGCCGCCGGTATCTCTCCGGAATGCCCGTCCGCGCCCGGTGCGGCCGACGTCAGAAATTTCCGGCGACTGTGAGGCGCCTGCGCGGCTTCGTGCAGCGATAGACGAACGCCGGAGGGATGTTCCTGAGGACGAAGGAGATCCGGACGTCCTCGAAGCGTGCCTCGAGTTCCCGCCGCATCTGCTGGGAGTACTGGAACGCGATGAACATCCCGGACGGAGCCAGGGCCGACCGGACAGCGTCGAGGATCCGCCGCCTGAGATCGGCCGGGAAGACCGCGAACGGGAGGCTCGACAGAATGTAGTCGAAACCACCGGCGCCGCGCGAACGCGCCACGTCGTCGAGAAGCGCCGCGTCCGGATAGTACTCGGGACCGGGATATTCGGCCTCGAGCTTCGAGCGCATGACGGGGTCGATTTCGAAGACGAACAGCCGGCAACCCGGTACGACTCTCCGGCAGATCCGGCGCGTGAAGACGCCCGTCCCCGCGCCGAGTTCCGCGATCGCGCGGGAGCCTTCCCAGTCCACCGGAGAAAGCATTGCGCGCGCAAGGAAGCGGGAACTCGGCGTGATGCTGCCGACCCGTCTCGGAGCACCGATAAACCGCTTGAGAAACAGGAGCTTTTCCGTGTATTCTTTCAACATCGAACACTATCCTCCGAATCAAAGGTGCGGATTCCTCCCGCGAAACCGGGCGGGACTTTGTGAATGCACCGGACATTAACAGCAGTGACAGATCGTTGTCAAGCGGACCTGGCGGAGAGATATTCGCATATCATATGAAAGGGATGACGACATGTCTCTGAGAGAAACGGCCGCCGTCGCGAAACGCGAGCTGACCGTCTGGCGCGATGTCCTCCGGGACGACCGGACGCCTCGTGCCGCGCGCTGGATTCTGGCCGGACTCTTCGCCTATCTCGCGAGCCCCGTCGATTTCATCCCGGACTTCATTCCCGGACTCGGCTTCCTCGACGACCTTCTGATTCTCGCCGGAGGGCTATGGCTCGTCCGGAGACTCGTTCCGCCGGGCGTCATCGCTGACGCCCGGGCGGCATATCCGAAAGCGCACGGAAAGGAGCTGCACGAATGATGAAAATACGTCGTCCCGATGAGGCGCGGAGGTTCGTGACAAGCGACGACTCGGAAGTCGTCGAGGTCTTCCATCCCGACCGGGAAAACCTGCCGGACGGGATGGCCTGCAGTATCGCCCACGCTCGCGTCGCCGCCGGGAGCGCGACGGCCCCTCATTCCCTCGCGACGTCGACGGAAGTGTACTGGATCCTGTCCGGACGCGGACAAATGCACATCGACGCCGAAACGTCCCCAGTCGAGCCCGGCGACGCGGTGCTCATCCCTCCGGGCTCGGTCCAGTGGATCGAGACCGCGGGGAGAGAAGACCTCGTCTTTCTCTGCGTCGTCACGCCTCCGTGGAAGGCAGGGGACGACCGCAGGAGAACCGCCGCGATCCCCTGACGCCTCCGCCGACGCATCGCACGGCCTGACATGCCGTACCTTCGAAGACTGTGATATCATGGTTTCGGAAGATCACGGCACTATTTCATATTGAATACAAAATTGAGGAGGACTCCCTGTGCGACGGATACTGCCTGCGATTCTCTCTCTGCTCTGCGCGATTCTCGCGGGAGGCGAGGTTCTGGCCGAAGTCATCTGCGACATGAGAACAAGCCTCTATTACAAACCCGATTGCGCGTTTCTCCCCCTTGCGGAATTCCAGGAAGTCCTGCCGGATGAGCAGACCGCATTCCGTCAGGGCTACCGGAAGAGCCCCCGGAGTTTCCTCGAAGATGAACATCGCATGGAGGTCCAGCTCTCCGCCTACTGGGATCAGTTCCTTCGGGACACCCTGACCCTGTACCCCCGGAACCATGCGCTTACGAAACGCGTTCACGCCGTCGCCGACCGCATCCTTCCGGTCGTGACCCGGAATTACGTCCCGCTCAAGGCGTACGTTACCGCGGGGAAAGGGATGCTTTCCTTCACAGTGCTCGGAGGAGGGCTCGTACTCACCGGCGATCTCGTCGAGGCGTGCGCGACCGACGACGAACTCGCGGCGCTCATTGCGCACGAACTCGCGCACTTCGACCGGGAGGATCTCCTCCGCGCGATCGGCGAGATCAAGGGGATGGATCTTTTCGTCGCCGTCGCGATGGATCACGCGTTCACGGCGCGGGAGCTGAAACACGTCCTCGAGGCGACGCTTTCGGTCGCCGCGAAAGGATACGACGCGGATACCGAGGCGCGGGCGGATGCGCTCGCCATGGTCTACATGAGCCAGGCCGGGTTTCCCCCCGAGGCGTATCTCTCCGCGATGGACCGGCTCGGACGCGCCGGAGCGCACCGCACCTTCCTGAGCCGCCACCAGAATATGACGGCGAAGGTCAACGCTCTCGCGAAACTGCTTCCCGATCTCCGCCACAAGGGAGAGATCCCGATGGGAAAGGTCACCCTCTCGCCGGAGTACACGCTCGATGCGGAATCGCTCAGGAGCCGGGCGCTGCAGGCGCTCGGAAGAAACGATGTCCGCCTGCGCGTCTTCGAGTGTCTCGGGGAGAAGCTTCCCTACCGGGGTCTGTACGTCCGGATCGAGGATCTCATGTCCGAATTCGGATCGGAGGATTCCCGGACGAAACTCGCGGAGGCGCTCCGAGGCGCGTATCTCCCGACGTACCCGCGGTTTTCCTACGTGACGATCGAACTGACCCGCTCCTGGAAGAAGGAGGGCTTCCACACGTCCTCCTTCGCTCTGGACTAGGGAGGGATGTCCGTGCGCCCGCATTTTTCTTTCGCGCCGGTGGTATTCGCGACCATCGTCTTTGCCGCTTTCGTCCCGGAAGCGTCGGGGGCCTCCCCGCTTCCGAAGACGGGACGCGTCGCGCTCGTCCTTCAGGCGGCGGATCCGGCGGACATGCCTGCCGCGTCGATCATCGAGACGGAGGACATGATCCGCAGGGGGTTGATCGCAGCGGGCTATACGGTCGTTGACGAGCGGAAGCTCGAACGCATCCGGAGGGACCGGGCGGCGTTGCTCGCGCTCGAGGGGAACGCGGAGGGCATCCTGAGGCTCGGCGCTCGATACGGCGTGAACACCTTCGTCAGGGGAAACGTCTCCGTTCACGCGTCCCGGAAGAACGACGCGAACCTCTACACCGCGACCGCAGTGATTTCGGTCAGGGCGGTCGCGAGCTCGGCGGCCTTCGTCTTTTCCGAGACGATCGAAGGCCGCGACATGGGCTACACGCCTCAGGACGCGCGGCACAGGGCGCTCGCGCAGGCGGCGAAAACCATGGAAGCCCGCCTCGCGGGAGAAGTCCGTCCCTCCCCGACGCCCTCATTCGAGCGGTCCAGGCTCCGGCTCGTCGTCCGCAATATCCCTTCCTTTCAACAGGCGAACGTGATTCTGGAAACGTGCAGGACCGCGCAGGGAACGATGAGCGCGGCGATGAAGGGGTACGGCGAGGGGGCCGTGACGATCGAGGTCGATTTCGTCGGCGACGCCGCCCGCCTCCGCCAGGCGCTTCTCGACAGGGGGCTTCCGCTGTCGTTCGCTCCCGTCTCCGGAACGACGCTGGAGGCCGTCCGCCAATGACGGCCGCATGGACGGCTCGGATGAAGTCATCCTTTCCGATCGTCTGCTTGTGGTGCGTTCTCCTCGTCGCGCTCCCCGCTCAGGCGGCGATGCGCATCGGCGTCATCGACTTCCGGGATGCGTCGGGAAGCGGACTCAACGCCGCCGCGCTGCGCGCGCTCACGGCGACGCTCGTCGAAGAACTGTACAAAACCCGGTGTTTCGAAATCGTCGAACGGGAGCGTATCGACGAGATCGCGCGACGGAAGAGCCTGATTCTCCAGGGATTCCTGCCACAGTCGCAGGCCGCGGACATCGGACAGGAACTCGAGGCCCGGGCGCTCGTCACCGGCGTCGTCACGGGATGGAGCGTCGTCCGGACCCCGGGAATGGGCAACGACAGGGCGGTCGGGCAAGTCGCGCTCGACGTCCGCGTCGCCGACGCGCAGACTGGGCGGGAGCTCTTCCGGGTCGCGGCCGGCGGGACGGCCGACACCCTTTCCGCGAACAATCTTTTCCGGAAGGCGACGCAACGCCAGGGCGAAAACGACCTCATTCTCGCGGCGGCGGCATTTCTGGCGGCCAGGGAAGCCGCGATCCGGATCGGAACGCATCCGACGCTCGTGAAACCCCTGAGCGTCCTCTCTTTTTCTCCTTCCGGCGACAGGGATTTCGTCGTCGTCGACGCCGGGAGCACCTCCGGAACCATCCGGCGCGGAGACAGACTCGTCGTCTGCAGGGAAGGCGAACCGATCCGAAACGACAAAAACGATATCATCGGAATCAGCACGCAACGCGTCGCCCTCCTCGAAGTCGTCGTCCTCCTGCCGAGATCGTCGAAGTGCGCCATTCTCGAGGGGCGGCGGGAGGATATACGCCCCGGAGACACCGTCATCTTCGCGACCGGAGAGTCGTCCGCCCCCGCCGGAAAGAGATGATTTCCCCCCGAACGTCGCCACGCGGAGAATGGTACAATATGGAATTATGGTTCCAGCGATTCTTCACATTCAGGCGTTTTCTGGGAGTGAGCGGCATGGGAGTGGAATGGGACGAAAGCCTCTCCGTCGGCATCGGGATCATCGACGATCAGCACCGGAAACTCATCGAACGCGTCAACGCGTTCGCCGATGCGACGGAGAGCATGGATTCGAGGGAGATCGAAAACACGATCAATTACCTGACCGGATACGTCATCCAGCACTTCGGGGCGGAGGAGCTCATCATGATCCGAAACCGGTACCCCCGTTTCAAGGAACATCGCGACGAGCATTCGTCGTTCGTGAAGCAGGTCTTCGATGTGTTTTCGCTCCTCGGGGAACGCCCGATGACGAAGGAAGAGGCCGTCGCGCTCAGAGACACGCTTGTCCGATGGGTGACGCATCACATCAGAGTGACGGACCACGGTATCAGCGAGACGACGAAAGGGGCACTCGCATGAGCGGCGGAATGCCCCCACTGGACTCCATGCACCTCGACGTTCTCCGCGAAATCGGGAACATCGGCGCGGGAAATGCGGCGAGCGCGCTTTCGGGTCTTCTCGCAACGAAAGTCGATATGAAAGTGACGCGCGTTCTGACGATGCCGTTCAACGAAATCGTCGATTTCGCGGGAGGCGCCGAAACGCCCGTCGCGACCGTCTACGCCCGCTTCGAGGGGAGCATCGCCGGCAACGTCCTCTTCGTGATCGGGATCGATCAGGCCATTGCCCTGATCCGCCACGTAACCGGAGCCGTCGAGAACGACGGACTTTCCGACATGGGTTTTTCCGTGCTCCAGGAGACTGGAAATATCGTCATCGGTTCGTGCCTGACCGCGATGTCCGACTTCCTCGGATTCGAACTGCTTCCGTCCGTCCCGACGCTTGCGGTGGACATGGCGGGGGCGATCCTGAGCTTCAGCCTCTCCGAGATCGGGCGGAGCGCCGACGAGGCGATCATGATCGACGCGGGGATCACCCCCGAGGGATCGAGCCTCTCCGGCGGTTCCGGACGGCTCTTCCTCCTCCCCGATCCCGAATCCTTCGGCCGGATGTTCGCGGCATTGGGAGTGCGGATCGATGGCTAACACACGGATCGGAATCGCGGAAGCCGCCGTCGTGAGGAACCCGGATTCCGTCACGACGCTCGGGCTGGGATCGTGCATCGGCGTCGCGATGTTCGACAGCTCGCTCAGGATCGGTGGGCTCGTCCACGTCATGCTGCCGGACTCGAAGCTCTCGAAGACGAAGGACTTCAACGCGGCGAAATTCGCCGACACCGGAGTGCCGCTGCTGTTCGACATGATGCTGAAGGCCGGTGCGGGCAAGAGCCGCATCGTGGCCAAGATCGCCGGCGGCGCCCAGATGTTCTCGATCGGGAGCAGCGGAGATTCGATCCTCCGCATCGGTCCCCAGAACGCAGAGGCGTGCAGGGCCGCGCTCAGGAAACTGGGGATCCCCCTCGTCGCCGAAGAGACCGGCGGCAACCACGGCCGGACCGTGGAACTGTTCACCGACTCGGGCGAATACGAGATCCGCGCGATCGGCAAGGAGAAGAAGCGGATCTAGCCGAGCCTGTCGACGACGACGCACCCGGCGCTCACGACGAACCGGACGTCGTTCGCCAGACACGCGTCCGACGGGTGTGTGTCGTAGTTCCCCCCGAAGACGGTAATGTCCGCGGTCATTCCGGCCGCGAGCGTTCCCTGTTCGCGCTCGGAACGGCCGGCCCATGCGCCGCCGGTCGTGTAGAGCGCGAGCGCTTCCCGGGAGGACAACCGTTCTTCCGGGTGCCAGCCGCCCCGCGGGACATCGTTCTCGTCCGTTCTCGTCATCGCGCACCGCATTCCGAGCAGCGGAGACACGGATTCGATGGGGCAGTCGGACCCTCCCGCGAGCCGTACGCCGCATGCCGCCATCCTCTTCCACGCATAGCTGTCCGCCGCCCGCGCCTCCCCGATCCGCGGAGTCACCATGGGCCAGTCGGACGCCACGAACCGCGGCTGGATGTCCGCAACGATCCCGAGCGCGGCCATCCGCTCCCACATCGCGCTCTTCATGATCTGGCAGTGGATGAGGCGATGACGCGGATCGGGGCGCGGGGTTCGGCGCATCGCGGCTTCGATGCAGTCGATCGCGACGCGGGCCGAGCGGTCGCCGATGACGTGGATCGCGACCTGACTCCCGGCGTCGTGCGCCCGCGCGACCATTTCGCGGAGTTCTTCCTCCGGGATGCTCAGGATGCCCCGTTCCCCCGGGGCGTCTTCGTACGGCGCCTCGAGCGCGGCGGTCCGGGCTCCGAGCGATCCGTCGAGAAGGATCTTCACCGGTCCCCGGCGGACGAGCGGTGATCTCCACTGGAGGGCGTCGGCCCCGCGGAGCATCTCTTCGACATCCTTCGCGCAGCGCGCGTGAAGTTTCACGCGGATCCGCAGCGGGAACTCGCCGGAAGAGGCGAGCGATTCGAGCGCCGAGACGGCGCGACGGAGCTGTTCCCCGCTTCCGACGTCGTCGGAGTGGACTTCCGTCAGTCCCGCCCGCGACGCTTCCCTCGCTCCCGCGAGAAACCGGCGCTTCAGGACGTCGTCGGACGGATCGGGCAGATGTCGCCACACCCACATCAGCCCCGATTCGACGACCATCCCGGACAGGCTTCCGTCGGAGCGGCGCCGGAAATTCGTCTCGCTTCCGGGGTCCAGCTCGTCGAGCGGCAGCGATTCGAGCCCCTTCGTATTCAGCACGGCGACGTGGGCGCAGAGGCGGACGAGAAGGAGCGGATATCCCGGGAAGGCGGCGTCGAGATCCTCCCTGTCCGGCAGGCGTCGATCCGCCATCCGGTTCTGGTCCCATCCGCGCCCGACGACCCAGGTTCCTTCCGGAACGCGCTTCGACGCGACGAAGTCCCTCAGGCGATCCGTCATCTCCCGGATCGAGCCGACGCCCCGGAGGTCGGCCTCCTCGAGCGCCGTCCCGAGGCACAGAAGATGCATGTGGCTGTCGGTAAGCCCCGGAACGACCGTGCACCCCGCGGCGTCGACGTACCGCGTAGCGGCATCCGCAAGCCCCCCGATGTCGGACGCTCGGCCCGCGGCGAGGATTTTCGTCCCCGCGATCGCGACGGCTTCGATTCCCTCGCCCGTCGGGAATGTTCCTCCTCTGATGATGCAGTCGGCTCGTTGCATGCGTTTCCCCTCCGTCTCTTCGTGGTTCGCGATGCCCGTGCCCGTTACCGGGACGTTGCCGCCTCCGCGAGGTGGAGAATCTTGTCCGTCGCCTTGAGTCCCGTCCCCGTGAGCACGGCGACGATACACTCGCCGCACCGGAGCGCACCCGTCCTGAGCAGCGCCGTTACGGCCGCGCCCGCGACGGCGCTCGTCGGTTCGACGTAGAATCCCGCCCGCGCGAGGCGGAAGCAATTGGACGCGACATCGTCCTCCGCGACCGTCAGAAACGCCCCGCCGCTCCGCCGGACCGCCGAAAGCACCTGCCGGCCGCGGACCGGAAGCGCGGAACTGATACCTTCGGCGATCGTTTCGCGCTTTTCGATCGCCGCGGGAGTCTCCGATCCCGTTTCGAACGCGCGGAACAAGGGCGCGCAGTTCGCGGCCTGGACCGCGTAGATTCTCGGGAGCTTCGCCGCGGCTCCCATGGCCAGAAGCTCCGAAAACGCGAGATCGCACCCGAGGACGAGGCTGCCCTGCCCCGCCGGAACGATGACGGCGTCCGGAGCGCGCCTTCCGAGCGCCTCCCAGAGTTCGTAGCCGAGCGTCTTCACGCCGTGGGCGAAGTACGGGCTCCAGTTGTGGCTGGCGTAGTACATATTCTCCGCCAGCGCGGTTTCTTCGGCGGCGCGGGTCGTCGCCTCGCGGCTGCCGGGAACGCGGACGAGTTCCGCCCCGTACGACGCTATCTGGACGCATTTCCCCGCCGACGTATAGTCCGGCACGAAGATCCGGCATCCGATTCCCGCCCTGGCGCTGTAGGCCGCCATCGCGGCCCCGGCGTTGCCCGACGAATCTTCGATGATCTCCCGGACTCCGAGTTCGCGGAGACGGTTCACGAGAACCGCCGCGCCTCGGTCCTTGTACGAGCCGGTCGGGCAGAGAAAGTCGAGTTTCCAGAGAATCTCCGCCCCGTCCCAGTCTACGGGAACGAGCGGCGTTCCTCCCTCCCCAAGCGTCACGGGCGTCTGCGTCCCGCACGGGAGCGCCTCGCGATACCGCCAGACCGACATCGCGCGCCCGGAAAGATCTCCTGGCGCCCCGCCCCTGTCGTTCACCCAATCGAGCGGCGCGCCGCAGGGGCATCGCCAGAGCAGCGAGGACTCCCTGCGGGTCTCGCCGCACACCGAACATCGAAGCATGTCCCCATCCCCCTCCCGAAACGTTCAGGTCTTCAGATCGTACCCGCTTGTACCCGCCGCCCGGCTCTGACGGACAGCGCCCGTCGGGACGATCCTCCTTCAGTCGAGCCTGATGAGTCTGATCGTCAGCCGGCGTTCGTCTTCGTCGAACCGGACGTCGGTCTCGTCGGTCATCGCGCCGACAAGGCCGAGCTGGAAGACCGCGTCGTCGCTTCCGAACAGATTCCAGTAATATTCGTCCGTCTCGACGCTTCGGGGACACGCGAGCCGGCGCGAGAGCTGCTCCGTCTCCGGATGCGTTCCGGGCGGGAAAACCGCCGCGACGGCGATCTCCCACGCCTTCGGCAGGCGCCGGAGAGCGGTGTCGACCTGAGTCGCCCCCGCCGAGAGGCACCACGCGACGAGTTCCCCCGACAGGCGCGAAAGGAGGAGGCTGTGATGTCTCACGCGTCTTTCCTCCCCGAGAACGCTTCGATCAGCGGCACGAGAAACGCCGCGACGAGCCCGCCGGCGAATCCGTTGTTGTAGAGATTGAACCCCGCATGCAGGATCCCGACGTGAAGAACGACCGACGAATGGAGATACCCCGCAGCCACTCCCGCGAGGGGACCGAAGCTTCCGGCCACCGGAGCGAGCGTCGTGCAGAAGAGCGCGGCGAGTTGCACGGGCGGATCCTGAAGGCTCCACGATTTCGTGAGCCCGCCGAGGACGACCCCGAAGAGGACCGGAAGCGTGTTGCGCGTCGTCTTGCCGAGCGCGCTGAAGCCGACGACCGTAAGCAGCCCTCCGATCGTCGGGCCGTTGAGATCGCCTCCTATCGCGACGAGATACGAAAGAAATACCAGGCCGTTGAGCCCCATGTTCATCAGCGTCGGGGCATAACCCGAAAGGTCAGGAAAATCCGTCAGCAGTCTCCCGGGGTATCCCCAGATCTCCCGGATCCCCCTGAACGATTTTCCGCCTGCCACGTACCCGGCGAGGAGGATTCCCGCGAAGAGCGCGCCAAGGAAAGCGAGGATCAGCGGATCGATGCCGCGGTGCCAGATCACCCGGCTCTGGGGAATGAACCCGAAGGACCGGTAGATCGAGATCGCAACCGTTCCGACGAGACCGGCCGTGAATCCGATATTGTACAGGTTGAATCCCTTGTGGAACGAGAGCATCGCCGTCGAGAGCGGCGGAAGCAGGAATCCCATCGCGACGCCGACGGCCCCTCCGGCGATGACCCGGCAGACGAGCGGCCCCTCGAGTCCGAACATGATCTGCGACACCATCGGGGAAAGAGCCGTTCCGAAAAGGGCCACGTAGAGGAAGCGGACGAAGGGCCGGCGCTGAACCTGAGCGTAGAGCCAGACTCCCGCGACGACGAACCAGACGTTGGCGATGTTCTTGCCGAAGAAGGAGAAGCCGGCGATCGTGAAGACGGCCGCGAGAGAGAGCCCCCGTATTTCGGTCCGGATCGTGCCGAGAAGCACCGTGAAGGCCAGCATCAGCAGCCCGCTGTTCACGAAGGCCGCGCCGGGTCCGCCGATCACGAAGTAGTCCGAGATGAGGTAGTCGGGCTCCCTGACTATGTTCCAGAGTCCGGAGACGATCCCGGAGGGGCGGTCGAGAAGCAGTCCGAAGCACAGAAACATGACGGACACGACCGTCAGAAAGATGATCCGGTTCCCAGTGTTCTCTTCCGCGAGACGTTTCATCACAACACCTTCCCTCCGGACGATGCGATGCAGCGATGCCCTGAGGGATAAAAGCATACGGCAGCGAGGCGAATCGGGCAATGGGAAACGACGGAATCCGCGAAAGCGCGATTTTTCCCCAAGACCCTTGAATCTACCGATAGGCCCCTCAGATATCCGAGTGGTATACTCACGTACGTTCCGGAAATCGACGACAGGAGCGTGAACACGGTGGCATACAGACTTTTGACCGTCCTTGGACGAATCCTGCTCCCCGCTTTTTTTCTGCTGTCGCTCACGACAGCGGCAGTGCATGCGACGAACGGACCGGTCTCAAAGGACGCGGGCTGCGAGACCGTCCGGTGCGTCGACGCGAAGACATTCAGCGACATGATAAGGAGCGGCGCCCCGAAGCCGATCGTCATCGACACCCGGAAGCCGAAGGAGTTCGAGGAGTCGCGCATCGCGGGCGCTGTCAACATCGATCTCCTCATGGGGCCCGACATGATCGGTGAGGCGCTCGCGGAATACGACCGCGAAGGCGTCTATCTCCTCTATTGCATCGACGGCGACCGCAGCGGCAAGTTCGGAAAGATCATGCTGGAACTCGGATTCCGGCATGTATATAACCTCGAAGGGGGGATTATCGAGTGGCAGGATCTCGAATATCCCGTGGAAAAGTGATCCGGACGGCGCTTCGCGCGCTCGTCCTCGCGATTCCCCTGGCCGGCGCGGCATTCCTTCCGGCGGAAGCGGCGCGGAAGCTCCCTGATTTCGATCCGATTCAGTCCGGGAGAGCGGATGTCCTCGCATTCAAGACGTACGGCAAAAATCTCCGGATCACTGCGTCGGCGGATATCGTCCGCGCGTCCCTGCGGGGATTTCCCGACGTGACGTTCAACGACCACGGGTACGCCGAACGCATCATGATCCGGACCCCTGTCAGGAGCGGCTCCGTCGCGGCCGACTTTTCGCTCGGATGCGGAGGGTGAGGCGGTTCGAAGGATTTCGCCTCCGTAAGTTTTACGGGGCTCGACGTCGATTTCGTCAAGGGCGACAAGGAACACGCCTCATATACGATACGCTGGGACTTTTCCGGAGCGGGGGAAAACGATCGGATCATCTCCGGGACGATGATCGCGAATAAGCATGGTCACGACGAAAAGTCGGAATTTCCGATCGACATCGTCCGGCTTGATCCCGGAGTCAGGTTGCTCTTCGCCGTCTACGACCCTGCGGGAGGTCTGCCCGCATCGAAAATTCTCGGTGAGACGCGCTCGACTTCGGCGCGGCTCACGCTCCCGATCTTCAATCCGGCCCCGCGGGAGCAAGACTTCATGATCGCGATCGCCAACGTCGGGACGGAAACCGTGCGTCTTCGCGGAGGATCCGACCAGATCCGTCCCCTCGCCGGGAATCCGGCGAGCCCGCAGCTTCTCGTGCAGGACGGAAACGTCATCGGGCCCGGCGCGATGGCGATCCTGAACCTGAAGAACCTTTCGGGACTCTGGGCCGGAGTGACCGTTCACTTCGACAGCGGGTCCGACGTGAAGATCACATGGGGAATTCCCGGGATGATTCTCTCCCCGATGCTTCTCGTAACGGTCTTTTCGCTCGCGATCTCCGGATGCGTCGTCTTCCTTCTCGGGCGCACCCTCCGGAAGAAGACCGCCTGACCTCTCTCCGGCGGAGGAAACGCGCGCAAAAAAAAGAAAAAAGGACGAGCCCCGACGGGCTCGTCCTTCGCGTCTTCCAGCCACCCTCGTATCACGATCTCGGCAGTACCGAAACGCAAAACGCTCCGAACGTTCCCGACGCACTCCCGTCTCCGGACGACCCGGCCGAGGATCCCGACGGCGCGTCCGGCTCGACATGGAGGGTCACGAACATCTCCCGGCCGAACTCCGTCCTGAGGTCATCCTCGATCCTGTCCGCTATCGAGTGCGCGTCGACGAGGGACAGATCGCGACGGACGACGACGTGGACATCGACCGCCATATTGGTGCCGATCTTCCGCGTCCGAAGTTTGTGGGAGCCGGAGACTTCCGCGCTCCGTTCGATGATCTCGCGGATCCGGCGTTCGCAGTCATGGTCGAGGGACGCCTCGAGAAGCTCGTCGAGGCTTTCCCTGATGATCGGAATCGCGACCTTCACGATGAAGACGCTGACGATGACCGCCGCCAGAGGATCGAGAATACGCCAGCGCTCCCCGAGAAGCATCGCTCCTCCGATGCCGACGCTCGTCCCGATCGACGAGAAGGCGTCCGAGCGGTGATCCCAGGCCTTCGCGACGATCGCCGAACTGTTCAGCGTCCGTCCGGCCCGCAACGTGTACCAGTACAGAGCTTCCTTCAGGACGACCGACAGGACCGCGGCGATAAAAGCAATCACCCCCGGACGGACGATCGGATGCCCGCGCAGGACATTCCAGATCGAACACGAGCCGCTCCAGAAGATCCCCGCGCCCGCCGCCAGAAGGAAAAATCCGCAAATGGCAGCCAGAAGGGTTTCGACCTTGCCGTGTCCGTAGTCGTGTCCGTGGTCCGCGGGCTTGCTCACGATCCGGAACCCGAGGATGACGACGATATCCGTAATCAGGTCCGAAAGGGAATGTGTCGCGTCCGCGATCATCGCGCCGCTGTGTCCCAGAAATCCGGCCGCATACTTGAATGCCGTCAGCGCCACATTCACCCCAAGGCCAACCCATGTCACGAACGAAGCCCGGGCCGCGCGGGCCTTCCCCCGAAGTTCACCGTCCATATTCTCCCCCTTTTCCCTGTCCGGACACCGCGTCCTCTTCCGGGGCCGCCATGCCGTTTTCGCAATTGTAGCATAGTTCACACCCTCCGTCCGTCGACCGCTCAGGCAGAGACCTTTCGATGAGCTGGTACTACAAGCTGGTCTTGTCACCTGGTACTCAAAAGTGAGATAATGGCCCGCGAGAGAAACCGGGAGGGATGGAGAGTATGGAGACGATACGCGTGAAGGGCATCGCTGTCGAGTTGCCCACCGCGAGGGTGGACAATTCGGAACTGGTCCGGCAGTTCGGAACGTGGACGGAGGAGAAAATCTACCAGAAGACGGGAATCAGGGAGCGTCGCGTCGCGACGACGGAACTCGTTTCGGATCTCGCGACCGGGGCGTGCGAGCGGCTCTTCGCGGACAATCCGGCGTTCAGCCGCGACGAGGTCGACATGCTGCTGCTGTGCACGGAGACGCCGGACTACTACATGCCCGCGACCGCGTGCGTCGTCCACCGGCGGCTCGGCCTCAGGAGCGACGCCGGGGCGCTCGATTTCAACCTCGGCTGTTCGGGGTTCATCTACGGGCTCGCGCTCGCGAAGTCGCTCGTCGCGTCGGGCGCGGCGCGCACGGTCCTCCTCGCGACGGGAGATACGCTCTCGAAGACCGTCCATCCGATGGACAAGAGCACGCGGACGATCTTCGGCGACGGCGTCGCAGCGACGCTCGTCGGCCGGGGGGATTCCGGCGGCGAGATCGGGGAGTTCGTCCTCGGGACGGACGGTTCGGGCGCGGAGAAGCTCATCGTCCCCGCGGGGGGGTTCGCGATGCCGCGTACGCCGGAGACGGCCGAGGAACGCACGAACATGTGGGGGAACACGCGGTCGCACGACAACCTGTACATGAACGGTCCCGAAGTCCTCGAATTCACCGTGCGGACCGTTCCGGGGTGCGTCGCCGCGACGCTCGGAAAGCACGGGATGACGATGGACGACGTCGACCTCTTCGTCTTCCACCAGGCGACCCGGCTGATTCTCGAACATCTCCGGAAGGAGATGCGGATTCCCGAGGACCGCTTCATGGTCCACATGGAAACCACGGGAAACACCGTGAGCGCCACGATCCCGATCGCGCTCGCAGAGGCGCTCCGCGTCGGGCGCGTCCGCTCCGGGATGCGCGTGATGCTTGTCGGGTTCGGTGTCGGGTTCTCCTGGGGGGCGACGGTCCTCAGGTGGAACTAGCGTCGAGCCGGGAGAGAACGGACGCGGCGGAGAATGACGGCATTCCGTCCGCATAGAGAATGTCCGCCATTTCAAACCTCGGATCGAGCGGCGCGTCGGGCGCCGTGGGAATCGCGACGCATCGCATTCCGGCGCGGAGGGCCGCCTCGACGCCGATCGCCGAGTCCTCGAATACGACGCATCTGTCGGCCTCCGTTCCCATCCGCCGGGCTGCCTCGGTGAAAACGGCGGGGTCGGGTTTCGGCCTGCCCGCTTCATCGGCCGAGACCACGACCCCGAAATACTCCGCGAGCCCCGTGTTTCCGAGAATCGTCGCGACGACGTCCGCCGGGGACCCCGAGGCGACGGCGAGCGGCAGCCCGCGTCCGGCGAGCGCGCGCACAAGCGCGGATATCTCCGGGAAGACGGGCGTGTCCGCGCGCGCAAGTTCGCGGTAGATCGCCATCTTTCGTTCGACGAGCGTCGCGGCGTTTTCCGCTATTCCGAATCTCTCGCGGACATCCTCGGCCATCGCGAGATTGCTGACGCCCACGTACCGCCGCTTCATCGCGGGCGTCAGCGTCACCCCGTACGCGGCCAACAACCTGCGGTCCGCCTCGTAGTAGTTCGGCTCGCTGTCGACGAGCGTGCCGTCGAGATCGAAGATCGCGGCCGCGATGGCCGGAGGCGTAAACGGCCGCACGCGCGCGAAGAGTTCGATCCTGTTGCCCTCCGGATCGCAGAACGAACATTCGCGGAACCCGTCTCCCGTGTCCCTCGGGCGGACAAGTCCCGCGAGCCCGAGTCCGCGAAGGCGTTCGTACTCGGCGTCGACGTCGCGGACGCCGAGCGCCGCGTGCCCCCAAGCGCCCGCGTTCCCGCCCAGGCGTTCCTTCCCGCGATGGAGCAGTTCGAGATCGACGTTTCCGCGTCTGAGCATAACCGTCCTGAGCCCCGGCGTATTCCGGCTCGCGTAGCGGTAGAGCGTCGAGAAGCCGAGAATCGTGCGATAGAAGAGTTCCTGCGCGAAGAGATCCGACACTTCGAGGCCGATGTGCGCCCCTTCTCCGCGCGCCGCACAGCCCTTCGTCACGGATTCTTCCCCGCCGCGTCCAGCCGGTCGCGCGCCATCCCGGCCGCGTCCGTCCCCGGAGCCTCCGCGCAGATCCTTTCGTACAGCTTCCTCGCCTCGTCCTTCCGTCCCGCCCCCTCGAGCGCGCGGGCGTACCGGAATCTGACCGCCGGAACGTCGTCGGCCGGAATGTCCTCCGGCGTCCGGAGCAGCCGTTCGTAGAGCGGGACGGCGTCGGCATACCTGCGCGACTCCTCGTACACGAACAGAAGCCGCTCGACGACGGAGGTCGCGTCCGGCGCCGCCGGATAGCGCTTCAGGAAGGTTTCGAGCGCTTCCGCCGCCGCCTTCCAGTCCGGAGGCGTCCGCTCGATCGCGAGCGACGACAGGTTCCAGAGCGCCTCGCGCGCCCGCTCCGTGTCGGGGCATTCGTCGGCGGCGCGACGGTAGAGAGCCGCGATCTCCCCGATCCGCTCCGAATCGAGCGCCGCAACCCGGCTGAAGATGCCTTCGGCCAGAATCTCCTGCTCCGATACCGCCGGAGCGGCGCCCGCGGCGCCGCAGAGCGAGAAAAGCACCAGAAACGGCGCGACGAGACGAATCATGACGGCGATCCTCCCTTCAATTTCACGAAAAAACACGCGACCACGCTGGGCTTCATTCGTACCGGAGCGCCTCGATCGGCGAGGCGCACGACGCCTTCCAGGCCGGGTAGAAACCGAAAAAAACGCCGATTGTCGCCGAAAAGCCGAACGAAAGCGCGATCGACACGGGCGTGATCTCGGTCGTCCAGTCGAACGCAGATGTCAGGACGTTCGAGGTCGCGACGCCGAGACCGATTCCGATAACGCCGCCGAGGAGCGAAAGCATCATCGCCTCTGCCAGGAACTGGAAGCGGATGTCCCTGCGTCTCGCGCCGACGGCCATCCGGATGCCGATTTCGCGCGTCCGCTCCGTGACCGATACGAGCATGATGTTCATGATGCCGATCCCTCCGACGAGCAGCGAGACGGACGCCACGGCTCCGAGGAGCAGCGACATGACGCGCGTTGACTCTGCCGCCGTCTCGAGGATCTGCGTGAGGTTGCGGATCGTGAAGTCGTCTTCGCGGCCGTCGGAAATCCGGTGCCGCTGCCGGAGCAACGCGCGGATCTCTCGTTCCGCAGCCTCGAGATCTTCGGGGACCTCCGTGCGGACCGTGATGCGTCGCACGAAACCCGGGATCACCGAGCGGAAGAGACGTCGCTGCGCCGTCGTAACCGGAACGAACGCAAGGTCGTCCTGGTCGCCTCCCCATGGAGTCTCGCCCTTCGGTTCGAGGACGCCGGCGACGAGGAACGGGACCCTCCTGATCCGGACCTGGCGGCCGACAGGATCCTCCGCGCCGAAGAGATTCATCGCGACCGTCGCGCCGAGAACGCAGACCTTCGCACTCGTGCGGACGTCTTCGTCCGTAAGCGAACGTCCCGAAGCGACCGTCCAGTTCCGGACGCGAAGCATCGCGTCCGTCGTTCCGAGGACGAACGTATTCCAGTTCGCGTTCCCGGCGACTAGTTGCGCGCTTCCGCTCCTGTCGGGCGCGACGTCCGTCACGGAGGGGCACTCGAGCCGGATCGCGTCCGCGTCGTCGAGCGTGAGGCTCGCGCCCGATCCCGCCGCAAGGCGGACGCCGCTCGACGACGCCGTCCCAGGCATTACGATGAGCAGATTGCTGCCCACCCCCGCGATGAACCCCTCGATGCTCCGCCGCGCGCCCGTCCCGACCGCCATCATCGTGATCACGGCCGCGACGCCGATAATAACGCCGAGCATCGTGAGCGCGCTCCTGACCCGGTTGGCGCGGAGCGCCCGCAGGGACGTCCTCGCGAGCTGCGCGGCCCCGATCCCGTGCGTCCGCATCGTCAGAACGGGCTCCTCGTCACGTTCTTCCGCGGCTTCGTCGCGGATACGACGACCGGTTGCCCCCGCGTCACGTCGCCAGAGACGATCTCGACGAAGAGACCGTCCGAAATTCCGGCGACGACCGGGATTCGTTCGGGCTTCCCGTCCTTCAGGATCCAGAGCGCGGCGCCCTTCCGCGCCCCCTCCCTCGCGGACGTTCCCGGCGCTCCCGGAGGAACGAACCGGAGTGCCGCTCCGGGCGCCTTGAGGACGTCATGACGCCTGTCCGTGATGATCGAGACGTTCGCCGTCATCCCGGGCTTGAGCCGGAAGTCAGGATTGTCCACGTGGATCACGACCGTGTAGGTCACGACGTTCTCGGCCGTCGTCGGAGCGAGGCGCACCTGGACCACCCTGCCCACAAAGAGCGCGTCCGGATACGCGTCGACGGAGAACTCGACGTCCTGTCTCTCGCGCACGCGTCCGATGTCCGCCTCGTCGACGCTCGCGTCGATCTGCATCTTCGTGAGATCCCGCGCGATCGTGAAGAGCGTCGGGGTCTGGAAGCTCGCGGCCACCGTCTGGCCGACGTCCACCTTTCGCGAGATCACGACCCCGTCGACGGGCGACAGGATCCGCGTATATTTCAAATTCGTCTCCGCCTGGCGCAGCGCGGCCGCGGCCTGCGCGACCTTCGCGTCGGCCTCCGCGAGTCCGGCGTCGGCGGAGCGGAACTGCATCTCCGACGTATCCATGTCGCTCTCGGAGATGAGCTTCTTTGCCGCGAGGACGCGGTTCCGGTCCCTGGTTCGCCGCGCCTCGTCGAGAACGGCCCGCGCCTTGAGAACCCCAGCCCGGGCGAGCTGCAGGTTCGCCCCGGCCTGTTCGGTCTGGGCCTGGAGAAGAGACGGGTCGATCCGGGCGATGAGCTGTCCGGCTCTCACGGGATCGTTGAAATCGGCGAGAATCTCGCTGATCGTCCCTGAGACCTGCGTTCCGACCTCCACCAGACTCACGGCATTCACCTTCCCCGTCGCGCGGACCGTCATGACGACACGTCCCCGTTCCACGGGCTCCGTCCGGTATTCCAGGACGACCGGGGGCTTCCGGTACCAGAACCACCACCCCGTGCAGACCGCACCGGCGAGGATGCAGACAAAAAGAAATCTCTTCACGTACGCACTCTCCAGCTCCGCAATATCGTCGCGTCCGGCGACGCTTCCTATGGTACCCCACAGCGTCCCGCCCGACCAGCCCCGGAGAATCCCCCCTTTAAAAGTCGCGCGAAGTGACATATCATTATCGATTGCACGAGGGCCTGTTTCTCATCCGGCCCGTCGCGGGAGGAGAATATCCGTGTTACGCACACAGAGATCGCATCGCTTTCTTTCCCGATCGTTCATCGCGGGAGTTACCGTCGCCCTGCTGCTGGCGTCGACCGCCGGCGGAGAGGCAAAAAGCAGGGCAACAGGAGAGCGCGCTCCACAACCGACGCCGCTCGCCACACCGACTCCGGCCCCCTCTCCCTCGCCGACATCGATTCCGACGCCGGCTCCCGTTTCGTTCGACCTCCGGACGGTCGCGGACAGGGCGCTCAAGCTGGCGTCCGCCCCGTTCCAGGATCCGAGCGGCCAGGTACCGGAGTTCCTGCTCCGGATCGGCTACGACCAGTGGCGCAAGATCCGCTTCAGGAAGGATCACGGTCTCTGGAACGAAGAAGGATCCCCCTTCGAGGTCCAGTTCTTCCATCCCGGACTTCTCTACAACCGTACCGTGAAGATCGGCCTCGTGGACGCCGACGGAATCCGCGACTTTCCGTTCTCGACAGATATGTTCGAATACGGGGACAACGACTTCGCCGACAAGGTCGCGCACGCGACGCTGAACTTTTCCGGGTTCAGGGTCCACGCGCCGATCAACCGAAGGACATATCGGGACGAGGTCGTCGCATTCCTCGGCGCGAGCTACTTCCGCGCCGTCAGCGCGGGCCTCCAGTACGGTCTCTCGGCGCGGGGACTCGCGCTCGACACAGGTCTGCCCTCGGGTGAGGAGTTCCCGTATTTCCGCGAATACTGGCTCCTGACGCCCCGTCCGGAGGACACGGCGTTCACGTTTTTCGCGCTTCTCGACAGTCCGGGCTGTACCGGTGCGTACAAATTCGTCGTCACGCCCGGAAAGCGCACCGTCATGGATATCGACGGCGTCCTCTTCCGCAGGAAGGACATCGCGAAGGTCGGGCTCGCGCCGCTCACGAGCATGTTCTTCTACGGCGAATCGCTCAACGGGATGCCCGGCGATTATCGCCCCGAGGTTCACGATTCCGACGTCCTCCTCATGAAGACGCATGAAGGCGAATGGCTCTGGCGTCCGATCGAGAATCCGCGGCGTCTGACGATCACGCCGTTTCCGATGACGCACCCGGCGGGGTTCGGACTTCTGCAGGCGGACACGGATTTCGACCACTACCAGGATCTCGAGGCGCGCTACGAGCTCCGCCCGTCGGTCTGGATCGAACCGAAGGGCCCGTGGGGACAGGGACGCGTCGAACTCATCGAGATCCCGACCGACTCCGAGATCAACGACAACATCGTCTCGTTCTGGGTTCCGGCGAATCCCGTGAGCATGGACGCCGAAGGGAAAACCGTCGAGATCAAGCGGCCGCTCCTCGCGCCCGAACCGTTCTCGTACCGCATGACGTGGTTCGCCCCGGACGAGAGCTTCATCCCGCTCGGAATTCCGGTCGCGACGCGGACGATCCGCCTGAAGGACGAGTCGATGCGGCGCTTCGTCATCGACTTCGAAGGGGAGACTCTCGCCGAACTTCCGGCCGACGCGGGGCTCACGAGCGTCGTCACGATCGGCGACGGGGCGAAGCTCACGGAGAAGCAGCTCCAGAAGAACGAGGCGACCGGCGGCTGGAGACTCTTCCTGCAGGTCCAGATCGACGCCGACCGTCTCAAGGGCGTTCTTCCGACGTCGAAGCCGGCGATCCGCCTGAAAGCGCTCCTTAAAAAGGGAGAGAACCTCCCCGACCCGCTGACCGTGACGTGGGTCTACGACCTTCAACCGTAGGAGACCGGCGGCCATGTCGGCGGAATCGGAACGGAAACAGCTCGAGTGGCAGGTCGCGCGCGACCGTGTGTTGCTGTATATGCGAGCGTTGGATCTTCCTCCGTTCGGCGGAATCGAGCTCGCGCTCGAGTCGCTGAAGCGCAGCGGTCCGGCGTCCGTCGCGGAATCGATGCGCACGCTCCGCGAACTTCTCCACGAGCAGGAGCTCGACCGGGGCATCGTGGACGAGGAGGGGGCCTTCATCTCGTCGCTTCCGCCGCTGAACCGGGGGACCATGGTACCGCGAAAGTTCGACCGCTCCCCGTGGCGGACCGCGCTGTCGCGATTCGTCCGCAGATGGCTCCGCGACCTGTTCGTCTCCGACGCGCGAAAGTGAGGGCGACCGGATGTCTCCGCTCGAAAAGCTGACGATCTCCTGGAACAGGACCGCGAGCTGGCGCAGGATTCTTCTGATCGTTCTGGTTCTGCTTCCGACCTTCGTCGCGAGCCGGACTATGTCGCAGATCCTCCCGCACAAGGGAGGATCGTCGCTCGAAATCGTTCTCGTCGTGATCTTCGCGATTCTGTTCGCGTGGATCTCGATCGGCTTCTGGACGGCGCTTCTCGGTTTCTTCGTGCTCCTGCGCGGAAAAAACCGGCTCTCGGTAACCGAAGCCATCCGCGATCTTTCGCACGACATCCCGGACGAGGGCGCGCGCACCGCGATCCTGATCCCGATCTACAACGAGGATGTCGACCGGGTCATGGCAGGCGTCCGGACGACGTTCGAGACGCTCGCGGAGACGGGACAGGGAGATCGCTTCGATATTTTCATCCTGAGCGACTCCACGAACCCCGACGTCTGGGTGATGGAAGAAGAGGCCTGGTACCGCCTCTGCGCCTCGCTCGGCGCGTTCGGACGCATTTTCTACCGCAGGCGCCGCTCGAACATCAAGCGCAAGAGCGGCAACGTCGCGGACTTCTGCCGCCGATGGGGAAAGAACTACCGGTACATGATCGTCTTCGACGCGGACAGCATCATGGACGGAGAGACGATGGTCCGCATCGTCCAGATCATGGAGCGGCGACCGGATATCGGCATTCTCCAGACGCCGCCGGCCGGCGTGAACCGGGAGACGCTCATCGCGCGCGCCCAGCAGTTCGCGAACCACGTCTACGGGCCGATGTTCGCGGCGGGGCTCCACTGGTGGCAGCTCGGCGACGCCCAGTACTGGGGACACAACGCGATCATCCGCGTCGAACCGTTCATGCGCCACTGCGAGCTTCCCCGCCTGCCGGGCGGCGGTCCTCTCGGAGGCGACATCCTGAGCCACGATTTCGTCGAGTCGGCGCTCATGCGCCGCGCGGGGTACGGAGTCTGGCTCGCGTACGACCTCAGGGGAAGCTACGAGGAGACGCCGCCGACGCTCATCGACGAACTCAAGCGCGACCGACGCTGGTGCCAGGGAAACCTCCAGCACATGCGGCTGCTCTTCACGCGGGGATTCTTCCCGGCGCACCGGGCGCTCTTCATCAACGGCATCATGTCCTACGGATCGGCGCTGCTCTGGCTGCTCTTCCTCGCAGTGAGCTCCGCCGAGGCGATCGCCGAGGTGCTCTTCGAGCCGAAATACTTCCCGGGCGTCAAGACGCTGTTTCCGGAATGGCCCGTCTGGTACCCCCACTGGGCGATCACGCTTCTCGCGTCGACGGCCGTCGTGCTCTTCCTGCCGAAGCTCCTGAGCATCCTGCTCGCGGCGATCAGGGGCGAGCTGCATCTCTACGGCGGAGCGATCCCGATGACCGCGGGCGTTCTGCTCGAGGTCGTCCTGTCGACGCTGCTCGCTCCGGTCCGGATGCTCTTCCACAGCACGTTCGTCGTCGGCACGCTCCTCGGGCGGTCCGTCGGATGGGGCACGCAGACGCGGGACGACCGCGGGACGTCGTGGGCCGACGCGATGAACGTCCACTGGTGGGGGATGTGCATCGGAATCGCGTGGGGCGGCATCCTCTACCTGTTCAATCCGACGTTCTTCTGGTGGATCTCGCCGATCCTCCTTTCGCTCGCGCTCTCCGGCCCTCTCTCCGTTCTCACGAGCCGGGCGTCCTTCGGGACGGCCGCCCGGGCTTCCGGCCTCTTCCTGATCCCCGAGGAGACCGAACGGCCGAAGGTCCTGCGGGAACTCGACCGGAACATGGAAGCGCCGATCCCCTATTCGCCGCTTCCGATCCCGCGAGGCGCCGGGTTCATCCGCGCGGTCGTCGACCCGAGGACCAACGCGCTGCACCGCTCCCTGCTGATGCGCTACAGCATGATCTCGGCCGCGCGCCCGTCGGCCCCGGAACGCGCGAGACAGCTCGTCGAGCGGGCGCTTTCCCTCGGTCCCGGCGCGCTCGGGGCCGCGGAGAAGATAGAGATCCTCCGCGACCCGCACATCCTCGAGGAACTCCACCGGCGCGTGTGGGAAATCACGGACCGCGACCGGGGGCTTCTGTGGGGGCTCGAGTGTCCGTGCATCGAGTGAGCGACGCGGCGCCGATGAGCGCGGCATCGTTTCCGAGCGCACTCGCCCGGACGTCGAGCGTTTCGCTGTAACAGTCGGGGAGGAACCGCAGCGCCGCTGAGCGGACCTCCCCGACGAATCCCTCTCCCCGGCTCACTCCGCCGCCCACGATGACGGCCTCGGGGTCGAGCAGGCACGCCACCGCGCCAACGGCCCTCCCGAGGGCTTCGAACACCCTGTCCCAGAGGGGACGAACGAGAGGGTTGTCCCGGTCGCGCCAGAGAGCCCTCGCATCCGGAGCGAAGCCGCAGAGCGCTGCCTCGCGTTCGATTGCGTTGGCTCCCGCGATCGCCTCGACGTGTCCGAATCGGCCGCATCCGCAGGGCTCGTCGCGCCCGACGGCGATGTGTCCCGGCTCCCCGGCCATGCCGTGGCTGCCCCGCAACAGCCGCCCACCGAGGATAACGCCTCCCCCGATCCCGGAACCGAGCGTCAGGACGACGTAGTCGCTCAGCCCCATCGCCGCGCCGGACCACCCCTCGCCGAGCGCGTAGCAGTTCGCGTCGTTCTCGACCTCGACGGGCGCCCCGACGGCTTCCGAAAGGATCCGGCGAATCGGAGCGCCGACCCATCCCGAAAGGTTCGGGACGACGCATACATGATCCCGTCCGGCATCGAAGGCGGCCGGAAAGCCGACCCCGACGGGAATGCCATCCCGCGATCCGAGAAGCGCCGCCATCCGTCCGATCTGCGGAGCGACGACATCGGGCGTGAGCGGAGGAGCCGTAGACTCCTCCGTCCGACGGACGATCCGACCGTCCTCGACGAGCGCCGCCGCGACCTTGTGCCCCCCGACGTCCACCCCGATCGCGCGCATCAGACCTTCCTCCTTTTGTTCACGACGTCGAACCATACGGCCACGATGATGATGACCCCCTTGATGATGAGCTGGTAGAACGAACTCACGCCGAGAAGACTCATCCCGTTGTTCATGACTCCGATCAGGAAGCTGCCGACGACGGTCCCCGCGATCGTCCCGACGCCGCCAGCCGGACTCGTTCCTCCGATGATGACGGACGCGATCGCGTCGAGCTCGAACATGTTCCCGAGGTTCGGGTTCGCGCCGTTGAGTCGGGACGTGAGCAGGATTCCCGAGACGGCCGCGAGCGTCGTCGCGATCGTGTAGACCGCGAGCTCGACGCGGAAGACGTCGATTCCGGACAGTCGCGCGGCCTCGCGATTGCCTCCGGTCGCGTAGATCTGTCGTCCGAGTCTCGTGTTGCGCAGCATGAACGCGCCCGCGAGAATCAGCGCGAGAAGGAGCGCCACGGGGTAGGGAATCCCCCTGTAACTGATGAAAACGTATCCCGCGAACGCGATGATCCCGACGCCGAAGGATGCCTTCAGCGCGACGTCGCGCGTGGGAACGTGGATGCCGTAGGAATGCTGCCGCGACGCGCTCCGGACCGTCGCGAACAGGAATGCCGCGAACGCCAGTCCGAGGATGACGGCCGAGGTCGCCGGTCCGATGTATTCGCCGCCGATCAGTGGAAAGACCGGGTCCGTGACGGGGATCGAACTCCCTTCCGAGAGTACGAGCGCCCCTCCGCGCGCGATCGTCATCATGCCAAGCGTGATGATGAACGCGGGAATCCGATAGTGCGCGATCCACAGACCATTCCAAATCCCTATTCCGACACCGACCAGGAGCACCGTCGCGAGAATCGCGAGCCAGACGTTCCAGCCGTGTTGCATGAAGAGCGTCACGACGATCGACGCGAGACCGACGATGGACCCGACCGAGAGATCGATTCCCCCGAGAAGGATCACGAACGTCATGCCGACAGCGATGATTCCGATGATCGTGACCTGCAGCGTGATATTGCTCAGGTTGCGGGGCGTGAAGAACGCGTCCGAGAGGAACGACAGCGCCGCCGTCAGGACGACGAGCGCCGTCAGCGTCGCGTGCGAGCGAAAGAAGTTTTTCATCGGGCCCCCTCCTGCGTGCGGTTTCCCGTGGCGTAGTCCATGACTTCCTCCTTCGTGGTCTTCGACGTCTCGAGATCGGCGACGAGACGCCCTGCGCACATCACGAGAATCCGGTCGCTCATTCCCATAATTTCGGGAAGCTCCGACGAGATCATGATGACCGTCACGCCACGCCTCACGAGATCGTTCATGAGCCGGTAGATCTCGACCTTCGCCCCGACATCGACGCCTCGCGTCGGTTCGTCGAGAATCAGGATTCTCGATTCCGTCGCGAGCCATTTCGCGATGACGACCTTCTGCTGGTTGCCCCCCGAGAGCGCTCCGGCCGCCGTGTCGATGGAGGGCGTCCGGATGCCGAGTTCGTCGACGAAACGCCCCGCGAGGTCCCGCTCGCGGAGGTCGTCGATGACGCCGATCGCGTTCGAGACGGCCCTGAGCGAACTCAACGCGACGTTCGTCCGGACGGAGAAGTCGAGAATCAGCCCGAGGAGCTTGCGGTCTTCCGTGACGAGCGCGATTCCCGCCGCGATCGCGTCTCCCGGCGAGCGAATCGCAACGGGACGGCCGTCGATCAGGACCTCCCCCCTCGCCTCGTCGGGCAATGCGCCGAAAATCCCGCTCACGAGCTCGGTCCGCCCCGCGCCCATGAGCCCGGCGATCCCGAGGATCTCCCCCTTTCTCGCGCAGAACGAGACGTCCGAGACCCGCTTCGCGTTCCGAAGCGACGGGTGGTCCACCTCGAAATGCCGTACCTCGAGCGTGATCGCGCCCGGCGAGGCCGGGCCCTTCGGATATTTCTCGCGGATATCCCGGTTGACCATCCGCGAGACGACGGCATCGAGGCTCACTGAAATGAGCGGTTCCGCCGGGCCGACGGTCTTTCCGTCCCGGAGAACCTGGACGCGGTCGCCGATGCGCTCGAACTCGTCGAGCTTGTGGGAAATGTAGATCATGCACACGCCCCGATCGCGCAGCGAACGCAGGATCCGGAAGAGATCCTCCGTCTCGCGGTCCGTGAGCGCGCTCGTCGGTTCGTCGAGCACGAGAATCGACGCGTCGAGCGACAGGGCCTTCGCGATCTCGACCATCTGCTGTTTTCCGACCGGGAGCGTCCGGACGCGGTCGCGCGTTCCGATGCCCCTGATCCGGAGCCGGTCGAGGATCGTCGCGGCCTCCGCGTGGACGCGGTCCCAGTCGATGATCCCGAAGGTGCGCGTGAAATAGCGGTCGAGGAAGATGTTCTCTCCGACGGACATATCCTGGATCAGGTTGAGTTCCTGGTGGATGATCGCGATGCCGGCCTCCGCGGCTTCGCGCGTCGAGCCGAAGCGCCGCTCCTCCCCGCGGATCGTGATGCGCCCCGAGAAGCTCGACGCGGGCCAGACGCCGCTCAGGATCTTCATGAGCGTCGACTTTCCGGCGCCGTTCTCTCCGGCGAGAATAAGCACTTCGCCCGCCCGGGCCTCGATCGTCACGTCGTCGAGAGCACGCACTCCGGGAAAGTCCCGTGTGATATGCTCCATCCGGAGCACAACATCCCCCATACACGTCACCCTCCTCCGCGTCACGCAGGGCCGGAGTCGTTCGGAAAGAACGACTCCGGCCGCTCTTTACTTCCCGTAGACCTGCTCTCGCGTATAGAACCCCTCGGCGATGATCGTCGAATCGAGATTCTCCTTCGTGACCGGCACGACCTCCGTAACGATCGTCGGCACGTCGACCGCACCGTTGTTGATCGTCTTATCCGGCTTTACGAGGTCTGCGACCTTCGCATTCGGATTCCTCGCGAGAAGGACGGCGATCTCTGCGGCTTTCTCGGCAAGCGGCCGGATCTTCTTCCAGATCTCGAGCGCCTGTTTGCCATTGGCGACGTACTGGATGTTCACAAGGTCCGCGTCCGACCCGGCGACGAAGACCTTCGCCGCGTCGTCGAGTCCCTGCTCCTTCAGCGCCGCGACGACGCCCCGGGCCATGCCGCTGTTGTTGCAGATGAACGCATCGACCGAATTTCCGGTCTTCGTGAGGACGTTCTGTGCGGTCGCCATCGCCCGGTCCGGCGCCCATCCCTCGTGCGACTGCTGCGTCACGAGCTCGAGACCGGAATTCGCGCGGATGATCTCGAGCGCTCCCGAAGACATCGCGATCGCGTTCGAGTCGCCCGGCTGCCCCATGATCAGGGCCACTTTCCCCTCGATCTTGCCCTTCTTCGTCCTGAGCCAGGAAAGCATGGCCTCCCCCTGAAGCTTTCCGACGGCCCATGAATCCTGCATGACCATGCAGTCGAGCGGACCGTTGACGAGCATCGAATCGTAGCCGACGACTCTGACGCCCTCCCTGTTCGCCATCTTCACCATGGCCCCGGCCGTGCCGGTATTCACAGGCTGCAGGACGATGACCTTCGCCCCTCGCGCGAGCATGTTCTCGAACTTCGCGAGCTGATCCTGTTCGTTGTTGTTGCAGGAATCGAAAATCGTCTCCGCGCCGAGCTCCCGCGCCTTCGCGATGAAGTCGGCCCGGTCCTTCTGATACCGCTCCTCCTGCATGGTCTTGAGGATGAATCCGATCTTCAGGTCATTTGCGCCACACGCAGGCGCAAGACTCCCCAGGAGGATCGCCGCCGCAATACCCGCCAGAAAGAATCGTTTCATGCCCCCATCTCCCTTCCCGCTCCGGACAGAAGCCTCTCCCTTCCGATCGCTCCGAAAGGAATTCCGACGATTACCGCAAGTTCGCAGACGTCTCCGCCGATTCTCACCTTCTTCCTTTCCGATTTGTGATTTGTTTCTATTATAAATCGAATTGTCATGGAATGATGTCGCGGGAGTCTGTCGCATCGTTTCGCCGATGACCTCGCTTCGGTATAAAATACGTCCGTATGGACAAGGGAAAGCGGGTGAAGCGATTTTGAACGATACTGATGCGCCCTGTTTCGTTTTCCGGGGAAACGACGTATTATTGTCGTCCTCCCCTGAGATGCCTCTGACCGGCGACGTCGTCCGGGAACTCTTTCCGGACGTCCTGCGCGAGGGAACCTTCACGCGCGGGGACGTCCTCTGTCGCTGGATCGAAATTTCGCCGCAGGTCCCCCCTCCGGATGGAACGGAATTTTCCGGAATGCGCGGAACGTGGAGCGCGTTCGGCGACGAGTGGTTCTCGCGGGCCGGGCACGCCTACCAGCTCATGGAGTGGGAGCGGACGACACGACACTGCAGTCGCTGCGGCGCGGCAATGCGGAATCATGCGACCGACCGCGCGAAGGAGTGCCCTTCGTGCAGCTTCGTGAGCTACCCCGTCATCTGTCCCGTCGTCATCGTCGCGGTCGTGAGGGACGGAAAACTCCTTCTCGCGCGGAACGCGGGCTTTCCGACGGGACGCCACAGCGTCATCGCGGGATTCGTCGAGGCGGGAGAATCGCTCGAGGCGGCCGTCGCTCGCGAAATCCGCGAAGAGGTCGCCATCGAGGTCGGCGATCTCCGCTACTTCGGAAGCCAGCCGTGGCCGTTCCCGCACTCGCTCATGATAGGGTTCCGGGCGACCTGGAAATCCGGTGACATCCGGCCCGACGGACGCGAGATCGTCGAGGCGGGGTGGTACGGACCGGAGTCGCACCCCGACATTCCGCCGTACGGGAGCATTTCGCGCCGTCTCATCGACGCGGCCTTCGCGGAGATCCGCGCCACGGAGGAAAACTGATGGCCGACATCCCGCCCCCGCTCCTCGGGGCTTTGCGCGTCGCGATCGGAAACGCGAACGTTCTCACTTCCCCCGAGGGAATCGAATCGTACGGCCGCGACGAGGCGGGACGACTCTTCGCGCGCACTCCGGACGTCGTCGTTCGTCCTCGCGACGCCGCGCAGGTCGCGAAGATCCTCGCGCTCGCACAGGAATATCGCGTCGCCGTCACGGCGCGGGGCGCCGGGAGCGGACTCGCCGGGGCGGCCGTGCCGCTCGCGGGCGGCATCGTCCTCAGCGTCGAGCGCATGAATCGAATCCTCGAGATCGACGCCGTGAACCGAGTCGCGGTCGTCGAACCCGGCGTCATCACGAACGACCTCTGCCGCGCGGTCATGCGAAAGGGTTTTCTCTACGCCGGATACCCGATGAGCACCGAGACGAGCACGATCGGCGGCAATATCGCGACCAACGCCGGAGGTGCCAAGGTCCTGCGGTACGGCAGCACGCGCAGGAGCGTCCTGGGTGTCGATCTCGCCGTTCCGGGCGGAGAAATCCTCACGCTCGGCGGACGCTACCGGAAGGAAACCTGGGGGTACTCGCTGCTCCAACTCGTCGTCGGCTCCGAGGGAACGCTCGGCGTCGTCACGCGCGCCACGCTCGCGCTCGAACCGCTCGAACGCGCCGCGACGACGATCCTCGCCGCGTTCCGGACGACGGACGAGGCCGTCGCCGCCGTCGTGCCGCTTCTCGCCTCGGGAGCGAAACTCACGGCCTGCGAATACATGGACCGGATGTCGGTCCGGCTCTCGACCGATCGTTTGAACACGACGCTTCCGATGCAGGACGACGCGGAGGCGTACCTCGTCCTTCTCGTCGAGGACCGGAACGAGTCGCGCATGGAGGAGGAGGTCGAACTGACGGGAACCCTTCTCGCGAAAGCCGGGGCGCTCGAGGTCTTCGTCGCCGACAACAGGACGCAGGCGGAGCGGATCTGGTCCGTCAGGCAGGGGGTGACCGAGGGGATCCTCGCCGTCGACCCGTGGGCCTCGATGTCCGGCGACACAGTGGTTCCGCTCTCGGCCGTCGGGGAGATGATCCGCCTGACCGACGCGATCTGCGCCAGGCGCGGCGTCCGCGTCTGCACAATCGGGCACGTCGCCGACGGAAACATGCACCCGGCGTTCTTCAAGCCCGAAGCCTCGTCGCCGAAATCCTGGGCGACGGAGGCCGAAGACCTCTACGCCGAAATCGTCGCCGCGGCGGTGCGGCTCGGCGGCGTCGGGAGCGGGGAACACGGCGTCGGCTACGTGAAGGCCCCGATGTTCGCGGCGTCGAAGTCGAAACGGGAACTCGCGGTCATGGCGGGCGTCAGGGCCGCGTTCGATCCGGACGGGATCATGAATCCCGGGAAGCTTGCCATATAGCCACGGGGGGTATTATCTGCTATACTGATTTCGTTCAGATGAACACAAACTCTCGGAGGTGACACCCATGGAACGCACAGGAGTCGTAACCTTTCACGGAAACCCGCTGACGCTCGTCGGCACGGCGCTCAAGGCGGGAGATAAGGCCCCGGATTTCGTCCTCCTCGATCAGGGGCTCGCTCCCAAGACGCTCGCCGATTTCGCCGGGAAGTTCAAGGTCATCTCGGTGACGCCCTCGCTCGACACGCCGGTCTGCGACCTTCAGATCCACTGGTTCAACGAGGACGCCGCGAAGCAGCCGAAGGACGTGGCCGTTCTCAACGTGAGCATGGATCTCCCCTTCGCGATCAAGCGCTTCTGCGCGACGGCGGGGATCGACAGGGCGATGGCGCTCTCCGATCACCGGGAGGCGTCGTTCGGAACGGCCTACGGCGTTCTCATCAAGGAGCTTCGCCTTCTCGCCCGGGCCGTGTTCATCATCGACCCGAAGGACGTCATCCGCTACGTCCAGATCGTTCCGGAGATGACGAAGGAACCCGACTACGAGGCCGCGCTCAAGGCTCTCGAGGCGCTCATGTAGGTGCCTTCGGCCGCGCGAGCCGGACGAAAACGAAGAGGGGGAGCCCCGGCCGGGGCTCCCCCTCGCTTTTTCACGGTCTCACCGTTTTTCGACGGCTCTCGCGAGAATGTACATCTGGCCGCTTCCGGACGACGAGCGCATCTCTCCGTCGACCGCGATCGGGTCTCCCTCTTCCGCGCCGGCGATCAGATCCTTGATCGCGGGGTCGTAGGCCCGGACAAGAAGGAAGTCCTTCCTGACAACACCATTCTCGTCCTCGGAGTCCTGCCTCACCGTGAACGCCCGGTAGGTTCCGAACCGCGTCCTTCCCTCGTCATCGCGGACCTTGTGCAACGCACCGGAAATACGAACCGAATTCTCCCACACCATGTACGGTCACTCCTTAATCGGGACACAAAAAGCGACCGACACCGTCTTCCGTCCGCCGGTCTTCCGCTTTCGCCGTCTTCCGTGAATCACATTCCGTCTTGCCGCACCGTCCGCAGGGCGGCGCATGAGAACGCACTCCAACATCTTCTCCGGCGCATCCGGCGCGCCGAAGACCGGCCCGAACACCCGATACCCGTGTCTTCCGTGTCCGCCGCGATCAGGAACCGCTCAGCGCCTCGACCCTTACCGCCTGAATGTACATCTCTCCGCTGCCGAGAGATGACCGCACGGCTCCGATGACCCGAACCGTCGTGCCCTCCGCCTGCTCCTGAACCCAGGCCTGGATCTCGGGATCGAAGGCGCGGACGAGCAGAAAATCCCGTCTCGTTCCGCCGTCGTTCGCAGGGGTTTCCTGACGTACCGAAAAGTGAACGTACCGCCCCGATTTGCTCTCCCGGATCATCTGCCCGTGGATCAGGTGGAGGGCGCCTGACACCGTAACGGTGTTCTCCGTCAACATCTGCGCATCAACTCCTCGCGGTGTGTTCTTTCTGCACTCCGTTCGGCCGATCGCCGATTCTCCTGTGACGCCACGGTTTCATTTCCGTGTTGTTATTGTATCGTCTTTCCTCCGTTTTGTCGTCTGTACGCTACGCACACAGATGGACGCGCAGGATGTTCAGCCCGATACAGCACAGGACCACGCCGCCGAGAAGTTCGACGCACGAACCGGCCCGCTCCCCGATCGCCCCCGAAACCCCGGACGCGGCGCGGAAACCGAGCACGACGCCGGCGGCGCAGAGAAACGAGGTGACGACTCCCGCTTCCACCGCGAGCGTCATGACGGACGCGCCGAGCGCGGTAAAGCTGATTCCGACGGCCAACGCGTCGATCGACGTCGCGAGCGCGAGCGTGAGGAGCGCGATTCCCGTCGTCCGGTCCTTCGACGGACAGACCGTCGCGTCGGACGAACGCGACTCGCGGATCATGTTCACCCCGACGATCGCGAGCAGCGAGAACGCCACCCAGTGATCGTAGTCCGCGATGAGCGCAAGAAAACGACTCCCGAGAAAGGCCCCTCCGAGCGGCATGAAGAACTGGAACGCTCCGCACGCCGCCGCCATCCGGAAGGCGGGCCCAACCACCTTTGCCGTCACCGGAAGACAGGCGCCGATCCCCATCGACGCGGCGAATGCGTCCATGGCCAGCGACGCGGCGGACAGAAAAATCTCGAACTCCCGCATGTGCTCTCCCCCCATGAAAAAAGCGAGACATCCGGCCCCTGAGGGCCGAAGGTCTCGCCTGTCGGTCTTCCGCCGACGATCGGGCCAGGCTTCACGCCGGTATGTTGACCCGATCCGGAAAGCTACTCCCCTTCGCGTGTATATTGTACTCTCCCGGCATCAACCGGGCAACACAGTGCCGCCGCAATTGCCCTTTCCCAGGCTGAAGCGTAAGATACTCGAACATACCCCGATGAAAGCGAGGCATCCCGCATGTCGCTGCGAGCACGAGTCCTGAGCATTCTCGGAGGAATATGTGTCGTCTGTCTCGTCGTCCTGCTTTCACTGTCCGCAACGCTGCTGTCGCGAACGTTCGTGACGATGGACGAACGCGCCGCGCGCGACGACATCCGGCTCTTTCTGAACGTCATCGGCCGAGAGGAACGGGATATCCGGGCGCTCTGCGGCGACTGGGCCCCCTGGAACGACACCTACGACTTCGTCTCCGGCTCGAACGACGCGTACGTCTCCGGGAACCTGACGCTTCCGACGCTCCAGAACATCCGCGTCGATCTCTTCTGCATCCTGACGCCGGAACATACCGTCCACTACGCGCTCGTCATGGAGCCGAACCGCAACCGACTCCGCCCGATGACAGCCCGCGAGGAGCGGGATATTCTCGGGTACGCTCCGTTCATCGGAGCGCGATCCGACGATTCCAGCGCATCCGGATTCATTTCCGTCGGCGGCGACGCGTTTCTCTTCGCATCGCAGGCCATCCTGCACAGCGACCTCTCCGGCCCCCCCCGCGGCACGCTCGTCTTCGGACGCCGTATCGTCCGGGAACGGGAGACGATGGTAAGCCTCACCGGCATCCAGGCCGATTTCCTTTCTCCCGACCAAGACATCCCGAAATTCGACGAAACGAAGCTCATCAAGAGACACGGCGTCATCGACGCCACGCGGGCATTACGGGATCCGCTCGGACGTCCGGTGCTGCTTCTGTCGCTCCACTCGCCGTCGAATATTTCGTCGGACGGCGAACGGACGGCATTCCTGCTCGCGTGCGGGATCGCGGTCGCGATCATCCTCGGAGGACTCGCGGCGACACTATTGCTGCTGCGGCACATCGTCGCGCCCGTCGACCGGCTCAGGAACACATTCGAAGAAATGGAATCGAACGCGCGCATCGATACGCGGGTGCCGAAACAGGACGTTCCGGACCTCGACGCGGTCGCCCGTTCCGTCAACGCGCTTCTCGACGCGACGGAGGCGATTTTCGACAACGCCGACACCCCGATGATTCTCACCGACGCGAAGGGGTTCGTCGTCGAGGTCAACAGAGAGGCCGAACGTCTGCTCGGACGCAAGCGATCCGCGCTCCGCGGAACCGCCCTCATATCCTGCTTCGCGAAGGAGACGGCGGAGACCGTGAAACGCGCGGGAGTGACGGACACTCGGATCGCGGGATCACTGCTTGGTCCGGAAGGGAGAGAGATTTCCGTGGAGATCCGCATCGTTCCCTTCGACGCGGGACTCCGCCCACTTTCCGCCGTCACGTTCCGCGATCTGACGGAACAACGCACCATGGAACAGCAGCTCGCGAAAATGACCTACACCGATCCCCTCACGGGGCTGCCGAACAGATCCCTCTTCGTGGAGGAAGTCGAAGCGGCGCTCTCGTCGCCCGAATCCGTGCGGAAGGGGTTTTCGCTTGTCATGATCGACATCGACGGTTTCAAATCATTGAACGAGAGGATCGGCCCGGCGGACGCGGACACCGCGCTTCACCAGATCGCCGCACGTATGCAATCGATCCTTTCGCCGTCCGATATCCTCTCCCGCTGGGGCGGAGACGAATTCGCGATCCTGCTCAGGTCCGCCGGAGCCGCATCCGGTCTGGAGTTCTTCCTTCAGCGGCTCAAGACCGTCATCGAAACACAGTCCTCCTTCGGCGGCTATTCGACGGTGCCGAGCGCCTCGGTCGGCGTCGTGCGCGACCTCTCCGGATACCACGATACCGGGAGCCTCTTCGGCGACGCGGACTCGGCGCTTCAGACGGCGCGGTCGCACGGAACCGGACGAACGGAGATCTTCGACCCTGAGCGTTTCGGAAGGCGCGCCAACCCTCTCGCGTTCAGGGAGGAGCTCCTGGACGCGATCCGGTCGCGGCTGCTCGTGGCGCACTATCAGCCCATCGCGGACCTGCAGACGATGCGGGTGATCGGGTTCGAGGCACTCGCGAGGTGGAAGCATCCGCAGCGCGGGATGCTCCTCCCGGGCGACTTCGTTCCCATCGCGGAGGAGACCGGACTCATCGAACAGATCGATCGCGTCGTTCTCGCCGACGCGTGCACGCGACTGTCGCAATGGCGTTCGCTGCCGGGGGGGGAAGGCCTTTCCATATCCGTGAATTTCTCGGCGACGGAGTTCCTGAAGGCGGATTTCGCGGCCACAATCATCGGAACGATCACGGCACTCGGAGCGCCGCCCGACGGAATCGTCCTCGAGCTGACCGAAAGCGCGATGCTCCACGATATCGATTCCGCCGCAGCGGTCATCGAAAGACTCCGGGACACCGGGTTGCGCGTCGCGCTCGACGACTTCGGCGCGGGGTATTCGTCCCTGCGCTACCTCAACCGTCTTCGGGCGCGGATCGTCAAGATCGACCGGATGTTCACGCGCGCGCTCCCGGAATCGGCGGGCGACATGGGCGTCATTCGCGCCGTTATCGCCGTTTCGCGCGAACTCGGCATGCTCCCGCTCGCCGAAGGAATCGAGACGCTCCCGCAGCTCTCCTGGCTCCGCGAAAACGGCTGTCTTTACGGGCAGGGGTATCTCCTCTCGCGCCCCGTCGACCCCTCGGTTGCGGAGGCGTTCGTCGGCCGCGTGCTGACGCCGTCTCAGGACGATTCGCCCGCGTAGTACACGACCGCGCGTCCGTTCTCGTCCCAGAGCAGCAGGGCCGCGAGCGGCTCCCGGATCCGGACGCTCGTCCGGACGGGTACGAGCTTCGCCGACGGCGCTTCGAGAAGAAAGAGCGTATAGCGGTTCCGATCCATCGTCCGGAACTCGTCGCGCCGTGCCGGGAGATCGCCGACGGCGCGCTCCTCGACGACGGCAGCGGAGAGCAGCGATGTCCACTGGTCGCGGTCCGCGTCGTCCAGCATCCCGAGAATCCTGGGGAGCACCGTGGCCTCCGGCGCTTTCGGCGAGCCGGGCGCAACCGCTTCGGGGCCGGGCTCCGCTTCCCGGGGAACGGCATCGACAAACACCTTTCCCGTGGTGAGATAGTCCTTCAGACTCGGTCGTTTTCTGGCCATCACGCGGAACCTCTTTCCCCGCGATCCAGCGGCGCCCGGTCGAGGAATTCCCGTGCGAGCCGTTCGTAGTCGCGCGCGCCGTTGCTGCCGGGATCGTACGCGAGTACGGACATCCCCGAACCGCTCGCCTCGACGATGCCGATGCACTGCCGGATCGTGCTGTCGTAGAGTGTGTCGCCGAAGAAATTTCGGACTTCCTTCTGAACTTCCCGGTTCATGATGATCTTGGGGTTGTGGCGCGTGAGGATCACGCCGCCGACTTTCAGCTCCCTGTTCAGGCGCTTTCGGAAGAGCTGGACCGTCCTGTTGAGCAGACGCAGTCCGGCGAGGCTGAAGAACTCGCTCTCGAGCGGGACGATCAGTTCGCCGGCGGCCGCGAGGACGTTGCGCGTGAAGAGCCCGAGCTGCGGGGGACTGTCGCAGAACACCGCGTCGTACGCGTCGGGCGGAATCGCCGCGATGGCGTCCCGGAGAAGCGTATCCCTTCCCGGCTCGCTTTCGAGCTGGAGTTCGGCGACCGCGAGGTCCAGACTGCTCGGCGCAACCCATACGCCCTCCCGCTCCACGACGATATCCGAGAGCGCCGCCTCTCCCGTCAGGAAATCGAAGATGTACGGACGCTCGGGTTCGAGCGAGATGCCGAATCCCGCCGTCAGGTTGCTCTGGGGATCGAGGTCCAACGCCGCGATGCGATACCCCTTCCGCGCGAGAGCGACCGCGAGGTTCTGGCAGGCAGTCGTCTTTCCGACCCCGCCCTTCAGGTTGCAGAAACCGATGACCTTCATCGCCCCACCTCCTCGGGTTCCATTATACGGAGGAAAACATCTCCTTCAAGCGGGGAAAGAAACGAAATTCGCCGAAGTGGAGTACAATACAATACAGAGATATCAAACCGAGGGAAGGAGGAATCATCATGCTCGACGTGGCGCAATATCTTGCTGAGGGAAAGACCGCGGAGATCAGGAAGATGGTGACGGTCGAGGACACTGTGGGGAACAGCTCCCCGTATCTGACGCAGCTCCTTTCGACATCCGCGTGCGTTGAACTGATGGTGCGCGCCACAATGGAGGCGGTCGAGGGAGATCTGCCCGAAGGGTACATCACGGTAGGCAAGAGCCTTCAGATCACGCATTCCGTGCCGACGCTCATGGGAACCGCGATTACCGTAAGAGCCACCCTGTCGGAGATCTCGGGAAACCGCCTCATCGTCGACGTCGTCGGGAACGATTCCCTGGGAGAGATCTTCACCGGACGGACGGAACGCGTCGTCGTGAACCGCCTGGGACTCATGGACCGCGCGACGGAACGCGCCCAGGAGCTCAAGGAACTCCGGGAGCGGCAGTAGAGACGAAGGGAGGGGCCTGGAGGCCCCTCCCTTCGTCTTGCCTGCCGTCTATTCCGCTTCTTCCGTGAAGAGCCGGTAGAGCGCCTGGGTTCCCTCCTCGGCGTGTCCTGCCTCCGCGAGCCGTTCGTAGAGGGAGAGCGCGAGTTCGAGCCCCGGGACGTCCTGATCCATCGCGCGCGCTTCGTCGACGGCGATACGCATGTCCTTGATGAAGTGCTTCACGTAGAAGCCCGGCGCGAAGTTGCCGGCAAGCATCCTCGGCGCGAGGTTCGAAAGCGACCAGCTCCCCGCGGCGCCGCCAGAAATGCTGTCGAGCACCCGTTGCTGGTCAAGTCCCGACTTTTTTGCGTACGCCAGCGCCTCGCAGACGCCGATCATGCCACTCGCGATCGCGATCTGGTTCGCCATTTTCGTGTGCTGGCCGCATCCGGGCCCCCCCTGCCGAAGGACATTCTTCCCCATGACGCCGAAAAGCGGGGTCATGGCGGCGAATGCCTCCTCGCTTCCGCCGACCATGATCGAAAGCGTCGCCTCGCGCGCCCCCCGGTCCCCTCCGGAAACGGGGGCATCCAGAGAAAATGCCCCCCGCTTTTCGGTTTCCTCCGCGATGCGAACCGCCAGAGCCGGACTCGACGTCGTCATGTCGGCGAGGACCATTCCGGGACGGACGCCCGCCAGGATGCCGTCCGCGCCCAAATAGACATCCTCGACGTCCTTCGGGAAGCCGACCATCGTGATCACGACGTCGGTCGCGGACGCAAGCGCCGCCGGAGAGGATTCGCACACCGCACCCTTTTCGGCGAGCGGCAGTGCGCTCCCCGGACGCCGGCTCCACACGTGAAGCTCGTACCCCGCCGCCCGGATGTGGGACGCCATGCTGCGCCCCATGACTCCAAGACCTATGAATCCGACCTTCGTACGTTCCGGTTCCACCATCCGCATCACGGTCACCTCCGCGTATCGTCGCACGAAACGCCGCATTCGCGCTTTCGGGCGATCTTGTATTCGTACATCCGTTCGTCCGCCGTGTTGATGAGCGCCAGCAGCGATTCCCCGTCCTCCGGGCGGCACGCTGCGCCATAATCGGCGTATACCCTGAAGGAGTCGGCCCCCGGAATCTCGAATTCCGACACGGCCTTCGCGGCGCGCTCCAGTCCGACCTCGCACTGCTCCATGGTCGAATCGGGCATGTAGACGATGAACTCGTCCCCGCCGTAGCGACCGACGAAGTCGGTCTCCCGGAGCGCCCTCACGAGAATCCGGGCGACGGTGACGAGGACGTCGTCGCCGGTCGAATGTCCGAGGAGATCGTTCACGCGCTTGAAGTTTCCGAGATCGACGATCGCGACGCCCGAACGGCCTCCGTAGCGGTTCATGCGCCGGTCTTCCTCCTCGAGCTTTCGGATCATGAACCGCCGGTTCCAGACACCGGTCAGAGGATCCTCCCACGCCTCCTTCTGCCGGGCGAGGATGAACTCGTTGAGCGCCCAGAACCCCGATATGTGATCCGCGAGGATGAAGAGGAGCTTGAGATCCTCCTCGCTTATTCCGGTATCTCCGGCGACGCTCAGGATGCCGTAGAACCGATCGCCGAACGCGATGGGGAGAGAGACGGCTTGCGTCTCACCCTTCGGGCCCGACCGTGTCGCCACGCTCCTGGAATCGAGCGCCGTCCGCGCGAGCGCGAGGTCGTCCGGCGTCCCCGAACGCCCCGCCCCGACCGGCTCGTCGGCACGGTTCTCCGCGTCGGCAAGCATCGACGCGTACGAGAAGCCGAAGTCCGACACAAGGACGTCCGTCACGTCCCGCGCGACGGCGGCATTGTCGCGTTCGGTCATGACGAGCTGGACGAGTTCGTGGAGCGACTGGAGCTGGAGAGCCTTCCGGTCGAGCTGACCGTGGGCGTCGCGTTCCTCGAGGTGGAGCGCGACGTAGGACGCCACGATGGAAAGCAGTTCTTCGTCGCGTTCGCCGAATGCGTTCTCCTTCTCGCTGTCGAGCGCGATCACCCCCCATGCGACGTCGCGCGACGACACGGGGACAATGAGCATCGACCGGATCGCCGGATCATGCGGCACGTAATCCGGGTCGACCGTGACGTCTCCGACGCGTTCGACCCGTCCCGCGCGGAACGCCCGCCCCACGATGCCGAGCCCGTCGCGCAGAAGGGAAGCCTGCCCGTACACTTCGGGACGCTTTTTACTGTCGTGAACCGTAAAAGCGTCGGTCCGGCGCGATTCGCGGACCACGAGCAGGAGACTGAAGTACTCGAAGGCGTCGCGAAGCGATTCCTCAAGCGTCGCGTAGAGCTCCCCGGAACTCCTGCAGCGCGCGAAGCTCGTAAAGATGCGGAAGAGAACCCGCTGCCGCACGGCGTACGCTTCAACCGCTTCGTTTTTTTCCCGGAGCTCCGCCTCCATGTGTTTTCTCCGGTCGATGTCGGCATTCGTTCCGATCATGCGGACGGGAGATCCGTTCCGGTCGCGATCCACGACTTCGCCGCGCGTGAGAACCCACTGGTACCGTCCGTACGCGTTCCGGAAACGGTATTCGACGACATAGGGCGTCCCGCGGCGGAGATGACCGTCGAGAATTTCCTTCACCATCGCGGCGTCGTCGGGATGAATGCCGCTCCGCCACACATCCACCGAGGGTGCGATCTGTTCCGGAGAAAACCCGAACATCTTCCCCCAGTTGTCGCTGTAGACGACATTCCCCGACCGGAGGTTCCAGTCCCAGAAGCTGTCTCCCGCAGCCTCCATGCCGAGGCGCAGCCGGATCTCGTTTTCCCGGACCCTCTGATCGTCCGTGCGTCGAACGGCAAGAACCGTCATTGTGAGGAGAAGGAGCATGAAGAGTGCCCCCGTGAGCTGGAGACGGAACCGCAGATTCCGCGTCGGCGCCTCGACCTCTTCGACGAACGTCGACATCGTCACTGTGAGATTCACGTTCCCGAGCCGGATGGATTCCCACGCGGCGATTTTCGGAGAGAATGCTTCCCCGGGCTCTCCGGTGCGGAAGAGTGCGTTGTACCTCCCCGTCCCCCTCGCTTCCTCCATCTGCCACCGGTTGAACTCGACGAACGATTCGTCCGTGACGAACAACCCCTCGAAGACGTTTTTTCCGACAAGACTCGAATTCGGATGGTAGAGCAGCGTGCCGTAGCCGTCCGTCAGAAAGGCGGTCCCGTACAGCCCGAAGCGCAACGACGAGACGATCTGATCGACGATCTCCCGCAGGTCGAAGACCGCGGCGAGGGTGCCGCACAGGGTTTCGCCGGAGAAGACGGGGAAGAGCATCACGATGAGCTGGGTGTCCGAAGACGAGAATACGGGGGGAACGAACGGCGCGGAAATGTCGTGCAGAAGGTTCCTCCCTCCGTAGAGGGCGACCTGCGATTGCGCGATCGCGAATCCACGTTCGCCGCGTCGCGTCGGGGTGCTGGCATGGAAGATTCCCCCCGAAAGGTCGACGTAAGAGAGGCCCGCGAGGCCGGGGTACGTCCGGACCGCGATGTCGAGACGTTCGGTCATGTCCGTTGCGGGGCGCCTCCCGGCCAGAAAGTACGGAATCGAATAGGAGGAGAGCACCCGGCACTCGTACATGACCGCGTGAAGCCGGGCCTCGATGGCGTCGGCGGCGAACCTCGTCTGGAGCTGCTGTTTTTCGGAGAAGACGCGAAGATTTTCGTCCGACTCGTTGCGGTACAATGTCACCATGATGTACGCGTACGCGACGGACGCAACCGCGACGAGGAACACAAAGAGTGCGACGGGTCTCCATCGCGTGTCGGGCCGGAAGAATCGTCTCCCGCCTCTCTTATGGTTTTCCGACATGATCGCTTCTCCGACCCCCCGCCGCGCTTCGCCGGATCAGATGTGCCGTTTTCCTGTCATCCGCTCCGCTTCGAGAGCCAGGATGACGACCCTGTCGAGGCCGGAGGGGCCGAAATCGACGGGGGCGTCCTCCCCGGCGACCGTTCGCATGATGGCCTCCATGCCGCGCCTCTTTTCGTCCGGATCGGCGACTTCCCGGACGCGACCCGAGACCATCACGGAACGGTAGTTCATGCTGAACGAGCAGGCGTTCGTCCCGCGGACGAGCGAATGTTCCGGGACGACGACAGCCGACGCACGGTCGTTCGCCCGGAGGACGTCGAGCTTCCTCCCCTCCCGGGCACAGTGCATGTAGAATGTTCCACGGTCGTACCCGTAATTCAGGGGAACCACATAAGGCGATCCTTCGTCGCAAAGTCCGAGGTAGAGCACCGTTCCGCTCCGGACGATCCTCTCTATCTCCGCGATGTCCGTAACTTCGCGATCCTTGCGCCGCATCGGTCGATCCATGTCTGGTCCCTCCCCTGAAATTCTGAGAAACGAGGCGATGTCGTGAGAACGTTGAAACGAATTCTTGTCTGTATTCTACTGCTAACTGCGCCGGCATTCCATCCGAACCCCGCGGACAGCGACTCCCGGTGGGGAGAACGGATCCCCGGCGTCGTGATATCGTTCCGGCCGAAGGGAAACGAGGTCGCCCTGACGTTCGACGTCTGCGGCGGCCCCCGGGGAAGTCGTCTCGACAGAAAACTCGTCGACGCGCTCTCGCGCGACCGGATCGCGGCCACGTTTTTCGCAACCGGCCGGTGGATCCGGTCGAACCCGGACGATGCAGCGCTTCTCGCCTCCTGCCCGACGTTCGACATCCAGAACCATGGGATGAACCATCGTCCGGCCTCGCTGACCGGACGACGCGCATTCGGTATCGCGGGGACCCGGAACCGGACGGAACTTCTCGCCGAAGTCCGCGACGCGGCTCTCCTCATCCGGTCGCTTACGGGGAGGAATCCCCGGTTCTACCGGTCCGGGACGAACTTCTACGAAGCGGCCGCCGTGGCGCTTCTCCGTGAAAACGGCGTCCAGGCGGCCGGATACAGCGTTCTCGGCGACGCGGGAGCGACGTGGTCCGCAAGGCACGTGAAGGCGGCGCTCCTTTCGGCCCGCCCCGGGGACATCGTGATCCTTCACGCGAACCACCCGGAGAGCGGCACGGCGGAAGGCGTCATCGGAGCGCTGCCCGAAATGATCGCACGGGGAATCCGCTTCACGACTCTTTCGGACGCGATCCCTTCCGGTCGGGACGCATCGACGCGGTCAGTCCCCTGAAGCCGGTCTCACGCGGAAACCGTCGCCGGGTATTCCGGATCGCAGCGTACGGCCCGAAGCATCTGCAGGAGCGTCATCTCTCTCGAGACCCCCGATACACAGAACGAGACATCCGGGGCATCCGGCGACGACGGCAGGCAGGAAAGCAGTCTCTCCCGGAAGGCCGACATGACAGCCCGTCCTCCCCTTGGCCCACCGACTCCGAAGAGAAGCGTCACGAGCTCGCCGTCTTCGCCCCTGACGATCGGGTCGAGGCTTCTCAGTACCCCGCAGCTCACCCGCTCGACGCATCTGCGGAAAGCGGCGTCCTGCAGGGGGATGGGGGAGATTCGCAGCACGCAGAGCGTGCAGTCCGCATCCCCCCGAGACGGGAAATACTCTCCGTCGATCCACGCGCCGTCGAGATATCTGAGGTCGGGCAGCCCGGTTTTTTCATCGAACACATCCCCGCGCCCCACGCCGAAAACCCTCGGATCGGGAAAGACTCCCTCGTAGAAGATCGGGACACCGTCCGGCGCATTGAATCCGCGAACCGTCACCGGCAATCGCTTCGAGACCCCATCGCGTCCGGAGAATTCCGTCGTCCATCCGCGTACGACCGTCTCACGGCGGATCGCTTCCATGAGACGCCCCTTCTCCATCCGACCGATCGCGAACCCACCCGGAATCATGCTCTCCATCTCCATCAGGGCACCGGCAGACTGGTATCCGAGCGCCTGGGCGAGTCCGGCGCTGACCCGAAGGAGATCGCCGTTTTCCGAGAGGCGGAAGGCAAGAAACGAGGACCTGCGGGGTTCCCCGTCGACCCTCCCTCCGCCGAGCGGCCGGATATCGGTGATCGACCTGAGGAGATCCCACGTCCGCTCTCGGATCTCCGCCTCGAGTTGTTCATTCATCCGCTCGAGCGAGCGGCGCTGTTCGGCGAGCGCCTCCATCCTGCGGTCGCCTTCGAGCGACGCGGCGTGGAAGAGCAGCGCGAGGGCGCCGAGAACGACGAGAAAGAGCTGCGTGACCACGATCGACATTTCGAAGGAACGCGTCGCGAACGGACCGAGTTCCAAAAAGACCGCGGCGAGCGGAACGACCGACGCGACCGCAAGGACGCCGAGGAAGAAATTTGTTCCGAACCGCAGGGCGGCCCAGAGGAGAAACGGAACGAGAACGAACTGAAGGGGGTACGCCGCAAGTTCGGTCGGGATCGTCCGACCAAAGACGCCGAGACACGTCACGATGAAGACCGCGACGAAAAGGCTTTCCTCCGCCGATATTCTGTCCCGCCGCTTCCGTTCCGTTCCGAGGACCGCGATCATCACGGGCGCGATCACCACGACGCCGAACAGATCCGAGAAGACCCATCCGAGAAAGGTGTGGATCCGGCGGGCTTCCGGCGGCAGGCTCCACAGGCCGAACGAGGCTCCCAGAACGGCGGGAACGACCCCCGCCAGGAGCAGAAACCACGCCGTCGACGGGAGGGTCGGGAAAAGACCGTCGTCGTGCCTCTTCTGGAGCGCGGCAAAGACGCCGAGAGCGGAACTGCCGGTACCGACGGCGACGGAGAAGAGACCGGCGACATCCGGCGTGCCGGGAAGCATGAGGGTTCCGGCGAGATTTACGAGAAGGAGAACCGGCCAGTACCGAACCCCCAGAATGTACAGCATACCCACTCCGGCTCCCGTCGCGGGCCAGAGCGGAGAATACCCGCCTCCGCCGGCCGCGAGGTTGTAGGAAACAGCTGTGGATAGCACGAACACACCGACCGTGGTTGCGGTTTTGTACGTTCGCATCCGATCGTCCCCGATCCCGTGATGAGCCTTTGTTGCGGAAAATTCCCATTTAGGGAGGTCTCAGGCGTCTATAATAAATTAAAAGGCGTGAAAAGAAAACACTCGAAGCGTCATCCGGCAAATGGGAACGGCCTCTCTGGACAATTCAGGGATGACGGGCTATTGTTTTTAAGATCGGCGAAGAACTTCCGGAGGAGTGTGACATACCCGTGCGAACGACCCTCGATCATTGGAACAGCGACCCCGAAATGGCCGTCCATCTGCAGCGCGCGGGATCTTCCATAGAGACGATCGCGAAGCTCCGCGATTCAAGGGAATCGCAGGACCGGATCACCGTCAAGCACCTGCGCCAGGAACTGAGCGCGCTCTACTGGACGCTGGCGACTCGAATCCTCGAGGTCCGCTCGTCCGAAGAACCGGAGCAGCTCGTCTTCGACGAAAACGAACGTCTCTTCCTCGACACGGGTTTTTTCTGCGACGAGTTAGCGCCGATGCCCGAGGGAGCCTCCGGCTGGATCGGACAGGACTCCCCTCTCGGGCTCTTCCAGATCTATACGTTCAGCGACTATCTCGCGGAACTCTACTCCCTGATCAACGACCGGCCGGCCCCGAACGACCGGAGCGGATACACGGCCCTCACGCGGATAGATGCGTTCGAGCGCAGGCTCGACGCGCACCGGCAACGACTGCAGGTCTTTCTCAACGGCGCGCTCGCGAAGTGCAGCGGCATCAGGCCGGATGAGGTCCGGACCCTCGCGGAGCACCTTTCGTCGTCGATCGGTGGGTACATCGAAGTCGTTCTCCGGACCCGGAACTTCCGGGAAAGCGAAGGCGCCGAGCGACAGCGGATGTCCGTCGAACACAAGCAGTTCCACGACGCCGAGACGCAGCTGACCGTCATGCTGCGCACGGCCGTCGAAGGCGGGGCGCTCGACGAGACCGAGACGAAACGCGTCCTCTCGATGCTCGAGGCGACGAAGGAGTGCGCCCGCAATCTCGTCTTCATCCGGCGGGAACTCTCGCGCTGGGAGTTCCGGTCGCGAAAGTTCCGGGACACCTACTCGAAGGAGTCGCTGCCCGCGCGCCGGGTCGCGCTGCGGACGGCGCTCGAGACGAAAAAGGAGTATGCCGAGCTCACGGCGAAGATCGCGCGTCTCGAACCCTCGCCGCTCTGCGAGAAGGACATGACCCCGATGCCGCTCCGGACGGGCGGGGAAATCCTCGAACGACTTTCGAACCGCGACTTCGCGATGTTCTCCGTCGCGCGCGTCCGGATGTACGGTATCCCGCGGGTTATCATGGTCCCCGGACGCGGATACGGCACCTACGACTGGAGCGACAACACGCTGCTGATTCCCGTCTACCCGAACTACAGCGCGGACCGGGCCGTCTCCTACGCGCTCGGCACCTTCCGCTGGGACAGCGACGAAGACCGGGACATCAAGAACGGGTACGAACTCATCCCCGATAACAGAGGGAAATCCATCGTCGACCTCGCGCAGTCCTTCTACAAGGATTACTATCTCTGGCTCACCAAGGAACAGCAGGGGTACCGGATCCTTCCCCGCCACACGCACAAGGCCTTTCAGCAGATTTTCGCGCAGAAGATCGAGGAGTGATCCTCGCCGCGCCTACCCGTTCCGAAGACGCCGGAACGCCCCGATGATCGCCGAGGCGGAGCGACGGATATCGTCGTCGGTCGTCGGCCAGCCGGATACGGAGATCCGCATTCCGGCGGCGCCGCGCCAGTTTGTGCCGCCCGCCCAGCAGGTTCCCTCATCCTGGACGGCCGCGACGACCTTTCGCGTGAACGCGTCCGCGTCGCGATCCTGCGGAAGGAAGCGGACGACGACCTGGTTCAGGACGACACGATTCCGGATCTCGATGCCGTCTTCCGCAGCGAGCAGCTCCGCCATGAGGCGGGCCTGACGGCAGTTCCGCCCGACGAGTTCGGCGACGCCGCGTCGTCCGATCGACAAGAGCGCCGCATACAGCGGAAAGGCGCGCGCACGGCGCGAAGACTCCGGAACCCAGTGGTTCGGCTCGCGGACTTCGCCCGGAGTCCGGACGTAGTAGGGAGCTTCGATGGTCATACTCGCGCGATGCGCCGCCGCATTCGCGACGATCGCGATTCCCGAGTCGTACGGGACGTTGAGCCACTTGTGGGCGTCGGTCGCCCACGAGTCCGCGCCGTCGACGCCGCGCGTCAGAGCCCGCATCGATTCCGACGCTGCGGCCCAGAGGCCGAAGGCACCGTCGACGTGAACCCAGCAGCCGTGTTCCTTCGCCGCGGGGACGATTTCACAAAGCGGGTCGAAAGCCCCGGAGTTGACGTTTCCGGCCTGCGCGCACACGATCGACGGGCCGGATATTTCCGAAAGGAGTTCGCGGAGCGATCCGGGGAGCATCCGCCCCTGATCGTCGACATCCGCGAGACGTACGGTATCCTGTCCCAGACCGAGCATCCGGAGGGCGGCGAAGAGCGTCGCATGCGCCTCCCGCCCCGCGATTACGGTCACGACCGGAGCGCCGCAGAGCCCCTTGCGCTCGACGTCCCACCCGACATCGCGAAGCACCTGATGGCGTGCCGCGGCGAGACAGGTGAAATTCGCCATCTGGCACCCCGTCACGAAGCCGACCCCCGCCCCGCGGGGCAACCCCAGAAGCGACAGGATCCAGCCCGCCGCGACCTCTTCGGCGGCCGCGGCGGCCGGAGACGATACCGCAAGCACGGCGTTCTGGTCCCACGCGGAGGTCATGATGTCGGCGCACAGCGCCGCAGGAAGGCTTCCCCCCGTCACGAAACCGAAATATCGCGGTCCCGCGGACGCGACGAGCCCCGGTTCGGCCCCCCGAACAAGGACGTCGAGCGCGACTCTCGCTCCGACTCCTTCCTCGGGAAGATCCCGCGACAGGCGATCCAGACATTCCCCGAACGACGCCGTCGCCCCCGCGTGTCGCGTGCCGACGCCGTCGAGATAGTCACCCGCGAGGGTTGCCGCATACTCCAGAAGATCCTTCACATACGTCCGCTCCCTTCGTTCCGTCACCCGAGGGCGACGTCGAGAATCATCATCGTCGTGAATCCGAGCATGACGCCCATCGTGGCGAGGTCGCCGTTTCCTCCCTGCTGCGATTCCGGGATGACCTCCTCGACGACGACGAAGATCATCGCTCCGGCCGCGAATGCCAGTGCGAACGGAAGCAGCGGACGGGAATACGACACGAGGACGGCGCCGAGAACTGCGAAAATCGGTTCGACCACTCCCGACAGCTGTCCGTAGAAGAAACTCTTCCACTGCGACAGTCCCTCGCGCCGAAGCGGCATCGCGACCGCGATCCCTTCGGGGAAATTCTGGATCCCGATACCAAGGGCGAGTGCGGCCGCGCCGGCCAGCGATGCGGACGGGATGCCGTACGCCACTGCCCCGAACGCGACGCCGACGGCCATCCCTTCCGGGATGTTATGCAGCGTAATCGCGAGAACCAGCAGCGTGGTGCGCTTCCATCGCGTCGGGAGTCCTTCGGCGTCGGCCATCGGCAACCCGAGATGCAGGTGCGGCATCAGCCGGTCGATAAGCCGCAGCACGACGCCTCCGAGCAGGAACCCTGCGGCTGGCGGCAGCCACGAAGGGTACCCGAGCTCCGCGGACATCTCGATCGCGGGGGACAAAAGCGACCAGTAGCTCGCGGCGATCATCACGCCGGCAGCGAAGCCGAGCATGACGTCGAGCGTCCTTTGCCCCGGGTCGCGCCGGAGAAAGACGACCGCGGCGCCGAGGGCGGTCATTCCCCACGTGAAGAACGTCCCGAGAAGCGTCTGGGCAATCGGTGACAACGATGAGAACCCGAAATCCATCGCGATATTCCTCCCGTCGCTTTTTTTCTACTTTAGCAGAAGCCTTTCCGTCAGGAAAGGTCGTCCCTCAGCAAGGGCATCGTGGAACACCGTGGTCCGCCACCCCCCTTGGTCAATTCGTCCGCCTCGACCGCGACGACCCGGATGCCACCCCGCTCGAGGGCACGGATCGTCGCGACGTTCCGGTCCCAGATGCAGACCTTTCCCGGTTCGAGATTCACGGTATTGCCTCCCGACCCCGCGCGCTGTTCCGCGAACGCGACGGCCTCGCTCTCGTCGCCCCCGACCTTGATGATTCGGATCGCGTCGAGCTTCAGAACGCGCTTCAGCGTCTCGAAAAGCGAGTCCTCGCGAGTGATCCGGATCCGTCCTCCCCGGCCGGGAGTGAGATGGAGCACCGTGAGCTTCCGTTCCATGTAGGGGAAGAAGAGAAACGCGTCGCGGTCGATCATGTTGAGGAACATGTCCATGTGAACGGAGAGCCCGATATTGTCCCTCTCGCTCAGGCGCGGATTCTCGAACATCAGCGCGATGACGTCCGTGACTTCGCCCCTCGCCATCGTCCGCTCAGCGAGCTTCTCGATCGCCTCGGGGCGCGTCCGCTCGTTGATGCCGATCACGACGCAGTTCGGGCTGTAGCAATGGACGTTGCCTCCTTCGATCGGATCGTCGTCATCGGGATCCTCACCGTACCAGACGGGCGCGGAAGCGTCCGCAAAGAGCGGATGGCGCCGGAATATGGCGCTGTAGCACAACGGCTCCTTTTCGCGGTCGCGGTTGTGCATCCTGCAAAAGACGATTCCATCGCCGACGACGGCCGCGGGATCCCTCGTGTAAAGAACGTTGGACATCGGGAAGAGCACCCACGGCGACATCGGGTTGGCGAGATCCGAGAGCGAGACGGAGCCCGTGCGTCCGTTCAGCTCGTCGGCCGTCATTCCGAAGAAGAGCGTTTCGACGAGAGGTGCCGGAGCGAGCTCCGAAAGATACTCCCCAAGCGCTTCGAGCGTCCGGGGAGCCACGAAACGCCGCTCCGTCTCGACGATCGACGCGACGAGCTCCGTTCGCGCGACCGGATCGCCGAGGATATCGCGCAGAAGATCCTCGAAGAGAAATACGTCCGCCCCGGACGAACGAACGGCCCGGACCCACGCCTGGTGTTCCTCGAGCGCCTTGTGCGGGCTCGGGATCGCGTCCCACGCCAGCGACTGCACGTTCAGGGGGGTGCACCGTTCGATGCCTTTCCCGGGAGGTTGCATGATGACCGCCCGCAGTTTGCCGATCTCGGATCGAACCCGAATCCGCATATCCTCAGCCTCCTTTGTGGTCTGTGGTCCGCGCGGGAAAAGCTATCACGCAGAACGAAGAAACGCAAGTTCATTTTCACCGGATACTGAGAGTTCCCGCGGAATTGCGCTAGAATGACAGTGCCGATACTCCGGGCCATTCCGGAAGACTCGCTGGAGGTGCGCCACATGAGACTCAACCTGACCTACGGGCCGTCACAGCTTCCGATTACCGTCGAGGACTCCAGGATCGCGCAGGTCTTGAATCCGTCGCACGTTTCACTCTCGTCAGACCTTGACGGAGATATCCGCCGCAGCCTCGAGACACCGACGGGCACTCCGCCGCTCCGCGACATGGTTTCCGCGGCGGCTCCGCAGAAAGTCGCCGTTCTCGTCGGCGGACTCGCCGACGGTCCCGTTCCCGCGCACGCCGTCGCCCCCGTCCTCGACGCACTCGCCGAAGGAGGCGTCCCCGGCGCCCGCGTTACGGTCCTGATCGCGAACGGACTGCGCAAGCCGCATCCCGACGATCCGGGACGGACGTTCCTCGCGACGGCGTTGCAGAGCCGCTGCAGGATGATCGTTCACTCGCCGGAGGGACGGGAAATGGCGACGATCGGCAAGATAACGGGAGGCCTGCAGCTCCGCGTCAACAGGATCGTGGCCGAGGCCGATTTCATCGTCACGATCGGAACCGTCATTCCGCATCCGTTCTCGGGCTACACGGGCTGGCGGGACGTGATCCTGCCCGGCGTGGCGGAGAAACGCTGCATCGAGGCCGCGCTCAGCCGTTTCGCCGACCTCCCGCAGAATCTGCCCGCGATCGACCGGAACCCCGTTCACCTCGAGATGGTCCACGCGGCGAGGCGCGCGGATGTCGACTTCGCCGTGAACATTTGCCTCGCCGGATCCGGCGACGTCGCGTCCGTCGTCTCCGGTGCGCCTCAGGAATCGTGGAATCTCGCCATCCGGAAGTCAGGGGAATACCGCGACACTCCGTTCGGACAACAGACCGACGTCGTGATCGTGGCTGCGGGGGGAAGTTCCGTCGACCGTACGGCCGCTCTCGCGCTCCGCGTCATCCACCGGACGCTCGACGTCCTGCGTCCGGGAGGAACGCTCGTAATCGTCGCGGAATGCGCCGAAGGCCTCGGCGACAGGAGTTTCGAGCGGTGGCTCAAGGAGGCCGAGAATCCGGAGACCATCGTCGAGCGTTTCCGGAAACGCTACGCGCCCGGCGGCGTCGCCGCGTTGATCGCCGCTCGACTCGCGCTCGACAGGAAGCTCCTCCTCGTCTCGTCCCTCGATGTCGTCCCGTCGGCGCTCGCGTTCGCGGAAAAGGCTCCGTCGGTCGAGGCCGCGCTCGATATCGCCAGGAAGCTCCACGGGCCCGATTTCACGTGTACGGTCATTCCGGACGCGAAGTCGTGCCTTCCGGTTCCGGCGGGCGCCTGACGCCCGCTGCCGCAGGCCGGCATACAAGGAGGCTGAACGACGACGTTCGCTCGATTTCCGGCGTTCGCGCTGCTGAAGGGGATGCTTCTGGGGTTCTGCATCGCCGCACCAGTCGGTCCGGTGGGGCTCCTGTGCATCCGCCGGACGCTCGTTTCGGGAACGAAAGCGGGCATTCTTTCGGGAATCGGAGCGGCCTGCGCCGATTCCCTGTATGGATTCGTCGCGGCATTCGGCCTTTCCGCCGTTTCGGGATTCCTGATCCGCTACAGGAGCGTATTCCGATTCGCAGGAGGCATTTTCCTGTGCTGCTTCGGGATCACAATGGCCTACCGACGGCACGACGGGAAGGAAACGGACGATCGCCCCTCCTCGGAACGGCTGGTGCTCTCGACGTTCGCCCTGACGGCATCCAATCCGCTGACCGTCGTTTCGTTCATGGCGGTCTTTTCGGGGCTCGGCATTCACCCGGCTTGTCCCTTCGTTCTGGTCGCCGGGATCTTTCTCGGATCCGTCCTCTGGTGGTGTCTCCTGGCGAAGGCGACGTCGCTCTTCCGGACGCGGATGTCGCCGGAAGTCTTCAGATGGGTCGACGGCGTATCGGGCGGCCTCATCGCGGGTGCGGGAATCGCCTTTATCGTTGCATCCCTGCGCGCCATGCTGTAATATGGCAACAAAATCCTGTAAGGAGGTACGAGTTGTGAACATACGACACGGGTTCTGCGGTCTTGGGTGCGAGGAATGCCCCGCTTCCGTCGCGATGCGGACGAACGACAACGAACTCCGCGCGAGGACGGCGGCCGAATGGAACGCGCTGCACGGTTCGGACATGAAGCCGGAGGACATCAATTGCGCCGGCTGCCGGGAAGATGGGACGCATATCGGCTTCTGCGCCGTGTGCCCCGTGAGGGAGTGCGCACCGAAGCGCGGCGTCGCGGGGTGCCCCGAGTGTGCCGACTTCGACGCGTGCCGGATCAGGGCCGGATTCGAGAAGGAGACGGGGATCGACATGCGCGCCATGTTCGGGAAGACGGGCGGATGACGGACGAAGCGCGGGCGCCCCGGCGCCCCGATCCGCGGCGGCTCGAGCGGATCCTCGACTTTCTCTTTCTCGCCGACCGGATGAAGACGACCTACCGGGCGGGGTATCTCGCCGACGGCAGCCGCCGCGAGAGCGACGCAGAGCACATGTGGCACCTCGGACTCCACGCGATCCTGCTGCGGGGGGAAATCGGCTTCGATACGGACATGAGCCGTGTGCTCTGCCTCGTGCTCACGCACGACCTCGTCGAACTCTACGCCGGAGACACGTACGCCTACGACGCGAAGGCCGTCGAGGGCCAGGACGAGCGGGAAATGGAGGCGGCGAAACGCCTCTTCGCGACGCTCCCGGACGACCTCGGGAAACGCCTCTTCGACTACTGGCGGGAGTTCGAGGAGGGCGCCACCCCGGACGCGAGGTTCGCGAAAGCGCTCGACCGGCTGCAGGGCTTCTCGCAGAACGTGAACTCCGGAGGCCGGGCCTGGAGGGAAAACCGCGTCACGAAGGAACGTACGTCGCTCAGGACGACGCTCCCGTCGCAGACGGATCCGGCGCTCGCGGAACTCGTCAGGATCCTGTACGGGCGGACCGACATCCCCGGATTCTGGCCGGACGCCTGATCAGGGATATCGGGGACGTTCTCTGAGTTCCCGGTAGTATTCCGACACGTCTTCCCGCGACATCGCCTCGTTGTTCGCGCGCCAGCGCGCTTCGAGGGCAGGCGGAAGCCCCGTGTGACCGCACGGAAACTCGTCGCACTGGAAGCAGAAATCGATACCCTTTTCGCGGACGCACCGCGGCACGTCGCACGAGGAGAACAGGCAGCTTCCGTGACGACACCCTTTGCAGGGCGCGTCCGCGAGATGGTCGAGAAACCTCCGGAAGGCCGGATAGTCCTCATATGCCGGATCCGTCGCGGCGAAGCGCGCGGCGTAGGCTCCGAAATTCGGTCCGAGTACGGAGCCGATCCGCACGCACGCTTCCCTGAGGGGACCGTCGCGAAACGCGACACATGCGCCGCAGTCGAGTCCGCACGGCGCGACGACACGCAGGATTTTGTCATACTCCACGAACTTTCATCCCTTTCGTTCCGAAGATCGTTCCTCCTGAATCCATCCGACGATGCCGCGAAGACTGTTCGCGATGAAGAAGTCCTCGCGATCGCGGATGTCAGGTTCGAGAAGGCGATACGCCCCCAGATTTGGATCGGCATCCAGCAGGGAGGGCAAAAGTCTCCCGATCGGATCGTCCGCCGCGGTCGGGTCATCCGAAAGCAGTTCCGCGCATACGTCCCGCCAGAGGAGCATCTGATCGCGGGCTCCGTCGAGAAGCGAAGCGTCGTCCGATGCCCCGAAATGCGCGTAGCAGACGATCGTCGGCCGGGTCTCGCGGACGCGGTCAAGCGAGGCGAGGGCGACCGGAAACACGAAACGGGGCGGCGTCGCGGGGCGAATGTAGGGCATGACGGACATCCGGCAGGACGTGCCGAAATTTCCGCCGGCCCGCGGATCCAGATGCACCCCGGCCGCCTCTCCGGGGAAAAGTATCGTCTCGTCCCCCGCCCGATAGACGTACGCGTTGTGGTACGGCGCGTGTCCGGGCGCATCGATCGCCCGGAGTCCGCCCAGCGCGTCGGGAGAAGAGAGCGCCGTCTCCGGCACGGAGGTTATCTCCCCGTACGCGTCGACGATGTCTCCGAGGACCGCGCGACTCGACGTCACGAGGCGCGTGGGATCGACGAGGTGTCGCGTCCCCTTCGCAGGAGCGATGACGCGGAGGTCCGGAAACTCGCGCGCGAGCGCTCCCGCGCTTCCGCAGTGATCCATGTGGACGTGGGTCAGCAGGAGTGCGTCGAGGCGTCCGCCAGCATGCCGCCACACCGCTTCCGCGATTCTCTCCGCCGCAGCGGCGGGACCGCAATCCACGAGGAACGTCGTACCGCGCGTCGCGTCGCGGACGAGCCAGACGCCGAAGAACGAGCGGAATCCCCTGCGCGCGACGGGACAGTCAATCAGGCGGACTTCGATCCCTCCGCGGGAATGGAGGAGAATTCCATCGTCCGAACGATGATACGCGACGGACATCCGCCTTCCCTACCGCGACGCCATCGCTCGGACGAGGACGTCGGCCGCGAACCCTCGCGTCACGGGGCGTGCCGGTTCGAACGGGCCGCCGGCCGGGATGGCTCCAAGAACCCCCGTCCGAGCCAGCGCCGAAAGAGTGACGAAGAGCCGGTCCGTTTCCGCCACGTCCGGGAAGACCAGGTCCGGCGCAGTCGCCTTCGCCTTGAGCACGAGTCCGAGCGCGGTCGCGAATGTCGCCCGCGTAACCGGCGTCGCGGAGTCGGCGGGAAGGACGGCGCCGGCGAGTCTGCCTTCCTCGCCGAAGACGCGTTCCATCAGCGAAAGGACTTCGGTGCCGGTCACGGGTAGATCGACGCCGAACTCGCCCTTGTCGTCGCCCGCGAGCTTGTTCGCCTGCACCCGGCAGTTGTAGGGATCGTTGATCTTCACGGCCGGCGAAGATGGAACGCGAACGGGGTCCATGAGTCTGCGGACGGTCGCGAGCGACACCGCGGGCCAGAAAGGATGGCCGGGAGGAACGTCCCTGTAGGCGCACAGCGAGAGCGCACTTCCGGAACGCAGCAGCTCGAGCTGGACGGCGGCCGGATTCACGTTCCTCGGTTGCGCGCCACGCCTTACGGCGACGGCCGCGATGGCTCCGGCGGCCTGTCCCGTCAGCATCGTGACTGGCTGGAGCCGGATAGCCCCCTCGGCGAGTCGGGAGACGGACAGATTCTTTTCAGCCGCCACGAGACCGTCGACCCGTTCGGGGATGAAGACCTCGAAGGGGATCTGGAAGGGACCGACAGGGTTGCATTCGCGGATCGTGGCGTTCCTCTCTCCGAATTCGGCCTCCAGGTCGCGGTCCCTGTCCGCATTGTGGAGATCGAGGATGTATCCGCCGACGGCGAGCGCCGTCGGAAGCTCCCGGTTGCCTCGGCCGTCCCTGTAGCTTTCCGAGTTCGACCGGAGTTCCTTCGCTGTCAGGGTCAGGATTCCCTCGATCCTGCGCCCTTCGCGGACGTACGGACGAGGCGGGAAAAAGCGGAGCAGGTCGTGATATTCCCTCGGGATGTCCGTGAGGTTCACCGTCGCCGGCGCGTCCCCCGGCTCGCCGTATTCGTCGTCGGCGAGCCCCCACTGCCACTCCTGGAGTTCGTCCGAGATGTAGTACAGAAAGTGGATGGTCTTCAGCAGCGCAGCCGTATCGACCTTCCGCCGAAAGTCCGGGTCTTCGATGTAGCGGATCGGAAGCCCGCCTTCGGGGTCGGACATCCCCGGAAAATCGTTCGCCCAGTTGACGCAGGTCTTCGTGATATGCAGCCACGCCTCGGGGCTCGACGCGTCGTAGTTTTCCCGATTCGAGGAATCGGGCAGGCCACGGTAGGCGTTGTGCGCCGAAAAGACGACGGGAAGCCGGATCGGGTATTCTCCGCGGAATCCGTTCCCCTGACGGATCACGTACTTCCTGAATTCCTTCCGCGATTCCTCGTATCCCGCGGGAGGCACGGAGACCCGCATGCGGGGCGGTACGCCACCAGGGTATTTCTTTGCGATCGCGACATAGGTAATATCCTGGATCCGTGCCGTCTCGTCCTTCGCGTCGCTCGTCGTCCGACCGATCCGGTACCGCGCCCCGGCCTTCGCGAGAACGTCGCCGTACTCGGTGGCGTCGACGACGACGCGCGACGAGAGCTCGACGCCGTTGCCCGCACTTTCGACCAGAACCCCCGAGACCGCACCGTCACGCCCGAGCACGTCGCGGAAGCGCGCGCGCAGAAAGATATCGAGGACGGGAAGGGCTCCGCCGGCAAGCGGCGTCCTCCGCAGATCGCCGATCATCTCCTTCAGGATCCGGTGCCCGACCGACGGTTCGAACGCGATGGAATTCCCGCTCCAGTAGCAGGTCGCGATGGACTTGTCCTTCTTGAAGTAGTGGTAGCGCACGCGTTCGACGAACTCTCCGTATAGCCCCGAGAGATTTCCGCTCAGGTCGTCCATCGTCGGGACGCCCGCCGCGGTCATCTGTCCTCCGATCCAGCCCGACTCCTCGACGAGAGCGACGCGAGCGCCCATGCGTGCCGCCTGGATCGCGGCCGCCACGCCTCCGGTTCCGGCGCCGACGACGACGACATCGTACTCGTGACGTTGCTCCGCGGCCGGCGCGGGCAACTCCCCGAACAGCAGCAGCGCCAGCAGGATTCCATATACCCGGAATCTACCATCGATCATCGACATGCACCCCTTCACGGGAAAAAGAAGTTTGAAGCGGAATCACCACAATTGTGTGTGTATTATGCCATAGGGATTCTCCGTCGGCTAGCGGAAGCGGGCACAAAAAACCCCTCCGGGCCGGAGGGGTCGGGATAACCGACGCGAAAGCGTCACTGCTCCACAGCGGAAAAGAGGACGATCGCCTTCGCCCACTTGTAGTATTTCAAAGCCTCGAATTCGCAGGCATCCTTCACGCCGAAGCAGGCCCGAAGGACCTCGAGGTCCTTCGGAGCGAGCGCAGTCCCGTCGAGAGCCGCAAAATCCGCGATAGTCGACACCTTCAGCCCCGCGAGCTTCTTCGCGTCCTCCCCGCTCACCCCGGAAAGCGCTCCGACGGGAGCTGCGGCGAGTTCCCTGAACCCCATCGCCTCGTACGCCTTGTCGACGGCCTTGTTGATATTCACTCGAACCCCTCCCCTTCAGGAAAAATGTATGACATCATTATAGCAATAGTACAAATCGGCGACAGGTCTGTCAATTCAGCGAGTTGTCTCACGACTCACTCCCCGGTCTGCTGCCGCAGGAGAGCCCGTGTTTTGCGAGTGGGCTTTCGATCTCTATTTGATCCCTTCGAGCTCGTTGAAAACCGTCTCGTACTTTTCCGCGTCGATGTTGGGCACGAGGCACGCCGTGCGCCAGATGCTCAGGTCCTTGCGCCAGTCGTAGAAATTGTTCATCTGTTGGGCAAAGGAATTCGGTGTCCAGCCGGAGACGTCGTACCCCAGTTCCCCGAAAAGTCTGATGAGGAACTCACCGACCTCCACCCGCTGTTCGTCTGTGGTGTTTCCGTACCATTTGCCCTCCCCCTCGTCCCGCAAGAGGAGAAACTCCTCCTCATACCCGGCCAGAACGTCGGCGATCTCCGTATCGTTCAACTCCCGGACAGGGGCGGTGCGGCGCCGCGCGTCGCATCCTACGGCCTGAACCCACGCTGCAATCTCGCCCGCAGCCGCCTCTCCCGTTGCGGCCTCGAGCGACGAAGCGCGTCGGCCCCACTCGCCCAGATCGTGGGTATCGTCCTCCAGCATCCGGCTCTTCCCCTCGAACGTCCCATGCTCGTAGAGTGTCACCGTACAACCCGGCCGCACCCGAATCGAGGCGATGCTGTCGTTGGGCAGGGCAAAGACCATCGGCGCACCATCGGCTCTGGCGTCGAACAACCATGGCAGGTTGTACCGGCCAGCCTTCTCAATCGTCCATGAGACCCCCTGATAGTTCGGCTGCGTGTAAGCCACAGCCAAAAAATCATCCATCGTCGCCTGCGCCACAGACGCATCCAGCGCCAGGACAGCAAGGCAGCAGAACAGAAGGGCACCCGGAATCCCCCGTCTCCAATGCATCATTCGTCCTCCTCTCTTCATTCGCCGGCGATCGCGGGCTTTCGCGACAGTCGCGTCAGCTCCCACACCTTCCTGTAATCCACGTCGCCCGTTCTGACAGTCAGGTCCGCGCCGTCCCATCCGGTTGCGCTCAGCGTGACCGAGCGCAACTCCTGAAGCGCTCCGAGCGCGCGGAGAAGTCCGGAGAGCGCCCCGGAGTCCGGCAGATCGTCAGCATCCAGCGCCTCGAAAAGGTCCTTGAGCGCCTCCGGAGACGCCGCCGACAAAAACGGGATGAACAGATCGCAGCCCCGCTCCACGTCCAGAGCGACGCGCAGAAGGGACCGTTTCCCCTCCTTGTCCGACCCCTTCGGCCGCCCGGGCTCCGGCATCGCGGCTTCATCGAGAGCCTCCGGCGCGAGGCTGCCCATCAGCAACGTTCCGTCCTTCACGCCGAGAACCATCGGCGCAACCGGCTCATCGCCCTTCTCCGCGTTTACCGTGCAGAAGAGATCCCATCCGGGGCGATCGGAGATATCGAAGAGGTCGCCCAGTGAACTTTCCACAAACGCCCGGATACGGGGCGAAAGCGCCCGCATTGTTTCGGCCGTCCCGGACAGGAAGGCGTATCCGCCCGGCATGGGCACGCCTCGAAGCGTCGACCGACCGCCCAGCACGACGCCGAACGAGCGAAGGACCGCCGCCAGATCCGACGGGTCGAGCCCCTGCTCCTGCAGGAGCAGCCGCGTTTCCTCCCTATCCGAATCGCTGACGAACGCCGCCAGGTCCAGAATGTTCTCCGGAGACAGCGCCAGGCTCACGAGCCCCGAAAACCAGGGAGCGCCGCCGGATTTCAGCCCCGGGCCGGCGGGGGACAGGGCAGGAGCGGGAAGAGCCGCGCTCCCCACAAGCGCCTCGAAGACGTTGTGACGCAGGGCTGCCCCGATCTCCCTTTCGGAGAGGCCGAGCGACAGCTCCGCGAACACGGGCGTCCGGGTCTCGATCGACAGACCGTCGAGAATGTCCCGAATCAAGCGTCCGTCGGCGTCGTCGTTCAACTGCACAAAACTTCCGTGCCGCGTATCGCGCCGAACCACCTTCAACCGCGTTCCCCTGCCCGACAGGGCGGCGCGTGCCCGTTCGACGTGCTCGCCGTCGGATCCGATCAGAAGCACCGGTTCGTTCCCGTCCATACCCAGCGAGACATGAACCGTCACCTTCTCCTTCGCGTCGGAAAACCCGAAGCCGATATCCAGCTCGTAGGTTTTTCCCCCATCCCCGGGCCCGGACGGCCGGATGGTGACGCACGTCTCCCTCAGGGGTTCCGGGACGTTCAGAAGATCGAAGAAGACCCTGGAAAGGCTCTCACTCGCGTCTTCGCTTCGCCGCGCCGTGGCCGCCGCATCGTCCAGGTCCAGCAGTGCCTTTCGGGCCGAGGGAACGAAACGGACCGCGCCCTGAAACGTGTCCTCGTCATCGAGCAAAAGACCCCGAACCAGCGAGACGGACTCCGCGGGAAAAGCCCCCAGCCATTGAAGGAGAGGCTCCCGTTCGCGCCGCACGTCCAGCAGCGCATCCAGCAAAAAGGACTTCCCAAGTCGGGCCATCGTCCACGAAAGATTCTCCGCGTGGACGACCATGTGGGGATTCTTCCACGCGGGAAGCGCGTCCAGGGTCGATGCCGATACGGACGAAGTTGAGAGCAGCACGATGAGGCAAAGGGCCGCGACAACCGATCTTTTCATTCCGATGTCATCCTTTCGCGTACACCTTACAGCGTTGGTGTCTGTCGGTCCGGCAACAGGAAAGCCGTCTCTCTTCCCGATCTTTCCTTTTTGCCGAGCTCAAACGCGAGCCCGCTGGAGTCCGTCCGACAGGAAGTGCTTGCGGCCGTTCCCGGAAGCCTTCCGTTCCGAAAGACCTCTGCCGCGTGCCTCATCGGGCTGCTGGAATGGGTACGGAGAGTTCCCTCTCGACGATTTTTTTCTCTTTGCTCCAGTCCTTGACGGATTTGACGGAGTTCTCCATAATCGTCACCCTGTCTCCGGAGAGCGAGAGGAAGATGTAGTTCCGCGTGTCGGTCGCCTTCTTCAGGACCGTCTCCGAAGCAGTAGTCGCATCGTACAGCACGGCCGAAAATTTGAATCCGTAGGAACGGCCGGGAGAAAAAGCGCCTTCGCGGACGTCGTCGATCCGGGTATAGACAAAGCGATGCGGGTCCGCCCAGGCGATCGAGCCGTTCAGTCCCGAGAGTTCCTCCCCCTTCTCCATGCCCTCGCCGTACGGCGTGAAGAAGACGTCGGGTCGGGCCCCTCCGGTCGCCAGGACACAACGCCCGCCGTCCGGACTCCAGATCAGGTCCTGGTATTCACTCTCGCTCTCCAGGGGGATGAACCCCGTTGCGGCGCCCGCCGGGCCGAAGAACAGAACCCCGGTCTCCTCCTCCTTCACGGCGTCGGACGTCTCGCTTCCCACAACGCTCCAGAAGGCGATGCCGTTATCGATCCCGGCGGGGACGGTATGGACCTCGCATTCCAGCGCCGTTCCGTCCCGAAACACGCGCCCGTCTCTGACGGAGAAGGCCCCGGGAGCGGGAACGCGCGCTTCGCCGCCGCAAGCCGTCACAGATGCGGCGACGGCGATACAGATGATCCCGAACAGGATCAGAGCCTTTCTTTGTCTCCAAATCCGCATGGCGTCGTCCCCCTATTTCATCTCCGACCGGATGCTCACAAGGACGTAGGACGGCTTGCCTTTCCAGTCGGATTCCCTGATCACGGCCTCGAAATCGCCCCAAAGCTCCTTTGGATCGTCCGCGTTGTAGATCTCCCCGGACAGGTTCCACACGCCCTTTTCCGGGCTCTCCGCACGCTTGACCCGGGCGTACCACGCCGCCTCGCCGTCGGCGGCCCGGAAGTGGAAGGCTTTTTTCGCCGCGTCGAAGAAGTACGGCGGGTCGGATTGGTCCACGGACCGATTCGCCGTGATCTTCAGCCCGAAGTACTTCAGGACGGACTCCTCGACCCAGTGTGCCTTGATGCGCACGTCTCCATGCTCCTGCGATTTCGCATTGTTCCGCTCGATGCGGCTCTTGAAGTTATTGATATAGTTGTGCCCGATGCCGAACCGGACGAGGTCGGGGTAGTTCTCCGGCTTCGCCATCTCCTCCGAGCTTGCCTCCATGAAGCCCAGCTCGGTGAAGTTGCTCAGAAAAAGGCTCATCGCCTTGATCTGTTTCTCGCCCGGGGCCGCCAATGCTGCGGAAGCGCAGAACAACGCAAGGATACAGACTGCAAAAACGCCGTGCTTTTTCATCTCCGTCGCACTCCGATCTTTTCTCTAGCCTGCGGCGGGAATGGGGATCGAGAGTTCTTTTTCTTCGATCCTGTCCGGGGCGTTCCAGTCCTTTGTGTCCTTCACCGAGCGCTCCAGGATCTCCAGTTTGCCCGTGTCGTGATCCACGCCGATCAGCAGATAGTCCTGAGTCTCCGTTGCCTCTCTCACCGGAATCAGCTTTTTGATCACCGTGTCGTAGACCATGACGGAGAGCCACCCCTCCTGCTGATCGAACCCCTTGCCCCTCGATCCCTTGTCCGCGTCGTCGCGGGTGAAGACGAACCGGACGGGGTCGAGCCACGCGTTGTTCCCCAGACCGCGGAATGCCGCTTTCTTCTCAAGGCCGTCGAATGCGTACAGGATGATGTCCTGCACCGCATCCGCACCGAAGTTCACGAGGAACATATCCCCGTTGGGGGCAAAGGCCAGGTTGCAGTAGGCCGCGCCTTCGAAAGGCAGAAAGCCCGCCGGCTTCTCGTCCTCTCCGAAAAAGAAGTAGATGCCGCTCTTCGACCCCTTCATTCCTTCGGACAGCTCCGGGTCCACCAGTATCCATGAATACAGGCCCTTTTCCGTTGCGTTCCGCTTCGGCTCCTCTTCCTCGAGCAGTTTTTTCTTTCCGCCCGCGGCCACCCGATACACCTTTCCATCCTTCAGCCTGTAGGACTCCTGGGCTGCCCATGCCTGACCGGCCAGCAGCGCCAGCGCACACACACAGAGCAACAGACTGCGAAACCTCGTGCTTCTCAACGTACATCACGACCCCTTCCGTTTGAGATCCCAGAACAAAACGAACAAATAGCCTTGCCCCCGATAAAAAGCTGTATCGGACCGCCCGCTCCGCTCCCGCCATCCCTCAGTTCGTGACCTTCAGCGACGCATCCATGTGTCTTTGTATCTCCGAGAAACGCTCCGCCTCCTCCCTGGGGTAGCACAACTCGTACGTCACCGTCGTCTTCTTGCCCACCAGACAATATCGATGGACGATCGACACTCCGCCAGTGCGATCGGTCGCGTACTCCAGCGCGTAAAAGTCCACCCCGCTCCGTACCGTGCCGGGCAGGGGCTCGACGCCGTTGACGTACCCGAACTTGTCCTCCTTCATGTCCGTGGCTTCCTTCAGCAGAGAGTTTCCGTCCGCGCCCTTCGGCCTCTTTCCGCCGCTTACGATGACGTGGTGCTTCCCGTCGCCGTTTTCACCGGCGGTCCGCGCCTCGAAGGTGCTCATTCCATCCTCGCCGACGTACGCGTCGCTCTCGGTAAAGAAGTCCGGATAATCTATGGAGAACCCGAACTTTTTGTCCGTATATTTCTTGTACGAGACTCTTTCCCCGGCCTCCCCCGCCGCGCAGCACGCCACGGATATCGACAGAACCGCAAGCGCCGTCCACAGAACCCATAATTTTCTCATACCATCGTCCCCCTTCTCAGATCCTCAGAATTCCCCTCGGCTCCGGGATCGGAGCGGCCTTCACGGATTGATGTTCAGGCGCCACCTTCCGTCACGCCCCGTTCCCCCTTGACGAAATGCGCGGCGTAAAGCCATGTCGAGCGTCACCTTCACGCCCTGAAGATTCGGAAATTTCTGTTTGGTGATGTTCCAGTCGACCCCTCGTCCACCAGTCCGCGCGCTGTTAATGTCAGCAACCCGCCGCCCCACGACACCACGTCTCCATCCGTCGCGGCCGAACGAAAAAGAGCCATGTCCCGAAGCTGACTGAATCGCGCCGTGTCCAGTTTATGCGATCACGCTGCCGGTCTCCATTTCCATAAACAGGCGCCAGTCGTTCAGCGGCGTTATCGATTTGGTAAAGGACACGCCCCCCCTCTTCGCATGCTTCAACACAAATTTTGTAAAAGTCCGCCGAAATAAAAAAACGGTGTCCTGCATCCACGTCGAGGATACAGGACACCGTTTGAACGCCATACACCCTTTTGGGGTGGTTTGGGGGGGGAAACCGGATGGAAGGGAACCGGAGAGGCCTCGCGCGGGCCTCAGGTGCGCGGGTTTTGCAACGTGTCCTTCAGGTTGCGCCGCGAACGGCCCCCCAGCTTTCGGAAGATCGCTTTCATGTAGAACTTCACGATATTATCGGATAGGCAGAGCTCCTGTGCAATCTCCCGATAGCCTTTGCCATCGACGGGCATCCGGGCCACCGCGTCCCCCGCACGGCTCCCTATCAGCGCCTTTTTGCCCCGCGCGTATCGCTCCTTCAGGGCCAGTACTCCGGCACGCGCGTCACCTTCCCCGGACTCTTTTTGTGTCCGATGGTTCCGGGGAAGGTCAACCAGACTATCAAACCGTTGCTATATCGGATCCTGTTTTCTCTTCACGGTTATGTTGGACAGCAGTGGATAAGTCTGCCAATTCAGGTCATTCCTCGGGGCGGTAGAGTCCCGCAGGGTTCGATCCGAGGAGCCCCGCGTGAAGCAGCGCCTCGTCCACCGTCGACAGCGCTCCGGCCTGCGCCTCCGAAAGAAGCGGACGATAGACGAGCTTCGCGAAGCAGTCACCGATATATTCGAGATCCTCGTCGGACGCGTCCCACCCGCGCTCGTCGAACTGCGAGAGTCTGAGCGGGCTGGAATACGCGCGAAGCGTCTTCTGCCCTATCGTGTTGAAGTAGAAGTCGAAGTAGGACATCGCCAGCTCCCGCAACGTCCGGTAGACGGGCTCCCGATACCGAAGCGTCGTGAAGTTCGATTTCGCGACGGCCCCCCAGCACCCTCCCGATTTGAAGAGCGCGATCACGTGGTCGTCGTCGTTCCATGCCCGCAGGTCCATCAGCAGCGGCGGATGGCCGAGCCCGCGAAGGCGCGACGCCGCGAAGAGCGCGCCCTCGAAGCAGTGCGCGGTCCGTTCCTCGAAGACCCGCTTCGGGGACTTGCATTCCTCCTTCGGATTGTAGGGGATGGAGTTCAGGAAGCTCTGGATCTCCCACGGCGTCCGGAACGCGGGCGACGTCATGACGATCTCCCCTCCGGATCCGGAAGCGCTACGGCTACGGAAGCGTCGAAGGCCGCGGAGACGGTCTCGCCTTCGCTCCAGGTCCGCTTTCCGGGACGGTACGGGTCGAAGGCCAGGATCGTCCGGCCGGACGAAAGCGCTATCTCGTACTCCATGCGGCCGCCGAGGAACGTCCGGGTCCGCACTGTTCCGGTGAAGGGCGCGTCCTCCCCCTCGCCCCGAAGCGTCAGGTTGTCGGGGCGCACGACGAGCGCGGCGGCGTCCCCCCGGGCGAAGGAGCCGCCCTTCACGGCGCGGACGTCGAAGACGCGCCCGCCGATCGACAGCGCGAGCGTTCCGTCGTTCACGGCCTCGACGCGCGCCGGGACGACGTTCGCCTGACCGATGAAGTCCGCCACGAAAAGCGTCGCGGGATCGCTGTAAATCTCGAAGGGCGTTCCGATCTGCTCGACCCGTCCCCCGTTCATCACCATGATGCGGTCGGACATCGTGAGGGCCTCCCCCTGGTCGTGCGTGACGTAGAGGCATGTGACGTCCAGATGCTTCTGGATGCGGCGGATTTCGGTCCGCATGTGGATCCGGAGCTTGGCGTCGAGGTTCGAGAGCGGCTCGTCCATGAGAAGCACCCTCGGTTCGAGAACGAGAACGCGCGCGAGCGCCACGCGCTGCTGCTCCCCTCCGGAAAGCTGGTTCGGGAAGCGCCCCTCGGCCTTTCCGAGTCCGACGAGTTCGAGCCCGTCGCCGACCTTCCTCCGGATGTCCGCTTCGGAGAGCCCCTTCACGCGCAGGCCGTAGGCCACGTTCTCGAAGACGCTCATGTGCGGGAAGAGCGCGTAGTTCTGGAAGACGAAGCCGATGTCCCGACGGTTCACCGGGACGTTCGTGACGTCCTCCCCGGCGATCGAGATCGTCCCGGCCGACGGGGTCTCGAACCCCGCGACCATCCGGAGCGTCGTCGTCTTGCCGCACCCCGAGGGGCCGAGGAAGGTGACCATCTCCCCGGCCGCCGCCGAGAGCGATACGGAATCCACGGCGCGGACCTGCTCCCGGTCCTTCCGAAAGATTTTCGATACGTTGGCGAGTTCCAGCGTTACGGCCATCAGTTCCGACCACCCTCTCCGGAAATTCTGTTCGTCGCCATGCGCGTCAGGCCCGTCATGAGGGCGGTCGCCCCGAAGACGAGAAGGATGAGCACCACGGAGAACGCGCATGCCTGTGCGAACTGCAGCTCCGTCATGCATTCGAGGATCCGGGTCGTGAGCAGGCTCCACCGGACGGATACGAGGAAAATCGTCGCGCTGATGGCCGTCATCGAGTGGATGAACAGGTAGCGCATTCCCATGAGCACGGCCGGAACGATCAGCGGGACCGTCACACGGAAGAAGGTTCGCGCCGATCCGGCCCCGAGGCTCGCCGAGGCCTCCTCGATGGAAGGGTCGATCTGGTGGAGCGACGCGATCACGGCGCGTATGCCCGCCGCGTGATAGCGGAACATGTAGGCCGCCACGAGGATCGTCATCGTTCCCGTCAGAAGGATCGGACGTTCGTTGAACGCGATCACGTAGGCGATTCCGACGACCGTCCCGGGGAGCGCGTAGTTCAGCATTGAGATGAACTCCATGGCCCGCGTCCCGAAGAGCTTCTTTCTCTGCGCGACGAAGCCCGTGACGACGGCGAGGACGCCTCCCAGGGGCGTCGCGACCGCCGCGATAAGGAGCGTATCGGTGATGGCCTTGCGTCCGTGCGTGAACACGTAGCGGAAGTTTTCCGCGGTGAGCGAGTTGTCCACGCCCCAGACCTTCACGACGGCCCCCACGAGGATGATGGAATACAGGTACAGGATGAAGGCCGTCACGAGGAAGCACGTCCCGAGAACAAACGCTTCGGCGAGTCGGCCGCCGCTTTTGAACGACGAGCGGCTTCCGGTCTTGCCCGAGATGGTGACATAGTTCTTCCGCCCGACCCAGAAGCGCTGGAGGAAGAACACCGCGACGGCGGGAATCAGGAGCAGGAAGGAGAGCGCCGCGCCGCCGCGAAGGTCGTAGAGCCCCGTGATCTGGAGGTACGCCTGCGTCGGAAGAACCGGGAAGCTGTGGCCCGCGAGAACGAGCGGCGTCGCGAAGTCGGCCAGGGAACTCGCGAAGAGCAGCAGCAGCGAGTTCGCGACCCCGGGGATCGACAGCGGCAGCGTCACGGTGCGGAAGACCCGCCCGGGCGAAGCTCCGAGCGACAGCCCTGCGTCCTCGAGGTTCGGTCCGATCGCCGACAGGACGGCCGCGAGCGTCAGGAAGGAAACGGGGAAGTACGTGAGCGTCTCGGAGAGCCACGTCCCCCAGAAGCCGTAGAAGTTGAAATTCCCGAGGCCCAGAAGCTTCAGCAGGATGCCGTTCGGCCCGAGCGAGAGCGTGAGCGCGATGCTGCTCGTGAAGGGGGGCGAGATCAGCGGCAGCGTCGTCACCGCTCCGAGCGTCCACTTGAGCCATGCGGGCAGCGGAAGGCGCGTGACGGCGAACGCGTAGACGTACCCCAGGAACGTTCCCGCGACGGACACGGTCGTCGCGAGCCAGAGACTGTTTACGAACGCCTGCCGGTCGAACCAGTTGTTCAGGACGGCGGCCAGGTTTGCGAAGGACCACTGTCCGTCTACAAGAAAGGTGGCGAGAAAAAGCCGAAAGATCGGGTAGAGCACGAAAAGCGCAAGAGACAGCCAAATGGTTGCCAGGACGGGAAGCAGCGCGGGGTCCCGTTTCAGCGGGGATGCGAGCATGGCGTCAGACTCCTTGGACGTCCCCGGCCGGAGTCGCCTCCGGCCGGGGGAAGATCGCGGTTCTTTTCGGGAATGGCCGCTCTAGCGGATTACTTCGTTGATCCAGCGGTCGACGTAGGCCTTGCGGTTTGCGCCCTTCCACGCGACGTCGGTCTCGAACAGCTTCACCTTCGACACGTCGAGCGCGGGGTTCGTCACCGTGACGTCGGTCCGCGTCGGGATGTAGTTGATCTTCTTGTCCACGATGAGCTGCGCGAACGCCTTCGATGCGGCCCAATCGACAAACTTCTTCGCGCTGTCAATGTTCTTCGCGCCCTTGAGGACGCCCGTCGCCTCGATCCCGAACGTGACTCCCTCCTTCGGATAGCTGATCACGACGTTGTGCCCCTGCTGCTGGATCTCGAGCGCGTCGACGATGTAGAAGATGCCGCTCGCGGCCTGTCCCGTCGCGATCGGCATCGCGCCGCCCGCGCCGCTCTTGGTGTACATCTGGACGTTCTGGTGGAGCTTCTTCTGGTAGTCGAACGCCCCGTCCTCGCCGAACACCTTCACGAGCGAATAGATCCGCTCCGTGGCGGTGCCGGACGTCCGCGCGTCGGCCATCTGGAGGCCGTTCTTATACGCGGGGTCGAGAAGCTCGTTCCAGGACTGCGGCGCGGCGAGGCCCTTGTCCTTCAGGAACGCGCCGTTCGTGAGGAAGACGAGCGGGATGACGCCGATCCCGGTCCAGAAATTCTGCGGCGAGCGGAACTGCGCGGGGATTTCGTCCGATCCGGCGGGTTTGTAGGTCTCGAAGACGCCTTCCTTGATCCCCGCCTCGTAGGTGTCGGCGGGGCCGCCGAGGATAACGTCCACCTGCGGGTTGTTCTTCTCCGCGACGACCCGTGCGAGGGCCTCTCCCGACGAGAAGCGCATGAAGCTCACCTTGATCCCCGTCGCGGCGGTGAATGCCTCGAACACCTGGGACGCGTACTTCTCGGGCATGATGGTATAGGCGTTCAGTTCGGCCGCGGACGCGCCGGAAACCATGAACGCCGCCAGGAGCAACGCGATGACGATGACACGGAACCTGGACAACACTCCGATCTCCCCTTTCGCCGGATCGGCGCACCTCGCGCGCCGGTACATATCTGATACATTATCGTCCGAACGCCTCCATTCCGCAAGAAAGCCCCCGGGGTCTTGACAGACGCGCGGCGGATCTGCTATAAACTGCGCCAATATCCTGACAGTCGGGAGCGATCGTTTCATGATGGAACGCACCGGGAACGCGAACGTCAATATCCGCTGGTGGTGGTGGCGCTAGAGCCGCCGCCACGGGCTTTGCATCGCAGGCCGTGGAGGTGGGATACCCCCCCTTCACGGCCTTTTTTGTACCCTGAAACATTCGGGATACACGGGGGCCGCGACAAGCGGCCCCTATTTTTTTGGAGGTGAGCCCTATGACAGTTCACACGCACACCGAAACGAAACGCGCGGAACCGATCCCCCGGAACGGACGGGAAGAGCGCCCCTTCCCGCTCGACGCCGTCCGGAGGACGCTCGGGAGTTGCATTCGCTCCGCGGCATGGAGAACGCACCTCGGATCTGTCGCTCCGGAGGATATCCGGACGCCGGAAGATTTCCGGAGACTTCCCTTCATGACGAAGGCTTCGTTCCGGAACGCCGCGCCGCTCGCCTTCTGTTGCGCGCCCGAGCGCGACATCGTCCGGATCCACAGCACCTCGGGGACGACGGGAGAACCGGTCATCGTCCCGTACACGGCCGGCGACGTCGCCGTCTTCCGGGAGATCATGGCGCGCTGTCTGCGAATGGCCGGAGTCGGCCCGGAGGATCGCGTGCAGATCACGCCCGGGTACGGGCTCTGGACGGCCGGGATCGGTTTTCAGGCCGGCGTCGAGGAGATCGGGGCGATGGCCGTCCCGCTGGGGCCGCAGCCGTTGCCCAAACAACTCGAATTCATGCGGCGGCTGCGTCCGACCGTCCTGATCGGCACCGCGTCGTTCGCGTTTCTCGTCGGAGAGGAGATGGCCCGGTCCGGAAGCCTTCCGCCGTTCCGGATCGCCATTCTCGGCGCGGAGCAGTGGGGGGAAAAGCGCCGGAGCATGATCGAGGTCCTGACTGGAGCGGAGACGTTCGACATCTACGGCATGACGGAGACGTACGGCCCCGGGATCGCGATCGACTGTCCATGCCACGAGGGGCTGCACTACTGGGACGACCTGTTCCTCTTCGAAGTCGTCGACGAGCGCGGCGTCGTCCTCCCCGACGGCGAGAGCGGCGAACTCGTCGTCACGACGCTCGTCAAGGAGGGGATGCCGCTCGTACGCTACAGGACGGGCGACCGCACGACGCTCCTCCGCAGGCGATGTTCCTGCGGATCGCCCCACCCGCTCATGGCGCGCGTCGACGGACGGACGGACGACATGATCACGTTCCGCGGCGTCAACATCTACCCCTCGGCCGTGGAGGTCATGCTCTCGAAGATACCGGGTCTGTCGTGCGAATACCGGATCACGCTCCGGACCGAGGACGGTCGCGACGTCCTCGCGCTCGAGGTCGAGGCGTCGGAAACCGGCGGGCGCTCCTCGCCGAAGATCGTGGAGCACGAATTCAAGGCGCTCTTCTCCGCGACGCCGGTTGTCGAGATCGTCCCCTACGGGACGCTCGAACGCGCGACGAAGAAGGCCAGGCGCGTCGTCGACCTCCGATGATCACGCCCTCAGGCGCTTCCATTCCCGGAGAAAGAAGACGAGCGTGACGAGCGCCGAGAGGATGTCGGCCGTCGGGAAGACGAGCCAGACGCCCGCGAGCCCCCAGATGCGCGGAAAGACGTAGAGGAAGGGCAGGAGAAGGAGCACCTGGCGCGACAGCGACAGGACGAGCGAGTATCCTCCCTTCCCGATCGCCTGGAACGCGGCGGATCCGGTGATCTGGAAGCCCGCGATCCAGTAGGCGGGCACGACGAGCCGCATCGCGGAGACGCTCCCGGCGACGAGCGCGGCGTCATCCGTGAAGAACCGGACGATGGGTTCCGGAAAGAGGAAATAGACGAGGCACGAGAGGCTCGAGACGATCGACGCGGCCTCGACCGCGAGAAGCATCACGCGGCGCGCGCGGACCATGAGCGCCGCGCCGTAGTTGAACCCGAGGACGGGCTGCATCCCCTGCGCGATCCCGAAGAGGCACATGAACGACAGGGAGAGCGACCGGTTGACGATGCCGTACACGGCAACGGACTCTTCGCCGCCGTAGGCGAGGAGGGAGTTGTTGAGAATCCCCACGATGACGCTCGCGGCGCCGAGGCGCACGAACTCCGACGACCCGACGAGAAAGATCTCCCCGACCATCTCGGGCCGCGGCGCGGCGAGCCGTCTCCGGAACCGGAGCGCACCGCGCCGCAGGAAAAAGTGCAGGAAGACCCACAGGGCGGACGCTCCCTGCCCCGCGACGGTCGCGATGGCGGCTCCCCGCATCCCCATCTTCGCCTGGAACAGCAGGGGCGGCGCGAGGAGGATGTTCACGGCCACCGACACGAGGAGCGACGCCATCGCGGTTCGCGCGTTGCCCTCGGCCCGGATGAGCGCGTTCGCGGCCATCGAGAAACAGAACAGCGGCGCGCCGAGGAAGATGACATCCAGAAACTCGACCGTCCGCGCCGTGACGACGCCCGACGCGCCGAAAAGCGCGGCGAGGTGCTCGCGCTGCGCCAGGCCGGCGGCGAGGACGACCAGTCCGAGGAAGACCGAGAGAAGCGCCACCGTGAAGAGCGCGCGGTCGGCCCGGTCCGGTTCTTCGGCCCCGAGGCTCCTCGAGACGACGGACGCCCCGCCGACGCCGATGGTCGTCGCGACGGCCCCGAGGAGGAGCTGCACGGGAAACGCCACGGAAATCGCCGCGAGCCCCGAAGGCCCGACGGCCCGACCGATGAAGACGGCGTCGATGAAATTGTAGGATGCCTGGACGAGCATCCCGAGAATCGCGGGAAGAGAAAGCCGCACCAGAAGGCGGCCGACGGGGTCGACGGCCAGCGGGCGGTTCTCCGCGCTTTGTTCCTGCACGATACGACCCCCTCGAGACGAATGGAGGGATCATATCATGAACCGCACCGTCTCACCCGAGCCGCGGCGCCGGAAGATCGAGCATCGTCCGCAGCCCCGGCCTGCAGGCGAGGAGCGGCGACATCGAATTGACGGCGATCGCGGCGGTCCCGACGCCGCCGGGGATCTCCGGACGGATCAGAAGGTCCATCGACGGCTCGCCGTCGATCCGGATCCTGTCCTCGGTCGCCGCACCCTCCATCGCGGGGTGGATCTGTTGCGGGTGGTCGAGCTCGACGAGGAGCTCCCCGCCCCGGTACCCCCGCCCGATCTGGCGGCATCCCGCCACCATTCCGGGCTCGACGACGATTCCCTTCTCCTCGCGCCAGACCGCCGAGACGATCGGGAGACGCTCCTGCTCGATCCTGTCGACCCCGAGCCCCAGGGCGTCGGAGATCATCGCGATCGACTGCTCGAATCCAACGTGTCCGGAGACGCTCCCGTCGGCGCAGCCGCGGACGAACGCCTCGGGGCACAGACCGACGCCCTGCTCCCGGAGAACGGTCGGACCGTACGGGGAGAGGTCGTTCACGCGCGTCGCCCGGATCGACCGGACCGAGCGGCACACGCCCGTCATCGCGATGACGAGAAGGTCGAGGACGAAGCCCGGATTGATTCCGGTTCCGAGAACCGCGACGCCCCGTTCGCGGGCCCTCTCGTCGAGACGCCTCGCGGCCTCCGGCGAGGAACGCCACGGATAGGCCATCTCCTCGGCCGTCGTGATGACGCTCGCCCCGGCGTCGAGGAACGACATCACGAGAGGCTCGACATCCCGCACGAGGGACGCCGTCGCGATGAATGCGACCGTCGCCCCCGACCGCGCGACCGCGTCCGGATCGGCCGTCACGCGAACGCCGGTCGTCCGGGAGATGTCGGCGTATTCCCCCGCGTCGCGGCCTTCACGCCCCTCGATCCGGTCCACTGCCGCGACCACCGGAACGCCACGCTCGAGAAGGATGGACAGAATCTTCCGCCCCATCGCCCCGAGTCCCACAACCGCCGCCGTCGTCCGTTCCACGAAACTCCTCCCCTTTCGCCGGGACGCCCGGAGATCTCATCGTCCCCGTTGCCCGGATCCGCCGTCTACCATATCATTGCGGCGAAGACTTCGCAGCGGAAAATCAGCGGGTCTTCGCCAGAGGGAGGGATGATCCGTGAGTCCTTCGGATACTACCGGAACCAGGCGAACCGAAGCGATCCTGATGACGGAGCTCCAGATCCGAAAGCGCGGCATTACGGACGAACGCATCCTCGACGCATTCCGCTCGGTCCCCCGACACCGTTTCGTTCCCGAAGAATCCGACGCGCTCGCCTACGCCGACGGACCGCTTCCGATCGGATGTCGCCAGACGATCTCGCAGCCGTACATGGTCGCCTCGATGACCGCCATCCTCGCCCCCCGGCCCGGAGAGACGATCCTCGAAATAGGCACGGGCTCGGGGTACCAGGCGGCGATTCTCGCGCATCTCGGCGCCCGGGTCGTCACCGTCGAACGGATCGCGTGTCTCCACGCACGGGCGTCCGCACTGCTCCGCGAGCTCGGGTACGACGTCGCGTGCGTGTTCGGCGACGGACGGGCCGGGCGAGCCGATCATTCGCCCTACGACGGCGTCATCGTCACCGCCGCGGCCGGGCTCGTCGAACCCGCGTGGATCGCCCAGCTTCGCGACGGCGGAAGGCTCGTCCTGCCGCTCGACGTCGGAAGCGGCCTGCAGCAGGTCGTACGGATCACGCGCCGAGGCGACAGGATCGACGAGGAGCGTCTCGAGTTCTGCCGGTTCGTTCCGATCCTTCCGGGAGTCCGGAGCGATCCGGACGAATCGGCCTTTCCGTAAGGCGACCGTTTTCGACCGAAAACCCGTTGAAAAGTCCACCGTGCTGTTGGTACAATAGCCTCGTCAAAGTGAAATATGTTCCAGAGAAATTTTTCAAGGAGGATACATGTATTCAAACGCGCTTCTCGTCAAGGTCTCCGAACTGTACTACACGCGCCGGTGCTCCCAGAAGGAGATCGCACGGCATCTCGGCGTCTCGGCGGCCACGGTGTCGCGGATCCTGCAGGAAGCCGTCGAGCAGGGCGTCGTCAGCGTCAGGATCGTGGACACGGCCCACCGTTCCCTCGAACTCGGGGATCGCCTCGCGAGGCGGTTCGGTCTCGAGCGCACCGAAATCATCGACTCGGGGCACGACCGCGACGCCTGGAAGCTCAAGAAACTCCTCGGGATGGCGGCCAAGCGCCTCATCCCCGAGTTCTGCCCCGAGGGGGGAACGATCGGCATCGGCAGCGGCGGCACGATCTTCGAGATGATCGAGTCGCTCGCCCCCGGCGACGGTGTCCGGGGGATGCGCGTGATTCCGCTCATGGGCGGATTCGCGACCCCGAACCCCGAGCGCGAGACGAACCGCCTCGTCAGTACGATGGGGACGACGCTCAATTGCACGTTTTCCTATCTCCTCGCGCCCGCGGTCGTGAGTTCCTCGTCCGTCCGCGACGTCTTCCTCGCCGAATCGCAGATCGCCCGGGCCACGGAGTTCTGGAATTCCGTGGACACCGCGATCTTTTCGATCGGTCCCGGCCTCGAGACGAGCCTGTACGTCTTCCTCTCCCCGGAGTTCCTCGACCTCGAGGAGGCCAGGGCGCTCGGCGCCGTCGGCGACGTCCTCGGCCACTTCATCGACGGCGAAGGGCGCGAGATCGACTTCGCGTTCAACCGGCGACTCATTTCGATCCCCTTCGACCGGCTGCTCCGGATTCCGCACAGGATCGGCATCGGAGGCGGCCCGTCGAAGCTCAGGAGCGTCCACGCGGCGCTCAGGGCAGGCATCGTGACCGCGCTCGTAAGCGACGCGACGACATGCGAATACATCCTTTCGAAAGAAAACACTCTCATGGAGGCGAAAAACGCATGACGGAATTCGAACGCATCTTCGGCACGCGCAAGCCCATTTTGGGAATGGTCCACTTCCCGCCGCTCCCAGGTTCCCCGCTCTACGACCCTACGACCGGGATGAAGGCGCTGCGCGACATAGCGCTGCGCGACACGGAAGTCCTCATGAAGGCGGGCTTCGACGGCGTCGTCTTCAGCAACGAGGGCGACCGTCCGTATCTTTCGACCGTCGCGCCGGTCACGGTGGCGGCGATGGCCCGGCTGATCGCCGAGGCGTCGAAGCTCCTCGACACACCCTTCGGCCTGTCGGTTCTCGCGGACCCCGAAGCGGCGATCTCCGTCGGAACGGCCGTCGAGGCGGACTTCGTGCGCATCTTCCTCTCCTGGGTCTTCGTCGGGGACTGGGGCATCGTCGATCCGTGCGCCGGGAAGCTCCTGCGCCTGAAGTCGTCGGTCCACGGGAACATGAAGATCGTCGCGAACATCTCCGGCCACACGGAACCCCTTGGCGGGCGGAAACTCGAGGACATCGCGCGCGGCGCGGTCAAGTTCGGCCTCGCGGACGCGGTCTGTCTCGCCGGGACCACCGCGGGCAGCGAAATCGCCGAGGACGACCTGAAGAGCGCGCGCACCGGGGCGGAAGGCGTCGCCGTCGTCGCCGGTACCGGAGTCCGGACGTCCAACGTCGAGCGCATGCTCGCCCTGGCCGACGGCGTGATCATGGGGACGAGCATCAAGGTCGACGGCAATACGTTCAATCCCGTGGATCCGGCCCGCGCCAGGGAGTTCATTGCGCGCGCCAGGGACGTCCGAGCCCAGTACAAATGAGCGTCCTCGAGATCCGCGGACTGACGAAGACCTTTCCGGGCGTAACGGCGCTGGAGGACGTCAGCCTGTCCGCGGAGGCGGGAGAGATTCACGGACTCGTCGGCGAAAACGGCGCGGGAAAATCCACCCTCGTCAAAATTCTCGCCGGCGTCCACCGGCCGAGCGCCGGCTCCTTCTTGATCGACGGGGTCGAGCGGAATTTCTCCTCTCCGCGCGACGCGTCGCAAACCGTCGGAGTCGTCCACCAGGAGCGCGAACTCGTGCCGCACTTCACCGGGTGGGAGAATCTCTTCCTTGGCCTCGAACCTACGTACGCCGGGTTCCTGAAAAAACGCGAGATGCGGGCGACGGCCAAAGGCTTCCTCGAAACGTACGGACAGGGGCTCGGCATCGACATGGACGCCCCCGCGCACACGCTGTCAAGCGGACAGCAGGAGATGCTCACGATCATGAAGGTTCTCTTCCGGAACCCGAAGATCATCATCTTCGACGAACCGACCGCGCCTCTGAGCATGCGGGAGTGCGAGATACTGTTCGCGCTGGTGCGCGATCTGAAACGGAAGGGCCTCGCGATCCTCTACATCTCCCACCACCTCGAAGAGGTGTTGTCGCTGTGCGACCGCATCTCCGTTCTGCGCAACGGCCGCTACGTGGAGACGGTCGACGCGGCCGCGACAAAGGAGGCCGACCTGATCCGGCTGATGATTTCGCGCGACATGGAGGAACAGTACCCCAAGGTTCCGTCTCGCCCAGGCGACATCGTCTTCGAGGCCGCGGGGTTCTCGTCGCCGCACGGGCATCTGCGGAACGTGTCGTTCGCGATCCGTTCCGGGGAGATCGTGGGCTTCGCCGGTCTCGTCGGCGCCGGACGCACGGAACTCGCGGAGGCGATCTTCTCGGGATGCTCCCGCGAAGCCGGAACCATCCGCCTCAGCGGGGAGGAATTCAGTCCGCGCAGTCCGAAGGACTCCATCCGGCAGGGAATCGTCATGATCCCGGAAAATCGCAGGGAGCACGGGCTGCTCACGCAGATGAGCGTCTACGAAAACCTGATCCTGCCGCAGCTCGAGGGGTTGTCGCGCATGGGCTTCGTCCGCGGAAAGGCGGCCGCGAGACACGTGGTGTCCGCCATCGGGCGCCTTTCGATCAGGGCGGCCTCGCACACGCAGTCCGTCGCGACGCTGAGCGGCGGAAACCAGCAGAAGGTATCGGTCGGAAAGTGGTTCGGACTTCCGGCGGCGCTCTGGATTTTCGACGAGCCGACGCAGGGCATCGACGTCGACGCGAAGAGGGAACTCTACGATATCATGGGGCATCTGGCGCAGCAGGGCGCGGCCGTCTGGTTCATCAGCTCGGATCTGCGCGAGCTGCTGGCCATCGCGGACCGGCTGTACGTGATGAAAGACCGGAAGATCGTCGGGGAGACACGTCCCCCATACGACGCGGACGCGGTTCTCGGAATGATGATGGGAGAGACAACGGCATGAGCGACGAAAACGGAAATCTCCGGAAACACGCACGTCCCGGCGGACGGGACATTCTGACGCGCTTCGGGACGATCATGGCGCTCGCCGCTATCGCGGCGTGGCTCGCGGTGACGGTTCCGGGCTTTCTCGAGGGACAGAACGTCCTCAACATCCTGCGGCAGATCGCGCTGCTCGCCATCATTTCGGAAGGGTTCACGATGTGCCTCATCGTCGGCGAACTCGATCTCGCCTTCCCGAACGTCGCGAGCCTCGCCGGGGCCATCGTCGCTGGACTGATCTTCGGCGGCATGAATCCGTTCGCCGCATCGCTCGCCGCGCTCGCGGTCGGAGTCGTCTTCGGCGTCGCGGCGGGGATCCTCGTCACGAAGGTCGGAATTCCGTCGCTGATTACGACGCTCGCGTCGGGGATCATCGCGGGCGGACTCATCTACATGTACACGAAGGGCGTCTCCTTCTACGGCAAGCTTCCCGACTCGTTCCTCGCGCTCGGACGGGGAAGCGTCGGCCCGGTCCCGTCGCTCGTGTTCATCATGTTCGTCGTCGTCGTCGCGGCGCAGGTGATGATCTCCTGTACGCGTCCGGGAAAGTACATGCAGGCGACGGGCGCGAACCCGGCCGCGGCACGCCTGGCCGGAGTCGACACGGACACGTACAAGATTCTCGCGCTCACACTCTCGGGGCTCGCCGCCGCGTTCACGGGCATCCTGCTCACGGCCCGGCTCGGATCCGCGAACCCCGAAGGCGCGGCGGGCTTCATGATGGACGGCTTCGCGTCGGCTCTTCTCGGAATGACCGTCCTGAGCATGGGGCGGGCGAATCCGTTCGGGACGTTCATCGGTTCGCTCATGATCGGAATCATCAACAACGGCATGACGCTCGCGGGGTCGCCCTACTATATGCAGGACATCACGAAGGGCGTCATCATCATTCTGTCCGTGGCGCTGACGTCCTGGCAGGCGAAGCGCTCGGCGCGCTAGAGCAAAGCGGCTTTTCGCGCCGCGACGAGGCGGCGCATTCAGACGCATCACTCAAAGGGAGGGGTTGTACGGTGAAACGGTTTGCGGCAGTGGCGGCGGCCGCGGCGCTTCTGTGCGGCGCCGCGGGAATGGCGGCGGCGAAGGAGATCAAGGTGGGGTTCATCGCGACGAATTTCTCTGCGGAGTCCCAGGCCCGGGTGGCGAACGCCTTCGAGAAGGTCGCGAAGGACAAGAAGTGGGACGTCAAGATGCTCAACTCCCAGGGCTCCATCGAAACGCAGTCGAACCAGCTCGAGAACCTGTTCCAGATGAAGGTCGACGCGGTCGTCCTCGCGATGGCGCACCCGCAGGAGATACGACCCGCGCTCGACAAGCTCCTCGGCGCGAAGATCCCGGTCATCACGATCGACTCGGGCTACGTCGACGGCGTCGTGTGCGACATCACGGCGGACAACTTCGCGATGGGCGCGAAGGCGTCCACCTACCTCATGGATTCGCTCGGCGGCAAGGGCAACATCATCGTCATCAAGTTCGAGAAGCACTACGGGACGCGCCGTCGCGGCAAGGTCTTCGACGCGATTCTCACGGAATACCCGAATATCAAGGTTCTCGCTGAGTACAGCGTCGTCGCCTCGAAGCGATTCATGGACGACACGCGCTCGGCGATGGAGACCTACGCGACGCGCTTCGGCGATCAGATCAACGGCGTCTGGTGCGCGTTCGACCAGCTCGGCTACGCGGCCGCCGACGTTCTCGCGGAACACAAGATGAAGAACGTCGCCGTCGTCGGCGTCGACGGCAACCAGGAAACCTTCCGGCGGATCGGGACCGGCAACATGGCCGCGACCGTCTCGCAGCCCTTTGAAGACATGGCCGCGAAGGCGGCGTCGATCGTCGACGCGATGGCCGTAAACGGCAAGACCGCCGACGAAGCGACCGGCGGCCGGAAGATCATCTACATGGACGCACCGCTCATCGACAAGAGCAATCTTCCGAAGTAGTATGCTATCCTGAGGGGCCGGGCCGGTCGGTCCGGCCCCTTTCTTTTGTGAAAGGAGCGAAAGCGGACATGGCACTCCACCTCGGAATCGACATGGGCACCTCGTCGCTGAAGGCCGCGGTCATCGACGACGAGGGGCGTCTTTGCGCCCGGAGCCGGATCCCGGCACGCGTCGTCCGGCCGAAGGACGACTGGTACGAGGTCGCCCCGACCGAAACCTGGCGAAACGGTGTCGTCGCCCTCTGCCGCGATCTCGAGACGCGCATTCCGCTCTCCGAAGTGAGCTCCCTCTGCGTGAGTTCTCTCTGCGGAACGTTCGTCCCCGTCGATGCGGAGTTCCGTCCCGTCTACAACGCGATTCTCTACGGAATCGACCGTCGCTCGACCGAACAGGTCGCCCGGCTCAACCGCCATTTCGGGACGAAACGCCTCGCGGAAGTTCTCGGCGGTCCCTTCACGACGCATTCGGTCATCCCCAAGATCCTGTGGCTCAAGGAAGAGTGTCCCGACATCTACGCGCGAACCCGGTACTTCCTGGAGAGCAACAACTTTGCGACCGCATGGCTCACGGGGATCGCCCGCTGGGACTACCCGAGCGCGGCCGGGACGGGGCTCGTGGATCTGCGCACATGCGCTCGCCCCGACACGATCCTCGCGGAAGCCGGTCTCGATCCGGAACGTCTTCCTCCGCTCGCGTGGCCGCTCGATCGTCTCGGGAGCGTGACGCGGGAGGCCGCCGACGCCACGGGGCTCCGGGAAGGAACCGTCGTCATGACGGGCGGGTGCGACATCAACGCCGAAGTCATGGCCTCATGGGGGTTTCGTCCGGGCCGGATGACCGTCTCGTTCGGCTCCACGCTCGCGCTTCTGCTCACGACCGACACGCCCGTCCGCGTTCCGGGCTTCGTCGCCGGAATGTCGCTCGTTCCCGGGACCTGGCGCGTCGGAGCGGCGACGTCGTCGGGCGCGAAGTTCCTCGAATGGGTCGGACGGCTCACGGGCGTCGCGCAGCCAGAGGCCCGGACCAGGCCGACCGGAATCGTCATGCTCCCCTACCTCGAGGGTGCGAGGACGCCCTTCCACGCCCCGGGGGCGACCTGCACCGTCACGGGGCTGACAGGGACAAGCGAGCCCTGGGACATCGCGTGGGCGGCCCGCGAGGCGCTCGGATACGAGCTCTCGATGCTTCTCGAAGCGATCTCCCGGAAGACGCCGACGCCGGACACGCTCGAGGCCGGTGGAGGGCTGGCGCACGTCCCGGAGTTCATGCGCCTCGTCGCCGACATCACGGGAAGGCGCCTCCGACTGCACCCCGACACCGACGCCTCGTTCGGCGACGCTCTCGTCGCGCTGAGCGCCGACGTCCCGCTCGACCGGATGGACGCCCTCCCGGGAATCGCGGAGCATCTCGGAAAGCTGGACACCGTCGACCCCGATCCGGATCGGCATGAAGCCTACGCGCCGCACCGGAGTCGCTTCGTCGGAATGTGCCGGACGATGTTTCCCGGATACGGAATATAAATAAGGAGTGATCCGCCATGAATCCCACAAAGGTCGACCGCGCACGCGTCGCGCAGCTGACGGACCTGCCGAACATCGGCCCCTCGATGGCCGAAGACCTGCGCCTGATCGGAATCCGCGATCCAGCGCAGCTCAGGGGCCGAGATCCCCGGGAGCTGTACGACGCCCTCTGCGAGAAGACGCGGACGCGTCAGGATCCCTGCGTCCTGGATACGTTCATTTCGATCGTCCGCTTCATGGACGGCGAACCTCCCCGCCCGTGGTGGACATTCACGGAGGAACGGAAGCGACTCTACCGGAGAGGGAGGGGAAACGACTGATCCCCGTTCCGTCCCTCCGGTAGCCGTCTTCAATCAGATGTTCCGGATCGCCTCGCGAAGGGAGCCGATGAACGCCTTCGCCTTATCCGAGATGCACGCCACGTCGGTACCGCACGGTTCGAGCAGCGAGATCAGCGCGCTTCCGACGACGACCCCGTCGGCCGCGCGTGCGGCGGCCCTCGCCCTTTCCGGACCGTTCACGCCGAACCCCAGGGCGAGCGGCAGAGACGTAGCCGCCCGAACGCGGTCCGTGTATTCCTCAAGCGACGCTCCCTGCCCTTCGCTCTCCCCCGTAACGCCAAGCCGCGAGACGCAATAGACGAAGCCCGAGGCCCGCTCCGCGATGGCCTTCAGGCGAAGCGGCGTCGTGTTCGGGGTCACCATGAGGACGAGGTCGATCCCCCGGTCCCGGAGCAGGGAGGCAAGTTCATCCGATTGATGGAACGGAAGGTCGGGAACGATGACTCCTGCGACGCCGGCGCATTCCGCATCGGCCGCGAACCGCCCTGGGCCGTAGGAGATGATCGGATTCATGTACCCCATGAGGACTCTCGGTGCTGAGATCCGGTCTCTGAGACCGGCGAGCATTTCGAGAATTTTCTTCAGCGTGGCTCCTCCAGCGAGGGCGCGTTGTCCGGCTCGCTGGATGACGGGGCCGTCGGCGAGAGGGTCCGAAAACGGAATCCCGACCTCGAGGATATCCGCCCCCTCTCTGTCCAGCAGCTGAAGGAGCTCAGCGGTCGTCGCAAGGTCCGGATCCCCCGCCGAAACGTACGGTATCAACGCTTTCGTATGCGCGAACGCCTGTGCAAGAGTCTTCATCGTCAGCTCTCCTTTTTCCCTTTCGCAAGGGCCAGGATCGTATCCATGTCCTTGTCGCCCCGGCCCGAGAGATTCACGAGGACGATATTCTCCTTCGGAAGCGCCCCTGCCGTGCGGTAGACGTGCGCGAGCGCGTGGGAGCTCTCGAGCGCCGGAATGATGCCTTCGAGGCGGCACGTGCGCATGAATGCGTCGACGGCCTCGTCGTCGGTGGCGGATACGTAGGCGGCCCGTCCCGTATCGGAGAGCATGCTGTGTTCCGGTCCGACGCCGGGATAGTCCAGTCCGGCCGATATCGAGTGCGCGGGCAGGATCTGCCCGTCGTCGTCGCACAGGACGTAGGAGTACGATCCGTGGAGGACACCCGGACGGCCCGCCGAGATGGTCGCTGCGTGGAGGCCGGTTTCGATCCCCCTTCCGGCGGCCTCGACGCCCGTGAGGGCGACCCCTGCGTCGTCGAGAAACGCGTGGAAGATCCCCATCGCGTTGCTCCCCCCACCCACGCAGGCGACCACCTGATCCGGAAGACGCCCCTCCCTTTCGAGAATCTGCGCCCGGGCCTCGACGCCGATGATCCGCTGAAAGTTGCGTACCATGAGCGGATACGGGTGCGGCCCCATTACGGAACCGATGACGTAGAAGGATGTCCCGACATTCGTGACCCAGTCGCGGATGGCTTCGTTGACGGCGTCCTTGAGGGTTCGCGTGCCGGACGTGACGGAGATGACCTCCGCCCCGAGGAGCGCCATTCGCGCGACGTTCGGCGCCTGCCGGCGAACGTCCTCCTCGCCCATGTACACCACGCACTCCAGCCCGAAGAGCGCGGCGGCGGTCGCGGTCGCGACGCCGTGCATCCCGGCGCCGGTCTCGGCGATGATGCGCCGCTTGCCCATGCGCCTCGCGAGGAGCGCCTGGCCGAGCGCGTTGTTGATCTTGTGCGCGCCCGTGTGGTTCAGGTCTTCGCGCTTGAGGTAGACCTTCGCCCCTCCGAGCGCTTCCGTGATGCGGGACGCGAAATAGAGGGGGGACGGACGGCCGACGTAGTGCCTGAGCAGCGGCAGAATCTCCGCGTCGAACGACGGATCCGTCATGCTTTCGAGGTATGCCTCCTCGAGCTCTTCGAGCGCCGGGATCAGCGTCTCGGGAACGAACTGCCCCCCGAAGGGTCCGAAATACATCGATGTCTTCATGAACGTTCTCTCCTTTCCGAATGTGTCCGGCGCGTCACGCCGCGCGTACGGAGATTTTCCTGAACGAGCGGATCATCGCGGCCGGGTCACCGGCGCGCATGAGCGCCTCGCCGACGAGAATGGCATCCGCTCCGGTCCCTGCGAGGAAGGCCGCGTCGCGGTCGTTCCGAACGCCGCTTTCGGAGACGACGATGCGAGATTCCCGTCCCTCGCGCCGTTCGAGGACCGCCATGAGACGTTCCGTGGTCCGGAGATCCACCGTGAAGTCGTCCAGGTTGCGATTGTTGATGCCGACGATCGTCGCGTCCGTGTCGAGGACATCGAGAAGTTCTCCTTCCGTATGGACTTCGACGATGGCCTCCATTCCCAGCGAGTGCGTCAGAGCCAGAAGCTCCTCGACGCGAGTCTTCCCGAGCGCGGCGACGATGAGCAGAATCGCGTCCGCGCCGAGGAAGAGGCTCTCGTAGACCTGAAGTTCCGAAACGATGAAATCCTTCCGGAGAAGCGGAAGCTTCGTCAGCGTCCTGAGGGAGCGCAAGTCGTTCGCGCTTCCCCCGAAGAACGAGGCGTCCGTGAGAACCGACACCGCGTCCGCGCCTCCACGCTCATAGAACGACAATTGCTCCGGCGGATCCACCGCCCCGTTGATGACGCCCCTGCTCGGAGACGCCCGCTTGATCTCGCCGATGACGGAAAGTCCATCGCGCTTCAGTGCCGAAGACATTCGTCCGCCCGGTTTCACGAGCTCCGCAGCTTCTTCGAACTTCTTCTTCAGAATCCGCTCGAGTATCATGACGTTCTCCCTTCGTGCGACATAAAAACAGCGAGAGGGGAGAAAGACCTTCCGGCCTTTCCCCCCTCTCGCTTCGGGTACGAAAACGGCCGTGGAAGGAGATCCCCTGTGGGACCTGCCTCCACGGCCGTAAAGTGCGCGCTTGTCTATCGGTTCGCGGGCTTTATGGTCACAGGCGGCAGGCTATCTGGCCCGCCACCACCAGTTCTGACTGAGGAGTTTCCGGATCATGAACGATTCCTCCCAAGATTGATTACGGGGGAAGATACCACGGACGAACGTGATCTGTCAACAGGTGAAGGCGCGATTGTGCGGCCGGACTGATTCTACAGGCCGACGGCGACCGACCCGGCGACGATGAGCGCGATGCCCGTCCACTGCGCGGCCGTCGACTGCTCGCGCATGACGAAAATCCCGAAGAGCGCCGTGAGAAGCGGGCTCGTTCCAGTGATCGGCGTCACGATGGAGAGCGGAATCAGCGTGACCGCCTTCGTGAACGTGAAGACGCCGACCCCGAGTCCGAACGCGCCAGCCCCGACGATCGCCAGAGCGGCGCGGGGAGAGACGCGCGCGATCCGGCCCCGGTCCGCGCGCGCCGTGCCGATCCCCCAGTGGATCCACGTGCATCCGACGAGGAAGACCGACCTCCAGAACGCGATCGTGATTCCCGGAATGCCCTGGAGAAGGAGGTATTTCGTGAGCGGCACCGTGAAGCCCCAAGCGAGCGCGGCCCCGAGCGCGCAGAGAAAGCCCCTCGCGGCCATGGCCGGCCTGTCGCCCCCTGCGACCTCGAAACGCAGGAGAACGACCCCGAGGATGACGAGGACCGTTCCGAGGATGATGTTCCACGTGACGCTCTCACCGAAGAAAAACGCCGAGACGGCCGTGACGATGAGCGGATACGAACTCGTGATCGGGACGGCGCGGCTGACGCCGAGATGCCGGATCGCGGCGAAGTAGAGGATATCGCCGACGATATTGCCGAAGACCGTGTTCGCGAGGATCACGAGGAAAAAGACGGACGGGGCGCTCCAGACGAGGAACGCCGGGTCCGTCGCGAGAGTGATCGTGAGCAGGACGCCGAAAGAGCCGATCGACCGGATCGCGTTCACCTCGAGAAACGAAAGGCCATCCATCCCGCGTTTCAGGAGGATCGGCGACGCGGCCCAGCAACAGGCCGTCAGGGCGCTCATGAGTATTCCCAGAACGTACATTCCGCCTCCGGCTTACAGGCGGTTTATCGACGCACCCCCGCCCGGATGGAGGGGAACGTCAGTCGCCCTCCCGATGCGTCATATTGTACACGATTTCTCGAAGGATCAGAGCGCGACCGCCCCCGCGAGCCCCGTCGCGACGTTGATCCAGCGGCGCATTTCCACCATGTCGGAGCCGCGCATCCGCACCGTGCGTCCGTCGATGCGCTCCACGCCGGGAACGTACGAGACGACGTCGCACTGCCGCGAATACTTGAACGTCAGTCCGAGAACGTACGGCGTCGAGATTTTCTGAAGTGGCGCCTTTTTCGAAGCTACCCGGAGCGTCGCCTCGCGGGCGGCCTCCCGGAGCAGGTTTCGCGTCCGCGACGGGGGCAGACAATCGGCCGAGGCGTTGCCGCGCGCCTCCTTGACGCAGCACGTCACGAGTCCGTCGCCGAGAAGCGCCGAAGCCTCTCGGCATACGGCGGCGTCTCCGGTCACGAGCGCCACGGGAACGCCGCAGGATGCGCAGACGGCGCCGTTGATCGCCGTTTCCCCCGCGGGTTCGCCGTTGAGGCGGACGTCGAAAATCGTCGCTCCCGAGACGGTATGGTCGAGAACCGCGAACGGCGTCCCCGACATCGCGTGGTACGCCACGAAGAACGCACCGTCGAATCCTTCGACGCCCTCGACCATCCCGAGGGCCTTCGGCGTTCCCGAGAGGAGACGGACGTTTTCCGGAAAGGTCGTGACATCGAGATTGATCATCCGCGCGTGGGAGTCGTTGACGACGATCTCCCTCGCCCCGCCCTCGATCGCTCCCTCGACGACCGCCAGGACGTCGTGGAGCTGCATCCTGCATCCGAACGCGTATTCCGCGGCGTGGTCCGAACGCGTCTGCAGCGCGCTGACGACGCCGGTCGCGCCCTCCATATCGGCACTGACGTAAATCTTCATCGCGAATCACTCCTTCAAACGTTTTCCGGGCGTTCCGCCCCTCGCGTCCTCCACCGTCCTTTTCACATTGACAATCACCGGCGGAGGATGTAGAAATGGATGAACAAATGGATCCAATAGAAGTATAGCGCGTTCCGGAGGGAGGTGCATCTTCAGGAGGGAAAATCGGGCAACCGGTACGGGATGTCAGGATGAAGACACTATTACGGCAAGGAGGATGGGTACCATGAAAAAACGCACATGGCTTCTGCTCTGCGTTCTGTGCATCATCGCCGCCGCCGGTCAGGCGGCGTATGCGGACGTATCCCGCGGCGGCATTCTCAAGTGGCACTTGCAGAACAACCCTCCGGCTCTCGATCCCGTCACGTCGAACATCACGACGTCGGCGCGGGGCACGAATCTCTACCTCGAAACGCTCGTCAGGAACGATGCGGACGGGAAGATCGTCCCGCATCTCGCCGAGAAGTGGGAGGTCAACGCGGACTCGACGGTCTGGACCTTCCATCTCCGTACGGGAGTCCGTTTCCACAAGACGGTCAAGGGGAGTCCGACGCTGAACGGCGGGCGCGAGATGACCGCCGGCGACGTGAAGTACAGCCTCGAACGCCTCGTGAAGATGAAGTCCTCGCGCGTCATGTTCATCTCCGCGATCAAGGGGTACAAGGATCTCTTCGACGGCAAGACCGACACGTGGGCCGGGATCGAGGTCCTCGACCCGCACACGGTGCGCTTCACGCTCGACATGTCCTACGCGCCGTTCCTCGCCGCGCTGACGTACACGTCGTTCGGCGTCGTGCCGAAGGAAGACGCCGAGAAACTCGGGAAGGATTTCAACTTCGCGCCGGTCGGAACGGGCGCGTTCGCCTTCCATGAGTGGAAGCAGGATAACTACGTGTCGTTCAGGAAGAATCCCGACTACTGGCGCAAGGACGCCTCGGGCGCGCAGCTGCCCTATCTCGACGGAGTCGATCTCGTCGTCATGCCAGATTACGGCGTGGCCTACATGGAGCTCAAGAAGGGAAATCTTCACGTCCTCGAGGAAGTGACCGACGAATACTACGCGGACGCCAAGAAGGAATTCGGCAAGGGCTACCAGGAACGTCCCGCGCTTCAGAACTACTACTACGGCCTCAGCCAGATCCGCGAGCCGTTCAAGGACAATCTCAAGCTCCGGCAGGCGATCAACTACGCCGTCGACCGCAGGGCGATCAGCGAGATGCTCCTCAACGGACGCTACATGCCCGCGATGGGGGTTCTGCCCCCGGGGATGTCGTCGTACGATCCCAAACTCCGCGGATACGAGTACAACCCAGAGAAGGCGAAGCAGCTCCTGAAGGAAGCCGGGTACGAAAAGGGTCTCGAGATCACGCTCCACTACAACAGCACGCCGCGGCACAAGGCGATCGCCGAGGCCGTCCAGGCGCAACTCTCCCAGTTCAACATCACCGTGAACCTCGCGTCCACTGAAGTCGGTGCGCACTACGACGCCGTCCGGCGCGGCGACTACGAGTTCTTCCGCGCGGGCTGGGCGGGGGACTACAACGACCCCGACAACTTCCTCTACACGCTCTTCTGTTCCGACAACTTCGGCGCGAAGGGCAACTACTGCCGCTACAAGAACGACATGGTCGATACCCTTCTCCGCGACGCCCGGAAGGAACCCGACCCCGCGAAGCGCGTCGAGATGTACAAGAAGGCCGAGCAGCAGATCGTCGACGACGCCGTGTGGCTCTTCCTGTACTACCAGACAACGAGCCTCGTGGCCCGTCCCGAGGTCCGGAACATTCAGCTTCCGTTCCTCGGCGCGTATATGACCGATCTGAGCGAGATCTCTCTCTCGAAGTAGGCGATTATCAATGCACAGGGCGCCGCCCCGATTCCGGGGCGGCGCTTTTTTTCGGCGGCGCCGCGTCACACGGAGAGAACGTACTCGAGACAGGTCCGGAGCGCGAAGGCCGATCCGCCCGTGCCGTAGCAGTCGAACTCCTTGTCGTAATGCGCGACCGCGGCGATATCCAGATGCGCCCAGGGAATCCCGGGATCCACGAACTCCCGCAGAAGCATCCCGGCCGTAATGACGCCGCCGCCGGGACCGCCGGAGTTCGTGAAATCGGCGTTCTGGGACGTGATCTTCTCCCGGAGCTTATCGTCGTCCATCGTGAAGCGGTGGAAGCGTTCCCCCGCGCGTTCCGCGGCGGCGAGAAGGTCGGCGCTCAGGCCGTCGTGGTCGGAGACGAGCGCGGCCGTGTAATTTCCGAGCGCAGTCACGGCGGCGCCGGTCAGCGTCGCCATATCGACGAGCGCGTCCGGACGGACGCGGCTCGCATAGGTGAGGACGTCGGCGAGCGTCACGCGCCCCTCGGCGTCGGTGTTCAGGATCTCGATGGTCTTCCCGTTCATCGTCCTGATGATGTCGTCGGGGCGGTAGGAGTCGCCGTCGGGCATGTTCTCGACGGCGCCGAGGATTCCGTGAACCTCGACGGCCGGCCGGAGCGTCCCGAGAGCGCGCATGATCGCGAGGACGTTGCAGCCGCCGGTCTTGTCGATTTTCATGGTCTTGATGCCGTCGCGCGTCTTGATGCAGAGGCCGCCGCTGTCGAATGTCACGGTCTTTCCGACGAGTGCGATGCGTCGCCTGGGCTCCGCGTCGGGGCGATAGACGAGGTGGATCAGCCGCGGCCGGTTCGTCGAGCCCCGGCCGACCGAGAGGAGCGCGTTCATCCCCATCGCGTCGATGGCGCCCTCGTCGAGGATCGTGCATTCGAGACCGCCTTCGCGGGCGAGGACGAGCGCGCGTTCCGCGAGCGCGAGCGGCGTGACGACGTTGCCGGGCTCGTTGACGAGATCGCGCGCGAACGCCTGGGCCTCGGCCGAGACGACGCCGCGCCCGAGTCCGTCTTGGTCGCCCCCGGCAAGCCCGAATGACGTTATTTCCGTCCTTTCGGGGTGCGAGTCGGTCGTCCAGTACCTCCGGAAGACGTAGTTTCCGAGAATCGCGCCCTCGGCGACGGCTCGCGAGAGAAACGCGTCCGGCTTCCCGGGGAATTGCGCGACGATGCTCTCGAATCCGAGCGTCGACGCGCAGCGGACGCATTCGGCCGTACGGTTCCTGTAGGCCGTCGCCTGCGCCGCCGCAGATTCCGGACGTTTGCCGAGTCCAGCGAGAAGCATGGCTCTGACCGGCGCGCCGGGAACGGGGACGACTCTCAGGGAGCCCTTCTTCCCGGGATCCTGTGGCAGTGAAAGCGCATGTTCCAGAGCTGCCGACACCTCGGAAACCAGAGGGGAAAGGGGGGATTCTCCCTCGAACAGGAAAATGCAGAGAAGCTCCGCCGATTCTCCGGCCTGATACGGGTGAATGTCCATGTATTGCGCCTCCTGACGTGGCATAATAATTCCGGACGGATGCGTCCGGTATTCGTTGAAGCGACATCCAGCAAACCCAAGGAGAGGATTTCGATGAAACACAGCACAGAAACCGCGCTTCGGGCGCGCGACTTCCATAACGACGCCTTCGTCGCCGACGCTCACTTCGACCTGCTGCCACTCGTTCTCGAAAAGCGTCTCGAGGGACGCACGAAAGTCATCGAAACGGACTATCTTCCGCAGTTCCGGGCGGGAGGGGTCGATCTCGTGATCTCGTCGATCTTCATAGGAAACGATTTTCTCCCCGAGATGGCGCTTCGCCGGGCACTCGACCAGATCGCGGCGCTGCAGGCGGAACTCGAGGAAAGCCCTGGATTGTTCGCGCCCTGCCGGAACACGACCGAGATCCTCGCCGCGAAGGAACGCGGGGAACTCGCCATTCTCCTTTCCTTCGAGGGCGTCGAGCCGATCGGCTCCGACCTGAGCCTGCTGCGCGTCTTTCACGCGCTCGGCGTCCGCGGCGTCGGGATCGCGTGGAGCCGGAGGAACGCCGCCGGGGACGGGTGCTTCTTCAAGCCCGTCGAGGAAGGGCGAAAGGGCGGGCTCACGGAGTTCGGCGTTCGCCTGATCCGCGAGGCGACCCGGCTCGGAATGTACCTCGACGTCAGCCACCTCAACGACGAGGGCGTCGCGGACGTCTTCGCGCTCCACGACGGCCCGGTGATCGCGTCGCACTCCAACTCCCGCGCGCTGGCGGGCACGATGCGCAATCTCACGGACGACCAGATCCTCACGCTCGCATCGCGAGGCGGCCTCATGGGAATGAACGTGTGCAGCACCTTCGTCGGCGATCCCGCTCGCGCGCCGCTGACGGAGGCCGATCTCGCGAACCACGCGGACCACATCCGGAACCTCGCCGGACCGGCGGCCATCGGATTCGGCTTCGACTTCTGCGACGAGATGCGCGATTTCTCAGGCCCGGGACCGTTCGCGAACTACGACTGCGTCAAGGGGTACGCGAACGCTCCGCTGCTGACCGAACAGCTCCTTCTCAGGGGCTATTCGGACGGGGAGGTCCGGGGCATCCTCGGCGAGAATCTGATGCGCTTCCTGCAAAAAACGATCGGATAATGACGACCCGGGGGGAGGGAGAAGCTCTCCCCCCGGTCGCCGTCATCGCTCGTACAGAAAGCAGGCCGCCCAGTGACCGCTGCCCTGATCGCGGAACGGAGGCTCCTGTTCGGCGCATTGGGCCGTCGCGTGGCGGCACCGCGTATGGAAGCGGCATCCGACCGGCGGATTCGCCGGCGACGGAAGATCCCCCTGGAGCAGGATGCGCTCCCCCTGGTCCTCGGGATCGGGCTGCGGGATCGCCGAGAGCAGCGCCTGCGTATACGGATGCAGCGGACGGGCGAAAACCTCGTTCTTCTCCGCGAGTTCTACGATCTTCCCGAGGTACATGATCGCGATCCTGTCGGAGATGAACTTGACGACCGACAGGCTGTGCGTGATGAACAGATAGGTCAGCCCGAGATCGTCCTGGAGATCCCGGAGCTCGTTGAGCACCTGGCTCTGGATCGACACGTCGAGCGCGCTGACGGGTTCGTCGCAGACGATGAAATCCGGGTTCATCGCGAGAGCGCGCGCGATGCCGATTCGTTGTCTCTGGCCGCCGGAGAACTCGTGCGGGTAGCGGAACCTGTGTTCCGGCCGGAGCCCGGCCCGGACGAGAACCTTCACGACATACTCGTCGAGTTCCCTCCTGTCGGCAACGATGCCGTGATACCGCACCGCTTCGCCGACGATTTCGCGGACCGTCATCCGGGGATTGAGGCTTCCGTAGGGATCCTGGAAGATGATCTGAAGGCGCCTCCTGATGTCCGACGGGTTCCGTTTCAGTGCCGCCCCGACATCCTCGCCGTCGAAGACCACGGTCCCGGCGGTCGGCGGCAGGAGGTGCATCAGCGTTCGGCCGAGCGTCGACTTGCCGCATCCCGATTCGCCGACAAGACCGAGCGTCTCCCCGCGCCGGACGGACAGATCGACGCCGTCGACGGCCTTCACATGTCCCACGACGTTCCTGAAGATCCCTTTCCTGATCGGGAAGTGTTTCTTCAGGCCGCTCACCTGAAGGATCGGCGCATCCGCGTCAGCGTGCATCGGAAGTCTCTCCTTCCACCGGATTCCCGTCGTAGAGCCAGCACCGGACGGCTCGTCCGCCGGACGGCAAGAACAAGGGCGGCTCGTCGTTCGGGCACCGGTCCATCCGTTCGGCGCACCGGTTGTGGAATTTGCATCCGCTCGGGAATGCGAGCGGACTCGGAACGACACCCGGAATGACGCCGAGCCGTCGCGCCGTCGTCGTGAGCTTCGGGATCGACTGGAGCAGTCCGCGCGTGTACGGATGCTTCGGATCGCGGAACAGATCCCTGACCGGCGCCTGTTCGACGATCTTTCCGGCGTACATGACGACGACGCGGTGCGCCATCCTGGCGATGACCCCGAGGTCGTGCGTGATGAACAGGATTGCCGAGTTGAGCTGTTGCCTGAGTTCGTTCATGAGGTCGAGGATCTGCGCCTGTACGGTGACGTCGAGCGCCGTCGTCGGCTCGTCCGCGAGCAGCAGGGCGGGCGTGCACGCGAGCGCCATCGCGATCATCGCGCGCTGACGCATTCCTCCGGAGAGCTGGTGCGGATAGTCGTTCATACGCTGCCGGGCCGAAGGAATGCTCACCATGTCGAGAAGCCCGACGCCCCGCTCGAAGGCCTGCTTCCGGTCGAGGCGCTGATGGAGCCTGAGGGGCTCCATGATCTGCTCTCCGACCGTGTAGACGGGGTTCAGGCTCGTCATCGGCTCCTGAAAGATCATCGAGATCCGGTTTCCCCGGATCGAGCGCATTCTGTCCTCGGAAAGCTTCGCGAGGTCCTGTCCGTCAAAGAGAATGGAGCCCCCCGCGATTCGTCCGGCGGGCTTCGGAAGCAGCCGCAGAATCGACAGTGCCGTCACGCTCTTGCCGCATCCCGATTCGCCGACGAGTCCGAGCGTCTCGCCCGGCTCCACGCTGAAGGAAACGCCGTCGACCGCCTTCACGAGTCCGGCGTCCGTATCGAAGTACGTCCTGAGATCCCTGATGTCGAGAAGCGCCATGGCGACTACCTCTTCAGCCGGACGTCGAGAGCGTCCCGGAGACCGTCACCGACGAAATTGAACGCGAGCACCGTGAACATGATCGCGATTCCCGGAAAGAGCGTCCACCACCACTGTCCCGTCGGAAGATACTTCTGCCCCTCGGAGATCATGAGCCCCCAGCTCGGAATCGGAGGCTGCGCCCCGAACCCGATGAACGCAAGCCCGGCCTCGACCATGATGACGCTCCCCATGCCAAGGGTCGCCTGGACGATCACGGGCGCGATCGCGTTCGGGAGAATATGGCGGAAGATGACGCGATGCGTGGGAAGGCCGAGCGCCTGGGTCGCCTCGACGTACTCGCGCTCCCGCAGCGAGATGAACTGCGCGCGCGTGACGCGGGCGATGGACACCCAGTTGACCAGTCCGATCGCCGTGAAGACGACGAGCATTCCGGGATTCCGGAAGACCGCGAGGATCGCGAGGACGAAAAGGAAGAACGGAAAGGCGAATACCACATTGATAAGCCACGAAATGAGGTCGTCGACTCGCCCCCCGAAGTATCCCGCGGTCGCTCCGAGCGGAACGCCGATGCACAGCGAGACGATGGTCGCGAAGATGCCGATCTGAAGGGAGATCCGCGCGCCGTAGATCACGCGGCTCATGATATCCCGGCCGAAGAGATCCGTTCCCATCCAGTGCGAGGTCGTCGGAGGGGCGAGGCGGACCTTCATGCCCTCCGACCAGATGAGCTGCTTGAACGGGTCGAACGGCGCGAAGAAGGGGGCGAACACCGCCACGACGAGAAGGAAGAGAACCATCGCAAGCCCCAGCATCGCCAAGCGGTTGCGGCGAAAGCGGATCCAGGCCTCCTGCCGGAGATTGCCCGTCTGAGCGCTCCGTGTTACTCCGTCAGTCATTCGCGGCGCCTCCTAGTCGTAGCGGATCCTCGGGTCGAAGAACCCGTAGGAGATGTCGACGAGAAGATTCGCCACGAGGAAGATGACCGCCATGAAGATGACGGTTCCGCGGATCATCGGAAGATCGCGGGCGATCAGCGAATCGACGGAGAGGCGGCCGATTCCCGGCCACGCGAAGATCGTCTCGGTGAGCACCGCGCCCGAGAGAAGCTCCGAAATCTGCGTCCCGACGATCGTGATGACGGGGATCATCGCGTTCTTGAGCGCGTGCTTGACGATGACGATCTTCCCGGGCAGCCCCTTCGCGAACGCGGTTCGGATATAATCCTGATTGAGGACCTCGAGCATGCAGGAACGCGTGAGTCGCGCCGTGAGGGCTCCGGGACGGACTCCGAGCGTGATCATCGGAAGGATGAGGTATTTCAGCGAACCGTCGCCGAACCCGGCGCCCGGAACCCAGCCGAGTCCGTAGGCGAAGACCATGAGAAGCAGGAGCCCCACCCAGAAGACCGGAGCGCTCACGCCGGCTATCGCGATGAACATCGCAGAGTAGTCGAAGAACGAGTATTGTTTGACTGCGGAGATGACCCCCATCGTGACGCCGAGAACGGTCCCGAGGACGAGGGCGCCGAGGGCGAGCCGCACCGTCGCGTTCAGATGGCCGAGAATCGCGTCGGCGACCTTCTCGTTCGTCCGGTAGGACGTTCCGAGATCGCCGCGGCAGACCTGGCCGAGAAAGCGGACGTACTGCACGTGCAGCGGAAGATCGAGCCCCATATCCGCCCTGATCTTCGTCAGGGTCTCCTCGTCACCGCGCTGCCCCATCATGATCATGGCGGGGTCGCCCGGAACCACGTTGATGAGGATGAACACGACGGTGATCACCCCCCACACCACAGGAATCGAGTAGAGCACTTTGCGAACAACGTATGAAAACACGGCGCTCCTCCCTTCTTCCCGGACAGCGGGAATCCTCCCGGTCTTCCGGCGCCCGCAATTCCGGATACATATCTGGATCCGTTTCGATTCTATCACAGAATGCTTCTATCGGAGGCGAGGCGCCGTCCCGTTCGGGCGCGGCGTATCCGGACGCCGCCGGGGATGCCGGTATTGATGTACGATATGCATGCGCGCCGAACATCCGGACGCGGGAATCTCTCTTGTGGAGGAATCGCGATGCCGTTTGCAGCAGTTCTGTTCATGTCCGTCAGGATCCTGCTTCTCGGGTTCGAGAAGATCGCGTTCAAGAAACTCGGGGAAGGGCGCGACCCCATCGCGACGCTCTTCGTCCTCGACATTCTCGCCGTGATCTTCCTTGCGCCGTTCGCGGTCCGGGAGTATCTCTCGGAACCATACGCGCGGGGGTATTCCTTCGCCGTCGTCGCGGCAGGAAGCGCGGCGGTGTCCTTCGCCGGGATCCTCCTCTACATCCGGGCGCTCTCTGAAGGCGAAGTGTCGCTCGTCGGCCCCGTCTACAACTTCAACGTCTTCTTCCTGCTCGCGATGTCGGTCGTCTTTCTCGGGGAGAGCTTCTCGCTCCTCAAGATCGCCGGAATGGCGCTGATGGTCTGGGGAAGTACGTTCCTGAACAGGGGATCCGGAGTCGGCGCGTCGCTCCTGGCGCTGTGGCGATCGAAGCCGTGCATGTACATGATCGTGGCGTCGTTCTTCATCGCCGTCGGACGGATCGTCGACACCCGGATGGTGGGGATGCTCGCGCACAACCCTCCGACGGTAGGATACGCGATCGCCCAGTGTCTCTGGTCCTCGGTGTTCGCGCTCTCGCTGCTCGCGTTCAGGAAGCGACTCCGATCCGGATTCTCCCTCCTGAGGGAGCGCCCGCTCGCCTCGTTCGCCGCCGGGGCGACGAATATCTACGCCTATATCTGCCTTCTCTTCGCGCTCCGGGGACTCGAGATCAGCCTTGCGGAGCCGCTGTCGATGTTCGGCGTCCTCATTTCCGTGATCCTTGCAAAGTTCTTTTACGGCGAGCCGATCCGCGACCGGCTTCTCGGCGCGTCGATCATGGTCGCGGGTGCGTGGGTGATGTTCCTCGGACGCGGATAAAATCATTCAAGACTGCCGCTGCCCGTTGTCGTATCCTCGCTGCGTCACACAATCATTCGACGGGAGGAATGCGGCGATGAAGACGGCGTGTGAAACGACTCCGTTCGAAACGGGGAACGTCAACGGTTCATCAATTGCGTGGACTCCGCATACGGCATTCGCCGGAGTGTCCATGAAACACCTCGTCACGGGCGCGGACACGAACGGGACATCGAGCGTCCACCTCGTGAGGGTCGACGGAGGCTGCTGCATCGGCGACCATATCCACAACGGAAAGACGGAAATCCATCAGGTCGTCGCGGGAGAGGGGCGCTGCCTCGTCGGAGACCGCAGGATCGCGTACGCGGAAGACGTCGTCGCGGTGATCCCTGTGGACTGCCCGCACCGCGTCACGGCGGACGGAGGTCTCACGATCCTCGCGATCTTCAGTCCCGCGCTGCTCTGAGGTCCGAAGTCTCCGACAGGTTCCTGAGGAACGTCGAGGGGGCGACGCCCATATATCGGCGGAAGATGCGACACAGGTGGCTCTGGTCGGCGAATCCGTCCGGCCATTCCCCGGGAAGCTCCGTTCCGATCGCATCCTGAAGCCTTCGGACGGTCTCCCGGCAACGTTCCGGGTCCGTCCCGAAGACCCGATGCGAGAACCAGCCGTCCCCAATCGGACGAAGCACGTGCGCCATCATGGCGGGGATGACGTACCGGTCGACCGCGCGAAGAAGGCGCCTCCCACCGGATATTTCGAGAATCGCCTCTCCTCCGGCGATCACGCCGAAGCACGCACTTCGGTGAAGGTGCGCGGGAAAGGCGTGTCGGACCCTCGTCCCCGAAACGAAGCAGATTCCGCCGCCCCGCCCGTCCTCCAAAAAGAGAATGTTCTCCTCATCCGCATTTCCGGAACGAAGCTCCATCCGCAAGCCGCCGATCCTTTCGCCGCGACGTCATTCGCCGTTTCTCATTTCCCCTCGCGCTGCGGCCGTTCCGGACATTCTTCCGGGCGGCCGAAGGCGGTACAATTATAGCGACAGGTTGCGGAAATACGCGAAAGGGAGGATCGACAACGATGCGGAAGCTGTTGTGTGCGCTGTTGTTGCTGGCGATGGGGACGTCCGGCGTGGCGTGGGGGGCGTCGCGAGTGATTTTCGAGCGCGAGGGGAACATCCGGCTCTCCGACATGGGCGGGGCGAATCCCGTTCTACTCGGGAAGGGGTACGACGCTGAAATATCGCCCGACGGCCGGAGCGTCGCGTTCACGGACTACCGGCAGGGAAGGAAGATCGCGGTGATGGACGTCGCGACGAAGAAAGTCCGCGTCCTCTCGGCGGTCCCCGGCGACAACAGCTACGGGCCGCGCTGGTCGCCCGACGGGACGAGGCTCGTCTTCAACCACTGGATCGAGGAGAAGTCCCAGTGGGTTCCGGGAGTCATCGACACGACGGGAAAGAACCTGAAGATTTTCCGGATGGACAACGAGGGCGGCGTCCATTCGCCGTTCTGGGCCCACGACGGCATGTCCGTGTATGCGCAGGATCTGTCGACGCTCTATCGGTTCGATACGAATGGGAAACTTCTGGAGTCGAGACCGCTCGACCCGATCGTCGGGAAAGCGGGAATATCGAGCGCGACGCGCTTCTGCGTCTCGGCCGACGGATCGGCGTGGATCTTCGACGGCGACGTCGACGAGCCGGACAATCCGATATCGAAGGCCTGGGGCGAACCGATCGCGGGCGTCTTCCTCCACACGCCCGCCGACGGAAGGACCATCCGAATCTCGCCGAAGGGGATGTCCGCCTCGGCCCCGTCGTGGGCTCCGGACGGAAAGAGCGTCCTCTTCTGCGGCGTCCGTCCCGAGGATGTCAGGAAAAAGGGAAAGAACGTGACGTTCGCGAGCCATATCTTCGTCATGCCTCTGAACGGAACCCCCGAACTCCTCGTGCGCGACGCGTCGAACCCGTCCGTTGCGACGAATCGGGAGTGAATTCCACGTAAAACCGCAGGTATCGAATGGAGAGACTTTCCAGGCAAATTCGCTATAGGCCTTGCAATTTTGTACAATGATATTAGAATAGCGTAAAGTAGAATACGTTTATGGAAGAAACTTCAAATATCCGTTCTGTCGGGGCATTCCCGGCAGGAGGGAGACGAGGTTTCTTACCGGAGAATCCGTTTGTCCGGACATGTCCGTTCAAGGGGAGAAGACGCCGGAACACTGCGTTTGAACGTTCGGGAGCCCTTCGCCTTTGGCGGGGGCTCTTTTTTTTGCGAAAGGAGGGATCGTCTATGGAGGAAACGCGGATCGCTATCGTGGCCGTCATCGTGGAGGACTTCGGGAGCGCCATGGAGGTCAACGAAACGCTGCATCAGTTCGGATCGCTCATCGTCGGACGGATGGGACTTCCGTACAGGGACAGGGGGCTTCACGTCATCGCCCTCATTCTCGACGGCGAACCGGACAGGATCAGCGCCCTCACGGGGAAGCTCGGGAAAATCCCGCATGTGACCGTCAAGGCCGCGATGACGAAAAAATAGACCGCCGGCCCATCGAAAAGGAGGAATTTTCGTGTACGACATGCCCCAGTTCCACGATTCGTCGTTCATCGACGACGGAGAAGTCCGCGCGTCGCTCGAAGAGGGATCCCGCCGATCCGGAGACAGGGGGTACATCCGATCCCTTCTCGACAAGGCGCGCGGATACCACGGACTGACGCACAGGGAGGCCGCGGCGCTGCTCTCGATGACAGATCCGGAGCTCGTCCACGAGCTCTACGCGCTCGCGAAGGAGGTCAAGGAGGCGATCTACGGCCGGAGGATCGTCCTGTTCGCGCCGCTCTACGTCGCTAACCACTGCGTCAACGGCTGCGTCTACTGCGGCTTCCACAGGGGAAACGAATCGATGCGCCGCAAGAAGCTCTCGATGGAGGAGATCGACCTCGAATGCGACGCCATCCTCGCGATGGGACACAAACGCATCGCCCTCGAGGCCGGCGAAGATCCCGTCAACATCCCGCTCGACTACATCGTTCAGTGCATGGAGCGGGTCTACGCGTACCGGAACGCGCAGGGGGACTCGATCCGCAGGATCAACGTCAATATCGCCGCGACGACCGTCGGGGAATACCGCCGTCTGAAGCAGGCGGGAATCGGAACGTTCATTCTCTTCCAGGAGACATTTCACCGCCCCACCTACGCGGCGGTACATCCGTCGGGACCGAAGCGCGACTACGACTGGCACACCACCGCGCTGCACAGGGCCCAGGAAGGCGGGATCGACGACGTTGGCACGGGCGTCCTCTACGGCCTCTACGACTACAGGTACGAACTCGTTGCGCAGCTCATGCTCGCGGAGCACATGGACGGCGTCCTCGGCGTCGGCCCCCATACGATTTCCGTTCCGCGGCTCCGGGAGGCGGAAGGCGTCGACCTCGCGAAGTTTCCATACCTGATCACCGACGAACAGTTCCTGCGGATCATCGCCGTCATCCGCGTCACCACGCCGTACACGGGAATGATTCTCTCGACGAGGGAAAACCCGGAGACGCGACGTCTCGCTCTGGATCTCGGCATTTCGCAGGTGAGCGCGGGGTCGTGCACAGGCATCGGCGGATACCACAGCGAGATCGGACGGCGCGCCCGCGCGGACGACACCGCCCAGTTCCGCGTCTCCGACGAGCGTTCCCCCGAAGAGATCCTCACGTGGCTCTGCGAGGACGGATACATCCCGAGCTTCTGCACGGCCTGCTACCGGCAGGGGCGCACGGGGGACCGCTTCATGTCCCTCGCGAAGTCCGGGCAGATCCGCAACATCTGCCAGCCGAACGCCCTGCAGACGTTCAAGGAGTACCTTCACGGCTACGGGTCGGACGCCCTCCGGCGGCTCGGGGAGTCGGTGATCGCGAAAGAAGTCGAGAAGATCCCGAGCGACAGGGTCCGCGCCCTGACCAGAGAGCGGCTCGAACGTCTCGAAAAGGGCGAGAAGGATCTCTACTTCTAGCCCTCACGCACACGGGTATCGGCGGCTACGCCCCGAAGCGCTCCCAGCCGCCGATAACGCCCTTCGAAAGTTTTCCGCCCGCGAAGACGTACGCGGCCTGCGCGTCCCTGAGGCCCGTTCCCGACAGCGTCGAAATGTCGCGGTCGAGGACGACCAGGTCCGCCGCGAAGCCCGCCTCGATTCTTCCGAGCCGGTGATCCTGTCCGATCGCGCGGTTCGGGTTCGAAGTGAAGAGCGAAATGCATTCTTCGAGCGTCAGCCGCTCTTCGGGGGCGCTGACGCGTCTCCCCTCCCAATCGGAGCGTTCCATGAGCGCCCAGAGAGAGAGCCACGGATCGACCGACTCCACGGGCGCGTCGCTCGACGCCGAGACGCACAACCCCTCGTTCAGAAGGGAGCGCCACGCATAGGCCCAGGGCATTCGGTCCTTTCCCAGACGGCCTTCGGCCATGTTCATGTCGCTCGGGACGAACGACGGCTGGATCTCGCAGAACAGGCCGAGTTCGGCGAGAGCGCGCCGCTGGTCCGGGCGGCAGACCATCACGTGATTGATCCGGTCGCGAAGACGGCACTCGCGGCCGAACTCCGCGTCCACGCGCCGGATGCAGCGGATCGCCTGGTCGAGCGCGGCGTCGCCGATCGCGTGGAGCATCGTCTGCGCGCCGCGCTCCCGCGCGGCGCGCAGCTTGTGGGTCACGGCGTCGTCGCTCCAGTTCAGGACGCCCGACTCGCCCGCCGCGTCCGCGTACGGGGATGAGAGGGCCGCCGTTCGGCCGCCGAGGCTGCCGTCGAGGAAGATCTTGAGCCCCTGGTAGTGAATCCATCCGTCGCCGAAGGCCGTCGGCAGCGCCGGGCATGCGAGGTCGTCGTGATACGAGAAGATCCGGATCGGAAGGGCCCCTTCCCGCCGAAGCTCCGCGTACAGCGACAGGTCCTCCTCCATTCCGTAGTCGTCCGCGCCGCACGGATGCGCGCAGGTCACGCCCCACGACGCCAGCTCGAAACACGCCGACCGCAACGCTTCCTTCAGCGCGGGGCGGGTGAAGACGTTCCGCTCCATAGCCCGGAGCGCCGGGATCGCGTCGCGTTCGAGCAGGATCCCGTCGGGGCTGTCGATCCCCGAGAGCGCGAGCGCCTTGCCGTCCGCGACGTTGATGTGCGTGCACACGCGCTGCAGCAGGATCGGGTTCGGGATGCCCAGCGCGTCGAGGTCGCGACGCGCAAACGAACGTCCCTCCGGCCACCGCGTGTCGTTGTAGTTCCATCCGCGGATCCAGCGCTCCGCGGGCAACCGTCGCGCTTCCTCCCGCACCATTTCGAGCGCGTCGGCCAAGGACTTCGCGGACGAGAGATCGAGAAGCGTCCGCTGCTTCGCCCATGTCGACAGGTGCAGGTGCCCGTCCGTGACGCCCGGCAGGACGGACTCTCCCGAGAGCCGAAGCTCCCGCGATCCCGCCGGCGCGCGGGGGCGGACTTCGTCCTCGGCGCCGACGGCCGCGATCGAATCGCCCGACAGAAGAACGGACGCCCCCCGTACGAAACCGGCCCCCCTCCAGACTGCGCCTCCGGTAATGAGCAGATTGTCCACACGCGACACTCCTTCAATCGAAATGTACCGGAATTATACCCTTTCCCGCTTCCCCCTGACGGCGCTCGCCGTCGCGCCACGCAACATCAGCGAACGTCAATCATTTCGCACACATGTCGGCCGAAGACAAGCGCAAAACGCGCGCTCTGAAGGGCGTTTCAGGGCGCGCGGCCGACTTCCGGAAATACGCGTCTGGAAAGGCGCCTCGAAATGATGTATTATGCAGAAAAATTAAACTCCGTCGGAGAGACAGCCCTCCGACGGGAAAGGAGATCTTCCGATGACTCCGCGCTCCGTTGTCGTTCTTGCCGCCACGGCGTTTATCTGGTCGGGAACGCCGTTTTTCACATCGGAGGCGATCGTTCCGGCGGCGTCCGGAAGCGCACTCCCGTCCGTCATGGACCTCCCGTCGACATCGCTCCTCCGCGGCCGGCTCGACGCGCTCATCCGGCTCCGCGAGGAACGCGCCGCGACGGCCGGGCCGAACGAAACCTCGCCGCTCACGTCCGCGGTCCGGAAGGCCATCCTGTCACTCCCCGCGCTCCGCGAGGCGATGGACGGGCCGCTCGTGCGACAGCGCCCGACCGGTTCAATGCGGCTTCTCTCGGCCGAGGACGCGGCGGGCGGATCGAAACGCCTTCGCGTTCGCGCGGGAGTCGAGCGCCGAACGGACGCAGCGTCTCCGGCGGCGCGCGTCGAGGTCGTCGTCGAGGTCGTCGTGAACGTCGAAGGCCTGCCGGTCCGGACGCTCACGATCGGCGAGGACGACCCGGAATTCCTGGCGCTCTTCGACTGACTGAAGAAAGGGGGAAATGAGGGCCATGGCGCATCTCCGCGAACATCCGGGAACCGCCCGCGTCCGTTTCGCCGCGTTGCTGTCGCTGCTGTGCGTCCTGTTTTCGGTTTTTCCGGCGCAGCCGGTCCTCGGGGCGGATCCCCCGCCGGACGAGGTCGTCGGAAAGGTCTCCGTCACGCTGCCGCCGAAGGAGAAGAAGCCCCCCGACGATCCGGAGGCGGCGAAACGCATCGAAAGCCGCGCCGGAGGGCTCCTGAAGGAGCAGCTCGACTGGCACGCGGCCTACGTCAGGGATCCGGACGGGACACTCTCTCCGGCCGCGCAGGCGACGCTCGCGCTCGCACGCGACCCCGGATACGGCCGTTCGCAGGCGGTCCAGGACCTCGGCAACGGCGGCGAACGCGTCCGGCCGCTGATCCGGAGTCTCGACGTGGGGCGGCACGAACTCCTCAAGCACATCTACCGCCGCGCGATGATCCTCGCGAACGAAAAGCTCGCCTCTGCCGGCCTCTCCCCGCTGAACACGCTCCAGGCGGTCAACGCGGGCGGCACGGGAGACTACACGCGCGACCAGGACATCACGGTCTTCGCGGGAGACCCCGTCCGCGAGAAGGCCTTCTTCGACGCCGTCGAGATCGTCGCGCGCGACGAACTGCACCTCGCGACCGACGTGAAGCCGACGGGAGGCATCGACTTCCCGCAGATCGAGGTGACGTTCTTCCGCGGCACGAACGACCTTCCCGACGCGCGCTTCGCGACCGACGTCGAGGAGTTCGCGCTGAAATACCGGAAGGCGATCGCGAACCAGGCGGCCGACAAGGAAGCCTATAAGGGCGGCGGCGCGGACATCGAGGTCAAGGGGCGGCGCGTTCCCGGAAAGATGTACGTCCAGCAGCTCACTTGGGTCGACGGACGCCCCGTCTACGTCGCGGAGACACCGCGGAACTTCCGCGAGGGCGCGAGCATGTTCTCCGGAACCGCGCCGGAACGCTGGCAGCGCTTCGAGCGGGCCGCGCATATCTTCAGCGACCTCGTTCAGGGAAGCCAGCATTATGAAGGCGCGCATCACGACCTCTCGAAGGGGCCGCTCAAGTACGCCGGACGGGCGATCGAACACCTGTGCGCGATCTACGGCATGAAGCCCTGGCCGGAACTCAAACCGGAGGACCGCACCGAATTGCTGCGCCGCGTCTGGCCCCACATCGACCCGAAAACGCAACAGGGCGGCCGGATCTATGCGCAGATCGCCGACGCCCTCGATACGGCCGTCCACGTGAAGACGAAAAAGGAGCTTCCCGGCGGCCTCGACGCCGCGCAGGCGGCCAAGGCCGACAAGATCGCGCTCGCGTTCCTCCGGAATGCGACGGGCGTGACCCTGTCGAAGATGGCGCAGGACATGCTGAACCCGCCCGCGTTCGACTCGAAGGCGATGCGCGCGCTCGCGGGCGACGCCTGGGACCGGATGTCGGCCGTCGAGCGTTTCCGCTTCGCGCGGACGAAGGATGAAACGTTCCGCGCCGCGACGGGGCGCGCGAGCATGGAGAACCTTCTCGTCGCGATGTCGATGCTTCGCGCGACGGATGTCTCCGGCGGCAGGACGCTTCCCGACGGCCCCGGAGGACGCATGCTCGCGCGCGTGATCTCCGGCGCGAACCCGGAGCTGCGTCCGATCCTGACGCTGGCCGGAGAGTACGCGGAGGTCTGGGTCCGCAGGCAGCAGACAAGCGATCCGAAGGTTCACGCCGAATGCGATGCGGCGATGTCGGACATCCGCGGGAAGCTCAAGCGCGTCTGCCCGCTGGCGCCGGCCGAAATGCCGGGCGCTGCGCTGCTGCGAAAAGCCGCGCGCGACGGCCCGCGGACGGTGCTCGAGGCGGAGTCCCGCCCGGGACGGAGCTGGCTTTCGCCCGAGGCGGCCGAGGTCAGAAATGCGTTCATGGAACACCTTCGCGCCGCCTTCCCGAGCCATGCGGAGGAGTGGAAGAACTTCCGCGCGACCGTCGAGGACATTGGAATGAAGGGGTACGTCGCGCGGCGCGTGCTCGACGAGGCGTTCCAGTGGGACACGCTGGCCGACGCACTGACGCTCGTCGAGATGTACCAGGGCGGCGCGTCGTGGCGGGACTACGGGACGTTCATCGGCATCAACCTGGCGTCGCGGATCCACTGGGGCATCGGCCCGCTGATCCAGGCCGTCGGGGTGCGCGACGAAAAGGCCGTCAAAGAACTCGGAAAAAACCTGGTCTTCATGACGCTCTCGCGCGTCGTCCCGTGGGCCGCGTCCGCAAAGATCGCGTTCGACGTCATGCGCGGAACGGTCGTGGTCACGGTCGGATGGGCCGTGAACCAGGCCAACGTCGCGACGATCGACGCGCTCTATACGGGCGAGGCCGGGCGGACGGACGCAGGCGCGGCGGGGACGGCCCGGGGCCGTATCCGAGACTCGGGGACATGCGTTCTGCCGGAAAATCACGTCCTTCGCACGACTCCGCCGGGCGAACGCGACGTCGTGATCGACATCGACCGGGACGCGGTCTATACGGACGCGATCCGCCGCTGGACGGGCGCCGACCCCGACGAGGTTCCGCGCGCCTCGCCGCCGCGCGCGGACGCGGCTTCGTTCGTGACGGCCCACGACGCGTTCGTGCGGATCCTGATGCGGCAGGCGGAGCAGTTCGGCCCCACGTGGGTGCAGGAGCCGGGCAAACAGTTCTTCCCGCTCCGTCTCGGCGAAAAAGAGGTCGAAGACGCGCTGCGGGCGCTCGAACCCTTCATCCGCAACAACGCGGTGCGCGAGGCGGACGTCGTGCTCTCGGAGGTCGCCGCGCGCGGATACCGCTCCTATATGGAAGAAGAGGGGACCGACGTCATCCGGGAGGGGCTCATCCGCCGCTACGCGTCGGACGTCCTCGGCGGCATGATCCAGCACTGGCATGTGCGCATCACGGCGCAGATTCTCGCGGCGCGCGACATCGAGCGTGCGGCCGTCTTCCAGGACTTCGGCCTCATCGCGCGGCAGCTCTACGAGAAGTACGAGCCCTCGCCAACGCGCCTGCCCCCGCTCGAAATGCGCTTCGAGGGGAAGCGGCTGCGCCCCGTGCGAACAGGCGGCGCGAACCGGCCCTCCGGAATTCGGGACGCGGGGGTGTTCGGACGGATTTTAGCGAGCGCAGCGAGCGGGGCGAGCCTGGCGATACGCCCCGCCGAGGCCGCCGACGCCGAACCCGATGCTCCGGCGGCCGGCGGGGACGATCCCCTTTCCTTCCGCGTCGCGGCAAAGGTGTCGGGCGTTTCCGTCCTGAACGGCGACGCGCTCGACGGATCGGAGCCGCTGCGGCTGAGCGTCCTTCTCGAAGGCGAGGGAGACTTCGGCGACGACGAGCGCCCCGTCGCCTTCGATATCGCGACGCAGCGGCTCAGGAAGGTGCACTCCGGCGACGGTTCGGGCGGCGACTCGAAAGACGACCGGCTGAAGCCCGGAGACGTCGCCGAGGACCGAATCGTCGTGCGCGCCCTAGCCTCCGACGGCGGCGGCCCCGAACTCGCCCGGGCCGAAGTCGTCGTTCGCGTGCTGCTCCCCGGCGACGACAGCGCGCGCGACGTTCCCCTCTACCGCCACATCGAGACACGGCGCGACGGAAGCATGAAGGAACGCTACACGTACGTGAAGCGGTTCTCCGGAATGCCTCCGGAATGGAAGGCGGACGGCGTCGAAGTCTATCACGGCGACTACGAGGTCTTCTCGGGCGACGGTTCTACGCGCCTCGAGCTGCGCCCCTACCGTTTCGGCGTGCTGCACGGAAAGCTCCGCTTCTACAACCAGAAGGGGCAGCTCGTCCACGAGGTCCCGTACGAGAACGGCGTGACGCACGGCGACGACATCCGCTTCGACCCGGACAGCGCGGGACGCCTCGTGATGCGCTACGACAACGGATGGGCCGCCGAAAAAAACGCTACCGGAACGACCGGGCAGCCGTACGTTCATATCACGTACGAGAAGATGACGCTCCCGGACGGCTCCCTCGCCATGAAGGGCGAGGCGACGCGCTGGTGGGCGAACGGGAAGCTCCGCTGGCAGGGAAAGTACGAGGGCGTCTGGCAGGACCTCAATTCCCTCGGTGGCGCGCGCGGCGAGGAGATAAGGGGCAAGACGGGGACATGGACCGTGTACCACGAGAACGGCCAGGTCGCCGAACGCGGCGACTACGCGAAAGGGTATGCGGAGGGCGTCCACGTCATATACGACGAGCAGGGCCGCGTCGTGTCGCGGGGACCTTACTTCCGCGGACTCGAACAGGGACGATGGAAGGGGTATGAGTACCGCGAGAAAGACACCGTCCGCAGGTGGACCGTCTTCGAAAACGGGCGGGCCGTCGATTCGGGAATCGAGGAATAGGGCGGACCGCTCCCGGCGAGGATCTGTGTTCGCCCCGAGGGGCTGCGTTCGCCGCGAGAAGGGGCGCGCCTTCGTTCCGGGAATGCCCGGGACTTTTGGCCCCCACTGGCAGGGACGCTGAAGGTACGCTATTATACAGACTATTAGGCAGAGTTCTCCGGGAAGGAGAGGGTCCGCATGAAGCTCCGCGCGCGGGCGATTTCGGTATTCGTTGTTCTGACGCTCGCGATACTTCCGCTCGCGACATGGCCGTTCGCGATGCGGGCAGCGTCCGCTGACGCCGGAACGGACGGGCGCGCTTCCGCGGCCAGGATCCCGGAGCCTCCGTCCGATTCTCCGCTGCGGACGGCTCTCGGCGCCCTTCTCCGCGAGAGGGAGCGCCGGTCGGCTGTTTTGTCCCCGGACGTGGCCGTCGTTTCGCCCGAGGCGATATCCGGCCCCGTCCTCGCCGAAGCGTCCCTGTCCGCGAACGGAGGGCGCGTCGCCGCGGCGGACGGCCTTACGCTCGATTTCGCCCCCGGCTCCGTGACGAAACCGTCTCCCATACGGATCTCCCGTTCCGACGCACCGCCCCCGAATGTCCTGGGAGGCTCGTCCGAACTGCTCGGTTCGTGGAGGGTGGACACCGCGAGCGCCGACGTCTTCCGGGCGCCCGTCGGCGTATCGATGAAGCTTCCCGTCGTTCCGGGACCGCTGTCGCCCGACATGATCGTCCCGATGATCTCCCGCGACGGACGGACGTGGTTTCCCGTCCCGCACACGAGGGACGGCGACACGCTCCGGTTCGAGACGACGCACTTCAGCATCCTCGGCGCGGTCCTGATCGGAACGGCGATCGGATCGGCCGTTCTCGCCGTCATCCGGGCCCCGACGGAACTTCCGTCCGTCTTCCACGACGAGGCGCCCTTCATTTCTTCTCCCTATCCCGACCCGGAGGGGTGGTCGATCGCGTGGGCGAAATCGCTCGGGTCGGGAAGCAAGGGGCTCAAGGATGAAAAAACGCTCGAGATCGTCTTCAGGGCCCTCTGGGACGACTACAGGAAGAATGTCATCGATCTCGCGGAGCTTCGCGACAAGCGGATCGCGAGGGCGCGTGAGTCGAATCTGCCCGTCGAACCGATCCTCGGGGAGCTTCAGCCGCTCTTCGGCACGCTTCGGGAGAATCTCGAACGGAACCGGGCGCGGGCCTTCATGCAGTACGGCGTTCCCGACGCCGTCGCGGAGGTCCGGGAGGCTCTCCTCACCGCGAAACGCACTCTCGTCGCCGACCCGGCGGGGCGCGGCTTCGCCGACCCGGGGCCGATCACGGTTTTCGTGACGTCGAAGGCGGGTGCGAACGACGGCGAGACCGTCATCCGGTGGACGTCGGACCCGTATCTCTTCCTGTACGCGAAAACCGGACGAGACACCCTCTATCTCACGGTCCTCCACGAATACTTCCACGCGATCCAGAAGCGCTACCTCTCGAACGCGAACAGGAACATCTTTCTGACGGAAGCGTCGGCGACGCTTCTCGAGCGGGAGACGATTTCGACCTTCGACGCCAGGGGGCTGAAGATCACGAACTACCTCGCCGACCTCGGGAAGATCAGGATCGGGCTCAAGGGACCGAAGCTTCCCCTGCTCTGGGGGGACGCGAAGCCCTATCAGCGCTTCGGCTACGGAATGTCGTGGTTTCTCGAGTTTCTCCGGGACGAGGTCTTCATGAAGAACTTCCCGACGTCGAAGAAGGAGAACTTTCAGAACTACCTCCTCGCTCACTTCCGCGACACGAACCAGTCGCCGGAATTTCTCGACGTCCTGAAATATGCGGCCGGGGGCGGCGACAGGGAACTCGGAACGGCGCTCGCGAACTTCGCCGAAAAGGCGGTCTTTCCCGGGCTCTCCGGTGCGACGCTCTACGAACGAACCTACGTCGACGCCCAGAACCACTTCATGGTCATCGACAGCCCAAAGACGCTTCACGAGGTCGTCTCCCTCGACGCCGAAGGTCTCTTCGAGCTGAACGACTCGCGGATCCCCCCGTGGTCGATCCAGTTCTTCGAGTTTCAAAGCGACTCAGCGGCGAAGCGGAACGTGCGCCCGAAGCTCGCCCTGCTCTGCCCTCCCGAATGGTTCGACGCGTCGGCGACGCTCGGACGGCGGCTCTACATCCGGAACGCGAACGCCACGGACGCGGCCGTCGTGACCCCCGACGCAACCGGCATCCGGCGAGCCTTCGACTTCGACGGACCGACGCGCCTCTACATCGTCGACACGGGACAGACGGGGTCCGGGTGGGCTCGCGAATACGCGTCCGGCAACGTGATCCTTCTCGAGGGGCCGCACGACATCCGGACGGTCGCCCTCGACCCCGCGTCTCCGCTCGACGGACCGTCGCTCAGGATCGAGTGGAAGCTTCCGGCCGTCGCGACGACGAAGCCGGCGCTCGTCGAGGGATTCGATCTCGACGTCGTCGCGTCGTCGGCTGCCCCGGCGCCGCTCTACCACGTCCGTCTGAAGCCCGGCGAAACGACGCACACGATTCTTCCCGGATCATCGAAAGGCGGGGCGGGCGCCGGAAACCTCGTGAACCGGAACGCCATCGTCCGGATGACGACGGTCCTGAAGGGAGAGCCTGCCCTCGCGAGCTTTCCGTCCGAGGCGCTCATCGCGCCCCAAACCGCCCGGATCGTCCCGTTCTTCGAGAACCGGAGCTATTGGATGACGGCATCGCCGCTCGGCAACGACCCGAACGCGCCGCTGCCGCACGTTCCGATGCGCGTCGCGGCGTCCGTCGCGGGGCTCGAAGGCGAGATCCGGAAGGGAACTCCGGAGTGGGACCGTCTCATGGAGCTGACCTCGGGCGTCCAGGAAGCCGGGAAGGAGCTCGAGAAACAGCTCGTCGCGGAGCTGAAGAAGCTCGGACTCTCCCATCTCGCCGCGAACCCCGAGACGATGAAGCAGGCGATGGACGCGCTCCGGATGGCAGGTGTCGGCCTGCATCCGTCGTCGCCCCTGAACCGCGCCGTCGTCGGAAGCGGATACAGGAGACGAGGAACGCCGGTCGTAGCGACCGTGACGCTGTCGATTCCGCGGGTTCCGCTCGTACCGCTCGCAATCGCGGGCACGTCCCCGGACGGACGCGTCTTCGCGCGACTCACTGTCCGGAAGTGGTTCGTCACTACGGGGTTCCAGTCGAGCCCGGAGATCGAAGGGCCGTCGGGAAGCGCATCTCTGACGTGGGACGCGACGGCAGGCAGTCCCGTTTCCCCGCCGTCGTCGCCCGACCTTCCGAACGATGCGGGGCACAGGGTCGTCCGTACTCCCGCCCGTCAGGACGCATTCTCTCTCGATCTCGTCGTGTTCTATACGCTCGACTTCCTGGACAGCCGGAACGTGCCCGTCGTCGAATCGGGGCAGCCCGTCCGCTACGAGAACCTCTCCGTGACGTTCCCGGCAGGCATCTGGTTCTGCCCGGAAAAACCCCGTTGAGGCGAAAGGAGTGACATCCGTGAATCCGAGACGCATTCCCGTCGTGACGATCGCCATTCTCATCATTTCCGCGTCCGCCGTTCTCCTCCGGACACCTGCGGAAGCGAACGCCCCCATGGTGCGACGCTGGGCGGAGCCCTTCTCCGTTCTCGTCCCCGCCGACTGGACGCCGATGCTCGAAAGGAATTCGACCGGCTTCATCAGGGGCAGACAGCCATCGAAAGACTCGTTCTCCCCGTTCATCGCCGTCATGCTCGGCTTCGAGCGCGTTCCGAAGTCGGGATACGAAGGACTGCTCTCCGACATCGAGCGCTCGTTTTCTAAAGACGCGCACAACTTCCGGAGCTCGCGTTCTCAGGTCCGGCTCGGCGATCTCGACGCCGCCGAACTCGAATGGTCCGCCGAAGCAAAGGTCGGAAACGTGTTCCGCCCGATGAGCGGACGGATCGCCATCACGACGGAAGCCGTCCGGGACGGTTTCCACGCGATGTTCACGCTGATGGGCGACGATGCGTCCATGAAAGAAAACGCTCCTGCCGCGGAATCGCTCGTCGCCTCGGTGAGCCGGGACGTTCCCCCGTTCGGGGAGGTCCGTTCGATCCCGTACCTCGAGCCGAACAACGACTTCCGCCACATCCGCGGAGCGGGGATCGACGACGCCGGACGCGTCGCGCTCGGGACCTCGGATGTCCAGGGCGTCAAGCTCTTCGCAACGGACGGAAGCCTGACGGCCTACATCCGCAAGACCGGCGAAGAGAGGCCGTTCAACGCCGTCGCGGCGACCTGCTCCCGTACGGACGGAGCGATTCTCGTCCTCGATGACGCGTACGGACAGGGCTACGTCGTCCACGAACTCTCGCCCGACGGCGCGACGAAACGCCGCATCCCGATCGCGCGCGACGTCTTCGGCGAAAAACGCTTCTCGCCGTCGCAGATCGTTCCGCTCGCCGACGGAGGGTTCGCCCTCGCGGGAGATCCTTCCGTATTCGTCTTCGACGGCGGCGGAAAATTCGTGCGATCGTTCGCGACTCCCGGACTCCATGCCCTCGCCGCGCTCCCGGACGGTTCGTTCGCGGCGGCGGTCATACCGGGGGAGGGAACGGGATCCATCCGGATCCTCGACGCGAAGGGCATCGAACTCAGATCGTGGGGACGATGGGGAAGTTCCTTCGAAACGGTCTCGTCCGACTCCTTCCGCCCGAAACACATCGCCGCGGACGGAAGGGGACGAATCGTCGCAATCGACGACGACGAGGACGTCCTGATCGCCTACGACGCCTCGGGAACGCTCGGGCATTTCATGAAGATCCGGAGTTTCGGACTTCCGGAGGCGCTCGCCGCGAACGGGTCCGGCAGTATCTGCCTCGTCGCGCGTCCGTCGTCGGGCTCCACGACGCAGGCGTCCGCGTTCATCCTCGAGAATGCGTGGAAGGGAGAGTCCGCGTCGTCCGGCCCGATCGTTCCGGACGACGCGGGAACGCGCCGTCCGGAATCGGACCCGGGCTCGCTTTCCGACGTCGAACTCGATGCCGAAATCGAGCGCTGCACGCGGGCGCTCGAACTTCGCGAACGAGGCGCGGCGCTCCAGGACGAAGGAAAGCTTGCGGAAGCGATCGCGGCGTTCGGAAAAAGCCTCGAGCTCTTCGCCGACCCGGCGCTCGAGCGCCACATCGCTCTTCTGAAGGCGGCATCGGTCTCCCCGACGCCTGAACCGACGCCTGAACCGACGTCTGAACCGACACCCGTCCCCTCTCCGACCGTGACGCCGACTCCGCTGCCGACGCGCGACGACGCTGCGGCGCGGGCCGACCGGCTGCGTTCCGAAGGGATCCTGAAACAGAAGGAGGGACGTCTCTACGACGCGCTCGTGAAATACCGCGAAAGCCTCGCCCTGAACCCGGACCCCGAGCTCTCCGCCTATGCGGACCGTCTCGAGAAAATCCTTCGCGACCGCGCCCGAAAGCTCGTCGCGACGGGGATGGACCTTCAGAAAAAGAAGCGCTACGCCGAGGCGATGAAGGCCTATCGCGACAGCCTTGGCGTGTTCCCGGACCCGATGATCGTGGAACACGTGCGCAAGCTCGGCGAGTATCTCGAATCGCTCGACAGGAAACCGTAACGGAAACAGGAAGGTGGGATTCGTACCATGCCGACTTTTGTGACACGATGCGTCCGGGATGCGGCCGGAAGCCTGGATGCCTTCAACGCGCCGACCGTGCTCGCCCTGCTCGCTGCGCTCGTCGCGATTTCGCTTTTCGTCTCAGTCGCGGCGACGCCTCTCGAAGCCGCGACATCCGGCGACCTTCCCACGCCGGAGCTTCTGTCCGCCGATGAACCGGGAACGAACGACGCGGAAGACTTCTCCTCCGACGTCGACGTCCCGGACTTCTATTCGGGCGTGGACGGAGACGTTTTCGCGATGTTCGACGACGTCTTCGCGTCCCCGGACCGGGAACCCGATCCGGCGGACGCCGTCGGCGACATCGAGCCGTTTCCGGCGGAACAGGAGGCTCTCCGCAAGGCACAGTCCGACCCGAGCCGCCTCAACGTCATGACGCTCGCGATGGTGCGCGCGCGAATGGCCACGGTGCTGCTCGCGAAAGCGCGGACCTCGCCGGATCTCGTTCCGGCGAAAAGCGGAATGGACCGCGCGATCGCCTACGCCCTCTCGGCCGTCGACCTCGTACCGGACGAGCCGGCCTTCACGTTCCTGCTCGCACAGGTCTATGCCGCGCAGCCGAAGAGCGACCTCATGATCTCGCTCGCCGAAGACGCGGCGGAACGGACGCTCGCACTCGATCCGGCGAAGGCCGAGGCACGGCTTCTTCTCGGCGCGATCCTGTTCCGGCAGCGGTTCTTCGGCCCCGCGCTCGACAGCTTCGAACGCGCCGTCACCGACAGACCGGCGCTTCTGGACATCCGGACTTCCGGGCTCATGGGATCGGCATATTGTCTTGACGGTCAGGCCGAACGGGGCGAACGCTTTTTCGACGCGTTCGCGAAGAAGGACCCGCAGTGCGGCCCCGCGTGGTTCGCGCTCTCCGTGCTCCGGCGCGCGAACGGGAAGAACGTGGAGGCGAAGTCGTCGATGGAAAAGGCGATCTCCGCGCTGAAGTCCGATCCGGCGACGCGAAAATACGCCGGAACTCTCCTGAAGGAGTGGGGAGGTAACGCGCAATGACCCGTCCGAAGACGCCGGACGGCCGCGAACGGCCGTTCGTCACGATCCTCCTCGCGGCATTGCTCCTCCTGCTCCGGATCTCAGGAGACGCGACCGCGCAGGAGAACCGGACCGATCAGCCGCAGCCGCCCGCAGTCATCGGGGCGCTCTCGGGCGTCGCGACGCCGGCGGATCTCGAGACGGCGATGGACGCGGATCTCAACACGGTCGCGAAGAAATTCGCGGCGACGGAACCGAAGAGCCTGACGGGCAGCGAACACAAGAAGTGGCTCAGGGACTATCAGCGTGCCATGGATCAGGTGCGCAGGACATACGCCGCCCGCGACGGACGCTTTTCGACAATCGAAAAGGCCATCAAAAACATCGGCGGCGAAGGAGATTTTTTGAACTCCGGGAGCGCGCCGAAGACCCCGAAAAGCGACGTCGACATCACCGAACTCAAGCCCGGCTCGGCGAAGAAGCTCATCGGCGAGCTGAACGCGAAAGGGTACTCGATCAAGCCGCATCCGACCATCCCCGGCCGCTTCGACGATCCCGCGAAGAAGCTCGTCGTCTGGGAGACGCCGCCGAATGTCGAGGTCGGCACGCAGGAGTGGAAGGACTGGGTCACGTCGCGCGCCGGGGCGGAAGACACCTTCGCGACATCCGGAGGCCTCCACAAGACGTCCGGAGGGAAACTCGGCGCGGCGGACCCGCAGGGCGCGGTCCTCGACAACGTCAAGAAGGCCGTCGAGGCCGGAATCCACAGGAATCCCGCAACCGACCCCATCGACGCGAAGACGATCGGCAAGAGCGTGAGCAAATCGCTCGAGTGGACGAACTCCGGGCGCTCGGGGCTGACCACGAAGGAGTTCTCGAACCAGGCGAACGAGCTCCGGAAGGGCAGAAGCTGGGACGAGGCCGGAATCACGAGTCCGAACGATCCTCCTGAGACGCGCAGCAAAAAGATCGGCGACTGGCTCGCGAAGGCGCAGGATACCCTCTCAAAGACCTACAACAGAGCCGTGAGACAGAGCCGGAGTCTCAACGAAGCGCGCGTCAAGGAACTCCACGAGATCATCCGCAAGCCTGCGGGCGCCGACGGAGCTCTGACGCCGCGACAACAGAAGCGCGTCGCGAAGCTCATCGACGAAATCCGCTCCATCCCGCAGGGAAACACCGAGACGCTGAAGACGATCTCGGAGCGCTCGCCGGAGATGGCCGGCAAGCTGCGCGGACAGAAGGTCCGAACAAACCCGGACGGAACCGTCACGAACCTGAAGACGGGAAAGACCACGACACGCAGCGAATTCGCCGAAGGCGCGACGGCCTCGACGCGCAAGGGCGGCGCCCGGACGGTGAAGGAATCGGTTCCTCCGGCGCAGCAGCCGAAGGAAGGAGGCCCCGCGAAACCGGCGACTCCGTCGAAGATCACGAAGTACGGCGGCGGATTCCTGCTGATCTATCAGGGGTACGAGGCGGTCAAGGCCTACTCCGACTACCTCGACAAGGCCGCGCGGACGGATCCCGAGAATTTCGGCGTTCTCACGATCGGCAAGGGTCTCGGACTCGGCGTCGCGACCTTCTTCGGGATCCCGGGCCTGATCGAACTCGGCGAGCGCTCTGGACGCGAGGTCCGGGAACAGTACGAAAAAGACATGCGCGAGGGAAAGACGTGGCTTCTGCCGCCCACGTTCTGGGGCGGCGCCTACGGCGCGTGGAACTTCGGGAGGGCGATCTTCGTCGATCCGCTGATCGCCGGAGGGGAGGCCGTCGTCGAGGGGTGGAGACTCTGGGACGACTACGCGAAGGCGCGGAAGGCCGCGGAGGACGCACTAAACGTCGAAACGCGCCTCAAGGAGAAGTACAAGCCGCTCGAGGACATGATGTCCCACGTCATCGGCGGCCCGCTGCCCCCGATCTGGGACAAGAATCGCCTCAAGTACTACAAGATCTTCAAACCGCTCCTCGACAACCCGGCCGAACTCGAGCGCATCATGAAGACGCCGCGCGGGCGCGACCTCTGGAAGTGGATCAAGGAATACAAGGACCGCCGCGCGAAGGAACTCGGGATCACCTTCGGGCGTCCCGGCGCGGACAACCCCGACGACAACGACAACATCGGCCGCGCCCTCATGGCGCTTCCGCCGCAGGAACGCCCGCTCTGGCTCCGCGCCGCCGAAAAAGGCGACGCATTCACGCAGGATTTTCTTGCCTCCCGCGACCGCGGCACCATAGACGACCTCGACCCCGAGACGCTCGGCGTCTTCCTCCAGGCGTCCCGGATCACGGGGCGGACCGGTGGCGCCGAAGCGACGCCGCCGATGATGCCGGAGCAATGGGACGCGGTCCGCGAGATCTTCTCGGACCTTCTGCGCCACGTCGGCGAAGCGCCCGACACTGCCGTACTCGCGGGCGGATACGCACGCGGCGTCGCCGTCCTTCTCGGGGCGGCCGGAGAGCCCGCGACGCTCGTGCAGCCGACGGACACCGCGGAAACGCTGTCGCGCTTCCGCCTGCTCATCATCCCCACCGGTGCGCTGTCGGACTGGAGCATGTCCGCCCCCTTCCGGCGGACGATGGAAACCTACGTTGCAGGCGGCGGGACGATCCTCGCCTTCGCGCAACAGCTCGGGAAGGAATTCGCCGTCCTGCCTTCCGGGAAGGGGACTCCGGTGACGGGCTACGGCTTCGCCGAAGACCAGAGCTGCCAATACGCGTCGTCGAAAATAGCCGCTCCGGTCGGCGCGTTCAGCTCCATGACGAAAACGACACCCGACTTCAACGTCGACGGCTACTTCCTCGACTACCCGCCTGAAAGCACGGTCTGGCTCTCGCGGACGAAGAACGACCAGCCGTGCATGATTTCCTATCCGCACGGAAAGGGACGCGTCGTTCTCTCGACGCTCTACATGGACTGGGCCGCCGGAAACCACCAGGGAACCACGGACGAACAGATCTTCTTCCGGGATCTCGTGGCGTTTCTGCTCGCCCCGGAGGAAACTCCGCTCTTTACGAAGGCCGACACGGTATCGCTCCGTCTCGGGCTTCCGAACCCACCGGCGAACGCGCATTCCGGAACGACCTTCCGGCCGTTTGTCCTTCGCCCCGATGGTTCCGTGATGGAAGCGAAGGATGTCGTCGTCGCGTCCCCGACATCGGCCGTCCTGTCACTCCCGAAACTCGACATGCCGGGATACTATCGCGTCGGAGGCGTTCTCCTCGACGAAGGCGAGAACCCCGTGTCGCAGGTTCCTCCGGCGATCCGCTTCGGCGTGAGCGCCCTCCCGACCCTCGCCGCCCAGAACCGCCAGGACGGGGAAGGCGTCAGGATGTCGCTCCAGAGCGATCTCGAGCAGTACATCAGAGGCGCGGTCGGACACTTCACCATTCTCGCGTGGAACAACGGCGATACCCCCCGGAAGATCCGCGCGAACTGGCGCTTCCCCCACAACCTCTGGGGAGCCTCGGGGAAGGATAAGGGCGACTACCAGGGAAGCACGCTCATGGAGCTTGCACCCCACTCCCGCGCGAGCGCCGAGCTGAAGATCCGGATCGTCAACGCCGACGGAATCGATCGTCTCTGGGTGGACTTCGTCGACGAGGAGACGAAAAAGACAATCGTCACCCTTTCCAAGGGGTTTTACACGAAAACGCCGCAGACGCCCGTAAGCGTAACGGCCGGCAAGAATGCCTATTCCGTCGGGGAACGACTCTCCGCCGAGGCGCGTTTCGGGAATCCGTTCGGCGCGAAAAGCACGGGAACGGTGCAGTTCGTGCTCTCCGACGCCGCGGGACGGACCGCAGCAACGACAGACGTCCCATTCGAGGCCGAAAAAGACGGCGCCGTCGTCTCGTGCGACATTCCGCTCGGAGATCTCTTCTCCGGCCAGTGCATCCTTCAGGCTTTCGTCACGCTTCGCGGCGCGATGACGGGAATCGGCGAACTGCCGTTCACATACCGCGGTCCTGCCCTCCCGTTCCGGAGTACCGTCATCGACCGGTTCACGGGGACTCCCGTCGGCAACGCGCACGTCTCGTTTTACCTCGGAACCGAGCGCACCGAAGCGGTCTCGGACGCAGACGGGAAACTGTCGCTTTCGCTCCCGGCGGCCGTCTACACGGTCGCGGCGGAGGCCGAGGGGTACAACGCCTTCACCCGATCGATGGCTATCAGTCCGGCCTCGGACGACGCGGTCGCGTTCCGCCTGTTGCCGTTCGGCAAGGGGGCGGGAACCGGAATGGTTCACGGTACGCTCTTCGACCGCGTCACGAACGAGATTGTCCCCGACATGGCGATCCAGTTCATTCAGGGGACGAATGTCCTCGAAATCAGGAGCGACGCAAGGGGGATCTATTCCCTCGCGCTCGAACCGGGCGACTATACCGTCCGATGCGTCCAGGACGGCGCCGGGCTCGGCGACTTCCCGCTCCGGGTTCTCGAAGGCTGGAACCAGACGCTCGACCTGTACCCCGCCTGCGGCAAGACGCAAATACGGCTCATCGACCAAGTGACCGGAAAACCTCTTTCCGGCGCATCGGTCGCGTTCAGGCTGCGCACGAACGCGGAGGCGTGGACGGCCGACGCGACAACGCACGTCAACCGCGGGACGATCTTCAGAACCAGTCCGGGACGCCGCCAGATCCGAGTCCGGCTCGACGGATACCATCCGCTCGACACCGAGACGTGGGTCAGCGAACGCCCATCCGTCTGTACGCTCGCGCTCCGTCCCGTGAAAAGCGCGCTCGTCGTCCGCGTCTCCGACCTCGTCACAGGCGCGCCGATCGAGGGTGCGGACGTCGCGGCGATGCGTCCGGGGCAGCCTCCCCAAGCCGGAGGCGACGCCTCGGGACGGACGGGAAAGGACGGTTCGTGCACGGTGCGTCTCGAGGACGGACGGTGGGTCGTCGCCGCCGAAGCGAACGGGTATCAGAAGCTTTCGACAGAGACCGTGACGGCCGTCAACCTGCCGGCAGTCTCCGAACCACCGGTGCTCCAGCTCTATATGGCCGTCGATACGGCGAAGGCTCCGGGAACGTTGAAAGTCAGAATTCGCGACATCCTTACGGGAAATCCCGTCTCCGGAGTTTCGATCCAGTCGACGTCGACTTCCGGCGGGAACACTACCTCGGCGGAGACCGACGCGTCGGGAAACGCGACGCTCAGGGTCCCCGACGGAAGGACGGCGCTGCTTTTCAAAAAGGACCGCTACGAGGAGCTCGCCACGGAGATCGTGGCGAGCTATCGCTCGGGCGACGTCGAGGAATTCTACATGGTCCCCGTCCATACGATCTGGCCCGTCGTCGTCAGGGACCAGCGCACGGCGAAGGCGATCGGCGAGGTTCGCGTCTTCCGGATCGAGGGAGAGACGCGACGTGACATGGGACTTTCGGGCTCCGACGGGGTCATTCGTCTCAATGTCCCGAGAGGACGCCAGATCCTCGAGTTCGTAAAGGACGGCTACGCGGCCCTGCGTACGGAGTTCTTCTTCTCCGGAACGGGGCGCGAGGAGACGCTCACGGACGAGGTCTACCTGTCGCAGATCTCGCTTCCGTACTCGGGCGTCGTCCGCGACGCAACGGGACACCCCGTGTCGAACGTCACGGTCGCCGTCAGACAGGGAGAGTCGATGAAAACGATGACTACCGCGAGCGACGGGCGTTTCGCGACCGATCTCGCCGCGGGTGTCTTCGAGCTCTCGTTCTCCGCGGACGGCTATCCCGCGTTCACGACGCAGGGCTATCTCGGCGGAGCCTCCGATGCCGACGAGGAGTACGTCCTCACATCGGGCGACGTCTCCCAGGGAACGATTTCCTTCCGCGTCGTCGACGCGCTCACGGGAAAGCCGATTCCGAAGTTCTCCTGCTACCTGCTGGGCGCGGCGTGGCAGGATGGACGCGACGGCGCGATCAGCGCCACGGCTCCGGCCGGGAACCGGCAGACGATCATCCGCGCGGAAGGATATTACGAGACCGGATCCTTCTATCCGACGACGTTTCCGGGGAAAACCGTCGTCCGGACGATCCGGATGCGACCGGCGACGGGCGAGCTCTCGCTGAGGGTTCTCGACGCGCTCACGGGAAAAGCCATCCCGAAATTCACCTGCTTCCTGCTGAACACGGCATGGCGCGACTGCAACGACGGGACCGTCACGACGCGCGTCCCGGCGGGCAACCGACAGACGATCGTCCGCGCCCAAGGATACCACGAAACGGGATCCTTCTATCCGACGGCCTTTACGGGACGCTCCGTCACGCAGACGGTTTTTCTCTGGCCCGTCACCGGCGAAATGACGTTCCGCGTGCTCGACGCGATAACCGACGCGCCGCTGCCGGTCTTCTCGATCTACTTCATGAACTCGGGGTGGCGCGAGGGAAAAGACGGCGTCTGCGCCGGGACAGCGGAGCCGGGAAACCGGCAGACGATCATCCGCGCCCAAGGGTACCTCGAGACGGGATCTTTCTACCCGTCGACGCACCATGGACGTTCCGTCACGCGGACGATCCGCCTCTGGCCCGAGTCCGGCGGCACGACCTTCCGCGTCAGGGACGCCCTGACCGGAGAGGCGATTTCGCGCTTCTCGGCCTATCTCATGAGCACGAACTGGCAGGAGGGACGCGACGGCGAAATCCGCGCCTCCGTTCCTCCCGGCAATCGTCAGACGATCGTCCGCGCGGAGGGATACTACGAAACCGGATCCTTCTACCCCACGACGTTCAGGGGACGAGACACCGGGCACACGATTTTCCTCTGGCCATCGACTGGAACGATGACGTTCCACGCACGCGACGCGCTCACGGGAGAACCGATCGCCGGACCGTTCTCGGCTTATATCCAGAACAACAACTGGCAGCGATCCGAACCGGCCGGTTCCGCCACGCCCGAGCGGACGCTCTCGGCCCGTGCGGAACCCGGGAACCGACAGTCGATCCTTCGCGCCGACGGCTACTTCGAAACCGGATCCTTCTACCCCACGGTGATCCAGGGACGCGACACGGAACTCGCGATGTACCTCCATCCCGAGGCGCCGCAGGGACTCCTTTCTCTCCGTGTCGAGGATATCGTCACGGGAATGCCAATCCGCAACGTCACGATCGTTCCCTCTGGAGAGCGGCCGATCTCAGCCCCTGACGGAACCGCGACGCACGCGGCGAAGACACATATCCGCCATCAATGGTTCCAGGCTTCCGCGCCCGGATACCGGACCGTGAGTCTGCCGGGCTATTTCGTCACCGGCCGGCAGGGGGTCTCCCTCGTACTCCCGATGGAAGAGGAACTCCCCGCAGGTGCAGGCAGCCTCCGGGTTTCCGTCACGGACACCTCCGGCGCGCCGCTCGTCGACGCCCGCGTGACGCTCGGCGGCGGCGGGAAGGAACGTGTCGCGTCCACCGACATCACGGGACGCGCATTCTTCGCCGATATCCGTTCGGGAATCTATACGCTCTCCGCACAGAAGAGCGGCCATCTCGGCGAAAGCGCCAAGTCCGCCGTTCCCGGGGGAACGGAATCGCTGCAGGCGCTCAGATTGTCTCCGCTCGGGCTGGTCGCCGCGCGAAGGCCCTATTCGCCGCGTATTCTCTCCGTTCCTGACGCTGCCGTCCTGCGCCCCGGCGAACGGCAGACACTTCAGGTCACGGTCGAAAACGAGGGAGACGCGGCGGGCCGTTCGGTCTGCGTCTTCGATATCCTCGGCCTTCTCCGGAACGAACAGGAGGTTTTTCTGGGCGCACGGGAACGCAAACAGATTTCCTTCGAAGCCGTGACTCCTGAAGATGCCGTTTCGTCGCTTCTCGCATGCTCGGTCACGCTCGAAAACCAGACCGCGACGGGGTCGCTCCGCATCGAGGCTCCGAGCTTCCGGTGCGTCGCGAGCACCGACAGGGAAGCCTACCGCGAAGGCGACACGCTTTCGCTCCGCGTCCACGTCTCGACGGACGCGAAGAGCGGTGTCTTCGATGACCTTCAGGTCCGGGCGACCTTCAACGAGACATCCCTCGTCCGGGATCTGAAGGTGGTCTCGGGCGAAGCCGTCGCGACCTTCCGCGACATCCCGGTCGCCTTCCGCGGCAACAAGCTCATGTTCGGCCTCTACCACAAAACCGGCCGTTCCGTTCTGATCGACGCGATCCCGGTTCCCGACGCGGGACGTGACGTTCTTCTCCTTCCGGACAAACCCCGATACAGCGCCGGGGAAACGATACGCCTCCGCGTCTCGGGGACGCCGAAAGGCGCCGTTTCGCTCGTGTCGGATCTTTTCCCGGGAAGCGACCGCGAGATCACTCTCGACGACTCCGGAAACGGCTCCGTCGCGATTCCGCTCCCCACGTCGATGCCGACCGGAACTCACACGATCCGTTGCGGGAACGCGACGGCAGACATCGACATACGCGGATACGAGACGAAGATCCTCGACCGCCGCATCGAACCCGACGCGGAAACCGGCTCGCTCCGCCTGCTCTGGACTGCGGCGACGCTCGGTCGGATTCCGTGCCGATGGTCCGTGACGGCGACATCCGAAGGCGGCACGGTCGAGGAAGAGGAAATAGCTTCCGGGACGCTCACGCTCGAAGGAGAGCGTGCCGACTATGACGTGACGACCGACCTCGAGGCCGGTGAATCCCGCGAGCTGACGCTCACGCTGCTGACCGAAGACGCCGGAGAAAACGGAGATCCGGTCGCCCTCATCCGATACGTGTGGAACGTACCCGTCGAAACCGAAGACGGAGACGCTCTTCCTGAAACCGGAGCCGCCGAAGCCACGGAACCTCCCGAATCCAAGAGAAAACCCGGAGAGATCGAGGCACCGGCAGTTTCGAAGGACACCGTTGCGACCCCGGACGCAGGAACGTCGGAGGATGTCCCGGCACGACGGACCATCGCTGCCGCCGCGCTTCAGAAGCACCTTGCCGCGCAACTCCGGAACGAGGGGGCCGAGCTCCAGCGCAGCGGACGATACAGCGACGCGCTCGCGCGATACAGAGAAAGCCTCACGGTTCTGCCTGACCGGGAACTCGAGGAATACGCCGTCAAGTTCGAGACGCTGCTCCGCAAGCGCGCAAAGCGCCTTGCGGACGAAGGAACGGCACTCCAGCGCCAGAAGAAGTACGCCGAGGCGATCGCGAAATTCCGACAAAGTCTGGAGTATTATCACACTCCGAAAGTGGAGGCGCATATACGGAAGCTGCGCGACTACATGGACGCGCTCGAACGGCGCGGGAAATAGCGAACGGAAGGGTGGGGCGGCCGCCCCACCCTTCTTCAGTCGAGAGTCCTGCGGAACTTGAGAAGGCTCACGGCCAAGAAGAGCAGGGTCAGCGCACAGAGTGCGACGATGGGGTGTACGAGCGCCTCCGCGCCGACCCCCTTCAGCAGAATTCCCCTCGTGATGAGCTGGAACCAGGTCAGCGGCAGCGCCATACTCAGGTACTGGAAAATCTTCGGCATCCCCATCCGGGGGAACATGAAGCCGGAAAGCAGAATACTCGGAAGGAAGCCGAATACGGAGAGGATCATCGCCTGCATCTGCGTCTTCGATACCGTCGAGATCAGGATCCCCCATACGAGCGTCGAGCAGATGAAAAGCAGCGTGAGAAGATACAGGAGTCCCAGACTCCCTCTGACGGGGATGTCGAAGACGACGCGACCGATCGCGAGACCGATCGTCAGTTGTGCGTACCCGACGCCGAGATACGGTACGACTTTCCCCACCATGAGCTCCCACGGGCGCATCGGCGTCACGAGGAGCTGTTCGAGCGTTCCCCGCTCTCGTTCGCGGACGATCGCCATCGATGTGATCATCAGCATCGTCATCGTCAGGATCACGCCGAGAATCCCGGGGACCATATAGTACGGCGTTTTGAAGTCGCGGTTGTACCACGGTCGCACCCGTATGTCCCAGATCTTGGGCTCGCCCGTCCCCGCCATCCGCGACAGGACGAGCACCGACTTCCGGATTCCGGTCATCTCGGCGGCCGAGATCGCCGAGCTCGCGGACATCGGATCGGATGCGTCGACGATCACCTGAATCTCCGCCCCGTCGCGTCGCGCGAGCCGCTTCGCGAAATCGGGGCCGAACGCGATTCCGACCACGCACTCCCCCCGTTCGATCGCGCGTCGGATGTCGTCGAACGACGACGCGTACGACCGGATATCGAAATATTGCGTCGCGGCGAGCGACTGGACAAATTCCCGACTCTCCTGCCCCATCGAGCGATCGAACACGATCGTCGGCAGATGTTTGACATCCGTGTTGATCGCGAAACCGAAGAGGACAAGCTGGACGATCGGGATCAGCATCAGCATGGCGAGCGTGAGCGGGTCGCGCCGCATCTGGATGAACTCCTTCACGACGAGCGACTTCAGGCGCCGCATTTTCGGACCTCCTTCCCGGCCGAGGAACGGACATGGTGTACGAAAACGTCTTCGAGCGTCACCTCTCGCTCCTCCCAGTCCGCTTCTCCCGCGACATCCGCGGGAAGACTGTCTCCCCGCGCAAGGATCCGGATCGAGGAACCGAAAATGTACGCATCCAGGACGGAACCGGATCCGTCCAAGTGGATCCGGTCCAGAAAGTCGATGGAATCACGGACGCGTGCCTGCCACAACCTTCCCGTTTCCGCGACGAGCCTCCGTTTGAGCTCTTCCGGAGTGCCGCAGGCGAGCATCCTTCCGGAATACATGAGACCGAGTCCCGTGCAGTGTTCCGCCTCGTCCATGAAGTGCGTGCTTACCATGACGGTCGCGCCCTCCTCGGAAAGGTCCGCTATCGTTTCCCAGAAGCGCCTTCGTGCCGCCGGATCGACACCGCTCGTCGGTTCGTCGAGAAAGATCATCTCCGGTTCGTGGACGATCGCGCAGGCGAGCGCGAGGCGCTGCCGGACGCCGCAGGAGAGCGCCCCGGTAACGACGCGCTCGCGTCCCCGGAGATCCGCCAGACCGATCATCGCGTCCACCCGTTCGCGTCGCCTCGCGTTCCCGAGGCCGTACATCCCGGCATAGAACGTCAGATTCTCAGCGACGGTCAGATCGTCGTAGAGACTGAACTTCTGGGACATGTACCCGATACGCCGCCGTATGGCTTCTCCCTCGCGGGCGATATCGCACCCGACGACCCGTCCGTCCCCCGACGACGGACGCAGAAGTCCGCAGAGCATCCTGATCGTCGTCGTCTTTCCCGAACCGTTCGGCCCGAGGAACCCGAAGATCGCGCCGCGCGGAATCGCGAGCGTCACGTGATCGACCGCTCTGAAGGCTCCGAAGTCCCGTGTGAGTCCGTCGGTCTCCACGGCCATCTTTCCGCCGTTCACGAATGATGCGCCCCGTTTCCGGCCAGAAGAACGAAGACATCCTCGAGCGTCGGGGGAATCGCGTCGACCGTGGCGTCGAAAATTCCGGCGCGTTCGAGATGCTCCCTGAGTCGCCGATCTCCATCGTCTCCGTCGACGACGACGTGAACCGAGTGGCCGAAGCTCGATGTCCCGGGACAGGGAAAGTCGACGAGAGATTTCCTGACTCCCGGGGTTTCCGAACGGGCCCGAAGGATCCGGTACGGGAAACGCCCGCAGATCTCGTCCGGCGTTCCCGACTCCAACACTCGTCCCTCGTGGAGGAAGATGAGTCTCATACAGAGTTCGGCCTCGTCCATGTATGACGTCGAGACGACGATCGTCACTCCCTTCCGGTTCAGGCGATAGAGAACGCCCCAGATGTCCCGTCGCGAAACCGGATCGACTCCGGTCCCCGGTTCGTCGAGGACGATGAGTTCCGGTTCGTGGAGGACCGCGGCCGCGATCGCGAGTTTTTGCCTCATGCCGCCCGAAAGCCTTCCCGCGAGCCGGTCGCCGAACGGCGACAGTCCGGTGAGGTCCAGAAGTTCGTCCGCCCGCGCCTTCGCGCGATTTTCGGACATCCCGTAGAGCCTGGAAAATAGCGAGAGATTCTCGAGAATCGACAGATCCTCGTAGAGACTGAATTTCCCCGCGACGTACCCCATCCGCCGCCGCGCCTCGCCGTCTCCTCCGTCAAACGCCACCCGAACGGTCCCCGACGACGGCGAGAGCACGCCGACAATCATCCGGAGCAGCGTCGTCTTTCCGGCTCCGTCCGGACCGACGATGCCGAACACCGTCCCTCGTTCCGCATCGAACGAAACTCCGCGGATCGCGTGGACATCACCGTAGAACTTCTGCACGTCACGCGCGGCGATCATCGGAAGGTTACGTCCGCAGGCATTCCGGGGCGCAGAAATCCTCCGGCGTTGTCGACGCGCACCTTCACTCGGAAGACGAGATTCGCCCGCTCCTCTGGCGTCAGGCTTTCGCGCGGCGTGAATTCCGCCTTCTCCGCGATCTCCCCGACGCACGCGGGGAAGACGCGCCCCGGAAACGAATCCACGCGGACTTCGGCCTCTCCGCCCCGACGGATTTTCCCGAGCATGGTCGAGGGCAGATAGACGCGGACCCAACAGTCGGATTCGTCTCCCAAAACGACCAGCGCCGATCCCGGATTCGCAAGCTCCCCCGGCTCCATCGCACGCACGAGAACCACCGCGCCGAGAGGCGAGCGGATCACGCGATCCTCCCGGCGGATCATCGAGGCCAGGAGCATCGCATCGAGCCGCTCGACCTCGCGCCGCTGGGCATCGATCTGATCCTCGCGGCTTCCCGCCTCGAGAAGGCTCCGGTTTTCCCGCGACGCGACGTACGCGTTCCGTGCGACATCCAGTGCGAGCGCGACGTCGTCCATCTGCTTGCGGGACACGGCGTTCTCCTCGTAGAGCCGGCGGTACCGACCATAGTCCCGCTCCGCCTGCCGCAGCCGCGAAACCGCTGACGCGACGGACGCCGACGCCTCCCGGATCCGCTGCGAACGCTCCCCCCTCGCGAGGTCCGCGAGCAACGCGCGTCCGCGATCGAGCGCGGCACGGTCGCGCGAGACATCCGCATCGAGATCCTCCCGAAGCAGCGTCGCGACGATATCTCCTGCCCGGACCACGTCTCCTTCCCGGAAACGCATTTCGGCGACGTATCCGCCGATCTTCGGGGCGAGCGTCACTTCCTGGATCTCGATTGTCCCCGTGGCGCGCAGAAGGGACTCCTCCGCACCCCCGAGCGCGAACGGGAGAGGGATTCTTCCGGTCCAGAGAAGAATCCCCGCGACGAACGCGATCCCCGAGACTGCAAGCGCGATGCGCCTCATCTGGTTTTCATCCCTTCGAGCAAAAGCGTCAGCAGCGGATCGACGTTCTTCCCTTCTTTCGCGAGGTCCGGGAGAACGAGTTCGACGACGGCCCTGAGGATGTGCCTGTAGTTCACGACTGACGCGACGACGTACGACATGAGCGCCGGATCGGCGTCCTTCCGGAAGACGCCTTCCCGCTGCCCCTCGGCGAACGAATCCTCGAGGAAGCTCACGATCCCCGAGATCGTCGCCGAAAACTTCTCGCGGAACGCCGGAGACGGGTGGAGAATCTCGTGGTAGAGGATCGGTGCGACATTCCGGTACTTCGTGTGAAGCTCGTCGACCGACCGGACGTAGAGCGCTACCCGTTCGAGCGGAGAAAGTCCGCGTCCCCGTTCCACGGTTTTCGCGAGAACTCCGAAGATCCGGTCGAGAATCTCTCGGTACAATCCGTCCTTGCCCCCGAAGTAATACGAGACCATCGCCATGTTCACGCCGGCCTCGCGCGTAATCTCCCTGACCGAGACCCTTCCGCAGCCGTGCCGCGCAAAGAGCCGGGCCGCAGCCGCAAGGATCCGCTCCCTCGGTTCCTCGCGGTCCGGGCCGCCGAAAATATCGGAATCTCCGTTTCGAATCGCCTTCGAGTGACCGTCCATTCCCGTCGCCTCCGAAATTTCAAACAAACGTTTGTTTATATGCGACGTCCAGTATACGCCCCGGAAGGCTCCTGTCAATCATCCGTCGGGACGCTTTCCTCCATTCGGCGGCCATTTTCGGAAAAGAGCGACGTTCCGGCGGACCGAAAGACCGGGAAGTATGGCATAATAGCGCCAAGACACGCGCCCCTGCCGGCGTGTGCCGATTTTTCGCGCGCCGAAGGAGTCCTGATACATGAGACACATGCGCTTGATCGTCGCCACGGCGGGAATTCTTCTCGGCGGATGCCTCGCAGCGGGAGGAGGACTTCTGTCCGGACAGAGCCGACTGACCGTACCACCCCCGGCTCCCGTCGCAACCCAGGAACACGTCGTCCCGGCCGCCGACTCCTACGTCGAAGTTCCCGTGTCGGCATCGTTCGACGACCTCCGGAGGCTCGCCGACGAACGCCTCCCGGAAGCCATCTACGATACGACGGCCCGTCCCATCGACGTCCCGACAGGGAAAGCCGTCGGGGATCTCCACGTCCGCCGCGCCGGCGCAACGACGATCCGCGCCGCCGGAAACCGCTTGGTCTTCTCGGTTCCGCTCTCGTTCACGTCGCGCATCCGGTGGGAAGGAGAATTTCTGGGCCTGAAGCCGAGCACGAACCAGACCCCTTCCGGGGCGTTCGCGCTCTCGATCTCGCTGCTTCCGTCGTTCGGCGACGACTGGGAACTTCGCACGAGCCCCGAGATCTCGATCGAGTGGAAGAAAAAACCCGCGCTCGACATCCTGAACCAGTCGATCGGCATCGCGGGCGTCCTCGAGAACCTCATGTACTCCCGCTTCAGGGAAGAGGCCGGAGAGATCGAGAAGTCGCTGAACGAAAGCCTCCGTCTTCGGGCGCTCGCCGCAGAACAGTGGCGCGCCCTGCATTCCCCCGTCCGCGTCCGGGCCAATCCCGACGTCTGGCTCGAGGTCGAACCGCGCAACATCTACAAACCTCTCGTCGGGATGGACGAAACGTCCCTGACCGTCACGCTGGGACTGATCGCCGGACTTCGAGTCATCGCGGGCTCTCCTCCTCCCGAACGCGTCGAGACCCTGCTCCCGAAATTCGCGAAGGGCCTGCCGCGCTCCCGTGGCGTCGACGTCCAGTTGCCGCTCTCGATGACCTACGTCGCGATCTCCGAAGCGCTCGCGCCGGTCTGGAAGGGAAAGGAATTCTACACAGAGGGAACCCGGGTGACGATCCGGGATCTGAAAGTATACGGGAACGGGAACAGGATCGTCGTCGCCGCGGATGTCAAAGCGCAGGGCCGCGGTTTCTTTTCGCGCACCGAGGGGATGATCTACCTGACGGGGGTTCCGGTTCTCGACCCGAAAACCGAAACCGTCCGCATCGACGAATTCGACTTCGACCCGTCGACGCTTTCCGGGCTCGCGGCGAAGGCTTCGTGGCTCGCGAAGCCTGCGTTCGTGCGGTCGCTTCAGTCGAGGCTCGTGTGGTCCGTCGCCGAACCGCTCGAAAAAGCCCGCGAATCGATCCGAGATGCCCTTTCAAAAGCCGTCGCGGACGAGCATTTCGTGCTGACCGGAAAGCTCGACGAACTGACGCTCGAGGACGTCGCCGCCGGAGCGACGCATCTCGACATTCGCGCGTCGCTCAAGGGGAGGCTCAACGTTCGGTACGCCCCGCACAGGAAATAACGACGGAAGAAACGCACCATCCACTTCAGATTCGCGAGGAGGAAGAGAACACATGGACAGAAACGCCATCTACACGGAATCGCTCGAGACACACCGCAAAAGCAGGGGAAAGCTCAGCGTATCGAGTCTCCTGCCCATCGAGACGATGCACGACCTGGCCGTCGCCTACACGCCCGGCGTGGCGGAGCCGTGCAGGGAAATCGAACGCCGTCCGGAGGCCGCATACGAGGTGACGTCGAAGGGACACATGGTAGCTGTCGTCACGGACGGAAGCGCCGTTCTCGGGCTCGGGGACATCGGCGCGGCCGCGTCGCTCCCCGTCATGGAGGGCAAGTGCGCGCTCTTCAAGCGCTTCGCGGGAATCGACGCCTTTCCGATCTGCATCGACTCCCGCGACACGGAGGAGATCGTCCGGACGACGGCCCTGATCACCGCGTCATTCGGCGGAATCAACCTCGAGGACATTTCCGCCCCGCGGTGCTTCGACGTCGAACGGCTGCTCCAGGAACGCTGCGATATCCCGGTTTTCCACGACGACCAGCACGGAACGGCCGTCATCGTTCTCGCCGGACTCCTGAACGCTCTCAGAATCGTCGGAAAGAAGCTCTCCGACGTCAAGATCGTCGCGAGCGGCGCGGGCGCCGCGGGAACGGCCATCATCCGATTCGCGATGAGCGCGGGCGCGCGGAACGCAATCCTCTGCGACCGCTCCGGCGCGATCTACGCCGGACGGACGGACCACATGAACGAAGCCAAGGAAGCCGTCGCGCGCGACACGAACCCGGGGCGCGAACGCGGCAGCCTCTCCGACGTCATGCGCGGAGCGGATGTCTTTCTCGGCGTCTCCGGCCCCGGCCTTCTGACGGCCGACATGGTGAAGACCATGAACAGAGGAGCGATCGTGTTCGCGATGGCCAACCCGACACCCGAGATCTTCCCCGACGAGGCGAAAGCCGCCGGAGCCGCCGTGGTCGCGACGGGGCGCAGCGACTTCCCGAACCAGATCAACAACTGCCTCGGCTTTCCGGGCATCTTCAAGGGAGCGCTCGACGTCCGCGCGAGCCGTATCACGGAATCCATGAAGATCGCCGCGGCGTACGCACTCGCGGGACTCGTCCCCGAGGCGGAGCTCGCGCCCGAAAACATCATCCCGGCGGCTCTCGATCCCCGCGTCGTCCCGGCCGTCGCCGCCGCAGTCTCGCAGGCCGCGCGCGACGCCGGGGTCAGTCGCATCTAGTCCCCGGAGCGGCGTGCAGATGGTTCCGGCAGGCGGAAGGAACACCCCGGACCGCATCGCGGGACAGGGGCAACTCTTTCGCCTGCCCTTCCTTCGCCTCCTTCGGGCGCTCGTCGTTCTCTCGTTCCTTTCGCCCGTCGCGCTCGCCGCTCCCCCCGCCCCCCTTCAGGGCGACATTTCCGAAACTCGTCTCGCGGAATTCGAAACGTCTCTGAAGGAACGCTCGGCCGCACTCGACGAACGGATCGGCGCATACCGCCGCGAGGAAGCGTCCTCTCCCGCGACGGATTACGGCGTCGCCCCCGAAGATGTGAAGAGCTACGAGTACATGCTCACGACGGTCGGAAACGTGTATTCCCGCTCGATCAGCGCCGTCGGCCGCATCCGCGAGCTTTCCCGAAGGCGCGGGGAATCCCGCCTCGCCTCCCTGCCGCCGATCTCCCGTCCGGCCCCGTACCCGCTCTCCTATCTCGACGAGCATCTCGAACGTCTCGACGACCTCGACGAGCAACTCCGCGAAAACGAATTCCAGCAGGATCAGATCCGCGAGGGATTGAAGGAAGACGCCGAATCCCTCGACACGGTGCGCAGAAAGATCCGTCGGGCGACCGACCGGCTCGGCGACGCCACCGGAGGATCCTCCGCGCGGAAGAAGGCCGAATGGACCCTCCGTTTCCTCAGGACCGAAGAGGAGACGATCGAAACGTCGACGGAGTTCTACAGGATCCGCAGCGTCGTTTCAGAACTCGCCCGCGCGATCCTCGACGAGGAGAGAGGACGCCTCCGCGAGCGCGTCGCCGCGATCCGGAAGGGGCTCGCCTGCGACGAGGAGGATCTTCGGGGACAGATCGACCGGATCGGGGAACGTTCGTCCCGCTTCCTCGAAAGCGCCGAATGGTACGCATCGCTTCTCGCGGCGACCCAGGGAGAGAGCGGGCTCCGGGAGACGATCCGAAAGCTCGAGGACCAGGCACGACAGGCCGCCGGACTGCTGAACGCCGTCCGGGAAACGTGGGAACGCAGATACGCGATCCTGCGCCCGACTCCGCCGGAAACGGCCGTCCTCGACGAATGGGCCGGCGAGGCGAAGTGGTGGGGCGATGTCGTGCGCGCCCGGCTGACGGACAGACAGCGTTTTCTCGCGAACGTCGCCGCGTACGCGGCCTCGCCGGAGGGGTCGCATCCGTCCCGCCTGCCGGTTCTCGAACGCGGCAAGGGGGAGACGCTCGAGTACATCTCCGTTCTCCTTTCCTTTTCGCGGTTGCAGCGCCGCCTTCTCGACGAGATCGGCAGGCTCCGGGACATCGCCGGGATCGGCGAGCGGCTGAAGGCATCCGTCGAACGGCGCATCTCGGATCTCGGCGACATCGAACTCTGGGCGACCGGAGACGTCCCCGTCACGCTCGGAAAGCTCCTCGAAGCGCTTCTGATCCTGCTCGTCGGAATCCCGGCGGGAAACGCGATCATCCGGTTCGTCAAAAAGCGCCTCTACCGCAGACAGCGACAGGATATCCACGTCGCGAGCCTGCTGCTTCGCCTCGCACAGTACGTTTTCGTGACGATTCTCGCGGTCTTCGCCCTTCACGCGGTCCGCATCCCGCTGACAGCCTTCGCGTTCCTCGGCGGCGCGATCGTCGTGGGCGTGGGGCTCGGCGCGCAGGAGTTCTTCCGCAACCTCATCAGCGGCCTCGCCCTCATGATCGAGAAACCGGTCAGGATCCACGACATCATCGAAATCGACAACGACGTCGCCGTTGTCAAGGAGATCGATTCGCGAACGACGCACGTCCTCACGTTCAACGGCGTGGACGTCTTTCTGCCGAACAGCTTCTTCTGGGAAAACCGGATCGTCAACAGGACATTCTCGTCGAAGGCAGTGAAGCTGCGGCTCACCATCGGAATCGCGTACGGCGCTCCCGTGAGGGAGGTCGAACGTCTCCTTCTCGAAGTCGCCGCCATACACCCGAGCGTCCTTCGATCCCCCGCGCCGAGCGTCACGTTCGCGGATTTCGCGGAACACTCGCTGACCTTCCGGCTCTCCTTCTACCTCTCGCAGCACGACCTTCTGCTCTCGTGGTCGCTCTTCCACGACACGATGAGCGAGCTCAGGTTCGCGATCACGGAACGTCTCACGGAAGCCGGCATCGAAATCGTTCCCACGCACCGGGTCGAGTGGACGCGACGGAGCGGATCCGGGCGGAAACTCCCCGGTTCTCCTGCGGACGGAACGAATCTGCTATAGTACAGCCCACATCGGGCAAAAGGGGGAGTATCAGTGTCTCGAAAGATCATCGCAGTTCTCGTTCTCATTCTCGCCGCCGTCGGAGGATACGTCGTCCTCCGCGAACGGCGTGCGGCAGACGTGACCCCGAGGGAGCCCATTCCCCGACCGGTCAAGACCGTCGCACTCGCACGGGGAGAGGACAGCTTCCGGCGGTCCTACCCCGGAAAGGTCCTCGCGTCGCAACGCGTCGACCTTTCCTTCCGCGTCGCCGGAACGCTCATGGAGCTCCCGACGCTCAAGGGACAGAAGGTCATGAAGGGCGACCTCATCGCCAGACTCGACCCGAGGGACTTCGACATCCAGCTTCAGAACGCGCAGAGCGCGCTCGACAACGCGAAGGCGCAGCTCGCCGCGATGAAGGCCGGAGCCCGGAAGGAAGAGATCTCGGCGCTCTCGTCCCAGGTGGCGTCGGCGAAGGCCCGGACGGACGAGGCGGAGGCGAACTTCCGTCGCATGGAATCGCTGCTCAAGTCCGGAGCCGTCGCGAAATCCACGTACGATCAGGCGAAGACGGCGTACGACGTCGCGAAGGCATCGCTCAACGCGGCCAATCAGGAACTCCAGAAGGCCAGGACGGGCTCGCGGAAGGAAGACATCGACGCGATGGAGGCGACGATCAAGGGACTCGCGGCGAAGGTGCAGGCGGCGCAGAGCGCGCGCGACGACACCGAACTCCGCGCCCCCTTCTCGGGGATCGTTGTCGACCGCTACATGGAGAACTTCCAGAGCGTCCAGAAGGATCAGCCGCTCGTGACGATCCAGAACCTGTCGGAACTCGAGATCGTCATCGCCCTGCCCGAACAGGACCTCATGCGATCGAAATCCGCGGGCACGATCGAGATGAACGCCCAGTTCGACGCACTTCCCGACCGGCTCTTCCCGCTCTACCTCAAGGAGGCCTCGACGCGGGCGGACCCGCAGACGCAGACCTACGCGATCACGTTCGGAATGACCTACCCCGAAGGTCTCGTCATCCTGCCCGGAATGACGGCGACCGTCCAGCTTTCGGCGGAGAAACTGGCGGACGCGGCTCCGGGGTACGCGATCCCGTCGGGAGCGGTCGTCGCGGATGCGGGAGAGAAGCACTTCGTCTGGAAGGTCTCGGGAGAGCCCCGGGCGGTCCGGCGCGTCCCCGTCGAGATCGTCGATTACAGGGACGAGTCCGCAATCGTGTCGGGAGATCTGAAGCCGGGGGACAGGATCGTCGTCGCCGGAACGCAGCTCCTCGCGGAGGGGGAGAAGGTCAGGCTGTACGTTTCCTCTTCGGAACGGGGCGAAGCACCCTCCGGAAAGTAGGGGGAAACGGCCATGAACATCGCCGAGTATTCGATCCGCAAAAAGACGATCACGTGGTTCCTCGTCCTCCTCCTCTCGCTCGGAGGCATTGCCGCCTATACGGGCCTCGGCAAGCTCGAGGATCCGTCGTTCACGATCAAGACGGCGGTCGTGAGCACGGCGTACACGGGAGCCTCGCCTGTCGAGGTGGAGCAGGAGGTTACCGAGGTCATCGAGAGCGCGATCCAGCAGCTCGGACAGGTGGACAAGGTCCGCTCCCTCTCGCAGGAGGGGGCGTCCGTGATCTACGTGGACATCAAGGATACCTTCACCGGAAAGGACCTCCCCCAGATCTGGGACGAACTCCGGCGCAAGGTCGGCGACGTCCAGAGAATGCTCCCGCCCGGAGCGGGACCGTCGCTCGTCAATGACGACTACGGCGACGTCTTCGGCGTCTACTTCGCGCTCACGGGGAAGGGGTACACGCCGAGAGAGCTCGAGGACTTCGCGATCCGGCTCCGCAAGGAACTCCTGCTCGTCCCGGGAGTCGCGAACGTCAGAATCGCGGGCGCCCAGCGGGAAGCCGTCTATGTCGAACTCTCCCGGACACGGATGGCGCAGCTCGGAATTTCGCTCCAGGAGATCTTCGACACGCTCAAGGCGCAGAACGTCGTGGCCTCGGCGGGCAAAGTGAAGGCCGGAACGGACTATATCCGGATCGACCCGACGGGAACGTTTTCGTCGCCGAAGCAGATCGAATCGCTGCTGCTCCTGGGCTCGTCCGGCAACATGATCCGGCTCGGAGACATCGCAACCGTCACGAGGGGATACGTCGACCCGTCGCGCGCGCTTATGCGCTTCAACGGAGAACCCGCGATCGGCATCGGGATCTCCAACGTCAGGGGCGGCAACGTCATCACGATGGGAGACGCCGTCAGACAGCGGCTCAGGGAACTCGAGCCGGAGACCCCGGTCGGGATGCGCCTCGGGCTGATCTACTACCAGTCGGATACGGTCCGCGACGCGATCAACAACTTCATCGTCAACCTGCTCGAATCGCTCGTGATCGTCATCGGCCTCCTTCTCGTCTTCATGGGGCTCCGCAGCGGGATGCTCATCGGCGCGGTACTGCTGCTCACGATCCTCGCGACGTTCGTCGTCATGAGAATGGTTCACATCGATCTCCACAGCATCTCGCTCGGCGCGCTGATCGTCGCTCTCGGAATGCTCGTCGACAACGCGATCGTCGTCGCCGACGGGATTCTCGTCCGCTCCCAGATGGGACAGGACCGCGCGTCGGCCGCGATCGAGGTCGTCAAACAGACCCAATGGCCTCTCATGGGAGCCACGCTGATCGCGATCATCGCGTTCGCGCCGATCGGCCTCTCCCCCGACAGCACGGGAGAGTTCTGCGGCAGCCTCTTTCAGGTCGTCGGCATATCGCTGCTCCTGAGCTGGGTCCTGGCCGTCACGGTCACGCCCCTCGCCGGGATCCTCGTTCTCAAACCCGCCGCGTCGGAGCAGGGCGTCGACCCGTACGGTTCCCGCCTCTACAGGATGTACAGGGCGTTTCTCGAGGGATGCCTCCGCGGCAGAGTCATCGTCGTCTGGGTCGTCGTCGGCGTTCTCGTGCTCTCCGTCGTCGGTTTCGGACTCGTGGACAAATCGTTCTTCCCGAACTCGACGAGTCCGATGTTCACGATCGACTTCTGGAGGGCGAAGGGAACGCACATCGAAACGACGGCCGAAGACGTCCATTCGGTCGAACGCTTCCTGCTCTCGCGCCCTGAGACCGCGTCCGTCGCCTCCTATACCGGCGAAGGGGCGCTCCGCTTTATCCTGACCTATACCCCGGGCGACTCGGAGAGCGGCTACGGGAGCCTCGTCGTCACGGCGAAGGGGACGGTCGAGGCCGAAAAACTCATGCGCGACGTCGCGGACTTCGTCACGAAGGAGATGCCGCACATCGACCCGCGCGTACGCGCCTTCAGCAAGGGGACGGGCGGCGGAGCCAAGATCCAGGCCCGTTTCCGGGGCGAGGATCCGATGGTGCTCCGCGATCTCGAGGCGCGGACGACGGAAATCATGCGCGGGTTTTCAGAGAGCATGAACATCAAGTGCGACTGGGGGCTACGCGTCAAGGTCATCCGGCCGCAGCTCGACGAGACGAGACTCCGTTCTTCAGGCCTGACGCGACGCGACGTCGCGACGGCTCTCGAGCTCTCGTTCTCGGGCTCGTCGGTCGGTCTCTACCGCGAGGACGACAAGCTCATCCCGATCGTCGCGCGCCTTCCGCTGCTCGATCGTGGAAACGCCGGAACGATGCCGGACGTCCAGGTCTGGAGTCAGCTCATGCGCCGCTACATCCCGCTCGTCCAGGTCACGTCGGGGCTCCCCGTGCTCGCGGAGGACCCCACGATCTACAGGAGAAACCGGATGCGCACCATCACGATCGAGTGCGACGCGTCGGACGGACGGACCGGCGTCCTCTTCGGGAAGATCCGCCCGAAGATCGAGGGGATTCCGTTGCCTCCGGGGTACAGCCTCGAATGGGGCGGGGAGTACGAAAGCTCGCAGAAGGCGCAGAGCGGACTCATGGGGATGATTCCCCTCTCGTTCGTCTTCATCGTTCTCATCCTCGTGATGCTCTTCAACGCCTTCGGGCAGGTGTCGATCATTCTCCTGACGCTGCCGCTCTCGCTCACGGGGATGACCGCCGGGCTCCTCGTTTTCGGCAAGTCCTTCGACTTCATGGCGCTCCTGGGCTTCCTGAGCCTCGCGGGGATGCTCATCAAGAACGCGATCGTGCTCATCGACCAGATCGACCTCGAGGTGCGGGAGGGCAAGACTCCGTACGACGCCATCGTGGGTTCCGCGATCAGCCGCGCGAGGCCGGTCCTCATGGCCGCCATGACGACCGTCCTCGGGATGATTCCGCTCTACTTCGACACGCTCTTCTCCGCGATGGCCGTGACGATCATGTTCGGCCTCACATTCGCCACGGCGCTCACGCTCGTCGTCGTCCCGGTCCTGTACGCGATCTTCTTCAAGGTGACGAAGCCGGCCCGGGGCTGACGGGAAAGCGGTCCTTCGACGATACGGAAAAGGGGGAGGCGGATAACTCCGCCTCCCCCTCTCGCATCGCACCGCTCTAGCGCTTCGATTTCACGGCGAACGGAACGCACGCCGGAACGAGCAGCAGGAGCGCCCAGAGCGACGCCGCGCCCGAGGAGCATCCGCCGCCTGAACTGCCGCCGCCCGGCGTGTTCGTGGGCGCTCCGGCCTTCGTGAATGCCTTGAGACAGACGTTCGCGTTCGCGTACAGGAGCGTCGCGTCCGTCCAGCTCGCGCCGTTCAGACTGTAGAAGCTCTCTCCGGCGTTCGCGGTCGCGCTGTCGGAGTATCCCTGAAGCGGCAATTCGACCGGAACGGGGTAGTTGTATCCTGGGGTCGTGAGCTTCACGACTACGGAGAATCGCTCCCCCGCCGCGACGGGGACGAGCGTCCCGAACGGAACCGTGTGATACCCCGTCTCCGCGAGCGTCCCGCTCGCGGAGAGCGTCGCCGTTCCCGAGACGGGGTTCCCCGCCGTCGCGTTGCGATAGACGCGGATCTCGTAGACGGAGTTGGGCATGTACGCGTAGAAGGAGGCCGCCGCGACGCTCTCGGACGCCTGGGCGGTCCACATGTTCGCGAACCATGCCGTATCGACGTCGCCGCCGCCGGCGTTCCTCACCCATCCGAGCGGGTCGTAGTCGTACCGGCGAAGGTATGGGTCAGCCGTCGCGCCGACGTAGGCGACTCCCGAGTCGAGCGACGGTTCATAGTACGAGACGTAGAAGTATCCTGCGTCGCCCCACCCCGTTCCCCAGCTGTTCTTCACGATCCACGCGCCGGGTCCGGCGGGCTGCGTCGCGAAGTTCGCGGCCGGGTACGCATCGTTCCATCCGACGATGAGAACCGCATGGTTCGCCGATTTGTTTCCGACGGCCGTGTAATACGAATTCGTCGCCGCGTCCCACATCGCGGGGTCGGACTCGTTCATCCAGATGCCGATAGACACCGCGCCTTTGTCGATCACGGCCTGTTTGACCGTGTCGCGGATGAGCTCGGGGTATTGGTCCAATACCCAATACTGGCTCGGGCTGATCTGCGGCAGATGCAGCGCGTCGAGCAGAAAGACCGAGTTCGGCTCGTTTCCGGTCGGATTCGCGCCGCCGTACGGGCAGTCCGCCTCGTTCACGGCGCCCCGCCGGCGGGCCAGCATCGCGACCGCCTGCCAGTCGTACCCGCCGTTGTAGGGACTACCGGTGAACGGGACCGTATCGGCGAACGCGAAGTACCCCATATGCCACTCGGAGAGATTTTTCGCTGGCCCTCCGGCCGAAAGCAGCGTGGACTCGAGCGAACCGAGCGCCGCAAAGGTCCAGCAGATTCCGTACGCCCCCTGATTCCGGACCGAAGTCAGGCGTCCGAGCGTCCGAAGATCGTAGGCGGCGGGCAAGGAGCCTCTGGAGGTTCTCTTCGACGCGTTTCCGGCGATCATCGCATCGGCCGCGCCGAAGTCGATTGGCCCGGGCCTGTATCCGGTCGCGTGCCCCGTGGCCGAAACGGCCGACCGGTCGATCGGCGATTTCAGAAAGCGCTCCGACACGGGAGCGAGTTTCCAGCCCTCGGCGCTGGCGGCGCCGGAGAAAAGGAGCGCGGCGGCAATGAAACACGTCACACGGGAAACGGAACTTCGACGCATGGTCTTCCTCCTCGAAAAAAGTGATGAAATGTCGCCGTATTGTATCAGGAAACGGGGACTACGCGTTTCGGATCCTGCGCCATGCGCGGAAGTAGAGCGTTGCGACCGTCACGGCCCCCGTCACGCCGATCAGCGCAAAGGTCGCATCCAGTCCGAGAAGCTGACCGCCATACCCGACCAGGAACGGCGACACGATGAACCCCAGGTCGAGCGCGAAGAAACTCACGGACACGCCCTTGGGACGAAGGTGTTCGGGGAAGATATCCGGCATCAGCGCGAGCATCGCGGGGAACCCGAAGCCCATGCCGAAGCCGTAGACGACCCCGATGGCGATGAACCAGGCATTCGTCCGCGCGACGAGCAGCAGAAGCGTCATTCCGCCCATGAGCGTCAGCGCGCCGCAGAGCATGATCCGCCGGTCCATGTGATTCATGGCCTGCGCGAACAGAAGCCGCACGACGAGCGACATTGCCGCGTTGACGGCGATGAAGGCGCTCGCGTTGCACCCGCGCGACGCGGCGAGCATCGGAAGGTACTGCAGGATGGAAGAATTCACGACCGACCAGCAGAGAATCGTGCCGAGGAGCACCCAAAAGCCCGGAACCTTCGGAAGATCGCTCCACGCGCCCCAGACGCGCGCCTCCCCCTTCCCGGTCCGGAGATCGCCGCGAAACGACAGCGAAAGCCACGCGGCCAAGAGGTCGACGACGATGACGGATGCGACGAAAAGCCGGACGTATCCGAGCGAGATGAATCGTTCCACGAGGACGAAAAGCGTGAGCTGCGGCAGGACGTAGGCCATCGAGACGAGCGCGAAGGCGCTTCCCCGGCGCTCCGGCGGAACCGCCAGCGACTGGTAGGACGACACTCCGACCATCGCGACGCCCCAGAAGAACCCCATTCCGAGGCGAAGGACGAAGAGCGCGATTCCCGAGCGGGCGACCAGAAGCGGAATCGTGAACGCGGTGAGCCCCAGACACGCGGCGACGAGCGTGTTGCGGAAGCCGGCCCGTTCCACGAGTCGCCCCGCAACCGGACGGGACGCCGTCGACGCGAGATTGAACGCGCTCATGAGCCACCCGGAGGCGGCGAGCGAAAAGCCCTGGACGTACAGCACCTGCGGATACATGAAGAACATCGACTGGAAGGACTGGATCATGAAGGTCGCCCACAGGCAGACCCGAAAATCCCGGCCGAACGCCCCCGTTTCGCCGTCAGAACGCTCCATGGCTCTCCCTCGCTTCCGGGGCGCGCATGCGCCCCGGAGCTATTCTACATCACCCGATCATATCCGGCAGCCACAGGAGCGCCTGCGGAAACAGGATCCCGAGAACGAGCGCGGCGATCGCGATGCACACGATCGGAAGGACCGCGACCGCCGTCTTCGACAGATCCACGCGTCCGACGCCCGAGGCGACGAACAGACACGTTCCGACAGGAGGCGTGAGCGCGCCGATGCAGACGTTGCAGACGAGCAGCAGTCCGAAGAGCACCGGGTCGATTCCGAGCTGATGGATCACCGGAAGCGCGACGGGCGTGATGAGGACGATGATCGATACGGCGTCGATGAAACAGCCGAGGAAGAGAATGAACGCGTTCAGGATCAGCAGGATCACGGTCGGGTTCGTCGACAGCGAGGTCAGGAACAGCGTGATCGTCTGCGGAACCTGGAGGCTCGTCAGCACCCAGCTCAGGAACGACGCGACCGCGATGATGAACATGACGGCCGACGTGCTCCGCGCCGCCCCCGCGAAGACTTCGGGAATCCGCTTCCACGTCAGCTCGCCGTAGACGAACTTCCCGATGACGAACGCATAGACCACGGCGATCGCGGACGACTCCGTCGCCGTGAAGATCCCGAGGCGGATGCCGCCGAGAATGATCACGGGCATGAGCAGCGCGAGGAAGCCGTCGCGGAACGCGCGGGCCAGCTCCCGGACGCTGAAGGAGCCCTCCTCGCGCGGGTAATTGAATCGGACCGCCTCGATGTGCGAGTAGATCATGAGCAGGACGCCGAACGCGACGCCGGGCAGGATGCCGCCCATGAAGAGCTTCGCGACCGACGCATTCGCGGCGACGGCGTAGATGATCATCGGAATGCTCGGCGGGATGATCGGGCCGATCGCGCCGCCCGCGGCGACGAGCGCCGCCGAGAACCCCTCGCGGTACCCCTTCGCCTTCATCGACGGAATCAGCAGCGAACCGACGGCCGCCGTATCCGCGACCGCCGATCCCGACAATCCCGCGAAGAGCATCGACAACACCGCGGCGACCTGCGCGAGCCCGCCGCGCATCCGTCCGACGAGCGCGAACGCGAAATCCATGAGCCTCCGGGAGATGCCTCCCTCCTCCATCAGGCTCCCCGCGAGCATGAAGAACGGAACCGCGAGCAGCGTGAAGCTGTCCACGCCCTGGTACATGATGTGGCCGAGAAGGACGGGGTTAAACACGCCGCGCGACATCGCGAGCAGGATGCCGACGAACCCGAGCGAAATCGCGATCGGCATGCCGATCAGAAGCATCGCGAAGAAGACCCCGAAAAACAGCAGGATATCCATAGCTCAGCGCGCCTCCCCGTCCGCGGGGACGAACAGACGGAGCAGCCGCTCCGCCGCGAAGAGCAGGGAGAGCCCTCCGCTCAGCGGGATCACGCCGTACACGAGCCCCATCGACACGGGCAGGGACGTCGCGATCTGCGGAATCTGCCGTTCGACGAGCGGCAGGCTTCCGACGGCCATGAGCCAGAAGAAACAGAACGACGCGCCGGACACGACGCACCCCGCGACGACGGCCTTCCACCCCTTCAGGCTCCGGAGAAGCATATCGAAGGCCGTCATCCCCGAACGCAGGATCAGCGGCGGAACGCCGAGGAAGATGATCCAGATGAACAGGAACCGGCACAGCTCCTCGCTCCAGGAGATCGAAAAGCCGAGCGCGTAGCGCGCGACGACCTGCGCGAAGGTCACGGCCGTCATGACGAAGAGAATGACGAAGAGAAGGCGGTTGACGATCCGGTCGATCCGCACCGTCAGGCCGCTCAGGAACGCGGCGATTGCACGCACATGCGACACCTCCTTAAAAACGCCGGAGGCGACGCTGACGCCGCCGCCCCCGGTCTCATGGATTCATGGATTCATGAAGCCGTCCGTGCTGGACGGACGGGAGAACGGACGCTACTTCGTCTCCTGGATCTTCGCGATGTACCCGCCGGCCTCCGCGCCGCTCGCCTTCACGAACGCGTCGTAGACGGGCGCCATCGCGGCCTTGAACGGTTCGGGGTCGACCTCGTTGACCTGCATTCCCTTCTCCTTCAGCTTCGCGACGAGGTCCTTCTCCTGCTCTTCGACGATCCGCCGCGCCTCGGGACGCACTTCCTCGAACGCCGCGACGACGAGCTTCTGAAGATCCTCGGGCAGCTTCTTGTAGAACGCATCGGAGATCATCACGACCGTCGGGGAATAGACATGCCCCGTCAGCGACAGGTATTTCTGCACTTCGTAGAGCTTCGAGGCCCAGATGATCGACAGCGGGTTCTCCTGCCCGTCGATGATGCCCTGCGACAACGCCGTGTACACCTCGCCGAACGCCATCGGAACGGGGCTCGCTCCGAGCGCGTTCATCGTGTCCATGACCGTCTTCGTCTCCGGAACGCGGATCTTGAGGCCCTTGAAGTCCGCAGGCGCGGCGATGGCGCGCTTGTTGTTCGTCGTGTTGCGGTAGAGGTTCATCCAGTACCCGAGAATCCGGATTCCCGTCTTCGCGCGGAACTTCTCGTTGAGTTCCGCGCCGATGGGACCGTCGACGACTTTGTAGACGTGATCGTTGCTCCGGTAGACGTAGGGCAGTTCGAGGACCCCGAGCAGCGGCATGAACGACGCCAGCCCGCCCGGGCTCTGCGTGCCCATCTCGATGGTCCCGAGCTGCAACCCCTCCGCGATCGCGCGGAGATTGCCGAGCTGCGCGCTGGGGTAGACCTTCGCCTCGATCCTTCCGCCCGACCGCTCGTTCAGGATCGCGGCCATCTTCTCGAAGCTCCTGTTCAGTGGATGGTCCGGCGCCGTCACGTTCGCGATCTTGACGATATACTCCGCCGCCGACGCCGGAACACCTCCTCCGACTGCCGCCGCTCCCACAACCACCGCCGCACACGCGGCCGCCGCGCACCTGCACAACGCATGACCGATACGCACCATCAACCATCCTCTCCTTCCGCCGCGGGCCGCCGTCGTGTACCATTGCCGCATAGTCCCGAATTGACAAACGGCTCCGCAGGATATAGCATCTTCGGATATCGGATACTATATCAGATTTTGCGGGCCGGGGAAAGCTCACAGGAGGCGACACGACATGAAGATTCCCACTATCGTCGAAGCGGTTCTTTCGGAAATCCGGAGACGGATTCTGGACGGTTCCTGCGCGCCGGGCGACAGGCTCAACGTGGATGAACTCGCCCGGGAACTCAAGGTCAGCAAGACCCCGATACGGGAGGCGCTCGGACGCCTGGCCCGCGAAGGATTCGTGAAATCCGAGGCGCGTATCGGCTGGAGCGTGATGTTGCTCTCGCTCGACGAGTTCTTCCAGATGCAGGAGATCCAGCACGCGCTGAAGTCCTACGTCATGGACCGCATCGCACCTTACGTCTCCGGGATAGACATCGAAAAGGCCGTGCAGTTCAACAACAACATGCAGCATTTCCTCAAGACGGGACAGAACCATCGCGCGCTCGAGGAAAACGACAAGTTCCACCGGGCGATCTTCAGCGTCTACCCCAACAAGATGCTTCTCGAACAGCTCGAAGAGATCACGGATACGATCCGGCTCCAGCGGATCAGCATGCTCGAACGCAAGATCCTCGACCCGGAGAGTCCGATCCTGCAACATGCGCCCGCGGAGCACGAGGAGATCATCGACGCGCTGCGGTCGGGAGATCAGAAGAAGATCACGGAGTCGTCCATGCGCCACCAGAAGACCATCCTCGACACGCTCAAGAGTACGGAACCCGCGCTTCCCAGGAAGCGCACACGAAAGAAACAGGAGGACAGCCAATGATCCAACCGATATGGAACGCCGCACGGGGCCGGATGCGCGTCGCCGGTCTGGCCTCGGGGTCGGGGAACACGCTCTGGAAAACCCTGGAGCTTCAGCGGACGCTCGAAGCGACGCCCGGAGGCTCCCCCTTCGAAATCGTCGCGGTCTTCGCCGATTCTCCGGAGGCGAAGGCGCTCCGGACCGCGGAGGAGTTTGGAATCCCCGGCCTCTCGATCGACATCCGGGCCTTTTACGCCGATCGCGGAACGCCGCTCAAGGACCGGACCGTCCGGGCAGATTACGACCGGAAGATCCTCGACCTCCTCGCGCCCTACGCCCCCGACGGCGTCCTTCTCGCGGGGTACGTCTGGGCCACGACATCCGTCGTCACGGGGTCGCTGATCACGTGGGGCGTCCACCCGGCCGACCTCGCCATAGAGAAGGACGGGCGGCGCGCCTACGCGGGGGCCGACGGCGTCGGCTCCACGCTCGCGGGCGGAGAGTCCGAGATCCGCGCGTCGTCCTACCTCGCGACCGACCTCATCGACGGCGGCCCCATCCTGATCGTCTCGCCCGGCGTCCCGGTCGACACCGGCGACGGACTCGAAGGGAAGGACCGCGTCCGCCGCTACCTCCCGTCCGTCAACGACGAGGGGCGCATCGTCGGCGCGCGCACGACGCTCGAGATCGCGAACGGTTCCTTCGGCCTCGACGAGCGCGACTCGGTCTTCTTCCGCGGCGTTCCGGCCCCGAAAGGCCTCCGTTTCGAGTCGTGGCGGGAGAACCCACCGCTTCACGAACGGCGGACCGAATGCCTCTTCTCGCCAAAGCGCGTCGCCGTCATCGGCGCGTCGGCCCGTCCGGGCATCGGCAATGCCGTATTCCGGAACATCCGGAGCTACGACTTCGCGGGCGAGGTATTCCCCGTGAACCGGAAGGGCGAGACGGTCGACGGCGTGAAGGGATTCCGTTCGGTTCTCGACATTCCGTCCGACGTCGATCTCGCAATGCTCACGGTGCCGTCGGACGGCGTCCTCGAGGTCGCGGATGAGTGCGGACGGAAGGGCGTCGGCGCGATGGTCGCGCTCACGGCCGGCTTCCGCGAGACCGGCGACGAGGGCGGGGCGCAGGAACGCGCGCTCATGGACATCGTCAACCGCTACGGCATGCGCCTCATGGGGCCGAACTGCATGGGCATCCTGAACACCGACCCCGCCGTTCGGCTACACGCGAACATGCTCCAGACGATCCCGGAGCGCGGCGGCATCGGCCTCATCACCCAGAGCGGCGCAATCGGGGCCGCGATGCTCGACTTCGCGTCCGCCTACGGCCTCGGCTTCTCGCGCATCGCGTCAACGGGCAACCAACCCGACGTGACCGCATGCGACCTGCTGCCGCTCTACGCGGACGATCCGAACACAAAGGTCATCCTCGCCTACCTCGAAGCGATCCCCGACGCGCCGCGTTTCGCGCGCATTCTCAGGGAGGCGGCTTCCGCCAAGCCCGTCGTCGTTCTGAAATCCGGCCGGACCGAGGCCGGAGCGGCGGCGGCCAAGTCGCACACGGGCAGCCTCGCGGGCGACGGCCGGCTCGCAGGAGTGCTCCTCGCCCAGTCGGGCGCCGTCGTCGCCGAGACGCTCGAAGAGGCCTTCCTGCTCGCCTCGGCGCTCTCCCGGATGCCGCGCGTCAGGGGAAACCGCGTCGGAATCATCAGCAACGCCGGCGGCCCCGGAACGCTCGTCGCGGACGCGCTCGCAACCAGGGGTTTCGAATTGCCGCTCATGCCCGCGCCTTTGCGCGAACGCCTTGCGTCGCGCATCATGCCGCAGGCCTCGACGGGAAACCCGCTCGACCTCGTCGCGACCGCGACGCCCGAACACTACGGCGAGGCCGCCCGAACGATGGTCGAGAGCGGCGTCTTCGACGCGATCCTCGTGGTCGTCGTCCCGCCCGCTGGCGTCGACACCGGCGCGGCGGCGCGCGGGATGATCGACGGGCTCGTCGCCGCGCGCAACGCGGGAATCCCGGTGCTCTCCTGCTTCTTCGGGCCCACGCTCGGAGCGGCCGGACGCGCCGTCATGCTCGAAAACGGCGTTCCGTCATTCACGTTTCCGGAACAGACCGCATCCGTGCTTCACCTGATGCGGACCGGCGCGACGCAGACGCCTCCCGCAGCCGCACGCGCGACCGCGAAGCCGGAAGTAACGCTCGCAGAACGACGCGCCCTCGTCGGTGAAAACAGGGGAACGTTCCTGCCCCAGGAGCGGTGCATGGAACTCCTTTCGGCCTTCGGCTTTCCGACGCCGCAGAGCGCGTTCGTCGCCGCGGACGGCGATGACCGCCGCGCCCCGGAGGATTTTCGCTGCCCCGCGGTCGCGAAGATCGACCACCCGGAGATCCTCCACAAGTCCGACGTCGGCGGGGTCATCCTCGACATCCCCGACGCGGCGGCGCTCGAACGGACGGTTTCCGGCCTTCTCGCGCGCTTCCCGGGCGCTCGCGGCGTTCTCGTCCAGGAACAGATCCGACGGAGCCCCGACGCGCTGGAACTCATCCTCGGGGTCACGCGCGATCCGGTCCTCGGACACGCGGTCCTCGTCGGGTACGGCGGCGTGAGCGTCGAGGTCTTCAAGGACGTCCGGCTCCTCCACGTCCCCTTCGACACGCGCGACGCGGACGCCGCGCTGCGACAGTTGCAGTGCTTCCCGCTGCTCGAAGGCTATCGTGGACGGAAGGGCGCGGATATCCCGAAGCTCCTCGAACTTCTTGCCGCGCTGCAACGGCTTGTGCTCGATGTTCCGGAAATAGCGGAACTCGACGTGAATCCCCTCATCTGGGACGGAGAGCGCTTCATCGTCGCCGACGCCCGGATCCGCATCGAATAGAACATCTGAAGGAGGAACTGACGAATGGGCTACAGAGAAGACGGCAAATGGTGGGTCTCCCCCGCGAATTACGAATCCGAAGTGACGAATGAGCTTCACTTCCCCGAACGCATCGAGATCCTCGACACGACGCTCCGTGACGGCGAGCAGCAGCCGGGGATCATCTTCACGCGCGGCGACAAGGTCGCGATCGCGAAGAAACTCGCCGAGGCCGGCGTCCACCGGATCGAGGCGGGAACCCCGGCCGGATCCGCCGAGGACGCCGACGCGATCCGCGCGATCTCGGACCTCGGCCTCACGCTGCCCGACGGATCGAAGGCGAAGACGTTCTGCTTCTGCCGCTCGATGGTGAAGGACATGGAACTCGCGAAGAGCCTCGGCGTCGACGGGGTCATCTGCGAGATCATCGGCAGCGAGCAGATGCTCCGCTACGGCAAGAAGTGGACGCCCGAACAGGCCGTCGCGGCGTGCGTCGAGGCGACGAAGGCGGCCCACGAACTCGGGCTCTTCGTGACGTTCTTCCCGGCCGACGGCTCGCGCGCGGAGCTGAACTACCTCCTCGACTTCGTGCAGGCCGTCGCCGAGGGCGGACACATCGACTCGCTCGCGCTCGTCGACACGTTCGGGACGTTCTCCCCCGAGGGCGCGGCCTTCACGGTGCGCAAGCTCCGGGAGCGTTTCGCATTCCCGATCGAGGCGCACTTCCACAGCGACTACGACCTCGGCGTCGCGACGACGCTCGCGGCCCTCGCGGCGGGCGCATCCGTCGCGCACGTCACCGTGAACGGCATCGGCGAACGGGCCGGCAGCGCGGGGCTCGAACCCGTCGCCATCTCGCTCGAGGCGCTCTACGGACGCGCGACCGGCATCCGGCTCGACAAGCTCAAGGAACTTTCCGAACTCGTCGCGAGGCTCTCGAACTTCCCGGTGCCCCCGACGAAGCCCGTCGTCGGCGACAAGCTCTTCGGCTGGGAGACGGGACTTCCGTCGAGCCTCTGGACGAACGCGAAGAAGGAGAACCCGCTCATCATGCTCCCCTACCACTACACGCTGACCGGCCAGAAGGAACCCGTGCTCTACATCGGCAAGAAGAGCGGCAAGGACAACATCCGGTACTGGCTCGAAAAGACCGGACTCTCGATCCCCGAAGACCGGGAGCGCGACCTTCTCGAACTCGTGAAGGCGCTGTCGATCGAACTCAAGCGCGACCTGAACGAGCAGGAGTTCCGCGTCCTCGTCGCGAAGGCCGCGGCGAACTGAAGGCCCCCGCAATGACCGGCGCAACGAACGCTTTCCGCGTCGCGAACCGCTGGGGATCGCTCCAGCCGTCGTCGATGCTGAAGATCTTCAACGCCGCCGCGACGATCGACGACCTGAGCAACCTGAGCATCGGCGAGCCGGACTTCGACACGGACATCGACATCGTCGACGCTGCCGCCGACGCCGGAAGGGCGGGATGCACGCACTACCCGCCGCTCCCCGGCTACGCAGACCTCCGCGCGGAGATCTGCTCGTGGTGGAAGCGGCGCCACGGTCTCGACGCGACGCCCGACGAGATCTTCGTCACGGTGGGCGGCATTCAGGGATCGTCGCTCTTCTTCGAGGCGATGCTCGACCCCGGCGACGAGGCGCTCGTCGTCGAGCCCTACTTCACGGCCTACGCCCAACAGATCGAGTATGCGGGCGGCGTGGTCGTCCCCGTGCCCACGCGCGCCGGAGACGGCTTCCAGCCGTCGCCCGACGCGATCGAGCGCGCCGTGACCGCGAAAACGCGCGTCCTCGTCCTCAACACGCCGAACAACCCGACGGGCGCCGTCCTGAGCCGCGAATGCCTCGAAGGCGTCGCCGAAGTCGCGAAGAAGCACAATCTCTTCGTGCTCTCGGACGAAATCTACGAATCGTTCGTCTTCCGGAGCGTTCACACCTCGATCGCGACGCTTCCGGGGATGAAGGAGCGCACCATAACGCTCGGCGGCTTCTCGAAGAGCCACTGCATGACGGGTTGGCGCATCGGATACGTCATCGGGCGGCCGGACCTCCTGCGGACGATGATCACGCTCTCCGTCGTCCGGACGTTCGGCGTCAATACGCTCGCGCAGCGCGCGGCGCTCTACGCCCTGAAGACGCAGGACGAGCGCGTCCGCGAACGAACGGCCGTCTTCGGGGAGCGCATGAAGTACGCCGCGTCGCGGCTCAACGCGATGAAGGGCGTCCGGTGCGCGGAGCCGAACGGATCGTTCTACCTCTTCCCCGACATCACCGGAACCGGAAAGACGAGCGAGGAGTTCGCCTGGAGGCTGCTGGAGTCCGCCCACGTCGCGGTCGTCCCGGGAACGTCCTTCGGCGCGAGCGGCGAGGGGCACGTCCGCATCGCCTGCACGCTCCCGATGGAGGGACTCGCGAAGGCGTTCGACCGCATGGAGCGCGCGCTTCCGTCGCTGTAGCGAATCGCGCAAAACGCCACACGCTAAATACAGATACAGAGAGAGCCCGGCCGGAAAGCGACGGCCGGGCTCTCTCGTTCTTTTCGGGATTGGAAGATGCGTCCGGGCGGCGTTTTCTACCGCGTCATCGCGATGTCGACGATATCCCGGAGCAGCGCGAACGCCGTCCTCGCCCCGCCGGAACCGACGCCCGTGATGCACACGTCGCCCGCGCAGTCGGTGCGGAAGAGCACCGCCTTCGCGTTCGCGGGGATCGAACAGAGCGGGCTCGACGCGGGAACGAACCTCGGCCCCACCGTGAGGACCGGCTTGCCGTTCCTGCGTTCCGCGACCGCGACGTGCCGGATCGCGCCGCCGCGCTCTGCCGCGTCCCGGAGGTCGTCCGGCGTCAGGTGCGAGATCCCCTTCCGGTCGACGTCCTGCGGCCGGATCGCCGGGAAGTCCATCACGGCCTGCGCGAGGATGATGGCCTTGAGCGTCGCGTCCCACCCCTCGACGTCGAGCGTCGGGTCGGCCTCCGCGAGCCCCGAGGCCTGCGCCTCCGCGAGCGCCTCCGCGAAGCTCTTTCCGGACTTCATCCCCTCGATGACGAAGTTGCACGTCCCGTTGAGGACGCCCTCGAAGCCGAGAACCTCCGCGCCGAGCAGCCCGGGGCCGAGCGCCGAGAAGAGCGGCGTCGCCGCCATGACGGTCCCCTCGAAGAGGAGCCGCGCGCCGTTCGCCGCCGCGAGCCGCCGCAGGCCGTGAAAGTCGAGCGCGACCGGGCCCTTGTTCGACGTCGTCACGGATTTTCCGCGCGTGAGCGCCCCCCGGATGAACGACATCGCCGGTTCGCCGTTCCACGGATCCGTGACCGTGCATTCGGCGAGGACGTCGTACTCCGCCTCGCGGACGAGCCGTTCGGTCGTCCAGTCCGGCGACGCGTGCGCGAGCGGCTCGAGGGGGTCGAGCCCTTCGGGCGAATAGGCGCATCCGCGTCTTCCGGTCGCGACGCCGACGAGCGACAGCTCCCCGCCGCATATCTCCGCGAGACGCCCGCGCTTGTCCGCGAGCAGCGAACAGAGCCCCTTCCCCACGACGCCGTGTCCGAGAAGCAGGATTCGTGTCGTCACCCGGTCCCCTCCCGCGTCAGAACGCCCGGCGGAGGATGCTCAAAACATCCTCGCGGACGAGCTTCTTCATCATTCCGATCGGGGCGCCGCCCTTCGTCTCCATGACGTTGTCGGCGATGCGCTCCAGGTCGGCTTCGGGGATGTTGAGGTCGCGAAGCGTCACCGGCGCGCCGAGGGACGTGAAGTAGGCCCGGAGCTGCGCGATTCCGGCGAGCCCCGCCTGTTCCTGCCCCTTCGGCGAGCTTCCCGCGACGACGCCGAAGATCTTTTCGGCGAATCGCGCGAAGATCTCCGGGTACTCGCCCCGGACGTTCTCCATCCACGCGGGCATGATCACCGCGAGCCCGGCGGCGTGGACGATGTCGTAGATCGCGCTCAGCGAGTGCTCGATCGTGTGGGTCGACCAGTCGCCGCCCGTCCGGCAGCACTTCGTCGATTCGTTGAGGGCCAGCGTCGCGGCCCACGCGAGTTCCGCGCGGGAGTCGTAGTCCGCGGCGTCGTTCATGACGCGCGGCAGGTGCTTCATGACCGTCCGGATGATGCCTTCGGAATATTCGCTCATGACGTCCACGTTCCGGACGCCGTCGAAGTAGACCTCGAGGACGTGGACGATCGTATCGATCCCGCCCCAGACCGTCTGGCCGCGCGGCAGCGTCGCCTGAAGCTCCGGGTCGATGATCGAGACGGTCGGGTAGATGAAATCGGAATGAAGCCCCCACTTCTGCCGCGTCGCCTCGTTCGTGATGATCGAGCCGCGGTTCATCTCGCTGCCCGTGGCCGAGGTCGTGAGAATCCCGAAGATCGGCAGCGCGCCCTTCACGGGAATCCGGTCGCCGTACAGCTCCCAGATGTCGCCCTCGTAGCGGACGCCCGCGGCGACGGCCTTCGCCGTGTCGTAGACGCTCCCGCCGCCGACCGGAATGACGGCTTCGAGGTTCCGTTCCCGGCAGAGCGCGATCCCCTCGCGGACCTTCGAGACGACCGGGTTCGGCTGGACGCCCGAAAGGTCCGTCACGTCGACTCCCGCCTGCGCGAGCGAGGCGAGCACGCGGTCATAGACGCCGCTCGCCTTGACCGACCCCTTTCCGTAGATCAGCAGCGCGCGGCGGATTCCGGCGGAGGCGGCCGTCTCGCCGATTTTGTCCGTCGCCTTTTTCCCGAAGATGATCCGCGTCGGGTTGTAGAAGACGAAATCACGCATCCTTCATATCTCCCTTCCGTAGAGTCGCCCGACGCACTCCCGGGCGAGGCTGTCGAGGCTCGAAACCATCCCCTCGGGGGGCAGCCCCGAGGCGTCGTACGCGAGCGGCAGCTCCGTGCAGGCCCCCACGACAGGGAGGTCCGCCGCGGCGCGCAGCCGCGCGACGATCGTCTTCATGACATCTCCGCTCTCGGGCAGGCGACCGGCCTTCACGAGCGCGATCGCGTCCGTGACGAGCGCCTTCACGTCGTCTCCCGGTTCGAGAAAGCGGTACCCCAGTTCCGCCGCCTTCTTCGGGTAGAGCCCGCTCGCCATGGTCCCTCCCGTCGCGATGAGCCACGCGCCCCGGGGACTCGCACGCATCGCGCGCGTCACGGTCGCGTCGACGATGTGGACGAGCGGGACCGGAAGCTCGCTGCGGAAGCGGTCGATGAAGAAGTGCGCCGTGTTGCACGGAACGGCGAGCAGTCCCGCCCCCCAGCGGCAGAGTTCGAGAAGCCCCTTCTTCAGGTCGCCTTCGGGACTCGGCCCGCGGCCGAGGATCGCGGCGCTCCGGTCGGGGATCTGCGGGTTGGAATACATATAGACGACCGGGTGGTCCTGGTCGCGCTCCGCCGGCGCGAGTCGCGCGAGCAGGCGAAGGAAGTCCGCGCTCGCGGCCGGTCCAAGCCCGCCGAGGACGCCGAGGATCGTCGTCGGGCACATTGTCGCATCGTCGTTTCCGTTGCCGTTCATGACCAAAAAGCCCCCTTCTCCGAAGTCGTGCGTCCCTTCCTCTGAACGGAACGCGGGACATCGCCCTGAAAAATATGATACCGCAAAGCAACTGTCCGGCATATCGGGCGGTCGTTTTCACGCCGCGAGCGGCGTCCGGCGCCCCAGAAATGGCGTCAGCCGGCGTTGGGTTGCCCGAACCGCCGCCGGACATCGGGCGACAGAAAGCGCTGCACCTCGAAGTGATATCCCCCGGGGCCGCGGAAGAAGAAGCACTCGACCGGGAACGACGCCGGTCGGCGGATCTCCGTGAGGTCGCGCGATCCGTACGCAGCCACCCTGTCGCGCCATCCGGCGAGATCGTCCGTGACGAACGTCACGAGAACCGCGCTCTCCGGCTGCGGACGGCAGTGTCCCGACTTCCCCGCCACGACCCCGACGAAGGCCCCCTCCGCGACCCGGTAGATCCGGCACGTCCCCTGATCGTCGGCGCATTCGAATCCGAGGCATTCTTCGAAGAAACGCGCCGGTTCCGCAAGATCCTCGAAATAGAGGAACGTGATCTGCGAGGCGGGCGACATCGTCACGAGAGGCGCCTCCCCCGCCGAAGCACCTGCCCCGGCAGTTCGCCCGTATATCCCTCCGGCGTCACGACGGCCCGCCCGTTGACGAAGACATGCGAAACGCCCGTCGGAAACTGTATCGGGTCCTCATAGGTCGCCCTGTCGGCGATCGTATCGGGGTCGAAGAGCACGATGTCCGCCTTCTTGCCTTCGGCGATCGTCCCCCGGTCGCCGATTCCGAGGATCGACGCCGGATAGCCCGTGACCTTGCGCACGGCTTCTTCGAGACGGAGCAGCTTCTTCTCCCGCACGAAACGCCGGAAGTAGCAGGGATACGTTCCGTAGAGTCTCGGGTGCGGACGTCCGCCGTAGATCCCGTCGCTCCCCACCGTTCCGAGCCGGTGCCCGATGACCCTGTCCATGATGTCGTCCGAACCGTAGAAGCTGATCATCGTCACCGCGAGCTTCTCCTCCGCGAGAAGATCCATAACGGCGTCGACGGGGTTTTTTCGCTGTTCGTCCGCAATCGCCCGGCAGCTCCGGCCCTCCATCCATCGGTTCTTTTCCAGCTGGACCGCGGTCACGACGATGTTCTCCCAGCCGACCGAGATTTGCCTGTTGTGCCAGACATCGAGTCCCTTCGTGAATTCCTCGCGGATCCGCGCGCGGAAGGCCGGATTCGATAGGTTCCGGACAAGCGCGGCCGTCCCCTCGTTGAAGGTCCAGGTCGGCAGGACGGCCGTCAGGACGGTGCTCCCCGCGAGATAGGGATACCGGTCCCAGGAGATGCTTCCTCCCTCCGCGGCGAATCGTTCGGCCTTCTCCATAACGACGTCCATGAGCGGCCAGTTCACCTTCCCGTACGCCTGCCAGTGGGAAATCTCGAGGTGCGCGCCCGACTCCATGGAGATCCGTGCGACTTCGTCGAACGATCGCGACAGGTAATACCCCTCGTCGCGCTGATGCACGACGAAGATGCCGCCCTGGGCCGCGACTTCCCGGTTCAGCGCTATGAGTTCGTCCGCATCGCCGTAGGGGCACGGGGGGTAGATGAGCCCCGTCGAAAGTCCGAACGCCCCCTCCCGCATACAGTCGCGGACCGTGGCGCACATTGCGGCGAGTTCTTCCTTCGTCGCGCCCCGCTCGGCCATCCCGAGCGATTCGATCCGCACGGGGCCATGCGAAAGCAGGACCGCGACGTTGTTCGGCACTCCCCTCTTTTCGAGCGCGGCGAGGTATTGCCCGAACGTCCTCCAGCTCCATTTTTCCTCCGGAAGGACGCCGTCGAGCCCGGCCAGAAGGTCGCGCACGACGGGCAACGTATCGTCGCGGACGGGAGCCGTCCCTAGGCCGTCCTGCCCGAGAAGCTCGGTCGTGACGCCCTGTCGTATCTTCGCCTCCGGCGGCGCGGCGCGGAAGAATTCGAGGTCCGTATGGCTGTGCATGTCGATGAAGCCGGGTGTGAGCACCATCTCCGAGCAGTCAATTTCCGACGCGGTCGCTTCTCCGGGACCGAGATCGCCGATTTTCGCGATCCGGTCGCCGGCGAGGGCCACGTCTGTCCGGAAGCGTTCTCGGCCCGTTCCGTCGGCTATCGTCGCGTTTCGCAGAATACAGTCGAACATTCGTCGTTCCTCCCAAACTCAGGATATCGACTCGTAGCGGAAGCGTCCGACCTTACTCGTCCGATGGCCGCAGCGAACCAGCGCTTCCGCCATCGGAACCGCGACGCCCACGCCATCGATCACGGGGACGCCGAGTGCGTCGGACACCCGGCGATCGAGGCCCGAGAGCCCCGCGCACCCGAGCGTGAGGACTTCCGCGCCGTCGCGTTCCACGGCGAGGCGTCCCGCGTCGGTCATCCGCTCTTCGAGCGTCTCGCCGGTCGCCCGCTCGTCGACCGACCGCACCGACGCGCACCGCGCCTCGAGCCCCAGACGCCGGATCATGAGCCGCTTCATCGGAACGGAGCGTTCCGACGTCTGCAAGACGGAGAAGCGCTCGCCGAGCGTCATCGCCATCAGGAACGAACACTCCCCGACGCCGAGAACCGGCCGGTCGGTCGCCTCTCGAAGCAGGTCGATGTTCACGTCGCACGTGCATGCAACGATCGCCGCGTCGAAAGCGCCGCCGTGTTCTTCGAGGACGCGGAGCATCCCCGGCGCGCACAGCGCCCATTCCCTGTAGTTCTCGATGAACGCCGGGGCGTCCGGCGCGTTGACGCATGTCAGTTCCGTCCCGGGCGACGCCGTCTTTCGCGCCGTCGCGTCGATGAGACGCGTAAATGACGTATCGCTGTTCGGATTGATGACAAGAAGCTTCATGTCCGCATACCTTCCTTTCGTATTGTATCCGTTTCCCGGGGTCGCCTCACGGGAAAGGGCGGGAAGCGAGCCGCCTCCCGCCCTTAGGTCCGCACCGATATTCGCGGCTTCGGGCCGTCTATCCCCGGCTCCGGTTCGAGACGTAGGCGCGTTTCTCGTCCACGATGGCCGTCGCGTACTTCCGCTCGCCGGATTTCCAGTCTCTCATAAGCGTCATGAACACGCCGCCGAGCAACATGATCGCGATCAGGTTGGGGATCGCGCACAGCCCCGTGGCGACGTCCGCGAAGACCCAGAGACGGTCGACGTTCGCCACGCCCGCGAAGACGATTCCAGGAAGAAGATAAACCCATTTCATGACCGACATCGACCCCTGGCCGAACAGATAGACGGTCGCGGTTTCGTAGTAGATGAAGAATCCGATCTGCGTCGAAAGACAGAAGAACAGGATGATGAACGAGATCAGTCCCTGCGCCAGAGCCGGGGGGAAGACCGCGCCGAAGGCCCTGAGCGTCAGCTCGACGCCGGAAGTCCCGCTTTCGATCGCGCCCGTCGAGAGGATCGCGAACGCCGTGACCGTGCAGATGACGATCGTGTCGAAGAAGACTTCGAAAGCGCCCCACATTCCCTGCTCAAAGGGGTGCTCCGTCGTCGCGGTGGCGTGCGCCATCGGCGCGGTGCCCAGACCGGCCTCGTTCGAGAGCATCCCGCGGGAGACGCCCTTCTGAATCGCGGCGGCGACCGCGGCTCCGGCGAAACCGCCCATCGCTGGGGACGGCGCGAAGGCGCTCGAAAAGATCAGGCCGAAGACGTGAGGGATCGCCTTTGCGTTGACCGCGAACAGGACCACGGCCGCGATGATATAGACGATCGACATGAACGGCACCATCGTTTCGCAGACCTTCCCGATGCGCTTTACGCCGCCGATGACCGTGACGCCCGTAACGACGGCGAGAAGTCCGCACGTGACGTACGGATCGATTCCGTAGGAACTCAGGAAGGCGCGCCCGACCGTGTGCGGCTGCAACAATCCTGCGGCGAGGATCGCGTTGACGAAGAGACCGAAGCTGATGAGCTTCGCGAGCCACGTCATTCCGAGGCCCTTTTCGACGTAGTACATCGGGCCGCCGAGCGTCGTCCCGTCGGGGTTGACGTTCCGGTAGTGAACCGCCAGCGTGACTTCGACGACCTTCGAGATCATTCCAAGCAGCGCGAAGAGCCACATCCAGAAGATCGCGCCCGGCCCGCCCACGGCGATCGCCGTCGCGACCCCGGCGACGTTGCCCATGCCGACGGTGCTCGCGAGCGCGGTCGTCGCCGCCTGGAAGGGAGACATGCCGCCCTTTCCCCTTCCCTTGTCCCACATCTTGCCCAAGGTGTTCCGCATGATCGTTCCGAACCCGATAAACTGGAAGAATCCCGTCCGAAGAGTGAACGTTACGGCCACGACCGCGATGAGGGCGAGCGTCCACGGCCCCCAGAGCAGATCCGCTGTTTTCCCCGCCATATCAAGAATTGCGTCCACTTCTATTCCCCCTTGTCGAACTCATGAATGAAAAAACCTTTCGGTCCGTCGTCGCCATTTCGGAAACATACGCAGGGAGTCCGTTTCACCCCCTCCAACGAACGCAGTCTCCGTGCTATCCCCGCCGCATCGGGAGGAAGCGGCCGAGTCCCTCCGGCGCGAGGATCGCCCCGTCGCGGTACACGACCTGCCCGCGCAGGATCGTTTCCGCGACGCGGCCCGTGAAGGTTTCACCCGTATGAGGACTCGCGGGGTTGAGATAGAAGAGGTCGTTTTCGCGCAAGATCCACGAGACGTCCGGATCGACGATCGCGAAGTCCGCGTCGAGCCCCGGTTCGATCCGCCCCTTGCGGTCCGCGACTCCGAAAATCTCCGACGGACGCGACGCGCACAGCTCCGCGAGGCGCTCCCACGTAAGTCCGCGGGGCCGTCCCTGCGTCAAGAGAACCGGCAGCATCGTCTGAAGCCCCGTGCATCCCTCCGCGACGGTCCAGAAGTCATCTTCCCGCCCGGTCTTCCGAGCCGCGGGATGCGGCGAGTGGTCGGTCGCCACGATATCGACCGTACCGCCGAGAACGTATCCCCACATCGCGTCCACAGTCTCGCGGGACCGCACCGGAGGATCGCACTTGGCGAACGCGCCGACGCGGACGAGATCGTCTTCCGTCAGTCCGAGGTACTGCGGGCAGGTCTCGCAGGTGACGTTCGTCACGCCGCGCCCCCGCGCCTCCCGGATGAACCTGACTCCGGAGGCCACGCTCATGTGGCACACGTGGACAGCGCACTCCGGCGCCTGCTCCGCGAGAAAGAGCAGTCGATGGACCGCCTCGAGTTCCGAGTACTCCGGATGCGAGTCGATGAACGCCCGCGCATCCTTCCGTCCCTCGGCGCGAAAGCGGTCGACGAGTTCCTGGATGAGAGTGTCGTTCTCCGCGTGGACGCAGACCACGCCGCCGAGTTCCCCGACTTTCCGCATCCCCCGGAGCAGCGTCCCGTCATCGGTCATCGGATAGTTCGAACAGCGGCACATGAACGCCTTGAACGCCTGCGCCCCGGCGCGGAACGTCGGCTCGATATCGTCGAAACGCCCCGGCAGGACGCCGCTGTAGAGCGCGAAATCCACGACGCACTGTTCGGACGCCGACGCCTTCTTGTCTTCGAGCGCCCGGACCGTCACCGTGCTCGGCTCGGAGAGCGGCATTTCCACGATCGTCGTAATACCGCCCGCGACCGCCGCTTTCGATGCGCACGCGAACGACTCCCTGTCCGGCGTGCCGTGCCCCGCATGGACGTGCCCGTCCACAAGACCGGGCAGCACCACGCGTCCCGTCGCGTCGATCACGGTATTTCCCTTGAGTTCCCGTCCCGGAGCCGCGACTTCGACGATTTTTCCGTCGAGGACTCCCACGGAAACCCGCCGCGCCCCTCCGGGCAGCACCACGAGCCCCTTCTCAATGACCATATCCAGCATGTTCGATTTGCCCCCTCACGATGCGGATTGTGCGTATGCGAAAAGAGCGGGAATCGCTCTCCGGTCGTGACCGGAAGGACCCCGCCCTGCGTCACCGTTCGATAAACAGCGCCAGATCCGGACAGCTGGCTTCGCAACGGCCGCATCCGACGCACTTTGATTCGTCCGGCGCTACGACGAACGCATATCCCTTTTTGTTCGTCTCCGCGCCGATCCGGAAAACTCCGGCCGGGCAAAACGCGACGCAGAGCCCGCACCCCTTGCAGACCTCCCGGTCGACATGAACTTTCATCCGGACATCACCTCATCTTCCCGATGGTTTCGACGACCTCAGCGGGCGTCCGGGCGATCGTGACGCCGGCTTCGGTCAGACGCCGCATCTTCGCCTCGGCGGTCCCCTTCGATCCGGTGACGATCGCCCCGGCGTGCCCCAGAGAACGCCCCTTCGGCGCCGAACGGCCGACGATCAGCGCGACGACGGGCTTCTCGACGCATTGCCCGATGTATTCCGCCGCGTCGTCCTCCATCGATCCGCCGATCTCGCCGAGAAGAAGGATGACCCGTGTCTCGGGGTCGTCGTTGAAAAGAGCGATCACCTCCCGCTGCGTCGTCCCCCAGAGCGGACCTCCGCCAAGCGCGACGACCGTCGATTGCCCGATCCCGGCGTCCGTGAGCGTTTTGCCGATTTCGTAGGAAAGCGCGCCGCTTTTCGATACGACGCCGACATCCCCGGGCGCGAACATCCGGGCCGGATGCGCGCCGACCTTGCTCTTTCCGGGCGAGATGATTCCAGCGGTCCCCGGTCCGACGACGCGCGTTCCGCGTTCTTTCGCGTAGGCAAGAATCCTCGTCGCGTCGTGCAGCGGAATGCCCTCCATCGTGAGCACGAGAAGCTCCACTCCGGCGTCCACGGATTCCCGCGCCGCGTCCCACGCGAACATCGGCGGAACGAAACTGATCAGCGCGTTCGCGCCATGTTCCCTGACGGCGTCTCCGACGAAGTCGTAGACGGGCACGCCCTCGACGGTTCGCCCCCCTTTGCCGGGAGTGACCCCGGCGACGACGTTCGTCCCGTAGTCGATCATGACCTTCGTCTGGAGAAGCCCCGAGGTTCCCGTGATCCCCTGGACGACCAGACGCGTGTTCCCGTCGATCAGAATCGCCATTCCCTATGCCCTCCCCGCACGTTCCACGGCTTCCCTGACGGATGCCTGCAAATCGTCGCGCGTTTCGAGCCCCGCCTCCGCCATGATCCGGCGTCCTTCGGCCTCTTTCGTTCCGCACAGGCGAACCACGAACGGCGCGTGCTCCTGGTGCTCCCCGTGATACCTCGCGATTCCCTCCGCCATTTCGTCCATCCGCACGAAGCCGCCGATCAGGACGATCAACAGGCTGCGCACGCCCGGCGCGGACAGGACCCGATCGATCGCGCGATACATGACGTCCGCGTCCGTAAGACCTCCCATTTCGCAGAAATCCGCGGGACGCCCCCCGGCGTCGACGATGAGGTCGAGCGAGAGCATTCCCGTGCCCGCTCCGTCGGAGATCAGCCCCACCGTCCCGTCCATCGGGACATACGTGATCGTGTCCCCTTCGCCGACAGGGTCGGCGTCGCAGCCGATCAGGGCCACCTGCGCCGCGTGGAGGCGTTCGAAGAGGTCCCGGCGACGCCGGAACGCGTGATCGTCGAGATTCATCTTCGAATCCAGGGCGACGAGACCCTTCGGCGTCTCGACGAGCGGATTGATCTCGACGAGCGTCGCGTCCGAATCGGACATGACCTTCAGCATCTTCCGCAGAAGATCCGCAAGTTCCCGCTCCCGGCCGCAGCCGAGAAAGCGCGCCGCGCGCCGGACATGGAAATCCGACAGGCCATAGGAGGGGTGGACGGGAATTCTCAGGATCTTCTCCGGCGTCATTTCCGCGACGGACTCGATCTCCGTCCCGCCCTCGGCGGAGGCGATCAGGACGGGACAACCGGCTGCGCCGTCGATGAGACACGCGAGGTAATACTCTTTCTCGATCTCGAGCGCTTCCTCGAGCAGAAGGCCCCGAACCGGAAGTTCCCGGATCCTGAGCGCGGAGATATCGCGCGCCGCTTCGCGGAGTTCCTCCTGCGTCCTGCAGACGCGCACGCCGCCCGCCTTTCCCCGGCCGCCCGCAAGCACCTGCGCCTTGGCGACGACAGGGTACGACTCCGCGGCGACCGGCCCGGAGAGCGGGAGCACGGAGCCTTTCGGAACAGAGATTCCCGCCTCGCGGAAGAGTTCCTTGCCCTGGCATTCGAGAAGTCTCATCGGATGCCCTCCTTCGCGAGCGAAATTCCGGCGTCGAGCGCCTTCAGATTGATATCGAGGAACCGTCGCGGCGCGTTGTCCGTGATCGCCTGCGCGAGGCTCTCCCGCGTGACGATCCCCGCGGCCGCCTGCAGATACCCGAGCATGACCATGTTCGCCGCCATACGGCTTCCGTGCGACACGGCCGTCTCGGTCGCCGGGACGCGCCTGAGATCGACTCCGTCGCTTCGGACATCCGGCGCGAGATCCCGGTCGACGATCACGAGCCCTGCAGGAACGACCCGTTCCCGGTACGTGTTGTAGGCGGTCTGAAAGAGCGCGACGAGAATGTCCGAAAGAGTCCGGATCGGCGTCAGAATCGGCGAGTCCGAAAAGAGGAGTTCGGCCTGACAGGCGCCTCCGCGCGCCTCCGACCCGTACGACTGCGTCTGCGCGGCGTGGAGCCCGTGCCCCTTCACGATCGCCTCGCCGAGGACCACGGACGCGAGGACGACGCCCTGCCCCCCGAAACCGCAGAAGCGCACGCTTTTAGTCCCCATTCCGTCCACCCTCCTTCCCGCAGCGGGTCGTCCCGAGGAAGACCGGCCGTTCCGCGTCGGCGAACTCGCCGAGGACGTACTTCTCCTTCAAAGAATCGGGGAGTGCCCCTTTCGCCTTCGCCGCCGAAATCTGCCTGGAATCCATCCACTCGAGCGTCTTCGCGGGGTCGCCGCTCCCGAGAGCGTACCTTCCGAAATGCGTCGGGCACTGCGAGAGGATCTCGACGAGCGAGAACCCCTTGCGCCCGATCGCCCGGATCATGAGCCCGAGAAGCCCCGAGAGATCGGTCGTGCTTCCCCGCGCGACGTAGCTTCCTCCGGCCGCCGCGACGAGCCTGCAGAGATCGAACTCGGGTTCCGCGCTTCCGTACGGCGTCGTCATCGTCACCGATCCTTCCGGAGTCATCGGCGCGACCTGTCCGCCTGTCATCGCGAAGTTGAAATTGTTCACGACGAAGACCGTCACGTCGAGGTTTCGCCGCGCCGCGTGGATCAGGTGGTTGCCGCCGATGGACGCGGCGTCGCCGTCCCCCGCGAAGATCACGACGGGAAGCTCCGGACGGTGCAGCTTGATCCCGGTCGCCCAGGCGAACGTCCGGCCATGGACACCGTGAAGGACATCGCAGTCGAGGTAGACGGGAATGCGCGCCGTGCAGCCGACGCCGCCGATACACACTGAATGTCGCAGGTCGAACCCCGTCTTCTCCACTGCCCGGAGAAAGGTATTGAGCACCTGGCCGCATCCGCAGCCCGGGCAGAAGAAGTGCGGCAGTCGTCCGCCCCTGATATATCGCCGCAACGGATTGATGACGGTCATCGTGGTCCCTCCCCGGCCCCCGGACAGGCCGCTCTCGTTCCGATCGCCGCGAGAATTTCCGAAGGCGAATGGATCAGCCCCCGATTTCGCGTGATCCTCCCGGTTTCGCACCTTCCGGCGCAGACGCGCTCGACCTCGCCGGCATACTTTCCCCGGTTCATCTCCACCGTGAAGAGCTTCTTCACGTGACGCGACACGTCGGCGATCGCCTCTTCCGGAACGGGCCACACGGCGTCGAGCTTGAGGACGCCGACCCTGGCGCCCGCTTCGCGGGCCGCGTCCATCGCCTCGATGCACGGGCGTACCTCGCTCCCGTACGCCACGAGCGCGATCTCCGCGTCGTCCATCTGGAAGGCGTGCGTCGTCGAGATGACCTTCCGGTCGCGCAGCACCTTGCCGCAGATCCGCTCGTACAGGCGCTCGAAAACGTCCGGATCCCACTCAATCGAGCCGCGTTCGTCGTGCGGGTTCAGCGAATGGATCACGCGATACCCGTCGCCGAGACGCGCGAAGTCCGGAACTCCGTATCCGGGGGCCGCGAAGGGACGATCGTATGCCGCGCCTTCGGGCGGAAGCGCCGCCGGCCGCGGCCTGACGATCGGGATCGCATCCTTTTCCGGGATCACGAGACGCTCGCGCATCAGCGCGATCGTAGTTTCGGACATCACGATGACCGGCGTCCTGTACTGCGCCGCGAGGTTGAACGCACGGACCGTGAAATCGAAGAGCTCCTGAACGGAAGAGGGCGCGAGCACGATGAACTCTGAGTCGCCGCTGTGCCCCCACTTGAGCTGCATGACATCCGCCTGCGTCGCGAAGTTCTCCCCCCGGCACCGCATGACGTCGAGAATCACGATCGGCGCCTCGACGGAAACGGCGTAGCCGATGCCCTCCTGCATGTAGTTGAATCCGGCGCTCGCCGTCGCGGTCATCGCCCGCGCGCCCGAGAGCGACGCGCCGGAGAGCGCGTAGACGGAACACAGTTCGTCCTCTCCCTGGACGAAAACGCCTCCGACCTCGGGCAGCCTGGACGCCATCCGCTCGGAGATCTCGTTCGCCGGAGTGATGGGATACCCCGCGAAGAAATCGCACCCCGCCGCGATCGCGCCCTCGACAGCGGCGTGGTTCCCCATCATGAAATGGACGCCGCTCAGGACGCGTCTCCCGCGTTCCTTCATCTGAGAGCTCCGATCACCCGGGCGACCCGCCCGAGCCCCTCCCGGATGACGCTCTCGCCCTTCGCGAAGACGAATCTGACGAATCCGCCGTACGCGAACGCCTCTCCGGGAACGACGGCGACGTGCGCCTCGGCGAGCAGAAACTCCGCGACGTCGATGTCGTTCCCGAGGACACCGCCCTTCCAGCTCCTGCCGTACAGTCCGCGGACGTCGGTGAAGAGGTAGAAGGCTCCCTGCGGCGTGACCGCACGGAGCCCCGGGATCGCGTCAACGAGCTCCATCATCAGATTCCTCCGGGATTCGTAGCGCGTCCGCATGACCTCGACGGCGTCCTGCGGTCCCCGCAACGCCTCGATCGCGGCCTTCTGCGTCACGGAGTTCACGTTGCCCGAGACGTGCCCCTGGAGCTTCGACATGGCTCCTATGAGAGGGGCCGGACCTCCGGCGAACCCGATGCGCCACCCGGTCATCGCGTATGTCTTCGAAAGACTGTTCACGGTGATCGTCCGCCTCTTCGCGCCACTGTCCAGCGACGCGAAACTGACGTGTCGGACGCCGTCGTAGAGCAGATGTTCGTAGACCTCGTCCGTCACCACCAGAAGATCCCGCTCCTCCGACAGCGCGGCGATCTCCCGAAGATCCTCTCCGGTGCAGATCGCGCCCGTGGGATTGTTGGGCGAGTTGACGACAACGACCTTCGTCCTGGCGCTCAGATGCGGACGGATGTCATTGGCGCACAACCGGAAGGCGCGGGCCTCTGATGTCGGCGCAAACACCGGAACGCCGCCCGAGAGACGGATCTGATCCGCATAGCTCACGTAGCAGGGCGTCGGAAGAATGACCTCGTCACCGGGATTGCAGACGCAGCGGAAGAGCAGATACAGAATCTGCTTTCCCCCGTTGCTCGCGATGATCTCGTCCCGGTCGTAGGAGAGTCCGTTTTCGCGCCGGAACTTCTCCGCGATGGCGTCCTTGAGTTCCGGAATCCCGGGGACATCCGTGTAGCGCGTGAATCCTCCGCGGATCGCACCGCATCCCGCCTCGCGGATATTCTCCGGGGTATCGAAATCCGGTTCCCCCTGAGCGAAGCTGATCACGTCGATTCCCTCGCGCCGCATCCGGTTTGCGAGCGCCGAGGTCTTCTCGGTGGCCGAAGGGGTGATCTGACTCATGACATCAGATAAAAACGAATTCACTCGAAATTCCCTCCCCATCCGAAGATTCGGATAGTGTCGAACAGCGGGAATACGGTATCACGTCAAAACGATCATGTCAAATATATTGTATTCGATTATGACGGATTGAGACGCTTTTCCTGGAAGTCAGCGGTCGGAATGCGATTTTCGGAGAATAAAAAAGGGGGATCCGCCCTCGAGGGCGGATCCCCGCATGTCTCTCCCGATCCCGTCCGGGATCGCTACTCGTCGACAGCGCCGGAGCAGGAACTCCTGGCGAGCGCGTCGAGCGTTCGTTCCTCGGCGTGCTCGAGATGCTCGAAGACTGCGGCCTCCGACGCTCCCGCGTCGCGCCGCTTCAGCGCCTCTATGATTTTCAGGTGTTCCCGCGACACCCGCTCGATCACCTCTTCGCGGAACGGAAGGCTCTCTGCGAAGTAGCGGATCCGTCGCGCGTGGTCGCTCAGCGTATCGAGAGATTCTCTGATGAGCCGGTTTCCCATGTTTTCGTACAAAAGTCTGTGCAGCAGCCGGTCGGTTTCCTTGTAGAGCTCGAAATCGCCGACATTTTCGAGAAGGACCAGAATCTTCCGCTCGACATCCACGATCCGTCCGATGTCGCATCGCGTCGCCGCGAATCGAGCCGCGTACGATTCGAGCAGGCGCCGGAACTCCCACACCTCATGCGCCGTATCCGGGTTGATCGGCGAAACGGTGGCGCCCCTGTTGCGGGTGATCGCGACGAGTCCCGCCCCCTCGAGCCTGAAGAGCACCTCCCGGACCGGGGTCGTGCTAACGCCGAACTCCTCCGCGAGCTTGTCGATACTGAGTATCTCGCCCGGAGAGTACTCGTTGTCGATGATCTTCTCACGGATCGTCCGGTAGATCTGTTCTCCTATCGATAAGACAATTCGTTGCGGCATACTCGTCTCCCCGTCGTCGCGCTGTGATGCGGTAATGATATCATGCCGCGGTATCCCTGCCGGCAAGCCGCATCATAGCGCCCGCGCCCGCCGCCCCTGGTCGCCGCTCGCCTTCAGGCGGCTATGGACAGACTGCCTGTCTGGGATCGAGCCACCCCGTGGCGGTAATGCCCGCCGGAGTCGTGTAGCGCACCAGCGCCCATTTCCCGGTGCCGCCAACGAGCGTTGTTTCCCCGCCGCCGAAGATGTCTATGACCGCAGGGGCATCTTCTTCGGGGCGACATCGAAGGGCCGTCACGGAACCGGGACCGTCGTTTCGGACACCGACTTTCAGCGGTCCGCATGAAATCCACCCCCTGGCGCCCGCAGGCAGCGACACCGCGAGCCATCCCCGCCTGTGTCCGACGACCAGAACGACAATCTGTCCTGGCGCTTCCGACGAACGACGGAATCGCGTGAAGATCTTTCCGCCGGGCGCGTCCCTGACAACAGCCTCCTCCGCACCTGCGTCGTCCACGAAGGCAATGATGTCACATTCTCCCTCTTCGGGCGAATACAGGGTCCTGTCAATGTTCGGCAGCTCTTTTCCCGCGGCCTCGGAGAGCGGGACGGCAAGGGCCATCGCGCCGCAAGAGATCCACAACAACAGCGCCGGCAACACGCTTCCCGCGCTCACCACCCGCGTCCCCCGCCGCCGCCTCCACCGCCTCCGGAAGAGCCGCTCCCGCCGCTTCCCGACGAACGGGTTCCCATGCTCACGGACTGTGCGAACGTCGACGCGAACGCGGCGACCCCCGCGGGCGTCGCGAACGCATCCATATCGCCCTGGTACCACGACGGCGTGTACTGCGACGCGGCGAGAATCCTCTCGAAACGGTTCGCCCACGTCTCCGCGGCATCGAGCGCGTAGGCCCACGGCAACAGGGATTCGAAGAGCTGCGGCGTCTCGTCCGGAGGTGCCATCATTTCGAGACGTTCCTTCTCGGCCGTCGTGATGAACATTCTGAGCCCCTCGATCTCTTCCGCGAGCCGGGCGCCATCGATGGTTCTTCTCCGCATGAGGGGCTTGAAGACGAGCAGGATGATCATGCTCGCGATCGGGCCGACGGCCGACACCGGGTCGACGTCGAGTCCGCTCGAACCTCCCGCGAAGATCGTGCCCGCCGTCACGAAGAGGAAGATCGCCGGGAATAAAACCCTGAGAAAGAAACGGGAAAACAGGCTTCCCTTGCCCGATGGAAGCGGGATCGCAAAGGGCAGCAGCAGAAACGGCCCTGCGATCAGCGCGAGGATCGGCTCGAAACGAGGTTCGGGAGTTCCTCCCGTCCCGATCATCATGGCGATGAACATGGAGAACGCGTAGATCTCGAACAGCACGACGCCGATCGACCACTTCCCGATATTCGACGCGAAGAGCGGCTTCCCCCTGGCCTTGAAGCGGTTCGTCACATGGGCGAACGCCTCGCGGATCACGGGGCGGTCGGCGGTCGACAGCGTGATCTCGCTTCTCGTCGATCCGAAGAGTTCGTCGACGAGAAAGCGCTCGTCGGCCGTCAGGGATGCGCTCTCGATCTTTTCCCGACTCAGCCGGAGCCGATACGACCTCCCGGCCAGCTTCGAAAGCAGCTTCAACGCCTTTCCGGCCGTGCTTCCCGAAACGGCCTTCGCCATCTGGTCGGCCGCGAAGGTGCGTTCCTCGATCGTGACGCACCCCTTGACCGCGAGCCCCAGAAGCATCGCGCCGAAGGCCGTGTCGTCGATGCGCATCGTCCGGACGTAGCGGCCGAAACCCGCCTCGACGCCGTCCGGTGGCGTGAAGCGCGGGATCACGGTCTTCGCTTCAGGGTCGCGTCCCCATCGGAACCAGATCGCCGCCATGAGCGCGAGAAGGACGACCGGCATCGCCAGGTGGAGTGCCCTCCAAGGCGACCGCGTCCAGCGTTCGAGCAGCGGGGCCGGCGTCTCCGGCGGCGCGACGATCCCCTTGGGCCACGTGACGGCGACCGTCAAGCCTTCGCCCGTCGGGAAGGGTTTCGTCGACTCAACGGAACCGTCGGGAAGGGTCCGCGCGTCGGTGCGCTTCTCTCCCTTCTTCCCGGTATAGACGTCGACGCTCCGGAATCCCTCGCCGAAGTCCCTCCCGGGGAGCTTGAGACGGAACGTCGCCCGTTCGATCGTGAACGCCCAGTCGTTGCCCGTCACGTTCCAGTAGAGTTCGTCGTGGCCGGCGAAGAAGCCGAGCTGTCCGGTGGTGCGATAGGCAAGGACGATGACGTGTTCGCCCGGAGCGAGAACGGTCTTTTCGCGCCCGATGCGGATGTCGAGGTCGCCCCCGCTCCGTTCGACGCGGAGGTCCGTCGGCGATCCGTCGATCTCGGCCGAAAGCACCTCGAACCCGGCGCGGCGCCGTTTTCCCTGCGCGTCGGTGAAGTCGGTCGGGATGGTCCGGATGAGCCCGCGTTTGATGTCCTTCCCTTCCGAAACGAACCGGATCGACTCCGTCACGACGAGCGAGGCGTCGCTCCGGATTTCCGCCGCGGCGTCGAACCGGAGGATGCGCTCTTCGGCCGGCGCGGCGAACGGGAATGCGCTTATCACAGCGACGATGGCGAGAAGAAACGACAGTTTTCTCATGATCATCACTCCCTACGGATCTGTGGTCGACGGCCGGAGGTCCGGAACCGTCCGCGTCCCGCGGTTCAGAGCTTCCTCTTCGCCGCGGGGAAGCTGCTCCACGCGCCGACGTCGAGGACCGGACGGAGACCGAGCTTCCTCCGGCGCTCGACGTGGGCTTTCAGAATGCCCGAGATCTCCTCGTTCGCTTTCGCGCGCCCCTCGTAAAACGCCGAATAGGCGTCCCGAGCGGGTATCTGCTCCGGGTGTTTCCACTCGTTGAGAAGCCGCAGCTCCTCGCGCTCTTTCGCCCCGAACCCGGAGCCGAGCGCGTCGATGCGCCGCTGGAGTTCGACCTTGCGCGCAACGCCTCCGGCGGCTCGTTCGAGGGCGGTGATGACCTCCCGCTCCCGGACGGGGCCGTAGAGGCGTTCGAGTTCCCGGATCCTGGCGAGTTCGCCGCGCGTGAGTTCGTCGTCCTTCGCGAGGTCCGTCCGGCGTTTTTCCTCCGCCTCCTTCGCCTTCTCGATCATCCCCCGGATCGTGAACTCGAGTTCCAGGACCGGACGAACGACATCCTTATAGGAGCTTCCTGAACTCCCCGCCGCCCCGAAGAACGGGAGATCCCGCACAAGCCCGCCCGAGTAGAACGGCGACGCTTCCTCGTCGAATTTCTTCCTCGCCGCGAGAAGGTTGTTCCACTGATTTTTCACGAGCGGAACCCACCGCGGCGGGATGTCCGTCAGATCGGCCGTCACGTCCGGGTGCTTCGCCTTGACGCCGCTCCACCCCTCGAGAATGGCCGCGATCCGCTTGTCGATCTCCTCCGGAGGGGAAAGTTCCTTCCCCATCGCGGCGAGGGCTGCATCGACCGCCTCGACGACGATTTCGGTCATATTCCGCGCCTTGAGGACGTCGTCCGCCTTCCCGAGGAGCGTCCCGCGTTCCGACGACGTCGAAAGCGTTCCGCCCGCCACGGCGTCTTTCACGGCGTCGAGCGTCAGCCCGATTTTCTTGAGTTCCTCCTGGAATTCGGCCATCCGGACGAAGAGATATTCCGTCTCGAATTCGATCCGATTCCTGAGGACATTCATCTTCCGGAGCTGCTCGACGACCTCGCCGACGGACTGGAGATCGGTCGTGAACGACTCCATCGCGGCGGCCCACGCCAGAGCCCGCTCCGAGGCGGGATCCGTCTTTCCCTTCAGGAGCGCCGAAAACTCGACGATCGTCGAACTCCGGAACTTCAGGAAGTTCTTTTCGTTGATGTCCTCCCAGACGGCGACGGTCTCGCTCTTTTCCCTCTTCGTCGATTTCAGGAGGCGTTCCACCGCTTCGAGTCCCGTTTTCATGTCCGCTTCGCACGAGGACATGATCCCCTGCACCGTCTGCGGTTTCGCGGCGCCCGCCCCTCCGGCGGGAAGAAGCAGGAATATGAGGAGCACAGTCGCCGCAAGCAATCGCGGGTTGCGTCCGTTCATGCCGGAGCCCTCCCCTCTCTAGAACGGTTGCTCGAAATTATAGACATTCCAGCGCCCCCCGTCCCGCCGGACGAGGACGTGCGGTTTCGGGGATCCGTACTGGCGTCCGCGCTCGTCCCACGCCCTCGTGACGACCGTCGCCCGTTCGACGCGCGTTCCGGAGATCTCGCGGACCTTTTTCTTCTGCGCGTCGTCGAGAAAGAAATCCTCGAGTACGTTGTCGGAGTCAAAGCCCTTGATCGTTTCGACCGTCGCCTCGTCCGTCGTGACGTGGACGTAGAACGTCGCGAAGCGTTCGAGGTGGAGATCCCAGTGATACCGGACGAGCGACAGCTCCTTCGGCGTTCGCTTCCGCTCCGGAGCGATGCAGTCGAGGAAGAGGTCGAAATTCTTCTCCTTCACGGCCGTCGCGAGGATCTCGACGAGCCGTTCCGGAGTCACGTCGGCCGGGATCGAGCGAACCGTATAGAGCGGGCCCTTGATCTCCTCCATCCGTTCCTCTCCGGCGAAGACGCCGCCCGTCCCGGACGTCTCGTCGCACACCGCGAACGTTATCCCTGGGATATAGATCGCGACCGGCTCGACGACCCACCCCCAGCGCGGCGCGATTGTCTTCGTCTTTTCCGCCTGCGGGATGGCGAGTTCGATTCCGGAGATCCGGCCGAGAAGCGTCCACTTCCCGCCCTCGGGAAAGTCGCGGTTCACGAGCCTCCGATAGCGCTTGAGCGCCTCGTAGGGGCCGAGCCAGCTCCTGTCCGAGATCTCGACGAAATACCATCCGAGCGCCCCCGACCCGGCGAAGACGAACTCGCGCCCGATGTCGACGAACTGGTTCGCGGGGTATTCGAAATCGTCGAGAATCACGTAGCGGCCCAGGATCTCGTCGAGGGAGATCTTCTCCCTGTCCGGCGCGGGAAAGGGCTTCGCGATCGTCGTCGGGCCGGAAAGGACGCTCTCTGCGAAGCGCTTCCACTCCTCGTCGGCGAGACGGCCGAAGATAGACTTGAGCTTCTGCTCGTTCTCCCGGTACGCAAGCATCGCGGGGGTGATGTCTATGAAGTCCCCCTTGCTCTTCATGAGGGCGGCGCGCCCCCGTCGGAAGAGCGCTTCGACGGCCGGATCGCCGGGATACTTTTCCTTGAGCGCCCGGATCCGGTTCAGGGCCTCCTGGTCCTCGTACCCGAGCCGGAATGACTGCCCCCGGAAACGCGAAAGCCTGTCCTCGAACTTTTTGAGAAAGAACTCCGCGCGCGAGATCTCGTTCTTCGGCGCCGCGGAGGCGGTATCCGCACCGAAAGCGGACGCGGGAACCGCGAAGAGGCACAGGCACAGAACAAAAACGGCCAGAACGGATCGACGACACGTCACCCGCCACCATCTCCCTTCCGCACAAATTGCGCTTCCGCCACCAGTCTACCGCAGAGAAGGCCCTTTGTCCGCATCATATTGAAGCGCCAGTGCGACTCGGTCGACTTTTCGCGCTTCTTTAATCCCCCGCCGCCCTCACGCGTCCGGCAAGGTCATTCCGGCGGACCGCCCCCAGTTTCCGGTAGATCCGGCGGATGTGGCTCTTGAGCGTGTTGTTCGTGATGCCGCACGCCTCGAGAATAGCCTTTCGTTGCAGCTCGCCGAGCAGCAGCAGCGTGATCTCGGCCTCCCGCCTCGTCAGCCGGAAGGGTTCGAGCTGGAGCCGGATGCGGATCTCCGCATCGGAGGGCTCTCCGGCGACCGTTCGGCCGCACGCGCTCGTTTCCTGCATTCGGGACACCTCCCTTTCGCGTTCGCCGTCTCCTCCGTTCCCGACACACCCGGCAGTTCTCCGAACGCATCGTAGCGCAAACGAAACGGCGCCGCCCCACCCCGACGTATGCCGTCCGGGGGTGGTTTCCGCCACCCCTCCGGCGATGCGCGAAAGAGGACGCGGAGGCGCGGCGTCAGCCGACTACGTCGCGCAGTTCGCGGCGGTTGCCCGTCTCGGTCTTCCGGTAGATGTTCCTGAGGTGATATTTGAGGGTGTTTCGCGAGATGAAGAGCGAGGCGCAGATCGAGGCGTCCCGAAAGCCCCGCAGCAGCAGAAGCGCGACGTCCGTCTCCCTCGACGTGAGGCCGAAATGCGCGAGCTTGTCGCGGTCGTCCTTCGCGGCGGAGGCATCGGAAATTTCCGGTGCCCCGGGGGTCTCGGGCGGATCGGCGGCGGGGACAGTCTCGGGGGCAGGCTCGTTCCGGAGCGGGATCGAGGCGTCCAGCTGCAGGAGAAGGATCCTCCCGCAGCGCTTCCACGCGGCGAAGAGCGCGACGAGGATCGCGAGCGGAAACGCGAACGCCGCAAGCCGTCCGTCCGCTGCGCCCGCGGACATCGACGCGGCGACCGTCGCGCACACGATGACAAACAGGCCGCGCGCGACAACGACGCCTCTCCTTGCGCCCGAAGCGGACGCGACATGCATCAGCAGCAGCCACGCGTAGAGTTCGAGAAGGGCCGTCCCGCCCCCGGCGAGAACGGCCGTGGTCCGGCTGTCGGGGAAAAACCCCAACAGGAAGAGCGCCGCTCCGACGACCGGAAGGGCGGTTCGGTAGAACCCTGGAAGATCCGCGTTCCGGTGAAAGAGGAAGACGAGCGCGGCGAACGCCGTCGCGAGCGGATGGATCCAGACGCTCCACCCCGGGACTCCGGCGCCGCCCTCAGTGAGGGGCGACAGTGCGCCGATCGCAAGATGGAGGCAGAAGAGCATGAGCGCGAGATCGAAAAGGGGGACGTCGCGCGGAAGGGGCGATGCGTCGCCCCCGGTCGCGGAAATCTTCACGAGAAGGTACAGCGCGACGGGCGGCGCGGCGACGAGAAGCGCGCCGCCGGCGACTGCCGCGGCAATGACCGGAACGAACGGAGAGACGCCGAAGGCGACGGCGATATCGTCCGGTTCGAACGCGCTCAGAAGAATCCCCCACCGGCACAGCAGCAGGGCGGTTCCGACGCCGCCTAAGGCGAGGGCGACGGACGAAAAGACCGAGGACGGCGCGGGCGGCAGAAAACCGGTCGCGGCGAGAAGGATGGGCGTCGAGGACATGAGGACGCATCCGGCAATCGAAAGCTCTCTCCGGAAGCGTTCGATGAACGGCTGGAGCGAGGACGCACCCGACACGAACAGCGTGAGCGCAAGGCAGGCGAGAAAGAGCGGCGCGCCGGGTGAAGACGCAGACGTCGCCCCCGCTGCGAGACGAACGGCGAGCGTTTCCATCCACGCGTACAGCAGGCCAAACCCAAGTGCGGCCCCGAAAGCCCCGGACTTCGTCACGGACGATTCTCCCCTTTCGGCGTTGCACCACTCCGGCAATTTGTATCATATCACTCGAAAACACGCTCTCACCAACGAAAGAACTCCTCCTGCTTGCGTTTATCACGTCGAAAGACTATTCTGTATCCAGATTCCTGATAGATTTGATTATTAAATCTCGTGTTGAATCCTTTCATGTCACTCAAGAAAAAAATCGTGAATGACCGCAGGGGGCGAGGCGTGATGCTCCACAATGCAGAAATTCACTACGAAGACTTCTTTCGCATAGCGACCGGAAAAACTCCTTTCCCATACCAGAAACGGTTTGCCGAAACGCCGATGTCGAAATGGCCCGATCTTCTCGAAATACCCACGGGGCTCGGGAAAACCGCCGCGGTCGTCCTCGCGTGGATCTTCCGCAGGCTCCTCCGTGACACCGACGCTCCCGGACGCCTTGTCTTCACGCTCCCGACGCGCGTTCTCGTGGAACAGACCGCGGCCTCCATCGTGGAATGGATACGAAATCTCGGCGCCGTATCGGAAGATGCGTCGGACCTCCCGACGGTCCACCGGCTCATGGGCGGCGACATCGACGAGACATGGGAGACGACCCCGGAACGATCCGCCGTTCTCGTCGGAACCCAGGACCAGCTTCTTTCCCGGGCGCTCTGCCGGGGATACGCCATGAGCCGCTACAAGTGGCCGATCCACTTCGGACTCCTGAACAACGACTGTCTCTGGGTGCTCGACGAAATCCAGCTCATGGGACCGGGACTCGCGACGACCACGCAACTCGACGCCTTCAGACGGACGCTCGGGACCGCGCGTCCACACCGCACCCTCTGGATGAGCGCGACCCTCGACCGCAAACGGCTCGGAACCGTCGACTTCACACCCCGGCTCGAAACGCTGTCGACGATGTCGCTCACGGAAGAAGACGAACGCGTTCCGGAAGTCGTGAAACGGAGCGGAGCGCGCAAGATCCTCAGAAAAGCTCCGTTCAGCGGAGACGACCCGGAGGCCATCGCGGAATTTGCACTCGCGCGCCACAGGCCCGGAACACGGACTCTCGTCGTCGTCAATCGCGTCAAGCGGGCGCAGGACATCTACGGGCGGCTCGTGGACAGAACGAATACTGCGGGCGAAGACGGAAAGAGCGTTCCGGCCGTCTGCCTCCTGCATTCCCGTTTCCGTCCGCCGGAGCGCGACGCCGCGTTCAAAGCAGCCGTCGCGGAACCGTCGGAGAACGGAACGATCGTCGTCGCGACGCAGGTTATCGAAGCCGGCGTCAATATCTCCTCCCGCCTTCTGATCACCGACATCGCTCCGTGGTCGTCGTTGGTCCAACGGTTCGGTCGGAACGCCCGGTTCGGCGAGTTCGGCCCGGACGACCCCGCCGAAATCTACTGGATCGAAACGGGTCCGTCCCGCTTCGCGGATTCGCAGGGGAAGAAAAAGAAACCGTCGTCCGACGCGTCGTGGGCGGCGCCGTACGAAGCCGCCGCGATAGCGGCCGCGCGTACGCAGCTGGAACTGCTCGAAGGAAAAAACGCCGCCCCGTCGTCTTTGCCGAAAATCCGCGAACCGTTCGCGTATTCGTTCGTCCTGCGACGCAAGGACCTCCGGGACTTCTTCGACACGACGCCCGACCTGACCGGCCTCGATACGGACGTCTCCCGCTTCATCCGCGACTCCGAAGAACTCAACGTCCATGTCTTCTGGAGAGACCTCGCCGGAAAGGAGCCATCCTCCGAAGAACCGCAGCCCGAACGGGACGAGTTGTGTTCCGCGCCGCTCGGCGACATTCGCGACCCGAAGAATAAATGGAACGCCCGGCTCTGGGATGTGATCGACCGGAAATGGGTTTCATGCACACACCCCGCTCCCGGAATGACGCTCATGCTCGATAAAGCAAACGGCGGATACGACGCGACGCTCGGATGGACCGGAAAGTCTTCGGGCACGCCGTCATTCGACATCGCCCCACAAGAGGGTCGCGCCGAAGAGGGAAACGACGACGACCCCTTGGCCGAAGGACGATGGAGCACCCTCGCCGAACATACGGATCGCGTCGTGGAAGAGCTTCGCGCCATTCTCGAAGGCATGGGACGACTCGAAATGCCTGTCGCTTCTTCCTGCGAAGCCCCAGACGTCACGAGCGCACTCATGAGCGCGGCGAGGTTCCACGATGTCGGAAAGGCCCATCCCGTCTACCGGAAGGCCATCACGGACGGGAAGACGCCGCCCGAGGACGCCCCGGCCGGAACCGTCTGGGCGAAGAGCCCCGGCGAGAAGACGGGAAAACGCCTCCGGTACGAACGCCCCGGCTTCCGGCACGAACTCGCCTCCGCGCTCGCAATCCTCGAGACGCACCCCGAAGGCGAGACGATCCTGAACGATCTCGCGGCGTATCTCGCCGCGGCGCACCACGGGAAGGTCCGTCTGTCGCTCAGATCCTTTCCTGACGAAAAGCGCCCGCCCGATCCCGCCTCCAGATTCGCGCGGGGCGTCTGGGACGGGGACACACTTCCGGCGGTTTCGCTCGGCGGCGGCGCCGGCTTTCCGGGACTTGAGCTGAATCTTTCTGTCATGGAGCTGGGCGAGGGAGAGCGCGGCCCGAGCTGGACGTCGAGAACCGAGGAGCTTCTCGACGCGTTCGGCCCCTTCCGGCTGGCCTACCTCGAAGCCCTGCTTCGGAGCGCCGACAGACGCGCAAGCGCCGCTGCGGACGAAAGGGGGGACCAGAGATGACGATCACGCTCTCCGGCTGCGAACCGCGCCCGATGGCGGGGTACCTCAAGGCGCTCGGCGTCTTCAGAATCCTGGCGACTCAGGTCGACCCGAAGGTGACGGCGTGCTGGAAAGACGGGGTCTTCGTCCTCTCGCCTTCGCGGGAAGAATTCGACGAAGCCGCCCTCGTCCGTTTCTTTCGGGACGAGTACGCCCCGACGCCGTTCGTCGCTCCGTGGAATAAAGGAAGCAGATTCTACACGAACGACGATGCGCCTGATCGCATCCTCGCCGAAAGGGAAAATCCGCGATTCTCACAATACGCAGAGATTATCGAAGTCATTCGTTCTCTTCCGGAAACGCCATACCTCTCCGGGAGTGTCGGTGATCTCATTCGTCAACTCAAAGATATTGTATCAACATTTAATAACAAAAAGAAAATAGATGAATACAATAAAATAATATCTTCATTGGAGTCTACAACTTGCAGCGAGTCAAGTACGCCAAATAAGAGTATAAAACTAATAGAAAATATAAGAAAAAAATACTCTGATGATATACTTAACAGCAATAAAGAAATGCTTTTACAGGTATGGCGATCCACGATGCCGGATGCGTCCCTGGAATGGCTCGACGCCGCGTTTTCTCTTTCCTCCCGGGAAACGAAGACATCGCCGTTCCTCCTTTCCGGTGGAAACGACGGGAACATGGAGTTTTCCCTGAACTTCATGCAGCAATGTGTCTCCGTTCTTATCGATACAAAAAGCGAAGGTCGTGAAACACGCCTCCGAGGCGCTTTGTTCGCAGAAACAGTTCGCGGCTTGCCCAAAACAAAGATGGGCTTTTTCGCCCCTGGAGCGGCAGGAGGAGTCAATCAGGGAGAGGGCGTCGAGGAAGAGAACGTTCGAACGAATCCTTGGGACTATATCCTGATGCTGGAAGGCTGCCCATTTTTTGCGACATCCGCGAGCGGAAGAGAAGGGTATTCGCAGATCGGGCTAAGCGCGCCTTTTTTTGCACGACTTTCGGAATCAGAGCAGGCCCTGCAAGAGGAGAAAGACAAAACACCGAAATATGAAGTCTGGCTCCCGATATGGAAAAATTTCGCTCGTTACACCGAGACACGTCGATTATTCGCGGAAGGGCGCGCCTCCGTCGAGCGGCGGAGAACGTCCGGTCACAACGATTCCTCAAGAGACGATTCCGTGAAGCGACGTCAGGCGCGAACAGGAACGGACTTCGCGCGCGCAGTATCGACGCTCGGCGTCGACCGCGGGATCGCTTCCTTCGAACGATACGCATATCTCAGACGGCGGGGAAGAAGTTTCGTCGCAGTCCCTCTGGGGAGTTTCAAAGTCCGAGACGAGCGGAATGTCTCCATTCTTTCCGAAACGGACGAAATCTCATCCGCATTGAGAAAATACGTCCGGAAGCTCAAGTCGACTCCCGCCGCTCTCGAAGAAATTAGAAACCGGATAGAGAACGCCACGTTCACGTGCGCGCAATTCCCCGAGCCTCGTCATTTCGGCGGCCTCATCCGCGCGTACGGGCGTCTCGAGAAATACGTGGCGCTCCAGAACTCGCCCGAGAAAAAACCGGATCGGCCGTTCGGGGGCACGCTCTCCCCCGAATGGATCGGACTGTGCGACGACGGAACGCCCGAGATTCGACTGGCGGCGTCGCTCGCATCGATCACCTCGTCGGAGGACGTCGGGACGATCCGCACGACGCTCTCCGGCGTCGACGCAGACAATCCCCGCTCATGGGGAAAGAACTCCCCGCTGCGCCGGAACGGCGCGAGCTTCCCCGATCTCATCGCCGGTCTCCTTTCGAGGCGTCTGCTCGACGCCGCGCGCCTCGGCTTTCAGGGGATCCCACTCAAAGCGAACCTCGCCGCCGGCATCGAGGACGTCATGCTCTTTCTGCGGGGCGAAACGGACGACGAGCGGATCGAGGAATACCTGTGGGGTTTCCTGTGGATCCGCCGGCCCGGAACGAAGAATCACGAAAAGGAAGACGACGACGACACCTTCCGTTCCCTGTCGAAGAAATGGAACATTCAGCCATCCGGAAGGCCATTTTCCCGCCTCTACGGCCTGTTCAAGCTCCTGTATCACCCGAACGGCGCCTGTTCGACCGTTTTCAAACGCGAACCCCGGATCCTGCCGCTTCTGACCGCCGGACGGACGGACGAGGCGCTCGACCTCGCGGTGCGGCGCCTCTGCATTTCGGGGCTGAAACCGCTGCCGCTCACGATCGGAGAGGCGGTGGACCCCGTGCGCCTCGCGGCGGCGCTCGCGTTCCCTCTCGACAACCGGACAATTAAAAGAATGACGAAAACCGTCCTCGCGCCGCAGAAAGACGACAACACCCGCAACGCATGATCCAAGGCCCGACAACGGACCGGAAGAATCGAAAGATGGAGGTGTCCCATGTCCGATCTGACGAAAAGCAACAAAGGGAACTGGTTTGACGACATCGTGAAGGACAGGCGTCGCATCCTGCTCGATGTCGCGCTCACCCCTCTTCAGGGGGACCGCTTTCAACCAACGGGCTTCGCCGACCTCGGAGCGGCAATCTACACGCTTCCGGACGGGACGCGGAAGATCCTCGTGGAATCGGTCCAGTCGATGGCAAACCGTCTGGAGGCCGCGCTCCTCGAAGACAGGGATCTCAAACCGGCGTTCAGGGGATTGTCGTATGTCCGCGTCTTTGCCGACGGAGAACCGCAGATGTTCACGAACTCGCTGATCGAACCGCACCGGCTCAACTCGCCGTGGATTCTCGGAGGAACGATCAAAGGCACGAAAGTGTTTCTCGCGGACACGCTCAGTACTACGATGGGATGCGCCAAAAGAGGAGGAAAGAAAAAAGCGAAGAAAGGCGAGGAAGCGGAAGGCAACGAGCCCAAACCCGTTCTCATGGACCAGAAGAGAATCGCCAACGCCATCTTCAGGTACGACGCCAATGCGCTGCTGCACGGCCTCTTTCTCGTCGGAATCGAGAACCGGATCCGCACGCCGCGCGCGTTGACGGCCTTCATCGAGGCGACGAACGTCCGGGAGGCGCACTCCGGAGGGGTGAAATCCGACCCGCTGCAGCTCAGCCGCAACTGGGTCGCGCAACGTACCGAATCGACCGACGTATACGGGAATGTCATTTTCCACAGAATCGAATACACGGCCGAACGCATAACGGCGTTCTTCAACCTCGACCTCGATCTTCTTCGCGGATTCGGGCTCCCGGAGTGCGCCTTCAATCTTCTCGTGAACCTCGCGTTCTACAAAATCCGCTTCTTTCTGGAGAACGGGCTGCGCCTCAGAACGGCCTGCGACCTGCGTATGACCGAAGAAATCGCCGTTCGTGAACCGAAAGGACTCGTCATTCCTGATTTGACCGTTCTTGAGCAAAACGTCGTCGAAAAGATAAACGAGTGCAGCGAAAACGGTCTGTTCGCCGCTTCTCCGACGGACGTCGAGACAATGACCAAAAAGGCAAAGGCAAAAACGGCGGCGGCCGAAGGCGAGGAGACGGACGACCAGGAAGCCGGCAACGACGACGAGGAGCAATGATCGCGATGCTCGTCATTGAACTTCGGTTCACGACCGGGCGCTACCACGCCACGCAATGGGGGCGCAACGTCAACGAAGGCGAGGCCGAGTGGCCTCCGTCCCCGTGGCGTCTCGTCCGTGCGCTCGTCGACGTCCGGCAGCGGAGGGCGCCCGAACTTGCCGAAGACAGGCTCGGGCGGGTTCTGCGCGCTCTTGCGCGACCGCCGAAGATGTCCCTTCCCCCATCCCGCCGGTCGCACGTCAGATGCTGGTATTCGGCGAACGAAAGGGACTCTGGCGACAAGAACAAGGTCTTCGACGCCTTCGTCGTCGTGAACCCGGAGACGCCCGTTTTCCTGGGGTTCGACCCGGAGCCGGACAACGAGGTTCGGGTCGACCTCGCGTCATTGCTCGAACGCCTCCCCTATCTCGGGCGGTCCGAATCCCTCGTCTGCGCGCGGCTCATGGAACAGGACGCGCCGGATCCGGAATGGAACGCATTTCCCGAAAGCGGCGACGGGCGCGAAGCGACGATCCGCGTCGCCTGTCCCGTGGAACCGGACTCGATTCCGGAAGGCGCCCTCGACTGGGACGGCATGATCCGAATGGGAACGAAGGAGATCCTGAAAGAGGGCTGGAGCAGGCACCCTGGCCTCCGGTTCGTCACGTATGCGCTCCCTCCGGAAACGCCTCCGCCGATTCGGAAAGCGGCAAACGATCCTGTTGTGAGGGCTGCGCTCTACACGGTCTTCTCGAACGTGCAACCGCGAGTCGAGGACGCCGTCAAGGTCGCGGAGCGCGTTCGCACGGCGCTCATGAGCTGTCATAGGAATACGCTCGGCGGCGATCCGGCGCTCGTTTCCGAAAGGTTCAGCGGAAAGAAGCAGGATGGAACGCCGCTCGAAGGACACCGGCATGCGTTCTTCCTCCCGATGGACCGCGACGGCGACGGACGGATCGACCACATCATCGTCCGGTGCCGCGATCCGTTCGATGACAGCGAACTGCGCGCCATCGACGCGCTCCGGAAGGTTCGCCGGTTCGACGGAAACGACGACCTCCGGCTCGTCCTGACGGGATGTTTCGAGGACGGGGGGCCGGAGGAGTGGAAAGACACCGTGTGGACAAGCGCGACCCCGTTCGTGACAGCTCGGCACTACCGGAAGGGCCGCGGCGACTTTTCGGAATGGATCGCCGGCGAAGTCCGGCGCGAGTGCGTCATGAACGGCCTCCCCGAACCGCTATCGGTCGCCGCCGTTCCCGGCGCGGAGGCGAGAGGATCGACGATCGGGTGGTGGCGGTTCGTACGAAGCCGCAAGGGATCCGCGCCCGCGAGCGGGTACGGCTTCCGGATCGAATTCGCGGAGCCCGTCCGCGGCCCCTTCGCGCTCGGAAATCTCGGGCACTTCGGCCTCGGGCTTTTCACGAGCGACCGCATCCGGCTGAAGATGGCGTGATTTTGCGCGGACCCCAAGCAGACGGAGATTCCCGGTGGGTCCGCGCAGAACGCAAAACCCGATGTAGACTGTATTGCGGAGGAAGAAGACGACAATGAGAACGCTGCGGAAATACCCTAGACGGCTGGTTCGCGCAAATCGAAGCGGGAAGTCATGCAAAAACACGGGCAATGATAGGTGCGGTTCCACCGAGACGTAATGTCTCGGCTCCGTTGAAGCGACGATGCTTGAGAGCGAGGAGCCGTTTCGGGAAGTTCCACCGAGACGTAATGTCTCGGCTCCGTTGAAGCGCGTACTCTACATACGCCGCACACATAGCGTTCCCGTTCCACCGAGACGTAATGTCTCGGCTCCGTTGAAGCAGGGGTACAAGGCGCTCGACGGGACGACGTTCCTTGTTCCACCGAGACGTAATGTCTCGGCTCCGTTGAAGCACGCCTTCTCCCGTGATCACGACGCCTCCGGTGAAGTTCCACCGAGACGTAATGTCTCGGCTCCGTTGAAGCTGGAACGGAACGAGGCGGGAACGTATCTGCTCCAGTTCCACCGAGACGTAATGTCTCGGCTCCGTTGAAGCCGCGTCGCGCTTGCGGACGGGACAACCCGCACGTGTTCCACCGAGACGTAATGTCTCGGCTCCGTTGAAGCCGGAAGTGACGTGGGGGACGACTCCCGCGACTCCGTTCCACCGAGACGTAATGTCTCGGCTCCGTTGAAGCCCCCATGAGAGAGATACAGACCGGAGCCTTCCCGGGTTCCACCGAGACGTAATGTCTCGGCTCCGTTGAAGCCCGCTGTACTGGCGCAACATCGATTGCCCGCTGCGTTCCACCGAGACGTAATGTCTCGGCTCCGTTGAAGCAAGAAAAGACGCATGAGAAGTTTGCCAAGGCAGGGTTCCACCGAGACGTAATGTCTCGGCTCCGTTGAAGCCTGTATTCCAGGCTCTCCCTGCAATCCGCGCGGTGTTCCACCGAGACGTAATGTCTCGGCTCCGTTGAAGCCCAGACCCGCTTGACGCTGCTGACATAGCGCGTCGTTCCACCGAGACGTAATGTCTCGGCTCCGTTGAAGCATACTAGCATTGATATTATCAATTACTGTTGGAAGTTCCACCGAGACGTAATGTCTCGGCTCCGTTGAAGCCGCGATGCGTATGTACCCTTCACCTGAATCCCCGGTTCCACCGAGACGTAATGTCTCGGCTCCGTTGAAGCCAGGGTACCGGAGAACTGGTGCTTGCGGCAAACGGTTCCACCGAGACGTAATGTCTCGGCTCCGTTGAAGCCCCGTTCGCCGGTCGTTTCCGACCGCCCAGGCGCCGTTCCACCGAGACGTAATGTCTCGGCTCCGTTGAAGCTTCTTCGAGGGGTGATGATGTGCGCCTTGATGTGGTTCCACCGAGACGTAATGTCTCGGCTCCGTTGAAGCACGAGGGATGCCCCGGGACATGGCGGGGGCACACGTTCCACCGAGACGTAATGTCTCGGCTCCGTTGAAGCGTTCTCGTGCGCGTAGGCTCCCATCTTGCTCACGGTTCCACCGAGACGTAATGTCTCGGCTCCGTTGAAGCATGGAACCCTGCGAACCTGCCAATACAAGGATCTTGTTCCACCGAGACGTAATGTCTCGGCTCCGTTGAAGCTTCGACGAGGTGTTCGCACTTCGGATCGAACGGGAGTTCCACCGAGACGTAATGTCTCGGCTCCGTTGAAGCGACATCATCGCTTCGGGCAGGATATATCGGGCGTGTTCCACCGAGACGTAATGTCTCGGCTCCGTTGAAGCGACGTTATGGATATTGTCGGGGCAATGGGGGTGACGTTCCACCGAGACGTAATGTCTCGGCTCCGTTGAAGCGCTGCATCTGCCGCATATTACAAGGCGCAGTCTGGTTCCACCGAGACGTAATGTCTCGGCTCCGTTGAAGCGCCCCGTTGGGGGCTGTATTAGCTGCACATCCAATGTTCCACCGAGACGTAATGTCTCGGCTCCGTTGAAGCCTTGACGATGTAATCATGGTTAATTGGTACCCGCGTTCCACCGAGACGTAATGTCTCGGCTCCGTTGAAGCGCCGCTCGCATGGCTCCAACGTTCATATCCTCGCCGTTCCACCGAGACGTAATGTCTCGGCTCCGTTGAAGCGCGAAAATGCGCGGGAGGAAAGGTCATGACCGGCGTTCCACCGAGACGTAATGTCTCGGCTCCGTTGAAGCAACCTCGTGGACGTAGCTGACTGCGGCGTCAACTGTTCCACCGAGACGTAATGTCTCGGCTCCGTTGAAGCCTGGATGATCTTCCGGTCGCGCCGCTCGCCACGGGTTCCACCGAGACGTAATGTCTCGGCTCCGTTGAAGCCGGCTCCCCGTGGATTTATATGGGCGGCGGGGGAGTTCCACCGAGACGTAATGTCTCGGCTCCGTTGAAGCACGACAGTACCGGCGTGGGCTTGGGAACATCAAGGTTCCACCGAGACGTAATGTCTCGGCTCCGTTGAAGCGTCCTCGTCCAGCGTACTTACAGCATCACGTGGAGTTCCACCGAGACGTAATGTCTCGGCTCCGTTGAAGCATACGGGGTCGGGTCGACTGGTTCGGACGCATCCGTTCCACCGAGACGTAATGTCTCGGCTCCGTTGAAGCATACGGGGTCGGGTCGACTGGTTCGGACGCATCCGTTCCACCGAGACGTAATGTCTCGGCTCCGTTGAAGCCAGATGCCGCGCGCGACGGGAGCCGACGTGACGGGTTCCACCGAGACGTAATGTCTCGGCTCCGTTGAAGCACCATAGTCGATCGTATCGGCATCCGGTCCCTGCGTTCCACCGAGACGTAATGTCTCGGCTCCGTTGAAGCGCAGGGTCGTATGTGACTTCGACCCCTTGCCCCGGTTCCACCGAGACGTAATGTCTCGGCTCCGTTGAAGCCCAGTATTTCGCACGGATACGGCTCGATCTCGCAAGTTCCACCGAGACGTAATGTCTCGGCTCCGTTGAAGCTCGCGCCAGCCCATGATCCCGAGCCGATCATGCCGTTCCACCGAGACGTAATGTCTCGGCTCCGTTGAAGCGATGGCTGGTTCCGGTCGTTGGAGGTCACTTTCAAGTTCCACCGAGACGTAATGTCTCGGCTCCGTTGAAGCCAGTCCTTGTAGTGGTGATCGATACTCGTCACCGGTTCCACCGAGACGTAATGTCTCGGCTCCGTTGAAGCTTCACGTCGACCGTCACGCGCCAGAGACGGGCCGCGTTCCACCGAGACGTAATGTCTCGGCTCCGTTGAAGCGTGAGGCGACGATTCGGGAAATGCGGAGCGCGATGTTCCACCGAGACGTAATGTCTCGGCTCCGTTGAAGGGCCCGGTCGGAGGGAAGAAGGTCGGCGACATCGCAGTTCCACCGAGACGTCTTGTCTCGGCTCCGTTGAAGCACGGCCATTTCGCGTATCTCCGCATCGTCGCTCCGGGTTCCACCGAGACGTTATGTCTCGGCTCCGTTGAAGCGTCGCAGAGTCGCCGTACCCCGATTTGTACGTGAGTTCCACCGAGACGTCATGTCTCGGCTCCGTTGAAGCCCGTCGCATCTCTGGCAGTGCGTCGGTATGTCCTGTTCCACCGAGACGTCATGTCCGGCCCCATTGAAGCGCGCGGAGCGAGCGGCGAAATTCCGCCGCCCGCTCCGCGCGTGTGCGTCAATTCCAATCGTTGCGCCCGCCGCCTCCCCTAGAACGGCGGCCGTTCCTTCCCGTCGAACACCGACGGCATGGATTCCATTTCGCCCTGTTCCATGAAATTGTGCGCGGTCAGCGTGAGATGCTCGACGATCGTCTTCCGGGCCGAATCCTCGTCGCGGTCGATGATCGCGGCCACGAGGCAGCGGTGCTGTTCGAGGATCCTTTCGCCGCGCGCCTCTTCGGGGAACGACATATACCGCATCCGGAGCGACGCGATCGCCTTCTCCATCACGGAGACGAGGCCTTCGAACAGGCGCGAGTAGACCAGGTTGCCCGTCGCCTGGATGATCGTCGCGTGAAGGATGGTGTTCCAGTACGCCCCCTGCGGCCCCTCCTCGGGGCCGCGGCGCTTCTGGATCGCTTCGAGCCGTTCGAGACAGTCCCGCAGGTTCGCCACGTCGCCGTCGTTCCGTCTGCGCGCCGCGAGGATCGTCGCCGGAACCTCGAGGATGTAGCGCATCTCCATGATCTGCGGCAGACTTCGGCTCGGCGCGAGACGCATCTGGTCGAGTCCGAGGGAGACCTCCTGAAGATCGGCCCTCTTCACGAAAATCCCCTGTCGCTCCCGGACATCGAGCGCACCGAGGGTTTCGAGGCCGATCAGAGCCTCCCGCACCACGGATCGCGACATATCGAGACGAGCCGCGATCTCCCGCTCGGGGAGCAGCTTTCCATCCCGGACGATTTCACCGGACTGTATCAGATTCATCAATATTTCAAGCACTTCTCTGCGTTTTGGGTTCACGCCGCCCACCTGCCCCGGAGTCGCCTTGCGTTCGCGAATACGATATACACCGATTATCCCGAAAAAAACATCCCGTGGCGTCTTGATCCTGTAAAGAATGATGATACAATCTTTTCAGACGAGCTTGGTAAACCACGTTCAACCACGTGGTTAATTATAGAACACAGGTTGTGAATTCCGCAACAAGCAAGCGGTGCAGTTTTGCATATTCGGAATACCGGGAGGTGATGCCCTTTGCCGGTGAATGAAACGGATGTTCTCGTCATCGGAGGAGGCGTCGTGGGGTGCGCGATCGCGAGGGAACTGACGCGGTTTCGCGTCCGGGTCGCGTTGATCGAGAAGGAACTCGACGTCGGGTTCGGAACGAGCAGCAGAAACAGCGGCGTCATGCACGCGGGGTTCAACTACAAGCCCGGGAGCCTCAGGGCGAAAGTCGACGTCCGCGGAAACGCGCTGATGGACGGGCTGTGCCGGGATCTCGGGCTGAAGATCAAGCGGATCGGGAAGCTCACTGTGGCGCTCGACGAAGCGGACGTTCCGACGCTGAACCGCCTGAAGGAACAGGGGGACGCGAACGGAGTCCCGGGGCTCGAGATCGTTCCGCCGCAGACGATGCAGAAGATCCAGAAGGGCGTCGAGGGGCTCATGGCGCTCCATTCTCCCTCGAGCGCGATCATCTCGCCCTACGCACTCACGATTGCCCTCGCGGAAAACGCGACCGCCAACGGCGCGGACATCCGCCTCGGGCGGGAGGTCACCGAAATCCGGCGTCCCACGGCGCCGGGAGAGCCCTTCGAGGTCGTCGCCACCTCGGCGGAGGACGGACGAAAGGAGACGCTCCGCGCGAAGGTCGTCGTCAACTCTGCGGGACTCTTCTCGGACGCGGTCTGCCGAATGGCGGGAATCACGGACTATCGCATCTATCCGTGCCGCGGAGAGTATTACGTCCTCGACAAGCGGCTCGACGGATCGCTTTCGACGCTGGTCTACCAGGCTCCCAAGCCGAACGCCCCGGGGCTCGGAATCCACCTGACCCCCACGGTCGACGGCAACATCATCATCGGCCCGAGCGCCGAGTACATCGACGGGCGCGAGGACCACGCCTGCACGGCCGACGTGATGGCCGCGCTCCGCAAGGAAGGCCACGATCTCCTTCCCTCGCTCCGTATGTCCGACTTCATCCGCAACTTCGCGGGCATCCGCGCCAAGCAGACGCCTCCGGAGGTCGGCGGAAACCTCGACTTCGTGATCGAAGACCGGAAGGATGTCCCCGGGTTCGTCAACCTCGTGGGCATCGAAAGCCCGGGGCTGACGAGCGCGCCCGCCATCGCCGAGATGGTGCGCGACATGATCGCGACGCACATTCCGCTCGCGGAGCGCGACGACTTCAATCCGCGATCCGGACGGTCCCCGTTCTTCTTCTCCGAGCTTCCGCCCGACGTCCGCGCCGACATGATCGCCGAGAATCCGAACTACGGCGAGATCATCTGCCGGTGCGAACAGATCACGAAGCAGGAGATCATCGACGCGATCAACAATCCGCTCGGCGCGAGGACGCTCATCAGCGTCAAGTATCGCGCGCGGGCCATGATGGGACGCTGCCAGGGTGGCTTCTGTCTGCCACGGATCACGAGGATCCTCCGCGACGAGTTCGGCCGGAAGCCGGAGGACTTCATTCTTCGGAGCGTGCGCTCCCCGCTCTACGCGGGACACGTCCGGGAAGACATTGGAGGCGACTCGAGATGACGTCCGCGATCAGACATATCACCGCGCGCGTCGCGGTCATCGGCGGCGGTCCCGCTGGACTCGCGGCCGCGGTGTCCGCGCACGACGCCGGGTGCGACGACGTCCTCCTCATCGAGCGCGACCGCATTCTCGGCGGCATCCTGAACCAGTGCATCCACGACGGATTCGGCCTTCACACGTTCGGCGAGGCCCTTTCGGGCCCCGAATACGCGGGGCGCTACATCGCCATGTTCCGCGACCGGAACATCCGCTCCCTCGAGGACACCATCGTGCTGTCACTCTCTCCCGCCCCGGCGGGAGGGCTCGAGATTCTCGCGAGTTCCCGGGACGGCCTCGTCAGGATCGACGCGAACGCGATCGTTCTCGCGATGGGGTGCCGCGAACGCCCCCGGGGGGCCATTTCGATCCCCGGCGACCGTCCGTCCGGCGTATACACGGCAGGGGCGGCCCAGAATCTGGTAAACTTGGAGAATATTCAGATAGGGAAACGCGTCTGCATCCTCGGATCGGGCGACATCGGCCTCATCATGGCGCGCCGGATGACGCTCGAGGGGGCATCCGTCGAGTCGGTCTTCGAGATCCTGCCGTATTCGAGCGGCCTGCCGCGCAACATACAGCAGTGCCTGAACGATTACAACATTCCGCTCTTCCTCTCGACGACCGTCACGAAGATCCACGGCCGGGGGCGGCTCGAGGGTGTTTCGGTCGCCCAGGTCGGCGCCGACAGGAATCCGGTTCCCGAGACCGAACGCTTCGTCCCGTGCGACACGCTCCTTCTTTCGGTCGGCCTGATTCCGGAGAACGAGCTGTCGAGGATGTGCGGGGTGGAGATCGATCCAGTGACGAGCGGAGCCATCGTCGACGATACGTTCATGACGTCGGTTCCGGGCGTTTTCGCGTGCGGCAACGTGCTTCACGTCCACGATCTCGTGGACTGGGTCTCGGTCGAGGCGACGCAGGCCGGCGCCTTCGCGGCCGGATACGCGGCCGGGAGCGCTCCCGAAGCCCGAATTCCGGTCACCCCGGGCGACGGCGTGCGCTACACGCTGCCCCAGCGCGTGTCGGGCGCGCGCGACTGCACGATTTCGCTCCGCGTCGGAGCGCCCTGGCGCGACCGGTCGGTCGTCGTCCGGACGCCCGAATCCGCGTCGCAGGAACGGCGGGCCATCAAGCGGACGAAGATGGTACGGCTGCACCCGGCAGAGATGATCCGCGTCGACCTGAAGGCGGAGGATATCGCAGGCGTCGCGGGACTGGAGGTGTGCGTCGAATGAGCATCCGAGAATACACATGCGTCGTCTGCCCGAACGGGTGTCCGCTCAGGGTCGACGTCGAGGAACGCGACGGATGTTCCGTGGTCGTCGGCGTTCTCGGAAACATCTGCAAACGAGGCGAGAAGTGGGCGCGCCAGGAGGTGGAGAACCCCCTCCGTACGATCGCGTCGTCGGTTCCGGTCTCGGGCGGCGATTTTCCGATGGCGAGCGTCCGCACGAATCACCCCATTCCGCTCGCCAAAATCCGCGACGTCATGGACGAGATTCGCGCGATCCGCGTGAAGGCCCCCGTGACGACGGGGGACGTGATTCTTCGAAATCCTGCCGGAACGGATACTGACGTGATCGCCACGCGCACCGTCAGGGAACGGGACGCATAGGGTACGAGATACGAGAGATCGAGGCGTCACTCTGCCGCGCCCGGTGAACGGTTCCGTGGACACGGCGGAAGCTCCACATCATACATCATACTGAGGAGGGTTCTGAATGAGAAAGCGAACGTCAGCGGTCTGTGTCCTTCTGTCCGTCCTTCTGGTCTTCGCCTTCGGCGCGACTGTCGAGGCGGCGAACTATCGCGTGAACATCGCGACCGCAACCACGGGCGGGGCCTACTATCCGATCGGCAACGCGATGGCGCAGATCTGGAGCAAGAAGCTCGAGGGCGTCAAGGCGTCGGCGCAGGCGACTGCGGGAACCCCGCAGAACATCGAACTCATGATGAACAAGGAAGTCCAGATCGCCATCGGACAGAACGGAATCTGTTACTACGCCTATTACGGCAAGGGCACGTACGAGGGCAAGCCGAACTTCCCGTACAAGGGGATGCGCGGAATGCTCTCGCTGTATCCGAACGTCATGCACTGGGTCGTCCGCAAGGGCGCGGGCATCGCGAGCGTGGCCGACTTCAAGGGCAAGAGCATCGTCCCCGGCGCCGTCGCGAGCGCGACCGAGATCAACAGCCGCGAGATGCTTTCCGCCTACGGCCTGAATTACATGAAGGATCAGGGCGAGGTCACCGTGAAGGCAGACTTCCTCGGCTACAACGAAGCCGCCGACCTTCTCAAGAACAACCAGACCGACGCGGCGCACATCGCGGGAGGCGTTCCGACGGCCGTCGTCATCGACATGATGTCCTCGGGAGTCGCCGAACTCATGTCGATTGAAGACGACAAGATCCAGACGATCTGCGAAAAGTTCCCCTGGTACTATCCGTTCACGATCAAGGCGGGAACCTATCCGAAGCAGGACAAGGACATCCACACGGTCGCCCTCGCGAATATCCTCTTCACCGACGCGTCCCAGCCCGACGATCTGATCTACAAACTCACGAAATCGATGTACGACTTCCACAACGATCTCGTCTCCGCGCACAAGGCCACGAAGGACACGACGATCGAAAACGCCATCAAGGGAATGACGCTTCCGCTGCACTCGGGATCCGTGAAGTACTTCAAGGAAGCCGGCGTCGAGATTCCTCTGAACCTGATCGCGAAGTAGCGCGACCGAATCCTTGACGGGACCGTCCGATACGGGCGGCCCCGTCAATTCCCTGCACCGCACCCGAAAGGGGGTTCCGTTTGTGTCGGAAGATAACCGTGACCAACCCGTGCTGACCGAAGCGCAGGCGACCGCGGCTGCGGAAAAGGTCCTCGAAAAGGTCGACTCGGAGTCCCGATTCCGGAAGTACACGGGAACCTGGGCGATCGTCATCACAATCATCGCCGTAGCCATGTCGCTGTTTCACCTGTATACCTCGGGATTCGGCACGCTTATGGCCATGAAGCAGCGCAGCGTCCACCTCGCGTTCCTGATGGCGCTGACATTCCTGCTCTATCCCGGAAGCGGAAAATCCCCGCGGAACAGACCGTCCGCGGTCGACTGGGTCTGGCTCGCGCTGTCGATCACGTCGAGCCTGTACCTTTTCTTCATGTTCGACGCGTTCAGCATCCGCGGCACCGCGATCGCCATGGATTACATCATGGGGACCATCGTCATCGTCTGCGTTCTCGAAGGGACGCGCCGCACCGTCGGCAAGGAACTCATGTACCTCTCACTCGTCTTCATCGCATACGGCCTGTGGGGCGAATACATTCCGGGCGTTCTCGGGCACACCGGCTTCACGTTCAAAAGGCTCGTCTACCAGCTCTTCCTGTCGTCCGAGGGGATCTTCGGCACGGCACTCGGCGTCTCCGCGACGTATATCTTCCTGTTTATCCTGTTCGGCGCGTTTCTGACCGAAACGGGAATGGGGCTCTTCATCAAGGACCTCGCGATGTCGCTGGCCGGACGGACGATCGGCGGCGAGGCGAAGGTTTCGATCGTCGCGAGCGGTCTCATGGGAATGATCAACGGGAGCGCCGTCGGCAACGTCGCCGCGACGGGGACCTTCACGATCCCGCTCATGCGGGACGTCGGGTTCAAGCCCGTCTTCGCGGCGGCCGTCGTCGCGGTCGCCGGTACGGGTGGAATGATCATGCCGCCGGTCATGGGTGCCGCGTCGTTCATCATGGCGGAATACCTCGGCGTCCAGTACGTCACGATCATGCTCGCGGCCGCGATTCCGGCCGTCCTCTACTACATCGCGGAATACGCCTACGTCCACATCGAGGCGGTCAAGCTCGGAATGCACGTCGTCAGGGAAGAGAACATCACTCCGCTCAAAAAGGTCATGCGGGAACGCGGCCACCTCATCGTTCCGATCGTCGTCATCGTCTGGCTCCTGATGATCGGCCGGACGCCACTCTACGCCGCCTTCTACGGCATCGTCAGTTCCGTCGCGGTCAGCTTCCTGAGCAAGAGCACGCGCCTCTCGCGGAAGGCTCTCATCCGCGCGATGGAACAGGGCGCACGGCAGTGCGTCGGCGTCGGAATGGCGTGCGCCGTCGTCGGCAACATCATCGGCATCACGAACCTCACGGGGCTCGGGCTCGTCCTCGGCGACAACATCGTCTCGCTCGCCGGGGGCAGCCTTATCATCACGGCGTTCCTCACCATGGTCGTCTGCATCATCCTCGGCATGGGGCTCCCGACGACCGCGTGCTACATCGTCACGGCCACGATAGCGGCCCCGGCGCTCATTACGTTGGGTGTGAGCCCGCTCGCGGCGCACATGTTCTCGTACTACTTCGCGTGCCTCTCCAACCTGACGCCCCCGGTCGCCATCGCCTCCTACGGCGCGGCCGGAATCTCGGGACAGCGCCCCTCCGAAGTCGGCTGGGCGGGATTCCGGATCTCCCTCGCCGGATTCCTGATTCCGTTCACGTTCATCTACAGCCCGCAGCTGCTTCTCGAGGGCGGCACGACGTTCAGCATCGTCATGTCGACGATCACGAGCTTCGTCGGCGTCATCGCGCTCGCCGCCTCGCTCCAGAACTACCTGTACGTGAAGATGAACCCGATCCAGCGTGCGGCGATGTTCGCGGGTGCGATCTGCCTCATCTTCCCGGGAACCGTGACCGACATCATCGGGGTTGGGCTGACGGCCGCCGTGTGGTTCTGGCAGAAGCAGCAACAGCGTCAGATGCGGGCGAGACCGGCATGAGGAAACGGAGGGGACTCCAGTGAAAGTATCGCTCAAATGGGGAGATGAATCGGTCGCGTTCGACCTTCCCGACCGGAACGTCATCGACGTCCTGGAGCCGGAAGGCGGCGAACCGGTCGCGGATCTCTGGGAGGCGGCGTGGGACCTCCTCGAAACGCCGACTGCGGGGGAACCCTTTTCGGACATCGTCGAGCGCCTCGCCCCGAAGAAGATCGCCATCATCGTCAACGACATGACTCGATCGACGCCGACGCGGGAACTTCTGCCGCCGATCCTCAAGAAGCTCGACCTTCTCGACGTCGCGCGCGAATCCGTCGTCATCGTCGTGGCGACGGGGACGCACCGCGCGATGAACGCGGAGGAAATCGGACAGATTCTCGGACCCGACATCCCGAAGGCGTACAGGGTCGTCAACCACGATTGCGACGCGCCCGACCTCGTCCCGCTCGGAACGCTCTCCACGGGCAACGAACTCCGGATCTGCCGGGAGGTCGCGGAGGCGGACATGCGCATCGCGATCGGCGAGGTGCTGCTGCACTACTACGCGGGCTTCGCGGGAGGGCGCAAGAGCATCCTCCCCGGCGTCGCGGCGCGCGAGACCGTCATGAGCAACCACAAAATGATGACCTGGCCCGGCGTCGACATCGGCGTCGTCGAGGGCAACCCCCTGAGCGACGAGATGATCGAGGCCGTGGAGCGCTTCTGCCCGCTGCACTTCATCGTCAACTGCGTCTCCGACAGCCGGAAGAACATCATCCGTCTCGTCGGCGGCCACTGGAAGGACGCATGGCTCGAAGGCATCCGGACCTTCCGCGAAAAGAACTTCGCGCCGCTCGACCGGCAGGCCGACGTCGTCTTCGTCTCGGCGGGCGGCTACCCGAAAGACATCAACATGTACCAGGCGCACAAGGCGATCCACATGGCAGCGCGCGCCGTCCGCGACGGAGGGACGATCGTCTTCTTCGCGGAACTCGAGGAGGGGTACGGACACAAGACCTTCCAGGAGTGGGCGCAGCGAGGCTCGACAAAAGACGAAACGATCGCGTCATTCGAGGCGGACTTCCGTTTCGGGGCACACAAGCTCTACTACCTCGCGAAGGTCGCGAAGCGCGCGACGATCCTGCTCTACGCGGACGTCGACGCGGCCGACGCGAAGAAGATGTTCTGCACGAAGGTCACGGACCTCGGCGTGGTCGTCCGGGAGATGGCCGAAAAATACGGCCCGGACTTCACCGCCATCGTCATTCCGCAGGGAGGCATCGTTCTGCCCGTCATTCGCTGAACGGCGATACGGGAAGAACGTCGCGTCGACGCCGCTCCCGGGGTCCCTCCCGCGGGGGCGGCGTCATTTCGGAACGTGCGGGCCGCGTCAGTCCTCCGCGGCCCGCGCGAGGGACGAATCCCGGGAACGTTCCCCGAGCTGCGAGAGCACGAGGACCGTCACGACCGCGAGCAGCGAGAGCCGGTCGGCGAACGAGAAAATCGCCGCGAACCCGATTGCCAGAACGCAGGCCGCGATCCGCACGGCGGGATTCGACAACAGACGGACCGCGGCGCAGACGATCAGCAGCGCGTTCAGCAGAAAGAGCCCGTTCGCCGTGCCCACGAGCGACGCCAGATTCAGAACCCCGAGCCCCGCAAGCGACAGGCTCGCGAGATGGATGCCCCCAAGTGTGACGACCGCGCGGACGGGAATGCCGTTTTCGTTGCGGACCGCGAAGAAGCGCGGGAGTTTTCCGCGTTCGGCCATCGACGCCGCGAGGCGCGACACTCCGCCGACGACCATCATGTACGTGCATCCGCACAGCATCGCGCCGAGCGCCGCTATCAGGGCGGGCGCCGCAGCCCCGAAGAGCGGGCGGAGGAGGTCGGCCATCGAGGGGATCCCGCCGCCGGAGGGAGCGACGAGCGGCAGCGCCTTCGCGATGGCGAGGTAGATCGCCGCGATCGCCGTGAACGAGAGCGTGACGGCGGCCGGAACCGTCGTCCGCGACCGTTCGATCTCGAGCGTGTAGTTTCCGAGAATCTCCCAACCGGTGATCGCCCAGAAAAGCAGAACGAGCGCCCTTCCGAACGAGGCGACCGACGGCGCGGGCAACGGCACCGCGGCCGAGGGGTACAGCAGGACGCTGACGCTTCCCGCGAACAGCACCAGGCCGATCAGCGTCGAGGAAACCAGCGACAGCATCCCGACGAACATCACACGGCGCTGCAGCAGGAGCAGACACAGCATCGCCATCGAAATCCCTCCGCCGAAAGCGCCCCCCGGAACGGGAAGGACATCGGCGAGATACGTCCCGGCCGTGAACGAGACGGCCGCCGGGCCGAAACAGACCGCGCCGAGCATCAGACAGCCGCACACGTCCCTGAAGGTCGGGCCGAACGCGGCTCCGACAGCCTCGACGAGCCCTCCGTCGCCGGGATAGCGCATGCAGAGCGCAGCCGTCACTCCGGCGAAAACCCCCATGAGAACGAGCGTGATCCCCCATGCCGCGAACGATTCCGTCCCGGCGAGTCCGAGCGCCATCGGCGGCAGCAGAATCACTCCCGATCCGAGCACGGGACCGACGAGAAGTCCCGAGAGCGTTCCGACGTTCAGTTTCCGTTTCATTTACCTTCACCTCCGCGTCTTTCGGGAGTACTATAATCGCGATATCTTCATCGGACAAACGGAACGTTTCGATTTTTCGAATCGTTTTTTTCGATTGAGTACGATCTTCGAGTTTTCACGGTGGGAAAGAAGGAGATTTTGTGGAGACGCGATTTCTGGCAACCTTCAGGACGACCGCGACGCTGGAAAGTTTCACGCTCGCCGCGAGACAGCTCGGGTACTCGCAGTCCACGGTTTCGGCGCAGATCCGCGCACTCGAGACGGAAACAGGAACTCCACTCGTCGACCGTTCGTCGCGCCGCTTCCGCCTCACCGATGCCGGTATGCGCCTTCTGGATATTTCGGGGGACATCCTGACGCTCGAGACGAAGGTGCGCGAAATCGCCTCCGGGACGGCCGAACCATCCGGAGAGCTCCGGATCTCCGCCGTCGAGAGCCTGATCGTCGTTCGGCTCCGGGAAACCCTCGCGATATTCCGGAAACTCTGCCCGAGGGTTCGCGTGTGTCTGCGAAACAGCGTCTGCGTCGAAACGGTCGACACCGTCGTCCACGGCGACGTCGACCTCGCGTTCGTCATCATGCCGCCGCTGAAGCATCCCGATCTCGAAATAGTGCCCCTGAAGACCGAAGAGATGGTCTTCGTCGCCCCCGGAGGAACCGACGAGAATCTTCTCGTTCGGGCGCTCGAACTGGGACGTCTCGACGAATGTTTCATCTTCACGGAACCCGGATGCACTTACCGGATCGTCGTCGAGCACTTCTTCCGAGAGCGCGGCATACTCCCGGAAAGCCGAATGGAACTCTGGAGCATGGACGCCATCCGTCGCTACGTCGAAGACGGATTCGGCATCTCGTTCATGCCCCGGATGTACGTCGCCGAGTCCGCCCGGCGCGGAACATTGACGATCCTCAACGCCCCGACCCCCGAAGAGACCTTCCGCACGCAGCTCGCGTACAGAAAACGTTGCGACCTCTCTCCCGCGGCGCAGGAATTCGTGCGCCTCGTCCTCGACGCCGCAGGCCGCTGGGATGAGCCGCCCCTTGACGAAAACGTCGCGTCCGTCTAGTATTCCCGTGTCAGACAAGGGCGATGGCGTTCGCCCGGACCGCCGTTACGAAGGCTGATGACGCCTCTTTGCCGGATATCCGGCGAGGAGGCGTTTTTTTTGCGGCCGACCCCCGATCCATGGAAGGGAAGATACGATCAATGACAGGAACAGTCGTCGCCCTCGCTCTCGCGGGAGCGGCCGGAACACTTGCGCGCTTCACGCTTTCGAGTTTCGTCCAGCGCATCGCGGGAAACGCATTTCCATGGGGAACGCTCGCGGTCAACCTCACGGGATGCTTCCTGTACGGACTGCTGCTCGCGCTCGCGGAACGCAGACTTCACCTCGACCCGCACATCCGGAACGTCGTCTTCATCGGCTTCATGGGCGCGTTCACAACCTTCTCGTCGCTGATCTCCGACACGGGACACATGGCACGGGAAGGGGTGTTCGTCGCGGCGGGACATCTGATCGCACACAACACGCTCGGACTCGGCGTCTTCTTTCTCGGCGCGCGCCTCGGATCTCTCTGACGACTCGGGCACGCCGACAGATCTCTCTTCGCGACGCCATCCTTGAATCGCCCGCTCGCGGAGTGATAGAATTTTCACAACCATTCCGCTCGGCTCCGCCGGGATTCCGCCTTCGGGGAGGAGAGGTCCGTGAAAGCCGTCGTTTTTCTGTTCTGCTGTATCGTTGCGTGCTGTTCGTCCGCTCGGGGAGCGTCGGGGCTCGAGACGTACGCGTCGCTTTCGACCGCCGAGCTCATGACGATCGCCGAAAGCGGTGACATTGTCGCGCAGTACGAAATGGGCGTCCGGTTTTTCAACGGAACGATCGTCTCGAGGGATTACGCCGAATCCGTCAGATGGCACCTCCGTGCCGCGGAACGCGGATACGCGAAGGCGCAGTGCAATCTCGGCGCCTGCTTCGACCGGGGGCTCGGCGTCTCCCGGGACTACGGGGAGGCCGTCCGGTTCTACAGGATGGCTGCGGAGCAGGGCGACGCGAACGCGCAGTTCAATCTCGCGACGAACTACGCGAACGGCGAAGGCGTCTCCGGGGACATCGTCGAAGCCGACCGCCTCTGCCTCCTCTCCGCGGAAAACGGCCTTCCCGAGGCGCAGAACAACATCGGCGTCCGCTACGACAGGGGGGAACGCGTCTCCCAGGACCGAGAGGAGGCCGTCCGCTGGTACCGCAGGGCGGCGGAACAGGGACTCGCGGCCGCGCAGTACAATATCGGCAACGCCCTCTGCCTCGGACGCGGCGTCCCTCGCGACTACGAAAAGGCCGCCGCGTGGTATCGTCTCGCCGCCGAGCAGGGAGACGCCAACGCGCAGCACAATCTCGGCGTCTGTTATTTCTTCGGAACCGGCGTCGCGCCGAACAACGAAGCGGCCTATCGCTGGCTGCTCCTCGCGGCCGCAGCCGGGAATACCCAGGGAGCGCAGATCCTCGCGAAGCTCGAGGAAGCTCTCCTCCCGGACGCGATCGACTCCGCCCGCAAGTGGGCATCCGGATGGAAGCCCTTCCATCGGCAGCACCCCTGAAATACTGACGATACTCTTCCCAAAAGCACCTCTTCGCGTTCTTCCGAAAGATTCACGCAGCCCCATCCCGACAGGGATACTCCCTGAAATGCGCCCCGAATTCCGATTCGAGCTTATTAATTAAAAACTAAATAAAAATTTTTATTAAAGATTTTTACTCTGATGTTTGTAATCATATTGACATATTCATTCCTCTCGCTTAGGATTTCCTCTGAGGGTTCATTCGCAATCAACGAGATGGGATGCTGCGCAAAAACGGAGTGCCGCAAAAGGAGACGATGAGAGTGAAGGAAAAGTGCAGTCCCGTGGATTCCCTTCTGTTTGCGACGAACAGGGTCCTGAAGAGCGTCATGGAGATGCAGAAGAGGGCCGGTGACCTTCAGAGCGTGTACTCGAGCGTCGCGCGGCAGTGGAGGTAGGACGGAATATCTGCCGCCTCGCCGGAGCGAAGAACGGGAGTCCGCGCGCGAACGCCGTCGCGGACTCCCGTCGACATCACCGGAAAGAGCGACCGCGCCGCCCTTTCAGCGCGCATTCCCGCTGATGTCGATAATATCCCGCAATAACGCGAAGGCCGTCTGCGGTCCCCCGGCACCCAAACCCGTGAAACACACCTGCCCGGTCGTATCCGTCGAAAACACGATCCCGTTCGCCGTACCCGGAAGACTCGCGAGCGGGTGGTCCGCGCCGATGAAGCGCGGTCGCACCGAAATTCTCGGCCGTGCGGTCGCTCCGGTTCGCGGACGTTCGGCCGAAGCGATCAGGCGGATCGCCCCGCCTCGTTTCGCCGCGTCGGAGACCGCCCCCGGCGTCAGGCCGCAGATGCCTTCGACGTCGACATCCCCGAGCGACACCGAGGGGTACCCCAGAAAGGATTGCGCGAGGATCATGGCCTTCAGGGCCGTGTCCCATCCATCGAGATCGTTCCCCGGTTCGGCCTCGGCGTACCCTTCAGTCTGCGCTTCGGAAAGCGCCGCGTCGAACGTCGCCCCTGTCTTCATGCGCTCGATCATGTAGTTGCAAGTGCCGTTGAGAACTCCCTCGAACGAGAGGACATCGGCGCCGAGGAACCCGGGCCCGGCCGCCGAAAAGAGCGGCGTTCCCGCCATGACGGTTCCCTCGTACATGAGCCTCGCCCCATTTTCCTTCGCGAGGGAGAGCAGTTCGTGGAAACGCAGGGCGATCGGCCCCTTGTTCGACGTGGCGACGGATTTTCCCCTCCCGAGCGCCGCCCGGATGTACGACAGCCCAGGCTCCCCGGTCTCCGGGTTCGTGACGGTGCATTCCGCCAGGACGTCGTATTCGCCACGCTCCACGAGGTCCATCGCCGTTTCTTCGGCCGCGCGCGCCGCCCCGAAGGCCGCGCCCGAGAGGACATCGCGCGGATCGATCCCGCCTGGGGCGTACGCGCAGCCCCGCGTCCGCGTCGCCACACCCGCAAGCAACACCTCGAGTTCATACTTCGCCGCGATCGCCTCCCGCTTTTCCGCAAGCAGCGAGCAGAGCCCTCTTCCGACATTGCCGCATCCCAACAACAACACACGAACCTTCATTCATACCCCTCCCCGAAACACAGATAAAAAAATCGGGGGCCTTCGTCTCTGCGAAGACCCCCGACCGGATACGCGCGCTTCGTCCACGTTCAGACAGCGACCGCCCCGGGAGGGTCGTCGCACGTCATCATCATGCAGAAACCGTTTGCGTCCACACATCGCTTCATCGCGCACTCACCACCCTTCCCGTAAAATTAGCGGCGATTATACCTCGCGAACGCGCCGGTTGTCAAATGCGCCCGGTAGTCCATGAGCGTCTTCGTTCCCGGCATGACATCGTCATTTCCCCCTCGCGAAGCGGACTCCCTGTGTCAGAAACGTCGGGAAAAGCGCCGAGAGCGCGATTATCCCCCATTCGCGCCCCTCGAGCGGTACGATGTCGAGCACGTTCCCGAGCAGCGGGACGTACGTCACTCCGACCTGCAACGCAAGCGACACCGCGACGCCGCCGAGAAGCCACGGGTTTGACCAGAGCTGTCCCGGATCGCGGAGGATGCCGGCGCTTCGGACGTTCATCACGAAGAAAAGCTGCGCGAACACGAGCGTATGGAAGCATATCTCCGTCGCGCGCGCCGTATCTCCGTTTCCGCTCCGCAGACTCCACCAGTAAGCCGCAAGCACGCCCAAGGTCATTGCCCCCCCCTGAAGAAAAACCTCTCTCCTGTGCGAAACCGTCAGGATATCCTCGCCGCGGCTCCCGGGAGCGCGGCGCATCAGGTCGCTCTCGGCAGGGTCGAGCGCCAGCGCGAGCGCGGGCAGAACATCCGTCACGAGATTCACCCAGAGGATCTGGAGCGGAAGCAGAATGCCCGGGAAACGCAGCAGGATGCTGGCCAGCACCGTGAGAACCTCGCTCAGGTTACAGCACAGAAGGAAGAATACCGACTTCCGGATGTTCTCGAAAATCCGGCGCCCCTCGCGGACGGCCTCGACGATCGTGGAGAACCGGTCGTCTTCGAGGATGATGTCCGATGCCTCCTTGCTGACCTCCGTCCCCTGGATGCCCATCGCGACTCCGACATCGGCCTGCTTGAGCGCAACCGCGTCGTTCACCCCATCTCCCGTCATCGCGACGACTTCTCCGGAGGCCTGAAGGATCTGAACGAGACGCAGCTTGTGTTCCGGGGAGACGCGCGCCAGGACGGAAACGGCTCCGGCCAGTCCGGACTGAATTCCATCGAACTCGCGTCCTTCGAGGATGACGTCGCCGGGACCGCGGACGATCCCGGTTTCGCGCGCGACGGATCCGGCCGTCACGACGTGGTCTCCCGTCACCATGACGACGCGGATCCCCGCCTCGTGGCACCGCGCAACCGCCGGCGCCGCCTCCGGGCGCGGCGGATCGTCGATCCCCGCGAACCCGACGAACGCCAGGGACTCGCGAGTCGGTCCGATCGCGAACGCGATCGTGCGCATTCCACGTTCCGCGGCCGCTCCGACCCGCGCACGCCACTCGTCGCGGGTCCCGCCTGTCATCGGGACATCCTCCCCGTTCAGGCGGATATACGCCGCCTGGGCGATGACGACCTCGGGGGCTCCCTTGAGGCAGACGCAATCGTCGTGCCACGTGATCATCCGCATCGTCGACGAATCGAACGGTTCGACCGCACGCCTCGGCCGCGCGGCCCGGATATCCCCGGCGGCGTCGCCGACGAAACGAAGCAGCGCGACCTCCATTGGATCGCCGACATCGCCGTCTTCCGTGAGTTCCGCATCGTTGCAGAGCGCCGCGACACGCCGGAGCAGGGGCAGGGCCGCTTCGTCGGGCGTATCGGCCATCCGGACCGCCATTCGGTTCATCGTGAGCGTTCCCGTTTTGTCGGTGCAGATCACGGTCGTCGCCCCCAGAGTTTCGACAGCCGCAAGGTTCCGAACGAGCGCGTTCTTCGCGGCCATTCGCTTTACGCCGAGCGCGAGCGTCATCGTGGCCACGAACGGGAGTCCCTCGGGAACGGCCGCGACGGCGAGGGCGATTCCCGTTTCGACCATCGAAAGGATTCCGCGTCCCTGCAGAATTCCGGCAATCGTCACGACGGCCGCGATGCCGAACGTGACGGCGATCAGGAAGCGGCTGAAGCGGGAGAGACGTTCCTCGAGCGGCGTGGACTGCTCTCCGACGGTCTGCAGCATCGCCCCGATCCGCCCGAGTTCCGTATCGTACCCGGTCGCGTAGACGACGGCCTTCCCGGTTCCCTTCACGACTGACGTTCCCGCAAAGACGCAGTCCGTCCTGTCAGGAAGCGGAGTATCGCCCGCAAGCGGGTCGAGGGTTTTTCGCACCGGAACGGACTCTCCCGTCAGCGCCGCCTCTCCGGTCATCAGGTTCGAGAGTCCGACGAGCCTTGCGTCGGCAGGGACGACGTCGCCTCCTTCGAGCATCAGGACATCTCCGGGAACGATCTCCTCCGTCGGCACGATACGCGCCGCCCCGCCCCGGAGGACCCGGCAACGCGGCGACGTAACCGACCGCAGCGCCTCGAGGGCTCGCTCGGCGCGATACTCGGTGACGAATCCGAGGATGCCGTTGATGAGGATGACGACGACGATCGCGATGGAGTCGGGGTATTCGCCCATCGCAGCACTGACGGCCGCGGCGGCCGCGAGCAGCAGAACCATCGCACCGCGGAATTGCCGCGCGAAAACCCTCCACCACGAGACGCTCTTCCGACGATCGAGAGCGTTTCGCCCGTGCGTCCCGAGAGTTTCATCCGCCCGCTCCGGCGTCAAGCCGGCCGCGGGATCGACGCCGAAATGCCGTATGACTTCTTCGGCGCTCAACGCATGCGCACGAATCACACCGCATCCCGCCCTTCATGAGGATCGGCGCTGTATCTACGCGCTCCACGACGTTTTGGGCAAGTCTGCCCCTATATGATTGAATTGTCAAGCAACTCATCGCGTCGCACACTCCGGCCGGCTACCAGGCGACGACTCTTTCTGGTATCGTAACGGACGAACGCACGTATCCGTCGAAAAGGAGTGATTGAGCGTGAAATGTCTCGAACCGTTCGTCATCAGGGAACTGGAAATCCGGAACAGGATCGTCATGCCGCCGATGTGCATGTACTGCGCGACGCAGGGCATGGCCTCCGACTTCCACCTCGCCCACTACGGCGCACGCGCGCTCGGAGGAACCGGTCTCATCATCGTCGAGGCCACCGGCGTCCTCCCGGAAGGGCGAATCACCGACCGCTGCCTCGGCTTCTGGGACGACCGGCAGATCGAACCGATGCGCCGGATCGTCGACCTGTGCCGCTCGTACGGCGCAAGGGTCGGCATTCAGCTGAACCACGCGGGGCGAAAATGCACGGCCGGAGAGGTCACAACGATCTTCGCCCCGAGCCCGATCCGCTACGACGAGGAATCCCGCGTCCCCGAGGAACTGACCCCCGAGGGAATCCGTCGCGTCGTCAAGGCCTTTGCGGCATCCGCGGCCCGCGCCGCGGACGTGGGGTTCGATCTCGTCGAGATCCACGCTGCGCACGGCTATCTTCTCAACCAGTTCCTCTCGCCCGTCACGAACCGAAGGACCGACGCGTACGGGGGAAGCACCGAAAACCGGGCGCGCCTCCTCGTCGAGGTCGCCCGCGCCGTCCGCGACGCGCTGCCCGCGCGCATACCGCTCCAGGTCCGCGTATCGGCCGTCGACCACGTTCCGGGCGGACTCGACGTCGCCGAAACGTGCCGCCTGCTCCATCACGTCAAGACGCTCGTCGACTGCGTCCACGTGAGTTCCGGCGGACTGACGCCGACGCCGCCGAAGTTCTTTCCGGGGTACCAGGTCCCCTACTCCGCGGAGGTCCGCCGGACGCTCGGCCTTCCGACGATCGCGGTCGGACTCGTCACGGAACCCGAGCTGATCGAGGAAATCCTCCTGAACGAACGGGCGGATATGGTCGCAATCGGCCGGGGACTGCTCCGAAACCCCTTCCTCCCGCTCGACCTCGCGAAACGGGCGGGGGCCCCGTACACGGGCCCCGAGCAGTACAGACGGGCGTTCATGTAGGGCTGGGCCCCGGAAGGCGGAATACCGACTTTCGCCGGCAGCGCAGGAGCCCGCCTCCCCCGTCCGAAACGAGGGCCCTTCGTCGTTGGTCGTCGAACCGCGCGAGAAACGCTCCGACGACCGCGGCGTAGCGTTCCGGTTCGTCGAGCGGGATCTGGTGCCCGGACGCCGCAAACGAGACGACCGCGACGCGCGGAAGCGCCGATTCGTAGAGGGCCGCCATGCGACCGTCGACTTTCGCGGGGATCGGAACGTCCGTCCTCGTTCCGCGCAGGACGAGGACGGGGCACGCGATGCGCCCGAGGTCGGGCGTGAAGTCCCGGTGCGTCGACTCCTCGAAGCTATGGGCGACCCGCAGGCGGAAGAAGTTCAGGATCGGTTCGCCCCGGTGCGTCATCGCCGAGCGCGGCGCGGCGCTCCCCTTCGGCCAGACGGTGTGAAAGGGAGGCTGATCCACGAGAACGAGCCCCGCGATGCGGTCCGGATGGCGAAGCGCGTATTCGAGCGCATAGGCTCCGCCCCGCGAGTAGCCCAGAAGACAGAAGGAGCCGGGAACGGCCGCGTCGACGACGCATTCGAGATCCCCGACGTGATCGCCCAGATCGTACCCGTGTTCCGGAGTGTCGCTCCGTCCCCTTCCCCGGTAGCTCACCGACACTCCGGGGCGGCCGAGATGGGCGAAGAGATCCTCCGCCATTTCGGCAGGCTCCCAGAACCCCGGAGAGACGACGAGCGGCGTTTGCCCGGGCTCCACCGTTCCCCACAGGATCGCGTGCAGCCGGACCGCGCCATTCGCGACGAAGAGATCGCGACGCATTCGCATCGCCCCTTTCGGCATCGATATCTGTACATCCTACTTCCCGCACGTCGGTCCGTCCATCCGCCTCTTTTGCGGGCGACTCCCCCTCATGCGTCTGATGGAACTGCTACAATAGGCAGTATGAAAGAACTTCCGGACGAAACGATCGAAACGAATACGCGGATCTTCCCCGAACTTCGCACCCGACGGCTTCTGCTCCGGGAACTTCGCCGCGCCGACGCGAAGGATCTCTTCCCGGTCTGGTCGGATCCCGTCGTCACGGAATATCTCACGATGGATCCGTTCGCGAGCCTCGCTCAGACGGAGGAAATGATCGATTTCCTCCTGACCCTGCACCCGCAGGGGACGGGGTGCCGCTGGGCCGTCACGGACGCGCGCACGGGGCGCGTTCTCGGAACCTGCGGCTTTCACAACGTCTCCGCCGAACATTCCCGGGCCGAAATGGGCTACGAGCTCGGAGCGCAGCACCACCGCAGAGGCTACATGACGGAGGCCGTTTCGACGATCCTTTCGTACGGTTTCGCCTCTTTCGGTTTCAACCGGGTCGAGGCGTTCGTCACGGTCGGAAACATTCCCTCCCGTTCCTTCCTCGAACATCTCGGCTTCTCCCTCGACGGAACGCTCCGCGACTACGAGTTCGCGAGGGGTCGTTTCATGGATCAATGGTGCTTCTCCCTCCTCGCGCGCGAACGGTCCTCCCTCCGGAACTGATCCCCCTTTTCGGCCGGAGGGGTGGGAAAAACCACCCCTCCCGAAACCGCGAAGGGTGAGGACATCCTCCGATCGATCCGCTACCATTCCGTCCGACGAATTCCGAGGCGATCCGGAGCGCCGTTCCGGGTTTTGCGCGATCACTTGACGCACGAACCACTCTTTGGTTTGATTGTCGCGGAGTACGGAAGATTTTCTCAACTGTTCGCTCTGTCGGGCAATACGGGCTTTACGGAGGACACCCGCTCGAATGTCAGATGACGGGGTCTCCGGTCGACACTGAAGGAGGGACGGGAATGGGCATATTCGGACGCATGACGGATATTTTCAAGTCGAACGTGAACGACGCTCTGGACAGGATGGAAGATCCGGAAAAGATGCTCAAGAACATGATCATCGAGATGGAGGAGGCGCTCACGAAGGCGACCTCGGCTCTGGCGAAGGCCATAGCAAACGAACAGAATCTCCGCAAGCAGCAGGGTCTCGCGCAACAGCAGGCCGCGCAGTGGGAGGAGAAGGCCGCGCTCGCGATGAAGGCGGGAAACGCGGACCTCGCGAAGCAGGCCCTGTCGAAGAAGATCACGTACGACGGACAGGCCGGCCAGTATGACGGAATGATCGCCCAGGCCTCGAATACGACGCAGTCCCTGCGATCGCAGCTCGACGCCCTCAAGGCGAAGCTCGACGAGGCGCGCATGAAGCAGTCGACGCTGATCGCGCGCGCCCAGGTCGCGAAGACGCAGAAGGAATTCTCGAGCGCGATGGGAACCGTGATCGGGGACGGAGCTTTCGCCAAGTTCGACAAGATGGAAAAGAAGATCGAGGGGATGGAGGCGGAGGCGCAGGCGTACTCGGAGGTTTCCGGGGCCGCTCCGGCGGACGATCCGTTCGCCGCGCTCGAAAAGAACCAGCAGGTCGACGATGAACTCGCGAAGCTCATGGCGAAGATGGGACAGGGGGGCGGTTCCGGTGCGTAAGTTCCCGATCCTCACGGACGGCGTCAACGCGGCGCTGCTCGCGAAAATCCGCAACACCGTGGCCGACTATCTCATGGACTTCTTCGACGCCGAGGACCTCGTCCGCGTCGACGACCTCTTCTCGTTCTCCTTCGGAAGCGCCACGGTCCAGGTCACGGTCGCCCCGTGGCATTCCGAGGACGTTCTGGTGCGGGTGTTCGCGTACCTCGTCGAGGACGCGGACCCGGCCGAGGTCGCCCCGAAGCTCATGCGTCTCAACGCGGAGACGCCGCTCGGCGCGTTCAGCCTCGCGTTCGACAATACCGTCATGTTCTCGTGCACGCTTCCGGGCGCGCACCTCGACGAGAGCGAACTTCTCGCGGCGATCCAGACGGTGGCCGTCTACGCGGACCAGTACGACGACATCCTGAAGGAGAGGAGACTCTGAAGATGAGCGCTCTGTCGATGGGAATCGGCGCCCTCATGGCGCTCGGAGGCGCGTACCTCGCCTTCGTCCAGAAGAAGAAGTCGGAAGGAGAGATCACGGAACTCAAATTCTCGAAGAACTCGACGCTTCCGGATATCAAAAACGCGTGGAAGAGCGTCGCGGAACAGGGACTCGGCTACCGCGACTTCATCGAGACGACCGGAAAGGCCGTCACGGACGGAGAACTTCTCTCCCCGCACGGGAAGATTCCGTGCGCCTATTTCTCGGCGACGGTCGTCCGGGAGTTCGAAAAGGACGAGATGGTGAAGGACGACAAGGGGGTCGTCCAGCGAAAGACCACCAGGGGTTCGGAAACCGTCTCGAGCCAGAACAGTCCGACGCCGCTCTACGTCGAGGACGGCGGCGTCCGCGTTCCGATCGACCTCGACGGCGCGTCGATCGACCTGAAGGACGGCGCGAACCGCTTCGAGCCCTATGACTCGACCCGGACTTATTCGTTCTGGGGCGTGTCGTTCCAGGTTCCGCAGGCGACCCGGACGCTCGGGTTCCGCTACGCGGAAAAAATCATCCCGCTCGGACACCCCCTCTACATCGCGGGCGAAGTCAGGGAATCCGCGGGGAACCTCCACATCGGAAGGCCGTCGGAAAAGGGGAAGCCCTTCATCGTCTCGGTCAAGTCCGAAGAAGAAGTCGTGAAGAGCCGGGAGTCCGGAGCGAAGGCGCAGCTCTGGCTCGGAATCGCGCTCATCGTGGCGGGAATCGCGGTGGCAATATTCGTCAAATAGTTCGGAACGCGTCACTATAATTGAGGGGGTCAGAAGGATATGAACACGAAACGCACGGTTCTCTGTCTTGCGGCTATGGCGCTCTTTATGGCGGGACCGGCCCTCGCGGCCGACCCGAAGTACGACACGAGCAGCTATTTCGGCCCGAAGATGAGCTACGGCGTGACGGACGAATTTCTCGCGAAGGCCCGGGCGGACGAGTCCCTCAAGGCGAAGCCGCTGCGCCTCTACGACATCACGGACGCGGATCTCGCGAAGGCCGCCGTGCTCGCGGACATCGTGACCGGACTCGAGATCGAGTCCGGCAAGGGGATCACCGACCTGTCGCCGCTCGCGAAATTCACGAACCTCACGTACCTGAAGCTTGATTCGCTCAAGTCCGTGAAGACGCTCGCGCCGCTCGCCGCGCTCACGAAGATGGCGAAGCTCCACGTCCGGCAGGTCGAATACCCGGACCTCGCCTTCCTCGCGCCAATGAACGACCTCACGGAGCTCGTGTTCTTCATGCAGCCGAAGGGCATCAAAGACATATCCCCGCTCAAGGGCAAGACGAAGCTTAAGAAGCTCTCGTTCTACGCGGCTCCGATCGAGGACATCTCCGCCCTGTCCGAATTCAAGGATCTCGAGGAACTCGACCTGTACATGACCGAGGTCAAGGATCTCTCCCCGATCGCGGGGCTCGCGAAGCTGAAGAAGCTCGGACTCTACTCCATCCCTGCGACGGATCTGTCGCCTGTGGGGAATCTGACGGAACTCCGATACATCTGGATCTACGCGACGAAGTGCGACGACTACTCGCCGCTCGCGAAGCTCGTGAAGCTCGAGGAGTTCCACGGCGGAATCTCGAAGTTCAGCGACATGAAGGTCGTCGAGACGATGCCGAACCTCAGGATCGTGAAGATGCTCCGCGAGGAGTTGACGAACCTGGCGTCGCTCGCGAAGTGCCCGAAGCTGTCGGAGGTCGTTCTCGAAAGCGTTACGGGGACGATCGACCTCTCGATCTTCGCGAACATGGCGAAGCTCGCGCGGCTCGACGTCGAGGGATCGACCGTGACGAACCCCGAAGCGATCGCGAAGCTGCCGGCGCTATCCGCGCTCGACGTCCAGAAGACGCAGGGAATCGCCGATTTCTCGATCTTCAAGGATCTTCCGAAGCTCCAGTACATCTACGCGAAGGTCGGGCAGTTCCCGCCCGAGCAGATCGCGCCCTACGGAAAGAAAGCCATTATCCAGAAGTGAGCCGCGGGGCGGAGGGGACGATCCCTTCCGCCCCGTCCGCATCGAACGTCCGTTTTCCGAAAGGAGGGGGATCATGCGCCCGTTCGCCCGATTCGCATTTCCCGCCGCGGTTCTATGCGTTCTGTCCGGCGCGCCGCTCGCGGCGGAGATCCGCAGCGTTCCAGAAGACCTGGAGAACTGGCCCGTCGCGGCGACCCTCGACGGAACGAACGTGAACCTCCGCGCGGCTCCGTCGACGCGATCCCCGGTCGTCGGACGCTTCGCCGACGAGCGCGCCTCGGGAGAACTTCTCGTGGTCGGGTCGTCGCGTTCCGACGGCGGCGTCCCGTGGTTCGAGGTCGTGAGCGAAACGGCCCCGAAGGGCTGGATCTTCGGAAAGCACCTCCGCCGCATCGGCGACGGAAACGATCGCGTCGGCCGCTACTGCGACCGTCTCCGCCGTGATTTCGGCCTGACGCCCGCGATGGCGGTCGCGTTCTTCGGCGAGCCGGGGTCCCGCAAAACCCGGCGCTTCACGATCGAGGACTGGAAGCTCGACGTCACGGAGACAACGCTCGTCTTTCACGGACATACGGCGGTCTACTGGAAGGTGAACGGGCGCGACAGACTCCGGAGCGTCGAACTTCCCGGCGGATGGCAGGGCTTCGGGGACATCATGCTTCACGACGACTCCGAATCCGTCGCTGAAAGGATCGGACCGCCCGATACGGTCCGGAACCGCGTCTGGACCTATCATTCCGGAACGCGGGAGATCGTCATGGTCTTTGACCGGGAGGCGCGGCTCGAATCGATGACGTATTCCGCGGGGTTGTTCGAATGACCTCCCATACCCTGCAGTGCGGCGTCGTCCTCGCCGCGCTGGCCGTCTCCGTCTCCGGAACGGCCGCCGCCGTGGACCTGAAGAACGAGGATTCGAAAACCTACAGCGTGGGCGTTCACGAGCGGTCGTTCACGACATGGACGAGCATCTCCGGCGGAACGACGATCCACGGGATCTGCCCGGAATGCCGCATCGAGGTCGTCGGCCTCGGAACGGTCAGGGGCTCGGGCTCGGACGTCGTCGTCATCCGGAACGGGGCGCTCGACATCGAAGACTGACATTGAAGAAAAGGAGGGGAAAGACATGAGACTTCTTTCGATCGCGTTGCTCTGCGCGATTTTCTGCGTGTCGCATTCTCCGGAGGCGCAGGCGGCCGGTGAGCGGAAACACGTGTGGTGGAAGGCGGCGTTCAGCGCCCCGGAGACCTTTTCCGAGCCTCAGAAGGCCGGGATGGACGCGGTGACGCTCATCCAGCCCGCGGACGCGGCCCCGGGAAGCGGCCGGATGGAGCTCACGCTCGTCGCGATCCCGAAGGACATGCGCGAAGGCATGGGGATGAAAAGCGACGATGAGGTCGCGTCATACGTGAAGTCGACCTTTCTCGGGACCTCGAAACCGGCCGAAAGAACCGTGGAGCGAGCGTTCATGGGAAAGAAGGTCGCCGGAAGCGTCCAGAACGTGAAGATTCCCCGAAAGGCGGAACTCACTCTGTACCTGATCCCGCTGTCCGGCGGCGACACTCTCGCGCTCGGCTTCCTCAGCGACGCGTCCGTTCCGCCGGAAGAGGCGAAGGGCGTTTTCGAAACGATATCGCGGACGTTCAGGGAGGTTCCCGAATAGCGCGGCGCGAGAGACGGAAGGAGTGAAGCCGCTAAGCGTCCGGCACTATCCGGGGCGGGCCATGTGGTAGAATTGCTGCACGACTTCATGATTTCTTATTCCACGGGGGAGATGGGCCTCTGGAATTTTTCAGACGGATGTCCTCGCGGATCACGGGCCTTCTCATTGTTCTCGTCACGATTCAGTGCCTCGTCGTGGGACTGATTTTCCGGCGCGTCCTCTCTTCAGTCAAGGATCAGACGCAATGCGTCTACGACTTCGAGCGGGGGCGCGACCTCTCTTCGCTCGTCGCGGAGGCGGCGATGTCCGTCGCGTCCGAGCGTCGTATCGTCCTGACGCTTCTGGGCACGGGGAACATCTCCCCCGACGACCGGGACATTCTCGCGCTCGAGCGATCCCGCGCCGTCGTCGCGATGGGCGGGATCCTCTCGCGCGGGTATTCCGAGACGGATGTCCTCGCGAACCTCGACCGGATCCTCCGGAACGCCCGAATCCTCACCGACGGAACCATGAGAAAACCGCTCGAAGAGCGGGGAACGGTCTCCGAAGAGCAGTGGATTTCCGCAACCGACGCGTTTCTCGCGGAGTCCGAGCGGATCGTGGAACGACTCTCCTTTCTTCCCGGCGACGAAACCGGGAGGTACGCGGTATTCACGCTTCTGCGTCTCCGGATCCTCCGCTTCAGGAGCGCCCTCGAGAATACTTCCGCACGCATCCTGGGTCTCCTGAACCGGACGGATCTGCACTACGGCGAAAACATTATCGGGATCCGGCGGCTCAAAGAACGGGAGTTGTCCCTGTGGACCGACGTGAAGGGGCTCGCCGCGTTCGTACTTTCCGAAAAGCTCCGGAGCGACGCGGAAAGCGCGAACACCTGGTACCTCAGCCGGCTCGTCCCTCTGACGGAACACATCCTCAGGACTCCAGCCCACGGAATCGAAACGGGAGAATTCCTCCGGACGCTCGCACCGACGCTCCGACTCATCGCAACCATCTTCCGGGATACCGACGAGGCCATCGAAACGCATCTCCGGGAACTCCGGACCGATCTCGAACAGCGGTCGAAACGCCAGATCCTCTACTTCGCCGTCGTCCTGACGCTCGCCCTCGCGCTCTGTTATCTCCTCATCGTCCGCGTCTCACGCCCCATCTCGAAGATTCACGCCATGGTCCGCAACCTTCAGGCCGGACGGACCGACGCGCCGTTTCCGAAACTGCGCTACGACGACGAGCTCGGCTCTCTCGCCGCAACGCTCGAACGCTTCCGGAAGACGTTGCGCGAGCAGGAGCGGATGAACCGGACGATCTTCGAAAACGAACAGTGGATCCGTCTGATCACCGATTCGGTTCCAGCCCGGATCGCCTACCTCGATTCGGAAGTCCGCTACAGGTACATCAACAGGACGTACGCCGACGCCTACGGCATCGCGCCGGAATCGGTCATCGGAGTGCCACTCCGCGAATTCATCGGAGACGAGCTGATGTCGAAGATCTCCCGATACATCGAACGGACGCTTGCCGGAGAGATCGTCCGGTTCAACGAAATTTTTCCGACGAAGCCCGAACCGAGTTATTCGGAGGTCGCCTACATTCCCCGAAGGGACGAAAACGGACGGATCATGGGGTTCTTCACCCTGACCATCGACGTCACCGACAGGGAACGCGCCGTCGCCGCACTCAGGAAGAGCGAGGAACGCCTCTCGCTCGCGATGGAGGCGACGAGCGACGGCCTTTACGACTGGAACCTCAAAACCGACGACGTCTTCTACAGCCCCAGATGGTTCACGATGCTCGGCTACGCCCCCGATTCGATGCCCCCACCACCTCTCGACATGGGAACGGCTCGTCCATCCCGACGACCTTCCGGGCACACGGGAGAGGCAGAGACGGTGCATCGCCGGGCTCGAACCGTATTCGACGGAGTTCCGGATGCTCACGTCGGACGGCGGGTGGAAGTGGATCCTCTCCCGGGCCCGGATCGTCGCGTGGGATGAAAACGGGATCCCTCTCCGGATCATCGGAACGCACCTCGATATCACCGAACGCAAAAACCTCGAACGTCGGCTCGCGGAACTCGCGACGACGGACGAACTCACGGGACTCAGCAACCGGCGGCACTTCCTCGAATCCGGCACCCGGGAAGTGGAGCGAAGCCGCAGGAGCGGCGCGCCCCTCGCCCTCCTCATGCTGGATCTCGACAATTTCAAGGACGTCAACGACCGCTACGGGCATCCGACGGGGGACACGGTATTGCGTCTGTTCTCGGAAACCTGCGCGAAGACGCTGCGATGCACGGACATCATCGGACGTCTGGGCGGCGAGGAATTCGGAATCCTGCTGCCGGACACGGATGCGGAGGGCGCGAAGACGCTCGCCGAACGGGTGCGGCAGGACATCGAGCGAACGGCATTCCCCTCCGCCGGCGGAAGGTTCTCGATCACCGTCAGCATCGGCATCGCGACGATGACAGACCCTGAGGACTCCCTGAACGACCTCATGCACCGATCCGACCACGCGCTCTACGAGAGCAAACGCGCCGGGAGGAATCGCGCGACGGTCATGTGATCCCGCGACAGGCGTCCTTCTGCTATAATCCATGTTCTCGAAACCGGAAAAACGAATCGTCCGGCGGGGGAGGAACGTCGATGCTCACGGTAACGGCAGCCGTCCTGACGGACAAGGACTCCATCTTCATCGCCCGGCGCCCCGGATCCGACCGGCACGGCTTCGGCGGCTTCTGGGAATTCCCCGGCGGAAAGCTCGAGCCCGGCGAGACGCTCGAAGAGTGTCTGATCCGCGAAATCCGCGAGGAACTGACGGTCGATATCGACGTCGGTCCGCTCCTCCTCGACTGGACGTACGACTACCCTTCCTTCGGCGTCCACCTGCACGCGTTCCGGGCGTCCGTCCGGAGCGGTCTTATCGTTCTCCGAAGCCACGATTCCGCCAGATGGATCTCTCCGGCGCGTCTTTCCGACTACACGTTACTTCCGGCGGACGAGATTCTCGTCGCCCACCTGATGAAAGGCATCGGGCCGCTTCCGGAGTAACGGGATCTTCCTTCCATCGGGCAAGGTGCTATACTGTCGCGATCGGACCCTGCGTTTCCGGGGAGGATTTCCGCCCCATGTTCGACTCGGAGCGTGAACCGCAGCGATGGGATACTGGATCGGAATCATTCTTCCGCTCGCGTCCGTCACGGGATGGACGGCCGCAACGATAGCCGCGACGAAAAATTCCTTCGGACGCTGCTTTGCCGCGGTCGTTCCGGCGATCGTGGCCGTTCTTTATGCGTGCGCGCTGTCCGGATGTCTTTCCGCAGGGACGACGGCACTGCTGTACGGAGGGATCGCCGTTCTCGCCCCGGCCGTTTTTCTGCTGTACCGCTGCGGGGCGTTCCGTCGCCTGATGGCGACTCCCGCCTCGGCGGCCGCCTTCGCCTCCCTCATTCTCTTCTGCTGGTGGTTCCGGGACGGAAACTTCCACATCTGGGACGAGTTCTCCTTCTGGGGGATCTCCAGCCGCGAAATGCTGGCGACCGCGTCGCTCCGGGACGCGTCTTCCTGCATCGGTTACTGCCTGAACTACCCGCAGGCCACGGACCTCCTCCACTATTTCTTCCTCCGCTGCGGGGGGGACTTCGAACCCGTGTGCTACCTCGGCAACTTCGTCCTCATCCTGAGCCAGGGACTCCCGCTCCTCGAGCGCACGACGACCGGAAAGCCGCTCGCGTTCGTTTCCGGCATCGCAACCCTCGCGAGCCTGACATCGGGGTTCGGACTCGGCTTCTATTCGATGTGCGTCGACATCGCGCTCGGCATGACGTTCGGGTATACGGCGGCCGGGGCGATCCTCGCGCAGAGCGCGACCGATCTCGCGTTCCTGCTCCCATCCCTGGCGCTTCTGCCGCTCGTCAAGAGAGTGGGATCGCTTCTCGCGATCTGCTGCGTCCTGCTCGCGGCCTTTCCCGTCCACGCGCTGACGCGCGGCCGGGATTTCCGGACGACGCGTTCTTCCGTACTGGTCGCCCTGCTGCTGATCGCGCTCCCCCTCGGCGCGAAACTCTCGTGGGACCGCTGGAGCCGGACGCACGACCTCGATGACACGACGTTCAACCTCGCTCTGATCGATTTTCACGGAGTCGTCGGGGCATTCTCGGGCGACGCGCCCGAAAAACTGCGGACCATCAGGGGAAATTTCGCGAAGGCGCTTCTCACGGTTCCCGTCGGCGGGCTCGAAAATGAGACTGCGGAACGCTTCCGCGTCGGAGAGACGCCGTTCTTCAGGGGAGCGCCCCTCGTCGCGTGGATCGCGCTGATTGCCGTCACGTGTCTCGCCGCGTATCGCAAAGTCCGTCCCCGAATCGCCTCCCCGTGGGCCTTTGCCGTGTTTTTCATTTTCTGGGGGGCGTTTCTCGCGGGAATGCTCGTCCTGTACATGTTCGCCTTCGATGACGAAGAGGGCCCCGCGCTTGCGGGGTACGCACGGTACGTGGCCATCTGGCTCACCGGAGCGATCCTCGTCGCGGCGAGCCTCCTCGCCGGAAACCGCGGGTGGGCGTCGGCCGCGTTCGCCGCGGCACTGCTGCTCGCGGCGCCTCCGAACCCGGAGACGTTCGAGACCGGACGATTGCCGTTGAGGGAGGGGTTCGGGCCGGAATTTCGCTTCATGCGGTCCGTCCTTCCCCCGGGAAGCCGCGTGTACATCGTCTGGGAGGGATCCGACGGCTTCGAGCGGGTCGTGACGAAGTACGAGCTCTTTCCCGTCCGGACGAACTGGGAGAAATGGAACAGCGAGCCCGACGCGGCAACGTGGGAAACGGAACTCGCCGGGTACGACTTCGTATTCTTCGGAAACGCGAAAGACTCGCTTCGGTCGAAGTATGCGCGTCTTTTCGCGCCCGGGACCCTGTCCCGGGACTTCTTTTTCTCCGTCCGCCACGGAGCCGGGTCAGAGCTGATTCCGCTCCGTCCGGACGGGAACGAAGGGAGTGGTGACTCCTGAATATCGTCCTCGTCATTCCCGCCTACAACCCCGGACCGGAACTCGAACGGCTCGTCCGGGAAATGACCTCCTTTCCCGAGGAATTTCTTTCCGTCGTCCTCGTGGACGACGGCAGCGATCCGAGTTGCGGCCCCCTCTTCGCGCGACTCGCCGCCTTTCCCGGAGTGACGCTCCTGCGACACGCGGTCAATCTCGGAAAGGGAAACGCTTTGAAAACGGGCCTGAACGACGTCCTCTGCCGTTTCCCGAACGCGGCGGGAGCGGTCACCGCCGATGCGGACGGGCAGCATACCCCGGCCGATATCCGCAGGGTCGCCGGATTGCTGGACGCGGGAGCCGCGGACCTGATTCTCGGAGCGCGACGCTTTTCCCGCGGCGTACCCCTCAGAAGCCTCGTCGGAAACAGGACGATTCTTCTGCTCTTCCGGCTTCTCGTGGGACGCAGACTCTCGGATACGCAGACGGGGCTCCGGGGGATCTCCTCCCGGATCATCCCCCAACTGCTCCGAATCGAGCATTCAGGCTACGAGTTCGAGCTGGACATGCTCATCATGAGCAAACACCACGACTGGAGCATCGCGGAGACGAACATCGAGACGGTCTACGTCGACGGCAACAGGAGTTCGCACTTCAGGCCGCTCCGTGACTCGATACACATCTCCCTGCAGCTCTTCCGGTTCATCGGCGTCTCCCTCGCGACCGCAGCCATCGATTACGCCGTTTTCGCGACCTGCTTCCGGTACGCCGGGAATATCGCCGAGTCGCAGATCGCGGCGCGTCTCGCGGCGCTTTTCTTTCAGTTTTTCGCCGTCAAAAAGGTTGTCTTCTTCTCCGACACGACCGCACGACTCGCCCTCCCCGCCTTTGCCGGACTGGTGACCATCACGGGTATCCTGTCGTACGGAACGATCGCCTTCCTGAATTCCCGCTTCGGAATTCCGGTCATCTGCGCGAAGGTGATCTCGGAACTCCTGATCTACCTCGGCAGTTTCGCGGTTCAACGGGACTTCATCTTCACGAGGAGACGGCGCCGCGACATCTGATCCCGGGAATTGGATGGCATTTCCGCGGGTCAATTGGATGTTCTCGTCATCCAATTGAAACGATACAATCCCTCCAGGATGCCTGAAGCCATCCGCGACTCGAGGAGGGAACGCGCCGTGAATCTCCATATCGTCCGGAATTCGGATGTTCCGATCTATCTCCAGCTGCGCGACAGCTTCCGGGAGGGGATCCTCTCGGGCGAACTCCCGGGGGGGACGCTGCTGCCACCGGAGCGGAAACTCGCCGAAGAGCTCGGGCTCAACCGGAGCACGGTCGTGAAGGCCTACGACGAACTCAAGGCCGAGGGGCTCGCGGAGGGTTTCGTCGGCCGAGGCACGACGGTTCTCTCGCAGCTCTTCCCGCGTTCCGGGAACGGCGAGGTCATGCCGCTCCCATGGAGCCAGCTCCTCAACGAGGACGCGGCTTCCCCGGGGGGAAGCATCATCCGCGACATGATGCGGGAGGCTTCGGCGCAGGATCGAATCTCCTTCGCGACCGGCGTCCCCGATCCGTCGCTCTACCCCGTCGACGCAGTCCGGGACATCATGCGCCGCCTTCTCGCCGACGACCGCACCGCGGGGGCGATGCTCCTGCCGAGCCCCGTTCCGGGGCAGGATGTCCTCCGGGAGAGCATCGCGCGATACCTTCTCTCGCGCCACGTCGTCGTCTCCGCGGAAGACGTCTTCGTCCTCTCCGGGTCGCAGCAGGGAATCGACTACGCCGCGAGGCTTCTGGTCCGTCCCGGCGACACGGTCGTCGTCGAAGACCCGACGTTCTTCGGGGCGCTCAGAATCTTCAGGAACGCCGGGGCACGAGTCGTCGGCGTTCCGGTCGACGAGAAGGGCATCCGGACAGACATTCTCGAAATCGTCCTCCATCGCTTCCGTCCGAGGCTGATCTACACGCTGCCGACCTGCCAGAACCCCACGGGCGTTACGATGGGCCTCGAGCGTCGGCGGGAACTCCTCCAGCTCGCGCAGCGCTTCCGAACGCCCGTCCTCGAGGACGATCCCTACTCCGATCTCGCCTACGATGCCGAGCCGCCCCCGTCGCTCTTCGCGACCGACCCGACGGGAAGCGTCCTGTCTCTCGGGTCGTTTTCGAAGACGCTCTTCCTCGGCACGCGCATCGGCTGGGTCGTCGCGCCGAGGCGCGTCCTCGACGCGTTCTGCCGCATGAAGCAGTACACCGACCTCCACACGAACACCCCGGCGCAGTTCCTGCTCGATCGGATGCTGCGCGAAGGGGTCTACGAAGAACATCTCCGCGTCGTCCGCACGCGTTACGCGACCCGGCGCGGCGTCATGCTCCGGACGCTTGCGGAATCGGCGCCTCCGGGCATGAACTGGAATTCCCCCGCAGGCGGGTACTACGTCTGGGCGCGGGTGCCCCCGTCGGTCGACGTCTCGCGGCTTCCGGCCGCCGCGGCGCGGCGGGGCGTCTCCTATCTTCCGGGGAACGCCTTCTTCGCCGACGGAATCCAGGGGGGGTCGCACATGCGACTCTGCTTCGCGGCAGAGCCCGAGGACAGAATCCGGGAGGGAATCCGTTGCCTCACGGACGCCGTCCGCGAGTGTTCCGGCGACGTTCCCGCGCAGGAACGCGAGGCGGTTCGGCCGGTGATCTGAGCGCCGCCCCGGAAAACCGGGCGGCGACATCGAAACGGGAAAGGGGTGCGTGACATGAGAATTGCGATCAAACAGGTGGACGCGTTTTCGGAAGAGCCGTTCGGAGGGAACCCCGCTGGGGTCGTCCTGAACGCGGAGGGGCTCGACGACGCGACGATGCTCCGGATCGCGCGGGAGATGAACCTGTCGGAGACGGCGTTCGTGACGCCGTCGGACGTCGCGGACTTCCGCGTCAGGTTCTTCACGCCGCGCAGGGAGGTCGAACTCTGCGGCCACGCGACGATCGGGACGTTCGCCGCGCTCGAGGAGGAGAGGCGTCTCGCGAAGGACCGGACGACCTTCACGCAGGAGACGCTCGCGGGCGTCCTTCCGGTCGAGGTCCGCAGAGAGGGACCGCGTCCCGTCTTCATGATGAATCAGGCCCTTCCGACCTTCCGGGAGGCATCGTCGCGCGCCGAAGTCGCGGCGCTCCTTCGCGTGACGGAGGACGATATTCTCGACGCGCCGGTATCCGTCGTCTCGACCGGGCTGCCCTGGCTGACGTTCGGCCTGAAGTCGTTATCGACGCTCTCCACCCTCGCGCCCGATTTCCCGGCGATCGCGAAGGCGAGCCGCGAAGGGAATTACATCGGGTACTCGGTCTTTTCGCTCGAGACGAAGCATCCGGAGTCGGCCTACCACATCCGGTCGTTCGCGCCCGCCGTCGGGATCGACGAGGATCCCGTGTGCGGCACGTGCAACGGCTGCGTCTCCGCGTACGTCGTGAAGCACGCGCTCGTTCCGCTCTCGGACACGATCCGGATGAGCGCCGAAGCCGGATACGGCGCGGAACGCCCGGGCCGCGTCTCGACGATCGTCGGCCTGAGGAACGGAGCAATCGTGGAGGTCCGCGTCGGCGGGCCGACCGTGACGGTCCTCGACGGAACGATGGAGACGGGTGCGCTGCGATGAAGCTCATCGGTCTGATCGGCGGCACGAGCTGGGAGTCGACGATCGAATACTACCGGATTCTCAACGAGACGACCGTGCGCAGACTCGGAGGTCTGAGTTCCTCGGCGTGCCTCCTCCACTCGCTCGACTTCGCACCCGTCGCCGCGATGCTCAAAGAGGGAAGGTGGGACGACCTCGGGGAGATCATGCTGAACGCGGGACACTCGGTCGCGCGCGGCGGCGCGTCGTTCCTGCTGATCTGCTCGAACACGCTCCACCGCTACGCGGACGCCCTCGAAAAGGAGACGGGGCTTCCGGTGCTCCACATCGCAGACGCGGCGTCGCTCGGGTCGAAACGGCTCGGCTTCTCGCGCGTGGGGCTTCTCGGGACGAAATATCTCATGCGGTCGGACACCTATTCCGGGCGCATGAGGGAGCGTTTCGGGCTCGACGTCCTCGTTCCGGGCGACGACGACATGGAGACGGTCGACCGGATCATCTTCGACGAACTGTGCCGCGGGATCATCCGCGACGAATCTCGCTCGACGGTCCTCCGGATCATGGACGGACTCGCCTCACGGGGCGCGCAGGGCATCGTCCTCGGCTGCACGGAGCTTCCGCTCCTGATCCATCGGGAGCATACGGCGCTTCCGGTCATGGACACGACGCGGCTTCACGCCGAGGCGGCCGTCGAACGGGCGCTCGCCTCCTGAAACACGCGGACGCGGGGAGCTCCTTCGCGGGACTCGTCACGTCCGTCTATCCGGCCGTGACGATTTCCGGGCCTTCCGTCGTCGCACCGGAGGAGAGCGACGCAACGCGATGTCCAAGACCTTCGAGGTGCTCCCGGATGGCGTCCCGCGACACGCCGGGAACGCCGTAGACGAGATAGAGAACGTTCCTCGTATCGGGGCCGATGGGAGAGCGATCGTTGGGACCATACAGGATACTCCCGATGAGACCCCGGCCGTCCGCCACGCGAAGGTCCCCCTCCTTCATCTTCTGGAGCGTTCCCTTCCCGAGAAGCGCATACGCCTCATCCGGCGTCGCGAGCGAGGCCTCGAGCGGAAGCGCGAGTCTGTCGAGGTCGTGTCCGGCCGTGAGGACGCCGCTCGACAGCTCTGCCGCGAACATCGCGGTGACGAGGTTCGACACCTTCGGGATGCGCTTCCCCTTGAGCGCGATCGACTCGAGCTGCATGAGGACGTGATACGTCTTGTCGAACCGCCGGTAATACGCCGCATACTCCCGGTAGACCGGCAGTTCCCGGAGCGCCGCTCGGTCCATGGAGCCGAAGCGCGCCCGAAGGGATTCCTCCGTCTCCGCGCGAAAGGCCTCCATCGACGCGCCGACCGGTCCGTTCGGCGCGTTCCGGACGACCAGGATTCCGGCCGACGTTCCGGCGTTCGCGTTCTTCCAGCGCGTCCCCGTTTGCAGAATGTCGTTCGTTTTCGTCTGAATCATCGTTGCATCGCCCCTTCCTTTTCGGCCGATTGTAGGATGCGCTTTGGGCGTCCGGCTTGTACGATATTGCAGAAGATCACATTCGTCGGGGCGCCTGCGAATATTCCCCCGGGAGGATACGATGACGGAAACGCTCGACAATCGGGAAGGCGGCGAGTCCGTCCGTCTGTGGCGCAACGCAGCGCTGCCCGCAGCGGACATTCTGCTGGCAACGTACGTCAGTCAGTCGTTCTCGCTGCACAGTCACGACACGTTCGGCTTTGGAGTCGTCGAACGGGGAGGTCTGAATTTCCGCTACCGGGAAACGACCGAGACCGCGGCGGCCGGGAATGCCACGCTCGTCATGCCCGGCGAGGCGCATACGGGACACGGGACGAACCAAACCGAATGGCGGTACCGGATGCTCTACGTCGACCCGGCCGCGCTTGCGACTGCGGCGCGTTCGGTCGCCCCGGGGCGCAGCGGAACGCCGCCGGGAGTCTACGCGAAGGCATTCCGGAACGCGCCGACATGAAGACATGAAACGGGGGAAGGGCCGAATCACCCTTCTCCCGCTTCGCGCCGCGATATCGCCGTTTCGGTCAGCAGGCGCTCGACAGGTACTTCCACGCGAACGCGGACATGAGGGCCACTCCGGTCGGGAGCGCATCCTCGTCGAGGTTGAAGACCGGCGAATGGTGCGATTTGTCCGTCCCCTTCGTGGCGTTCCGCGTTCCGAGATTGAAGTAGGTTCCCGGGATCTTCTGGAGGAAGAAGCTGTAATCCTCGGATCCCATGATGAGTTCCGTTTCGACGACGTTCCCGTCGCCGAGAAGTTCCCTGGCCGCGCCCGTCAGGAGGGAGGTCATCGCGGCGTCGTTGATCGTGGCAGGGATGAAGCGCGTGTACTTGAGCTCGGCCGTGCAGCGGGCAGCCGCGCAGTGTGCCTCCGCGATCCGGTTCATCGCCGCTTCGATATGGTCCTGGACCTTCGGATTGAACGTCCGGATCGTGCCGTTCATGAACACGGTCTCGGGGATGATGTTGAACGCGTTCGAGTTCGACTGGAACTTGCCGATGCTGATGACGGCCGTCTCGCGCGGGCAGATCTCGCGCGTGACGATCGTCTGGATCGCGTTCACGATCTGCGCCGCGGGGATGACGGGATCATGGCAGAGTTCCGGCGCGGATCCGTGGCCGCCCTTGCCCCGGATCGTCAGCTCGAAGCCGTCCGCCGCCGCCATGAACGGACCGCTCCGGTAGACGATCTTTCCCGTCTCCGTAAGCGACCAAACGTGGATTCCCGCGATCGCGGACACGCCGTCGAGCGCCCCCTCTTCGATCATGATCTTCGCGCCGGGTTTGAGTCCGTGCTCTTCGGCGGGCTGGAAGATCAGGCGGACGTTGCCGGGGAGGTCGGCTTCCATCTCCCTGAGGACCATCGCCGCGCCCAGAAGCATCGCCGTGTGCGCGTCATGACCACAGGCATGCATGACGCCGTCGTTTCGCGATTTGTAGGGAACGTCGTTCTCCTCCTGCAGCGGCAATGCGTCCATGTCTCCTCGAAGCGCGACGCAAGGGCCGCACTTTCCCCGCTTCAGGTCGGCCACGACGCCGGATTCGGTTCCGCCGAAGCCCTTTTTGACGATCGTATACCCGAGGCGTTCGAGAACTTCGACGACTTTCTTCGTCGTCTCGACTTCTTTCCATGACAGCTCCGGATTCATGTGGAAGTGACGGCGAAGCTCGACGATTTCCTTCTCGTGCGCCCGTGCGCGTTCCATGATGCGTGACAGCATGATACGACCCCTTTCTTTCGGATGATATTTTCCGTCCGATGGAAAACATCGGTATGAGAAAATTCCCGACGGAATTCACGATGTATTGTTTCTTGACAATCGTGGAATATCATACTACATTCTGCCGAACCGCTTCTGTCGCATCATTGCGATAAAGGAAGGAAGCGGGGAGGGGGCGAACGTCGCGGGGAGCGCATGAGACGAAAAGCGTGTTCCTTTTCCGGTGATCCTGTTCACAAGAGAGAAACGGAGGGTTGTCCATGAAGTGGTTCCCCGAAATGTCATTCTTCGTCATCGGCCTGATCTTCGCCATCGGTGACTACGTGGCGTACAAGACAAAAGCCATCGCGTCGATGCTTTTCGTCTCCGGACTCATATTCCTTTTCGGCTTCTGGTACGGCCTACCGAAGACGATTTTCGAAGATGCCGGGCTCGTCAAGATCGGCATCTACGTCATTCCCATGCTTCTCGTCTACATGGGAACGATGATGAAGCTGCGCGACCTCAGGAACGAATGGAAGACCGTCACGATCGCGCTCGCGGCGATCGTCGCCGTCGGCGTGGCGCTTCTCGTCCTCGGCGGTCCGATCATCGGGAAGCAGTACGGCATCGTCGCGGCGGGCCCGATCTCGGGCGGCGTCGTGGCGACGATCATCATGAGCGAAGCGGCGACCGCGAAGGGCATGACGGAACTCGCCGTCTTCGCGACGATGCTTCTCGTCCTCCAGAACTTCGTCGGCCTCCCGATCGCGTCCTGGTGCCTCTCCCGCGAGAGCAAACGGCAGCTCGCGGTCTTCCGGAGCGGAGAGGCGCGCAAGGCCGGAGCGGCCGCGAAGAGCGACCCGGAGCAGCCGACCTGGCGGCTTTTCCCGCCGTTGCCCAAATCCCTCCAGACGCCGTACATCCTGATCGCCAAAACCCTGTTCGTGGGCGTCCTCGCGCTTCTCGCGGCCCCGCTCCTGAACAACGTCATCCACAAGTACATCCTCTGCCTGATCTTCGGCATCGTCGCCTACGAGATCGGCTTCCTCGAACACAAGGTCCTCGACAAGGCGAACGCGACGGGATTCGTCCTCTTCCCGCTCATGGTCGTCATCTTCATGAGCCTCCCGAAGGCGACGCCGGACATGGTCATGAAGCTCATCTACCCGATCACGATGGCGTTCGTCATCTCCGTCATCGGTATCGCCGCGTTCACGTTCCTCGCCGGGAAAATTCTCAAAGTATCATGGGAGATGGCGCTCGCGATCGGGACCACGTGCCTCTTCGGCTTCCCGGGGACGTTCATCGTCTCGTCCGAAGTCTCTCACGCCGTCGGAAAGACCCCCGAAGAGCAGGAGTTCGTCCTGGGCAAGATCCTGCCTCCGATGCTCGTCGGCGGGTTCACGACCGTCACGATCGCATCGGTCTTCCTCGCCGGGTTCCTCGTGAAGATGCTGTAACCGCGTCGCTCCCTTCCTTTCCGAACGGAAACGGGGGCCGCTCCGGCGCGAATGGCCGGGCGGCCCTTTTCGACGATCGGAACGCGGGACGTTCCGGCGGAGCGGCGGGGAAATACGGGAAAATACGTCGCATCGGAGGATCCTTTGCGTTATCATACCCGGGAGTCGAAAGATCCGAAATGAAGCGCTCGCGTTCCGGAGGGATATGAAATGAATCTCGTTCGACGGTTGAATGTAGTTCTCTGGGTCCTGCTTCTGGCCGGAGGGGCCGGTTTCCTCGCCTACCGGATCGCGACGCAGCCCGCGGGCGCGCAGGGCCGGAACGCCCGGCCGGCGCGAGCCGCCGTCACGGTCGTTCCCGTGGAGGTCCGGACGATCGAAATCCGGAAGAGCTACTATGGAACCGTCCGCTCCGCCCGCGTCCAGAAGGTGACCTCCGAATCGCGAGAACTCATCGAAGAACTCTCCCTCGAGGTCGGCGACCTCGTATCGGCGGACGCGCCGATCGTGACGCTCTCGGCTGCGGGCCGTTCCTCGCAGGTCGAGGCACGCCTCGCAGCGCTCGAGGACGCCAGGCGGAAACTCGAACGTCTCCGGAACCTCCTCGCCGCCGGAGGGACATCGAGATCGGAAGTCGATAAGGCGTTCGTCACGGTCCGCGAAGAGGAGGCGAAACTCCGGGACGCCCGGACGACCCTCTCGCGAACGAAGATCCGCGCCGCGTTCGACGGCGTCGTGGTCAGGAAAAACAGCGAACGCGGCGAATATGCCGAACCGGGAAAAGAGATCCTCGCGATCGCGGACATGAACGACCTCGAGGTCGAATGCCTCGTCCCGCCGACCGATCGCGGCAGGATCCGGCCGGGACAGGACGTGACGGTGCTCTCCTCGTGGGGAACGTCGCACGAGGCGAAGGTCCGGCGCATGGATCCCGAAGCCGATACGACGACCGGATTCTTCAAGGCGATCGTCGCCCTTCCGCCCGGCTCCGATTTCAAACCCGGCGACTACCTGCGCGTCCAGTCGGTCGCGCAGCGGCGCGAAAACGTCCTGTCGCTGCCCTACGAGTCCGTCCTCAGGGACGGAACCTCGACGTTCGTCTTCCTCGTCTCGGGCGACACGGCCGTCAGGCGGACAATCACGCCCGGCGAGACGGTCGGAGGAACCGTCGAGATCGCAGGGGGGCTCGCGTCGGGCGACCGTGTCGTCAAGACCGGCGCCGCGTCTCTGACTGACGGCACGAAGATCCGTCTCGCCGACGCGGCCCCGACGGACCGTGCGCCGCAGAGCGCCGATGCGGACGGTTCCGGCGCCCCGGGCGAAGAGACGCGAAAGGGGAGCGCGAAGTAAGTGGGACTGATCGACCTTTCGATCCGCCGCCCCGTCTTCACGCTCGTCACGGTCATCCTCATCACGATGCTCGGCATGGTCGGATACTTCGGCATGGGGGTGTCGCTCATGCCGAAGATGGAGCTCCCGTTCGTCACCGTCATGACCGAATACGAGGGTGCGACGCCCCTCGACGTCGAGACGCTGATCACGAAGCCGATCGAGGACGGAATCGCTCAGATCCCCGGCGTCCGCAAGATCGAAAGCACGTCGCTCGAGGGCCTTTCGTACGTGAGCGTCGAGTTCAACAGCGATATCCTCCTCGCCGACGCGGCGCTCGACGTCTCGAACAAGGTACGGACCGTCAGGCTTCCCGACGACGCCGAGGACTCCATCGTCCGGAAGTTCGACATCAACGCCCGTTCGTTCCTCTCGATCGTCTTCACATCGACGCTCCCACCGCAGCAGGCCTACGAGATTCTCGAAGACCGCGTCCAGAACCGCCTCTCGCAGATCGCGGACGTCGCCGACGTTTCGCTCTACGGCGGAGTCCAGCGGGAAATCCACGTCGACCTCGACCCGCTTTCGATGGCGAGCCTCGGCGTAACGCTCTCCCAGGTATCGAACGCCATAAAGGAGGGCAACGTCGCGGCTCCGTCGGGACGCATCGCGCTCGGCGAAAAGGAGACGTTTTTTCGGATGACCGGCGCTCCGGAACAGTCGGACCTCCTTTCCGACATCCGGATTCCGCTCAAGGGGGGCGCGTCCGCGCGCATCGCGGATGTCGGCCGCGTACGGGATTCGTTCGCGGAGGTCCGCCGCCTCGCCCGCTACAATGGCCGCGATTCGTTCATCGTCCAGCTCACCCCCGTCCCCGACGGGAACGTGGTGCGTGCGAGCCGCGAGGCCAGGCGCGTTCTCGAGGAGATCCTTCCGACGCTCCCGCCCGGGTTCACGGCCTTCATCCCCTACGACGACGGCGACTACGTCGGACAGGCCGTGGACAACGTCATCAGGGACATGATCGTCGGCACGGTCCTCACGGGCATCGTTCTCTACCTCTTCCTCCGGAAGCTCTCGTCGACGATCCTGATCTCGGTCGCCATGCCGGTCGGCGTCATCGCGACGTTCATACCGATGTACGTCGCGGGGTACACGATGAATATGATGACGACGCTCGGGCTCGCGATCTCGACGGGCGTTCTCGTGAACAACTCGATCCTGATCATCGAAAACATCGCCCGCTACGAGGATCTGGGACATTCTCCCGAAGAGTCGGCCCGGATCGGGACGAAGGAGATCGCCATCGCGATCCTCTCGTCGACCGCCACGAACCTCGGCGTCTTCATTCCGATCGCGTTCGCGGGCGGGCGCGTCGGTCAGCTTTTCAACCCGTTCGCGATGACGGTGGTCTTCTCGACGCTCTTCTCGCTCTGGGTCGCGCTCACGCTGACTCCGATGATGGCGGCCCGCATGAAGGGCTCGACGACGCCCGGCCTGACGGCCCGAATGCTCACGGGCTGGTGGCAGTGGTTCTACGAGGGATTCGAAGTCATCCACCACTGGCTCGTCGAAAAAACCGTCCGCCACGTTTTCCTGACGATCTTCGTCTTCGCGCTTCTTTTCGCAGGGTGTCTCTCCCTGATCTCCCGAATCGGATTCCAGTTCTTCCCGATGGCGGACGAGGGACGCCTTTCGATCTCGATCGAGACATCGTCATCCGCATCGCTCGCACTCACCGACGGGATCGTGCGCGGCATCGAACGATACCTTTCGAAGAAGCCGTACGTCAGGGGCGTCGACGCGATCATCGGCGGATACGGTTCCGGAACCGGCGTCAACAGAGCGACCGTTCGCGTCTATCTGGACGACGATCCGAACAGGCCGAGCACGTTCGCGATGGCGGACGCGATCCGTCCGGCAATGGCGAACCTTCCGGACTCGAAAATCGGCTACACGACGAGCGGCATGCGCGGCGGCGTCCGGGGCAAGGCCCTCCAGCTCGTGATCCGGGGCGACGACATGGACGATCTGACCAGAATAGCGGCCGAGGTCGTTTCGATCTGGAGGAAGATTCCCGGCGTCGTCGACGTGGACACGGACTGGCGCACCGGGCGTCCCGAAATGAGCATGGTCCCGGATCGTGTCCTCATGGCGCGCCTCGGCGTATCGGTCGATACGCTCAGCGATACCGTCAAGGGCTATCTCGTCGGCATGAAGTCCGGCGTCTACCGCGAACGGGGCAAGGAATACGACATCCTCGTCCGGATGCGGCCCGAGGAGCTCGACAGTCCACGAAGCGTTCCGGACCTTCCCGTCGTCGCGTCCGGCAGGACCGTACGCCTCCAGGACCTCATGGCCTTCGACGACTCGACGGGGCCGACGCGCATCCTGCGCAAGGACCGCCAGCGCGCGATCACGGTCGACGCGAACACCTCCGACATCACGGTCGGCGAGGCCTACCAGCGAATCGACAGCGAAATGAAGAAGATCCAGCTCCCGCCGGGATTCCGCTTCACGTACGCGGGAGAAATCGAGGCCATCCAGGAGAACTTCGGCAAGCTCAACATCGCGCTCGTCCTCGCCGTGCTGCTGACCTTCCTGCTGATCGCGGCGATCATCGAATCGTTCCTGTTCGCGTTCGTGATCATGCTGACCGTACCGCTCTCGATCATCGGCGTCGTTCCGGCCCTGCTGATCACGAAGACGTCTCTCTCGATCTACGGACTCATGGGCCTCATCATGCTCGTCGGCCTCGTCGTCAACAACGCGATCGTCATCATCGACTACGCCGAGATGGTCCGCAGGGACGGCATGAACGCCGCCGAGGCGGTCATCGAGGCATGTCACGTGCGCTTGCGTCCGATCTTCATGGCCGACGCGACATCGATCATCGCGATGACTCCGCTCGCGCTCGCGATGGGAATCGGAGGCGCCTACCGGGCTCCGATGGCAATCGTCTCGATCGGCGGACTCCTTGCGGGCGGAACGCTCGCGCTCTTCGTGATTCCTCCGGTGTACGTCGTCATCTGGCGCGTCATCGGCCGCCTCCGGCGCGCTCCGGTGTAACTTCCGCACCGGCAAGGTCTTCTGGGCGAATGCGGGAAGCGGTACAATGAGCCTGCGGAACGTGCGGTTCCGCAAGGGGGGGACTGCGCCCTGAAAGAACAGCACTTTCGGGAATCGGCTCTTCGGAAGCTCCGCTCTCCGGAACAGCTCGACACACTGCTCGTCTACGTTCGCGCCCGCGAATGGTGGGCCCTCGCCGCCGTCGGCCTGCTTCTCGTCGCGTGCGTCCTCTGGGGGGTCTTCGGAAGCGTCGAAACGGTCGTCCACGGACAGGGCATCCTGCTTCACGACACGCGCTTCGACGGTCCGAAACGCACCGGCGGAGCGGCGCTCGCGGATATCGAGGGGGCGCTTCTCCAGGTCGTCTCCCCCGGCGCCGGGCGCCTCTCGCGCCTTCTCGTCGCGGCGGACGACCGCGTCGCGGAGGGCCGGACGATCGCGATCATCGAGCAGCCCGAACTCGCCGACAGAATCTCCGGAGCCGAACGAAAACTCGAACTGCTGCGCTCGTGGCGCTCGGCCCTTTCGTCCGACGCGGCGACGAATCTCCGCCCCGACATCAGGAAGGATCTCCTCGAGACCGACATGCGGATCGTCACGGAGGAAACGCAACTCGCGACGCTTCGTGAGCGCATGGATGCGACATCGACCGTCGAGGCTCCCGCGGGAGGGCGCGTCCTCGAGCTGCTCCGGACGCCGGGGCAGCTGCTGCGCGAGGGAGATCCGATTCTCACCATCGACGTTTCGGACGGAACGGGAGCGACTCCGGCGGGAGAACGGCTCAAGGTTCAGGCATTCGTCCATCCGGGACCGGGAAGAACCATCCGCGAGGGCATGGATGCCTACGTCGCCCCGTCGTTCGTGCGCCGCGACGAGTTCGGACTCCTCGTCGGCCGGATCGCGAAGGTCTCGCGTTTTCCCGCCTCGCCGGAAGGGATGCAGAGCGTCCTCGGAAACCCCGAAACCGTCCGGGCCCTCACGAGCGGCGGCGCTCCGTTCGCCGTCACGATCGAACTCCTGTCTCCCGACTCGGGCGCGGCGCCCGGAGGAGCCCGCGAATATCGCTGGACGTCGCGACACGGCCCGGGGATCGCGCTCAGAAGCGGTACCCTGTGCGACGTCAGCGTCGTCGTGCGCCGAAGGCGTCCGGTGGAGCTGGTCCTCCCCTTCCTCGGGCGCAACGGGAACGACGCAGGAGGCGCCCGTCCGTGACGTCGTTCTGGAACGCATTCCGGTCGCTCCTCCGGCGCGGCCGCAGGGTCCGGACTCCGACGCTCATCCAGATGGAGGCCACCGAATGCGGCGCCGCCTCGCTCGGAATCGTGCTCGGATACTACGGCCGGACGGTTCCGCTCGAGAAGCTCCGGGAAGAGTGCGGCGTCAGCCGCGACGGAAGCAGCGCCGTCAACATCCTCAAGGTCGCGCGAACTTACGGAATGCTCGCCTCCGGACACAAAAAGGAGCTCGAGACGCTGACCGAACTGCCCCTGCCGCTGATTCTCTTCTGGGAGTTCAATCACTTTCTCGTGCTCGAGGGTATCTCGAAAGACCGCTATTGCCTGAACGACCCCGCGACGGGCCCCAGATCCGTCGACCGTAGGACCATGGACGAATCGTTCACTGGGATCGCGCTCTCGATCACGCCCGGGCCGGACTTCGAACCCGGAGGCGAGCGCCGGAGCCCGTGGAGGCCGCTCCTGAGACGTCTCGCGGGCGCCCGCGAAGCCGTGATATTCGCGCTTCTGACCGGCGTCGGGCTCGTGATTCCGGGGCTTCTCGAACCCGCCTTCCGGCAGGTGTTCACCGACGACGTCATCTCGGGCGGACAAGCCGGCTGGATGTATCCGCTCTCGCTCTTCATGGCCGTTACGGCGATCGTCGCGTTCGCGCTCTCGCACCTCCAGACGACGGCGCTCCGGAACCAGGAGATCACGATGTCCGTCATCCATTCGGGATCGTTCCTGCTGCACCTTCTCAGACTTCCCTACACGTTCTTCCAGCAGCGGTACGCGGGCGAGCTCGGCAATCGCGTCGCCCTGAACGACCTCGTCGCGCAGCGCCTGACGCGGGAACTGTCGTCGACGTTCCTTCAGTGCATTACCGCCGTGTTCTTCGGGTGCATGCTCGCCGTCTACAGCCCCTTCATGGCCGTCGTCGCGCTCGCCGCATCCGCGTTTCTCGCCGGCGTCAGCTCCCTGATCCAGCGCCGCCGGGCGGACCTCAACGAACGTATGAGCATGGAGGCCGGGAAATTCGCCGGACTTGCGCTCGGGGGCATCCGCGTGATCGAGACGATCAAGTCTTTCGGCGGCGAGAACACCCAGTTCGTCCGCCTCGCGGGGCAGCTCACGAAACTCGAGAACGCGACCATGGAACTCGCGTCCTGCGACGCCGTGATCGTACCGCTGCTCCCGACCGTCACGTCGCTCGCGATGGCGTTCGTCCTCTACATCGGCGGGCTCGACGTCATGAACGGGGCGATGACGCTCGGAATGCTTCTCGCGGCGCAGACGCTCATGCTCCAGACCTTGACGCCCGTGACGAACCTCGCGCAGCTCTGGAACACCTGCCAGGACGCCCAGGCGTCCGTCGCGCGCCTCGAGGACGTCCTCAACTACCCGTGTTCGCCCGCGCGCCCGTCGCTCGAAATGGGGGCCATGAAGCGCGTCCCCTCCGTCCGACTCTCGGGACGGCTCGAGATCGAAAAGCTCACGTTCGGCTACTCGCCGCTTTCCCCCGCCCTCGTCGAGGACTTCTCGCTCACGCTCGTCCCGGGCGCGCGCGTCGCGCTCGTCGGATCATCGGCGTCGGGAAAGTCGACGATCGCGAAACTCATCGGCGGGCTCCTCGTCCCGTGGTCCGGTCGCATTCTGCTCGACGGGCGGCCGATCGGGGAGATCCCCGGCGAGCTGCTCCGCGCGTCGATGTCGTCCGTCGATCAGGACGTAATGCTCTGCGAGGGAACCGTTCTCGAAAACCTGACGCTCTGGGACCACACGATTCCGCGCGAACAGGTCATCCAGGCGGCGCGGGACGCGGATATCCACGAGGAGATCGCGTCCCGGAGCGGCGGCTACGACAGCATCGTCGAGGAGAACGGACGGAACTTCAGCGGCGGACAGAAACAGCGACTCGAAATCGCCCGCTCTCTCGTCCGCAACCCGTCGCTCCTCGTTCTCGACGAAGCCACGAGCGCCCTCGACCCCCCGATGGAGGAGCGCATCGATCGGGCGCTCCGGAAACGAGGCTGCACGTGCCTCATCATCGCGCACCGCCTCTCGACGATCCGCGACTGCGACGAAATCGTCGTCCTCGAACGCGGACGCGTGCTCGAACGCGGGACGCACGACGTTCTCATGGCCCGCGGCGGACGCTACGCGGAACTGATCGAAAACTGAAGGACCATAAGAAAAAGGAGCACGTATGCGGGACAGACAATCTCCACAAAACCGCGACGAAACCTGTATGACGCTCCCCCGTCCGATGCCGTCCGGCGTCGAGACGGACGTGACGGGGCATTCGCCGTTCTTCCTCGATGGAACGGAGAACATCTGGATCGTCCTCGAAGGCCAGATCGACGTCTTCTTCACTCCGCGCGACGGCGACGCACAGACGGGCCCGCGCGACTACCTCTTCACGGCCGTCGCCGGAGACGTCCTCTTCGGCATCGCCCCCTCCGCGGCGGCGGACCCGTTCGCGCAGGGAGCGGGAAGCTCGAACGGCCTCATCGCGGGCGGCATTCCCGGGACGAGGGTTCTCAGGTGTTCGCGCGCCGAGTACCTTGCGTCCGCGCGTTCCGGCAAAGACGCACTTTCCGCGGCCGCGGCGGAAATCGACCGCTTCCTCGAACTGTTCGGACGCGGCATCGTCAAGGATATCGTTCCGCTGCCGCGGATCAAGGTACGAATCCCTCCCGCCGGCGGCGGCACCGAGATCCCTCCCGACGCCCCGGCGGCTCCCGACGGGGATGCCGTCGTATGGGTCCGCCTCGCGGGCGAAACGGAGTCCCCGGTCAACGCACTCTATGTCGACACGGAGCCGCCGCCCGGAGACGTCTTCTTCCCCCTCCCCCACAACTGCTGGATCGTCGCCCAGGAGAAATGCGGCGCGAGCGTGCTGACGACGGCCGGGATGCTCTCGTCCGGCGACTTCGAGACATCTCTCGACGCATGGTATTCGATGGTCGGTTCGCTCCTCTCGATGAACGCGCGTCTCCGGGCCGCCGACGACCTCGGCGCGCTCCGCTCCGCGCAGAAAGCCGACGAGGAATCGTTCGCGGGGGCCTATTCCGACCTCTGCTCATCGCTCCCCGTCTCCTCCCGCGTCACGGAGCCCGGGGAGGCGAAGACGCAGTCCGGTCAGGCGGACCGGGTCGCGCACCTCAGGGCGGCGTTCAACAGAATTCTCGCGCTCCAGGGAATCCCGATTCCCTCCCATCGGGAGGACGTTCAGCCCGAAGATTTCCAGGACATCGCCGACGAGGCGGATCTGCGCATCCGGGAAGTCCGCCTCGTCGGAACGTGGTGGAAGGAGGACGGGGCTCCGCTCGTCGCGTGGCTCCGGGACTCCGCATCCGGGACCGAAGGGAGACGATCCCGTCCGGTTCCGGTCGCGCTGATTCCGCCGCGGCCCGGTTCGTGCGCTCCGTTCCCCGGAATCCGGGGCAAGGCCCGGAACGATTCGTACCGGATCTGGGACGCCGCGAACGGATTGCGTCCTCTCGACGACGCGACCGCCGCGCTTCTTGGCGACACGGCGTGGCAGATCTACGCCCCCCTGCCCGCGGAACCGATGTCGCTCCGGCAGCTCTTTTCGACACGGACGGGACACGACGGAACGACGACGGGGGCGTTCCTGTCGATGCTCTTCAGGGGCGAAGGGTTCTTCGTGACGTCGCTCGAGATTCTCATGGCGGCGCTGACGCTCCTTCCCCCGGCGATCATCGGCATCGTCGCGAACGACGTCATCCCGCGCGGCGACCGATCCCGCCTGCTCCAATTCCTGCTGCTCCTCTTTGCGGTGGCCGTATCCACGGGGCTGTTGCGGTTCGCGCGCGAACTTTCGCTCGCGCGCATGGAAACGCGTCTGTCGCACCGCATCATGACGGGAATCTGGGACCGCATCCTCCGGCTCCCCGTCAAATTCTTCTCGCGCTTCCAGGCGGGCGACCTCGTCAACCGGGGCATCGGCCTCTTCCTCGTGCGGCGATCGGCGACCGCCGCACTCAGACTCTTCAGGATCAACGTCCTTTTCGTCCTCTTTCCGTTCGCGCAGTGTCTCTGGCTCGACTGGAGGTCGGCACTCACGGGACTCGCGTGTCTCCTCGCGCTCCTCGCGCTCGCGTGGCGCACCGGGCGGCGGCAGATCGACGGAACGCGGCGCGTGACCGAAATGCAGAACAGGACGTCGGGGCTCACGTTCCAGATCCTCTCGGGGATCGCGAAACTCCGGACGACGGGAGCCGAGAACAGGGCTTTCGGACGCTGGGCGGCCCTCTTCAGCCGCCAGCGCAGCATCGCGACCGGGGTCCGGAAAGACCTCGATCGCCTCTCGCGCGCAATGACGGTATTTCCATTCGTCGCGACGCTCGCCGTCCTCGCGGGGATCTCCCTGCGCCACGAAACCGGCGCGCAATGGAATACCGGGACTCTTCTCGCGTTTTTCTCGGCATGGGGAACGCTCCAGGTCGCCTGCATGAGCTGTCTTTCGTCCGCCGCGCTCCTGGCGGGAACTCTTCCGGGGCTCGAAAATCTCCAGCCGATCCTCGACGCGTATCCCGAGTCGGGACAGGGCAAGACGGATCCGGGCAAGATCACGGGACGGATCGACATCGAAAACGTCACTTTCAGTTACCCGCTCGCGCAGGTGCGGAGAAGCGGACGGGAACGGCCGGTCGCCGAGACGTCCGGCCGGCCGATCCTCCGGGATTTCAGCCTTCACGTCAGGGCCGGAGAATTTCTCGCCGTCGTCGGTCCGTCAGGGTCGGGGAAGTCCACGCTGCTGCGTCTCCTGCTCGGATTCGAGACGCCGGACATGGGTTCGATCTTCTACGACAGCAAGGACCTGAACGACCTCGACATGAAGAAGCTCCGCAGCTCGCTCGGCGTCGTCCTCCAGGACGGGGGGCTGCTCTCGGGCGACATCGCGACGAATGTCCGGTGTTCCAGGGCCCTTTCGCTCGACCAGGTCCGCGAGGCGATCGACATCGCGGGACTGACGGAGGAAATCGAGGCGATGCCGATGGGCCTCCACACGATCGTCAGCGAGGGAGCCGGAACGCTCTCGGGCGGGCAGAAGCAGCGCCTGCTGATCGCGCGCGCGGTCGCAGGACATCCGCGGGTTCTCATGTTCGACGAAGCCACGTCGGCGCTCGACAACAGAACGCAGGCGAAGATTTCGCGAAGTCTCGAGCGGATCGACGCGACGCGAATCGTCGTGGCGCACAGGCTTTCGACGATCGTCCGCGCGGACAGGATCGTCGTGATGGACCGGGGAGGCATCGTCGAGGAGGGAACGTTCGGCGAACTCATGGCCCAGGGCGGGCTCTTCCGCTCGCTCGCGAAACGGCAGATGCTCGATTCGTCCGGACACGCAGTCGCGGGAGAGGCAGGCGGAAAGCCATGACGCCGCTCCCGATGACCGAAGAAACGAGGATCCCCGAAGAATTCCGTCCCCTCTTCTGGGATGCGGCGTGGGAGTCGCTCGACGTCCGCGGACACGCCGCGTTCATCATCGAGCGGCTTCTCAACGAAGGGGACGAAACGCACGTCCGCTGGATCTTCCGGACGTACGGAGCGAGGAGCGTAAAGGCCGTCGTGTGCGAAAGCCGCAGGCTGTCGCGCAAGACGGCCCGCTGCTGGCAGAGTTTTTTCGGACTTCGGGAGGAGGAGATGCGGTGTTTTGGGATGTCCTCGACGACGAACGGAAACGCGTACTGAGGCTTCTGGTCGCGACCCCGCCGATCGGGGGCGCCTATCTCGCGGGCGGGACTGGGCTCGCGCTGCTTTTCGGCCACCGGACGTCCGTCGATTTCGACTGGTTCACGCCGGACGACTTCTCCCCGGCAGCCCTCGCTTCGCGCCTCGGGGAGCTCGGTCCCCTGCGCGTCGCGGAGACGGCGCCCGGGACGTTCCACGGCTGGCTCGGCGAATGCCGCGTCACGTGGCTCCGCTACACGTATCCGATGCTCCGGCCGTTCGTGACGCCCGACGACCTTCCGGGCCTCTCGATCGCGTCGCCGCTCGACATCGCGCTCATGAAGTGGACGGCGCTCTCGGACCGCGGAGCGCTCAAGGATTTCATCGACCTGTACGAATGCGCCCGTCAGGGTCTCCCGCTCCGGCTTCTCCACGACCGGCTCGGGGAGAAGTTTCCGGGACTGAACCTCAACCGCTATCACATGATCAAATGCCTGACCTACTTCGACGACGCAAAAAGCGACCCGTGGCCGGAAATACGCCGCTCCGTCACCTGGGGGGATCTGGAGGCGTATTTCCGGACCGCGGGCGCCGAACTTCTCAGATCGGTATCGTCGTAAACCGCTACTCCCGGGGCTTCCGATAGTCGGGCTGCATCGACAGACACTTCTTCGGGCAGACCTCCGTGCATCCGCCGCAGAGGATGCAGCGGTAGGGGTCGAGCGTCCACGCCTGCTCGTCGCGCCGGACCTCGATGGCGCCGGCAGGACACCTGCGGGCGCACAGGCCGCAGAAGACGCAGTCCCCGATATTCATGTCCAGGCGGAAACGGCCCCCTTCGACCGTCGGCGAAGGCGCGGCTGGATAGTTGCGCGTCGCGGGCCCCGTGAACAGGTTCTTCAATACGTTTCGAACGAACGGAATCATGGCTATCGCTCCGTGCACGAGATGCAGGGGTCGATGGACAGGATGATCACAGGGACGTCCGACGTGCTGCACCCCGGAACCATCGCGAGAAGCGCCGGGACGTTGGCGAATGTGGGCGTCCGGATCCGCACCCGGTCAAGCATTGGAGAACCGTTGGCGCGAAGGTAATACATCACTTCGCCCCGCGGTTGCTCGACGCGCTCGATCGTCTCGCCGTCGGGATTCCCCCGGAAGGGCGTCGCGATCGGCGTCGCGGGCATTTTCGCAAGCGCCTGTTCCACGAGTCCGAACGACTGCAGGATCTCCTCGCAGCGCACGAGCATCCGCGCGTAACTGTCCCCCTCCGTATGCGTCACGACCTCGAAGTCGAGATCGCCGTACGCGGCGTAGCCGCGCGTCCGGTGGTCGAGCGCGATGCCGCAGGCCTTTGCGACCGGGCCGACCGCACCCGTGACGCGCGCGGCTTCCGCCGACAACACGCCGACGCCTATGGTCCGCGTCTTCACGGTGATGTCGTCCCGAACGGCGGGCAGAATTTCGAGGTAGTCCGCGCGCAGCGATTCGATGCGCGACCGGATGCCGCTGAACTCCGCGTCCGGGACGTCGCGCCGGACGCCGCCGATGCAGCACGTTCCCAGCATGATCCGGGCGCCGGCCGTCGCCTCCATGAGGCCGAGGATCCCCTCGCGGATGCGCCACACCTGCATGAACAGCGACTCGAAGCCGAAGGAGTCCGCGAAGAGGCCGAGCCACAGCAGGTGGCTGTGCAGCCGGTGAAGCTCCGCCCAGAAGACCCGGAGGTACTTCGCCCTCGCGGGCGGTTCGATGCCGAGCAGCGTCTCGATTCCCTGGCAATACGCCTGCGAATGGATGAAGCTGCAGATCCCGCAGACGCGTTCGATCAGGTAGACGTCCTGGATGAAATCCTTGCGCTCGGCGAGCTTTTCGAGCCCTCGGTGGATATATCCGATCGACGGAAGGGTCTCGATGACCCTGCCGTCCTCGATCGTGAGCCTGAGCTGCAGCGGCTCCGGCAATACCGGATGCTGCGGGCCGAACGGAATGACCGTATGCTTCGTCATGCCTGCTCCCCCTTTTCGGCGCCTCGGGCCGCCTGCGGCGCGCGAGGCGCGTCTTCCGCGAGGAGCAGCAGCTTTCTGAAGTCCGGATGGAGTCCGTTGAACGTGATTCCGAACAGATCCGCGATCTCGTTCTCGACGAGCATCGCGGCCGGGTAGACGCCCGTCAGGCTCGGGACGGAGGCGCCGGCCGGGACGGACAGGCGGAACGTGAGCAGGTTGTAGTCGAGGTCGAAGTGATAGAGCAACTCGAACCCCTCCGGCAGCGTCACGCAGGTCGCCGTGACGAGCCGGTAGCCTTCGGTATGCAGCAGGGACACCTCCCGCACGAGATCATCGGTTCCGACGACTCTCTCAGACGGCAGCGTCATGGGTGTCCTCTCCTCTCTCCCTGCGGAAGACGATCGGCTCCTTGCCGGGCGCGTGCGAGGCGAGCCCGAGGTGCCGCTCGTCGAGCTTCTTCACGGCCAGAAGAAAGCCGTCGATGATCGCCTCGGGGCGCGGCGGACACCCGGGGACGAAGACGTCGACCGGAAGGACCTTGTCGATGCCGCCGAAGACGTTGTAGCTTCCCGCGAAGACGCCGCCCGACGAGGAGCACACGCCGAGCGCGAGGACGACGCGCGGTTCGCGCATCTGGGCGTAGATCTGCCGCAGGACGGGCGCATTCTTGTAGTTGACGCTCCCGGTCACGACGAGGATATCCGCCTGCTTCGGGTTTCCCGCGTGAAGGATGCCGAAGCGTTCGACGTCGTACATCGGCGTCAGGCACGCGAGGAGCTCGATGTCGCACCCGTTGCAGCTGTTGCAGTTATAGTGGACGAACCAGGGGGACCGCGACAGGATTCGTGTCATGTGAGTCCGCCTCCTTCTCAGAAATAGAGCCACAGGACGTTCGTGATCGCGAGGAGCACCGGGAACGTCCACATGAACGAGACGACGCGCAGCGGGACGAGGCGCGCGGTCGACGTGTCGACGACGCACTGCGCGACGAAGTACGCGGCCGCGAGCAGGAGCCCCGGAACGAGGCTCGTCGACCAGAAGAACGCGATGATCGCATAGAGCATGAAGACCTCGTAGTAGTGCGCGATTTCGAGCACCGCGAGCAGCGGCCCGGAGTATTCGATCGTGATGCCCTTGACGAGTTCCTGGTGCGCGTGATGCGACGTCGCGATGTCGAACGGCGACTTCTCCATCTTGATGAGAAGGCAGAAGAAGAAGGCGACGCACACGAGCGGCAGGTGGAAGAGCATCGGCGCGCGCAACATCGGGACGCTCGACGCCATGAAGCTCCCCGTGATCCGGTGGAGGCCGATCACGAGCAGAACGAGTACGGGTTCGTACGCGAGGATCTGCATGATGCGCCGCTGAGCGCCGATCCGGCTGTAGGGGGATGCGACGCTCTGCGCGCCGAGAACGAGCGCGATGGAGCCGAACGCGTGGATGAACACCGCCATGAGGAGGTCCTGGCCGGTCGCGAGAAGCGTGAGCGTCATCACGATCATTCCGAGGTACATGTACGCGTAGAGCACCTGCAGGCGCGACTGGCAGGTCGCCTCCTTCGAACAGAGCTTGAGGAGGTCGAAGAAGGGCTGGAGAACGGGTGGTCCCATGCGTCCCTGGAGACGCGCCGTGAGCTTGCGGTCGAGTCCGGTGAGGAGACCGCCGATCAGCGGGGCCGCGAGAAGCAGGAGCAGGATCATCGGAAAGGGCGTCGCGTTCGTCGACATCGGCATCCCCTCCTATATCAGCCGGGCGAGGCCCAGCATCGAAAAGAGAAGGACCGTCCCGGCCATGTCGGTCCAGACAGTGATGCGGCGCTCCGAAAAGACGCTCCGGAGGTAGAGCGACGTCACGAACGATGCGGATACGCTCCCGGCGGGGCCTCGGAACGAGCAGGGGCCGTCCTCGGGCGCGTTCGCCCCGCAGAGGTACGGCGTCTCGGGACGCGCGCCGCGCAGGGCGTTCACCGTGATCACCCACGCGACGAAAACCGCGCCGGTCAGCGACAGGATGATCCACTGCGGAAAGTCTCCCATCTGCTGGAGCAGCGACCACGAGAAGCGCGTCCCGGCGGTCGCCTCGAAGACACGCGCCGCCACCGGATCGAGAATCCGTTCGTGGAACGGCACCGAGAAGATGCCTCCGACGAGAACCGCGAGCGCGAGAAGGAGCATCGACGCGAACATCCACGACGAGATACGCTCCGCGCCTCCCGCGTTGTTCGCCCTCCCGATCTCGATCCGACCGATCCACTTGACCCAGAAGACGACAGAAAGGGCGCTCCCGAGAACGAGGAAGACGAGAACGAGGGGACTCCGCGCGGCGGATTCGATCGCCATCCACTTCGACAGGAGCATCCCGAACGGCGGGAGAACCATCGAGGCCATGCTGATGATGGAGAAGGTCGTCGTCACCGGCATCACGGTCAGAAGCTCGCTCATGTCCTCGATGTCGCGGCTGCCGATCGCCTGCTCGACCGTTCCGGTGCACAGGAAGAGCAGCGCCTTCGAGATCGAGTGGAACACGAGGATCGTGAGCGCGGCGGCGTAGGCGAGCGGTTCGTTGAGGGCGGCGCACGCGAACATCAGACCGAGGTTCGACACGGTCGAATAGGCGAGGACCTTCTTGGCGTCGCTCTGGCTGATCGCGCAGGCGGCCGCCGCGACGAAATTGATCGCGCCGTAGAGCGCACATATCGTGAGGAATGCCCCATGCTCCGTAAACGCCGGAAGAAGCCGGAGCGCGAGATACGGTCCGGCCTTGACCATCGTCGCGGAGTGCAGCAGCGCCGAAACCGGCGTCGGCGCGACCATCGCCCCGAGAAGCCAGCGGTGGAACGGAAACTGCGCGGCCTTCGCGAACGCGGCGACGCAGAGCAGCGGAACGGGCGAAAAGAGTCCGCGCGCCGCGAGCTGCGACAGCGACGCCACTCCGCCATGCTCCGCGAGCAGCGCGCCGAGCGCGAGCGCGCATCCGCCGAAGACGTTGATCATCAGCGCGAGTGTCGCATTGCGGACGCTCTTCTCCGTCCCCTCGTAGCGGATCAGGAAGTACGAACAGAGCGTCGTCGCCTCCCAGAAGACGCCGAGCCACGCGAAGGAGTCGGACAGAAAGAGGCCGTTCATGCATCCGAGGAAAAAGAGCAGCAGGAAGAGAAAAAACCTTCCTCCGGCGGCGGTCTCCGCCTGATGCCGTTCGTGGGTCTCCATGTAGCCGATCGCGTAGAGGACGATGAGTGCGCCGAGAACGGAGACGATCCCCGTCAGGATCTTCGCCAGAGGATCGAGGACGAAGTCGGCCGGAGCCCCGGAGGGACCGGTGAAGATCGTGACCGCGAGGATGATCGCGTGAATCGTCGCCCCCGCGTACAGCAGCGAACTCCGCTCCCTGCGCGCAAGCAGGACGACGACCGTCACGAGCAGGGTCTCGAGAATGAGCGCGAGAGGCACGGACGCGCCTCCGAGCGACAGCGACGCGGACGGCCCGAAGACGGAGGCGACCCCCGCCAGGATCGTCACGCACGCGCCCGATACGATCCACAGCTTCCTGCCGCGCGCGGTATGCGCCGCGAGAGACATGCAGGCGGCCGCAACGGGCAGAAGGATCAGAAGCGCCGGGATCATGGGAACACCTTCTTTCGTAAAATGTGGTTCTTTCGGTAAAGCGGGATTATACATCCAGCACGGGGGCGGAACAACGTGCGAAATGCACGCCCACGAGTTTTTAGGAGAATTCATATGATAAAAATACGTGAACGCGATGTTTATCCTTCGGTTCGAAACATCGTTCCGCATTATCACGAACAATGGATGCTCTGGCCACTTCGTGGCGTTTCGGATCGCAGCCGCAAACGAGCCGGACTTTTCCTGTATCATATCTTCCGAGACAACGACGCATCCGGAGGAAGAGACATGAGACTCGTTCTGTACAATATCCGTTATGCCACCGGGGCCGGCCCCCTGCACCACATGCCCGTTCCGTTCGCGGGAAGCCTTCTCCCGAGCGAGCGGCGCTTCCGGCGCATCGGAACCTTCCTCGGGACGCTGCGCCCGGATATCGTCATCCTCGTCGAAGCCGACCGCGGGTCGTACCGGTGCGGCGGCCAGAGCCAGGCCGAATCGCTCGCCGTCGCGCTCGACGGCGACTGGCAGGCCGTCTTCGCCCCGAAGTATTCGCCCCGCTCGATGCTCATGCGGACGCCCGTCCTCCGCTGTCAGGGCAACGCACTCGTGAGCCGCCTGCCCGTCCGCTCCGTTCGCACGCACGACCTCAGGCGCGGCATGAAGCGCCAGGCGCTCGAAGTCGCGCTCGACGGAGTTACGCTTCTCATCGTCCACCTTCCGCTCGGGAGAGAGGCGCGCGGCGTCCAGTTCCGTGAACTCGCCGACGTGGTCGCTGAAATCCGGGGACCTCTCGTCCTGGCCGGGGACCTGAACACACGGAACGACAAGACCGACCTCAGGGAATTCCTGAGCGCCACCGGGCTTCGGAGCGCCAACCGGCTCGACCTGCCGACCTACCCCGCCGACTGGCCGCGACGTCAGCTCGACTACGTGCTCCACTCGCCGGATCTGCATTCGCTCGCGTTCCACCGACCGTACGTCCCCTACTCGGATCACCTGCCCCTGACGTGGGACTTCGCGCTGCCGGTGGATACCGCACGACAGGGAGGGAACGGAACGACATGAGCGACATGGGTATCATCCAGTTTTTCCAGGGACATGCGTTCGGCATTCTGACCTTCACGATCCACGAGGCCGCGTCGTGGATCATCCGCATCGCGGCGCTCTGCGTGGTCCCGCTGCGTCACGAGCCCTCGACCGCGACCGTCTGGCTCCTCGTGATCTTCTTCTGGCCCATCCCCGGCGCGATCATCTACCTTCTGATGGGATCCCGGATGCTCCCGTCGAAGAAGCTCGAACGGCGCAGGACGATGCTCGCCCACCTCAAGGGGATCCGCGACCGCATCGCAAGGGAAGGCCCCGGGATCGTCCACCCGAAGGTCTCCGACGCGCTCGATCCGATCGTCCGGCTGGCGGAAGGGCTCGGACACATGACGATCGTCGGCGGCAACGAATGCGTCCCGTTCACGGACGCGCACGTCATGCTCGACATGCTCGCGGCGGACATCGAGGAGGCCGTTTCGGAGGTCAACCTGCTCTACTACATCTTCGTGAAGGATGAGAAGACCTGGGGGGTCGTCGACGCGCTCAAGCGCGCCGCATCCCGCGGGGTGATCTGCCGCCTGCTCGTCGACAGCGTGGGGTCGTCCGCGTTCCTCAAGCGGCACGCGCAGGAGTTCCGGGACGCGGGAATCCGCCTCGAAGAGGCGCTGCCCGTCCAGCTCTTCCGGCGGAAGGCCGCCCGGTTCGACCTGCGCAACCACCGGAAGCTCGCCGTCATCGACCGCTCGATCGCCTACACGGGCTCGCACAACATCACGGACCCGCGGTACGGCCACAGGAACCTCGTCTGGCACGACATCTCGCTGCGCCTCAGGGGGCCGGTCGTGCGGCAGCTCGAAAGCGTCTTCCTCGAGGACTGGTACTCCGAGACGGGGGAGATGATGGACGCGGAACACCTCTTCAACGAGCCGCTCCAGCCCGGGGGGAGCGTCATGCAGACCGTTCCGTCGGGGCCGTCCTACGCGACCGAGAACTACCAGCGGCTCATCGTCGCGTCGATCATCGGCGCGAGGGAACAAGTCACGATCACGACGCCGTACCTCATCCCCGACGCGGGGCTTCTGCAGGCGATCGAAGTCGCGTGCCTCAGAGGCGTCCGCGTCCGGCTGATCGTCCCGGAAAAATCGGACCAGTTCGTCGTCGGGCACGCGGCGCGCGCCTACTTCGGCGATCTGCTACGGATCGGCGTCGAGCTCTATCTCTACCAGGACGGCCTGCTTCACGCGAAGACGATGAGCGTCGACGGCGAACTCACCTTCCTCGGGTCGAGCAACTTCGATATCCGGTCGTTCGCGCTCAACTTCGAGATCAACCTGATTCTCTACGGGCGCGACGAGAACGAGCTCCTTCTCGACGCGCAGGAAGAGTACCGCTCGCGCTCCCGCCGCCTCGTCCTCGAGGAGTGGCAGGCGCGGCCGCGCTGGATGCCGCCCGTCGAGAGCGTCACGAAGCTCTTCAGTCCCCTTCTGTAGCCCGAACCCGCGCCCCGGAGGTCACGGACTCCTCCGGGGCGACGATCACCTCGTCTCCGTCGGACAGATCCCCCGATGCGGTCCGGAGGATCTCGACCTGTTCGTCGTCGCTCACTCCCGGGACGACCGCGAGCGCTTCCGCCCGTCCGTTCCGGACGACGAAGAGCCGCCACGTCGCGCCGTTCCCGCGGACCAGGGCGGAACGCGGCGCGAGAAGGACATTCTCCTTCTCGGCCGTGACGATCCGGACGCGGACACGGTACTCGAGACCGAGCGTTCGTCCGAGGTCGCGGGAGAGACGGTCGAGTTCCCCGTCCGCGAAGTCGACGATCACGTTCACGCGCTGCTGCTCGACACCGAGCGACGAGAGCTTCGTGAACCCCATCGGCTCGACGCGCGCCACGCGTCCCTCGAGTTCCCCCCCGACCGTCTCCCCATAGACCGCGACCTTCTGCCCGGGCCGGACGCGCACGGCCTCTTCGGTCAGGACGTCGGCCGTCACGCGGAGTTCCCGCATGTCCCCGAGGTCCATGATCGGTTCGCCGGCCTGCATCATTCTGACGTTCCAGACATGCCGCCGCAGTACGACACCGTCGATGGAACTCTCGACGACGGTCCGCCCGAGGATGCGTTTGAGGAAGATGGGAAGCAGGCGGCTCGTGGACGAGAGCGCGAGCGACGACTGAAGCTGCGCCGTGTTCCCCTCGAGGTCCATCTCCGCCTCGAGATAGTCGGCCCGCGTCTCGCGGATGGCCTGGCCGCTCAGGCCGTCCTTGCCGTAGACCTTCTCGCGCGCCTCGGTCAGCCACTTGAGATAGTCGCGACGCGACGCGCTCGCCTTCACCTGAGCCCGCGCCGCCGTCACGTTTTCCGCCATGGCCCGGACGATCGAGAGCGATTCCGCGTAGGCGTCGCGGAGGTCTTCGTCCTCGAGACGCGCGATCACCTGTCCCTTGGCGACGGACGTCCCTTCGGCGAGTTCCACGGGCAGAATGCGCCCCTGCTGCGGCATCGTGACGTGGACGACGTGAGGCAGCGTCGTCCGTGCCCGATCCTCGACAACTTCCCGGATCGTCCCCGTCCTAAGGCGCGCCGTCCTGACGGGAAGCGCCTCCGTCATCCTCCGGCATACGATCCACGCCGCAAGTGCGAGGAGAAAGATCAGTGCGGCTGTGCGCAACGCTCGACGCCGCAGTTCCATACCGGTCACTTCCTTTCGGAATCTATTCCCGGACGTTCAGGGATTCCCGCCAGTCGAGGCGCGCGAGGATACGGCGCGTCACGGCGTGGCACGCGAAGACGAAAGAAAGCGCCGTCAGCAGCGTGTAGAGGACGCTCTCGGGACGAAGTTCGGCGGAAAACGAGAACGCATCCGTCTGAACGGTCGCCATGAAGAAATGGAGCCCGAAGACCCCGAGCGGCACCCCGAAGAGCGCCCCGACGAGATTGACGAGAAGCGTCTCACGCAGAAAGAGGGCGCCGACCTCCGCATCCGAATACCCCATGACGAGGAGCGTCGCCGCCTCCCGGCGCCGCTCCTCGAGCGATACGAGCGTACCGTTGAGGGTCACTCCGAAAAAGATCACGCCCGCGAAGAGAACCATCACGATCACGCTCCCCGCGAGGGCTCCGTCCATCTGTCGCCGCAGGGCCCGCTTCTCGCGCGCGATGTCCGTGACCGTCCCGATCCCCGGACGTTCGACGACGGAAGAGAGGAACTCGCGCCTGAGGGTGTCGTCCGCCCCGGACTGGAAGAGAACCTCCACTCCGTTCAGGACATCCCGTTCGTTAAGGATCCGGTTCAGCCAGTCGCGCGAGGCGTAAACGGCCATGCCCACGGAACTCCGGATCGTACCCGCGACCCGGACGTCGACGGGGCGACGCCCCCCCCGCGACGGCGTCACCGTGACGCGGTCGCCGGTCCGCAGACCAAGCGCCCCGGCCATCCGGTCGGCCATAAGGAGTCCGGCGGGCGGAACCGCCACGACGCGCCCGTCCGCGTCGCGCGGAACGAGAAGTTCCGGGCCTCCGCCGATGCCCGTAATCGTGCCGCGCTTCGTCTCGCTCCGGGACGCGAACGTACACACGACCGAAAGAACCGGCTCGGCGCGGACGACGCCCGGAAGATCCCGGACCTCGCCGAGCGCCCCGTCATCCGCTTCGGAGTCGAACGTCAGGCGATAGTCGCTCCGGAGGACCTTCCGGTACTGGAAGTCGACGATCGCCCCGATCGAATCGAGAAAACCGAAGGCGAGCAGCAGGATGGACGCGCCGAAGGCGGCCGAGATCACGGCGATCAGCGCTCTGGCCCTGTGACGGTCGAGATTCCGGAGAACCATTCTCCAGCGGAACCCGAGTCGTCGCCCGATGAAGGGAAGTCGTTCCGCAAACGTCTGCGAGGCCGACGGAGGCGACTGCGGACGCATGGCTTCGGCCGGATGGAGACGGAGCACGCGCCGGAGCCCCTGGAGGCTTCCGAGTATCGCGAAGACCGCCGACAGGGCGCACGCTCCCGCGACGACCGCGGGCGCGACCCGCGACGAGAGATCAGGGAACGTGAAATAGAAGCGATAGAGACGCGTCATCCCGGCCGTCATCCAGACCCCGGCGAGCGATCCGAGCGCCCCTCCGGCAAGACCGGTCACAGCGCCGAAGAGCAGAAAGTGCCGCACCAGCCTTCCGTCGCCGTACCCGATGGCCTTGAGCGTTCCGACGACCGTTCGCTGTTTCTCGGCGAGGCGCGTCATCAGGATATTCAGAACCATCGCCGCGATGCCGAAAAAGACGGCTGGAAGCAGAACCGACGTCGTCCCGAGCTGTTGCAGCTCCCCGTCGATCATCTGCGCGGAAAACTGGTCCTTCCTCGCGTACGCGTTCAGGACGCCGAACGGCGCGAGTTCCCGCGAGAGCCGCTCGAGAACGCCCCTGACATCCCGCTCTCCCTCGGGCGTCAGGAGGCCGACGATTCCATTGCAGGCCCCTTCGAAACCGAACATGTCTTCCGCGAAGTCATGCTTCACGTAGAGCACGCCGTAGGTTGCGGGATCCTCCGCAATGCTCCCCGGAGACACGAGGTAGATAAACTCGGGGCTGTCCGCCGTTCCCGTCACGACGAGCGTCCTCCGCTGCCCTCCCGCGACCGCCGTGAGCGTGTCTCCGGGACCGAGCGAACGGGCGCGGGCGAACTTGTCCGAGAGGATCGTCTGATTGCGCGCTCCCGCCGAAAATGCGGATCCCTTTTTCATGACGATCCCGGCGATGGCGTTCGCCGGATCGGAAGGCAGCGACAGGATCATGGCGTTGACCGGCATCGTCGTCCCCTCGACGTCAAGAACGGCCGACCAGCCGATCCTCGCGCGGATGTCCGCCACGCCTTCGATCCGGGCCGCCGCGCGGCGGACATCCTCGACGGGACACTTCCTGAGATCCACCCAGAAGTCCGCCATTCTCGCACTTGCGTAGTAGTCGTCGCGCGCGTGTTCGAGGTTCGCGAGCGACGAGACGAACGCCACGAGGCACGCGGCTCCGGCGGCCGCGATGACCGCCACGGCGGAGAGGGTTCCCCCGCTTCGCGCGAGATCGCGCAGGAGTTTTCGGGTCAATACGCTCACCATTCGAGTTCCTCCGCCCGCTTCGGATTCTTCGAATCCCTGACCGACCGGACGATTCCGTCCTCGAGGGAGAGAACCCGGTGCGCGAGTGCGGCTATGGGGCGGGAATGCGTGATGAGGACGATCGTCACGCCCTGCCGCTCGTTGAGAGTCTGAAGCAGCGCCAGGATTCGGACTCCGGTCTCGCGATCGAGCGCCCCGGTAGGTTCGTCGCACAGAAGAAGTTCCGGGCGCTTCGCGATCGCGCGGGCGATGGAGACGCGCTGCTGCTGGCCCCCAGAAAGCTGTCCGGGGAAGTGGTCTCCGAAGCCGTCGAGACCGACGAGGGAGAGCGCCTCGTCCGGAGTCGCCGCGTCGGCGACGAGTTCGGCCGCCGTCATGACGTTCTCGCGCGCCGTGAGCGTCGCGATGAGATTGTAGAGCTGAAAGACGAACCCGACGCGGTTTCGCCGGAAGAACGTGAGCTCCCGGTCGGAGAGTTTCACAAGATCCGTTCCGCCGACGATGACGCGTCCATCGCTCGGACGGTCGATCCCTCCGATGAGATTGAGAAGCGTCGTCTTCCCCGATCCCGACTCTCCGACGATCGCCGTGACGCACCCGCGCGGAATCGACGCGGTCACGCCGCGAAGCACGCGAACATCCACCTCCCCCATCGGAAAGGTTCGCGTGACATTTTCAAGACGCACGAACGCGTCGTCGTCATCGGACGACCGCTCCGGATCGATCGGCATCGGTGCCTCACCGTCCAGAAACAAAGTACAATACTGAAATATGCATCATTGTATCAGACGCGCACCGCGTTCCATTCACATCGCACGGCATTATGATTCAGGCTTGCATAGATACCATGCCAGGGTATAATAGGGAGCATACGTATCGGCGAAGGGGGAGACACGACGTGAAGCAGTTCGACATCGCAGTCATCGGCATGGGACCGGCAGGAATGGCCGTTTCGGCAATGGGAGCCGCGATGGGGCTTTCGGTGCTCGCGATCGAAAAAGACAAGGTCGGGGGCGAATGCCTCAATTGCGGGTGCATTCCGAGCAAGGCGCTTCTGAAAGCGGCCGGGGCGCTTCACGGAGCGAGAGAGCTCGCAGCCTACGGCATCGACGCGACCCTCGCCCTGAACGCCTCGGACCCGATGCGGGTCGTCCGTGAGAAGATCCGCGGGATCAACGACAAGAAGCTCATGAAGGTCTTCGAGAAGGTCACGCTCGTGAAGGGAACCGCCGAATTCGTCGACGCGCAGAAAATACGGGCGGGCGACGAGACATATACGGCGAAGAAGATCTTCGTCGCGACGGGGACGGAGCCCTTCGTCCCGCCGATTCCGGGGCTGCGGGAGATTCCGGATATCCTCACGAACGCGAACATGTTCGAGATCGAACGGATGCCCGAGTCCCTCACGATCATCGGCGGCGGCGCGATCGGTTCGGAGATGGCGCAGGCCTTCTCCCGCCTCGGGACGAAGGTCGCCGTCGCGCACATGGATCCGCACCTCGTCCCGGTCGGCGACGAAGAGGCCGCCCGCGTTCTGGAGAGCGTTTTCCGCAGGGAAGGGATCGACGTCTACAACGGTGCGAGGATCACGGATGTCTCCCTCCGCGACGGCAGGATCGTCACGGCTATGGAAAACGGCTCGCTCGAGTCGGAACGCATCCTCGTCGCGACGGGGCGAAAACCCGTCCTCGAATCGCTCGCGCTCGACCGCGCCGGAATCGCCTACACGAGGAAGGGCATCACCGTCGACAGCCACATGCGGACGAACGTCCCGAACGTCTACGCCGTCGGCGACTGCAACGGCCACAGCCTCCTCTCCCACGCGGCGATGCACCAGGGGATGCTCGCGCTCATGCACGCGCTCTCCCCGTTCTCGCTCCCCTTCCTGCGCCGCGAGCGGTATGTCGTCCCGTGGTCGGTGTTCACGGAGCCGGAGATCGCGCAGGTCGGCCTCACCGAGAAGGAAGCCCGCGCGAAGGGCATGAAGGTCCAGACCATGCGGAAGGACTACCGGTCCTACGGCCGGACGGTCGCCGACGGACATCCGGAGGGATTCATCAAGGTCCTCACCGACCGGCGCGGACGGATCCACGGCGCGACCATCGTCGGCGAGGCCGCGAGTGAGCTCGTCCACGAGTGGACGTTCGCCATGCAGTACGGCAAGGGGATGCGCCACGTCCTCATGATGCAGCACTCGTTCCCGTCAGTCTCGATGATCAACAAGATGCTCGCGGAGGACTGGATGATGACGAAGATGGAGTCATCCCTTCTCAGGAAGCTCGCGAGAATGTTCCTGTAGGGGACGTGGCTCCGGAAAATGAAGAACGGCCGTCCCCCTGCGGCAGGGGGACGGCCGTTCGCGTCGTCCTGTGCCGGGGGTCCGTCAGCTCCCGGCGAAGAAATAGGCCTTGATGCCGCTCATGATCATCTCGAGCGCGATGAACGATACGATCACGGCCGTGATCTTCTCGAGCCCTCGCGTGAATTCGTAGCCGAGAAGACGGTTGATGATCGACGACGCGAGCAGGAGCGCCGCCCCCGCGAAAACCGCGAGAATCAGCGCCGCGACGAGATAGAGCTTCTCCCAGCCGGGGAGGTCGAGCCACGCGATCATCGCGAAGGTCATGCTCCCGGGGCCCGCGAGCATGGGAATCGCGAGCGGCGAGACCACGATCCCCGCGGACCCTCCTTCCGGGTTCTTCCCCTGCTCGTAGGGGCTCGCGAGGATCATCCCGAACGCGATGTAGAGCAGGAGCAGTCCTCCTCCGACCCTCACGGCCTCGATCGAGAGCGAGAAATATTCCAGAAGCGCGTGCCCGATCACCGCGAACCCGAACACGATCGCTCCGGCGACCGCGGACGCCTCGACCGCCGTACGGCGCCGCACCCCGGACGACATCGTCCGCGTGAGCGAGATGAACACGGGCATCGTGCCGATGAAGTCCATCAGCACGAAGAGCGGGACAAAAAGCGACAGGATCGTGCTCATTCAGAGTCGTGGGCTATTCGCCGAAACGCTTCTTGAAATCCTCCCGAACGGGGCTGAACACATCCGTGACGCACGCGCGCGTGATGGTCGTCACGCCGTGGATCACATCCGGGGGAACGACGACCATGTTTCCCGCCTCGAGAACGCGTTTCTCCTCCCCGAGCGTCAGCTCGACGCTCCCTTTCGTCACCATCAGGATCTGCTCGTGCGGGTGCGAATGCATCGGCAGCACCACATTCGCGTCGAACTCCCACGACCCCACCGTCATCTTCGCGCTGTGAAGAAAGCACCCTTTCGCGCCGGGCTGAGTCTCATGCCACACGGTCGTGTGCAGATCGAAAACATTCATTCCATGTCCCTCCTTCGTTCAGGATATCCGTCCGTAACGACGGAAAACAGACTAGGCGATGCCTCGCCCCGTGTCAAGGGTGGGGACCGGGCGAACGCTTGAGGTACAATATATACGCGATAGATGAAAGGGAGTGATTCGATTCCATGCTCAGGGAACTCTGTAACGCCAACCTCGACGAGGCGGTCGAACGCGCCGGGCGGGGTGAGCGCACCATCGTCCGTCAAAAAGGGAAGCCGTCTTTTGCCGTCGTTCCTGCGGCGGATGCCGAATACATGCAGCGAATCGAAGACGAGCTGAATCTCCGGCTTCTCCGCGACGCCCACGCGAACAAGGGGGAAAAGATCAGCTGGAGGCAGCTCCGCGCCGAGCTCGACGCGAAATATGCCATACGAAATTAGCCTGTTCCCGACCGCGCTCTCAACGCTACGCTCCCTGGACGCCGGAGACTACCGGCAACTCCGGCGCGCTCTTGACGCGCTGTCCGAAGATCCTCTCCCCCGCGACCACGCTCGACTCCCGCAGTCGAATGCCTACAGCCTCCGCGTCGGCGAGTACCGGATTTTCTACGAGATACACGAGCAGACTCTTCTCGTTCCCGTCATCCGAATCGGGCACAGGAACTACTTCCTGTAGAGGACAATCGTCCGGCTAACGGCGTACCCTGTATACGATTGTCCCGGACGGTCCGTGCGCGTACACGCGTTCCATGATCCCGTCCAGAAGCGGTTCGTTGACGGCGAACTCCCGCTTCGTCTCGGCGTCGGCAAGCACGTAGCGGATTCGTTTTTCCCGAAGCAGCGCCTCGACGCGATCCGCGTCCGTCCCCTCGAAGATCTCCTTCGCGATGCGGTCGCGCCCGGCAGTGTCGTATCCGGCCGACCACGAGTAGTACTGCCACCCGTTGAAGAGCTTCCGGCCCGCCGCGAGAATGGGGTGCGTAAAAAAGTTCTTCGTCAGGACGATGTCGTTCGGCGGGATGTTCTTCTCGACCCACAATTTGACGGGGTGACGCTCCGCAATGACGACGGCGCTTCGAGGGGCGTTGATATTGACGAGCGTGATCAGATCGACGCCTCCGGTGCAGGTCAGGAGGAACAGCAGGATTCCGGCCAGGATTCCGGTCACCCGCCGCCGGAACATCTCCGCGAGCAGTAATGCCACCGGGATATTCGCGAGAATGACCGCGATCATGATGTACTTGTGATTGACGACGATATCCGGCGTCAGCGATACGCTGTTGGCGAAGAGAAACGGCGCTCCGGCCGCGAGAACGAAATACAGGATGCCGCGGAGCGGGAGCGCGAGCGACGCGAGGACCATCAGCGGCAGGATCCCGAAGAGTTCGACGTAGTAGAGGACGAGCCCCCAGAGTGTCTTGACGGGCGTGAGGAAGCCGAGGTAGAGCGTCGGTGAGACGCCGCCCGAACCCCCGATGAAGAACGCGGCCTGTGCCTGCGCAAGAGCGAGCCCGACGACCGCGACGATCAGGTATTCGAGCCGGTGCGCCGAGACGAGAGCGAGGACGAACAGCACGAGCATGGCGGCGATGAATACCGCTCCGTTCCAGAAGGCCGACAGGCCGAGAAGCGCGCCGAGCGTCACTGCTCGCGTCAGGGATTCCGGCGCCCATGCGCCGCGGGAGGCAAGAAGCTCGCGCATCCGGGGGCCGAAACCTTTGTCGCGGAGTCGGTCCATCATCTCGGCGAAGAGCGGCAGCATCAGGATCAGAGCGAACAGCAGCAGCGCTATCGAAAACGGAAGATGACGCTGGTTCACGAAGACGTTCTGGTTCCAGAGCCCCCAATCCTCGTGGGGCGTCGCGCCGATATGCCGGTTCACCGCCACGATCCGGTGCAGCAAATCCGTGAACGAGGCCGCGCCACGAGCGAATGTGAAAAAAGCGAACGAACTCCGGAAGAACGCGAGGACGCACGCGATCGCGGCCGCGAGGCGGCTGCCGCAGAACGCGATGGTCAGGCCGAAAAGCAGCATGACCATCGAGACGAACGACAAAACGCTCGGGATGTTGAAGGCGAGATGCAGCGGAAGGCCGAGGAATTCGAGGTTCCCCGCGAGGAACTGGAACATGAAGTGATACCGGACGGTCCCGTCGGCGAAGTAGACGTACTCCGTCGGGAAGTTGCACCCGAGCGAGAACGACCGGATCATCGACACGTGCGTGACGAGATCGCTGAACGCCGACACCCCGAGTGCGATGTCTCCGCCTCTCCGGAAGAGCGTGATGGCATCCAGAAAGCCGATCGCGAGCGCGCTTGCGACGACGACGCCGATCCCGATGCTGGAATTCCGAAGCCCGCGGGCGATTTCAGCGGGGGCGAATGTCCGGCATCGGCGCATCCGCCACGCGAGAGCGATCCCGGCGAAAAACGGCATCGTCACGGCATTCGCGAAGAGCAGCGGGGTCGCCGTTCCCCTGAGGGCGTACGCGACGAGATATGTCGTCCAGGCGACGAGGAGCGTTCCGACGATGTACGACGCGGGCAGAACGATCATCCAGCGCCTGAGCGGCGACGGCGCGTCGTCCGTACGGCGCACGAGCAGACGGAAGACTTCCGTCTCCGGCCGCAGGAGCTGCGGCAGCAGCTCGCGGACGACGACATATCCGAAGGCGGCGCAGATCAGGATGTAGGCGATTCCGAACATGAGCCCTCCGGAGAACGGAAAGGCGTCGTCTCGCGTACGAGATAGCGCGGCCGGCGCTTGACCTCGTCGAAGATCCGCGCGATATAGATTCCGATGATCCCGAGACTGATCATGATCGAGCTTCCGATGAGCAGAAGCAGCAGGATCACGGTCGTAAAACCGTCGACGGCGACTCCCGCCAGCTTGTTGTAGAGCGTCTGGATCCCGAGAGGCACGGCGAAGGCCAGCAGCAGGAGGCCGAGGATCGTCACGAAGTGCAGCGGAGCGGACGTGAACGACGAAATCGCGTCCGTGGCGAGCCTGAACAACCGGAACGCGGACCATTTGCTCGTTCCGGTCGTCCGCTCCGCCACGACGAACGGGATAGCGGCGCGCCTGAAGCCGAGCCACGCCGTCATGCCGCGGAAAAAAGTCCGGCTCTCCCCCATCGTCTTCCATGCCCGGACGACCTTCATATCGAGCAGTTTGAAGTCCGACACGTCGTCGAAATCAAGGCCCGAGAGCCCGCCGATCGTGCCGTAGAACGCGTGCGCCAGCCAGTGGTACACCCGGCTTTCGCTCCCTCGCGACGCCTTGACGCCTTCGACGACATCGTACCCCTCGCGCCAGAATTCCACCATCCGGGGGATGTATTCCGGAGGATGCTGCAGATCGGCATCCATCACGAGACACGCATCCGCTCCCGACGCGCAGGCGGCGTCGAGCCCCGCGCAGAGGGCGGCCTCCTTGCCGAAATTCCGGCTCAGGCGGATGCCCCGGACGTCGCCCGCGCCGGAAGAAAGTTTCCCGATCGTCTCCCACGTCCCGTCGCAGGAACCGTCGTCCACGAGCACGAAGGTCGCGGAGAGCCCGCCGCACGCACACAACGCCGAATTGATCGCCGCGACGGTCGCGGCGATCTGTCCGGCTTCGTTATATACGGGAATCACCACGGTCAGGCGGGTCATTCGCTCCCCTCCGGGCATGTCATGCCCCGAGACACCAGACCCCGGCGATCACGAGCGCGATGCCGGCGATATTCCCGCGGGTCGGCCGCTCGCCGAGGAAACATGCCGCCGCTGCCGCCAGGCTCACGGCGTTGAGCCCCATCATGAACGGATAGACGACGCCGAGCTTCATCCGGGACATCAACAGGCTGTAGGTCACGAACGCGCCGACGTAGCACACGAGGGCGACGTACATCGAACGCGTCCGCACCATGTGCCGGAAAACGCCGCGCGGTCCGGCCCGGAACGACGACATCCCGGTCCGGACGCAGACGTTCGAAAGGACGGTCAGGAGAACGTTGGCGACGATCAGCGCGAATGTCACGCCCGAGGCCTCCCCGAGGAATCAGCCGTCACGACGCGGATACAATAGCACATACGGCCCGGATCACGCACCCGCGGGCGCATCGGAACCATCCGGGCCGCTCCCGCCGCGAAGCGACCGCAACTGCCTCCTGAGCATCGCGAGGCTCAGGAGGCCGCCGCCGATATCCGCGCACGGGAACGTCAGGTATACCCCGTCGACCCCGAAGAGCTGCGGCAGCAGGAAAAGCGGCGGAATGAAGAAGACGAACTGCCGGGCCACCGAGAGGATCATCCCCTGCCGCGCCTTCCCGAGCCCCTGAAAGAAGAACGACGCAATGACCGAACACCCCGCGAACATCACGCCGCTGTAGCCGATCCGGAGACATCTGACGGAAAGGGCGATGAGATCGGATTGCGTCGTGAAGAGGCGGATGAGGAGGTCCGGAGCCGCCATGACCACGGCGAAACTTCCGATGTAATAGATCGTCGCGCCGACGAGCGCGAGCTTCACCGCGCGGATCACGCGGTCCGTGTTCCGTGCGCCGTAGTTGAAACCGACGATGGGCTGCAGCGCCTCGCCGATGCCGAAGACGGGCACGAAGAGCAGCGAGTCGAGGCTGAAGAAGATCCCCATCGCGGAGACGGCGAGGTCTCCGCCGTAGTGCGCGAGATGCCGGTTCACGAGTCCGATGATGAACGTGAACGTGAGCTCGACAAGCGCAGGGACCGACCCGACGGCGATGATTCTCCCGATCGTGGGAATCTCCGGAACGAGGTTCGAGAATCGGAAACGGACACCTCCTCGTTCCCTTGCGTAGAACGACAGCGCCCACGCGGCCGCGATTCCCTGCGCGATGATCGTCCCGAGTGCCGCGCCGCGGAGTCCCATGCCGAATCCCTGGATGAACAGCGCGTCGAGCGCCACGTTCGAGATCGCTCCGATGACGAGCGTAGCGCTCGCGAACCTCGGACGTCCCTCGGCGCGGATGCAATAGGCCATGCCGGCGCCGACGATCGCGAACGGGACGCCCCAGAGGATGATGTCGAAATACTCGCGCGCGTAGGGGAGAATCGTGTCGCTCGTGCCGACGGAGCGAAGGATCGCGTCGCGATACGCGTATCCGGCGGCGACGAGCAGGAGCGCCTCGGAAACGAGCACGAGCCATCCGTTGCCGAGGGCGCGTTCCGCCCTGTCGTGCCTCCGTTCGCCGAGAGAGATGGAAATGAGCGAGGAGGCGCCGACCCCGGCGAGGACGGCCGAGGCGTACGCGACGATCATGAACGGGAAGACCACCGATATTCCGGCGATCCCGAGCGGCCCGACCGCGTGTCCGATGAAGATCCGATCGACGATGTTGTAGAGTGCGTTCGCAAGCATCCCGACGATCGCGGGGACGGCGAAACGCACAAGAAGCCGCGGAATGGATTCCCGGCCCAGTTTTTCCGACGTATTCATGGAATTCTCCTTCTGAAGAGGCCGCTGTCGCCGCGGGAACCACGAACGCGACGGCGGCCCGGCTCACACGTATCCCGCGCTCTCTACCTCGCGAGGACGCCGACGAGGCTCGCCGCTACCGCCGGAAGGGCGAGCAGTCCGATCCCGGGTCCGGCCGAACACCCCGGAGAGCTCGTTCCCGGCAGCGTCCGGATGCCCCAGCCGCGCGGATAGAGCCCTGGGATGTCGACGGGAAGCAATCCTTTCGGAAGATGCGTCCCGCGCAGGATCCTCCCGAGAGCCGTCAGGGACGGCGCGGTGTCCCCGTAGGTCGCGACGAAGGCGCTCGCGGCCGGAAGCGCCCTGAGGTCGTACGGCGTCCTGAGCGCAACGAGCACCGTGCGCTCGGGGCCGATCCGTCGCAGCGCCTCGGCCCACGGACTTTCCGGGGCGAGCGAATACGTTCCCGCGACGACGACCGGGGCGTCCTTCACGGCCGACACGACCCGGTCGATATCGTCCGACGTCGGCGCCTTCGGCAGCCCGACGAGCGTCAGACCCGGCGCCGTCTGCAGCAGGGGAGCGGCGTACTCCGCGCGCTCGGCCTGCCACACGAGCGGAATCGAAGCGTCGTTCCCCAAGGAGAGCGGAACGAGCGAGCGGTCGTTCCGGACGAGCGTCACCGAGGATTCGGCGATCCGGCGCGCGACGGCGAGGTTTTCTTCGGTCCCGAGTTCCCGGAACCGGTCCGGCCGCGGCATCGGGTCGTCGAGGATTCCGGCCTTCGCTTTCGCGCGCAGGATCCGCGAAACGGCGTCATCGAGCCTCGACGAGGGAAGCCGGCCGGACCGGAGCGCTTCGAGGATAGCCGCATGGACCTTCCACTGGTCTACAGGCGTATGCCCCCTGTCCGCTCCGTAGACCAGGACATCGGCACCCGCGACAAGCGCCATGACGCCCGCCTCGACGGAGCCCCACTGCTTGTCCACGGCTCCCATTCCGAGCGAGTCCGTGACGATGAGCCCGCCGAAGCCGATCTCGCCTCGCAGGAACGAAAGCGCCTTCGCGGACATCGTCGCGGGGACGTCCGTCGCTCCGAGCGCCGGAACGATCATGTGCGCCGTCATGACCGACGGGACGCCGAGCGCGGCCGCGCGCCGGAACGGCACGAGTTCGACCGCCTCGAGACGCGCGAGGTCGTGATCGATTCGCGGCAGTCCGAGATGCGAGTCGATATCGACATCGCCGTGCCCAGGGAAGTGCTTCGCGCAGGAGAGAACGCCCTCGTCCGCGAACGGAGGCAGCGTCGCCGCGACGAAACGCGCGACGTCGCCCGCGTCCGAACCGAACGATCGCACGCCGATGACGGGGTTATCCGGGTTCGAGTTGACATCCGCGTCGGGAGTGTAGTCCCACGTGATTCCGAGAATGCGGAGCTCCCGTGCGAGGATCCGGGCCTGTTCCGCGGCGAGGCGGGAGTCGCCCGTCGCGCCGAGCGCCATGTTCCCGGGCCAGACGGTCACGCCCTTCGTGATGCGCGCGACGATGCCGCCTTCCTGGTCGATCGCGACGAAGGGCGGCACGTCGTTTTTCATGACGTTCTGGATATCCGCCACGAGCGTCGCGACCTGCCCGACGGAGGAGATATTCCCGGCGCTCGAATAGAGGATCACTCCGCCGGGATGGAGGTTCGTCAGCGCCGAGCGCAGATCCGCGGACATCGTGTCGCCGTTGAAGAACCCAACGATGACCTGTCCGGCCTTCTGTTCGGGCGTCATGCCCGCGAGAATCTCCTCCGGATCGCGGGAAGCGCTCCACGAGATTCCACCCGGGGCGAGACACGCGGCGACCACGACGAGGAACCAGAGTACAGACGAAAAACGACGCATACGGAACACTCCCTTCGGATCCGGCGGAATCTCCGCCTTTCCGAAGGGATGGTATCACATGGGCACGTCGCGGTCACGGAGCAGCCGAAGGCTGTTGAGCGTGACGAGGATCGTCGCCCCCATATCGGCCACGATCGCGAGCCAGAGCGTGAGCCATCCCGGAACGACTGCCGCCAGCGCGAGAAGCTTGAGTCCGAGCGACGCGACGACGTTCTGCCGGATGGTCCCGAGTGTCCTCCGGCTCAGACGGATCGCGAACGGCAGACGCGAAAGGTCGTCTCCCATGAGCGCGATATCCGCCGTTTCGAGCGCCGTTTCGCTCCCCGCGCCGCCCATAGCGACCCCGACCGTCGCCGCGGCAAGAGCCGGAGCGTCGTTGACGCCGTCGCCGACCATCGCGACCGGGCCGCGTTCCGCGACCAGGGAGCGCACGGCATCGAGCTTGTCCGAGGGAAGCAGGCGAGCGCGGTATCCGTCCGTTCCCGCCGCTGCGGAGACGCTTCGCGCCGAGCGTTCGTTGTCGCCCGTCAGCAGGATCGTCCGTTCGATCCCCTCGCGGCGCAGCGAACCGATGACGTCCTTCGCCCCGGGGCGGAGCGCGTCGGCGAGCGCGATCAGCCCCAGAAGACGCGTATCCCGCGCGACGGCGACCACCGTATGCCCCGCGTCTTCGAACGCCCCGGCCGCATCTCCGGCGGCCGACGCGTCGACGCCCTCCCCTTCGAGCCACGGAAGCGTTCCCGCCCTGACGACACCCCCGTCGCACGCTCCGGAGATCCCGCGTCCGGGAACCTCGCGGACGTCGCGGACATCCGAACGGGCGACAGCGCCGGACGCCGCCACGATGGCCTCCGCGACCGGGTGCGCCGATTTCGATTCGAGCGAGGCCGCCGTTCCGAGGACCTCGTCCCGATCCGCGGACACGCACGCGACGTCCTCGACGGTGAGCTGTCCGCGCGTCAGCGTTCCCGTCTTGTCGAACGCGATCGTCCGCACGCGCCCCATCGCCTCGAGCGCCCTGCCTCCCTTGATCAGGACGCCCGACCTCGCGGCGGCGCTGATCGCCGAGACGACGGCGGCGGGCGTCGAGATCACGAGCGCGCACGGGCACGAGAGGACGAGGAGCGACAGTGCCCGGTAGATCCAGGCGTTCCACGGAAGACCGAAAAAAAACGGCGGAACGACCGCGACGAGCGCCGCGAGCGCCATCACGAGCGGAGTGTAGACGGCCGCGAATCGTTCGATCGTCGTCTGGAAGGGCGAGCGGTTCGCCTGAGCCTCCTCGACGAGCCGGACGATCTTCGCGAGCGTCGACGACGACGCGGGCGCCGTCGCTTCGACCGATACGGCCCCCCACGCGTTCAGCGTTCCGGCGAAGACGTCGTCCCCCTCGCCCTTCGGTGCCGGAACGGATTCTCCCGTGATCGACGCCTCGACGAAGGCCGAACGTCCCGAAAGAATCTTCCCGTCGACGGGGACGCGGTCACCGGGACGGAGCAGCACCGTATCGCCCGGGCGGACGTCCGTTGCCGGGATGACGACTTCGCCCCCGTCGCGAAGAACGCGAGCCTCTTCGGGGGCCGCGTCCATAAGGCCGCGGACCGACCGACGCGTTTGCTCCGCGCTCCACGCCTCGAGAAGATCCGAGACAGAGAACAGCACGCTCACGGCCGCCGCCTCCGACCACTCCCCGATCGCGATGGCTCCGGCGACGGCCGTACCCATGAGGACGCTCTCGGTGAAGTGCAGCCGGACGAGACACGCGAGGCCCTTTCTGAAGACGTCGATTCCTCCGATAAGCGTCGCGCAGGCGTATGCGACGCGCGCCCAGACGACGGCCCCGTTCGAAGACAGCGCGAGTGCGACGGCGAACGCCGCAGTCGCGAACGCGGACCTGAGCGCCGCACCGGCGGGAAAGGGCTCGCGCGAAATCCTCGCGTCGCCGTCTGAGACAAGCGGCGTGATCGTATACTCCTCCTCGTCCCCAAGTTCCCGCAGGAGCTCGAGACTCACGACCCCGTCGACGGAAATCGTCCCCCGAACCGTATTCAGCGACGCGCTCCGGACGCCCGGAAGGTCTGCGACCCGTCGCCGGAACTTTTCGGCGCAATCCGGACATGAAATGCCCTGCACCCGGAAACGGCTGATCCCGTTCGTCGTCATTCGTCCTCATCGCCTTTCAGCGTCGCGTGCCGCGCGTGATCGACGCCCTGGCGCAGCAGTCCGGCGATGTGATCGTCGTCGAGCGTGTAGAAGACCTGCTTCCCTTCCCTGCGGAAACGCACGATTCTCGCGTGACGCAGAAGGCGCAGGTTGTGCGAGACGGCCGACTGTTCGATCCCCGTCGCTTCGGCGAGGTCGCAGACGCACATCTCCCGCGTCGAGAGCAGGTGGAGGATCCTGATCCGATTCGTGTCCCCAAGTACGCGAAAGATCTCCGCTGTCCCGAGCGCGAGCATATCGTCGAGAAGGTCCTCCCGCGCGCGTTCCACAATGGCCTCGCGTGTACGGGATTCGTCGCGGGAATCCGCGGTACGCTTCACCACTTTCGTCACATCCTCTCCGGAATTCCATGAACGTATGAAAACGTGTTCATATGTTCATGGAAAGAATACGCGATCCTCCCCTTCCTGTCAATACTGGTATTCCGGAGCGTTCCGGAAGGCCGCTAGACGCCCTTGTCAACGGCCGCGTGGTGCGACCGGTACGACGCGAGCGCCTTTCGACGCCAAAAACCGCGCGAGTAGTAGATGAATCCCGGAACGACGCTTCCGACGTACCCGACCGCGATTCCCCACCACACTCCGTCGAGTCCCATGATCGACTGCAGGAGCCACACGGATGGGATCCGGACGCCCCAGAGGCTGACGAGCGACATGACCATCGCGGCCGCCGTGTCGCCGGTTCCGTTGAAAAAGCCGTTGAAGACGACCATCGCCGTGACGCACAGGTACGGCAGCGCCAGGATCCGCAGGATGCTCACGCCGATCCGGAGCGCGGCGGCGTCCTCCTCCCGGAGGAACGGCCGGAGCAGCGCTTCCGGAACGACCAGAGACAGGAGCGCGAACGTCAGGCTCGACGCCGCGCAGAACACGAGTCCCCAGGCGAGGGTCCGCCTCGCGCGCGCGAATCTCCCGGCGCCGACGTTCTGTCCGACCATCGCCGCGACGGCGAGATGGAGACTCATCGACGGCAGGAAAAAAAGATTGTCGATATTGATCTGCGCTCCGATGGCCGCGATCACATCGGTCCCGTACGCGTTGATGAACCACTGGATCACGGTGATTCCGAGACTGATGATAACCTGCTGGACCCCGGTCGGAAGGCCGAGCCGCAGGATCCGCCCCATGATCCCCGCGTCGATCGTGTCGCGCGCGATGACGACGCGGGCGTCGCCTCCCTGCCGCTGCAGATAACGGATACTCCAGAAAAACGCGATCCCTTCCGCGAAAACCGTCGCCGCGGCCGCGCCCGCGACCCCCATCCCGGGGATCGGCCCCCAGCCGAGCATGAAGACGGGATCAAGCGCGGCGTTGAGCGTGACTGCGAGCGCGAGGAACTTGAGCGGCGTCACGGAGTCTCCGATCGCCCGGAAGATCGAACTCACGAGGTTGAAACCGAAGATCAGCGCGACGCCGACGCCCATCACGGAAAGATAGGCCGCGGCCTGCCCCATCACTTCGGGCGGCGTCCCCATGAGCGAGAGGACCGGACGGGAAAGACCGGAGATGAGCAGCGTACAGAGAAGCGCGAGCACACCTCCGACCACGAACGAATTCGCGACGGCCCTGCGGACGCCCTGGGCATCCTTCGCTCCCCACGCCTGCGAGACGAGGATCGAGGATCCCATCGTCACACCCCATGCGAAACCGATGAGAACGAAGATCGCGAGCGACGCGAGCGAGACTGCGCCGAGGGCTTCCTTGCCGAGGAAGCGTCCGGCCCAGAATCTGTCCGCCATGCCGTACGCGAGTTGCAGGACATTTCCGAGGAGCAACGGAAGCGAAAAACGAAGGAGCGCCGCCGGGACGCTCCCTACCGTCAGATCCGATCTTTCGCGTGGATCAACTGAATTTTTGTTTTCGTTCATAAAATTCATCACCCGCTTTTCCCTGTCGGTGGTATTCTAGCGGAGAATCCGCAGTTGTCCACAGTCCTGAGGAATATTCCCCCAATATCGGGAGATGCCCCCAAGCGTCGTTCGGGGTGTGACATTATAGAGGAAGCGGACACGATCCGGAAGGGAGATGGAGGAATGTTCGGGTTCGAAAACAGGCTTTATGCTCGTCGGTTCTGTCGTATGCCGCTCTTCGCGCTTCTTTCTGCGCTTGTCTTTGCGTTGCCGCCATCGGAGGCACAGGCCGCTCCGCAGGTGACGCTCAAGTTCGCGGGCCAGTCGCCCGCCGACCACACGGCGACGAAATTCATGAACGACATCGCGAAACAGGTGGCCGAAAAGACGAACGGCCGCATCGAGATCCGGGTGTTCCCGGCCAATCAGCTCGGGGACTACACGCTCGTCTTCGAGGAACTCATCCGCGGCACGATCGACCTCGCCGGCGTCTCGATCCCGAGCCAGTTCGACCCGCGGCTGGAGCTGGTCTACATCAACGGCTTCGTCCGGGGCTACGAGGACGCCAAGAAGATCTTCTCCCCGAAGGGGTGGCTCTTCGGCAAGATGGACGAACTCAACCGCGCGCTCGGCGTGAAGCTCCTGGGCTTCTACGTCGAGGGCTTCATCGGCACGGGAAGCGTCAAACCCGTCAGGGACCCGCTCGACCCGAAGGTTCCGAAGGGCGTCCTCGTCCGGATTCCAAACATGGACGTCTACAAGCTCGGCGCGGAGGCCATGGGCTACCGGACCGTCACGATCCCCTACGCCGACGTCTACCAGTCCATGCAGACGGGCGTCTGCGAGGGCGTCAACGGCTACCCGATCGCCTCGGCCTACACGACGCTCGGCGACGTCATCAAGTACTGGTACAACACGAACTACTCCGTCGAGTGCCTGAACTACATGATGAGCGACATGGTCTGGCAGAAGCTCTCTCCCGAGGATCAGAAGGTTCTCCAGGACGCCTTCACCGACGCCACGATGAAGAGCATCGACAACGCGAAGGCCGAGGACGAGCGGCATCTCGAACTGATGCGCAAGAAGGGCATCCAGGTCTTCACGTACACCGAAGCGGAGCTGAAGCCGCTCGCCGAGGCCTGCGCCTCTTCCTGGCCGGGGCTCGAAGGAAAGATGACGAAGGAACTCATGGACGAATTCCGGAAGGAACTCGCGCCGAAATAGGTTAATCGCACCACGCGTTGTCTCCGAACGTCCGGCATGTGCGCGGATTTTCGGATTTTTTCCGGTGCGCCGGGCGAAAGCCGAGCCCGGCGCACCTGTTCTGTCACCCGAAGGAATCGAAAGGAATGATCCCATGCCGGAAAAGATCCGCGAAAACGACGCGACCGGGGAGGAGCCTCTCTCCGCGTCGATGACGCCCGACAACGACTGCGCCCCGAAAATCCTTCCACACAACCCGTTCGACACAATCGTCGTCGGCTTCTTTTCGACCGTCTGCTTCGTCTCGTTCATCCTGCTGACGGTCATCATCGGCACGGCCACGTTCGTGCGTTACGTTCTCGAAGGGGATCTCTACGGCTACGAAGAGGTCGTGAAGCTGCTCTCCTTCTGGCTCTACTTCGCCGGCGCGGCGTGGGGCGCGTACAACCGGAGCCACGTCTCCGCCGACCTCGTGCAGTCGTTCGTCCCGGAGGGCCGCGTGAAGCGCTTCCTCGTCTTCCTGAAGGACCTCGTCACGGTCGCCGTGAGCCTGCTCTTCGTGTGGTACGGCTACGACTTCTTCATGTTCGGCCTTCTCGGTCCGCGCGGAACGGGCGTCGCCGTTCCGAAGACGACCATCTGGCGCATTCCGCTCTGGACGTCGTACCTCGCGATCTTCACGGGGCTCGTCTTCATGGCGTACTATTTCGCGGTCGCGCTCGTCGAAAGCGCCTCCGACATGCTGCGCGGCGGGCGTCCGAAGGGGAAAGCCGCATGATCTCCGTCGCCGTCGCCATCCTGCTCTTCTGCCTCGTTCTCGGCGTTCCCGTTCCGGTCAGCTTCATGGCGTCGTCCGCATGGCTGATCTTCTTCGGCGGCGCGGGCGGCGCCGGGTACCAGGCGAGCCAGCTCCTGCCCTACGCGTTCACGCAGATGAACTCCGTGTCGCTCGTCGCCATCGCGCTCTTCATCATCGCGGGCGGGATCATGGAGCGCGGCAAGATCGGCGAGAAGCTCATCGACCTCGTGGACGTCTTCGCCGGGAGCAGGCGCGGCGGACTCGGAACGGTCGGGATCATCTCCTGCGCGGTCTTCGGCTCGATCTCCGGCGCGGCCTGCGCGACGCTGTCGTGCATCGGCTCGATCATGTTCCCGCGCCTGCGGGACGCCGGATACCCGCGCGGGCACGCGGCGGCGCTGATGTCGAACGCGTCGCTCCTGGGCCTCCTGATCCCGCCGAACGCGACGCTCATCATCTTCGCGTGGATCGGCGGCCAGTCGGTGCTCGCGTGCTTTCTGTCCACCGTCGCGCCCGGCCTGCTCACGATCCTGCTGCTTTCCCTCGTGAACCGCTGGCTTCTGCGGAACAGCACGACGGTCCGCGTCGCGCCGCCCCGGAGTTTCGGGGAAAAGGCGGCGCTCTTCCGGCATCGGGGCTATCTCGCGATTCCGGCGCTCGTCCTCCCCGTCCTGGTCCTCGGCGGGATCTACGGCGGCGTCATGACGACGACCGAGGCCGCCGCCGCCGCGGTGCTCTACGCGATCCCCGTCGGGATGTTCGTCTACAGGGGCCTCGATTGCAAAGGGCTGTTCAAAGTCGTCGTCGAATCGTCCGTGACGACGGGCGTCATCATGGTGATGCTCTTCTCCGTCTCGATGCTGAGCCGGCTCTATATCCTCGAGAACCTTCCCGGAAAGGTGCTGGTCATCTTCCAGTCCGTATCGGAGAACCGGTGGGTCATCATGTTCATGATCAACGTCTTCCTCGTCATCATGGGGATGCTCATGGACGACATCAGCGTCGTCGTCCTGACGACGCCGATCCTGATGCCGATCGTCATGCAGCTCGGATTCAGCCCGATCCACTACGCGGCGATCCTCGGCGTGAACACGGGCCTAGGGTGCATCACTCCGCCGGCCGCTCCGGTGCTCTACCTCGGCGGACGGCTCGCGAACGCTCCGATCGACGAGATGATGAAGCCCACGCTGTGGTTCATCCTCCTCTGCTGGTTCCCGGTGCTTCTCGTGACGGCGTACATTCCGAAGTTCGCGCTCTTCCTGCCGCACGTGATCCTCGAAACGCCATGGTGACCCCGATGCACCTCTCAGTGACCCCCGAAGCCCGAGCCGCCTTCTACATGACGCTCGCGACCTTCTTCTGGGCCGGGACCGCCATCGCGGGCAAGGTCGGCGTCCGGGATTTTCCGCCGTTCACGCTGTCGTTCCTGCGCTTCCTGCTCGCGTCGGCCGTGATGTTCGCCATCTCCCGCGAAGCCGCCCGGACACGGCTGAGTCTGCGCGACATCTTCGTCGTCGTCTCGCTCGGCCTCACCGGGATGTTCGCGAACAACGCGCTCTTTTTCGTCGCGTTGCAGTACACGTCCGTCATCAACGTCACGACGATCGCGGCGACCTCGCCGCTCATGACGTCGCTCCTCGCGGCCGCATGGGCGGGCGAGCGCCTGACGTCCGGGCGCGTCGCGGCGATCCTGCTCGCGTTCGCGGGCGTCGTTTCGCTCCTGTTCAACGGCGACATCGACCGCGTCATGCGCCTCGACATGAACATCGGCGACCTCTATCAGATCGGCGCGATCCTCGCGTTCGCGGTCTACAACGTCGTCAGCAAACGCTTCGCGACGAACCTCACGACCCCCGTGATCGTCACGTGGGGGCTCGTCGTCGCGACGGTCGCGACGATCCCGTTCGCGCTTTTCGAACACCCGGTCGCCCCCGTTCTCGCGGCGACGGCGGCCGGATGGGGCGGCGTCGTCTACACGGCGCTGTTCGGCTCCTGCGCCGCCTACCTCCTGCAGCAGGCATCCATCAAGATCATCGGCGCGGCCCGGACCGCCGGGTTCATGAACCTGATCCCCGTCTTCACGATGGCGATGGCGGCCGTCGCCTTCGGCGAACGCGTCACCCCGGTGCAGATCGCGAGCGCCGCGGTGATCATCCTCGGCGTTTCGATCAACTCGCGGCTGTCGCGGTAACTCGTTTTCATCAGGAGCGTCGTGAAGAAGGAACTCCGGGAAGAGGCACGATGGACGCCGCGATCTGAAACGCCAGAGACTTTTTTCCTCGCCCGTCTTCCCGCTCAAAACGTGACCGGCCGCTTGCCCCCTCCTGCATTCTCCCCGTATAATTACACAATAGTTTCTTTTGGTTTTTTTCCGAAATGTACATCGAAGCCGACTGCCTCACCGAGGGGGAGAGAAGGGAATGGAACGTGCGCACAGCAGCAGCGACGAGACACAGAGGTTCCGGTCGGGGATGCGGAATGCCGCGCGACGGCTCGGAGGAACCGCATTCCTCGCAATGATCGCCGTTCAGGTTGCGTTCGCGCCGCCCGCCCGCGCGCTCGGTCCGTCCGGCCTCGTCAGTCCGGACCATATCATCGCAGGCAGCGGCGACTGCTTCTACGTCGCGCACACGCCATCCGGCTGCGGCGGTTGGGAGATCGTCCGATACTTCAGCGACGGCTCGCGGGACACTGACTTCCACTGCGCAAGCCCCGACTCGTGCGACACGGGCGCGGGCGGGGCCGGGCTCGCCCGAACGGCGGCCCGGAGGGAGGAACTTCCGGGGCGCGTCCGGGGCGAGGCGTACGACGGAGTGAACAATTCGCTGTTCCTGTTGCAGGATGACGGAATCCATACCTTCAACCCGGAAACGGGTGCTTCGTCCGCACCGAAGATCGACCTTCCGACGGCCGGAGAGGGATTCGCGACGCCGCCGAAATCCATGGCCACTGCCGGATCGGGAGCGTCGCGGAAGTTTTTCGTCGTCGACGCGAACGGCGCCGTGTGGCAAAGGATGATCGGCGCTCTGGGACCTTGGGAAAAGTTCATCGACGGTCCGGCGCCGCTCAGTCCCGACAAGGGGGGATCGCCGGACAACTTCCGGAACCTGAGGGTCAAGACGATCAAGTCCGGAGCGGACGAATTCCTGTATCCCTATATGGTGTGCGTCAGTCCCGATTCCGGGACGAACAAATCGATAGTCCATTTTGCCGACAAAAACATGTCCGGAGCATTCTGGGTGACCGACGTGGACGCGCAGACGGGGACGAGCTACTGCGGCATCACGCACGATCCGTCCGGATATTCGTACATCACCGACGTTCAGAACAATAAAATATTCAAGAAATACACCACCCCGAAGAGCGCCCTGTCCCCCATCGTGGATACGTCGACGCGGTGCGACTCGATCGTCTACCACCCAACAAGCGGCCGCCTTCTCGTCGCGGGGACTGGAGACGGAAAAATCTATCAATATTCCACGACCGGAACCCTGATCCCCTGGGGGGCATCGCCGACGCCGACGCCGATTCCCACGCCGACATCGACTCCGGCGCCGACCCAGACGCCGACCCCGACGCCCTATTCGCCTCCGGTCGATCCGCCGCCGCTCGACCCGGACCAGAAGGCCCTCCTCGAAGCGATGAAAATTCTCGGAATATCGGGCGTCGATCTTCAGATTCTCTTCGTCCTGCTCAACGATCCGAACGCCGTCACGCCCGGCGGACAGGATCTCCTGAAGGACGCCTACGCGCTTGTCGACTACCTCGGAAAGCTGTCCCTGGAAGCGAATCCCGGTCTCGTCTCCAGGATCGAGGATGGATCGCTCTCGCAGGAGACCTTCGACAAGGCGCTCTATACGCTGGCGGTCTATCTGCAGGAGACGCTCGCCTCTCCGAAGACGGCACGGGGGACCGGCACGACGCCTCTTGCCGAGACCCGCTGCCGGGGCAGCGTCGTGGAGATGACGCTCAAGCCCGGCGTCTCGCAGGGGAGCTTCACGACGACGTTTCCGGAAGGGACGCACGAAGGCGAGGACGGGTGGCGGACGCAGTATCTCGCCCTGCTGCTCAACCGGGGGACGAAGATGTGGGAACGCGTCCTCGTCATCGCGGATTCGGGCGCGACGAATGCGCGCGAGGGCGTCGCGGTTCCGGCGAAGAGCGTTGAAAGGGCCGTCGCGATCACCGTCACGGACGGTCTCTCCTACGACTGGAACGAGACGGCCGGCGTCGTGCGCGTCGCGATGACCGTCATGGCGATCGAGATCCCCGACGGAGCGACGGCGCCGACGCCGCGGCCCGGCGATACGGGGGGCCGCGGGTGCTCGGTCGTCTGGCCGTTCGAGGCGCTGCTCCTCATCCCGCTGCTGTTCGTCGGCCCGCGCCGCTGACGGGCCGGCAGATCCGAAATACGAAACGGGCGGGAACCGGTTCGGTTCCCGCCCGTTCTGTCGCCCGATCGCCGGAAAGGCGACGCCTCACTTTTTCGCCGCCGCGAGAAATGCCCGGACGGCCGCACCGTGTCGTTCGACGTACCCGCACGACGGCTCGCGCCCGCAGGAGCGGCACGTCAGGTCGTACGCGGAGTTCACCGCACCGCACCCGGGACACTCGTACGCCTTCCGGGCCTCCTTCGACCACGCGTCGTACCCGATGTCACGAATCCGTTCGAGATCCTTCCACAGATCCCGGCGATGCGGACGTTCGGCCTGGAAGGTCTCGAGCGTCGGACACGAGTACTCCGGACACTCCCCGCAGAAGTCGATGCCGCGTTCTTCCGCGCAGAGCTTCATCCTGCACGTCATGCAATACGGGCCGCGCTTCTCCGAACGGCATCCGTCGCACGAAACCTGCTCCGAGGTCATTCCGTACATCGCCGCGAGGCGCTTGAGCCGCTCCGGATCTTCGTGCGACGCGATGAAGAGCGAACACCCCTCGCAGTAGAGCCCGCACACGGCTGCGGTCTCGGGAAGAGCGTCCTTCCGTTCCATGACGTCCGTCACTCCTTCCCTTTCATGACGACCGAAACAGCGGATCCGCCGCCGATCGTATCGCATACGGGGCAACATGCGACGACGCGATCGAGCATCGCCTGTTTTTTGTCGTCCGGGAGATCGCCTTCGATATCGACGACGACGGAGAGGCCGGGGAACCCCATCCGGACGCCGCTTTCCGGACGCCGCGCGGCTGCGGTGTCGATGGCGCCTTCGACGGTCGCCGAAATCGACGACACCGGGAGTCCCGCCTTGTTCGCCATCGCCCGGGCCGTCGTGACGACACAGCTCCCGAGAGCGAAAGCCAGCGTCTCGAGCGGAGTCGGGGCAGTATCCGTCCCGCCCCACGCGGCATAGACATCGGTCGCGAGCTCGTGCCCCCTCGCGTTGCCGACCACCCTCTGCCCTTCTCCCTCGCGTAGCGAAACGCTGACCGTCAGTTTTCCCGTCTTTTCGTCGAACGCCAAATCCGTCGCTCCCTCCATATTAGTTATCACTTTCACATAATTGGGATTGTAGAGCGACTTTCATGGAAGGTCAAGCGATACGGAAAACGGAAGGCACGAAGTATTTCCGGAAGGTTGGAACGGGGACGGGGCGCGATTTCCCGTCCCCGCGCCCTATGCGTCGACCTGCTTCGGAGCGTTTTCGGCGACCCAGAGGGAGTTCCCTGTCGTTACGGGTTCGCATGTTTCGAATTCCATCGAACCGTCTCCGGCCCTGCGGATGACGATGTATCGCCGCCAGCGTTCTTCGTCTCTGGGACAGGGTTCGGGATCGGAAGGCGCGGCGAAGAACAGGTGGGGACCGCGACTCTCGGTCCGAAGCGCACAGGTTCGCAGGACCATTTCCGCGAGCGGGAACATCCACGAGGTTTCGGAAGCGAACACGATCCCGCGATCGTCCGCACGGATTCCCGCCGCTCGCAGCACCTCGAGTTCGGCCAGCCCTTCCGCCAGTCCGTCGGCCGCACGCACGACGGACGCGTGACGCGACATGATCCCCTGAAGTCGCTCCCGCGCCTGCGACGCCTCCGTCCCGTCACCCGACGAGAGTCCGTCGAGTCGCCGTTCCTTCGCCTCGAGGTCGGCGGACGACGGCTTCGACGCGTCCGACCGCGCGAGGACGTAACGTGCGGCCTCTTCTCCCGCGATGCGTCCGAAGACCTGGCAGTCGAGAAGCGAATGTCCGCCGGGACGATTCGCGCCGTGCTGCCCCCCGGCGCACTCGCCGGCGGCGAAGAGCGCCGGGACCGTGGTCCGCGCGTGCGTATCGATCCGGATGCCCCCCTGGAAGTGTTGCGCGCAGATGCCGATCTCGATCCCCCGATCGTGGAACCAGTCGATCGTCTTGGGATTGATCTCCGACAGGCGCGCGAACGGAGAGGCGCCGCGAACGCTTTCGTCCGCCACCGGCCGCTCCACCTCCCGCATGTATCGGGAACGGTTCTCCTCGTTGAGGAGATCGAAGCGGAACCCTTCGGGATTCCGCGAATAGTCGAGGAAGACCCTGCGGCCGGCCGCGAATTCGCGGTAGACGGCGACGTCGATCGCGTGGGTATCGTGTTCGAGCGATACGGGCCAGCTCGCCCCCTTGCGGAAGATCATGTCGAAGACATGGCCGTCGCTCGATTTCACCGGCAGGGAGCGGCGCAGGAATTCTTCGTCCCGGTCGTTCACGAGCCTCGGCACGGCGCGGAAGAGGCTTCCCGAACAGTTGAAATTCGTCGCGAGCGACGCGACGCCGAGCCGGATGAACTCCATATTCACCATCTCCGCACCCGCCGATTACGCCATCGAGTATCCTTCGCCCGTGTTTTCGTCCGGAAGCGCTTCGCGTGCGGCGATCGCGGCGCGGAGCGCCGCTCCGCCGGAACCGACGACGAGGATATCGGTCTCAAGCGTCTTCATCGGAAAAGGCCCCCCTTTCGGCATTGCTCGGGCACGGACGCAGACATCATCCGACTATGCGAACGCCCTGAATGGAATCGGCCCGCACCCCTTGTATCAGGATATCACGCCCGCGGAACTCGGAAAAACGATTTTCCGACGTTTCCGGAACCTGTATCCACATCAAGGACGAAAGAGCGTCGGGATGACTCGCACCGGCAAGAGAGTCCCCGAAAAACCCCGCAGGAAGTTCGCGAAAAATACAGGTTGTAAAATAAAGAGAGGCCCGGTTCTTTCGAACCGGGCCTCTCTCCGTTATTCACGCATTCACGCGCGATTTCGTCCCGCGTACCCATGAGAGCGCAGGAGCTCTCCGTTGACGACCGTCTCCGGAACGCCTCCGCGAAGCAGCGTCTCGCAGCACGACACGACGATGCCCGAGATGTTCTCGACGGCCTCCTCCGTGGAGCCGCCCATGTGCGGCGTCAGGACGACGTTCGGAGCCCGCATCAGCGGAGATTCCGCGGACAGGGGCTCGTCGCGGAACACGTCGAATCCCGCTCCAGCGAGATCTCCCGACGCGAGCATCTCCGCGACGGCCGCCTCGTCGACGATTCCCCCGCGCGACGTGACGACGAGAACCGCCCGGCGCTTCATCAGGGAGAGACGCTCGCGGGAAAGCAGCCCGCGGGTTTCGGGAAGCAGCGGAACGTTGACGGAGACGACGTCGGACCGCGCCAGAAGCTCCTCGAGCGGGATCCACGGATATTTCGGGTGTTTCCCGCTCCTGCCGGACGTCACGACCGGAATCATTCCGAACGCCTCTCCGATCGACGCGACGATTCCGCCGATCGCGCCGGGACCGATGACGCCGAGCGTCTTCCCCTTCAGTTCCCGGCCGTTCATCCATACGGGCAGGGCCGCGCTGTCCGCGGACTCCCACTGTCCGCTCCTCACGAATCTGTCGGCACGGCCAACATGGCGGAAACACTCGAGCATGAGCGAGACGGCCAGTTCCGCGACCGCCTGCGCGTTTCCGCCCCGTGAGTTCGCGACCGGGATGCCCCGCTTCGCCGCGCCATCGAGGTCGATGTGGTTCACCCCGACGCCGTAGACGACGATTCCTTTGAGGTGTCCGGCCCGGGACAGGATCTCTTCGTCCACCCGGGCATACTCCGCGATGATGATGTCCGCGTCGCGGCTCGCGGCGAGGAACGCATCCCGTTCTCCGAACTCGAGTCTCACGATCGACGCCATGGATCCGATCCTGCGCTCGGCGTTCTCCGCCAGATGGAAGGAATCGGCAAAGAGAACCGTACCCACCGTACCGCCTCCCTTTCGAAGAGGATGTCCGCTACCGGACGAGCATGATCTTGAGATCGTTCACGTTCGTTCCGGTGTTCCCGGTAATCAGGATATCGCCGGTCGCGTTCAGGACTTCGGACGCGTCGTGCCGCCCGAGCGCGGCGTAGAGGTCGATCCCTTTCTCGAGACACCCGGCAAACGAGTTTCCGTCCGCAATGCCGCCCGCATAGGGCGTGGGTCCGTCGGTCCCGTCGGTATCGAGCCCCGCGACGACAACGTTTTCGAGATCCCGGATTTCGAGCGCCGCGCCGAGCGCGAACTCCTGGTTCGGTCCTCCGAGCCCGGGCTCGGGATCCGAAGGATGGATCGTGACGACCGTCTCCCCGCCGCCGATGAAGGCGCAGGGAGCTTCGAGCGGATGGGCGCTCCTGAGAACCTCCTTGGCCAGAAACCCGAAGGTGCGCCCAAGTTCGCGGCTCTCCCCCTCGAACATCGTCGAGAGGAGAACCGTCCGGAAGCCGAGCTCCCGCGCCCGCTCCTCGGCGCCCGTGCAGGCGGCGTCTCCGGCGACGATGATGTGATTCTCGATCCGGTGGGTGTCGAGCGATTTCGGCGTCTCGCGTCCCGCCGGAGGGTTCCGGAGGTAGGCGCTCACGGGCGCCGGCATTCGGTCCCACAGGACGTACTTGTTCATCGTGTTCGCGGCGTCCCGGAAGCTCGACGTGTCGGGTACGGTCGGATCGGTGATGTAGTCCAGCGGATCGCCGATGACGTCCGAGACGGTGAGGTTGACGAGGAGCGCCTCCGGGTGGACGGCCTGGGCGAGCCTCCCGCCCTTGATGAGGCTCAGGTGCTTTCTGACGGCGTTGATCTCGATGATGTTCGCGCCGCACGTGAGCAGGATCCTGTTCGCGATCTTCTTGTCCGAAAGCGAAATTTCGGGAATCGGGAGCGGCATCAGCGCCGAGCTGCCGCCCGTGACGCACGCGAACACGAGGTCTCCTGGGCCCGTCCTCTTCGCTAGTGCGAAAACGTCCTCCGCGGCGCGCATCCCGTCCTCGTTCGGAATCGGGTGGCTGGCGAGGCGCACGTCGACGTTTTCGAGATGGCCTTCCTGCCCGTTCTTGCAGATGACGATCCCGCCGGCGATGCGCTTCCCGAGGATGTCGTCGAGGGCCGCCGCGATCGGGAAGCTCGCCTTCCCAGCACCGATGACGTAGACGTTCCGGAACTCGTCGAGGTCGTACGAACGCCCTCCGATGACGATGCGTCCGCCGTCAAGCCGCACCAGACCCCGCGTCGCCTTTCCGGGGTCGGCCCGGAGGAGCCCCGCGTTCAGGATATCGAGCGCTTCTTTTCGAAGATGACTGTTCCCGTGGGAAAGCAGCAGATCGTAGTTCCTGAAATAGTTCATAGAGATCATCCCCAGACCTCTCTCATTATCGCGACCGCGCTCTCCGGCGCGACGCCATACGATAGAATGCGCGGGAGAGCGATCATGTCCGACGACGCTCTCCCGCACCGCGATGCGTCCCGTTCCGGGAGTTCCTCTCCGGAACTCCCGTCTTCAGCCATTTCTAGAATGGGTTCCGGTACAGCTCGCCCGCGTAGAGGGCCGCGTCGCCAAGCTCGGTCTCGATCTCGAGCAGACGGTTGTATTTCACCGTACGTTCGGAACGCGTGGCGCCGGTCTTGATCTGGCCCGCGTTGATGCCCACGGTGACGTCGGAGAGAATCGGGTCTTCCGTCTCGCCGGACCGCTCGGAAACCATGATTCCGAACTGATGGCGATAGGCGCTTTCGGCGGCGTTCAAGGTCTCCGAAAGCGTTCCGACCTGGTTGAACTTCAGGAGAAGCGCGTTACAGTAGTCCGCCCGTTCGCGGATGAGCTTCGGGTTCGTGCAGAGGAAGTCGTCTCCCACGATCTGGATTCCGAGCTGTTCCTTCGCCATCTTGAAACCCTCGACGTCGTCCTCGTCGAACGGATCCTCCATCGAGACGATCGGGTAGTTCCGGACGAGATCCTTGTAGAAGTCGAGGAGTTCTTCCCGGGTCCGGTATTCGCCCTCGAGCTTGTACATCTTCTTCTCCGCGTCGTAGAAGTGCGTCGCGGCGCAGTCGAATCCGTACAGAACCTTCTTCGCGTGCCCGGTCACTTCGACCGCCTTCACGAGGTGATCCATCGCCTCCTTGACGCTGACGATGGGGGGCGCGTATCCGCCTTCGTCGCCGACGTTGACCGCGATCTTCCCGTATTTGGCGGACAGGATGTCGCGGAGCGCGTTGTACACGTCCCAACCGATGATCATCGACTCGCGGAACGTCTTCGCACCGACCGGGAAGATGCAGATCTCCTGGAAGTCGAGGTCGTTGCTCGTGAGGCGGCCTCCGTTGATGTAGTTCAGGAGGGGAACCGGAAGCACGTGCGCGTTCACGTTGAGGTAGCGGTAGAGCGGCAGGTTGCAGCCGTTCGCGGCCGCCCGGGCCACGGCCATCGAGACGCCGATGATCGCGTTGCCGCCGATGCGCTGCTTGTTCGGCGTTCCGTCGAGCCTGATCATCGCGAGGTCGATGTTCTTCTGGTCGCGGACATCCATCCCGATGAGCGCCGGCGCGATCATTTCGTGAATGTTCTTCACCGCCTGACCGACCCCGAGACCTCCGTAGATCTTCGCGTCGCCGTCGCGGAGCTCCCACGCTTCCCTTTCCCCGCGCGACCTCCCCGCCGGAACGTCGGCGCGTCCCCAGACGTCATCCCCCGCCCAGACGTCGACCTGTACGGTCGGATTGAACCTGCAGTCCAGAATTTCTCTGGCCACGATCCTCGTTATTTTGAATCTGTTCTTCCCAAGATACATTTCCGTCATCTCCTTCGTGTGTCGTCCGTGAATCTGAAACTCTATGTCCGAAAAGCCCTACTTCCGATCGCTCCGGTCGGTCGATCCGTCGATGAGGTCGATGCTGACGTAATGGTCCAGAATCGCCTTCCTCAGGTCGTCGAGCCGGCCGAGAAGCAAGAGGTCATATATGGCTTTGTGCTTTTCCATCTGATCGCCGAGGTTGTACTTCTTCTGTTCGAAATGGAGCCCGAAGTACGCCCAGTAGCTGTGGCAGAGTGCGTTCCACGCGGAGAGCAGCGACTCGCTCCCCGATCCCTTCACGATCGTCTGGTGGAACTCCATATCCTTTTTCCGGAACGCCACGTGGTCTCCGGCGTCGAGGTACGCCCCCATGTCGCTGAGACATTCCTTCAGGTGAGCGCAGTCCATCGTCCGGAAATCCGTCTCCATTGCCCATTTCGCGGCCAGGATCTCGAGTTCCGTCCTCGTCCGGAAGTAGTCCTGCATCCCGTGAATCGTGAACTTCCGGACGTAGGTCCCCCTGTAGGGACGCGACTCGAGAAACCCCCGGGATTCGAGTTCGCGCAGCGCCTCGCGGACCGTCGCCTGACTGACGTCGAGCATCCGGGCGACCTGAAGCTCGACGATCTTCTCACCGGGCTTCAGGGAACCGTCGAGAATCGTGTCGATGAGATACTCGATAACGTCGTCGCTCAGGACGCGCCGCTGGAGCGGCGCCCTCCCCGCGCCCAACGGTCCCGTGCTCATGTCTTTTTCCCCCGCGCGACGGGCAGGCAGCGCTGCGGACACGGGAAGAAGGATATCGGACGTCCGTCTCCCGTCAGGCCGGACGCGATGCCGATTCCTTCCCCGAGGGACTCCGCGAAAATGAGCCCCATCAGTTCCACGGTCGTGCGTTCCACGCCGGGAGAGACGAGGACGACGCGGATTCCCCGCTTGAGTATCTTCGAGAGCAGCAGCGTATGGTCCATCTGGATCTCGTAGTTCCGGAGAAGAAAGTCGACGACGTCCTCCGGAGTTCGCGCGCTTTCGTACGGGCGGAGCATGTCCGTCGACCCGACGCCCTCGGGGCAGCGCGAGTAGGCCACGATGACCCCGCGATCTTCGACGATCGGAGCCGTGGCGATGATGCATTTGATACTCTGGTAGAGGTTGATGTTCAGCGGGTGTCCCGGAGTCGTGACGACGATTGGAAGACACGAGCGAACCGGGACGGCTATCCGTTCCACAAGCGCCGCGACCGCCCGCCCGTGGCTTTCGACGATGTCGCCGCAGACGACGTCCGCGATTCTCCCGTCGCCGGTCACGAGGACGTTCACGCAGAAATGGACTCCGAGAAGACGGGCGGCCTCGACCATATCCAGGCTCACCGGGTTGTCCCCGTACACACCGATTGTCGCCTTCGGGTCAAGAATCATCTCCGGTCGGTGATTCGCGCGGATCGTCGTCTCCGACGAAATTCCGGGCAGAACGGACTTTCTTCCGCCGGAGAACCCCGCGAATTCGTGAGGCTCGACCTTTCCGACGGCGATCCTGAGGTCCGCCGCGGCGACCTTCCGGTTGACGGAAACCGGCGTACCGAACGTCGTCGTCCCGAGGAAGACAAGCGCGTCGTCGCGATACGGATCGTGGTTCTCGATCCGGACCCTGCCGCGCCACTCCTCCCCCAGAATGCGCCGCATCTCCTCCTCCGTCGCGGGACGGTGGACACCCGTCGCGACGACGAACGTCACATCGTCCGGAGCGATTCCCCCGGCGTTCAGCTCCTCCATGAGGTACGGAACGACGTCGCCGGTCGGAACGGCGCGGGTCGCGTCGGAAACGAGGATCGCCGCGGTTCGTTTCCCGCGCGCGACTGTTCTCAGGGGAGGCGAGCCCACGGGAGAATCGAACGCGTCACGGATTCGTCCGGGATGAGCGGCCCCGATCTCCGGAAGACGATACAGCTCCCCGAAGCGCGAGAGCGGAAGCGACGCCTCGACGCCCTCGAACGCGTCCCGGTATGTGATCGTTTCCCCGTTTCCGCCCGGGCGGCGTTCAACCGTGTATATGACCGTTCACTCCTGTTCCGAATACGAAGGAGTCTCTCTCGGCGGAACCGTCTCCCCGAGGGAGATCTCGAGAATGTGCCCTATTCCGAAAATCGTCATGAAGAAAAAGCCGAAGGGAATCGCGGAATACGGGATAGCGACCGAAATACCCAGCGCGGGAGTCATCTGTTTGTACGTCCGCAACAGAAGAAGAACGCCATTCCACGTGACCGACGCGGTCGCGACGACCGCAAGCCAGGGAATCGTCCGGACACAGAGCGCCCGGAGCCCGTCCGGAAACATATCGCGGAAGATGACGATTCCAACGTGTCCCTTCCTCTGATGCAGAATGGCCGCGCTGACGAGCGTGAACCAGACCATCGAGAAGCGGAGAAACTCTTCAGACCACGACAACGCGCTGTTGAAGACGTAGCGCATGATCACGTGCGCCATCGCGACCACGAGCATGGCCGCGCAGAGGGCCATCGAAATAGGAAAGAGAAAGTCGACGCAACGATCGCAGAAATTGTAATACCCTTGCTTTGTCATGACAAAACCGTCCTTTTGGGAGGTTGTGTCTCCTCGCGGACCGGACGGGGCGATCTCCGCCCGATCCGCGGGAGAACGCCTACAAACCGGCCTTGATGTCCTTCCTGGCCTGTTCGATATTCGCGAGCCACGTGTCGACGAACTTCGGATCCGTCTTTCCCTTGATGCTCTCGATGACCTTTCCCTGCGTCGCCTGGCGCATCTTCGCCTTTTCGGCCTCGGCGACATCGTTGACCTTCATTCCCTTGGACTCGAGAAGCCCGACGATGTACTTCTCGCGGGCGGCGTTCACGGCCCTGCTGTAGTTCTGGCCGAGAATCGCGGCCGTCTCGACGATCTTCTGCTGATCCTTCGTGAGGCCGTTGAACCATTCGAGATTCGCGACGAGCGGCATCGGGTCGTAGATGTGTCCGTCGAGCGACGTGAACTTCTGGACTTCGTACATCTTCACTTCCCAGATGTTCGCGAGCGGATTCTCCTGCCCGTCGACGACCTTCTGCTGCATGACCATGTAGAGCTCCGTCCACGGTACGGGGGTCGGGTTCGCTCCGAGCAGCTTGAAGGCCTCCATGTGCATCGGAGCTTCCATCGTCCGGATCTTGAGCCCCGCGAAGTCGGCGATGGTCACGATGGGCTTCTTCGAGTTCGTCGTATGGCGGAATCCGTTCTCCATCCACGCGAGCCCCTTGAGGCCGACCTCCTCGCACGACCTGAACAGCGAAATCCCGGCGGGGCCGTCCATGACGAGCCACGCCTCGTTGTAGTCATTGAACGCGTACGGAATATCGAGAACCATGAAGCGGGTGTTGAACGTCGTCATGGGGCCCGCCGAAGCGGTCGCCATCTCGAGAAGACCGTTCTTGACCTGTTCGACGGACTCCCGCTCGCCGCCAAGCTGGGAGTTGTAGTACAGGTTCACCGTCAGCTCGCCCTTCGTCTGCTCCTCGACGAGCTTTTTGAAGAGCTGAAGCCCCAGGGATTGAGGGTGCGTTTCAGAGTTGCAGAGGGACACCCTGATGACCTTCGCCGCAAACGCCAGATCCGATATGGAAAAAACGAGAGCCAGTGCGAAAACCAACACGAACACGGTGCTTTTCTTCACGGAAAATCCCCCTTTCTCCACATTGCCGACTACCCGTTCGCTTCAACGCAGGTTCCGGTACCCACAGCCTCCTTTCTTTCCGGATACGCTCAGTACCCGCAGAGTCTCGGGAGCCAGAGCGTCAGAGGCGGAAAGAACGTCACGAGCAGAAGAATCGCGATCGACGCGAGAAGCATCGGAATCGCCTCCCTGAAGGTCTGCTCGATCGTGACGCCGGCCATCGGGCTCGTCACGAAGAGGGTGATCCCGAACGGCGGCGTCGCCAGCCCGATGACGAGGTTGATGCAGATGATCGCGCCGATCTGGAGCGGATCGACTCCGAGCTTCCACGCGACGGGCGCGATAATCGGACCGAGGACGACGACGGAGGCATAGTCGTCCATGAACATTCCGTTGACGAGCAACGCGACGTTCACCATGAGCAGGAACGCCCACTGCGGAAGCGTCGCGAGCGGCCCGATCACCTTGTAGACCACCTGCTCGTTCGCGATGGCCCAGGCGGTCACGGTCGCGCTTCCCGCGAGCAGGATGACGAGTCCCGACGTCAGCGCCGTGTCCTTGAGGATCGCCGGAATGTCCGAGAGCTTGCCCTCCTTGTACACGACGAAGGTGATGATGAAGGCGTATATGGCCGCTATCGCGGACGACTCAGTCACTGTAAAGATGCTGCCGAAAATCCCTCCGAGGATGATGACGGGAAGCATGAGCGCGGGAAGGGCGCGGCGGAGCTGCTTCCACTTCTCCGGCCACGGGGCGCGCGGATGGCTCGGGTATCCTCTTTTGACGGCGATCCTGTGGATCGCGACCATCTGCGCGAGGGCGATGAGAAACGCCGGGACGACCGCCGCGAGGAAGAGCCCCGCGATGGACGTCCTTCCGACCGCGACGCAATAGATGATCATCAGAACGCTCGGCGGCATGATCGGCCCGAGCAGGGAACTGCTCGCCATGACCGCCGAACTGAAAGCGGGCGAGTATTTTTCCTTCTTCATCATCGGGATCAGAAACGACCCGAGCGACGCGACCTCGGCGAGCGCGAGCCCGACGATGGACCCCATGAAGAGACACGTTCCCACCGTGACGAGGGCAAGTGCGCCGCGGACGTGTCCGATGAAGGCGTTGACGAAATCGATGAGGGCTTCGAGGAGATGGCCTTTCAGGAGGAACTGGCCGGTGAGGACGAAGAAGGGAACCGAGAGCAGCGAAAATCCGTTCATTCCCTCGAACATCCGCTGGACGACGAGAAGCTGCGGGTAGCCGCCGACCAGGAGGTACATCGTTGAACTCAGGATCATGTTGAACGCGATGGGAAATCCGATGATCAGAAGAACGACGAAGCAGGTGACAAGCGTCAGCAGAGCCATTGAAAAACCTCCTCTTTCCACTTCCGGATCACGTTTCCAAACCTGAACCCCTTCGAAGGACAGACGCGATCGAACAAGAACCGAGGAATTCTTCCGAAACGCAGCTCTTTTATCGATTATCGATAACCGATATCATCCTCATCGATATCCGTTTTGTCAAGCACATTGCGGGCACCTCGCGGAAAGACCGGTCCGAGGGGCAGACGCAGACGAGGATGTCGTCTATAATGACGTCCGGAGGGGACGAATATGACGCGAACGTACAAATCCCGGAGAAATCCGGCCAGAGTAAAGGAAATCCAGAAAAAGCAGGAGACCTCTCCGCGCGAAACGACGCCCGCCGTCCCGATCGCCAACGGTCACGTCCCCCACGTTCTCATGCCCGAGGACATCCAGGCGCAGAACACGCTCGCCGTCCTGATCGACGCCGACAACGCCCAGCCCGCGATCATCGAGGGGCTCCTCGCGGAGGTGGCGAAGTACGGAGTCGCGTCCGTCCGCCGGATCTACGGCGACTGGACGACGCCCCAGCTCGGAAGCTGGAAGACCGTTCTTCTCGAATACTCCATCCACCCCGTGCAGCAGTTCCGCTACACCGTCGGAAAGAACGCCACGGACAGCGCGATGATCATCGACGCGATGGACCTTCTCTACACGGGGCGCTTCGACGGGTTCTGCCTCGTCTCGTCGGACTCGGACTTCACGCGCCTCGCCTCCCGCATCCGCGAGGAAGGCAAGCGCGTGATCGGCTTCGGCGAGAAGAAGACCCCGCGCGCGTTCGTCTCCGCCTGCGACAAGTTCATCTACACGGAGCTGCTTCTGGAGGAAACCGACACGAGCGCCCGCGTCCGCAAGAAGTCCGCCAAGGACCTGCGTGCGGACACCCGCCTCGTGAACCTCTTCCGCGCGGCCATCGAGGCCGCCTCCGACGACTCCGGCTGGGCCCACCTCGGCGCGGTCGGAACGAACATCGTCAAGCAGGCGCCCGAATTCGACCCCCGCAACTACGGCTTCAAGAAACTCGGCGAACTCGCCGCGGCGCTCGGAATTCTCGAACTCGACCGCAAGTCAAACTACGTCCTGATCCGCGACAGCCACAAGCGGGAAGGGAACGAGTAAGCCCGGATCTGAAACGCGGGAACGTACGACACAGTAATACCGGAGAACGCCGGACGTCCCGCGGGTTTTGGAAAGACGCCGCGCGTCAATGTCCGCGGCGCTTTCGTTTCGCTTTCTCCTGCGACAGCAGGAACTTCCGCTCCCGCTCCTCACAGCGATCCGCTCTTCGCCTCCGGGCGCGTTCACCCGCCCGTCGCTCCCGCTCCGCGGCCAGCGCGAGCTGCGACTTCGTCGACGCCGGAGCCGCGGTCATCGCAAGCCGCGCTTCCCTGACGCGTCGCCGGTAGCTCGACGCGCGCGTCGGCTCTACCGCTTCCGTCGCGGAAGCCCCGTCCTCAGGACGAACGGCTGCGACGAAACGCAGGATGTCGTCTTCCGAAGGTTCCGCCCCGAAGACGCGCCGGACGGCGCGGATCTCTCCGCCGTCCTCCCATTCGAGAATCCCCGTCCAGAACTGTCCATCGTGAAAGATCGCACAGGTCGCCATGAAAAATTTCTCCTCCGTATCGACGAATACAATACCGGAGGGCAACGGACGACCCGCGATTACGGGAAGGTTACTGCGTCTTCCCGGAATTCCCCGGAAAGACGGCCCAGACTACCAGCCGGGAGCCGTGTTTTCTTGCCCCGAGTTCAGTGAAGTTGTGGGTCTGCGCCCCGAACGGACGCAGACTGGGAAAGTATACACGATTTTCTCCGGAAACGAAGAGGGGAGACCGGGCGGTCTCCCCTCGCGTTCCTCTCAGAGGTCGTATTGTTCCTTCACAAAGGGCAGAATTCCAATTCTTTCCAGTTTTGCTACGGGACAGCGGAACGTCACCATGACGACGCCGGGCGCGCGGCCGATCTCGATGGCGCCGGATACGGTCGCCCGGTTCTTCACTTCGGGAACGGACATTCCGAGCACGTCGGCGGCGCGGGCCAGACCATTGTCGATCGCGGCGTTCATCGTCGCTCCGGTACCGATGAACGTGACCGGTGCGGTGTCCTCGATCCTGTCCATACACCACTTCTCCGCAAGTTCCAGAGCCCGAATTTTCTCCTCGCACGACAGCGGCTTCGCGAGGTGCGGCAGGTCATCTTCCACAGGGAGCAGGATCGGGCCGGACAGAGCGAGTCCTTTGATTACGTGGACCTGGAGCGTGACGACGCCAGCGACGTCCGCGGTATGTCCCGCGATCTCGCCGTTCCCCTGAAACGCGTGCATGTCGCCGACGTAGACGCCGCCGCCCGGAACCTTGACCGGGCAGATCAGGACGGCCCCGGCCCGGACCTGGTTGACGTCCATGTGCCCGTCCGTCCTGTGTTCGAGCTGTTCGGCCGTCTTCGCGTACTCGTGCGGCGCACCGACGAGAAACGCGCCGAAATCTCCCGCATTGTGCGAATCGGGAAAGGGCAGAGACGGCGTAGTCCCGAGCTGCCCGAGGAAGGGCCGCATCCGCGTCGCCATGCCGACGATGTCGTGCGGCGCGATCGCGAGGATCGGATTCTGGATGGAGTTCTCGGGACGCGACGAATAGAAGAGCGCGTCGTCCGCAACCGTTTGTGCGCCCTTTTCGTCGAGCGTCACGGCGACGCCGTGCTCGTGGTCGAAGACAATCGTGTAGCCGTTCGTGAACGCAAACGGCGAAATTTCCGCCCCGCACGACGCACACCGGACAGCGCCCTGGCCGGTTCCTTCAAGCACCGTCTTCGGGTGGTACGCGCCGCACTTCGGACACTGCTTCGCTACGTAGGGGTCGCCCCGGAATCGCGCGGCATCCGGGCACATATCATTTCCCGACGCCGTCGCGTACGACGTCACCGTCACGCTCCGGATCCGGATCGCTATGGCGTCCCCGACCTCCGCGCCTTCGACGGCCACCGGGACGGTCACTTCGTGCCCGCCCTTGAGTTCCGGCGTGATCATCGGCCCCCAGCACCCCGGAGCCGTGTTCGCCACGATGAACCCGCCGTCCTTCACAGGACCGAGCATCGGCTTGGCCGGGTTCAGAACCCCGTCCGTAAAACGATCGACAAAGACCGTTCCCGCACATTTCACTTCCGTCATGTCCGTCACTCCTTTCGTACTCGAAGCGGAAACCGTCGGTCTCCGCCGGCCATACTTCCGGAATGGACTACGCGATAGAACGATACCATATGGGCGGGAAACACAAATAGCGGATCCCCGGTCACGCCTCATCCGTCACTTCCGTTTTTCTTGGTGTGCGTCTTCGGGAATCTTGTGGGCAACATCAATGAAGTAAACACCGCCATCAACGTTTCATCACGGATGGACTGGATATCTCAGAACTAAAGTTTCCCCTTCCCAAATCGCCGCCAAGAACTCTTTCGTTGGCTCCGTCTCCTCTGGCTAAACAACAATCTCCTTCGCAGACACAAACATCCGGCCTTCCTCGGCTAATATTCGGAGTTTCGTCCTCAAGAGCGTATCGAGTCCAATCTGTCCGCCAAGAACAACGTTGAGATCGAATCCGTCCATCAAAAAGAAACTCGGTTGCTTGCCTTGGGTTATGGCCGCTAAAGCCGGCCCTGTATATCCGTTCAGCGAAAGAAAAAGGCCTCTTGTAAAGGACGCTTTTCCCTCAATTTTCCCTCGGAAAATGAGGAGGGGGGCTTCTGGGAGTTGCGTAGATTCCCATTTCGCCTCAAACAAATAGATTTCATTATCCAACACGAACGATCCGTCGATCTGTTCCCCCAATACCTTGAATGGCGATCTCGGATTCAAACCATAGAGTTCAAACAAGTCGTTCAACAAACGTTCCAACTCAAAGCCGGCTTGTTGACGATTAGGTTGCTTCCACAAGGAATAGAGCGTACTTTTCATGATTTCCAGGCGTTTGAGGAATTGAGGAACTCCAACCGCTCGCGCATTCGAGTCTCATGATCGTTGGGTTCCGGCTCCACAATTTCGGAGGATCGAGCGCGCCTATCCTTTTGCAGCGAATCAATGAACGCAGGATCACATAATGAAGGGAATTTGAAACCTACCTCCATTATCAGCCCGTTCAGAGTTCTGATTTCGTCATCTGTAATAGGCTCGTTATTCTTTTGACAGTACTTAAGCCCCTCCTTCACGATTGTCAGGATGAGCTTTTCAAAGAGATCCCGCCGGTGCTCCAACGTTCGTACGAGCAATTCGGTAATTGCCGGTTTCTTGCTCCCGGATTGCCAGAATTCTCCAAGCCCCACTTCATTCGCGACGCTTGGAAAAGTGACGTACCCTTTCCACTGACTTGAACCCGATCCGGGCAGGAAGTGATAGAGAAGGTCAGCCATCTCACTGACTACCTTGGTTTCTTTCAATGAAATCGCCACGTTATCACTCCAAAACGAACAGAGTCACGACTCTCAATATGCAAAAGAATATCGCTGAAATAGCACAATTTCTATACACGCTCCCTATGCACGCGTGCATTGAGTCACAGCATTCATGTCGAGAACGAACCATCGTGCGTATAGACTGCGAAGCGTTTTTATCCTGATCGTTCTCAAAGGGTGGTGACAAACATGGAACGCGACAGTGTTCTCCAATAACGCCGGCGAGCTCACGCCTTCCGCGCGACAAGCGCCATTTCGGGCGCGTCGTCCGAAAACGGGCGGCCACGGACGTCCGCATACGCGTCCTCCACGCGGAAGCCGTTCCCGCCGAATTCCCGCCGCACGGCGTCGAGATCGTAATACTGGAGCCAGTTGCAGACGGTGAACGTCCTGTCCGGTGCGACGATCGCGTACTTGTCGAGCGTGACCTTTTCGGGGTCGTACCGGAACGTTGTCCGGAAGCCGTAATACGGGCCGGGCGACCAGAAGCCGTCCATCAGGCGATAGCCCCACTCCGCGCTCTCGGTCCGTTTTTCGAACGCCGCGAGCGAGCAGACGTCCAGAAAGAACGCGCCCCCGTCGGCAAGCAGCGTCCGGACTCGTCCCAGGAGCGTGCGACGCTGCGCCGGACTCAGGGGGCAGAAGTCGCAGTAGATCATCGCGATCAGGTCGAAACGCTCGTCCGTATCGTAGTCGAGATAGTTCGACCGGACGTAGTCGATATCGAGCCCTTCCTCCGTCGCCATTCGTCGCGCGTAGTTGATCGACCGGTTCGAGAAGTCCACGCCCGTCACACGGGCGCCGAGCCGCGCCAGACGCGTCGCGTACAGCCCCGGGCCGCAGCCGAAGTCGGCGATCCGCGTTCCCGGGCCGATATGGAAACGCTCCGCCATCCACGCGACCGATTCGTCGATGAAGGCGATCTTCCGGGAGGCGAGGTCGGTGTTCTGGTCCAGATGGAACCGGAGCATCTGCTTCGAGATATGGTCGTCGTTCCAGAGCGTCTCGGCCGTGTAGAACGAAAAGGGCTCGGGGCGCGAGGCGATGCTTTCAAGTTCATTGAACAGGTTCATGCGTCATCCTTTCCGGGAAGTCGTCCCTTGCATATTCCCCGCACGGAAGCGCGGCGTCACCCGGCGATCCGGCTTCGACAGTCTTTATAGGTAATCATGATAGCGACGGTAATAGTATAGTTCATCACAACGCACGGATTCTATTCTTTATTTTCCGCCGAAGTACGACAAGAGCACGGTATAATGTATCGCAATGAGGAGAAATTCTTAAGAATCGAAGCATTTACGAAACACTCAAACCCTCCTCAACCGTATAATGAAAACCGAATCCACTCTTTCAAGGCGACATCCGTGCACGAGTCGATGACTATGCTGCGCGAAGACAGTGAATCATGAAGGAAGCGATCGCCATGGACCCGGATTTTCCGGATGGAGCGCATCTTCTGCAATTGGGACAAGACCTCTGGGCTTGGCCAAAATCCCGGGCTGCCGTCATGGTCGGAGCAGGATTCAGCTTGAATGCGGAACCGCTCCCCGGCGCAAGTACATGCTTTCCTCTGTGGAAACAACTGACCCGAGCGATGTTTGACGAATTGCATCCCACCTCAGCCGCGGACAGCAAAGAATCTGCAGAAAAGCGCAAAATATGGTTCGCCGGAATGAATGCGCTTCGGATCGCAAGCGAATATGAGGCGACATTTGGCAGGCGCAAGCTCGAAGAACTGATACGAAGGGAAACTCCCGATCCCCTCTTTCGCCCCGGAGAACTTCATGGCCTGCTATTGCAACTCCCGTGGTCCGATGTGTTCACGACAAATTACGATACGCTGCTCGAACGAACCGACATTGACGGGAGAAACTATCAACCTGTAACCACGACGCATGAATTGACCACGGCTGTCGCGCCCCGGATCGTCAAGCTTCACGGCTCGCTTCCTTCGCAAACGCCCTTCATCGTCACGGAAGAGGACTATCGATCCTATCCGCGACGTTTCGCTCCGTTCGTCAATACCGTGCGACAGTCCCTGATTGAAAATACGTTCGTACTCCTCGGCTTCTCCGGAGACGACCCGAATTTTCTGGAATGGACCGGCTGGATTCGCGACGAGCTGGGAGAACATCATGCGCCGATTTATCTGGTCGGACCGTTGCGGAGTACAAGCGCGGAACGTTCCCTTCTCAAGAGTCGAGGCGTCACGCCCATCGATCTGTCGCCCGTTTTCCCATCTTGGTCCCCGGAAAAAATTCATACGGATTCGCTCGAATGGTTCTTGCGTAGCCTCCATGCACAACGTCCGGCTCGTCCGGAAAACTGGCCCATGACTGGCGTTTCGTTCTCAGGACGGCTTCCGGGAAAACTACCCCGACTTTTTTTTAGTGATAAGGCGACACCTGAGGCCATTCCTTCCTCACGACCTAAAATTCCTGAGAACTACGAACTTGCAATATTCTCCCGATGGCGGTTTGAGAGGCTCCGGTATCCCGGCTGGATCGTGGCGAACGGAGCCAGACGTTCACTCCTATGGGAGAACACCAAAGAATGGATTTCATATCTCGCGAGGCAGGTCCAAGACTGGACTGCGGAAGAGCGCGCGCTGTTGTTTCGGGAAATCAACTGGCGCCTGGAAACCGCGCTGATTCCGCTCTTTCCGGATTCGATCGGGCCGTTCGAGAAAGCGGTCGACGACCTCTTTCAACGTCTTTCGGACGGGACACTCACTCTCCCCCGGTCGGAATTCCTCCCAACAAGCGACTCGGACCTCGTTGATGCGTGGTTCGAGCTTGCTTTCGGGTTGCTTCGCGAAGCACGGGAGTCCTATGACGCGCGTCGATGGGGCGCCCTAGATGAAAAAATCGGCGAAATGTCAAAAAAGCATCCCGCACACCTCGACCGGCGCACTTACGAGTCCACTCTCTGGGCTATGTGGAACGTGAAGCGCGACGAGGCCAAGAGCACCCTTTCCGAATGGCGCCCCGCGTCGCGTTCGCCTTTGGCCTCCCTATGGAAAGCCGGATTGCTCGCGGAACTGGATGAAACCGGATACGCCCGGGAACTGCTCCGAAAGACATTGACGGATATCCGGAAAGCATTGCACCTTCAGGGACAGAGCATCGAACTCTTGTCTCTTGAGGGGTGGTGTACATACATGCTGTACCTTGTAGAACCTGCGCTCGACTACAAAAACGTTCGAAACGTTCATGAGGAATTCCGGAAACGTTGGCAGGAACTCAAAACCTGGGATTGCAGTCCGTGGTTCTTGAGAGAGGAATTCACCTCCGCGCTGGCACGGTCGACTCCCAAGTTACAGAAAGCCGAACTCACGGTTCAGGGATTCGACCCGGGCAAGATTTTCCCGTCACGGAGTTCGGCAAGGGATCAAATATCCCAGTTTCTTCCCGGGTTCGCCTATATTCGGCTTTTCGAAAAGACGGGATTGCCCATGCGTGTGCAATACAAGGACACAGCGGGTGACGCTTTGGTGAATGCCTGCGGCTGGATCGCTCCCTTTATTGGCTTCTGGAGCCCGGCCTTGCTCATCCGTGCGGGAAAACTCGAGAAGCTGAAGGAAACCTTCCTGAGCAGAGCGCAGATTGCCGTCATGGACCAGGACCTTGCGACATCGGTTTTCGACTGGTGCCTGAACGCTCTCAGAAACGAAACACCACGCACATCGGAGTCCATCGCAATCGATTCCATGCAGGAAAGACTGCTCGATCTGTTGCCGGAAGTCGTCTCGCGTCTTGCGTTCAGAGTCGGGACTGACAGGTTGAAGGAAATGTTCCCTCTCGCAATCTCGTTGTACAAGCTTCGGCTCGTTCGACAGCACGGCATTGTCATTTCTTTGTTCGAGAGACTATTTCAGGCGGCGAACGGAGAACTGCTGCTTGAGTGGCTCCCCGAAGTCATCGGCTTGCCGCTATACACGGATGAAGATTCCTGCAAAGAACCGATAGAAGTTTTTCCGGTCGAGAGATACGTGGAAATAGAAAGCGCCGCAAAACAGCATCCCGTTCTTGCCGAAAAAACCCACAGTGCGACGGAGAGACTTATCAAAAAAAGCAGCGTCGAAATCGGCGGAGCGCGAAAAGAGGCGATTCTTCGCCTCATTCGCGTCTACGCTATCGGGGGCATGACAGCAGACCAACAACGCCGTTTCGGCGAGCTTCTATGGAGCGAGAGGGCGGAGGATGGACTTCCCGATCTTCCGCTCTATAGAGGCGATTTTCTTCGTCTTCCCGTTCATTCCCAAGATATCGACGTATATCAGGCGGTCAAAAACAGTCTTCTTCCATTCGATTTCGAACTCTTCGCGCCCAAAGGATCTTTAGAGGAAAACATCAAGCGGTCTGAAAAGCAAGCATCTTTTTTCCATGAAGTGCTTCATGCAACAAAACCGATGCTCCTCTCCAGAAATTGGGGAAACATCGGAATCGAGTGGAGCGCCGAAGAAGGGAAGCGATTATATTCAAAAATTTTTGAATGGTGGGACGCAAAAAAGCATTATTTTTTAACGCAAAAAAATATCAACCCTCATTATGCGTCTGCAGAATTCAAAGCATTGCATACGTTTGGCGTCTTTTTCGCTCACGCAGTCCTCCCTACTATGGACTGGGCGACCGAAAACGATTGGCAGGAACTCTCGGACTTGTTCCAAAACATCAAAGAGGTCGGCGTCTTCCCAACCGTCGCACTGCCATACGTTCTTTTGCACCGTTCCGGGAAAGCGGATTCCGTCGAAAAGACGATCGCCGATGATCTGCGTTCGGACGATGAAAGCGCCGTTGCAGCAGCCGCAGACGCAGTTTACAACTGGATCCGGCTTGCCGCCTTGAAACTGGTCCCGCCATTTCCACCCCGCCTGATGACGCTCCTGACCGCTCGCATCATTGTCCGACGCAAACCCGGAATACTCCCCATTCTCGGAGAAATGACCATTCTGTTTATCGAAGCGCCGGACGAATTGACAGCGCTAAAGAACGAAATGCGGATCGATCTGCTCATCGCAAGTCTTATTCCGTGGCGTCACGCAACTTGCCTGCCTGCACCAGAAGAAGCGCCCGGGGATTTCTGTGAAGACGAGCGTCCCGCGCTTCGCACCGCTCTCGCCGAATTCGCTTTCGAGCTGCAAAAGTGGTGCAAACGCATCGACACAGAAGGCATCGACCTCAGTCCGTTGGAATTGTGGCGAAAGTCCTGCACGGATGATCCGCTTCCGGAGGTGCGGCGCGCGTTTACGATTGAATGAGTCCCATCCCGTTACACTGTGGCGACGACATACGCTTCTCACGTCAAAACAGTCCACTTGGATACAGTTGCGGCGCGAATACAACGCCCGACGATCGATTGTTCTGTGGTAGCATCAGACGGACCCCGTAAATGAAGATACGTTTTCCGTTCCGGGACAGGAGGAGAACAGATGGCCAGAATCGAGGGCATCAGGATAAAGAACTATCGCGTTTTGCGCGATATCACGCTCGGCAAACTCTGGAACCGGCAGAAGGCGGAGCCTCTGACGCCGATGACGGCCGTTATCGGAAAGAACGGCGCGGGAAAGAGTTCCCTGTTCGACGCATTCGGATTTCTGGCCGACTGCCTGAAATCCGGCGTCGAGGAGGCGTGCGATCTGCGCGGACGCGGGGGGTTCGAGCGCATCCATTCCCAAGGCCAGGACGGTCCCATCGAATTCGAAGTGTACTACAAGGAAGACGGCAACGCGCGGCCGATCACCTATGACGTTTCCATCGACCGCGATTCGTCCGGACGCCCTTTCGTTCGAAGGGAACGTCTCCGACAGAGACGCAAAGGGCAGAGTCACGGCTGGCCTTTTTCTTTTCTGATCCTGGACAACGGTCATGGAATCGCCTGGAAGGGACAACAGGAGGGACGCCAAATCGACGAGATACGACAGCTGGATCTGGGCGATCTCATCAAGTCCATACAAAACGCAGACAACGAGGAGGAAAGCCGGGAAACCGAAATCGTCGAGCTTGCCGACCCCCGCAAACTCGGCATCGCGACGCTCGGATCGCTCAAGCAGCATCCGCGGATTTCGGCGTTCAGGGAATTCGTCGAAGGGTGGCGCCTCAGCTATTTCACGCCCGACGCGGCCCGAGGACTTCCTCTTTCCGGAGCCCAGCGACATCTGAACATGCATGGCGATAATCTCGGCAATGTCGTCCAGTTCATGGAACGGGAGCAACCGAAGCGATTCCGCTCGCTCCTTGATCGCATCGCGAGAAAAATCCCGGGAGTGGACAAGATCGATACGAGCCAGACTCCGGACGGAAGATTGCTCCTCCGGTTTAACGATAAGGGATTTACAGACCCATTCTATGCGCCGCAGATGTCCGACGGAACGCTGAAGGTGTTCGCCTATCTTCTGTTGCTGGAAGATCCCGTACCGCCTCCATTTCTGTGTATCGAGGAACCGGAGAACGGGCTCTATCACAAGCTTCTGGAAACGCTTGCGCAGGAATTCCGGGAACACGCCGCGAAAAAAGGCGGTGCGCAGATTTTCGTTACGACGCACCAGCCGTATTTTGTGAACGCGCTGGAGCCAAACGAAGTCTGGGTTCTCGAAAAGGGAAACGATGGGTTTTCTTCCATACGCAGGGCCAGCGACGACCCCGTCGTCGAGAACCTGGTCGCGGAAGGGCTCCCGCTCGGCAGCCTCTGGTACAGCGACTATCTGGACGCGAGGCAGGAAGATGCACTTTGAGATTTTCGTCGAGGACGCATCCGGAAAGACGGCGCTCGATATTCTCGTTCCGAAGATCATTGACGAAAAGCATACATTCAAGGTCTACTCCTACAAAGGCATCGGAGGAAAAATACCGAGGGAGATCCACAAAAAACCAGACCCTACCAAGCGAATCCTTCTGGACAACCTGTCCAGACTTTTGCAGGGATACGGGAAGAAGCACGACCCGCAACTCACCGTCGTTGTCGTCTGCGACCTCGATGCGCGATGTCTCAAGCAGTTCCGGCAGGAACTCGATCGGATGCTTCGTCAATGCGCCCCGCGTCCCGAGGCTCGTTTCTGCATCGCGGTCGAAGAAATGGAGGCGTGGTTTCTCGGCAACAACGAAGCCATACTGAAGGCCTACCCCAAGGCGAAAACAGCCGTTCTCAAGACCTACAGGAACGACGATATCTGCGGCACGTGGGAACGGCTGGCCGACGCGGTCTATCCCGAAGGCGCGAAAGCTCTCAAGAAAAAAGGCTGGCAGGCTGTCGGCGCCGAAAAATCGAAATGGGCGTGCGCGATCACGCCACACATGGACATTTCCGAGAACCGTTCGCCGAGTTTTGCGTATTTCTGCGAAAAGTTGCGTGAACTCGCCGGATAGTTCCACACCCTCCACAGATAATTGAGGTCGGCGTTCTGACTCAGATGGAACCGGAGCAACCGCTTCGAGATGTGGTCGTCGCTCCAGAGTGTCTCGGCCGTGCAGAACGAGAACGGCGCGGAGCGCGAAGAAATGCTGTTTGAGCGTATCGAACAGGTTCATGTGTCATCCTTTCCGGAAAGTCTCCCCCCGCCTTTATGATTTTTCCTGTCCGGCCACACAATCTTCGCCGCTTCACTTGTCAGACGGCTATGAGAGTAGTAGAATGCCGTACAATGAAAAAAAGGAGAGCTTTCCCGTTTTCGTTTCTGAATACGTGTCCCTGTTGCGGAATGCGTCGAAAGGACGGTCCGTAGCGGGTGTTGTGCGTCGCCGCGGGCCGGAACGGGTCGCGGCGGATGAGAATCGTGTATGATCGTGTACGGGATACGATCGTAAGGGGGTCCGCCTGTCGGCGGATCCCCTTTTTTGTTTTCCCCGTACGAAGGGAAAAGAAAGGGTGATGGCCATGGGGTGTGGGAAGGTCTGAGAGAGGATTATCGGGCGGTTCGGAGGAGGGATCCCTCGATTCCTCGAGGGATTCGGGGGACGCTGGAGATTCTGTTGTGTACGCCGGGGTTTCTCGCGGTTTCGGCGCATCGTCTGAATCATTATCTGCACGTGCGACTGCGCGTCCCCGTTCTGCCGCGCTTTCTGGCACTGATCGTCCGATGGTGGACCGGGATCGAGATTCACCCCGGAGCGAGGCTCGGAAACGGCGTTTTCATCGATCACGGCATGGGTGTGGTCATCGGGGAGAGCGCGGAAATCGGGGACAACGTCCTGCTCTTTCAGGGCGTGACGCTCGGGGCAACGGGAAAGGAAACGACGTGGAAACGTCACCCGACGCTGGAATCCGGCGTATTCGTCGGAAGCGGCGCCCGGATTCTCGGCCCCGTCGTGATCGGCCGGAACGCGCGCGTCGGCGCGGGGGCCATCGTCCTGGAAAACGTTCCGCCCGAAGCGACGGCAGTGGGACAGAAGGCGAGGATCCGGTCGCTCCGGGGAAGCGGGGCGCTTCCGTCGCATGAGGCTGTGCCCCTTCAAGTTCTCACGGAGAAGGTGGCCCGCCTCGAACGGGAACTGAACGCGCTGCGGAACGCCCCACGGATGAAGTGAACATGGACGAGGACATATCCTGTACATACTGCGGAGGGATATCCAATGGCGCATATATTCGACGACAATAGTCTCGCGATAGGCAATACGCCTCTCATAAAAATCAACAGGATTACGAAAGGGTTGTCCGTCACGCTGCTCGTCAAGACGGAGGGACGGAATCCCGCCGGCTCCGTGAAGGACCGCGTCGGCGCCGCGATGATCCGGGCGGCAGAACGCAAGGGGATTCTCACCCCCGGTTCGAAAGATGTCACCGTGATCGAACCGACCAGCGGCAATACGGGTATCGCGCTTGCGTTCGTCTGCGCGTCGCGAGGCTACCCGCTGACGCTGACCATGCCCGAGACGATGTCGACCGAACGGCGGAAGATGCTCGCGGCATTCGGGGCGAACATCTTCCTGACCGACGGGGCGAAGGGCATGGCCGGCGCGGTTGCGAAAGCCGAGGAATTCGCGGCATCGGATCCGTCGCGCTTCTACATCCCGCAACAATTCAGCAATCCCGTAAACCCGGAGATTCACTTCCGGACAACCGGCCCGGAGATCTGGAACGATACGGACGGCATGATCGACATTTTCGTTTCCGGCGTGGGAACCGGTGGCACGATCACGGGCGTGAGCCGCTATATCAAACACGATCGCGGGAAGGCGATTCGTTCCGTTGCCGTGGAACCCGCAGGCTCGCCCGTCCTCACGGCGATCCGGAACGGCGAGACGCCGAAGCCGGGACCGCACGATATCCAGGGCATCGGCGCAGGATTCAGGCCGGATGTTCTCGATCTCGACCTGATCGACGAGATCGCGACGGTATCCAACGAGGAAGCGCTTGAATTCGCCCGGAGACTCCATGTCGAAGAGGGAGTCACGAGCGGAATTTCCGGGGGAGCGGCGGTCGCCGCCGCAAGCCGTCTGGCGGCGCTCACGGAGAATGAGGGCAAGCTCATCGTCGCGCTGCTTCCCGATGCCGGAGAGCGGTACCTGAGCACGGCCCTGTTCGGACACCTGAGATAGAAAGAGCGATCTCGGCGGAAATTGTCGTAAGCGATGATGCCGTCGAAACTCCGAGGGTCTATCAACCGTCAGGATGCTGCGATACTTGAGTTATCATGTGGAACGGCATCTCGCATCGCAGACTCTGGACGAAAGCATCCCGGGGGTGGTAGAATTAATGACATATTATTCTGATGATTCCCTGCTCCTCGTAGGAAACTCGCGGACGACGAGCGACAATCCGATCACCCTGCAGTACAGCCAGTTCTTTCTTTCCCTCGTCGTGGATCCGTCCACGGGAGAGATCGCGGACTGCGGGGCCTCGGTCACCGTCGAGGTGACGAACCGTTTCATCCGGGATCTGTTCGTCGGACGGCGCATGATCCGGGACGACGCGCTGATCGTCTCGCAGGTTCAGGATCGGTATCACGGGTCGTCCCAGAAGGCCATCGTCGCGGCCTACAGGGATGCGGTGAAGAAGTTCCGGGAAATCTCCGGGCAATAATCGAACAGCGCACGCTGCTTCGTCCTTCGGTCGGGTGAGGGGCCTCTCACCGACGCAAGGGGATGAAATCCGGCGAACAGTGGGTCCGCTCGAGACCCGTTGTTCGCCGTTTTTTATTTTCCCGCCCCTGGGGGCGGGGATCCGTACGGAACAGGGAGGGGTACTTTGTGATCACCAGCGGTTTCACGTATCTTGCGTTTCTGGCGTGTTTTGCGGGAGTGGTTTCATTCATCGAAATGAAGTACAAGGACAACGCGTTCTTCAAGTACGTTCCGACGCCCGTCATTCTGTACATCGGCTGCATGCTCATGGCGACGTTCAACATGTGGAGCAACACGGATGACATCAAGGCCACCTACAAGGTCGTCCGAGGCAATCTGATTCCCGCGATGATCTTCCTGATGCTGCTTCGCTGCGACATCCGCAAGATCATGAAACTCGGGCCCAGGATGCTCGTCGGCTTCTTCTCGGCGACCATCACGATCATGATCGGGTTCGTCGTCATGTTCGCGTTCATGAAGAACGGCTTCCCGTCCGAGGCGTGGAAGACCTGGGGCGCGCTCGCCGGAAGCTGGATCGGCGGAACGGCCAACATGGTCGCGATCCAGGGCGCGCTCGGGATCAACGACTCGGCGATGGGCTACACGCTTCTCGTCGATAACGTGAACTATTCGCTGTGGGTCATCTTCCTTCTCGCGACCGTGCCGCTCGCGCACAAGTTCAACGCGTGGACGAAGTCCGACACGAAGGTGATCGACGAAGTCGGCGAGATGCTTTCCAACATCAAGGACAACGCGCGCACCAAGATCGAAACCGCCGATCTGACGCTGCTCCTCGGCTCCGGCCTTCTCGCGGCCGCCGTCTCGTCGTTCCTCGCGTCGATCGTGTCGCCGCAGCTCATCGCCGTGTTCGGAAAGAGCGACTTCCTCTCGGTGAGCACAATGACGATCGTCATCGCGACGATTCTCGGCATTCTCGGAGCGCTCACGCCGATGTCGAAGGTCCCGGGCTCCTCGCAGGTCTCCGTGACGATGCTCTACCTCGTCATCTGCCTGATCGCCTCTCGCGCCTCGTTCAAGGAACTCGCGGACGCGCCCTACTACCTCGCGGCGGGCTTCGTGATCCTCGGAATTCACATGGTGCTGATGTGCATCATCGCCAAGATCTTCAAGCTCGACCTCTTCACGTGCGCCGTCGCGAGCCTCGCGAACATCGGCGCCGTCGCCTCCGCGCCCGTTTTGGCCGCGTCCTACAAGGAAACGCTCGTTCCGGTGGGCGTCCTGATGGCGCTGATGGGATACGTCGTGGGAACCGCCGGAGGGCTGATGACAGCGAAGATCCTCTCGATGATGGTGTAGGTGTGACGATATGAGGATTACGGACATCCGGCTGGGGAAACTCGCCATACCGCTTAAAAAACCATTCAAGACCGCTCTCCGGGTGGCCAAAGAGGTGGTTACGAATATCGTGGTCGTTGAGACGGACGCCGCCCTCGCGGGGTACGGCGAGGCGCCGCCGACGGCCGTCATCACGGGCGACACGGATGGCTCCATCGCGGGCGCGATCGGGGAGCGCATCCGGCCCCTGCTCGTCGGGCGCGACATGGACGACTTCGACGACATCATGACGACGCTCGGAAACTCGCTCGTCCACAACGGATCGGCGAAGGCGGCCGTGGACATCGCGCTTTACGACCTTCGCGCGAAGCAGTTCGGAATGCCGCTCTACCGGCTTCTCGGCGGCGACGGACGGGCCATTTCGACCGACTACACGATCAGCGTCAACGAACCCGACGAGATGGTGCGCGACAGCATGGAGGCCGTCGCGGAGGGCTACGACGCGCTCAAGATCAAGGTCGGAACGGATCTCCGGAAGGACATGGAGCGCCTGACTGCGATCCGCGACGCCGTGGGCGAGCGGATTCTGCTCCGGGCCGACGCGAATCAGGGGTGGACCGTGAAGGAGGCCGTCCGGGCCATCCGCTTCATGGAGGACAAGGGGCTCGGCATCGAACTCGTCGAACAGCCCGTGAAGGGGTACGACTTCGACGGGCTCAAGACCGTCACCGATTCGGTGGAGACGCTGATTCTGGCCGACGAGGCGGTTTTCTCCGCGCGCGACGCGATGACGATCCTGTCGATGCGCGCGGCGGACCTGATCAACATCAAGCTCATGAAGACGGGCGGCATCCACCAGGCGCTCAAGATCTGCGCGATGGCCGAGACGGCCGGCGTGGAGTGCATGATCGGCGCGATGATGGAGAGCAAGGTTTCCGTCACGGCGGCGTGCCACCTCGCGTCCGCGAAGCGGATCTTCACGCGCTACGACATGGACCCGCCGATCCTGTGCAGCGCGGACCCCGTCACGGGGGGCGCGACGTACGAACGCTCCGCCATTTCGCTGCCCGACGCGCCGGGGCTCGGCATCACGGCGGTCGAGGGCGTCCGGTTCGTTTCCTAGGACATCTCCCGTCGGAGGATTTCGCGGAAACACGGAGGGGCGGCCTTTTCAGGCCGCCCCTCTCTTGTTTGCGTCGTGAGGCGTCGCTACTTCGCCAGTTCGATCATGGCCTTCGCGGCCATCCGGACGGCGCCCATGAGGTCGTCCACGGACCAGCACTCGTCGGCCGCGTGGATCACGTAGTCCTGCCCCGGGTGGATCGGGCCGAAGGCCACGACGTTCGGCATCGTCTTGGCGTACGTTCCGCCGCCGATCGCGAGCGGTTCCGGGTCCGTGCCCGTCTCCTCGCTGTAGACGCGGCGCAGCGTCGTCACGAGCGCCGAATCCTTCGGGACGTGAAGAGGGTTCGCGTTGCTCGTTCCCGCGATGCGGACGCAGCTCGCGCCGAAGGCCGCTTCGATCGGGGTCATCACGTCGGCCATCTTCTTCGAGATCGGATAGCGGATGTTGATCGTGAACGACGCTTTCTTCTCGTCGCCCGAAAGCATTCCGACGCACACGGTCAGCGGGCCGGACACATCGTCGGCCATCGCCGCCCCGAGGCTCTTTCCGTCGGTTTCATGCCCGATCAGGCGAACCGCGTCGGCGAAGAAGGCCCCCTGCCGGCCGGGCAGATTGAGGCCGGCGCAGAAGTCGAAGAGGCACAGGATCGCGTTTACTCCTTTTTCGGGAGTGCTACCGTGCGCGGGAACGCCGGAAAACGCGAGCGTCACTCTGTTCCCCGCTTCAGCGATCGTGACAGAGCTTTTATCCGGTCCCTTCCACGCGCGCGCCGCGTCGAGGACGCGCTTGCGGCCTGGGGAGTCCGTCTCGATTTCGACGGTCGCGTGTTCCGCGACGACGTTTTTCGCGACGCCGCCGGACATCGACACGACCCGGACGGGCCCTTCCGGCGTGAACTGCGACTCGAGGTCCAGACCGAGAACGCCCTTCTCCGCGAAGATCACGGGATACTCCGCGTCGGGCGTGAACCCCGCGACGGGAAGATCCTGCCCCGACTCGACGTAGCGCTTCATGCACGCACTGCCGCGTTCCTCGTTCGTCCCGAAGATCACGCGAACCCGACGGGAGAGCTTCACGCCGCTCTGCCGGACCGCCTTCATCGCGAACAGCGCCCCGATCGTCGGCCCCTTGTCGTCGAGCACTCCGCGGCCGTAGATCATGCCATCGTGAATCTCGCCGCCGTACGGCGGATAGGTCCATCCGTCGCCTTCGGGAACGACGTCGAGGTGTCCCAGGACCGCGACCATTTCGCTGCCCTCTCCGATCTCGGCCCAACCGGCCATGTTGTCCACGCTGCCGGTCCGGAAACCCATGCGTTTCGCGAGATCCAGCGTCCAGTCGAGCGCCTTTTTCGGCCCGGAACCGAACGGCGCGCCAGGTTCCGGATCCCCCGCGACGCTCGAGATGCGAACGGAGGCGCACACGGCCTCGACGATTTCGTCCTTCAGCGCGGCGACGTAATTTTCGATCATGGTTCGTTCCTCCTTCGGAAAAATCGCATACAACGATATTATGCCACATCCCCCCCGCCTCGTCCGAGAGGATGTATACTTGCGCCGGAGAAAGAACCGCGGGAGATTCCGAATCCGCGGGACGAGACACCGACGTATCGCAGGGAGGGTCTATCCGATGTACGCATACCGTTTCTTCAACGACTACTCGGAGGGAGCGCACCCGAGAATTCTGGAACTTCTCGCCGGAACGAATCTCGATCAGGAGGACGGATACGGCAACGATTCGCTGTGCATCCGCGCGGCGGATATGATCCGAAAGCGGGCGGACGCCTCCGACGCGGCCGTCCATTTCGTCTCCGGCGGCACGCAGGCGAACCTGCTCTGCCTGAACTCCATGCTCCGATCCTTCGACTCGGTCGTGGCCGTCGAGTCCGGCCACATCAACGTCCACGAAACCGGCGCCATCGAGGCCACGGGACACAAGGTCCACGCGCTCCCCTCCCTGGACGGCAGGATCGCTCCAGACCAGATCCGAGCGCTCGTCGACGCGCATACGGACGAACACATGGTCCGCCCGCGGGTCGTCTTCATCTCGAACTCGACCGAAGTCGGAACGATCTACCGGAGGACCGACCTCGAAGCGATCTCGGCGGTCTGCCGCGAAAAGGGGCTCTGTCTCTACCTCGACGGCGCGAGGCTCGGCTCGGCGCTCGCCTGCGAAGAATCCGACGTGACGCTCGCGGACATCGCGCGCCTCGTCGACATGTTCTATATCGGCGGCACCAAGAACGGCGCCCTCCTCGGCGAGGCGATCGTAATCACGCGGCCCGAACTGCGGGAAAATTTCCGGTTCCACATGAAACAGCGCGGCGCGCTTCTCGCGAAGGGACGCCTGATCGGGGCGCAATTCGCGGCGCTCTTCGAGGACTCCCTCTATTTCGACCTCGCGCGGCACGCCAACGCGATGGCGGCCGAGCTCGCCGGCGGAATCGCCGCACTCGGTTTTCCGTTCCTCACGCAGTCCCCGACGAACCAGATCTTCCCGATCCTCCCGGACGCGATGATCGCCGACCTGCAGAAGACGTATGGCTTCTACGTGTGGTCGCGGACCGACGAAGCGCACTCTTCGATCCGGCTCGTGACGTCCTGGGCGACGAAGCCCGAAAAGGTCGGGATGTTCCTCGGGGACCTGAAGCGTCTCGCCGGACGCCGGAACTGAGAATCCGGAACGCATGTTCCGCGGCGATCGCGGCGGAAGGGGCTCACGCTCCCTTCCGGATCACGAGGAACACGCTCGAGTCGTCGACCTCCTCGATTCTGTACGGATATCCGCTCGCGCGTCCGAGTGATTCGAGGTCGCCGGGAGAGAAGGTCCGCGCGACGAAGCCGTCACGGCAGACGATGAGCCCGTCGCGCGTCTTCTCATCGTCGATCGCGCCGAGGAGTCCCTTGTCGGCCTGTTCGCGGAACCAGGCCAGCCGATGCTCCCAGAACTTCGGGCTGTAGCTGCTGCAATAGAGCGTTCCGCCCGGAACGAGGGACTTCACGCAGCGCGCGACCGTGTCGGCCGCGTCGCCCTTCATCGCCGACAGGGCGTTCTGGAGGCAGAGGACGACGTCGAACTCCGCGTCGAACGCGATCGCGTGGGCGTCCATCGTCTCGATGCGGCAGTTCGTCGCGTCCGCGAGATACTCCCGCCCGAACGCGACGGAGTCCTCCGAGATATCGATCCCCGTAATCGATGCCGCGAAGGGGGCGAGTTTCTTCATGATCCGCCCGTACCCCGCCCCGAGTTCGAGGACTCGTTCGTCGCCGCGCAGGCTGCGGCGCACGAAGTCGATTTCCGCGTCGAGGTATCGCTTCACCCGTTCGATCCGCGTCTCGTACACGCGGTACAGGTTCGAGGCGTTCAGCTTCTGCGCGTAATAGTTGTCCGTCATGCTTCTCTCCCTCCGTGTCGCTCCCGCGCGTTTCGTTCCGGAACGAAATAATCCGTTTCACGCATCGGGAGAAATTTCGAATCCTCGTCCAGAGTTCCATCATACGCATCTCGTTTTTCGGGTCATGTCCGCGCGGAGCACCCGAAGGAGTGCGCGCAACGTCAGGCGCCCGTGTTCTTACGGAACCGCCTCCCGGCCGCGAGGAGCGGAAGCGGCAGCGCCGTCCTCCCGGAGCGGCCTTCCTCGAGCTTCGCCCGCGCGGCGTCGGCGGATGCGAAGTCGATGGGGCCGGGGCGATATCCGTTCGATCCGGCCGCCTGCCGTCGCGCCGGAGCGTTCAGGAAGCGCAGAATTCCGGCCGGAGCCGTCTTTCGCATGGTCATCCCTCCAGAAAGGCGCGAATTTTGCCCATAACGCGCCTGGTGCTATTGTATCAGGAGCGCCGGCATTCCCGCGTCTCATTGCCGGGACGACGCGAAAACGGTCGCGGCAACGGGATACAATCGGGCTCGATGGACGCCGCTTCCGCCTCCGAACGCTAGTCGACGCGACACGCGATCCCGGCCGCGTGCAGGAGTTCCGCGAACCTTCCGATTTCCTCCGGTTCCACGGAGGCGCTGTCGGGCATGCGATACGCGCGCCCGAGCCCCTCGTACTTCGAGACCCCGAGCGTGTGATACGGCAGCAGCCGGACGCTTCCGATCCCGATCCGGGCGCAGAGCCGCGCGAGCGCCCCGAAGAAGTCCGCGTTCGCGTTGACCCCGCCGACGACGGGTACGGAGACCGTGATCCTGTCGGCGCAGAGCCCCGCGAGGCGTTCGAGATTCCCGAGGATGATCCCGTTCCCCTGCCCTGTGACGCGCCGGTGGACGTCGTCGTCCAGACACTTGACGTCGAAGAAGAAAAAGGCGAAATCGCGGATGAAGGGTTCGACCGATTCCCAGTCGAAAAAGCCGCACGTCTCGACGCCGACCGACAGGCCCACGGCCGTACAGCGCGCGAGAAAGTCCCGGACGAACATGGGCTGCGCGAGCGCCTCGCCGCCGGAGAGCGTGACGCCGCCGCCGGAGTTCCGGTAGAAGATCGCGTTTTGCCGCAGGCGCGCGTAGAGCGCGTCCGCGGTCCATTCGCGTCCGACCGTCCGGAGCGACCGCGTCGGGCAGCGCGCGACGCAGGGCGTGTCCGCGCACCGCGAACACGCCTCCCGCGCGAAGACGGGGCCTCCGTCGCTCCCAACCGAGACGGCCCCCGAGGGGCAGACGGACGCGCACGCCATGCAGCGCGCGCACGTCGACCGGACGTGCATGAGTTCGCGTCCGCGCTCCTGTCCCTCGGGGTTCGCGCACCAGAGGCAGCGCAGCGGACACCCTTTCAGGAAGACGACCGTTCGGAGCCCCGCGCCGTCCGTGACGGCGAGGTCCTGGATGTCGAAGACCGTCCCTTCGGCGAGCCCCATCACAGACTGTGCTCGGTCCGCTCGATGATCTGGTCCTGAACGGGCTTCCCGAGTTCCACGAAGAACGCGCTGAACCCCGCCACGCGGACGATAAGGTCGCGATAGAGTTCGGGGCGCGCCTGCGCGTCGCGGAGCATCCGGCCGTCGACGACGTTGAACTGGAGCTGGAAGCCGTTTCGGTCGAAGTAGCTCTTGATGAGCGACAGGAGCTTCTTCGAGCCCTCGACGCCCCAGACGGTCTTCGGGTGGAACTTCATGTTGTGGAGCCCGCCCCGGATGCGCGTGTGGTCGATCTTCGACGACGACAGCAGCACCGCGAACGGCCCGTTCACGTCCGTCCCGGGGTAGGGCGACGTGACGCCGTCGGCGAGCGCGTCTCCGGCCGAGCGACCGTCGGGCGTGGCGCCGCAGGCCTTCCCGAACGGCGTGTGCGTCGTGATCGCGAGCATCGACGGGTCGTAGGGCTCGCCGAGATAGTTCTTCTGCGCCGCGACGACATCGCAGTACCGGTCGAAAAGGTCCTCGTAGACGCGGTCCGCAGCGTCGTCGTTGTTGCCCCACTTCGGCGCGTCGAGCGCGCGCCGCCTGAGGTCGCCGCGCCCCTCCCAGTCCGACAGGCACGCAGAGCGCAATTCGTCGAACGTGCAGGCCTTGTCCTCGTCGACGAGCTTCCGGACGGCCGCGATCGAGTTGACCGCGTTGACGAGGCCGCTGCTCAGCGTCGTCGGCGTGCCGTTGCAGACGGCCCCTCCGTCGTCGAGCGACTTGCCGCGAGCGATGCAGTCGCGCACCAGGGCGGACGAGAAGATCAGCGGGCAGGTCTGCCGGTGCGCCGCCATCACGTAGTTCCAGTAGCGCTGCCAGTTGCCGACCGCGTCCCTCATGTGGACCTCGTAGGCCGCGAGAAGCTCGTCCGTGTTCGCCGGGACGGCGGTCTTCGTGAACGCGATTCCGGTCCGGGGGTCGACGCCGCCGTTCATCGCGAGTTCGAGGATCTTGCCGTGATTGACGAACCCCGCCTGGACGATGCCGTGGCTCATGCCCTCGAGCGTCGGCTCCGTGCAGCCGCCCATCGCCGCGTACTTCCGGATCACGGAGAGCGGCGAGCCGCTCTTCTGGAGTTCGTGCTGCGCGAACACCCTGAGGTTGAACCACGCGGGAAAGCCGCACCCGGTCTTGACGCACTCCGCGGCCTTCAGGAGAAACTCGTCGCTCAGGCCGTCGTCGTACCAGATCGAGAGCGTCGGCTGCGTCGTGCGACAGTTGATCGCCGCCTGGAGGATCAGCATCGACAGCTCGTTGTCGGCGGGGCGGCCGTGTTCGTCCACGCCGCCCAGGATCATGTTCTGGAAGAGGTTCCCGGACCCGAGCCCCTCCCACGAGAAGGAGGCGACGTACTCGATCTCCGTCATCTTGACGCGAAGCGCCTCGAGGAGTTCGAGGACCTCTCCGTTCGATATCCGGCCCGCGTCGATGTCGCGTTTGTAGTACGGATACATGTAGCGGTCGAAGCGTCCGGGCGAATACCCGAGGTGCGAGCCCTCGATGTGCCCCGCGAGGTAGACGAACCAGAAGGCCTGGATTGCCTCGCGGAAGTCGCGCGGGGGCTCCGCCGGGACGCGCTCGCAGCGCTCCGCGATCGCGAGAAGCTCCGCCTTCCGTGAGGGGTCGCTTTCGGACGCGGCCAGGTCGCGCGCGGCGGCCGCATAGTTCCGCGCCCACGCGATCGTCGCTTCGAGCACGCGGATGGACGCGCGCCAGAAGTAGAGCTTCTCGGCCGACTCCCAGTCCGTCACGGAGGTTTCGGCGATCTTCGCGCGGGCCCGGGCGATGACGCCGTTCAGGCCTTCGGCCAGCGCCGTCTCGAAGTCGAGAACGAAGCGCCCCTCGGGGGCCGGGTCGTGCGGCGCGGTGTAGAGCACGGCCTTCCAGCCGTTCTCGATGTACGACGCCTGCGGGTAGACGCTCTTCCAGAGCGCGTCGCCGACATCCTGCATGCACTTTCCGCTGAAGTACTCCGCGCAGCTTTTGAGCGTCTCGCGGTCCTCGTGCGACAGCAGGAACTTGCCGCCGAAGAACGAATAGCCGCCCTTACCCGAGATCTCGCGCCCCGCACCGATCCCGCCGCCCGTTCCGAGGTCTGTGACGCTGTCCTGCGCCTCCTGCTCCTCGTGCCGCAGCTCGCGCAGAACGTAGCCGCAGGCATAGTTGCAGTAGGGAATCGCGCCCCGGACGTAGCGCGTCTTGCCGCCGACGAAGGGCTCACCGTCGCGGATGGACGGCGTGAGGCGCTCCATGGCCCAGGCGTGGCACTCGGCGCGGCGCTCGAGGACGTTCATGCCGTCCGTCCTCCGGTGCGCGTCCGTATAGTGCCGGATGTACTCCACGTCGACGTAGAGCGGCTCGGAAAGGTACCGGTCCCGCATGAGCCGAACGTTCGCCGTCGACGGCGACCCCGCGATCTCGCGCGAAACGGGAGCGTCGTTCTGTCCGTCCATCTTCGATTTCCTCCTCCGAAGAATATTGGGCAACATTGCGAAGAGACTGCCGTATCGGACAATAACGCTACAGGGCGGGGGGTGAGTTGTCAACAAAAAAGGGCGGCTCCCGAAGAGCCGCCCCGGTTCCGCCCCGCGTCCGTTCTTCTAGAACCCCATATCCTCCCCCACGATGATGACGTGCATTTCGGTTGCGTTCGGGCGCTTGCCGATGATCGTCGTGACGTTGCAGATCCGCGTCGGCCCCTGGCAGTCCATGCACTCCCCGGTCTTCACGCAGGGGTTCGGCAGGCCGATCCGGCTGTTGTTCACGGGCGCGGCGACGCTCCGGATGCGTTCCTCCGCGGCGCCCAAGTCGCGGGCGACCTTGTTGATCCCCGCGACGACGATGACCTTTCCGGGCCCGAAGATCATCGCGGCGACGCGGTTGCCCGTCCCATCGACGTTCACGAGTCGTCCGTCCATCGTCACGGCGTTCGAGCCGGTCAGAAAGACGTCGCAGGTCAGCTGCGCGCGCCGGATCCTAAGCTTTTCCGCGGCGTCAAGCCCCGGGGCGTTGTGGTTCAGGATCGTGCAGCCCCGCTCCTTCAGCGTCTCGAGGATCCCGAGTTCGACGATCGTCCACGATCCGCCCACGCCGACCGTGACGGCCTCCGGGACGAGCCGCAGGACCGCCTCCGCCGCCTCGGCCTTCGTCGCGCAGTACAGAGCCTGAAAGCCGTTCTTCGTCAGAGTCTCGACGACCTTTTTCCCCACTACGTCATGATGTCGCGCTGTGTGTTCGTTCATCGAAAACGCGCCTCCCCTGTTTCGGCCGCCGCGAAAGAATCACGGTGCCGCCAAAGTTTTCGCCTTCGTCACTTCTTATACGCAATGACCTCGATTTCGACAAGGGCGTTTTTCGGGAGCGCGGAGACTTCGACGAACGACCTGGCGGGCGGCTCGGACGTGAAAAATCGGGCTTAGACCTCGTTGACGGCTGCGAACGCGCCCATGTCCGTCGCGAAGACGGTCGCCTCGACGACATCCGCGAGCGAGAACCCTTCGGCCGCCAGCAGGGCGCCGACGTTCTTCAGAACCTGTTCCGTCTGCCTCGACGTTGCGCCATCACCGCGCCGGTGGTATGCTCCATCCACTGAAAAGATCGCCGCTATTTCGAACAAATCTGAAAAACATATCACAGGGAGGACACGATGCCGAAGATTCCTGAAGACGTTCAAAAAGCGTGGAATAACAGAAAGGGAGCCATCGTCTTCGCGACAGTCGACGCGGACGGACTTCCGAACGCCATCTACGCCACCTGCGTGAGCCTGTTCGACGATGAGACGATCGTCGTCGCGGACAACTATTTCGACAAGACGCGGAAAAACATCCTCGCCGGGAGCAAGGGTTCCGCGCTCTTCATGACGGAGGGCGGCGAGGCGTTCCAGGTAAAGGGACGGATCGAATACCGCACGGAGGGACCCGTCTTCGACGACATGAAGACGTGGAACCCGGCGAAACATCCCGGACATGCGGCCGCGGCGCTGAAGGTCGAAGAGGTCTGGTCGGGGGCGAAAAAGCTTCTGTAGCCTTTTCCGGTTCCAATTGTATATGTATGAAAAACGTGATTGCCTCCCTCCAGATCTTGCACAATACCATGTGCAGGGTCTGGAGGGGGCAAGGCAACACAACTTTCTTATAGTGCAGTCCCCTTTGCGGGTACGTAAAATCGCGAGGGATCGACGCCCTCGAATTCCAGCAGCCTGAGCTTATTGCCGATTCCACCGGCGTAACCGGTCAGACTTCCGTTTGTGCCGATAACCCGGTGACACGGGATGATGATGGAGATCGGGTTGTGTCCCACCGCTCCGCCGACCGCCTGCGCAGACATTTTTTCCCTGTTCATGCGTACGGCCATCCTTTTCGCGATCCTGGAATAGGTGGTCACTTCGCCATAGGGGATCTCGCACAACATTCGCCAGACTTCCCGGCGGAAATCGCTGCCGTCAGGGGCAAGCGACAACTCGGAAACGGCGGGTTTTTCTCCCGCGAAATACCGGTCAAGCCATTCTTTCGCTTTGCGCAGAACCGGAGTTTCCGATTTCAGGATATGCTGTCCCAATACGGTGTCGCCGAAATATTTCTGGTTCTCCAACCACAGGCCGACGATGCTTTCGTCATTCCCTGCCAGCGTAAGCGATCCGACCGGCGATGAATAAAGCGTTGAATGATACATTCATTATCCCCCCTGACTCTCACGGGAGTTCCAGAGACACAGTGTTGCATAGGCACGCCACGGCCGCCAATGCTCCGCGAGAGCGAGAATTCCTTTTCTGCCCAGAGGGGCGAGCGCCTTTTTCACGCCCAGGTCGGTGTCGGGAAAGGCGTCTGTCCATTCAAACGCGCGCATGGCGATATACTGTGCCGTCCATGGGCCAATGCCGGGAAGCTCCATCAGTTTCGTGATTTCGTCTTCCGGCTGTACGCAAAATCCGCAACCGATCGCTTCTTTTGAAAACCTCTCTGCCAGAGCAAGGATCGTCTTTGCGCGGGCGGCGATGATTCCAAGCGGGCCAAGGTGATTCTCGACGGGTGCTTCCAGCGTGAGAATGACTTCCGGCGAGGGGAAGGCGTGGGCCAGCCCTTCGATACCGGTATCGATTGCCGCGCCGAACTTTTCCGCAAATCTTCCGGCCAGGGTTGTCGCCGCCTTTACGGTGATTTGCTGGCCCAGAACGGCCCGGACGCTCATTTCAAACGCGTCGAAACAGCCGGGGACGCGAATTCCGGGAAGAAACAAACCGGGTTTGATGTCATTCATACAAAGAAGGGCTTCTTGTACCGCGTCCGGTTCGCAATACAGGTCGAACAGTCGGCGCACCCGGCTCAACACCTGCGGCAGAACGGGCAGGAGCGTAGCGGATACCGTTACGGAGAGAGCGCTTTTCTGCGGTTGATCGCTGACCCGTATCCAGCCATACAGGTGTTTCCTTTCCCCTGTGACGAGGTGGACGGTTCGGAAATAGGCGTTCTCTTTTACGGTTTCCACGCCGGGGATCGAGCGGAGGCCAAGGAAGGCAAGAATTTGTTCCCACCGATACGGCGGCCTGTACCCGAGCGCCAGCGTGATGCTGCCTTCATCCCGTTTCTTTGCGACGGAGGCTTCTTTCCTCAAAGCGGTGGGAGTGAGTCTGTATCGTTTTTTGAACAGATCATTGAATCTCCGCAGGCTTCCGAAGCCGGAAGCCAGTGCAACTTCCAGTACGGAAAGGCCGGTGTCGGTCAAAACGCTTTTCGCGAAGAGCAGACGGCAGGTTTGCAGATATTGAACGGGCGTCACATGATATTCGGCCGTGAACGTACGGCGAAGGTGACGGTCAGTGCAGCCGAGTTTGCCGGCAAGTTCGGTGAGGCTCTCATCGTTCCCGCAATTTTCTTCGATCAGCCTTGCGGCTTTATGTGCAAGGGACGCCATTGCATCGACTGGTGCGAGTCCGGGCGCCAATTCGGGGCGACATTGCAGGCACGGACGAAATCCCGCTTGTTCCGCTTCGGCTGCGGTTGCATAGTACGTGCAGTTTTCCGCTCTGGGAAGTCGTGCCCGACAGATGGGACGGCAATAAATTCCCGTGGAGGAGACTCCGACAAAGAATCGTCCGTCGAAGCGCGGGTCTTTCGATTTGAACGCGGCGTATAAGGCGCCGTCTTTTTCTTCGATCATTGACGCATTCTCCTTTTTGAACCATTACATCATATATCTTCAGGGATGCTCGCAGTTTTCGGACATGGATATCCCTTGAGAGGTCACGGGCAACCGACTGGTTCCGTATCGGAGAGAAGCGGAACCCGGAGCGAAACGGCTCGCGGGCTGAGAAACGCTGCCGCCGGGGAGAGCGGACCGATACAACGAAAGAAGGAGCGACTCTTTCGGTCGCTCCTTCTTTTCCGGGTCCGCCTCTCCTTCTACCGGATCGGCCACTGGATCTCGGTGCGCAGGTCGGCCGGGCCCGTCTGACCCGGGTCGCTCAGGTAGATGTCGCGCGCCGGCCCCGCGAACTCGTGCCCCCGCTCTCGGATCCATTCGGTGAGGCGCGTCCACGTTCTCGCGAGTTCCGTGTAGGGGCCGACGTGGATCGTATAGGCCGCCGTGCAGGCGGGAAGCGTCAGGATCCGGACATTGCCGGAGGGGACGACCTCCCCCTCGACGGGCACGCAGGTTTCGACGTCCCAGTCGTCGGCGCTGTCGTCGCACGCGTGGTAGACGAGCATCGGCGGGGCGGCCATCCTGCCGCCGGAGCGGCGCACCGCGTCGAGGATCTCCGTATACGTGCGGCAGTACAATTCGCCGATCGTGCCGGCGTTCGCGCGGTAGCGGACGCCGGCGACCCGGATTTCGGGCACTTCCTTCACGCCGATGGGGTATGTCATGATTTCTTCCTCCCGGTCCACGAGTTTTCGCAGGAATTCGAGAGAGGAGCGCAGGCGGTCCATCCGGTCGCTGAGCCGCCGTTCCTGAAGCGCGAGCATGTCGCGCAGGACGGCGCGGTTCCGTTCGGCCAGAAAGCGGCGGATGTCGTCGATCGGCATCTCGAGCTCCCGGAGAACGCGGACGCGCTCGACCTCCAGGATCTGCGACGTGCCGTAGTAGCGGTACCCTGTCGTCTGGTCCACGAGGGCGGGGCTGATGAGCCCGACCTCGTCGTAGTACCGCAGGGTTTTGGCCGAGAGCCTGCAGAGCGTCGAAAAGCGTCCGATGGGGATCAGGTGGTCCGTCATGCGCGTCGCCTCCCGTTTTCGTGCGATGGATCGAGAATAGACCTTCCCGCGGGGGGAGAGTCAAGAAAGGATTTTCGTCGTCCCGCTTCCGCGATAGAGAGAATACCGCCCGTCGGGCATTGGGTACAATACCGGAGGTGAGAGAGATTTTTCCGGTGTGAAGGAGGGACAGAGATGGAAACGACGCTCTACCTCGTACGTCACGGACGGCCGGAGCTTCCGGACGGCGAGATGCGTTTCGTCGGAAGCACGGATCTTCCCCTTTCGCGTGAAGGCAGGGAGCAGGCCGCCGCCCTCAGGACGGCATTCATGCCGATTCCTCTCGTTCGCGTCTGCCACAGCGGGATGTTGCGCGCATCCGAGACGGCCGCCGTCATAGCCGATGGCCGGGACATCCTGCGGACCGAAGTCCCGGAGCTCCGGGAGCTTTCGTTCGGGGAGTGGGAGATGCGCACGCTTGCGGACGTAGCGGCGCGGGATCCTCGGGAGTTTGCAGCCCGGGAACGGAACTTCGCGCGTTTCGCCCCTCCGGGCGGAGAGAGTTTCCCGGATGCGCAGCGTCGCGCGATGCCCGCGTTCCGCGCCCTCTCCGGCGAAGAGGGATCCATTCTCGTGGTGGCGCATGCCGGGATCTTCAAGACGATCCTCTTCTCGATTCTCGGGATGCCGTGGGAGAATCTTTTTTCCGTGATGCAGGATTATTGCGGCGTTCACGTGATCGAGCGCACCGGCGAGTATCTGACCGTGAGGCGCGTGAATTGGACGCCGCATCTGTGAGATCGCTTGACAGCCGTTCCCCCGGGGCATAGTATCGTGTTCGGAGCGCTTTGGCGCTTCTTCCGCCGAATGTTCGGGAAGTCCGGTGAAAATCCGGCGCGGACCCGCCACTGTAAGCCTGACGAAACCGTCGCACCACCGGAGTCTCGGCTCCGGGAAGGGATGGTGGAGGATGAAGGCGAGCCAGGAGACCGGTTCGGCGAAAAACGGGATGACTCGCGAGGAATCGAGGCCGCCTTCGTTATGCATTGTTTTGGTGAAAGTGCGCGTTCATCGAGAGGGGCCGTTCCGGAGAGAACGGTCCTTTTTTGTCTCCCGAGTCGTTCCGTGGCATCCGGAACGGATCCGGAAAAGGCGTACGCCTTTTATCACGCTACGGGAGGGAAAAGGATGAAGAGGAAGATGTTTGCAGCTGCGTTGTGTCTGTGTCTGTTGTTCGCGTCGGCTTTCGCCGCGGTCGCGGCGGAAAAGGGCAGGGCGAAAGCGAAAGAGGGCATTCTGCTCGTCGCTTTCGGGACGTCGGAACCCGATGCGCGCGGGGCGATCGCGAAGATCGTCGACGGCGTGAAAAAAGCGTTTCCCGAGGCTGATGTCCGCCTCTCGTTCACGTCGAACATCATCCGCCGCAAGGTGCTGAAGGAGGAAGGGATCGCTTTCGATTCCCCGCTGATCGCGCTCGCGAAAATGCAGGACGAGGGGGTTTCTTCGGTGACGGTCCAGTCGCTGCACATCATTCCGGGGGAGGAATACAACCAGCTGGCTTCGGTCGTGCGTTCCCTGAGGGGTATCGAGGGAAAGTACGCCTTTTCGTCGCTGAATCTCGGCGCGCCGCTTCTCGAAACCCATGAGGACTACGAAAAGACCGTGGCGCTGTTGAAAAAGGAGTACGGCGAACTTGCCGGAAACGGAGGCGCCGTGGTCTTCATGGGGCATGGCACGCATCATTCCGCCAATGCCGCCTACGCGCAGATGCAGCTCATGTTCGACGATGCGGCCCTTCCGTTCGTGATCGGCACCGTCGAGGGGTACCCCGATCTCGACACGGTGAAGCGGCGGTTGGCTTCCATGAAACCGTCGAAGGTGACGCTCGTGCCGTTCATGGTCGTCGCCGGAGACCATGCGAAAAACGACATGTCCGCAAAGGACGATCCCGAGTCGTGGCTTTCCGTTCTCTCGAAGGAGGGGTATTCCGTGAACGCGCTTCTGAAAGGCCTCGGCGATGCCGCTGGGCTTACGGAGCTTTTCGTCGGGCACATCAGGGAGGCCGCGCGAAAATAGTGGGTCCGGAGAGGCGCGGGAGCGGAACCGTTTCTCCGATCGTTCTGTTCGCGGGGCTGTTTCTCCTTCTCGGAGGGACGGCCCTGTGGCGTCTTCTCGCGGGAGAGATGCCCGTCCCTTTCGGCGCCGTTCTCGGAATTCTCTCCGGCGACGTTTCGGGGGCGTCTCCGCAGGAGATCGCCGTCGTGCGTCTCGTGCGGCTTCCGCGTCTCTTCGCCGCATTCGGGGCCGGGGCATCCCTCGCGGTGTCGGGGGTCGTGCTGCAGGGACTCCTCGGCAATCCGCTCGCCGAACCGTACACGCTCGGCGTCGCCGCCGGGGCGGCGCTGGGGGCTTCCGTCGGAATCCATCTGGGAGGCGTCTGGCTCCCGGGTGCGGCCTTTGCGGGAGCGCTCGGAGCCCTCGCGCTTTCGATATCGCTCTCGCGGCGTTCCGGAGGCGGTTCTCCGGCCCATATGGTTCTCGCCGGCATCGTCGTCAGCTCGTTTCTCTCCGCGGCCGTCACGCTGCTGAAATCCCTTGCGGACGAGAAACTTTCGTCAATCGTCTTCTGGCTCATGGGCGGTTTTTCGGGTGCGACACCCGAAGGTGCGTTGTGCGTCTGCGTTTCATCGGCGGTTCTCCTTGCCGCGGCCCTCTGGTGGGCCCGCGATCTCGACGCGATGTCCCTCGGCGAACGGCGCGGCACGTACCTTGGCGTCGACGAACGCAACGTCCGCGGGTGTCTGCTCGCACTCGCCTCTCTCGCCACGGCCCTGGCCGTCTCGTTCCACGGCATCATCGGCTTCGTCGGGCTCATCGGTCCCCATTTGCTCCGAATGCTCCTCGGTCCGTCCCACAGGAAGCTCCTCGCCGCGTCGTTTCTCGGCGGCGCGCTGCTCCTTTCCGTCGCGGACGGCACCGCGCGCGCGATGAACGAACTGCCGGTCGGCGTCATCACGTCGTTCATCGGAGGGCCGGTCTTCTGCTGGATCCTCGTCCGGGAGCGAGCGGGACGGACATGACCGGCGTCGTCGTTTCCGAGCTTCACGCCGCCTACGGATCCCGCGTCGTCCTGCGGGACATCTGCGGCGTTTTCCCCGCGGGGGCCGTGACGTTCGTTCTCGGTCCCAACGGCAGCGGAAAGAGCACGCTTCTGCGGGTCCTCGGAGGCGGTATGCCGTTTTCCGGAAGCGTTCGGGTCGGCGAAACGGAGCTTTCGTCCCTTCCGGCGCGCCGGAGAGGGCGTCTCGTCGGCGTCGTGACCCAGTCGCCGACGGTGTCGTTTCCGTTCACCGTCCGGGAGGTCGTCGAGATGGGGCGACTTCCCCACCGCCGCTTTCTGCGCGGCATGAGCGACGGCGACGGTGCCGCGGTGCGATGCGCGATCGACGCGATGGAGCTCGGGGATCTCCTGTCGCGGAGAGTCCCGGCCCTTTCGGGAGGAGAGCGCCAGCGCGCCGTGATCGCCCAGGTGATCGCGCAGGATACGGAAGTCATTCTTCTCGACGAACCGTCGTCCGCACTCGATCCGCGCCACACGCTCCGCCTCTTCCGGTTTCTCGGGGCGGCTGCGGCTGCGGGACGGACGGTCGTCGCGGCGGTTCACGACATCAATCTCGCGGCGGAATTCGGGGATCGCGTGTGGATTCTGAAAGACGGGGCCCTCGTGGCATCGGGAACCGTCGAAGGGACACTTACGAAGGATATCCTCTCGGAGGTCTACGACGTTCCGTTCGAGTCCGTCGGGAGGGGAAGGGGGAAAAATATATGGCGCGCCGTCTGATCGCGGTTCTGGCGCTGTCGGTTGCGTGTGCGTTCGCGCCCCTCGGGGAGATCGAGGCGGCGAACCGGATCGTGTCGCTCTATGCGGGACACAGCGAAAACATCCTCGCCCTCGGATTCGGAAAGAATCTCGTCGCCGTATCGGAGGGGGACGACGAGGCGCTTTTCCCGGGAATCGTGCGTCTGCCGCGCAGGGCCGACGCGGAACGAATCCTCTCGCTTGCGCCGGATCTCGTGCTGCTTCGGCCCGTGGCCGACGGGCTGAGCGAAGGAACGGTCGCGACGCTCGAACGGAGCGGCGTTTCCGTCGTCCTTCTTCCGGCCCCGACGTGGGATACGATGGAGACCTATCTGCGCAAACTTGGGGAACTGCTCGGCGCGATGGAGGCGGAACGCTCGTGGCGCGACTCGGTGAAGGAACTCGCCTCCCCGGTTCCGTCCGGGAATCGGCGTCCGGCGGTCTTTCTCGAGAGCTCCTCGAAGGGACTCAAGACATGTTCCCCGACGTCCTGGGCGGCCCACATGATCGAACTCGCCGGCGGCAGAAACGCCGCTGCGGACGCCCGGCCGCTCCGCGCGGACAGCCCGCTCGCCTCGTGGGGGGAGGAACGCCTTCTCGCCCTTGCGGCCGAAGGGCTCGACGTGTACCTTGTACAGGTAGGCGCAATGAACCCCGTGAACGAGGAAGAGGTCCGCTCGCGGCCGTGGGTCTCGGCCCTCGGGAACGCGCGGATCGCCGTGATCGGCGAAGAGGAGATCAGCCGTCCGTCCCTGTTGCGCCTGCGGAGCGGCGTCGCACGGCTGCGTTCCCTGTTTTTCCCGAAGGAGGGCGATCGGCGGTGATTTTCTACGGTGTCGGGCTCGGTCCCGGCGATCCGGAGCTCGTAACCCCGAAGGCGCTGCGCATCCTCGCTGAAGCGGATGCGGTTTTCGTCCCGGAATCCGGAAGGGAGAGCGTCGCCGGGGGGATTCTCGCGCATCATTCCGTGCGGGATGTCATTCCGCTGACCTTCCCGATGATCCGGGACGAGGCGCGGCGAAACGCCGCGATCCGCCGGGAACTCGACCGGGTCCGCCCGCTCTGGGAACGTGCCGCAACGCTCGCGATGCCCGTGATCGGCGACGCGGCGCTCTACGCGACGGCCGCGTATCTCTACGACGTCCTTCGCGAAGAAGTTCCGGACATCGAGCTGGAGCTCGTTCCCGGCGTATCCGCCCATTCGCTTGCGTCGTGTCGGGCGCGGCGTTTTCTGGCGCTCGGTCCCGAATCGCTCGCGGTGGTTTCCGGAACGGCGCCGCTTTCGTCCGTTCGCGAACTTCTGAGGAACGCGGATGCGGCGGTGATCTACAAGCCTTCCGCTCTCGGGGAGGGGCTTCGCGAGGTCGTGATCTCCACCGGACCATGGGCGACCGTGCTTCGCGTGGACCGGGCGGGACTTGCGGACGAGAAAATAACCGAGGGAAACGCCGCGCTCGAGCCTTCCGGCGAGTATCTGGGCGTCGTGCAGCTTCTCAGGCGGCGCTAGGCGGCCTCTCCGGCTGAAGGGACGCAGGCGGGATGATTTCCCTGAACTGGGCCGAACTCGCAAAGGGAGAGCTTGTTCTCGTCGCGGGCGTGACGGGCGGCCTTCTGCTCGGCAACGTGATTCTCCGGTTCTCCCTGCCCGAAAAGGCGATCTCCCTTCTCGTCCCGCCCTTCTGCCGGAAGCGCCTTCCCGCGCCGGTGCTCTTCGCGCTCGGCGCAAGCCTCGGGTCGTCCCGGGCCGGGTGCGCGATCGTCGCCGAAGCCTACCGGGACGGTTCGCTGACGCGGGGCGAGACGCTTTTCGGAACGCTGCTCCAGTCTTTTCCCGGGTACATCAAACGGTGGATCGTCTCTCTGTCCGTCGCTGTCGGACTTGCCGGAAGCGCGGGCGGAATCTACGCGACCGTCGTCTTCCTCCGGAGCCTGTGCCGCTTTCTGCTCTTCCTCGCGCTGCTTGTCCGCCGCGAGAGGAGTTCCGGGCCGTTGCGGCGCCAGGAGGGACAACGCGGCACGTTTTCCCTCGCCGGAACGCTCGCGAGGACGCTGCCGGCGGCCTGCTTCTTCTACGCGCTCGGCTTCGCGCTCTCCCCCTCGCTCCAGGCGTTCCTCCGCGAACAGTGCATCAGGCTTCCGCTGCTGCCTCCGTCGGGATGGGCCGTCGCGGGAGCGTCCTTCGCCCACGCGAACGCCGCTCTCGGCGTCGCCGGCGGCGCCATGGGGGCCGGAACGCTCTCGACGGCGCAAGCCGTGCTCGCGCTGCTGACGGGCAACATGCTGGCGGTTCTCTCGCGCGTCCTCCGGCAGGACATCGCCTTCTGGATCGGCATTTTCCCGGGGGAGATGGTTCGTTCCCTCTTTCTCTGGAATCTCGTCACGCTCGTGGCCTTCATGGCCGGGACGGTCGCTCTCGCGGCAGTCCCGGTCCTTCTCGGGTACTGATCCTCAGCGTTCCCGAAGCATCCGGGCGATCCCGACGGCGGCGTAGGTGATGATGAGGTCGGCCCCAGCGCGCCGGAGCGACAGGTGCGCCTCGAGCATTCCCCTCTTTTCGTCGAGCGCCCCGGCGGCGACGGCGTGCCGGAGCATCATGTACTCGCCGCTCACGAGGTAGCACGCGATCGGCAGCAGCGTCGCCTCCCGGAGACGGGCGATGACGTCCATGTAGAGCAGCGACGGCTTCACCATGAGAATGTCCGCCCCCTCGTCCTCGTCGGCGAGCGATTCCCGGAGCGCCTCTCTCGCGTTCGTCGACGGGAGCTGGTATCCCCGGCGGTCTCCGTGCGACGGGGCGCTCCCCGCGGCGTCCCGGAACGGACCGTAGAACGCGGAGGCGAACTTCGTGCTGTAGCTCATGATCGGGGTGGAGACATGCCCTTCGGAATCGAGCGCGCTCCTGATGGCCGCGACCTGCCCGTCCATCATGGCCGACGGCGCGACCATGTCCGCCCCGGCGCGGACGTGGCTCACGGCGATCCGGCCGAGCGCGGCGGCCGTGGAGTCGTTGTCCACGCATCCGTCCGCGTCGAGGAAGCCGCAGTGTCCGTGGCTCGTGTATTCGCACATGCAGACGTCCCCCGTCAGAAGGACTTCCCGCCCGTACCTCCCCTTCAGGAAGGAGAAGGCCCGCTGTACGGGCTGATCCTCCCGCCAGGCCGTCGTCCCTCCGGGGTCCTTGTCGGCCGGATCGGGAAGGCCGAACAGCATGAAGGACCGCACTCCGGCATCGAGCGCGGGGTCGACGATCTCCGGGAGCCTGTCGACGCTGCAATGGTCGACGTTCGCGAGCGACGGGACCGGATCGCGTCGTCCCCGGCCCGTGACGACGAACAGCGGAAGGATCAGCTGACGCGCCTCGAGCGTGACCTCCCGGACGCTTTCGGCGAGTATCCTGTTCTCGCGGAGGCGGCGCAGGCGCGCCGCAGGGGCGAATTCCGAACCGATTTTCATCGAATGTCCTCCTTGTTTCGTGCGATTCTCAGAAGCGTTCTCAGAAGTCCGTCCGTCGACGGTTCATCCATGACGGATGTCTTCCGGCCGAACAGGCGCTCGACGGCGCGTCCGCAGGTCTCCCCCCACGCGACCGGAACGGCACCCGGCGGGAAATCCAGGCCGAGCGTCACCCAGGCGTCAGCGAACGCCGCGCTTCCGAAGGCCACGGCATCCGGCGGACGGTCCGCCCACAGATCCCGGAGGGATTCCGATCCGGGCGGAAGGGACGGGGTCATGCTATAGGCGCTCAGGTCCACGACATCGGCGCCCCGCTCCCTCGCGGCGTCGCAGGGCAGCGGGGACCCGGCCTCGTTGCGGAAGAAGACGACCCGTTCTCCCCTTGTGACGACGCGTGAGAGGAGGCGCGCGAGGGCTTCCGACGTCGCCGGGTCCGCGACTTCGTCGGCCCGGATTCCGATCCGGAGCAGCGAGTCGCGCGTCCCTTCGCCGATGACCGCGATTCGGGCGCGGATCCGGCGCAGGTCCGTCGCCCGGGGCAGGCACGCGGCGCCCCTGGGGCTCGTGAGAATGATCCAGTCGGCCGAGGCGAGCGTCTCCCCGTCGCCGTCGCGACGGATCTCCTCGAGACGCAACAGCGGAAGGCTGTACGCGTCCGCTCCGTGTTCCTCGAGCGTCCGTGCGGTCGTCCAGCTCTCGGGGAAGGGGCGGACCACCGCGACCTGCAGATCCGCGAGGGCGCCGCGCGCTCCTTCGAGCCGCATCCCGGCCGTTCCCCCGGCGGCGGCGACGGAAGGGCTCCGAAGAACGCCGGGGTCCTCCCCGAGAACGAAGTCGCGACGGGAGGCCTTTCCCCACCCGCCCCACGTCACGGCCGCGCACGGGGCATCGTCGGCCATGCCACCCTCCCGAAGCAGGGAGGCGACCTGCCGCCACGACGAAGCCCCCATGTAGACGACCTTCGTCCCCCCGATCGCACCGAGCGGACGCCAGAGATCCGGGTCTGCTCCGTCTTCGCAGCCCTTGTGTCCCGTCGCGAGCGTGACGGAGTCGGCGACGCCCCTGTGCGTCGGCGGAATCCCGGCGCGCGCGAGCCCTCCGAGCGCCGCCGTGATGCCCGGAACGTACGTCCACGGAATGCCCGCTTCCCCGAGAGAGAGGGCCTCTTCGCCGCCCCGTCCGAAGACGAACGGGTCTCCTCCCTTGAGGCGGACGACTTCGCCTCCCTCGCGTCCGAGCCGGACGAGGAGGCCGTTGATCGCTTCCTGCCCGGAGCTCGGCCGGTTTCCCCGCTTTCCGACGAAGTGGAAGGCGCACTTCGGCGGCGCGAGCTGCAGGAGGTCAGGGTGGATCAGGCTGTCGTGGACGATGTGGTCGGCCCGTTCGAGGAGACGCTTCGCTTCGAGGGTCAGCCAGAGGGGGCCGCCGCATCCGGCACCGACGAGATGGACGGTCATGGCCGTCCATCCGTCGGGACGAGCGTCGCAGCGAGGATGCGCATCGCGCACGCGTCGGTCCTGATGCGTTCCGCGAGTTCCATTCCGGCTTCGACGGCGTCGTCGGGAGATGCGACGTTTCGGCTCGTCGAGAAGAAACGGAAGTCGCGTCCCGAATCGTCAAGGATTTCGGCCCGAAAGTCGAGCGTTTTCCCGTCCAGTCGCGCCAGCGCCGCGAACGGAATGTGGCAGCCGACCCTGAGAGTCCGGAGAAGCGTCCGTTCGGCGAGCGCGCAGAGGAATGTATTTCTGCAGCTGATCGCGGTCCCGAGGGAGAAAAGAGAGCTGCCCAGCGGCGCCTCGAGGGCGATGATTCCCTGACACGGAGCCGGAAGGGAAGGAAGCGTTTCCGCGTTCGAAGGAAGGAGCCCGAGTCGGTCGAGTCCTGCCCGGGCGAGGATGACCGCATCGTACTGCCCTTCCCGCAGCCGCGACAGGCGCGTCGCGACGTTTCCCCGCAATTCGGCCGTTGCCAGATCGGGGCGGCTCCGCAGAATCTGCGCCCGCCTCCGGGGGCTCGACGTTCCCACGACGGCCCCCGGAGGCATCGAGGCGAGCGTCGTTTCGTCGCGTCCGATGAGGACGTCTTCGACGTTGTCCCTGGGGAGCACCGCTGCGATGTCGAGTCCGTCGCGACAGCAGGAGGGAATGTCCTTGAGGCTGTGGACCGCCCCCTCTCCCTCTCCCCTGAGGAGCGCCTCCTCGATGCAGCACGAAAAGGCGCCGGATCCGCCGAAGCAGCGCAAGGGGCGCGAGGCCTCCCTGTCTCCCCGCGTCGAGAACGGGACGATTTCGACGGATCGGCCGAACGACCGGATCGCGTCGGCCATGCGTTCGGCTTGGACGATGGCGAGCGGGCTTCCCCTCGTGAGCAGTCTCATGACGACATCTCCCCCATGCATTCTTCAGGTGCGGTCCCCCCGAGGATTCCTTTCAGACGCTTTTTAAGCGCCGCCGACCCCGACGGCGAGATCCCGCCGCTCGAAACCCCGATGGTGAACGCTCCCGAACGGAATTGCGCCGCGAGCGACCAGTCGCACGCGGCGACGTCCGAGCAGCAGTCGAGGAGACAGGACGTTCCGTCGGCGAGTGCGAGCGCTTCGCCGGTTTCTTCTTTCGGGAGCGCGATCAGGGCGAACGCATGCCGCTCGAAATCGTCTCGTGCGACGTTCCGCCGTTCCCAGGCGAGTCTGCCTTCGGCAGCCATGACGGCCAGCTCCGGAACGAGTTCCGGAGCCGCGACCCGGACGGCCGCACCGCTGGCGAGGAGCGTCCTGACCTTTCGCAGGGCGACGGGGCCGCCGCCCGCGACGAGGATGTTCTTCGCGGCGCCGTGAAGGCAGATCATGAGGGAGGACGGTCCTTCCACGGCGTCGCCGGGGCATCCGGCTCCACCTTTGGGATCCTGCGACTTCGGTTCGCTCCCATAGCCTCTCCTGTCCAGAAAGAGATCTCCCTCCCTGAGGACCGATGCGCCGGGAAGCAGTACGAGCGTTCGCATGTCGAGGAGATCCGCCCTAAGCTGTCCGATCGGGAGCGTCCTGACCGACGCGTCGACCCGGCTGGCGTTCCGGACGAGGCAGGCCAGTTCGTAGCCGTTTTCGGAAAAGAGATTCCGCACCTCCCGGAGCTTGTCGTCCAATCCGCGTTTCACCGGGTTGTAGAGGGCCGTGGTCATGCCGGACGCGGCCGCTCCCCGGAGCGCGCGCCTGACGGCGGGCCATGGCTGCAGATAATCCGAAAGGGATACGAGGACGAGCCCGTTCGTGTACGGAGCCCCGAGGATCGCTCCGGCCGCCTGCGCGGCGGTGATTCCGGGGAGAACCCTGACCGGGACCCTGTCCTTCGCGAGAGAGCGCGCGAGCGCGGCGAGACCGAAAAGCACCGGATCGCCGCCGGAAAGGAGGACGACGTCCAGCCCCTCCCCGGCGAGGCGGATCGCGCGTTCGACGCGGAGTTCCTCCTCTCCCATGGAATACCGCTCCACGATCTTGCCCGCGATCCACGAAGGGGGCAGAAGGTCGACGTAGAGTCCGTACCCCACGACGGCGTCCGCTTCTTCGATCGCCCCGCGCCCAGAAAGCGTGACGGATCCGGTGTCGCCGGGGCCCGTTCCGAGGACGGTGAGCCTTCCCGGGACGGCGGGTGAGAGCGAGAGCGCGACGGTGACCCCGTTTTCGGCAAGCCTCGGACCGAGGAGCGTTCCCGCGGAAGCGGCGCAGGGTTCCGCCACTCCGGGGAGCCCGAGCCGTCGCTGTGCGGCCGAAGGGGAAAAATCTCCGCCGGTCGCGAGGATAGTCTCCCTCGCGACCGGAACGACGGCAACGCCGAGTTCCCGCGCGACGGCGACGATCGCGATCTCCGCCGTCTTTTCGGGGATCGTCCGGATTTCGCCGACGGCTTCGGGAAGGATTCCGTACCGCTCCAGCCCCTTCAGGAAAACCGTGCGGAAGACATCCGGCGCGACGCCCTTCCGGCATCCCGTTCCGGCGACGACGCAGCGCGGTACGAGCTGCACGCGGTCCCCTGGAGCGGGAAGGCGATTCGGGGAGACGATCACGTCGGAATCCCCGGGCGATGCGACCGGACGGTATTCCGGCGGCAGCGGCGCGATGCGGATGCCGTTCCCGATCCATACCCGGAGGCATCGCTCGTCGAGAAGCCGCGCGTTGATCCGTGGAAGATTCTCCCTGCCGATCAGCGTCCATCCGCGCCGCGCGGCCAGAAGGTCCGGAGCGGTCAGTCCGGCGCGGTCGCTCGCCGTCGTGTGGAGCGGCCGCGTCCCGAGCCGGGCCGCGAGGTCCTCCGCCAGATCGCGTCCTCCGCCGAGATGCGCCCCGGTCAGCGGGACGACGCAGGAAGCGTCCTCGGGAACGACGATGACGGCGGGGTCGTCCGCCTTGTCCGAGAGGTACGGCGCGATCGCGCGGACCGCAATGCCGAGGGACGAGACGAATACGATGGCATCCGCGGCCGTCCACCACGATTCGACGGCCGCGCGGAGTCCCCCCCGCTCCACCCGGACCTGACGGTCTTCCGGGGAGAGTGCGAGCCGCTCCGCGACGCCCTGCCCCCTATGCGAGAAGTACAGGATCGCGACGATCATTCCGACGCCTCCCTGTAGCCGTGGGCGAACGAGGCGGAGTAGAGGCGGCTCCGCGCATCTCCGGGAGCGAGGCAGCCTCCGACGACGATGAGGGCCTGCCGCGTCACGCCGTTCCCGGCCATGATCGCGGGCAGTCCGGAAAGCGACGACCGCAGCACCATTTCGTCCTCCCACGACGCCCTGTAGACGCAGGCCGCGGGCGTATCGGGCGGAAAGCCCCCCGCAATGAGATCGCGGGCGACGCCTTCCGCCTGGTCGGCGCTCAGGAAGACGACCACGGTCGCGCCGTGTGCGGCCAGGAGGCGGAGATCTTCGGCCGGGGGAACCGGGGTCCGCCCTCCTCTCCGCGTACAGATCACGGTCTGCGATCCTCCCGGAACGGTGTACTGGATGCCGAGTGCGGCGGCCGTCGCCTGAAGGCTGCTGACCCCGGGAACGAACGAAACGGATATTCCCCGCTCCTCGAGAAGCGCCTTCTGTTCCGCCACGGCGCCGAACAGGCTCGGGTCGCCCGTGTGGAGGCGAACCACGGAACGCCCCTCCGATACCGCGCGGACCATGATATCGATCTGTTCGCCGAGGGGGAGGCCGGAGGAGTCGCGCAGTTCGCAGCCCTCGCGACAGAAGGAGAGGATCTCCGCGTTGACCAGGCTCCCCGCGTAGAGCACGAGATCCGCGCCTTCGAGCGCGGCCTTTCCGTTCAGCGTCAGCAGCCCGGGATCCCCCGGACCGGCTCCGACGAACAGCACGTCCGCCTTTTCCCGCTTCATGCCTTCGCCTCCGTTTTGTCCGCGATGACAAGGAAGAACGGATTCGACGCCCGAAGCATCCACGAATCCCCGACCTCGCTGGAGTGCGACGCGACCGCGTGAATCACGCGGGGGGAAGCTCCGATCCGTTTCAGCGCCGCAAAGGCGCGATCCGCCGTCGATGGCATGTTCGCGGTCGCGAGCAGGCGCCCCCCCGGCGACAGGCGATCCCATGCCGCGTCGAGTATGGGACCGATTCCGCCGCCGTGCCCTCCGATGACGGCGCGGTGGACGGGTGGGACGTCGCGGATCGCGTCGGGGGCGCTTCCGCGGATCAACCGGACCCGATGCGCCGCTGCGGCGCGCGCAAGATTCGCGCGCGTCGCGTCGATCGCCTCGTCGAACCGTTCGACGGCGTAGACGGTTCCGGAGCCGATCCGCCGGGCGAGTTCCACTGTGATGCCGCCCGTTCCCGTTCCGATTTCGAGGACGCGCAATCCGTCGATCGGAGAGAGCGCGGAGACGACAAGGGAACGGACGACCTCTTTCGAAAGAGGAATCCCCCCGGAGCGAACGAACCATTCGTCCGGATAGACGCCGGCGGCCGCCCGCGGCACGGGGCCGGCGTCCAGGAGAAGCATCGAGAGCGGATCGCCGGTCTCGGTTCGCGACACCTCCGAAAGCGTCGTCCCGACGATGCGTTCGTCTGTGTACCCCAGACGCTCCGCGTATGTTGCCCCGCGGTCGGGAAGCCCCATCCGCAGAAGAAACGACGCCACGGCGGGGGCCGTGTTCGTCCCGTCGAGGAGAAACAGGGTTCTGCGACCTTCGCGGATCATATCGGCGGCGCGTTCGAGCGGACGTCCGTGGAGGCTCGCGAGAATCACGTCGTTCCAGGGGATTCCGAGGCGCGAGAACAAAAGCTGGAAGCTCCCGATCCCCGGGACGACGCGGTATTCCGCGGGGGAAAAACGTTCCGACACCCTGCCGAGAAGGCTGAAGAAGCACGGATCCCCCGAGAGGAGGAGCGCCACGGATTCCCGTTCCTTTCGCGCCGCGATCTCGTCCAGCGCGGCATCGATTCCCGAGTCGAATCCGAGGAGCGTCTTGCCGCTCGATTCGTAGAGGGCCAGATGACGCGGCGCCCCGAGCAGCGTATCGGCCTCCGCGATCGCCTCCGATGCGGCCGGGAGGAGATAGGACGCGTCTCCGGGGCCTATGCCGACGACGGTAAATCTTCCCATTTCGTCACCCCTTCCCGAATTTCGGGGAATCCTCCGAGAATCGCGCCTTCGAGGGAGAGAACCGCCACGCCGAGCGGAACGGTCCCCCCCATGAGGAGCGACGCGCGCCGATGCGCCCGTTCGGCGACGATCGCGAACGTTTCTCCGAGTCCCCATCGCAGCACCGGTTCGACGGCCTCCTCCGCCAGCGGCAGCGAAAGGAGCGTCCGGATCTGCTCCCGCGTCGCGCCGGCGGCTCCCGCGCATGCCGCGATCGTTTCGAGGCGCGCGTCCCCGAAGTCGCAGTGCGTGTTGAAGAGCCCTGCGGCGACTTTCGCCCACTTGCCGACGTGGCCGAAAAGGTGGAGCCTCGGCACGTTCAGCTCCGCGCAGCGTCTCAACGCGTGTCCGACATGGTCGCCGATCCTGACGATAAGTTCCCGGGGGGCGCCGAAGACTTCGACGAGTGGTTTTTCACCGACGTACCCCGGAACGAGGAACACCGTCCCGGGGCAGGAGGAGTCGAATGCGAGCGCCGCGGAAATCGCGATGTCGATCGACGCCAGGTAGGCGGCCGTTGATTTCGGCTCCACGATGCCGGTCGTCCCCAGAATGGAAATCCCCCCTTCGACGCCGAGCCGGGGATTCCACGTCTTCGCCGCCAGCGCGGTTCCCTCGGGAGCCGAGATCACGACGGACGCGCCCCGCCCTTCGGGCAAAACGGAGAGGATCGCCTCCCGGATCATCTTCCGCGGAACCGGGTTGATCGCCCACTCGCCCGGCCGGACCGGAAGCCCTTTCCGCGTCACGCGTCCGATGCCCTCTCCTCCGGATATCCCGATCCCCTCGCGGTCGGTCAGACGAACTTCGGCGAAAATCAGGATCCCGTCGGTGCTGTCCGGGTCGTCGCCCGACTCCTTGCGGACGGCGCATCTCGCGGCGCCGTCCCCGGCGCTGCAGCTCTCGAGCCGCAGCCGAAGTTTCTCTCCGCCCGGAAGCACGATCTCGGCGTATTCGGACGCCGTCCCGAAAAGCAGCATCCCGATCGCCCCCCTGGCCGCGGCTGCCGCGCAGCTCCCGGTCGTATACCCCCTCCGGAGCCCTCCCGTGTATCCGAGCGCGTCGAACATCCGCGCCTCCTCTACCCTGCCCGTTCGGCAATGCGGACGATCGCGTTGACGATGGCCGCCGCCGCGGGGCTGCCGCCTTTCGGCCCTTCGTGCGTGATTCTGGGGCAGTCGAGCGAGAGAAGTTCCCTGTGGGATTCCGCCGCGCCGACGAAACCGATCGGAACGCCGACGACGAGCGTGGGACGACACGCGCGCGAACGAACCAGATCGCAGACCTCGAAAAGCGCCGTCGGCGCGTTGCCGATCGCGACGATCGCGTCTCCGAAGAGCGAGAGCGCCTTCCGGATGGCTACGCGCGCCCTGGTCGTCTTTTCCCCGCGCGCCCGTTCGACGACGTCGGGATCGTTCAGAAAGCAGAAGACGCGGCTTCCGCCCGAGGATGGAGTCCTGATGCCCGTCCGGACCATCTCGACATCAGTGACGACGGAGACTCCCCGGCGGATTCCGGCCACTCCGGCATCGACGGCTCCTTCCGAGAAGAAAAAGGTCTTCGCCCATTCGACATCCGTCGTCGCGTGCGCAATCCGTTTCACGACCTCCCGTTCATTCGGGGGGGCCGCGAAATCGCCGAGAAGCTCCTCGAGAATCCGAAAACTCTTCCGTTCGATCTCCTCCGGCGTGAGAAACCGGTCGGAACACGATACCCGTTCGTCCATCGCATCCTCCCAAAAAAACAATGCGGACCCCTGCGACAGAGGTCCGCTCATCGGGCACACAAACCCGACGCCGGCCCGAACCCTCGCGGGCGCCGCAGCATTCCGTCGGTTTCGGGGTCTCCCGGCTTCCCTCATCCTCGTTCGCCCCTTCCCGGAAGGCTTCCGGTGGTACGGCGAATTCGTCGGGTACACGGTGGCGGGACCGCGCCGGATTCACACCGGCCTTCCCCCGAAAAAACGGTATCCGTGATCTGTAGTCGAAACACTCCAATCCTAAGCTCGCCGGAGAAAAGCGTCAACTCGAAACGTCAAGAGCCCCCCATCGCGGCGAAGGAGAGCAGCGACAGGATCTCCCCGATCTCGCAGACGGCGCCGTAGGAGTCTCCCGTCAGGCCGCCGAGGAGGCGGGCGATCCATTTCGAAACGAGGATCGCTCCGAGCGCAACGAGGACGAGCGGGGCGATTCCGTTCCGGCCGGCGACGGCGATCGCGACGACGATCGCCGTCGCGCCTCCGGCCAGAAGCCGTCCCGGCGTGCACCGTCTCCGGCACATATCGCCGAGACCTCCCGGACGCGCGGAGGGAAACAGCGCCATCGCGAAGAGAATCGCCAATCTCCCGAGAATCGGCGCGAGGAAGATCGCCGTCGCCCGCATGCCTCCGGAATGCGCGGTCAGCGGCGCGAGCGCGGCGGTCTTGAGCAGAAGCGCCGACGCCGCGGCGATTCCGCCGAACGTCCCGAGGCGGCTGTCTTTCATGATCGCAAGACGAGATGTCCGGTCGAAGCCGCCGCCGATGCCGTCGAACGTGTCCGCGAGTCCGTCGAGGTGGAATCCGCGCGTCAGGAACGCCCAAAGGACGACCACGAGCGCACTCGACGGCACCGGCGGCAGGACGACGCGCAGCGCGGCGTCCGCCCCCGCCAGAAGCGCGCCGATCACCGCCCCGGCGATCGGGAACCACGCGGTCGCCCGTCCGATATCGTCGGGAGAGCCCCCGGACTGAGGGACAGGCAGGATCGTGAGAAAGGCGAGCGCCCTGAGAAGATCCACGACCTAGACTCCGCCGCCTGTTTCGAGCGGTCCCGAAACCCCTGCGCTCTCGAACGTCGACATCTCGGAGAGAATCCTGGCCGACGCTTCGACGAGCGAGATCGCGAGCGCGGCGCCGGTTCCTTCTCCGAGACGGAGCCCGAGGTCGAGAAGCGGCCGCGCCCCGAAAAACCGGAGCATGTATTCGTGTCCGACCTCTTCCGACCGGTGGGAGAAAAACATGTAGTCCTTCGAGAGCGGGCAGAGCAGCGCGGCGATCATGGCGCCCGCCGTCGAGATGAAACCGTCGACGACGACCGGAATGCCGAGAGCCGCCGCCCCGAGGATCGCCCCGGCGATGCCGCCGATTTCGAACCCTCCGACCTTCGCCAGAACGTCGAGGCCGTCCGTCGGATCCGGACGATTCAGGCGCAGGGCTTCCCCGATGACCGCGATCTTGCGGCGCAGTCCGTCGTCGGAGAGGCCGGCTCCCCTTCCGGTCACCGCCTCGACGGATTCTCCGGTCACGGCGCAGACGATCGCCGCGGAGGGAGTGCTGTTTCCGATGCCCATTTCCCCGGTTCCGAGGATGTCCATCCCCCTCGCGGCCTCTTCTCCGGCGGCGGCGATGCCTTCCTCGACGGCCCGGAGAGCCTCTTCCGGCGTCATCGCGGGACCGTGGAGGATATTCGCCGTCCCCTTCGCGACCTTCCGGATCCGGATCCCCTCGTCCGGCGCGAAGTCGTGGTTCACGCCCATATCGACGAGAACGACCCGGGCGCCGACGTGTCGCGCGAGAACGTTCACCCCCCCCCCGCCGCGCAGGAAATTGCGGATCTGCTGGACGGTGACTTCGCTGGGGTAGAGCGTGACGCCTTCGGCGACCACGCCGTGGTCCCCCGCCATCGTGAGGATGACCTTCTCCCTGACGCAGGGGCTCGAGGTCCGCCTGATTCCCGCGAGACGCACGGACAGTTCCTCGAGGCGTCCGAGGCTTCCCCTGGGTTTCGTCAGAATGTCCTGTCTGCGGCGGGCCGCTTCCATTGACGCCCCGCACAGGGGCCTGATCTTCGCTATGGTGTCGCGCAACGCGTCCATCGATGCCTCCGGTTCTGTTCCGACCGCGTGCGACGGGTCGGGAATTTTGTGACTGGAACCTTTCAGTCGCTGCGGCAGCCCCGCGACGAGAAACCAGACTTCGTCCGCGGCGTCCGCGGCTGCCTGATTCGCCCATCCGAGGATGTCGCGGTAGCGTCTCCCCAGTCCGGAGACGGGGACGACGCCGCACCCGGTCTCGTTGGATACGAGAATGACGTCCCCAGCGGAAGCCGCCGCGGCGGAGAGAAAGGTGCGGACGCGGGCGAGAATCCCGTCGCCCGAATCCACGCTTTCGTCCGCGCCGCAGAGCATGTTGCTCACCCAGAGGCTCAGGCAGTCCACGAGGAGCGTCTCCCCGCGCGCGAGGGCGAATGCCCGGGGAGTGAGGTCCATCGGTTCCTCGACGGTCGTCCACGAAGCTGGGCGCCTGGCTCTGTGCCGGGAGATCCGTTCCGACATTTCCGTGTCGCCGGCGACGACGCCGCACGTCGCGAGATAGACGATGCGCCCTCCGCCCGCTTCGATGTCCCGCGCGAGCCGCTCGGCGAACGAGCTTTTGCCGCTCCTTGCGCCGCCGAGGACGAACGTGATCCGTCCCATCAGACAGCCTCCTTTCGAAAGTCCCGCAGCGCCGCCACGAGTCTTTCGTTTTCTTCCGGCGAGCGCACGCCGACGCGGATGAACCCCTCGAGTCCGAAGGACGCGCAATCGCGCACGAGAATGCGCCTCTTCCACAGGAAATCGCGGAGCGCTCCGACTGCGTTCACGCTCACGAGGAGAAAATTTCCGGCCGAGGGCCACGGAGGGTACCCGGCATCCCGAAGGTCGGACGCGAGCCGCGCCGCGAGCGAGCGAATCTGCGACCACTGCCGTTCGTAGTGCGTTCGGTTGCGTACGACGGCGATCCCGGCCGCCTGGGCGCACGCGTTGACGCTCCACGACGGCTGGAGCGCCGCGAGGCGTCCGATCAGGGAGGCATCTCCCGCGACGTATCCGAGCCGGAGCCCCGAAATACCGAAGTCTTTCGTCATCGAACGCATGACGAGCGCTCCCGGAAGGCGCGCCGCGAGGACGGACGCCCCAGGGGGCGCGAAGTTGACGTAGGCTTCGTCGAGGACGAGAACGCTCCCCCGGCGCGCACACGCGCCGGCGAGCTCCATGACGTCCCCGAAGGCCGGGAGCGTTCCGGTCGGATTGTTCGGCGAGCAGACCCAGACGAGCGCGGGACTTGTCCCGTTCGTTCCGTCGATGAGGCGCTTCAGGGGGAAGGCGAAATCCTCTTCAGCGACTGCGGGAACTTCGAGGACGCTCGCGCCCGCGAGGCGCGAGGCCCTCGCGTAGTCGCCGTACGTCGGAGTCGCGGCGAGAACGGCGTCTCCCCTGTCGGAGAGCGCGAACGCGATCAGGGAGATGGCCTGGGAGAGTCCGTTCGTCACCAGGAGTCTTTCCGGAGGAACGCCGTCCATGTCGGCCAGCACGCGCCGAAGTTCTCCGGACGAAGGATCCGGGTAGCGTCCCAGCGCCGCCCCGGCGACGGCGTCGACGACGGCGGGACACGGGGCGAACGGATTCGTCGAAACGCTGAAGTCGAGAACGTCGTCCGGTTCGATCCCTTCCCGGCGGCAGCGCTCGTAATCCGTTCCCCCGTGGAGCGGAGGACTGACGTCGCGAAGTTCTTTCCTAACGGAACGGAACACGAATCATTCCTCCGATCCATGCGAGTGCGAGAAAGAGTCCTGCGGCCGCCCTGACGATCGCGAGGCAGCGACGGATATCGTCTGGACCGGGGGATTTCGTTCCTCCGACGAGCTCGTAGCAGCCCCGTTTACTCAGTGTCACTCCCAGAAGCCCCGCCATGACGGACATGGTCCACCCGGCGTTGGGACTGTCGGTGCGGGTGCGCTGCCGTCGGAGGGCGCGCGCTCCGCCAGGAACGTCCCCGCCGCACAAGGCCCCCGCGCCGAGCAGGAACGCCGCCGAAACGCGCGCGGGAATCCAGTTGAGGACGTCGTCGAAGCGCGCCGCGAACTTGCCGCCCCATTCGGTGTCCCCTCCGCGATACCCGATCATCGAGTCGCACGTGTTGCAGAAACGGTACACCAGGGCCCCCGGCAACCCGAAACACGCGAAAAAGAACAGCGGCGAGACGAAGCTGTCCGTCAGATTCTCTGCCAGGGATTCGACGGTCGCTCCCGCAATTTCGTCCCCGTCGAGTTCGTCCGTCTTCCGGCTGACGAGGTCGCGCGCGAGGCGTCTTCTCGCCTCCGGGACGTCGCCCCGTTCGAGCGCTCCGAGAACGCCTTCGCCCGCCTTTAGCAACCCCGTAAGCGAGAACGTCGTCTTCAGCAGGGGAACCGAGAGGACGAACGCGACCGGAGCCGGGAGAAGCGAGACGAGCAGCGCCGGGAGGGAAAACAGCGCCGCGCCCGAGAGGACGAGCGCCGTTCCGTGGAGGAAGAGGGGAACGCGCCCCCGGGGACGACGGCTCCAGAACGCCGCGATGAAGCGACCCATGAAGACGACCGGATGATACGAAGGCGACGGTTCTCCGAAGAGGAGATCCCAGAGCGTCGCTCCGAGAACGATCATGACCGCGGTCACGACGCGTTCCTTTCGTCCCCGGTCCGGGGACCTCCGGGAACGACGGCGTGAAGCGCGCCCTCCCACCCCGGCGAAAGCGCCGTCCCGGCCAGATCCGCGATCCGGCCGTACCGCCGCGGAGCATCCGGAGGCATCAGGATTCCGTAGAGGGTTCCGCTGTGCGCCGCGCAGACGCCGTATCCTCCGAGGGAACGGGAGAGCGCACGGCACTCGTCGAGATGCGACATGTCCCTCAGGAGTCCGGCCGCGGCCGCGCTCAGGGACGCCCCTTCGCCGATCGTCGCGGCGTCGCCCTTCAGGATCCCATCGCGCACGAGTCCGAACGATTCCGCGTGGACGGACGCGAGGCGCGAAAGAGTCTCTTTGGCGTCGCGCCGGTTGAATTCCTCCGTATCCATCGTTCCTCCCCAGTCGAGAACGAGAACGCTCATCGGGGGCGGCGTTCCGAGGTACTCCATGATTTCCCCGTTCCTGTGATCCAGAAGCGCCAGCCCGGGCCACGCGAGGCTGTCCGTCGGCTCCACGGAGAGGGCGATGCGCGTCGCCTCTTCCGGCGCGAGCGGACGGCCATCGAGCGAGGAGAGCCCGTACAGCGCTCCGAGAATGTCCGCCGTGCTGCTCGCGTATCCTTTTCCTTCGGGGAGCGCCTCGACGCGCTCGACGCGGACGGCTCCCCCGGCGGAAGACCATCGTCCGAGGGCGATCCCGACGGCCCGGCGCGTCTTCGTCATCGCGGGAGGCACGAAAAGCCCTTCGCCCGGGGAACGCGACACCTTCAGGCGCGCCATCCGGTCTATGGGGCACGAGACGAGGCACGGCGTCCCGCCGAGGGTTCCCTGGAAGAGTTCCCCGCACGTTCCGGGGAAGGCCACGAGACGCTCCCTCATAGCCCGACGATCGCCTCCAGAAGTCGCATGTCCGTCGCCGCCTCGACGGCGTCCGCGAGTCTCTCGAACGCCGCTTCGCACAGGTCCGCGCGGGAGACGTTCCGCTCCTCTCCCCGCCATCCGATGGAACGGAGCCACGCCGTGCGGAAGCCGTCGTTGTCGAAGATGCCGTGAAGGTAGGTTCCCCAGACGCGTCCGCCGCACGAAACAGCCCCGTCGATCCGCCCGTCGTCGAACCGGATCAGCGGGTGCGACCCCTCGGGAAGCGTCGTCCGTCCCATGTGGATTTCGTACCCTTCGACGCGGAGGGATTCGCCGTTCGCGAAGTCCGCTTCGGGAAGGAGCGTTCCCTTGACGCGGACGGTGGCCTTGGTCGGGTCGAAGACGGTGTCCCCCGGCAGAAGTCCGAGGCCGGAAGCCTCTTCGGGCCCTCCCTCGATGGACGCCCGATCGAGAAGGCGCCTCCCGAGCATCTGGTACCCGCCGCAGATCCCCGCGATGGAGCCGCCCGAGAGGAGAAGCGCCGAAAGAAGTCCGTCGAGCCCCCGGTCGCGCAACCAGACGAGATCCTTCAGGGTCGTCTTAGTGCCGGGCAGGATGGCGGCGGCCGGCCGGCCGAAATCATCCGGACGCTCCACGAAACGGAGCGATACTCCCTCTTCGGCGGCGAGCGGGTCGAAGTCGTCGTAGTTCGAGATCCTGGGGAAGCGGATCACGGCGATGTCGGTGGTTCCCGGACGCCGTTCGCTCCCGGTTTCGTCGAGAAAGACGGAATCTTCCTGGGGAAGGCCGTGATTGTCGAGCCATGGGATCACGCCGAGAACGGGACGTCCGTCCGCAAGGTCCGAGAGCATTTCCAGTCCCGGCTCGAGAAGGCTCCTGTCGCCCCTGAACTTGTTCACGATAAATCCTTTTACGGCCCTGCGCTCGGCGTCGTCGAGCAGCGCGAGCGTCCCGGCGAAGGAGGCGAAGACGCCCCCTCGGTCGATGTCGCCGACAAGGAGAACGGGGCAGCCGAATGCGAGGGCGACGCGCATGTTCACGATCTCCCCCGCCTTCAGATTGATCTCCGCCGGGCTCCCGGCACCTTCGACGACGACGAGGTCGTTTTCGGCGGAGAGCTTTCCGAAGGAACTCGCGACATGCCGCCAGAGCTCGTCCCGGCACGAGTAGTACTCCCCGGCGGAGAGCGTCTTCCACGGCCGCCCCATGAGGACGACCTGGGAGCGGCAATTTCCTTCCGGCTTGAGCAGGATCGGGTTCATTTCGACTTCCGGAAGTCTTCTCGCCGCGATCGCCTGGACGACCTGGGCGCACCCGATCTCCTCCCCCGCAGGCGTGACGCGGGAGTTCAGCGCCATATTCTGCGCCTTGAACGGCGCCACCCTCAGCCCCTTCCGGGCGAAGATCCGGCAGAAGGCCGTCGCCAGGAGGCTCTTTCCGACCGAGGACGATGTTCCCTGAAGCATGAGCGTGCGGGCCGAGATCGGACATCCCTTCCTTTCCGGAACCGGTCCTATGCTACCGACAGGGTCCTTTTTTTGCAATCCCCGCCGGAGCCCCGGGACGGCTATAATACGGCCGGAGGGGGAGAGGCCCGTGGAGGCGAGAGGCTATACCCACGTGTACACCGGAAACGGAAAGGGAAAGACCACAGCGGCGCTCGGGCTCGTTCTCAGAGCCTCGGGAGCCGGGCTGTCGGTTTTCCTCGGACAGTTTCTCAAGCGCGCGAAGGAGAGCGAACACGTCGCGCTCGCGCTCCTCGGACCGAAGATCACCGTCCGGACATTCGGAGCGTGCAGACGGGTGGGAGCCCCCGTTTCGGACGAAGACGCCTCGTGCGCCCGCGCAGGATTCCGGATCCTCGCGGACAGCCTCGCGGGAGGGGCCCACGACCTTGTCGTCGCCGATGAAATCCTCGTTGCGGCGCACCTCGGGCTCCTTTCCGAAGACGACGTCCTGTCGCTTCTCGACGTTCGCCCGGCGAACGTGGAACTTGTCCTGACCGGGCGGAACGCGTTTCCCGAACTGTTGCGGCGCGCCGATCTCGTAACGGAGATGCGCGAGGTCAGGCACTATTTCCGAAGCGGCGTCGCGGCGAGACCGGGGATCGAGAGATGACCTTCCCGCGTCTCGTCGTCGCCGGAACGAACAGCGGATCCGGGAAGACCACGGTCGCCATGGCGATCCTTGCGGCCCTGCGGAGCCGGGGAACGCGCGTCCAGCCCTTCAAGGTGGGACCGGACTATATCGACCCCGGGTTCCACACAGCAGCCGCGGGGAGGCCCTGCCGCAATCTGGACACGATGCTCCTCCCCCGCGACGGACTTCTCGAGCTCTTCGCCCATGCCTCCGGCGACGCGGATATTTCAGTCGTCGAGGGCGTCATGGGGCTTTTCGACGGCGCGGGACCGCTCGACGAACGCGGCAGCACCGCGCATCTGGCGAAGACGCTCGAATCTCCGGTCGTTCTGGTCGTCAACGCGAAGGCGATGGCGCGAAGCGCCGCGGCGCTCGTCGGAGGATTCGTTCGCTTCGACCGGCGCGTGTCCGTCAGGGGCGTGATCCTGAACGGAATGGGCGGTCCCGGACACTATGCGCTCGTTCGGGAGGCCATCGAGGCCGCGACGGGCATCCCCGTCCTCGGGTATCTCCCCCGAAGAGACGACATTTCCCTTCCGGAGCGCCATCTCGGGCTCGTTCCCGCAGCCGAGCGGCGCGGACTCGGGGATCTCTCGCGACGGCTCGCCTCCCTGGCGGAGGAATACCTCGACGTCGACGGGCTCGTCCGGATCGCCCGGTCCGCTCCGCCGCTTCCTGCGCACGCGGACGCCATCTTCGGCGTTCCCGCGACTCCCCGCCGTATACGGATCGCCGTCGCCAGAGACGAAGCCTTCAACTTCTACTACGAGGACAATCTCGATATCCTCGGGCATCTCGGAGCCGAAATCGTCCCCTTCAGCCCGATCCGCGACGAAGCCCTGCCCGAAGGGACGTCGGGAATCTACATCGGCGGAGGGTTTCCGGAGGAGCACGCGGCCGCGCTCGCATCGAACGCGCCGCTTCTGCGCGCGATCCGGGACGCCGCGGGGCGGATGCCGGTCCTCGCGGAGTGCGGAGGGCTCATGTATCTCGTGGAACGTCTCGAGGACAGGGCGGGCGCATGTCACGAAATGGCAGGCGTCTTCCCCGGAACGACCCGGATGGGGTCGCGTCTGCAGGCCTTCGGCTATTGCCGCGGCAGACTCCTGCGTTCCGCGCTTCCGGGGAGAAAGGGAGCCGTTCTCAGGGGGCATCTCTTTCACTGGTCGTCGTATTCCGGCGCGGACGACGGCCTCTACTCGCTGAAGCTCGAGAAGAACGGAGCGACGTTTCCCGACGGACTCTCCCGCGGCGACGCCTTCGCCTCGTACCTTCACATCCACTTCGGAACGAACCGGACGCCGGCGGTGCGCTTTATCGACCGGGCGCTCCGGAGCCGGGAACCGCGGCGGGGAGTGTTTTCCGGATGAACGATCCATACCGGAAACCTCAGGATATCGCCCATGTCGTCGGAGAATGGAAACGGACCGAGGAGACCCTGAAGGGAAGGCTGGAATTCGAACGCCTGATCTCGGATCTTTCCTCGCGGTTCGTGAATCTCCCGCCGGAGCGGGTGGACTCCGAAATCGAACGGGCCCTCGGGAGGATCTGCCGTTTCACGCGTTGCGACCACTGCTCGCTGATCGCGGTGCTGCCGGGGAAACGGCTCTGGAGGATCACCCATTTCGCCGCCATGGAGGACGCGCCGGAAATCCCCATCCGGATGGAGCTCCCCGCGAGCACGCTCCCCTGGACCTTCGGAACGCTGGTGGAAAAGAGGGAGATCCTGTCGTTCGCGAGACTCGACGACCTGCCCGCCGGGGCGGAAAGGGACAGGTTCACGTACGCGGAATGGAGGACGAAATCCTCGCTGGGAATCCCGATCGTCGTCGAAGGGGCCATCGATCACGTCATCTCCATCAACGCTTCCCGGGAAGAGCGCGAATGGCCGGACGATCTCGCCCCGAGGCTCCAGCTTCTCGGCGAGATCTGCGTCAACGCCCTCGTGCGAAGGCGAATCAACGAGGAGCTGCGGGAGAGCGAGCGGAATCTCCTGAAAGCGCAGCGGATCGCCGGCCTCGGGACGTTCACGATGGACATGGGCACGAAGACTTTCCGGACGTCGGACGTCATGAACGAACTGTTCGGTTTCGGCGGGACGGACGCTCCGTCGCTCGACGGATGGCTCGCCCGCATCCACCCGGACGACCGGGCCGTGATGGCCGATGTCGTGCTGAACGACGTGATCGGCCGGGGAGAGGATTTCGACAGGGAATACCGCATCGTCCGGACGGACGGCGGGGAAACCCGGTGGATCCGCTCCCTGGGCGGCCTGGAGTTCGACATCAGGGGGCTCAATCTCGAACTTCACGGCACGTGCGAGGACATCACGGAGCGCAAGCGCGCGGAGGACGATCTCAGGGACAGCAACGCGACGCTGAGGGAAGCGCTCGTCGGAACGGTCCGGTCGATGGCCTTCGTCGTCGAATCCCGCGACCCGTACACGGCGGGACATCAGCGGCGGGTCGCCGAACTGGCGGAGGCCATCGCCCGGGAGATGGGGTTTTCCGAAGACCGGATCGAGGGAATCCGGATGGCCGCGTTCATCCACGACCTCGGGAAGATCACCGTACCCGCGGAAATCCTCTGCAAACCCTCGATTCTGAAGAAAGCCGAATTCGAGCTGATCCAGGATCATCCAAGGGCCGGGTACGACATCCTGAAGGATATCGCCTTTCCCTGGCCCATCGCCCGGATCGTGCTCGAACACCACGAGAAACTCGACGGGTCGGGGTATCCCGACGGGCTGTCGGGGGACGCCATTCTTCCCGAATCCAGGGTCGTCACGGTGGCGGACGTCGTCGAATCGATGGCGTCCCACCGCCCCTACAGGCCGTCCAGGGGGCTCGGGGCCGCGCTCGCCGAAATCGGGAAGAACGACGGAACGGCCTACGACCACATGGCCGTCGGCGCGTGCCTGAGACTGTTCCGCGACGGGAGGTTCCGGTTCGAGGAGGTCTGATCCGGTTCGGGCGGCTAGCCCAGTTCGAATGTCGTGACGCCGAAGACCCGGTTCAGATCGATCGTGGGCGGATCCTGGTTGTACATCCGCGCCGTGGCGAAGACCGGCGTCATGGCGTGTTCCTTCGCGAGCGCCGTCGCGACCGCATGCGGCTCCGGGACGTCGAGGAAGACCGCCTCTCCGGCCGGAACGGACGCGCCGAGCGCGTTGAACAGCTCCCACGCGACATCGGGGGTATCGGCGAAGAGCGGCCCGACCTTGTAGCCCTCCCGGCACTGCCGGATCGTGCCGTAGCCGCGAATGGCGTCGTCGCGCCACGCGAGCGTCGTCGCGTGCGGTGCGGACGTCCACGCCGCAAGGAAGGCGCTCCTCGGAGCGGGAAAGCACAACCGGTCGTACGCCTCGATTTCCGGCAGGAGCTCCGGCGTGATGGAAACGACGTGCGCGTCGCGCGCGTCCTGCGGTGCGGCCGTTCCCTTGTAGCGGACGTTGCGCCACGCGAGTCTGAACCCCTGCGCGGCATAGTTGCGAACCTTCTGCTCCACGCCGTCGAGCCCGATACACCGGCCGGCGAGGTGGCGGAGCGCCTTGTCCGCGAGGACGAGCCCGATCTGGCGTCCCCGCCTGTCCGGCGTGACGAGGTAGAGGCCGATGAAACCGAAATCCTCGCCGTACCGGACGGCCGAAATCGTTCCGACCGGCGTCTTGCCGGAGTAGGCGATGAGAAAGCCCTCCGGGTCTGCGGGATAGAAGCATGCGGCGTCGTCCAGCCCAGGGTTCCAGCCCTCGCGAGCCGCCCATTCGATGGCGAGGTCGAGGTCTCTCGGGGTCATGGGATCGACGGTGACGCTGCCTTGAGATGCGAATCGCATGATAGTGTCCTCCTTCTGAAGTGTACCCGCACCATCATACTCCATATATGTGAAAAAAATGCGAAAAAGAAAGGCGACGGACGGAACCTGGAATCTTTGTCCACTCGTTTCACTCGTACCGCAACGCTTCGATGGGGTCGAGCGCGGCGGCCTTCGACGCGGGGTAGTAACCGAAGAAGATTCCGATCGCCGCCGAGAAACCGAATGCCAGGACGATCGAGAACGACGAGATCACGGCGCTCCATCCGGCGAAGTGCGAGATCAGGTACGAGGCGCCGATGCCGAGCGCGATCCCCGTGACGCCGCCGAGAAGCGAGAGGATGACGGCCTCGGAGAGAAACTGCAGCAGGATGTCCGCGGTCTTCGCGCCCACGGCCATCCGGATGCCGATCTCGCGCGTCCGTTCCGTGACGGAGACGAGCATGATGTTCATGATCCCGATGCCGCCGACGAGGAGCGAGATCGACGCTACGGACGCGAGCAGGAGCGACAGCGCGCGAGTGGACGCCTTCGCGGCCTCCATGATTTCCGTGAGGTTCATCACCGAGAAGTCCGCGTCCTCCTCCGAACGGATCCTGTGCCGCTGCTCGAGCAGCGCGGTGATCTGCCCGGATGCGGCGTTGATCTCGTTTTCGCTCGCCGCCTTGACGCGGATCATATTGACGCGTCCCTGGAACTTCGATCCGAAGATCCGCTTCTGCGCCGTCGTTATCGGCAACAGGAGCGTATCGTCCTGGTCGCTTCCCATCGCGTTGTTGCCCTTCTTCTTGAGGACGCCGATCACGGTCATCGGGACCTTCTTGATGCGAACCGTCCTGCCGATAGGATCCTCGTTCCCGAAGAGATTCGTGACGACGGTCTGTCCCAGGATGCAAACCTTCGCGGCGCTCCGGACATCCGAGTCCGAAAAGTTGCGTCCCTGGCTCAGGGGCCAGTCCTGGATTTCGAGAACTCCACCGCCCGTGCCTTCCGAACGCGTGGACCAGTTCATGTTCCCGTATACGACCTGCACGGTGCCTGACGCGGACGGATCGGCGCGCATGACGGCCGGACACTCCTTCTGGATCGCCTCGGCGTCCGCGAACGTCAGCGACGGCGTGGCTCCCATGCCCATGCGCTGGCCGCCGCTCGTCCTGGAGCCGGAACGCACGATCAGGAGATTGCTGCCCATGCTCGATATCTGTTCCGTCACCTTCCTGTTCGCGCCGGTCCCGATCGCGAACATCGCGACCACGGCCGCGACGCCGATGATGATTCCGAGCGCGGTCAGGAGAGAGCGCATCTTGTTCGCCCGCAACGATTTGCGCGCGATGCGGAGAATTGCGGTCGGAGCGATCATGTGCGCGCGGCCTCCTTCCCTATCGGTTCGTCCGAGACGATGAGACCGTCCCGGACCGTGACGACGCGCCGCGAATAGCGTGCGACGTCGGGTTCGTGGGTTACGATGATGATGGTGATTCCCTGTTCCCTGTTGAGATTGTCGAAGAGTCCCATGATTTCGTCGCTCATCTTCGTGTCGAGATTTCCCGTCGGCTCGTCCGCGAGGATCAACGGCGCGCCGCCGACGAGCGCCCGCGCGATCGCGACGCGCTGCTGCTGGCCGCCCGAGAGCTGCTTGGGTTCGTGGTGCTCTCGTCCCTCGAGTCCGACCTTGCGGAGCGCCTCCATCGCGCGCTTCGTGCGTTCGTGCCTCGGGACGCCCATGTAGAGCAGCGGCAGTTCCACGTTTTCGAGCGCCGACGTGCGCGAAAGCAGGTTGAATCCCTGGAAGACGAAGCCGATGAACTGGCCGCGAATCTGCGCGAGTTCGTCCTTGTTCATGTTGCTCACGTTGCGTCCGTCGAGCAGGTATGTGCCCTCCGACGGGACGTCGAGACACCCGAGGATGTTCATGAGCGTCGACTTTCCTGATCCCGAAGGCCCCATGATGGCCGCGAACTCCCCGCGCTCCATCGCGAGCGAGACTCCCCGGAGCGCCGAAACGCGGACTTCGCCGAGATCGTATGTCTTTCGGATATCTCGCAGCTCGATGAGCGCCATCGTCAGAACATCCTCGGAGGCATATTCGCGCGGGAAGCCGTTCCGCCGCTGTCCGAACGGCTTCCGGTCACCACGAGATCCCCTTCCGCGAGATCGCCCGAGACCGCCGTCCAGCTTCCATCGGTCAGGCCGACGCTGACCGGAACGCGCATCGGGATACTTCCCGCGTCCTTGTTTTCCGGCAGGACCCAGACGACCTGGCGGGCGCTTCCCTTGCCCTGCGCAGCTTTTCCTGAGCCCGAACCCGAGCCGTTTCCGTTCTTCGCGCCGTTCGATCCGGCGAATTTGAAGCGCAGCGCGGCGTTCGAAACCTTGAGGACATTTTTGGCGGACGCCGTCTCGATCGTGACGTTGGCCGTCATCCCGGGGTACAGGCGCAGATTCGGGTTTTCGGCGGAGATGATGACCGTGTAGGTCACCACGTTCTCGGTCGTCGTCGCCATCAGGCGGACCTGCCGGACGATCCCTTTGAACGTGTCCTCCGGGTAGGTGTCAACCGTGAACCCGACGGGCATCCCCTCCTTCACATACCCGATGTCCGCCTCATCGACGGCCGCTTCCACCTGCATTTTGGTCAGATCCTCGGCGATCGTGAAAAGGGTCGGGGTCTGGTAGCTCGACGCAACGGTCTGCCCTTCGCTGACGTTCTTTCCGACGACCGTTCCGTTCACGGGCGAATAGATCTGCGCGTAGGCGAGATTCGTTCGGTTCTGTTCGAGCGTCGCCTGCGCCGCGTCGAGCTTGGCCTTCGCGGCCGCAAGCTGCGCCGAAGCCGTGGCGGAGGATGTTTCAGCCGATTCGAGGTCGCTCCTCGCGATGAAGTTCTTCGCGTACAGGTTCTTCTGACGGTCGTACTCGCGGCGGGCTTCCTTCAGCGTTGCGGCTGACTCCGCCCAGGACGCCTTCATGGAACTCAGGTTCGCCTCGGACTCCTTCACCTTCGCCATGAGAACGCTCGCGTCGATCTCGGCGATGAGCTGCCCCTTTTTCACGGACGAATTGTAGTCGACGTAGATTTTCCTGATCGTACCGGAAACCTGGCTTCCAACCTCGACCGTGTTGACGGCCTGGATCTTGCCGGTCGCGGAGACGACCCTCGTGATGTTCCCCCGGACGACAGGTTCGGTCGTGTAGGCCGCCGAGTCGCCGTTGCTCTTCGAACCGGCGTAGAAGATGTATCCGCCGGCCAGGAGCGCGATTCCCAGACACCCGACGAACAGCCGCCGTAACGTCTTCCTCATTTGAAATCCCTTCCTTCCCTGCCGGTCGCTGCGGAAACCTTCACGTCGCGCCCCAGAACTTTCTCCAGCGTCGCGCGGGCGATCTGGAGATCGAAATCCGCCTGAACGACGGCCTTTCTGGCCTTGTTGTACTTGTCCCCCGCGTCGGAAACCTCGAGGCTCGTCCCGACGCCGACGCCGTACCGCCCCACCGCGAGATCCATGTTCTCCTTCGCCTGCCGCAACCCCTCGCGCGCCGTCGCGACCTGTTCCCCGGCGGTCGCAAGATTGGAAAGCGCCGTGCGGACTTCGAGAAGAATCGTCTGCCGGATGCTCTCGAGGGACTGCTTCTCGAGGTCGAGATCGGCCCGGGCCGTTTCTGTCTTCGCCGCGGTCGCTCCTCCGTCGCTCACGGGAATCGAGAGCTTCATGGCGGCGCTCCACTGCCCCGACCAGCCCGTGTGTCCGTCGGAAAAGTCGTACCCTCCGCTGATCGACAGCGTCGGATTCATGCCCTTCGCAGCGTGGGAGACGGCCATTCCGGCCGCCGTGATCCGGGCTTCCTGCGCCTGGTAGTCGGGCCGGAGCGACATGGCTTCCTTCAGTGCTTCCTCCTCGGCCGGAGTCGCCGGGACACCGGACGAGGGGATCTGCGGCCGCTTGCCCGCGCGGGGCAACGGAGTTCCGACGGCGTTTTCGAGCGTCGCCCATGCCGTAGCGAGCGATCCTCTGGCCTTCGTCAGATCCTGTTTCGCCTGGCTCAGGTTCACTTCGGCGGTCGTCACGTCGGAACGCTTCGTCTTCCCCGCATCGTAGAAGGCCCTGGCCTGTGCGAGCTGCGCTTCGTAGAGCGTCACGGTCTCCTGCGCCACGGAGACGTCCTCGTAATACCGCAGCAGCGAGAAGAAGGCCTCCTTCACGCCGAAGAGCAGCGTCTGGCGCGTGCGCACCGCGTCCCGCTCCGAGGCCGTCACCGAGACCCCAGCCTTCTTCAGCGCGAGTTCCCGAAGTCCGCCGTCGGAGATCGTGTGGCTCAGGCCGACTCCGCCTCCGTAGCTTTCCTTCGTGGAACCGTCGTTCGTCGAGACCGACGCGGCGGCGGCGAGAGACGGTCGCAGGTCGGCCGCGGCTTCCTTCGTCTGGCTCACGGCGCGCCGGACCTTCGTGGTCGCCGTCGCCATGTCCGGATGATGTTCGAGCGCGAGCGCCAGACACTCGTCGAGCGTCGGTCCGGCTTCCTGAGCCGTTGCGGAAACGGACGCAGGAAGGGATGTCGTTGCGAAAAGGATCGAGACGAGAAATACGAGCGTTTTTTTCATTTCGAAATACCTCGCTTTCGCGCGGGAATGTCTCCCAGATGTCATGATCAATTCTAGCCCTCCAGCCTTAAGACGCTCTTCGGGATTCTTCCGATTCCATAAGAAAACGCAATCGCGCCTTTGCACTTCTTCGTATCCCGGAATAGCGGGGTATACTTGACGCGAAAGAGAACCCCATCACGCGAGGAGTGGATCCGAAGATGCCGGAAGACCGGGAGAGACTCGTCGATCGCCTTCTGATCGAGGAACTGGGACAGGTGATGAAGACCGGAATGAACCTCTCCGGAACGAAGATACCCTTTTCGAAAACGGCGACGGGCTTCGGAGCCAAGCTCGGGGCGAAGATGTCGAAAACGGACGTCGCGGAGCGGGAGATGCGCCTGAAAACCGAGCCGAAGGACCTTCTTCTCAAGCTCTACGCGTGGTTCGCGAAGAACGGCCGTCTCGCCGAGGAAGCGGAAGAGGGGTCCATGCGCGTGACGGGCGTGATCCGCGCGGGGCTCATGAACATGAGCCCGGTCGTCCTGTGCGTGGAGATCGGCGACGCAGACGAGGGGCGCTGCGGCGTGCACATCACCGGGTTCGCCAAGGAGGGGCTGATCAGCCAGCACGCGGCGGAAAAGGGCGTCGCGAAACTCGCGGAGTTGCTTGGAATGTTGAAGGCGTAAATACGGCCCGGCCGCGCGGAGTACGAGGGCGGCGCAACGCAGTACTGGTTCGTCCACACGATTTCGGACATCGTGACCGGCCTTATCGAAAGCGGACTGGCGATCGAGCTGTTTCGCGAGGACGCGACCGACGTCTCCGCCGGACACGCCCGCGTCGAGGCCGCGAACGCGGGCGTCCCCCTGAGTTACATCCTCGTTGCCCGAAAACCGCTTCCGGCCCGATGAACTTCTCGCGGCGATTCGCGACTGGTTTTGCGCGCGCGGTTCCCGGGACTCTGGCTTTTGGACGAAGGCATGGTAGCATATCGTCACCTGATTGTTCGCTGTTTTTTCCGCAACGATCGACGGCGGCTTTCGGTTCCCGGACGCCGGTCGGAATTCCCGTGGGGGTGTTCGGCGTGAGTATGCTTTCGATGATGATTTCCTTCGCTCCGTGGCTCGTTCTCAAGATCGTGTCGGTTCTTCCGTTCGGCAATCCGCTGACGATGCTGAAAATCGCGCTCGTCATCGCGTTCGCGATCAGCCTGTACCAGTCGCTCCGGAGCAAGGTGCGCGGCTTCATCTTCTGGGGGACGATCTTCTTCTTCTCGTTCTGCTTCGTCGCGGTCGTCCTGATGTCCAACATGTGGGTCATCGGCCATCTCGGAATGCTGTCCCAGTTAAACATGAACGTCATGGCGTGGGGATCCATGCTGTTCAAACGTCCCTTCACGATCGATTACGCGAAGCAGTGCGTGCCGCAGGAATTCTGGACGAACCCGAGGTTCCTGCGGAAGAACTACGTCATCACGGCCGTCTGGGGCGTCTACTTCCTCCTGGGGCTCGCGTCGGCGGAGATCCGCATCTACGAGCCGCATGTGAGCCACGTGCTCCTCGAGATCCTCGACAACGCCTCGATGATCGGGGCCATGCTCTTCACGTGCCACATGTCGAAACACCCCAAGAGCGGGCAGATCCCGCCCGAGGGAGGCGCCGCAGCGTAAGGGCCGTCCTCCCGCGCAATCCGCACGGTCATGACGAAGGCCGCTCCCGTATGAGGAGCGGCCTTTTTTTCGTCCCGAAACGGTCGGGGGCTATTTCGTTCCCGGATGCTCCTTCAGGAACGCGGCCACGCGGTCCGCTACGTTCCGTTCGAGGTTCCGGAAGAAGAAGGAGTAGTCGTAGGGATGATAGAAACCGCTTGCCGCGCCGCGCACCAGGTCGGTGCGGTCCGGCCGCGGGACGATCAGCGCGCCGTCGACCGTCTGCGCCCCCGTGAACTGCGGAACTTCGATCCGTTTTCCGTCGATGAAGAACACGGCGCCGAGGTTGCGTTCCTTCGGGGCGGCCTCGCCCGTCGTATCCATGGTCAGCGGGTTGACCCCGACCGCTCCGGGGATGGCGATGGAAATGTCCGGACTGACGGCCTGCGTGTTGTAGCTGATGATGCACCCGGTCCGCGTCGGCGAATCGCTCATGACGAGCTGCGGATATTTTTCGAGGTCGTCCGGCGTGACGGACCATCCGATGATGTAGCTCGCCACGAGCCGTTCGCGGAGCTTCGGGTCTCCGAAACGGCGCTGAAGCAGCCAGAGCAGGAGGTTCGATCCCTGGCTGTGTCCCGCGAGGATGAAGGGACGCCCCGCATTGAAATGCTCCATGTAGTAGTCGAAGGCCTTTTCGACGTCCGAATAGGCGACGCCGAGCGCACGGGACTTGTCCTGTTCGGAGGCCGAGAGCACCTTGATGTTCGCTTCGCGATATCTCGGAGCGAAGATATTGCAGGTCAATGCGAAGACGCCGGCCGTCTTCGCGAGGTCCGCGTCGACCAAAGGGTTCTGCCGGTTCGATTCGAGGCATTCGTTCCATGCGTTCGGGAAGAAAAACGCCGTCGGGTGGACGAAGAAGACGTCCGCGGATTTCGTGCGGTCCGCTTCCGGCGGCAGGGACGCCCAGTCGGACGCGCGGGCGTAGTCCGGCGCGGGAGGAATCGCGGCGGGGTTGAAGGCGGCGGCGAGGTCGAACAGCGCGCCGATGTCGCCGGAAAGGTCCGTTCGAAGCAGGTCGATCTCGCTCGAAACCTTCGCGGACTTTGCGAGTTCGTCGAGCGAGATCCGGGCGACCGCCGGGTTGTCCAACGTGCGGAAGAAGATCCGCCTTCCCGCGACGTCCGTGACGATCGTCCAGAACGTATTCCCGTTCGGGAACTCCGGCGGAACGGAGAGAACCTGCGCCGCGGCGAAACCGAAGGCGACGGCCTGCGCCGGATCGTCCGGGACGGGCATGTGGCTCCGGTAGTACGCGCCCCGGACGAAGCGGTCGATCGACTCGCGTCCCCCCGGAACCGGAAGCGAACCGCCGAACTCCGCGTATCGCGCGAGCGACGCGATTGATTCGTCGTACTCCGTGTTGGTGAGGACGGGGATCTTCGGATCGCGGGTCACCTTCATCGCGCCTCCGACGAATTCGACGATCGCGGACGCGCCCGTCGCGTCGTGAAGGTACAGGTGGAGTTTGATCTCGAACTCCGAAACCGGCGTGGGCGTCACACTGTAGCGCCCGGAGCCGAGGTCCGCCAGCGCTGCTTCGACGCCGCCGCACGCATCCAGGAGGTACTGCTGGAGCGAGCAGATGTCGATCGTCGTTTCGGGCCCCGCCTGCGGGAATTCGGACGTTTCGAGGTAGTAGGTGCCGACTTTGAGCCCGGCCCGGTTGACGCCGTCGACGCCCGCATAGACGATCCCGTCCGCGGGCGAGGTCGTCCGTTGCAGGATCGTGTCGAAGGCAACGGAGGCGTATGCGCTCGTCCATTCGAGCGGACGGCGGCCGGTCGGTGCGTATTGGGCCTTCCGCCGCATTCCGGCCGGATTGAAGCGCACGGCTCCGTTTCCGCGGAAAAAATCGAAATTCCGGGCCGATACGAGAACGGCGTCGCGTTTGAGAAAGACCTCGGAGCAGCCGTCCGCGCCCACGGGCGGGAAGAACGCGAGAATGCAGGCGCAGAGGGCGATTCCGATCCGGTGCGTTCGCTTCATGGCTCTCATCTCCACAGGAAGGATTCGCCCGCTTCCGGCGCTGTCGGCGCGTGCGTGCGTGCGTTTCATTATAGACGTTCTCCTGCCCGCGCGACGTCGCGTCGCCTCGCGAAGATCGTCCGCCGGATCACTCAGAACGGCGCCAGAGTCGCTATGCTCGCGACGCCGAAGGCGGCGATGACGAGCCCCGAGAGCCGGTTGACCCAGACGAGCCGCGTATGGTCGAACCGCGACCGCAGCAGGTGGACCGAGCCGCTCAGGAGAAGCCACCAGAGCATCGAGCCCGCGAACACGCCGAAGACGAGAAGCGCGGCCGAAGCGCGCCCCTCGGGCGCTGCCCCGAGGCCGAGCCCCGCGAAGACCGCCGCGAACGAGACGATCGTAATCGGGTTCGTCAGCGTCAGAAAGAAGGCCGACGCATACGCGCCCGCGAGGCCGCCGGTCCGCCCCTCCCCCGCCTTCGCGGCCTCGCGCGCCGGGACGGAGCGGAAAGTCGCGACCCCAAGATACAGCAGGAACAACCCTCCGACGAGCCGCAGCTGGAACTGCGACCCCAGCAGGAAATCCGAGACGGCCGTGACCCCGAACGCGGCGACGCAGCCGTAGATCGCGTCGGCCGACGCCGTTCCGAGCCCGGAGACGACGCCGTGAAGGATGCCGCTCCCGAGCGTCCGCCGGATGCACAACACGCCGATCGGCCCGACCGGAGCGGCGATCGAGAAGCCCATCACGAGTCCCTTGAGGAGCAGCGCCGGATCCACCGCGGCGCTCCCCCTACCGTACGGAGACGCGCACCGGGAGGATGTGCGTCTCCCTGGCCGTCGACAGGATCACGGCGGTGCGGGTCCGAACGCCCGGGACGGACTTGAGCCCGTCGCTGATGAGGCGTTCGAGTCCGCGCGTGTCGGCGCAGCGGACCTTGAGGATGTAGTCCTCCGCCCCGGCGACGTGATGGCATTCGAGGATCTCCGGCAGCGAGCGGACCGTGTCGAGGAACGCCCCCCGGTCGTCGGAGCGTTCGAGCGTGACGGAGATGAACGCCCCGAGACCGCACCCCGCCGCGTCGGGGTCGACGATCGCCGCGTAGCCGCGGATCACGCCCGCTTCCTCGAGCTTCCGGACCCTGTCCGCAGCCGCGGGAGCCGACAGCCCCAGAAGGGAGCCGAGTTCCGCCCAGGTCGTCCGCGCGCGCTCCATGAGACGCCGCAGAATCGTGACATCGATCGCGTCCATCGCCAAAAACCTCCGATTCAAAAGTTATATGTGATTTTATAATACGAATCAAAGACAATCAAGGGGTCTTTATTTCCAACATGCGCTTGAAAGCCAATCCGAGTCGGCGATTCCGCAGAGCCGTCAAGAGAAGACATTTCCGGGAAAGGCGGTCAGGAACGCTCCTCTTCAGCGCGAATGGAAAGGGGCCGGTGTTCCCCGGAGAAAAGTTCCGCCTTCTTTCGGAGCGCCCGGAGCGAAGGCTCGGACGGTCACTCCGGGCGGCCGCTCCTTTCGCCGCGTGCGCTTCAGCAGACGGCACTTGTCTGCGCAGCCCCTTACCGGCCCGGGTCTCCCCGCGACGGGACGATGCAGACGAACCGAAAGTCCCCGTCTCCCGTTTGTCTGATCGCCGCCCTTCGCTGCGGCAGACGAACTATACCGGCGGACGAAAGACGAAAACAGGAGTAGCCGCACATTCGGGTAACGGGTGCAGATGGGCGCGGAAGCGAACTGCACCCGTCGAAACGACGTGCAACCGTCGCTGTATCCATCCCTTCGCAACGCTATAATTCGGGAATCATGGGGACGAACGAGAAAATTCCGACCGATACGTCCTTCTGTATGAGGACGTCGCCGACACGATCCGGAACATGATCGGGAACGGGACATATCGTCCCGGGGACCGCATCCCGTCGATCCGGAGCCTGGCGCAACAGTTGCGCGTGAGCGCCAATACGGTCGTCCAGGCGTATTCGCAGCTCGAGAACTGCGGTCTCGCCGGAACCATGGCGATTCCCTGAGCTCCGTCCGGTGGTACAATTCCGGAAAACACGTTCCGGAGGTGACGAACCACCGATGATGCCGATCGCAACCTCGTACGGGTCGATCCGCTCGTGGAGCATGGGCGACGTTCCCGCTCTCGTGAAGTACGCGGACAACCGCAACGTCTCGCAGCGCATGCGCGACGCCTTTCCGTACCCGTACACGACCGCCGATGCGAACGCCTTTCTCGGAATCGTCGCGCGGCAGAACCCCGTGACCTTCTTCGCGGTCGCTACGTCCGACGAGGCCATCGGCGGCATCGGAATCACCCGCAACGCCGACGTCCATCGCCTGACCGCAGAGATGGGCTACTGGCTCGCCGAACCCTATTGGGGACAAGGAATCATGACCGAAACTGCCCGCGCCTTTTCGGACTTCGCGTTCGGGGCGTTCGGTCTCGTGCGGATCTACGCCGAACCGTACGAGGGCAACGCCGCGTCATGCCGCGTGCTCGAAAAGGCGGGATTCACGCTCGAGGGGCGTATGCGCCGCAACGTGATCAAGGACGGACGGATTCTGGATCAGTATCTGTACGCGAAGGTTCTGGAGTGAACGCCATTCGTTCGCTTTGCGCAGCACCACGCGGACGCATATCTCATCCGTAAAGGAGAAGAACCGATGCCTCGCTTTCTTCTGTCCGCCTCCTCCTGAAAGCCTGTAGACGCTGATTCCCCGCTCGTTCGGGCGTGGAACGCCGTGCGTCTCCGCGATGATGGCCCTCAGCGACGCGGTCCCGGCGGCGATGAAGAGATCGGCCTCCGCCGTTTTCTACGTTTCATGGGGGCTCGGATACTTTCTCGTGCCTCCCGCGCTTTCCGCGCTCGGCGACGCGATCGGGCTCCGGGCGGTGTTTTTTCTCGTCGGGGCCGCGGCCCTGGCGGAATTCGCGGTCGTGCGGAAAAAACGGAGGCAGGCTGGCACGAGCGAAACAGAGAGGATCTGAAAGCGAAGGAGGAGCGCTTTTGTCGGGCTCCTCCTCTTCTTCTTTCATCTCTGTTTGAGAATACACAAAGTTAGGGTTATAACTGGCGACTCGTTGCTAAAATAGCTCTTATAGCAAGATTCTAGTTTTTTCATTGAAACTGATTTTTAGTAGCTTAAAAAAATTAAACATGATATGAAATAGATTGAATGATAGTAACGACTTACTCGGCCACAACGGCGTGTCGTGATTCAGAATTTTAGCTCAAGAGTTCCTCGCAGTAGGCCAGCTTGCTGAGCTTCTCATGCCCGGTTTCGGTGACGAGAACAGTATCCTCGATATGTGCTCCGCCAATATCGGGATTGTCGAAAACGGTGACTCGCGGTTCCAGACAAAAGACCATTCCAGGTTTGAGCACATAGTCAACACCTCTGTTGATCCCTGGTTCCCCATGCAGGCCATAACCAACCTGGTGCCCGGTCTGAAACTTGTGTTCGTACTTCTCAAAACCCTCTTCGCGGATGACAGCCCGCGCGATGGCATCGATCTCGCCGCACGTGACACCTGGTTTGACGGCATCGATCGCGGCATTCAATGCCTTGAAGTCGACCTGGTAGATTCGTTTCTGCTCCTTCGTCGGCTTTCCGCCGATACAAATCGTCCGGCCAAGGTCTCCTGTATAGCCCTTGTACATACACCCCATATCGATGATGAGCATCTCACCGTAGCGAACGCGCTTTTCCGTGGCGATACGTTCGAAAATCGAGGCATTGTAACCGGACGCGATATTCGTCACGAAAGGGGTCATTTCGCTGCCGTTCATCTTCATGACGTATTCTCCGACGGCCGCCAGCTCATACTCCCTCATTCCGGGTTTTGCAGCCTCGATTGTCGCGGCTATGCCCATCTCGGCGATTTCTACGGCACCCCGGAGGATTTCGACCTCGACGGGATGTTTAATGACAGTCAGTTCCACCCAGATTTCTGAAATATCGACAAAGTCGATTTGTGGAAGCTCTTTCTGAATATCGTCACGAACATTGAAGGGAAGAAAATCCGTTCCCACGCGTCCGCTCGTGATCCCGTAATCCTTGAAAATAGCGACGATCTCCTTGCCCCATTTCGCGATGCCGGAGACTTTACGGTGATCTTCGATATCGGACTTGATACGGATCCGGTAGTTATCGCTTCCGGAACTGTGACCGACTACCGGTTTTTTCCCCTTCGGAATGACGGTAAAATACTCCGGCTCCATGAAAGGGCGATACCCTTTGACGTAGAAATCGGTCGCATAGCGGACAGCTTCGGATTTTGTCAGAAGAAACGCTTCAAGTCCGTTTCGCTCTATAGCCTTCTGGATCTTTTCCTGTTTTGCGAGATGCAGAGGGTCTCCTGCATAAAACGAAGGAGCCTCTTTCCATTTTGAAAAATCTACGGTCATTGTACGGTTATGCCTCCTCGGTAAGTATTGGTTTTTTCCGGATGAAGCGGTGGACCAATCCCAGGACGATGAAAGCCAGGATGACAAGCGAGAGCGGACGCTGGATGAAAGCTAGTAGAGTCGAATTCCCGAAGAGAGCGTACGTTCGTATCAGCTCATTATCGGCGATACCGCCAAGAACAATTCCAAGAACAACCGCAGGCAACGAATAGTCGAACCGTTTCATGAACCAACCCAGAATTCCGAATGCAAACATGAGCCAGACATCGAATGCGGCGTTGCGAACGGCGAAAGATCCGACGATACAGAAGAAAATGAGCATCGGGGCCAATATTTTGGTGGAAATTCTGAGCAGAAACGTGAAGGAGTACCCCAAGTAGACGGACATGAAAATCATGATCGCCTGCGATAATATTGCCGCTGCGATAATTGCATAGACAAGTGGCAGTTGCTCCCGGAGTATCTGCGGTCCGGGACGAAGCCCCTGAATCATCATCGCGCCGAGCAACACCGCACATGTTGAACTCCCCGGAATGCCGAGCGCAAGCGTCGTAATCAGGGCGCCGCCGGTGGATGCGTTGTTCGCGGCCTCGGGAGCGGCGACTCCTTCGGGATTTCCCCTGCCGAAAGACTCGGGATCCTTCGAAGCCCGTTTCGCTTCGCCGTAGCCGACGAACGCCGCAACGGAAGCTCCGGCTGCAGGGATGGCCCCGATAATGATTCCGATGATCGACGATCGCAGAATGGTGACTGGGTATTTCAAGGCCATCGGCATACCTGCGAAGATTCGTTTGATGCTGTACTGAACTCTTTCTCCCGTCTTGATGACGTTCTCGCGACTTACCATCGAAAGGATCTCCGAGAAGGCGAAGAAGCCGATAATCGCGGGAACGACCTGAATTCCGTCCGCAAGGAAGAGACAGCCGAACGTTGCGCGCCATTCTCCTGTCGGAATAATTCCCATCGTGCCGAGCAACAGACCGAAGAAGCCTGCTAGCAGCGTTTTCGCGGGAGATTCGGTCGAAAGCGCCGCCAGGACGGAAATTCCCATCATTGCGATCAGAAACATTTCCGGGGGACCGAATCGAAGTGCGAAATCGGCGAGCGGTTTCATGACGAAAAACATGACGGTATAACTGATCAATCCGCCGATGGCTGAAGAACAGAAGGCTATTCCCATCGCTTCGCACCCCATGCCCTTCTGCGTCATCTCGTATCCGTCGAAGCTCGTAGCGGAGGATTCCGGAGTCCCAGGCGTATTCAGAAGGATGGCTGTGATGGAACCTCCGTATATGGCGGATATGTACACGGAGATGAGAAATATCAGCGCCGTCAGGCTGTCCATGGCGAATGTAACGGGCAGAAGGAGCCCCGTAGCCATGGACGAGGTAAAACCGGGGATGGCCCCTACAAGCAAGCCGAGAGCCGTCCCCAGAATAATCCAGAAGATAGGTTCGAGCGCGAAAATCGTTTTGCATCCTTCAGTGAAAAGACTCAGTGTATCGTGCATCGTGTTGAGCGCTTCCTCTCCCGAAAATCACAAAAAAGCATGGGGCAGGCTGACCATCAGCCATTTTTCGAAAAAGAAATAGATAAACAGAGCGAGGCTGACGGGTACCGTGAGGTAGATCTTGAGCTTTCTGACCCCCGTGATGTACAACAGGAGACATGTTGAAGGAACGACCGAAAGGACGGCAATGGTTTTAACGAAGAGAAAAATGCAGACGGCCGTTCCGACTGTGAAAAACACGACCTTCGGAGGAGGAAGAGTCGAGCAGTCGTTTATTTCCTCGTACACGGCATGCGGTTGTACAAGGGGTGTAATTGTTACGCTTTTGCGAAGGATGGCAACTCCTGAGACAAGAATTCCCAAGAAGAGAAATCGGGGAAAGAGCAGCGCCTCGAAAGAGAGGTCCTTCGTTTGGGAATAATACGCGAACGTAAATCCCCATACGAGTAGTAAAAGAAAAATCTGTGGATTGACGGAAATGTTTTTTCTACCCATCCGAAAAGAAAACATCGTCTCCTCCTTGTCGAACGGGCTATTTTGCGTTGAAGAGGGGTACGATTTCAGTTCGAATGACTTCGAATTCCTTTGCAAACACCGCTCCATAGTTGACTCCGGACATCCCGGTTCCTTCCTGATTCACAAGACTTGGAGCAATGCCGCTCTTTTCCGCCAGAGCCTTGTACTCGGGACTGGAGGTTGCTCGCACAAAAGCGTCGACAAGCTTTTTGTACCGATCGGGATACCTCTTCCTGAATTCGGTCTGGACCCAGTAGATTCCGTAGCGAGCCTGGAAGTTTTCGACGGGCAGCGTCAGGTTATATGCCTTCAGTTGTTCGAAGAAAGGTTTGCCCTCGGGCCATATCGGGTTACTTTTGTCGGAAACGACCCCGAGGCACTTCAGTTCGCTTCGCATATCCGCTCGGGAGACCGCGTCTCCGAAAGTGGCGTTTACGTGTCCGCCGAGCAGCGCGGATGCCGATTCCCCGCCGCTGTTATACGTGACGATTTTGAAATCGAGCTTCAGTTGTTTTTTGAGCCAAAGCGCATTTGCGTGCTGCCCGCCCAATCCGGCGACGCTGACGGCGTACTTGCCGGGTTCGCTTTTGACGGCTTCGATAAAATCCGCGAGAGTGTTCCATTTGGAGTCTTTTTTGACGACCAGAATGACCGGATCGCATACTTCGATCCACATGGGCGTGAACGTATCGAAGGTAAAGGGGGTTTTCTGCATGATGAGGCCGTACGCGAAAGCCGGGTAGTTGACGTTCGTCGTCATGTACCCCTCCGGCTTTTCGCGCGCCAAGGCCGCCTGCGCGATCAGACCGCCCGCGCCGGCCATGTTCTCGACGACGATGTCCTTGCCGAATTCTTTCTCGAGAAACTTCTGCAGCGTCCGCGTCGTTCGGTCGCTTCCACCTCCCGGCGCATAGCCGACGACAACGCGGAGCGGCTTGACGGGATAGCTGTCGTCTGCGACTGAAACAAACGGAAAGAGCAGGAGCGCGGCAATTCCCCAAAACGCGACGCCTGCGAAACGGGTACGTCCAATTCGTGCTCTCATCGTGCAATCCCTCCTCATAAAGTGGTGTTTCGTGTTTCCGGCGATAGAGCCCGGCGCTTACAGCGACGCAGAATACCTCGCAATGATTTCGGCGGCGCGCGTCACCTCCTCGTCGGTGACGTCGCAGTGAAGAACCAGACGGAACGACTCGTCATCCACGTTGCCGACCCGGACGCCGAGATTCCTGAGGTCCGCTATAACCTCTTTCGCATTCTTTCCCGTCTCGTTCACGAAGACCTTCACCATATTCGACTGTACCGATGCCGGATCGACTCGAAGTTTTCCATGTGCCTGTACGATGCTTGCGCCGAGCAGTTTTGCACTGCGGTTATCGCGGACGGCGTGTTCGTATGCGCCGTCCAGAGAGACAAGCGCCGCGGCGGCGATGACACCGGACTGGCGCATGATTCCGCCCAGAAGCTTCGCCATATCGCGCGCCTTCCTGATAAAGTCCGGTTTTCCGCATAACAATGAGCCGACGGGAGCGCCGAGTCCCTTGGAAACACAGAACATAACCGAGTCCGCGTGAGCCGCGATTTTATCCGCGGTCGTGCCGAGCGCGGCAGCCGCGTTGAAAATGCGTGCACCATCGAGATGGAGCGGCGTGTTGAATTCACGGCACACGTCGTGCGTCGCGCGCATATCCGCCAGGCTGATACACGTGCCGCCGCAGAAGTTGTTGGTATTTTCGACACATACGACGTGGACCGCTCGTTTTTCGAGCAAAGAACGAAGAGATCTCAGATCGGGAGTTCCGTAGCTGTCCGTCGCGTATCTCATGGCCCGGATGCCGCCCGGGCGAGTATTGAACACGCCCCTTTCGCTACGAAGGATATGCAGACAGTCAGCAACGGCTGCGGATTCGCCCAGTTCGCAGTGCGCCATCATGGCGGAGAGATTCCCCATGGTTCCGCTTGGAAGAAAGAGTGCGGCTTCTTTGCCGAGTGTGGTCATGGCTCGATCGAGCAGCCTGTTGACTGTGGGATCTTCCCCCCGATTATTGGAATCGACGCGCCCGTCATCTCCCACATCGGCGTTCGCCATGGCGGTTCGCATGACTAGTGATGGTTTTGTCAGTGTGTCGCTTCGCAAATCGATCATAAATGATGCCTCCCTGTGGTTTTTGCCCGTGATGCTATTTGTTTTCCAGAAGAGACGCGGCAGTCTCGGAATCGGTGATGATGCTCTTGTAATAGCCGCCCTTGAGAGCGGCCCGAACCGGAAGGACTTTCCCCGGACCATTGGCGACGCCTATCGAGAAGGGAACTGCCTTAAGCTGATCGAGACTCATGGAAATGATGCGTTCCTTCAGGCTTGATGGGACAGGGTTGCCGTCTGCATCGATGAAATTGGACAAAATGACGCCGACAGCTCCCTGCTTTTTCAGTTTCTGGAGTTCGTCTTCTTCGAGGTACCCGGTTCTATAGAGGTCGGAATCCGGGACGTCGCCCAGGAGTGAACCGACGCCGAGGACGGCTACGTTGATTTTTTCGAAGATGCCGAACGATTTTTTAAAGGCAGGGTCGTTGATGAGAACGTCTCTGGAGTGAACGGAACCCATGACGGCGGGAAGAAGCAGCGGATGCCATTTGCTGCCGAATTTTCGGGCCATGTGTTCCGCCGCGTAGAGCGAGCTGTTCTGGGGCGCCTGTTCGGAATACACGCCGGAGAGTTGCGTGATTTCAATCTGTTTTGTACAGTCTTCCTGTGCAAGGTGCTTCACGAGAGAATTCACGCTTCGCCCTCCCGAAAGCCCCACGATATCGCCGTCGTTGAGGAAAGTCGGCAGAAATTCCGCGCCGATCCTGCCGACGTGGTCCATTTTGTCCTGCTCGTCCAACAGGTTTGTGTTGATGACGACCGCACGGCTGATGCCAAAAACCTCTTCGAGTTCTTTTTCAAGCTGAACGTTGTTTTGTCGTGGAACGGTAATCTCGAAACGAACGATTCCTTCCGCCACGGCCTTCTGAATCAGTCTGCTGACAGTTGCTTTCGAGGTACGCAGTTTCTTTGCGAGATCGACCTGGCTGATCCCTTTGCAATAAAACTCCTCCGAAATCCAGGCAAGAAGTTGTTCGTCTTTCACACTCACAGAATTCACCTCGTTAGGGAGCGATGATTTGAGGCGGAGAATCAGAACGATGTAACAAATTTCATATCATGTGATTTTTCTCATTGCATGGAAGGAGCTTACCGCTTGTTCTCGAGAAATGTCAAGAAGAAAATTGGATCATTGTGGCTGGACAGGAATAATGTCATGAAGAAGTGGAGAATAAATGCATATTTAATAATAAATCGTAGCGTCGTTTACACAGGTCAGAGCAACCAGTCTGCCGGGGATAATGATATAGTGGTCTTACACGGAGGTGTCGCGCGATGAGGGAGTATTTCCTGAAGACGGAGCGTCTCGGGTTTTCGAAGTGGACCGCGAACGATATGGAGCTCGCGTTCGGCCTGTGGGGCGACCCGGAGGTAACGAAGCTCATCTGCGCGAGCGGCGCGTTCACGGACCAGGAGGTTCGCGACCGTCTCGCGACGGAGATCCGCAACGGAGAGGTCTACGGCGTGCAGTACTGGCCGATCTTCGAGCTCTCGACCGGCCGCCATGCCGGGTGCTGCGGCCTTCGGCCCCACGACCTGCCGAACGGCGTCTACGAGTTGGGGTTCCACCTGCGGCGCGCGATGTGGGGACAGGGGTACGCGGTCGAGGCGGCGCTCGCCGTCATCAAATACGCGTTCGACGCGCTCGGCGCGAAGGGGCTCTTCGCGGGGCACAACCCGAGGAACGTCGCGTCGCGGACGATCCTCGTCGAGAAGCTCGGGTTCACCTACGTCGGCGATGTCTTCTATCCGCCGACGGGGCTCGAACATCCGTCGTACCGCTACCGCCCCGATCCGAAGTAAACACGAGAAAAAAGAAGGGGCCGGGAGATGTCTCCCGGCCCCTTCGCCGTCGTGCGTGTTACGCGCGCAGGCCTTCGACGTAGCTGGCCATGCGGTCCATCGCGACTCCGAGCTTCTCCATCGAGCACGTGCAGGCCAGGCGGAGGTAGCCCTCGCCGCACGCGCCGAACGCCGATCCGGGGAGCGTCGCGACGCGCCCCTTCTCGAGCAGCTCCCACGCGAACGCGTCGCTCGTCATTCCGGTCCCCCTGACGCTCGGGAAGAGGTAGAACGCCCCCTCGGGCTCCGCGCAGCTGACGCCCGGCATTGCGTTGAGACGGCCGGCGACGTAGGTGAGCCGCTCCCGGAACGCGGCGAGGCGCTCGGCGATCTTTCCGTCGTGCCTGTCGAGCGCGTAGAGCATCGCGCGCTGCGAGGGCGCGCAGACGCCGTAGGTCTGGTTCGCAGCGATGAGGCACATGGTCCGGATCAGCTCCGCGGGGCCGATCGCGTAGCCGAGCCGCCATCCCGTCATGCAGTGGCTCTTTGACAGTCCGCTCATCGTGAGGGTTCGCGCCTTCATTCCCGGCAGGCTCGCGAACGGAACGTGTTTCCCGCGGAAGACGAGGGCATCGTAGATCTCGTCGGAGAGGACGACGAGATCGTGTCGTTCTGCGACGGCCGCGATGCCCTCCATCTGCGCGCGGGTCATGACGCGGCCCGTCGGGTTGCTCGGCGAGCAGAGGAGCAGCGCACGAGTCCTCGGCGTCACGGCGCGCTCGATCGCCTCGGGCGTCGGGATGAAACCGTCCTCCCCGGTCGTCGGCAGGTGGACGGCGACGCCGTCGTGCTGCGCGATCTGGTCGAAGTAGGGCGGAAAGCACGGTTCCGGGGTGATGACCTCGCCGCCGGGCTCGAGAAGCGCCTGGAGCGCGAGGTGGAGCGACTGGACGCCGCCCGCCATGACGAGAACCTCGTCGGGGGTCGATTTCAGGCCGTAGCGCCGGCCCCAGTAGTTGCATACGGACTGTCGGACGTCCTCGTACCCCTGGATCGGGGGATAGTGCGTGTATCCGGCCTTCGCGGCGCGCGCGGCCTCGTCGATGATGTCGTGTTCGGTGTCGAAATCCGGTTCCCCGATGCCGAGCGACACGATATCCGGGTTCGCCGCGGCGACCTGGAAGATCTTCTGGATCTTCGACGGCGCGGCCTTTCGGTACTTTTCCGCAATTTTCATGACATCCACTCCTTCTGAAAGGTTCCGGGGGGCGGCGCACGCCATCCCGAAACGGGGAGGATTCCCGCGCCGCTTTAGCGAAGCAGTATCGCACAGCGTGCGGAGGAGCGCAAGCCGTTTTTCGGAATGGCGTCGCGCCGGGCGTCCAAGGCGCGTTCGTGGTGTATCATACGAACCGGGGCCGGGAGGCGGGGCGCGTCTCCCGCCATCTTTGGGAGGATCGGGGCGTGGTGCGCGATGGATTCCGGAAAAGGGACGCTGCGGACGGTCTACGAGTGTATCCTCGTGCTCCTCGCGATTCTCTGTGTCGTGCTTCTCGTCGTCCAGGACCGTCTCGATCTGACGGAAGCGCAGGACTCCATGATCGATGCGGCGGACCTCGCGATCTGGACCGTTTTCGTCGCGGATTACTTCGTGTTCCTCTACCGGGCCCGCGACCGGCGTGCGTACGTCCGGACGCATATCGTCGAGCTCGTCGCGATCATTCCGTTCAACGCCCTGTTCAAGGGACTCAGGGCCTTACGGATCTTCACGATCTTCAGGTCCGCGCGGGCGTTCCAGGCGGTCCGGCTCCTGCGGCTCTTCGTCTCATTCGGGCGAACCCACAGGTACATCGACCGGTTCTTCCGTCGGCACAACTTCCACTACATCCTCTTCTTCACGACCTCGACGATCCTCCTCGGCGCCGTCGCGGTCGGTCACTTCGAGAACATGGGCTTCAACGATTCGCTCTGGTGGGCCTTCGTGACTGCCACGACGGTCGGCTACGGGGATATCGCGCCGGTTTCGGGCGGGGGACGCATCGTCGCGGTGTGCCTGATGCTCGTCGGAATCGGCTTCATCAGCACGCTGACCGGCACTATCGCGTCGTTTCTCGTCTGTCCGGAGGCGGACGACGACGCTCCGGAGATGTCCCGCAACGAGTTCGTCGCCCTCGCGATAAGAAAGCTCGGAAACTTCGAAAATCTTTCCTCAGATGAGGTCAGGGACATTTGCACGGTCCTCGTGAGTCTGAAATCCGGCGCGGACGGGGCGAACGCCGGGGCAAAGCGATAGGGAGCGGTACAATAGAGGGCAAGGGAGGGATGCCCTGTGGATCGGGTCTTGCTTGTCGATGACGACCATGGACTCTGCGATCTCCTCGCGGAGTATCTCGGGACGGAGGGATTCGACGTCGCGGTCGTCCACGACGGAGAGAGCGCCGTTCCGAAGGCTTCGGGGGGCGACTTCTCGCTCATCGTCCTCGACGTGATGCTCCCCGGAAAGAGCGGACTCGACGTCCTCCGGGAACTCAGGCGGACGTCCGACGTCCCCGTGCTCATGCTCACGGCCCGGGGCGACGACGTCGACCGGATCGTCGGACTGGAGCTCGGCGCGGACGACTATCTGCCGAAGCCGTTCAACCCGCGCGAACTCTCGGCCCGGATGCGCGCGATCCTGCGGCGCGGCCGCCCCGCCGCGGCGGATGCGGACGAGGCGCAGGGATCGCACGAGACGGCCCTGACTGTCGGAGGTCTCCGCCTCGACCCGTCCGCCCGCTTCGTCAGCGTCGACGGCCGCCGCACGGACCTGACGACGATGGAGTACGATCTCCTCGAGGCGCTCATGCAGGAACCCGGAACGACCTGCTCGCGCGAGAGACTGATGCAGCAGGTATTCAAGCGCCCCTTCACGCCGTTCGACCGAAGTCTCGATGTCCATATCAGCAACCTCCGCCACAAGATCGGCCCCTACCCCGACGGGTCGGACCGGATCAAGACGGTGCGCGGCGTGGGCTACATTCTCGCCTTCCCGCCGGAGGAGGCGAAGGGCGGATGAGGCGTTCGTCGCTGTTCGCGAAGGTCTTTCTCTGGTTCCTCGCGACCATTCTCATGTCCGTCGTCGTCAGCTTCGGATTGACGATGGTGATGTCCCGGCAGGGAATCATTCTGACGGGGCAGGAGGAGGTTCTCTCGAAGGCGCTCGCGCTTCGCGGCCGCGAATGCCTGGGCATCCTCGAGAAGGAGGGCGTCGAGGCGCTCGGCGCCGCGGTCCGCGCGATCCGTCGCGAGACGGGATTCGCGATGTTCTTCTTTCACCCGGACGGACGGTCCGTCCTCGAGGACGAGTCGCCGGAGTTCGTGCGCAGAATAGGCCGGAATGCATTCGAAATGTTGGCCGACGGGCGGGATTTCGAGACTCGCGGCAGTTTTACGAATGTCGTGGAGCGCATGAAGTCGTCGTCGGGCCGTGAGTACGTCGTCGTCGGGGCGTTTCGCCGCCCTCCCCCCGTGCTGCGGGTGATCGCCGAAAAACGCGTCCCTTTCGCGATCTACCTCGCAGGAGTCTTCGCGACAACGCTGCTGCTCTGCCTCGCGCTCGCGCGCCACATCAGCGGACCGCTCACGCGACTGACCGCGGCAACCCGGAGACTTGCCGACGGAAAGTCCGACGTCGGCATCGACGAAAAGGTCCTCCGCCGGACCGACGAAGTCGGCGAACTCGCCCGTACCCTCGACGAATCCGCTCGGTACATCCGCGAGCTTCTGGACGCCCAGAAACGACTGATACGGGATATTTCCCACGAGCTGCGCACGCCGCTCGCGCGCCTCGGCGTCGCGCTCGAACTCGCCCGGAAAAAGGCCCCCGGCGCCGGCGAATCGCTTGCCCGTATCGAATCCGAGGCGGTTCTCCTGAACGACATGATCGGGCAGCTGCTGTCGCTTTCGCGCGTCGACGTCGAGATGGGACACGTCGCGCCCGAACCGGGCGATTTCGAACTTCTCGTCGGTCGGGTCGTCGAGGACGCGCGGTTCGAGGCCCGGCCTACGGGCAAGGGGATACTCTTTCGTTCCGAGGGACGCGGCTGGGCCATTCCGATGAAGGAGGGGATCCTCCGGGGCGCCGTGGAGAACGTCCTGCGGAACGCGCTGCGCTACACGTCGCCCGGAACGGCCGTCGAGGTCACGATCGTGTCGGACCCCGGGCGTGGCGTCGCGCTCCGCGTTCTGGATCACGGTCCGGGTGTTCCGGAAGGGGAGCTGAGCAAGATCTTCGAGCCCTTCTACAGGACGGAATCCTCGCGGACGCGCGACTCGGGCGGAACCGGAATCGGGCTCGCGATCGCTCACCGGGCCGTCGAACTGCACGGCGGAACGATCTCTGCGGCGAACGCGCCGGGCGGCGGGCTCATCGTCGAGATCGTCCTGCCGGGGACGGCGAAAGCGTCCCCCTGATGCGGCCGGATTGCCGTCAGCCGCGGGGGGCGTCTCCGGCCCGGCCGATGGAGAACAGCGAAAAATCCGTCTCTGGGTCGAACGCGCGTGTGATCGATACGTCGTCGAACGCCTCGATCATTATCTCGACCGTACTCATAACGGGGTTCCCGGTCTCGAGGAGATGTCCGCCTATGACGCGCATCGACGGATCGGACATCACGCAGTGAAGGTGGACGACGGTGCGGCCGTCGTCGGCCATCGTCCCGATGAAGCCGCTCCCGCCCAGGAGCTCGATCGGCCCTTCGATCCCGACGGGGTCGACGTACTTCGCCCCCATCCTCGCGCCCGGGAACGGGACCGGGTAGACGAACCGGGTGCGCAGCAGGCTTCCGAGCATCGTCGTGATGCACCCGGCCCTGACGTCATGTTCCTCGCAGATCCGGAGCAACCCTTCGAAAAGTTCCGTCCGTGGCCAGATACGGGCGACGACGGAACGTCTCCGCGCCTCTACGGACGATACTCGAACCGGAAATTCGGACATGGTTCTTCCTCCTTCGTGATTCGGGATATGACGCAGCAGGGGTATTTGCCGGAGTTTCTTCATACGGGCGTAACGAGCTTTTTTTGAAGATACTACAGTGAATTCCGTCGGGAGTAAACAACGTCGCCAAACGACTCCGTGGTTCGATTCGGGACGATGTGTCATAATAGACTGAAAAATTGTCGTCTGCGAGGAGGTGCCCCGAATATGCGGCGTCACACACGCTTCGAGCTCGCGGGAATCGTTGTCGCTGCCGTGTCGACGTTCGTCGCGGCGTCACCCGACGCGGGCCGGGCATCGTCCTCCAGGCCGATCGAACGGTTTGGATTTTCGGACTTCCGGATCTCCCCGTCGCCGTTTTCGCCGGCCTTCAGCCCCGGAAAGAAAGATGTCGCCTCCTTCCGGGCACGCACCGATCGGGCCGTTCCGCTGCTCTTCAGGATCTCCTCGGGAGACGCGCCCGTCGTCGAGATTCCGCCGCGTCGGACGGAATGGCTCGCGGGGGATCGCGAGCGCGTCGGATGGCGGGCCCTTTCGTCCGACGGACTGACGCCCCTCCCCTCCGGGCGCTACGTCGTCGACGCCATCTGCCCGTTGACGCTCGAGCGCTCGGCCGGATCGACGGACCGCGATTCCCGGTCCGTCATCGAGAATCCGTACGCCGTCGCCGCCGACGAGTCCGGGCGGATCTTCGCGGCCTCCCGGCGTTCGCCGCTTCAGGTATTCTCTCCCGACGGCGCCTTTCTGCGCTCCCTCGACCCCGCGTGTGGCGGGAAGAAGCTGCTGCCGTGCGTCGCGCTGACATGGGGCGACGGGAAGCTCCTGCTGCTCCACCGAAGCGGGCTCTATTCCGTGAACCCGGAGACGGGCGAGGGAACGCTCCTTCGCGCGGCGGAGCTCGTCCCGCGCGGGATCACCGACAGGGACCTCCTCGCGGCCGGAGGCGGACGCATCGCGCTCGGGTCGCGCTCCACGGGACGGGTCTATCTCTGCGCCCCCGACGGATCGGTCTTCCGGACCGTCGTTACGGACGGGCCCGCGGGAGCTCCGTTCACCGACCTGCGCGGCGTCGCGCTTCTTTCCGACGGCGGCCTCTGGGTGACGTCGATGGAGCGCATCGTCTCTCCCGACACGTTCGCACCACTCGCGCGCCGGTACGACGCGCAGGGAAACCTGGTCGCCGACGTGCTTCCCGTGATCGCCGGAGGCTCCTTCCCGATGCCGTCGCCCGGACGCGTCGCGGCGCTCGACGACGGGTCGGCCGTCATCGCGAGCGCCCAGCCCTTTCCGCCGTCGATCTTCCCGGCCGGATCGCCGTTTTTCAGGATCTTCGCGCGCGTCTCGGCGTCGGGAGATCTCGTCGCGACGTGGGGCGACGCAGGGAGCGCCCCCGGAAGCTTCGATCGCGTGACGGCGCTCGCCGTCTCGGGGAGCAGGATCGTCGCGGCGGACGGCGGATACAACCACCGCCTCGTCGTCATGAACGCCTCGGGAGACCTCCTCGGCGCGATCGCGACACCTCCGGAACGGTTCGTCGACCCGATCGGGGCCGTCCGGACACCCGACGGAGGGATCCTCGTCGCCGACAGGGAACTCGACCGCTGCGTGCGGCTCGACGCTTCGGGCGACGCGGTTTCGGAATGGCGCGTCTGGGGGGCGCTCCGGGGAATGGCGCGCATCGACGGACTCTTCGAGGGGCGCGACGGAACCGCGCTCGTGGCCTGCGGGTGGGAAGTCCTGCGCGCCACGGCCTCGGGCGACATCGTCGGGCGCATCGAACTGCCGCGAACTGCCGCGCCCCCGACGTGGGGCGGCGCGTTCGAGGACGCGTCGGGCGACCTCTGGGCGAGCGAACGGGCCCCTGCGCCGCTGCGCGTCTTCTCGCGCGACGGAGCGCTTCTCGGTACGATCGCGCCTGTCTCGGAGGCACGCGGATTCTTCGGCCCGCTCTGTTCGGGCGAGGGCGGCGTATGGGCCCAGTGTCGGATATCCGGCGACCGGGAAAGGACTGCGGCCGTGCTTCTGGACCCGGCGACGCGGGCAGTCGCCCGGACCGTTCCATTCGAAGATGTCCGTAACTCAGGCGACGAGGCGGGTCCGTTCATGCGCATGGACTTCGGCTTCCTCCGGGCGTCGCGGGGGGATCTCCACGCGTTCGGTTCCGACGGACGAGGCCTGTGGTCGCTCGGCGGAACGCAGGGCGAGGGGTACACGATCGCGGCGATCCTCGCACAATCCGGAGACATCACGCTGGTCGAACGCAACCCGTCGCACCCGTCGGGGCTGCGCGTCGAGACCTGGTCGCCGCGCGAGACGCTCCTCGGACGGGCGGAAGTCGTCGCGGACAACGAGCCTCCCGTCGTGCGCCTCGATCCCGTGCTCCTTCCCGTGCCGGGAGCTTCGGGAACCGTGACGCTGACGGGAACCATTGCGGACACGAATCCCGAACGGTACGTCGTCTCCTGGGCGTCGCGGAAATACGAGCCGCGACGGTGGTCGTCGCTCGCCGCAATTCCGATGTCGGCCGATGTCCGAGGCATTCTCGCGCGCTGGTCGCTCTCGCGCGCGGCGCGGGACGCCGGGATCGACGTTCGCGTGAGCGCCCGCGACGCGGCGTGGAACGAAAACGGCGACGAGATCCGCATCGCCTTCGACGAGGACGGCGACGGATTTTCCAACGAGGTCGAGGTTTCGTGGGGAACCGACCCGCACCGATTCACGACGATCGGGAGCGTCGATCTCGAGGTGGACCTCGACGCGCTGCTGCGCCCCTACAGCTTCGCGGACGTTCCGACGCATGTGCGCTTCCGCGCCTTCGACGCCGCAAAAAAGGAACTCGCGTCGGCCCGAATCTCCGTTTCCGCGGACGCGGGAGCCCTGACGGGGACGAACGGTTCCGTGACGTGGACGCCCCCGCCCGGGGACGGGCATGGGCTCTTTACGGTCTCGTTCCCGATGCAGGCGATCGACGGGCGAATCTTCGCGTCGGCCGACGCGTCGTTCTCGCTCCGCTACGCCGTCGACGGCGACAGGGACTGGCGTCCCGACGCGGAGGAAACGGCGTCTCCGGCGTCCGGCGACGTGTTCGCGTCGCTGCCCGCGAACCCGGATACGGACGGCGACGGCGTTCCGGACGGGCTGGACCTGGTCCCGGGCTGGACGCCTTCGGATCGCGACTGGTCGAGCACGTACCTGCCGCACACCCTCGGCTGGGGGACGACCTTTCGCTTCTACGGCCTCGGAGGCGCGAAGAGCTCCGTGAGCAAGTACGGATCGAGCGCGACGACGAAGGCCATCCTGCGGAGCGACGCCGTCGCCGACGGCGACAAGATGACGGACCTCGTGAACCGGCTGCTTTCGGGCGTCCCGCTCGCGCAGGGGGACGATAGGACGATTCTCGAACAGGTGACGGACTACCTGCGCTCGTCGACCGAATGGATGAAAACGGATCGCCCCGTCGGCCCCTCCGCCCCCTCCGGTCCTCCGCCGAATCTGATGGACGCTCCCGGGGGCGGAGAGCCGTGGCGGGCCATCCGTTCGACGCTGCGGCAGATCCCGACGGACAATGAGGAATACCTCGGACGGTACGTTCTCGAAGGACTCCTTCACCCGACGACAGTCTTTGACTATTATTCGCTCGAGTCGGAGATGGACGTGACGGTCGGAAACGTCGCGTGGATCGACGGACGGGTCGGGACAAACCCGTCCGCGGATACGATCTTCGCTCGCCCGACCGGCGGTTCCTTCGCCACGTTCCAGCTTCGTCCGGCGGTTCCGGCGAGTGCGGGCGGCATCCACCGGAACTTCCTCGTCGCGTCGTTCCCCGGGAGCGAGGGGCGCAACGACCGAAAATTGACGATCCAGTGGCGCATCGTCTCGCCGGACATCGACCGGACTGCCGGGAACGACACGGGAACGCGGACGCGCCCGGCGTGGTTCGTTCAGGTCTTCCACGCGAACGACTTCGTCGAAACCACGGCGCCCCTGATACGGACGCGGCCTCCCTTTTCGTCGGAAACGCTGACGCTCTTCAGCGCCCCGTGGTACCGGGCGCTCTACGAGGGCGTGATCGAGGGACGTCCGGCCGGGATGAACGTCTACGAGGGCAGTCTCGAAATTCCCGGAATCGCGCTGTTCCCGTCGCCCTCGTATGTCGTCCGGATGACGCCGTTCTGGCTCGTCGTGAAGGAGGGACCGCTCCCCTGCCCGCTCGATAACGCGCACACCATTCCCGCGAACCGCGAAGATTGCCTCTCCTGCCGCGGATCGGTCCGCCGCCGGTACGGCGAGCCGATCGACCGATTCGACCTGAAGGTGAGCGGTGTCACGGTCGAAGCGAGGCTCGGGAGCATTCGGTGGATCTATCGCCGGACCGGACACGCGGCAACGCTGACGTCCGACGCCATGCGCGCCGTCGCCGATGTCTTTCCGAAGGTCTGCATCGTCCGGGACGGGTACGCGCTCATGAAGGGTCTCTTGACGGACGTACCGCTCTACTCGGGGAGCGGGAATCTCACGGTGGGGGGCCTGAGCGTCGCGTGGATGGACCGGCCTCCTCCGGATGGCCTCGGCGGCAACAGGGATGAAGCCGCGACCCGGCTGAATGGAGACACGTTGCGGCGTCTCACGGAGATGGACGCGGTCTTCATGTACGTTCCCAACGCGGCGCTCGGGGATCTCGCGATGGAGCGGATCCCGTGGACCTCAGGGACGTGGTATTATCCGGGGTCTGACGGAGAGAGGCTCTTCGACGGTCTGTGGATCGACGTCGTCCGGACCGACGCGGCCCGCAGGGGCGTTTCATGGCGAAGGATCCCGTTCTGGGACGGCTTCGCTGGGGATCTGTCCGGCCGTGCGGCGTCGGCGGACGCGATTTCGATCCTCCGGCCCGTCGGATCGGGGCGGATGCTGGTCCGAACGGATAGCGCCGTCCCCCTCTCCGGCGATCTCGCGGCGAAAACGACCTCGATGGTCACGGTCGGCGTGGGCGAGACGACCGAAGCGATCATCGACGAATGCGACGCGTCCCGCGTCACGACGGCCGTGAAGATCGCGGCGGTCGTCGCGGACGATCATCCGTCGGCGATTTTCCTTTCCGACGGCATCAACGTCACATCCTGTCTCGCGGAGGGCGACGCCGTCGGAGCGATGATCTGCTCGCTCTCGGCCGGAGCCAAGATGTCGAAGACGCTGCTGTCGTCGTTTCTGTTCAGGGGGAGCAGGCTCCAAGGCAGTCTCTGGGCAAAAGGGCTCGACATCCCTGTGCTCAGGTCGCGGACCTTCGCGTCGGCGGGGTGCGCGCTCAACGTCGCCGGAGCCGTCGCGGGGGCGCTCGAAATCGCCTACTGGATCCACCGCTACAACCGGACCGACGACATCCTTCTGAAACAGGAGGCGGTCAGGCAGGCAGTCGCGGTCGGCATCGACACGGGCATCGGAATCATGCCTCAGGGGAGCCTCATCCTGATCCCGTGGACCGTCAGCGCGCTCGCGACGCAGCAGATTCTCCGGGAACTGGGCTTCGGCCTCTCGCCGCTCGCGGAGAAGATGGTCACGCCGGGGCAGTCGCTGACGACGCTGGCGCTCCACCTTTTGCCGAAGAGCGTCTCGAAGGAAGAGGCCGACATGGTCGCGGAACTCGCGCAGAAGGACGCGATCGGCCGGTGCACGAACTACAACCGCGACCCGGCGCGGAAGGCGACGTACATCTATATCCCGCCGGGGTACTGAGGTCGAAAGCAACAAAGGCGCAACGCACAACATTGTCCGACGTGCGTTGCGCCTTTCGTCGATCCGATTGTGGAGCGGTTATTTCCGAAGCGGCGTTCCGATGTTCCGGATCTTCGCCTGCATTTCCGGGCTCAGCCGGATGACGAGTTCCGCGTTGTACGATCCGTTCGGCGCCGGGTCCAGTTCGTTCCGGAACAGTTGTTGCGCCGCGACGGAATACGCGCGTGACGTGGCCGCGGGCGATCCGTCGGCGACCGCGGGATCGACATCGGTCGTCAGGATCGAAACGGTGTCGTCGCTGTTGCGGACGATCTCGAACATGCGGAACTGCTGCGGGTAGTCGCGAAGCGACGACGTCTCGACCTGCCAGAAGCCGAGTTCGGGGCGCGCGGGATCGGGCGACGGAAACGCCGTGACGGTGTTGACGTGGCGGTGCCCCGCGATCCAGAGGATGAGATTCGGATAGCTGTGAAGTGTGGCGAACAGCTCCTGTTCGGTGACGCACGCCTTGGCCCACCAGCCGTCCAGTGCGCCCGCCGGACGGACGCCGATCGGGATGTGCGCCGCGATGATCATGAGTTTTCCGTCGGCCTGCCCCTTCTCGAGCTGCGCCATGAGCCAGGCGTATCGCTCGGCGTCGAGCGAGCCGTGCCCGTAGCCCTGGAAAAAGACGTCGTCCGCCCTCTGGGTGTCGTCGAGGACGATGACCCGGAGCGGAACGTCCGCCTTCGGCTCGAACGTATAGCAGGCGAAGCCGGTCTCGATGGCCTCGCGCGGGAAACCGTGACCGGCGGGGCTGGACGAGGAGTTGAAGAACTCGGCGATCCATTCGTTTCTCGTCAGGGAGCGGCGGTTTGTGTCGGCCGCGAGCGCCTTCACGGGCGTCGGGAAGTCCATGGACGTTCCAGCGCCGTAGATGTCGCCGTACACGGTCCGGCCGTCGACCGCGCCCATGGAGTAGTCCCGCTTGTTGACGCCGTCGGGATCGTAGAACAGCTGCTGGAACGTCCCAAGCCGGACGATCTCGTCGCCCGTGTAGGTCTGCCGGAGATAGTCGTTCACGGGAACCGAGCCGATGTAGAAGTGATCGTGATTGCCGAGCGCCTGGTACCACGGGATCGTTGTGTCGAGCCCGACGGCCTTGTAGGCGTCCTGGTAGTCGTTGTGCGGTCCGGGAACGGGGTCGTCCTTGACGCCGGAGTCGGGGTTGATGTTCTTGCCGTCCAGGACGTCGATATACCACCGGAGCTCGTTGTACTGGGTGTCGTTGCACGTATCGCCCAGGGAGATCCCGAAATCGAACGGATTCGTCTTGTGGAGGGCGTTGACCGTCTGGACGGCCGCGTCGAGAACGTGGGTCGTGTACAGCATGACCGGGGAGTACCCCGAGGAGATGCCGCCCTTGTAGCCGTAATAGATCGCCTGGCAGGGGGATTCCTTGTCGGAGATATGGATATCTGTGATCGCGAAGAAATTCAGAAGCCGCGCGGCGTGGCCGGCCGATGCGGCGTCGTACGAGGCCGGCATGAGGTCGAGCCGCTTCTCGTGCGGCATTCCGGGGCCGTAATGCCACGTGCCGTAGCCGTCCTGCTCGAATTTCCAGATCTCATACGGATAGACCGCCGCGGCGGTTTGGGGAACCGCGTCGAGCGAGACGACTCGCGAAAGCGTCGTCTGCACGTCGGACGCGATCCTGTACTCCGCAAGCTCGATTCTATCGCCGCCGACGCATCCCCATGACGAAAACGCCAGAAAACCCATGGATACAACCAGAACAACCTTTTTGAATTCAAATGACAGTCTCAAGAACGTCTCCCCTTTTCGTATTATGGCATGACAGATGTCGCCTGTGAGATCCTGCGTGCGCTCGAGCCGTCGGGGATCCTACCGCGTGCGTCGCATCTCGACGGTCTGGTTGATCGTCCGGTCGTCGAGGCGCACGTTCGTCATCGCGCCCGTGGCGCGGTCGTACCTGATGTCGAACGTGTAGCCACTCCCCTGCTCGCGGAGCGTCACGGAAGACGCGTCGGAGGCCGCGACGACGATCCGCGAGCCCGTGATCGGATCCGTGTCGAGAACCTCTCCCGCCCGGAGCCGCGCAAGCCCCGCCGGAGGGGCCCAGAGACCGCAGAACTGACCGACGCCGCTGACGCGGTCGGTCTCCGACGTTCTCGGCGGCAGCCCCGGAACGGATGCGATCGTATCGTTCGTCCTGTAGCGGATCCATCGGTCGCCCCGCGCCGTGACGCGGAGGTCGGACCGCATCGCGAACGGAAAGACGGGCGATCCGGGAAGGATGACAGCCTGGCTCCCCTCGAACGCGGCCGTCCGGAGCGTGGCGATCCACGGCGGGGGTGGGTCGTTCCGCCACGGAACCCGGAGTTCGCGGAACCCCGCGAACGTGCTCTGGGAGAGAATCCCCTGCGTTCCCTTTCCGAGCTCCTTCGTGAAGGCCCCGGAGAGCGCCCCGCTCGAAGCGGACCCGGCGTAGAGCAGGATCCCCGTCGCGAGGTCGTAGACCCACGCGCTCTTCGCGTCGCCACGGTCGTACTGGAGCCGGATGGCCTTGTACGTGACGCCGCGGACGGCGTAGGGCATCCGCAGGATCCGGACGCCTTCGGCCTCGCCGTCTCTGATCGTGGCGAGAAAGTCCGGATGGATCCACCAGTCCCCCGCCGCGCCCGGCAGTCCGACGTCCGCGACGGACGCGATCGGCCGAAGGGGGCCGCTCGCGTCCGTGATTCCGAGGCTTCGGACGTCGAGAGCGACCCCATGACTGTCGACGCCGGCGATGGTCACTTCGGTATAGCCGTGTCCCCCGGAACCGGAGGTTTCCTCGCGGCGGTAGCGGTTGCCCCGGGTGTCGATCCAGCCCCCCGCGTCGTCGCGGTAGTAGAGATACCGCGTATCGGGGACGCTCGCGGCGGACGAATAGTAGGTGATCTTCACGCCCTCCTTGAGCCAGAACGGAGCGGGGTATCCCCTGAGCTGCGGCCACGCGAGAAGCAGCGGATTGTCCGCGGCGGCCGCTCCGGCGAAGAGCGACGCGGCGGCACACGCGGCAAGAACCTTGAAAAAGACGGAACGCATGATGATCCCTCCGTTTCTTCGGGCACCGGAGCGAGAACGCACGTCAGCGTACCCGGCGCTGCTCGACGACCTGGTTGAGCGTCCTGTCCACGAAGCGCATCCGCGTCAGCGCTCCCGTGGAGCAGTCATAGACGAAATCGATTTCGTAGCCCGTCGCCTGTTCGCGAAGCGTGACGGATTCCTCCTCGGCCGTCGCGACGGCGACGCGCGCGCCCGTGAGCGGCGCGGTGTCGATGATCTGCCCCTTTCTGAGGCGCGAGAGTCCCGCGGGGGGGATCCAGAGTCCGCCGACCTGCGCGATGCCGCTGACGCGGGAGCCCTCGTGGAACCCGGCCGGGAATTCCTGAAGCGCGGCCGTGGCATCATCGAGCCGATAGCGGAACCACCGCCGCCCCCTGTCCGTCACGGTCATCGTCGACTTGATGGGCGACGGCAGCGCCTGGGCGCCGGGGAGAATCGTCGTGAAGCTGCCCTCGAACGCCGTCGAGTGGAAATCCGCGATCCACTGCGGCGGAAGGTCGTAGGTCCACGGGAGGGAGATCTCGCGATATTCGACGAGGATGGTCCGCGCGAGCGTATGCGACGGGAGCGGCGGGAGGTCCGGGGATCGGGGCGTTTGCCGGGCCGTTTCGGAGACGGTTCCGCGGTAGACGAGGATTCCGGACTTGAGGTCGTACAGGAGGGCGTGCTTCGCCTCCGGCGTCTCGAAGAGGAATCGGATCGCGTTGTAGGTGATTCCGCGCGTCGTGCACGGCGTACGCTGCACGACGATACCATTCGCTGCACCGTCCGGGATCGACGCGAGGGCTTCCGGGGCGATCCACCACTCGCCGACGATTCCGGGAGCTCCGACCGCCGCCGTGAACGCCGACGGACGGACGGGGCCTGCGAGCTTCGCGCTGTCGAGGCGGCGGACCGATGCGGCGACGCCCGTGCGGTCAACGGCGACGACGCTGACCTCGGTGAAAGTCCGTGCTCCGGTGTCGGTGTCACCTGCGTCGCGGGAGATGGGAGTCTCTCCGGCGTCCTCCCAGGCGGCATCAGCGTCCTGAACCGGGATCGACACCGTTTCGTAGGTGAGTCTGACCCCCTCCTTGAGCCAGAAGGGCGCCTGCGCGCCCTTCAATTCCGGCCACGCGCGGAGCAGAAAGGAATCCGGCGATTCGAACGCATCCGCCACTCCGCACGCGAGCGAAAGCGCGATACACAGATGAAACAGTCCCTGACGGACAGACCTCATGAAACGTTCCTCCCTTGATCATCGGCGGCAAGTGCAGTCATGATAGCGACTCGGGGAGCATACGGCAATCCCGGTTCGCGAGAGTCGCTTTGTTGTCCTTGCTCGAATCATGATACCTTTCAAAAGAATATCCGACGCCTTCCTTTCGTCTCGTGATAGGATTATAGTCGAAAAAATGGCCCGCTTTCGTCCGGGTCCGCAGGGAGGTAACGCGATGTGAGACGGTTCTTCGAGGTCTTGGCGGTTCTGTGTCTCCTGTGGTTCGGATACGCCGTCGTTCTCAATGACGGTTCGGGCGCAGCGAATGCCGACGAGCGCATCTCGGACTTTCGCGTGACGGCGACGGTCGGAGCGGATTCCTCGCTGACCATTCGCGAGGAGATTACCGTAACGGTCGAGGGCAGGGAGATCCGGCGCGGCATTATCCGCGCCGTTCCGACGCTCTATCGGAAGAAGGACGGGAAGACGGAGCGCGTCGACTTCACTCTGCTGTCGGCGTCGCTCGACGGACGCAGGGTCGGTGCCGCGACATCGACCTCCGGCCGCGACACGGAAATCCGCCTCGGCGACTCCGATGTCATGCTTTCCCACGAGGCGCATACGTTCGACATCACCTACCGCATCGCGGGACAGGTGAGCTTCTTCGATTCCCACGACGAACTCTTCTGGAACGTCACGGGCGACGAGTGGACCTTTCCCATCGACCGGGCAGAATACCGGATCGTCCTTCCGGGGGACGGGTACGCGCGGATCACGGGCGTCGCGTTCTTCACGGGGCGTCCGGGCGAAAACGGGAAAGACGCGCAGCGTCTGCCCGACGGTTCGTTCGTCACGACGCGGACGCTCCGGCCCGGCGAAGGCTTCTCGGTCGCGGTCGGCTGGCCGAAGGGCCTCGTGACGCCGCCGCCCCTCCCCCTGCGCGAACGCATCGCGCCGTTCGTGACGCGGTACAGGCTCCCGATCTCGATCCTGTTCGTCGCGCTCTTCCTCGCGTACTACGGGTACGCGTGGCACAGGAAGGGGCGTGACCCGACCCCGCAGGTGATCCCGCTCTTCCGTCCCCCCGAGGGCGTCTCACCCGGATTCGCCCGCTTCTTCAGGACCGGACGGATGGACGCGACCGCCCTCGTGGCCGAACTCATCGAACTCGCGGTCGACGGCCATATCCGGTTCGGCGAGGCGGACGAGGAGACTCTCACGCTGCTCCGCAACGACGGGGCTCCGTCCGCGGACACGTTGCCGCAGCCGGTACGGACGTTTCTGACGACCGTCTTCCCGGCCGGAACCGACCGCCTCGACATCTCGGCGAAGAAGGGAAACTTCGCGCTCAAGCGCCTTCATGACGGCCTCGAGGCCGAATACAAGAGGCGATCCTCCAGGCTCATGATCCCGAACCTCCTGCTGCGACTCGGTGGCGTGCTCCTCTTCGTCCCGATGATCTGGACGCTCTCCGTCGTGTCGCCGCCGTCCGGAAGGGAAGCGACCGATTCGCTCTTCCCGGTTCTCATCGGGGCGCCTCTCGCCTTCGCGGGGATCACCGGGATCGTCTCCGTCTTCCGCGGAATGCGGGGACGCGGAATCGCCGAACGCGTCCGGCGATTCATCTGGTCGTCGCTGCTCGTCGGCCTCTTCGGCGCGTCGGTCAACTTCGCGCTCCGGGGCGACATCGCCCTCTCGGGAGGCGTCCTCGCGGCGTGGACAGTCGTCGCCGTCTTCTGGAAGCTGCTGCCGGCCCGGACGCAGGAGGGCGCGAAACTCGCGGCGGACATCGACGGACTCGCCATGTACATCGGGACGGCCGAGACGGAACGGCTCGAAGCCATGAACCCGCCGGAAGAAACGCCCGAGACGTTCGAGAAGATCCTGCCCTACGCGGTCGCGCTCGACCTCGCGGACACATGGGCCGCCCGGTTCGAAAAGATCCTCGCCCAGGCGGCGTACGCGCCCTCGTGGACGGCGACCGGCGGCGACATCCTCTTCAACGTCGGCATGCTGCGGGACGCGGGAAGCCGAACGATCTCCTCGTCGATCGCGCGCGCCGTCGTCGCGAGAAGTTCGAGCGGCGGCTCGCGACGGGTCGGCTGGTCCGGAAGCGGCCGCGGCAGCGGCCTCGGCGGCGGAGGCAGCTCCGGAGGAGGCGGAGGCGGAGGCGGAGGAAGAGGATGGTGAGTGACCTCCCGATTCGCGCGGTCGCAAAGCGACCGTGCAGGAACTCATGCCCGCATCACGTCTTTTTGTGATGCGGGCGGAGTGAGGATCCGCGAAGCGGATTGTGCGAACTCATGCCCGTGCGAGTCTTTCCCGCACGGGCGGAGTGACGATTCAACCAAGCGCCCGCTTTTCGGGCGGGGGGAACTCATGCCCGCATCGTGTTTTTCGATGCGGGTGGAGTAACGCAGATACGGAGTACCGAGGCGAAGCGCCATGCGACGTTTGCCGCACGAGCTCGACGGGCGGATGCGTGGCGGGGGGGCTGAGATTCCCGAGCGGTGGGAATCGATATGGGGCCGAAGGAGGAAGGAATCATGATCCGGAAGAGCGTGTTTCTCGGATTGATGGCGTCTCTGTACGTGATTGCGGCCGCGTGCGGCGTGTCCGGAGCGGGGACGGTCACCGCGGACGACCTGACCTTCACGATGCCGGCCGGCTGGATCGCGAAGGAGGCCCCCGGCATGAAGGCGTACCAGGTCCTGATGTATCAGGGAAAGCCTGTCGGAGAGATGTACCTCGCCAAAGAACCTCTCCTGGCGCCGAAGACGCCGTCGCAGATGCTCGAGGAGGGACTGCGGAAAAACGCGTCGTCGCTGCAGAACTATCAGCCGCTCGAAACGATGAACCTGACGGTCGCGGGACTCGACGCGATTCTGCACGACTACGTCTATTACCTGCCCCAGAGCAGCGTCCCATTCACGGGCCGCGTCGTCGTCACGGTCGTGAACGACGCCGCGTACACCTTCTTCTTCAACACGACATCGAACTACTTCCCGGCCGTAAAGGGGGCGTTCATGGAGATCATCGCGTCCATCCGGAGCATTCCGCGCCCTACTCCGGGAGAACAGCCGTCCGTCGTCACGCAGAAGGGGCCGAGGAAGATCGAGGAACACGGATTCGTGATGGAGCTCGCTTCCGGGTGGATCGAAACGAACGATCCGGCGGGCGCGAAATACAGGTTCTACGGGCCCGACAAAAAACTTGTCGCGTCGTTCTTCCCGTTCGACCGCGACGAGAAAAGTGCCGTGGACGCGCTCTTCGCGATCGCCGGAAAGAGCGATCCGCTCGAGGCGGTATTGAACGGAAAGATCGCGACGAGCTTCAAGACCTTCGGCGACTACGCGCCACTCGGTACGAAACGTCGAACCGTCGCGGGCTGCGACGCGATCGTTCACGACTTCTCGTTCAAACAGGGGGAAATAAAGGGCGTCTACCACTGGTGCATCGTCGCGGTCAAGGACAAGCCGGACGTCGGAACGCAGAAATTCGCACCCTCGTGTTACAGCTTCGCGTTCGTCACCTATCGCCCGGAGAAGTTCGCCGAGTTGACGCCCGTCTTCGACGTGATCCTCGATTCGGCGACGCTCGCAAAACCGCTTCCCTCCGCGACCGCCTCCGTGACTCCGGGCGCAACCGCGACGAACGGAGCCGCGCCGAAGCCCACCCCGGACGAACAGACACTCCCGCCGCTTCCCGACGTCGATCGGCCCGACACCTTCCGGGATCCGGCCGGGAGATTCACGGTGACGCTTCCGAAGGGTGCGACAAAGGACCGGGAGCCGCGAATCGAAAACATGGGCGAGACGGGCGAGACGCACACCTATTCGCTCCCCGGCGTCCCGGACGCGATGGTGATCCTTCACGTCTTCGAGGGCGAGCCCGCAGGCCTCGCCTGGCGCGACCTCCTGACGGCGGAACTCGACGCGAGGGACAGCGGAACGGCGACGTGGACCGTCGGCGGCAGAAAGGTCCCGGTCGATCTCTTCGTGACCGGGGACAATCAGGTTCTCGTCACGGCGGTCTTCGGGGGCGACGGCCTCGCGGTCGGCGTGCGCGTTCCGAGAGAGAAGTACGCACCCTCGCAGGGCTGGATCAAGGCCCTGATCGGCGGTGTGACGTTCAGGTAGAACGACGGGACAGGAGGGAACGATTATGAAGCGATGGATTCCGTATGCGCTCGCCGCGTGCCTCATCCTTGCCGCAATGTCCGCGGATGCGCTCGAACTCGCGTACCACTGGCCGAAGGAGGCGGACCTCTCGGGAACGAACGTGAACCTGCGAAGCGCTCCGTCGACAGGCGCGTCGCAGGTCGGACGGTTCGCCGACCGGGCCGACGCGGGGGAACTTCTCGTCCTGGCGGAATCGAAGGACGAGGCCGGGAACATCTGGTATCGCGTCATCGGCGCGAGACACGGCGAGGGGTGGGTCTTCGGGAAATACGTCTCGGTCCTGCCGGACGCCGGAACAACCGCGGCCGTGTGCCGCCGCGTCCGGGCCGACTACGGCGTCACGTACGCGCTCGCGAAGGCGCGCTTCGGAGAGCCCGTCAGGACCGATGCACGGACCTTCACGATCCGCGAGTTCAACGTGACCGTCAACGAGACGCACTGCTCCTGGCCCGGGCACGAGGCGGTCTTCTGGGCGAGGGGCGACGGGGGCGACCGCTTGCGCTTCGTCCGCGTCGCGAAGGCGGGAGCCGATTTCGGCGGCGTCGCCGTCGGGATGACCACCGTCGAACTCTCCGAGATCCTCGGGGAGCCCGAAGAAAAGCAGTCCGACACCTGGCTCTACACGGACGGCCGCGTCGACTCGCTCTCATTCGGCATCCGCGGCGGGAGGGTGGCGTCGATGGAATACGCGAGGGCGCTCTTCGAGTGACGCAGAGGCCGCAACCGGATCGCCCTTCGGGGTCCCTGCTCCGCGTCGTCGCGTGGGCGTGCGTCGTCGCGGGCGCGGGCGTTCTCGCGTGGCTCGCGGTCCAGTACGCTCTTCTGACATTCGTCCTGACAGGCGCGGCGAATGTCGATGTCCCGTTTCGGGTGTTCATTGAAGGCCTGACGGCGGTTCTCGTCTCGAGAATCGCCGTCGCCTCAGCGATAGTCCTTGCGGTCGGCGCCGCGATCCTGAAGTTCGTGCGCTGACGTCAGCACTCGATCCCCGTCCGCGCCTCCACGCCCCTTGTGTAGTAGTGCTTCACCTCGTACATCTCGGTCACGAGGTCCGCACGCCCGAGAACGCGCGGGTCTGCCTTCCGTCCCGTGATCACGAGTTCCGCGTCGCGCGGCTTGCGGTCCATGAGGTCGAGGAGTTCGTCGGCCGAAAAGAGGCCGAAGTGCGTCGCGATGTTCGCCTCGTCGAGGATGAAGAGCCTATAGCCGTCGCCGCCCCGGTCGAACATCCTCCGAAGTTCGTCGAGACCGGCCCGGGCGGCCGCGACGTCTTCGTCCTCGGGCGTCCTCCGGATGAAGCAGCTCCTTCCGTACTGTCGGACTGTCACGAGGCCGGAAAGGCGTTCGAGCGCCGCGATCTCGCTGTAGCGCATCCCCTTCACGAACTGCGCGATGAAGACGCGCAGTCCCGCCCCGGCCGCGCGCAGCGCGAGCCCGAGCGCCGCCGTCGTCTTCCCCTTGCCGTCGCCCGTGTAGACGTGGATGTAGCCCCGCGTCCAGTCCGCCGCGTCAGACATCGCGTTCCCTCCGTCTTTTCCGCGCGCGTTGCAGCAGCAGCGGGATAACCGACAGCGCGACGAACGCAGACGCAACTCCGGTCGCACATCCGCCACCGCCGCTTCCGCCGGCGACCGTCGGCACAACGGTCGGACCCGAAGTCGGCGACGGAGTCGGCGTGGGAACAGCCGTCGGAGCGGGCGACGTCGCCGTGATCGCGTCGACGATCGCCTGTCCGAAGAGCGGGGCGACGCGCGCGCCGAACGCCGCATTCGGGTGCGAATCGCCCCCTCCGGCCGAATACTCGTCGCGGAGGTAGAGCCCGCCGTCGGTTTCGAGTTCGTAGAAATCCCAGACGAAGATATTGTCCCCCGGCTCGTCCCAGATGTTCCGCACCCAGTCGACGAACGACCGCATCCGCGTGGCCCGCTCCGGCGAGAGGTTCGCCTGGACGTGAACCGCGCCCGTCCAGACGACGAAGGTCTTTGTCGGGAACGACCGCATCTTCGTCTTGAGCGCCTCGTACTGGAGCCGGTAGTTCTCCTGCCGTCGCTCCGTCGAGGCGACGTCCGGCGCGCCAATGTCCGCCTCGATCTCGCTGAGCGGGTAGCAGTGCTTCCAGGCAATCACGTCGTAGCTCTGCGTGAGGATTTCGAGCGTGTCGTCCCCGAGATGGGGGGTGTTTCCCGCGTGGTTCACCCAGACGTTCCAGTAGTCGTAGGGGTCGTTGCCGCCCTGGGGATACCAGCGGTTTTCGATCCGATAGTCCGTTCCGTTCGCTGCGTTGTACACGGCGAACCATTGCGGAACGCCGTTCTCCCAGACAACGCCGCCCGTGCTGTGGTGCAGGAAGACGATGCGCTCGTTTCCTGCGGCGGCAAGGGTTTCGTTCGCGGGAAACGCCAGCGCGGCGCACACGGCGCACAGCCCGAGAACCCGTTTCCAGTTTTCGCTGTTCATGACGCATCGCTTCCTTTCCGTGATGGAATCCCGGCGGGAATATGCCGCGTTTCCCGTCGAACCGTTACGGGGAGTATCGTCCATCTTCCCCGCGGAGTCATTATCGGAAGAATCAGATACGCCGAGACTCCGGGCGCAATCTCCGGGGCAAAACGAACGCTCCTGGTCGGAGCCGAGAAAGTCGTGATCGCCCGCGACGCGTATTCCCGCCCGGGTGGCGAAAGCCCCCCATGGGACTCCATGGGGGGCTTTTCATTCGACTATCGCTTCCGGGAACCGTTCCGTCAGATCCGTTCCTTCAGCCGCGCGAGCATGTCCGCGGTCATCCGGTCGAGGTCGTACTTCGGCTCGAAGCCCCACTCCCGGCGGGCGGCCGTACAGTCGAGCGAGTCGGGCCACGACTCCGCGATCCGCTGCCGCAGGGGATCCACGTCGTAGTCCATCGTGAAGGAAGGCATCAGCTTCCGGATGGACGCGGCGATCTGCTCCGGCTCGAAGCTCATCGCCGAGATGTTGAACGCGTTGCGGTGGACGAGCTTCGCCGGGTCGGCTTCCATGAGTCTCGCGACGGCGTCGAGCGCGTCGGGCATGTACATCATGTCCATGTACGTGTTCCTGGCGATGTAACTCGTGTAGCGCCCCTTCTTGAGCGCCTCGTAGTAGATGTGGACGGCGTAGTCGGTCGTTCCGCCGCCGGGCAGCGCCTCGTAGCTGATGAGGCCCGGAAAGCGAAGCCCTCGCGTGTCCATTCCGTATTTGAGGTGGTAGTAGTCGCACAGCAGCTCCATGCTCACCTTCGCAACGCCGTAGACCGTCGTCGGCCGCTGGATCGTGTCCTGCGGGGTGTTCTTCGAAGGGGTCGACGGGCCGAAGGCCGCGATCGAACTGGGGAAGAAGAACGCCGCGCCGCGTTCCCTGGCGGCTTCGAGCGCCACGCAGGTTCCGTTCACGTTGATGTCCCACGAGGCGACCGGGTCGGCCTCGCCCTTGGCCGAGAGGACCCCGGCGAGATGGATCACCGTGTCGGCTCTGAAGGAGCCGAGAACGTCCGAAAAGGCCTTTCCGTCCCGAACCTCGAGAAGCGCAAAGGGGCCGCCCTCGGAAACGGGCCCGGACACCTTCCGCCGCGCCGTCGCGAGGACGTTCTCCGCGCCGTAGAGTTTCCGGAGGTGCGGGACGAGTTCGACGCCTATCTGTCCGTTCGAGCCCGTAACGAGAATCCGTTTCATGAGATGATCCCCATCTCGCGGCCGACGGTCGCGAACGTCTTCACGGCGTGCGCGAGGTCGTCCTCGGAGTGCGCCGCGGATACCATCACGCGGATTCGGGCCGTGCCGCGCGGGACGGTCGGGAAGACGATGGCCGTTGCGAAGATTCCGGCCTCGAAGAGCTTCGCGCTGAAGGTCTTGGCGTCCTGCGCCTCGCCGATGATGACGGGCGTGATGGGCGTCTCGCTCTTGCCGGTGTTGAATCCGAGCGCCGAGAGTTCGCGCTTGAGATAGCGGCCGTTGCTCCAGAGCTTCTGGACGAGGTCGTCGCCCGACTGGAGGATTTCGACGGCCGCGAGGTTCGCCGCGACGTCCGGGACCGTGAGCGCGCTGCTGAAGAGGTTCGGCCGCGCCTTCTGACGCAGGTAGTCGACGAGCGTCGCGCTTCCGGCGATGACGCCGCCGACGACGCCGAAGGCCTTGCTCATCGTGCCGATCTCGACGTCCACGCGCCCGTGGAGCTTGAAGTGGTCCACGATGCCGCGTCCGCCGCGCCCCAGGACGCCCTCGCCGTGCGCGTCGTCGACCGCGACGATCACGCCGTACTCCTCGCAGAGGTCGACGATCGCGGGCAGCTTCGCGACGTCGCCGTCCATCGAAAAGACGCCGTCCGTGATCAGGAGCTTGCGCCCCACCGCGCCCTTGTACTCTTCGAGCTTCGCCCTGAGGTCGATCATGTCGGAGTGCTCGTAACGCACGACCTTTGCCTTCGAGAGCTTGCACGCGTCGATGATCGAGGCGTGGTTGAGGGAGTCGCTGAAGATGATGTCGTCGGCCGACGGAACGAGCGTCGGGATCGCGGCCAGGTTCGCGCAGAAGCCCGACTGGAGCACGATGGCCGCCTCGGCGCCCTTGAACGCCGCGAGCTTCTTTTCGAGTTCGAGGTGGAGGCTCATCGTCCCCGCGATCGTCCGGACCGCGCCCGGGCCGACGCCGAACGCGCCGACGCACTCCTTCACCTTCGCGCACAGGCGGGGATCGTTGCACAGCCCGAGGTAGTTGTTCGAGCAGAGATTGAGGTATTTTTTCTCGCCGATGGTCACCCACGCGCCCTGCGGACTTTCGATCGTCCGGATCGTGCCGTACAGGCCGTTCTGCTTCATCGCGTCGAGTTCTTCGGTCAGAAACTTCATCGGAACACCCATCGAGATCACTCCTTCTGAAAATTTATGATATGATTATCAAATAGTAATGTGACCGAATGTTTCTGTCAACGGAGTATAATTCGGGCGGGCTCTATATAATTGAAAGTGAAAAAATATATTTTTGTTGCGGACCGGAAAGGAGGGATGCGATGTGGGAACGGATACGGATATCGAGACGCTCGCGTCGCGGATGAGCGGCGACAGCACCGCGCCGCACTTCATCGCGGAAGTTCTCCGCGCGGCGATCTACCGGGGCATCCTCGAGGAGGGCAGGCCCCTGCACCAGGCGCAGCTCGCGCAAAAGCTCGGCGTGAGCCCGATCCCGTTGCGCGAGGCGCTGCGGCTGCTCGAAGTCGAGGGGCTCGTCGCGTTCCAGGGGTACCGGGGCGCGTTCGTGACGGCGCTCTCGCTCGAAGAGGCACGAGAGCTCTACGAGATGGTGACGGCGCTCGAATGCAGCCTGATGCGGGTCGCGTTTCCGCACATCACCGGACGGATCGTCGACGAGGCGCGGCGCGTGCTCGCGACGATGGACGGCGAACTCGACTGCATCCGGTGGCGCGACCGGAACTACATGTTCCACACGCTCTTCTACGAACCGGCCGACCGCCCCCTGACGATGGACTTCCTCGCGCGCCTGCGCCAGAAGACCGACCGCAAGATCCGCATCCATCTCGCGTCGATGCGCGACGTCTCGCAGGAACAGCACCGCGCCATCCTCGACGCCGTCGCCTCGCGAGACCTCGACGCGGCGCTCTCGGCGCTGACGTACCACCTGACCTACACGTCGAACGACCTTCAGTCCTGCATGCGCCAGGAGCAGTCGCAAAAGACGGTATAGGACTACCCCTCCGTCAGGACGCGATTGCGGCCGAGATCCTTCGCGCGGTACATCCGGTCGTCGGCGCGCCGGAGGAGCGCGTCGAGATCCGTTCCGCCACCCGTCTCGGTCGCGATCCCGATGCTGATGGTATAGCGGATCGAGCGGGGTTCGGAGTGCTCCGCCGCCACGCGGATCCGTTCCGCTATCCGGAACGCCTCGCGCGGGTCGCACCCGGCGAGCAGAACGACAAACTCCTCCCTTCCGAAGCGGCACGCGATATCCGTCTGGCGGATCGACTCGCGGAGCGTCGCCGCGAGGTTCGCGATGATTTCGTCCCCCGCCGCGTGACCGTACGTGTCGTTGATGGCCTTGAAGTTGTCGATGTCGATCATGAGCAGCGAAAAGGGTTCGCCCTTGGCCGCAGCCCTGAAGGCGTACTCTCCGGCGAGGCGGAAGAAGGCCCGCCGGTTGGAGAGTTCGGTCAGAGGGTCGGTCTCCGCGAAGACCCTGAGATTTCGGCTGAGCTGTTCCTTCTTGAGAAGAACGTACGCCATGCTGCTCAGGAGCAGCAGAAACGGGTGCAGAAGCAGCGCGAAGAGCACCCGCTGGTCCGAGGAAACGCCGGGAAAGACCGCGTACGAGCCGTCGCCGAGAATCGCCGCGGCGCGGTAGAGGGTCGACATGCTGCACACCATGTAGATGCCGCCCGTGACCTTCTGGATGAGCGACGAGTCCCGGCGGGAGAACATCAGGATCACCCCCGGAACGAAGTACATCGCCGTCTGCAGCAGGCACAGATACAAGAAACGCGTTGCGATCTCCAGTCCGGGCGCCAGCAGGAACGCGACGGAACAGAGCGAGAGCAGCAGGTAGCCGATCGCGTACGAGCGGTTTACGCCGACCTTGAGCGAAAGCATCGCAAGAATCTCGAGGCTCCATCCGCAGAACAGCAACGCATTGCCGGCGCAGACCAGTGCGACGATGCCAGTGGACGAGGCGGTCATCATCAGGACCCATCCGGCGATCTGAAGAGCCTTTCCCCACAGAAAGGCGCGGTCGTGCCGCGTGACGACGCCCTGCCGCGTATCGAACAGGAGGAGCAGGAAGACAACGACGTGTCCGACGATGAGAACCGCTGTGATCGTGCCGATACCGACGTTCATGGCATCGCTCTCTCGTGATAGGGATATCGTCCGGGACGCCCCTGGACTATAATGACCCGCGTAAGGCCGCAACCTCATTGCGGAATGTCGATTCACATGATATCAGCAGATGGAGAATTTTCCATCGGAAGATTCCGAAGATGCGAGGACGGGCAATCGGCGGGAGGGACGATGCGTATGGACGAGCGGCATACTTTCTTTGAAGACGGCCGGCGATGGCTTTCCACAGGAGTTTTTTTCGATGCGAACGATGTCGGTTCCGACTTCCGGGGCGTGACGGCCGTCACGCACGAGGGCGCCAGGATCCGGATCGACGGCGGCGGCGATCTCGCGCTTTCGGACGGAAGGGCGAGACGGATCGAAAATTTCTACACCGTCGAACGGGTCGACGCGTCGGCCCTTTTGTGGCAGTCGCGAAACCCCGCATTCGGGACGCTCGCGGGAACGTTTCACGTCTACTGCGACAGCATCACGTCGGTCTTTTCGAGCGAGGACGGCGCGCTTCTCGGAATCGAGACGCTCGTGCTGCTCGAATCCGGCGACTACGTCGCGAGGGGAGCCCTTCTGAAGGACGGATCGGCCGTTTCGAAATGGGCCGTGACGCTCACGCCGGACGAATCCTGCGACGTCACCGGTTCGGGGGCTCGGACGTGATGTCTTCCGAAGATCCGCAGCTCGTCATCTCGTGCCACGCCGACACGGGGTTCCCGTCGCATCGCATGCGCTGCACGAAAGGAGGCGTCCTCATCGGCCACATGGACAACTTCGCGGGCGTCCATGCCGTGATGAACGCCTACTTCAGCGGACGGATGAACTACCCGCGAATCCGCATCGAACTGACCCACGGCGAGGAGACCGACATGGAAGGCGCCCGCGAGGTGCTCGAAACGCTCTCGCCCGGCGACATGGTCGTGGTCGTGGACGTAACCGGCGTTCCGACGAAATGCGACTTCACGATCGAAAAGTGCAGGTCGGCCGCGATGCGGTCGTTCGTCCGGACGACGCTCAAGGGCATGTCGTTCGACCTCTTCGAGAACTGCCCCGATCCGATCGCCAGCGAGGACGAATCGGACGTGTACTCCGAAAAGCTCGACACGGTCTTTTTCCTCGGAATCCCCTGCGAGGGGGGAGACTACAACGAAGGCCCGGTATCGTGCCGAGAATCGAGCGTCGAAGCCGTCGCCGAGGCGATCATCCGGCTTGCGGGGGCATTCCAGGAATACGCACGGAACGCCGTCTGACGGGGAGGGACGAATCATGGAATTCGGAACGAAGATCGCCGTCGTTGTAAGGGAGGATCTCGCGGTCTGGCAGAAGCTCAACATCACGGCGTTCGTCGCCGGGGGCGTCGCAAGCGTCGGAGAGACGGTCGGGAAGCCCTACGGAGACGCCGACGGCCGCGAATATCTGCCGATGCTCCGGCAGCCTGTCTTCGTCTATTCGGCGACGAGGGAGACGATCCGCACCGTGTACGAACGCGCCATCCGGCGCGGCGTGCGCCTCGCGATCTACACGGAGGAGCTTTTCGCGACGAGCAACGACGACGACAACCGCGCTGCGGTCCAATGCGTCGCGGGCGCGGCGCTGAACCTCGTAGGCCTTGCCGTGTACGGCGAGAAGAAGGTGGTCGAGAAGGTCGTCGACGGCCTGAAGTTCCACGAGTGATGGCGCCGTCGCCTCCGTTGCGGTAGACTGGAACGGAGGTGACGTTCATGCAGGCCGTCCTCGGGGAAAATCTCGATCGCTCTGTCGCGGCGGAAATCGACCGCACGCGGAAGATCCTCCATGTCGCCGCGTAGTCCCGGGGCATGGCCCCTCCCGGCCGGCCGTCAAGAGGGGGAAACGCGATGACGCTGCGGCCGTCGAATATCGACGAGGTGCTCTTCGAACCGAAGGACACGGAGGTATTCCGGATTCCGGATGTCAAGACGCGGCTCGCCACGCTCCAGAACTACTTCTTCCCGCGTCTTGAGTTTCTCGCCCGTTTCGCGCTGGAACGCGTCGAGCGAATCTACGGCGTGAATCCCTACGACCGAATGACGTTCATCTATCGCCCGAGCCACAGAAAGGACGCGAAGGTCAACGTCGACTTCGGAGAGGCGTACGTCGGGATCTCCGGGAAAAGGCAGTCGAAAAGACCTCTGGCGATCAAACACAGGAACGGGAAGCCGTTCGTTTTTCACCCCTCGCACCTTCTCTTTTCTGTCGACCCTGACGGGTATATTTCCGTCGACTTCCGCCCGTTTCTAGAATACGTTGATTCGGATTTTCTTTCGTCCGCGTCGATGCTTTTCCGAAAGAACGCCGACATGTTGATCCCGATGTTTGCGATACAGAACATCTCGTATCTGGGTGCGTACGACTTTGTCCCGATTGGCGAATACATGTCCTTTACTACGGAAACCAGTTCGGATATTGCGTTCTTCTCCCCGTTCTACAAACTCCCCGCCGACAAGGCGCACGGTCTGTTGAAGCTCGTCGGAGCCTTCGTCGTCCTCTACCCGCTCGTCGATTCCCTCGTCTCGCTCGGAGAGGGAAAAGAACCCCGGTTGCCGGAGATGCTGCAGAAATTCCGCGAGTGGTGGTTCTCCCCGAGGAAGCCTTCGACGCCGGACGCCGACGAACCCGCTCCCGGCGTTCCCGAGATCCCGGAACTGGACAGCTATTCGTTCATACGGGCGGGATTGTGGTGGGACGTCCTCGCGCGCGACAAGTGGACGTGCCGTTCGTGCGGCCGGTCGGCGAAAGACGGGGTCACGCTCCACGTGGACCACATCGTCCCGCGCTCGCTCGGCGGTACGGACGATCCGGACAACCTTCAAACCCTGTGCCGGAAGTGCAACATCGGCAAGAGCAACAGAGACCGCACGGACCTGCGATAATCGTTCCCGCTCTCAGGCGCGACGATGTGCGTTCGGCGATGGTCGGCGCGACCGGAGTCTTTCGCGGGAATCCCGATTGCGGTAGACTGAAAAAGATAAGGAGGAAGACCCGCGCTGCCGAAGAAGCGCTGTCGGGAAAAACCTGGGAGGAATCCGTAATGAAGCGAGTTTTCGTTCCGTCGAATGGCGTCGAGGACTGGAAGTCGTCCTCTGGAGGCGCGGCCGGCGACGGACTCGGCGATTTCGTCAGCGACAGCCTGCGGGACGAGCCGGAAGAGATGCGGCGCATCGGGGCGATGCAGGCGGAATTCGAGCTTGCCCTCCCGCTGAACGCCTGCCCGATGATCTCCATCAGATATCGCTGCCTGGCGCTTGTCGCCGCGAAGAAATTCGGCGCGGAAACGGCCCTGATGTTGATCCACTCGTTCAGCACGGCAAGCTCCGGGTTTGAGGACTTCCGGAGATTCGCCTCCCTGCCCGGACACGATCGCCAGGATCCCGCGCGTCTGTCCGAACGACCTCTACATCGGCTGGCGCCGCAGCGATCCGAAAAACGTCTGCTGAGTCGGATCCGACTGACGTGACGCCGAAACGACCGGCGCCGCAAAAGGGCCCGGACGCCGCAGCCGGGATCCTTCACGGATTTCCCCCCGTAGAATCCGGGTACGCGCGCGTTCTCGTCCTCGGGTCGATGCCGGGGGCCGCATCGCTCCGGGCGCGGCAATACTACGCCCATCCGCAGAACGCGTTCTGGAGGATCGCCGGAGAACTGTTCGGCTTCGACCCCATCGCGCCCTATGCCGTCCGCACGGCGACGCTCGCGGCCTCGGGCGTCGCGCTCTGGGACGTTCTCATGAACTGCGCGCGCACGGGAAGCATGGACGCGAACATCGAACCCGAAACGATCGTCTGCAACGACTTCGCCGCGTTCTTCGCCCGGCATCCGCTCGTCGCGCGCGTCTTCTTCAACGGGACGACCGCCGAACGTCTCTTCATGAAACACGTCCGGCCGCACCTCGCCCACGGTCCGGAACTTCGGTGCGTACGCCTCCCGTCGACAAGCCCGGCATACGCGTCCGTCCCGTACGCCGAAAAGCTCCGCGCCTGGCGCGCGATCATTCCCGAAGCGATCGGATAAGGTATACTGAGTTTTCCACCCTCGGAGACATCGGTCCTTTGGAGGACACTCATGAACATACGAATCCCCGAAACGAACAAGAAAACCTGCGTCTGTTCCACGCCGACCGATGACGGGGTGAAACTGCCGATCATCGACATCGCCAATCCCGCCTTCGCCCCCGGGCTGAGCGACGACGACCTCGTTGCGAACCTCGTCGCGATACGGAAGGGGACGCCGGACGACTTCGTCATGACCGGCTCGCTGCGGAAGACGCCCGGAAAGGGAGGCCCCGCGCCGTCATGAAGACGATCCGTGAATTCGCCTGCGAATACCGTGCTACCTGCGCCTGCGTCGTCCTCGGAGCGGCGATCTACGCCCTGTCGCTCGCGTTCGACATCGATATCTTCGAGCGACTCTTCGAACTTCTTCGGACTCACGAACACGCCGAGGCGGACGAGGCCGTCGTCGCGGGCGTTCTCGTCGCTTTCGGGGCGATCGCCGACCTGCTCCGCGCCCAAAGACGGCGAGAGCGGGAACTCGAAATCCAGCAGCAGCGGCTTCGTGTCCTGAAGGCGACGATGACGACGGTTCACGACATCGTCAACAACGCATTCAACGGACTGGTCCTCGTGCGGCTCGAAGGCGAAAGCGGCAAGCCGCTGAACAGAGAATCGCTGCGCCTCATGGATTCCATCATCCAGGAGACGTCTCGGAAGCTGAAGGAACTCGGCGACCTCGACAACACGCCCGAGAAGAAGGTCGCCGACGGAATCGTCGCGATCGACGTCGAACGCGCGTCGAAAGGAAAAAGGACGTGATATCCCCCGACGCATCCGGAAACATCGGAGTGCGATACGCACGATGAAGAAACGCCTCTATGCCCTGGGGCTGCTCGCGCTGCTCCAGTCGGATATCCCGCCGGCATTTTCGTCTGCCCCCATGAACGACTGGAAAACCCTCGACAGGGAGGCGACATCGCTCTACCGCGCGGGCGACCTCGACGCGGCGCTGCGGCGGCGAAAAAAGCCTCGACGCCGCCGAAAAGACCGTGGGAAGCGACCATCCGGACGTCGCTCTGAGCCTCAACCCTTGCGCTTCTCCATCACGGACAGGGGCGCTACGACGCGGCGGAGACAAAACGATAGCGGCATTATTCTTCCGGCGATACGCGATACGTCGCCGGATTTTTTTCTCTCCAAATTGGTCAGGATTGATTTGTATTTTCATCCCCAATTGTCCCGCACAAAATCCCAAATACGAGGTCTCTATAAACGATTCCGGGCTGTAGAATAGAAAACTGCGAAAGAACGGCGTTATTTTGATGCACACACGAAAAAGGGGGTTCGATCGATGCGATATTGTCTTCCAGTTCTTGCACTCGCGCTTGCTGTAACCGTCGCGATTTCGTCACTGTCCGGAACGGCCGACGCCTGCACGGGCGTCACGCTGAAGGCCGGCGACGGGGCCGTCCTCTACGGACGAACCAACGAATGGGGCGCGTTCGACCTGAACTCGCGCGTCCTGATCGTCCCGAGAAAGCACGCATTCATCGGCGGAACGCCCGATGGAAAACCGGGGAAACGCTGGACCGCGAAGTACGGCGTTCTCGGCATCGACATGCTCGAACGCGGCGCGCTCGCCGACGGCATGAACGAAAAGGGGCTCGCCGTCGGACTCTTCTACCTCCCCGGCTTCACGCAGTATCAGATCTACGACCCCGCGAAGGCGGCCCAAACCATCGGTCCCGCAGACCTCGTGATGTACCTCCTCACGCAGTGCGGCACGATCGACGAGGTCCGCGCCGAACTCGGAAAGATCGTCGTCGCGGCGGTTCCGGAGGCAAGCCTCGGCTTCCCGGCCCCGGTCCACCTCCTCGTCACGCAGCCGGACGGCGCAGCCATCGTCGTCGAATACCACGAGGGCGCGCTCCGGATCTACGACAACCCCCTCGGCGTCATCACGAACTCGCCGAACTTCGACTGGCATATGACGAACCTTCGGAACTACGTCAACCTCTCGCCCATCGCGTGGCCCGACAAAAAGATCCACGACCTCGACTTCGCGCCGCTCGGCGCGGGCAGCGGAATGATCGGCCTTCCGGGCGACTTCACGCCCCCGTCGCGCTTCATCCGCGCCGTGGCCTTCACGCAGACGGCCCGTCCGACCGCTGACGGCCCCGACGCCGTCTACGAAGTCTTCCGCATTCTGGATAACTTCAACGTGCCGCTTGGCTTCGCCGAAGGCTCCGACCTCAAGACCCCGGCGCGCTCCGGACTGCGAAGCTCCACGCTCTGGACCTCCGCGTGGGATACAAAAAACCTCGTGCTCTACTACCACACGCACCTCAACCGGCGGGTGCGGATGGTCGACATGAAGCGCGTGAGCTTCGCCCCGACCGACGCGGGCATCACGGCCTTCCCGCTCGACCGCGTCAGAGCCGAAGATATCGACGACGTCACGCCGAAAAAATAGCGAAACGCCCCGGCGCGACAGGATATACGACCGATAGACTCAGAAAACAGCCCGGCGGTTCGCAAAAAGAGAACCGCCGGGCTTTGTATTTCCGGACCATACCCTAAAAACGAAGAAAGCCGGCAGGGCACTGCGTTTTGAGCGTCATCGGAAGGCCAGTTTCCACACTCCCTTTTTCGTTCAAAAAGAGTGCGGGCGCTTTGATAAAAGCTGATGATACACTCCCCAAAGAGGCGAGCCGCTCCGGAATAGATGGACCATCGCGCAACGTTACCGAAACTCTTTCTCCATTTCGACGACAATCTCCGTCGGTTTTACAACGGACCTCTCTCTATAGTTTATAAACTAGAATGACGTCATGAAGACGATTCTGCAGACCGAGACGTTCCGGACTTGAGAAAGGAATCTGAAGGACAAGGTTATCAGAGCGACGATCGCGGCCCGGAGTTTCAGTCTCGCCAACGGCTTGCCCGGGGATTTTTCTGCGGTCGACGAAGGCGTCTTCGAGCTGCGTATTCACGTTGGCCCGGGGTACCGGCTCTATTACGCAAACGAAGGAAACCGGATCGTCATTCTTCTTTGCGGAAGGACGAAGAAACGACAGCAGAGCGATATCGATACTGCCGGAAAACTGTTGAAGGAACTGAAGGGAGACGAGAGACGATGACCGAACGAACGTATAAATACGACCCCGCCGAAGCGTTCGTAACGGACGCCTTCGAGACCGGGGACGCCTCATACATCGCAAGGGCTCTGGGCATCGTCGCCCGGGCCAAAGGAATACGCCGAATCGCGGAGGAAACCGGCCTTTCGAGGGAACAGCTCTACCGCTCCTTCAGCGAATGCGGGAACCCGACGCTGAAAACGACGCTTGCAGTGGCCCGGGCGCTTGGGCTCGAACTGACCGCGAGGGAGAGAAAGACATCGTCCGATTCCGTTGCCGTCTCCTGACGTCGACGCACCATTGGAATACTCCACGACACTGACGATAGTCCCGTGATCGGCGTCGGACAGCGTTCCGCATACGGCGCAAGAAATGAAAACGAAGGTAGTGCGTAAAATTCTGTGTAAACCAGTCCGGTCAGCGCGGAACCCGATTCCCGAAATATATCATAAGCTCGCCCAGAATCAGCCCCCAGTTCGGTAACGACTGTGTCCATTTCTCGGTGATTCTCATCGTCGCCAGATAGAGCATCTTCATGAGCGCGTCGTCCGATACGAACGCGCTCTTTGTCTTCGTCACCTTCCGAAGCCGCCGGTTGAAGTTCTCTATCGCGTTCGTCGTGTAGATCAACTTCCGGATCTCCGGAGAGTACCTGAACATCGGCGATACTTCATTCCAGTTGTCTCTCCAGGATTTTACGCTGATCGGGTATTTCCCTCCCCATTTCGCCTCAAGATCAGCCAGAAACGCAAGCGCCAACTCTTCAGTCGCCGCCTTGTATATCGGCTTCAAATCCCGCGTGAATTCCTTCAAGTCTTTCCAGGAAACGTACCGCGTCGAACTCCGGATCAGGTGAACAATGCACCGCTGCACTTCCGTCTCCGGGAACGCCGCGTTGATCGCTTCGACGAATCCCTTCAGTCCGTCCACCGATGCGATCAATATATCCCTGACTCCACGGCTCTTGAGTCCGTTCAGAACCGAAAGCCAGTAGGGTCGTCAACACTTTTACGGACAGAAAGTTAAGCGACAGCGACAGTGTTCCTGCGATACCACTCCTTAAGCCATTGGCTCGGACTCAGGTAACCGAGTCTCTTTTGCACCCGCTTAGTGTTGTAGAAGCCCTCGATGTATCCGAACATCGCATGCCGGGCCTCTTCCCTCGTATGGAAATGAACCCAGTGGACCGATTCTTTCTTCAGAATTGAGAAGAAGCTTTCACTCCACGAGTTGTCTCCGGGCGTCCCTACACGCGAAAAGCTCTGCCGAATGTGCCGCTTCCCCAGATATTTCATCACTTTCTCCGATGTGTACTGGCTGCCCCGATCACTATGGAAGATGCAGTCCGACGGCAGGGCACCTCCACAAAACCGGAGGTATCTTCGACCCAGCTCTGGACAACCTTCCTGAGCGTGTCGAACACGAGTTCCGCCTTCATGTGATCCGACATCCCAGCCGCAAGGATCATTCCGCTCGCTACGTCCCTTACCTGGCATAGGTACTCAAATCCCTCGTCCGTTCGGATGTAGCTGATGTCGCTCTATATCACCTGAAACGGCCTGTCGATTTCCATTCCCCTCACAAGATTCGCGTACTCCTCTCCGCGTGACGCTACGCTGTTCGTGAGCGATCGCTGCCTTCGCCTCATGTGAATCGATCCGGGGCCCTGACTTCCCATGCACTCCCGCACCTTCCGGAACGACGCCCTGTATCCACGGCTCCGAAGCATCCCGCAGATCCGGTCGGCTCTATAGACGCCACCGCTTTCTTCAAATACCAGGCGGACTCGCTCCGCATAATCCCGGACACGGCGTTCACGCTCTTCCCGGGTCTTTTTCCATTCGGAATAGCCACTCCGCGACACTCGCAAAAATCTGGCCCACTTCGATTCCGGATATTCCGGATGTGCCGCAATCAGCCGGTATCTTATTTCTGCTGCTTCGCGAAGTAGGCCGCGGCTTTTTTTTAGCATGTCCCGCTCAATTTTCAATTCCGCGTTCTCCAGGCGGAGCGCCTTGACTTCCTCTTCCAGCGTCGCGCTTCGCGTCTTGTCCCCCTGCGACGTGTACCGCTGCCTCCAGTGATACAGCATGCTATCCGATATCCCCAGATCCTCGCACAGTTCACTGATCGTCTTCGGACTAACATAACTCAGCTTCACCGCGTTCTTCTTGAATTCCTGGTCGTATTTTTTCCGGACGCCGGTCATTCGAAAGAGGCCTCCCCTCCAAAATGTTTCTCCCTTAGCTTCCTGTCCGTTATTTTAGCGGTGACCCATATCCGCTTCGCCGTATGGCGCTGCTTCTTCGGACTTTCAAGGTCCCCTTCCAGCCATTTGAATATGATCTCGTGATAGGGACCAAGCACCGGAAAAGGCTGGGTCTTTCTTGGAGAATAGCCTGTGAATTCCCCCCGAAGCACTTTCTTCACCGTGTTGCGTGAATGCCCCCGTCTCCCTGGGGCTATTTCGCTCACGTTCTTGCCGTAAACCCGCTGAGCGGTCCGTATGTATTCGTGCTGGTCCACACTGAGCATCCTTTCCCCTCCGGCTTCATCGTCGTGGTGTGCGTTCCCGCCGATGATACCCGGAGCTATGGTCAGGTGGTCAATTTTCGGCTCTCGTTCGCCTCTAAAGTGGTCAATTTTAGAGTACCAAAACCAGTCTATCCCCGCGTATGCGGGGGAACCATGGAAGGGGAGGAAAACTCGGCCGGGAACGAGGGTCTATCCCCGCGTATGCGGGGGAACCCAGTTGTGCAAAATCCTTATAATGCCATTCAAAGGTCTATCCCCGCGTATGCGGGGGAACCGCTTCGGCTACCCACCCCGCCCAGACAGCGAGGGGTCTATCCCCGCGTATGCGGGGGAACCGTGCCATCCGGGGGAGATCCTTGTATTGGCAGGGGTCTATCCCCGCGTATGCGGGGGAACCCGTATGACGCGAATACAGGGCCGTAGAGCTATGGGTCTATCCCCGCGTATGCGGGGGAACCTCATTACTGAGCCACAAGACGACGTTCCGCGTTGGTCTATCCCCGCGTATGCGGGGGAACCATGAGGCTGCTTACCGGGGTAGATAGCGCTGCGGGTCTATCCCCGCGTATGCGGGGGAACCCTGGGGACGGGGCTCAGGATAGGGACTATGTAGGGTCTATCCCCGCGTATGCGGGGGAACCTTCTGCAGCTGGATCTCCTTGCCGTACGTCGTGGGTCTATCCCCGCGTATGCGGGGGAACCGGTCATTCCGTCCTCCCCTCCGCCTTTATTGGCGGTCTATCCCCGCGTATGCGGGGGAACCCGCAGTCATGCGGTCGCCAGCCGCTTTCGGCAGGGTCTATCCCCGCGTATGCGGGGGAACCCCCCACATATACGCAATAGGACTTTTGGCTCATGGTCTATCCCCGCGTATGCGGGGGAACCGGGACTTTCGAACGAAGCGAAGACGATCGCCCGGGTCTATCCCCGCGTATGCGGGGGAACCGACGAGCGCTCCATCAAGACGACGCGCTTCGTGGGTCTATCCCCGCGTATGCGGGGGAACCAGCCTCATAGCTCGCATTTCGCCCGTTATCCGGGGTCTATCCCCGCGTATGCGGGGGAACCGAAACCACGTCCACACAGTCGTCGTGTTCCGCGGGTCTATCCCCGCGTATGCGGGGGAACCTTTCGAGCTTATGGAAGGGGTGTTTTTGCGGTGGGTCTATCCCCGCGTATGCGGGGGAACCTGTCCATACGATGGACCTCCCTATGAATATCGGGGTCTATCCCCGCGTATGCGGGGGAACCAAGGCCGTCTTAGGGGGCGAACGAATTTGAGCGGGTCTATCCCCGCGTATGCGGGGGAACCACCGTCAGGAGCTGCGCGATTCGGTCACCCTTGGGTCTATCCCCGCGTATGCGGGGGAACCTCCTGCCGCTCCGCGCAGTAGTCCAGAATCGCGGGTCTATCCCCGCGTATGCGGGGGAACCCAAACAGCTATTCGAGGACGATCTTGGAAGCAGGGTCTATCCCCGCGTATGCGGGGGAACCGACCCGGTGCAGCGGACAACGATGCTCGACACGGGTCTATCCCCGCGTATGCGGGGGAACCTGTCCGACAAGGATATGCGGGCCGTGATCGACGGGTCTATCCCCGCGTATGCGGGGGAACCGGGGCACGACATAGTGCTCGATCTCTTCGGAGGGGTCTATCCCCGCGTATGCGGGGGAACCAAGGCCGTCTTAGGGGGCGAACGAATTTGAGCGGGTCTATCCCCGCGTATGCGGGGGAACCACCGTCAGGAGCTGCGCGATTCGGTCACCCTTGGGTCTATCCCCGCGTATGCGGGGGAACCCCCTACCCGTCGCCGTCGTATCGACCTGCATGAGGTCTATCCCCGCGTATGCGGGGGAACCTACATCGGTCTTGCGACGCACAGACCGGCGGAAGGTCTATCCCCGCGTATGCGGGGGAACCAGGGTCAAGTCCCAGAAGGATTTAGCCCGGGAGGGTCTATCCCCGCGTATGCGGGGGAACCACCCCTTCGACCACCAATGAGGCGAAGGAACGCGGTCTATCCCCGCGTATGCGGGGGAACCGGGACGAAGCTGGCCCCCGCCTGCTCTTTTTCGGGTCTATCCCCGCGTATGCGGGGGAACCCCGAAGTGAGCTGCTTCTTCGCCAGGGTCGCGGGGTCTATCCCCGCGTATGCGGGGGAACCCATCCGCGTGGCCCCAAGCTCCTCTTCCAGCGGGGTCTATCCCCGCGTATGCGGGGGAACCTATTTGCCGCCCGGCTCCGGCACATGCGGGACGGGTCTATCCCCGCGTATGCGGGGGAACCGTCGTCGATATGACCGCCGGAACATCGGCCTCGGGTCTATCCCCGCGTATGCGGGGGAACCTCCTCACGGCAAGCACGCAGTATTCCATGTGGGGGTCTATCCCCGCGTATGCGGGGGAACCCGTCTTCCGCAACCGCCGCCCCCGCAGGTGCCGGGTCTATCCCCGCGTATGCGGGGGAACCCAGCGTCCTTCGCGGAGAGGCCGAGCGTACGAGGGTCTATCCCCGCGTATGCGGGGGAACCTCTTCTTTACAAATTTTTTAATCATTTTTCGCAAGATAACTTAACGCAACACCATCAGCATCGATGATATGTCTCGGGGGAAGACCGAGAGCTGACACCCCTACCCCTGTCGGTTCCGACGGATCCTTGTAGACCATCAGAATCGAACCGTCAGATACATCTGAAAACCACTTTGAAAGGACTCCCCAAACCCTTTCCCGGACGGCCTTAGTTATATTTGGCGAAACGTATACGGAGGGCGCAACCTCCAGCATACATGATGCCAGAAAACCACGAAACTTGTCCGGAACATTTCTTGTAACGACGACGATCATTTCCGTCACTCCAACAATTCTTTAATCGAATCAATCATTTTTGCGATGACTTCTTGACGTCTCAAAGTAGTCCCTGCATGCTTCCGGACATGTCGCTCTATCGAAAGCGTCGGTTGCCTGAGGAATTGTTTGGCGGCACCGAATGCCACTGGAAGCGTGAAGGTATCCCTGTACAAGTCCGCGATGTCAAGTATAAAAGAGTGCCCAGAATCCTCGTGAATGAATCCGAGTTGGGGAATCGTCCCTGTAGCGGCGACGGCAATTCCTGCCGCAGAATATGTTACGGTGACAGCATGATTGATCGCCTGGTTCGGAATATCCGCCTCATCCGGTGCGTTACGGTCGTAATCTCGCCCTTTCCACGAAATTCCGAATTTGTGCGCCGTCAAGAAGTAGATTTCGCGGGCGCGGGCGCCCTCCATTCCGCGCAAGACTGCGATATCCGCATCGGGGAAGATCTCTCCCATCCGTTTCGCATACATCGTCCGGGCGACCTTGATCCGACTGGATTCGTCGGCCCAAAGCACCGTCTGTCTTCGAGCCAGGGCGCTCCAGTCGGGCCCCATCGGCTGTGCGGAGTACATACGGGCGCCGTCTTCACCCACAGCGATCAGAGCAGTGCCATGTCTGGCGGCAAGACGCAAAACATCGTGCGTTACGGAAGTTCCCGGTCCCAACAGGATCATAGAAACGTTTTGGAAGGGGATATCGTATTCTCCCGCTTCGAGCCCTTCACATCCGGCCGTGACGAAACGCAGTGTTCCGGATGAGACGGAAAGTTCTCCCCGCCCCAGCCATAACAGACCGTGCCTGTCCGATTGTGGGATTCGGGCTGTTTCCAAACCAAGCCGGGCAATACCCATTCTTAACGTACCGCCGCGCGCAGAAAGATCGTTCCGAAACCAAACGCCTTGTGACGCCCTATCCCGTTCCTGAGTAATGATGCAAACGCCTCTGAATCAATTACCTTGAGAATTCCCTCAAAGGTGACTTCCGGACGGGTGATCTTCTTGGGTTTTCTCTGTTCGTCCCGCCGTTTGAATTCGGAGAGACGAAACCCCTTGACTTTGGTCTCCAGCAGTTCCGCTCCCTTGCCTTTGCGTATGTGTTCCTGCAACCACTTGAGGTAAACGGACTCCCTTTCGTGCTCGCCTTCAGGATTATGTTCGCAGGCGGAAAGAAAGGAGTCTCTCTCGATGATTCGCCCCTTTTCGTCCCGTTTTCTGGAAATGGGACAGCAGCGCAGGCGGAAACCGAAGATGCGCCCCACTTCCCACGATTCTGGCATATTTTTGAATCGTATCGCTTCTTGCGGGAATGTGTCCATAAGCAGTGGTTCTGCAAGAAACTCCATTTCTTTCAAAAGATCGTCGCGCGTATGATCGGAATACCCCAGAACCTTCAACGAGTTGTCGCCGTTTTGGAAAACCTCGAAAGGCTGCGGCGCCTTCTCTCCGAAAGCAAGACGCATTGCATTGTGGACAAGGTAATCTCTGTCGGAGAGTGCAAGTCGGTTGTTTCGAGCCCAATGCACAAGACTCCGGGTTCGAACCTCGATATGAACCATCGTGAAAGGCATCGTCTCACCTCCGGATGGGACCTCGCCAGACCAGACGGCTTCCGGCGTGAATATCGTTTCTCCAGTCCCGTATGTCCTGACGCTCGATCATCATTTCTCCGCTCTCTTCTTGATGTAAAGAAACCGGCCACTCTCCCTGCGAGCACTCGGTATCGTTCTGGAAAGGGAGCATATTGAGAGCAGACAGGACCGAAGGCGCCTCAATGATGCCGCGAAAGAGCGACGAATACGGAATGCAGCAATACCGTCCGATGAACAGGACACGAAACGGGTACTGCAAGGCATGAGCAACGGCATCAACGGAGGGGGACTCGTCCGACTCCGGTGTTCGAAAGCCGACGACCGTAGAGACAACGCTGTCCGCAAGATAGTGTTTGTATCGCAGGGCAGGACCGGAATACGTCCCCTCCCCGCCCGCCCTGACATCCGGACCGAATCCGTCGGAACGCCACATCATATTTTTCTTGCCAAGCTCCGCCGTCTGGAAGTCCATAATACGGTCGCCGGGTTGGTCAATTCTGCTTCCCATCACAATGCTTTCCTGCAAACGTTGAAGACGTTCTTTCTCTCCGCTTTCGTATCCGAGCGCATTGGCGATCAGTCCGGTAACCATGGAACATGCGGGAAATATGTCCGTCGACCGGACCTCGCCGACCGCCGGCCCGCCAAAGGCAAGAAAACCGTCGAAGCCAATGACGATGAATCGCATCGTCGCTACCCGCAGATTCCTGACTCGATCGCTTTCCGGACAGATTCGGCCAATCCCGACAACGCTATTCTTCCCGAAAACGGAGCTTCACGAACACACGCCACGAGGCGAGTTTCGTGTAATCCATACATAGCGTCCATTCCGTCAAGATACGACTTCAACTTACCGAGAGTTTTTTCCAGAAGGCCGCCTTGCCCGAGTTCGACGGGTTCGGAAAAGGCGTTCGCCAGGCTTCTGGGCTGTCGTTCTCCCATCTCAACGAGGACAAGATCCGCGTATGCGAACGGCGCCGTTGCGCCGAACTTCGCTCCCGGCGTCACCGTCGCAAAAAGATGGATGAGATGTTCCACGGCTTTTCCGGCAACACTGCGATCCACGTCCTTGTTGAGCCATTTCTCCGGATGCGCCTCTCCCAGATTGCTTACAAGCTGAGGAACGTCGACGACGGCGTAGTTATAGAAAAGACCGCTGGTAAGTTCCGAAGCGTTGATATGTCCCGCGCCTCTGGGGTCAAGGTCATCAACGGCCGTGAAATAGTCCGTCTCGAATGTTTCCTCGTGAACGGTGAAGGAATGGGCGACATGAACGGCGGAAGAGACGCGTGCTTCGATATCGCCGCTGACAAACCTTCCGAACATGGCTGCATCGATCCCGGCGCCGCATTTGAGCGCAAGGAAGTCTTTCTCGTGTTTCTTCAGAAATTTATCGCTGTTCGCCTTTGCGGACTTTACATCCCCCGAGACGGAACAGATTTCTCTGGCCTTCTCCGTGAGAAAACTGATTTCCGGCTCTCCGAGCACGATGACTTCCGAGCGATCCAAAGGATCCGCGTTCTTCTTGTCGGCGCCGTCGTTCCCATCTCCAGATTTGTCTTTCCCCTCGTATAAATCGCTTTGAAACGCCTTGAGAACCTCATTCACGATTTCTTTGGGGAACTCATTTTCCAGGGTTGACGCTATCCGGAGGCTGAAAAGCTTGCGGGACCGGACGGACAGGCTCAGTTCGTCCGATATCTTGTCCAAGCCGTAAATATCGTCGCACGTTTTCAGATGTCGTTTCCGGCATTGGGAACTGACTCGCGTGCGGGTGCATCCGCCGAACGGGATGCGTTTCGCAAGACCGCTGTCGTCGCGGTTGAGCAATACCGACGGATAGCTCGTGAGCGTAGAGATTTGTACGAAACGGGGAGAAACGGACATTATTTCTGCGCCTCCTTTTTATGTGCTGCGATCGCGCGGACATACTCTTTCGCGACTTTTCTTCTCGCGTTTTCGGCTTTCTCTCGGGCAAAAAGCAGCCAGGTCAACGACGTCCAGTCGATGGGAGTGCTTTTCGACGCACACAGCCGCGCAAGAAGACGTATTTGATCAACCAGGTTTTCGCCCTTGCTGCGCAGAAAGTGCATTATCCGCTCTTGCGGAAAGGTCGAAAAAACCGCGCCGACCGAATGAATCTGAGCTGGGGAGTGAATATTCGGCGCCATGATGGCCATTCCGTTCACGATGACGGCCCATTCTTTCTCGCGACTGTCGCCCAATCGCAACTCGTCCGGAACGTAATCGCTGAGAAGCCGCCAGAAAGCCAGAGGATACGATGTTGTTTTCATGCGCCGGAGTTCCGCGAGGTCGCCCCTGGGAAAATGCGGGCTTCCCAATACTCCGGCAAGCGTCGCGACGGTTGAATTCAGATCGTGGTCTTCATCCATGAGGATACGCTCTCCTTCCTTCATTTCGCAGATAGGGGCAAATGCTTGTTCATGGCGTTGTGGATGAAGTTTTCGGCGCCAGCGGCGGAGAGGAATCCGGTGACTTCGGAGTGCAGCCATCCGTGCATCGCCTCGTTGAAAATGTTCCCCGCGCATTCCCGAAGGTATCTGATCCATGGGTCGTACCGTTCGATCCCGTCGTTTTCCTGTCCCGGTTCGGGGAGGGCGTCCCAGAGATAGTCGAAAAAACGGTCGGAAATTGAGTCGTCCATCTTTTGCGTCGTCGCCGAGGCTAGCGGGTGCTGTTTTCTTTTTTTCTTTCCGCCGCTTTGCCCGGTGTCCCCTGAGAAAAGTATTGACAGGGCCGGATAGAGGACTTTGGTTTTCGCCGTTTTGGCGAGGGTGATCATTGTCGTCAGCGATCGTTCGGTCGATTCGTCCGGCGTGGACAGAAGGCCCGTCTTTTTCGCGGGAACCGGAATGACCCGTTCACAGTATTCATCCGTGCTGCATTGCCCCCTGACCAGTTCGCAAAACCGTATATAAACCGGCGATCTGTCGTAACTCCTGACGATTTGAGCGGGGGACGGTTTGTAGGCTGACCGGTCGAGGATGATTCTCGCCATGTTTTCCCACGTGGGCTTGCTGTTGAATGCGTTGGGGCCGTCTCTGACGATCGGAATCCACGGATCGTCCACGACGCCGTTCAATGCGCTGCCGCTGACCCTTCCGCCTTTCGATGTTCCGGCGCGCGCGATTACAGCGCCACCATCCGATGCGAGGCGAACCCTTCGGCAGACTTCCAGAAAGTACGGATGTAATGTCTCCGGCGAAACGGACTCTCTTCCGTCCCAGGGAAGAAGCCACAACAAGCGATGGCCCGTCTCGATGTCCCAAGGAATTTCCGATTCAGAGGCGATCGTGTCCAACGTATCCAGAAGCATCCGGCAATCCCGCCCCCATTGGTCCCCCCAATGGAGCGACGGAATGATCCCTACGCTTGGTCGCGTCCCGTAACCGCTGTACTGTCGAATTCCGCCGTAATTCCACGCTCCTCCAAATGCCGCCTGCCCCTGCAACGATACAAGGGCATAGATCCAGTGATCCGGCTCATACGTTGTTATCCGACTGGTTTTCTCGTCGAAATTCTTGGACGTCACGATGACATCCAAATCGTCCGGAGTCCTTTTGATCGATTTCAGCGCCTCTATTCCGTCCGGAATCGGCGGCTGCATGAATGCGGGCTTGCTCGCATCTTCGACCACAAGGCACCATGCTTCGACTCTCGGGGCAAGAGTCCAAAGCATATCGCGCCATTCGGATTCGTCGTAGAGGCCGGGAAGCTGACTGTAAGGCTTCCGGCTGTTCCCCCCCGGAAGCTCCTTCTGCGCATCTGAAAGAGCCAGAGCGGACATCTGGCACAGGAATGCATGCCACGGATGACGTTGATGCGGACGCAGGTGCGTGAATGCTTCGATGTCGTTCTTTCCGAGGTTCGCGAGAACCCCAGGCAATGTGAGTTTTTCCAAACGACCGTTCAAATATCGAACCTCTGTGCAAGGATCGTCCAGAAGCGATAATCGCACTGCACCACCCCCTTCGAGTCTGTACCGGTCAACCGGAATCGTTTGAAAGACACAAAAACGTTGCGCCGTTCGTTTCTGAAAAACGTCTATTCATCTCAGGCCGTGCGATCCCTCCCTTTTGGGCGCATGCAGTCCGGGGCGAAAAAAGGCCGGTGTAGCGTCAAGATCGGCCTCGATAAGAAGCCCGAATACGCCCGATCGATTTGTTTTACAACGTGGTTTTTATAAACTAGTCTATATAGGCTTCTATATCAAGTCCTTGGAGAAAATGAAAGCGTCTTGGTATTTTTCACCGACGATTCTTTTCGAAAAACGCAAGCACCTTATGTTCGTAGAATGAGTCCATACCGGCCATACCTGAACGATTTGCCGAAGGCTTCGAAATCGAACCCGTCATCGATCTTCGTTACGTGTTCGATGACCTCTGGTTCCACGGCGCCAGTTTCTCTCACCATCCACCCCGGAATGACCATTTTCTCCACCGGAAGAAAAAACGGACCGACCGGTGTTTCCGGAAATGCGACCACTCGATCATCCAACCCCAGTCGGGTGACGATCTTGCCCTCATCAGCGATGCCAACGGATTCGGCGCTATATGGCTCGTTCCACTTGATAGTCTCAAGCGCCGCAACGGATTTCTTGGCGTATTTTTTCCCAGTGACTCTTTGCGACAGCGACTCCCATTCAGGCCCGAGACTGCATGCGAGAGATTTGAGGGCATCCGGATGTGTCGACTTCTCGACGAAGGCGCGGTTCATCCCGGGGATTTCGATAATTCCCTTTCCCTGTACGATCTCTTCGAGCATCATCCACGTTGCCGCGATGGTTCTCTGATCCTCGTACGCCCTTTCGTCGCCGAACTGATGGCGTTTCGCCTCTTTCGAAAGGAGCCACTCGTACCCCCCATCGGGGATGAGGACGTAACACTGCGGTTTCGGGAAGGCTTCGGGACGGATTCGTTCGTGGCGGAACAGACGACCGATACGTTGCAGCAGGACATCCGCGGGACAGAGGTCGGTAATCAGAAAGTCGAAATCGACATCGAGAGATTGTTCGAGCGTCTGCGTGGCGACGAGTACGCACGGATGTCGTTCCGTTCCTGATTTTCCAAAGACCGCTTCTACCTTGTTATCAAGGAGGCGTCTGTCATCGGGAGCATAACGGGCATGGTGCGGCGCCGGTTTGTCCTGTGCCGAGAAAAGAAGTGAACTGTCGCCGTTACACAACTTCTCGAGTTCAATCTGTGTCTCGACAGCGGATCTGACGGAATTCCGGAGCACGAGGACACACGCTCCCCTTTTCGCCGCCTCGATAGCCCGGGATGCGACATCTGCGGGAGCAGAGATCGATCGCACAAGTTCGATACGCACGTTTTTCCGGGCTTCCGATTGAACCGAAATCGCCGGGACAAGAGGTGAAATAAGCGGATACGGCGTTGCAAGACACTGATCCAGCGAAGGAATCGCACTTCCGCAACCCGTCTTTCGTGTTTTGAAAATGTTCAGATATCGATTCCGCACAACGCCGCCGAGAGTAGCGGACATCATGAGAATGTGGCCGCCGCACTCCGCGAACAGGGCGACGAGTGATTCTGTGAGTCTGGTCATGAAGTGGTCGCTCGCATGCACCTCATCGATAACAAGGAGCGACCGGGAAAGAGCGGCCGCCCGGAGATGCGCGTGAGGAACCCGCAGGGTTGCGAGAAGCGCCTGGTCAATTGTGCCGACGGCGCATGGGGCGCAGAGAAAGCGTTTCGGATGTTCGCTTGCCCAATTTTTCCGGGGATCTTTTTCATCGGGCCAAAGCACTTCCGTGTCGGAGAGTCGTATACCTTCGATGGCGTCGACGGAGAGATATCCGGGAACCGCAAGAACCGTTGGGAAAACCCCCGGTCCGAATAGATCGGCGAGGTATGCGGATACTCGCTTTTGAAGTTGTGTCGCCGCAAAGCGCAGGGGGTTGGCGAAGTACATGGAATCCACCAACCCTTCCGCAAAAAGACGAGTGAAGTGTCGAACGGCGCATTCCGTCTTGCCGCTTCCCGTTTCGGCTTCTACGATGACAATGCTTCCGTTGCGTGATGTCTCGATCGTATCGATTACCGACTGGACCGGGCGAGGCGGAAAATGAAACTGGTCGTTGAATGCCTTCGGGAGGCTGAACGATGCTCGAATCGATCCAACGTCGACTCCTATGGTTCGAAGGGCCAATTCGGCCTGTCTTCGCGCGCGCGGCATAAAGGACTCCGGAGAATCGGATGAAGCCGCAAATGGGAAGAATCTTTCGTCCGAGCCGATCCAATCCGCCATCATCAAAAGCCCCGCAAAGAGATGCTGTGCAATCGGCGACTCGGGCAGGGGGGATACATCCTGTTTGAAGGCGGGCGGAAACCACTGCTTTATGTGGTTTGAAATCTCCCGAAGTCCGTCGAACGATGAAAAGCCGGAAGGCAATTTCGCCTCCCACATATTTGCACATTGCCGGGCTTTAGTTTCATTGAATTTGGCTTCGTCAAGAATTTGTGGATACCTCCCGTGATGCCCGAAAACACATAGCAGATAATCGGAACACGGATCCCCCCATTCCTTCAGAAAAGGAAATATCTCCAGGAATTTTTTCAGAAATTTCGAATCGCGGATAGCTCCCAACGGCTCGATATGGCCGTTAGTTATCCCTCCCGGTCTGTTCTTTGCCTGGAAACCAGCGGTTGTTTTGCCTATGTCGTGGAGTGCTCCAAGAACGCATAATCTGGCGATCAGTCCGGCATCGAGATCTCTTTGCATGGATTCTTCAAAAACCTTTTTATACGAAGGGAGCCCAAGCAACGCTTCAAGAACCGCCGCGACATCCGCCGAATGGGCGAGAAGAGGGTGCGTTCTCGCAGGATCCTTGCGGTCGGACTTTCCCCAAAATCCAGAAACGGGGTCGGAAATGCTCATGTAATGAACCCTCCTCCAGTCTTAAAATGGTTCCTCTTCAATGTCGCATGTTTTTCAGGAAAATATATGATGTATACCTGTCACTTCAAAAACTGTATCAACCATACATTAAAAATGCAAACAGGTATTTGGAAATAATTTGCTTATGTGCGTAGGGGAAAAACGCAGCGATGTTTACACAAATCAGCGTATCTCGGCGGAAGATCCAGCGGCAAACGCGCATGAGGACTCACAAAAACACTCTCCTGTCTCTGTCGGGAACGGCGCACAAGGGCGACAAATGCACTTTCATGACAGACCGTCGCGAATCGGGAATAAAATAGGACTTCATGTGGTCGCATATATCACGGATCAGTGACAAGGTGGAAGAAGTATCAAAAAACGTGGAACTGTGACATGCAAGGGAAAATCTCCGGTCAAGCACTCACTGGAAGAACGAGTTGAGAGTATGTCGAAAAACCCCGCATATGCGGGGAAAATAATCCTGAACCTTAAGGAAGCGTATAACGACTAAGGTCTATCCTCGCATATACGAGGGAATCACAACTTCCAGTATTAATTCTACAAGCCTCGAACCGATATGGCAAAACCATCCGCATGTGTAGAGAAATCCTGAGACGAGTTCGGTGTCATCTTTTTGACCTTAGGCTCTCCGCTCTCCGGCGTGAATCTCCACAGTATCGCTGCGACCTGCTTTTTTGACGATGCATGCTGAACGACTTTCCCGTCATATCCTGTCGGCGTCATCATACACAATCACGGCGACATGATAGAGGGGGTATGAATCCGCACTTCGCCGCCGAAAAGTTCTCGACATGAATCCTGACACGTATTACAGTAATGTCCTGTTACAATAGCGTTACAATTTTTTATAGTGCGCGACTGGTGCGAATGTCCTGTAAGCCGGGGGTGGTCTGCGGACGGTACGACGAGTGCGTGATCCGGCGCGTTGTGGAAATGTCGTTGTGGGAATGCGGACGGAACTGTCGTCGACATGCAACGTTCGAAGGAGGTTGCTGCAGGTGAGAAAACTTCTGGCAATCCTGGTTCTGCTGTCCGTTCTCTGCGTTTCCGGCGTTGCGATGGCCGCAGAGAAGCTCACGGTGTACACGTCGATGAAGGAGTCGCTCATCGGCGCGCTCAAGGAAGCGTTCGTCAAGAACAACCCGGGTATCGACTTCGACTATTACTCCGCCGGAGCGGGAAAGCTCATGGCGAAGATCGCCGCCGAGCGCGAGTCGGGCAAGATGACGGTCGACGTTCTCTGGCACAGCGAGGTTCCCGATTTCTACCAGCTCAAGAAGGAAGGCGTCCTGGAGCCCTACGTCTCCCCGGAAGCGAAGTTCGTCGAGAGCCCCGTGAAGGAGCCCGAGGGGTTCTTCACCCCCGCACGGAACGGAACGCTCGCGATCACGTACAACACGCGTTTCATCAAGACCGCGCCGACATCCTGGCAGGATCTCCTGAAGCCCGAGTTCAAGGGCGCGTTCGGCGTCGCGAACCCGGCGCTTTCGGGAACGGCCTACGGCAGCGTCGCGGCGCTCGTGAAGACGTTCGGCTGGGAGTTTTTCGAGAACTGCAAAAAGAACGAGGCGAAGATGGGCCAGGGGTCCGGCCAGGTCGTCGACGATACGGCGATGGGCGACCTTCTCGCCTGCATCGGCGTGGACTATATCACGACGGACAAGGTGAAGAAGGGCGCCACGCTCGGCTTCGTCTACCCGAAGGAAGTCATCATGCTTCCGAGCCCCGTCGCGATCATGAAGGGAACGTCGAATCTCGCGGCGGCCAAGAAGTTCGTCGATTTCCTGCTCTCGAAGGAAGCGCAGCAGATCATCGCGAACAGCGGCACGCTTCCCGTTCGGTCCGACGTCGAGCTTCCGAAGGACACGCTTCTCCCCAATCCGCATGACGCGGTCCAGCGGGCCATCGTCCTCGATTTCGCGAGCATGAGCGCCACGAAGGAAGAGACGATCAAGAAGTTCACGGAGATTCTGCGGCCCGGCAAGTAACGGTTCTGCGGCGGAAAGGCGGGGAAGGCCGCGAGGCGGACCTTCCCCGCGTCGTTCGGAAGGGGTGGTGCTTTTGGCGGAGGTCAGACTTGAAAACGTCCGCAAATCGTATGGCGGGAAGGTCGTCTACCGGAATCTCAACCTGACGATCAACGACGGCGAGTGCTTCACGCTTCTCGGTCCGTCGGGCTGCGGCAAGACGGTTCTTCTGCGGATGGTCGCGGGCTTCGAGCAGCCCGACGCGGGAACGATCACGGTCGGCGGCGTGACGCTTTCGTCTCCGGCGCAGCGGATCGCGGTTCCGCCGAACGAGCGGTCGCTCGGGGTTGTGTTCCAGGACTACGCGGTATGGCCGCACATGACCGTGCGGGAGAACGTGGCGTATCCGCTCGCGATCCAGAAGGTTCCTGCCTCCGAGGCGGCCGCGAGAACGCAGGACGCGATCGACAACGTGAATCTCACGGGCCTCGAGGACCGGATGCCGTACCAGCTTTCGGGCGGTCAGCAGCAGCGCGTCGCGCTGGCCCGCGCGCTCGTCGCGGAGCCGAAGCTGATGCTCCTGGACGAGCCGCTCACGAACCTCGACGCGAAGCTGCGCGAGGAGATGCGGTTCGAGATCAGGGCGCTTCAGAGGAAGAAGGGCATCACCGTGCTGTATGTCACGCACGACCAGGAGATCGCGCTCGCGATTTCCGACCGGATGGCCGTTCTCGACGAAAACGGGAGTATATGCCGGATCGGCGCGCCCGCGGACGTTTTCGAGCGCCCCGGAAACGCGTTCGTCTTCCGCTTCATGGGTGTTTCGAATATGATCCCGGTCGATGTCCGGGGCCGCGATGTCTTCGTCCGGGGGACGGATGTCGCCGTCGCGAGGGACTTTCCGGGGGAGATCCCCCCGAATCCGATCCTCGGGTGTCGGCCGTCCGATATCGACCTGATCCGCGATCCGTCTCCGGAGGAGCCGAAGGCGCGCGTCCGTCGCGTGAATCTCCTCGGCCCGATCGTGGACCAGCGGCTGGAGTTCGCGGGGCTGGAGCTTCGCGCGCAGCTCGACACGCACAAGGCCGTCGGCGGCGGGCTCATCTTCCGCGAGGGGGATATGACGGGGCTCCGGATCGCCAACCCGCTGCTGTTCGACTCGAAGACGCTCGAAGGGATCGGGAGCCATGAATAGAACGAAGAAGTGGGGAATCGCGGAGTTGCTCTTCGCGCTGTCAATTCTGATCCTGATCGTCATCGTCGCGCTGCCGGTGCTTCTGATCTTCTGGACGTCGTTCGTCATCGACGGGCATTTCAATCTCTCCGGGATCATCGACGTCATCGGCAATCCCGACACGTACGAGGCGCTCCGGATGTCGCTCCTTCTGGCGGCGGCCGTCACGGTGACGTGCACGTTCGTCGGCACGCTGTTCGCGTGGCTCGTGACGCGGACGGACATGCCCTTCAAGGAGACCATGAAGGTGCTGTTCACGATCCCGTTCATGCTGCCTGCGTTCATCGGCGCCCTCGCGTGGAAGATGCTCCTGTCGCCCCGCGCGGGGTACATCAACCAGCTCTGGATGGCGCTGTTCGACACGCGGACGCCGCTGTTCAACATCTACAGCTTCTGGGGCATCGTCATCATCGAGACGATGTACCTCTTCCCGTTCGTGTTCATCCAGGTGAGCGGCGCGCTCGAGCGCATGGACCCGACGCTCGAGGAATCGGCCCGGATCGCGGGCGCGGGGCTGTTCACGATCACGCGGAAGATCACGATCCCGCTGATCCTTCCCGCCGTGGTGTCGGGCGCACTTCTCGTGTGCCTCTATTCGCTCGCGCACTTCGGAACGCCGGCCATCCTCGGCACGGAGGTGGGGATCTACACGATCCCGACCAAGATCTACGAACTCATCCACCAGAGCGCGGGTAGCTTCACGGCGATCCGCGCCGCGACGGTCATGTCCGTCATTCTGGTGCTCTCGGCGGCGGTCATCCTGTACGCGCAGAACCGCGTCGTCACATCGGGACGCTTCCAGATCATCGCCGGCAAGAGCGTCCGGCCGACCGTCCTCAAGCTGCGCGGCCTCAGGACGCCGCTTTTCGTCCTCTGCATCGTCTACCTTCTCGTCACGGTCGTGATGCCGACGGTGACGATCTTCCTCGTCGGGCTTCTCAAGACCTACGGGTTGCCGCTCCAGCTCGGCAACATGACGTTCGAGAACTTCTACTACGTGCTGTTCAAGTGGAAGCTCACGAAGGACGCCATCTTCAACTCGCTCTACCTCAGCCTGGGCGCGGCGCTCGTCACGATGGTCGCGGGCGGGATCATCTCCTACGTCCTCGTGAAGATGAAGGTCCGCGGAAAGTGGTTCCTCGAATTCCTCGGGATGCTTCCCTTCTCGCTCCCCGGGACGGTCATCGCGCTCGGCGTGATCCTCACGTGGAGCGGCCGGTTCGGGGTGAACATCTACAACACGGCGTGGATTATCTTCGTCGCCTACATCGCCCGGTACATGGCCTTCTCGCTCAAGTCCAACAGCGCGGCGCTCGAGCAGGTCCACGACTCGCTCGTCGAGGCGAGCCGCGCGAGCGGAGCCACGCCGTGGCAGTCGCTTCGGGACGTCGTCATTCCGCTGATCCGTCCGGGGATGATCGCGGCGTTCTTCCTGATCTTCCTTCCCGCGCTGCGCGAACTCACGACGTCCGTTCTGCTCTACGGCCCAACGACGCGGACCATCGGCGTCGCGATCTATACGCTCAACGAGGACGGCGAGACGGTGTATGCGTGCGCGCTCGCCGGAGTGGCCCTGCTGCTGATCGTCGGCGGCGAGATCCTCATCAAGCGCTTCTTCGAGCGGAAAAAGCGCGTCGACAACGGGGGGGCATGACAATGGCGTTCGTTGAACTCAGACACGTGACGAAGCGCTTCGGGCAGGTCACCGCGGTCGACGACCTCTGCCTTTCGATCGAAAAGGGCGAGTGCTTCTCGTTCCTCGGCCCCTCGGGGTGCGGCAAGACGACGACGCTTCGGATGGTCGCGGGCTTCGAGGATCTCGAGGAGGGGGAGATCGAGGTCGGCGGGCGGCTGATCTCGTCGAGCCTGAAGAAGTATTACCTCGCGCCCGAGAAGCGCGAGTTCGGAATGGTCTTCCAGGCATTCGCCGTGTGGCCGCACATGACCGTTTTCGAGAACGTCGCCTTCCCGCTCCGGATCAAGGGAGTCGCGCGGAGCGAGATCGAGAGCCGCACGAAGCATTCTCTCGAAAACACGAACCTCGTGAAGCAGGCGCAGCTCTACCCCAACGAGTTGTCCGGAGGGGAAAAGCAGCGGATCGCGCTCGCGCGGGCGCTCGCGATCAACCCGGGATTGCTGCTTCTCGACGAGCCGCTCTCGAATCTCGACCCGCACCTCCGCGAGGAGATGCGCTTCGAAATCAAGGACCTGCAACGGAAGTACGACTTCTCGATCATCTACGTCACGCACGACCAGGCGGAGGCGATGGCGCTTTCCGACCGGATCATGGTCATGCGCGACGGACGGACGCAGCAGATCGACACGCCGCTGAACGTCTACGCGCAGCCGGCGAACAAGTTCGTGTTCAGCTTCATCGGGCTGTCGAACTTCATCCCGGTCGTCCTGCGGGACGGGGAGGCCGTGCTTGAGTCCGCCCCCGAAGCGGGATTCGTGAGCGACGCGTTCTCGCCGGAATTCGCCGGCGCGGGACGGGCGACGATCGCGTGCCGTCCGACCGAAGTCGACCTGCTTCCCGAAGGGAAAGGGGGGCTGCGGGGCGTCATCGACCGCATGGCATATCTCGGCGAGACCGTGGACTACATCGTGAAGGTGGGCGACGTCGAAATCCGCATCCAGAAGGGGCGCAGGGAACCGCGTTTCGAGGCGGGAATGGCGTGCTCGCTGGCCTTCCCGAAGGTGACGTGGTACGAGTAGATTCGCAAAAGAACGGCGGAGTCGCTGAACGCGACTCCGCCGTTCTTTTGCGGCACGGACGTCGCTCAGCGATCCTTCCCGGAGCGGATGCCATTTCCCGCCGCCGCTCCCTTCCACTGAACCAGAAGATTCCAGAGAGGCACCAGGTAGAGATAACTCGCCGCCGCGATGCAGAGCGCCGGGGCGTTCATCGTCGCCAGCGGAACGGCCGCCGCGATCGACCAGGGAATCATGGGCGCGACGACGACCGCGGAGTCCTCGAGGTACAGGGCGAGGCGTCCCCGGTCTCTCTCGATATCGCCGCAGAGCTGATGCGTCAACAGGATCGTGAGCGTCTGGCTGAAGGCGATCGTCGCGCAGAGGACGGACGTAGCGAGGATGGCCCCGTACGCCGTCGTCCGGCGGCGCAGCCGGTCGATCCGCGCCTGTATTCCCGCGAGGAAGCGTGTCGCCTCGAAGAGCCCCGTGTACGAAGAAGATATCGTCACGATCGCCGCCACGGTCGCCATCGAGGCGATTCCCCCGCCGTCGAGGAGCGCCGCGAGGCCGGGGTCGGGGGAGCGGTACCCCCACAGAAGAGACCGCAGAAGTTCCGCCGGCGCCGCATCCTGCACCGCGAGGCTGACGACCGCCGCGCTCGCGATGCTGAACGCCATCGCGTACTTCACGTTCACGCGGAAGAGCGACGGGATCAGGATCGCCGCCGCCGGAAGCATCGTCGCCCAGCCCAGGGAAAAACGCCGCGAAAACAGCGCCTCGATATCGACGACGCTTTTCCGATCCTGTCCGGCGAACAGTCCGGCGGCCGCGTATATCCCGCATGTGAGAAGGAAAGGAACCAGCGATGTCGCGAGCATGTTGCGGATGTTCGCGTATATGTCCGTATCCGTCAGCTCCGCGACGAGCAGCGCGCTTGTGGACACGGGGGAGCAGCGGTCTCCGAAATAGATTCCCGACAATATCGCTCCGCCCGATATCGCGGGGTGAACGCCGAGCGTCTGCGCAACGCTCACGCAGATGACGCCGATGGTCGCCACCGTGCCGAACGCCGTCCCGGTGAGAACGGAAACGAGGCAGTTCAGCAGGAAGGTCATGAGGACGAAGACGGACGGATGAATCAGCCGCGACGAATAGTCGATGATGGCCGGAATCGTTCCGGCGCTGCGCCACAGGGACGTCATCATTCCTATCAGGAGGAAGAGCGCGAGGATGTTTTTTACGGAACGGACGCCCCTGAGCGACGCTCGGAAGAGCTCCGGCGGCGGTATTTTTCGCGAAAGGCCATAGCCGAAAAACAACGCGTACCCGAACCCCAGCGCGTACACGAGCGAAACGCCGAGACAGACGCAACATGCCAGCGAGACGGCGAACAGCGAAAAAATGACGACCTCCATGATTTCTCTCCCTTTCCACGGGAAACGCGCATGCGCATTCCGCCGATGAATCTCATTCTAGCCGGATACATTTTTCCGCGCCATTGCGTTCTTCCAGCGTCCACGCCGGACTGTGGATTCGATCTGCCCGCAATCCGCCGCGGAATGCAGGAAAACGGAGCGGAACCGCACAGGACGGCCCATCCGTTTCGTTTCGCTCCGGGGCTTGACTTTGACACTCTGTAAAAGTATATGATTTCCATCATAGAGTATTTTCTTTATTTTATGCGAGTGTTTTCAGAGGGAGGGTGAAACCGTCTTTTCCGGCAACGGGAAGAAAGCGCAGGAACGCAACCGGCGACGCAGCGCGCAATGGAAATCTCGGGGAGGGATGAAGAGTGAAAACGGAAATGACCGGTCGAAGAGTACGGGGCTTTACGCTTGTCGAGCTGCTGATCGTCATCATCATCATCGGCATCCTGGCGGGCGCGATGCTTCTGATCATGGGAACGGGGTCGGACAGGGCCGAGGCGACGAGGATCGTCTCCGATCTCAGATCCCTCAAGTCCGCGGCGATGATGTACCATGCGGACAACCCGGACGCGACGGCGCCTCTGGTTATGTCGCTGACGCCGGGAAGCGGCAATGCGAACGCGATTCTCGGGAAGTACATGGACAGGACGATCAGCGGCGACTGTTACTTTTCGTCGGGAATGAGCGGAGGGTGGTACGTGTTTATTCTGCTCATCAACCCGTCGTCCTCTCCGACGCCGGAAGTGATCGCGAAGTGGCAGAGAATCGCGAAAAAGCTCGCGGAATCCGCCGAGGCGCAGGGATTGCTGGGAATGATGTCGCTCATGGGAACGACCGACGTCGTCTTCACGGAGTCGGACTACTTCGTCGGCATGAGGGCCCGCTGATCCCCGGGGAGGAGTTCACGGACCCGGGCGGAAAAATCGATTCGAGGGACAGGACGTTCCGCGAGAGATTGTGTGAAGGAGAGTGACGGTACGTGGAGGGAAGACGCGCTGCGGCGACGGCGTCGCTGTTGTTGTTGTTGTTGTGGGGAAGCGTCGCGCTCGGGGCGCCCGCGAGTCCGTTTCCGGTCGTCTTTACGCAGCCGGACGGTCGGGAGATCACGGTGTACAACCGGGGCGACGAGTTCCTGCGCTGGGTGGAGACCCCGGACGGATATACGCTCGTGAAGAACCCGCAGACGGGATTCTGGGAGTACGCGGCCGCATCCGGCGACGTTCTCGTTCCTTCGGGCGTCGTCTGCGGCGAGGGGGTTCCGCCTCCTTCGACCGCGTCGCCCCACATGACGCCGAAGCGGGAGCTGTCTCCGCGGAACAGGGATGGCGACGCGCGCGGCGGATGGCCGCAGACGCCCGTCTCGGGAACGCGGAAAATTCTCGTCGTTCTCGTGTCCTTCCGCAACAGGGAACTGACGCTCGAGGATTCGGTCTGGGAGACCATGTTCTTCGGGAAGACCGGGTCCGTCGCCCGGTATTACGGCGATCAGTCCTACGGAAAGCTCAAGGTCCTCTCGGCCCTCGGGGGGACGAAGATCGTCTCCGTGACGCTCGACGAGGACGACGCGAACGACGGCAACCACCCGGAGGGCTTCATCGACACGGGCGACAACGACACGCAGCACAAGAACGAAACGGCCTTCCTGAACAGCGTCGTGAAAAAGGCGGCCGCGAAGAAGGTCGATTTCGCCTCGTTCGACACGAACAAGGACGGCAGGATCACGCCGGACGAGCTGTGCGTCTACCTCGTCGTCGGCGGCTTCGAGACGGGGAAGGACCTCCACCCGGCCGTCGGCGCGCACGCGTGGAGGTCGTGGACGGACGAGGGCGAGGAGCACATCGTCCGGGCCGGGGGCAAGATCCTGACCCGATGGGCCCTCAACGGCGAACTGTACACGAAGGACACGGCGGCCCCCCTCGGCATCCCGGCCCATGAACTCGGGCACCAACTCTGCGGCCTGCCCGACCTGTACGACACGAACTACGTCAACTCGGGCGTCGGCGCGTTCTCGCTCATGGCCGGGGGGATGTACGGCGCGAAATCCGGCGAGAATTCCGGCGATACGCCCGTGAACCTCGACGCGTGGTCGCGCTCCTTCCTCGGATGGGAGACGCCGTCGACGGCGACAGAAGGGACCGTGACGTTCGGCGTCTCGCTGAACGGGCGTAACCGCATCGCGAAGCTCATGAACCCGAAACACCGGGCGACGGAGTACTACCTCGCGGAAGTCCGCTATCCGACGGGCTGGGACGAGGGACTCGCGAAATTCGGGAAGTCCTTCGACTCGTGCGGCGGCATCCTGATCCTCCGCGTCGACGAGACGATCGGCTCGCTTACCGCGAACGATTTCAACTCCTACGTCAAGGGCAAGAACCAGGGGCTCGTCCCGATGGAGGCCAACGGCCCCCACATCGTCGCGAAGAAGACGGAAAAGGGAACGTGCGAGACGCTCTGGTACAAGGACAACGCGGACTACGTCGGAGACGGGACCTTTTCGGACGCGGGAAAGCCGAGCGCGAAGTTCTACGACGGAAGCGAGAGCGGAATATCGGTGTCCAATATCTCGTCGTCCGCGAAGACGATGACGGCGACCGTCTCGACGCTCATGCCGAAGCCGACCGACGTCCCGAAGCCGTCGGTCGATCCGGACGCGACCGCGAACGTTTCGGGCGGCGCCGTGGCGGGCGCTCCGGTTCCGGTGGCGTCGCAGGACCTTCCGCCGATGGGGAAGCCCGATCCGTCGAGCGTCGGGATGGATATCGCGTCGATCTACGACGTGTTCGGCGACGACGCAGAATCGTCCTTCGCGATCCTCGCCGTCGACAACGCGAACACCGTCCGCTACCGCACGACGGGCAACCGCGTGACGATCGGGCTGGAGTCGGAGTTCGCGATGGAGAACGACGTCTTCTACTGCTGGCTCCTGATGGCGTGGAACCGCGAGGAAAACGGATGGTCCGCGGCGTGGAACGCGGACGACGCGGTTGTTTCCGGGACGCGCGCGCGGCGCGACGGCGATACCCTGCTGCTCGAAAGCGTCTTCGTCGACGGCGGGTCGTTCGACATTGACGGCGCGATCGACGGCTTCGTGACGGTGAAGAGCTTCGAGGGGCTCTTCGGCGTGCCGCTTCTCGGCGATGGACCGACGCCGACGCAGGGAGACAAGGGCAGCGGCGGCGGGTGCTCCGTCGGCGTCACACCGGCGTTCGCGCTGCTTCTGCTGCCGCTCTTCGTGCGACGGAGGCAGGGACGGGCGTTTCCCTGGAGATTCCTGTAGAATAGTTCGAAAGGAACGATCATGAACAGTTCGCGCGCGGGGGAATCGCTCCCCCGCGTTTTTTTATGCGCGATCCGTCATGTGATATAATCCGCGATCGGAAGAGACAATCGTCGGAATCGTCCAAAAGGAGGTGCGCGCTTTATGGCCCGAGTTGTCCTGTGACGACGGGGAATCGTATGCACGTCGTGCATGGTTCGTGATCGGCGGGATCGGGAGGCCGGAGGCGCGCGAAGACTGTCTTCGACCGTTCCCCTTCCCTGAGCGCCGGAAACGGCCATATCGTCTTTCTCGAGGAGGGAATTGAATGATAGTGAAGAAAACCGGGAGGGAGCATCCGGGATTCCGGAGGATCCTTCGCGGACTGGCGTGCATCCTGCTGCTTTCGGGAGTGTGCGCGACGGGGGCCGACGCGCTGCAGAAGCCCGTCGCGACGGTCCCCGCGAAGAAGGCTCCGGTCTTCGGACCGCTCGTCTCGTCGCCCGACGCGATCGCGCTCCGGCGAAGCGCGAAGGAACTCAGGATCATGGGGGTGGACGACGCGATTCACCTGTCGCTGAAGGGGTTCCCCGAGGTGACGTTCGGCGACCGCGGCTATGCGGACCGTCTCTTGATCCGCTCGCCGGGGCCGAGCGGATCTCTTGACGCGGATCTCGATCTGGGGTGCAGCTGCGGTTGCGGGGGGAAGCCGAAGGAGTTCGCAGACGCAGTCGCCATTCTCGGACTCGATTCGGAGACGGTCGAAGTCTCGAAGGAGCGGAAATCCTGGCGCATCATGTGGAACTTCAAAGGAGGGAACGACGCGCGCGTCGTATCTGGCGTGATTTCCGCCGATTTCAAGGGCAAGACGGCGACGCTTCCGGTCGACATCGTGCGTCTCGACCGCGGGACGAGAGTCGCGTTCGCGGTCTACGACCCGAAAAAGGGCTTCGCGGGATCGAAACAGCTCGGAGAGACGCTCTCCGTGTCGGGACGGATCGTCGTCCCGGAGTTCTCGCCCGCCCCGAAAGAGGGCGAGTTTCTCCTCGCGGTCGCGAATTTCGGAACGGATGTCGTTCGGCTGCGGGGAGGCTCCGACGGCCTTCGCCCGACCTTCGGAGATCCCTCCTCCCCGGCTCTCAGGACCGACGATTCAAGCGCGATCGGTCCGGGGGAGATGGCGATCCTGAATCTCACGAAAGTCGCGAACACGAGTTTCGGCGTCATCGTCCACTTCAAGGGATCGGACGTGAAGGTCACGTGGGGGCTGCCGGGAATCGCGCTGTCGCCCGCGGGACTCTTCGGAATCGGGACGTTCTGCGTCGGAGGATCGCTGTTCGCGGTCGTCAGAAAGAGGCGCGGGGCAACAAAGGTCTGACGCGACATCCCTGATAGCGAAGACGCGAAAGCCGATTCCCCGAACAGAGGGAATCGGCTTTCGCGTCTTCGCTCCGACCTTTGAAGGCGGCCGTTACCCCCGCGCGAGTTCGAGGACGGTCTTCCGGACGAGATCCAGCCGTTCCGCGGGCGTGGACGGGTCGATGATGCAGCCCGGTCCGAGGATGATGCCCCTGCCGCCCTGTCGCGCGGCGACTTCCCGGACCTCGGCGACGACTTCCGCGTCCGTCTTGTCGAGCCAGTTCTTCCCCCAGCTCATGCCGCCGATGAAGACCTTGTCGCTGAACGTGCGCACCTCGTCCATCGAGGGGCCGTCGTCCCGGTCGTGCCAGCTCAGCGCCTGGACGGGGTAGTCCTGGACGTCGCGCAGCATCGCGTTCGCGCCGTGGATGTGGAGCACGTTGAACCACGCCGAACCTCGGACCGCGTTCAGCACCTGCAGGTCGTAGTGCTTCACGAACGCCTCGTGCGTCGCGCGGTCGATAACGTCCGTCGTTGACATCTGCGTCGCGAAGTAGAAGCCGTCCGCGCCGAGCGACAGGGACTCCTTCACGAACTGGAGCGTCGCCGCCGTGATCATTTCGAGCACGCGACGGACCCGGACGGGATCCTGCCGGATATGTTCCACGAGCGTTTCTGGGCAGCACATCTTCGCCGCCGTCGTCATCGGGCTGAAGACGGTCTGGAGGAACGGCACGCGCTCCTCCGTCATGGTCGAAAGGATCCGCTGTGCCTCGAGGACGATCGCGTATTCGCCCTCGGTGCCGGGCATAAAGCGGACTCGGTCCCAGTCTTCGACCTTTTCGATCAGGGGCTTGCGGGCGACGGGCGGATTCGCGAAGCCCGGGAAGACGTCGAGATCGATGCCGTAGTCGACCGTGGTGTAGAGGCCGAACGGCATGAACTTGACGAAGTCGAGGTCGTAACGCCGCTGAAGCTCCAAACTGAGTTCCGCGAGGCGCCGCGGGTGCCTGTCGCGGTTGGGGAAGTGCATCCACATGCTGTAGGGAACGCGGTCCGTTTCTTTGAAGGCCAGAACGGCCTCGATTCGCTGCCTGTGCGTCATTTTCATGTGAGAATCCTCCTTGGGATTGCGTGGAGCCTATGAATTGATGTCGAGAACGAATTGGACGAACAGCGCAGTCCCGAACGGAAGCGCTTCGTCCGGGAAGAAGAAGTCGCCGTTGTGGAACAGTTGGGGATCTGCGCCGGGAATGCCGATCCCCAGACGCGCGAAGACTCCCTGCGGAACGTGCTCGAGGTATCGCGAGAAGTCTTCGGAGCCCATTGCCGGAACGTCGATACGTCTGACATTTTCGGAGCCGACGATCTTTTCCGCGCTTCGCCGTGCGATCGCGGTCGCTTCCGGCGCGTTGACGAGCGGCGGAACGCCATAGTGATACTCGAGGTCCGCCCGGCACAGGTACGTCCCGGCGATCCCCTCGACGACGTTCCGGATGCGTCCTTCGATGGTCTTCCGCGTCTCGGGATTCTGACACCGGACCGAACCCGAGAACTCGGTCGTCGCGGGAATGATGTTCTTCGCCGTGCCTCCGTGGATTTCGCACACGGAGATGACGACGCTGTCGATGGCATCGATCTGGCGCGTAACGATGCTCTGGATTGCCATGACGGCGTTCGCCGCCGCGAGAACGGCGTCCGATCCTACGCGGTGCGGGTATGCTCCGTGTCCGGCCGTTCCCGTCATCCGGACGGTGAAGAAGTCGGACGAGGCCATCGAGGGGCCCTCGCGCAGCGCGATCTCCCCGACGCGATACGTCGAAATGGCGTGAATTCCCATGATGACGTCCGCTTCGGGGCGCCCGAGAGCTCCCTGTTCGATCATGTACGTGGATCCGTCGAGTGTTTCCTCGGCCGGCTGGAAGATGAGCCTGACCGTTCCGGAGAAGGCGTCTTTCATCGACGACAGGATTTTCGCCGCACCGAGGAGCATCGCGGTGTGCGCGTCATGCCCGCACGCGTGCATGACGCCGGGAACGATCGACCTGTCCGGCGCGTCCGTCGTTTCCTGGATCGGCAGGGCGTCCATGTCGGCGCGGAGCGCGACCGTACGGCCGGGCCCGCCCTTTTCGCCCCGGATGATCCCGAGGACGCCGACGTCGAGAGAGAGAGGGATCGTCCCGATTCCCATTTTTTCGAGTTCCGACCGGACGAACGCGGTCGTCGCGAACTCCTTCATTCCGAGTTCGGGCTCCCTGTGGATCCGGTGCTTCGCCTGCGCGATGGAGTCCTTTATCTGGAGAGCTTTCGCAAGAATGTCCGATGCCATGAAAATCACCGCCTTTGATGAAACGTCTTTACAGGATGATAAGTTCCTTGGGGAACAGGTTGATGATCTCTTTGCCCGATCCGGTCAACATGACCAGATCCTCGATACGAACGCCGAACTTTCCCCTGAGATAGATCCCGGGCTCGATGCTGAAGCAGTTACCTTCGACGAGAGGCGTCACGTTCGCTTCAGAGATGTACGGCGACTCATGACCATCCATCCCTATTCCGTGTCCGAGGCGATGGTTGAAGGCATCCCCGTATCCCTGCCCCGCAATGATGTCGCGTGCTACCCTGTCGACCTCGCGGGGAATTGCGCCGACGCGAACCACGGCTTCTGCAGCGAGTTGTGCCTTCAGAACCGTCTCGTACACGTGCCGCTGTTCGTCCGTCGGAGAACCGACGAAGAAGGTTCGTGTCATGTCGTGGCTGTATCCGTCGTACCACCCTCCCGAATCGATCATGACGATATCGCGTTCTTCCACGGCGCGGTTGTTGTCTCGCGCATAGTGGGGCCTCGCGCTGTTGACGCCCGTCGCGACGCCAGGGACTCGTGGCTTTCCTCCGTGAGCCTCGTGAAAGTTCATAATGAATTTTTCGATGTCGCTTTCACAGATACCAGGTCGGATGTACGTCTGCACCGCCTTCATCATTTCGTCGTTCATCTGTGAGGCGTGCCGCATACGGCGCTGTTCCTCCACGCTCTTCACGGATCTCATGGGCGACAGGAGCGTGAAGCCATTGACGCAGACCGCATTCAATCCCTCGACCGCGTCAAGCATATCGCCGGCTTCGATGCCGCGCGTAAATGCGACGCGCGGCATCGAAGCCGGCAGACCGACACGGCGAATTCCCCGCCGGAACGCGTCCGGGAAACACTCCGCGTCGCTCCATTCCAGAATCGGGATGTCGCCCCGGATGCTTTCCACATCGTCCCGATACAGAGAAGGACACAGGAAGAAGCTCGCTCCCTCCCGCGTGACAAGAGCTCCCTTGAGCCGTGAATCGGGCTTCATGTCGAGGCCCGTGAGATACTTGAGGTCAGAGGACGGCGCGATAAAGACGGCGTCCAGCTTCGCTTCGTTCAATATGTCCACCAGCCGGTTCAGACGATCGCGATCGATCATGGTTTCTCCTGTCTGTGTTCTTGCGGGATGAAGTCCCGCTTCGTCTCTTTGGAAGACAAAGCGGGACAACACGCCGCCTGATGGGAAAGAGGCGCGTTACTTCATTGAGACGTTTCCGAGGTAGTTGATCTGGCCGTCGCAGAAGTTGTCCACGCCCGTGAGATCCTTCCGCGCGCCGTAGAGTTCGTCGGCGATCGCGAGCGGAACGACCGGGTGCAGTTCGCAGAGCCGATCCCAGATCTTCTGGAGGAGCGCCGTGCGTTCCGCGGCGTCGACGGTCCGCTGGGCCTTTTCGATGTCCGCGTTGAAGACCGGGTCGTTCAGACGCGCCCAGTTGGTGGCGCCGATGCCGCCCGAGTGGAAGAGCACCATCCAGTACTGCCCCGCGTCGCGGTTCGTCTGCATCCCCCACGTCCCGATCATGAGGTCGTGTTCGTGCGTCTTGACCTTGCCGTCGAACACGCCGGTCTCGAAGACCTGGATGTTCAGGGTGATGCCGACCTGCGCGAGCATCGACTGAATGACCGTCGCGCCGCTCACGCGGTCACGGAAGTTCGCGGTCCAGAGGTTGAGGGTCAGCCCCTTGGAATACCCCGCTTCGGCCAGAAGAGCCTTCGCCCGGGCCGGATCGAAACCGGTGAACTTCGGGTCCTTCGGCGTGAACGAACTCGCGTTGACGAGCGGCCCGATCGGTTTGACCGAATTGCCCTGATAGACGACCTCGCCGAACGCGTCCCTGTTGATGGCGCAGGTGACGGCTTCGCGCACGCGCGGATCGTCGAGCGGCTTTTTCTGCGTGTTCATTCCGAGGTACAGAAGTCTGAGGCCGGGGGCCTTGACGGCCTTGAGATTCGCCGACGAATTCAGGCGGGCGTAGTCGCTCGGGGGAACGGCGTACGCGAGGTCCACCTTGCCGGTTTCGAGCGCGATCACGCGGCTGCTGTCATCGGGAAGGATCAGGAAGACGAGGGTCTTCGCGTTGGGTTTCGCGCCGTGGTAGTCATCGAACGCGGTCAGCTCGACGCGCTCGCCCTTGACCCACTTTTTAAAGCGGTACGCGCCGGTGCCCACGGGGTTTCTGAAGTAATCGGCGCCCCCCTGCTCCACGGCCTTCCTGTTGAAGATGTTCGCGTAGGGGTGCTTCATCGTTTCGAGCCAGCCGCCGACGGGGCCGTTCGTTCTCACGATGACCGTGTATCTGTCGACGATCTCGAACCCTTCCGTGTCGATGTACTTTCCGCTCGATTTCGCGAAGAGCGATTCGGGCGACGCCGCGCGCTTGAGCGAGAAGACGATGTCGTCGGCGGTCAGCTCCTCGCCGTTGTGGAACTTGACGCCCTTCTTCAGATAGAACTTGTAGGTATGGTCGTCAAGCATCTCCCATCGCTCCGCGAGAACGGGGACGATCTCCTTCGTGACGCAGTCGACCGTCACGAGCGGTTCGTTGATATGCCGGATCACGGCGAACGACATGGTGTCCACGGCCTTGTGCGGGTCGAGGCTCTTCGCGTCGCCCGGAAGGCCGACCGTCAGCGTTTCGATTTCCTTCGCGAATCCGGCGGAAGCGACGCTCAGAAGAAGCAGTGCGAGCAATGCGAACGCGTTTCTCTTCATAATCGGACACTCCTTTCGCGGATGTTCGGTTTCCCTTTTTGGCGTCAGTCTTTCAGCGTGAGATTGCCGAGGTAGTTGATCTGGCCGTCACAGAGATCTTCGACACCGACGAGATTTTTCCGGGCGCCGTAAAGTTCGCTCGGTACGACGAGCGGGACGATCGGGCGAAGTTCGACGAGCCTGTCCCAGATCTTTGCGAGATGCGTCGTCCGCTCCGTCGCATCGACGACAGCCTGTTCCCTGTCAAGTTCTCCGTCTACGACGGAGTCCTTGAGCAGCGCCCAATTGTTCGATCCGATGCTCGACGAATGAAACAGGGATCTCCACCAGTTCCCCGCGTCGCGCGTGGTCTGCATGCCCCATTGGCTGATATAGAGATCGTGATCGGTCCCGTTCATTTTCGTGTTGAAGGATCCCGACTCGAAGACCTGGATATTGACCTTGATGCCGACCTGCGCGAGCATCGATTGGATAACGGTCGCGCCATTCACGCGATCCTGAAAATTCCCCGTCCAGAGACTCAAAGTCAATCCGTCAGGGTATCCGGCCTCGGCCAGAAGCTTCTTCGCCTTGGCCTGGTCGAACGGAGTGATTGCGGCCTTTGCGGGCAAGAACGTGCTCGCGGGGACGAGCGGCCCTGCGGGCGCCGTGAATTTGCCCTGATAGACGACCGCGCCGTAGGCCTCCCTGTTGATCGCGAGGTCGATCGCGAGCCGCACGCGGCCATCGTCGAGCGGTTTTTTCTGCGTATTCATGCCCAGGTAGAGAAGGCGGAGCCCCTGTCCCATAACGACCTTGACGTTGGAAGACGAGTTCAGCCGTTCGTAGTCACTCGCAGGCACGGCGTAGATCATATCGGCTTTTCCGGTTTCCAGCGCGATGACCCGACTGCTGTCGTCGGGCAGAACAATGAAAATCAGATTGTTGAAAGCCGGTTTTTTTCCGTGATAGTCCTGAAAGGTCGTCAGTTCAACCCGCTCGCCTTTCACCCAGCTCTTGAACCGAAAGGCTCCCGTACCGACGGGGTTCCGGAAATATTCTTTTCCGCCCTCTTCCACGGCTCTTTTGCTGAAGATGCTCGCGTAGGGGTGCTTCATCGATTCGAGCCAGCCGCCCACAGGACCGCGGGTCTTCACGATCACCGTGTATTTGTCGATGATCTGGAACCCCTCGGGATCAATGTACTTGCCCGAAGATCCGGCATGCACGGAGGTCGTCGCGGCGCGTTTGAGGGAAAAGACCACGTCGTCGGCCGTCAGCTCATCTCCGTTGTGGAACTTTACGCCCTTCCTGAGATGGAACCTGTACGTCTGCGGATCCACGATCTCCCAGCGTTCCGCCAATACGGGCACAAGCTGTTTGGTTTTGCCGTCCACGGTCACAAGCGGCTCGTTGATATGTTTTGCGACAGAGAACGACATCGTATCTGTGGCCTGGTGCGGATCGAGGCTTTTGGCGTCGCCCGGAAGGCCGACCGTCAGCGTTTCGAGCCCCTTCGCGAACCCGGTGGAAGCGACGCTCAGAAGAAGCAGTGCGAACAGTGCGAACACGTTTCTCTTCATATCGGACTCTCCTTTCGCGGATGTTTGTATCCTCTCTCCTGCGTTCTCTTTCCGACATCTTCCGTTTCGGGGCTTCGGATCGCGGGGGGCTTTCCCCTCGCGGTCCCGAGCGGGTGCGTCAGTCCTTCAGCGTGAGGTTTCCGAGGTAGTTCAGGCGGCCGTCGTAGAATTCCTCGAGGCCGACGAGATCCTTCCTCGCGCCGTAGAGTTCGTTCGGAACCGCGAGGGAGACGAACGGATGCAGCGTGTCGAGCCGGTTCCAGATCTTCTGGAACAGCTCGGTCCGCTTCGCATCGTCGACGGTCGAGTTGACCGCGTCGAGCCCCTCGTCGACTTCCTTGTCCCTGAGCACGGTCCAGTTCGTCGAGCCGACGCTCGCCGAGTGGAAGAGCGAAAGCCAGAACTGGCCCGCGTCGCGGTTCGTCTGCATACCCCACGTGCTGATGATCATGTCCTGTTCGTTCGTCTTGACCTTCGTGTCGAACACGCCGGACTCGAAGACCTGGATGTTGACCGTAATCCCGACCTGCGCGAGCATCGACTGGATGACCGTCGCGCCGTTGACGCGGTCCTGGAAGTTGCTGATCCACAGGTTCACGGTCAGGCCCTTCGGATATCCGGCCTCGGCGAGAAGCGCCTTCGCCTTCGCGGGATCGTAGGGATAGGGTTTCGCGTCCTTCGGCGAGAAGGTACTCGCGGGGACGAGCGGACCGACGGGCTGCGCCGATTTCTTCTGGAACACGATCGCGTCGTAGGCTTCCTTGTTGATCGCGTATTCGATCGCGAGACGCACGCGCGGGTCGTCGAGCGGCTTCCTCTGCGTGTTCATTCCGAGGTAGATCAGGCCGAGCCCGGGGGCCTTGAAGGCCTTCGCGCCCGCGGACGCGTCGAGCCTGTCGAAGTCGGTCGGCGGCAGCGCGTAGATCATGTCGACCTTTCCGGTCTCGAGCGCGATGACGCGGCTGCTGTCGTCGGGCAGGACGACGATGTTGAAGTTCTTGAACGCGGGCTTCTTCCCGTGGTAGTCGTCGAACGCGACGAGTTCCATGCGCTCGCCCTTGACCCAGCTCTTGAACCTGAAGGCGCCGGTTCCGACGGGGTTCCGGAAGTATTCCTTCCCGCCCTCCTCGACGGCCTTCCTGCTGAAAATGCTCGCGTACGGGTGCTTCATGGATTCGAGCCAGCCGCCGACGGGGCCCCGCGTCCTGACGATCAGCGTGTATTTGTCGATGATCTTGAAGCCGTCGGTGTCGATGTACTTGCCCTTGGACTTCGCGTAGACGGAGTCCGGCGACGCGGCGCGCTTGAGCGAGAAGACGACGTCTTCGGCGGTCAGTTCCTCGCCGTTGTGGAACTTGACGCCTTTTTTGAGGTAGAACTTGTAGGTCTGCTGGTCGAGAATCTCCCATTTCTCGGCGAGCACGGGGACGAGCTGCTTCGTCCTGCCGTCGACCGTCACGAGGGGCTCGTTGATGTGCTTCGTGACGATGAACGAGAGCGTATCGACCGCCTGGTGCGGGTCGAGCGTCTTCGCGTCGCCCGGAAGCCCGAGCGTGAACGTCTCCATGTTCTTCGCGAAGCCCGTGCAGGCGACGAACAGGAACACTGCGGCCATCAACAGCCGTACGAACATCTTTTCCTTCATGAGTGTCACCCCTTCCGTTTTCTTCAGTCTTCCGCGAGAGCGTCGAGCGTCGCGGCCGCGAGGACCTCCATGCCTATCGGAACGGCCCTGTCGTCGACGTAGAAGTTGATCGAATGCGTGGGGCAGTGCGGGCCGCCCGGCGTCCGGACTCCGAGGCGGAACAGGGTTCCGGGCGCTTTCTCCAGGAAATACGCGTAGTCTTCACCTCCCATCGCCGGAGAAGGCAGGTCCACGACGCGTTCAACCGACGGAATTTCCCGACAGACCCTCCGGATGCGATCCACCCATCTCGTGTCGACGCGCGTCGGAATCATCTCCGGCGTGATCTCGACGGTGACGTTCGCCTTGAGCGCCGCCCCGACGCCCGTGGCGATCTCGCGCACGCGGCGGTGGAACAGTTCCTGCGTCGCGGTGCGAAGATAGCGGATGCACCCCTCGAGAACGACCGGGCCGCCGATGTAGGAGTTCGAGATGCCGCCCTCGATGCGCCCGAACGTCACGAACGCGCAGTCGGTGGGGGCGAGTTCCCTCGACCCCAGGCTCTGGAGCGTCGTGACGATGGTCGACGCGGCGAGGATCGTGTCGACGCCGTAGTGGGGGTATCCGCCGTGCGCCTGCTTCCCCTCGACGGTCACCTTCAGGAGGTCGACGCCCGCGGTCATGAAGTCGTCCCGGACGCCGATCTCGCCGACGTAGATGTCGGGGAGCGCGTGAAGCGCCATGACGCCGTCGACGTGCGGGTTTTCCATGACGCCCGCCTCCATGAACTCGCGCCCGCCGCCGAGCTCTTCCTCGGCGTGCTGGAAGAAGAACTTCACGCAGCCCGAAAACGTATGGCGCAGGTCGCTCAGGAGCCAGGCCGTTCCGAGAAGGATGGCCGCGTGCGAGTCGTGCCCGCAGCCGTGGAAGACGCCGTCGCGCTTCGACGCGTAGGGGACGCCCGACTGCTCCCGGATCGGCAGCGCGTCGATATCGGCGCGAAGGCCGACGCAGCGCCCCGGCCCGCTGCCGGCCGTTCCGCAGAGCTCGGCGCAGATTCCCGTTTGGCTCGATCCGATCCTGCGGATCACGTCCACTCCGAAGGACCGGAGCTTCTCTTCGATCAGCGCCGACGTTTCCGTCTCGTGAAAGCTGAGTTCCGGATTCTCGTGGATCCGGCGACGCCACTGAATGACTTCGTCAGCCTTCTGTCGGACCAGTGCCGCGAGCGATGCGTTCATGCGGATCTCCTTTCGTTCGTTTCGTTTTGAATCTGCGGCGATAAGGCCCCCCGCCGCGTCGCATCAGGATTTCATGACCTTCAGGCGTTCCCCGATATACGCGGCGGCCCGGCCGCAGGTGTCGTCGTCGGGGCAGTAGAGCCGCAGGAGCGTTCCGCGTTCCCCCATGAGGCGGATGACGCGCGCGCCGGCGACGACGTCGAAGCCGCGCACCCGGTCCCACGGGACGGTCTTCGTCGCGGTCCGTCCCTGTCGCGCGGGTGGTTCGATCGGAAACGGCCGGATGTGGAACGCGTCCGGCAGGGAAAGGGGCCGCCCCCTCATGCTCTCGCACCAGACCGCGTCCGCGAAGAGGCGACAGAGGACGATATAGCGGTTTCCGAGAAGCGGAAACGCGATCAGCGCGAAGGCCGCGGCTGCGAACGCGACGACGTAGCACGCGATCGTCGCGGCGACCGCGAGGTGCGGAAGCCCGATCTTCCCCGCGATGACGAGCTGCGCCGCGGCGACGAAGGCGACCGTTCCGGGCCAGAGGAGCGCGAGCGTCCCGGCGAGATCCTTCAGGATGAACGGATTCGTCCCGACGGGAACTCCCGCGAACCAGCGGAGCTGTTCGATTCCCTCTCCGGACTGCCGCCGCTCGGGGTCCATGTCACGCGCGCCGTTCGAGGCTTCCGGCGAAGTGGCAGGAGACGAGGTGCCCCGGCGCGATCTCCAGCAGCGCCGGCTGCTCCCGTACGCAGATCTCCTGCCGGTAGGCGCAGCGTCCCGCGAAGCGGCATCCTGGCGCGGGGTCGATCGGGCTCGGGACGTCGCCCTCGAGCAGGATGCGTTCCTTCTTCGCGTCGAGTCTCGCGACCGGGACGGCGGAAAGGAGCGCCTGCGTATAGGGGTGGACCGGATCCCTGAAGAGCGTGACGTTGTCCGCCTTCTCGACGACCTGCCCGAGGTACATGACCGCGACCTCGTCGGAGACGTAGCGCACGACGCTCAGGTTGTGCGAGATGAAGAGGTACGTGTAGCCGCGCTCCTTCTTGAGCTCCTGGAGCAGGTTGAGGATCTGGGCCTGGATGCAGACGTCGAGCGCCGAAACCGGTTCGTCGAGGACGATGAACTCCGGGTCGAGCGCGAGCGCGCGGGCGATTCCGATCCGCTGCCGGCGCCCCCCGTCGAGCTCGTGGGGGAACGACGTCGCGACGCGTTCGGCGAGCCCCACGGTATCCATGAGAACGCCGACTTTCGCGTCGATCTCCTTCCTGTTCCGGCAGGCGTTGTTGATCACGAGCGGTTCCGCGATTTGCTGCGCGACGGACATCCTCGGATTGAGCGACGAGAACGGGTCCTGGAAGACGATCTGCGCCCGCGTCCGGAAGGCGCTCCGCTGTTCGGGCGTGTACTTCAGCGCGTCCGAACCGTGAAAGAAGACCTCGCCGCCCGTGGCCTCGATGAGGCCGATGACGACGCGTCCGAGCGTCGACTTGCCGCAGCCGGATTCTCCGACGAGCCCGAGCGTCTTTCCCCTCGGAATGGTCAGAGAAACGTCGTCGACGGCGTGGAGCAGTCCCTTCCGGACGGTGAAGTACTTCCTGAGGTTCCTGATGTCGAGCAGGGGTTCGGATTCCGGGATCCGTCCGTTCATTCGGGTCTTCCTCCTTCCGTCCCGAGCGGGAAGTAGCAATCGACCGAGTGGTTCGGCGCGACCTCGCGCATGCCGCATGGCGTTTCGTGGCAGATGTCCTTCGCGTAGGAACAGCGCGGCGAGAACGAGCACCCCTTCGGGAGGTCCGTCGGATCGGGCGGAAGGCCCGGGATGACCGCAAGCTTCCCGCCGAGCGGGCTGTCGAGGTCCGGAACGGCATTGAAGAGCCCGCGGGTGTACGGATGCATCGGTTTTCCGTACAGGCTCCGGATATCCGCGTATTCGACGAGGCGGCCCGCGTACATGATCGCGACGTCCTGACAGATCTCGGCGACGATCCCGAGGTCGTGCGTGATCAGAAGCAGCGACGTCTTCACGACGGACTGGAGATTCTTGATGAGTTCGAGCACCTGGGCCTGGATCGTCACGTCGAGCGCGGTCGTCGGCTCGTCGGCGATCAGGAGGGCCGGCCGGCACGCGAGCGCGATCGCGATTCCGACGCGCTGGCGCATGCCGCCCGAGAACTGGTGCGGATAGTCCCGCGCCCGCTCGGGCCGGATTCCGACGAGCGCGAGCATCTCGTGCGCCCGGTCGCGGATGCCCGTTCCCCTGAGGTCGGAGTGGAGGGAGATCATCTCGACGATCTGGTCCTCGACGGTCATGATCGGGTTGAGCGACGTCATCGGGTCCTGGAAGATCATCGCGATGCGGTTGCCGCGGATGAAGCGCTTCTCGGCCTCGGTCATCCGCATGATGTCGCAGCCCTCGAAGAGGATCTCGCCGCTCGTGATCTCGCCGGGGGGCGACTGGATGAGCTGGAGGATCGAAAGCGCCGTCGTCGTCTTGCCCGCTCCGGTCTCGCCGACGAAGCCGAGCGCCTTTCCCGCGTGGAGCGTCAGGTTCAGGCCGTTGACCGCGCGGACGACGCCGGAGTCGGTGTTGAAGCGCACCGAGAGGTTGCGGATATCGAGAAGGACGGAGGTATCGGTGGGTGTCATTCGCATCGCCTACCGTTTCTGCTTGGGGTCGAGCGCGTCCCGGAGGCCGTCGCCGATGCAGTTCAGGGCCACGATGGTGATCATGATCGCGAGGCCGGGGAAGATGCTCAGATACGCGCTGTCGCGGATGTAGGGGCGCGCCGCGGAGAGCATTCCGCCCCATTCGGGGTACGGGGGCTGGATGCCGAGACCGAGGAAACTCAGGGTCGCCGCGAACAGGATCGCGTTCGCGACGCTCAGCGTCGACTGGACGATCAGGGGCGCGGCGCAGTTCGGCAGGATGTACAGCGTGATGATCCGCAGATGGCTCGCGCCCATCGCGCGTGCGGCCTCGATGAACTCCATCCCCTTGATCGAAAGGACGGATGCCCGCATGAGTCGCGCGAACCGCGGGATCGACGTGATGCCGACGGCCACCATCAGGTTGACGAGGCCGGGCCCGAGGGCCGAGGAGATCACGATCGCGAGAAGGATCGTGGGGATCGCGAGCTGGACGTCCATGATCCGCATCAGCACGCTGTCCGTTCGGCCGCCGAAATAGCCGCCGATCGCGCCGATCGCGCCTCCGATAACGAGGGAAATCGACACGGCGATCAGGCCGACCTGCAGCGAGATCCGCGAGCCGTAGATCAGGCGGCTCAGGACGTCGCGCCCGAACTCGTCCGTCCCGAGAAGGTGCGTCGCCGTGGGCGGCTTGCGGATCATCATGTAGTCCTGATCGGCGTATCCGTAGGGGGAGATCTGCTCCGCGAAGATGGCCGTTCCTATCAGCACGAAGAGGACGAAGAACCCGAGCACGGCGAGGTAGTTTCGCCGGAGGCGGATCAGCGTGAATTTCATCATCGAGTTGCGCGCGGTCATGTCGTGTCCCCTCCTATTTCACGTGGATCCGGGGGTCGATGAACGCGTAGAGGATATCGACCGCCAGGTTGATGAGACAGAACGCGACGGAGATGAACAGCACTCCGCCCTGAATGATCGGGTAGTCGCGCATGTTGATCGCCTCGAGCATCAGGCGGCCGACGCCCGAGATCGAGAAGATCGCCTCGGTGACGATCGAGCCGCCGAGGAGCATTCCGAACTGCATGCTGATGATCGTGAGGATCGGGATCATCGCGTTCGGCAGCGCGTGGCGCAGGATCACCACGCTCTCGCGCTGCCCCTTGGCCCGGGCGGTGCGGATGTAGTCGGACCTGATGACCTCGAGCATACTCGCCCTCGTCGTCCGCGCGATGACGGCCACGGTCGCGCCCGAGAGCGTCACGACGGGAAGGACCATTTCGCCGACGGTCTCGAACCCCATCGAGGGGAGCCATCCGAGATGGACCGAGAACGCGATGATGAGCAGGATTCCGGTCCAGAACGTCGGCATCGAGACGCCGAGCAGCGTCACGAGCGTCGTGAGGCTGTCGAGAAGCGAATACTGCCGGATCGCGCAGATGACGCCGAGCGGGATTCCGACCAGCGTGCTGAATACGACAGCCCAGAACGCGAGCCGGATCGTGACCGGAATGCGCGTCGAGAGTTCCATCGAAACGGGGCTTTTCATGATGTAGGAGTATCCGAGGTCGACTTCGAAAACGGCCTTGTAGAGATACCGTCCGAGCTGGACCGGAAACGACGCGTCCAGTCCGTGTTCGGCGCGGAAGGCCGCGATGGTCTCGGGGTTCGCCTCCTGCCCGAGCGCGATCTGGGCGGGGTCGCCCGGGGTGAAATACAGGATCGTGAAGATGATGACCATGACGCTGAGGATGACGGGAACGAGCAGCAGAACTCTCCGGATGATGTACCTGACCACAGATGCTCCCCCCTCGGGATAGAGTGAACGGACCTTTTTCGTGTGCGCGCGTTCCGGATCGCGGCCCCCGGCCGGGCTATACCGTCGTGCGCTCTCCGGGGCGCGCGGCGCCGGCGTCGGAATCCCTTTCCGGCATGGAGATCGGGCAAAGTTCGAGACGGCGGAAGAGCAGTTTGCGTAACCGCGTGGCATCTTTCGCGCGTAGACAGTCGAGAAGCTGGTCGTGCGACTCCACGCTCGCCCGCATTATGTCCTCGAGGCAGAGTCGTCTGTCGAACGAGCACCGGATCTGGTAGGACAGATTCCGGAGCATCTTCTTCGTCCAGAAGCAGTCGCCTCTGGCGAGCGAGTGGAGATAGTCGTGAAACTCCATCTCCTTCTCGGCGAACCGGAACATCTTCCGGTCGCCGCCGGAAGGGTCGTCGAGGATACGTTCCATCTCGCGGTTCATCGCGACCGCGCGTTCCAGCTCCCCGTCGCTCGGACCGCCGCATTCGATGACGGTTTCGAGAAGACTGTGCTCGAGGAGTGTCCGTAACCTGTTGATCTCGGAAAACTCCCCCTCGCGGAAGTCCGCCACGAACCAGCCCTTGTACCTGACGGAGACGATCAGCCCCTGCTCCTCGAGCTCCTTGAGAGCTTCGCGGATGGGGGCGCGGCTGAGTTCGAGCACGCGGGAAAGCTCCCGTTCGTTGATCTGGTCGCCGCATCGCAGCGTCCGCTTTTCGAAGAGCGCCGTCCTGACATGATCGATGACAATGTCCTTCAGGTTGCCTTTGATCTTTGAAAGGTGACCGTTTTCGTTCGCCATAGCCACTCGCCGCTCCTTCAGATGGTCGACCGGTCGACCGGTCGACCATTAAAATCTACTCCACTTTCCGATATCGGTCAAGTCGGAAAATTGTTTCGGGTGGGTGAGGGGGGCTGCGGAAAGCGAAACTCCGGAACGATCCGTGTTCGGACTTCCCGGAACCGGAAGGTGATCGACGGGAAAGCGGGCGAAAGCTTCGGGAGGTCGCGATCCCTGGAGACCGAAGCCTCCGTCAACGTTCCTTTCGTCTGGAACCGTGCCTGTCCTGCGCGAACATCGCGTTCAGGCTGTCGGGATCGTTCCGTGCGCCGTTCGTTTTTCCGGATTCTCCGGCCTCTTCGGAAAGCGGGCTTTCGCGCATCCCCAGAGATTGCGCGAGGGAGGTCTGGATGCGCCGCGCGAGCTTGACCTTCTTCGTCACTTCGTCCTTCGTCCCCGGGATCACGATCGGCTCGAAGTACTTCAGGTCGATCAGCGTCCGGATGTCGAAAATGTCGATGTCGAGCGCCTGCGAGAGCGCGTATGCGTCGAGTTCCATTCGCGGATTGTCGTCGAGATATTTGCGAATGACGCGAAAGCAGGAATCGATGCGCTCCATGCAACTTGGGCACGTTTCAGAGCGGGCGCTCGAAAAGATTTTTCCGCACCGCCTGCATGTCGTGAGTTTTTTCAATCGAACGCCGCCTCCCGCGGAAGATCTTCGCCCTCCTGACCGGCTTCCCGAATCGGGAAAGCCGGTCAGGGAACTCCGGCACAGAATACCACGGAAGAGGCGAAAAAAGAACGCCGGGGTGGAGAGTCGTCAGCAACGCCGCAGGAGCACCACGGGCGCAAGGAGCAGCAGAGTCGCAAGAGCCGCGCCGCTCCCCTTCCGGAGGACATTCTCTCCCTCGTCGCGCGGAACGATCGAGTACCCAGTCGGGTTGCCGTTGGCGTCGAACGTGCGCGTCAGCAGGAAAACCTGCGAGCGATATCCCGATGGCGCGCCTTCGATCGTCACTTCGAGCAGCAAGACGAGGCCGCCCGCGCCCGAGTCGAGTTTCGCGACGAGCGAGAAGAAGCGCACGAGGTCCATGTTGTAGCCCCCCGACGCTATGGCCGCGGGGTCCGTTGCGAGCAGCTGCGCGAGCAGCGCGTAAGACGCGAGGATGCCATGCTTCGCGTCCGGGTCGGCAATGTCGACGGGACCGACGACATCGGCGATGAAGTATCCAGCGTTCGGCGAAACCGTGAAGGTCTTGCCCGTGCCGGTCAGAACCTTCACGTCGCCCGACGGATCGATGTCGCCACCCGCTCCGGCGCTCGCGATCGCGACGGGAAAATCGCTCTCGCCGTATGCGGCTGCCCAGCTTGTACCGTTTTTAACTTCAGCTCCCTCCTGTGTGACGTACCATACCGCCGCGTTCGCCCCCGAAGCGCAAAAAGAATCGCCGCGATGCCAAGGGCAAAAGACTTCGGGGAAAACGAACGTTCAAAATCATGCCAAATCTCTCCTATACGTACATACTACAAAAAAAATTAAAAATATATATTTATTATGATAAACATACTGAAGCATCACGTCAAGATTCCCGAGATTGGAATTTTTTCATTTTGATTCAGCCTCGGGCTATAGACCCCACACTCGGGACAGCCCTTGCGAGAATCGCAATGGTACCCTGCAATTGATCTGCGATGATGTCGTCCGATTCGAAATCATGTCGGTCGAGAGAGTACGGCTCCTTCATTGCACTCGCGAGGCCGCAGCACACGGAAATACTGTCGGGATCGCCGCGGTATGGTCATTGCGTACTCTTCTTCAAAGGTCGCGTTCTGGTTTTTCGTGGCGCCGGGATACATCGGAACATTTCCATAGGCGGATTGCCGCTCCGAAAATACGCGCGAGGGGGGAAATCTCAAAAAAATGTCTATTATGGGCTGTACGCAAATAAATCGCGATAGTTCGCGTCGCTGCCGTCGCTGCGCCGGAACCGGAGGCAGGAGCAGAGGATGGCGACACGGATTTCGTCGCATGGTCTCCCGCAAGGCTCTCCTGCTATAGTAATGTGTGGAACAACACGATCTTCCGGTATTCCATAAAGGAGGTGTCGTCCGATGTTTGTCCGCAGAATGTTCCGTCTCCTGTGCGCCGTCGCACTCCCGCTTCCCGCTGGATCGACGGGCGGACGCTGACGTGGAGACTGTATCGCAGCTTGCGCGAAAGTACGGCCTGTCACGGAGCACGCTGCTCTATTACGAAGCGTGCGGGCTGCTGCGTCCGTCGCGGCGCTCGGAGGCGGGATACCGTCTCTACGACGAATCGTGCGGGGAACGTCTCAAAACGATCCGGGCACTCCGGGACACAGGGCTTCCACTCGGGCACATCCGGATCATGCTCGAGTCCGGGGCGAATGACCCCGTCCGGTTTCTCCAGCAACGATCCGCGACGATCGACCGTGAGATCCGGGAACTCAACCGGCAGCGACGACTGATCGCACGCCTTCTTTCGGAGCGTGGTGTTGTGCCGGAGAAGGGCTTCCCCGACCGGAAGACATGGGTTTCCCGGCTTCGCCGCATCGGCGTGGACGAAGCCGGGCTGTTGCGGTGGCATGCGCTCTTCGAACTCCAGGATCCAAAGGGTCACGAGGCGTTTCTCGATATGCTCGGGTTCGGGGAGGAGGAAATCCGGGACATTCGCCGCAGTCTTCCCCCGCTTCCGGGGGAGCAGTGAAAAGCTCCGCTCCGGCGGGGCATCCGGGAGCGGAGCGTCGTCCGACGTCCACGGAGCGTTTCACCGTGTGTTTCCGTTTATGATGGTCCCATCCGTCGCTGCAGCGGCATCAGGATATCCCCCGCAGCGACAGACAGGTCAAGATCGAATACCGGGCCGTCTGGAACGCTACTCGTCTCCGGAACGGGCTCCCTTCGCAGGGAAAGGCGCGCCTTCTACGACGAAGAAAACGCGTTCCGCGATGTTGATGGCGTGATCGCCGGCGCGTTCGAGGTGCCGGACGATCCAGAGTTCGTCCGCGCCGGTTTTCGCGGCTTCGCGACACGCGCACGAGCCCGAGACGAGGGATTCGAGAAAGCTTTCCGTGCATTTGGCGTACATGTCGTCGACCTCGTCGTCGCGTCGCCAGAGTTCAGCGGCGAGGTCCGCGTCCGAATCCCTGAACGCGCGAACGGCATCGTGGAGCATCCCGCAGACGCAGCGGACCATCGGGGCGATGCAGTCCTTCGGAATGAACGACGGCTGCGCGTTCAGCTTGAGCGCCTTCTCGGCGATATTCACGGCCTGGTCGCCGATGCGTTCGAGGTCGGTGATGATCTTGAGCGCCGCAAAGACGAAGCGCAGATCGGCGTCTCCCGGACGGCGCATCGCGATGGATCCGAGGCATTCCTGATCGACTCTTTCCTCCATCCTGTCGATGTCGTCGTCTCCGTCGATGACGCGTCGGGCGAGGACGTCGTCCCGTTCGAGGAGCGACCGGACCGCGGAGTCGAGCGCCCCGGACGTTATCTCCCCCATACGTGTGACAAGCGTGACGATTCTCTGGCGGTCCGTCGCGTACAACAGATTTTCGACGGCCTTCCGGCCATTTCGTTCGGTCATCGGGACGACCCCCTTTTCCTGCCCGGAGAGAGGTTCAGGACGGCGAGCCCCGATCTCCCGCCCCTGTCCGGTACGCTTCTCCGCGCGCGACTTCGAGAGACGTCTTCACCAGGTTATATATCTGCGACAGAAAATCGATGAGAGGGGACAGTTCTCTGCGGTTGATGGCCTCCGTGCCGAGTCGTGCGCGGATCTTCCGGTCGAGTTCTTCGAACTCGCGCTCGTAGCGCCCCGTGTCGGAGGCCGAATCGACGTCGCCGAGCGCAAAGGCGCGCAACGCGAGCCGGATGTTCGTGCTCGCGAGGCACGAGAGTTCCTCCCAGGTGTCTTCGCCGACCTCGCGCCGGAAGAGCGCGATCGTTCCCTCCTCGTCCATGCGTTTCAGGTTCCCCGAGAGAATCCGGGCCATCTGGCGGAAGGCCAGCATCGAATAGGAGACCGTGGCGTAGCTTTCGCGCATCTGCTCGTCGTCGGCGGAGATCCGGATCCGGTACATGTACTCCTCGCACGTTTCGGAGAGATCTCTGATCGCCGCCGGCAGCTGTTCGAACTCGCGTCGCCGCTGTTCCGGGAAAAAGAGGATCTGGCAGTACAGCTCCATGTAGTTCGCGAGCCGGATCATCTCCTGAGACAGGAGCAGAATCGAGAGCGACGGGACTTCGACGAGTTCCTCGTCGAGGTATACGGGACTCCCGAGGCGTTCGCCGCCCGTTCGTTCGGCGATCTGCGCCGACACCGACGCGAGGAGATCCGTGAACGGGTAGAAGATGATCGTGTTGAAGACGGCCAATCCGATCTGCGCGAAGACGACCATGCCCGAGACTGAAACGCCCGTTCTCTCGAGGAACGCGTCGATCCACGGCAGGAAGGGAATCAGGAGCAGAACGCCGCCGAGCTTGTAGACGAACGTACAGACGCCGAGCTTCCGGGCGTTCTGTTTGCCAGAGAGTCCCGCGAGAAGAACCATCATTGTCGAGCCCACGTGAGCTCCCATGACGATCGGGAAGACCGCCGGGAGCGGAAGCGCTCCCGCCGTCGCGAGAGCGACCGCGAGTGCCATGACGGCGGAACTGCTCTGGAGGACCCCGGTCGTGGCGAGGGCCGCGAGTCCCGTGAGAACAGGTTTTTTCGCGACGCGGGCCGCGAGTTCACCGAAGCGCGGGTCGGCGAGGAGCGGTCCGACGCCGAGTTGGAGCACGAACATTCCGAGCAGCACGAGCGACAACCCCCGAAGGATGTATCCCGTCCTCTTCATCGTGACGCCACCGAAGCGCGTCATGAGCAGGCTTGCGGCCAGAAGCAGCGGAGAGAACGCAACGGTGTTCAGACTCAGGAGAATGGTCACGAACGTGCCGCCGACGCTCACACCCATCATGACGACGACCGACCCCGCGAAGGTGAGCATCCCGACATCCACGAAGCCGATCGCGAACGACGTCGCCACGGTGCTCCCCTGCGCGATGGCGGCCAGAATCACTCCGAATACGAAGGCCATCGGCTTGCGGCGCGTGAAGCGGACCATCAGCTCCCGGGATTGCCCTCCGAAATTGGAGGCGAAGGCGCTCGTGGATTCCTCCAGCCCGTACAGAAAGAGCGCGAGCCCTCCGAGTATGTTGATGACGTCGAACAGGTGTCCCGTCACGCGGCTCCTCCGGCTCCCTTCCGGGACGACGGGGATTTCCTGCCCCTGAGGTACGGAACGAGGACGGACGCGAACGCGAGAGTCAGGAGCGCGAGCGACAGCGGACGGCTGAAGAACAGGCCGGGGCCGCCCATCATGATGGTGGTCCGGAGGTTCTGTTCGATCATGGTTCCGAGGATCATCCCGAGGACGACCGGCGAGACCGGGACGTCGTACCGCGTGAGGATCCATCCGATGACGCCGAACGCGAGGCAGACGCCGACGTCGAACATCGACGAACGGACCGCGAAGCTCCCGATGAATGAAAAAGCGAGGATCATCGGATAGAGGGCGCGCTTCGGGATCAGGGCCGTGCGGATCCAGAGGCGCGCCCCGAGAAGCCCGAGGATGAGGATGAAGATGTTCGCGACGAACAGGCTCGAGAAGAGCGTATAGACGATCTCGGGGTGTTTCGTGAAGAGTTCCGGCCCCGGCTGGAGTTCGTGGATCATGAGGGCGCCGAGGAGGACGGCCGCCGACGAGCTGCCCGGAATTCCGAGCGTGAGCAGCGGCACGAGGGCGCCGCCGACGGACGCGCTGTTCGACGCCTCGGCCGCGGCGACGCCGAAGGGCGTCCCCTTGCCGAAGCTGTCCGGGTCATTGCTGACGCGTTTCTCGACGTCGTAGGCGATGAACGACGCGATGGTTCCGCCCGCGCCGGGGAAGATCCCGATCACGGTGCCGATGATTCCCGCCCGGAGCATGGCGTACTTGAGCTTCAGATAGTCGCGGACGCTGGGCCACGGGGATTTGTCCTTGTCGGGAACGACGGACGGCGCGTTCACTTCGCCCGATTCGATGCAGGAGAAGACCTCGCTGAGCGCGAAGAGGCCGATCAGGACGGGGATGAACGAGAAGCCGTCGTAGAGTCGGACGATGTCGAACGTGAACCGGCTGACGCCGCTCAGGGGATCGAGTCCGATCGTGTTCAGGAGAAGGCCGAGAAGCACGGCGACGAACGATTCGAGCCAGCGGCCGCCGCCGAGCGAGGCGATCGTCGACAGACCGAGGACCGCGAGCGCGAAGTATTCCGCGGGCCAGAACTTGAGCGCGAGCCTCGCGAGCGGCCCCGAGAAGAGGATCAGGATGACGATTCCGACGAATCCGCCGACGACCGAGGCGATCAGCGAGACACCGAGCCCGGTGCCGGCCTGCCCCTTCCGGGTCAGCGGGTACCCGTCGAAGGCCGTGACGACGGCAGACGGCGTTCCGGGCGTGTTGATCATGACCGCCGTGATCGAGCCGCCGTAGTTCGCGGCGAGGTAGATCGCGCACAGCATCACGATGCCCATCGACGCAGACATCCCGAACGTGAACGGCAGGAGGAGCGCGACCGCCATCGAGGGGGAAATCCCCGGCATCGCGCCGCCGAGGATGCCGACGACGACTCCGGCGATGACGACGAGAACCGGCGTGACGCCCGCGAGATTCTGAAGACCGTAGAGAAGATGATCGAAGAGTTCCATCCGCCGTCACCTCACCCGAAGAGCGCGCCCGTCGGAAGTCCCATCATGAGCACGCGGGCGAACACGAAATACGAGAAGAACAGCCATCCTCCGGGGAGCGACAGCAGCATCAGGGGGCGCCTTTCGCCGAGCAGCAGGAGCAGCAGGAGGATCATCCCGCACGTAGCGACGTAGAATCCGACGTATGCCATTCCCCATATCGCGAGCGCGACGATGGCGATCGCGCGAAAGACGCGCGAGAGATCGCCGCTTTCCGGGTCGGGCTTCGCGTCGCCGGAAAGAACGCGCCGGAGCTGGTCGAGGGAAAAGAACGCCAGGAGCGAGGCCCACAGGCGCGGCGCGGTCTTCGCGCTGCTGCCGACGGCCTCGATGTCTTCAAGTCCGAAGGTCAAAAAGAAAAAGACGCCGCAGAGTTCCAGAAGCGCCGCGACGATCAGGATCCGCCCGCGCCGGGGCGCGAACTTCGTGGAACGAAGGAGGAAGGAGAGAACGACGAGAACCGCCGCGCACGCGCCGAACAGCACCAGCGCACCCTTCCCTTTCCCGAGGAAACCGATGATGTCCATTCCGGGGAACACCTCCACGCCGCAATGGCCGCGGGGGACGTCGCCCCCCGCGGCGTCGTGCGCGTCGCTCTACTTGATCAGTCCGTACTTCCTGAGATACGTCGTCGAATCTTCGAGATCCTTCTTGATCTGCTCCGTGAATTCCTTGCGGCCGTAATCGACCACGTCGATGCCGTCCTTCTCGAGGAAGCCGCGCCATTCGGGATCGGCCACGACCTTCTTCAGGAGCGTCTCCCACCAGACGATCGCCTCTTCGGGCGTTCCCTTCCTCACGGCGAATCCGCGCCACATGACCTCGTCCTCGAGCCCCTTGACGCCGAGTTCGGCGAACGTGGGGACGTCCGGGAACTGCTTCATGCGCTCGCCGCGCGCCACGGCGATGATTTTGAAACCCTCGCGTCCGCCGACGTCCGCCGGGTTGCCGACATAGACGACGCCCTGACCGCTCAGGAGCGCCATCATCGCCTCGGGGCCCGACTTGTAGGGGATCCACTTTCCGACGATTCCGGCCTTGTCCCAGACCTTCATCGCGATCAGGTGGTCGTTGCCGCCGGCCGCAGGGCCGGTCCAGAGCTGCGCGCCGTTCTTTTCCTTCGCGTCCTTCACGAGCGACTCCCACGAGTTCACGGGCGCCTTCTCCGCGGCGATCAGACACTCGGGATCCTTCATGAGCATCGCGATCCATTCGAAGCCCCAGACGTACTCGTCGACGTTCTTCTTCGACGTGAGGACCTTCGCGATGTTCGACGTCGTGGCCGCGAAGACGGTGTAGCCGTCGGCGGGCTGTTCGAGAACCGCCTGCATTCCGACGAGGCCGCCCGCGCCCTCCTTGTTCTCGATGACGAACGTCGCGTCGGTGAACTTCTTCGCGACGGATACGAACTTCCGGCTCGTGACGTCCATGAGGCCGCCGGGGCCGACGTAGTTGACGACGTGGATCGGTTTCTCGGGGTAGGCCGCAAGCGCGGCGCAGGCGGACGAGACCAGAATCGCGACAACGGAAAGCCAGAGTACCGTTCGTTTCATGTGACACGTCCCCTTTCGTGAGATGGCCGGTGTTCCGGCTCGTGAACCCTACTTTCGGAACAGCTCGTAGACGAGACCGTGGCGAAGGCCGCGGTCGCTCACCGTGAACGACGAAACGCCCAGGAGCGTGCAGATCGCGCGGACGATGCACGCCCCCGCGAGGATGACGTCCGCCCGCTTGGGCTGGAGTCCCACGATCGCGCGCCGCTGTTCGAGCGTCTTGCCCGCGTAGTCGGCGATCTGGGCGTCGATTTCGCCGAGCGTGAGCGTCGATCCCTGGACGACGTCCGGATCGTAGACGGCCATTTCGAACTTCACGGACGCGAGGCTCGTCACGGTCCCGCCCATGCCGACGAGGAAGTCCGTCCGTCCCGAGACGCCGCCGTCCTTCAGGCTCTTCACGATCTCCGCTTCGGCGCGTTCGACCGCGCCCTGAAGCACCGGATCCTCGCGGAAGAACTCCTCGGTGATCCTGACGGCGCCGAGCGTGACGCTGAACTTGCGGAGCATCGACGCGCCCTTGCCGTAGACGAATTCCGTGCTGCCGCCCCCCGTGTCGAACGTGACGAGTTCGCCGTCGCCCACCGGGAGGCCGGACATGACGGCGAGGTACGAGATGCGCGCCTCCTCTTCGCCGCCGATGACGCGGAGCGTCGCGCCGGACAGCTCCTTCACGCGGGCGATGAAGGCGTCCGCGTTCTTCGCGGTCCGGAGCGCCATCGTGCCGACGATCTCGGGGTGTTCCGCGCCGAGCGACCGCGCGCGCGCGACGAACGCGGCGACCGACTGCGCGTTGCGCTCGAGCGGTTCGGGCGCGATGAGTCCGGTTTCCCGAAGCCCTTCGCCCAGACGCGCTATGTCGTTCTCGTCGACGACGGTCCCGAGCGTCCCGTCGTCCATCCTTTTCGCGACGTGGAACTTGATGGAGTTCGTTCCGACGTCGATGACGGCCCGAAGATCGCTCATCACGCCATCCCCACGGTCTTCTTCATCGCCTGGATATAGTTGATGTTGGGGTAGTCCTCGCACGCGAGTTCCCGGACGGTCTTCAGGACGAGTTCCGGATCCTCGTGCTCGACGCAGAGCGTCCGCAGCGCGACGCCGTCGAACTCCGTCTCGGCGATCTCGCAGATCGCGCCGTTGATCACGTAGATGAAACGCTTCTTCTTCACGTTGACGAGCCTGAGGTTCTCGTTCGGACGGACGAGTTCGTTCAGGAACTGCTCGAACGTGTATTCCTTCCGGCCGAAGATCGGCTCGGGGACCTTGAACACCGCGAACAGCTCCCTGAGCTGCTCCCGCCCGATCGGGAAGGAGGCCTTCATGATCGGGAACCACTGCTCGAGCTTCGCCTCGTTGACGTTACGGAGCGACTTGATGTCGAGGAGGTCGTCGCGGACCTTGATGTTCTCGTCGCTGCCCCGCGAGAGAATATAGACTTCCTCGCTCTCCTTGAAATTCCCCTGCTCGTGCGCCCGGATCCGCTTCTCGGGCTCCTCGAACTCGGCACCGAACGTCCTCCACTCCCACCGCGCGACAATCGGTTTGGCCATGCTGTCCCCTCCATGTTTTCGAGATCGCCCGGGCTTTCAGGCGTATAAAAAAGGGAGGGGGCCTCAGGCTCCCTCCCAATGAAGATCAGACGACGATATGGGCAGAACACCCTGTGCATGAACGCATCGATTTCATGCAGAATATTCTGTTCTATCAAGTTCCGCTCAACCCTATTCTTTATAGCCCCAATATGCGGATCTTGTCAAGGCAGGAGGATTCCCGGTTCCTCCCGCGTCACTCCGCGTATATCTTCGCTTCCTCCCCGCCTTCGAGGACGCGCGTCGCTCCGTCGGCCAGAGCCTTCATCTCGTCCTCTCCCGGATAGACGAACACGCGCGCGATGAACGCGACCTTCTCCGTAATGTACTGCACGAGTCGCGCGCTGTAGGCCAGACCTCCGGTGAGCGCGATCGCGTCGACATGCCCCTTCAGGACGGCCGCGCACGCGCCGATTTCCTTGGCGACGTGGTATCCGAGCGCTTCGAAGACGAGCTTCGCGCGTTCGTTGCCCGAGTCCATCATCTTCTCGACCTCGCGGAGGTCGTTCGTGCCGAGATGCGCGACGAGGCCGCCGCCGCCGACGAGCTTTTTCAAGAGCTGTTCGAGGTCGAACTCGCCGCTGTAGGCGAGGCGTACGAGCGCCCCGGCGGGAAGCGATCCCGCGCGCTCCGGCGAAAAGGGCCCCTGCCCGTCGAGCGCGTTGTTGACGTCGACGATCCTGCCGTGGTCGTGCGCGCCGACGGAGATTCCGCCGCCCATGTGCGCGACGATGAAGTTGCAGTCCGCAAGCGGTCTTCCGAGGTCGGACGCGGTCCGCCGCGCGACGGCTTTCTGATTGAGTGCGTGGAAGAGCGACCGGCGTTCGATCTCGGGAAGGCCCGAGACGCGCGCTTCCGGGACCAGTTCGTCGACGACGACGGGATCGACGATGAACGCACGCTTCCCCGCCGATTTTTCGGCGATACGGAGCGCGAGCGGCGCCCCGAGGTTGCTCGCGTGGGAACCGTAGCGGCAGGAGCGCAGATCCCGGAGCATCGGTTCGCCCACCTCGTAGGTGCCTCCGGGGATGGGCCGCAGCAGGCCGCCGCGACCGACGACGCCGTCGAGATCCTCGGGCTTCGTTCCGTGGGACGCCATCGCCTTCAGGATCTCCTGGAAGCGGAACTCCTCCTGTTCGGAAATTCCCTTGAAGCGACGGATGACGTCGACATCGTACCGCTGGGTGTCGGACCAGACTTCCTTCCCATCCTGAAAGAGCGCCACCTTCGTGCTCGTGGACCCGGGGTTGATCGCAAGAACCTTCATTGCACACTCCTCCAATCGATCACATGCTCCGCGTCCGTTTCGGCGCGGGACATCGTAATGCGACAGCCGGAGGAAGAGGCTGCGCGCGTCTTCCTCCGGCCGGTGTTTCCGTTCGTCTTCGGTGCGGATTACTTTTTCTTCTGGAACGCCGAGAGCGCGACCGCCGCCGCGACGGAGAGCAGCTTCGCCCTCGGGGAATCGGCACGGCTCGTGAGCACGACCGGCGCCGTTGCGCCGAGGATGAGTCCGGCGGTCTCGTTTTTCGAGAAGTAGACGAGAGCCTTGACCATCATGTTGCCCGCGTCGATGTTCGGCACGATCATGACGTCGGCATGTCCGGCGACCGGCGAGACGATGCCCTTGGTCTTCGCGGATTCCTCGGAGACCGCGTTGTCGAGCGCGAACGGGCCGTCGACGATGCAGTTCTTGATCTGGCCGCGGCGGTTCATCTGCGTCAGCGCGGCCGCGTCGAGCGTGCAGGCCATGTCGGGGTTGACGACCTCGACGGCCGCGAGGACGGCGACCTTGGGCTCCTCGACGCCGAACGCGCGGGCGAGGTTGACGGTGTTCTGGAGGATGTCGGCCTTGGCGGCGAGATCAGGATACATGTTGAAGGCCGCGTCGGCGATGAAGAAGACGTGGTCGAAGCCCTCGACGGTGTGGAAGTAGCAGTGGGAGATCGTGTTCTTTCCGGAGCGCAGGCCGACTTCCTTGTTGAGCATCGCGCGCAGGAAGTTGTTCGTGTGGATCTGGCCCTTCATGTAGATGTCGGCTTCGCCGGAGGAGACGAGCGCGACGGACTTCATGCCCATCTGTCCCTCGTTGCTCTCGTCGATGACCTTGTAGTTCGCGAGATCGACGCCGGCCTGTTCGGCCGCGGCCTTGATCTTCGACGCGTTTCCGACGAGGATCGAGTTCGCGAAGCCTGCCGTGCGGGCCTCCTCGAGCGCGGAAATCAACCCGGCGTCTTCGGCCATGGCAACCGAGACCTTCTTCGGGCCCTGTTCCTTCCCGATCTTCTTCGCGTATTCAAGCAGTGCGGACAACGTGCGGATCTGTTCCATTCTGTGGCACCCTCCTTCGATTATCGCGCCACCACCGCGCCGAGCGCGATGGAGAGCAATTTTGTTTCCATGGAGTCGAAACGGCTCGTAAGAACGATGGGTTTCCGGGCGCCGAGGACGACGCCCGCCCCGCGTTCTTTCGCGAGGTACGTCATGACCTTTCCGACGAGGTTTCCGGCCTCGATCGTCGGCACGAGGAGGATGTCCGCGTTTCCGGCGACGGGAGAGGAGATCCCCTTGATCTTCGCCGCCTCCTCGGAGACCGCGTTGTCGAGCGCGAACGGTCCGTCGACGACGCACCCCTTGATCTGCCCGCGGTCGCTCATCTTCGCGAGCGCGGCGGCATCGATCGAACAGGGCATGTCGGGGTTCACGACTTCGACGGCCGCGAGGGCCGCGATCATCGGGCACTGGACTCCGAGTTTATGGTAGCACTCGACGGCGTTCTGGATAATCCCCACCTTCGTGGGGAGATCCGGATACATGTTCATCCCGCCGTCCGTGAGACCGAAGATCCGCTTCTCCATGACCGTGATCTCCTGCAGGAAGAGATGCGACAGGAGCGATCCCGTCCGCAGGCCCCACTCCTTGTTGAGGACGGCCTTGAGCAGCGTCGCGGTCTTCACGAGTCCCTTCATGAGAAGGTCGGCGTCGCCGCACGACACCATCTTGACGGATCTCTCGACCGCGAGGTCGTCCGTCTTCTCGTCGACGATCCCGATACCGTCGAGACTGAGTCCGTCCCTCTCGGCGAGCGAGCGGATCTTCGCCGCGTCGCCGACGAGGACGCCGTTGACGAGTCCTTTCGCGTGCGCCGCGCAGACCGCCGCGAGCGCGTCGTCGCCGTAGGGGCACGCGACCGCTATCGTCATCTTCCTCCCGCCGGAGCAGAGATCGAGAAGAAAGTCCAGGTTCCGCATCGTCATCGTTTCGTCCCTCCCGCACAATCCCCGTAGCGTTTGGCGGTTTCCTCGCCCGAGAGCACGCGGAGCGCCCCCTCGGCGAGCGCCTTCATTTCATCCTCGCCCGGATACAGAAGCACCGGGGCGATCCACTGTACGCGCTCCTGCACGAGCGCCACGAAGTCGCTGTCGTAGGCCACGCCGCCCGTGAACAGGATCGCGTCGACCTTTCCGTCGATCGCGGTCGCCTGCGCGCCGATCTCCTTCGCGACGGCGTACGCCATGGCGCGGTAGACGAACGCCGCGCGTTCGTCGCCCGAGGCGATGCGTCCCTTGACTTCGCGAAGGTCGCTCGTCCCGAGATGGGCGAACATCCCTCCCTGTCCGGCAAGGCGCCGGAGCATATCCTTGAGCGAGAGAGAACCGCTGAAGCACAGACGCACGAGGTCGCCCGCGGGAAGACCGCCCGCGCGTTCGGGCGAGAAGGGACCGAAATCGTTGCCGCAGTTCACGTCGACCATGCGCCCCCTACGATGCGCGCAGATCGTGATGCCGCCGCCGATGTGCGCGACGACGAAGTCCAGTTCGTCCCATGGTCTTCCGAGATCCTTCGCGGCGCGGCGGACTGTCGCCTTGACGTTGAGCGCGTGGGCGAGGGAGACCTTCGGGAGTTCGGGCAGCCCCGTGATCCGGGCGACGTCCTCCATTTCGTCCACGGCGACGGGATCGACGATGAATGAGGGGATTCCGAGGGGGTCGGCCATCGCCTTCGCGATGATCCCGCCGAGGTTGGAGGCGTGTTCCCATGGCTTGCCGACTCGAAGCCGGTCGATGAGCGCCTGGTCCACCGCGTACGTCCCCCCGGGGATCGGGTCGACGAGTCCGCCGCGGCCGCAGACGCAACCGAGGTCCGCGAGCGACGACCCGTGCGCCGCGATCGCCTCTTCGATCGTCTTCCGCCGAAAATCGAACTGATCCGCCACGTTCGCGAAAGCCGCGAGTTCCGCAGGATCGTGCCGGACCGTCTCGCGCCACACTTCCCGGTCCGAATCGAACCAGGCGATCTTCGTACTCGTTGATCCGGGATTGATGGTCAATACCTGAATCCCCACAGATCGTCCCCCCTGAACGACAAAATGACGAGCGAACCGACATATGCGTCTGAATTCAGATTCGTTCGTTTTTTACTGGACTCCATTATACAGGACAAGGCATGGGGAAGGAAGAAAGGAAAGCGGCGTTTCGGACGAAGAACGCACTCCCTCCGGATCTCTTTTCGCCGGCGCGGCCGGGAACGGGGCGGGGCGTATCAGCCCGGAACCGACAGCAGGAGGCGTCCCGCCTGGAAGACGACGACCGATCCGACGTAGCCGACGAACACCGTGAAGAACACCATGAACGCGGTCCAGCGGACGCTCTTCGTCTCCGCGTAGGTCGCCGCGACGGCCGCGACGCACGGAACGTAGAGAAGCGTCATCACGAGGAACGAGTAGGCCGAAAGGGGCGTGAAAAAACGCGCGAGGGCCTGTTCGAGACCGACTTCGGAAACGCCGAGAAGCGTTCCGAACGTCCCGACGATCACTTCCTTCGCGAAGAAGCCGAAAACGAGCGCGACGGCGGCCTGCCAGAAGCCGTATCCCGCGGGCGCAAGGACGGGGGCCATCAGGTGCCCGAGCCGTCCGACGAGGCTTTCCTCGCCCGCGTAGGGGGTCCCTGGCGGCAGATTGGCCATCGCCCACATGATGACGACGCCGCCCAGAATCCACGTCCCGGCCTTGCGGAGAAACATGATTCCGCTCTCGGACGCCGCGCGGGCGACGTTCCGGAGCGAGGGCATCTGGTAGGGAGGAAGCTCGATGAACAGATCGTGCGGCTCGCCGCGGAAGAGCGTGCCGCCGAGCAGCTTCGCGGCCGCCACCGCGACGACGACGCCGAGGACGTAGAGCGAGAAGACGACCGTCGGGGCGTCGTCGCCGTAAAAGGCCCCCGCGAAGAGGATGTAGACGGGAAGACGCGCCGAGCAGCTCATGAACGGGATGACCATGAGCGTGAGGAGGCGGTCGCGAGGATTGTCGAGAATCCGCGTCGCGGCGATCGCGGGGACGTTGCAGCCGAACCCCATGATCATCGGGATGAAGCTCTTGCCGTGGAGCCCCACCATCGCCATGATGCGGTCCATCACGAAGACGCCCCGGGCCATGTAGCCGGACTCCTCGAGCATCGCCACGGCCGCGAAGAGCAGCATGATCTGCGGCACGAAAACCAGGACCGACCCGACGCCGCCGATGATTCCGTCCGAGACGAGCGACGAGAGAATCGCGGGCGCACCGGCGCGTTCGAGCAGCGCGAGCAGGAACCCTCCCGCCCATTGGACTCCCGCCCCGAGAACGTGCGCCATGGGATCGCCGAGAAGATAGGTGATCTTGAAGACACCCCACGTCGCCGCGAGGAAAATCAGAAGGCCGACGAACGGCGACGTCACGACGCGGTCGATCCTGTCCGTGACGGAGAGCCGTTCGCGGTAGACGCGCCCCTTCGCGACGACGGCCGCGGCAGCCTCCGAGACGAACCGCCACCGCCGTTCGATCGTCGCCGTGTCGAGCCCGTACCCGAAGCGTTCCGTCATCGCCGCGTCCTCTTCGGCGAGGATGCGGGCGACCGCTCCGTCCGGCGAAAGCGCCGCGAGGTGGTCCATCGCCATCGGATCGCGCTCCGCGAGCCGGATCGCGAGGATCCTGGCTCCTCCGAATGCCGTCACCGCATCGGCGGGCGCCGACGAGAGCGCCGACTCGATGCGCTCGTGCGCGCGCGCCACGTCCGCGCCATACGGGACGCGCACCCCCTTCCGGGGCTGCGCCGCGGCGCCGCGAAAGGCTTTCCTGAGGGAGTCGACGCCACTTCCGCGCGGCAGGCATCTTGGGGACATGCACCCGGCGCAGGTGGCCCTGGGAAGGCATCGGGCGCAGTCGCCGCGCGCGAGCGTCGATACGACGGGAACGCCGAAGCGCCGCGACAGCGCGTCGAGGTCGACATCCATTCCGCGGCTGACCGCGAGGTCGCCCATGTTCACGACGAGAAGCGCGGGAAGGTCCAGCTCGAGGACCTGCACCGCGAGGTAGAGGCTCCTTTCGAGATTCGACGCGTCGAGGACGATCGCGGCGATGTCCGCCCGCCTCGAGAGAAGGAATTCCGTCGCCACGCGCTCGTCGGGAGACGCCGCCCCGAGACTGTAGGTTCCCGGGAGATCCACGACGCGGATATCCCCGGCGGCGTCGGGAAAGGAGCCGACGGCAAGGTCGACCGTAACGCCGGGCCAGTTGCCGACCTTGCGGTTTTCGCCCGTGAGCGCGTTGAACAGACTCGTCTTTCCCGTATTGGGGTTGCCTGCGAGAGCGACGGAAAACGTCGTGCCGGCGACACGCTCAGTCGGCGGGCACGAACTGCAGGCGTGAATGATCATCGAGGTCGGAACGCTCCTTTACCGGAACAGGGACTCGAAGAGTTCACCCGTTCTAACTGAATGGAAGAGGTGAAAAACTCAGTCCTCTTCACTCACGAGAATCTTCTCGGCGATGCCCCGCCCGACGGCGAAGCGCGCGTCTCCCACACCGAGCATGACCGGACCGCCCTGATTGCGCAGAACGCGGATCTTCGCGCCGGGGTATACCCCCACCTCGCACAGCCGTCTGGCCATATGGCCGCATCCGAGCAGGCGCATCACGCGGACTTCCCGGCCTTCAGCTATGTTTTTCACCGGACACATCGTCGTCATCTCCCCCGATCCACACGGTCAGCGCGTGGATCTTCTCAAGTTCCGCCTCGACGCCGCAGATCATGCAGCGCACCGAAGTTCCCGAACGATCCAGCATTTCGACGCCGGTCCCCGGAGTCAGCCCCGCCTCGAGCAACCGCGCGCGAATCGGACCGGCGCACGTGAGACGGACGACACGTCCCCCCTCCCCCTTTTTCAGAAGCGACAGCGGACGCGGGAGGCACGACGGATTCGAGATGAACCGCTCCATTCGGCGAACCCAGGGTTCCTGGTTGCGCCGCGCGTCGAAAAAAAACTCCGCGAACGCGAGGATCCGTTCGTCGGACCGCTCGTCGAGCTCGTGCTCCATCGCGCAGGCGATCGCTTCCGCGCGTTCCCTGTCGATCCCGAACAGCTCGGAGAACAGGAACGCGAGATGCTCGTGGCGCCGGTATATCGCGAGCGCCCGCTCGCGCCCCGCGTCGGTCAGCGAGAGGTCGCCGTAGTGTTCGTGAACGACGAGACCGTCGTCGGAGAGACGCTTCACCGCCGCGACCACCGTCGGCTTGCTCACCCCGGTGCGCGTCGCGAGTTCCGTCACGGTCGGCGCGACCCCTTCGATTTCGAGGGCGAATATCTCTTCCATATAGTCTTCTATGCGGGCCGAAAGGGCCATTCCTTCCCCCTGTGTTTTAGAGGTCTAACTGCTCCGGCATGAGAATACATCATCGATGATCCATACGTCAAGGACAACTTTGGTCAGATATCGTATATTCCGCGTCATGCACTGCGTCGCGCTCCGACGCGGTTCGCGCTCCGGGAGTTTTCCCCGTTCGTGGTAGAATGAGCCCAATTCTATCGGGACAGGAGTGATGCAGATGGCCGTGTATCTGAACAACGCCGCAACGACGTGGCCAAAACCCGAACCGGTGGCCCGCGCGGTGTACGATTTCATGACCCGTGCCGGAGCCAACCTCGCCCGGGGCGCGGCGGCGAAACGGGATATCGGAACGATGGATATGGTGATGAGCTGCCGCGAAAAGATCGCGTCGCTTTTCGGCGGCCACGAGAACGCCGATCCAAGGTACGTGACCTTCGCATCCAACGTGACGGAAGCGCTCAACATCGTTCTCAAGGGCTTTCTCAAGCCGGGGATGCGCGTCCTCACGACGAGCATGGAGCACAACGCCTCGATGCGGCCGCTCCGGCGACTCGAGTCGCAGGGCGTCGTCGTGACAGTACTCGAATGCGACCCGGAGGGAATCCTGTCGCTCGAGGATCTTCGCGGGACGCTCGAAAACGACCGGTACGACATGATGGTCCTGACGCACGCGAGCAACGTGTGCGGCACGGTTCAGGATCTCGAGGGGATCGCCGGGGTCTGCAGCGGCTACGGCCTGAACCTCGTTCTCGACTCCGCGCAGACGGCAGGGATTCTCCCGATCGACATGACGGCCCTCAATCTCGCCGCGCTCTGTTTCACCGGCCACAAGGGACTCATGGGTCCCCAGGGGATCGGCGGCGTCGTCTGGCGACCCGATTTCGCCGAAGAAACGGCGTGCTTCGTCGAGGGCGGTACGGGGAGCTACTCGCACCTCGAGTTTCACCCGGACAAACTGCCCGACAAGTTCGAGGCCGGAACGCCGAACCTCCCTGGGATCGCCGGGCTCGGCTCGGCGCTCGACTGGCTCGCGGACGAGGGCATGGATGCGATCCGGAAGCGCGAACACGAGCTCGGGCAACGCCTTCTGAACGGGCTCGGCACGCTGCCCGGGCTGAGGCTCGCGGGAAAGCGGACGATGGATGGACGTCTGCCCGTGATCGCGGTCAATTTCGAGGGAGCCGACAACGGCATCCTCGCGTCGGAACTCGTCGACCGCGCGGGAATCGAAACCCGGCCCGGGCTCCATTGCGCGCCGACGGCGCACAGGACCCTCGGGACCTTCCCGCAGGGGGCGCTCCGGCTCAGCCCGGGGTACTTCAACACCGAAGCCGATATCGACGTCTGCCTGGGCACGCTTGCGGAAATACTGAAGATCCCCGCGAAATAGCGTTCGCGGACGCGCCCGGAGACATTCGCCCCCTGGGGGGCGCATGTCTCCGGGCCTGTTTCATGAAACGGCACATGCCGGCGGCAACGGAGACGGCATAATCGGAGGAGCGGAGGAAAGAATGCGCATCGTCGTGGTCGGTGCGGGAGAGGTCGGATACAGCGTCGCGCAGACGCTGTCCGAAGAGGGGTACGACGTCACCGTCGTGGAGCAGAACGAAGAGCGGGCGACGAAGACGGAGAGCGAGCTCGACGTCCTCGTCGTCCGGGGCAACGGAGCGAGGCCGAACGTCCTCGAGCAGGCCGGCGTCGTGCCGGAATGCGATGTCGATATCCTCGTGGCCTGCACGGACCACGACGAAATCAATATCCTCGCGTGCTGGATCGCCAAACGGTGCGGCGTCGACCGCGTCATCGCGCGTGCGAGAGGACTCGAGTTCACCGATAGTCCGACGTGGGGCAAGGAGCTCGGAATCGATGTCATGCACTCCCCGGAGCGATCCGTCGCGCGTGAAATCATGGAGCTCCTCTCGGTAAGCTCGGCCGTCCAGACGGGAGAACTTCTCGAAGGCCGGGCGGGAATGTACGCGTTCCATCTCGCGCACGGGTCCCCTCTTGTCGGAGCGACCCTCAGGGAACTTCGTCAGACGTACCCGGATTTCACCGCGATCATCGTCTACGTCGAGCGCGAGGACGGCGGCGAGGTTCCGCACGGAACGACGCCGCTCAGGGAGGGAGACCTCTGCTACGTCGTCACGGCAAAGGACTATGCCTGGCGCCTCGAAGAATACTTCACGGGCAGGAAGAGCAGTCCCCTGCGCCGGGTGCTCGTCGTCGGAGGAGGCAAGATCGGGTACCAGGTCGCCCGGAGACTCGAAGTCCAGTTCCGCGACGTCGACATCCGCCTCATCGACCGCAACAAGGACAAATGCGAGCGACTCGCGCAGGAACTCAGCCGCACGCTCGTTCTCTGCGGCGAGGGAGCCGATGACGAACTGCTGCGCCAAGAGGGAGTGGAGGAGGCCGATGGCTTCGTCGCCGCGACCGAGAGCGACGAGGCGAATATCATGCTCGGCGTCGTCGGCAAGTCGCTCGGCGCTCGAAAGAGCATCGCCGTCGCACGGAAGACGCTCTATCAGCGCCTTGATCCGTATATTTCGGTGGACGCCATCGTCAACCCCAACCAGGCGCTCGCCTCGGTAATCCTGCGGTACGTCCGCTATCCGTCCGGTACGGGGACGCTCTCGATTATCGAAAAGATCGGCGCGGAGATGCTCGAGCTGTTCATCTCGGAGGGGAGCCCCGCGATCGGCGTCCCCGTCATGGAACTCGGTCTTCCGTCGGGAATCCTGCTCGCGCTCGTGGTCCGAAAGGGGCACGTCTCCGTCCCCGGAGGAACCACCGTCCTCCAGCCGGAAGACCGAATCATCGTCTTCGCGACGTCCGATCTGATGGATACCGCCGTAGAGAGACTCCGGGGCATCTGATATGCGCTTTCGGGTCGTTCTGAAGGTCCTGTCGCTCATTTCGGGAATCGTCGCGCTGTTCATGCTCTGGCCGCTCGCCTGGGCGATCTGGGACGGAAGCGCGGACGTGAACCCCTTCATGGAATCCATCGCGGCGGGGCTCGTCTTCTCGGCCGCGCTCTTCCTGATCGGGCGCGATGCCGACTACGCGGATCTCGGGGTCCGCGAGGCGTTCGCGGTGGTAACGTTTTCGTGGGTCGTCGCCTCGGTCGTCGGCGGGTTGCCCTACCTGCTCCACGGTACGGTTCCCTCGTTCACGGACGCGTTCTTCGAGGCGATGTCGGGGTTCACGACGACGGGAGCCTCGGTCCTTTCGGACATCGAGGCGAACCCTCGCGGAATCCTCTTCTGGCGCGACCTCACGCACTGGCTCGGGGGCATGGGAATCATCGTCCTGAGCCTCGCGATCCTGCCGTTCCTCGGCGTCGGCGGAATGCAGCTCTACAAGGCCGAGGTTCCCGGGCCGATCCCGGAAAAGCTCACTCCTCGCGTCCAGCAGACGGCGCTCCTCCTCTGGGGCGTCTACGTTCTCATGTCCGTCGCGCAGACCGTCCTCCTGATGCTCGGGGGCATGAACCTCTTCGAGTCGCTCACGCATACGTTCGGCACGATGGCGACGGGCGGCTTCTCGCCGCTCAACAAATCGATCGGACAATATAACAGCGCGTACTTCGACTGGGTCATCACGATCTTCATGTTTCTCGCGGGGGCCAACTTCACGCTGCACTACTTCTTTTTGAAGGGCAAGTGGGGCATCTTCTGGAAGGACGACGAATTCCGGTTCTACACATACGTCACTGGCGGCGCGACTCTCATCGTCTCCGTCCTGCTGCTCGCCACGGGGACATACGCGGGCGTCGCCGACGCGCTGCGCTACGCCGCGTTCCAGGTCGTCAGCATGATCACGACGACGGGGTTCGTCACGGCGGACTACGAAACGTGGCATCCGGGCACGCAAATCGTCATGCTGCTCCTGATGTTCGTCGGCGGGTGCGCCGGATCGACCGGCGGCGGCATCAAGAACCTCCGGATCATGCTCGTGCTGCGTCACGTCAAGATGGAACTCCTGAGAATCCTCCACCCGCAGGGGATCATGACCTGCCGCGTGTGCGGCAAGCCCGTACCCCGGGACGCGATCACATCCGTCACCGCGTTTTTCATCCTCTACATCGCGCTGTTCGCGACGGCGACGATCGTCATGGCCTGTCTCGGCCTCGACATCGTCACGGCCATATCGAGCGTCGCGGCGACGATCGGCAACGTCGGCCCGGGCTTCGGCTCCGTCGGCCCGATGGACAACTACGCCGGCGTTCCGGCGGCCGGCAAGTGGGTCCTGTCGCTCTGCATGCTCCTCGGACGACTCGAACTCTACACGGTCGTCCTCCTCTTCCTCCCCGTCACCTGGCGACGGTAGAATCTGACATTCGACGGCCTCTTCCGCGAGGCCGTTTTCTTCTTGACATATTCAAGAATTGTGGTACCTTTATTCCTGTAAACGGAGGTGGCGGTATGGCAGGGTTGTTTCGGATTTCGGAGGCGGTGTCGATCGCCTTTCACGGCATGGGGCTCCTCGCGATCCGGGGAGCGCGAATGAGCGGTCACGAGATTTCGGAGGCGATCGGCGTCTCGGAGGCACACCTTCTGAAGGTCTTCCAACGTCTCGTCCATGCCGGGCTCGTCCATTCCACGCGGGGGCCGGGGGGCGGCTTTGAGATCGCGGACGATCCCCGCACCGTGACGCTCTTCCGCGTGTACGAGGCGATCGAAGGAACGACCGAGTGCGGCGCGTGCCTTCTCGGAGCGAACGAATGCCCCTTCGGGCGCTGCATCTTCGGGGGAGAGACGGAGCGGATGGAACGGGAATTTCTGGACTATCTTCACAGAGTCACCCTCGCGGACCTCTCCGCGAAGGACGAGGAGGGAACGAAGAGATGAGCGGAAGGGCGACGAGAAAGATCATCCGGATCGACGAAGAGAAGTGCGACGGCTGCGGCCAGTGCGCGCAGACCTGCCACGAGGGTGCGATCCGGATCGTCGACGGAAAGGCGAAGCTCGTGAGCGATTCGTACTGCGACGGGCTCGGCGCATGCATCGGCGAATGCCCCCGGGGCGCGCTCACGATCGAGGAGCGCGAGGCGGCTCCGTTCGACGAGGCCGCTGCGCTCGCGCAGGCCGGACATTCGAAGAAGCCGGAAGCGGCTCCGAAATCCCCGGAGGCCGGAAGTCTCGGGTGCGGCTGTCCCGGGAGCGCCATGCGCGATTTGAGGCGAAGTCAGACTTCTGATACACTACAGAATAGACCGTCCGAACCGACGGAATCGCGTTTGTCGAACTGGCCCGTGCAGCTGCGGCTCGTTCCCGAAAACGCTCCCTACCTCAAGGGCGCAGATCTCCTGATCGCCGCCGACTGCACCGCCTTCGCGCACCCCGATTTCTACCGGACGTTCCTCTCCGGGCCGAACACCGTCTGCCTCGTCGGGTGCCCCAAGCTCGACGACGCGCAGTGGTACGTCGATAAGCTCGCGCGGATCATCGAAGTGAACGAACCGGCGACGCTCTCGCTCGTTCGAATGGAAGTCCCCTGCTGCGGGGGCATGACGCGGATCCTCGAGGAAGCGATCCGCCGCGTGGGGCGCGACGCCGCGCTCCGGATCACGACGGTCGGCGTCCGGGGCGACATTCTCGACAGGGAAACGAAGACGTGGATCTTCGGAACGAACGCATAGAGACGGCTCCACAAAACAGACACGGAGGAGATGACGGGAATGTATTGCTACCAGTGCGAACAGACGGCCAAGGGAACGGGGTGCACCGCATTCGGCGTGTGCGGCAAGAGTCCGGAGGTTGCGGATCTTCAGGATTTGTTGCTCTACGTCACGCAGGGGGTGTCGCAATACGCGCACAGGGCCCGCGCGCTCGGCGCCATTGACAAGGACGTCGACGTCTTCGTGACGGAGGCGCTCTTCACGACGATCACGAACGTGAACTTCGACGAGGAACGCATCGAGGGGCTCATCCGGAAGGCCGGTCAGATTCGCGACCGCGCGAAGGCGCTCTACGAGGACGCGTGCCGCAAGGCCGGAAAGACGCCCGAGACGCTCGGCGGCCCGGCGACCGTCGCGATCCCCGCGACGCGCGACGCGATGATGACCGAAGCCGCGAAGCACGGCGTGGCGGCGGGCGAGGAAAAATGGGGCGAAGTCGTCCAAGGGCTCCGGTATCTCATCCTTCTCGGCCTCAAGGGAAGCGCCGCGTACATCGACCACGCGCACGTCCTCGGGTTCGACGACGACGCGATCTACGGGTTCTTCCACGACTTTCTCGACTATCTGACCTCGGAGTCCTACACCGTCGACGGGCTCGTCGGCCGGGCGATGGACGCCGGGAAATGGAACGTCGCCGTCATGGAGCTTCTCGACCGCGCGAACACCACGTCCTACGGACACCCGGAACCCACGAAAGTCCTCGTCACTCCGGTCAAGGGCAAGGCGATTCTCGTCTCGGGACATGACCTCAAGGATCTCGACAAGCTGCTCCAGCAGACCGCCGGCAAAGGCATCAACGTCTACACCCACGGCGAGATGCTTCCGTGCCTCGCCTACCCGGGACTCAAGAAGTATCCGCACCTCACAGGCAACTACGGCGGCGCGTGGCAGAACCAGCGCGAGGAGTTCGACGCCTTCCCCGGCGCGATCCTCATGACGACGAACTGCATCCAGAAGCCCAAGGATTCCTACAAGGGCCGGATCTTCACGACGGGGCTCGTCGCCTGGCCGGGCGTCACGCACATCGGACCGGACAAGGACTTCACGCCCGTCATCGAGGCGGCGCTCGCAGCTCCCGGATTCGCCGAGGACGCGCCCGCGCACGAAATCATGATCGGCTTCGCGCGCAACGCGGTCATGAACGCGGCCGGAAAGGTCATCGAACTCGTCAAGGCCGGAAAGATCCGCCACTTCTTCCTGATCGGCGGCTGCGACGGCGCCAAGCCGGGCCGGAGCTACTACACCGACTTCGCGAAGGCCGTGCCGAACGACTGCGTGATCCTGACGCTCGCGTGCGGCAAGTACCGCTTCAACAAGCTCGACTTCGGCGCCATCGACGGCATCCCGAGGCTTCTCGACTGCGGCCAGTGCAACGACGCCTACTCGGCAGTCCGGATCGCCCTCGCGCTCGCCGACGCCTTCAAGACCGACGTCAACGGCCTGCCGCTCTCGCTCGTGCTCTCGTGGTACGAACAGAAGGCCGTGTGCATCCTGCTCTCGCTGCTGCACCTCGGCATCCGCAACATGAAGATCGGTCCGAGCCTTCCGGCCTTCGTCAAGGAACCCGTCTTCAAGGTGTTGCAGGAGAAGCTGAACCTCCAGCCGATCACGACGGTCGAGAAGGACCTGGCCGAGATCCTCGGGAAGTGACGCCGATGGCGAAGGAATCGATCGAAAAGGGAACGCCCTTCGACGTCGGGGGGCTGACGGCCTACCAGGTCGACTCGGTCGTGAGCCGGACGATCGTCGACCGACCCGCGGGAACCGTGACCTCGTTCGCGTTCGACGAGGGGCAGGCGCTCTCGGAGCACACGGCGCCCTACGACGCGCTCGTCCTCGTGACCGACGGAAGCGTCGAGATCAGGATCGGCGGCGAACCCAAGACGGTCTGCGCGGGGCAGGGGATCATCATGCCCGCGAACGTGACGCACGCGCTCGAGGCGCTCACGCCGTTCAAGATGACGCTCGTAATGATCCGGGCGTAAAGGGTCAACATGACGCGACGGAATGCGGAAGATCCTTTCCCGCATTCCGTCGCGTCGGCTCACGGTATCGAGTGGCGTCCGGTTTCAGACCGCTTCGCCGGTTTGGATGTTCAGACCGACTTCACGCTTTCCACGTCCTGGGGTTTCCGGAATATTCCGTGACACGATCCGGAGAGATATCAGACGACGTACTTGTCGTTCGGATATTCGGAAAGATATCGGTCTCGCCTGTCAACGATCAATGTGACGACATTCTGCCCCTTCTTCATCCGCGAAGCGATCTTGAGCGCGATGGCGACGTTCGCTCCCGACGACATACCGCAATAGATTCCCTCCTCCGAGCACAGGCGATTGGCCATGTTCCTGGCCTCCTCGTCCGAAACGCGGAAGAAGACGTCCGGGTAACCGTCGTCGATCAGCTGTTCGAGGATTGACTTCTCGGTGACCCATTTTTCGAGCCCCATCGCTTTCGCGACATCCTTCTTGAGACGGGAGATCCGGAAGTCTCCCCTTTTGCCCTCGGATTTTTCCATTTCGATGTACTCTTCGCTCCCCCCAGGGACGACTCCGAATACCATCTCCGGTTTTATACCCCTTTCTCTCATCGCCAGGCACATGCCGTACAGAGACGCTCCGGAACTTGCGGAACAGCCGATGGCATCCACCTTCCCGTCCAACTGATCCGCGATTTCGCGTCCGATCTCGGTTTGTCCCCTGTAGTTGGCATTGTTATATATCTGATCGACCCATACCGTGTTCTGATTCCGCTCTTCTTCGAGACAACAGTCTCTTTTCGCGGCGATGACGTGGGGGAGATCTTTATGCTTCTCTACAAAGTCTGCGAGAAGATCCTCCGGGAGATACGCTTCCGGGTCGCTGGAAACTTCCACTTGCGGCCCATAAGCCTGGACAATCTTAAATCTTGCGTCAACTTCCTTGGCAAAATAATACCTATACAGGAACAGCTTGGATTTATACCCCTTGGCTGCACACACAAGCGCCACGGCCGGGGCGGTGTTTCCCGCAGACGCTTCGACAACCGTCCCTCCGGGAGAGAGTTTTTTTCCGTTCCAGGTGTCTCCTCTCTCGGCCGACTCCACCATGGCCAAAGCCATCCTGTCCTTATAGCTGCCGCTCGGATTCAAATATTCCAATTTGACAAAAACATTGGCTTCGATACCGCTGCCCAGTTTGTTCAATTTCAAGAGTGGCGTTTTCCCGATTGCCTCAAGAATGCTATTGATATATTTCATAGTGAATCTCCATCCTTTCTCTATCAATTAAGAAGTTTAATTATTAACTGCAAGTGTGCCGTTCTTCAGATAGAAACGGGGTATTCGCGACGTAAGTGTGGCCGTAACCTCGGAAACAGAGGCGGGGTACAGCTCGGCATAGTGGTACGCGTATTGTTCCGTTCCGTTGTCTTTGCCGAAGATCGTTACGATGTCGCCCTCCGCTGCGTCCGGGATGTCGGTAATGTCGAGGATCGAATAGTCGCAGCAAATTTTCCCGATGATCGGAGCCCTGCATCCGTGAAGAAGCATGCTCGCGCGGTTGGAAACGCTTCTCCTCAGGCCGTCGGCGTATCCGATCGGGACAATGGCTATGGTTGTCGGGCGCGACGTCGTGAATGTCGCGTCGTAGCTCACGCACGTCCCCTCGGGAATCGCTTTTTTCTGTATGACGCGCGATTTCAGGGACACGGCCTGCGATACATCGAACAAATCCGAGAGTTCCGGTTTTGTTCCCATATACAGAACGCCGATACGAACGAAGTCGTAACTGTACTCCGAAAAAGACGACAGCGTGGAAGAGCTGAGGCAGTGCGCCTTGATATCCGGCTTCGATTGCTTGAGGCGCGGGACGATCGAAGCGAAGAGTTCCAGTTCGCGACGTTCCAGCTCGTTGTGTTCCCCGGATGAAGAATTCGATGTGTGCGTGTACACGCCCACCGTATCGAGCCCCGAGAGCGAGAGAATATCACGAATTTCCGCCTGTGCCCTTTCTTCTCTGCCTCTGACGACGATTCCCAGACGACTCAGACCGCTATCGATTTTTATGTGCCCTTTCAGTTTTCTTCCTGTCGGGGCGATGATATCCGACAAGACTTTCCCGTGATGAAGATCCGCGAAAGTGACGTGAAAGTTGTTCTCGACGGCCAGGACCGCATGTTTGGGATGTATCGGGCCGAGAATGAGGATATCCGCGCGTATGCCGTTCTCCCTGAGTTCCATAGCCTCTTCGACCGTCGCGACCGCAAGAACGGGACAATGAAGAGCCTCGAACACCCTGCCAAGCTCCACTGCGCCGAGCCCATACGCGTTTGCCTTTATAACTGCAATAATCTCGCAATTCTTGGCCAATTTTTTTTCAATATTTACATAATTTTGTTTTATAGCGTTTAAATCTATTTCAAGCCATGTTCTGTTATCTTGATATCTCATATTTGGCCTTCTCTTCACTCGTGAACGGAATCGATTTCTTCAGCCAGATGACACGCAACGAAATGCCCCTCGCAAACCTCCCGAAGAACGGGAGGCGATTGCGTGCAGATGTCTCTCGCATAGGAACATCTCGGGGCGAAACGGCAGGCATCCGGAGGGTCGATGGGAGACGCCAGCTCACCCCTCAGGATGATGCGCCTGCTTTTGTCTTCCTTTTTTATCTTCGGAATGGCTGATATCAACGCCTTTGTGTATGGGTGATAATTTTTCATGAACAATTTTTTTGCATTTGTTTTTTCTACCATCACACCTAAATACATAACGGCTATATCATTTGAGATATGACGTACTACGGATAGATTGTGTGTTATGAAAACATACGTCAGATTCCGTTCTTTCTGCAGATCCTGCATCAGGTTTAAAATCTGCGCCTGGATGGATACGTCCAAAGCCGAAACAGGTTCGTCGCAGACGATGAATTTCGGATTCAACGCGAGCGCCCTTCCAATGCCTATGCGTTGTCTGCGGCCTCCATCCAGCTCGTGAGGATAGGAATTTTCCAGACGCGACGCCAATCCGACCGTCTCCATGATTTCCACGACTCGATCTCTGAGCTGGGACTTGTTCCTGCAGACGTCATAGATTTCCAGGGGTTCTCCGATGAGCTGACTCACCGACATTCGCGGATCGATCGAGGAAAACGGATCCTGAAATATGATCTGCATGTCCTTGCGGAGTTCGTGGATCCGCTCCTTCGGCGCGTCGCTTATTTCCTCCCCTTCAAACCATATCTTGCCTCCGGATCGATCGAGAAGGTGCAGAATAACGCGGCCGAGCGTGGACTTGCCGCAGCCGGATTCTCCGACGACGCCAAGAGTGCATCCCTTCGGGACATCAAAAGAAACTCCGTCCACGGCATGAAGCAGTCCATATTTCGTGGGAAAATACTTCTTAAGGTCCTTTACGGATAAAAGGGCATCCATACATCGCCCCTCCTCTCGTTTCATCCTCGGACTCCAATACATGCGACGACGTGCCCCGGTTCCACTTCGACATATTTCGGGAACTCTCCTGTGCAGCGATCGGAACATTCGGGGCATCGAGAAGAGAAACGGCAACCCGGAGGCAAGTTCGACGGATCGGGCATCATCCCGGCGATCGGCTCGAGACGTTCGACATCTTCGTCGAGGCTCGGCAGGGATTTGAAAAGGCCGCGCGTATACGGGTGAGCTGGATTGTCGTACACGGCGCTCACAGTTCCGTGCTCGACGACGTTGCCCGCATACATGACCGCGACTTTGTCGCATACTTCCGATACGACGCCCAGATCGTGCGTGATCATCAACATGGCCGTGTTGAACTCCTTCTTCAGATTTCCGATGAGTTCCAGAATCTGGGCCTGAATGGTGACGTCAAGAGCCGTCGTGGGTTCGTCCGCGATGAGGAGCTTCGGATTACACGCCAGTGCGCACGCGATCATGACCCTCTGTTTCATGCCGCCGGAAAACTGGTGAGGATACTCGGGGTACCTGTTTGCGGGGATACCGACCATTTCGAGCATCTTCTGGGCTTTAACCGTCGCTTCGGCTTTCGAGATGTCATTATGCAGAAGAAGGACTTCCATAATCTGATCCCCGACCCGTATGACGGGATTGAGGGAGGTCATCGGATCCTGGAATATCATCGAAATCGAATTGCCCCGTATTTTCCTCATCTGTTTCTGAGTCTTGGACAGAAGTTCCTCGCCTTCAAATCGTATGTGTCCCTTTACGATTTTCCCGGGGGGATCCGGAATAAGTCCCATGATGGCCAAGGCCGTTGTGGTTTTGCCCGCGCCGGTCTCTCCCACCAGACCGACGCATTCTCCGTAAGATATTCCGAGCGAAAGATCCGTTACGGCCTCCACGGTTACCTTGTTGACCGTATAGCGTACCGACAGATTTTCTATTTCCAGAAGTTTTTCGGTCATGTGAACACCACCGTCGACTATTTGTTCAATCTCGGGTCCAAAGCATCCCGCAAGCCGTCTCCGAGATAATTGAGAACGAACGTCAACAGGATTATCGCGAGACCGGGAATGATGGACATGAACCACGCGGATCTGAGGTAAGGCCTTCCAGCCGAAATCATCAGCCCCCATTCGGGCGTCGGAGGCTGGACGCCCATTCCTATGAAGCTGAGCGAAGCGCTCAACAGAACGATCTGGCTGGCCCCAAGGCTGAATTCCACTATGATTGGCGCAATGGAATTCGGGAGAATGTGCTTCAATACAATTCTCTTGTCATCGGCTCCGATAGCGATCGCCGCTTCGATAAATTCCTGGTTCTTCACCGTGAGCGCCTGCGCTCTGGCGATCCTGGCGAAGTTCGGAATGGATGTGACGCAAAGGGCGATGATCATGTTTGTGATATTGACTCCAAGGACGGCGATGATGCACATAAGGAGCGTCATCGTGGGCATTCCGATGATTATGTCGAGAGTCCGCATGATGATATTGTCCAGTTTCGAGAAGTACGCCGCGATCAGTCCCAGAGAAACGCCCAGGATCGAAGAGATCGTTATGCAGCCAAGTCCGATGAACACGGTGTACCGACTGCCGTAAATGATCCGACTCAACACGTCTCTTCCGAAATTGTCCGTTCCGAAAGGATGTTCCATACTGGGGGACTTGAGGACGTTGGCGTAATCCTGCTTGGCGTAATCATAGGGCGTGATGTACGGAGCGAAAATGGCTGCGATGACGAGGAGAACGACTACCACCAGGCTTATCATCGCCCATCGGTTCATTTTCAGTTTGCGCCAAACGTCTTTCATGGGACTATTGCCGCGACGATTGAGGGAATCCTTGAGACTCATGTCAGTGCCCTCCAGAACTCTGGCTGCGTTGAGGCTTCTTTATTTCGTACATGCTTCGTATGCGCGGATCGACAAGCCCGTAGAGCAAATCGACGAGAAAGGTTATAACGATGCAGTTCAGGCAGATCCATACCACGCCGCCCTGCACAACCGGATAGTCCTGGAAAGTGACGCTATCGAGAATGAATTTGCCAAGCCCCGGAAGCGCGAATACCGTTTCGACCAGTACGGCTCCTCCGAGAAAACCGCACAGTTTGATCCCGACCGTGGTCAATATCGGGATGAGCGCGTTTCGCAATGCATGGTTGACGATAACATTCAGCTCGCTCTGCCCCTTTGCCCGCGCGGTGCGAACATAATCCTGGCGGATGACCTCGAGCATGCTCGAACGCGTCATACGCATTATCGACGCGCTGCATTGAAGCCCCAAAGTGAACACGGGCAGTATCCAGTACTTGATGCCGTAACTTCCCGTAGCCGGCAACCAGCCGAGCCACAGTGAAAAGAGCAGAACCAACACCATGGCAATCCAGAATGATGGCGCCGACGCTCCAAAAAGAGAAATTGTCGTAAAAATACGATCGAACATCGAATATTGTTTTACAGCCGAAATAATGCCGACGGAAACGCCTATTATGACTCCAAGAGCGGTACTCCCGAAAGATAAGGTCAGCGTCGTCGGATAACGCGCGAGAAGCTCGTTGAACACGGGCCTCTTGCTTCGATACGACGCGCCGAGATCTCCGTGCAAGAAACCCCACATGTAGCGTCCCAGCCTCACGATATACGGATCGTCCAGCCCCAGTTTTTCGTGAATATCCCTGACGGCTTCTACGGTCGCGCCTTCCCCAAGCAACGATATTGCGGGATCGCCCGGGACAAAATACATCAGCGTGAAAATGATCGTCACGCTCGCAAGAAGAACCAGGAACATTGAAATCAACCTGCGCAATACATACTTGACCATTCAGGACCTCCATGATGTGCTTCGATGCATGAGAGAAACTACCCGGCACATGCGGCCGAAACTTCAGGCTGGTGAGGGGCGGAGGATCGGCCCCGCCGGCCGACCTTCCGCCCCTCACTCTACCCCGCTCTATTGATCCCGATAGACGTACTGAAGATAATGATGCTCGTACGAGCGGGTGATCTCGAATCCCTTTATGTTTTCCTTGACAGCCGCATTGAGTTCCTTATGCCAGAGAGGGACACAGACATGGTTCTTCATCAGCAGAACGATGGCGTTGCGATAGAGTGCATACCTCTCTTCATTGTCCAGCGTTACGAATGACTTCGATACGATGTCCTGAAATTCCTTGTTATTGAATTTGCAGATGTTGTAATTCACGTTTGAAGGCATAAACTGAACCAACGATCTGTCCGCCTCGAAATCCGCCGCGGAGAAACCGTAGATCGTCAACTGCGCCTTTCCGGCGAGAATATACGCGTTCCAGGAGCTGCTTTCCATGATATTGACCTTGAGTTTTATCCCTACCTCTGCCAGCTGGGCCTGAAAAACCTCAGCCATGTCGCAGCGCTCCTGCTGACTGCTCGGAACTACTATTTCAAGCTCGATTCCATTGGCATATCCCGCTTTTTTGAGACACTCCCTGGCTTTCGCAACGTCTCTCTTCGGAAAGAACTCCTTTGCAAGATTCGGGTTGCTGCCTTTGATTCCCGGGCTCACCCAGTCGACGGCCGGGGCGCCGAAATTACCGTACGCCAGCTTGACGGCGGCCATCGCATCGACCCCATACCATACGGCCTGACGGACAAGATCGTTATCCAGCGGAGCCATGGACGTGTTCATGAGAAGATGCGAAGTGTTGGTCCCAAGATCCGAAACCATTTGCACTCCTTTTACTGCCCTGACGCTTTCGATGTTTCGCGCGCCGATGTCGTACACGATGTCGGCTCCGCCTGATTCGGCCTCGATGGCTCTGCTGGCGCTGTCGCTGATAAAGCGCATGACAACCTTGTCGAAATGGGGTTCGCCCTTTCTCCAGTACGAATCGAAGGCCTTCAGGAGCACCTGATCTCCCGGAGAATACGAAACGAACTCGAAAGGCCCCGTCCCGACGCAAGCTCCCTTGAGAAAGTCACCATTCGCCTCTTTGTATGCCCGTTCGCTCATGATGCCCGCCGCAGGATTTTCGAGCAGAGGGACCTGCGTCGCAATCGGTCCCTTTGTTACGATTTTGATGGTGTAATCATCGACAACCTGACATTTGTCTATATCTACGTTTGAAAGCTCCTGCATTGCGGGTAGTTTTTTATCGATTACGCGCTTAAACGTAAAATAGACGTCTTTCGCTTTAAGCTCGTCTCCATTGTGAAATTTCACGCCTCGCCTGAGATTCATTACAATTGTTACATCATTTTCGTATTTGTAGCTTTCACAGAGCCAAGGAATTATCTTGTAGTCCTTGTCGTAGATAAACAATGTTTCATAAATATTTCTGGTAACCTGATAATGTGTCTGCGCGTCGGAGTCGTTCGGGTCCAGATTGGCCGGATCAGCGGCAACGACGACGGTCAACATGTCGGCTCGCCGCTCTTCCGAGAAGGCTCCCGTTTCAAAGAATCCCACCAGAGCCGCCAAAGCGATTACGGCACACAACAACACGCGGTCCATTCGTTTCTTTCCAGATCTCATTCCGTCTTCCCCTCCTCTTGTGTTGTCCATGGAGCTCCGTCAACCAAAAAACTCGACACAACGTCATTCCGAAAAACCCACATCCAAAATATGTTTTACACGAATGCGTATGAAGGCAACGACTTAGATATTATAAAATGAATATATTAATGCAGTCATGATTTCCAATTTTACTATTAAATATTTATGAAAAAAGCAATTCCATTTTAGATCGGCCAGAAAATATTTAGAGATCTAGGCGCATACACAAGTTATCAAAGTATTGGTATTATGTCCAACAAATAAATCGAATTATACTTATCGATTTTTTCGATAGAAAAGCGTGATGCTTCCGAAAAAGCCGGGCGACATGAACATGAAGGCGAGCGAACGAACGTCCTTTCGGATGATGAGCGAAAAAGAACGGATGTTCGTTCTTGCGGAAGAACAAGGCTCGACGTTCAAGCTCTTGACGGCAGCGATCATCGGAACGAGAGCTGTCGCCGAAATAACTGGGAAAAGCGCCGCTCCAGCATCGGATCGCCCTCCGAGGGACACTGACCCGGGAATACCGAGAAGTCCTGCAAAGATCAAAAAGGCCGTAAGGCGGTAAAATGAGGAACAAGGCAAGCGTCACGGACAGAGCGGTCGCCTTGAGGATCAAGCGTGACTGCCTCAGATGTGCTTTCTCTATCTGGAGAATGGCGAGGAAGTGCAGTTCCAAGTCCTCGAGGGGAGGCTTGCTCAAAGAGGTTTATTGGACGGATGACGCTTAAGATAGCAGAACGAGAAACCATAAAACAGCCGTGAAAGGGCCTTGCGCAAAAATCCGAGAATAATCCGGAACGGAAATGCCGGATGGCGTCCAATATCGCCTGGGGGATGACAAGGTTCGAAACGCTACTCCGGAAGGGGAACGCAATGCGCCCGGCCTTGGAAACATGAACTCGAATGCTGAACCATACCGCACAAGTTCGTTACTTCCCTCGCTGAGCTGCGAAAAAGGTGGCGATCGATTGCGGCGCATCCGGAACCGACGCGGACGGACTCCAGAGCGTACCGCCGCGCGACCGTAACGAAACGAGGAGAGGAACCCGACGGGCAAGGGAGGAACTTATGAACACCGAATTTTTAAAGACGTTTATTGCGCTCGTTCAGCACAGAAATTTCACCAAAACAGCGCAAGAATTGCTGATTACCCAATCCGCCGTTAGCAGTCGTATTAAAAAACTGGAAACAGAAATAGGACAAGTATTGTTCATTAGAAATAAAAGCAACGTGATTCTGACAAATAGCGGAAAAGTATTTTTATCTTACGCCATAAAAATGTTGAAAATTCAAGAAGCAGCCGTGGCCGAAATACATATGTCTGCAAAATATAACGGTAATTTAAATATATATTGCGCCCATTCTCTTTTTGACTGCTATATATTGTCAAAATCTATTAAATTTATAGAAAATAACCCAACTATTTCTCTAAAAATAAACTTAATGCATTCTAGCGAAATCATATCTTTTTTAGGTAATGAGAACATAGATGTAGCTTATCTCAACTATCCATGTAATCATCCTAAATATATATGCGATTTATTTATCAAAGAAAGAGTTGTTCTTGTTACTAATAGTAAAAATACAGAATATAAAAATGGAATAGAAAGACACCAAATTAACAACTTGCCAATTATATTTTCTGACATTACAGAACATACTGGAGAAAAATTGCTGTCTGCTCAGGCATTATATCCTCTGGATATAAATATAGTTTCAAGAATAATACCATTTTTGAAGAAAGGCAATTGGTATTGTTTTTTACCTTTTGGAACTGTACAAAAAGACATAAAAGAAGGCACTTTAATAGAGATACCAATTAAAAATACTCGATTAATAGAAAAACAAAGCTATATTATTTACAAAAAAAATTATAAAGAATCGAATCCTCTGAGTGTATGGTTAAAAAGTTGACGTATGTCCATGCCTGGGCGGAACGTCCCGGAATACAGCTCTCCGATGCGGGCGTTTTCGTCAGATGGTATCCTTTCCCGGCGAGCAGGAGCCGTCGCAATACCGGCCGTGCACGGGAGGCTGAAAATTTGTGATGGACATCACGATCAGTCGGGAAACGGCGGACGATTCCCGGGCCGCTGCGAGCGCTATCCGGTTCACACCATGCGCTCGCGCCCGGACCGTTGCACTCTTTCGTTCGCGTTCAATCGCCGATGTCATGCGTGTCGCCTCCGCGTCGCTTCTTGTAGCCCAAATGGGCTACAAGATAATGAAGGAAAGAAAAGCCCGTGAGAGATTCCTCCGGGCTCGTGCCGCTGTTCCGCCGTGTCTTCCGCCCCTCGGACCTTCAACCCTGCGCGAGCGCGAGCGGGGCGGCCTTCGCGCGAGCCTTCGCCGAGGAGGAGAGTTCGTTCGATACGACGCTCAGTTCTTCGGAGATCGCGACGATGTCGTGGAACCCCTTCCGGATTCCGCCGGCCTCTTCGGTCGCGGCGTGGACGAGCGAGTCGACTTCTTCGGTGGCCTTCGCGAGACGCTTCATCGCGCCGGCCATATTTTCGGTCGAACAGGCCTGCTCGCGGGTGACGTCAGCCACGCGTTCGACCTGGGAGGCGATCCGCGAGACGGCTCCCAAAACGTCTTCGAGTCCGGCTTCCATACTGCGCAAACGTCCGCCCGCGTCTTCGACGCGCACGGCGCCGCCGCGCACGCGCTCCTGAACGTCGGACGTGACGGAGATCATCGAGGCGGCGAGTTCGCGAATCTGCGAGGCCGCACGGTTGCTGTCCGTGACGAGGTGACGGATTTCCTCGGCGACGACGGCGAACCCGCGCCCGGCTTCGCCCGCCCTGGCCGCTTCGATGGCCGCGTTGAGCGCGAGGAGGTTCGTCTGTTCCGCGACGGCCGTAATCGCCTGCAGGACGGTGGTGATCCCGGAGGCGCGCTCGGCGAGGAGATCGACGGCCTGAATGAGGGTTCCGAACGTGTCGCGGACGCTGCCGATATGTTCGACGGTTTCCCTGACGTCCTCGCGGGCGGCTTCCGCTCGGTTTCTGAGGTGCCCCGCCTGTTCGGACATCGTCGCCGTGACGGACGCCACGTTCTGGGTTCCGGCGGAGATGTCGGAGGCGGTTTCCGAGGCGGCGTCGATATCCTTGCTGTTGGTCATCGAGAGCGCCCTGATTTTCCCGAAGGAATGGATCAGTCCGAGCATCGATCGTTCGAACCCTTCGGCGGATGTCGCGAGCCCGTTGGAGTTTCCCGCGAGACGGTCGGAGGTCTGCATGAGGCGTGCGGTGTTGCGTTCGCGCCGTTCGAGGAAGGCGTTGAGCGCGCGTCCGATCGCGTCGAGTTCGGCCGACCCCGTTTCGGGAAAGCGGACGTTGACGGCTCCCGAGGAGAGTGCCGACGCTACGGACATGAAGGCCCGGATTCCCGCGCCGATACGGTAGAGGATGAACGCGGCGACAGCGACGACGGCGGCGACGCACCCCCACGATACGACGACTGCGCGGCCCGAGACGAACGCAAGGCCGACCGATGCGGGAAGTGCGATGAGGATCGCCAGGATGCTGTGCTTGAGTGACACGACCGACATCTCCTTTTGAATGGATGTTTTGTGAAAATGATATCATAAAAGTGGCGCTTTTTCAGGAAGATTCACGTTTGAAAGCGACATGAAAGAAAGTATGGAATATTCCGGCCAAGGTCACGACACCGGAATGCACAAAGGAGCGCCCTCCCGGGAGGGCGCTCCTTGTCTTTGCGGAGCTCGCGGTTCGGTCCGTCGTCTCAGCAGGAATAGTAGAGTTCGTACTCCTTCGGGGTCGGGATGTCGTTGACCTCCTTGGCTTCCTTTCGCTTGAGCGTCACCCAGTTGGTGATGAACGACTCCGGGAAGACGCCTCCTTCGAGCAGGAAGCCGTGGTCTTTCTCCAGTTCGTCGAGCGCTTCGTCCAGGCTCTGCGGAAGCAGTCGCAGCCCCATCTTTTCGGTATCGGCGTGATAGATGTCCGTTTCGACCGGTCCGAAACCCGATTTCGCGGGGTCGATCGAGCGGCGGACGCCGTCGAGCCCCGCCTGAAGGAGCGCCGCGAAGAGGATGTAGGGGTTCGCGGTCGCGTCCGAGGACCGGAATTCGAACCGGCGGTCCTCTGGGGCCTTCGCGTATCCCGGGATCCGGATGATCGCGGAGCGGTTCGACGTCGCGAACGCGACGCCGATCGGGGCCTCGTAGCCGCGGACGAGGCGCTTGTAGGAGTTCGTCGAGGGGCTCGCGACGGCCGAAAGCGCCGGAGCGTGCGCGAGAATGCCCCCCATGAAGTTCAGCGCGAGGTCCGAGAGGCCGCCGTAGTTCGTCTCCGGGCCGGCGAAGACGGATTCCCCGTCTTTGAAGAGCTGCATGTGGACGTGCATTCCGCTGCCGGCCTCTCCATAGAAGGGTTTCGGCATGAATGTCGCCGTGCAGCCCCGTTCGACGGCTATGTTTCTGACGAAGTGCTTGATGAGCATCGCGCCGTCGGCGAGGAACTTCGCCTCTCCCATCGCCGTCTCGATTTCGTGCTGCCCGGGGCCCCCGACCTCGTGGTGGTGGTATTTCACCGGGATTCCGAGTCCGTCGATGGCGGCGGCCATGTCGGCGCGCAGGTCGCGGTTGATGTCCGACGGGGCTTCGAGGTGATAGCCTCCCTTTCGGCGAACCGCGAGCCCCTGTCCGTCATCGTCATCGGACCGCCACTCGGCCTGGACGGCGTCGATCTCGAAGCCGGATCGGTTCAGTTCGTTGCGGTACGAGACGGAGTCGAAAATGTAGAATTCGAATTCCGGTCCGACGTGGAATGAATCCGCGCGCCCCGTGGCGCGCAGCGCCGCGAGCGCCCTGTCGAGGATCTCGCGGGAGTCGCCGCCGTAGGGTCGGAAGCCGTCGGGCAGGATCTCGTGGACGGTCCCGAGGAATCCGAGCGTCTTTCGCGACCAGAACGGATCGACGAACGCGCTCCGGAGATCCGGGATGAATACCATGTCGCTCGCCTCGATGGTCGTGTAGCCGTAGTTCGAGCCGTCGAAGCCGAAGCCGCAAGAGAAGAGCTTTTCCGAGAGCGCCCGAGCCGGAACGCTCAGATGACGCCACGACCCCGAGAGCTGCGTCACCTTGAAGTCCAGCGTCTCGACACCCTCGGTTTCGACGTAGTGCTTCAGTTCCCCGAACGATGAAAACATCCGTACGCCTCCTTTGGAGTGTTCCCTTCGAAGAGAGAAGGATGATGCGCAAATTCGCCGTTCGCTGAATACCTTCCAGTGGTATAATCAATCCGAAGTAAAAAAATCGGGTATCCCGAGTTTCGGGATAGGGAGGGAGATCCTTATGGCTCTTCTGGTATTTTCCGTTCCTGGTATGTCGTGTCAGCACTGTGTGAAGCGGATTCGGGAAGCGCTTTCGAAAGCGGGACTCGATGCGGAAATTTCTCTGGAGAAGAAAACAATAGAACTAATGACGGACGATCCTGAGAAAATCGTCCGCATCCTCGACGAGGTGGGGTACGACGCGAGCGTTGCGTAGCCGTCACCAGCTCAGCGCTGTGACCGATCCGGCGTCGAGTCCGTCGGCCTGAAGCGCGAGGTTCCCGAGCGGATCTGCGACCACGCCTTCCTTCAGGGCGGCGAGAAGCGTCCGCGCCGTATCTTCGTCTCCGATACGGTTTCCGACCGGAGCGAGGCGCCGGAATGTTCCGGTTTCCTCCGGGACGCCGCTCCGCTGCCGAACCGCGGAGCCCGTTCGTCCGCGGACGGATTTCCCCCCCGCCGCGTCGGCGATGATGTTTCCGAGGCCGCGAAGACCTTCGTTCTCTATGGTCATTTTCGTGGACCTCCTTTTCATATATGTTTTGTTATTATAACAGGAGGATGCCGAATGGTCGAACATGTGAAACAGGAAGACGCCTCCGTGCGTCCGAAGATGAGCTTCGCGGTGACGGGAATGACGTGCGCGACGTGCGTCCGTATTGTGGAGAGGTCTCTGAAGAAAGTCCCCGGGGTCGCGTTCGCGGCCGTGAATCTGGCGACCGAAACCGCGTTCGTCGTGCTCGACCGCGAGGTTCCGTTCTCCGAGCTCGAGGCCGCCGTCGAAAACGTGGGATATCACCTCTCCCGCGAGTCGCCCGTGGACGCCGAGAAGACGCGCTACGCGGCCGCGCGGACGAATGTCCTGGTCGCGTGGGGGGCGACCGCGCCGCTGATGCTTCTGATGGCGCTTCACATGACGGGGCGCCACGTTCCGTTCTATCTCCCGGTCGAGGTGATCGGCGCCGCGGCGGCGATCCTGCTTTCGGGTCGCCAGACGCTCAAGGGGGCGTGGATCGCGCTGACGCACGCGCATTCCAACATGGATGTCCTCGTCTCTCTGGGCGCGATTGCGGCGTGGAGCACGTCGCTGCTCTCGCTGTCCGGCGTCCGGATCCAGTCGTTCGGAGCGATCGGCGCGATGATCGTCGCGCTTCACGTGACGGGACGGTTCATCGAGTCGCGCCTTCGCGACCGCGCCGCGAAGGCGATCCGGGCACTCGCGGCGCTTCAGCCGCGCGAGGCCCGCGTTCTCGATTCTTCGGGCACGGAGATCCTGATCCCGATCGATGCGGTCGCGTCCGGCGCCACGGCGATCGTCCGTCCGGGGGAGCGAATTCCCGCGGACGGGACGATTCTGAAGGGACGGACGTCGATCGACGAATCGATGATCACGGGCGAGCCGATCCCTGTGACCCGGGGACCAGACGATGCCGTGACCGGAGGGGCGCTGAACCTTTCGGGCGAGATCCGGTTTCTCGTGACCGCGACGGGGGAGGACAGCTTTCTCTCGCAGATGCTGTCGCTCGTGCGCGAAGCGCAGGGAGCGAAGGTGCCGATCCAGGCCTTCGCCGACCGCGTGACGAATGTTTTCGTGCCTGCGATCGCGATCATCGCCGTTTCGGCGGCGGCCGCGTGGTATTTCGAACCCGGCTGGTTCACGCCGCTGCTCGATTGGGTTTCCGCCTTCATTCCGTGGACGACCGCCGTCCGCGACCCCGCGTCGCTCGCCGCGTTCGTATTCGTCTCGACGATCGTGATCGCGTGTCCGTGCGCGCTCGGCCTCGCGACGCCGATGGCTCTCATCACGGGGACCGGAGCGGCGTCGAGGCTTGGCCTGATCATCCGCAACGCGGAAGCGATCCAGACGGCGCGGGATGTCGGCATCGTCGTCGTCGACAAGACCGGAACGGTTACGGAGGGAACTCCGTCGATCGCCGCGACGGAGATCTCACGGGAGGATCTCGAAGCGGCCGCGGCGCTCGAGGCGCGATCGAATCACCCCCTCGCGCGAGCCATCGCCGCGGCGACGCACGGCGGGAGAGTCGTCGCCGACGTCGAGGAGATCGCCGGGGAGGGCGTCGGAGGAACCGTCGACGGCGTACGGTATTTCGTCGGTCGCCCCTCGGATGCGACGCGGCACGCAACCGAACTCGAACTCGGAAGAACGGTCGTAGAGGTCCGGCGCGACGACGTCGCCGTCGGATGGATTTCGGTCGAAGACCGGATCCGCGAGGACTCGCGTCCAGCGGTCGCGCGCCTGCGCGACGCCGGAATCCGCGTCGTGATGGCGACCGGCGACGAGGAGCGGACCGCGGAGGCCGTCGCGAAACGCGTGGGAATCGACGAGTTCCACGCCCGCGTCCGCCCTGCGGACAAGCTGTCGCTCGTGCGCAGGCTCCAGACGGAGGGACGGAAGGTTCTCATGGTCGGAGACGGCCTCAACGACGCGGCCGCGCTCAAGGGCGCCGATATCGGCGTGGCCGTGGGATCGGGGACCGATCTCGCGATCGAGAGCGCGGATATCGTGATCGTCCGAGGAGGGCTTTCGCGCGTTGCGGACGGCATCGAAATATCGAGGAAGACGTTCTCCGTCATCCGGCAGAACCTCTTCTGGGCGTTCGCCTACAACGTCGTGGCCGTTCCGCTCGCGGCGCTCGGACTGCTCAATCCGCTGATCGCGGAATCCGCGATGGCGATGAGTTCGATCTCGGTGATCCTCAACTCGATGCGGATCAGATAGAATGGCCTTGCTTCGACATTTCATTCGCGAAAGGATGAATCCCGAAATGACCGAACATCGTAACGAACGCGACCGGACGGTACAGGCCCTCTTCGTCCTGCTGCTCGCCGCGCTGGCCGCGGCTTTCGGACTCTCGTTCCTCGCGGGCGGAAGGGGCGTCGTCTGGAGCCTCGTCGTCGCGACGGGGGCTTCGGCGGGATTGCTCCTCCGCTTCAGGGAACTCTGTTCGTCGCCGGCCAGGGTGATCTCGGAATGGCTCGAGTCGCTGGACCGCGAGGGGGCGATCGATATACGGAAACGCGTCGAGGCGCCGTCCGGCTCTCCCCTCTACGGAGTGGCGCAGGGACTGAACGGTTTCGTCGGCAAACTCCGGGAGGTGTTTCTTTCCACAATCAGGGGGCTTCACGGCTTCACGTTCAACTTCTTCCGGCTCGAGCGCGAGCTGTCGGCGTTCGTCGATACGTTTTCCGAAATCACGACGGCCGTCGACACGGGCGTCGTCGCGTCGAACGCGGTCGGAGACGCCGTTTCAACGCAGTACGCGAGTTCGGAGGAGATTTCCTCCACGGCGCAGGCGCTCGCGCGGCTCGCCGCCGAACTGAACGAAACGGTCTCGTCCGTGACGGAGAAGGCGGAATCGGGCCGCGTCGCGCTCGAGGAGATGAACCGCTCGATAGGCGGAATCGGCGACGGAGTCGAAAATCTGACGTCAATGGCGAAGGAGCTCGCCGAAAAGGTATCCGTCATCGGATCCGTCGTCCGGACCATCACCGGAATCGCGGAACAGACGAACCTCCTCGCGCTCAACGCGTCCATAGAGGCGGCGCGGGCCGGCGGGGCGGGGCGGGGGTTCGCGGTCGTCGCGGACGAAGTGCGGAATCTCGCCGAGGAAAGCAAGCGGGCAGCGGCGCAGATCGGCGGAAGTCTCGAGGAGCTCGTTCAGGATGTCCGCCGGACCAGTTCGGAGGCGGATGCGATCTCGGCCGGGATGAAGGATTCCGGAAGGATCGTGACGACTGCTGTCGGGAGTTTCGGAGAGATTCTGAGCGGCGTCCGGGCGATCGGGGATGCGTCCGAACGGGTCGCGGCGAGCGCGCAGGAGTTGTCCGCGTCGTCGGAAGAACTCGCGGCGACGGCGGAGACCGCTTCGAAAGAGACGGAGACGATGCGCGGGGAGTTTTCCGTCATAGGTTCGTCGGTCGGGGAGATCGCGAAGATGGCGGAAGCTCTCCGGACCTCGGCGGGCCGGAACGCCGTGGAAGCGGGAATACTCTGCCGTGGGCTCAGGGCCGTCAGGGCGATGACGGACAGGGACTTTTCGGATATCGCGAAGGCGGCCGTCGAGGCGCACAAGACGTGGATCATGGCGCTCGGGAAGATGATGTCGGAAGGATCCGGGTCGGTCGAAACGGACCCGGCGAGATGCCGCTTCGGGGTGTTCCTCTCGCTCGTCGACAGGCCCGACGTCGTTCCCGACGCGCTCTGGTCGCGCGTCCTCTCGCTTCACGAGGAGCTGCACCGGACGGGACACGCCGTCACGGACGCGCTGCGGAAAAAGGATCGCTCCGCTGCCGGAGCGGGACTCCGGAAGGCGCAGGAGATCAGCTCGACGCTCGTTTCGCTGTTCGGAGAAGTTATTGCGCTCTGCGGCGGCGGTTCGGACATCCCGGGTCTCCCCGCGCCCGGGCGATCGCTTTCAAGGGAGTAACGCGAAAGGGGCCGGGCGGACGCCCGGCCCCTTTCGCGTTACTCCCGGGGCCGTCAGCCCCCGTGGCACCCGGAGCATCCGCTGCAACCGCCGCCGCAGCCTCCGCTCTGAAGATCCCGGATGACGGGGAGGAAAACCTCGACGATTCCGTGGAGATTCTCGAGCCCTTCATCCCCGTCCTGCATCCCGACGGCACTGCGGACATCCTCCACGCTTTCCGCACCCTGCGCGATACTCATGACGACATCCCGCAGCGTGACGTTCCTGGCCGCGCAGACCATCGTATCCGCGGGCATCGAACTCCAATCCATATAACGTGCCTCCTGCATCGATCGATTTTCTGACAACATCGATATTGTACCGAAAAATCTTCGGATGTACTATCCCGCGGCGACAAGCCCGTTTTCCTTTTCTCCGGCGGAGAGTGGGTTCCCGTCTCCGCCGCGGTCGACCGAGAATCCCGAGAGGAGCGCCTCCATGTGCCCGGCGCCTTCGAAGATCTTCTGGGCCTCTCCCGCGACGCCGTCCGCAGCCTTCGACGTCTCTCCGACCGCGCCGCGGACCCCGTCGACCATTTCGGCGATCCGGACGGTGCTTTTTGCGACCTGGTCGATGGAATTCGCCATTTCCTCGCTTGACGCGGCCTGCTCCTCGGCGACGGACGCGAGTCCGTGGATCGAGTCGACGAGCCTCGCGATAGCCGCGAGGCTCTCCTGAAGGCGTTTCTGTGCGCCTTCGGCCTTCGCCGTCGTGCTCTTCATGATGGCACCCGCCTCCTGCGTCGCCGATATCGACGCATCCGCGTTCGACTGAAGCGTCGTGATGAGACGGGCGACTTCCTGCGCGGCCTTCGCCGATTCTTCCGCGAGCTTGCGCACTTCGTCCGCGACGACCGCGAAGCCGCGTCCGGCGTCCCCGGCCCGCGCTGCCTCGATGGCGGCGTTCAGCGCCAGAAGGTTCGTCTGGTCCGCGATCGACGTGATGACCGTGACGAAGCGCGAGATCTCCTCGACCGATGACGCGAGGTGGCCGATCTTCTCCGCGCTTTCCCCGGAACGCTCTCCGACCTTCCGGATATCCCCGATAACCTCGTCGACCTGCTCCACCGCCTCGCGCGCCATCTTTCCGGCGCCTTCACCGAAGGACGCGCCGTCGCCCGCCGTCTTCGCGGCGTTCTGCGCGCCGGAGGCGACTTCCTCGATTCCCGCGTTCGTCTGCTGGATCGCGGCGCTGTTGGATTCCGAGAGGGACGCGACCTCTTCGACCGATCCCCGGATCTCCTCGACCGAGGCGTTGGTCTCCTGCGACAGGGCCGCAAGGGATTCCGCGCGCCGCGCGAGGTCGCCGGCCGTCGCCTTTATCTGCCGGACCGATTCCGCCTGCGCTGTGACCATCGCCGCTAGCGCGTCCGCGAGCGTTCCGATTTCGTCGTTCGAATCGTATCGGAAGTCCTTTCGGGAGATCGTGAGATCTCCCTTTCCGGCCCGTTCCGCGAGTTCGACGGCCGTGACGAGCGGACGCGTGATGACGCGCGTGATGAGGAACGAAATCAGAAGTCCCGCGAGAACCGCGGCGACGAGGGCGAGGGTGACGATCTTTCTGGCGCCGGTCGCTTCCGCGACGGTGAACTTCGCGATTTCCCCGGCGTGGGCGATGCCGCCGTCGGTAACCTTCTGGGCGGCCGAGAGAACGTTGTTCGCGCTTTCGGCGCGTTCCGCGTCGAGCACCTGAAGCTCGAGCCACGTCGCCTTGTAGTTCCTGACGGCCTGGCTGTAGTTCTTCGCGGCTTTCTCGACCTCGTCGATGATGTCGAGGTTCGCTTTCTGCTGCGTGACCTTCCTGAGGGCATCGAGGGTCGGAAAGATTCCGTCGACGATCTTCTCGACGCGATCCAGTTGCCCGGGAGAACGAGAGAGGATTCCCGCGTACGTCAGAATCCGGGCGTCGTCCACGGACTGGATGGCCTCGTTGAGCATCCTGATCTTGTCGAGCCGTGCGAGCAGCGCTTCGGATTCCTTGAACTCGTTGACCTCCGTGATGAATGTTTCGTACTGGATTCTCAGAAAATTCTTCGACATTCTCACGAACGTCTGTCCCGTTTTGTCCGCGTTCCGCTTTTCGGCGTTCATCTTCCCGAGGAGATCCCGTGTCGCCTCGAAACGGGAAACGAAGACGTCCAGCCCCTTCGAGGCGGCTTCCGCGTTCGTCTTCAGGGTCGTGAGTCCCGGATATTTCGCCGTGAGGTCCGCAGCCTCCTTCAGGTGATTGCGGACGTTCGAGACATGCGCGTTCGCGTCGTCGGCGTGGCTCGAATCTTCCGTCAGGCTGAACAGATCGGTTTTCAGGACGAGGTTCAGCGATTGCCGTTCGACGCCGGCGGCGAGCCGGACGCTCGGCACGTACTGATCGGCGAGCGTGGCGGCCTCGTCGCTGACGCCGGCGAGCCGTGCGCCGCTGACGTACCCGACCGCCGCGAACAGGATGATCAGAATCCCGAAACCAACGGCGAGCTTCATGCCGATCCTGAGGTTTTTCATGGTTCTTCCTCCCTCTTCTCCGGAATATATGCCGTCTGTACGCGTCAAATTGTGAGCGTTTCGCCGGACATTTGCAAGGTTTGAGGGAATTATGGCGCTATTTTTGTTCACCGCCGCGGGATTTTTTTCCATTAACCGTTACGGTCGTTCCATCCGCGGGGTATCACCGGAGGCGGTAGCGGTTGACGGGTCGTCCCGTCGAACGGTATTCGAGGTCGATGGAGGCCCGGTTTTTCCCGACGAGATGTCCGAGATAGCGACGCACGGTGGCGGGCGCGATTCCGGAGGCAGCTGCAGTTTCCTCGCATGTGACGGGGGCGCCGAGGGAACGGAGCGTGTCGAGGATTTTCTCGAGGGTTCCCTCCTGAAAGCCCTTCGGAAGCTCGTCGAGCGTCTGTCCGGTGTCGCGGAGGGTCCGGAACGAAAAAACGCCGTCGACAGCCTCCTGGGAGAGGCGTCCTTCGGCCGAAAGCGTGTCGAGCGTCCGGCGATAGATCACGTAGGCCCCCAGCATCGAACGGAATCGGTCGTAGCTGAAGGGCTTGATGAGATAGTCGAGCGTGCCGAGACCGATGGCTTCCTTGAGGTACCGGCATTCGTCGGCCGCGGACACGAGGACGACGTCAACGGTGTTTCCCCGCATCCGGACCTCGCGGAGAGCCTCGAGGCCGTTCATTCCGGGCATATAGATATCGAGGAGCATCAGATCGATATCGCCGCTGCCGAGCCGGCGCAACATCGCCTCGGCTCCGTCGGCCGTTCCGGCGGAGACGAAATCTTCCACGGTCGAAAGGTACCGCAGGTTGATGCGGCAGACCATCAGATCGTCGTCGACGATCAGGACGCGATAGGGGATCAGGCTTCACTCCTCTCGAGAAATCCGCGCGCGAGGACGAGCAGCGATCGCATGGCGGCTTCGAGGACGCGGGAATCGGAGAGAGCGTTCTCCATTCTCCCTTCGCGGGCGTCCGCTTCGAGTCGGGCCGCGATTTCGGACGCGGTCCTGTCGTCGAAATAAGACGACTGCCCCTTGAGACGATGCGCCGCCTCCTCCGTTCCCGCCGCGTCGCCGCTTTCCACGCTTTTCCGGAGGGCGGCGATGTGCGTCGGCGCCACTTCGATGAAAGCGCGAAGGATGGGCGTCATGAGCGTGGGATCGTTTCCCGCGAGACGGGCAATGGAAGACAATCCGGAGTCACTCCACTGGTTCGGCTCCGCCGATCCGCCGCCGGAGAAGGCTCGTGCGGCGACGCGAAGGATTTCGTCCCGCCTCACGGGTTTCGAGATATAGTCGTCCATGCCTGCCGCGAGACAGCGCTCCCGGTCTCCCGTCATGGCGTAGGCGGTCATCGCGACGATCGGGGTTCGTTTCGAGGATGCCCGTTCGTTTTCGATCGCGCGGATCCGGCGCGTCGCCTCGAGCCCGTCGAAGACGGGCATCTTGACATCCATGAGGATGAGGTCGTAGTCGCCCGACTCGAAGCTCCGCACGGCTTCCTCGCCGTTCTCGGCGATGTCGATGGTCCATGACGTATTGCGGAGCATCCCGAGCACCACTTCGCGGTTCATCGGTTCGTCCTCGGCGAGAAGGACGCGGAGCGTCTCCCCTCCGATCGCACCGTCGGCCTCCGGAGAACGGTTTTCTTCGCCGGCGGCGCAGGGAACGTCCGCGATTTTCAGCGGGAAATCGACGCGGAACGTCGACCCCGAATCGTCGCTCTGCGCCGAGACGTCCCCGCCGAGGAGCTTCGCGATCCGCCGCGAGACCGGGAGACCGAGCCCGATGCTGCCGCGTCCTCCGGGCGGCGTCGACCGGACGTAGGGGTCGAATATGTGCGGCAGGTCCTCGGTCGGAATGCCGATTCCTGTATCGGCGACAACGAACGAGACATCCGCCGTACGGTCGTCTCCCTCGCGCAGGGAGACGGAGAGCGTGACGGAGACCGAACCGACGTCGGTGAAGCGGATCGCGTTATCGACGAGGTTGTCGAGGATCTGTTCGACGCGGAATGCGTCCCCTGTCATCGCGGACGGGATCGTTCCTTCCGTGCGGAGGGAGAGCCGCAGCCCCTTCTCCTCCGCCGCAGCCCGGTTGTCCTGCAGGACGCGTTCGAACGAATCGACGATTGAAAACGCGTCCTCTTGGAGGATCATGCGCCCTTCCTCGACCCGGGAGAGATCCAGAAGGTCGTTCACGAGGCGCAGGAGTCTGTTTCCCGACCAGAGGACCGATTCCATGTACGAACGCTGTTCCTCGTCGAGTTCCGTATCGAGCGCGAGGTTCGTCATTCCGATGACCGCGTTGAGCGGCGTGCGCAGTTCGTGGCTCGCCCAAGAGAGAAATTCGCTCTTCGCGAGGTTCGCGCGCTCCGATTCGTCGCGCGCGAGCCGGAGTTCCTTCTCGAGAATCCGGCGTCCGCTGATCTCCCGTTCGAGGCTCGAGAGAACCTCGCGAAGCTCCTGAGTTCTCTGGTCCACCTGCGACTCGAGGCGCTCGTTGAGGACGGCGAGTTCCTTTTCCATCCGCAGCCGGTCGGTGACGTCGTGGACGATCGCATAAATCAGCGTCCGGTCGCCGGCATCCGACGCCAAGCTGTAGACTTCCACGGGACGCTCCGTTCCGTCCGCCAGCCTGTGGCGGAAGAGGAAGCGGGTTTTCGTGCGGTTCGCGGCGTTCCGGAGGTTTTTCCTGATCTTGTCTTCCCGAATCGGGTTGATTTGTGCGATATTCATCGAAAGCAAGCGATCCCTCGGGTAGCCGTAGAAGGCGACGGCAGCGGGATTCGCGTCGATAACGGCCCCGGTTTCCGGGTCGAGAACGAGAATCGGCTCGACGTTGCCGTCGAACAGGGCGTTGTATCGCAGTTTCGCGCTTATGGCGGCTTCGGTACAGGACTGGAGGCGCGACGCGACGAAATATGAGAGCGCCATTCCCGCCGCGATGCCGAAGATCGTCTGCGGCGAGAACGACGGATTCACGATCTTCCGTTCCATCAGAAAGACGATTCCGAGATGGAAGACACCGAAGAGAAGCGCGACCGCCAGGGGAACCACGCTTCGTTTCAGGATTCGGGACACCGCGAGTCCTCCTTTTCGGGTTCAGACATAGTAGAATATTATCCAAAAGACCCGACAATGTACACCCGTTTTCCTTTTCCTGTAGCGTGACGCGGTCCGATGTGCTACACTACTTTCAATGGGGAGAGATCGGCTGCAATACGTGCGTGCGTTGCTGATAGCTGCGGTGGTGTTCTTCCTTGCGACCGGGGATTTCGGTTGCACGGAACTTTTTGCTTGGGAGGAAATCCATCACGGGAGGGGCAGGACGGTCGCTCTGACGTTCGATGACGGTCCCGAGGCGGGTTTCTCCGACCGGATCCTCGACATTCTGAAGCGGTACGATGTGAAGGCGTCGTTTTTCGTCGTCGGGCGTTTCGCCGCGGTGGAACCGGATTGCATCAGGCGGATGATCGCCGAGGGACATATCGTCGCGAACCATTCGCACTATCACAACAACATCACGAAGCTTCCGCCGGAGAATGCGCACCTCGAGTGGGACATGTGCCAGGAGACGATCCGGACGATAACGGGGACGTATCCGGTTTTTTGCAGACCTCCCGGAGGACAGTACAACGAGTTCGTTCTCGAACTGGCGGCGAAACGGGGGCTCGTGCCCGTATTCTGGACGGTGAATCCCGGAGACTACAGGGCGAAGGACTCCGCTCCGGAACTCGCGAGAAAGGTCGTCGGTCAGATTCATCCCGGGGCCATCGTTCTTCTTCATATCGGTGTCCAACCGACGGTCGAGGCTCTTCCTGCGATCATCGAGGGGATCAGGAAAAAAGGGTATTCGTTCGTGACGGTCGATCAGCTTCCGCGCCGGGAAACGGCGCGAGTGCCCCATACAGCCGGAAAAGGCCAGTAACCTTCTCCGGTAATTCCTCCGACACGAGAAAGCCGGAGCGGTTTTACCGCTCCGGCTTTCTCGTGTCTTCCGCCGGTTGGCCGCGCCGACGTGGTAGAATGATCCGGCCGTCGGCATGTCACGCCGCCGGAGTATGAGTCCCACGAGGTGATAGAGTGAATCTCTGCTACATGGACGGGGAATTCCGTCCGCTGAGCGAGGCGATGCTCCCGGTTTCCGATCTGATCATTCAGCGCGGCGTCGGTGTTTTCGAGTCGATTCCCACTGTAGGCGGACGTCCGCTCCGCATGACGGCGCATATCGAACGCCTGATCGTATCCGCTGGAGCATCGACGATAGCGTTGCCCGTCGACACGGAAAAAATGAAGGCGATCATTCGCGAGGGGCTCCACCGCATGGAACCGGGAACGGAGACTCTCATCCGTCCGTATATCACCGGCGGAGATACGTTCGACGAAACGACGGGCTTTCCGAATCCCCGGTTCTTCATTCTGTTCGAGCGCGCGACGAGCCCCGCGAAGGAGCTGTACGAAACCGGAGTGCTCCTCTGGCCGCTCGACATGGCGCGAAGGTCGCCCGAGACGAAGAGCGTCGACTACATGACGTCCTACTCGCTCGAGGCCCGGGAACGGGGTGCCTTCGAGGTTCTCTACTGCCCCGGCGGAGAGATCACCGAGGGAGCCCACAGCAGTTTTTTCCTCGTCATTGACGGAGAAATCGTCACTGCTCCGCTGGGACGCGTTCTGTCCGGAACGACGAGATGGATCGTCATCGAACTCGCGAAACGCAACGGCATGAGAGTCCGTGAACGCGTTCCGCTTCTTTCGGAACTCGGGAGGACCTCGGAAGCCTTTATCACGGGATCGCTCAAGGGAATCCTGCCGGTGGTCCGGATCGGCGACGCCGTCATCGGCGACGGCAGGCCGGGACCGCTGACGCGACGGCTGCGGCAGATCTACGCGGGCTGCATTGCCGAATGGCTGGAGTGATGGCGTCCATACGGGCGTGACGCATTTTCGGGAAAGGCGGCGGGGACGGTGGATGAACGGTGTCACGATCTCAACGACCGACCGTACGCTCCCGGCCCCGTAATCTACTGGATGAGCCGGGAACAGCGCGCATACGACAACTGGGGGCTGCTCCGCGCGCTGGAGCGGGCGCGTACCACGAAGACGCCGGTTTATGTCGTTTTCGCGCTCGCGCCGTCGTTTCTCGGGGCGACGAAGCGCCAGTACTCCTTTCTTCTGCGAGGTCTCGAGGAAACGGAGCGCGTCCTTCGGTCGAACGGAATTCCCCTTCTCGTCCGGACGGGCGATCCGCCGGATTCGGTCGCGTCTCTGGCGAACGAAATCCGCGCCGGGTGGGTCGTCACGGATTTCGATCCGCTCAGACCCAAGCGCGCGTGGCAGGATACGCTCGCGAAAACCCTCCCGGTCCGCCTCACCGAAGTCGACGGGCATAATGTCGTTCCGTGCCGAGCCGCGTCGGACAGGCGGGAGTATGCCGCGCGAACGTTGCGCCCGAAAATCAACGCGCGCCTCCCCGAATTCCTGACGAACATTCCTCCCCTCACCATTCACCCCTTTCCTCCGGAAAATTTCCCGCCACCTGTATCCTTCGACCGACTCGAAACCGACTTTCGAGTCGATACATCCGTCGCACCGGTCGAAAACGCGATCCCGGGGTACGCCGCCGGGATGACCCGCCTCCGCGATTTTCTCGCGAACCGTCTCGACCGGTATCCGCAGGAACGCAACGATCCGAACATGGACGCTCTTTCGGGACTCTCGCCATATCTCCATTTCGGCCAGATCGCGCCGCAACGCGTCGCGTACGAAACGGCTGCGACGACGTCCCCGGGACGCGACACATTCCTCGAAGAGCTGATCGTCCGCCGCGAGCTCGCGGACAACTTCTGCCACCGGACCCCCAACTACGACACGACGGGAGGGTGGCCGGAATGGGCGCGCGCCACGCTCGAAAAGCACGCGACCGACCCCCGCGGCCATCTCTATTCTCCGGAAGCGCTCGAGGCCGCCGAAACGCACGATCCCCTCTGGAACGCCGCACAGCGAGACATGGTTGTACTCGGCAGGATGCACGGATGGCTCCGGATGTACTGGGTCAAGAAGATCCTCGAATGGACGGAGAGTCCCGAAAAAGCGCTCGAAATCGCGATCCGCCTCAACGACCGCTACGAACTCGACGGACGCGACCCGAACGGCTATGCGGGAATCTCGTGGGGTCTCGCGGGACTTCACGACCGTCCGTGGGGCGAACGAGCTATTTTCGGGACGGTCCGGAGTATGACGTTCGCCGGAGCGAAGCGTAAGTTCGATGTCGAAGCGTATATCGGATGGAGCTCTCGGCGTTGAAGATCAGATAAAGTCAACGCTTTACTCCACAGAATCCGGTCCATTTTTTGTTCAACACGGTGATATCGAAAATTTCCGCCCTTCTCTACTCGATTGATACTTTGCGCGTCTTCACGAAACGAGGTCCCGGTCCGAAGAAGGGACTGGGCTGCGAGTCATCACCGGTCGCGAAACAGGAGGGGGCGAATCTTCCAGGCCGCGAGCGACGCGATGACCGCCTTGACGATATCGATGCCGACGAACGGAAGGATGCCTACTTTGAACGCAAGGGCGGGAGACATTGATTTCCCCGCGACGTACGTCATATTCCACATGAGAACGGACGCGCCGAAAAGGTAGAGGACGCAGACGGCAACAAGTCCGCCGAGAAAGAAGCGCGGGAGAGTCGTATCGTTCCCGGTGGTCAATCGGCCGGCACACCATGCCATTGGAACGAAGCCGACAATATATCCGAATGTCGGCGACAGAAGCGTCTGAATTCCTCCGCCGGATGTGAAGACGGGAACGCCGGTGAGCCCGAGCGCGATATAGACGATCTGCGACACGGCACCGAGCCTAGGGCCGAGAAGAAAGCCCGATAGCAGGACAACGAGGACTTGAAGGGTTATCGGAACGGCACCGATCGGAATTGCGATCCGTGCCCCGACTGCGGTGAGGACGGCGCAGAGTGAGGCAAGAACGATGCTGCGTGAACGCATGGGAATCACTCCTGTCAGATATGTGTCTTCCGCGATTGACGACGGGGGGCGTCGTTTCACGTGAAACGTATCGCCGGCGCATCGTGGTATTTGCGATTCAAGGTTCTACTCCGAAAACGCACAAATGTCAACCATTACAAATTTATGTTTACGAATTAGGCTCGATGCGGCGCTTATCCGGAACGCTGGGGAAGTATCGATATCTCGCCCAGGAGAATATTTCGCCATTAAAATGTGTGGGAAGAGTATGATGAATCCTGACTAATTGAGTGATATCGCTATGACTCGAAAGATTGATCGTTGTTGTCCGGACGACGTCACGATTCGTTCCGCCACGGTTGAGGACGCGGCCGGAATCGGCTCGATTCAGGTTCTGACATGGCGGGACGCATATCGCGGGCTGATTTCCGAAGAGACACTTTCCGGAATGACGGGCCGGGAAATCGCCCTGTATGTGACTGAAATAGTTCAGGGGGAGCACGACGGAGAGTTTGCCCTTGTCGCGGAGTCGTGCGGGCGTCTTGCGACTTTTTGTATCGGCGGACCGGAGCGCTCCTGCGAGAGTCCGAATGATGGTCATTCCGGAGAGATCTATTCGATGTACGTCCTTCCGGAATTTCAGGGTATGGGAATCGGAAGGAAGCTGTCTGCATCCGGAAGAGCCACTCTGGCGTCGTACGGACGGGCGGAGCTTGCGCTTTGGGTTCTCGAGGGGAACGAACGCACCATCGGTTTTTTACGAAAAAGTCGGAGGGACTGCGGGAGGAAGGAAGAGTTTCGACGCTTTCGGAAGCGTTGTGACCGTTCTCGAAATGCGTTAGGAGAAAGCTCCGGAGATTACAGTATAGAGACGTCCTCTCCCCAATAGCACTCGAGGATCAGGCCGCGCGCGAGACGTTCGTCGAGGAATTCTCTCAGGAGAGCAACAGAATCGAGGGGGACCAGCGCGATGAACCGGATATCTTCCGCATATTCGGGCGCTTCTGCGATGCAACCGAAGCGTCGCAGGATCGCAAGCGTCTCGGAGTATTGATCGTATCGGAGACGCAGGAAACATCGGAGCGCAGCCTTCCGTTCGATTCGCTTCGCCGCTCGAAGAGCTTCCGAAGCGGTGAAACCATACGCCTCGATGAGTCCTCGAACTCCGAGCTTGATACCTCCGAAAAAACGAACGATGACGACGAGCGTATTCGCCAGGTCAGTTCGCTGGATGGCTCCAAGAATGGGACGACCGGCGGTTCCGGAGGGTTCACCGGCATCCGTCGCAAACTCCGTGATCTTCGGGAATCCGATGCGATATGCGTAGCAGATATGCGTTGCGTTCCTGTACCGATCCCCGACTCCTGAGAGAATGACGCGAGCAGAATTCTCGTCGCGGGCGCACCGGACGATGCCAAAAAACTGGGATCTCTGAATGACTTCACGGATTTCGACGTCGTTTCGGGGCTCGATGAAGACGCAGGTCATTCCCAGGTGTCGTGAATTCGTCGGTACGTTTCGGCAAGAGATTCGGCGACTACACGAACGTCCGAAAAAACGGGCATGAAGTTCGTATCGCCGTTCCACCGCGGGACGATATGGACGTGAAGATGCTCTTCGAGTCCGGCTCCGGCCACCTTTCCAAGATTGATTCCGATGTTGAATCCTTGGGGATTCATGGCCTTCTTCAAGGCGGCAATGCCGCGCCCGACGTGCATATGGATGTCGAGGATCTCTTCGGGAGAAAGCCCCGCGAAATCGGCCGAGTGTCGGTACGGCGCGACCATGAGGTGACCGGGATTATACGGGAATGCGTTGCAGATGACGAAGCAGTGTTTTCCGCGTGCGACGATTTGATGTTCCTCGTCGCGATCTTCCTTCGGGTAGTTGCAAAGAAAACACCCGTCGTCGTTCCTGTCCGACATCCTGATATATGTCATGCGCCACGGCGCGAAGATGTGTTCCACATCATCACCTCATCGTCGGTATTTGTATTGTAGTATACTCCAGTTTTCCCGCGAGCGGGATTGTGGGAGTCATTCGGCGTCCGAAAGCGATTCCGGAAAACGCAAAATCAGAACGCAAATCGACGAACGAGATATGAGGACTGAAATGTATCTCGCAAATAAATGTTTCACGTGAAACACTCATCCGGAACATTGGCATTTGCTTCGGCATAACGACTCGATCTGTGTATCGGCGGGACACCCCGGAAAACCGTGCGCGATCCATGGAGGGGTACGCAACGGATGTGGAGGCAGATTTCTCGACACGCGACATCACCCCGCCTCGACGCGATGGCTTGGAAACTTCGCGATACGATCGCATCGAAATTCGCCTCGAAAGATATTCGTCGCGAGACAAATCTCATTCGCCCCGGTATAGTGGCGGGATTCTTCTCCGGATGCCTCACAAACGACCGGATACTTCCTCGCGTTGACATCAATCATCCCGGAAATTCACTCCTCTCAAAAATATCCGCAGATGAAATGCGTAGCCGACAAGTTTCAGCAAAATTCGTCTTTCATCGCACAATATGAGAATTCATCTGAACTTCCACAATCAGCCGCCGTCGATCAGTCGCTTCACTCTCTTCTCTTCACCTCAAACGATGAATCATTTTTCGATATCACCCCATATCCCAAGGGAGTCCTTCGCATTGTGCAGAAGAAAGAATTTCCGTATCGCTCAAAAAAAGGAGAGCGATCCGGTAAAGCCAAGCGCGAACTCTTTGCCTTCAGAAGCGCCTTTGGAAGCGAAGACGATACATACCGAGAATCGGGAGCATTCTGCGATACGTGATATCGCTCGAATCCGTTACGCACGTGTCAATCGTTCATTTTCGCCGGAGTTGCGACAAAACGAACTCTAACGCAAAGAAACAGATTGAATGAGCACATCTGTATGCCATATTGGATTCAAACGAATGGCAATATCTCGAATCCTTCTCCGAAACCTTTAAGCGACGGTCTCACATGAAATGGAATAATGTATACTGGAAAAAATGCACTTTGTATTCGCGATACAATCAAAAACTACTTTCCATTCCTATCGTGATTTCTTACCTGCTGAAGTATCGATCGAACCAAGAGCCACGCCTGATGAAGTCCGATGACCGCACCAAGAAACATGCAGCCGGGAACGAAACCATCGGAATATCCTCTTTTTGAGAGAAAAATTCCCAAAAGATAGCCAAGGCCAATATAGCCACCTATAAGGAAAGCCGTCGACACGATCTTCCCGAAGACGATAAGATCGTCAGAACGAAGGTACATGGATTATTTCCCGGGAAATATTTCTTCCGCGTTCTTCTCGAGAATGTCACAGAGCGCGGAAAATCTCTCCTCATCTATTCCTTTGATCGTCAGAGAAAGGAGATCTCCCGTCCGACGCGCACGGAGCGTCGCTCCCCAATTCCTGCCTGCGGTTTCGAAACGTTTCGGAAGTCGGACTCTCTTTGAGCGAATTCTTTCATCGGTGCGCCGGGACGATTCCGGAGAGTGGGATTCTTCAGAAAGCTCGTTGAGGCTTCTGATATAGTCCTCAAGGTCTCTGACGGAGAGATTGCGTTCCGAGACCAGACGTGCGATTCGTTCCGCCTCGTCAATTCCCATTCCGATCAGAAGTCGTGCGTGCCCTTCGGAAATTGTCGCTTCCTCGAGCATGTCCTGAATTCTATCGGAGAGATTCAGGAGGCGGATTGTATTCGCGACGCGGCTTCGGCTCCAACCGATTCGCCCCGCAAGTTCCTCCTGGGTAAGATTATGGTCGCGGATCAGGGAAGAAAGTGCTCGTGCGGTTTCGAGAACCGAAAGATCTTCGCGCTGAAGATTTTCGATCAGCGCGATTTCGCGAAGCGTCCGGTCGTCTCCCTCAATGATCCGGACTGGGATCTCGGTACACCCCGCGATCGTGGCGGCGCGCCATCGACGCTCACCGGCAACGATTCTGTAATGGGTGTCCTCGAGGATGACGAGAATCGGCTGCACGACCCCATGCTCGCGGATGCTTTCGGCGAGCGAAGCGAGACTTTCCTCGTCCATACGGCTTCTCGGCTGTTTCGGGTTCGGAATGAGTCTGTCGACGGGAAGCGTCGCGGGCGGGGCCGCCGGGTGATCGAAGGAGTGTTCCTCAGCGGAGGGAAGGATCGCGCCAAGTCCGCGACCTAGGGCTCTCGGACGAGCCATCGTGCCGCCACCTCCTTCGCGAAGCCGACATAGGCGAGCGATCCTGTACATGCCGGATCGTAATACGTGGCGGGGGTCGCATAGCTCGGAGCCTCCGAGAGACGGACGTTCCTGGGGATAACCGTACCGAAGACCGCTTCCGGAAACTGACGTCGCACCTCTTCGGCGACTTCGTTCGACAAATTCGTGCGTCCGTCGAACATCGTGAGAAGGACGCCGTCGATTCCGATCTGAGGGTTGAGCGATTCGCGAAGGAGCTGAATCGTATGGGCGAGCTGCCCGACTCCTTCGAGCGCGTAGTACTCGCACTGGATCGGAATGACGAGTTTTCCGGCAGCGACGAGGGCGTTGATCGTCAGAAGTCCGAGCGACGGCGGACAGTCGATCAGGGCGACATCGTACCCCGAGAGTTTCGCGAGGTGTTTTCTGAGCTGTGTCTCCCGGCTCAGAACGCTCGCGAGTTCAAGTTCGGCTCCGGCAAGATCGATGTTGGACGGCAGGAGAAAGACGTTTTCCCATTTCGTTCCGAGGATCGCGTCGGCGACGGGGGTGTTTCCGATGAGGACGTCGTAAAGTGTCGTCTCGAGTGTCGCCGGGACGGCGCCGAGGCCGCTCGTGCAGTTACCCTGCGGGTCGATGTCGACCGCGAGCGTCCGATATCCGAGACGGCCGAGTTCGGCCGCGAGGTTGACGCACGTCGTGGTCTTTCCGACGCCGCCTTTCTGATTCGAAATTGCGATAGTGATCATGCCTTCACCTCCACCAGGGATCTTTTTCCGCGGAGCCCGAACGTCTTGGAAAGGCTTTCGGGCACGGATCGCTCTTCTTCCAGGCGAGAAGATAGCGTTCCTTTTCGCCGATACGATACGCGACAAGCGTGGGGGGAAGGAGTCCGAGCCCTCTCCACGAATTGATGAGTGCGATCTCTTCCGTATATCTCGGTCCCTTGAACGCGAGGAGAGTACCGCCGGAGCGAACGAGAGGCGAGAGGAGTTCCGCGGCTACCCCCGCTTCCGCGAGGGCGCGGGCGCCCGCGAGGTCGAACGATTCCCTTCGGGATTTCGCAAAGTCCTCGGCGCGAGCGCAGACGACGGTGACGTTCGCAAGTCCGAGGGCGGCCGCCATAGTCTCCATCGCGGCGCACTTTTTGTGTACGCTGTCGAGAAGCGTTACGGAAAGACGGGGACGGCAGATCGCCCAGACAAGTCCTGGCAGCCCGCCTCCCGATCCCACATCGATGACGTCTCCCGTCGGGGGAAGCGACGGAAGCGACCATGCACAGTCGACGATGTGCTCCTCCCACAGGATACCCGGATCCGTCGGGCCCGTCAGCCTGATTTTCCCTCCGTACGAGGCGAGCAGATCGACGTACCGTCGTAGCATTGCTTCGTTTCGCGTGAGTTCCTCATGGATTATCTGCCTGTATTCGTTTTCGTTCATACGCTTCCCTCCGTTCGGATTCAGGTACTATCATATATTGAGAATCTTTCCATGACCACAGGAGGAACTGAATGCGATTTCTCGAATCTCTCATGAAAGCGGCACTGGAACGCCCGAACGCTCGTGTCGAGTCTCTTCTGATCGGCTGGAAGGGAAGTCTGACGCTCCTCTCCGACGGACGCACGGGGCTCGGATGGGCTCCGTCCTTCAGTACCGGGAGCACCCAGGTCCGCAACGATATTGCGCGCCGTCTCATCTCGGCTTCGGCTCACGATCTCGTGTCGCTCTACGCGTCTCCGTTTCCGCAGGAGTCGGCGGCGGCATCCGCGGCGATGGCTGCACTCTGCTCGCCGGAGGGCGGTCTCGGTCTCGAATCGCTCATTCCTCTGCCCGGAGACAGCTCCGTAGCACTCCTCGATGCCGATCGCCCGGTCAAGGAGACTCTCGAAGACTGGGGGTGGACCGTAACGTCGTTCGGAGAGCGCACGGGACACCGGCGGACACTTCCGGGCTGGACATCCACATGCGCCGCATCGTCGTTTCGCGTGTTCTGGCTTTCGGGAAGACTCGTTCCCGACGGAACGCTTCGCGCTCTCGTACCGGTCGTCCCGCAGGGAAGCGCCGTCATCGTCCAGGGACCGGGAATTCCATTCGTTCCGGATGTTTTGTACCATATGGGAGTACAGTATCTCGTTCTTCCGCAAATCGCCTCCGGCGCGGAACGTTCCTGCCTTTCGCACATCGCCGCGGGGGGCGATCCGTGGCTTTCGCCACATGTTCTGTGGCGTGCGTTTCGGTGCGTCGGAACGGATACGAAAGATTTCGGGACTCCGTGATGACGGATGAAGGGACTCGGGTCTCGTCTAGTGGGCTCCCCATGTCATCCACAGAGACGCGTGTTATCCACAATATCCGTCCTCATGCGCGCTTTTGCGTCGAAATGCACCGGTTATCCACCGACTTATCCACTTGTCCACAATCATGTGAATAAATCGCGGACGCTATCAGTGTGTCGGACAAACACGATTTTTTGCTTTTCAGTGCGTTTCACTTCGGATTTTTTGCAGTCGGACGTCTCTCCTTTGTGATACCATGAAAGGCACGTCGAAGTCTCCTGCAGACGAGGGGGAGGAAATATGGAGTACCGCGTCTTCCGCGCCGGACTGCTGGCCGTATGCCTTTCGCTGTCGTTCCCGTATGACGGCGTCTGTCTCGACGGCTCCGCCGCGGTTTCGAAGGACATGGAGATTATCTCGTATGGATCCAGGGACGATGCGACGCTCGAACGCGAGTCCCGGACGGATCCGAACGCTCAGGCGGAATGGGGCAGGCGGCTTCTGATCCGCGGAAAGCACGCTGAGGCGGTCCCATTTCTCGCGAAGGCGGCGGAACAGGGAATTCTTTCGGCACTGACGAATTACGGATATCTTCTCGTCAATGGACTCGGCGTCGCGCAAAACGTCGCGAAGGCCCGGTCGCTTTTTCTGCGGGCAGCCGATCTCGGAAACGCCACCGCGATGAACAACCTCGGATGGATGTACCAGAACGGACACGGAAGCCCCGTCGACTATTCCGCGGCGCTCACGTGGTACCGGCGGGCGGCGGCCGAGGGATACGCCCCCGGACAGACGTCTCTCGCCTATATGTACGAAAACGGCCTCGGACTTCCGCGCAACGCGACGGAGGCCGCCGCGTGGTATCTGAAGGCGGCCGAGCAGGGCAACGCGGCCGCGCAGAACAACCTCGGGGCGCTCTGCCTGAAGGGAGACGGCGTGAACGCCGACCGCGCGAAGGCGCTCTTCTGGTTCCGGAAGGCGGCCGACCAGGGAGACGCGGCCGGGCAATACAATCTCGGGACGCTCTATGAACTGGGCATCGGAGTCGACGCGGACGCGACGAAAGCGGCGATGCTGTATGAACGTTCGGCGCTTCAGGGGCACCCTCACGCCCAGTACGCGCTGGGTGCGCTCCATCTCGCCGCGAAGGATTCCGCGAAGGCGTTTCCGTGGCTCGAACGCGCCGCCGGAAAGAGACACGCGTGTGCGCTGAACAGCCTCGGGATCCTGTACCAGAACGGAGAAGGCGTCGAGGCGAACCTCACGAAGGCCGCGTTCTACTATTCGCAGGCATCCGAAGCAGGACTCCCGGAGGCTCTCTACAATCTCGGGTTCCTGTACGAAAACGGCCTCGGCGTCCGGAAAGACGCCGAAAAGGCCGTGTCGCTCTACTCCCGGGCCGCCGAAAAGGGAAACGCGGCCGCGTTCTATGCGCTCGGGTGGCTCTACAAGGACGGAGCCGGGATCCCCTGCGATACGCGCAAGGCCGTTGAGTGCTTCGCGAAGGCCGCCGAGCGGGGGTATCCGCTCGCCCTCACGAACATGGGCAAGATCTGCGAAGCCGGTTTCGGCACGGAACGGAATCGCGCCCGGGCGTACGCGTGGTATCGCCTCGCCGCCGAAAGCGGCCAGGAACAGGCCGCGCAGCTCCTCGACGAGCTGCGCCGGGGCATGGAACCCCGGGAACTGACGCAGGGCGAGGAGATCTTCCGTCAGATGCGCCTGCGCGTTCACAAGGAATCGTAGGAAGGGCTGTATGAATAGGAAATGAAGATACGGAAACGCTGGATCTGTCTTGCGGGGGGCCTCGTCGGGGCCCTTTCGTTTGGATATGCGCTCCTTCAGGGAATCGACATCGGGACGGACATGGTCCGTTCCAGATTGCTCGATACGGTCGGCGCAAGTCTCTACGGACGGACGGACGTCGCCTCGGTCGCCGGGAACCCGATCGTCGGCTATCGCGCGCGGGATGTGCGCGTTCTCTCGGGGGACATCGAATCCGTGCGCGTCGGCAGCCTCAGAATCCGTATCGATCCCGTGCGGGCCGTGAGTGGCCGCGATCCCGTTTCGGCGGTCTCGGCCTCGGACGGCTTCGCGGATCTCTCCGTACTCGTCGACCTGTATCGCCCCTCCTCGTCGGACGAACCGCCCGTATTTCCCAGGATTTCCGTCCGGAGGACGCTTCTGGATCTCCCGTCCGGACCGGTTTCCGTCGACCGGATTACGATCGGCGCGATCGAATCGTCGAAAGATGTCGCGAGCGTCGAGGGAAGCGTATCCTTCCTCGGGACGCCGATCTCGGTCAGCGGGAAGCTCCGCGGCGACGGTTCGGCATCACTGCGCGCGTCGTCGCGCGTCGCGAGCGCCGATCTCGACGGACCGCTCCTGACCGGAGCGCCGTTTTCGATCGTCGCCTCCGTTCCCGACCTCTCGAAGCTCCTTCCGTACCTTCCCCAGGGCGCCCCGTCCCTTTCCGGGAGCGCCGGGGCCCGTGTCCGGATCTCTCCGTCGGGAACGGATGTCGTCTCGGGCAACATAGCGGTCGCGGGCGCGAAGATCGCGTCCGTCGATATTTCGCGCGCCGGAGCCGCGTTCGCTTTCGACGGCCGGAAGATCTCCGTCGTGTCGCTCGACGCGACGGTCATGGGAAGCAGCTTCCGCGGCACGGCGGCCATGGTGATCGCGGACGATCCGAAGGTCTTCCTCTCGCTCCGCTCGTCCGGCGTCAGGATCCGGGACTGGAAGGATCTCTTCCCCGAAGCGGCGTTCGTTTCGGGGGTGATCGACCGGCTCACGCTCGGCGTTTCCGGTACGCTCCGGGCGCTCCGCGGCATGGTGGCGCTTCAGGCCGCCCGCCTTTCGGTCGCGGGTTTCGCCGTGAAGAACATCCGGGGACACGTCGAGATCACCCCTTCCGGGTACGACGCCAACATTCTGGGCACCGTCGCCGGAACGGAACTCCGGGTCACCGGGAAACCCGGGAAGACCGGAGACGCACCCAGGATCGAGGTCCGTTCCGACAGGATCGACCTTGCCGCCCTCGCCTCGGACACCCCGGAACTCTCGGGACTCGGTCTTTCGGGAATCGCACGCGGCGCAGTGACGATCGAGGGCCGCTCAATCCGGGGTTCTCTCTCGGGAACCGGACTGCGCATCGCGGATATTCCGGTCGACTCCGCCGCCGTATCGGTCGCGGGGACGACGACGAACCTCGCGCTCGACCCGATCTCCCTCGCCTCGGAGGGAAGTTCGGTTTCGGGAAAGGGGAGCGTCAGGATACGCGACGGAGTTCCGCTCCTGTCGATCGCGGGCTCCGGGAATCTCCAGCCGAAAACGCTCGCCAGACTCCTTCCGGAACTTCCGCTTTCCGGACCGCTCGCACTCTCGTGGATGGTCGAAGGGAACGCCGACAGACCGGTCGTCACGCTCGACGCGCAGGGAAAGAACCTCCTGATCTCCCGAAAGATCCCCGTGTCCGCGCTTTCCGCCGGCGGACGGTACGAGAATGGAACCGTCACGCTCGCCGGAACCGGCGCGGCGTTGCTCGGAGGAACCGTCGCGGTTCAGGGAACGATCCACCTGAACGGAACCAGATCCCGTATCGCGCTCTCGGCAGCGATGCGGAACCTGAGCCTCGCATCGCTGCGGCGGGCGCTCGACCTGTCCGTTCCGCTCGAGGGACAGGCCGAAGGAACGCTCTCGGTGGAAGGTTCGATCGAATCCCCGGTCGCCCGCGGCGAGTTCGGCGCTTCGGGAAGCGTCGCGAACCACCCTGCGAAGCTGCGCGTATCGGTCGAGACGAAGGATGGAACGATCGCCTTCCCGTCGGTTTCCCTCTCCGTCCTCTCGGCGGATTTCTCGGGCCGCGGCAGGATCGCGCTCTCGGCGCCGAAGAAGCCCGCAACCGTCTCGCTGACCGCGACGGCGTCGAAGATCGACCTTCGAACCCTGGCGACCGCGACGGGAATCGACCTTCCCCTCTTCGGAACGGTCGTTGCGGAACTCGGCGTCACCGGAAGACTCGACTCGCCCGCATTCGCGCTCGTGCTCACCTCGCCCGAACTCAGGGTCTACGGCCTCGATCTCGCGGACGTCACGGTGACGCTGCGTCCCGCGAAGGCCGATAAACCGGAAGCCGGCATCGCGATCCTCGTGAAGGCCGTTCTCGGCGGACGACCGGTGCGCCTGCGCGGAACGATCGTCCCGAAGAGCGACGGAACGTTCGTCCGCCTCGCGACCGACGGCACGTCGCTCGACCTCGCCGGACTCGCCGAGGCTATCGGTCCGGACCGCAAGGGGACGATGTCCGGGCTGGTCACGTTCTCGACCGAAGGGACGATCCGCGACGACGGATACAGGGGTACCGGGAAAATCGAAGGAAACAGGGCGATTCTCTCCGGTTTCGAGGTCCGGGATTTCTCGTTGCCGTTCGTCGTCTCGGACGACCGGGTTTCGATCGCGAAGGGAACCGCGTCCGTCTATGGCGGCGCCGCGAAGACGGACGCGGAGTACCGGATCGCCCAGGGGGCATGGACCTGCACGCTTTCGGTGACGAGCATGGACCTCGACCGGGTCTCGCGCCCGCTGCTCGCAGCCCCGGGACGGATCGAGGGGAACGCGGATCTGAAGATGAAGGCATCCGGCACTGCGGGCCGCTTTCTCTTCGTCTTCGGCGACGGAAGCTTCTCGGCCAGGAACGGCGTCATTTCTGGGTTCCCCGCGCTCAAAAAGCTCTCGGATACCGGAACTCTCCGGTTCAACTCGCTGTTTTCGAGCTTCAACATCGACGGCAAACGTCTCTACCTGCTCCCGGGAAGCCGCGCGGCGGCCTGGCCCGGAGATCCGGTCTACCGATACTTCGGCGTGACGGGAAACGTGGGGCTCGGAACGTCCGACCCGTTCGACCTCAAATGCATGGGAGAAATCAATGTCCGTGCGCTCAACACCTTCCTCGGCGCGCTTCAGGGGTTGCTCTCGATCGAGGGGACGCTCACGAACGCGGCATTCCTCCAGAACTTCCTGTCCGGACTCATCGGCGGACTCTCCACCAGGGACTTCCGCGAGACGAGTTTCTCGCTCAGGGGAACGTGGGCGAAACCCGAACTCTCGGACTTCAAGGTCACGCGCGAGGCGAAGAGGACACCCGACGTCCCGTGGACGACGCCGGCGAAACCCTCGACGGGGAACGGGCGGGACTTCACGATCCGGATCGACATTCCGACGGGCAAGGGGGCGGACTCGACCCCGGGCGCCGAAGACCAGGTGAAAAAGCAGATTCTCGAAAATCTCATGAAGAGCATCGTCACGACGGGGGAGTCGAACTGATCCCGGAATCCGGGGAATCCTGAAAGAAAAGACATGATTGTAACACAACCGTGATGACCGCCCCGGGGCGGAAAGGGTATGATATTCGGACGGGGACCGCCCCGAATACGCCGCCGGAGGTGGACTCAATGGACGCGACTTCGGACAACCCGCGCGACGGACGAGAGATATCGACGATCGATCTCGACGACCCGTCGCTGTTCCTGAACCGCGAGATCAACTGGATCGACTTCGACGCGAAGGTGCTGGAAGAGGCGGAGGACGAGGAGACGCCGCTTCTGGAGCGTCTCAAGTTCCTGTGCATCTTCTGGAACAACCTCGACGAGTTCTTCATGGTCCGCGTCGCGAATATCTTCCACCAGCACACGACGGGATTCCTCAACCTGCCCCCCGACGGAATGACGCCCGCCCGGCAGCTCGCGACGATCCGCAAGAAGCTGCTTCCGCTGATTTCGAAGGCGCAGAACCGCTGGCTCGGGGATCTCCTGCCCGCGCTCCGCAAGGCCGATATCAGGATCACGCCGTTCGAGGAGCTCGGCGAAAAGCAGAAGAAGTTCCTCGAGGGGTACTTCCGGAACGAGATATACCCGATCCTGACGCCGCAGGCGATCGACCCGGGGCGCCCTTTCCCGACGATCTCGAACCTGAGCCTGAATTTCCTCGTCGAACTCCTCGACCCGGATTCGGGCATCCGCTACGCCCGACTCAAGATCCCGAAGAACTTCTCGCGTTTCGTCTTCATCCCGCGCAACAAGGAGGCGAAATCCTACTCGTCGTTCGGGATCTCGAAAAACACGCGCTCCTGCGACATCGTCCTGATCGAAGACATGATCCGGACCTTTCTGCCGCTGCTCTTCCCCGGATACAGGGTTCTCGACGCGGCGACGTTCCGGATCACGCGGAACACGGACGTCGAGATCGAGGAGGACGAAGCGTCCGACCTGCTCGAGGCGGTCAGGAACCTCGTGGACCGAAGAAACTTCGGCGAGATCATCCGGCTCGAAGCCTCGAAGGACATGTCGCGGGACATGCTCACGTTCCTGATCCGCCGCTTCCACCTCGCGCCGTTCCAGGTCTACCGGATGCGCGCGCCGCTCGCGTTCCAGGGGTACATGACGCTGTGCGACACCGAACGCCCCGATCTCAAGGACGAGCCGTTCTCGCCCCGGATGCCGGCGCCGTTCCGCGATGGCGCTCACATCTTCGCAGGCATCCGCGCCGGAGACGCGCTCGTCTACCATCCCTACGACAGCTTCATCCCGGTGCTCGACTTCGTTCGCCGCGCCGCGACCGATCCGAAGGTCGTCGCGATCAAAATCACGCTCTACAGGGTGGGGAGCGAGTCCCCGATCGTCCAGGCGCTCATCGAGGCGCGGCGGAACGGGAAACAGGTGACCGCTCTCGTCGAACTCAAGGCGCGTTTCGACGAGGAACGGAACATCACGTGGGCGGAGGCGCTCGAGGAAGCGGGCGTCCACGTCGTCTACGGGCTCGTCGGGTACAAGATCCACGCGAAGATGTGCCTCGTCGTCCGGCGCGAAACCGACGGAATCCGCCGCTACGTCCACATCGGCACGGGAAACTACAATCCGGTCACGGCGCAGATCTATGGAGACCTCGGGCTCTTCACGGCGGACCCGGCAATCTGCGCGGACATCACCGACCTGTTCAACGCGATTACGGGCTACTCCCGCAAGGACGACTATCGCCGGATCCTCGTCTCGCCGATGACGACGCGCGCGGGGATCATCGGACGCATCGAGCGCGAGGTCGCGCGACACCGCGCGCACGGCGACGGCGAAATTCTGTTCAAGATGAACCAGCTCGTCGACAAGGCGTGCATCCAGGCGCTCTACCGCGCGTCGATGGCGGGGGTCCGGATCCGGCTCCAGGTCAGGGGAATCTGCTGTCTGCGTCCCGGCGTTCCGGGAGTGAGCGAGACGATCGAAGTGACCTCCGTCGTCGGACGCTTCCTCGAACACGTCAGGATCTTCTTCTTCCACAACGGAGGAGACGAGGAGCTTCTCATCGGAAGCGCCGACCTCATGCCCAGGAACCTCGACCGGAGAATCGAGATCCTCGTGCCGGTCCGCGACGCCGAGATCCGCCGGACGATCCGCGACGATATCCTAAGGATCCATCTCGCCGACACCGCCAAGGCACGCTGTCTCCGGGAGGACGGAACGTACGTCCGCGTGAGGTCCGGAAACGGGGAACCCGTCGTCGATTCCCAGCGGATCATGATGAACCGGACGTCGGGATACACCCCGGTTCGCGGGGAAGAGGAAAAACGCCATGAACAGCTCCGGTTCTGACGGCTCGCTGCGGTATGCGGCGGAGACGATCCTCGGGTTCCTGTCGCGCTTCGAGGAGCAGGCCGGCTGCATCGCGCCCGGCGCGGACATCGAGTTCCTGCACCGCGCGCGCGTGGCGACGAGGCGCCTTCGCGCGGCGTTCGGGCTCTTCGCTCCGCTGCTTCCCGAGGGACACGACGAGCGGGACGGGATCGCGTCGGTCAGGCGCGTCACGACCGCGCTCGGTCGCGCCCGCGATCTGGACGTCCAGCTCGAGTTCCTTCGCGAAAAGTCGGAGGCGCTCGGGGAGACGGACGGGAAGCGGCGGATGCCCGGCATCGCCCGCCTCGTCCTGCGGAAGTCGCAGGAACGCGAACGGCTCGGGGAAAGGGTTCTCGGCGCCCTGCGCCGGTGGCGCGGGTCCGGAACGCCGGAGCGCGTCAGGGAGCGCCTCCGTCGTGCGGTCATGAACCCGGACGCCCGCGGGAACGGGGATTCTCCCTCCGGCACCCCCGCTGCGTTCGCTTTGCTCGCCGCGCAGGTCGATCGGGAGCTTCGCGTCGCCCTGAGTTTCGATCTCTTCGTGCGCGATCCTTCGGCCGTGACCGAGCTTCACGAACTGCGAAAGGCGACCAAGCGTGTGCGCTACATGCTCGAAATGCTCGATCCGCTCTTCGGTGGAGCGCTCTCGGCCCCGGCCGCCCGCTTCCGGACTCTTCAGGACGATCTCGGCGCAATCCACGACTGCGACGTGTGGATCGCGGAGCTTCCCGGTTTTCTGGAGGCGGAGCGGGAGCGGACAATCGCGTATTTCGGAACGCCCCGCCCGTTCGCGCGCCTCGTCGAGGGCGTGGAGTTCCTGCTCGACGACCGCAGGAAGGAACGCTCCCGGCTCTACGGTTCCTTCGTGAAGACGTGGGAGCGGGAACTCGCGGACGGACTCTTCGGGACGACCTCGGACATTCTGAACGGACGCGAAACAGTCGAAACGAAGGAGGCGACGGAGACATGAAGATCGTCTGTCTGGGCGACGTCCACGCGAATCTGCCCGCGCTCGAGGCGGTCCTCGAAGATTCGCGGCGGCGAGGCGGAGACATCGTCCTCAACACGGGCGACATCGTCGGATACGGGCCGTGGCCCGAAGAGTGCGCGACGCTGCTGCTGCGCACGCAAATGGCCGGCGTGATCGGGAATTACGACGCGAAGGTCCTCGACGCGAAAAAGCGATTCGACGAATGGAAGAAGACCAAGGCACCCGAAAAGATCGAGGCGTTCCTCTGGACACGACACGCGCTTTCCCGCGCAACGCGCGAAGAGCTCTCCAGGCTGCCGGAGACGCGGCGCTTCACGGCCGCGGGAAAGCGCTTCCTGATCGCTCACGGAAGCCCCGATTCCCCGGACGAATTCGTCGGCCCCGAGACCCCCGGAGAACGGCTGGACGCGATCGCGGACACGTCCGACGCCGACGTCGTCCTTCTAGGACACACGCACGCCCCGTTTCTCCGGAAGGTCCGGGGCGTCTGGATCGTCAACCCGGGGAGCGTCGGCCGCCCGGAAGGCGGAGACCCGCGCGCGTCGTACGCGATCCTCAACGTCCGGGACGGGTACTTCCGAGTCACGCACTATCGCGTTCCCTACGACGTCGAGAGGACGACCGCGGCGCTCCGGGAGCTCGGAATGCCCGCGTCGCTGACGGATGTCTTCGAACGGGCGCGCCCGATGATTCCGTCCGGCGGACGCGAAGCGGCGGAGATGGCGCTCGCGCGCATGACGCCGGAGAACGTGCGCCACAGCCGTCAGGTGACGCGGCTCGCGCTCGCGCTGTTCGACGGGACGCGCGGCCTTCACGGCCTCGGGGACGACGCGAGGCGCCGGCTCGAACTCGCGGCCGTGCTCCACGACATCGGCTGGTCGGGCGGCGCGAAGGGACACCAGAAGCGTTCGATGCGCCTGATCCTCGAACGACCCGACCTGATTCCCGACGGGCGCGACCGCACGATCGTCGCGCTGCTCGCGCGATATCACGGAACGAAGGAGCCCGGCGAGGACGACGAACGCATCGGAAGTCTCACGGAGAGCGAACGGGAGGAATTCACGCGCCTCGCGGCGCTTCTGCGCCTCGCCGACGGGCTGGACTTCACCCACGCGGACGCAGTCCGCGATGTCGACGTCACCGTCGACGGCACGGGCGTGAGAATCCGCGTCGGGGCGGACTCCGAACCGCTCGCCGACATCGGCCGGGCGATGGAGAAGAGCGGCCCGTTCAGGAAGGCGTTCGACCGCGAGCCGGTCATCGAATGGCGCCCCATCTGATCCCGACAGAGGGGCACGTCGTCGGGCTCGTCGATCTCGGAACGAACTCCGTGCGGCTCCTCGTCGTGCGGATCAACGCGAACCGCTCGTACACGATCCTGAATCAGCACAAGGTCATGGTCCGGCTCGGCGAGGGGGAGTTCGTGAAGCAGCGCCTCAGGCCCGAAGCCATGGAGCGCACGATACTCGTCCTGCGCCGCTTCGCGGACATGGCCCGGAATCTCGGCGCGGAGGAGATCTACGCGGTTGCCACGTCCGCGACGCGCGACGCCGAAAACCGCGACTCATTCATCGAACGCGTCCGCAGGGAGGCCGACATCGATCTCAAGGTCATCTCGGGTCTCGAGGAAGCGCGACTGATCTACCTCGGCGTCGCGAGCGGCGTCCACCTCGGGAACCGGAACGCCCTCTTCATCGACATCGGCGGTGGCAGCACCGAGGTCGTCGTCGGCAACCAGGTCGAATACTCGTACCTCGACTCGCTCAAGCTCGGCTGCATTCGCCTTGCGAACATCTTTTTCCTCCCGGGCGAGGAGGAGCCGGTCGACGACCACCGGTACGCACTGCTCCGGCAGTACATCCGAAACGCGTCGCTGCGGAGCGTCCAGCGCCTCGCCGAGTCGGATTTCGACTTCGTCCTCGGCAGCTCCGGAACGATCGAGACGCTCGCCGAAATCGCCCGGCGCGCGCCTGGCAGAAGCAAGAAGCGGGAAGACGAGGGGGATTCCGTCGTCACGTTCGGTCAGATCGAGGCCGTCATCCGGAAACTCCGGTCCGCGACGCTCTCCGAGCGCCGCAAAATCCCGGGAATGACGCCCGAACGCGCGGACATCATCATTCCCGGAGCCGCGATTCTCCACACGCTCATGCAGGAACTGAAGCTCCGCGAAATCCGCGTCTGCGCGCGGAGTCTCAAGAACGGTCTTCTCGTCGACTACCTCATGCGCGGGACCTACGGCGGCTACCTCGAACCCGAAATGTCGGTCCGGGAGCAGAGCGTACTCCAGCTCGGCCGCTCCTGCGGCTTCGACGAGGAACATGCGCGGCACATCGCGGAACTCTGCCTCCAGCTCTTCGACGGCGCGGCCGCGATCGGCCTCCACGACCTCGGGAAGCGCGATCGCGAGCTGCTCTTCTACGCGGCGCTCCTCCACGACGTCGGGCTCTTCCTCTCGTTCAGCAACCACCAGGCACACAGCTTCTACATCATCCGGAACGTCGAGCTTCTCGGTTTCCACGCGCAGGAGATCGCCGCGATCGCCGCGACGGCGTTCTACCACAGGAAGCGCGCTCCGAAGAAGAGCGATCCGGAGTTCGCGCTCCCCGACGCCCCGTCGCGGAAGGCCGTCCGGGTCATGTCGATGTTCCTCCGGATGGCCGAGAGCATGGATCGGAGCCACCAGCGCTTCGTCAGGCGCGTGGAGTTCGTCCGCAGGGGAGACGTCATCATCCTGCAAATCACGACGATCCCGGGGTGTCAGCTCGAGATCTGGTCGCTCGAAGAGCACATCGGGACCTTCGCGAAACTCTTCGGCGAACGCTTCTCGATCCGGACGGACACATCGCCGGAATCCGGGGGCGTCTGAATTCCCTCCACAGGATCCCGGAGTTGGCCGATTGCCCGGCATTCCTTCCGGGGACTATACTTATATCGATACAATTCACGCCCGTTGCGGGGAGGCTGTCACGATGAGACGACTCTTCACGCTGTGCGCCTTTGCTGCGGCGTTGCTTCTTTCCGCGCCGCTCCCGCGGCAGACGGACGCCGCGGAGCTTCCGGAACCCGTCGCCGGAATCTGGAACAGTCTGTATGAGACGATGGAGCGGACGATCGGACTCAGGGACCGGCACGAGACGCTCCCCGAGTCGTCGTGGTTCGGTGCGGACAGAACGTCGAACGAGAAGAAGATCGACGAGCTTCTCGACCGCGCCATGGAGCTCCTGCTGACATCCGGGGTCAACGAACAGCGCCTGAAGATGCGCGAGCTTCAGGCGAAGATCCCCAAGATGCGCCGCTCCGTCGAGGAGTACCGAAATAAGCGACTCTCGGCTCCGAAGACCACGAAGCTGCCGTGGATCGTGAAAACCGTGAAGGACTACGACGGCATGATCGCCGACGCGGAGGAGCGAATCGCGGACACGGCCGCGCGGATCGCCGGGATCCGCGGGAAGATCGCGGAAAACCTCGCGAGCTACAACCTGAACCTCGACGAGGGACAGCTCGACGTCCTGCTCACGTCCGTCGTCGGCGACGATCTGCTCAAGAACGCCGTCGTTTTCGAGAACGTCCGGGCCGTCACGACGAAGCTCATGGAACTCGCGGGCGAGAACCGGGACGACATGGCCACCGCGCGGCGCTACTACGGAATGTACGTCGTCCTCATCGACGTCCTCATCCACACGCAGAACGAATTCATCCGGCGAATCGACGGCGAATACGTCCCCCGGATCAGGGATATCCGCGACAGCGTCAGGAAGAGTCTCGAGGAAGGACAGGCGGCGCTCGCGCGGCAGGGCTTCTCCGAGACGCAGCGGAAGGTCCTGGGCACGAACGTCGAATCGAACTCGCTGACGCTCCGGGCCGCGAAGCTCTACGAGGATCTCCTCTCGAGGCAGCGTTCCCGCCTCGTGCTCTGCCTCCACGGCCTCGAACGCGACCGCGAGGTCGCGAAGAACACCTACGATACCGTGCGGCATTCCTCGGATCTCAGCGGCCTGATCCAGTCGGGACTCAAGCTCTTCGACACGCTCATCGCGCTCCAGGTGCCCGAAATCCGGACGTTCGAAAACGCCGGAATCCGGCGCGAATTCGAGGAACTCACGCGACGGCTGCGGGAATGATCTTTTTCGCGTCGTCCTCATGTCGCGGACCGTCGCTTGTTGCCTGCGGGCGGACTGTCGCGCTATACTGACGGAAATGACGATCTGAAAGCGAGGGGTGTGTGACGATGAAACGTTTCGGCGGTATCGTGTTCCTGTGCGTCGCGTCTGTCGTTCTCCTGTGTGCGGCGATGCCCGCGCACGCGGGCCTGAATCTCGGCGTTCTCTCCGACGAATGGGTGGAGCAGCAGGCGGAGGCGCCGATCAAGTACTTCTACTATCTCATGAAGGACGGGAACGTGGCGGCGGAGTTCCGCGCGGTGGAAGAACAGATCAAGATCAAAATCAACGCGCAGGGGTACCTCAAGCTCGTGCAGCAGAACTCGCTCAAGACGGGCTTCAAGGACTACGCGCCGGGCGCCGTGTCGGAATCGACGGTCGCCGGCGAGAAGGCGGCCGTCCACGACTTCGCGTTCACCGTCGACAACGGATCGAAACTCAAGGGACGCGTCTATTGCTTCGTCAGGGGGAACACCGGCTATACGGCTCTGTTCGTGGGGCTCGAGGAGTTCTTCGGCGCTCTCGAGACGGATTTCGAAACGGTCGTGAACGGGATGACGATCGGCGACGCCGCGCCGGCGGTTCCGACCCAATCGCCCAAAACCCCGACCGCGACTCCGAAACCGACGCTTCCGACTGCCCCGATGCCGACGCCCTCGCTCAACCTGCCGGTCGCTCCGACGAAGACCCCGGAACCGACCGAAGCGCCGAAGGCCGGACCGACCGCGACTTCGAAGCTCGCATCCGGCGATCTCCCGGCCTCTCCGGACATCGCCTCGGGCGACGCGGCATCCGGCGGTCTGCCCGACCTTCCGAAGACCACCGAAACGTTCTGGACTCCCGGGACGCACCAGTACGAGGATCCGATGGCCCGCAGCGTCGTGACGCTTCCGGATTCAGCCGAACTCAAGGAAGAAATTCTTCCCGACGAGGTCATCTTCAATGGGCCGGACGCCTCCGAAATCCGGCTTCTCTTCCCCGTGACCGGGAAGGACGTCGAGAACCGCCTCGCCGAGCAGACCGAAGGCTGGAGCGCCCACGGATCGTCTCCGATCACCGGCGCCCTCGCGGGAACCATCACGCTGTACAGCAAGACCGAAACCGTTCGCAAGGTCAGGCTCATCGCGAACTTTGCCGACATCCAGACGCTCGTCGAAGTCACCCTCGCCGCGGGCGACTACGACAAGGCGAAGTCCTGGATCCAGAGGCTCTTCGCGGACGTGAAGAAGAAGTAACCCGGAGAGACGCGCGCCGGACGGCCCGCCCCGAAACGGGCGGGCCGTTTTTATCCCGCGTGGAATTTCGGGAAGTTCACTGGAGGGATCGATATCGTGAGACGCTTTTCGTGGCGCGCTCCGTACGCGGCGGTCTGCATCGTCGCGCTCCTGCTGTGCGCCGGCCCAGCGTTCGCGCGCCTGTACCTCGGGGCACCGGCGGAGGAATGGGTGGAGCAGAAGGCCGAGCCGCCGCTGTCGCACTTTTACTACCTCGTGAAAAACGAAAAGATCGCGGCGGAGTTCCGCGCCGTCGAGGAAAAAATCCGGATACGCCTGACACCGCAGGCGTATCTCAAACTCGTCCAGCACAACTCGCTCAGGAGCTCCTTCAAGAACTACGTCCCGGGCGGAACGACGGAAGTCGCCGTCGCGGGGAAGAAGGCCGCGCGTCACGATTTCACGTTCACCGTGACGAATGGAAACAGCCTCCGGGGACGCGCCTACTGCTTTCTTGACGGAAACACGGGATACTCCCTCCTGTTCGTCGCGCTCGAAGACTCCTTCGACGCGCTCGCGGCCGACCTCGAGGCGTTTCTCGCCGGGATATCGGTCGGCGACGAACCTCCGGCCGCTCCGACGCCGGTCGCCGGACCAACCCCGACCCCGCAGCCGGAAATGACGATCCCCGAGCTCCCGATCGTCACGCCGCGTCCCGACCGGCCTGCCGCGTAGACTCCGGCGGATTCCCCAGACGTGACGACATCGCAGCCGCCCGACCGCTCCGGCGCGGAAGGGACCGGAGAACTCGCCGGGCTCGCCGCACTCGCGGGAAGACATATCCGAACCTGCGCGACGGGCCGAAGCGCGCTCGCGCTCGCCGCCGCAGCCGTTCCGATCCGGGACGCCCGACGGGTCGTCCACCTCCCGTTCTATTGCTGTCCCTCAGTCGCGCACCCGTTCGTAGACGCGGGGTTCGAGACACGGTTCTACTCGCAGGGAACGGATCTCGAGGCGGAACCCGACGCGACGCCGGCCCCGGGCGAGGTCTTCCTCTTCATCCACTGGTTCGGCTTTCCGAACCGTCCGGCGGACCGTTTCGCGCGCTCGTTCGGCCCGCTTCGCCCGCACGTCGTCGAGGACTGCGTTCCGGCGAGCCTCCGGGCGTTCGCTCCGGACGCCTCCCCGTCGCCCGCGGCCGACTACACGGTCTACAGCTTCCGAAAAGTCCTTCCGGTCCCGGACGGGGCACTTCTCGCGTCGCGCGTTCCGGTCGGAGGAAGGCTGCGTCCGTCCGACGAAGACTTCGTCGCCGCGGCGCTCGCTTCGCTCGGTGCGGCGGAGACGCGCGGAACTCCAGAGGGGTTTCGGACGTTTCGCCGCCGGACTCTGGAGGCGGAAGCACGTCTCGACGCCGATTCGGTCGCCCGCGAGGCGTCGCCCGGATGGATCGGACGCCTTCGTCGTCTCGATCCGCTTTCGGCCGTCGCGAAGCGGCGCACCAACGCCAGGCTGCTCGCGTCGCTGCTGCCGCCCGTACTGCGGCCGTTGCGGCGCGAGATCCCGGAGGACGCGGCGCCGCTCTGCCTCCCCGTCGTCCTCGAACGCGGGAGCCGCGACGAACTCCTGCGCCGCCTGCGGGCCGCCCGCGTCGCTGAGCCCCTCGCCTGGGACGTGAATCCGGAACCGGGAGAGCGTTTCGGGCCGGACCGGGATATCGCGCGTCGCGTCGTCGCACTCCCCGTCGGTCAGGAAATTGACGGGGAGGAGGTCGTTCGCCTCGCGGAGGTCGTCAGGAACGCCGCGGAAAGAGCGTGACGAGGAGATAGGCGAGCGCCGCGACGAGAATGATCGTCGCCCCCGCCGTGAGGTTGAACGCGTAGGAGAGCTGGAGCCCGGCGAGCGAGAAGGCGACGCCGAGCGCCGTCGAGAGGATCATCATTCCCGAGAGCGAGCGGGAGAAGCGTTCCGCGATCGACGGCGGAATCGTGAGGAGCGCGATCACGAGAATGAGCCCGACGACGCGGATCGCGAGGACGACCGACAGCGACAGGATCACGACGAGCGCGTAGTGATAGAACGCGGTCGGAACGCCCCGGACCCGAGCGAAATCCTCGTCGAACGCGAAACAGAGGATCTCCCGGTATCGCGTGACGCCGACGAGAAGACAGACGGCGAGAAGTCCGGCCATGATGTACAGATCCTGCCGCGTGACCGTGAGGATGCTTCCGAAGAGATAGCTCATGAGATCCGCGCCCCCGCGCGGCGCGAGATCCGTGCAGATCACGCCGAGGGCCATTCCCGCCGCCCAGAGCACGCCGATGACGGCGTCGGCGCGGCCCGGGTGCCTTCGGGCGATCCACGCCATGAGGACCGAGACGGCCCCCGTGAACGCGAAGGTTCCCGCTTCTGGCGGAAAGCCCAGGTAGAGCGACAGCCCGACGCCGCCGTACGCGGCGTGCGCGACGCCGCCCGCGAGGATGACGTAGCGCCTCACGACGACGAGCGTGCCGAGAATGCCGCAGAGCGCGCTCGCGAGAAGGGCCGCGAGGATCGCGTTGCGCATGAATTCGAACTGGAGCGCTTCGGTCATGGTCAGTCTCCGTCTCCGCCGTCGTCGCTTCCGTCGTGGCGGTGCGGCGCGAGCACCCGGTGCGGCAGGCCGTGCGCGACGAGTTCCACGGGACAGGTTCCGTACGCGAGCGAGAGCATCTCGGGGACGATCTCGCCGGAGTCGTGGTAGAAGACGCGACGGTTGACGCACGCGACCGCCGTAGCGCGGCTCGAGACGGCCGAGAGCCCGTGGCTCACCTCGACGATCGTGATGCTTCCTCTGAGGGACGCAAGGCGTTCGTCGAGAACCTCCCGGGCTTCGCGATCGATCGAAGCGGCGGGTTCGTCGAGCAGCAGCAGGCTCGGTTCCGCCGCGAGCGCGCGGGCGATCAGGACGCGCTGCCGCTGTCCCTGCGAGAGCGCCCCCATGAGGTCGCCCCTCCGATGCGCGAGGCCCATCGCCTCCAGGGCTTCCTCGGCTCGGACGCAGTCGCCGCGGCCGAGCCGGGTCCCTTTTGTTCCCGGCATGTGGAGCCGCCCCATGAGGACGACGTCGAGAACGGATACCGGGAAGCCACGGTTGCGCCCGGCGTCCTGCGGCACGTACCCGACGCCGCGGGCCTCGCCCGCCGGGAGCCCGAGAACGGCGATCCTGCCCGCGTCGGGCGGGATCAGACCGAGTATGAGCCTGAGCAGCGTCGTCTTGCCGCCACCGTTCGGCCCCATGCAAACGAGGTATTCGCCCTCCGGAACCGAGAAGGAGACATCCTCGAGAACGGGATCCCCTCCGTAGGAGAATGAGACCTCGTCGAACCGCAGCGCCGGAATATCGCTCACGCCCTTTTCCTCTTTTCCTTTTCGCGATCGGTCTTGCGTTTCCGAGGGGCGTCCCCCGCCTTCTGGGTCTGAAGCGGGGCACGACGGACACCGAGCGCCGACGAAACCGCGTCGACGATCGTCGAAAGCACCTTCACGCGCGCGAGCCGCTTCGAATTCGTCGCGACGACAGTCCACGGCGCCTGCGCCGTGCTCGTCCGGACGATCATCTCGGACGCAGCCTCCTGGTAGAGTCCCCACTTCTCGCGGTTGCGCCAGTCTTCCTCCGTGAGCTTCCAGCTTCTGGCCGGGTCGTCCCGTCGGCTCTCGAAGCGCCGGAGCTGCTCGTCCGGGTCGATCTGGAGCCAGAATTTCGCGATCACGACGCCCGTCGACGCGAGGTGTCCCTCCATCTCGTTGATCTCCCGATAGGCGCGCTTCCAGTCGCGTTCGCCGCAGAAGCCTTCGACGCGTTCGACGAGGACGCGTCCGTACCAGCTCCGGTCGAAGATCACGAGTTTGCCCCCCTCGGGGAACTCCTTCCAGAAGCGCCAGAGGTAGGGGTGGAAGCGCTCCCACTCCGTCGGGGCGCCGATCGGGATCACGTCGTAGCAGCGGGGATAGAGCGATTCGGTGACGCGTCTGATCGCGCCCCCCTTTCCCGCCGCGTCGACGCCCTCGAAGACGACGACCCCGGGAAGGCGCGACTGCATCATTTCGATGCCGAGTTCGTGAATGCGTTCCTGGAGTTCCGAAAGCCGTTCGCAGTACGTATCTCCATCCATATCGCCCGAATAGTCGAGCGACGTGATCGTCGAACTTCGCAGAACGGCGTCGGTCGTCCGCGACGGGCCGGGAGTCGTGACAGCGGGAACCTCGGGGCGCTCGAGCCACGCGTGCACGGCGTCCCGGACGCACGTGAGAAACGCGACGGCCGCGTAGTCCTCGTCGGTCGCGGGAATCACGGTCCACGGAGCGTTTTCCGACTCGGTCGCGCGGAGCATCGCCTCGGCGGCCGCGAGACGCTCGTCGTAGCGATCGTTCTCCTCGAGATCTCCGGGTTCGACGTTCCACGAGAGCTTCGGGTCCTTCGCGCGCTTCTTGAGCCGTTTCGTCTGTTCCTCGCGCGAGATATGGAGAAACGCCTTGATCACGAGGACTCCGGCGTCCGCGAGTTGCCGCTCGAAGGCCGCGACATCCCGCAGGAAGACCTCGTCGGCATCTCCGCGCCAGGCCCGGTCGTAGAAGCTGCGCCCGAAGACCGCGATTCTTCCCGTCGGAGGAATGAGTCTCTGGAACGGCAGGAGCGACGGGCGCCCCGGAAGGGTGTCCGGCGTTTCGGGGTAGTGAAACGAGTAGCCGCGGGGATCGAGGGCGAGCAACAGGCGATTCGCGATTCCGCCGCGTCCCGAGGCGCCCCATCCCTCGAGGACGACGACGACGGCAGTCCTGTGATCCTTCAGCCGCCGCTGCATCTCGCCGATCGAGCGCGAAAGCTCCCTGATCGCTTCCTGCGCCTGTTTCTTCTTCAGATTCCGGGTCAGATCCACCGTCTCGAGCACGGCCCATCACCTCCGCCGTCAAGTGTACCCTCTCGCGGAGGCGGTGAAAAGGGATGGGGCGGTCAGGCGAACGCGATCCGGGAACCTCCGTCCCGCTTGGCGGCGTACATCGCTCGGTCGACGCGACGAAGCAGTTCTTCGGCTGTCTCGGGAGGCTCGTGGCACGCGACGCCGAAGCTCGCGCCGATGCCGCCCGCGCATTCGCGCGGCAGGGAGCGGATCAGGTCGAGCGTCCGGCGGGCGAGCGCCGTCGTTTCGGCGAGCTCTCCGTCGACGAGAACGGCGAACTCGTCTCCGCCCCACCGGTAGAAGGCGTCGCATTCGCGGACGTGTTTGCGGATCGCGCCGGCGAGGTATGAAAGAACGCCGTCCCCGGCGACGTGCCCCCTCGTGTCGTTGATCACCTTGAAATCGTCGAGATCGAACATGACGAGACAGAAAGGCCGTTTCGCGTCCTCGTTGGCGACGATCGCGCGCCGCAGGTCGCGCTCGAACGTCTGGCGGTTCCCGAGTCCCGTCAGGACGTCCGTCTCGGCGGCCGCGCGGAGGCGATCGAGCAGCGCGGCGCGTTCTTCCTCGGCCGCTTTCCGGCGCGAAATGTCCAGAAGGATTCCCATGACGCGCGCCGGCTCTCCGTTCGCGTCGCGCTCCATCACGCGCCCGCGCGAATGAAACCAGACCCATTTTTCTCCGCCCGAACGGGCGTCCTGCGCGATATTCGTACGGAACTCAGCCTCGTAATGGTCGTCGTTCGCCGAAAGGTGCGTCCGGACGGTCGCCCACGCGCGCTCGCGATCGTCCGGATGAATCCGCTCTCTCCATTCGGTCATCGTGTAGGTGCGGTCCTCTGGCGTTCTCCGATCCACGAATCGTTCGCCCCGGAGAACGCGTACCTCGTCGGAACGGACGTCCCACTCGAAGAGCACCGAATCGCTCGCGACGACGGCCATCGAGAGCCGCTCCTCGTCCTCCCGGAGACGCCGCCGCTCCCGGTCGCGCACGAGCGCGTTGCCGAGGATGTCCGCGAAGATCCGGAGCATCGGCAGATCCTGTTCCGACCAGGAGACTCCGCGTTTCGGGGAACTCAGGCAGACGACGCCCGCCGGAGTCCTGTCCGCGAAGACGACGACGCAGAGGATCGAATCGATCCCGAGGCCGAGGAGGAGCGTGCGCTCCGGCGACGGGGAAAGGGAGGCGACGTCGGGAAGGACGAGGAGTCCGTCGCGAAGCGCCCGTTCGATCAGGGGGGCGAGGCTCTTCCGGTCGTCTCCGGCCGAGGGCGTTCCCTCGTCGAGCCATTCGTAGAAGGTCCGCAGCGCGCAGACGTCCCCGGACAGGTGGAAGCAGACGCGCCGGGCGTCGTAGAAGCGGCCGACGTCGGCGAGGGCGCTGTCGATCGCGCGGCCGATATCGTCTGCGGACATGAACGTCGACGAGAGCGTCGCGATGAGCTTTTCGAATCCGAGGCGCCACCGCAGGCCGTCCTCCGCTTCGTGACGACGCGTGACGTCGCGTCCGACGCCGACGAAGACGGAGCGGTTTCCCCAACGTCCGCGCGTCATCCGGACCTCGAGGTAGCGGGTCGCGTCGGGGCCGGTGGCGACCGGAAGCTCTTCCTGCCACTCCCGGACAGCGGATTCGCGCAGCAGGCGTTCGACGACCGTCCTGCCTTCGGGACGCACGATGCTTTCGAGGCGACGCCCCCGAAGCGCCGGGCGATCCGCGCCGACGAAATGATGCACGGCCTCGTTCGTGTCGACGATGCGCCCCGAATGGTCGAGGACGAAGACGCAGTCGCCGACGGAGTGGACGAGCGACACGATGTCCGATTCCATGACGCGCAGCGCCGAGCGCACGTTCCGGAGATCGGTGACGTCCATCCCGATTCCGGCCATGTCGAGGGGTTTTCCCGCCTGATCCCACGAAACGGGGCGACCGGAGACGGCGATCCAGCGGCATCCGCCGCCGGGGAGAAGCACGCGGTGGCAGCACCGGTAGCGCCGTTTCGTCCCGCGCGCGACCGAGTCGATGCGTCCGAGTATTTTCGTCTGATCCTCAGGGGGAACGATGGCGAAAAAACGGTCGAGTTCGCCTTCGAGGCTGTCCGCGTCCCGGCCGGTCAGCTGCGTGACGTGCCCGGAAAACCGGATTTTCCGGTCGGGTATGCGGTACTTCCAGAAAAAAGCCACATCGGACTCCCAGAGCTGTTCAACGATTTTCGACGATTCCTGCCTGTCCATACGCATCACCACAAGCCCCCGCCGCAGAGGAGTATCCGGGGTTGCGCCGGAGGTTTTTTTGGTATTCAATCGAAGGATACCATTCATGCACCATATAGAACAAGAGCCTCCGGAAAGATAATTCCGAAGGCTCTTGTCATGTCAGGCGACCGAGGTTTTCAGCGGACGCGGATGACGACGAAGTGGCTCCGGAGCGGCAGGACACCCTTCTCCCAGCTTCGCGCGTATTCGAACGTCAGGACCGTATATCCCCGTTGCGCGGCCGAGAAGACCCAGACATCGGATCCCCCGCGTCCGGCCACTCGCCGCGCGCCGGGGCGCTGCGGCTCCGAGAAGAAATTTCCCTCGAGACGGGCGATCTCCGGCTGCTTTCCCTGGTCCGTGATCTTCCAGGAATATCCAGTAGACGGATTCGACCCGAGACGCACGGTGAAGTCGGCGCCGACACGCTTTTCCACGAACTGAACCGAAACGCTCGACGGCACGTCCGGGGCGATCCGAACGTCTTCGAGGCGAACTCCTTCTCCCTGTCTGGGCGAGATTCGGAACGTCAGCGGGACGTCGGACCTGACGGTCGGGAACGAACAGATGCCCCGTTCGTCCGTGACGCCCTGAAGCGTCGCGCTGCCGTCCCAGATCCGGACGGTCGCGCCGCTCGCCGGGCCGTCGTCGTCGGTCACGAGGACCGGGAACTGCCCCGTCTCGGGCCGCGGAACCGGTCTTTGCGATTCGGGGAAGGCCTGTGCCCCGAACGCCGGAAGCACCATCGCCGCAAGCAGTAAAACCGACAGGATATACCGCGGAATCTCCCGCAACGACGTCAGTCGCATTTTCCATCACCCTTTCCGTCTGATATCGGGATCCGGAGAGACACCGGATCTCTGAAACGTAGTATAACATGGACCAATTCCACGACTCGTCCGTATCTTCGCGTACATGCGGAAAAGTCGGCGTCTTCTTGAAAAGTGTACTTTTTGCAATACACGTTTGAATGTCTCTTGATTTTCCGCTCGCATGACGATTACGATATCCCAATTCAGGAGGTGTTGCGAATGCGAATGGCTGTACTGGTCAAGCAGGTTCCGGCCACGGAAAACATCAGGATCGACGAAACGACCGGAACCATGATCCGCGAGGGGGTCGAGGCGGAGCTCAATCCGCTGGACCTTCACGCGGTGGAGGAGGCGGTGCGCCTCAAGGAACGGCTCGGGGGCGAGATCACCGTGATCTCCATGGGACCGCCCACGGCGCGGCGGGCGGTGGCGTCGGCGATCGCGATGGGCTGCGACAGAGGCTGCCTCATTTCGGACCGGAAGTTCGCGGGATCGGACACCCTCGCGACGGCGCTGACGCTCGCGGAGGGAATCCGCAAGTGCGGGGAGTTCGACGTCATTCTCGCCGGGGAACGCGCCACCGACGGGGAGACCGGACAGGTCGGCCCGGCCGTCGGGCGATACCTCGGGGCATCCGTCGTCACGTACGTCTCGAAGGTGGCGTCGGTCGAGGAAAGCCGCATCGTCCTCGAACGGGCCGTCGAGGGAGGGCACGAGACGATCTCCGCTCCGCTCCCTGCGCTTCTCTGCGTCGTCAAGGAGATCAACACCCCGCGTCTGTGCACGCTTTCCGGAAAGATGCGGGCGCGCAGGACGGAGATCCCGCTGCTCGACGCGGCGTCCCTCGGAATCCCGGACTCGAAGCTCGGGCTGAACGGCTCTCCGACGAAGGTCGTCCGCGTGATGTACCCCCAGATCACGCGGAACGGGAAGATCTTCTCGATGGCCGACGATCCCGACGGCGCTGTCCGGGCCGTGTTCGACCTGCTGCGCGAACGCGGCGCAATAGAGGAGGTGGCTTCGGATGTCCGCTGAACGCGGAGAAGTCTGGACGCTTGCCGAGGTGCGCGACGGCGTCATCCATCCCGTGTCGTGGGAACTTCTGGCGTGGGGCAGGAAACTCGCCGACAAGCTCGGAAGCAGGCTCGCGAGCGTCGTCCTGGGCTCGGGAATAGCGAACCAGACGGACGGCCTCGTCCGCCACGGCGCGGACGTCGTCTACGTCGTCGACGAACCCGAACTCGCGACCTACCGGCCGGACGCGTACAACGCGGTTCTCGTCTCGCTCGCGAAGGAGTACAAGCCCGAGATCTTCATCGCGTCGGCGACCACGACGGGGCGGACCGTGATGCCCGTGCTCTACGTCGACCTGGAAACGGGGCTCACGGCCGACTGCACGGGGCTCGACATCGACCCCGAGACGAAGCTGCTGCTCCAGACGCGCCCGGCGATCGGCGGGAACGTCATGGCCGACATCCGGACCCCGAACACGAAACCCCAGATGTGCACGGTTCGTCCGCGCTCGAAAAAGCCGCTCGCGCCCGACGCCGGCAGGAAGGGAGAGGTGATCGCGAAGCGCGGCTCGCCCGCGGACCTCGCCTCCGTCTATCAGAGACTGTCGTTCGAGCGCGAGAAGGCCGTCGGATTGCCGATCCAGGACGCCGAGATCATCGTCGCGGGCGGCAAGGGCATGAAGAACCCGAAGAACTTCGCGATGCTCGAGGAACTGGCGCGCAGGCTCGGCGGTTCCGTCGGCGCGTCGCGGCAGGCCGTGGATCTCTCGTGGGCGCCCTATTCGGCGCAGGTCGGCCTTTCGGGAAAGTCCGTCACGCCGCGGATCTACATCGCCTGCGGGATCTCCGGCGCCGTGCAGCACCTCGCCGGGATGTCCGCCTCCGACACGGTCATCGCGATCAACACCGACCCCGACGCCCCGATTTTCCGGGTCGCCGACGTCGGCATCGTCGGGGACGCGATGGAGATCGTGCCGAAGCTCATCGAGATGTGCCCGGACTGCGGGAGGAAGGGGGGCCAGGCCCGATGACCCGGGAATACGGAGTCGTCACTCCCGAGATCGTCGCGGAACTCAGGGGCGCCGCGGGCGTCCGCAACGTCGTCACCGACGACAGGGACACGATGGAGAACTACTCCTGGGACGAGGCGGGGCAGATCTTCGGCCACATGCCCGACGTCGTCGTCCGAGTCGATACGACCGAACAGGTTTCGGCGGTCATGAAGATCGCTTCGAAGTACAGGATCCCCGTCACGCCGCGGGGCGCGGGAAGCGGCCTCGCAGGCTCGGCCGTTCCGGTCCGGGGCGGCATCGTCCTGTCGCTCGAAAAAATGAACCGGATCCTCGAGATCGATCCCGTCAACCGAGTCGCGGTCGTCGAGCCCGGCGTCGTCACGAACGAACTCTGCAAGGCCGTCGCCGAGAAGGGCTTCCTCTACGCGGGCTACCCGATGAGCACCGAGACGAGTTTCATCGGCGGCAACGTGGCCACGAACGCCGGCGGCGGAAAGGTCATCCGCTACGGAAGCACGCGGCGGCACGTCATGGGACTCGAGGTCGTCCTGGCATCCGGAACGATCCTCACGCTCGGCGGAAAGATCCGGAAGGATACGTGGGGCTACAACCTCGTCCAGCTCATGGTCGGGTCGGAGGGGACCCTCGCGGTCATCACGAAGATCATCGTCAACCTCGAACCGAAGCCCGGAAAGGTCGTCAATCTCCTCACGGCGTTCGGAACGCTCGACGAGGCCGTCGACTGCGTCGCGAAGGTCATCCGGTCGGGCGTCCCGATCATCTCCTGCGAGATCCTCGACAGGTTCTCGACGGAGATCACCTGCCGCTACCTCAACACGAGCCTGCCCTGTCAGGACAGGGCGGCGGCCTACCTCATCATCCAGATCGAGGGAGATACGGAGGAACGCCTCGAAGACTCCTACGAAACCGTCGGAAAGATCCTCACGGACGGCGGCGCGCTCGAGGTCTTCGTCGCGGAGAGCCGCACGGAATCGGCGGCGATATGGAACGTGCGCCAGAACCTCGCCGAAGGGGCGCGGAACTACGACCCGTACGCGTCGCTCTCGGGCGATCTCGTCGTTCCGCTGTCGGCCGTTCCCGAAATGGTCGCCGAAAGCCACGCGGCCGCGAAGCGGCGCGGCATCGAGATGGCGCTTCTCGGCCACATCGCCGACGGAAACCTGCACCCGATCATCTTCAAGCCTAAGGACATGGAGCCGCACGAGTGGGCGGAATTCGCGGAGGAGTACTTCGAGGAACTCGTCAGGGTCGCCGTCAGACTCGGCGGCGTGGGAAGCGGCGAGCACGGCGTCGGCTTCGTCAAGATGCCGATCTTCCTCGGGACGAAGTCCGACGAGGAACTCGCGATCCTGCGCGGCATCAAGGCGTCCTTCGATCCCGACAACATCATGAACCCTGGGAAGGTCCTGGGAGACTACTAGACACGACAGCGCTTCATCGAACGCGGAACGCGACGCTCGATCCGGCAGCATACAGCAAAGGGGGGGTATGGAAATGGTGAGGAAGGAATGGGGACCACTTGCGGTGGCGTTTGTCTGGTTCACGACTCACTTCGGCGGAGGGTTCGCGAGCGGCAGGCAGCTCGTTGACTTCTTCGTCGGCTACGGGTGGTACGCGGCGTTCACGCCGGTCCTGGCCATCCTGATCGTCGGATGGGTCCTGTATTACGCCTGGGAGTTTTCATTCATTCACAAGGCATACGACTACCGGGAGTGGATGGACCGGTTCTTCCATCCGTATTCGATCTTCTTCTCGAATGCGTTCGAGGTCATGTACCTCATGATCCTCCTCATCGCGTCGGCCGTCGCCATCGCGACGGGGGGCACGGTCATGCAGCAGCTCCTCGGGACGGGCTACGTGATGAACACGGTCATCGTCGCGGTCTGCATCTTCTTCCTCACGATCTTCGGCGCGGAAGTCGTCCGGCGTGCGGCGACGGCCATGGCGCTCCTGATCATCATCGGGATGCTCATCATCTACGTCGCGAACCTCGTCGTGAACCTGCCGCAGCTGATCGGCGTCCTCGCCTCCGCCCCGGCGCCGAAGGGCTTCGGAGAGGCGTTCTGGGCAACGGCGAAATACATCGGCTTCCAGACGTGCGCCATGGGGGCCTACATCGCGGTCGCCGACGCGCTCATGAGCCACGAGGACGTGAAGAAGGCGTTCGGCTACGGCGTCCTCGTCAACGCCGGGGTTCTCTGGCTCGCGACGCTCGGCGTGCTCGCGCACTATCCGACGATCGTCGCCGAGAAGGTCCCGGTGCTCTACGTCGCGGCACACGGCGGCGGCGGTGCGTTCGGAACCGGCATCGTATCGATCCTGATCTTCCTCGCCGTGGTCTCCACGGGCGTCAGTCTGATCTACGGCGGCGCGCGGCGGATCGTCGGCTGGTGGTGCCGGACGCACAGGGGAAGCAGCGACCGCGCGGCGAACATCGTCGCGTCGCTCGCGTACGTCCTCATCACATGGGGCGTCGCGCTGTTCGGCCTGCTCCCGCTCATCGCGAAGGGGTACGGCTATCTCGGGTCGATCGCGATCTTCCTTCTCGTCATTCCGATCCTGTTCGTCGGGCTGTTCCGTTCGAAAAGCTGGAAGGCCAACTGAGTCTCGTTCCGAAACGACGCAGCACAAAAGCGCCCGGCCTCCGACACGGAGGTCGGGCGCTTTTCGTTTCCCGCCTTGCGGCGGACTCGTGCGTTCTTTGCCGGGACGGCGCGGATATGCTATGCTTTCCGGAAAAAATTGCATGCAATCCGAAATGAGGTCTGATCATGACACCCAACCGCATGATTCCGGAAGAGACATCGCGGCTTTCGTCCATCCGCGCGCACGGACTCTTCCTGCTTCTGTCCGGCGCGTATTTCCTGAGCATCTTCCTCCGAACCTCGGCGGCCGTCGTCATGCCCGCCGAGGCGGAGCGCCTCGGGATGACCGCGTCGCTCATCGGCTTCCTGTCGAGCCTGCACTTCTACTCGTACGCCTTCATGCAGCCCGTTTCGGGCATCCTCCACGACCGGTTCGGACCGCTTCGCGTCTCCGGGATCGGAATGCTCCTCGCCGCCCTCTCGAACTTCCTCGTCGCGTGGGAGGCCACGCCCATGACGCTCGGAGCCTGGCGCTTCCTCTCGGGATTCGGGCTCGCTCCGATGTACTCGGCCGGGCTCGTCTTCCAGGCGTACGCGTTCCGCCCCGAGCGCTACTGCCTCTACTCCGCCGTGAACTTCACGATCGCGGATTTCGGAGCCGTGGCGTCGGTCGTCTGCCTGGGCGTCGCGCTCGACGCGTTCGGCGTCCGCCTCTCGTTCGCCGGACTCGGGGCGGTCTTTCTGGCCGTTTCCGTATCGCTGCTGCTCCAGTCGCGGCACGATCCCGTGCGGTGCGCGGCGCACGACCGGCCGGAAGGGAAGAATCTGCGCGAGTTCGCCGCGGGACTCGGCCGCGCGGCCCTGACGATCGCGAAAAGCCGGTCGCTGCGCGCAGTCCTGCCGTGTTGGATCATGTCGTCGTCGACGCTCTTCTCGTTCCAGGGGCTCTGGTCGGTCTCGTGGTTCGCGGCCGCCTACGGTTGCCCAGCCGCTACGGCACGCTTCCTCGCCTCGCTCACCGGAATCGGCATGATGATCGGTCCGACGGTCGCGAGCCTCATCGGGGCGCAACCATCGCGGATCCGCGGTCTGCTGCTCCGGTCGGCGGCCGCGAACGCGCTCATGTGGGTCTGCCTCGTGCTGTCGATGACGCTGCGTCTGCCGATATGGGTCTCGGGCGCGCTCACGCTGCTTTCGGGAATCACGATCGGCGTCATGGGGATCTACATCGTCGGCGGCGTCAACGAGCACGCTCCGGCCGGCGAGAAAGGCGCCATTTTCGGGATGATGAATATGGCGACGGTGCTTTCGGCGGTTGTCGCGCAGTGGGGAACCGGCGCGATCATCAACAGATTCCCCGCGTCCATCGCCGGAACCTATGCGTCCGGCGGCTACGCCGCGAGTTTCTTCGTCGTCGCGGCCGCGATCGTCCTCTGCGTGTTTCCGGTCATTCGCTACCGGGAACGCGACTGACGGGCGACCAGCAGCCCGGCGAGGACGAACGCCGCGCCGACGATCTTGCCGCCTCCGGTCGCGTCGCCGAGAAGCACCGGCGCGACCACCATGCTCACGGTCGGCGTCACGAAGTGATAGAGGACCGTGCCGACGGGGCCGATGTCGCGGACGCCGCGGTACCACAGGGTGAACGCGGCGACCGTCCCGAAGAGCACGATGTAGCCCATGCCGAAAAGCGCGCCGGCCGACGGGCGGACCCAGAGGGACGGCGGCGTCAGCCAGAGGCCGAACGGCAGCAGGACGACCGAGCCGACGATCATGACGAGGCTCGTCACGCAAACCGGCGAGTGGATTTCAAGGAGCGGACGCGCGAGGACCGCGTAGAGCGCGAAGAGGAACGCCCCGCACGCGATGAGCGCGTTTCCCGCGAGATACCCCTGCGCGAACGAGAATCCCCCTCGTGACGACACGAGGACGAGAATCACGCCCGCGAAGGCGGTCAGCGTCCCCACGCAACGTCGTTTCGCGAACGGCTCCCTCCCGGTCAGGGCGCACCAGACGCCCGTGATGAGCGGCGACGTCGAGATGATGAGCGCGGCTGTCGACGCGGATGTCCGATGGATTCCCATCGTGAAGAGAATGTTGTATACACCGACGCCGAGCAGTCCGAGAACGAGCAGCGAACGCATTTTCGGTCGGGGAGTCTTCTGTTCCCGAAGGGTCAGGAGCAGCGCGAAGACACAGGCCGCCGCCCCGAACCGGAGCACGAGGAACTGGCCCTCCGGGATCGACTGCAGAACCCATTTCGTGACGGGGTAATTCACCCCCCAGAGAATTCCGGCGAGAACCGCGCTCGCATCTCCCGCGCCGAAACGCCATCGCGTCCGCGCTTTCTCCCCTTCCGTACGGAATGCCCGTTGCCACGGAAGGTCCGTGATGCCTCGAGGCCGTGCTTCATTTCCATCCATGAATCGTCCCTCCTTCGTGTCGTTTCGTCCCTCGAACGTGGTTCCCACGATATGACATAATTGCCGATACCATAAGGGCCGCTTTGGCTTTTTTCGACGGCACCACACGCATGAAAGGGGCGATGAGCGATGTTCCAGATCACGCTCGACAGGTCGGCAGGCGAGGGACTCGCGCGGCAGCTCTACCGGCAGTTCCGGCGGCGCGTCGCCGAAGGACTCCTCGCCGGGGGGACGAAGATTCCTTCGACGCGCCGACTCGCCGAACAGCTCGGCGTATCGCGCAACGTCGTCCTCGACGCGTACGACCAGCTTCTCTCGGAAGGCTACCTCGAGGCGCGCCCGGGGTCGGGAACGTACGTCTCCGCGGGCGCCTGTTTCCGGGCGCAGTCGCGCCGGAACGTGACGACGATGTCTTCGTTGCCGTCCGTTCCGCGGACAACACCGGGACTGATCGATTTTCGTACGGGCGTTCCGAAGCTTTCGGCGCTTCCGGTCCGGGAGTTGTCGGCGGCCTTCCGGTCTGTCTTCCGCGACGAACCCGCGCAGACCTTCGGCTACGGAGACCCCGCCGGGAACCCGGCGTTCCGGAGCGCCATCGCGGACTACCTGCGGCGCGCGAGGGACATCGAATGCAGTCCGGAGGACATCGTCGTCACGGTCGGCGCCGCGGAAGCCCTGACGCTCTGCGCGGTCGTCCTCGGGAAGAGGCGCGCGTCGGCCATCGTCGAGGATCCCCTCCACCTTCACTTCCGGCAGACGCTCGAGACGGCCGGGATGCGTCTCCTCCCAGTGCCAGTGGACGAATCGGGGCTTCTCACGGAATTTCTGCCCGCGGCGCCGGAAGACGCGGCGTTCGTCTTCGTGACTCCGTCGCACCAGTTCCCGTTCGGAGGGACGCTCCCGATCCAGCGGCGCGTCATCCTGGCCGGATACGCGGAGAGAACCGGGTGTCTCATCGTCGAGGACGACTACGAGAGCGAATTCCGTTTCGAGGGGTCGCCGGTGAGTTCGCTTCGGGAGCTGTGTCCGGAACGGACCGTCTATATCGGTTCGTTCAGCAAGACGCTCGCCCCCGCATTCCGCACGGGGTACGCGGTCGTACCGCCGGAACTCGCCGGCGAGTTCCGCGACGCGAAGTACGCGCTCAACAACCATACGTCCGGGTGCGACCAGCCCGTTCTCGCGAGGCTGCTCGAGAGCGGCGTCCTCGAGCGGCATATCGCCGACATGAAGCGCATCTACCGAAAGAACCGTTCGGAACTTCTCGCGTCGCTCGAGGACTGTTTCCCAGGTTCGCACCGCGTCGCGACGGCATCCGCGGGACTCCACGCGGTCGTTCGTTTCCCCGGGTGCGCCTTCGACGCAGCGACTCTCGCCGCGCTCGAACGGGAAGGCGTTCGCGTCTATCCGGTCGAGGCGCACGCGATCCGGCCCGGGCGGTACCTCGAATACGTCATCATGGGATACGGCAACCTCGATCCGGGCCGCATCCGGGAGGGCGTCGCGAGACTCCGGCGCGTCATCGCCTGACAGTTGAATGTTAAAAACCATCGCATTCCAGCATATTCAATTTTTACTGAAAGATTCATATTTGGAGTGAAGTGGAATTCTCACGGGACATCTTCATGTATTGTCTCGTACCGCGAGAATATGATATGGTACGAAACGGCGTTCCGGCGAAGTATCGCCGGTTCGCCGCGGCAATCATTCCCACTGGAGGTGTGTGCATCGTGGATACACGGCTGAAGCGGCTGATCGACGACGTGATGCCGAAGGTCATCGAGATCCGCAGGGACATCCACAGACATCCCGAATTGAGCGGCGAGGAGGAGCGGACCGCGTCGCGGGTGATGGACACCCTGTCGTCGCTCGGGATCGAATTCCGAGAGGGCGTCGGCGGAAACGGCGTCGTCGGAGCGATCCGCGGCGCGGGGGGGCCGGGACGCGTCTGCGCGCTTCGCGCCGACATGGACGCGCTGCCGATGACGGAACAGACGAATCTCGCGTATTCCTCGGAAAGCGAAGGCGTGATGCATGCCTGCGGCCACGACGCGCACACGGCGATGCTCCTCGGCGCGGCCATGGTTCTCGCCCGGATGAAGGACGACTTCGCGGGAACCGTGAAGTTCGTCTTCCAGCCCGCCGAGGAGGCGAACCCGACGGGCGGCGCTCCGGCGATGATCGAGGCGGGGGCCCTCGAAGACCCGCACGTCGACGCCATGGTCGGACTCCACGTCTGGCCGTCGCTCGCGACGGGGGAGATCGGCATCCGCCCGGGTGCGATGATGGGGGCGTCGGACCGCGTCTTCGTGACGGTCCGGGGGCGCAGCTCCCACGGGTCGGAACCGGACAGGGGCGTCGACGCGATCGCGGCCGCAGGCCAGATCCTTTCGGCGTTCCAGACGATCGTGTCGCGAAACGTCTCGCCGCTCGACGCGGCGGTGCTCTCGATCGGAACGATCCGCGGCGGATACCGCTACAACGTGATCGCCGACGAGGTCGTCATGGAAGGAACCGTCCGGACGCTCTCTCCGAAGGTTCAGGACATGATGCCCGAACGCATCCGCCAGGTCGCCGGAGGAATCGCGACGGCGTTCGGCGCGACGGCGGAGATCCGCTACGTGAAGGGATATCCGCCGCTTCTCAACGATCCAACCGTGACCGCGACGGTCCGGGAAGCGCTCCATTCAGTACCCGGCGCGCGAGTCCTCGACGTCGAACACCCCGCGATGGGCGGAGAGGACTTTTCGTTCTTCGCGCGCGTCGTCCCATCGGCGTTCCTGTGGCTCGGCTGCCGCCCCGAAGGGGTGGATCCGGCAACGTTCGCGCCCGTCCACAACACGGGATTCACTCCCGACGAAGCGTGCTTCCCGTACGGCGTTGAGGCGCTCGTGCGTTCGGCGATCTCGATCGCGGACGACCGGACCGGGAGGTGATCGCGGAGAGGGAGAGGATCTTCGAAGCGTGGCATCGATATCGTATCCCGGATCGACCCCGGCACAGATCTATCGGAAGAATCTGTGAAAACCGAAGGAGGAAAGAATATGGCGAATACATCCGACCGTCCTGCGGAAAAGGGACTCTTCGAACGATTCATCCGCGGGATCGAGATCGTCGGCAACAAGCTTCCCCACCCGTTCTGGCTCTTCGTCATCCTCTCGGCCATCGTCATCGCGCTGTCGTATTACCTGTCCCAGAAGGGCGTCTCGGTCAAGTACCTCGCCGCGTCCAGCAAGGCGGGCGAGGCCCCGAAGGAAGTCACCGTCGCGGTCCTGAATCTCATGAGCTTCAAGGCGATGCGGACGTTCCTGGCGGATTTCGTCAAGACGTACGTCGGCTTCGCGCCGCTCGGCCTCATCATGACGATGACGCTCGGCATCGGCCTCGTCGAGCAGACGGGATTCATCTCCGCGCTCATGCGCCGGACGATCCTCGGCGCGCCGTCCTACCTCGTCACGGCGACACTCGCGCTCGTCGGCATCAACGCGAACCTCGCCTCCGACGCGGGAATCATCTTCACGCCGGTCATCGGCGGCGCGGTCTTCAAGGCCCTCGGACGCAACCCCTGGGTCGGGATCATCGTCGGCTACGCGGCGGCGTCGGGCGGCTTCACGGCGAACCTCTTCGTCGCCGGAACGGACGCGTTGCTCGCGGGGATCACCGAATCGGCCGCGAAAGGCATGCACGTCGCCGGAGCGACCCACCCGCTGATCAACTGGTACTTCATGATCGCCGCGACCGTCGTGCTGACGTTTCTCACGACGTGGGTCACGGAACGCTTCACGGTCAGGGTTCTCGGCGACGACGTCTCCGTGAAGGACGAGTCCTTCCTCAAGGAGCACGCCGTAACGCCGGAAGAGAAACGCGGACTCCGCTGCGCGACGGTCGCGCTCGTCCTGATGGTCGGTCTGCTGCTCTACCTCACGGTCCCGCAGGGGGCGTTCTTCCGAGCCGACAACGGAACGCTCGTTCCTTCGTCGCCGCTGCTTTCGAGCATCGTCGCCATTCTCTTTGCGATCTTCTTCGTCGTCGGCACCACGTACGGCGTCGGCGCGGGAACGATAAAAACCGCGTCGGACATCCCGAAGCTCATGCAGAAGGGCATGTCGGGCGCCGTGAGCTTCCTCGTCGTGGCTCTTCCCGCAGCGTGCTTCGTCTATCTCTTCAACGTCTCGAACCTCACGACGATCCTCTCGGTCAAGGGCGCCGAAGGCCTCAAGGCGCTGAACCTCGGCGGCATCCCGCTGCTCGTGCTCTTCATCCTGCTCTGCTCGTTCATCAACCTCTTCATGATCAGCGGCTCGGCGAAGTGGCTCATCCTCGCCCCGATCTTCGTGCCGATGTTCTCGCTCGTCGGCTTCTCGCCGGCTTTGACGCAGGTCGCCTACCGGATCGGCGACTCGACGACGAACATCATCTCGCCGCTGTCGTACTACGTTCCGGTCGTCATCGGCCTTCTCGAACAGTACAAGAAGGAGTCCGATCCCCCCGTCGGCATCGGAACGGTCATCTCGCTCTCGATGCCCTACTCGCTGGCGTTCATGGCCGGAATGACGCTGATGCTTATCGTGTGGTACCTCGTCGGCATTCCGCTCGGACCGGGTGCCGGAGTGAGCATGTAACTCCGTCCGTCCGTCCGTATGTGCGCCGTCTCCTGTCCCGATGGGCGGGAGACGGCTTTTTTGTTCGTTTGCACCGGATTTCCGATTGCGGTAGCATGGTGACATACTGACGAATCCGTATGAAGGAGGGGATGTCGATGAATCAGATGGCCGTGTTTCTCGGATTCTCCCTCGCGCTCGCCGTCGCGGGTGTGTGTGCGGCCGGCGCGGCGTTCGCGAACGCTCCGGCCGCGGGACGGGCCTTCGAGGAGGATGTCTTCGCCACGTCGGCGGGAGAGCTCACGATCACGTTCCTCGGCCACGGAACGCTCATGCTTTCTTTCGGCGGAAAGGTGATCCACGTGGACCCCTACGGCAAGGCCGCCGACTATTCGACGCTTCCGAAGGCGGACGCGGTCCTGATCACGCACGAACACCAGGACCACCTCGACCGGGCGGCGCTCGACCGCATCGTGACGCCCTCGACGGAAACGATCCTCACGCCGAAATGCGCCGGAATCCTCGGATGGGGAACGGTCATGAAAAACGGCGACGCGGCGAGCGTCCTCGGAATTCCCGTCCGGGCCGTGCCCGCCTACAACATCGTCCACAGGCGCGATACCGGACAGCCCTTCCACCCGAAGGGCGAGGGAAACGGCTACGTTCTGACCTTCGGCGACACGACCGTCTACATCGCCGGAGATACCGAGAACACTCCGGAGATGAAGGCGCTTTCGGGAATCACGGTCGCCTTCCTGCCGATGAACCTGCCGTACACGATGTCGCCCGAGATGGTCGCGGACGCCGCGCTCGCCTTCCGCCCGAAGATCCTCTATCCGTACCACTACGGACAGACCGACACGGGGAGGCTCGAAGCCCTTCTGAAGGGCAGCGGCATCGAAGTGAGAATTCGGAAGATGGAGTGATCCCGCCGTCCTAGGCTGTCGCGTCCTCCGTCATCCTGTCGATGTCGCCGAGGATGTGGAGCAGATAGAGCAGGGCGCCGCCGTTCGCGGCGAGGACGGGGCCGACGACCGGCCCGGGGACGATCCCGGGGAGGAGCATCGACGCGCCGAACGCGATCGAGAGGAGATTCATCGCGATCTGCGTCGTCCGGAGCCTCGAGAGGATCGGCGGCAGGCTCCCGCCCGGACGCTTCGGACCCGTGAGCGCGGGGAGGACGATCTTTCCGAGCGCGAGCGCCCCGCCCGCCACGTTGAGCACGCCGACGAGGACTGTCAGGAACGGCGCGAGAACCTCCGGGACGATGCACGAGACGATGCCCGGGCCCGCCAGGATGAGCCCGAGCGCCACCATAAGCCGCGTCCGCGGATAGGCGCCGACGGGCGTACTCCCGGACGCGAGCATCTGGACGGAGAAGATCACGACGAGAAGCCCGAGCTGCGCGCTTCCCGAAAACGGCAGGATGCCGAAGTTCACGGGGATCAGGAGCACTCCGAGAAGCACCATGAAGACGGCCGTCAGCAGCAGCAGGGCGCGGTCGGGCGGAAGCGGGACGCCGCCCGGGGCGTCGTCGCCGGCGACTTGGGGGTACTTTCGGGCGATCGACGCGAGAATCGACGCGAGGAAGAAAACCGACGCGCCGAACGCGATCGCGACGAGGGCCGTCGTTCGCGTCGTCAGAAGCGACGGGGTCCGGACGAGAAGCCCCGTCAGGATCGACAGGGTATAGACGGCCCCGCAGGCCGCCGCGAGGCGCCGGAAGATTCCGCCGTAGGCCATCCATGCGCGGAGCCGGCTTTCCGAGAGGACCATCTGCGCGAGGAGCAGCGCTCCGCCGACGGAGAAGCAGCAGAAGAGCAGCACACGCGGAAGCGGCCCGAGGAGGCCCGGGACGAAGCACGTGACGATCCCCGCGGACGCGAGGAGCAGCCCTGCGCCCACGACCGGCGCCGTCCGGCGCGCGTCGCCGAACGGCGTCTTCCCGAGCGTCACGGTCTGGAGCGCGAAGATGAACAGCAGAAGTCCGTACAGCCCCTCTTCGTAATACGGAAGCGCCCCCGTCGAGACCGGGAAGAGGAGCACTCCCGCGAGGGCCAGCGTCAGGCCGCCGATGAGAAGGATCACGACGTCGAGCGGCAGGTCTGAGAGGTCGAACGGGCGGAGTCGCCGCATGAACGTAGCGACTGTCTTTTCTGGAGAAACCGGTCCGGTCATTCGCATCGCCTCCGGGAAACGGAATGTACTCGATCTTTCCGAATCATGTCACTCGTTTCCCCGTTTGTCCAGCCGTCCCCGGCGCGTCCGAAAGAGGCGATCGCGATGGCTTCTTCGTGACAGAACCGCTTCCGCTGCCTATAATCCTTCCGGCGGAGAACAAAAGGACGGCGATCGACGGTGAACGGAAACGCGGAGCGGCTCAGGGGAATGCTGTTCGTCATGATGTCGAGCATGAGCTGGGGATTGAGCGGCATCATTCAGGCCTTCGCCCCGGAAGGAGCGCATCCGCTCACGGTCGGGGCCGTGCGCGTCGTCTTCGCGGGCTTCTTCCTGGCGGGCTACATGGTCGTCACGGGCGCGCGAATCCTCGACGCCTTTCGCCGGACGCCCCTCGTCCCGCTCCTCATCACCGTAACAGGCGTCATGGGCTACCAGTTCGCCTTCTTCACGGCCATCAGGCTCACGGGCGTGTCGATCGGGTCGATGATCGCCATCGGAGCGTCCCCGATCGTCGCGGGCGTCCTCGGGGCGCTCTTCGAGCGGGAACCCCTGTCGGGACGATGGGCCGTCTCGACGCTCGTCGCGATCACGGGGTGCGTCCTCCTGCTCGGGGGCGGAGCGGCCGGAAGCCTGTCGGTCGACTGGACGGGCGCCGCGCTCGCGCTCCTCGCGGCGTTCTGCTACGCGTTCCTAGGGCTCGGGATGAAGCGGCTCGCCGCGCGTCTGAACACGACGGAAACCGCAGCCGTCACGACCATCGCGTCGCTTGCGGTCGGCGTTCCCGTCATCATCGCGTTCGGCCCCTCGTGGATCTTCACGCTTCGCGGCTTCGCGGTCGCCTCGGCGCTCGGCGTCCTGACGGAAGCCCTGCCGATGTTCCTCTACGCGACCGGGCTCCGGATGGTCTACCTCCGGGACGCCTATGTCGTGTCGCTGAGCGAACCCCTGACGGCGTGCGTCCTCTCGGCGCTCCTCCTCGGCGAGCGGCTGACGCCCGTATCCCTCGCGGGAGCGGCCCTCATCCTGTGCGGCGTCGTCATCATCGCGCCGTCGTCGGGGAGGGAAGCGCAGGTCTTATGACCTTCCGTTCGCGGACGTCGATGGGCGCCGCCGCGATGAATCGTCCCTTGACGAATCAGTCGTTTCGTGGTTGAATGTCCCCAATTCGTAAAAGAGGTGCGTGCATTATGGATACATTCGGCGTCGCCCGAACCACTCAACTGTCCCAGATGGTGTTCTCCTATTATTACGCGAGCGTGGGACCTGGTCCGGGGGCCGACGCGTAAACGTCGTGCGCCTGCGAGGGCCGGGATCCCGAAAGAGGGATTCCGGCCCTCTTTTTTTATGCGTTTTCGCCGCAGGATTTCGAAAAAAATCGGAAGAAAAGGGAGGGAACGATCGTGGAGAAGCAGCTCGAAGCATTGAAGAACGTCGTCACGCGGGTATGGAGGAACAACGCCGTCTATCGCGGCAAGATGGAGGCCGCGGGGATATACCCGGGCGACATCGTCTCCCTCGAAGACTTCCGGAGGCTCCCGTTCACCGTGAAGCAGGACCTCCGCGACAGCTACCCGCTCGGGATGTGCTGCGCGTCCCGCGACGACGTCGTTCGAATTCACGCGTCGTCCGGAACGACCGGGAAGCCGACGATCGTCCCCTACACGAAGGGCGATCTCGACGTCTGGTCGGAGTGCATGGCCGAATGCCTCGCGACGGCGGGCGTCACGAGGGACGACGTCTTCCAGGTCATCCTGGGTTACGGCCTCTTCACGGGGGCGCTCGGCTTCCACTACGGCGCGGAGCGCCTCGGCGCGACGGTCGTCCCGACGGGGGGCGGCTTCACGGAGCGCCAGCTCCTTCTCATGGAGGACATGGGGACGACCGCGTTCACGAGCACGCCGTCCTACGCGCTGCACCTGAGCGAAATCGTCGAGAGCCGCGGCCTTCGCGACCGCCTGCGGCTGCGCCTGGCGATCCTCGGCGGCGAGGCGTGGACGCCGGAGATGGGCGAGGTCATCGAGCGCCGCCTCGGCGTGACGGCCGTCAACTCCTACGGCCTGTCGGAGATCATGGGGCCGGGCGTCGCGATGGAGTGCCCGCACAAGACCGGGATGCACTTCAACGAAAGTTGTTTCTTCATGGAGATCCTGGGCGAGGACGACGCGCCCGTCCCGGACGGGGAGTGGGGCGAACTCGCGATCACGACGCTCGCGAAGGAGGCCTTCCCGCTGATCCGCTACCGGACGCGCGACCTGGCGTCCCTCACGGACGGGCCGTGCGCGTGCGGCCGCGCCGGCAAGCGCCTCGCGCGCGTGACGGGGCGCAACGACGACATGCTCATCATCCGGGGCGTCAACGTCTTCCCGTCGCAGGTCGAGGCGGCCCTCGCGAAGATCGGGGGACTCTCGCTGAACTACTGCCTCGAAGTGGCCGAGCGAGAGGGGATGAAGGAGCTGTCGGTGATCTGCGAGTCCGAACGGCTCCTGGACGACGACGGGACGGAAGCCCTGCGCGCGGACGCGGCCCGGAAGCTCCACGAGGCGCTCGCGATCCGCGTGGGGGTGCGCATCCTGCGGCCCGAAACGCTCGAACGCTCGTCGGGCAAGGCCGTTCGCGTCGTCAAGGTCGCGTAGCGCCGTTTTCCGCGGCGGCCGGGAATTTCCGAAGAATCCGTTTATAGAAAAGGGAGGGCTTTATGATGGAAGAGAGACAATGCATGCCTGCGTCCGAGAAAGAATGCACGAAACGGGAGCTTGACATGGAACGCGACTTCGAGGGCCTCTGCCTCGCGTACGGCGCCGTCCTGCGCTCGGAGCGGAAGCGGTAGACGTCGGGTGCGGGATAATTGCGGCGCCGATCCCCCGGGTCCGGCGCGCGTTTCCTTGACACCGCCGCGACGTGCGTGATATAAGGAAACCGCTGTGAAAGCGGGGATGCGACATGAACGGAAGAACCGGTGCATCTGACAGCGCAGTGGCGTATTACGCCGGTGTGGAACCCGACCTGGGGGCCGACGCCGGATAGTGTGGCGCGAGTCCGGGCCGGGTTCCCGAAGTGCGGGAGTCCGGCCCTTTTTGATGCTTTTCATTCACTGGAGGGAGACGACATGACGCAAAACGCAATGGAAATTCTGGAACAGCGCGGCTACATCGACTGGTGCAGCAACCGCGACGGCCTGGCGGCGCTGTACGGCTCGGAGATGGTGACGGCCTACGTCGGCTTCGACCCGACCGCCGACAGCCTTCACGTGGGACACCTGATCCCGCTGATGGGGCTCGCGTGGATGCAGCGCCTGGGGCACCGCCCCATCGCGATCGCGGGCGCCGGGACCGGCCTGATCGGCGATCCGTCGGGAAAGAGCAAGGAACGCAACCTGCTGACGCTCGAGAAGATGGCCGAAAACCTCGCGGCCGTCAAGCCGCAGCTCGCCCACTTCCTCGACTTCGACTGCGGGAAGAACTCCGCGCTGATGGTCAACAACTACGACTGGCTCGGGAAGCTCGGATTCATCGAGTTCCTGCGCGACACCGGAAAGCACTTTTCGGTGAACTACCTGATCTCGAAGGAATACGTCAGGTCGCGACTCGACGACCCCGAAAAGAGCATCTCGTTCACGGAGTTTTCCTACACGCTCCTGCAGGCCTTCGACTTCTGGCACCTCTACCGGACGTACGGCTGTCGCCTCCAGATGGGCGGCAACGACCAGCAGGGCAACATCGTCTCGGGCATCGAACTCATCCGGAAGAAGGAGAGCGTCGAGGCCTTCGGCGGCACGAACCCGCTCCTCCTCACCTCCGCGGGAACGAAGTTCGGAAAGACCGAAGGGGGCGCCGTGTGGCTCGACCCGGCAAAGACATCGCCCTACAAGTTCTACCAGTTCTGGATCAACACGGAAGACGCCGCGATCGGCAAGCTCCTGAAGTTCTTCACGTTCCTGCCGCTCGACGAGATCGCGGACATCGCCGCATCTCACGCCGCGGCTCCCGAGAAGCGCGAGGGGCAGAAGATCCTCGCGGCGGAGGTCACGAAGATAGTCCACGGCGAGAGGGCGCTCGCGACGGCGCGCAAGGCGAGCGACATCCTCTTCGGCGGGGACCTCGAACCGGCCGATCTCACGGAAGAGACGCTCGACGCGCTCGCGGAAGAGGTGCCGACCGGAAACGCCTCGGCGCTTCCCGCGCCGGTCGTCGACCTTCTCGTCGAAAGCGGCGCGACGGCGAGCAAGAGCGAGGCGCGGCGTCTCATCCGGGGCGGCGGCGTGTCGCTCAACGGACGGAAGATCGACGACGAATCCTTCCAGGCAACCGCCGGAGACCTGCTCGCGGGCAAACGGCTCTTCGTCCGGCTCGGAAAGAAACGGATCCACCTGATCCACCTCGCGTAGAGATTTCCTTCCGGTCGCTGTTTCGGCGACGAAGCCTCCGGCTCCGCCGCCTTTTTATTTTTCTTCTGTTCTCTATGTGTACCTTCCGGTATTTTCTGACTCGTTCTCGCTCCCGCGCTTTTTTCATGATACAATTTTATTAGTTTCATCCCGAACCCCGGAGGAATGGCGCGTGCATCCGTTTCGTTCCCTGTCGACGAAAACCGTTTTTTTCGCCGCCCTCACTTCTTTGCTCGTCATCATCGTCACCCTCGGAATCAGGGTACAGCGGGAGGGGGCCCGTCATTTGAAGGAGGCTCTCCTCCTTTCGCGCGCCGACGAAATGTCCCGCAATCTCACCGAAGCCCTTTTCGAGATCGCGTCCGAAAGGGCACGATGCGCGATATTCCTGAGGGCCGACGTTCCCGCATCGAAAGAGGACGCGACGTACCTTCGCGAGCGATTGAACCGGGTGAAGGAGATGCTGCGGGACTATCTCTCGGGCGTCGCCGGGGACTCCGAGGGAATCGCAGTGCTGTGGAAGTCGCTCGAGGCGATGACGCCGCAACTCGAAGTCCAGCTCGTACTCCCTGCCGAAGAGCGCGATCCGATCTTCGAGGAGTCGTGGTTCCGCAATACCGACCTTCTCACCGACAGAATCGGCCGTGAACTCGACCGCTTCGCCTTTCTCCCCGGCGACGGGACGGGGCGTTACGTTCCGCTCGCGCTTCTCAGGATCACGGCCGCGCGATTCCGCAACGACACGTCGCGCGTCGCGTCCCTGATGGGGCGGCTTCTCGCCGAGCGACGCCCCATGACTCCCAGGGAGAGGGAGACCGTCATCCAGGCTCACGATATGGAAGACCGTTTGTTCCGGAACCTGCGCTATCTCGCGGCCCGCTGCGCGATCGACGGACTCGACGGGGAGCTCGACGAGATCGACAGGCTCTACCTGCTGGAAAACCGGCGCCTGCAGGACGCGATCATGAAGTCTCCGCTCCTCGCGGGACTCTCGGAGGAGGTCTACGTGACGCAGACGACGTCCTCGCTCGGGGCGATCCGCCGGGTCGTCGAGAGCGTGGACGCCGTCGCTGGCTCCCACGTGCGGTCTCTTGTCGAAAAGGAGCGGCGGGCTCTCCTCCTGGCGCACGCGATGCTCGTCTCCCTCTTCGTCCTCGCGCTCGCAATCAGCGTTCTGCTGCTGCGCCGCGTGGCGACGCCGATGCGCCTCTTCGCGGCGACCATCGACCGTTTCCGGCTGCGTCAGCTCGACGAGCCCGTCCCTCCGTACCCGATCCGGGACGAATTCGGGATGCTTCTCGGAGAACTCGAGAAGTTCCGGCTCGCGCTGAAGGAACGCGAGGTGCTTCTCCGGTCGGTCCAGGATCAGGAGCAGTGGATCCGGCTCATCACGAACTCTCTTCCCGCCAGGATTTCCTACATCGACCGGAACTTGCGCTTCGGCTACGTCAACCGGACGTTCGAGGAACACTTCCGGGTCGCCGCCGAGGACGTCCTCGGCAGAACCGTGCGGGAGGTGCTTGGCGATTCGATCGCGGACATGCGCGCGCCTTGGCACGAATGCGCGCTTCTCGGCGAGGACGTTCGCTTCGAGGAGCAAAACGAGACGGACGCGAGCGAATCGTATTCCGACATCGTTTTCGTTCCGAGACACGACGAATCCGGTGCGGTCGTCGGGTTCTTTTCGCTCGCGCTCGACATCACGGTGCGAAAGCGGCTGGAGGCGAAGCTCCGGGAGATGGCCGACGTGGACGACCTCACCGGGACGCTGAACCGCCGCGCGCTCACCGAACGCGCGAACGTCGAGATCGAACGCTACCGGCGCACCGGGAAGGCGTTTGCCTTCCTGATAATGGACATCGACTTCTTCAAGCGGGTCAACGATACGTATGGCCACACGGCCGGGGACGAAGCCCTGCGAAGCCTCGCGGAAACGTGCAGGAAGACGATCCGCCCCTACGATATCCTCGGACGCTTCGGCGGAGAAGAATTCGTGATCCTGACGCCCGACGCGACGGAGACGGAGGGGCGGAGCCTTGCCGAACGGTTGCGTCTCGCGGTCGAACACACCCCGGTTCCGACGGCCGCGGGCGGAGAGATCCGCCTGACGGTCAGCGTCGGCTGCACGGTCGTCCGCCAGGACGATTCGCTGGACGACCTGCTGCGCCGGTCCGACTCGGCGCTCTACGAGAGCAAGAACACGGGGCGCAACAAAGTCAGCTTCGCGTGATGACGCGGACGAACCGATCATGAGAGCGCCCCCCCTGCGCGACGCGCGGGGGGCCGCTCTCATGATCGGAAGACGTCGTTTCCGCGCGAGTCGCGCAGGGCTACTTCTTCCCGCGGCGTACGAACCGCAGGAGCGCCGCGACCGCAGCGATCGCCGGAAGCGCGCCCACCGGAACGGGCCCGGCCGAACACCCGCCCCCGCTGCCCTTCGAACCCGACGGGACAACCTCATGCGCGTACCCGAGGCCCGGCACGGAGAGCGTCATGCCGTCGTCGAACGCGATCGCGAGCGGCGACGTCCCCGGGTTGTGGGCGACGTAGACTTTGTCTCCGTTTTCATTGACGAAGCTCGCGGCGGACGTGTGATCTGCGTCGTTCTCCGCGTGGGTCGCCGCGCCGTGGGACAGGTGCGCGTCGATCCACCAGTAGACGGCCGCGCGCGACGCGTCCTGCAGGATGAGCGTCTCGTAGGTCGGCGCGGGGATCTCCCACTGCATCTTCCATGTGTCGAGCGGAATGGATCCGCCCGCGCCCGGGGTGATGAGCGTCTTCGCGTCGGCCGCGTACGACTTTGTGAGGGACTGCATCATGAGCAGCTTGTCCATGTTCGAAGGCGACTGGGGGTTTTGCCCCGCGCCGAGCTTCGGCCAGTCGTTTTCGAGATACCCCTTCACTTCCTGCTCCGCGAGCGCGCCGCCGTTCACGCCCAGGTAAAGCGACGACCCCGTCAGCGGCAGCCACTGGATGCCGTGCTTGAGCAGCGGCGGGTTGCCGAAGCACGTCTGGAAGGTCATCTCGTTCTGATTGATCTGCGAGACCATCGACGGGACGTACGGCTTCGGAACCGCGTCGCTCTTCGTGGCGTACTGGCGGAAGCTCAGGTACGGCCGGAACGCGGCGTTCGTCGTGTAGCCGAACCAGTACAGCTCCGCCGCCCGGACCTCCGACGCGAACATGTACGCGGCCCACTTCTCGAGTTCCGCGTTCGAGGCGTCGGCCGGGTAGTTCAGCTGCGCCCAGAGCAGCAGCGCGGCCCAGGCCTGGATGGCCTCGGACGTGGATTCCTGCTGCCCGCCCTGGTTGCCGCGCGACGTACCGCTCGCCCACGAATGCCCCGCGTAGGGACTGTAGTGCCGAAGGAACGGAAAGTCGGGATCCGTGCCGGTCCCCGTCCGATCCGTGTTCGCGATGTCTCTGATCAGCAGGCGGATCATCGGCGCGTAGGCGGCCGCCCACCCTTCGTTGTCGGGATCCGACGGATGCGCCTTCTCCCATCGCGCGATTTCCGCGGCGATCTTGACGTAATAGCTGAAGTGGAAGTGATGGTCGTTGAGAAGGCTGTCCGCCGCGAAGCCGTCCTCGCACGACGGGATCATCGACCCCCAGCGAGAATCGTAGTACAGCGCGTGCTGCGCGGCGTTCTTGAGGGTCGTCGCGCCGTCGCGCGTCGCCCGAAGACGGTATCCGAGCGTTTCGGCGGCTTTCTTATAGACGGACTTCGCTGCGCTGTCGGCGGAAGCCGGGGTCGTCGCCGCGCCTCGGATCATCGCGGCGACCGGAAGCAGCATCGCGAGCCGGTGGATCTCCTGCGCTCCGAAGTAGCTTCCCTGCGAGAGGAAGTTCGGGTCCTGCGTGTCGAGGGCCTGTTGCACGAGCGCGATCATCCGGTCCGCCTTCGCCGCATCGGGCTCGTCGACGACGGCCGGAAGGCAGGGCGGAACGTCATAGACGTTCGTGAAGCCCTTCCCGGACGCGAGGAGCATCGGCCCCTTGAGCGACGGCCACTGCCAGCCGTTCGTCCACGACGACGCCTCCATCCGGCCCATCGACCGGTCGAGGATCGTCACGGACTGGTCGAGGTACTGGTGCGGGTACAAGGCGTACAGCGTCCCGTCCCCGGACGGGGATTCGCCCGCAACGGGCGCGGTCGTATAGGCGAACGAAGCGGTCACGGAGCTTCCCGAGAGCTGCGGCGCGACGCGCGTATCGGTCACTTCCGCGAACGCGCGGGACGCGAACGTCGCGAGAAGCTTCCTGACGTCCGCCTCGGACGGTTCGTCGTAGACCGTCTTTCCCCACGGGAAGGGGAGGACGGCGACAGCGTAGTGCGATCCGCCCGAGCAGACGGCCGTGTTCAGCACCCGCGCGTCGTCCTTCTGCGTCTTGTCGAGCGTCCAGGTCGACCCGGCGGGGCCGAAGACGGCGTAGACGGTGTAGGTGCTGTAGTCCTTGCTGACCGCGCCGTCGTCGGGGAGGTACGCCTTCCCGAACGGAACCTGGTTGATCACGGCGAACGAGGGGCAGTCGATCTTCTGGCCGTTCGCCTGCCCCGAGTTGACCTGGAACGAATCGCCCTCGAGCGGGACGACCTTTCCGATGTTCCACGACTGGAACGTCACCTGCGGCGCGCCCTTCGCGAGTTTCACGAGAAGAAACGGGCAGCCGTTTCCGGCCGTGACGGTCATCGTCTCGGCGGCCGACGTCATCGAGAAGTTCACGAACCAGTCGCTCCAGCCCGTCACCTTCACGCCCGCGAAGGCCGCATCGTTCCAGCCCGACAGCGTCGAGCCGAGGTAGAGGTCCTGGTCGAAGAACGCGTTGAAGTAGGGGGAGATCCCCTTGCTCGCACCGCCGACGACCTCCTGCATGAACCCCGCGCCCGCTGTCAGGACGTCGCCCTTCATTCCGGCGCGGCGGCTGTCGGGGACGTTGAGCGAGACGGCGAGGCCGCCCTTCTGCGGCTGGAACACGAGCGGCTCGCTGAAGACCTGCCAGGAGAGGCCGTGCCGCTGCGCCTTCATGCCCGCGGGCCTGTCGGGGAGATCGGCCGGATCGAGCCACGCGAGCGGCGTCCACCAGTCGCTCGTCGGGACCTTGCGCTTCCCGGCGGCCGCGGCGTCGACGTTCGGCCCGATCGCCGGAAGCGCCATTGTCACATTTCCGTTGTCGGGTTTCTTTCCGTCGGCGGGTTTCGTCACGGCGTAGCTTCCCGCCCCTCCGGGCGAGATCCAGTCTGCGGCCGTCGCCTGGGACACGAACGGGAGCATGAGCGCGAGCGCGCACAATATCGGAATGAACGGCGCATGGAATCGGGCGTTCGTCTTCGTCATACACGGCCCCCCCTTGGAGTGTTCATCTATGCAAGAATAAAAAAAATATACGAACAAACGAAGTATAGGCGTTCCTCCCCTCCGCGTCTACGGCGGGCGTTTCCGCTCGCCGGGGATGCTACAATAGATCATATTCGTTCCAGCGCCGAATGTGTTTCGAGAATGATCTTCCGGAGGAAACGCCATGCTCCCGTTCTTCGGGCGATCGGCGCGGCTGACGTTCCTCGTGGTCCTCGCCGCGCTGTCCGCCGTCGTTCTGCTCCTGGCCGTCCAGGTCATCGAACGCCGATGGGCTTCGGTTCGCGAGGCTCGCGCGCTCGAACGGAGAAACGCCGAGGCGAACGAACTCGCCTCCGCGATCTCCGACCTCGCGTTCGAGCGGGGCAGGTCGGCGGTGCTTCTCCGAAAGCCCGACCCCGCAACGGCCGACGACCGAAAATTCCTCGAGGATCGCCGAACGCGATCCGACGCGTTTCTCCGCCCCTTCACCGAAACCCCGGACGAAAACCGGAAGACCATCGCCGCGTCGTACCTGACGATCCGCTCCCTCCGCTCCCGCGTCGACGCCGACCTTGAGGTCCCGCGGAACGATCGCGATCCGGCGCTTCCCGACCTCTGGTTCCTGGAGACGAGCGAACTCCTCGACCACATGTCGGAGTTCATCTTCCACATGTCGTTTCCTGAGGAGGAACGGACCGGAGAATACGTTCCGATGGCGCTTCTGCGGTCCGCGGCGGTCGATTTCCGGAAACAGGCCGGAAAGCTCTCGTCGATGCTCGCGCAGATCCTCGCCCGGGGCCGCGGTCCGACCCACGCCGAGGCACGCCTGATCCGGGAGGAACGCCGGACGGAGTTGGCGTCGTTCGGAAACGTCGGTGACTTCGCGTACAGGACCGGCAACGAGGCAATCCTCGCCGCGTTCGCAAAGGTGGAAACGCTTTACGCCCTCAAGTTCCGCCATCTCCAGGACACGATTCTCGACGGAACCGTCTCCCCGCTTCCTTCCGTCGGACAGTACCTGGAGCGATCCGTCGCCCCTCTGGACTCCGTCAGGGAGCTTCTCTCGACCGTCAGGGCGCAGACGGACGCCGTCGCCGGGAGAATCGCGAAGCGATCGCGCGACGAACTCCGGACGGTCGCCGGAACGCTCGGGGCGCTGCTGCTGGCGGTCATCGCGCTGCTCGCCCTTCTCGTCGTGCGCGTCGCGTCTCCGATGCGGCTCGTCGCGGACGCCGTGACGCGATTCCGGAGGGACGACCTCGAAACGCCGGTCCCACCGCCCGTGCGGCGCGACGAGTTCGGACGGCTTCTCGAAGAACTCGAACTGCTCCGGCTCGCTAGGCACGAACGCGAAGCCCTTTTCCGATCCGTCCGGGAGGACGAAGCGTGGATCAATCTGGTTCTGGACTCGCTCCCCGTTCGGATCATGCGCGTCAGCCGCGACCTCCGGTATCTCTACGTCAACCGGGCCTTTGGAGGTCTGAGCGGCCTGCCGCGGTCGGCCGTGATCGGAAGGACCGTCGCGGAGATCCTCGGAAAGGACCTCTTCGGTCTCCACGAGCATCACATGAAGGCCGCCCTCACCGGGCGGACCGAGCGGTACGAGGTGCGCCGCCGCGCGAAAGGGGCCGAATTCGTCGACTCGGTCGCCTGCGTTCCCCACGTCGACGGACAGGGGAATGCCGCGGACTTTTTCATGCTCTGCGTCGACGTCACGGAGCGCGCGCGGCTCGAAGAGCGATTGAACGACCTCGCGTCACGCGATCCGCTGACCGGCGCGTTCAACCGGAGGGCGTTCATGGAGCGCGTCGAATCGGAGCTTGAGCGGCGGTCGCGCGCCGGCGCGCCGCTTTCCTTCGCGATCGTCGACCTCGACCACTTCAAGAACGTCAACGATACGTGGGGACACGCGGCCGGCGACGAAGTCCTGAAGGTCGTCGCCGAAACGTGCCGCCGCGTCCTGAGGAGCCCGGATGTCTTCGGCAGGTTCGGCGGCGAGGAATTCGTCGCCCTCCTTCCCGGTGCCGACTTCGCTGAGGCCGGACGCGTCGCGGAACGCCTGCGCTCCGCGGTCGAAACGGCCGTCGTCGAAACGAGCGACGGCTCCATCCGCGTGACGCTCAGCGCCGGATACACGACCGCGCGCCCCGGGGATACGCCCGAGGACCTCCTGCGTCGTTCCGACGCCGCCCTCTACGAAAGCAAGCGCTCCGGGCGCAACAGGGCGAGCGGAGTCTAGACGGTCGTCCCCCCTTGACAGGCGTCGTTGTCGGCTCTATTATGTTTTATAAATCAAACATAATAGAGCCGTTCGTGGAGGAAATCCCGATGCACGTCGTCCGATCGTTCATGGAATTCGCGAAGCGCCAGGAAACACGCGAGTATGTCGAGTCGATGTTCCTGTTCTACGCCGCGCCGGTCATCATGCGTCTCCGGTGCGGCAGTCTCTTCGCGATTCGCCGCGACGGGGACAACATCGCCGCGGCGTGGAAGGAAGTCGGAACGAGCCTTCTCGAACGGCACGATGTTCGGGCCATTGAACTTCCGTCGAAGCGCGGCGGATGGAATTCCGTTCTTCTGCTCGCGTACGACCCGCCGACGCTCCGCGACGCCCTTTCCTCGGACGCGGCCGTCGGGATTCTGTGCGAACGCCGTTACGGGAACTGCGCGGATGTCGACGGATGCCTCCGCTGCCTGAAGGAACGGTTCGGCGGGGAGTTCCCGCACGAGATCGGGCTCTTTCTCGGATATCCGCCCGGGGATGTCCGGGGGTTTCTGAGAGACAACGGAAAAGGGGCGGTCGCGACGGGGTATTGGAAAGTCTATTCGAACGTCCGGGAGGCGAAAACGAAATTCCGGAAGTTCAGAAGCGCCGAGCGGAGCGTCGCGAGGGAGATATTGCGTCGGTCCGCTGCGCGCGCATCGTGAGGAAAGAACGATCGATCGGATCCGAAGGAGGGTGCCCTGTGTCGAAAGTGCTTGTCGTGTATTGGTCGGGAACCGGAAATACGGAGCGAATGGCGGAACTCGTATCGGGAGGAGCCGTTTCCTCGGGAGCCGAGGTGACGCTGAAGCGGGTTTCGGAAGCGTCCGTCGGCGAGATCGTGAAGTATGACGTCGTCGCGTTCGGGTCACCGGCCATGGGGACCGAGGTCATCGAGGAAAACGAAATGGAGCCCTTTTTCGCCGAAGCGGGCACGATCATCGCGGGCAGGAAGGTCGCTCTCTTCGGCTCCTACGGCTGGGGCGACGGAGAATGGATGCGGACCTGGGCGGCACGGGCCAGGCGAAGCGGAGCGCTGCTCCTCGACGAGGGACTTGCGGTGAACGAGACGCCCTCAGGAGCGAGCGCGGATCTGTGCGTCGAATACGGCAGGAAGATCGCGGCGTTCTGAGAGCGCCGCGGCGAACGAAAGGGCCCCGTCGCTTCCCTCCGGGGGAGAAGCGACGGGGCCCCTTTCACATCCGACCGCGCCTACGACAGCCCGAAAAATCGTCCGCCCTGATAGACCACCACGGCGAGGACGTATCCCGCGAGCGTCGTGTACGCGACGAGGAAGAACGTCCACCGCCAGCTGTTCGTCTCGCGTTTGAACGCGGCCACGACCGCGACGCACGGGACGTAGAGCAGCGTCATCACGAGGAACGCGTAGGCCGAGAGCGGCGTGAAGAGGGATGGGAGCACCGCGGCGAGCCCCTCTTCGCCCGTCCCGAGCAGCGTTCCGAACGTCCCGAGGACGACCTCTTTCGCGAGGAATCCGAAAAAGAGCGCGACTCCCGCCTGCCAGAAGCCGAACCCGGCCGGAGCGAGAAGCGGCGCGATCAGTGTTCCCAGGCGTCCGACGAAGCTCTCCGCCGAACCGTACTCCACGCCGAACGGCAGGCTGGCGAGAAGCCACACGCCGATCACGGCCCCGAAGATGAACGTTCCGGCCTTCCGGACGAAGATCATCGCGCGCTCCCCGGCGGCGCGGAGCGTCGCGGAGATCTTGGGCAGACGGTACGCGGGGAGCTCCATCACGAACTGCGACGGTTCGCCCGCGAAGACCGTACTCCCGAGAACCTTCGCCGTCACCACCGCGACGACGATCCCGAGGACGTAGAGAGAGAAGACGACCGTTCCCGCCCGCTCGCCGAAGAACGTTCCGGCGAAGAGGAGAAAGACCGGTAGACGCGCCGAGCAGCTCATGAAGGGCAGCACGAGGAGCGTGATCATCCGGTCGCGCGGCCGTTCGAGGATCCGCGTCGCCATGACCGACGGCACGTTGCAGCCGAAGCCGAGAAGCATCGGGATGAAGCTCTTGCCGTGCAGCCCGAGCGCGCGCAGGATCCGGTCCATCACGAACGCGCCGCGCGCCATGTAGCCGCAGTCCTCCAGCACCGACAGAAAGAGGAAGAACAGGAAGATGTGCGGAACGAAGACGAGCACAGAGCCGACGCCCGCGACGACGCCGTTCTGTACGAGGCTCGTCAGGGTCGCCCCCGTACCCCATGCGGCGAGCTGCGCGGCCACGTTTTCCCCGAACGAGCTGAGAAGAGCGTCGAGTTGGTCCGCGAGCGCGTCGCCGATCGAGTATACCGCCTGAAAAACGCCCCACGCGACCAGCAGAAAGAGCGGCAGACCGAAAAAGCGGTTCGTCACGACGCGGTCGAGGCGCTCGTCCCACGTCGCGGCCTCGGCCCGTGCCGGATCGCGGCGAAGCACCCGTCCCGTGACACCCGAGATGAACTCCCATCGCTTCAGAATCACGGCCGTCTGAAGATCGTACCCGAGCGCCTTCTCGACGCGTTCGCTCTCGGAGGCCGCGATCAGGACGACCGTCTCCGCCCCGGGCAGTCCGGAGAGCGCCGTCGCGTCCCCTTCGGCCACACGGATGGCGGACAGGCGCCGGTCGCGGTCCGATCCTCCGGTCGGAAGCGCCTTCGCGATTCTGTCGAGCGATCGCTCCACTTCGGATCCGTAGGGAATCGCGAGCGGCGACGCTCCGGGCTTCGACGCAAGGCTCTCCGCGATGCCGTGCCGGAGTTCGTCGACTCCCGTCCCCTTCGTCGCGGTCGTCGGAACGATATCCGAACCGAGCGCGCGTCCGAGCTCCGCGGCATCGACCGAGATCCCCTTCCTCTGCGCGAGGTCCCACATGTTCAGCGCGATGACGACAGGAATTCCCGACTCCCGGAGTTGCACCGCGAGGTAGAGGCTTCGCTCGAGATTCGTCGCGTCGACGACCGTCACGGCGGCTCCGGGACGCTCCTTCCGGAGGAAATCAGCCGCGATCTGCTCGTCGACGGACGAGGCTCCGAGGCTGTAGACGCCCGGAAGATCGACGAGCGTGATCTCCTTCCCTCCGATGACGAGGCGCCCCTCCTTGCGTTCGACGGTGACGCCGGGCCAGTTGCCCACCTTCTGGCGCGACCCGGTCAACGCGTTGAAGAGACTCGTCTTCCCCGTATTCGGATTCCCAGCGAGCGCGACGACCGCACCGTTCATTCGCCGCACCCCCCGCACCCGCAGCCGCAGGAACCGCAGCAGCGACGGATATCGACGAGGACGGCCGCGGCTTCCGAGCGGCGAAGGCTCAGCTCGAACCCCCGCACCCTGAACGCGATCGGGTCGGCCAGGGGAGCGGGTCGTTCGAGACTCACGTCGGTCCCCGGGACGAGCCCCATATCCATGATGCGCCGCCTGAGCACCGCGTCCCCTTCCACGCGGATTACGCGGGCCTTCTGCCCCGCTTCCAGTTCGTCAAGCCTGTGTTCCATGCATCTCACCCCGCTTGAGTTCTATTGGTCAAACTTTAAACCGAATCGAAAAAAGGACCTCTTTCGAGGTCCGCACCTCCGTGTCCGTCACATGCCGCCGACGCTCCTGCAGATCCCTTCGCCGCCGTCGGGACAGGCAGCGCAGATCCAGACCGTCGCGGCCTCGGACCGGCGGAGCGAGAGCGTCCCGCTCCTGACGCGGATTTCGACCGGATCGCCGAGCGGCGCGCTCCTGACGAGTTCGACCCGGGTTCCCGGCAGCAGCCCGAGCTCCAGAAGGCGCTTCCGCAGGGACCCTTCGGCGGTCACGCGGACCACCGATCCGCTTCCGCCGACGCCGAGCATCGAGAGAGGGCGCGGCAGACGGGCCGGTTCGGAGAGCGCCGCCCGCAGCTCCTCCGCCCACGGCGCATTCCGGCGCATCCCGTCGGCGAGGAACTCCGTGAGCGCCATGAGACGCCCCTCCATTTCCGCGTCGAGCGCGTGCTCGAGCGTGCAGGCCGCCGATTCCGCCGCTTCGTGCTCGAATCCGAGGACGCCCGAGAAGAGGAACGAAAGGTGTTCGTGACGGCGGTACATCAGGAGCGCCCGCTCGCGCCCGGCTTCCGTGAGAGCGGGGGAGCCGTAGCGCTCGTGGGAGAGGAAGCCGTCCTCCGAAAGGCGGCGGAGCGCCGCGACGACCGTGCCCTTCGTGACGCCGAGCTGCCCGGCAAGCATCGTGACCGTAGCCGTTCCGCCCCGGACTTCTTCCGCAAAGATCGCTTCGAGATAATCCTCGACACGCGCGGTCAGCATTCCGCCAAATCCCTCCCTTTCAGGACGAGTGATAGTTTAGTCGATCAAACATCATCCGTCAATCCGCCGTCCCGAAAAGGATCGGTTGTGTGTCGGGAAACGCGCGCGATGACGTACAATATCGGTATCAAAAAAGTTCACACGGGAGGGAACGCCGATGCGCCGGTTTCTTGTCGGTCTGGTTGTCTTCGTCTGCGCGGGGATCGTGTTCTTTCTCGCCGCGGAGACGCTCGGGGATCACTACTCCGGAGTCTTTCTGCGGGCGCGCATCGAAACGCTCCCGTCGCGGGACTACTCGCCGGAGATCGAACGACTGAGGGACGAACGCAGGCTCGAGGAGGCCTTCGAACTCGCCGACTACGTCTGCCGCGCGGAGGACATGCCCGGACGCGTGCGCGCGTGCGCGCTCCGCCGGGAACTCGACGGAGAACTGAACTCCTTCTGGGGAACGGTGACCCGCACGGTCCGGGGCTTCGTCACGGGCGACGGGACGACCGTCGCGGAAGTCACGGGGGCCGTCACTTCCGACATGCTGCTCTACGGGGACCTTCGCGACCTCACGAAGCAGGGCTACAGGGCGTGGACCGGCGGCGAAACCGATCCCGTCGTCGCGGCGCTCGCGGGCTTCGGTCTCGCGACGGAGCTCGTCGACGTCATCGACTGGGTTCCCGCGGTGCTCAAGGCCTTCCGCAAGCTCGGCGCGATGTCTCCGCGTTTCGCGGACATGGTCGTCGATATGGGACGGCGCGCGGCGAAAACGGGGAGAGCGGACGACGCGACGAAGGCCGTCATCGAGGGGATCGGAACGGTCGCCGGGAAGAATGGGCTCGGGGTCCCGCGCGCCGCGGCCGTCATGAAGACCGTCGAAACGGGCGAGGATCTCGCGACGCTCGCGAAGGGAGCCGCGAAAGCCCCCGACGCGGCCTATCTTCTCGTCAAAAACGGCGGCAGAAGCGGACTCGACGCCCTGAAGACGGCCGACGAGATTTCCGCCGGAACCGACATCCTGAAGCTCGCCGCGAAGAAGGGTCCAGATGGCGTCCGGACGCTCGGCGCGCTCCGCAGCGGAGGAGAGTACCGAAAACTCCTCGTCGTGTCGCGATACGCGTCGCGCCTGATCAAGGATCTCCACATGGGACGCGTCTCGGGTTGGATCCGGGGCGTCATGGGCTCGTCCCCGGGGGCAGTCTGGCTCGTCTGGGCGGCGCTCCTCGGAAGCATCTGGATACTCGGCGCACGCGGCGTCGCGCTCGCCCGGTGGGCGGGAAGGCGCCTGCGCCCGGACGGGATCTCCCTCGCGAAAGGACGGCATCTCCGCTGACGGAGCTCGCGGAACTCGACGAAATTCGGGGAGGGGACGCCATGGCGTGACGAATCGGACGGCGCGACCGGACGGAGGGGATCGCGGCGACGGCCCGAATCTCCTCTCGGGGTGGAATCTGACGGTTTTCGGTCATAAGGAGGGAGAACATGCGGCGTATTCGCGTTTCGGCGGTTGCGGTATGTATCCTCGCGCTGATCGCTGTCCCGGTTTTCGCCGGGGAAGTCGGAAAGATGACCCCGGCCAAGGAGGCCGCGATTGCGTGGCTCGACGGACACGCGAAAGTCGGACAGGACGTTGCGACCTACATCTGGAGCAACCCTGAACTGGGGCTCGGCGAGCACAAGTCGTCCGCCATCCTCCAGGAAATGATGAAGGCGGCGGGCTTCAGGGTCGAATCCGGCGTCGCCGGAATGAAGACGGCCTTCGTCGCGACGTTCGGCGACGGAAAACCCGTCATCGGAATTCACGCCGAATTCGATGCGCTTCCGGGCATCTCGCAGGCCGCGGGGATCGCGACCCCGAAGGCGGTCGTCGAAGGGGCTCCCGGACACGGGTGCGGGCACAACGTCTTCGGAACGTACAGCTGCATGGCCGCCGTCGCGATCAAAAACGCGATGGAGACGGCCGGAGTCAAGGGAACGATCAGGCTCTACGGAACCCCCTCGGAAGAGACCCTCGTCGGCAAGGCCTTCTTCGTCAGGGAAGGAATATACAAGGACGCGGACGCGGTGCTCTCGTGGCACCCCGGAACGGACAACGCCGTATCCTACGCATCGTCGCTCGCGATGGACAACTTCAAGGTCCGCTTCCACGGCAAGGCGTCGCACGCGTCGTCGGCTCCGTGGGCGGGGCGCAGCGCGCTCGACGCGGTCGAACTCATGAACATCGGAATGAACTACATGCGCGAACACGTTCGCCCCGAGTCGCGCATCATGTACTCGATCCCGGACGGCGGAAAGGCGCCGAACGTGGTGCCGCCGTACGCCGAAGTCTGGTACTTCATCCGGTCGCCGCAGTACAGAGGCGTCGAGGAGATCGTGAAGTGGGCGAAGAAGGTCGCAGAAGGCGCGGCGCTCATGACGGAGACGAAGATGGAGTTCGTCCCGATCGTCGGCGTCTGGCAGTACCTTCCGAACCAGGTTCTCGCGAAGGTCGGCTTCGCGAACGCGTCGATGATCGGCGTCCCGCCGTTCACGGACGAGGACGAGAAGATCGCCGAACCCTTCTCGAAGAGCCTGAAGGTCGAAAAGGGGCCGTTCCTCTCGCGCGAATTCCAGAAGTTCGACTACGACAAGCCGTTCGTCTGGTCGACGGGAGGCGGCTCGATCGACGAGGCGAACACGAGCTGGGTCGTCCCGATGGTGCGCTTCGGCGCGACGACGCTGGCGGCCGGAACGCCGGGACACTCCTGGCAGTCCGTCGCGCAGAACATCCTGCCGCCCGCCTTCAAGGGCGGCCTGACCGTCGCGAAGTACATGGCCGCGACTGCGCTCGACCTGTACGCCGACCCGAAGATCCTCGAGGACGCGAAGGCCGAGCTGAAGGCCTCGAACGAGAAGCACGGCCCGTTCGTCGATCCCGTGAAGGACGTCCCCCTGCCGACGTTCAGACTCATGCACAACGTCGAGGAGAGCCAGGTCCCGGTGCAGACGAAGGACATGCCGCTTCCCGACCTTTCGGCGCTGAAGTAACGGGCGCCTGACGGTCGCGCTGCAAAAGGGGGTCCGGGGATCCGTCTTCCCGGGCCCTCCTTTCCGGCGCATCCGGCGTAAAGCGTTTCGCCCCTCAGCGCCGGACGGCGGGAACGAGCGTTCCGTCGTTCCCGAGGACGAAGAGCGACAGGAGCTTCTTGAGTTCCGACGCGGCCTCCGACATCGCCTGGGCCTCCTGCGCGACGCCTTCGGCGGCTTTCGACGTACCCGCCGCCGCATCGTGGATTCCGATGATTCGTGACGTCATATCCTGCGTCGCGCGCGCCATGGAATCCATCGCGCGCCCCATCTCGCCGCTCGACGCCGCCTGTTCCTCCGCGGCCGAGGCGATGCTGCGGATCGCCTCGTCGACCTGCGCGATGCGCGAGAGCGCGTCTCTGAGCTGCTCGCGGGACGCCTCGGCTCCGGCGAGCGTCCGTTCCATGATCGCTCCGGCCTCCTGCGTGACCGAGACGGACGCCCCCGCCTCGGCCTGAAGCGTCGCGATGAGCCGGTTGACCTCCTGTGCGGAACGCGCGGATTCCTCGGCGAGCTTCCGGACCTCGTCGGCGACGACCGCGAATCCTCGCCCCGCCTCTCCGGCGCGCGCCGCCTCGATCGCCGCGTTCAGGGCCAGAAGGTTCGTCTGATCCGCGATCGACGTGATCGTCGTCACGAATCCCGAGATGTTCCTGACCGACTCGGTGAGGCTTCCGATCCGGGTCGCCGTTTCCTTCGACTTGTCGGCCACCTGATGGATCTCCCCGATGACCTCCGTCACTCGGTCCACGGCCTTTCGGGATACCTCGGCCGCCGTCACCGACGACGCGGCCCCCTCCGACGCCGCCTTCGCGACACTCGCCGCCGTCGACGCCATCTCCTCGACACCGGCATTCGACTGCTCCACGGCCGTGGCGTTCGCCTCCGCGAGAGAGGCAACCTGCTCGATGGACGCCTTGACCTCCTCCATCGAGGCGTTCGTCTCCCCGGAAAGAGACGCGAGCGTTTCGGCCCGGTCTCCGGTCGCGTCGGCCTCGTCCCTGATACGCCGAAGCGTGTCGGCCTGCGACCGGACCATTTCCGCGAGCGCGTCGGCCATGCGGCCGATGTCGTCGGACGTTTCCACGCCGAAGTCGCCGCGCGCGATCGTCAGGTCCCCGCCCTTCGCGCGACGCGCGATTTCGACGACGCGGCGGAGCGTGCCGGAGACGCGGCGAAGGCTCAGCGCGAAAGCGGCCGCCGAGACGAGAATCGCGGCGCCCGCGACCGCGAAAAGGCGCGTGATGGCGCGTCCGTTGCGATCTTCGGCTTCCTTTATGTCGGTTTCGGCCGTGTCGTCGAGAATTTCGCCGATCTCGTTGAGGCACGAACGGGCCGCGTTGAACGCGGTGTCGTCGCCGAAGCCGGGAATCTTCCCGATTTCCCCGGACGAGAGGCCTTTCGCGGCCGCGACGGCCGTGTCGGAAAGACGGACCCACTCCTCGAAACTCTTCTGAAACACGGCGTAGTTCTCGAAGACATTCCTGCCGCTCGACGCGTGCTTTCGCGACGTCCACTGCTCCCGATGCGCCTCGAGCGGAGAAAGCGCCTTCGCGACGCGCTCGCGCGTCTGGGCGACGTTTTCGGCATAGTCCTTCGCCTGCTTTTCGTAGTCCTTTCCCGCCCCGCCGACAATCAGGATGTTCCGCTTGGCGAGCAATCCCTGATACATATCCCGGTCCGCGTTCAGGATCAGGGAGTTCGGAACGAGATTCTCCCGGTACAGATCCTGAATGAGCCGGTCCGACGTATTTCCGAGCGACGAACGACTCATGAACGTCAGTCCGAACAGCGCGACCACCATCACGACGAGTGCCAGAGACAAAATGGAACGATAACCGAATGAACGGAACATGTGCCTCCTCCTTCCTGGATTCCCGTATATTCCCGGCATGTATTAATAAAATATGATACACATTATCCTCAGAGAAAAAAAGAGCCCCGGGGAGGCATCCGTACGGGAGGCCGCGGACTGGGATCTCGCCGACGGCCGGGGCGGATCTCTTTATGGCGAGGCGTTCGGCGACAATCCGGATGCGACGGATTGACAAAGAACTCTTTTGCGATAGCATGAGCAGGCATTTCGTGATGCTTCTCGTCCCGGGATTCCCGCGAAAGGAAAGGTGCTCGATGTTCAAGGCAGCGACACGATCGACGCTTCACGATGATATCCTCGCCCAGCTCTGCGAAGCAATCGAGCAGGAACAGTGGCCGTCCGGCTCGAGACTGCCGGCCGAGCTGGCTCTGGCGAAGCAGTTCGGGGTCAGCAGAAATTGCATCCGGGAGGTCATGAAGGTTCTGGCGAGTCGCGGCGTCGTCGAGGCGAGACCCGGCAGCGGAACGTTTCTTTCCGAAAACGCGAAGAACCTCCTGCGTTCCGCGCGCACACAGGGGTATATCTTCCAAAACGTCAACTTCAAGGAGCTCATAGAAACCCGTTGCCTCATCGAAGGGCAGATCGCCTATTACGCCGTCGTCAGGGGAACGGACGAAGAGTTTGCGGAGCTGGAATCCCTGCTGTACGACACGGACGATCCGGAGGCGCGGCGCGAGGCGCACCTCCGCTTTCACGCCACGATGGTCCGGATCGCGAAGCACAACCTGCTCGAGCGGATGTGGAAGACGATTCAGGACGAGATATCGGTCCAGAGGCGGGAGTCCGCCGAACTCTACACGAAGTGGAACCGGCAGGCGACCAATAATCTCGTGCGCAATCACAGCGAAATATTGCGATGTATCAGGAATCGCGACGCGGAATGCGCCAGGAACGCGATGATCGGGCATATCGCGACCGTCTGGCTCGAAATTTTCGGGTTTCCCCTGGATATGTAGGCCCCGTCGCTGCCGCCGATTCCCGGCGTGCGGCGAAAGCCGCCCCACGTGATTCCGGAGCCCCGCGGATGTTCCGCAGGGCTCTTTTCTTTCCCGGCAATCCCGTTTTTCCGGAGTTTTCCCGCCTCTCCACTTTCCTTCAGCACCTGCCGTTCGATCCCGAAAATATTTCGCGCTCTCACGAGGCCGTCGCAGGCAGGCATTTTGAATACATGACGAAATCGCGCTATTCCGTGTTGACAGAGCATTTTTCTGTGCTACTATGACGGAAAAATTGTAGAGTGGCTCAGCTGCATGGCTATCCTACAATTTTATTCCGGCAGCGAATCGCAGAAGGGAAGGCACGATATGCTCAAGGCCGCCACGCGGTCCACGCTCCACGAAGACATCCTCGCCCAGCTCTGCGGCGCCATCGAGCGCGGAGAGTGGACATCCGGCTCGCGATTGCCGAGCGAACAGTGTCTCGCCCTGCAGCTTGGCGTCAGCAGGAACTGCATCCGCGAGGTCATGAAGGTCCTGGCGAACCGACGCGTCGTCGAGTCGCGGCCGGGGCGCGGCACGTTTCTCGCGGAAAACGCGGGGGCGCTGCTGCAGGGCGCGCGGCAGCGGGAGTACATCTTCGGGAACGTCAACTTCAGTGAACTCATCGAGGTCCGCTGTCTCGTCGAAGGGCAGATCGCGTATTACGCGGCGGAGCGGGGGACGGACGAGGAGCTCGCGGAGCTCGAAATCCTGCTGACATCCGATATTCCGGACGTTGCGCGGGCGCATGTCCGCTTTCACGCGAGGCTGGCCCGCATCGCCCGCCACAGACTGCTCGAGCGGCTGCTCGATTCCATCCATAACGAAATATCCATCCAGCGGGAACACTACCTGAAATGGCGCGGACGCGCGATGGATGAGCTGACGCGCAACCATCTCGAAATCCTCCGGCGCGTCCGGGATCGCGATGCAAGAGGGGCGCGCGACGCGATGGTCGAACACATCTCCTCCGTCTGGACCGACCTGTTCGGCGTTCCATTGAATCTGCATTCATAGACGAAGAAAGGAAGTGTTTTCATGAAAATCGAGACGATGCTGCTGAGCCAGAAGGAGATCGAGTCGAACATCTCCATGAAAGACGTCGTGGAGTGCGTCGACAAGACGTTCCGAGGGATGGGCGAGGGGACCGTGGTCAATCCCACGAAGGTGAACCTCGACCTCGGCGAGACCGCGAGCTTCCCGGCCTACAACGGGTTCATGAACGCGATGCCGGCGTACATCGGCTGGTCCGACACGGCCGGAATCAAATGGGCGGGCGGCTTTCTCGGTGAGCGAAAGAAGCTCGGGCTTCCCTACGTCACGTCGCTCATCCTGCTGATCGATCCGCGCCTCGGGCACTTCCGCGCCGTCATGGACGGGGCGTACATCACGAACATGCGCACGGGAGCCCAGACGGCCGTCACCCTCAAGTACATGTACAAAAAAGGCAAGAACCTGCGCCTTGGCCTCTATGGCGCGGGAATGCAGGGGCACACGCAGACGATGGCGATCTCCGAACTCTTCGACATCACCGAGGTGCGCGTCTACGACATCGATCCGAAGGCGTCCGAGCGCTACGCGAAAGACATGGCCTCGACCGTGAAGGGAACGATCCACATCGCGAAGACGCCCGAAGAGGCCGCGGACGCGGACGTCTGCGTCTGCGTCACGCAGGCGAAGGACGAGTTCTTCCGCTACGAGTGGTTCCGGCCGGGCATGTTCCTCTTCCCGATGGGCTCGTATCAGGAGTGCACGGACGAGTGCATCCTGAAGGCGGACGCGATCGTCGTCGACCACATCGGCCAGACGCTGCACCGCGGCGCGCTCGGCAAGCTCGGCGGACAGGGGGCCGTCACGGAGAAGAGCATCTACGCGACGATCGGCGAGATCGCGGCCGGCAAGGCGAAGGCTCCCGAGGCCGGGAAACGTATTCTGTGCGTGCCGATCGGAACCGGGGCGATGGATATCGGCGTCGCGTCGCTCGCGTGGAAGCGCGCGACCGAGAAGAAGCTCGGGGGGACGTATTCGTTCGTGGAGTATTGATGCGCGCCTGAAACTGAATGATTCCGTACAGGGAAAGGAGCGATTCCATGCAACCGGGTTCCGTTCTGAAACTGCTCTGGAAGGGCGCCTACCGGATTCAGAGCGCCGTCAACGCCGTCCTTCTTCTGGGCGTCGTCCTTCTCGTGGTGGTCCAGGTGCTTCTGCGGTACGTATTCCGCGCGCCCCTCATGGGGATTGAGGAACTGCTCCTCTTCCCTGCGATCTGGCTCTATATGCTCGGCGGCGCGAGCGCTTCGTGGGAGCGCTCGCACATCGAGTGCGGCATCATGACGCTCTACATCAGGAGGCCGTTCACGATGAAGCTCTTCCGCCTCGCGAAGGCGATCTTCTCCGTCGCTATAGGAAGCTGGCTGCTGTACTGGGCCTACTGGTACTTCGCCTACGGGATGCGGGTCTGGAAGACGAGCGCCATCCTCAATATCCCGCTGATCCTGGGGCAGAGCGCCATCTTCATCGGAATGTCGCTGATGGTTCTCTACGCGATCGTCGAGCTTCTGGATTACTTCCGGGCGCTCTTCGTCGCCGACGGGGCCGGGAAGGAGGACGCGTCATGCTGACGATCGTGTTCTGGGACGTCGTCCTTCTCGTCGCGTTGCTGATGTTCAGCGTTCCGCTCCCGTACTGCTTCGGCGGGGCGCTCCTCTTCATGTCGCTTTTCGGCGACGTCTCGATGAAGAGCATGATGCTCTGGGCGTTCGATCAGATGATCAACCCGGTCCTTCTCGCGAGTCCCCTGTTCATTCTCGCGGGGATCCTGATGGGCGGGAGCGGCATCGCGAAAAAGCTGCTGGATTTTGTCGATGTCTTCATCGGGCACATCAAGGGCGGTCTCGGGGTCGTGTGCTGCGTCACCTGCGCGATCATCGGCGCGATCTCGGGAAGCGGCTTCACGGGCGTGGCGGCGACGGGACCGATCATGATCCCCCGGATGGTCGAGCAGGGATATCCCCGCGGCTTCGCGACCGCGTTGCTCGCGGTCGCCTCGATCCTCGGACTTCTGATCCCGCCGAGCGGCATCATGATCCTGTACGGATGGGTCACGGAAACGTCGATTCTCGCGTGCTTCCTCTCCACGCTGGTTCCGGGACTCCTGATCACGCTGCTGCTCTCGGTCGTCAACATGGTATGGGCCAGGAAATTCAACCTGAAGCTCGAAAGCCGCGACGTCATCCGGGAACGGCGCAAAGAGCTGGTCCCGAGAACGATCAGCGCGGCGCCGGCGCTCCTGATGCCCGTCATCGTTCTCGGCGGAATCTATGGCGGCGTCTTCACGGCCACCGAGGCGGCCGCTGTTTCGGCGGTCTACGCGATTCCGGTCGGTTTCCTGATCTACCGCGGCTTCGAGGGCGGAAACTTCTTCCCGCTTCTCCGCGGCTCCGCGTCGGCGATCGGCTCGATCATGACGATGATCCTGTTCTGTCTCATGCTGAGCCAGACCTACGTGATGCTGAAGGTGCCGCAGGCGATCGTGAGCATCGTCTACAGCCTGACCGAGAACCGAACGCTGCTGCTGATCATCATCAACCTCTTCCTGTTCCTGGTCGGAATGGTCGTCAACGACGCGACCGGAATGATCCTCGTGGCGCCGCTGCTGCTCCCGCTCATGAAACAGCTCGGCGTCGACCCGATCCACTTCGCCGCGATCATGGGCGTCAACCTCGCGATGGGGGGCGTGACGCCGCCGTACGCGAGCATCCTGTACCTCGCGATGCGGATCGGAGACTGCTCGTTCCAGGAGATCCTCGGGCCGACGCTGGCCTTCCTGATCTTCGGCTATGTTCCCGTCGTCTTCCTGACGACATTCTGGCCCCCGCTGTCCCTGTACGTTCCGAGACTCCTGGGGTACTGACGCATACGAAAGGGATGAAACCATGAAACGCATCACGATTCTCGGCGCGGGAAACGGAGCGCAGACGATGGCCGCCGATCTCGCGTCGAAAGGGCACGCCGTAACGCTGTACGAACACCCGGCCTTTGCGGACAAAATCCGGGATCTGAACGCGAAGGGCAATCGGATCGTTCTCACGAACGCCTTGAGCGCCGAAGGGCAGCTCCGCGCGGCGACGACGGATATCGCGTCGGCCGTCCATGGCGCCGAGATCCTGTTCTTCATCGCGCCGACCTTCGCGCAGACGCCGGTCTTCGACCTCGCGGCACCTCACTTCGAGGACGGCCAGACGCTCGTGATCATTCCCGGAAACTTCGGATCCTTCGCGCTCCGGAAGAGCCTCGCGGCGCGGGGCGGCGCGCGCATTCTCCTCGCGGAGGCGGACACGCTCCCCTACGCCTGCCGCCTCATCGAAAACGGCCGCGTCAACGTCTGGGGCGTGAAGACGCACGTTCGCATCGGAACGCTGCCCGGCGGCGATTTCGACGCCGTGAAGGCGCGGCTCGACGGCGTCTTCCCGGTCGGGATCGAGCGGCTGCCGAACGCGCTCGCGGCGGGGCTCGGGAACGCCAACCTCGTGGTCCACTGCGCGACGATGATCCTGAACACGGGGCGCATCGAGTCGGAGAAGGGAAACTTCCGTTTCTATACGGACGGCATGACGCCGGCGGTCTGCCGCGTCCAGGAGGCTGTCGACGCCGAGCGCCTCGCCGTCGCCGCCTCGTTCGGCATCCGGCTCGAAAGCACGTGCGAGCTGCTCCGGACGATGTACGGACTCGAGGGCGCGACGCTTCACGAGGTCCTGGCCGGAAGCCCGGTGTACGGATCGCACGGCGCGGACGCTCCGAAGGAGACGAAACATCGCTATCTCAGCGAGGACGTTCCGTACCTTCTCGCGCCGCTTTCGATGCTCGGTCGGATCGCACGCGTTCCGACGCCCGCGACGGACAGCCTCATCCTGCTCGCGGGGCTGATCAACGCGACGGACTACCGGAACGCGGGGTGGAGCGGGAACGCGCTCGGCATCGAAACGATGGCGAAGGACCAACTGCTGCGGTATATCGCATAGCGAAGGAGGAATCGTCATGTCCAAAGTTCTGCTGCTCGACGAAGATCAGGTTCGTTCGCTCATAAGCATGAAAGATGTCATCGACGCCTGCGAGAAGACGTTTCTCGGGATGGGGACCGACCGCGTTGTCAATCCCACGAAGGTCACGCTGGATCTCGGGATCGGCGGCAAGTGGCCCGGCTTCAACGCGAGCATGAACGCGATGCCCGCCTATATCGGCTGGCAGAATATCGCGGGAATCAAGTGGATCGGCGGCTGGTACGACAATCCGTCGAAGGCGCTGCCCTTCCTGAGCGCGATGATCCTGCTTCTGGAGGCCGAAACCGGAAAGTTCGTCGCGGCGATGGAGGGGAACTACATCACGGACCTCCGGACCGGGGCGCAGGCGGCCGTCGCGTTCAGGCACCTCTCCGGCGGCACGGTCAGGCGGAAGGTCGTCATGGGGCTCTACGGGGCGGGCGTCCAGGGACGGACGCAGACCGCGGCCTTTTCCGAGGTGTGCGACATCGAGGAACTCCGCGTCTACGACATCAACCCGGAGGCCGCGGCGAAGTTCAAAGCCGACATGGAGCGCCTCCTCCCCGGAAAGATCCGGACCTGCGCGGCCCAGAAGGAGGCGGCCGTCGGCTGCGACGTGGTCGTGACCGTTTCGCACGGCAAGGACAAATACGTGAGGAACGAATGGATCAAGCCGGGCGCGGTCGTTTTCCCGATGGGATCGAACACCGAGGCGTCGGACGAACTCTTGACGAGCGTTGACAAGATCGTCGTGGACCACATCGGCCAGACGATGCACCGCGGCGCGCTCCGGGACGTGGTCGAGAGCGGCAGAATCACGGAAAGGGACATCTCCGCGACGATCGGCGAAATCGTCGCCGGAAAGAAAAAGGGCTTCGACACCCCGCAGCAGCGGATCGTCTGCGTTCCCATCGGCACGGGGGCGATGGACATCGCGTCGGCGTACGTCGTATACCAGCGGGCAAAGGAAAAGGGGATCGGGACAAAGTTCTCGTTCGTCAACCGCTGACGGCTTCATACGGGCGACACGGATCATACAACACAGGAGGAGGTCGAAAGAAAGTGAAGAGAGTTCTGTGGGTTCTCGCGTTCATGGCGGTGCTTTTCGGAATGGCGGCGGGTGCGTGCGCGGCGGAAAAACGCTGGAGTCTCGCCCATATCCGTCCCGAAGGGACGGCGATCGACGTCGCATTGAAGGATTTCGCGCTGAAGGTCAGGGAAAAAACGAACGGACGCGTGGATATCGCGATCTTCCCGGCGAGTCAGCTCGGCGACTACACGACGGTCCAGGAGCGCATCTCGGTCGGCGATATCGACATGCAGTGCGCCCCGCTGAGCCCGGCCGTCATCAAGCAGATCGGCCTGAACTCGATGCCGTACCTCGTCATCAACTGGGCCGAGGCGCACAAGGCGTTCGGCCCCGACGGCGTCATCGTGAAGAAGATGAACGAATACATGGAAAAGCAGGATCTCCACGTCATCGGCTCCTGGCCCGTGTACTTCGGCGGCGTCGTTCTCACGAAGGAGCCGCCCGCGCCGGCCGACCCCAACGTACCGAAAAACATCAAGATCCGCGTGCCTCCGATCCGGTCGTTCGAACTCTGCGCGAGCGCGCTCGGCTATCAGGCGACCCCGGTTCCGTGGGCCGACACGTTCACCGCGATGCAGACCGGAATCGTCGAGGGGGCCATCGGCGGCGGCGCCGAAGGGTACTACGCGAACTTCCGCGACCTCGCGAAGTACTATCTCGCGGTCAACGACCACTTCGAATGCTGGTTCCTCTACATCAACAACGAGAAGTGGGGGAAGGTCTCCGCGGACGACAAAAAGGCCATCACGGATCTCGCGCGCGAGATGCAGGAGGCGCGATGGAAGGTGGCCGAGAGCGACGAGAAGGCGAACATGAAAAAGCTCGCCGATATGGAAGTGAAGGTCATCACCTTCTCCGACGCCGAACTCGAAACCATGAGGAAAAAGAACGCGGAAAAGGTTTGGCCTCCGATGTACGTCGAAATCCCGGAATCGGACATCAGGGCGGTTCTCGATTCGCTGAAGTAGCTCACGCGCCTGAACGGACAGAGGGAGCCGGCCAAACGCTCCGGCTTCCTCTGTTTGCGTGTCGGGTGCGGAAGCATTCGATTCGCCCGGTGCGTACGTGAAGGGGGAGAGGGAGATAGCGGACAAGACTCTGTTGCACATGCGAAACGTACAGAAGGATTTCTACGGAAACAGGGTTCTCGAAGACATCAATTTCGAAATGAAACGCGGCGAGATCATCGGCCTGGTCGGAGAAAACGGCGCCGGGAAGTCGACGCTCATGAATATCCTCTTCGGAATGCCGGTCATCCGCGAGACCGGAGGGTACGAAGGGGCGGTCCTCATCGAAGGCGAGGAGGCGCATTTCAGGAATCCGCTCGACGCGATCGACGCTGGAATCGGCATGGTCCATCAGGAGTTCTTTCTGATCCCGAGCTTTACGGCGACGGAAAACATCCTGCTGAACCGGGAATCCTCGAAGTACAACATCCTGGTCGAAATCTTCGGCGAGCGCCTCCGGACGCTCGACCGCGCGGCCATGCGCGAACGCGCCGAGCGCGCTATCCGCGAACTCGGGGTGGACATTTCCCCCGATACGCTCGTCTCGGACATGCCGGTCAGCTACAGGCAGTTCACGGAGATCGCGCGCGAGATCGACCGGGAGAAGATGAAAATCCTCGTGCTCGACGAACCGACGGCCGTCATGACCGAATCGGAGACCGACACGTTCCTCGCCGCCATGAAGCGGCTTGCCGCGAAGGGCATCGGCCAGATCTTCATCTCGCACCGGCTTCGCGAAATTCTCGACGTGTGCGACCGGATCGTCGTGCTTCGCGACGGAAGGATCATCCGGGATCTCCCCTCGTCCGAAGCCGACGTGCGGAAGATCGCGTCGTGGATGGTCGGTCGCGACGTCGGAGACTCGTCGCTGCGACGCGTCCGGAAGGAGGAAACGCGCCCCGCGATCCTCTCCGTCCGGAATCTCCGCGTGGACATGCCGGGCGAGAAGGTCCGGAACGTCTCGCTCGAGGTCCGAAGGGGCGAGATTTTCGGCATCGGAGGCCTCGCGGGACAGGGGAAGCTCGGAATCCCGAACGGCGTCATGGGGCTCCACCCGTCCGACGGCGCGGTCGTTTTCGACGGACGGACGCTGCGTCTCAACGATCCGCTCGAATCCCTGCGTTCGGGAATGGCATTCATCTCGGAGGACCGGCGCGGCGTCGGACTCCTGATCGACGAATCGATCGCGCTGAACATCGCGTTCACGGCGATGCAGGTTCAGGAGCGCTTCATCGCGAAGATCCCGGGCGGCGTCAAGTGGAGGGACGAACAGGCGCTGAGAGCGTGCGCGAAGGAGTATATCGACCGTCTCGAAATCAGGTGCACGGGGCCGGACCAGAGGGTCGTCGAGCTTTCCGGCGGCAACCAGCAGAAGATCTGCGTCGCGAAGGTTCTCGCGATGTCGCCGAAACTGCTCTTCGCGTCGGAACCGACGCGCGGAATCGACATCGGCGCGAAGCGGCTCGTGCTCGAAGTGCTCCGGGAGTTCAACGAGCGCTACGGCACGACGATCGTCATGACGAGTTCGGAGCTTCAGGAGCTGCGGTCCATCTGCGACCGGATCGCGATCGTCTACGAAGGCAAAATCGCGGGAATCCTGCCGTCCGACGCGCCGCTCGAGGAATTCGGCCTCCTGATGCTCGGCACGGGCGCGAGAGAGGGGGAACCGGTCCATGCGTAAGCGCTTCGGACGACTCGTCGAAAACGTCGGCTGGGCCCGCGTCATCATCGCCGCCTTTCTGGCGCTGCTCTTCGCCGTGGCGCCGCTCGTGGGAATCCGCGTCGATACGTCCCTGAGCGACACGCTGCTTCGCGTCGGAATGAACGGGATCATGGTCCTCGCGATGGTCCCGATGATCCAGTCGGGGTGCGGCCTCAACTTCGGTCTTCCGCTCGGCGTCATCGCGGGGCTCGTCGGGGCGGTCACGTCGATGGAGTTCAACTGGACGGGGTTCGCAGGGTTCTTCATGGCGATCGTCTTCGCCGTTCCGCTTGCGGCCCTCCTGGGTTTCCTCTACGGCCTCGTCCTGAATCGGGCGAAGGGGGACGAGATGATGATCGCGACCTACGTCGGCTTCTCGTCGGTCGCCTTCATGTGCATGATGTGGCTCCTGCTGCCGTACAAAAATCCGCTGATGCTCTGGGGATTCGGCGGAACGGGGCTGCGCACGACCATCAGCCTCGAAGGGTTCTGGCTCACCGTCCTCGACAGGTTCCTTTCGTTCCGGATCGGGGAGTTCTTCTTTTTTCCGACCGGCACGATCCTCCTGTTCGCGTTCGGGTGCTTCCTCGTGTGGGCCTTCTTCCGGACGAAAGCGGGAACCGCGATGACGGCCGCGGGAAGCAACGCGCAGTTCGCGCGCGCCAACGGCGTCGACATCGACCGGATGCGGGTTCTTTCGGTCGTTCTTTCGACGGTGCTCGGCGCGGTCGGAATGGTCGTCTACGAACAGAGCTACGGTTTCATCCAGCTCTACATGGGACCGTTCTACATGGCCTTCCCGGCCGTCGCGGCGATCCTGCTCGGGGGGGCCACGATCAACAGGGCGACGATCGTGAACGTCGTCGTCGGAACGTTCCTGTTCCAGGGGATCCTGACCATGACGCCGTCCGTCATCAACGGCATTCTGCGGACGGACATGGCCGAGGTGATCCGGATCATCGTCTCGAACGGCATGATTCTGTACGCCCTCACGAGGAAAGTGCAGGCGAAAAAGAGATGAACAGAGAATTCTCCACGAGGCGCTTTCTGCTCTCGAACATCGTCCCGATCATATTCCTGATTTTTTCGGCCGTGGCGATCCCCCTCTCGGGGCTGACGCCGGCATACCTCGCGCAGGAGATGGTCTCCCGCGTGGGGCGCAACACGTTTCTCGTGCTGTCGCTGCTGATTCCGGTCATGGCCGGAATGGGGCTCAACTTCGGAATGGTCCTCGGGGCCATGGCGGGACAGATCGGACTGATCCTCGCCGTCGACTGGGGCGTCGCCGGCATTCCCGGGCTGCTGGTCGCCGCGCTGATCGGGACGCCGCTCTCGATCGCGCTCGGCTTTCTCTGCGGGGCCGTCATGAACCGGGCCAGGGGGCGCGAGATGGTCACCTCGTATATTCTCGGATTCTTCGTCAACGGCGTCTACCAGTTCGTCGTGCTCTACTGCATGGGGTCGGTCCTGCCGCTCGGCGACCCGGAACTGCTGCTCTCGCGCGGATACGGCGTCCGCAACACGATGGCGCTCCCGGGCCTCCGCCGCGCGCTCGACGACCTTCTGACCCTCGACCTCGGAGGCATCGTGGTTCCGGTCGCCACGTTCGCGCTCACGTTCGCGTTCTGCTTCCTGCTCGTGTGGTTCGGCCGGAGCAAGATCGGCCAGGACATGCGGGCCGTCGGAAAGGACATGGCGGTGGCCGACGGCGCGGGAATCCCGGTCGCGCGCACGCGCATCCTGGCCATCATCGTCTCCACGCTGCTGGCCTGTTACGGCCAGATCATCTTCCTCCAGAACATCGGGACGATCAACACGTACAGCAGCCACGAGCAGACGGGAATCTTCGCGATCGCGGCCCTTCTCATCGGCGGGGCGACGGTGGCGAAGGCCGGAATCGCCAACGCGTTCGTCGGCGTGCTGCTGTTCCACCTGATGTTCGTGATCTCTCCGCTCGCGGGCAAGAACCTCATCGGCGACGCGCAGCTCGGCGAATACTTCCGCGTCTTCGTTTCGTACGGGATCATCGCGGTCACGCTGCTGCTCCACGCCTGGAGACGGCGCAGCGACGCCGAGGCCAGGCGACGCGCGGAGAGCGACGCGGAACGCGCGGAAGGGGGGGCCGCGTCATGAACGTCCGGACGAGACGCATGGCGCTTCGCGCGGCCCTCTGCGTCGCGCTTGTCGCATTCGGAGTCTGGATGGTATTCGTCGGAAAGCGGCACACGCTCGTGTTCGACAACCAGGAACTCTCACGGCAGGGAGTCGTCTTCCCGGCCGTGAAGGGAGCCCGCGTCACAGCCGGCGGAACGGTCGTCGAGGTCGACGCGGAGGACCGCGGCGCGGCCGAGGTCATCGGCATGAACCACAGGATCGTCTTCGAAATATGCGACGAAAGGGGATCGGTCGTCCAGAAGATCGACGTTCCGCTGCGGCTTAGGTTCGAAAAAACGGTGATTCTCTCGCTGCCCCTGCTTTCGAAGGGCGCGCCGGATTTCTTCCTGCAGGAGTAGCGGGCGAAATGCGTTTCAACATTCTATGGAGGTGTGGACATGCAACGATATGAGGAAATCGCGCGGCGTCTCGACGAACACGCCGAGGCGCATCTCGAGGACGCCGGCAGGCTCAGCGACCGGATCTGGGAACGTCCCGAACTCGGGCTTCGGGAATTCGAGACCTCACGCGCGCTTTGCGAGGCGCTCGCGGACGCGGGATATTCGGTCGAACGCCCCTACGCCGGCTACGAGACGGCCTTCAATGCCCGCTTCGAGCGCGGCAGCGGAGCCCGGCCGACGATCGGCCTTCTCGCGCAGTACGACGCGCTGCCCGAGGTCGGTCACGGGTGCGGGCACAACATGTGCGGGGCGATCTCGGTGCTTGCGGCTCGGGCGCTGAAAGAGGTCATGGAAGAATTCGACATTCCGGGCGTGGTTCGCGTCGTCGGAACTCCGGCGGAGGAGACGACCGGAGAGAAGGTTCCGATGGCCGAGGCCGGGCTGTTCGACGACTGCGACCTCGTGACCATGGCACACCCAGAGACCGGCAAGACGTTCGTCGACTTCAATTCGCTCGCGGTGAGCCCTCTCGAATTCACGTTCTCGGGCAAGGCTGCGCACGCGGCCGCGGCTCCCTGGGACGGCAGAAACGCGCTGAACGGTATGCAGCTCTTCTTTCACGCGCTCGATATGCTGCGCCAGCACGTCCGTCCGGAAGTCCGCATCCACGGCATCATGCTCGAGGGCGGGGTCGCCGCGAACATCGTTCCGAGCAGGGCGACGGCGCGAGTCCTGTTCCGGGCGCCGTGGAGAAAGTATCTGAACGGCGTCGTGGAACTCGGGCTCGATTGCGCGCGCGGCGCGGCGCTCGCGACGCAGACCGGAGTGACGTGGGAAACGAGCGGTCACAACATGGACAACCTGCTCCGGAACCGGGTCGCCGAAAACATGCTCGAAGAAATCATGGAACAGGAGATCGGCGAGCCCGTCGACAGGGAGCCGACACTCACGGGATCGACGGACATGGGGGCCATCTCGTGGCGGCGTCCCACGATGGAGCTCCTGATCAGCATATCGGACGCGCCGATCGCCCCGCATACCGTGGAGTTCGCGAACGCCGCGCACGGCCCGCGCGCGCTGAAACCGCTCGGGAAGGCGGCGCGAGGACTCGCGCGAGCCGCGCTGAAGACGCTTCTCGACGCGGACCTGCGGCGCCGGATGTACGAGGAACTCGAGTGTCAGAAAAGCGTCCAGCCCTGACGCGCGCTCTGGGAAGAGCAGGGAAAAGGGGGTGAGTGCGGCCGGGAAAACGGGAGGCGGACCGGACTGTCGGAACGGATGAACTGACTGTATCTCTCAAGAGGAGGCGCAATGATGAAAAGAACAATGATTTTCGCTCTTGTCACGCTGCTGTGCCTGTGTGCGGGCGCCGCTTTCGCGCAGGCGCCGTTCCATATCGGCGTCGCGACGCCGACGGTTTCGCAGGCGGAGGACAACTACCGCGGCGGAGAGGCGCTGCTGAAAAAGTACGGAGACGTCGCGAACGGCGGCATGGTGCGCCACGTCACGACGCCCGACAACTCCAACGCCGAGATGGAGACGACGATCTCCCAGATCGTCAGCCTGGCCGACGATCCGGATATGAAAGTCATCGTCGTCGACGAGGCCGTCCCGGGGACGACCGAGGCCTTCCGGCGCATCAGGGAGAAACGCCCCGACATCATCCTTCTGGCCGGAAACCCGCACGAGGACCCGAACATGATCGCGCCGGTCTCTTCCCTGTGCGTCATGCCCGACCACATCAGCCGCGGCTATACGATCATCAAGGGCGCGCAGCTGATGGGAGCCGACACGTTCGTGCACATCTCCTTTCCGCGTCATCTGAGCATCGAACTCCTTTCGCGGCGAATGCACATCATGCAGGAAGTCTGCAAGGATCTTGGGCTCAAGTTCGAGCAAGAGACGGCGCCGGACCCCACATCCGACGTCGGCGTCTCCGGGGCGCAGCAGTACGTTCTGGAAAAGACTCCGGCGTGGATCCAGAAATACGGAAAGAACACGTGCTTCTTCACGACGAACCAGACGCACATCGAGCCGCTGCTCCGGCAGCTCGCGAAAAACGGCGGATACTTCCTCGAAGCCGACAGTCCGTCGCCGCTGAAGGGCTACCCGGGCGCGTTCAAACTGGACCTCGAGAAGGAAAAGGGGAACTGGCAGGCGATCATGGCGAAGATCGAAAAGGCGATCGTCGACGCCGGGGCGGGCGGCAGGATGGGAACCTGGGCATACTCGACCGCGTACTCGACAGTCGCTGGACTCGGCGAGTTCGGGAAGCTCGTCGTCGAGGGCAAGGCCCAGATCGGCGACATGAAGGCGCTCGTTACGGCCCTCGAAACGGCAACCCCCGGCGCGAAGTGGAAGTCCATCTACTACACGGACAAGAGCACGGGCGTAAAGATGAAGAACTACCTGCTCATCATGCAGGATACGTACGTCTTCGGCAAGGGGCCGCTGCACCTGACCGACCTCGAGGTTCCGGCAAAGTACTACAAGATCAAATAGCGTCGCGTTCCAGGAAGACGAACGTTCGAAGGCCGGGCAAACCGAAGGGTGCGCCCGGCCTTCGTCGTATCCGGATTGACAGGGGACGGCTTTCGGCGATAATACATCTGAGTCCATCAGCAGAACCAATGTTCTGTATACCGGAACCCGATCGACGGCGGCGGACGTCCGGATTTCATCGACGAAACGGAAAGGCGGGATGACTCCATGAAACGGTATGTGACCTTCGGCGAACTCATGCTCCGACTGACCCCCCCGGACCACGAGGTGCTCTTCCAGACGAACAGTCTCGTGGCGACGTTCGGCGGGGCGGAGGCCAACGTGGCGGTGTCGCTCGCGAACTACGGCGAGAACGCGGCTTTCGTGACGGCCATTCCCGCAAACGCCGTCGGCAACGCGGCGATCCGCGAGCTTCGTTCCTTCGGCGTGGACACGGGGGCAATCCTCCGCGCGGGCGAGCGGCTCGGAATCTATTTCACCGAGACGGGTTCGTGCATGAGGGCGTCGTCGGTGCTCTACGACCGCGCCGGATCGTCGATCGCGGCCGTGAAGCCCGGTGATTTCGACTGGGACGCGATCCTCGACGGCGCGCACTGGTTCCACACGACGGGCATCACCCCGGCGCTCTCGGCGGGCGCGGCCGCCGTCGCGCTCGAAGCCGTCGCCGCGTGCAAAAGAAAGGGCGTCATGGTTTCGTGCGATCTGAACTACCGCAAGAAGCTCTGGAAGTGGGGAAAGAAGCCGATCGAGGTCATGCCCGACCTCGTCGGGTCGTGCGACCTCGTGATCGCGAACGAGGAGGACTGCCAGAAGTGCCTCGGAATCGAGGCCGACGTGGACGTCACGAAGGGATCGCTCGACATCGACGTCTACCGCATCCTCGCGAAGAAAGTTCTCGACCGCTTCCCGAACCTCAAATTCCTCGCCGTCAGCCTCCGGGAGAGCGCGAGCGCCGACGTCAACGGCTGGTCGGCCGTCCTCGCGTCGCGCGACGCGTTCCTGACGAGCAAAAGGTACGAGATCCGCGATATCGTCGACCGGATCGGCGGCGGAGACTCGTTCGGCTCGGGCCTGATCTGGGGGCTGAACACCCTCGATGGGAACCAGGAGGCGCTCGAGTTCGCCGTCGCGGCTTCGGCGCTCAAGCACACGATCCACGGGGATTTCAACCGCGTCTCGAAGGAAGACGTCCTCACGCTCATGGGCGGCGACGCGAGCGGCCGCGTCAGGCGCTAGCGAAAAAGAGCCTCTTCGGCGAAGAAAAGCGAAGCGATCCCGGACGGAGAAAACGTCCGGAATCGCTTGTTTCGAATCCGGCGCGCGTCATCGACACGCAGGATGACCCGGTCCGAAATCGGGAACGCGCATATACGCCCCCTGCATGGCCGAGGTGGCCGTCGCCGCATAGAGCGCCAGGATCCCGGCGTGTCTTCGGGAGAACGTCCGCGGAAGGTTTCTGCGCTCCCGCAGGACGGTCTCGATTTCGCGGGCGTCGCAGGGACGTCCGCGAATTCCCACGATGGCGAGCGAACGATTGGGAATATCGATCTCTATCAGATCCTCTTCCTCGACCAAAGCAATGGGACCGCCCACGGCCGCTTCGGGCGACACGTGCCCTATCGCCGGTCCGCGGGTCGCTCCGGAAAAACGGCCATCCGTAACCAGCGCGACCGTCGAAGCGAGTTCGGGATCGGAAGCGATGGCCTCGGTCGTATAGAACATTTCGGGCATGCCGGAGCCTCGCGGCCCTTCGTGGCGGATGAAAACGACGTCCCCCGGCCGGATCCGTTTCGAGATGACGGCTTCGTACGCTTCTTCTTCGCTGTCGAACGGTCGCGCCGGGCCCACCATCCTCCGCCGAGACTCCGGAATCGCGGAGTGTTTGACCACCGCCCCCTCCGGCGCGAGGTTCCCCGTAAGGATGGATATGGCCCCGACGGAAGAAAGCGGAAAATCGGCCGGACGCAGAATATCCGGGACGACATGCCCGAGTTCGCGAAGGAGTCGGGCATGTTCCTCGAAATACCCCCGTTCTTCAAGAATCCGAAGATTCTCTCCGACGGTCTTTCCCGTGACCGTCAGCGCGTCGAGATGGAGCAGGCCTTTCAGTTGCCGCATGATCTCCGGCACGCCGCCGGCAAGCCAGAAGTATTCGCTTGGGTATTCGCCGCTGGGTTTGATGTCCGCGAGCCAGGGAACGCGGCGGTGCACCGCGTCGAAAAGAGAGGCGTCGAAGGGGACATCCGCCTCGTGCGCGATGGCGGACAGATGCATGACGGCGTTGGTCGAACCGGCGACCGCCGCGTGAACCGTCACGGCGTTTTCGAAAGCCTCGCGCGTCAGAATGCGGCGCGCCGATATTCCGTGCTGCAGCAGGTTCATCAGCGCGTCGGCGGCGTTCGCGACGCTCGTCCGCAGTTCCGGCCTGTTCACCGGAATCAGGGCCGCTCCGGGAAGGGCGAGCCCCAGGGTCTCCCCCATGATCTGCATGGTGGACGCCGTCCCCATGAACTGGCAGGCGCCGCACGACGGACAGGCATGGCGTTTGTAGTACTCGAAGCGCCGGCTGTCGATTTCTCCCCGTCTCCATTGCGCCAGATACGTCCCGATCATTTCGAGCGTCAGGCCATCCGGCCCCGCGATCATCGCGCCTCCGGGAACGAAAATGGATGGGAGATCCAGACGCGCCAGGGCCATCATATGCGCGGGGATGGCCTTGTCGCAGGTCGAAATGCAGATGACGCCGTCGAAAGGAGTCGCGCGCGCCTGGATTTCGATCATGTTGCAGATCATATCGCGGGACGGCAGCGAATAGTTCAACCCGTCGTGCCCCTGCGCGATACCGTCGCACATGTCCGTGACGGTATACGCGGCACCCCGCGCGTTCAGCGCGGCCAGCCGTTCCCTGACGGCGTCCGCGAATTCGCCGAGATGGACGCTGCCGGGATGACTTTCGCCGCTGGTGCTCTGCACCATGATCTGCGGCATGTCCAATTCGGCGGGCGCCCACCCCGCCCCAAGTTTGAGGGAATCCATCTCGGCGGCCCTGCTCCGCATGGTCTGACTCTTCAGTGACTTCACCTGTTCTCTGTCCACACACGATCGCCTCGCAATTTCGTCGGAAGATCAGGGACGGCACGACATTCCGTCATATCATGATCTTCCTGACGTAATGGTATGTTTCGTCGATATGCGCCCGCATGATCGCCTCCGCCTTTCGCGGAAGATGCTCTTCCAGCGCCTCGATCAGCTGATAGTGGTAGCGCGGTCCCATGGGACGCATCTCCGGCACGGAAGCGGTGAGGATGTGCTGTTTCATCAGGGAAGGCACCGCGATGCGCATCGACTCCAGAAGGAGTCCGTTGCGCGACGCCTCGGCGATCAGAATGTGGAATCGCAGATCCGCCTCGGCGAAAACATCGGACCCCTGAAGAGGATTGTCCCTGATCTTGTCGGTAAGACGCCGCAACTCCCCGATCTCCTCTTTCGTGGCGTGCAGGCTCGCCAGGGCCGCAATCGCAGGCTCTATCGCGAAACGGTAATCCATGATTTCCAGAAGCTCCTCCCTCGTGATCGGCTCGGGAATAAGCGAGCGCAAGAGCGCCGGCTCGGGACTCGGAGGAAACTTCACGAACGTTCCCCTGCCGGGAGTGCTGCAGATCAATCCCTGGGCTTTCAGACGGTTCAACGCCTCGCGGACCGTGGAACGCCCCACGTTGAAACGAGAGCTGAGTTCCGCCTCAGTGAGGATCTGTTCCCCTGGCTTCCAGTGTCCGCTCTCGATAAGCTCCTCGAGCTTCTCGAAGATAATGTCCTTGCGGTGCTTCTTGGGGAAGGGAACGAACTCGTCCGACCTCATCGGGCAACACTCCTCCTCTTGCGTTTTGTTTTGTATTATATCATACAAATAAAGAATCTGGTCGAACTCTCCCCTCCGTATAATACACCATGTCGCTTGAGCGTACATGCCGAAAACCCGAGTTGCAACCACGAAGCCACAGCCTCGCCTTGACAATAAATATCTTGTTTGATACATTCTTTTCAAACATTTGGGGGATCCCCCGAATAGGAGGAGGAACTACATGTTCAAACGGTGGAATAGGGTTTTGGCTGTAACCTCTCTGTTGTCGCTTTGTCTGGCGGGCTCCGCAATGGGGGCGGCGAAGGTGGGCTTCCTCACGGGGACGACCTCCCAGGCCGAAGAGGAGTATCGCGTCGCCGAGGAAATGGTCCGGCAGCACGGCAAGGAACGCGTCATCCACCTGACATATCCCGACAAATTCATGGATGAGCAGGAGACGACCATTCAGCAGATCCTCAGCATGGCGACCGACCCTGACGTCAAGGCGATCTTCATCAACCAGGCCGTGCCCGGATGCGTCGCCGGAATCCAGAAGGCGAAAGAATTCCGCCCGGATATCTTCTTCGTCAGCAACAACACGCACGAGGATCCGCATCTGATGGCCTCCGTCAACAACATCGTCCTGGACGCGGATCACCCCGTTCGCGGAGAAGTGGCCATTCCGATCGCCGCGAAAATGGGCGCGAAGACGTTCATTCACTATTCCTTCCCTCGCCATATGTCCCGTCCGCTGAATGTGGACCGCGTCGGGCGCATTCAGAGAGCCTGCGAAAAAAACGGCATGAAGTTCGTATCGGTGAACGCCCCCGATCCGACCGGCGACGCTGGTGTCGCCGGGACGCAACAGTTCATCATCGAAGACGTGGCGCGCCAGATCGAAAAGCACGGCAAGGATACCGTCTTCTTCGGAACAAACAACTCGATGATGGAGCCCATGATTCGTTCCGCCGTGGAGCAGGGCGCGATGATCGTCGATCTTTGCGATCCGAGTCCCTACCTGGGATACCCCGGCGCGTTGGGCATCGCCATTCCCGCCGATAAACGCGGAGATGTCGCCTATATTCTCGACGCGATCCAGAAGAAAATCAACGAGGCGGGCGTGAGCGGACGTTTCGCGTGCCCCGCGATTCCCTACACGCTTGGAGTTTCGCGGGCCGCCATGGAGTATTGTTTCGACGTAGCCGACGGCAAGGTGAAAGGGTACGATCGCGCAAAGATGGAGGCGTTGATCAGAAAGCACCTGGGCGAAAAGACGGAGATCCGCGCCTACGACGAAAAGACGCCGAATCTGTTGCTCTGCGCGGGAGAGTTTCGAGTTTTCGATAAAAAGTAGCCTCGTGTTCTCACGTCCGGAGACAACGTCGTCCTGAAAGGCTCTCGATGCGGCAATACCTGCGAATAAGGGGGCGAATGCCCCCTTATTCGATTGAGGCGGTGTGAGCGATGATACTCGAAATGCGCAACATATCCAAGGACTATGCCGGCAACAGGGTTCTGAAAGGCGTGAACCTGGCGGTGGAGGAAGGGGAAATCCATTCGCTGATCGGCGAGAACGGCGCGGGGAAATCCACGCTCATGAACGTCCTGTTCGGCATGCCGGTCATCCGCAATACGGGAGGATTCACCGGCGAGATTCTCTTCGACGGCAGAAACGTCGATATCTCGAGTCCCAAAGAAGCCATGAAGCTTGGAATCGGAATGGTGCATCAGGAATTCGTCCTGCTCCCCGGCTTCAGCGTTCTGGAAAATGTCAAACTCAACCGGGAGAAAACGAAACCAAATTTCCTCAGCCGCGTTTTCGGCAAAAAAATGGAGACGCTGGATTATCCGGCGATGCGCAGGGATGTCCGTGCAGCGCTGGATTCCCTGGAAGTTTCCATTGACGAAATGATGCCGGTTCGCGGTCTTCCCGTGGGGTACATGCAGTTCGTGGAGATAGCGCGCGAGCTGGACAAGTCCAAAATCAGGCTGCTGGTTCTGGACGAGCCGACCGCCGTGCTCACGGAGTCGGAGGCGGATACGTTGCTCGGCGCGATGCGTCGCCTGCGGGAAAAGGGAATTTCCATTCTTTTCATATCCCATCGCCTGACCGAGGTCGTAGCGGTTTCCGATCACGTCACGATCATGCGGGACGGGGAACTTGTCGATCGGTTGAGCGGCGGAGAAGCCGACGTCGAGCGACTGGCGGAGCTCATGGTCGGCCGCAGGGTCACGGAATCGGTTCGGGAGCGCTCCGTCCCGGAGACGGGCGCCGCGATTCTGAGCGTCAGGAATCTCAGGGTGCACATGCCGGGCGAAGAAGTCAGGGATGTTTCCCTGGAAGTCCGCCGGGGAGAAATCCTCGGCGTCGGCGGTTTGGCCGGACAGGGCAAGGTGGGTATCGCCAACGGCATCATGGGGCTCTATCCCGCCGAAGGCGACGTGACGAAGGACGGTCGCGCCGTCCCCCTGAACAATCCGCGGGAAGCGATGAACGCGAAGATGGCTCTCGTCTCCGAAGACCGCAGGGGCGTCGGGCTGCTGCTCGACCAGTCGATCGAGCTGAACATCGCGATCCGTGCGATGCAGACGCAGGGGAAGTTCCTGAAAAAGATCGCGGGACTGAACCGGATCGACGCCGCCGCGATGCGCGCGCACGCCGCGAGAATGATGCGGGATCTGGATATCCGCGCCGGCGGCGAAGGCCAGCACACGCGACGCCTGTCCGGAGGCAACCAGCAGAAGGTCTGTATCGCCGCGGCGCTGACGCTTTCGCCGGATCTTCTGTTCGTCTCCGAACCGACGCGGGGCATCGATATCGGGGCCAAGAAGATCGTTCTGGACCTGCTGTGCGATTTGAACCGGACGCACGGCGTCACGATCGTCATCACGTCGTCGGAGCTCGCGGAGCTGCGCGCCGTCTGCGACCGAATCGCCGTGATCTATGAAGGGCGTCTGGCGGGAATCGTCCCCTGGAACGCTTCGAATCGCGAGCTCGGGCTTCTGATGGCCGGCGCGGCGAAAGACGGCCGCGCGAGCGAAAGAGGTGCGGCGTGATGCGGGACGGAATGGTGTCCCGGGGACTGCGCAATTTCGGGATGGCGAGAAGCGTTATCGTCGTGTTTCTGGTCTATCTGCTGGCGCACGCGTTCTATCTGGGACTTCCGATGGGGCATCTGTTCTCGAGCATGCTGGTCCGTTTCGGAATGAACGGAATCCTGGCGCTGGCGATGATCCCCACGATTCAGGCCGGCATGGGACCGAACTTCGCCCTGCCTCTGGGGATCATATGCGGATTGGTGGGCGGAACCGCGGTTATCGAGCTGAACCTGCGCGGCGCGACGGCTTTTGCGGCGGCGATCGTCGTCGCGGTCCTTCTTGGGGCCGCGACCGGATGGCTCTACGCGCTGCTTCTGAACAGGGTCAAAGGACAGGAGATGACGGTCGGAACGTATTTCGGATTTTCGATCGTCTCCCTGATGTGCATCTTCTGGACCCTGGCGCCCTTTCGCAACAAGGAGATGATCTGGCCGTACGGCGGAACGGGCCTTCGCAATACCATCACGCTGAAGGGGTGGTTCGACAGAATTCTGGACAACCTCTGGTCCTTCCGGGTGATGGGCGTCGATATCCCGACCGGGACGCTTCTGTTCTTCGCGCTGTTCTGCCTGCTGATGTGGATGTTTCTGCGCTCGAAAACCGGCGTCGCGATGACCGCGGTGGGAAACAATCCCCGTTTCGCGCGATCCATGGGGCTCGACGTCGACAGATACCGCCTTGTCGCCTCGGTCGTCTCCAACGCGCTCGCGGCGGTCGGGATGCTCGTGTACGCCCAGAGTTTCGGGTTTCTCCAGCTCTATCAGGCCCCGCTCTTCATGGCATTTTTCGCCGTCGCCTCCGTCCTCATCGGCGGAGCCAGCATGAAGCGAATCACGCTGTCGCACGTGCTGATCGGAAATTTCCTGTTCCAGTCCGTCCTCGTGGTTTCGATGCCGGTGGCGAATGTCGTCTTCAGCGACAATATGTCCGAGATCCTGCGCATCATCATCAGCAACGGCATCATCCTCTACGCCCTGACGAGAAAGGAGGCGGACGCGGCATGAACTTCGTCCGGAAAAACTCGGTCCCCCTCTTTTTCGTCGCGCTCTGCGGCACCGGAGCCTATTATTCGGGACTGGGGGCCTCGTTTCTGCTGAACGAGATCATCACCCGCCTTGCGCGCAATTCGTTCCTCGTCATATCCCTGATCATTCCAGTCCTTGCCGGAATGGGGCTCAATTTCGGCATCGTTCTCGGCGCCATGGCGGCACAGCTGGCCTATATCCTCGTCGTGAACCTGGAGCTTTCGGGATTCGTCGGCGTCCTCGCGACCTGCGTTCTCTCGATTCCCCTTTCCGTTATCTTCGGCTGGCTGACGGGAATTCTGTTCAACAAGGCAAAGGGCAAGGAGATGATCACGGGCATCATCCTCGGCTTTTTCGCCAACGGGCTGTATCAGCTCGTCTGCCTGACGTTCGTGGGATGGATCATTCCCGTGCGTCTGGCAAGCATGCTGCTTCCGGACAAAAGCGGCGCGGGGCCTGGAATCGGACTCGTCAATACGATCGATCTCCGCAGCATGCAGTACAGCATCGATAACCTCTGGAAGATCCGGATCACCATGCCGGACATCCGGAACTTCTGCGCGTGGATGGGTTGGGACGTGACGATTCCCCCCAGCATCCCGATCACGATTCCGGTCGGGACGTTTCTCATCATCGGGCTTCTGTGCGCGGGAATGTATTTTCTGTTCCGGACCAAGCTGGGACAGGACTTCCGCGCCGTGGGGCAGGACCGCACCATCGCGGAAGTGTCCGGCATCGCCGTCGACCGGGTGCGCGTTGCGGCGATCGTCTTCTCGACGGTGCTCGCGGGCCTGGGGCAGATCGTTTTCCTGCAGAACATGGGCAACCTTCAGACATACGGCAGCCACGTCCAGGTCGGCACCTTCGCGGTCGCTTCGCTTCTGATCGGCGGGGCGTCCGTGGCGCGGGCCACCGTCGGCCAGGCGCTGCTGGGAACGCTGCTCTTCCACACGTTGTTCGTCGTTTCGCCCCAGGCGGGCAAAAATCTGATGGGCAACGTCCAGGTCGGGGAATTTTTCAGAGTGTTCATATCGTATGGCGTGATCGGCGTCGCGCTGGCGCTCCACGCATGGCGCCGCATCAGGGACCGGAACGCCGGCGACGAATGAAGGAAGGCGGTTACGACGATGCTCGAAAAAATCAGGGAATGCGCCCGGGGTGTGCAGCCTGAACTCGTGCGCCTGCGCCGCGATTTCCATATGCACCCGGAACTGGCCTGGCGGGAGGTCCGCACGACGCGGATACTCGCCGAACTGATCGAACCGCTCGGGTTCGACATCGTACAACGCGGCATCCATGGGACGCGTTCGGGGCTCATCGCCGAACTGTCGGGCGGCGCGGGGAGCGGCAGGACCTTCGCATTGCGCGCGGACATCGACGCCCTCTCGCTGACCGAGGAAACGGGAGCCGAGTACGCGTCGCGGACCGACGGCGTCAGCCATGCCTGCGGACACGACGCTCACGCGGCGATGCTGCTCGGAGCGGCGAAGGTCTTGTCCCGCTTTCGGGATTCACTGCGCGGGCGCGTCCGCCTTTTGTTCCAGCCGGCGGAGGAAGGCGGCTCTCCGTCCGGCGCCGTCGGCATGATCGGGGACGGCGCCCTGGACGGCGTGGACGCCATCTTCGGGATGCACATTCAGGCGACGCTTCCGTCGGGCGTCTTTTCCTACGGCTTCGGCCCCCGAATGACGGCGAGCGGCAAATGGAGCGTCGTCATCAGAGGCAAGGGAAGCCACGGCGCCTTTCCGGAGTGGTCGAGGGATCCGATCGTCGCCGCGTCGAATTTCGTGATGAACCTCCAGACCGTCGTGAGCCGGGAAAAACGCCCGCTCGACGCGGCGGTCGTCAGCGTCGGCGTCTTCAAACCGTCTTCGGAGACGTTCAACGTGATCCCCGACCGCGTGGAATTGCAGGGGACGACGCGAGCCTACCGCGACGAAGTCCAGAACGCGATCCGCGATGGAATCCGCCGCGTCGCGGAACACTGCGCGGCGACGCATCGCTGCGACGCGGCGTTCACGTTCGAACCCGGGCTCCCGGCCCTTCACAACGACAGCGCCGTCGCCGCGCTCGCGCGCGATACGGCGGGCTCGCTTCTGGGACGGGAGATGCTTCTGGAAGAAGATCCCCAGATGGGGTCTGAAGATTTCAGCTGCTACCTTCAGAAAATACCCGGGGCGTACTGTTTTCTGGGGTGCGGAGGCGCCGGAAAGGCCGGTCTTTACGCGCACCATTCCCCGAGGTTCGATATCGACGAGTCGGTGCTCTGGATGGGAGCGGCGCTCCACGCCTCCATCGCCTTCGAATACCTGAAGTGACTTTTGCTTATGCCTTGATTTGATGAAGAGAATGGGAAGACAAAGCGATCGCCCGTCTCCCCATTCTCTTCTGCGTACGCCCGATTCCGCGAAAAACGGCGAAAGCCCTATCGCTTCACGAGGTGGACGGCGAACCCGCCGATTTCGAGGTCGAGATAGACGGCCTTGAGAACTCCCGTCTTCTCGTCGCGCTTCGCCGTATCGGGCAGGAGCGTCACGCCCTTGCGGGAGAGGAACGCGGCGGCGCGGTCGACGTCGGTCGTTCCGATCGCGATGTGCCCCTTCTCGCCGAGGTAGGGCCGCTTCATGAGTTCGATGAACTTTCCGGCGAAGACGGAGCTGTTGCCCTCCTTCGCGGCGAAGCCGAACAACTTCTCGAACCGTGCCGCGCCCTCGTTCGCGCGCTCCGCCGACGTCTCGTTGACGCCGACGTGCGCGAGCGCGAACCCGAGCATCAGCGCGACCGCTTCGCGGCACAGACGCGAGATCTCGGCGAACCTCCCGTCGCGGATCAGGTCCGCCTTGACCATCCAGCTCCCGCCGACCGCGTGGACTTTCGGGTACGCCACGTATGCCGCGAGGTTCGTCATATCGACGCCGCCCGTGGGGATGAAGCGGACGTCGCCGTACGGGCCGCCGAGGGACTTGAGCATCGGAAGGCCGCCGGACGCCTCGGCGGGAAAGAACTTGAGGACCGTCAGGCCGCGTTCGAGGCCGCTTTCGACCTGCGACGGCGAGTTGACGCCGGGGACGATCGGGTAGTCGCGCGCGACGCAGTGGTCGACGACGGTCGGGTTGAATCCGGGCGTCACGAGGAACGAAGCCCCCGCGGCCACGGCGCGGTCCGCCTGTTCCGGCGACAGGATCGTTCCCGCGCCGATCAGCAGGTCGGGAAGCTCCCGGTGCAGCGCCCTGATGGCGTCTTCGGCCGCAGCCGTCCGGAACGTGATCTCGGCGACGGGAAGATCGCCGTCGACGAGCGCCCGCCCGAGGGCAGCCGCATCCTCCGCCCGGTCGATGGTCACGACCGGAACGATTCCGAAGGTTCCGATCCGTTCAAGAACGGGATTCATGGACATCTCTCCTTCAGTATGAAAGGATTCCATTCATACCGGTATCGTATCCGACCGTCATTCCAAAATCAAGAACGACGTTCCATGACTCGGGATAAAAGATCGCTTCGCGGGAGGGCTCCCGGAACGCATGGCATGTCGACAAAGGAGCGTTCCTTCCCGCGACACGTCACGGACGAAACGAAAAAGCGCCGTGCGGCGACAAGCCGTACGGCGCCCGAGTTCCCTTCCGGGGATCCTCCTCAGTTCTTCTCCGGCACGAGCCCCGTCTGCGGGACATCGTCGAGCGTGAACCGCGCGACGAGCCTCTGGAGGGTCTCCGACGTCGCGGCCATGTCCTGCGCCTCCGTCGCGATCCCCTCGGCGGCCTTCGTCGTCTCCCGCGACGCCGCCTGAATCGACGTCACCGATTCCACGACTTCTCCCGTCGATTCCGTCACGCTCTGAACCGCGCTCGTCATCTCCTCGCTCGCCGCAGCCTGCTCCTCCGATACCGCCGCGATGCTCTGGACCGCCTCCGCGACTTTCGCGATCTGAGCGACGGCATTCGTCAGCTTTTCCTGCGTCGCCTCGGCGCCTCGCATCGTCTCTTCCAGGATCGTCCCCGTCTTCCCGGTCGCCGCGATCGAGTCGCCGGAGTGCCTCTGGAGTCCGTCGATCAGCTTGTTGACCTCGTTCGCCGCCCGCGCCGATTCCTCCGCGAGCTTCCTGACCTCCTCGGCCACCACCGCGAAGCCCCGTCCCGCCTCTCCGGCCCTCGCCGCCTCGATCGCCGCGTTCAGCGCCAGAAGGTTCGTCTGGTCCGCGATCGACGTTATCGTCGTCACGAATCCCGAGATGTCCTCGACCGACTTCGCGAGCGCCCTGATCCGATCGATGCTCTTCGCCGATTCCCCCGCGGCGTTTCTGATGTTGCCGATGACTTCGTCGACTTCCTTCACGGAAGTGCCTGCCGAGGCGGACGCCCGCGCCGCGTTCTCGGCCCCGTCGCCGGACGTCTTCGCGACGGACTGGGCGCTCGACGCGATCTCCTCGATCGACGCGTTCGCCTCCTGGAGCGCCGAGGAGCTGCGTTCCACCATGTCCTGCACCTCCTCGATCGATCCCGAGACCTCTTCCATCAGGGAGAGCGTCTCCTCCGAAAGCGACGCGAGGGTTTCGGCGCGCCTGGCCGTTTCCTCGGATTCCTTCCGGATCGAGGTCATGACATCCCGCAGCGACGCGACCATGGCGTTGAGGATCTGCGAGATATGGGCGATCTCGTCCTTCCCGGAGTCGTCGTATTTCACGGTGAGGTCTCCGGCTCCGAGCTTTTCGGTTACCCGTTCCATCGAATCGATGGACTTCGTGAGTCCCCTGGCGATGACGAAGATGACGCCGCCCGTCACGACGAGGGCGACGACCGCGATCGCGAGCAGGACGAACGTGAGCTCGTGGACTATCGCGGTGATCTCCGACACCGGGAAGAGGATTCCGAGGAAGAAGCCGCGCTGCGTCGGCGCGTAGAACATTTCCTTCTCCACGCCTTCATAGGAGTATCGCCGGGAACCCGTTTCTCCCGCGATCATTCTCTTCGTCACGTTCCGGAGCGGTTCCGGGAACCTTTCATCCTTCGTGAGATTGGCTTTGAGGAGATCTTCCTTGCGTGGACCGGCCGCAATGATACCGCTTCCGAGCAGCAGCATTCCGTTGCCCTTGCCGAAGATGTGAAGGTTGACGACGTAGTCGTTGAGAGCGCTGAGGTCCATGTCTCCCCCCACGACGCCGAGAAGCTTGCCGGCGCTGTCGTGGATCGCCATAGCCGTGGAGATGACCATCTTCTTCGTGATCGCGTCGACGTAGGGTTCGGTGAAGATGACCGTGCCTTTCTCCGCCGCCACGGCCTGTTTGTACCAGGAGCGGGTCCTGCAGTCGTAGTCCGCGGGTTCCTTCCACCCCGTTCCGTCGGAGAACCCGCCCGTCGCCTCGTGCCCCATGTAGATGTCGATGATTCCCTCGGACTTCATCCTGTTCGTCAGGGACGTGACGATCTTCTCGATGCCGTCCTCTCCCGTGATGCTCAGGCGGAGCATCGCGTCGCGGACCGTCTCGGCCGCCGTCATGACGAGCGCCTCGACCTTGTTCAGCCGCGCGTCGACGTTCAGCGCCGCGCTCCTGATAATTTCCATGCCTGCCGTACTCACGAGGCCGGTGACGATGCTCCCTCCGCGGTGGTAGGTCACTCCCGCCATCGTCGCGATCACCGCGAGAACCACGACCGCCATCGCAATCAGCTTGTTCCGGATCGTCATTTCGTCTCTTCTCCTCCTCAACGTTCTCAAGCCTTCCGGTCGAATACTCCCCGCCCGAGTGAAATTTCGCATTATTATTTTTTTATAATGTTGACGAAGGATCCCATGAAAATACTATATCAAAGTTCAAAAAAACTCAATCTGGATGTCAAGAGACGACGCGGATATCCGCGGCCGCTTCCCGCGAACGGACACGCGCGAATACGACGAGGCGCCTCCGTATCCGGGAGGCGCCTCGTCGTATTCGCGCAATATATGCGGCGTTCGGGGATTATTTCGTGCTTTTTTCGAGCGCGGCCTTCTCCTCGAAGGTGAAGATCCGGTCGAGGTCGAGGACGATGATCAGGCGGTTGGCGACCTTCGCGACGCCGCGGATGAAATCGGACGAAACGCCGCTCGCGACGATCGGAGGGGTCGGTTCGATCGACTCGTCCGGGATCCTGAGGATTTCCGAAACTCCGTCGACGAGGATTCCGATGTTCTGGTTTCCCATGTTCACGACGATGATCCGTCTCTGGGACTCGTCTCCGGCCATCACGTTCTCGACGCGGAACCGCTTGCAGAGATCGACGATAGGGACGATCTGACCGCGCAGGTTCACGATACCCTCGACGAAATCGAGCGACTGCGGAATCGCAGTGATATTCTGCAGACGAACGATCTCCCGGACCCGCGAGATGTCGATGCCGAACTCCTCGTTGCCGAGGCCGAAAACCACCAGTTGTTGTTCTGCCATACCCGATCCCTCCCTGCTATATGATCACTGTCAGCCTGAAATTTAATGTTTTGTACGATATTGCGTGGATAACTGCCGAATTGATTCTATTGTACCAGAACTTCCCGGTCGCACCGAATTCCGGCGAAAGGGCATCCGTTTCGCGAATCCGAAGAACTGCGGGCCCCATGTTCAGGAAAGAGAGAAATTCCGCTATTTCTTCGGCACGAGCCCCGTCTGCGGGACATCGTCGAGCGTGAACCGCGCGACGAGCCTCTGGAGGGTCTCCGACGTCGCGGCCATGTCCTGCGCCTCCGTCGCGATCCCCTCGGCGGCCTTCGTCGTCTCCCGCGACGCCGCCTGAATCGACGTCACCGATTCCACGACTTCTCCCGTCGATTCCGTCACGCTCTGAACCGCGCTCGTCATCTCCTCGCTCGCCGCAGCCTGCTCCTCCGATACCGCCGCGATGCTCTGGACCGCCTCCGCCATCTTCGCGATGGACTCCACCGCGGCCGTCAGTTTCTTCTGCGTCGCCTCGGCGCCTCGCATCGTCTCTTCCAGGATCGTCCCCGTCTTCTCGGTCGCCGCGATCGAGTCGCCGGAGTGCCTCTGGAGTCCGTCGATCAGCTTGTTGACCTCGTTCGCCGCCCGCGCCGATTCCTCCGCGAGCTTCCTGACCTCCTCGGCCACCACCGCGAAGCCCCGTCCCGCCTCTCCGGCCCTCGCCGCCTCGATCGCCGCGTTCAGCGCCAGAAGGTTCGTCTGGTCCGCGATCGACGTTATCGTCGTCACGAATCCCGAGATGTCCTCGACCGACTTCGCGAGCGCCTTGATCCGATCGATGCTCTTCGCCGATTCCCCCGCGGCGTTCCTGATGTTGCCGATGGCGAGGTTGACTTCGGAGAGAGAGCCCTTCGCCGCCTCGGAAGCCTGCGTGGCGCCCTCGGCCCCGTCGCCGGACGCCTTCGCGGCCGACTGCGCGCTCGACGCGATCTCCTCGATCGATGCGTTCGTTTCCTCGAGGGCGGCCGAACTGTGTTCCATCATGGCCTGCACCTTCTCGATCGATCCCGAGACCTCCTCCATCGAGGAGAGCGTCTCCTCCGAAAGCGACGCGAGGGTTTCGGCGCGCTTCGCCGTTTCCTCGGATTCCTTCCGGATCGAGGTCATGACCTCCCGAAGGGACGCGACCATGGCGTTGAGGACCCGGGAGATCCGGGCGATCTCGTCCTTCCCGGAGTCGTCGTATTTCACGGTGAGATCTCCGGCTCCGAGCCGTCCGGTGACCGTCGCCATCGATCCGATGGACTTCGTGAGTCCCCTGGCGATGACGAAGATGACGCCGCCCGTCACGAGGATCGCGATAACCGCGATCGCGAGCAGGACGAGGGTCAGTTCATTGACCATCGCCGTGATCTCCGAGACCGGGAAGAAGATGGCAAGCGAGAAGCCGCGTTGCGTCGGCGCGTAGAACAGCTGCCGCTTTTCCCCCTGGTAGGTGTAGGTTTCGAATCCGCTCTCTCCGGCGACCATCTTCTTCGCGATGTTCCGCACGGGCTCTGGAAACTTGCTGTCCGTCATCATGTTGGCCTTCAGGACGTCCTCCGCGACGCGGTATGCCGCGAAGATTCCGCTCCTGAGGATCATGACGCCGCTCCCCTTGCCGAAAATCTGCAACCCGACGATGTAGTCGTTCATACTGCTCAGGTCGACATCTCCCCCGACGACGCCGAGAAGCTTTCCTGAATTGTCGTAGACGGCCGTTGCGGCCGAGATGACCGTCTTTTTGGTGATCGCGTCGACGTAGGGGTCGGTGAAGATGACCGTGTCCTTGCCCGCGGCGACCGCCTGTTTGTACCAGGGACGAACCTTGCAGTCGTAGTCCGCGGGTTCCTTCCACCCCGTTCCGTCGGAGAACTTGCCCGTCGCCTCGTGCCCCATGTAGATGTCGAGGATTCCCTCTGACTTCGTCCTGTTCGTCAGGGACGCGACGATCTTCTCGACGCCGTCCTCGTCCGTGACACCCAGCCGGAGCATCGCGTCGCGGACCGTCTCGGCCGCCGTCATGACAACCGCTTCGATTTTACTGAGCCGCACGTCGATATTCTGGGCAGCGCTTCTGATGGTTTCCATTCCGGCGGTATTCACGAGGCCGGTGATGATGCTCCCGCCCCGGTAATAGGTCACCCCCGCCATCGTCGCGATCACCGCGAGAACCACGACCGCCATCGCAATCAACTTGTTCCGGATCGTCATCCGTCATCCCTCCGTTATCATAAATGTTCGTATCCCTTGCTCCCTCTTCCGCTCTCCGCGTCGTTCGCGCGAAAGCGCGTCCAGGCTCGTCGTTTGCGCTATTCGGCCTTTTTCTGCCGGCTCACGCCCTCGAAGATCCGCTCGACGACGCCCCACAGCACCCCCGTCGCGTCGCGGACGGGGTAGGCGTCCACGCGGCACCGGGTCCTGGTACCTCTCCAGCCCCGTTCGCAGACCGAGGAGTGCGGTTCTCCGTCGCGAATCGTCTCCGTCGCGGCGCACCCCCGGCAGGGCGCTCTCCGGCCGTGAAACGCGCGGTAGCACTTTTCGCCTTCCGCGCCGACATCTCCGATCCTTCCTTCGCGCATCACGACGTTGAGTCCCAGATCGACCAAACAGAGGCCGATCTCGCGCCACCCCTCTTCCTCGCCATGGAGCGGTCCGATCATGTCGCGCAGTTTCCCCTCGCTGTTCAAAGGCTCCACCCCCCTTCGGGTTCCACACACAGGGTACGGGCTCTTTCATTTCCCGACAATCCATTTGCTCATAAATGAATGTATTTGCTCGTATTGTTTTTCACCAGAGCAAACACGTTGCTTTGGTCCGAGGTTCCCGATGCGCGAAATGGGAGTCGCAATGCGCCTATTTCGTCAGGCAATTCATTGTTGACTGACTCGACGCATGAATGCTATTATCTAAATGTCCGACATTATGATGTGTTGTGATATTCGTGCGAAAACGGAACGGTTCACAAAAAACGTACTCTGGAAAGGGATGTGTGACGTGAAAGTGGAAACGATGCTGTTGAGCCAGAAGGAGATTCAGTCTGTCGTCACCATGAAGGATATCGTCGAGTGTGTCGACAGAACCTTCCGGGGGATGGGGGACGGGACGGTCGTCAATCCGACCAAGGTGAACCTCGACCTGGGCGAGACTGCCGCCTTTCCGCCGTACGCGGGGTTCATGAACGCCATGCCGGCGTACATCGGCTGGTGCGACAGCGCCGGAATCAAGTGGGCGGGCGGCTTCCTCGGCGAGCGGAAGGCGAAGGGATTCCCCTACATCACGTCGATGATCCTGCTGATCGATCCGCATCTCGGACACTTCCGGGCCGTGATGGACGGCGCCTATATCACGAACATGCGCACCGGCGCGCAGACCGCCGTGGCGCTCAAGTACATGTACGGCAAGGGAAAGACGATCCGGCTCGGCCTCTATGGCGCCGGGATGCAGGGACACACGCAGACGATGGCCATCGCGGAACTCTTCGACATCGCGGAGGTCATGGTCTACGACGTGAGCCGGGCCGCGGCGGAACGCTACGCCGAAGACATGAAGCCGTTCGTGAAGGGGCGCATCACCATCGCGTCCGATCCCCGGGAGGCTGCCGCGGGCGATATCGCGGTCTGCGTCACGCAGTCGAAGGAAGAGTTCTTCCGGTACGACTGGTTCCGTCCGGGAATGATCCTCTTCCCGATGGGGTCGTATCAGGAGTGCTCCGACGAGTGCATCGAGAAGGCAGACAAGATCGTCGTCGACCACGTGGGACAGGCCCTTCACAGGGGCGCGCTCGCCAAGCACGGGACGAGCGGCCGTCTGACCGAAAAGGATCTCTACGCGACGATCGGCGAACTCGCCGCCGGAAAGAAGAAGGGCATCGTGTCCGCCGACGAGCGGGTCGTCTGCATTCCGATCGGAACGGGCGCGATGGACGTGTCCGTCGCGACGGTGGCCTGGCAGCGGGCAAAGGAGAAGGGAATCGGCGGAACGTACTCGTTCGTCGAGTATTAAAAAACCCGGCCGGTATTGATTTCGACATCATAAGGAGCGTGTATCATGAAAGACAGCGATCGCCTCGTCAGTCTTTTCGATGCTCTCGGACCAATCATGACAGGGCCGTCCAGCTCCCATACGGCGGGAGTTCTCCGAATCGGCCGCATGGGGCACATTCTTCTCGGGGGCGCCCCGGAAAGCATCGAGCTACATTTCTACGGAAACGCGCTCGCCCGTACCTATAAGGGACATCTGAGCGATTCGGCGATCGTGGCGGGTCTTCTCGGCTACGGCGAGGACGCTCCCATCGTCCGCACCGCGCTGGACGAGGCGGCGAGACGCGGGATTCCGGTCACCTACCATACCGAATACGAATCCGACAGAAACCCCAACACCGTGGATATGCGCCTCTCCCGAAACGGGAAAACTCTGAGAGTCGTCGGAATCACCGTCGGCGGTGGAGAGATCCTGATGACGGAATTCGGGAAGTTTCCGATCCGGCTCCGCGGCAGCGAGGAGGGGATCCTGTTCACGGCGGACCGGTCTTTCGACGCGAACGGTCTGGAATCCCTGCTCGGAGAAAAGCCCCTCGGCGTCGTCCGCGCCGAAGAGGGAAACGACGCGCTCTGGACCTGCCTGCTCGATCGCGTTCCCTCCCCGGAGATCGCCGGGCGCCTGCGCGCCTCGCGCGGCGTTTCGGACGTCTTCCCGCTTTCCGCAGTCCTCGACTACAAGTTGCGCGACACGAACGCGCTCTTCACGTCCTTCGACGGGATGCTCCGTCTCGCCGAAGATCGCAAATGTTCCCTGCCGCAGATCGCGACCGAATACGAGTGCCGCCGGAGCGGACTCGCCGAAAGCGACGTGCGCGCGCGCATCGCGCGGATCTGGGGCACGATGAAGGAGTCGGTCGAGAATGGAATCCGGGGGAAGAACGACCTGGTCGCCGGGCTCGTTCCCGGAGACTGCGGCGCGAGAATGCTCCGTGCCGTCGAGGAGGGTCGGACGGTCGGAGGCAGGACGCTCGGAAAGGCCGTCGCGCGCGCGATCGCCGCGATGGAGACGAACGCCTGCGCCAGGTGCGTCGTAGCGGCTCCGACGGCGGGATCGTGCGGCGTGGTCCCCGGCGCGCTGATCACCGCCGTCGAAGAGCGGAACGCATCCGACGACGAGGCCGTGGACGCCCTTCTCGCGGCCGCCGTCACCGGGACGCTGATCGCGATGCGCGCGTCGCTCTCCGGTTCGATCGGCGGATGCCAGGCCGAGATCGGCGTGGCATCCGCCATGGCGGGGGCCGCGCTCGTCCAGCTCGCCGGCGGAACTCCGGGGCAGGTGGCGCACGGTATGGCGCTCGCCATGAAGAACATCCTCGGACTGATCTGCGATCCGGTCGCCGGCCCCGTCGAGATCCCATGCATCAAGCGGAACGGCATCGGCGTCGCGAACGCGTTCGCGGCCGCGGACATGGCGCTCTCGGGACTCGAAAGCGCGATTCCGCCCGACGAGGTCGTCGGAGCCCTCGCAAATACGCAACAACTCCTTCCGCCCGAACTCCGGGGGACGATGAAGGGCGGTCTCGGGTCGACGCCGACCGCGATGCGCCTCAAGGAGGAATGGAATCGCAAAGTCACCGACATGGCCCTGCACCGCAACAAAAACGCGTAACATCGTCGGAAATCCACTTATTGAAGGAGAAGATCCGGATATGAATGAACTGCTCGAAATTCTCAAAAAAGAAGTCAAACCCGCACTTGGATGTACCGGGCCGGTCTCGATAGCCTTCGCCGCCGCCGCCGCGCGCGACGCCGTCGGCGGAACGCCCCGTCGCGCGACGGTCCGGATGGACAAGGACTCCTACAAGAACAGCCTGAGCGTCGGCATTCCCGGAACCGACCGGATGGGAATCGACATCTCGGTCGCGCTCGGCGCGGTCGCGGGCGATTCGAAAGCCGGGCTCGAAGTTCTGAACAAGGTGACGCCCGAAGAGGAAAAGAGGGCGGTCGCGTTCCTCAAGAACGTCGACGTCGATATCTTCTGGGAGTACACGGGCGTCGGGCTGCGTATCGAGGCCGAGGTCGAGACGGAGAACGGCGTCGGGAAGGCGATCGTCGCGAAGACGCACACGAACGTCGTCTACCTCGAGGCGAACGGGAAGGTCATCGTCGACACCCGCGCGTCGCTCGAGGGGACCACGTTCGACTATTCGAAGGACGCCATTCTGAAGTACCGTCTCGAGGATCTGTGGCGTTTTGCCGAGACCGTTCCGCTTTCCGACATCGCGTTCCTGAAGGACGGCGTCGCGATGAATCGCGCGCTCGCCGAGGCAGGGCTCGTGAAGGGCGTCGGCGCCGGGTTCGGCGTCGCGTACCGGGCGATGGCGAAGGACAGTCTCGTCCTGAAGGCGAAATCCTATACCGCGGCCGCGTCGGACGCCCGGATGGGCGGGCTCGGACTTTCCGCGATGAGCTGCGCGACGAGCGGCAACGTCGGAATCACGGCGATGCTCCCGCTCGTGGTCATGGCGGAGGAACTCGGGCGTGGCGAAGAGGAGATGCTGCGCGCCGTCGCGCTGAGCTACCTTCTGACGATCCTCATGAAAAGCCGCATCGGACGACTTTCGGCGATCTGCGCGTGCGCCATCGCGGCCGGGATCGGCATCGCGGCCGGCGCGTCGATGCTTCTGGGCGGCGGAGTCGCCTCCGCGGACCGGGCGATCCAGAATATGACGGGGAGCCTCACGGGGATCGTCTGCGACGGCGCCAAGTACGGCTGCGCGCTCAAGCTCTCCGCGGCCGCCGGAATGGCGATCGAATCGGCGATTCTCGCGCTCGACGGATACGTCGTTCCAAAGGGCGACGGGCTCGTCTGCGACTCGGCCGACGAATCGATGGCCGCCATCGGCCGCACCGCGCAGGAGGGAATGACCGCGGCCGCGACCGTCATGGCGCGGATCATCATCGAGCGCGAAAAGGCGAAGGGTCGAAGCTGACCCTCCACGCTCCAGAAACCGCCCCGGAGAACGCTTTCCGGGCCGAAAGGGTGATCCTCGATGGAAACACGGCAGTTCGCGCTCCGGCGGGTGCTCGTGCCGCTCGACAGGATTCTCGACGGCGTCATCGTTCTGAGCATCATCGCCATTTCGCTCCTCGTCTTCGTGCAGGTGCTCCTTCGCTACGTCTTCCGCTCCCCGCTGATGGGCATCGAGGAGCTGTGTCTATTCCCGACGACGTGGCTCTACCTCGCGGCGGCGGTCAAGGCGTCGTCGGAACAGAATCAGCTCATCGCGCGCGTTCTCGAGATCTTCTTCCACAGGAAGAAGCAGATCTTTCTTCTCCGGGCGATCGCGGCGTTCGTCGCCGCGGGAATCCTGATCTGGCTGACGAACTGGGGATACGACTTCCTCAAGTATTCCCTCAGGGTCGAAAAGACGAGCGACACGCTCTTCATCCCGATGATCTACACCGAGGCGCCGGTGTTCGTCTGCTTCGCGCTGATGCTCGTCTACACGGCGGTCGAATTCCTCGACTACATGCGCCTGTACGCGACGACTCCGTCCGACGCCCTCGTCGGAGAAGAGGGGGAAGCCTAGAATGGTTACGATTTCCGTCATCTCGCTTCTCATCCTGACGGGGTTGCTCTCGCTCGGGATCCCGATCGCCTTCTGTTTCAGCGGTTCGTTGCTCTACATGAGCATCGTCGGCGGCGTCTCGATGAAGGGCATGATGCTCTGGGGACTCCAGCAAATCCTGAGCCCGGCGCTCCTCTGCATTCCGCTCTTCATCTACGCGGGGTCGCTCATGAGCGAGAGCGGCATCGCGAAGTACCTTCTCGAGTTCGTGGACGTCTTCGTCGCACGGGTCAGGGGCGGACTCGGAATCGTCGCGACCATCACGTGCGCGCTCATCGGCGCGATATCGGGCAGTGCGTTCACGGGCGTCGCGGCGACGGGCAACATGCTCATTCCCGAGATGGTCAAGCGCGGATATCCCCGGCCGTTCGCGACCGCGCTCGTGACCTGCTCGTCGATCCTCGGCGTCCTGATCCCGCCGAGTACGCCGATGATCATCTTCGGTTGGGTCACGGGGACGAGCGTCCTCGCGTGCTTCCTGTCGACCGTCGGACCGGGACTCCTGACGACGGCGATCTTCTGCGCGATCAACCTGTATTGCGCGAAGAAGTTCCCGCTCGTCATCCCGCCAGCGATCACGAAACAGGAAAAGCGGCGCCAGATCGTCACCAAGGGGTGGAAGGCGCTGCCCGCGCTCTTCATGCCCGTCCTCATCCTCGGCGGAATCTACGGGGGCGTCATGACGCCGACCGAGGCGGCGGCGGCGGCCGTCGTCTATTCGATCCCCGTCGGCTTCCTCGTCTACAAGGGGCTGACTCCGAAGGCGTTCTGGTCCGTGTCGCAGAGTTCGGGCGTTTCGACGGGATCGATCATGATCATGATCATGTGCAGCATGATGCTGAGCCAGACGTACGTCGTGCTCCAGATCCCGCAGCTCATCGTGAAGGCGGTCTTCAGCCTGACGACGAACAAGGTCATGATCCTGATCCTGATCAACCTCCTGCTTCTCTTCGTCGGAATGATCGTCAACGACGTGACGGGAATCATCCTCGTCGCGCCGCTGCTCATGCCGCTCGCCCAGGCGATCGGACTGCATCCGATCCAGTACGCCGCGATCTTCTGCGTGAACCTCGCGATCGGCAGCCTCACGCCTCCGTACGCGAGCCTGCTCTACCTCGGAATGCGCATCGGCAGGGTCGAATTCATGGACATCCTTCCCCATGTGGGCCTCTTCCTGCTCGGGTACGTCCCCGTCATGCTCCTGACGACCTACTGGCCCGCGCTCTCGCTGACGCTCCCGAGGATGCTCGGCTATATGTAAGGGGAATACAGCGTCGTTCCTGTGGAGGGAGGGGTGCCGGTCGCAGACGCCGGAAAGTGTGGTTCACCCGGTTCCGAGCGGTGTTTCATGAATTCAGGATTTTCATGTTTCGACACAAGGAGGGGTCTCGTGTGAAAAAATACGCTGTTCTGTGTGCGCTGGCCATCGTCCTGAGCTGTGCGTTCCTCGCCGGGAGCGCGTTCGCCGCCGACAAGTCCTACACGTGGAAGATCGCCCACATCCGGCCGGCCAATTCGGAGATCGACAAGGAAGTCACCTGGTTCGTCGACGAGATGCGCAAGGCGACGAACGGCCGGATCGACATCAAGGTCTACGGCGCCAACCAGCTCGGCGACTACACCGTCGTTCAGGAAAAGATCGGCATCGGTTCCGTCGAAATGGGTGTCATGTCCGCCGCGACGAACGTCGACAAAAAGCTTCTCGCGTTCACGCTCCAGTACGTGGTGCCGACCTACGAACTCGCGAAGAAGAACTACGCGTCGGGCACGCCGTTCGGCAACTACATCGCGAAGCTCTACGAGAAGCAGAACATCAAGGTTCTGGCCTACTGGCCCGTCTACTTCGGAGGCATCGGCCTGCTGAAGGAACCCGCCGATCCGCTCAACCCGACGTCGCCGAAGAACCTCAAGGTTCGCGTGCCCACGATGAAGACGTGGGAGACGCTCGCGAACACGTTCGGCTACCAGGCGACGCCGCTCCCGTTCGCCGAGTTCTTCACCGCGGCCCAGACGGGAATCGTCAACGGAATCTTCGGCGGCGGCGCGGAAAACTACCACGTTTCCTTCCAGGATCTCATGAAGTGCTACATCGCGGCGAACACGCACTTCGAGTGCTGGCCGCTCACGATCAACCTCGAGCTGTACAACTCGCTCTCCGAAGCCGACCGCAAGATCCTCGACGCGAAGGCGAAGGAACTCGAGCAGCGCCGCTGGGTCAAGGCCGTCACCGATCAGGATCACTACGTCGACCTGATGGAGAAGGCCGGGACGAAGGTCTACCGTCCGACCGACGCGCAGCTCAAGGAATTCGCGAAGATCGGCCGCGAAGTCTCCTGGGCGGAGTTCAAAAAGGTCATCGGCGAGAAGGCATATAACGAAATCGTCTCGACGTTCGTTCTCGAATAATCGCGACACGCGTGGAAGGGGCCGCGACGCGGCCTCTTCCCGATATCCCTCGAAAGAAGGGGACACCACGATGAGGAAAATCACCGTCATGAGCGCGGGCAACGGAGGCCAGGCGCTCGCCGGAGACCTCGCGCTCCGGGGACACGACGTCACGCTCTACGAACACCCGAAGTTCGCGGCCACGGTCGAGGCAATCCGGGCAAAGGGAAACACGATCGAACTCGAAAACAAGATCATCGGCGCCGGGAAACTCTCGCGCGCGACGACAGATGCTTCCGAAGCGCTCGAGGGGGCCGAGATCGTCTACTTCACGGCGCCGTCGTTCGCGCAGAAAGCGTTTTTCGACCTTGCGCTGCCTCATTTCGAAAACGGACAGATCCTCGTTCTCTCGCCCGGAAACTATGGGACGTTCGGACTCAAGGACGCGTTCCGGAAGCTCGGAAAAAACGTCCTCGTCGGAGAGACGGACAACCTGCCCTACGCCTGCGCGGCCGTCGAACCGGGCCGCGTCAACGTCCGGGGCGTCAAGAACCCCGTTACGCTCGCCGTCCTCCCGGACAACGACTACGACCGCGTCGACGCCGTCATGAAGGACGCGTTCTGTACCTCGTACAAACGGGGCGCGAACGTGTTGCAGACGAGCATGGCGAACACGAACATGGTCGTCCACTGCGTGCCGATGCTCATGAACGCCGGCCGGATCGAGGGAACCAAAGGGGACTTCCGGTTCTACTTCGACGGAATGCCCGAATGCGTCTGCCGCGCGATGGAGACCGTCGACCGGGAGCGTCTCGCGATCGCGAAGGCCTTCGGACTCGACCTCGCGAGCACCGTCGACACGATCCGCACGCAATACAAGGTGACGGGCGACGACCTTCATTCTGTCATCCTCGCGAACCCCGCCTTCGGCGGAACGAAGCCCGACGCGCCGAAAACGCTCGACCACCGCTTCCTCACGGAGGACACGCCCTTCTCGATGGTCCCGCTCGTCGAACTCGGGAAACTCGCGGGTGTCGCGACGCCCGTCATGAACGCCGTCGTCGAACTCTGCGGCCTGCTGCTCGGGCAGGACTATTTCGCGACGGGGCAGACTCTGGCGAAGATGGGACTCGAGGGAAAGACCATCCGCGAGATCGAAACGCTGATGCGGGGGTAGGACACGATGAAAAAGGCGATACGGATCGAGCCCGAGGACAACGTCGCCGTCGTCGCGCAGGACACGGCGGCCGGCGAGACGCTCGAGTGCGCGGGGGAACGCCTCACGGCGAAGGACGCCGTCCCCCTCGGCCACAAGATCGCCCTGTCGCGCATCCCGCGCGGGGAGAGGATCGTCAAGTACGCCGTCACGATCGGCCTCGCCTCGTGCGATATCGCCCCGGGCGCGCACGTTCATTCGCAGAACGTCGAAGACATCACGAATCGTCTCTGCAACGAATACGAGCGCGCCTTCCGCGCGATAAAGGGGTGAGGGACATGACCGGAATCATGGCCTACAGGCGCCCCGACGGACGCATCGGAATCAGGAACTACGTCCTCGTGATCTCGATGGTCTCGTGCTCCAACACGGTCACGGAGCGGATCGCCCGGGCGACCGGAACGATCCCGATCGTCCACGAGCAGGGGTGCTGCGAATTCGAACACGACCACGCGAGGACGCGCCTCGCGCTCATATCCGCGGGACGGAACCCCAACGTCGGAGCCGTCCTTCTCGTCGGCCTCGGCTGCGAACAGACGAACATCGATAGCGTCCGAGCGGCCGTCGCGGAGACCGGAAAGCCCGTCGAGGCCATCCTGATCCAGCGCGAGGGCGGGTCTCCCGAGGCCGAACGGAAGGGCATCGGGATCGTCCGGAGGCTCAAGGGCGTCTGCGAATCGCAGGAACGCGTTCCGTGCCGGGTCGCGGACCTCGTCGTCGGCGTCCAGTGCGGCGGGTCCGACTGGACCACGGCGCTCTCGGCAAACCCCGTCATCGGCGCGATGACCGATCTCGTCGTCTCGAACGGAGGCAGCGTCCTCATGTCGGAAGTCGCGGGCTTCCCGGGAAGCGAGCACATCGTCGCGTCGCGCGCCGTGACTCACGACGTGGGATTGCGGGTACTCGACATGATCTCGGAACTCCGGGCTGAATACATCGAAACCTACGGGCAGAAAATCGAGGAGGTCAACCCGACTCCGGGCAACAAGGCCGGCGGAATCACGACACTCGTCGAAAAGTCGATGGGAAACATCAAGAAGATGGGAACGTCGCCGGTCCAGGGCGTTCTCAAGCTCGGCCAGACGATGCCCCATCCCGGCCTCTGGGTGATCGACAACCGCGCCCAGGGCCCCGATCCGTTCAACCTGACCGGTCTCGCGATGCAGGGAGCCGTCGTCACGGCTTTCAGCTCGGGACGCGGCTCTCCCGTCGGCAACGCGGTCATGCCGACGCTCAAGCTCACGGGAAACCCCGAGACGTTCCGGAAGCTCGGCAGCATCACGGACTTCAACGCGGGCGTCGTCATCGAGGGAGCGACGATCCCGCAGACCGGCGCGGCGCTCTACGATCTTCTCCTGGAAATCGCCGGAGGGAAGGAGACGAAATCCGAGATCAACGGAAACTTCGAGTACATCGTCCCGCGCGAGGCCGCGCGAAAGAAGCACGAAGGATGCCCCCTATCATAGACGGAACCGGACGACTCCCCCTTCGTCCCCGTCTTTCGGGAACGCCGTCTGTCCCCTCAGGTAGGGGATGGACGGCCTTTTTTGTCGATCGTCCGGTGATGACCGCAACATCGTGAAAAAAACATCATGATGTGCGACTCGCCGCTCCATAAACGGCATGTCGTACTGTATAATATATTCTCCGGACAAAAGCCGCGATCTGTCCGCCGTCTTCCGTCCGGAGCGCCCGAACGCGGCACGGAACACCGCACCATTCAGGGAGGTCGGACACCATAGTGCTGAAGCACGCGAACAGATCCACGCTCCATGACGACGTCATGGCCCAGATGATAGCGGCGATAAAGGAGAACCACTGGACTCCGGGGAGCCGGATCCCGGGGGAACAGTCGTTGGCCGCGACATTCGGCGTCAGCCGGACGTGCATCCGCGAGGTTCTGAAGGCGCTCGCGCATTCGGGGGTTCTCGAAGCCCATCCGGGACAGGGGACGTTCCTGTCGGAAAACGCGGACAGGATCCTGAACGGAACCCAGCTTGCCGTCACGATGTTTTCCGACTCCTCCTACACGGAACTCATGGAGATCCGGCAGCTTCTCGAAGGACAGGCGGCGTACTGGGCGACACAGAGGGCGACTCCCGCGGATCTCGACAGGCTCGAGTACATCCTGAGGGGGGAAGAGCGCAGCGAGTCTCTCAACGACATTCACGACGCGTTTCACAACGCGATCGTCGAAATCTCGGGAAACAGGCTTCTCGTCAAGCTTCTCGATTCGCTGCGCGGCGAGATCTGGGCGCAACGGAAGTTCCACTATTCGATCCTTCCCGACGAAGACAGGCGCGAGCACTGGAAAGTCCTCGAGGCCATGAGGTCGAAATCTCCGCAGAAGGCGTGGGAGGCCATGATCCATCACGTCAACTACTTCTGGAAAAAGCAGTACGAGGCGGAGAAGAACGCGTCCGTCAGGAAGGGCAGGACTCCGGAGGAATGAAACGATTCGGGCCGCGCTTCGCACAAGCGCGGCCCGAATCGTTTCAGGCAACGTCGCCGCCGAACTGGCCCTTGTGGCGGATATCCGGAATCGGACACGTTCCGGACGTCAGGACCATGAGCTGATCGCCCCCCTGAAGTTCCGTGCCTCCGTCCGGAATGATCTCGTGCCCTCCGCGCGTGATCGTGATCAGGAGGCACCCTTTCGGCAATCCCAGGTTCTTCACGAGGCGGCCCTCCATTGCGGAGAACGGTTCGACTACCATGTTGACGAGTATCGGATCGTCCGGATCGTCGTTCCGCGACGGGTCGCTCCTGCGCAGGTCCCGTTCGAGCAGCGCCTCGTAGATCGGCTTCGTGCCGAGGAAATCGGCGACGAAATACGCCGTCATCGCCGTGACGATCAGGGCGAAGAGGAGCGCGTGCGATCCGGTCATCTCGAGGATCAGCACGACGCCCGTGAGCGGCGACCGGACGACCGCCGCGAAAAGCGCCGCCATGCCGAGGACGCCGAACGCCTCCGGATGCGCCACGAGTCCCGGCACCCAGAGGTCGATCAGCTCGCCGAACAGCGCTCCGGCTACGGAACCGATCACGAGCAGCGGGGCGAAAATTCCTCCGGGAACCCCGGCGGCATACGAAAAAAGCGTGAGAAGGAATTTTGCCGCGAGAAGCGCCCCGAGAAACCCGAGAAGTCCCGTCGCGAACGGGACGGTCTTCAGGAGTTCGACGGCGCGCCCCTGGAGGATGATCTCCGCGATGTGCTGTCCGCCGCCGGTCGCGCTCGGAAAAATCAGGATAGCGATCCCGACGGCCGCACCGACGGCTCCCGCCTTGCCCCATCGCGGTCCGGGAATCCGCTGCATCGCGTTCATCGCGCCCGGGAGCGCGACGTTGAAGAGCGTCCCGAGCAGGCCGCAGAGAAGCCCGAGGAGCAGGAAGAGCGGAAGGTGGTTCAGCGGCGGAATGGAGATCCCTGTGATGTCGAACGAGGGAAACTGCCCGATGAAGGTTCGCGTGACCACGTCCGCCACGACGGTCGCCGCAAGGGCCGCACCATAGGTGTAGGGGGACATTTCGCGCTGCAGCTCCTCAATGACGAAGACGAATCCGGCGAGCGGCGCGTTGAACGCGGCCGCGAGCCCGGCTCCTGCGCCGGCGGCGACGAGCTGGGGACGGTATCGGGGAGGGACCCCGAGAAACTGCGAGACCGCATGTCCCGCGACCGCTCCCATCTGGACCGTCGGTCCTTCGCGTCCGAGTGAGAACCCCGCGCCGATCGCGAGCATGCCGCCCAGGAACTTGACGGGGATGATGCGTTTCTTGAGGGACCTGAGGCCGAGAAGGACTCCCTTGACGTGCGGGATGCCGCTTCCGGACGCTTCCGGCGCCCACGCTCCCGTGATCATGCGCGACGTCGCGCCGGCAACCGCGCAGAGCACCGGGACGATGACCCACCGGAAGGGGCTGCCTTCGAGCGCGCCGAGTAGCGCGAAACGCTGCGACTCGGCGAACGAAAGGCCGTACTGGAAGAGGACGCCGAGCGCGCCGGCCGCGAGGCCGACGACGAGCGCCCGGATCAGCTGCGACTGGCGCCGGCGCCGAGTGTGCGTCCAGAAGCGTATTCGTTTGTGGTCGACGGATCGGGGCATTTCTGTATCATCTCCGTACACGACGCTGTCCGGCCCGTCATGGCGCCGGACAGCGTCAGAATCGACAATTCCGGAAGAGGCCGGATCAGCGGTGGAGCAGGCTGTAGCGGCGCACGGGCCTCCCCTTCGGTCTGTATCCGTGGGAACTCATGACCTGACCGGAGCGGCACAGGTGTTCGAGGTAGCGCCATGCGGTCGGGCGGGACAGCCCGGCGCTTGCGGCGACCTCTTCGGCGGTCATGGACTCCCCCTGTTCCAGCGCGTCGAGGATGAGGTCCATCGTCTGACGAACGATATTCATCGGCAGCGCCGACGACGGGGCGCTCGCCGAACGGATGCCGCGCAGGTCGTCGACAGCGCTCTGGGAGACCTCCGCCGGAACCGTCGCCATAAAACGGCGATAGGCGACGACATTTTCGAGCGCATCACGGAGTCGTTCGAACGAAAACGGACGCAAGAGAAGATCGAACGCGCCGCTCTCGAAGGCGCGGATCGCGTCGTCGGCCCGCCTGCTCTCCGAGAGAAGAACCACGCTGCACGAGGGCGCGATCGAGTGCATGCGACGAAGCAGTTCCATGATGTCGAGCGTCGCAGGATGCTCGAGAAGGACGATCTCGGCGCTTTCGAGCGCGGAATCGGCGATGTCGGGAAGATCGCGATACTCCGCTGAGATCTCCATCCCCGCGACCGAGGTCACGAACTGACGCACCAGCGATGAAACCATCGGATCCCGTTCAATGAGCACGCATTCCATCACGCCACCTCCGAACATAACGCGTTTCGGTCTTTCCGGGCCGGAAACACAAGACCGGGTCTACTTAGCGACGAGTCCGCCGGAGGACTGCGCGAGGGTGAAGCGCGCGACGGCCTTCTGGAGCTCCTCGCCGAGCGCCACCATCTCCTGCGCCGACTCCGCGATCGACTGCGTCGCGCGGCTCTGTTCCGTCACCGACGCGTTGATCGCCTCCATCTGCTCCGCGATCTCCTGTCCCGACTTCGCGACGTGGTCCATCCCGGCCGTCATCTCCTGGCTCGACGCCGACTGCTCCTGCATCGTCGCCGCGATCGACTGCACGTTCTCCGTGATCACCGATACCTTCGCCACGACGTCGTCTATCGCCGCCTTCGTCTCCCGCGCGCGTTCCACGAGCTGCGCCACCTTCTCCGCCGATCCCTTCTGGTCCCGCGTCGCCGCGTCCGTCCGGTTCGAGATGTCGCCGATCAGCTTGCCCACTTCCGCAGCCGCCCTGTTGGAGTCTTCCGCGAGTTTCCTGACCTCTTCCGCCACGACCGCGAAGCCACGTCCCGCCTCTCCGGCCCTCGCGGCCTCGATCGCCGCGTTGAGCGCAAGCAGGTTCGTCTGGTCCGCTATCTGGGTGATCGTCGCCACGAAGCCGCTGATTCCCGATACCGTGTTCGCCAGCGCCGCTATCGCCGCTCCCACCTGGTCGCCCGATGTGCTGACCTGCGAGATCAGCTGCGCCATCTCGTCGACCGCGTCGCCTCCCTTTTCCGTCGCCTTCGCGATTTCCGCCGTCCGTTCGCTCGCCGCCGCCGCAGCCTTCGCCCCGGCCTGCGCCCCCGCCGAGACTTCCTCCACTCCCGCGTTGGCCTGCTGGACCGCCGCCGCAGAGTCCTGCGTGTTCCGCGCCGCGCGTCCCGCCATTTCGAGAACTTCCTTCGCGGACGCTTCCGACTGCTCCGACGCCGCCGAAAGGTCCTGCGCGCGGGAGAGCGTCCGCTGCGCAACGTCCAGGATCGACCTCACGGCTCCGTCCACGCTGCGGACCATCTCGTTGACGGCCTCGGCCACCTGACGGATCTCGACGATCGACGTGTCGACCGCGACTTCCTTCGAGAGGTCTCCCGTCTCGGCGATCTTCTTCGCCTGCCTCACCGCGTTCTCCAGCGGCTTCGAGAGGCTCCGCGCGAAGAAGATCATGATGACGACCGCCACCGCGAGGATGACCGCCGAGCCCGCGAATACCGCGTTGCGGATCTGCGATACCCCTTCGAGCGATTCGGCCTTCGACGACGCCATGCTGACGATGTAGCCGTTCTTCAGCGTCTCGAACGTCATCGTCTTCGAGACTCCCTCCCACACGTAGTCGTATCGTCCGCGCTTCTCCGCGAGCATTTTCTCCGCGAGTCCCTTGAACGCTCCGTTCTGGGCTTCGCGCATCGTCGGACCGTCGAATTTCTGCGTCGGATGCGCCATGTACCGCATGTCCTGGTTGAGCAGGAACGCGTAGCCGCTCTTGTAGATCTTCACGGCGGAGACCGCCTTCCGCACGAACGAGTAGTCGAACGTCATCCCGACAACGGCCATGATCGCCCCTTCCGAGTTCGTCACCGGGAGCGAGTAGTTCACGAGCTCCTTCCCCTCACGGACGTACGGGTCGCCCCAGAAGGCCCCCTTCGTGTCGAGGCACTTCCAGAACCAGTTCGTCACCGCGTTCTTCCGGTCCAGAAGCTCCTTCGACGTGTAGGGGGTCTTGTCGGAAAACATGAAGATGCCCTTTTCCTGGTTCCGGGTGAAGTTGACGAGGGTCGGAGCGTCCTTCTTCGTCATCTCCGGGTTGAAGTAGACGTAGACGTCCGTGATCTCCGCGGCCTGGGTTCCGAGGTCCGAGATGAACTTCCCGTTCGCCGCGGCGAACTGCCCCACGAGGACGTCGAGAACGCCGACATTGGTCTCAGTGACGTTGATCCGCGTGCGTACGAGCGCGTTCATGGCCACGAGGATGCCGCTGAAGCGGTCGAAGGTATCGTTGAGCTGTTCGGCCGTGGCCTTCGCGAGCGCCCCCTCGTAGTCGGCGGCGGCGACGGTCATCTGCTCCGTGCTCACGCGGAGCGCGTAGAACGCCACGATCCCCGACGACGCGAGCAGCAGCACGAGCACGATCGCGAGTATTCTCGTTCCGAGTCTGTTCATCCGGTATCACCGCTCTTTCTTCGTATAATGATGAGATCAGGACAAAGAAACGCTGTTTCTTTCTTCTTCATGCTTCATTCTACGACGAAACGGGTAAATTACAACGAACTGCATCCGGCGGCGAATCCATTCCGAATGTGGACGTCAGTTCCCCGCGAGCCGCCGGCGAAACTCGGCGAAAAGCTCCACGATCCGGAACTGTTCGTCGGGCGGCAGCGGCGCGAACTCGACCCCCGTCACGCACGTGTTTCCGTACCGTTCGTAGATCCGGAGCATATGTCCCGGCAGAACGAGATAGGATCCCTTCATCATAAAGCGAAAGGCGCATTCCATCCATTCGAAGCCCGTGCCGTCGGCGGGATCCGCCCATGACGGGGGAATGAAGCGGATCTTCATCCCCGCGACGCTGAGATCGAGGACATCGGCAGAGACGGCGCGCCTGAGGGGATCCCATATGCCGTCGAACGCAGGGTCCAGAATCTGGAATTCAGTGTTCAGGCGGCATTCCGCCCTGAAGAAACGCCGCTTGTCCGGCCCGCGATAGTTGTCCGGCTTCATGAAGTCTCCCCTTTCCCGCAACCATCACTATTCTATACGATGACGGGACAAAATAGACTCAATAGACAAAAGAAAAAAACGGTTTTTTTGTGTTTCGGAAGCACAAAAGGCCCCCGCAGATATCCACAGGGGCCCTTTCCGAAAAAAATCGTTTCCTGTGTCGGCGTATCGGGTCTACTTAGCGACGAGTCCGCCGGAGGACTGCGCGAGGGTGAAGCGCGCGACGGCCTTCTGGAGCTCCTCGCCGAGCGCCACCATCTCCTGCGCCGACTCCGCGATCGACTGCGTCGCGCGGCTCTGTTCCGTCACCGACGCGTTGATCGCCTCCATCTGCTCCGCGATCTCCTGTCCCGACTTCGCGACGTGGTCCATCCCCGCCGTCATCTCCTGGCTCGACGCCGACTGCTCCTGCATCGTCGCCGCGATCGACTGCACGTTCTCCGTGATCACCGATACCTTCGCCACGACGTCGTCTATCGCCGCCTTCGTCTCCCGCGCGCGTTCCACGAGCTGCGCCACCTTCTCCGCCGATCCCTTCTGGTCCCGCGTCGCCGCGTCCGTCCGGTTCGAGATGTCGCCGATCAGCTTGCCCACTTCCGCAGCCGCCCTGTTGGAGTCTTCCGCGAGTTTCCTGACCTCTTCCGCCACGACCGCGAAGCCACGTCCCGCCTCTCCGGCCCTCGCGGCCTCGATCGCCGCGTTGAGCGCAAGCAGGTTCGTCTGGTCCGCTATCTGGGTGATCGTCGCCACGAAGCCGCTGATTCCCGATACCGTGTTCGCCAGCGCCGCTATCGCCGCCCCGACCTGGTCGCCCGATGCGCTGACCTGCGAGATCAGCTGCGCCATCTCGTCGACCGCGTCGCCTCCCTTTTCCGTCGCTTTCGCGATCTCGGCGGCCCGTTCGCTCGCCGCCGCCGCCGCCTTCGCCCCGGCCTGCGCCCCCGCCGAGACTTCCTCCACTCCCGCGTTGGCCTGCTGGACCGCCGCCGCAGAGTCCTGCGTGTTCCGCGCCGCGCGTCCCGCCATTTCGAGAACTTCCTTCGCGGACGCTTCCGACTGCTCCGACGCCGCCGAAAGGTCCTGCGCGCGGGAAAGCGTCCTCTGCGCAACGTCCAGGATCGACCTCACGGCTCCGTCCACGCTGCGGACCATCTCGTTGACGGCCTCGGCCACCTGACGGATCTCGACGATCGACGTGTCGACCGCGACTTCCTTCGAGAGGTCTCCCGTCTCGGCGATCTTCTTCGCCTGCCTCACCGCGTTCTCCAGCGGCTTCGAGAGGCTCCGCGCGAAGAAGATCATGATGACGACCGCCACCGCGAGGATGACCGCCGAGCCCGCGAATACCGCGTTGCGGATCTGCGATACCCCTTCGAGCGATTCGGCCTTCGACGACGCCATGCTGACGATGTAGCCGTTCTTCAGCGTCTCGAACGTCATCGTCTTCTCCTGTCCCTCCCAGACGTAGTCGTACCGTCCGCGCTTCTCCGCGAGCATTTTCTCGGCGAGTCCCTTGAACGCCCCGTTCTGGACTTCGCGAAGCGTCGGCCCCTCGAATTTGAGCGTCGGATGCGCCATGTACCGCACGTCCTGGTTGAGCAGGAACGCGTAGCCGCTCTTGTAGATCTTCACGGCGGAGACTGCCTTCCGGACGAACGAGTAGTCGAACGTCATCCCGACGACGGCCATGGTCGCCCCTTCCGTGTTCACGACCGGGAGCGAGTAGTTCACGAGCTCCTTCCCCTCACGGACGTACGGGTCGCCCCAGAAGGCCCCCTTCGTGTCGAGGCACTTCCAGAACCAGTTCGTCACCGCGTTCTTCCGGTCCAGAAGCTCCTTCGACGTGTAGGGGGTCTTGTCGGAAAACATGAAGATGCCCTTTTCCTGGTTCCGGGTGAAGTTGACGAGGGTCGGAGCGTCCTTCTTCGTCATCTCCGGGTTGAAGTAGACGTAGACGTCCGTGATCTCCGCGGCCTGGGTTCCGAGGTCCGAGATGAACTTCCCGTTCGCCGCGGCGAACTGCCCCACGAGGACGTCGAGAACGCCGACATTGGTCTCAGTGACGTTGATCCGCGTGCGTACGAGCGCGTTCATGGCCACGAGGATGCCGCTGAAGCGGTCGAAGGTATCGTTGAGCTGTTCGGCCGTGGCCTTCGCGAGCGCCCCCTCGTAGTCGGCGGCGGCGACGGTCATCTGCTCCGTGCTCACGCGGAGCGCGTAGAACGCCACGATCCCCGACGACGCGAGCAGCAACACGAGCACGATCGCGAGTATTCTCGTTCCGAGTTTGTTCATGCGCTATCACCGTTCTTCCCTGAAATGTATGATGTCTGGGGCAATTTTCCCCTCAAGAGCATTCTACGACGACGGGGATAAAAGACAAGCTTGAAAAAAATGAACCGATACGTATCCGGTCGGAGATCTGGCGCCATCGCACGACTTGCGCTACCATACATACAATGATGGGGAAGGAGTGAACGGACATGCGGGACCTCTACGAGAGAGTCGAATTCATCCTGAACGGGGGAGCGCTGAATCTCCTGTCGGATGTCCTGGCCGCGGAGGTATCCTCGGCTTTGATCGTCCAGCCCGAAGGCGAGGATCTCGTCATTCTGGACGGCATCGGAACCACGACGTCGAGCCTGCATATGCGCCGTCTCTCCGGGCAGCTTCAGGAGCTCTTCCCGCCCCGTTCCGCCGCCGAGACGGGAGCGCGCGTCGATCTCGCCCGGAGCGAAGGGATGTGGCCCTGCGTCGTCCGGCTGAGCGGCATCGACTGGAAGCTGTTCGTCCTTCTCGGCCAGGACCCCTCGGAGAACCTTCTCGAGCAGCTCAGGCCCGCGGCGGCGCTCGTTGGGCTCTGGCAGGATTCGCTCCGGCGGAACCGCGTCGAGGAACGCCTCTCCCGGCTCGCCTACATGATCCTCGCCACGAAGAGCACGCTCGCTTCCGTTTTCGAGCCCATGCCGATCGACTACTTCATCGCGTTCCTCTCGGACGTCCTCCGCGAAAGCCTCTTCCCATCCCGGATCGCCGTGCTTCTCGACGACGGCGCGGCGTTTTCGGCGAAGGAAGGGGACGGAACTCCCGCGATCGAACGCGTCGGCCTCTTCCGCGATCCGATCCTCTCGCCGGTTCCGGTACGCATCGACGTGGCCCACAGGGATCTCCTCGGGGAGCGGAACTCGGATCTTCTCTCGAAGGACTACTCGGTGCTCCTCCCGATTCCCGGGTGCAAGAACCGCGTGTACTGTCTTCTCGCGTGGGAGCGCGAGGTCACGGAGGAGGACATGAACTTCCTCGAGCTGCTCGGGAACGTCTCGGCGAAGGCCCTGTCGCTCTCGTGCCTCTCGGGCGAACGCGAGGCCGCGTTCGCCGAGGTCTCGCGGAAGGCGTTCGGGCTCGAAAGCCTCCACCAGGCGACGCTCCGGATGATGGAGGAACACGGCAAGGAGTCGCTCTTCCTGTTGATTCTCGAGATCTTCGCCGAGATGTCGCAGGCGCGGACCGTCCATCTCGTGATCTGGCAGCCCCGCGCGGGCGGATACGTGCGCTTCGCGAAGCGCGAGGACGGCCGAACGGTCGCCGTCGGCGTCCCGCAGGCGTTTCCGATCCTGCTCGCCGAAGACCGCGAAACGCCCCCGTCGCTGCCCGCGCCGCTCGCGGACGACTACTTCAGGAGCCTTGGGGTCCGCGGACTTGCGGATGTTCCGGACAAAGACTCGATGGAATATTTCTTTCTCTTCTGGGATCAGGGAAGACTTCTGGGGTATGTGGCGGTTTCGGACGCGGTGACGGGGACCGAATTCGGCGACGTGACGCTTCTCGAGACGCTGAGCGTCGCGGCGGCCACGGCGCTCAGGAGTCGTTCGTACGAAGAGCCGTCTCTCGCTGCGGGCAAGATTCTCGACGTCGAAAGGGTCGTTTCGGGCGAGATCGACCGAGCGTACGCGGACGTTCTCGAGACGGGAAGCGACTGCACGATCCTGGAATGCGCGGGGCGCCCGGTCCTGTCGGACGCGCAGCAGAACGCCGCGCGCCTCGTCGTGGTCGGAACGGATACGACGCAATGCGTTCTCTCCGGTTCCTGGGAACGCGAACTGCGCGCGATCTTTCCCCCCGAGGCCGGATGGCGGAGGGGCACAGACACCTAGACCGTCTTCGTTTTCCGGATCGATTCGGAGAAGATACGGTCGAGATCCGCGTTGCGCTCGCGGAAGAACGCGAGCGCCTTCGGACTGAAGTGGCCGGGCATCGTTCTGCCGTCGCCCTCGATGACGATCCGGCAGGCTTCTCCGTGAGTCATCCCCTGCTTGTAGGCCCTCGGAGATCGCAACGCGTCGTAGATGTCGGCGAGCGCGACGATCTGCCCCTCCCATGGAATCTCCTCGCCGCGAAGCCCCAACGGATATCCCGAACCGTCCCATTTTTCGTGGTGCGTCATGCAGATCCTGCGCGCCATATCGAGCCAGCTGGCGTCGCCGAGAAGTTCCCTGCCCCACTCGGGGTGCCTCCTGACGACATCCATCTCTTCGGCCGTGAGCGGCCCCGGTTTGGCGAGAATTTCGACGGGAACCCGAAGCTTGCCGAGGTCGTGAAGCCTCGCGAAAACGAAGATATTTTCCTGCTCGTCCTTGGTCCGGCCGAACCACGCCGCCGCGAGCCGCGAATAGGCGCCGATGCGGTCGGTGTGCTCCGCGGTCTCGTAGTGGTGGATTCCCGTGACGGACTGGAGTTTTTCTGCCAGGTAGCGGTACGAGTCGAGAATCTCGCGGTGGAAGTACTCGGCGCCGATGAGGCCCGCGAGGGCCGACGCGACGGGGTGCAGCGTCTGCAGGAGTTCTTCGTTGCGCGGCGTCCTGCGGTCGAAGGCCAGCTCGAGGACTCCGATGACCTTCCCGATTTCCGAAAGCGGCAGTTCGACCTCGGACTGGACCGCCTGGTTGACGGGGAAATATTCGGGATCGCGATCGACGCGTTCGACCCATGCCGGCAACCCCGTCCTCGCGACGCGCCCGACGACCGTCCCGTCGAGCGGCGCGGTCGGCGAAACCATCTGGTTGCGGTATCCCGCCGTCGCGAGGCTGATCGCGACATCGCCGTCGATGCGCGCGATCAGGACGCCGAACGCGCCCGTCACCTGCCGGATCGTCTCCGCGATGGAGTGGAGCTTGTCTTCGAACTCGCCGGGGCTCGAAATCGCGACGGCCACTTCGAGCGTACGCGACCAGATATCCTCGCGCCTGCGAAGGGCTTCGTTCGCATGGATCAGCTCGTCGTTCATGGCCATGGTCTCTTCGGTGAGCGCCGATATTTCTTCCTGCTGTCCGGAGATCGCGTTCAGCGCGGATTCGAGCCCTCCGAGGAACGAGGAAAGTTCCGAGATTCCCGTCCGGCGCTTCTGTTCGACGACGGACTGGTGCAGCATCGTGAGCGAGAGCGCGGCTTCCGCGAGATCACGCTTCGGCGAGAACTGCAACGCGATCTTCTCGGACGTCTTTTGCAGTCCGGTGAATGCCTTCGAGATTCCCATCGCTGTCGGGATGATCACGAGCAGGACGAGGAAAAGCGCCATCAGTCCGCCCCCCATGTGCAGGAAAGCGACATCGCGGGCGAGCGAGAGAAGCTCGCGTTCCGGAAAAAGAAGACCGAACGAAAGACGTTCCGTCGATCCCGGGAATTTCCCGCACGGATGGAAGAAAAGCCGCCATCGCTGCCCCCGGAACGACACATCCGCGCTTCCGGAGGTTCCGTCGAGCATGCGTTCTCCCGCGAGCCGGAAGTCTTTTTCGGCGAAATCCCGGTCGAGGATGTTCGTGGACAGCACGAGTTCCGGATACGGAGCGGCGAGGATCGTCCCGTCGCCGCCGATCAGGATGCCGAAGCCCGATCCGAAGACGCGCCGCGGCGAAACGAGCGTCTGAAGGCGCTGCATGTCGACGTCGATTCCAGCGACGCCGAGCAGCGCGCCATCGGCGGAACGGACTGGGGTCGTGACGGAGAGAACGTTTTTTCTGGTGATCAGGTCGAGATAGGGCTTCGTAACCACGGTACGCCCCGAGTCGGCGGCCTGGCGGTACCACGGACGCTTCCTGCAGTCGTAGCCTTCGGGTTCGCGCCAGCGGGACCCGTCCGCGAACGAGCCGTCCGACTCGAGTCCGGCAAAGATGTCCTGAATTCCGGCGCCGATATGCCGTTCGAGGAACGAGGACATCAGAGTCTCGACGTGATCGTCGCGTCGCATCGCGAGGGCCGGCTCCGCCAGATGAAACGATGTCGCGACCGCGACGTTCTCCGTGAGAACCCGGAGCTTTTCGAAGTACTCGGTGATCGCGTCGGCGCCGTCGCGCGCCGACGCGAGCCCCGCTTCCTCCAGGCGGCGACCGAAGAGATCGCTGACCCAGAAATACGTCAGGACAGACATCCCCATCACGGCGACGCATATTCCGAGCGCGAGCATCCAGAGCTTCGATCGAATGGACATCCGAAAGTCCCTCCAGCGATTCCTTTTATAGATTATACGCGCTTCGGGAGTTCCGGAACACATGAAAAGGGCCGGGAGGCCTTTCGCCTACATGGCAAAAGAATCTCCCCGGCCTGATTTCATGTCCGTTCAGTCTATTCGAAAAGGAGAGGGCGGAGCATCGGACGTATCCGGCGCAGACGCGCGCTCACCGCCTGTTGCGATACCCCGAGTCCGCGTCCGATGTCGGCCTGCGACCATCCTTCGGCGAGCCGGCGGACGATGTCCAGATCCTCTCCCGAAAGCAATCGTCCGAAGAGCGGCGATTCTCCGGTCTCACCGGGCGGACACCAGGGTTCCGCTTCGGTCCCCTCGAGGTCGTCGACATTCACGCTCGCTCTGGAGCGCATCCGCTCCGCCGCGTCGCGTACCATGGCCGGCAGGCGCATTTTCAGGAATTTCGGGAGCGGCTCCTCCGGGGGGCAGCGGGAAAGCAGCCGGATCAGCGCGAGATACCCCTCCTGTTCCAGGTCCTCGAACTCGGCCCCGCGCCCGACGTACCGCCGGGCAGTCGCCCGGACGAGGGGCCGGAAGGCGGCGCACGCCTCCCCGGCCCCAATCGTTCCCGCGGGAGTCGTCATGCGCCCCCCGCGTCCACAGCGAGGTGGACGTACTCCCGGGCCCCGTTCGGCAGAATCCTGTGAAAGTGGGCGTCGGCCGCGGCGAGGACGAACGATTCCTGGTCCTCCCGCGCCACGGCCACGTCCGCCGCGAGCCCGAGACGATGGTCGCTCTTCGGAACGCCCCCTACCCGCGAGTTGTGCGAATCGCACCTGTATCCGCTCGTCAGGAGAAGGGGACGCCCCCAGACCCCGCGGAGCTCCTCGAGGCGGAGCACCAGGAGCGGATGGATCCGCACCCTGTGGCAACACGGGCACTCGAACTCGCGGAGCGAGAAGTGGAGCGACACCCGGACGTCGTTCAACCTCACCGGGCATCCTCTCCCTCGATGGCCGACCGAAGCTCGTCGATCGCCACCCTCAGATCATCCAGGCGCTTTTCCATCCGGACCAGAAGGTATGCGGCCACCGCGACCGCAAAGCCGCTCTGGATCGACGACGCCAGAATATCCTCCATGATCCGCCTCCCGCGGCTAGCCCTCGATCAGTTCGGTGACCGTCCGGTCCACGAGTTCCGCCGATTTGACGGTCGCCGGGGCCGTAACGAAAATCGGATTGTCGATCACCGCCTGCATCGCGGTCCGGACTTCGGCTTCCGTCAGCGTGTCTTTCGCGTACCCCAGGGAGAGCGACATCGTCGCTCCGTCCGCGGTTCCGAAACGCATCCGCACAGTCTTCATCCCAATCAGCTCCTTTCAGGGACCGCCTAGGCGATCTCCACGGAATTGTTGTCGATCTTTTCGATGCCGCGAATCTCATGGGCCAGAAGCGCCCCGAGCGCGTCGGATACCGCCTTCACCCTGTCGGCCGAAGCGGCGTGCGCCACCTTCATCAGGGAAATGCTCCGGAGAACCGGCTTTCCGCCGGAATCCGTTCCGGTCTGCACGCGCAGAACCACCTTGCTGTCCATCGGCGAATAGGTCGCCATCCGTATCACTCCTTCGTCGTCATGTTCACCCCGCCGCCGCCATTGCGACGACTCTCCCGGGTGACGTCTATAAGAGTGTGCCGGCCTATGATTATATACAAATAGTAATCTTATTCTGAGCCGTGTTCACGCCTTGTGGGTAGTTTTGGAATAGACTATAATGTTTGAAGAAATCCTTCGGAAAATCCGTCAAGGGAGGGGATTGGAATGAGGAAGTTTCGTACCGGCGTCGCCGTGTGTCTGGGTGTTCTCCTTTTGCTGGCGGCGGGCGCGGCGTCCGCCCACGCTCCGAGCGCGATCGGCCTGCACTGGGAGACGGGAAAGCGGGTGCTCGAAGTTCGGGTCCTTCATCCGGTGGCGGACGTCACGGCCCACTATATCAGCCGGATCTCGGTCATGGCAGGGAACAAGGTCATCGCCGCGCGCACCTACACGATGCAGACGAACGAGAAGTCGCAGATCGACGTCTTCTACCTCCGTCCTCTGCGCAGGGGAGAGAAGATCACCGTCGTCGCGAAATGCAACGGGAAGGGATCGATGACCGCCTCGATGATCATCGGCCGTCCGCACAGGAGATGACGGCATTCGTCCGGGCTCCGGCGGCGCAGGGCCGCCGGAGCCCGGACCCGTTCACGATATGCCGGAGTTCGCGGCGACGTGCGAGAAGAAGCGCCTGTAGCCGTCGCAGAGGTAGTTTCTGCCCCGCCGCCCGTCCTTCGAGAGCAGGATCCTGTCCTTGGGGCAGCCGCCGAAGCAGAGGCGGATGTGCGGACACTCGAAGCACTCCTTCGGAAGCCCGTAGGTCTTGTGCATCCCGAACGCCCGATTGCCCTCCATGAGTTCCGCGAGCGGCGTCTCGAGGATGTTTCCGAGCCGGTAGTCCGGGTAGGCGTAGCGTTCGCACGAATACACGTCCCCGGCGACCTCGACGGACGCGGCGTGGCCGCAGAGCGCGTCGTGGACGCACAGGCCGCCTCGGATCCCCCGCATGTTCCCGATCGTGACTTCGAAGAGCTGGACGAACTTCCGCCCGAAGTCGAGCGCCTTCCAGCGGTCGAAGACGTCGCAGAGGAACGCCCCGTATCCCTCGGCCGTCACCGAGAAGTCCGTCGCCGGGTGGAGGAGATTCGTGCCCCGGATCCCCGGGGGCATCGCGAACCGCTGTCCGTCTCCGGCCTCGAAGGCCGTTCCGCCGCATTCGACGACGGGCAGGAACTGCATGAAGTCCGTGTACTCTCTGAGAAAGTCGTACACGTCGCGGGCGTGCGCCATGTTCGCGGCGTTCACGGTCGTCAGCGTGTTGAACGGGACGCGGCGCTTCCGGAGCAGCCCGATCCCTTTCATCACGCGTTCGAAGCTCCCGCCCGCCGGACCGCGGCGGTAGGCGTCGTGGAACGCTTCCGGGCCGTCGACGCTCACCCCGACGAGAAAGCCGTTCTCGGCGAAGAAGGTGCACCAGTCGTCGTCGAGCAGCGTCGCGTTCGTCTGGATCGTGTTGACGATCTTCCGCCCCGCGCCGTACCGTCGCTCGAGCGCCATCGCCTTCCGGAAGAAGCCGAGCCCAGCGAGCGTCGGTTCGCCGCCGTGCCACGCGAACTCGACCGTCGCGTCCCGCCCGTTGATCTCGAGATTCCGCCGGACGTACGCCTCGAGAACCTCGTCGGACATCACGGCCGAGGTCTGCCCGAGGAGCTTCGGCTTTTCGACGTAGTAGCAGTAGGCGCATTCGAGGTTGCACCGTCCGCCGACGACCTTCGCCATGACGGCGAAGGTCCGCGTGTCGCCGCCCATCCGGGGCGCTATTTCCCGCGCCTGAATCCGGACGCGGCCGCGAACAGCGGCAGCAGTACGAGAAGCCCCGCAAGCGGGGTCGGCCCGGCGGCGCAGCTTCCGGTCTTCGGAATCTCGTGCGCCGCGTTGTAGGCCGCGATCATGTCCTTCGCCTCGGAGCCGTCGTCGACGCCGATCTCGTCCGCGATCAACGCGTTGAGCCTCGCGTTCATCTCCATGATCAGCGCGGCGTTCGCGACCGGGTCGGCCGCGAGGTTGGTCATTTCCCCCGGATCGTTCTCGAGGTCGTAGAGTTCGATGTCGTTGTTCGCCAGAAGCTCGTCCATCGTCGTCGGCGTGCCGAACTCGAGCGGGAAATACCGCGCGAACTTGTACCGTTCGGTCATGATCGCCCGAACGAACCCGCGGACGCTGGTATCGAAGGAGTAATACACGATGTTTCCGGCGGCGTCCCTGTTCGCCCGGGCCATCGTCGTCGAGATCAGCTCCGCGCAGAACAGCGCGCCGTCGCGGACGGACCGTTTCGTTCCCCGGAGGAGTTCCATGAGGTTCTTTCCGGGAAGTCCGGCCGTGATCGCGGCCTTTCGCGCCTCGCCGATGTTGGCCATGTGGACGAACGTCGGCGCGAGGTCGATGTGGCTCGTGACCGCCGTGACCGATCCGCCGCCCGGGATCTCGGGATGGTGGATATAGAGCGGAACGTGCGTGTTCTGTTCGTACATGAAGCCGCCCTTGCCCTTGAGCCCGTGCGCTCCGGCCATGTCGCCGTGGTCGGCCGTGAAGACGACGATCGTGGTGTCGAGCATCCCGAGATCCGTCAATGTCCGGAGGATGCCCATGAGATTGTTGTCGCTGTCCTGGATGCAGTTCCAGTAATAGTCCTGAAAGCTCTTCCAGCTCGCAGCGGACGAAACAGGGCCCGTTTGCCTCGACATGAACTGTCTGAAGATCGCGAGCGCGTCCGGGAGTCTGTCGTCGCTGACGTCCTGGCTCCACGACGACGGAATGCCCGCGGCGTAGGACGTCGCGTACACGGGGTCGTCGGGCGGCAGGCCGACCGGGACCGGGCCGACCCACGCCGGATCGTCGTTGAAGTACATGATGTCGTGCGGGTTGACCATGTTGATCGCGAGGAAGAACGACGTCCCCTGCGCGTTCTTCGCGACGCCGGTCTCCCGGAGCCATTTCGCCGCGTGGCTCACGATCTCCGGGTCCTTCTCCCACCCCTCCCACATCTTGCCGATATAGTCGCCCGAGACGTTCCAGTCGGCGAAGCCGTAGGGCTCGAGGTCGGTCAGCTCCTCGGAGACATCGGAGAGCGTGCTCGAGTTCCCCATGTGCCACTTGCCCTTGTAGGCGGTGTAGAAACCGGCCGCGCGCATCATGTCGCCGACCGTCCGCATGTTCTCGGAGAGCATCCCCTGCCACTCGAAATCGGTGTTGTCGATCATGAGCGTGTCCGTGATGTGCCTTCCGGTGTAGATCACCGACCGCGACGACGTCGACATCGTCGCGCAGTTGTAGTGCTTCTCGAACGTCGTCCCGATTTCGGCGAGGAGCCGCCGGGCCTCGTACGCCGTCCCCTGCGGGAATTCCACGAAATACTGCTCCTGATCCGTGGTGATGAAGACGATGTTGTAGTTCCCGTCCGCGTTCGGCTTCGGCGAAAAGCGGGGAGCCGCCTTCTTCGCGACCGCTTCGGCCGCGCACCCGGACGCCACCATCGACGCCGCGATCGTTGCCGCAACGAGCTTTCGTTTCCCACGCATGAGTCTCTCAGTCCCCCTTCGAGTTCGTTCGTTGGCAATGGGACGAACAGGCGGGAAAAGTATAAACGATTCTTGCAGAATCGAAAACCGGCCTGCCGGAATTGGGTTTTTTTAGGGGCCTTGAGAACCGTACGGGACATAGGCACAATTCAACATGAGATACCCTCTGGAACGCTTTTTTCGTTGCCTGCTCTTGCTTCCGCTCAGTGTCTGAAGCGCTCCCACGAATCCTACGCGAGGCGCACCTCCATACAGGAGACCCCTTCGGGATTTCAGGTCGGCGCGACGGAGGACGATTCGAGAAGCGCCTTCGGCAGCGACGAGCGTTCGACGGCCGCGAACCCGAGGCGCGCGAAGAAGCGCGGCGCCGTCTCCGTGAGCAGCACGACGCGTTCCACGCCGGCCGACCGGGCGCGTTCGATCGCCCAGCGGACGAGCCGCTCGCCGAAGCCGTACTTCCGGGCCGACCGCCGCACCGCGAGGCTCCGGATCATCGCCGCGCCGCCGCCCCATTCGAGCCCGACGCACCCGGCGATCTCCGTCACGCCCGCGAGCGTGATCACGGCGAAGTCCCCGATCTCCCGTTCGATGCCCTCGCTCGTCAGTCCGCACGCTTCGACGAGCCCGACGACGCCTTCGAGATCTCCGGGTGTCGCGCTCCGGAGTTCGTACTCCCGCCCTTCGACGGGTGTTGCGACGGGCTTCTTCGCGCGGACGATCGCGCTTCCGAGCCGACCGTCCGCGGCCTTCGCCTCGTCGTCGGTCAGCGAGCCGAAGACCGAACGGCCGTCCGCGTCCGTCAGGCGATAGGTTCGGATGCGTTCGACCGCGACATCGACGAAGCCCGTTTTCCGCAGCAATTCGGCATACTCTTCCTCCGGAAGAGAGCCGGACACTCACCCGCACCAGGCTTCGGGACCGGCGCTCCGGATCGCGTCCGGCACGCTCCCCGAAAAGGTCGTATCCGCGACGCAGAGCCGTCCGCCGGGCCGGAGAACGCGAAGCGCCTCCCGGAGCACCGCGGCCTTGTCGCCCGCCAGGTTGATCACGCAGTTGGAGATGATCGCGTCCACGGAGCCGTCGGCGAGCGGAATCCGTTCCAGAACGCCCTTCAGCAGCCGGATCGTGTCGAAGCCAGACGCCTTCGCCGTGCGATCCGCCGCTTCGAGCATCTCGTCGGTCATGTCGAGGCCGTACACGAGCCCCCGGGGGCCCACCATCCCGGCCGCGAGCACCAGGTCCGTCCCGGCCCCGCACCCCAGGTCGAGAACAACCTCGCCGTCATGGAGCCCGGCGTGCCGCGTCGGGCTGCCGCAACCGAACGAGAGCCCCGCGGCCTCCTCCGGAACGGCGGCGTTCTCGTCGCCCGAGTACACCCCGGAAGCGAAACCGCCTTCGCAGCTCTCGCCTCCGCAGCAGCTCTTCCGCCGCGTCACGGAGTCGCCGTAGCGCTTCCGCACCGCTTCCCGAAGCGCGTCCTGCGCGTGTGAATCCTGAACCATTGTCCCGTCACCCCTCATGAGTGACCGTCTCGCGGATCAATCCGCGACGGCCATCCGAAAAAAGACTTCGATAAACCCCGACTACCCGAAAAATGCGCCGAACAGCATCCCCGCGATCGTCGAAAGCGCGACCACGAGGCTCACGTAGACGACCGTCTTCTTCGTCCCGACGATGCTTCGGATGACGAGCATGTTCGGAAGCGACAGCGCCGGGCCCGCGAGCAGCAGCGCAAGCGCCGGCCCCTTGCCCATGCCCGCCCCGATGAGGCCCTGGAGAATGGGAACCTCCGTCAGCGTCGCGAAGTACATGAACGCCGCGACGACCGAGGAAAAAAAGTTCGCGAAGAGGGAATTGCCGCCGACGAGGGCCGTGACCCATTGGCTCGGAATGATCGCCTCGTGTCCGGGCCGGCCGAGAAGAAATCCCGCCGCGAGAACGCCGCCGAAGAGCAGCGGCAACACCTGGAGCGCGTACCCCCACGTCGAGGCGTACCACTCGGAGCGTTCGTCGCGCGTGAACCACATGCGAACCGAGAGGATCGTCGCGGCGAGCGCGGCTCCTGCGATCCACCATTTGACGCCGTAGAGGGCGGCCCACACGCCGATCGGGAGCTTCGGCGCGGCCCAGTTCGCGAACACGAGGAAGACGACCATGCCCATCATGAAGAACACCGTCTTCCACAGCGGACGCACCGCGTCCGGAACGGGCAGGTCCGCGAACGCCTGTTGGCGCTGCGTCTCCTCATGCCGGAAGATGAAGGCCATCAGAACGCCGATGACGACGCTGAAGACGATCGCGCCGACGGCGCGCGCGACGCCGAGTTCCAGCCCCAGAATCCGCGCGGTCATGATGATCGCGAGGACGTTGATCGCCGGGCCGGAGTAGAGAAACGCCGACGCCGGCCCCAGTCCAGCTCCGCGCTTGTAGATTCCGGCGAAGAGCGGAAGGACCGTGCAGGAACACACCGCGAGGATCGTCCCCGAAACGGCCGCCACGGTGTAGGCGACCCATCGCTTCGCCTTCGCGCCCAGGTAGCGCATGACCGCCTGCTGGGAGACGAAAACGCTGATCGCGCCCGCGATGAAGAACGCGGGAACGAGGCAGAGCAGCACGTGTTCCCTGGCGTATTCGTGGAGCATCGCCAGCGATTCGATCGCCGCCGCCTGCAAGCGCGGACTGTCGACGGGCATGAAGTAGAACGTGAGAAACGCGGCGGCGAGATACAGAAATTTTTTCAGTTCGTCATTCATACGGAAGGCCCTCCCGGAAAAAACCGAATGCCGTAACGTGGCTTTTTTGCCACATAAAGCTCTCAAAAAACGGGATCTTCCACAGACGGCCCGAAGATCCCGATACATCCGACGGCAGAACGCGACTCCGGTCACCGTCACACGACACGCCCGTGGGGGCCTCCATGCGACGGCGCGCAGCGGCGCGCTACGCCAGCAGCTTTTTGATCTCTTCCACGGAGGGGACCTTGCCGACGACGACGACCTTTCCGTCGACGACGAGGCCCGGAGTCGTCATGACGCCGAAATCGACGATCCTGTCGATGTCGGTCACCTTTTCGATCTCGAACGCGATCCCGAGGCCCTTCGCGGCCTCTTCGGCGTTCGCCGCAAGCTTCTTGCACTTGGGGCATCCCGTTCCAAGAACCTGAATCTTCATTCCCGATTCCTCCTCACATTCAAAAACGTTCAACGATCCGGAACAACGACATTTTCGGGGGCCTCTTCCGCGAGGGAGCCCGCGCACCCGCACCCGCCGCTCCGGACAACCCGCTCAAGGCACGCGAGGAACGGAAGCAGGCACGTCATTCGAAGCCGGTAATAGACGTACAACCCCTCTTTCCGGTCCTCGATCACGCCCAGGCTTTTGAGGACGGCAAGATGCTTGCTCACCGTCGTCCGGTCGCATGGAAAGGTGTCGCAGATCTCGCACGCGCACCGCTCCCTTTCCCCGAGCATCTCCACGATCGAAAGGCGCACGGGATGGGCCACAGCCTTGAGGATATCGGCCTTTTGCTGCTGTATGCGTTCGCTCATTACCGGGCATTCCCTATATGCTGCGGCCGAACCGGCCGTCTCAGGCGCTTCACCCTCCGCCACAGGAACATCCCCCCTTCATCCGCTCGAGCGCCGGGCCATACGCCGCGAGCAGTTCGCGGATATCCCCGTGACAGCAGCGCCCCCTCGGGTTCAGTTCGGCGCACTTGTGTCCCTTGCCGGCGCCCGTCGCGTCGCAAATCGCCTCGAACGTTTCGGCTCCAGCGGCGATGGCGCGAACGATGTCGCGCTTTGTGACACTCGCGCACCCGCATACGATTTCGGTCTGGGGAACCTTTTCCCAATCGGTCATTCCGTCCGAATCCTCCTCGTCGAAACCCGTTCTACACGAACAGGCCGAATATGTCCTGCAAGGTCTTGTACAGTCCGACGCCGATGAAAATCCCGCCGGTGATCCGCCGAGCCCACAGTTCGATCCGCGTCACGCGACCGAAGACTCCCGACAGGCTCTTGACGCCGAAGGCGATCAGAAGCGCGAAGGCGAGCACCGGCAACCCCGTCGCCACGCCGTACACGGCGGGCAGAAGCAGCCCGGATCCCACATTGACCGCGAGGGGAAGCAGCGAGCCGAAAAAGAGCGCGGCCGACACCGGACAGAACGCCAGCGAAAACATCACGCCCAGAAGCAACGCGCCGAACAGCCCCATCTCTTCCGCGCGCCGGGTCAGGGTTTCGGACGCCCCGCCGCCGAACGACGGCAGCGACAGCAGCCCGAGAAGGATCATCCCGACGAGGACCAGAAGCGGCCCGAGCAGCCTGCTTACGGTGAACTGGAGCGCCGCGGAGACGCCCGGCGCGGACAGGGCGCTCGTCGCGAGCAGAACCCCGAGGACGGCGTAGGTCAGCACCCGGCCCAGCGTGTACAGGATTCCCGCAAGGAAGACCTGCCGCGGACTTTCGACCCGTCGGGCGAGAAACGACACCGCCGCGATGTTGGTCGCAAGAGGGCACGGGCTGACGGCCGTCAGAAGTCCGAGCCAGAACGCCGTCGCGACGCCGAACCAGAGGGCGCTCACCGCTTCACCGACCCCGTTTCGTCTCCCCTGAGGAAGGCCTCCGTCTCCGTACGGATATAGTCGTCGAAGGCCGTCTCGTCCCGGAACAGACGCCAGACCTGCTTCAGGTTCTTCCAGCGGACCTCTTTGCCGTCCTGAAGCTCGGAGAGGATCACCGACTGGTTGGTGATCTGATAGTCCTGGATGTAATGCCGGTTTTCGGGCGTCTCGACGTTGACCAGGCGAACCTCCATCAGGCCGTTCTTCTGCGCGTCGGCGAAGTGCGCGTCGAGCGCGTTCTTCGTCAGCCGCTCGATCGTCGTGCAGCTCACGCACCGCTTCCGGCCGTGAAGGTAATAGGCGACGAAATGCTTTCCTGCGGCGGGCGCTTCGGCCGTCGCACTTTTTGCCGCTTCGGGCGTCCTCTCCGGAAGGGATTCGAGCGTCTTCGCCTCCTGCGCAGCGACTGTGGTCACGCGCTCAGGCGCATCTGTCGCAACCGGAGCCGCGGGTCTGGCCGGAGTTTCGGGCGAAACGGGTGCGGCGGCCTTCCCAGGCGCCGGAGCCGAAGCGCGGCCTCCAAGCTCGCCGAACGCCACATAGCCCAGACTCGCGATAACGAACACGAGCAACACGACCGTCAGAACATTCTTCCCCTTCATACTGCGATCACTCCCCGAAAGACAGTGAAAATCCACATCTTCAAAACACCCTGGTTGGCCAAGGCTGTTCCTCCGAAACATCATATTTGAATGTGTGCATATTACCACATATCTCAGAAGCCGACCCGGTAATTCTGCGGAGTACTCTCTGCAAAACTTCCGTTCATAAGCCGGAACCGGCTTCACCGTTTCGCCCGGTCGCTTCCGTCTTTGGCCGGAAACCAGTGCTGCGTTCTCAGGCAGATCTTCACGAGCATCAGCATGACGGGCACCTCGATGAGAACGCCCACGACCGTCGCGAGCGCCGCACCCGACGACAGACCGTAGAGCATCGTGGCCGTCGCGATGGCCACCTCGAAGTGGTTGGACGCCCCGATCATCGCCGACGGGGCCGCGTCTGCGTAGCTGAGCTTCAGGACGCGCGACAGCCAGTATCCCAGCGCGAAGATCAGAACCGTCTGAAGGAAGAGCGGAATCGCGATCCACAGGATCGTGAGCGGGTTGGCCGTGATGACCGCCCCCTTGAACGAGAAGAGCAGGACCAGCGTCGCCAGGAGCGAAACGATCGTTATCGGCGTGAGGACGTGAAGGAACTTCTCGCGGAACCACGTTTCCCCCTTCGCGCCGATGATGGCCTTCCGGGACCAGTATCCCGCGACGAGCGGCAGCGCCACGTAGATGGCGATCGACAGCACGAGCGCCTGCCAGGGCACCGGAATCCGGCCGACGCCCAGGAGGAAGCCGCCGAGCGGTCCGTAGAGCAGCAGCATCGAGAGCGAGTTGATGGCGACCATGACGAGCGTGTGTCCGTCGTTGCCCCTGGCGAGGTATCCCCAGACGAGGACCATCGCCGTGCAGGGCGCGATCCCGAGAAGAATGCAGCCGGCGAGGTAGCTCCGCCAGAGCGGAACCTGCAACGCCTTGACGCCTTCGACGAGGATGACCTTGCCGACGCCGTAGGAATCTCCCACGGCGAGGTCGAGCCCGAGCGGCATTTTCACGATATCCGTCGCGTCCGGGCCGATGAACCGGTTGAAGACGGTTCCGAGGAAGAAGACCGCGATCACGTACATCGTGAAGGGCTTGACGGCCCAGTTGACGAAAAGCGTGAGCCCGACTGGCCTGACGCTTCTGCCGGCCTTGAGGACCTCGCCGAAGTCGATCTTGACCATGATCGGGTACATCATGAAGAAGAGGCATATCGCGATCGGGATGGACACGACCGGCGCCCCGTCGACATAGATCGCCATGCCGTCCAGCGTCCGCGCGAACTCCGGGGTCGCCTTGCCCAGGAAAACGCCCCCGATGATCGAAAGTACCACCCACACGGTGAGGTACCGCTCGAAGAAACCCAATCCCCGCGCCGGAGCCTGAATTCTCTCGTTCATCACGAATCGCCCTCCCCGAGGTCGTCGCACGAAATGCGCCGCATCCATTCGTACACGGCAGCGAATTCGGGAGCATCGCAATGCGCCTCGCGGATCGCCCCGGTGACCTGCCGGACGAACGGATCGTCCGACGCCCGCACCGAATAGTGCATCCACTGCTTCACGCGCCGCTTGTCGAGCAGACCGGCGTCGTACAGAATTCGCAGGTGCCTCGAAGCCATCGACTGCGGGATCCCAAGCCCCCTGTGCAACTGGCAGACGCACGCCTCGCCGAACCCGAGGAGCGCCGTGAAAAGGGAAAGTCGCGTCGGATCCGACAGCGCGCTGAAAAGGGCCGCGGCTTTGTCCATCGCTCACGCCTTTCCGTAGCGCTCGGCGATGATCTCGCCCATGATCGACACGGCGATCTCGGCGGGAGAACGCCCGCCGATGTCCAGACCTACGGGCATCCGGACGAGTTCGAGTCGCCGCCGGGCTTCGTCGGTGGTCCCGAGATGCTCCTTCAGTTCGGCGACCTTCGCCCGGGACGCCATGAGACCGAGGTACTTCCACGGACGTTTCAGACACGCGGCCAACACCTCTTCGTCGTGCTCGTGCCCGTACGTCATGATGACCGCGTAGGTCGACTCGTCCAGAGGAGCGCGCGCGGCCGTCTCGGAGAACGGCCCGGAGAGGAACTCCGTTCCCTCGGGGAAGGTCGCGGCGTTGAGAAATTCCCGGCGGTCGTCCGCGACGAGGACGGAAAAGCCACACGCGCGCGCCTGCGGAACGAGCGCGTGAGCGACGTGCCCCGCGCCGAACACGACGAGGCGCGGCATTTCCACGAAGGGCTGGATGAAAAAGTCCGTCGTCCCGCAGCACGCCTTGCTGACGTTCTGTTCCGGACCGCCGCTGAAGTCGTAGTGCAACCGCCGGGGACAGCCGTCCCCGATGGACGCGAGCGCGTGACGGATCGCGAACAGCTCCAGATTGCCGCCGCCGACGGTGCCGACGATCGAGCCGTCCTTTCGGACCGCCATCGTCGCTCCCATGCCGCGCGGCGCGGACCCCGTCGCGCCGATGACCGTCACCAGCGCGACGGCCTCGCCGCGCTCCCTGCACGCCAAAACGGCCTCCAGCGCCGCTGCGTCGGCCGTCTCGCGACCGTCGCCCTTCGCCACGACGGATCGATCATGATCGACTTCGCTCATATTCATACCTCCCCGCCGATTAAAGTAGGTTATGCGCATATATGTATATGCTAAGTTGATAAATATCGACTGTCAAGAATCGGAAAGCGCCTCTCCAACTGCATACGGTCCCTGTCCGTCTCAAGCGTTCGCGCAACACGAAGGCCGGACTCCCGCGAGAAGGCATCGAAAGTGCATTGCATAGAACGGAATAACCAATAAACTATGGTTAGAAATGAATAATTGAAACCTTCAGCACAAATAGCTGAAAAGGGCTATAATACCCGTCAAAATCCTCAGTCCGCACGAAGGAGACAGTCATGCGACACATTCGATTCGTCCTGTCGGTGATCGCAGTTGTTGCCTGCGCGGCATCCGCGTTCGCGTTCACCGTCGAACCCGTGCCGGAATGGAACGAACTCTTCGACGCCCATCGCGTCACGGGAGTCGTTCTCGTCTACGACGACTCCGCGGACCGCTATTATTCGAGCGCGCCGCTGCGGATCAACGACCGGTTCCTTCCCGCGTCGACGTTCAAGGTTCTGAGTTCGCTCATCGCGCTCGAAACCCGCGTCGTCAGCGACGAGACGCAAATCATACCGTGGAACCGAACGGAGCGCGAGGTTGCGACGTGGGACCGCGACATGGACATGCGGGAGGCCATAGCCTGCTCCGCGGTCTGGGTCTACCAGGAACTCGCGCGGAAAATCGGGCCGGAACGCATGAACTTCTGGGTTCGCCGCGCGAACTACGGCAACGGGGACACCGGAGGGGCTATCGACAGTTTCTGGCTCGACGGGAACCTGCGCGTCAGCCCGCTCGAACAGCTCGAATTCATGCGGCGCCTCAAGACGGGACGGCTGCCGTTTTCGAAAAGGAACCTCGACATCGTCCGCAACATCATCATCCGCGGAAAAAACGAATGGGGGACCATCCGGGGCAAGACGGGCTCCGTCACGCAACGCCCTCCCCACGTCGGATGGTACGCGGGATACGTCGAAAACGGGGACAGAACCCTCTTTTTCGTCACGCTCGTGGAACACCCGGATCCTGCCGTCATCGCTCCGGCGCGCGAGGCCATCACCCAGAAAATCCTCCGCGACCTGAACGCCCGCTGAACCGGACATCGGACGCTCGAAACGCCAAAGCGGGAAGAGAGTTGCCGCCGTTCCGTGGAAAACCGGCGATACTCCGCTTGACATCCGTACCCGGAAGAGCGATATTTCCTTGTATTTCACACTCGCTGCGCCATCGCTGAAAGAACGTGACGGACACATGGACCAGGAAAACGCGCAATACATCCGGATGACCCGGACGCCGGTCGGTCGGCTCATCACCTCCCTCGCCATCCCGACGATCATCAGTATGCTCACGACGGCGATCTACAACATGGCGGATACCTACTTCGTGTCCAAACTCGGAACCAGCGCATCGGGCGCCGTCGGCATCGTGTTCTCGCTCATGGCGATCATCCAGGCCGTAGGGTTCACGATCGGGATGGGATCCGGCAGCCGGATCTCGCGCCTTCTCGGCGCGCAGAGGACGGACGACGCGAACGTCGTGGCCTCGGGCGGCTTCCTCATGGCCATCGGCTTCGGGCTGCTCCTCTCGGTCTTCGGAATCCTCTTCATCGACCGGCTCATGCGCATCCTTGGAGCGACGGAGACCATCCTGCCCTACGCGCGCGACTACGCGAAGTGGATTCTGTTCGCGGCGCCGGTCATGGCCGCGTCCTTCCTGCTCAACAACATCCTCCGCGCCGAAGGACGGGCCCGCCTCGCCATGGTCGGACTCACGTCCGGCGGCATTCTCAACATGATCCTCGATCCCGTCTTCATCTTCACCTTCGGGCTCGGCATCGCGGGCGCTGCCATCGCGACAGCCCTCAGCCAGTGCGTCAGCTTCGCCATCCTGCTCTCGTGCTTCCTGACCGGCCGGACGGTCACGAAACCCGGCATCGGAAAAATCCCGCTCCGCGCGACCGACTACCTCAAGAGCCTCAAGAACGGACTCCCCTCATTCTGCCGGCAGGGGCTCGCGAGCGCCGCGACCGTCGCGCTGAACATCGCCGCGGCCCTCTACGGCGACGCGGCCGTCGCGGGGATGTCCATCGTCGGCAGGATCTTCATGTTCATCTTCGCCATCACGCTCGGAATCGGGCAGGGGTACATGCCCGTCGTCGGCTACAACTACGGCGCCCGCAGGTTCGACAGGGTCAGGACCTCCTTCCTGTTCACGTTCAAGGTCGCGTGCGCGGCCATGACCACCTGTGCCGTTCTCTGCTTCGCCTTCGCCCCGTCGATCATGAGAATCTTCATCGAAACGGACCCCCGCGTCGTCGAAATCGGCGCGAAGGCCCTCCGGTGCATCAGCCTCGCCATGCCGCTCGTCCCGCTCGGAGTGGTGTGCAACATGACCTTCCAGTCGATCGGCCACGCGTGGACCGCGACGTTCCTTTCCACCGCGCGGCAGGGCATCTTCTTCTTCCCGCTGATCCTGATCCTGCCGGGGATCATCGGCCTGATCGGCGTCCAGATCACGCAGGCGCTCGCCGACGCCTGCACGTTTCTCTGCTGCATTCCCTTCGCACGACGGTTCTTCAGGACGCTCGACGCGACCGAAAAGAAATAGCGCCCTTACTAGAGAACGAATCCCGCCACACCCCCCCTATCCTGTCGCTCCGGAACGGTATCATCAACATCGACGCATTCCGTCGGCACCAGCGACGCAACCTCATTAATAGTGAATACAATTAATTTATCGGCGCAAATCGACGCCTATAATTGGGTCGGGATTGTGTTTTTTTCACAGGACGGGGAATAAAGGGAGGAGATATCCGTGCCCCAGGACCTCAGTTCCATACGTCTGCGCCGTCTCAACCGAATGATGCTCGAACTCGCGTCCGGCGGCTGCGTTTCGAAAAGCGCGGTCATGAAGCGGCTGGAATATACGCAGAGCCGAACCTTCGAGCGCGACCTCGCCTTCCTGCGGGAGGAGTTCGGCGTCGATATCGCCTACGACCGCGGGAAGAAAGGCTACGCCCTCAAGGGGAAGGGACGCTTCCTGCTCACGCTCGACCTTTCGGAACAGGACGTCATGGCCCTCTCCGCCGGACTTCGAATGGCCGCACACTTTCTGCCCCACCTCGAGGATGGGTGCGACCGCCTCTGGAACACCCTTCGAACCGCCATTCCCGAAGCGCTCGCGCGACAGGGAGATGAACTCGGCAAAAGCGCCGTCGTCGCCCTGCCCGTCTCGCCCGTCGACCCGGATATCTTCGAGACGATCACGACCGCGATCACGAACAGGCGCATGCTCCGGCTCCGCTACGCGGCCCCCGGACGTTCCGGCGACTCTCCGCACGAACACGACGTCTCCCCGTGGGGCGTGTACTTCCGGGCGCACGCATGGTACCTGTGGGCGCTCAACGAACGGTTCACCACGCCGAACCCCTTCCGCATCGGCCGAATCACGCGCGCGGACATCCTCGACAGGGCATGGCACGAAGTTCCCCCCGGAGACCTCTGCGTGGAGCAGTACGCCTCGAGCGCGTGGTACGGAATGCCGGGCCCCGCGATCACGCCCGTGCGCATCCGCGTGCTCGCGCCGCTCGCCACGGCCGTCTCGGAAACCATGTGGCACCCCACGCAGCGCATCACGTGGGCGAAGGACGGAAGCAGCCTGGTGCTGGAAGCCGCCGTTCCCAACCTCGACGAAGTCGCTCGGTGGATTCTGGCGTCGGCCCCCAACGCGGAGCCCCTCGACCCGCCGGAGCTGCGCGACCTCGTCACGACGTGGGCGAAGGCTGCGTGCGGGGAGAAGTGAGGAGGGGGGAGTATCCAGATTCCGATAACGGGTCATACAACGCTAATGAAGCTTGGAGGTGTGATGTTGCATGACATCGTCCGCGTTCGAAAGATAGGGAGAAAATATTTTTTCGGAAAATTTTGTGCTTTTTACTTGACTCGTGTGATCAAGAAGAGTAAGGTATCCTTGCTTTAGGAGGTATATCTAAGTGATCTAGAGAATACATACATAGAAAGAATTACATATCGGACTGAAGGAGAGGGAGACTATGTGCCTCTTGCGGCGTATTCTAGAAACGATTGCCAGGTACATATTAGCTGATGGGATATCGGCTGACTCCAAGCCTCCTCATATTCATAACAACAATATTAAACAATATACAAGCAATAAGACTTTAATATTATATATCAAACTTGGCATACATATATTATTAATAAAAAATTCTGAAATAAAGTATAGATAATTTAAATATCAACACAAATAATTTTTGTGTTGTGGATTGAAACTTTCTTGTAATTGTATGTCTCTATGATCCTCTTAGGAATTTCCATCGAATCGGAGGTGGTAGAGTGGAGTCTGTCGCCCACATGAAAGACGATGGGCACGGCAGTGTCATATCGCAATCTTTATCGGCCCATCTCAAAGGCACTGCAGAACAGGCAAGGACATTTGCGGAAGAATTCGGTAATGGAGACTGGGGATATTTTCTTGGAAGTTCGCACGATCTTGGAAAATACTCCCCGGATTGGCAGGGGTATATACGCAGAGAATACTGTTGCGATGATATTGATCAAACCAAAGGGACAAAGCGGGTATATCACAGCCTGCATGGCGCGCTGAATGCGTTCCTCCGGTTCCCATCTCAATACAAGCGGATTGCACGTGCGATCTCATACATTATTGCCGGACATCATGCCGGCCTTGCCGATTGGTCAGGGACGGCCGGTAGTCTCGACAACCGCTTGTTCGACACTATACGGAGCGAACTGCGTAGAGAGGAAATGAACCCGATCTTGGGAAACGACGAAGCAAGAGCCTTTTTGGACCAGTCTCTCCCGAGCTCTCCCCCCTTCGGATCACCAGGACGGTGTGACCCACAGTATGTCCACCTGTGGATCCGGATGCTCTTCTCCTGTCTTGTCGATGCCGATTTTCTGGATACCGAAGCCTTCATGACGCCTGAAAACACGGACAAACGCGGGGTGTACCCGAAGCTATCCGAGCTGAAAAAGCGCTTTGATGCCTTCATTGAAGAAAAACAGGCAACCGCAGAGCCGTCGGTCATCAATAAAAAGCGCAACGAGGTCTTGCGGCAGTGCCGCGAAGCCGCGCAGAAGAGCCCCGGGTTCTTTTCCCTCACGGTTCCGACGGGGGGCGGCAAGACACTCTCGTCCATGGCGTTCGCCCTGGAACATGCCCTGAAATGGGACAAACAGCGCGTCATCATGGCGATCCCGTACACGAGTATCATCGAGCAGACCGCGAAGGTCTATAAGTACGGAACGGACGACGACTCCCTCATCCCGGAAATTCTGAAAACCGGACAATGGCTTTTCGGCGAGGACGCCGTTCTGGAACATCACAGTAATCTCGACCCGGAAAAGGAAACTCTTCAGAGCAGACTCGCTTCGGAGAATTGGGACGCCCCCGTAATCGTCACGACGAACGTTCAGCTTTTCGAGTCCCTCTTCGCGAGCAGAACATCGGCCTGCCGCAAACTGCATAACCTGACCAACAGCATCATCATTCTGGATGAAGCGCAGATGCTTCCGCCGGAATATCTGAAGCCAATTCTTTCAGTCCTCCGCGGACTGGTGGAACACCTGAAAGTAACGGTCGTTCTGTGCACCGCAACCCAGCCCGCGCTCAAGGGACGCATCGGCGCCGATTCATCCGCTTTTGACGGCATTCTCAACTGTACAGAAATTACGAACGATGCGGTCGGACTAACACGTGACTTCAAACGGGTGAACGTCTTCTTCCCGAAGTCTCCAAGCGTTCTTTCCAGCTGGGAGGATGTTGCGCGCCGGCTCTCGGACCTTCCGCAGACCCTGTGCATCGTCAATACGCGAGCGGACTGCAGGACGCTTCACTCGCTAATGCCCGAAGGGACGGTCCACCTCTCCGCCCTCATGTGTCCCGAGGAACGCAGCGACGTCATCAGCAACGTGAAGGCGACATTGCGGCAAAAGTCCCCGGTTCGGGTCGTCAGCACGCAGCTCATCGAAGCCGGCGTCGATATCGACTTCCCCGTGGTGTTCCGCGCGTTGGGCGGAATGGACTCGATTGCTCAGGCGGCCGGACGCTGCAACAGGGAGGGGCGGCTTGAGTCGCCAGGGGAAGTCCACGTTTTTATGCCCCCCAAGCCGGTTCCCCGCGGACTGCTTCGCAAGGCTGCGGATGCATGCTCCGAGCTGTTGCGTACGCGGATAGTCGCGGAGCTTACTCCGGATATATATGAGAAATATTTCAACATATTTTATAGCTCTATAAATACTTTTGATGCCTCGGATTTTCAAAATATATTTATTGACAATGCTGATGAATGCAAATTTCAGTTCAGAACATTTGCTAATAACTTTAAACTTATAAATAACGAAAGACAAAAAGCCATATTAGTGAATTATGAAGGCAAATTTCATTCAAGTTGTACGCTTCTGGATCTTCTGAGGCGGAAAGGGCCTGAATCGTGGATTCTCCGAAAACTCCAGCGCTTTTCCGTGAACGTGCCGGATCGTGTCGCTGAGGTCCTGAAGAACAAGGGCGCGATAGAGGACGTTCGCGGTTATCTGGTCCAGCAATCCACGGCCATGTACAGGCCGGGGTTGGGGCTTCTCGCTGATTCGGATGTCTGGGACGCCGAACAGCTCATACTCTAGACCATGGGAAGGAGGTGAACGCATTGGAGCACCACAACAAAACCTTCTGCATCGAAGTCGAAGGACCGTTCGCGTGTTTCACGCGCCCGGAAATGAAGGTCGAACGGGTCAGCTACGACGTTATAACGCCTTCCGCGGCGCGGGCCGTCTTCGAGGCCATATTCTGGAAGCCTGCGATTCGCTGGCAGGTCAGAAAAATCCAGGTGCTGAATCCGATCCGGTGGACATCGGTGCGACGAAATGAGGTTGGAGTCACGATGAGTCCGAGGTCTGACGGGATCTATATCGAAGACCAAAGACAGCAGCGCGCGGGGCTTTTTCTGCGTGACGTCAGGTACAGACTACACGCGGAACTTTTATTCATTCCTCCCGCTGCAAGAAAGCACTCGCAAGGTTACTCGAAGAATGAGCTGATAGCTCGACAGTTCCTTTCCGAAGAAGAAAAAACAGTTCTCTCCAGTGACGAAAATCCGGGAAAATATAACGCTATTTTCGAACGTCGTGCACGGAAAGGACAGTGTTTCAACCAGCCGTATCTCGGATGCCGCGAGTTCAGTTGCTCTTTTGGACTCATCGAAGATCCGAATGACGGAACCATCTGCATTCCGGAAACCAGAGATCTGGGGTTTATGCTTTATGACTTGGATTATTCAGACCTGAACACCCCTGCTCCAATGTTCTTCCGCGCACAAATGAACGATGGCGTCGTGATGGTTCCCGACCCCGACAGCGAGGAGGTGAAACGGTGATCATTCAGGCGCTCAGCGACTATTACCGCAGGAAATCGGAAAACGACAACGATTCAGTAGCTCCAGAGGGATGGGAGTTCAAGGAAATACCCTTTCTCATCGTTATCGACAGTGACGGTGTCTTTCAGACAATACTCGATACACGTGAAGGCGAGGGCAGGAAGAAGCGCGCGAGAGCGTTCCTCGTTCCGCAAGGGATGAAGAAAACTGTCAACATCAGTTCAAACCTGCTTTGGGATAACGTTGAATATGTCCTCGGCGCGAACCCTCGAGATCGCAACGATATCGAGAAGCGACACTCGGCCTTCAAGGAACGGATACGGGCGGATCTTCAGGATCTCATGAATTCTCCTCCTGTTTCATCAGTGTCGTCTTTTCTTGAAAAGACCCCGCTTGAACAAATCGCAAAGCACCCCGAATGTGGGGAAGTTTGGAAGGAACTTCTTGAGAGCAACTCGTTTATCACCTTTAAAGTCGATGGCATCGAGGGAACGACGATATTCGATTCCATCCGTTCACGTATTCGGAAGAGTTCCGGCATATCCGAGAATGGTATCTGCCTTGTTTCGGGAGAACATACGACGATATCGCGCCTGCATCCAGCAATCAAAGGCGTTAGAGGAACGAATACCTCGGGGGGGGCTCTGGTTGCTTTCAACCTGCCGGCGTTCAATTCGTTCGGGAAGGCGCAGAACTACAACGCGCCGATCGGAGAGAGCGCGGCGTTTTCCTACACAACGGCCCTGAACATGCTTCTGGGAAAGGATTCCAGGAACAAGACATCCTCCGGAGACGCAACGATCGTCTTCTGGGCGGAACAGGCGAAACCGCAGGATTTCAATATCGAGGACGCCTTCGGATGGTTCGTGGAGTCGCGAGACGATCCGGACCGGGGTGTCCGTGCTGTGAGAGATTTGTATGACGCCGTTCATTCCGGTGCGGTTCCTTTGGATGAAGGCGATCGTTTTTACGTCCTGGGGCTTTCGCCGAATGCCGCCAGGATATCGGTCCGTTTCTGGCGACAGGGATCCGTCCGGGAGATCGGCGAAAAAATACTGAGACATTTCGACGACATACAGATAGTCCACAGTTCAAAGGAGCCCGAGCATCTCTCGCTGAATCAGATCCTCCGCGCCACGGCTCTTGAATACAAAATGGACAACGTCCGTCCGAACCTTGCGGGCGCCGTCATAACGAGCATGCTCGACGGAACGCCGTACCCGCGTACGCTCATGCAGGAATGCATCCGTCGCGTCCGCGCGGAGCAAAATGTGAACCGTTCCCGGGCAGGGATTCTGAAGGCATTCCTGAACCGAGCTCCGGGAGTTTCCGGAAAGGAGAAGATACTCGTGTCGCTTGACAGGACAAACACTGATATCGGATATCGCTTGGGACGCCTCTTCGCCGTTCTCGAAAAAATTCAGGAGGAGGCGAATCCGGGGATCAATGCCACGATTCGCGATCGTTTCTACGGCGCCGCTTCTTCGAGCCCGGTTGCAGTTTTCTCACAGTTGCTCAAGCTAAAGAACTACCACCTTTCGAAGCTCGGCAATCCCGGAAGGCGAGTCAACTTCGAGAAAGAGATCATGGAGGTCATGAGCGAAATCTCGGGTTTCCCCGGGCATCTGACGTTGGACCAGCAGGCGTATTTTGCGATCGGATACTACCATCAGCGCCAGGATTTCTTCACGAGTAAGACGGCACAGCAAACGTTACCCAATATCTAGTCAGGAGGGACGAACGATGATTACAAATAGATACGATTTTGTCCTTTTCTTCGATGTTCAGGACGGGAACCCCAACGGAGACCCGGATGCGGGGAATCTTCCCCGGATTGATGCCGAAACAGGCATGGGGCTCGTTACGGATGTATGTATAAAGCGAAAAATAAGAAACTACGTTCAGGTAACGACAAAGAACGATATCTTCATAAAAGAAAAAGCCATTCTCAATCTCAGTATTGATGAAGCGCATGAGCAAGAATCGGTGAAGAACAAGGAAAAGGGAGATAGAACAGAAGCGGCACGAGACTGGATGTGTAAAAAATATTACGATGTACGGACTTTTGGCGCTGTTATGAGTACGGGAAAAAACGCCGGGCAGGTTCGCGGTCCCATCCAGTTGACATTCGCCCGATCGGTGGATCCCATCATCGCGCTCGAACACAGCATTACGCGGATGGCCGTCGCAACGGAAGCGGAAGCCGAGAAGCAGAGCGGCGACAACCGCACCATGGGGAGAAAATATACGGTCCCGTACGGACTCTATCGCACTCATGGCTTCGTTTCCGCGCATCTGGCTGCACAGACGGGGTTTTCTCAGGAAGACCTCGATCTGTTCTGGAAAGCGCTTCAGGAAATGTTCGAGTACGACCGTTCCGCCGCCAGAGGCCTGATGAGCACCCGTAGGCTTATTGCGTTCAAACACGCGACGGCTCTGGGGAATAGACCCGCGCATGAACTTTTTTCCAGAGTGACATGCAAACGAACAAACGACGGGCCTGCACGGAGCTTTACGGATTACAGCATTCTGCTCGACGGAAATCCCGTCACGGAGACATTCACGATCGTCGACGTGTAGCCGGGCGTACGGCGCCGGTTCATATGTTCACCGAAGACGATCTTCTCCCGATCTCGGCGCTCCAGCATCTGGCGTTCTGCGAGCGTCAGTGGGGACTGATCCATTTGGAGCGTGTCTGGAGTGAAAACACACTTACGGCCGAAGGCCGCTGGCAGCACGAGCGCGTCCATGACGATGACGTCGAAGCCAATGGGGAGATACGCATCGCACACTCCCCTTGGCTTCGCTCGTTTCGTCTGGGGCTTGTAGGACAGGCGGATGTCGTCGAGTTCTCTCCCGATGCCCCGCCGCATATCGTGGAGCACAAACACGGGAAGCCAAAACTGGACGCGAGTGACGAAATACAGCTCTGCGCCCAGGCATTATGCCTCGAAGAGATGCTCGGCGTCGATATTTCGGAAGGAGACATTTTCTACGGTCGTATCAGACGACGCCATCGGATCCTCTTCTCGGAGGATCTCCGACAGAAGACCGAGAATCTTGTAAAAAAGCTTCACGATCTGACGGCGCGGGGCGTTACTCCTCCAGCCTCGCCTGCACCCCGATGCGACAATTGTTCCCTCATTGACGCGTGTATGCCGGAAGCCACTGACGGCAGGCACAGCGCACGGCGCTACATCGAAAAATTCATTTCCGCCGCGCAACGCGAGTCGGGAGAGGAGGAGTCATCCTGAAACGCCTGCTCAATACGCTCTATATCACGACGCAGGGCTCGTATCTCGCCCGCGAGGGAGAAACCGTTCTTGTCCGCCAGGAACAGGAGACGAAGCTTCACGTTCCAATCCACACGATCGGAAGCATCGTCTGTTTCGGACAAGTCTCGTGCAGCCCGTTTCTTCTCGGTCTCTGCGGAGAGAGAGGCGTCTCCGTGACGTTCATGACGGAAAACGGCAGATTCCTTGCGCGCGTCCAGGGACCGGTGTCCGGGAATGTGCTGCTCCGGCGCGAACAGTATCGTTGCGCCGACAGCCGGGAACGTTCTGCCGAAATCGCCCGTTCGGTTGTCATCGCGAAGATCGCGAACGGCAGAACCGGCATTATGAGGGCCGCGCGAGAACACGTCGCTCCGGCGTCATGCGAAGCTCTTTCCGCGGCGGCTTCAGACATGGCGCACCATATTTCAATGTTGGAGAAACCGTTGATTTCGCTCGATTCCGTTCGCGGCATCGAGGGCGACGCCGCCCGGACGTATTTTTCGGTCTTCGATCACATGATCGTTTCTCAAAAAGAGGCGTTCTTCTTTACGGAACGATCCCGACGTCCGCCGCTGGATGCAATGAATGCGCTCCTTTCCTTCATATACACCCTGCTCGTGCATGATACGGCATCGGCGCTCGAGGGAATCGGGCTCGACCCGGCGGTAGGTTTTCTGCATCGTGACCGTCCGGGACGTCCGAGTCTCGCTCTGGACATTATGGAGGAGTTCCGCCCAATGATAGCCGATCGACTTGCACTGACGCTGGTCAATCGGCAGCAGGTTCGCGGGGGTGGATTCGCGAGTACCGAGACGGGGGCCGTCCTCATGGATGAAAAGACGCGAAAGGAAGTTCTCATCGCGTACCAGAAACGAAAGCAGGAAGAGATCGTTCACCCGTTTATCGGCGAGAAGATGTGCATCGGGTTGATCCCGCACGTGCAGTCCATGCTGCTGGCTCGTTTTCTGAGAGGAGACCTCGACGGGTATCCTCCATATCGCTGGAAATAGGGGGGGGGGGTGACATGAGACTGTGATGGTCCTTGTGACGTATGACGTGAGCACGGCATCCGACGGAGGGGCGAGGAGGCTGCGGCATGTCGCGAAAGCGTGCCTGAATTTCGGCCAGCGCGTACAGAATTCCGTATTTGAATGTCTCGTCGATCCGGCGCAATGGAGTGAGTTGCGGCATAGACTTCTCGAAATATACGATCCGGAAAAGGATAGTCTGCGATTCTACTTCCTCGGGGCAAACTGGAAAAATCGCGTAGAACATCAGGGGACAAAGGCAACGTACGATCCCGAAGGTCCCATGATTTTTTAGCGCGAACCTCAAGTGACGGGGAAAATGCCGGGAGGTCCGCGCGAAGCCGGAAACACCGTCAGGAAGTGAATGTGATCAACTGGAGGCATATGTTCTTTTTGATATTCCATGTTTGACAAGAGGGTTCGCGGAAATGTATTCCGGAAAGCGCACTATGACTGGAAAATAACCTGCCACTGTCGCTCCCCATGCGGGAGCGTGGATTGAAACGTGCGCTATACCATGCGTGCCGACATGCCTGGTACGTCGCTCCCCATGCGGGAGCGTGGATTGAAACGACGGCCGCGAGCGCCGCCCTGTACACGCCCGAGTCGCTCCCCATGCGGGAGCGTGGATTGAAACTCCGGAAGATGCGAAGGTCATTATCAAAGTCCAGGTCGCTCCCCATGCGGGAGCGTGGATTGAAACGAGCGATCGGAACCACCCATCGAACGCGCGCCGCACGTCGCTCCCCATGCGGGAGCGTGGATTGAAACCGAAAAACTGTCGATCATGGGAAGCGTTGCAATCGTCGCTCCCCATGCGGGAGCGTGGATTGAAACTCCGCTCGGTCTGGTGCTCGGGTCCGGTGGGGATGGTCGCTCCCCATGCGGGAGCGTGGATTGAAACCCCGCTGCGGGGAACGGCTCCATGAAAAGTATATGTCGCTCCCCATGCGGGAGCGTGGATTGAAACGGCCCGAAAGACGATGATGTACCGTCATGCGTACGTCGCTCCCCATGCGGGAGCGTGGATTGAAACCACGGGATATGGTCTTTGCTTCTGCGCCTATACGCGTCGCTCCCCATGCGGGAGCGTGGATTGAAACTCCGCTCGGTCTGGTGCTCGGGTCCGGTGGGGATGCTGTCGCTCCCCATGCGGGAGCGTGGATTGAAACGCCTGAATCTCAAATCGTGGGAAGCCTTGCAAACACGTCGCTCCCCATGCGGGAGCGTGGATTGAAACCATGACCTCTCCGAACTGTGCTCCGGCGGCTTTCGTCGCTCCCCATGCGGGAGCGTGGATTGAAACTCCGTTCTTCTCCTTGTACGCGTCGCGGTCCTTCTCGTCGCTCCCCATGCGGGAGCGTGGATTGAAACCCTCGCCAGGCGTCTCCTCGAAATACTCCTCGCCCGTCGCTCCCCATGCGGGAGCGTGGATTGAAACCGCAAGTATGTGGATCGCGCAGAACGAACGCACAAGTCGCTCCCCATGCGGGAGCGTGGATTGAAACACGTGACAACGATCGTTGACGCGTTGATCGCCGCGTCGCTCCCCATGCGGGAGCGTGGATTGAAACTCCGGGGCGCTCTATAGATGCGACACGAGCCTCTGTCGCTCCCCATGCGGGAGCGTGGATTGAAACATCCTCCGCGTAGACGACGATCTGCGCATCCGATGTCGCTCCCCATGCGGGAGCGTGGATTGAAACACAGGAATGGGCGGCAACCACCGAATCGCGAACAGGTCGCTCCCCATGCGGGAGCGTGGATTGAAACAACACGGCGGCGCACCTTGATACAGCGTCGTCGGTCGCTCCCCATGCGGGAGCGTGGATTGAAACTCGTCTACGTCGAAGGTCGCGAACTTTCGCGACGGTCGCTCCCCATGCGGGAGCGTGGATTGAAACTGCATCCTCCGGGCCGTGCCCCCGCCCGGGCGGGTCGCTCCCCATGCGGGAGCGTGGATTGAAACCCACCGGACCCGAGCCATCGAAGCGGCTCAATCCCTGTCGCTCCCCATGCGGGAGCGTGGATTGAAACATCGTAATGCGGTACCACGAATACCAGTCCGCATTGTCGCTCCCCATGCGGGAGCGTGGATTGAAACGTCAATGTCTGGAAGGACTTGATAGCCGCGTCGAGTCGCTCCCCATGCGGGAGCGTGGATTGAAACAGTCTCGAAGGGCGTCATCGATCCCAACCTCCGCGTCGCTCCCCATGCGGGAGCGTGGATTGAAACCTCTGCCGCAGCCGCCATGCGCTTGACCGCCCCCGTCGCTCCCCATGCGGGAGCGTGGATTGAAACCTACGATCACGGCGAAGGATCACAACGCGATCGTGTCGCTCCCCATGCGGGAGCGTGGATTGAAACAACCGTGTCACCGTCGTGTCGGATCTCCGGCTCGACGTCGCTCCCCATGCGGGAGCGTGGATTGAAACTGCCAGTGCGAAGCGGATCGCGAAATCTATCCGTAGTCGCTCCCCATGCGGGAGCGTGGATTGAAACGCCATGGTCCCGGCTTCGCTGACTGCCGCAGCACGTCGCTCCCCATGCGGGAGCGTGGATTGAAACGACAGTCGCCCGAGCCACGCGACGAACGCCCTGAGTCGCTCCCCATGCGGGAGCGTGGATTGAAACAGTACGGCCATGCAGACGATGGCGGGCTCGATGCGTCGCTCCCCATGCGGGAGCGTGGATTGAAACATCGTCTCAGTCGCCGCCATTCAACGAAACTCCCGTCGCTCCCCATGCGGGAGCGTGGATTGAAACGCTTCCGGTCGCATCGAGAGTGGCAGCGGCGGTTGGTCGCTCCCCATGCGGGAGCGTGGATTGAAACGCCTTGTCCGTCGAGGACATCAGCCCGTTCGCCGGTCGCTCCCCATGCGGGAGCGTGGATTGAAACTGCGAATCCACCGCCTACCCCCTCCACTCTCGCGTCGCTCCCCATGCGGGAGCGTGGATTGAAACTCGCCGCTCCCGCACCTCGTCGGCGGTCGGCTGGTGGTCGCTCCCCATGCGGGAGCGTGGATTGAAACAACAGTTCGTCCTGAATCTCCATGCCATCCGCGGTCGCTCCCCATGCGGGAGCGTGGATTGAAACAAGATATGGACCTAGAGATAAAAACATCCATAAAGTCGCTCCCCATGCGGGAGCGTGGATTGAAACGCGTGACGAGATAGTCCATTCTCGAGATGTACTCGTCGCTCCCCATGCGGGAGCGTGGATTGAAACGCCGTCAACAGCAGGGTATGCGTCAGCCCGTCGCCGGTCGCTCCCCATGCGGGAGCGTGGATTGAAACCGAAAGTCCGCCGCCGTTCCTCCGGCATACATCGAGTCGCTCCCCATGCGGGAGCGTGGATTGAAACCGGAAGGCGAAGCAGAATCTCCGCCGGGATGTCGCGTCGCTCCCCATGCGGGAGCGTGGATTGAAACCTCCGGCCTGAAGCACGTCCGACGCCGTCGGAAGTCGCTCCCCATGCGGGAGCGTGGATTGAAACCAGAGCCCGCCTGCGTCCGCCTCCCGCTCGCACGTCGCTCCCCATGCGGGAGCGTGGATTGAAACCGCCTCGATGCGGCGGAGGATGTCGAGCGGCCGGGTCGCTCCCCATGCGGGAGCGTGGATTGAAACATTGATCCGCATGTCCGAGAGCGGCTGTCCGAGGTCGCTCCCCATGCGGGAGCGTGGATTGAAACGCGACGGGCTGACGCATACCCTGCTGTTGACGGCGTCGCTCCCCATGCGGGAGCGTGGATTGAAACATTTCCTTCGTCCAGTGGACGCCCTGGTACCGCGGTCGCTCCCCATGCGGGAGCGTGGATTGAAACGAGCAACAAAAAAGCCGCCCTGTCGGCGGCTACAAGTCGCTCCCCATGCGGGAGCGTGGATTGAAACCTCGTATTTTGCCTTGAGGCGCTCGTACGCATGTGTCGCTCCCCATGCGGGAGCGTGGATTGAAACTTCTTTCCCCTGCTGAATTTGATCACGCGCTTCTGTCGCTCCCCATGCGGGAGCGTGGATTGAAACCACTCCGCCTCCGCGCTCCTGCGCCGGCACCGGGAGGTCGCTCCCCATGCGGGAGCGTGGATTGAAACGACGGCTTCCCGATGATCGGCAGTCCCATGCCGGCGCGTCGCTCCCCATGCGGGAGCGTGGATTGAAACATCTTCGCCGCCTCGACGACCGCCTCACCCGCGGCGTCGCTCCCCATGCGGGAGCGTGGATTGAAACCGTCCACGATGGTCGTCACGCCGCCGTCGTGCCGGTCGCTCCCCATGCGGGAGCGTGGATTGAAACCAGAAATTAGGGGTCCGCCGCTCTGCGAGGGATATGTCGCTCCCCATGCGGGAGCGTGGATTGAAACGCAAAGATGAGTCTATAGACCTATATACCGATAGCGCGTCGCTCCCCATGCGGGAGCGTGGATTGAAACTCGTGCGCGGCCTGATCGACGAGTATCTTGAAAAAGTCGCTCCCCATGCGGGAGCGTGGATTGAAACCCAAGTGCGCCGGGCGATGGGTCCGGTCGGGCGGGTCGCTCCCCATGCGGGAGCGTGGATTGAAACGTCTGCGGAATCATCGGCGTCGAGCTGTCCAACGGTCGCTCCCCATGCGGGAGCGTGGATTGAAACTCGTCATTTCGGATCTGGCAGTACATGCGTTCACCGTCGCTCCCCATGCGGGAGCGTGGATTGAAACGGTTGCCTTGCACTGAAGAAGGTGACCGACGAGGTCGCTCCCCATGCGGGAGCGTGGATTGAAACCCGCCGATGTAGCATAGGTCGCCGTGTCTGCTGGTCGCTCCCCATGCGGGAGCGTGGATTGAAACTCGACGGGGTGGGTGAAGGTGAAGAGCGCCGGGGTCGCTCCCCATGCGGGAGCGTGGATTGAAACTCTCGGATACCCGAGGTCCGGCCCGATGTCGAGGTCGCTCCCCATGCGGGAGCGTGGATTGAAACACCAAAGAAAAGATCATCCAGGATCACATCGTTGTCGCTCCCCATGCGGGAGCGTGGATTGAAACCGACGCAGCCGGAACCGGCCTCCGCCGAAGCTCTCGTCGCTCCCCATGCGGGAGCGTGGATTGAAACGCCGCAGCGAGAGCCACCGCGATCTCCTCCGCACGTCGCTCCCCATGCGGGAGCGTGGATTGAAACACCTCCCTACGGGTTCGGACCGTTGGCGACAAGGTCGCTCCCCATGCGGGAGCGTGGATTGAAACCGAATACGCAAACGGGCCGCACATGCCACACCTCGTCGCTCCCCATGCGGGAGCGTGGATTGAAACCCACGTCGCGTCAACATGATCCCCGTCGAGCGCGTCGCTCCCCATGCGGGAGCGTGGATTGAAACGCCGCGGGCGTCGCCTTATATTGTCTCGTCCGACTGTCGCTCCCCATGCGGGAGCGTGGATTGAAACATCTCCCTATTCGCCGCGGGCTGCCAGCGCCGTGTCGTCGCTCCCCATGCGGGAGCGTGGATTGAAACGTCGTCACGATCGTCTGCTCCTTGTGTCGATACCGTCGCTCCCCATGCGGGAGCGTGGATTGAAACAGATCATCGAGCTTCGTCATTTTGTCGCACCTCCCCGTCGCTCCCCATGCGGGAGCGTGGATTGAAACCGTCTCTATCACCACAACCCCACCGACCACCGGGTCGCTCCCCATGCGGGAGCGTGGATTGAAACCACTGCCCCACCGTGATCCGGCGGGGATTGATCAGTCGCTCCCCATGCGGGAGCGTGGATTGAAACATTGACACCATCAACCGCTACAACTTGACGCCGAAGTCGCTCCCCATGCGGGAGCGTGGATTGAAACTGAAGGTCAAATCTCTGCCCGGCCCATTTGCCTGGTCGCTCCCCATGCGGGAGCGTGGATTGAAACCGAGTCAAATACGGCAAGAAGTACATCGACCCTTAGTCGCTCCCCATGCGGGAGCGTGGATTGAAACTAGATCCGTGAATAACTTGGCTCAAATATGCCGGGTCGCTCCCCATGCGGGAGCGTGGATTGAAACTTGATCGCTGCGTAGACCGTGTTCGGGTCTGTGCGTCGCTCCCCATGCGGGAGCGTGGATTGAAACAACGGGTGTACGTCCCTGACCGGCAGAACAAGGTGTCGCTCCCCATGCGGGAGCGTGGATTGAAACCCACCAACGCGAACCTCACCGTAGATAACCGGTAGTCGCTCCCCATGCGGGAGCGTGGATTGAAACTCCAAGATGACCCCGACCTCGCCCCGATAATCGCGTCGCTCCCCATGCGGGAGCGTGGATTGAAACACCGTCCGATATCGTCACCTCCGCGGATGGATGGTCGCTCCCCATGCGGGAGCGTGGATTGAAACTTGCCGCTCTCGAACTCCGTCACGAGGACATTGGTCGCTCCCCATGCGGGAGCGTGGATTGAAACGACGTAGTGCCGGAGGGTCAGGTGGGACCATATAGTCGCTCCCCATGCGGGAGCGTGGATTGAAACACACCCTCAAGCGCGGGCATCGAGCCAACGCAAAATGTCGCTCCCCATGCGGGAGCGTGGATTGAAACCGGCGCGATGTAGTCATAAAAATCTGCCGCGTCAGTCGCTCCCCATGCGGGAGCGTGGATTGAAACGTCATGCCGATATACCCGTACCTCACAAGCCAGACGTCGCTCCCCATGCGGGAGCGTGGATTGAAACTCCCCGGCCGATATCGTCACCTCCGCGGACGGATGGTCGCTCCCCATGCGGGAGCGTGGATTGAAACTTAAGGTCAACTACGCCGGTTCGGACGCGACCGGTCGCTCCCCATGCGGGAGCGTGGATTGAAACTTCGACTGCCGATCTGATGCCGGATGTAGTCCGAGTCGCTCCCCATGCGGGAGCGTGGATTGAAACGCGTCATACGCGAAATGGGGCTATCCGCGACATCGTCGCTCCCCATGCGGGAGCGTGGATTGAAACGTCTATGGCTTGGAGGTATCTCTGTACCGTGAATGTCGCTCCCCATGCGGGAGCGTGGATTGAAACCGTCGTCCCCCGCGTCGCCCTTGTCGCCCTTCAGGGTCGCTCCCCATGCGGGAGCGTGGATTGAAACGATCTCTTGCCCCGAGTGTAAATCTGTCGCCATAGTCGCTCCCCATGCGGGAGCGTGGATTGAAACTTAAGGTCAACTACGCCGGTTCGGACGCGACCGACGTCGCTCCCCATGCGGGAGCGTGGATTGAAACGCGTGCATCTCAAGTGCCGCATCGGGAGTCTCGGGTCGCTCCCCATGCGGGAGCGTGGATTGAAACCTTATGACCCAACCGATGCGGCACAGTCGGACCTGTCGCTCCCCATGCGGGAGCGTGGATTGAAACGACGAAGCGAAAACCATCACTGCGATAAACGCGAGTCGCTCCCCATGCGGGAGCGTGGATTGAAACGAGGACAAAGTGTACGGCAAGGACGAGATAGAGAGTCGCTCCCCATGCGGGAGCGTGGATTGAAACCAAAAATACCCATATCCACGCCGCTTGCTGCCCAGTCGCTCCCCATGCGGGAGCGTGGATTGAAACGTATACCATTGGACCGGACAGGCAGGATGCAGACGTCGCTCCCCATGCGGGAGCGTGGATTGAAACCACGTAAGAATGGCAAAAGCACACTGACAGCGGCGTCGCTCCCCATGCGGGAGCGTGGATTGAAACCGCATGGCTGGCGCAGCGGATCAAGGACAACGCAGGTCGCTCCCCATGCGGGAGCGTGGATTGAAACATATCTGAGCATGAGCGCAGCGCATGAGTCTATACGTCGCTCCCCATGCGGGAGCGTGGATTGAAACATACATCATAAGCAATAGGTGTGATGCTATGTCTGTCGCTCCCCATGCGGGAGCGTGGATTGAAACCACGAGGAGCACATCCTCGTGGTCGTCGACGAGGTCGCTCCCCATGCGGGAGCGTGGATTGAAACCCACTCCGCGAGATAGGCGGTTATTTTGTTCGCGTCGCTCCCCATGCGGGAGCGTGGATTGAAACTGGAGGGTGGCTGAATGAAGAATGTTGTGCTGCGTCGCTCCCCATGCGGGAGCGTGGATTGAAACATATATGCCATATCCAATAGCAACGGCAGCTCCAGTCGCTCCCCATGCGGGAGCGTGGATTGAAACCAAGTTTTAATTGAGCCAATTATAAGTCATCCTCTTGTCGCTCCCCATGCGGGAGCGTGGATTGAAACTTTGAGATACGTAGACACCGGCCTATCGACGCAAGTCGCTCCCCATGCGGGAGCGTGGATTGAAACCTGCTTGTCCCGCACGGGTGCAACCCAATATCGTATGTCGCTCCCCATGCGGGAGCGTGGATTGAAACATGCGCCCCGCTGGTGAGGCCAACGAGGACGCGAGTCGCTCCCCATGCGGGAGCGTGGATTGAAACTGTGTGGAGCTGAAACCGAGTCGGGTGAAGTGGTGGTCGCTCCCCATGCGGGAGCGTGGATTGAAACTGAATCGCGATCATGTACGCGTCATAGCGTGTTGTCGCTCCCCATGCGGGAGCGTGGATTGAAACTCGATATTGCTTAACCGCCCATGCAATGATGCGGTCGCTCCCCATGCGGGAGCGTGGATTGAAACTCTATGCGTCGGGCGCTAATCGCCTGATCCTTATGTCGCTCCCCATGCGGGAGCGTGGATTGAAACCCCGATGAGCCAGAGCCCCTCCATGACGACCTCGGTCGCTCCCCATGCGGGAGCGTGGATTGAAACGCCGACTCGCGCAGCGTCTCGTACCCCTCGAGCCCGAGTCGCTCCCCATGCGGGAGCGTGGATTGAAACACGGTTGCCGTCTCCGCCATACGCGCGAGGGCATCGTCGCTCCCCATGCGGGAGCGTGGATTGAAACAGAATCATCGGCTGTCCGTCGGCGCAGTATTCCGGGTCGCTCCCCATGCGGGAGCGTGGATTGAAACGAGTCGTCGTCCTGCGCCATCCCTTTCGGTCGTAGTCGCTCCCCATGCGGGAGCGTGGATTGAAACCCGGATCTCCCGATGCACCACACTCCGACATCGGTCGCTCCCCATGCGGGAGCGTGGATTGAAACCCATAGCGACCGCCGTCGGAGCGGAAAGCATCCCGTCGCTCCCCATGCGGGAGCGTGGATTGAAACCTCGACAAGAGCAAAGAGGCGCTTGAAGCGTTCAAGTCGCTCCCCATGCGGGAGCGTGGATTGAAACCACAATAAGCTGTACAAGTTCCTCGCAAGCATCCGGTCGCTCCCCATGCGGGAGCGTGGATTGAAACCCCTCCACGATGTTCTCGTTGCCGACCGTATCAAGTCGCTCCCCATGCGGGAGCGTGGATTGAAACGTGGTTATGGTCTCGGGATCTTGAGGACACCATCGTCGCTCCCCATGCGGGAGCGTGGATTGAAACGTCCCGGCGTCGTGATCCTGGACTACCTGACCGCGTCGCTCCCCATGCGGGAGCGTGGATTGAAACAGATTGGGAAGGTGCGTGTTGGCAACATGCTGATGTCGCTCCCCATGCGGGAGCGTGGATTGAAACCACCAACGGCGGCGTTGTGTCCGAGACACCTGTGTCGCTCCCCATGCGGGAGCGTGGATTGAAACCCCGGTACGTTGGAAATACTCTTCCACGTCACGGAGTCGCTCCCCATGCGGGAGCGTGGATTGAAACCGTAAATGTCCCGAGATCACGGGTCAGGTCCATGTCGCTCCCCATGCGGGAGCGTGGATTGAAACGGCGTGCTCCCAATGTCGCCGAGGTCCGTCTGGTGTCGCTCCCCATGCGGGAGCGTGGATTGAAACAGGACGGCGCGATCAAAAACGCCAAAATCGCCGACGTCGCTCCCCATGCGGGAGCGTGGATTGAAACCGACGCTACGATACCGTCGAATGCCGCCGCGACGGTCGCTCCCCATGCGGGAGCGTGGATTGAAACCCGCTGTTGCCGGTCGGCGTGTCGGTGCAGTGGACGTCGCTCCCCATGCGGGAGCGTGGATTGAAACGTCACGGAACATGCGAATGGCAGCGGGCAAAGGAAGTCGCTCCCCATGCGGGAGCGTGGATTGAAACCAATCTCGCCGGCATCAAGTCGACGCGCGCGTGGTCGCTCCCCATGCGGGAGCGTGGATTGAAACCCGTGGTGGAGCTGCTCGACGAGATGCGCAAGGCGAGTCGCTCCCCATGCGGGAGCGTGGATTGAAACAACATCCTGTGCATCAATGATACGATCGAGCGGGGTCGCTCCCCATGCGGGAGCGTGGATTGAAACTCCCACAGTGGATAGGCAAATTCTTCCGACGACGGTCGCTCCCCATGCGGGAGCGTGGATTGAAACCAGAAATTCGCACGAAATGAGAGCGTCGACGAAGTCGCTCCCCATGCGGGAGCGTGGATTGAAACCGGATGCGACGATCCTGGACGGCGAGCGGATTCTGTCGCTCCCCATGCGGGAGCGTGGATTGAAACCGGATGCGACGATCCTGGACGGCGAGCGGATTCTGTCGCTCCCCATGCGGGAGCGTGGATTGAAACTCCATCGAATGCGACGATCCACAACCGCTCGTCGTCGCTCCCCATGCGGGAGCGTGGATTGAAACTCGGCGAATTCCTTCAACCCGGCGGCCGGATTCGGTCGCTCCCCATGCGGGAGCGTGGATTGAAACCGAACCGATAGAACGGCAACGCGTCGTAGTCCTTGGTCGCTCCCCATGCGGGAGCGTGGATTGAAACCTGCGCAGGGGGAAGACAACCATCGACCTGCCGGTCGCTCCCCATGCGGGAGCGTGGATTGAAACGCCACCTCGTCGTCGCCCCATCCAAGCCGAATGAGTCGCTCCCCATGCGGGAGCGTGGATTGAAACTCCGGTCGAACATCCTAGCATCGCGTGCGTGCCGTGGTCGCTCCCCATGCGGGAGCGTGGATTGAAACCCGTTCCCATATCCATGAACAACCCTCCGACGCGGTCGCTCCCCATGCGGGAGCGTGGATTGAAACGTCGGACTCCTTGTGCACCTTGACGAGCGTTTCGAGTCGCTCCCCATGCGGGAGCGTGGATTGAAACAAAAGACTATATCGCCGCCGTCAAGGGAGACGCCGTCGCTCCCCATGCGGGAGCGTGGATTGAAACGCCTCGCAAAACGCCGAGATTGCAAATTACTGGAAGTCGCTCCCCATGCGGGAGCGTGGATTGAAACCGGAACGCGCTACACGAACAACCCGGTCTGGTGGTCGTCGCTCCCCATGCGGGAGCGTGGATTGAAACCAAAGCGCAGAACGCTACGCGGGTATCGTGTCCCGTCGCTCCCCATGCGGGAGCGTGGATTGAAACTTTTCCTTGATGACCTGAGAAACGATCTCTCCTTGGTTTTGGTACTCTAAAATTGACCACTTTAGAGGCGAACGAGAGCCGAAAATTGACCACCTGACCATAGCTCCGGGTATCATCGGCGGGGACGCACACCACGACGATGAAGCCGGAGGGGAAAGGATGCTCAGAGTGGACCAGTACGAATACATACGGACCGCTCAGCGGATTTACGGCAAGAACGTGAGCGAAATAGCCAGGGAGACGGGGCATTCACGCAACACGGTGAAGAAAGTGCTTCGGGGGGAATTCACAGGCTATTCTCCAAGAAAGATCCAGCCTTTTCCGGTGCTCGGCCCCTATCACGAGATCATATTCAAATGGCTGGAAGGGGACCTTGAAAGTCCGAAGAAGCAGCGCCATACGGCGAAGCGGATATATACCCGACTGGTGAACGAATACGGGTTTACCGGAAGCGAAACGACAGTGCGGCGCCACGTGGCGGCGGTCAAGAGAACGCTCGGCTTGAAAAGTTCCGGGGCATTCATCCCCCTGGAGCCGTCACCGAGAGGAGAGGCGGAGGCGGACTGGGGAACCGTCGCTGTAATCCTGGGCGGAGAAGCCGTACGGGTGAAATGCTTCTGCATGAGATCGAAGTACTCGGGAACGCCCTTTGTCCGGCTCTACCCCTGCGAACGGCAGCAGGCCTTATTCGACGGGCTCAGCCGGGGATTCGTCTATTACGGGGGAGTCTTTCCCGTAGTGATCTTTGACAACCTGAGCGCGGCGGTGGAGAAGGTTCTTCTCGGGAAAGAGAGGAAAGAGCGGGAAAGCTTCGTCCGGTTTCGCTCCTGGTACACCTTCATCGGCCGCTTCTGCTCGCCGGGACGGGGAAACGAGAAGGGCGGAGTCGAAGGGCTCGTGGGATTCGCGCGCCGGAACTTCCTGACGCCCGTCCCGCAGGGAGAAAGTCTGGAGGACATCAATGACAGACTTGTGGAGGAATGTCTCTCCTACGGCTCCCACAGGATCGCCGGGCGGGAAGGAACCGTAAGGGAGCTTCACGAGGCGGAAAGGGAGGTCCTCATTCCCCTTCCGCGCCACCCCTACGGCAACGAACAGACCGTACCGGTGAAGGCGGACAAATACGCCACCGTCATGGTGGACAAGAACCGGTACTCCGTCCCCGCCTCCTACGCCGGCCGGCCGCTCAGGGCGATCCTCACGGTGGACAGGATATCGGTCTACAGCGGAGGAACCCGGGTCGCCGACCACGGAAGGAAATACGGGAACAACCACTGGATCCTCGATGCGGACCACTACCTGGAGCTTCTCCGGGAACGGCCGGGAGCCTTCCGGGACGCCCGCCCGCTTACGGAATGGAAAAAGACATGGAGCGAATCCATGAACACCCTTCTGGAACAGTTCCGGGAACGTCGGGGAGAGAACCGGGGAATCAAGGAATTCATCGACGTCCTGCTCCTCGCCAGGAATTACGGGCAAAAGCCGGTTGAGGACGCGGTGGAACGGGCTCTTGAGAGCGGACTGGGCAGCGCCGCTGGAATCCGCTGCCTGCTTGAAACGGCCGGGACGCGGGAGGAGTTCGTCCGTCCCCTCGAATCGGAACGGTGGACCGTGCTTCCTCCGGCGGACGTATCGGCCTATTCTGTCCTGGAGGCCAGACAATGAACGCGGGACTCCTCATGCAGGTTCAGGAAAACCTGAAGAGCCTCACCCTCGGCAACGCCGCCCGACACCTTGAAGAACGCCTCCGGCAGGCCGAGGAACGGGGAGCGAGCTACGAAGAATTTCTCCTTGACGTCACGGAACTGGAACTCCAGATCCGCTCGGAGAACAGGGAAAAGAGAAGGTTGAAGGAAGCCCGGTTCTCCCTGGTCAAGACACTGGGAACCTTCATCTTCGAAGAGGCTCCGCAGCTTGACAGGCGGCTCATCGGGGAACTGGCCGCCGGAGACTACATCTCCCGGCGCCGGAATATCCTCTTCCTGGGCAAAAGCGGGTGCGGGAAGACGCACCTCGCCACCGCCCTGGGAATAGAAGCCTGTCGGAAGAACATGCGGGTGCGGTTCACGACGGCCTGCAACCTCGTCAACGAACTTCTGGAAAGCCGGGGAGAGAAAACCCTTGCGCGGACCCTCGGAAAGTACACCCGGTACGATCTTCTGATCGTGGACGAACTCGGGTACGTTCCTTTTTCGAAGGAAGGAGGCGAGCTTCTGTTCCAGGTCTTCGCGGAACGACACGAGCGCGGATCGGTCATAGTAACGACGAACCTTGGATTCGGCAGCTGGACGGAAGTCTTCGGCGACCCGAACATGACGGCGGCCCTGCTTGACCGTCTGACCCACAAGGCGCACATCATCGAGTGCGCGTGGGAGAGCTACAGACTGAAGGAAACTTTGAAGGAGGGACGGAAGAGAAGCCGGATACAACTCAAAACGGAAGGCGCGGAAGAATGACCGAGGTGGTCAAAATTCGGCTATCACTGGTGATCAGATTTGCGTTGTCAAAACCATCTCCTGTCGCTCCCCATGCGGGAGCGTGGATTGAAACCAGATCCTCCAGCGCCTCGATCGCTCCCGGCACGTCGCTCCCCATGCGGGAGCGTGGATTGAAACACAAAAAGCCTTGGAACCCGGACTCCGGCGCTCCGTCGCTCCCCATGCGGGAGCGTGGATTGAAACTTGCGGCGGGAGAGATGGCGCAGCATGGTTCATGTCGCTCCCCATGCGGGAGCGTGGATTGAAACAAAATATTGGGAAGATGATTCCTACAAAAGACCAGTCGCTCCCCATGCGGGAGCGTGGATTGAAACATGGCGATCAGGACGGCCGGTTTCAGGTGATCGACGGTCGCTCCCCATGCGGGAGCGTGGATTGAAACTTTGTCCCGCTGCCGGCACGAGGTCCGATACCTGGTCGCTCCCCATGCGGGAGCGTGGTGGCTAACGACAATTACACTTCCCCTTAAACGACAATTCCACTTCCCGGTCGGGAGAACCCGGGAAGATCCGTTCAGTGAAGACTGGGCTGAAATCGAGCGGGAACTGGAACGGGATCCCGGACTTGAGGCGGTGACGCTGTTCGAACTGGTATCGGAGAGAAATCCGGGAAGATATGCACCGGGACAGTTGCGGACGTTGCAGCGGTGCATCCGGGCGCGGAAATCCCAGCACGGACCGGAAAAGGAAATCTGGTTTCCTCATAAGCAGACGACCAAACGTCATTTCTGTTCGTGTCGGTCGCTTAGGGGTTTCATCAGCAGCACAGGCCCGGAGAGATCCTGGAAACGGACTGGACGGACATGAACAGACTTGAGATACGGATATCGGGGGAATTTTTCCCGCACAAACTATGCCACTCGGTGCTGACGTACAGCAACTGGGAAGGCGTGAGCCTGTGCCGTACGGAATCGCTGCTGTCGCTGCGTTGTCAGCTGAAAAAGGTCATCGGGGAATTGGGGAAGATCCCGCGGTATCATCGGACGGACCACAGCTCGACGGCGACGCATGCGTTGCGGCGGGGACGATCGGCGAGGGACTTCAACGAAGGGTATCTGGATCTGATGTCGGCGTTCGGAATGACGCCGACGGTCATTGAAAGGGCAAAGCCCGAGGAAAACGGCGACATCGAAAGCGCCAATGGACACATCAAGCGTCGGATCGACCAGGAGCTTCGGCTGCGAGGCGACCGTGACTTCGGGACATTCGGGGAGTACGAAGCGTTCATCGGCGAAATCGTCAGGAAGACGAACCTCTCGCGGCGGGAGCGACTGGAGGAGGAACTTCGGACGATGAGGTCGTGCGACGTCGCGCGAATACCCTGATACGAGGAAATCACGGCGCGCGTCACGCGGAACGGAATCATCCGCGTCAGGGGACGGGTGTACAGCGTTCCGTCGCGTCTGGTCGGAGAAACGGTCCTCGCGCGTCTCACGGAGAAGACGGTGGAAGCATGGTGCGGAGGAATCCTCCAGATGCGGCGTGACCGGAGCGGAGCGGACAACGGCCCGGAAGGACTGGACTACCGGGACATCATCGGAAACCTCGTGAAAAAGCCGGGAGCGTTCCGGAACTGCCGGTATCGGGAAGCGCTCTTTCCGAACGCAGCATTCACGGAATTCTACGAGCGGCTGCGAAGGGAACACCCGGAAGACAGGGCGGACCGGATCTACCTCGCCGTTCTGAACAGGGCGGCGTGCGAAGGGGAAGAGAACATCCTTGCGGCGCTCGAACTTCTGGAAAACGACACGCCGTTCAGTCTCGGCGCGCTTGAAGACCTTCTCGCGAACGGAACGCAAGCGTACCCGAAACTCGAAGAATACCGTCCCGACCCGGGCGAATACGACATCCTCGTGGATGCGGCGTGCTTTTGCGAGGTGCGGACATGAATGCCGCCCTTGCCGTCGGCCTGAAGGCGTTGCGTCTGCCGACGATGCTGCGGATGCTCGGCGAGGCGCAGGAAATGGCGCTGAGAGAAGGGTGGAGTCACGAGCAATACCTCGGATGCCTTGTCGACTGCGAACTTGCGGGACGACAGGACAAACGCGTGGAACGCTACATATGCGAATCCGGCCTGTCGCGGGAAAAGACCTTCTCGGTCTTCGACATGAACCTCCTGCCGCTGAAAGTCCGGAACGAAATCGCTCTGCTGGTCGAAGGAACCTTCGCGAGGAAGGCCGAGAACATCCTGATCTTCGGCCTTCCGGGACGTGGGAAGACGCATCTGGCCTGCGCCCTCGGACACGAACTCGTCCGGAAGCAGGTCCGGACGTACTTCACCCCGGCGCGTCGTCTTGTGGAAACGCTCCTCGGAGCGAAGCAGGAACACCAGCTGAACAGGGCGCTCGTCAAACTCGACAGGGCCGACGTCGTGATCCTTGACGACATCGGGTACGTGCAGCAATCTGCGGAATAAATGGAAGTTCTCTTCGACTTCCTTGCCGAGCGGTACGAGAGCAGAAGCGTGATCGTGACAAGCAACCTCCCGCTCGGAGAATGGGACCGTATATTCAGGAATCCGATGACGACAATGGCGGCGATAGATCGTCTGGTGCATCACGCTCACATCCTGGAACTGACGTGCGACAGCTATCGGGCGAGAGAGGCGGTCATGAGAAAGAACGGAGGGGGGTGAAAAAGAGACAAATACGCCTCAGACAGACAAAATGTCAGGAAAACCGGAACAAAATCTCGTTTCGAGCGTTCCAGACTGATAGTTCCCGCGCGTTCCTGTTTATTGTCGCTAACGGGGAAGTGTAATCGTCGTTGACCACGATGTCCTAAAAAAGCCAAGCGTTTGTTCGGTCAACCCCCGAAAGCATAAGGCCCTGCAGGCGGACCTCGAACGAGAGGGGAAGAAGGTCGGCATCAAGAGCCTTTGCCGGATTTTGGGTTTGCCGAGGAGGAGCTTCTATTACATCCCTCGGGAAAGACGGGTCCCGTTGGACCCTGACACGGTGCGGAAAGTGTCCGATTGCATCGAGAGGTTTCCGACCTATGGGTATCGGCGCCTCGCCCTGGTGCTGAACGAGAACCGCAAGGTGATCCAGAGGATCCTGCAGAAGAAGCACTGGCAGGTCCGGAAACGACCGGCAGGACATCGCCCTAGGGTGAAGGTGGTCCCTTCGCAAACACCGGAACGAGACATCCGTTGGTCCACCGACCTGGCCATAATCTGGTGCGGACGAGATCGATGATGTCATCTGGCCCTGGTGATCGACTGCGAAAACCGGGAGCTTTTGGGCTGACGCCTCTCCTCCCGAGGTCATACCAAAACGGCGGAAGCGGCCCTGGAAGAGGCTCTGATCAGCCGATTCAGGCATCTGGGGAGAACGACGAAGCAAATCATCCTGAGAAGCGACAATGGTCTAGTCTTCACCGGCAAGCGCTACACGAACGCCGTTAGAAGCTACGGGCTGGTCCAGGAGTTCATCACTCCCTACACACCGCAACAGAACGGGATCGTGGAAAGGTTCATCAAGAGTCTGAAGGAAAAGTGCGTCTGGCAGCATGGGTTTGAATCCCTGGCCCAGACCTAGAGTGTCATCGGATCCTGGATTCGTTGCTACAACAGCGAGCGACCGCACCAGACCCTGGGATAAACAAGCCACCGGTTTTCTTTGACAAGGTTCAGGCATTAATCGTATATTTCTGGGGGTCATTACGCGGCAGCCCTCGCGTCCCCCGGAGGCAAGGCGCTGGCGCCGGAAGAAGAGCTTCGCGCCCTCCACCAGACCCGTGTGGACTTTGTCGGCAGAAACTCGAGACGACGAAGCGGAAACATGACATCCTGAAAAAGGCCTCGGCCATCTTCTCGAAAGAACCTCAGGTTCTCTGAGCCGCGATGCGATACGGAAGTCCGGGAATACTGCAGGCGTTGAAAGAGAACGGCGTCGACGGAAGAGAATACCGGACGCGTGGCGAAGCGAGGACGGAGATCTTCAGGTATATAGAAATGTTCTACAACAGAGAGCGGCTTCATTCGGTACTGGGGTACACGCCACCGGAAAGCCACGAAAACGGAAGAATCGGGGCGTAAATCTGTGTCCGGAGTTTCCGGGGGAGGTCAAGCGCACGTGTTTCCGGATTACCCGAAAAAAGGTGAGAGGTAATGGCGAAAGAATACGTTCTCGACGTGTTGGAAAGAATGACGGGCAATGTCCGACTGCGGCTGAAAACCGGCGAGGAATACATCGTCGAACCTCTCGGCCTTACCTTCGACAATAAAAGCAGACCGGCTTACAGCGTCCTGATGGTCAAAGGAGATGCCAAGAATCCTCGCGGAGGTACATACGTGGTTTCGGCACACCAGATCAAGAGTGTCGAACCTGTAGAAGTTGCCAGAGCTTGAAACCAATAGCAATGTGACAGAAAGGAAATGAAACCATAAAAGGAACGGCCGCTCCCTTTGGGGCGGTCTTTTTGTTGCTTGCTGTCGCTGGTGCTAAAATCCAGTTTTGGAGGACATCCCCTCATGACGCCGGTTGCGATGCACAGAGTCGATCTCTCCGAGATCAAGTCGATAACGCTTCGGTGCCGTCAATGCGGATCTTCGATGACGATCGTGGCGGGCAAAACGCCGCCCGCTCCGCTTGCGTGTCCGTGCTGCAGGCGTCGTCTCGGCGACGCGGCCGACGGCATCAATTTTCGGCTGCACGAAATTCTGTCCGAGTATAAGGAACTGAAGAGCGTCTTCGGCATAGAGTTCGATATCGAGACGGAGTGAAACCGCCCTTCAAAAAAGCCTGGCTTCAAGCCGCTCCTTTCGGGGCGGTTTTTTTCATGGACTTCTTTCAGCCGAGGATGGACGTGAGCTTGCTGTTCAAATAGCGGTTCAAACTGACTTTCGACTCCGCAGCCTTGATGGCGATTTTCCGGTGCATTTCCGCCGTCGTCCTGAAAAGGATATTGCCTGAGTAGGTACGATCGACGAGGGGCTCCGGGACTGTTTCCCCGTTGCGTTCCATCTCGGCGACAACATCGGCGACAAGGGAACGGATTCCGGAAAACGCCTCGTCGTCGCCTTCGGCGAGCCACGAGAGGCTCGGAAACTCGGAACAGAGTCCGACGTATTCCTGATCTTCGGGGGACCATTCCACGCGGTAAATGTAGTGAGATGTATTTCTGCTCATGACGGACTCCTTTCTCCTTCCTCGTGAAGGCGATCTATGGCTTTCAGAACCTGCCGGATCTGATATTTCTTGGCTTTGCCGTTCTTGTCCCGCTGAATATCGATGCGGGGGTCTCCCGACCACGGCATCCTGAAGACCGCATGACTGCTTCCGCTTTGGCGGGGAAAGCCGAAATAGGACTCGCAAAGACTTCTCAGGTCTTCGTATCGGATATCGACGCATCCGTTTCGAATCATCTCAAGAACTTTTGCGTTCTCGTCCATGATGAAATGGTATCACTATTGATATCTATGGTCAATGAATACGATGAATCGTGCCGCTCCTTCGTGTGGTAGAGCCCTGCGAGGTCGCGGAGGCTGTCCGCGAGGATCGTCCTGTGGTGTCCGCAGGTCTTCTCGCGGATGGCAACCGCGCGCCTGAGGAGAGGTTCCGCATCGTCGCAGCGCCCCAGGATCCGGAAAATGAATCGGTGGAATCTGGTGCGTCTTTCGCGGAACGGAAAAAACAAGGTGGACGGAATGCGATCAAGAGCCGCTTTCTCTATCCGGTGGTCATGGTGAGCATGGACTACGCGAACCGCAGCGCCCCAGGGGAGACCGTCACAATTCAGATTTCTTTTCCGGATTCGTTTTAAGCAGCACCCTGGCCAACAACGACGCCTTTGCGGAGCTGGCGCCCGAGCATCAGTACCACGTCACGTATTCGAACCGCCTGCGGAATTCTTCGGGGGACAGTTTCGCCGCGACGGCGAGTTTCTCGAATTCGATTCCCGGTTCGAAGTCCCGTTTTTCCAGCCGGATCATGTACTCCCGCGCGATCCGGTATTGGATGGACTCCGTGTTGACCATCCGGATCCGCGTCTTTCCCGTAAGCGGATCGATGATGTCGCGGAAGGGAACGGGGACGATCCGGTCGTTCTGGATCGTGATCATGGCGTTGGTCCCGCCGTTGCGCAGGAATTCCATCGCCGCGAAGCCGAGGTTCCGCGTGTATTCGATGTCGAAGGCGTTGGGCGGTGCGCACCGGATTTCGTACCCCACGTCCTTGTGGTTGATCGTCATGTCGATTCCGAGCGACGACAGGTTCGCGAGCGTCTCGCGCTTGAGCACTTCGGAAAAGTTGATCTCCGCGTAGCGGATGTGTCCGTGGTCGTCGTACAGGACGCAGTCCGCTTCTTCGAGGTCTTCGGACTTGATTTTTTCGATCAGGCCCTCGGCGATGACGGCCACGCCGTAATTCCGTCCGGAAGCCAGACGCTTGATAATGGATCCGGTGATGATGTCCACGAGGAGGGACATCCGGATCCGCTTTTCCGACGCGAGCTCTTCGGGGATGAGGGTCAGCGTGGCCCCGGCGCTCTTGCCGATGCCGAGTGCAAGATGTCCGGCGACGCGCCCCATCGCCACGACGAAGTACCACCGGCCGGTCGTCTTCGCGTCGGTCATGAGGTTCGAGACGATCTGCGTTCCGAGCGAGCGGGCCGTCTCGAAGCCGAAGGTCGGCGTTCCCTCGGGCAGCGGGAGGTCGTTGTCGATGGTCTTGGGCACGTGGACGAAGCTGATGGTGAGCCCCATGTTGTTCTTGGCGTAGTCGGCCACTTTGGACGCGGCGAACGCCGTGTCGTCCCCGCCGATGGTGACGAGGTGCGTGACGCCGATGCCGATGAGGGTATCCACGACGTTTTTCATGGTTTCGTCGCTTTTGGTCGGGTTGAATCGCGACGTCCGGAGGATGCTGCCTCCGTCGGAGTGGATCCGGGTGACCTGGTCGATGGCGAGAGGGGTTACTTTCTTCTCGCCCTGTCCCAGGTGGAGGAAGCCGTCGTAGACGCCGTAGACCTCCCAGCCGGAGTTTATGGCCTCGATGGTCACGGAGCTGATGACGCTGTTGATGCCCGGTGCGGGACCTCCTCCGCAGACGATGGCAAGGGTGTTCCGGACCGCGTTTCCCATTTGCGGACAGCCCCCCTTCGTACGATGCCGTAATGGCCGGATTGCCGCCATGTCGATTGTGACGAAAACGGAGCGTTCCCCTTCCCTCCGTTGCGGCCGGAGATCCAGAGCGCGGAGTCTTCAGGCCGAAGGGACGATGAAGGACGGCGCCCGCCGCCAATGCAGCGGAATTTTCTGTCTGGTATTGCGTGAATGATATCATCTATCCTAGAATTTCAGAAGTCCGGCGGCTGGGTCGAAAGGAAACGTGGGGGTGTTATCCGGGGTGACACGTCTTCAAGGGAGGAGCGTCGGCGTTCGCCCGCGTGGAAGGCTGTTTCGCGCATGTTTTCGGTTCGGCTCGGAATCCGTCCGTTTCGGACTATCCCGATTCTGGAGGTGTTTCATATGAGACGCAAGGTACGTTCCGGAGCGATTTTCCTTTTGTGTCTGCTCGGACTCGTTGCCGCGGGGTGTTCCACGAACACCGAACACTTCGTCAACGGCCCGGTGACGAATCCGTTTCTGTCCGCCGCCCTGTACGGGATCACCCACTTCGACCCGTCCCAGAGCGATTCGACCCTCTACGGACCGCCGAGGGGGACGTACCGCGTGTCCCCGGAGACGTATCCGATTTCGTTCGCGGGGCCGGTGAACATCATCACGCTCGCGTCGACGAACCCAACGTTTATGTGGGGCGTGGGGACGGACAGGGTCGCGTATATCCGCTCGTCGAACGGCGCGTGGCTCGAGGAGGCACGCATCGAGGCGCCCGCGTACATGGCGCCGACGCTGGGGCCGGTCGATCCGGAGTTCCATCGCTCGATCGGGGAGAGGGAACTCGAGGGGATGACGTCGGCGGATCTCAACGCCCTGTTCGTCCAAGGCTACGGGCAGGCCTACAACCTTCGGATCATGAACTCCTCGTATTCGGCCGTGGATAACGACAATGTCCTGTACGCGAACTACGGCAACGGCGTCTACGCGTTCGCGCTCGCCGACGCCTCGAATCCTTCGGCGGGGATTTCGATCGTCCGGAGTATCGCGGACATCAGGACGATCCAGGGGGCGGTCGTCGACGGCGTGCGTCTCTTCGGACTGTCGATGACCTACGACGGACACCTTCTGGTCGCCTTCAGCAACGGACTCGCCGTGATCGACAGGAGCCTCGACCCCGCGACGGCGCAGTTCGTCCCGTTCGGGGCCGGGGAGACCGTGAACAATTCGATCGCGGTGGACGAGAAGAACGGCGTCTACATCGCGACGGACAAGTACATGCGAAAGCTCGTCTGGACCGGGACGACGCTGTCGACCCAGGAGTCCGACGGGGCGTGGACCAGCGGATACGACGCGCCGACGGACGCCGTGCCGCCGATGATCAAGTTCGGCCTCGGAACGGGATCGACGCCGACGCTCATGGGCTTCGGAACCGACCCGGACAAGCTCGTCGTGATCACGGACGGCTGCAAGCGCATGAAGCTCGTGGCATTCTGGCGCGACGAGATCCCCGATGGCTTCGTCCAGAAGCCGGGAACGGCGTCCCGTCGCATCGCGGGGCAGATTCAGGTGACGTGCGGGTTTTCGCCGCTTCCGGAGTGGATCCAGTCGGAGCAGTCGGTCGTCGTCAACGGGTACGGCGCGTTCGTCGTGAACAACCTTCCGGAGAACGCCGCGACCTACGATATCGCCAGCGCGAACAAGATCCTCGGCGTTGCCGCGATGGGACCGATGTACGCTCCGCCGACGGGCGCGGAGCGCTTCGAGTGGGATCCGGATGCGGACGAATGGAGATCCGTGTGGACCCGGAGCGACGTGTCGTCGACGAGCATGGTGCCCATTCACAGCCAGTCGGGAAACATGGCTCTCGTGAACGGCTATACGGCGGCCGACGGCTGGGAGGTCACGGGGATGGACTGGACAACCGGCGAAACGGTTCATAGGACGATCTTCGGGCGACAGACCTACGGTAACGGCGCCTACGCGATCCTGCAGTATCTGAAGAACGGCGATCTTCTGTTCAACAGCTTCGTGGGGCCGTACCGCGTGTCGTACTAGCGCCGCGCGGGGAACGAACGCAACGAAGAGAGCCGGAGCGTCGACAAGGCGCCCCGGCTCTCTTTTTTCCCGCCGAACGAATTAGAACGCGGATGCCACCATCTTGATCGCGCTGACGACGATCACGACCGCGAGGATCCGGCGGACCCACGCGTTGCCCTTGAGGACAGTGAAACGCGCCCCGAGGACGCCGCCGATCATGTTCCCCGCCGCGAGGACGAGGCCGACGCTGAAAACGACGAGCCCCTTCGAGATGAAAATCGCGAGACTGACGGTCGTGAACGCGGCGACGATGAGCGTCCGCAGCGCGTTCCCCCGGACGAGGTCCTGCCCCAGAACGACGGCGACGGCCCACGTCAGGAAGAACCCGACGCCCGCCTGAAGAAAGCCGCCGTAGATTCCGATCGCGAAGAAGATCGCGAAGACGACCCACTTCGGCCGCGGCTTCCTCTCCCCTCCCTCCCACATCTTCGGCCTGAAGACGAGCAGAAACGCCATGATCGAGATCAGAACGGCGACGACGATATTGAGCATCCGCTTGTCGATCTGGACGGCCATCAAAGTTCCGAGGATCGACCCGAGCATAGAAACGCCCGCGAGCGGAAGCGCTGCCCGAAAATCGAGAACCTTGTGGCGGTGGAACGTCGCGGCTCCGGAGATCGCCTGAATGATGACGCCGACCCTGTTCGTCGCGTTCGCGACCGCGAGATCCAGCCCCATGAACGTCAGCGCGGGCAGGACGACGAACGAGCCCCCCCCCGCGATCGTGTTCAGAAACCCCTGTCCTATTCCGAGAAGGAAGATTCCTATTCCGTATACGATTCCCATGTCCTCGTCTCCCCGCAATTCTTGCTTTTTCTCTTGGATGGTCGTTTATTGAATGATTGCGTCGTTTGGATGGCAATGTATCACATATCTAAACGCTTGTAAATATACATTGCGTCGACGATGAGACTTTCGAGTTACGGTTCGATTCAAGGGCCTTCGATGCCGCGTTCCGGGACCCGGATTCTTCGCCGTCGGGAAGGGCGGCCGCAGACACCTCCATCGTTTGAGGCGCACTAGTAGACGCTCCGCCGAGCCGGTTGCAAGTACGGAACACGACATCCCGCCAAAAGGGAGAAACGGCGTATTTCTCCGCAGGCATCTTCCGCAACCCGACGGATTGCGTATAATAGGAAAATCTATATGAACCGAATTCTTGTTTGACTTGAGATAATTTTTTCTTTTCTTCGGGCAACGTTTTGTCAGGGAGAAATGAGTTTCCCGATCCGGAGGGAAGGTCTCCGAAGACCCATCCGGATGTTTTGTGTGGATCAGGGAACGTTCTCTGCGATTTCTTTCGTTGGGAGTGATCGATGGTGTTCGAGATGAAATTCGAGGATGAGGCGAAGGGGCGTGTGGCCCTGCTGACGGGACGGCTCGACACGAAGGCCGCCCAGGATTTCGAAAAGACGGCCCTCTCGTGGGAGTGCCGCAACGTCGTTCTGGACTTCACCGAGCTGGAATACATCAGCAGCGCGGGGCTGAGGTCGATTCTCGTGCTCGCGAAGCGCCTGCTTCCGCTCGGCGGCAAGCTCGTGCTTTTCGGAATGTCCGGCGTCGTCGAGGAGGTCTTCGGCGTCTCCGGTTTCGACAGCTTCCTTCCGGTAACGAAAAGCCGGGAGGAGGCCATCGGCCTGCTGCCCGAGTAGGGAAACGGAGGAGAACGACGATGATGAACGAGTCCAACGGATCTGTCCTGAACGCAGGGGAAAACGCGATCGCGGGGGGCGTTCGCGGGGAACGCACGTGGCCGGCCTCGCTCGATTGTCTCGAGGAGATGCGCGCCTTCGTGATGGAGATCGCCGAGGACGGCACGTTGCCGCCGAGGCGTCTGTCGCACCTCGACCTCGCGCTCGAAGAGATCGTCGTCAACATCTGCTCCTATGCCTATCAGACGCCTCCGGGCGAGGTGACGATCCGGATCGAGGATACGCCCGGATCCTTTTCGGTCGAGTTCGTCGATAACGGCGTCCCGTTCGACCCGCTCGCGCTCGAGGATCCGGACGTTTCCCGTCCACTGATGGAACGCGAGGCGGGCGGGCTCGGCATCCTGCTCGTCCGGCGGACCATGGACGAAGTCCACTATGCCCGCAGGGGGAACCTGAACTGTCTGAAAATCGTCGTGACGAAACCCGAATGACCGCCGAAAGTACGTTCCGGAAACCGGCGTTTCGCCGGTTCGCCCGTTTGTGCGCGTTTCTCGCCGCGATGGCGTTCGCGGGTCCGGCGATGGCGGAGATGTCCGCCCCGCCGCTCCGGAAGGCGTCGATGACGCTTCACTGGTACCCCCAGACGCAGTTCGCGGGCTACTACATGGCGCTCGAAAAGGGGTTCTTCCGCGCGCGCGGGATCGATATGGAGATCCGGCGGGGAGGGGCCGACGTCGACGTCGTCGAGGAGCTGCGGTCCGGCCGGACGACGTTTTCGACGATGTTCCTGACCGGAGCGCTTCGCTTCCGCTCGGAGACGCTCCGGCTCGTGAACGTGGGGCAGATCGTGAACCGGGGCAATCTCCTGATCGTCGCGAAGAAGAAAAGCGGCATCAAGACGGTCGCGGACTTGAACGGCCGCAAGATGAGCCTCTGGGGCGACCACTTCTCGGGCGCGTACAAGAAGCTCTTCAACGCGCAGCGCATCTGGCCGGTGATCCGCCCCCAGTTCTTCTCGGTCGACCTGTTTCTTCGCGGCGCCGTCGACGCGTGTAACGCGATGTCCTACAACGAATACATCCGCATCCTCCAGGCGGGGTACCGTCCGGAAGATCTGACGGTGATCCCTCTGCGCGGGGAAGGATACGACTTTCCCGAAGACGGGATCTACTGCCTCGAACAGACGTGGAGGAGCGATCCCGCCCTGTGTCGCGACGTCCTGGATGCGTCGCTCGAAGGGTGGCGATACGCCGCCGCGCACCCCGACGAAGCGGTCGATCTGATCGCGCGCCTGGCCGACGGGGTCGGCTACACCGTCAACAGACTGCTTCTCCGTTCGATGCTCACGACGATCCTTCCATCGATCTTCCCGGAGTCGTCGGATTCGGGAACACTTCCGTGGACCCCCGGCGTCCTTTCGAAAAGCGCCTACGAGCGCACCGTCGCGATGATGGACGAAGTGTTCGTCGGAGACCAGTGGAACGTGTCCTACGACGTTTTCCATCCGACCGGCGTCGAAGGGACGACCCCGAGAGGGGCGGTGTCTTTCGATGTCCGTTAGGCGTTCGTCGTTCCTCGGAAGCGCCCGTACGGGACTCTCGATCGCTGGGAAGCTCGCGCTCATGACGATGGCGGGCGTCGGACTGATTTTCCTTCTCATCATCGCGTACGGCTATGTGAGCTCCGTCGGGGCGATGGAGGCGGAGTTCCACGCCCGCATCGAAAACCTCGGCGAGGCCACCGCAAGCAAGATCCGCAGAATTCCCCGCGTCGCCGAGGCGGTGACGCACGATCTCGCGACGATCCTGCGTTCGTTCAGGCCGGATCCCGAACAGCTCCGCGACGTGATGAAAAGCCTGATCGAGCCGCACCCCGAGGTGTCGGGCCTGTTCGTGGGGTTCTCCCGGCAGACGGGGGACGCGCTGCTCGACAACTTCTGCCCGTTCGTCTACCGTCAGGATTCGACGATCGGGTGGCGCAACCTCGCCGAAGTGTACGACTGGACCGTATGGGACTGGTACCAGCTTCCATTGCAGCTCGGGAAACCCGTCTGGACCGAGCCGTTCTTCGGCAACGAGGGGACGGGGTCCATGGTCGTGGACTACTGCGTTCCGATCTACGACGAGAACTGGCGCTACCTCGCGTCGATCGGGACGTCGATCGAGCTTCACTGGCTCACGAACGCGATCTCGACGATGAATGTCGGGAACAACGGATATATCTTTCTGATCACCGCGAACGGAACGATCGTGTCGCACCCGAGGCGCGAGATCATCATGAAGGAGACCGTCTTCTCGATCTCCGAAGAGGAGGGGAACCCCGAACTCTGGGATCTCGGGCGCCGGATGGTCGAGGGAAAGAGAGGGCTCTTCAGGTATCACGACAGAAAGCGCGACAGGCGCCTTCTCGTCTGGCACCAGCCGATCGAGGGAATGGGCTGGTCGCTCGGGATCGTCTTTCCGGAAAAGGAAATCCTCGCCGGCGTAAACCGGCTGAGCCGGACGCAATTCCTCCTCGGGCTCGCCGGAATGGCCGGAATGCTGGCGGTGTCGCTCTTCGTCGCGAGCCGCATCAGCCGTCCGATCCGGTCGCTCAAGGACGCGACGCAGCTTCTCGCGTCCGGCAGGCTCGACGCTCCGTTGCCGCCGATCTCGGGCAACGACGAGGTCGCGCGCCTGACCGAGTCCTTCACGTCGATGCGCGACAGTCTGCTCGTCCATATCGAGGAGCTTCGGGCGACGACGGCCGCGCGCGAACGCATCGAGAGCGAGCTCGATATCGCCCGGTCCATCCAGATGAGCCTGATTCCGCGGACGTTCCCGCCGTTCCCGAAGGACGACCGGATCGACCTCTTCGCGATGCTCGAACCCGCGCGTGAAGTCGGCGGCGACTTCTACGACTTCTTCATGACCGACGGGAACCATCTGCTTCTCGTCGTCGGCGACGTTTCGGGCAAGGGAGTTCCGGCCGCGCTCTTCATGGCCGTGACGCGGAGTTTCATGAAGGCGTTCGCGTCCATGACGGATTCGGTTTCCGACGACAGGGCGGACGGACCGGCCGCGCTCCTGTCGGCCGTCAACGACCGGATCGTCGAGGGCAACGACGCGTGCATGTTCGTGACGCTCTTCTGCGCCACCGTCGATCTTCGCGACGGCAGCTTCCGCTACGCGAACGGAGGACACCCCTCCCCGTGGAAGATCTCCGGCGGACGCGTCGTTCCGCTGGCGCGCGTGAAGGGGCCGCTCGTCGGCGCCGTCGGCGGAGTGTTGTTCGAAGAGGGGGCCGGAAGGCTTCTGCCCGGCGATTCGATCTTTATGTTCACCGACGGCGTGACCGAGGCGCTCAACGGGCGCGAGGAGCTTCTCGGAGAGGCGCGCGTCGAAACGTGGCTTTCCGAGACGTCCTTCGGAAATCCGGAGAGCACCGTCCTCCTCGAGCGCATGCGCGAACGGATTTCCCTGTTCGTGGGCGGGGCCGAGCAGTCCGACGACATCACGATGCTCTGCTTCCGCTACAAGGGTCCGGAAACGAAAACGACCGCGTGACGCCGGCGGAGGGCTCTTGACTCTGACATCGTGTCACGGTTTAGGATTGGCTCTGGATACCGGGGACATCATTCGCACATCAAGGGGGAAACGGCAATGGCGCGGGAAGAAGGAAAACCGAAGGTTGAAGAGAAGACATTCGACAAAACCGGGAAGACCGACGTGCTGAACGACGACGAACTGAAGGGAATCGTCGGCGGCGAAGGGATGTCCGACGGAAAGATCTGACGCGTGTCCAGGGCCGTTTCCTTCGCGTAGCCGCAAGGGAGCGGCCCCGACCCGTACGAAGCGACGGAGGCTGATCGCCATGGACGATATCGACAAAAGGCTGCGTTCATTCGGCATCGACCCCGAGTGGGTCAGGAAGGAGATTGGCGAAGGGCGCGAAAAGGCGGTTCTCGCCGCTCTTGACGAAGCGGAGGAGATGCTCGAACTCCAGCTCGTCGAACTGGAAGACCTCCGGGAGGAAGTCTGCGCGATGGCGGAGGGTTTTCGAACGCGCGGAGACAAGGACGAAGGACGACTTTCCGACGAGGACCTCGAGATGCTCAACGCGGCCGGAACCTTCTTCGACGACGGGAGGTTCGGCGAGTGATCATGAAACCGGCGCGTGACGAAAACGGAGCGTGTTCCGCGGAGGAGCGGGTCAGCGCGCTGGCTCCCCGTCTTCTGTCGATCGGGGAATTTTCCCGGAGAAGCGGGATTTCTCCGAGAATGCTCCGGTTCTATGCCGATCGGGGCATTCTGGTTCCGGCGCATACGGACGCCCGGACGGGGTATCGGCGATACCTCGTATCCCAGTTGATGGAAGCCCGTCTGTTGCAGGGGTTCCGCGATGTCGACTTTTCCGTCCGGGACATGGCGGCGCTGCTCAACGGAGCGGTATGCGGCGATGTCCGCCGTTTCGTCGAGGAACAGAAGCTTGCGCTCCGGCAGAAGATGGAGGCGCTCAGGACGTCGCTCGAGACGCTCGAGAACATGCTCTGCGACGAGCCTGTAGAACCCTGCGGCCTGGTCCGGACGGCCGAGGCCCACGTTCTGGCGGCATCCTTCCGCGCCCCGAGGACGCGTCTGCGGACCCTCGCCTGCGAAGCCGCGAAACCGTTGCTCGACGAGGTCGGCGCGACGTACGATCCCTGTTCCGCACCGATCTTCTGCACCTTCGAGAATCCGGCCCCCGCATCGGTCGCTTCGCCGTTCGCGACGCTCGACGCGACCGTATGCGTGATCGTGAACCACGAAACGGGGCGAACGCTTCCGGGCGGCACGATGGCCGCGACGCTTCACCGGGGGCCCTACGACCACATCGGCGAATCGTTCGGACGGCTCATGGACTGGATCGAAAGCCGGAAGCTCGTCGTGACGGGCAGGATTCAGGAGTGCTATTTCCCGTTCGACGACGAAAAAGCCCCCCATGGCCGGGTCGAAGTGGCCATCCCGGTGCTCGAGCCGGAACGATAAGGCGTACAGGATGGGAAGCCGGCGCCGGGGAGACGCTCCGGCGCTTTTTTCGGCTTCGAACGAAGGGAAACGATTCGCAACTCTGCCGTTGTGTCAGGGCGCACACTGCTCATGCTGAATGGATTTTCAGTGCGGAGAAGAGAATACGATGAAACGAAACGGCGGTTTGGGAATACGGTCGGCGCCGGATGCGACATTGGCGCGGGGACAGGGGCCGCCGGTGCGGAAGGGGCGCGAATAGCGCCGTCGGACATAACGCGGATTCATGACGGGACTATCTCTTGCGTCGGGGGACGTCATTCCGATCTGAGCGAAACGGACTCACATATTCGGGGAGGTTTTGAGAGAATGCGACACGGCGTTTTCGGATCGATGCTTTCCGTCATTGCGATGGCGGCGTTTCTCTGCGCGGCGTCCGCTGCGGACGCCGCCGTGTGGACGGTGACGAGCGGCGGCGATACGTATGACCGGGGGACATTGCGGCACGCGATCGGCAATTGCGCCAACGGGGACGAAATCCGTTTCGCGAGTGGCGTGAAAACCGTCACGCTGACGAGCCTGCTGAACGTCTGGCCCGGGAAGAGCGTGACCATTACGGGACCGGTGACGATTACGCAGACGAGCACCCTCGAAGGCGTTATCTGCGTCAATTCGGGGGCCTCGTGCACCATGCGGAATCTGACGATCACGGGCGGACGGACGCAGCAGTACGGCGGCGGGGTGTACAATCTCGCGACGCTGAGGATGGAAAACTGCACGATCCAGGGCAACACGGCGTGGGTCCGGGGCGGCGGCGTCATGAACATGACCATCGACTACACCGCGAGAGCGACGCTGCTCGACTGCACGATCACGGGAAATACCGTCACGGGAACGATCTACAACGGCGGCGACAAGGGCGCCGGGGGCGGCGTCCACAACGAGAGCGGCGAGATGACCCTGACGCGGTGCACCGTGATCGGCAACAGCGCTTCTTCGGGAATCGGGGGAGGCATCCGGACGGCGAGCCTCGGGACGACGAATCTCTCGGGGAGCGTCATTCGGCAGAACACGCCGGACAACGTCTCGGGGGCGTATGTCTCCGACGGAACGAACACGATCGGGAGCTCGCCGCGCAAGAGCCAGGTCGCGTTCGCGGGATACGAGGGCGAAAAGGAACCCGAGCCCCGGTCGATCGCCGGCGACGACGACGTCGAGCACGTGAGGGTCGCCCTCGCGAATCCGCAGAGCGCGCTCTACGGCGCGATCGAACGGACGCTTGCGGCCGACCTCGGGAAGACCGTCGCCGAGAAGACCGAGGCGCTCGCTCCGCTCACTTCGTTCGCCGGAATGGGAGCGACGCTCTACTACGCGAAGACATACGAGGACGTCGCCGTCGAGAGTCAGGATCTCGTCGTCGAGTACACGGCGTCCTGGCCGGAGAACGTGCGGTACTATCCGCTCTTCTCCCGCGAGGACGGTTCGGGCTACGAAATTCCCGAACGCGGCGTCCAGTTCGAGATCAAGGCGGGGCAGAGCCTCCCCGACGGCGTGACGCCGCCCGACTTCTACGTCTCGGACGAGGGACTCATGACGTGGCGCAACGTCGTGACGGACGGCGGGTCGTACGACCTCAATCCGACGGCCGGCGTGGTGACCTTCCGGGTCTGCTCGGTCCGCGCGTCCGAGGCGACGGGCGACACGGGAAGCGGCGGCGGATGCGACGTGACAGGAGGGTTTGCACCGCTCGCGCTGCTGCTCGCCGCGCCGATGCTCCTTTCCGGTCATCATGCGAGACGGGTGAAGATCCCGTTTTGCGGAAAAGCGCATGACGATTTTTCCCGAAAGAGCGCCCGGGACGTTGAAAATTGAAACGTTTTTTTGAAGAAACCTCTTGACTCTGACACGGTGTCAGGGTGTATCTTTTCTCTGAAAGATGAACGGTGTCGCGGTCGGACCGATACGTCGGAAATATGACGGCGAACGGCCGCGAAGGAATGATGTGCGGAACACATACTATTCCCCGGGAGGGACGAACGATGGTCTGCGGAAAGAACAAACCGTGCAATGCCTGCAATGCCGGAGAAGAGAAACCGGACAAAAAGAAGAAGAGCGAACTGAAGGACGAGGACCTCAAGGGCGTCGTCGGCGGCGAAGGGATGTCTGACGGCAAGATCTGACCGATTGCTTCACGCATGTAAGGCGGGAGGGAGAGGGGTTCCTTTCTCCTTCCCGCTTTTTTCTTTTTGCAGGCGTGCCCGTCACGGACGGATGTTCTCGCCGGCAGGGATTCCGGGCTCCGTTTCAGTCTCTTTCGATTTTCAGCTCTTTTCCGTCGCCCCCCGCATCGCGAGCATCCGGAGCGTCGCGGCGGCCTCGGGCGTCCTCGGCTCTCCGCCGAGAGCCTCTTCGGGCGTCGGCGGAATTTCGCCTGGAACGCCCCACGTCGCGTTCGCCATCAGGGCGAACGACTGGACGTCGATGAGCGGGCGTTCGAGCGTCCGGGCCGTTTCAGCGGAGATCGTGCGACGTTCCGCCATCTCCTTTCCGGCTGTACGGACCGCGTCGAGGTACCACGATGTCCGCGAGGCGAGTTCGGGGATCTTCAGGAGTTCGCCCGACGTGCAGAGAATCGAGCCGAGGAAGGCGTCGCCGTGATTTCCCAGAAGGAGCCGGAATTCCTCGACGAGCGCCCCGAAGTGGTGTCGCTCGGGAAAGCCGCAGTTCGAGATAAGAAAGTTCGGCGCCATCCGTCCCGGGTATCGCAGGGGATGTCGGTAGTGCTCCCCGTCGCGGACGATCCAGGGCTTCGCGAACGGGAGCGTCCGTTCCATGATCCGCTTGAGCCTCGCGGTCATCCCGAAGTGGTAAAGCGGCGTGGCCCAGACGAGAAGGTCCAGGTCGAGCATCTTCTCGAGCACTCCGGGCATGTCGTCTCTGAAGACGCAGACGCCGGGCGTTTTGTTCCAGCACGAAAAGCATCCCACGCAGTCGTGGACGTCGAGTTCCGTCGCGTATAGCGTCTCGCACGCCGCGCCCGCCTGCGCCGCCCCCTCGAAGAACGCGTTCACGAGCCGCTGCGTGTTGCTCCCGCGCCCCCTCGGGCTTCCGTTGATCGCCAGAATCCGCTTCATGCCGCTCATTTCTGTCGCACCTCCGTATGCGGGAATACCCGCCATTATGGCAGGATGCCGCGGAAATTTCGAGCCATTCGCCGGGCGTTCCGCTCGTGGGGGTGAAAAAAGCGTCCCGTCGCCCCGAAACCAGGGCGGCAGGACGCACGTTTTTCCGGACAAACGATCGATCCTCCGGGAACGACTCAGTCCCGCTGTCCGTACGTTTTGAACTTTTCGAGAATCGTCTCCATGTCGCCCGCGTCAAGAAGAACCGGATCTCCGACCGCTTTCGATCGCCAGTAGAGCTCGCACACGAATTCGATCTCCTCGGCGACGTTGAACGCGTAGTGCATGTTCGGCCCCGCGGCGAGCAGGCCGTGGTTGCCGAGGAGTACGGCGAAGCGGTCTTTCATCCCTTCGCGCGCGAGCTGTGCGAGTTCCGGCGTGCCGAACGTCGCGTAGGGGGTGCAGCGCACGTCGTGTCCCGCGAAGCCGACGAGGTAGTGGACGGCCGGGAGGTTCCATCGCATGCACGCGAGCGTCGTCGCGTAGGTCGAGTGCGTGTGAACGACGGCGTTGACGTCGCCCCGGTCGACGTAGAGCAGCCGGTGCATTTCGGCTTCGCTCGACGGAATCCGGCGCCCTTCGACGACGCGGCCTTCGAGGTCGAGGACGACGACGTCCTCCGGTTCGGTCCTGAAGTAGTCCATTCCGCTCGGACTGATGGCCATGAGGCCCTTCTTCCTGTCGAAGGCGCTGATGTTTCCGCCGGTCCCCCTGGTCAGTTTGTGGGTCGTCAGCATCCGGCAGTATTCGACGACCTGTTCGCGTTCTTCCCGAAGCAACATATCATTCCCTCCGTTCATAGCGCGTCCCGGTTCCAGACGTTCCGCGGCCGTTCCCCGCGGATCCATCGCTCGATATCTTCGACGATCATCCTCGACTGCCTGCCGGGGACGTCGTACGACGCGCCCGCGAGATGCGGCGTGATCGTGACGTTGTCGAGCGCCAGCAGCGGGTGGTTCGAGGGCAGCGGTTCTTCCCAGAATACGTCGAGGGCGGCCCCCGCGATTCGTTTGTTGCGCAGCGCGTCGAGAAGCGCGGCCTGGTCGACGATGGACGCGCGTCCCGCGTTGACGATGATCGCCGTCGTCTTCATGAGCGCGAAGGCGCGGGCGTCGACCATGGCCTTCGTCTCCGGGCTCACCTTGCAGTGGACGCTCAGAAAGTCCGCCTCGCGGTAGAGCGTCGGCAGGTCGACGAGCGTCACCCCGAGCGCCGCGGCCTCTCCCGGATCGACGTACGGATCGTAGGACAGGATCCGCATGTCGAACGCCAGCGCGTAGTGCGCGACCATCCTGCCGATGTGCCCGAATCCGAGCAGGGAGAGCGTCTTGTCGCTGAGTTCGAAGCCGTGGAACAGCTTGTAGGGCGAGTCTCCGCTCAGATTCCAGACCACGTCGTCGCGCTCCGGCGTCTCGAGGACGTCCGCCGACGGTGCGCCGAGGTACCGGCCCGTTTTCAGCGCGTGGTGCGCCCGCGCGATGTGCCGCGCCTCCGAGAGCATCATCCCGATCGTGAACTCCGCGGCCGCGACCGCGTTGCGCCCCGGCGTGAAGACGAGCGGGATGCCGCGCCGCGAAAGCGCGCCGCTCTCCACGTTGACCGGATTGGCGCGGGCGCAGGCGACCAGCCGCAGTTCGGGCAGCCTGGCCACGACCCGTTCGCTCACGCGCTCGTACCCCACAAGATATATCTGGCGTCCCTTCATGTACTCGATCTGTTCCTCTTCGCTCATCAGGACTCCCGTTTTTACCCAGCCGCACGTTTCGACGTCGCCGAGTTCGCTGAGCTTCCGGAAGTACGGGGGCGTGATATCCGCAGTGACCGCTATCCTGTATCGCGTATTCGTTTCTCTTTCGTCAGCCATCAATAGCCCTCTGTTCTCTCTGGTATATGAACCGTGCGAGTGTCGCCGCCCCGTCCGGACGCGTCGCTTCTCCGGGAATGCGCGCGGAGACGGTCGATCGCGTCGCGGGGGACGCCCGCGTTTCCGGGAGCGAAGCGGAAGCGCTCCGCATCGCTTTCGCGCTCCGTGCGCCGCCCGGCAAGCAGCGAGAAGATCCCCTCGATTCCCGGTTCGCTCACGCGAACCCGCTCGACGGTGGCTTCAAGCGTATCGGCGAGAATCCGGCAGAGCAGGTCGCTGTTCGACGCGCCGCCGGTGACGACGACGCGTCGGGGGTATGTGGGCAGCGATTCGGCGCACAGTCGCATCGCCGCGGCCAACCCCTCGTACATCGCGCGAAGCATGCACCCCCTGTCGTGGTGCGCACGAAGGCCGACGAAGGCTCCGCACGCGCCCGGATCCCTGAAGGGCGCCCGTTCGCCGTAGAGGAAGGGGACGAACGCCGCGCCGCCGCACCCCGCCGGGGCGGCGGACGCCTCGCGCTCCGCGTCTTCGATGCCCGGCCCGCCCATGATCCGGCGTCCCCATTCGAGGACGGCGCTGCCGTTGAGCGACGCGAGCAGCCGGATGCTGCGCCCCGGAACCAGGCTGTACAGGACGCTGCCGATTTTCGGCCATTCGGCGACGGCCGCGTCATCGACCACCTGCAGCACGCAGAATGTCGTTCCCAGGATGCAGAGCGTCTGCCCCGCCGCCCGAACGCCCAGTCCGAATGCGGCGGCGGCGAGGTCCAGGCCGCCGGCGATCACCAGAACACCGGCGCTCACGTGCGGCAGCGCCCCTTCGATCGTCCGGCCGATAACGGCGTCCGAGGCGAGGACCGGAGGAAGCCATGCCGCCGCCTCCGGGATGCCGAGCAGCCGCAGCAGCGTTTCGTCGTATGTTTCCGCCGTTCGGCTGAAGACGCTCGTCCCGGCATCGGTGCGCTCCGTCCCGATCCGCCCCGTCAGTCTGTAGTTGAGCCAGTCCTTGCAGTGCAGAACGGAAGCGATGCGCCGATACCGCTCCGGATCGTTCATTTTGAGAAAACGCAGCAACACCGCGTTCGCGCCCGAGAATTGCGCCGCCGTGCGCGACTCCGCATAGCGCGGCGCGAGAAGCCGTTCGACTTCGGGCATGAGGTCGGAAGCGCGCGTATCGTTCCAGAGGATCGCGGGACCGACCGGACGGCCGTCCGCACCGATCGCCCAGAGGCCGTCGCCCTGCGCGCAGATTCCGATGCCCGAAAGATTCCCGAGGGCCGCGAGGTTCTCCGCGCTCTCGCGCCCGAGCGCGTCGACGCCGCCGCGAAACGCCTCCCAGAGCGCGTCCATGTCCATCTCGCTGCATCCGTCCTCCGCGACGCGGCTTTCGAGTCGCGTCGCATAGCGGCCGAGCGTGCGTCCGGACTCGTCCCGGAGCGCCAGTTTCAGGTGCGTCGTTCCCGCGTCCGCGCAGAGGTAGCGCTTCTCCATCGTGCGGGCCGCCCCGTCGGCTACGCCTTCAGCGCGGCGAGGCCGTGCTCGAAGTCGGCGATGATGTCGTCGATGTCCTCGACGCCGAGCGAGACGCGGATCATGCTGTCCGGGATGCCCATGCTCCGGCGCTCGTCGGGATCGATCTTGCCGTGCGTCATCGTCGCGGGCTGCTGGACGAGCGTGTCGAGGTCGCCGAGGCTCACGCAGTAGTGCGCCATCCTCAGGTTGTTGATGACCGTCTGCGCCTCCCTGACGCCGCCCTTCACGACGAGCGAGACCATGCCCCCGAAGCAGCCGGGCCGGAAGTATTTCACCGCGTTCGCGTGGCTCGGGTCCTCCGGCAGGCCGGGGAAGACGACCCGTTCGACGAGCGGGTGGTTCCGGAAGTGCTGCGCGAACGCCGTCGCGTTGGCGCAGTGCTCGCGCATTCGCAGATGCAGCGTCTTGAGCCCGCGCAGCGTGAAGTAGCAGTTCATCGGCGCGGGGACCGGTCCGAGTTCCTGGTAGATGCCGCTTCGGATCTTGTCGACGAAGTCGGCCTGCCCGACGATCATGCCTCCGATGAGGTCGCCGTGCCCGTTGATGTATTTCGTGGAGCTGTGAATGACGACGTCGACGCCGACCGAGAGCGGCCGGAAGATGTAGGGCGACGCGAAGGTGTTGTCGATGATCGTCGTGATGCCGCGCGCCTTCGCCCACTTCACGATCGGTTCGAAGTCGGGGATTTCGAGCGTGGGGTTGTAGACGGTCTCGAAGTAGACCGCCTTCGTCTCGGGCGTCACGGCACGGTCGAGTTCGTCGACGGTCATCTTTTTCACGAACGTGTGTCTGATGCCGAATTCGGTGAAGACCTTGGTCAGCAGCGCGTGCGTCCCGCCGTAGACCGTGTGGCACGAGATGATGTGATCGCCGTGACGGACGCAGTTCAGGATCGCGAGCGAGACGGCGGCCATTCCCGACGCGACGGCGAGCGCCGCGGGCGCGCCTTCGAGCGTCGCCACCTTTTTCTGAAGGTCGTTCTGGGTCGGGTTGCGCGAACGCCCGTAGGTGAAGATCCCGGCCTTGTCGCCCGCGAGATAGCGTTCCATCTTCTCGGGCGTGAAGAGATAGGTGCTCGTCATGAAGACGGGGGCCACGAGCGCCCCGGTCTCCGGATCGGGGGCCTGTCCCGCGTGGACGGCCTGTGTCGCGAACGATGCGTTTTCGGGAAGCATGATTCGACTCCTCCTCAGAATCTATCGTTTTCCGCTCAGGCGGATGATGACTTTGGCGTGTTTCGCCGCGTTCCGTTCCAGTTCCTCGAAACCCTTGCCGACGAGGTCATCGAGCCCGATCTCGGCCGTGATGAGCGATTCGAGGTCCGCGTAGCGCCCTTCGGCCATCTGACTCAGGACCTCGCCGATCTCCTCGTTGTAGGCCTGCGACGTGTAGAGCGTGCGTTCTCCCTCCTGGAAGAAGTTCATCGGGAAGTGCGGCTCCTGGGCGAACACGCCCATGACCATGAGCTTCCCCGTGGGAACGAGGGCGTCGATCGCAGAGCGGAGCGTGCCTTCGAGCCCAACGCACTCGAACGCGACGTCGGCGCGCTGTCCGGCGAGACGCTTCGCGCCCTCGTCGGTCGAGACATCGATATAGCGTCCGCCCTGCCTCTCGACATAGGAACGTTTTTCCGCCCCCCAGCCCGCGACCGTGACGTCGCGCGCGCCTCCGACCCTGCACGCGAGGAAGGCGCTGAGTCCGATGATTCCCGATCCGTTGATCAGGACGCGTTCGCCCGCGACGCCGCCGAGAAGGTTCACGGCGTGCTGTCCGCACGCGAGCGGCTCGGCGAGGACGGTCGTCCGGAGGTCGAGCCCCTCCGGAACCTCGTAGAGCTGATAGGCCGGGACGACGACATAGTCGGCGAACGCCCCGTCGGTGCTGACGCCCGTGAAGCCGAGCTTTTCGCAGACGTTCGGCCGCTTCTTGTCGACGCACGCCGGGCACTCCCGGCAGCAGAGCGTCCCCGAGGCGGTCACCCTCGTTCCCGGCGCCCAGCCCCGGACATCCGGGGCCGCCTCGACGACCTCGCCCGTATATTCGTGTCCCATGACGAGCGGCGCGGTCCTTCCGGTCAGCCGGTGCGGCTTCGTCGTCGGAATGAAGTTCGGTCCCGTATATTCGTGCCGGTCCGTTCCGCAGATCCCGGCCCACGCGACGCGGATCTTCACGGTCCCCGGCGTCGTTTCGGGCTCGGGAACCTCCCGGATCCTGATATCTTTGTGTCCGTGCCAGTACGCTGCCTTCATCGCAACCGCCTCATTTCAGAATGTCGAAGAGCCTTCGGAGCGTCGCCGATTTCGACGGCGCGTCCCCGACGGTCATCCGGTCGGCGACCCTGCCGGCCAGTTCGAAGAACTCCACGGACGCGCGGCAGGCCTCCTGCGGGTCGTCCCGGTAGGGGTAGATGTCCACGGAGACCCAGCCGTCGTACCTCACCTTCCGGAGCCAGTGGACGAACTCGAACCACTGGGGCCAGTGGACGCTTCCGGCGGGCATGTCGTCGTCGGCGACGCCGTAGTTGTCGTTGATGTGGACGTGGAAGAGCCGCCGTTGCGAGGCGAGCAGCGCGACGGAGGCGGCCGGGTTCTCTCCCGCGTTGAACGAATGCCCGATGTCGAGCGTGACGCCCACGTTCTCGCACCCCGTCATCAGGCAGAGCGCGAGCGCCGTCCCCGCGTTGCTCACGTAGCTCTTCATGCGCGGCTCGCTCGTCTTGTACTCGAGCGCGAGCCGGACATCCGGGCGGTACGCCGCGCACTCGCGCAGACCCCGGACGAGATTCTCCCACGCGGCCGCGTAGTCCGCCTCGAAGACGCAGTCGAACCCGTCCTGCCCGAGCCACAGATTGACGACGCCCGCGCCGGAAAGCGCCGCGACGTCCATCGTCGCCTTGATGCCGGCGACGGCCCGGTCGCGCGCCGATCCGTCGGAAGAACTCAGGGATCCGTTCCGCCAGCTCGCGTCGCACACGGTTTCCGCGATGATCGACGCGATCGCGAGCCCGTTGCGGTCCAGAAGGTCCTTCACGTCGCCCCACGTTTCCGCGCCGATGTCGTGCGGGGCGCTCAGTTCCACTCCGCGGACGCCTTCGAGCGCCGCGGCTTTCCGGAGACGCTCTTCGAAGGGGAGCGCCTCCCTGTACCCGTCCGAGACGTACCGCTCGGCGCATTTTCCGTAGGCCCAGATTCCGACGGCCATTTTTTCCATATCCCCGCCACCGCCTTTCTCACCCATTGACGTTTCTAGCCCAGATACCCCTGGATCAGGGTCTGATTGTCCAGAAGTTCCTCCCGCGCGCCGGTCTTCACGATCTCGCCGACCGAGAGAATATACGCGCGCCCGCAGATCGACAGCGCCTTGAACGCGTTCTGCTCGACGAGAAGGATCGCCGTTCCGAAGGAGCTGATCTCCCGGATGATGTCGAAGATCTGTTTGACGATGATCGGCGCGAGGCCGAGCGACGGCTCGTCGAGCATCAGCAGATCGGGACGCCCCATGAGTCCGCGGCTGATCGCGAGCATCTGCTGCTCGCCGCCGCTGAGGAGCCCGCCATACTGCCCGAGCCGCTCCCGCAAACGCGGGAAGAGCGTGAGAACCCGTTCGAGGTCTTCGGCGACGCCCCTCTTGTCCGTCCGCGAGAACGCGCCGAGCTGGAGGTTTTCGAGCACCGTGAGGTTCGCGAGAATCCGTCGCCCCTCCGGAACGTGACATAATCCGCATCCGGCGAGCCGATACGTCGACGAAGGACGCTTCGCACCCTTGAAGAGGATCTCTCCCGTGCATGGGACCATGCCCGAAATCGCCTTGAGAAGCGTCGTCTTTCCGGCGCCGTTCGCGCCGAGGACCGCGACGATCTCGCCGGGCTTCACGTGCAGCGTGGCGCCGCGCAGGGCCCTGATGCCTCCGTAGGAGACGTGGACATCCGTTACCGACAGCACGGTCCCGCGTCACTCCTTTCCGAGATACGCCTCGACGACGGCCGGATTCTTCTTGATCTCCGCGATGTCCGAAGACTGGGCGAGGATCCTGCCGAAGTTGAGGACCGTGATGTCGTGACACAGGCTCGTCACGACGTCCATGTGGTGCTCGATCATGAGGATCGTGAGCGAAAACTTTTTCTGAATCTCGCGGATGAAGCTCACGAGACCGAGCGATTCCTCCTCGTTCATTCCCGCGGCTGGTTCGTCGAGCAGCAGCAGCCGAGGTCGGAGCGCGAGGGCGCGGGCGATCTCGAGGCGGCGCTGCAAGCCGTAGGGCAGGCTTCCGGCCTGCTCCCTCTCCCTGTGTTCGAGGCCGACCGTCGCGAGAAGCCCGCGCGCGTGGTCGCACTGCGCCCGGACGACGCGCCGGTACCGTCCGAGGTGCGTGAGCGCCTCGACGAAAGAGTACCCGGCGTCCCGGTGCCCGGCGATGACGACGTTTTCGAGGACACTCAGCATCGGGAAGAGACGGATGTTCTGGAATGTGCGGCCGACCCCCATGTTCGCGATCTCGAAGGGTTTCCTGCCGATGAGTTCGCGCCCCTCGAAGAGCACCGATCCGCTCCGGGGCCGGTAGATTCCCGTGATGACGTTGAAGACCGTCGTCTTCCCCGCGCCGTTGGGGCCGATGAGCCCGTGGATCGACTCCTGTTCGACGTTCAGATGGAAGTCGTCGATGGCCCGGACGCCCCCGAACGACTGGTTCAGGTTCGAAATCGAAAGCGCGGCGCTCATTTGCGCGTCTCCGGAGCCGCCTGGGGACAGAGCCTGCGCGGAAAGTACGATGAGATCTCGCGATACCCCATGAGCCCGTTCGGCCGGAGCATAATGATGAAGACGACCGCGATTCCGTAGAGCAGCATCCGGTACTCCGCAAGGCTTCGGAAAATTTCGGGCAGAAGGGTCAGGATCGCACTCGCGACGAGCGATCCGGAGAGACTCCCCAAGCCGCCGATGACGACCGTGATGACCCATTCCGCCGATTTGTCCAGATTGAACATGGTCGGGTTGATGAACCGGAGGAAGTGCGCGAAGAGCACGCCCGCGCAGCCCGCGTAGAGCGCGCTCATCACGAACGACAGGAGCTTGTACTTCGCGGTGTCGACGCCGACGGCCTCGGCCGCGACCTCCTGTTCGCGGATGGCCATGAGATGCCACCCGTACTTCGACCGGATGAAATTCCGCGCGACGATCGTCGCGACGATCAGAATCGCGATCGCGAGGTACACGTTCGTGTAGTGCGGGATATTCGAATACCCCCTCGGACCTCCCGTGTATTTGTACGCGTAGTCGAGCGCGACGCGGATGCATTCGCCGAAGCCGAGCGTCGTGATAAGGAAATAGTCCCCCTTGAGCCGGAGCGTCAGCCTGCCGATGCAGTAGGCCGCGATACCGGCCAGAAACATCGCGGCGGGCATGCTGCACGCGAGCGGCCAGCCGTACTGCTTCGTCAGGATCGCCGACGCGTAGGCGCCGATCGCCATGAACCCGGCGTTTCCGAACGAGAAGAGCCGCGTGAACCCGGTCAGGATCGACACGCCGAGCACCGCGACGGCGTTGACGCAGACCAGGATGATGACGCCTTGTGTGTAGTCCGACATGCGTGACCTCCTCCGCGAATCAGGATTTCTGCTCGACGCTCTTGCCGAGAAGCCCTTCCGGACGAATGAGAAGAATGGCGATCAGCAGTCCGAACGTGAAGAGGTCCCTGAGTCCGGAGCTGACGTACGCGGAGACGAGCGTCTCCAGAATCCCTATCATGAAGGCGCCCAGGATGGCCCCCCGGATGCTCCCGAGTCCGCCGAAGACCGACGCGATGAAGGCCTTGAGCGCCACATTTCCCAGTGAGGGGTAGACCGTGTACTTCATTCCGAGCAGCACGCCGGCGCATCCGGCCAGGCCGCCCGCGAGAAGGAAGACGATCAGGATGTACCGGTTGACGTTGACGCCGAGGAGTTCGGCCGTTACGGAGTCCGACGCGCATCCGCGGATCCCGAGCCCGAACTTCGTGTGATAGATCAGGACGTCCAGAAGAACGATGGCCGCAAGCGACACGACGATGGAGAAGATATCGAGGACGCCGACGTTGATCCCACAGAACTCGAACGACTCGAACGGCAGTATCTGCGGGAAGTACTTGAACTTCGGCCCGACGAGAACGACGATGAGGTTCTTGTACGTCGTCGACAGGCCCATCGCCGCGATCATCAGGAACATGGTCGGCGAGTTGTTGTTGCGGATATGGCGGTAGAAGAACTTCTCGTTGACGAGGCTGATGAGCGCGGCTCCGGCCAGGGCGAGCGCCAGGGAGGCGACGAAGGGCAATTTCGCCGCGATGACCGACATGACGGCGATATACGCCCCGAGCATGGCGACCTCTCCGTGCGCCCAGTTCGAGAATCCGAGCAGGCTGTAGATGAGCGCGTATCCCGTCGAGAGCAACGCGTAGATGCCGCCGACGGACAGTCCGTTGATCAGTTGCTGAGCCAGCATGAGACCTCTCCTGAATGGTAGTGGAATACACGCGTCCCGGAATATCGCTCCGGCGCGAATGTGGTCGGCGTGTCCGCAAAAATCGGGACGGACACCCGAAATCACGGGACAAAGGAAGGGGAGGAGCCACGCTCCTCCCCCACGGGGCGCGTCCTAGTTTTTGGGCATGAAATCTCCGACGTAGACGATCTTGCCGCCCTTGATCGTCATGACGCTGCAGGGCTTGACCGGGTTGTGCGTCTTCTTCTCGATGTTCATCGTTCCCATGAGCCCCTCGAAGCCGGTCGTGTTTTCGAGCGCGCCCTTGAGCGCGACGGAATCCGCCTTGCCGGCCCGCTTCAGCGCGTCGACGATCCACATGACCGCGTCGTGCCCGAACAGCGCCTCGGTCTCGGGCTTGATGTTGTACGTTTTCACGTATTCGTCGTAGTAGGGCTTCGTGACCTCGCGTCCGAACGAGGGTTGCGACGTGTAGTATCCGCCCTCGAGCGCGGCGCCCGCCATCGTGATCATGTCCTGGTTGTCCCATCCGTCGCCACCCATGAAGGCCGCCTTGATGCCCAGCTCGCGCGCCTGTTTTGCGATCAGCGCGACGTCCTTGTCGATCCACGGCACGAGAATGACGTCCGGGTTCACGGTCTTGAGCTTGCTGAGCTGCGCGCGGTAGTCGTTGTCGCCCGCGCGTCCCTGCTCGGAGGCCACGATTTTTCCGCCGAACTTCCTGAATTCCTCCTCGAAGTACGAGGACAGGCCGTACGAATAGTCGGAGCCGATGTCCGTCAGGATCGCGGCGGTCTTCGCACCGAGCTTTTCGATCGCGAACGCGGCGAGGACGCGGCCCTGGAACGGATCGATGAATCCGATGCGGAAGCTGTACTCCAGGAGCTTGCCGGTCTCGTCGACGGTGACCTTCGGATCGGACGCGGCGGTCGCGAGGAGCGGGATCTTCTTGGCCGTCGCGACGGGCGCCATCGGAATGTTGCAGCTCGAGAAGTTCGTGCCGACGACCGCGATGACGCCCATGTCGATGAGCTTGCTCAGCGCGTTCAGGGAGTCTTCGGGCTTGCCCTTTCCGTCCATTCCGATGACCTCGATCGCGCTTCCGAGAACGCCGCCCGCGTCGTTGACCTTCTTCGCGGTCAGCTTCATGCCGTTGAGCCCCGCCTGTCCCCAGACGGCCGTATCGCCCGTCAGGGCGCCGATGTATCCGATTTTGATGACCTTTTCAGCAGCCATACCGGGAGCGGCAAACGCGACGAACACAGAGAGCGCAAGTCCGAGCAGCAAAAACTTTCTCATCATGAGATCCTCCTCTTCGAGTCGTGTGATACATTCCCGTCGTTACCGAAACGAACCATCACCGCCGCACTGCAGATATCGGTCGCCACCCCTCCTTGTCTTCGGGTTGTGAAAAAAACGGCGCCGGCCTCTCACAAAAGGGCCTCCGCCGTGTCCCTGTCCGTCAGCAATATGTTCAGAACGCCGCTCCGGAGCGCTCCCCTGATGGCGGCGAGCTTCTCCGGGCCGCCCGCGATGCCGATCACCGTGGGGATTTCCTTCAGGTCGGAGAGCGAGGTCGTCGTCATCGTGACTTCCTGGAACGCGGGACAGCACGCCTCTCCGTCGGCGTTATAGAAATTCATGCACATGTTTCCGACCGCTCCGGAATCCGTCAGCTTTCCCCACCACGAGGGACTGATATACCCCTGCTGATAGAGCGTCGACGTCGCGCTGAGCTCTCCGATTCCCGCGAGAACGATCGTGCAGCGCTTCGCCGCCTCGACGACCTCGGCGATTTTCGGATCCTCGAGGAGTCCGGCTTTCACCTGCGGACTGCTGACGATCGACGGGCAGAAGAGCGCGAGCGGTCGCGTCTCGAAGTATTCGCCGAGACGACGGAGAAGATCCATGACCTGCATGTCCTCGCCGCCCATGTTCAGGCATCCGACAAGCTGAACCACCTGCGGCCCCTTGAGATGCGACTCGTGGAAGTTCGAGACGAGCGAGAGAAGCGTCTTTCCCCACGAGATGCCAAGGATGTCCTTCGGCGACATGAGACGCTTGAGGAGTTGCGCCCCGGCGAGGCCGAGCGTCTGCGCGATCGGACGATCCGCTGGCGTCTCGACGATGCATGCCTCTTTCAGGCCATATTTCTTCTCGACGCGGGATTCGAGCGCCGGACACCACGAGAGCGATCCGTTCACGTAGATCTCGACGATGCCCCTGCTGCGCGCTTCCGCCAGCAGGCGGCAAACCCTCGATTTCGAGAGACTCAGGACATTTGAGATTTCCGCCTGGGATGTGTCTTCGATGTAGTAGAGGTGGGCTACCTTCGTCAGGAGCCGTTCGTATTCAGGAACCATGGGGCCTCCGATCTCTCGACGGCGCGAGCGCTTGTTTTCGGCAACTCCGCGTCCGCAATGCTTTTGAAATTTATTTCAACAATGAAATATTTTCTTTATGTAACAGTACCATACCGAAAATAGTTTGTCAAAACATTCCGTTGACTTCGTCGCGATTGCGTCGTTCCGGGACTGTCGCACTCGTGTCGCGGGTGCTATGCTTCAGTGGCAAAGACGCCCTTGCCAGGCGTCGGCAACCGGAAAGGGAGGTTTGCGAATGAGAGAATGCACGCTTCGCTGCCGCTCGTGCGGCGCTCATGTCGACGCCGGGGCCGTGTTCCGATGCGCTTGCGGCCAACCGCTCGATCTCGAATGGAAAAACTCCGGGATCGACACGGACGGACGCGACCTTCCGTCGCGCTACGGCGCGTTCTTCCCGTTCGAGCCGGGCGAGTGGCTGTCGCTCGGCGAGGGGAACACTCCGCTCGTTTCCCTGCCGCGCCTCGCGGACGACCTCGGACTCTCGTCGCTCGTCGCCAAGAACGAGAGCGCAAACCCGACGTGGTCGTTCAAGGACCGCGGGACGGCCGCGTGCGTCGCGCACGCGCGCGCCCTCGGCTTCACGCGCGTCGGGACGGTCTCGACCGGGAACATGGCGGCCTCGGTCGCGGCGTACGGCGCGGCCGCAGGGCTCGAGACGGTCATCCTCGTCAAGGGGGACCTCGCGGAGGAAAAGATGGCCCCGATCGCGATCTACGGGCCGCGCCTGATCCGCGTCCAGGGCGCGTACGACGGGCTATACACGGAGAGTATGCGACTCGGGGCGGAACGGGGGATCTATTTCATGAACTCGGACGTCCCGTTTCGCGTCGCCGGGTCGCGAACGATCGCGTTCGAGATCTTCGAGCAGACGGACGGCTGCCCGCCCGACTGGGTGATCGTCCCGACGAGCGCGGGCGGCAATATCCGCGGAATCATCAACGGCTTCCTCGACCTGAAGGCGGCCGGACTCGCCGACCGCGTCCCCGGCTTCATCTGCGCGCAGGCCGCCGGGTGTTCGCCGATCGCGACGGCGTTCTCTCGCGGCGACGAGCGCGTCAGCCCGTTCCCCGAGCCGCACACGATCGCCCACGCGATCGAGAACCCCTTCCCGCCGAGCGGCGACCGCGTGCTTCTCGAACTCCGCTCGCGCGGGTGGCATTCGCTCGCGGCGACCGAGGAAGAGATCGTCCGCGCGCAGGCTGACATTGCGCGTTCAGGCCTCTTCGGACAGCCCGCGGCGGCCGTTCCGCTCGCGACGCTGCGTCGGGCCCGGGCGAAGGGGATCGTGAAGGAGGGAGAGCGCGTCGCCCTCGTGTTCACGGGCTCGGGGCTCAAATATACGGCCGCGTTCGCGTCGCACCGACTCCACTGGGAAGACTGCGGCCTGGAGGATCTCGCGGGAAGGCTCTCCTGACGCGGGAGCGCACCCTGCAAGGACGCACGGCGTTCGATGACGTCGCCCGGAACGGCAGGCGGCGAAACAGGAGGAGGGGTGATCCGTGAGGAGGATTCCGGCATTCGGAGCGGTCGCGGCCGCACTCGTTCTGCTCGGCGCGGCGTGCGCGGCCGGAGCGGCGATCGAGGTCCCGAAGGAGAAGATGTGCGACTTCGGAGCGTATATCATCGATCCCGACCCAAAGGGGGCGAACGTCCGCGACGCCCCCAAAGGAAGGATCATCCGGACGATTCCGTTCAGCGCCAACAAATCGGCGTACGTCCGCGTGACGGGGTATCACGTTCTCGGCTCGGCCGACACGTGGCTCCGCGTCCGGCTCGACGATGGGACGACGGGCTGGATCTATCACGAACTCGTCGGGATCTGGGTCAAAAACACGGAGAGCGACGACGAGGCGACGCTCCACCGTCTGCCCGACTCGGCCTCCCCGGTGACGGGAACGATCTTCGGCGAGGGGGAGGCGACGGTTCTCGGAGGGAACGGAAAATGGGCGCTCGTCCGCTACACCGCGGGCGACGGCGTCCAGTTCAACGGATGGCTCTCGCCGGAAAAACAGTGCGCGAGGCCCGTTCAGGGGTGTCCGTGAAACGAGAAGGCGGGGCCTTTCGACCCCGCCTTCGTTTTTTCGTCCGCGACGTTCCGGCCTACACCCCGAAGGCTTCCTTCACTTCCTTCAGGAGCTTGCGGATCGGGAGATGCTGCGGGCACTTCGTCTCGCACAGGCCGCACTCGACGCAGTGCGACGCTCCCTTGAGCTCTCTCGTGCCGCCGAGAAGGTAGAGATAGTTCGCCTTCAGCGCGTCCCACTTTCCGGAAAGCGACGCGTCGTTGAGGCTCCGGAAGCACTGCGGGATATCGACGCTCTGCGGGCACGGCATGCAGTAGGCGCACCCCGTACAGGCGGCACGGATTCTGTTTTTCAGCAGATCACGGACATCGTCGACCATTTTCAGGTCCGCGGCGCTCATGCCGTTCGCGACGCCGCGGTTCGCCGAGGCGAGATTTTCGTCCATCTGTTCGGGCGAACTCATGCCGGAAAGCACGACGCTGACCTCCGGGTGGTTCCACACCCACCTCAGGCCGAGATCCGCGAGGTTCGGTCCGTCGTAGCCCGCCCGTTCGGCGATGGGTCGCAGGTCGCCCTCGACGGGCATTCCGAGGATGCCGCCCTTGAGCGGTTCCATGATGGTCATTCCGATGCCCTTGCCGGCCGCGTAGCGAAGGCCTTCCGTCCCGGCCTGGAAGTTCCAGTCGAGAAGGTTGTACTGGATCTGGCACATGTCCCACGGGTAGGCGTCGACGATCTCCCTGAAGAGCTTCACGCCGTCGTGGAACGAGAAGCCGATGTAGCGGATCTTGCCGGCGGCTCGCGCGCGCTCCATGAAGTCGAGCGCGTCGAGTTTCCACATGCTCCGCCACCTGGGTTCGGTCATCGAATGAAGGAGATAGATGTCGATATGGTCCGTCTGGAGTTTTTTCAGCTGCTCGTCGAGCGTCCGCTCCATGTCCGCCTGGGAGTTCATGATCCAGACGGGCATCTTCGTCACGAGCATGACCCTGTCGCGAAGCCCGCCCCTGAGCGCGCGGCCGACGGCGTCCTCCCCCTTGCCCCCGTGGTAGGGCCACGCGGTGTCGACGTAATTGATTCCTCCATCGAGCGCCTTGCGCATCATCACGTCGACGGTCGCGTCGTCGACGGATCCGTCCGCCTTCACCGGCAGGCGCATCGCGCCGAATCCAAGGACCGAAAGCTTTTCCTTAATCCGGGGCATGGTGCGGTACAGCATGATCGAACACTCCCTTCCGGCAGTCGCCATACCAACGGATCTTCGTCACGAAAACGGAGGCCCGTCGCACTTTTCGCCGATTATTGCATACAAAGGTTGGCGTTTCAATACGCCGATCCCGCGAAACGCTACCTCGCTCCGATCGCTTCGCGCATGATCCTTTCGACGAACATATTCGCGCAGCGCCCGGAAAAAAAACGCGGGATGATTCTGTCTCCCAGTTCGAGCGCCCTGCCGTTCGAGGGTTTGTATCCGGACCATGCCGGGCGTCCCCAGGTATTCGGATCGCCGCTTCGCGCGAAGGAGACCCAGTAGTCCATCATCGCGTTCGAGAGCGACGCGTCCGCGTCCGTGAAGCCCTTGCCCCGCTGCAGCGATCCGAAGACGTACGGGATCTCTACGCCGTGAAAGGCTCCGTATTTCCTGCCGGAAGGGGTCGGAGGGCGTCGCGTCATGCGGTAGAGAAAGGCCTTCCGGCCGCGACGAAACGCGCAGGCCGCGACGAAACGCGCGGGGGCCGCGAACGCCGCGCACGTGACGAGCCGGTCGAACGCGTTCGGCACGTCGCCGTCGGAGCGGGCCGGGAAGATCGAGAGAATCTTCGACGCTTCATGGCCGAACACGCCGGTCACCCACGCCTCGTATTCCCTCTGCGTGAACGGCTCGTAGAAGATCGTCCCTTCGTTTCCGTTGCTCCCGGTCAGCACCGGGACATCGGCCTGACGGCCGTCGAGAAAGACGCGCGCCGGATGTTCGGGCAGCACGACGCCGTCGACAACGGGCATAAAGCGGATCCCGGAGGATTTCAGATGGGAGGGGGTTTTCGCGGATGCGGCAAGAATCTCTTCCGGCGATTTCGACCGGAGCGCCGCAAGCGCGTCCGCACCGGCGCCGGGGTGTCCGAGCGACGCCGAGAAGCGCTCCCCGCTGCGCAGCGCGCGGGTTCTCGCGTCCTCGCGCGGGCGCATGTCGGCGAGGCCGAACGGACCGCCGCTCTGGGCGATGGCCCGGTGGAAGAGTCCCTTGGCCATGGGGCTCGTCATGAGGTACGTGACGCTGACCGCTCCGGCCGACTCCCCGAATATCGTGACGTTGTCCGGATCGCCGCCGAACGCGGCGATATTGTCGCGGACCCAGCCGAGCGCGAAGACCTGGTCGAGAAGTCCGTAGTTTCCCGAGGTTTTCAGCGGGGATTCCGCGTCGAGCGCGGGGTGGCTCAGGAAGCCGAACGCCCCGAGACGGTAGTTGAAGGTCACGAGGACGACTCCCTTTCGCGCGAGAGCCGTTCCGTCGTACGCCGGAAGCGATCCGCTCCCCGACATGAACGCGCCGCCGTGGATCCAGACCATGACGGGGCGTTTCGCCCCGGCGCCCGGAGCCGCGGTCCAGACGTTCAGGTACAGACAGTCTTCGCCCGTCGTTCCGACCTTCATCCGCGGCGGCTGGGGGCACGCCGGACCGAATTCCGTGCAATTCCGGACCTCCGTCCACGGGCGGGGCGGTTCGGGAGCCTTCCAGCGAAGGTCTCCGACCGGCGCCGCAGCGAACGGGATTCCCCGATAGACGCGAACGCCCGTTTCGGTCGTCCCGGCAACGGGGCCCGAGAGCGTCCGGACTTCGGTGGCGGGATCGGCCGCCCGAGCATGGGACGCACATGGAGTTCCGGCGACACAGACAAGCAGCGCGAACAAGAGCACGCGCCCCCGTCCGCGAAGATGCGACGACACCCATGCGTCCCGGATCGTCATTTCGAGATCACGCCCCCGTCGAGTACGATGATTCTTTCATAAAAGATTGTGCCACCCAGGGGAGCGTCCGGCAAGGGTCGGAGGATATTTCGGGGTGGCGTTTCTTCCTTGAGTCCGTTTTTCAACACGGTTACAATAACGATGCTACGGACAGGAAAATTCGAGTCATGCAGGGAGAGAATCGACATGTCGAAACTGACCCGTTACGCGTATATCTTCAAGGCCCCGGGCTTTGCGGGAGAGCGGACCGTTATGGATTCGGGCCTGTTCCGCTCTACGATCGTGGCGGTGGCGACCTTCGACGGAGCCTGCGAGGCGGCGAAGGAACTCGCGGCCGAAGGGGTCGAACTCATCGAACTCTGCGGCGCGTTCCACGCCGAAGGCGCAACAGCCGTGAGCCGCGCAGCCGGCGGCGCGATCCCGGTCGGGTACGTCTCGGAGGAGCTGCCAGCAAAGGCGTAACGCCGGGTCGGAGCGGGGAGTTCCGCCTACCCGATCTCCCGTTCGAGGGCCTTCAGGACCGATGCGGCCTCCGCCTCCTTCCCCTGGGGGACCGGGATGTGGATCGTCGTCTCCTGTCGTCCGTTCTTTGCGGCCGACGTGAAGTATATTTCGATGACGCCGTCGCGCCCCTCCGCCATCCCGACGGATTCGAGCCTGGCGCTCACGAACGCCCACGTGAAGAAGTCACCGTTCAGCCAGACGCCCTCGCGTCCGATCAGGACTTCGGGGGAGGCCGCAGAGGAGGCGTCGCCGCGCAGGCAGCGCACGCGATGCCACGCGCCGAGCGCACAGAGCGCGAGCGTCACGGCGAGGGCTGCGCCGACCCACATCGCGGCCCGAACGTCGGCGATGAGGACCGACACGAAGACGAGACCGCAGAGCGAGGCGACGATGATGAAGAGGCCGCGCATCTCGCTCTTCACCTCCCGCTCCTCCGTCGCCAGGAAGGTCTTCCAGAAGGCGGGGTCGTAGGTCCAGTGCGCGAGAACCCCTTCGCCGCGGATCATTCGCGCGAGGACGCGCGCGAACTTCACGAAGAGCAGCGCGACGACGAGCCCCGTGAAGCCGATGAGCAGTCCGACCATGATCATTGCCCCGCCCCCGGCGAAGATATCGATGTCGAACAGCGGAACCGACGCCGCCGCGAGAAAGCCGGCGGCCCCGACCCCGAGCGATATCCACACCCGTCGCATCTGCGTGTTCAGGATCGCCATCGTTCCACCCCTCTCGTCTGTCCCGCGCAGTCACGCAGCGCGCCGTACCGGACGAGGAGCGTCGCGGGCCACGAGACGCCCCACGCGTCGCCCCTGACGACCGTCTGCTTTCCCCGAGCGGGGTTCGCCCGGACGCGCGTCCTGCCGTCGTTCCGTTCATGTCGGCATCCCGCCTTCCGGAAGCGATTTCAGGATATATCGTCAGTGCAATTATCGCACGAAAAAACGGAATCCTCCTACGATGTCCCCGGGAGTAGAAAAGAGGCGCCCGGCCGAAGCGGGGCGCCTCCCGACACTTTCATGACATCCGAAGGACGCCTTTAGTGCCTGCTGCCGCATCCGCCGGCGGATGGACACGAACCGCAGCTTCCCGAACAGGAGGACGCCTCCGGGTTTTCTCCCGGACAGCCGCCGGCCTCGTCGGCCGTCTCGAGCAGCGGGTGGAACGTGTCCGCCCGGCGCGGCAGGGCGGAGAGCGAGTCCCCGAGGCGTTCGAAGAGCGTGTCGAGAACCTCGTGGTCCGCGTAGCGGTCCATCTTCCCCGCGTCCGCGAGCGCCGTCACTTCAGGCTCCACCGGCAGCGTCGCCCACAGCGGCGCCCCGTACGAACTCTCGAGCGTCCCCGCATGGCTCTTCCCGAACAGGTCGATCCGCTTCCCGCAGTCCGGGCACTTCAGCCACGCCATGTTCTCAACGAGCCCCAGAAGCGGGACCTCCAACATCTTCGTCATCGCCGCCGCCTTCTCGACCACGAGAACCGACAGCTCCTGCGGCGACGTCACCAGCAGGAATCCGTCCACCGGGATCGACTGCATCACCGACAGCGGCGCGTCCGACGTTCCCGGCGGAAGGTCGATGAACAGGTAGTCGAGCTTTCCCCAGTCGATGTCCGTGTAGAACTGCGTGATGACGCTTCCGACCATCGGTCCGCGCCAGACGACCGGCTTCGTCGGGTCGTCGAGCAGCAGGTTGATGGACATGACGCGGATTCCCGCCTTCGTGACGGCGGGTTCAGGCCTGTCTCCCGTGGGCGCGGGCAGTCCCTCGAGTCCGAAGAGCTTCGGGATCGACGGCCCCGTGATGTCGGCGTCGAGGATTCCCGCCTTCAGCCCCTGGCGCGCCGCGGCGAGCGCCAGAAGCGCCGTGACCGTGCTCTTTCCCACGCCTCCCTTGCCGCTCCCCACCGCGACGATGCGTCCGATGTTCTCGTTTGCCATGTACGATGCCTCCCGGTCAGAACGTCCGCTCTCCGGCGAGAGCGGCGCAACGGTCCCATGATACCACGAACCTCCGCGGCGTCGCGCCGCGGAGGTTCGCGAAAGAATCCACCCGCTTCAGACGCCGGAGTTTCTAGTCGAACGTCGCGGTTCCCTTTCCGCTTTTCTGGTTATAGGTCAGCGTGATCTTGTTGACCTTCTTGAGAGGGATGTCGCTCCATTCGATCGAGTTCCCGTCGCTGTCCTCGATCCTGAGATCCCACATTGAGGCGTTTTCGCTGCGATCGAAGGTGATCTCGACGGACTCGCCGTTCGGAAGCGTGTCGTCGCCGAGGATATCCTCCTCCCAGTCGTTGCTCTTGGACGGGCTGACATAGACCGCGTGGATCTCGACGCCCGTCTTGTTGACGAGGACGAAGTCCTGTTTTCCCGCGAACGCGGCGGACGCGAGAAGCACGAAAAACATCGACAGCAGAAGCAGAGTCTTTTTCATGAGATTCTCCTCCCCGGGAGTCGGTGCGAATTGCCGTGCACTCCACGTGCGACCGGCGCCGGAATATTATACGCTACTGCCGTTCCGGAAATCCAGCGCCCCCGCACCCCATTCCGGGCGATCGACCGGTTGCGGCGTCTTCGTCTCCGTTCCTTCGTGGTTCACCGCGACACGTCGCGCCCCTTCAGCGCAAACCAGACCGTCCCCGCGAGGCCGAAGAGCGACGCGGTCCAGAAGTTGACGGCCGGAGAGATCATCCAGAGCAGCGCTCCGCCGAAGGCGGCGACGGATACGACGACGTCGCGCATCAGGTAGTACAGGCCGAACATCGCGGCCTGCCGGTCCTCGGGCGACAGGTCGAGGATCAGGGATTTCCGCGTCGGTTCGCCGAACTCCTTGAGCCCCCGGACGACGAACGCGGCCACGAGCGGCCAGAACGACCGGGAGTAGTAGAGGACGACCGGGAAGGCCGTGAAGAAGCAGAAGGTCATGAGGACGAAGATCTTCTTGCCGCCCCTGTCGGCGAGGTACGCGACGGGGATGTAGACGAGGACGGCCGTCGCCATCTCCACGGCCGTCAGGACGCCGAACCGCCACGCGGACACGGGTTCGGGGATGACCTTCATCGCCCACACGACCGCGAACGCGTACGGGATCTGCTCGCAGAACCGGATCAGGATATCCGACACGAGAAGGTTCTTCAGATCGGGGCTCATGAGGCGGAAGATCACGAGCGGATTCTTCTCGGCGCGCTCGATGACCGCGTCGTCCGGGTCGATCAGGACCTGCTGCGCGACGAGCGCGACGAACGCGAGCAGGAACGCGCCGGCGAAGGCGACGCGGACGCCCCAGACCTCGCCGAACAGGCCGATCATCGCGCCGCCGAAGAGCGGACCGAGCGCCATCGGGACGCGGCGGACGAGCGAATGGACCGACACGCCCATCGTGCGCTTGTTCTTCGGCAGCGCGCGGGCGATGAGCTTCATCGTCGCGGGCAGTGAGATCGCAGTCCACGACAGGAAGAGGAACGACGCGCCGATGACGGCCTGCCACTTCGGAACGAAGACGACGACGAGGAACCCGGCCATCGCGAGCAGGTTGAACACGAGGAGCGCGCGCTTCGTCCCGAGCCGGTCGGCGAGGTACCCGCCGGGGAACGAGTAGAGCGCGGAGAGCAGGTTGTCGAGTCCGTTGAGGACGCCGACCGAAAGGGCGCCGCCGCCGAGCGCGAGAAGGTAGATCGGCAGGAACCGCTCCGCCATGCGCTCTCCCATGCCGACGAGGAGCACCATGACGAGAAGCCCCGCGATGCTCCGCCTGATGCCGAAAAAGTCGAGGAAACGCTCCCTCCACGACATGCGGCCGCCCTCCCTCTATATCCCCGATTGTTGCCGCTTTCCGATTGTCACTACTTCCCGAGGGCCGACGGCCGGACGAGGACCACCACATTGCCGTCGACGCGAGCGAGCGGCGCGAGGCGTTCGACGGCCGCGGCCTCCCTGTCGCCGACGAGAATCGTCCCGTCGCCGTACAGTCCCGAGGCGCGAATCAGCAGGTACGGCCCCTCTGGCTCGGACGCCTCGGCCGTTCCGACCAGCCGCGGCGCGGCGGCCAGACGACGCGTGTTCTTCGGAATGTCGTCGTCGAAGCGGCACATGCCTCGCTCGACGAACATCTCCCTGTCGACGAACTCCGGTCCGTAGACGGCTCGCCCGCCCGCGCTCCTGATGCGCAGGACGATCGACGGCGCCACGTCGAACTTTCTCGCGTCGACGACGAGGCCGCGGTACGCCCCTTCGGGAATTGCCGGCTTCGGCCACGACTGGATCTCAGGAATCGCCGGGAGGAGCGAGCGGCGGATGCCCCTCAGGTCGACGCGCCCATCGAGCGTGTAGGTGCAGCCGTCGTACGTTCCATCGGTGACCTCGACCTCCCGGATGACGCCATCGACGGCGATACGGACGGCTCCGTCGGCCATGAGATCTCCCACGGTCTTCCGGGATTCGGCGCGAAGGCCCCTGACGTGCTCGAGAATCGTCCGCTGGAGGTCGACCATCGCGGCGCGCTTCGCCATCAGCTTTCCCTGCGGCGTCCCCGCGAACCGCGGCGGCGGGGTTCCCTGTCCCCTCGCCGCGATGAAACCGTCGTCCGCGTCGGGAACGGCCGCGAACGCGACTCCGAAAAACACCGCAATGCCGAGAAACGTCGTCCACAGCAATCGTCGCACCGCGAATCCCCCTTCGTTCGTTTGTTCCCGGCCGTCGCCTATCCTTCCCTGCGGAACGCGTTCGCGAACACGTCTCCGAGCGTGACGCCCGTCGGGCGTTCCCTGTCCTGCACGGTCCGAAGCGCGGCCGACAGCGTCTCCCTGATCTGATCAGGAGTGTACGACGACGGGAAGTAGAGCGCCGCCGAGTCGTCGTGTCCGCCGCCACGGACCTTCCGGCCGTCCTTGAGAAGCGCCACGACCTTTCCCGCCGTCTCCGAACGGCTCCGGAGGGACACGGCCCATTCGCCGCCCGTTCGCTTCGCCGCGACTGCCACGAGGAACGGCGGCTTTTCCATTCGGTCGAGGATCAGGCCGCCGAAGTCCGACACGTCGCCGTATTCGAGGATACCGGGCTCGACGAACGCGAGATCGCGGTTCGACCGGTTGACGCGCTCGAGCGCGCGCTGGAACCTCGCCTCCTGCCGGACGACGAAGTCCTCGGCCGTCGCCCGTTCGCTTTCGCGGAACGCGCTCTCGCCCGAGACGACGCGCGTGAAGACGCTCCACGGGCCGCAGAGAGTGATGAGGGCCTGCCAGAGCCGTCCCTCGGGGCGCTCGTTGATCCACAGATCGCGGTCGTTCGCGATGTCCACAAAGTCCGAAAGCCCCGCAATCCGCGCCGCCTGTTCGCTCGTGCCGTGCCCGGAGAGCCATCTGTGGAAAACCTTCGCGCCGCAGACGGATGAATCGAACACGATCCACGGGCGTCCGCCGTAACGGGATGCGGTCGTCTCGTGATGGTCGAACGCGACGGGCATGTCCCCGTCCTTCCACGTCCGGTCGACGGCGTCGACTGTTCGGGCGTCCTGGCAGAAGAGGTCGAGAACGACGAACGGGATGGAGCCTTCGAGGCTTTCCGTGACGAGGGCATCCACGCTGCCGTATCCCGCGAGCGAGAGGCGGACGGGGCGTTCCGGCGAGTATGCGAGCCATGCCGTCGCGGCGGCTGCGACTCCGTCGAGGTCGGTATGGCTGATAACGTGAAGAACGGTCGTCATAGAGCGTCGCACCCTTTCAGCCGAATTTTTCCACATAAGTGTCCTTCAAAGTCCAACCGGTGTCAATTTAAACACATTCGGGACGCGTCGAAGAGGGTATATCCACAGAATTGAGATTTTTCGGCTGGGATGGCCGCCCGAAGGGACGAATTTATCCACAGTGGTGGACGGATTGTGGATAACCTCCGGCAGCTGGTATTCTCCACTTGGTACATAAAGGTCACAGATGCGCTCGATTTAATACTTTCGTTACACCCGTCCTGGTGCGGCTTTTCGGATATCCACAGTTTTGTCCGAATCGAATGTGGATATGTGGACAACTTTTGTGGATATCCCGTGTGATATCATGATATGATTCGTTTGCTGGGGGGACCATGGTGGACACAAACATCGAACAGATCTGGCAGGACCTGCTTTCCGAAGCCTCGACGAAATTGCCGCAGGGAGCGGCGGATCTCTGGCTCAAGACGTGCATTCCTGTGGAAATCCTGGGGGATACGCTCGTTCTGGACGTCCCGAACGTCTTCGTCAAGGAACAGATTTCGTCGCGCTTCCTGAAGGATCTCGTGACGCTCGTGAAAGAACGCGGCGTTGCGGGAAACGTTGAGTTCCGCGTGGGCTCCGAAACGCGAAAGGACGAACAGGTCCGGGCCGAGCGGGCCGCCCAGGGAGCGCAGCAGCAGCCCGCCGCGCGCGGCGGACTGAACCCGAGCTATGTCTTCAGCACATTCGTCGTCGGCAAATCGAACCGCCTCTCGAACGCGGCGAGTCTCGCCGTCGCCGAGACGCCGGGGGAAGCATACAATCCGCTCTTCATCTGGGGAGGCGTCGGACTCGGGAAGACGCATCTGATGCACGCGATCGGACACTACGTCCTGGACCGCAACCCGAACATGAAGGTGGCCTACATCAGCTCGGAGAAGTTCATCAACGAATTCATCCAGTCGATCCAGAAAAACCGCACGCAGGAGTTCAAATCGAAATACCGCAACATGGACGTCCTCCTGATCGACGACATCCAGTTTCTCGGCAACAAGGAGAGCAGCCAGGAGGAGTTTTTCCACACCTTCAACAGCCTCCATACGACGAAAAAACAGATCGTCATCTGTTCCGACAGGCCGCCGAAGGAAATCCAGAACATCGAAGACCGGCTCGTGAGCCGTTTCGAATGGGGGCTCGTGACGGATATCCAGTCGCCCGACCTCGAGACGCGCATCGCGATCCTCCAGAAGAAGGCGCTGCTCAAGAAATACGAGATGCCCGAGGACGTCATCCTCTTTCTCGCGCAGAACATCCCAAGCAATATCCGGGAACTCGAGGGCGCGCTCAACCGCGTCGTCGCGTGTGCCGAACTCAACAGCGAACCGATCACTCCCGAAAACGCGGGCGAATGGCTCAAGGACGTTATCAGGAAGGATATCCGAGGTCCCGTCGGCATCGACGCGATCCAGCAGGCCGTCGCTGAATCCTTCGGGATGTCCACGGAGGATCTCGTCAGTTCCAAACGGACCTCCGAACTCGCACTCGCGCGGCAGGTCGCGATGTATCTGTGCCGCAAGAAAACCGAGGCGAGCCTCCAGCAAATCGGCCTCGCGTTCAAGAAGAAGGATCACACGACGGTCCTCCACGCACAGCGGAAGATCTCCCAGCTCGTGGAGGAACAGCCGCGGATGAAGCAAATTGTGGATAACATCGAGCAGAAGCTGTGATTTTCCCCTGAACGGGGCGTTGGATAACCGGAGAAACGCGCTTTTTCACAAAAAAACTGTGGATATTGTGTATAACTGAACTTCTAGCCACACAGCGTTATCCACGTCCCCATTCACCGTCGCCGGACCGGGTTGGAGCCGTTATCCACAGTATTCACAGGCCTTATTATTATTACTACTGCCTTTTCTCTTGAAAGATAATAATAAAAGAAGAGGATGAAGACCGAGTGATTTTCGGAAGCTTCATCGGGGGAGGAGACCAGGGATGAAACTTGAAATCACGAAACAGGACTTCATGAAGAGCTGGCAGATCGCGGAACGGACGGTCAACCCCAAAAGCACGATAGCGTCCCTGACCGGAATTCTGTGTCGTCCCTCGACAAGCGGAACGACCGTTCTTCTCGAGGCGACCGACCTCAAGACATCCGTGACTTGCGTCGTCGAAGGGATTCGAGTCATCGAGGAAGGGGAGACGGTCTTCCCGGTGAGGATCGTCGGAGAGCTCTTCAAGAAAGCGCCCACCGACGTTTTCACGGTGACGATCGGTGACGGAACCGGGTACATCACGGCCGGACGAAACCGCTACAGGTTTTCGACATATTCCGCGAAGGACTTTCCGAAACTTCCGGCCGCTGATGCGGCGAACCACTTCTGTGACCTTCAGGCGTTCGACCTTTCCCGCGTCCTCGCCGAGGGGAGCATCGCCGCGACGGTGACGGACGAATTTCCGAAGTACTTGAGCGCATGTCTTCTCAAGGTCAAGGAGGGACGCCTTCTCGTCGTCTCGACGGACGGCAAGCGCCTTTCGCTCGCGAAGGCCGACGTCCTCGCCGGAGGCGAGGAGACCGACGTCCTGTTGCCGATGTCCGGCCTCAGGGAGCTTATGAGGATTCTGTCGACTATCGACCCGGAATTTCCCGTGAAGATCCTCGTCGACGATTCGCTCGTCTTCTTTCAGATGGGGAGCCTGGAATTCTCGGTCCGGCGCGTCGAGTCGTCCTTCCCGAATTACGAGAAGATCCTGAACCCGGACAGCACGACGACGATGGAAATCGACCGGACCGCGTTCATCGCGGCGCTCGAGCGCATCGACGTCATGGTCAGGGAATACACGCGGATGGTCGTATTCAAGATGGACGCGGGCGGCGAGCTCCACATGACGGGGCGAGCGCCCGAGATCGGCGAGGCCTGCGAGGTTCTTGAGGCCGCGATCACGGGGGAGTATATCCGGATCGCGTTCAACGTCGGGTTCCTTCTCGACGGTCTCAAGGCGCTTCAGGGCGACCGTGCGTACATGCGCTTCAACGGTCCGCTCGGACAGGTCTGCCTGATCCGCCAGGGGGAGGATTCCTTCCTGTACATGCTCATGCCGATCAAGCTCACGGAGACGGACGTCGCCGAGTTCGAAGAGGCGGACGTTCCGACTGACGCGGACGATCCGAAGACGGGGGATTCCGCGGAGTAGCTTCATGCGCTGTTCCGTCTCGGTCACGAAGTTCTTCCGGAATCTCCAGCCCCGTCGGCTCGAATGGGAGGCGGGGCTGAACTGTCTCACCGGTCCCAACGGTGCCGGAAAGACGAATATCATCGAGTGCCTTCACGCGCTCTCGGGCTGGGGGTGCTTCAGGACCGGCGCGTCTCCTGTCGCGTGGGACTCCGGAGAGCCCTCGGCCTATCTCTACGGCGAATTCGGGGGGGAAGAGTCCGTGAACGTCGGACTCCGCGTCGGGGCACGGACGCTCGTCCGGTGCGACGAACGCCGTGCGAGCTGGACGAACGTCCGCGAGCGGGTTCCGTCGCTGGCCTTCCTCGCGGGGGATCTCTCGCTCGTCGAGGGCACCCCGGGCGTCCGGCGCGCATTCCTCGACAGGCTCTGCACGCTGCTCTTCCCTCCCTACGCCTGGCGTCTTTCGGAAATGCGCCGGGCGCTGCGGCATCGGGCCGTCCTCCTGAAGCAGGGACGGAACGCTTCGCTGACCGCGAAGGTTCTCGCGCCGCTCGCGTCGTGGATCTGGGAGAGCCGGCAGTCGTCCGTCGCGATGCTCGCTGCGGAACTCGAACGTCTTTCGGATCTTCTTCCGGCTCCGCTCGAAATGCGTCACGCGCGCGGCGGGAGCGCCGGACGCGACGCTCCTCCCGATGATTTCGCCGCGGGGCTCGAACGCTACGGGCAGCGGGAGCGGGAGGCGCGGATTCCCCTCGTCGGTCCGCATCGGGACGACCTCGTCCTGACAAATTCCGGCCGCTCCGTCCTTGCCCTGAGCCGCGGGCAGCGGCGCAGGACCGCCGTCGCGCTCATGATCGCGGCCGCGTTCGCGGTCGAGAAGACGGTCCGGCGCGCGCCGGTGCTCCTTCTCGACGAGATCGCCGCCGAACTCGACGGGGACGGCCGGAGAAAGACCGTTGACGCGTTGCGGAAGTCGGGGTTCCAGGTTTTTGCCGCGACGGCGGAAGCTCCGGCCGAAGATTGGCCCGGAGGCGTCTGGGAAGTCGAATCCGGGAGCGTTCGCAGAATCCGGTAGGTTCCTGAGGAAAAACGCGTTGCCCCGGCGGGGATACTATTTCGGGAATTCATCCGGAAAGTGGAAGGAAGAGGACATCAATGGGAACGACATACGACGTCATCGTGATCGGCGCGGGGCACGCGGGATGCGAGGCCGCCCTCGCGTCCGCCCGCATGGGGGTTCGGACCCTCATGCTCAACCTGTATCTCGACAACACGGCGCTGATGCCGTGCAACCCGTCGATCGGGGGCCCCGCGAAGGGGCACCTCGTCCGGGAGGGAAGCGCGCTCGGCGGCGAACAGGCGCGCGCGGCGGACGCGTCGACGATGCTCGTCCGCTGGCTCAACACGTCGAAGGGCCCAGCGGTCCGGGCGCTCCGGGCACAGTGCGATCTCCACGACTACCGAGACCACTACGTGAAGGTGTTGCAGACGACGCCGAACCTCGACGTCCATCAGGATACCGTCACCGACATCGTCGTCGAAGAGGGGAGGGTCAGAGGGGTCCGGACGCTCTACGGACTCGCGTACGAGGCGAAGGCGATCGTCGTCACGACGGGAACGTACCTCAGGAGCCTCGTCCACGTCGGATTCACCTCCTTCCGCTCGGGGCCGATGGGCCAGAACTCGTCGACGGAACTCTCGAACTCGCTCGAAGATGCGGGCGTCAGACTCGAGCGCATCCGGACGGACACGACGCCGCGGCTTCACCTCGACACGATCGATTCGTCGTCGCTCGTCGAACAGCGGAGCGACCCCGAACCGCTCTGCTTCGACCTCTGGGGCGAGGGGCGCGTCTACGACGGATACGCGTGTCTCCTGACACGGAGCACTCCCGGGACGCACGACGTCATCCGCGCGAACCTCGAGCGCTCGCCGCTCTACAAGGGGAAAATGGAGGGACTCGGGCCGCGCTACTGCCCGTCGATCGAGGACAAGGTCATCCGGTTTCCCGAAAAGGGGAGCCACCCGATATTCCTCGAACCCGTCTCGAGGCGCAACCGGGAGGTCTACGTCCAGAACTTCTCGACGAGCCTCCCGTACGACGTCCAGGTCGAGATGGTCCACACGCTCCCCGGATGCGAGCGCGCGCACATCACGCGTGCCGGGTACGCCATCGAGTACGACTACGTCCCTCCGACGCAGCTCCTCGCGTCGCTCGAGACGAAAGCCGTGAAGGGGCTCTTCTGCGCCGGGCAGATCAACGGAACGTCAGGGTACGAGGAGGCCGGGGCCCAGGGACTCATGGGCGGGATCAACGCGGCGCTTTCTGTACGCGGCGAGGAACCGCTCGTCCTGCGGCGCGACGAGGCTTATACCGGCGTTCTCATCGACGACCTCGTCACGAAGGGGACGAACGAGCCCTACCGGATGCTCACGAGCCGATGCGAACACCGGCTCCTGCTGCGGCACGACAACGCCGACCGGCGCCTCGCGCCCATAGGACGCAGGCTCGGCCTGATCGGCGACGACCGCTGGAACGCGCTCCTGCGGCGGTGGGAACGGCGCGACCGGGAGGCGGAGAGATTGCGGAGCGTGAAGCTGGCGGCATCGGACGCGCTCAACGAGCGGCTTCGGGAGGCCGGAACCGCTCCGGTCGCCGAGTCGGTCACGGCCGCCGAACTCCTGAAGCGCCCCGAGGTGACGTACGCGCTCGTCGCGGCCTTTATTCCGCCCGAATCGCCGCTCGACGGAGAGGACATCCGCTGCGTCGAGACGGAGATCAAGTACGCGGGCTACATCGGGCGGCAGGAGCGCGCGGCCGCGCAGCTCTCGCGGATGGACCACGCGAAGATTCCGGACGACTTCGACTATGCGTCCGTCCCCGGTCTTCTCGCCGAGAGCCGCCAGAAGCTCGAGCGCGTGCGTCCGATGACGCTCGGGCAGGCCGGAAGGATCTCGGGCGTCACGCCCGCGGACATCCAGCTGCTGTCGATCGTCCTCGAGACGCGGCGGCGGGAAACGCAGGGAAGAACCCTGAAACGAACGAATCCCGGAAGTGAAGAATAAAAAAGGCCCCCGAATCGGGGGCCTTTTTTCCGTCAGTAGCTCGCCGGCTTGCGACTGTGCGGCATGTCTGCGCTGCCGACGCGCCCGTGGATCGCTACGGCCATCCGCCTTTCGGCCCATCGCGCGAGACGGACGAACGGAAACCCGAGGAGGAAGTAGATCGCCGCGACCATGAGCCCCGTGCCGAAGTAGTCGTAGTACGTCGTTGCGATCTGGCCGTAGGCCTTCGTGAGGTCCACCATCGTAATGACCGAGACGAGCGACGAGTCCTTGAGCAGCGAGATGAAGTCGTTCGTCACGGGCGGGAGCGCGACGCGGACCGCCTGCGGCAGGACGACGTGCCGCAGCGCCTGCCAGCGCGTCATGCTCAGCGCCATCGCGCCCTCCATCTGATGCCTCGGGATCGCGAGCAATCCGGCCCTGTAGTTCTCCGCCTCGTAGGCCGCGTAGTTGAGCCCGAGACCCAGAACCCCGGCGACGAACGGACTCAGGCGGACGCCGATGTTCGGCAGTCCGTAGAAGATGAAGAAGAGCTGAATCAGAACCGGCGTTCCGCGGATCAGCTCGATGTACGCGACCGCGAGCCACGACAGGGGCTTCGGGGCGAAGATCCGCACCATCGCGAGAAAGAGTCCGAGCGTTATCGCGAGCGCCATCGCGACGACGGAGACTTCCATCGTCACGAGCGCCGCCTTCCCGAAGACGGGTAGGAAACCGACGTAGCGCTCGAGGATCTTTTCCCACGTCGGAACGGGCCTCTGGTGCTCGGTCCACTTGCGGAACATCACGGCGTCCGCTTTCTGCGGAGAGTGGTCGCGGAACATCTCCGCCATGACGGGACTCCAGAGGTTCCAGCGGTCGTAGATCTCGCGGAGCCTGCCGGAGTCGCGAAGATGGATGATCGCCCCGTTGACTTTCGCGAGGAGTTCGTCGTCTCCCTTGCGCACCGCGACGCCGTATTCCATCCGTCCGATCGGACGTCCGACGAATTCGATATTCGGGTTGAACCCGGCGTAGTACATCGCGATCGGGTCGTCGAAGAGCGCGACGTCGAGGCGTCCGTTCTCGAGATCGGTATAGGCGTTGATCTCGTCCTCGTAGGTGCGGATGTCTTTCACGCCGGCCTCTTCGAGCGTGTAGTACGCGAGCGACTGCTTGAGCGTGCCGGCGACATGCTCGCGGCAGTCCTCGAGCGTCTCGATGTCCTTCGTCCCCTTGCGGACGGCGAGCTGCATGAAGGTCCGGTAGTAGGGGATCGAGAAGTTCACGGCCTCGGCGTGTTCGGGCGTGATTTCGAGACCGTCGATCGCGACGTCGTAGAGGCCGCGGTTCAGCCCCGGGATGAGGTTGTCCCAGCCGTTCTGGACGAACACGGGCCTGCGGCCGAGGTATGCCGCTATGGCTTCCATGATCTCGACCTCGTACCCGATCAGGCGGTTCTGGTCTTTCGGATCCCAGAACATGTAGGGTGCGCCGCCCTCCGTGTCGCCGCCCCAGCGGAGGATCGCGGCGTCCGGAGCGACGCGCTCCACGCCGGCCATTTCGTCCTCCGGTTCGGCCGAAACGACGACCGCATCGGAAGAAACCGGCGATTTCCCGCCGCCCGTCATCCCGTGCGCAAGCGTCGCCGCCGGGCAGGTCAGCGCCAGGAGACAGGACAGAAACGCCGCCGCGATGCGGCGAAGGCTTCGGTCAGTCATCAGAGGTACTCCTCGGAGAAGTGCCGGAGAAACGCGCGCGTGCGCTCGTTCTTCGGCGCCGTGAACAGGACATCGCCGTCATCCTTTTCAACGATCTCCCCTCCGTCCATGAAAATGATGTAGTCCGACGCGTTTCTCGCGAAGCGCATCTGGTGCGTGACGATGATCTGGGTCATCCCCTCGGCGTCGAGGTCCTTCATGACCTGGAGAACCTCTCCCGCGAGCTCGGGGTCGAGCGCGCTCGTCGGCTCGTCGTAGAGCATGACCTTCGGGTTCATCGCGAGGGCGCGGGCGATGGCCGCGCGCTGCGTCTGGCCACCCGAGAGCGTCGCGGGATAGCGGTCCGCGAAATCGCGCAGGCCGACCTTCGCGAGGAGGCGCATTGCCGTGGTCTCGGCCGAGTCGCGGGATTCCTTCTTGACGACCATGGGCGCGAGCATCACGTTTTCGAGAACGGTCCTGTGCGGAAAGAGGTTGAACGACTGGAAGACCATTCCGACCTCTCTGCGGATTTCGTGGCACGCGTCGAGAAACGCGCCGTCGAGCCGCGTGACGCCAGGCGACCTGCGGACCGTGACGCCCGCGATCGTGATCGTTCCGGAGGTGATGTACTCCAGGCAGTTGAGGCACCGCAAAAACGTGGATTTTCCGCAGCCCGACGGGCCGATGATGGAGACGAGGTCTCCCTCGCGGATGTCGATGGAGATGTTGTTGAGGACTTCGCCGTTTTCGAAACTCTTGCAGAGATCAGTGACGCGGATGAGGGGATTTCCTGCCATCGTCGACCGTTCCTTCCCGAAAAACAAGAGATGCCTCCCCGAAGGGGAGACGCAACCACCAGCCTTCCGCCGCATGGGGCGTGAGATTCCGTGTTCTGCAATGAATAAGAATGCCACAAACGGCGGAAAATGCAAGAAACTTTCCCGATACGCACCCCGGAAGTCGCTTCCGGAAATCCGAGAGGAGGTACAACGCTCGGTGAAGATCAAAAAGTGGGATAAACATTTGATATATCCTGATATTGTGAGATTCGCGTTCGCGAACGGGCGATGGAAGCGGTACACTGTACCGAAAAAAAGCGGCCTTCCGGAGCCGCGAAGGCGGTGATTCGACGTGACGTTCCTCCGCACCCTTTTTTCCTGCGGGAATATCGTGTTCGCGACGGCCCTTCTCCGACTGTCGCTGAGCTTTCTCGCGGGAGGCCTGATCGGGCTCGAACGAGAGCACAGCCATCAGCCTGCGGGATTGCGCACACACATGCTTGTTTGTGTTGGTGCGACACTGATCATGCTTGTCTCGGAATTCGGTTTCACCGATATTCTTTCGAAAGAACACGTCTCCCTCGATCCGTCGCGCATCGCCGCGCAGGTCGTCTCAGGAATCGGCTTCCTCGGCGCGTGCGCGGTCCTCAAGATAGGAAGCAGCGTCAAAGGACTCACGACGGCCGCTTCGATCTGGGTCACGGCGGCCATCGGTCTGGCCATCGGGGCCGGACTGATCGCGCCCGCGGCCGTCACGATCGCGTTCATGCTCGTCGCGCTGATTCTCTTCGAACGGCTGGAACGCCGCTTCTTTCCGTCGCAGCAGATCAAGACGATCAGCCTGTACTTCGAAAGCTCCTCAATCGACGCGCAGGAGATTCTCGGCGTCACGAAACACTTCGGCATCAGGGTCCAGACGATCAATGTCATCCAGGAGATCCTCAAAAACCGCGTTCAGGTGGATCTTCTCGTCACATTTCCGTCGTCGATCGACATTTCGAAATTCTACGAGGACCTGAGGCTGCTTTCCAATATATACAAGATCAAAATGGACGAGAAGTTCTGAAGGGGAGGAGGAAGCGAATGACGCGAACGCCGGAGGAAAGACTTGCGCCGATCAGGAGGGTTCTCTCGCGGCACGGCTTTGCCGGAAAGACGGTCGCCCGGGTGAGGGAAGAGGAACGCGTCCTGCTGTCTTCGGGAACGCCGCTTTCCGGCGTGACGGCGCAGCCGTTCGCGCTCGGCGGAATCCGCGCCGAGATCGTCCGCCCCGCGGCCGCCGCGAGCGATGGGCTCGTGCTCTACGTCCACGGAGGCGGCTTCTTCGCCGGATCGGTCGAGACGCACCGGAAGCTCGCCGCGCACATCGCGCGGTCGGGCGGCGTCCCGGTCCTGACGTTCGACTACGCGCTCGCGCCGGAGCATCCGTATCCGGCGGCACTCGACGATACGCTCGCCGTGTGGCGCCGCCTCAGGGCGGACGGCTACGGAAGCCGAAACGTCGTCTTCGGGGGCGACTCCGCGGGCGCCGGCCTTGCGCTCATGGCGCTCCTCGCGCTGCGCGACGCCGGGGAGGAACTTCCCGCCGGGGCCTTCCTTCTCTCGCCGTTCGTGGACTACACGCGGATGGATTCCGAAACGTACCGGACGAACGCGGGCCGCGATCCGTTCGTCAGCCTCGATGGCAACCGGATGTGCGTCGAAGCGTTCTTCCGCCCCGCGATCCCGGAGGGATTCGTCTCGCCGGTCGACCGCGATCTCTCGGGCCTGCCGCCGCTCCTGATCCAGGCGGGTGGCGACGAGGTGCTTCTCGGCGAAATCGGGCTTCTCGCGCGGCGCGCCGCCGACCGGGGAGTTCCCGTGACATTCGGAGTGTGGGAGGGCATGTGGCATGTCTTCCAGATGCTCGCGAACGTCGTCGGCGAGGGACGCGAGGCCGTTGAGGGCATCGCGTCCTTCATCCGGGGGAGGATCGGGACGGCGGGATGACTTATACTGTATGGAACGGATGCGGCGACGCATCCGATATCGAAGGGGGACTTGCAGAATGAAAGGACGGTCATGGTATTCGGGAATCATCGTTTTCGCGCTCGTAACTTTGTGCGCGACGTTCGGAGGAACCATCGCGTTCGCTGCGGACGAGACGGCCGCCGTCGACAAGGTCCGGATCGATTTCAACGCGGCGTTCAATGCGGGAGACGCCGACGCTATCGAACGCGTCTTCGACGCGGAGGGGACTCTGCTGCCGCCCGGGATGCCCGCCGTAACCGGCAGAGAGAATATCGGAAACAGATACCGCGATCTTTTCAGGACGACCCGCTTCAGGTTCGAGCTGAGGTCCGGCGATATCCGCGTGTGCGACGGATGGGCCTTCATGAACGTGGAATTCGCGAGAACCGATATCCCGAAAGCGGGCGGCGGGGAGACGTCCGTCGAAGGATACTGCGTCCTCGTTCTCAAAAAGCAGCCGGACGGTTCGTGGAAGATCTTCAGGGATATCTGGAACGAGGCGCCCAAACCGTAGAGCGTCAATTGATCTGCATCCCTTCACGATCGCCGAGTCGCTCGGCCGTGGAGGACGCCGCGGCGCGTGAGACGTCGAGCCCCGTCCGGGGATGAGATATTCTAGTGCACGGGGGATGTTCGAAATTTCTGCGACGCTTCGAAAAAACGTGATGCGACTGTTCCCGGACCGTGTGGCGCAGCGGCTTGTCCGGGTGCTCATTCTCATGTTCGCCCTAGCGTCCGGCGTGTGGGCGGCGGAGGTTCCCGCGGGAAAGAACCGGGTGGTCCGCGTCGCCGTTCCGGGGAACTTTCCCCCGCAGTACGTCGTCGGGAGCGACGGTGCGCCGGGCGGGGCGACCGTCGAGATGATCGACGCCCTCGGCGGGATCGGGAACATGGAGATCCGCTACGTGGTCTTCGACGCGTGGGACGAAATGCTCGGAGCGTTGTCGGCCGGAGAGGTCGATCTCATTCCGAACTCCGGACTCAGCAGATCGGCGCTGGCCGGGCAGGGGATCGTCTTTTCCGAACCACTCGAACGCTTTCCGGTCAGAACCTTCGTTTTGAAGCGGAATGCGGCGCTCAATTCGCAGCGGAAGATGAACGAGATGACGATCGGCGCGGTTCGGTCGAGCTTCGCTCTTCCCTATCTGAAGAGGGTCGGCGTCCGGGACATCGAGCCGTTTGAATCCGTCCCGGATTGCGTCGATGCGCTGCTTTCCGGTGCCGTCGACGCGGTCGTGTGCCCGCAGGCCCCCCTGATCCGCGTCGCGGGAGACTCGGGTGTCCTCGACCGGATCTCGATGATCGGCGAGGTTCTGTTCGAGTCGAGGGAAGGATTCGCTCTCTCCGCGGCGGACGGAGACCTGCTCTCCGAGATCAACGCCGCCATCGGAACGCTCCGCGGGAGCGACCTGTTCGCCGGCATCAACGGGCGCCGGTATGTCGGGGACGCCCCATACTGGTCCGTTCGCCGCGTCTTCGGCGTGACGATCGTCCTTCTCCTGCTTCCGGCGGTCATCTTTTTCGGCTGGAGGGCGCGCTTTTCGAGAAATATCCGCGAGGAACTGAACGTTCGGGACAGGAGCTTTCTGACGTACTACAACAGCATCCCGACCGCCGCGTACACCTGGCGGGCGAAAGACGGCGGCTTCGTCCTCGTCAATTACAACTGCGCCGCGATGAAAAAAAGCGGAAATCGGGTTTCGGAAGACGTCGGAAAGAAGCTGACGGACCTGTACGCCGACGGCGGCGAACTCTCCTCGCTGCTGCGCACCTGCATTGAACGGCGGTGTACGCTCGAAAGGGAGCTCACGCTCAGTCCGGGCGGGACGACGTCCGAATTCCAGGTCTCCTGTTTCCATCTCGCTCCGGACTGCGTCATCATGCACGCGAACGATGTCACGATCCAGCGGCGCATCGAGCGCAGGGAAAGCGAATACCGCCGGCAGTTGCAGGCTCTTGCGGCGGCTCTTTCCGACTCGGAGGAAAAGGAGCGCCGGAAGATCGCGTCGGAATTGCACGACACGATCGGCCAGAACCTCGCGCTGTCGAAAATCCGGCTCGTGCTGCTCTCCCAGAACACGACCGACCCCGGGACGCTGGAGGAGCTGTCGCACGTCCTAGGGGCCATCGACGAATCGATCCGCATGACGAGGGCGCTGACGTTCGAACTCGGCACCCCCGTCCTGTACAAGCTCGGATTCGGCCCCTCCGTCAACTGGCTCGCCGAGAAGCTGTACGACGAATACGGGCTCAGGGTCGCCTACGACAACAGGGGTCTTCCCGACACGATGGTCGACGAGATGAAGGCGTTTCTCTTCAGGGCGCTCCGCGAGTTGCTCATGAACGTCGTGAAGCACGCCGGAACGGATCGCGCGAAGGTCGTGAGCTCCTTCTCCGACAAGCGCTTTCTGCGGCTCAGCGTCATCGACCACGGGAAGGGATTCGACGCCGGAGAAATCTCCTTCACCGGATGGAACGAAACATCCTTCGGACTCTTCAGCCTGAAAGAACGCCTGAAATCCCTCGGAGGGCATACGGACATCCGGTCGATACAAGGACGTGGAACGAGAGTGACGCTTGTCGTTCCCGTCGAAGCCTTTGAACGAAAGGGAGCGTGAGCGCGATGATCAGAGTCGTCATCGCCGACGATCACACCATCGTCAGGGAAGGAATCAGGATGATACTGAATCGCATCCCGGAAGTGACCGTCGTGGCGGAAGCCTCCAACGGCCGCGAGGTCATCGCGCTCGCGGACGAACTCAAGCCGGACGTCATCGTTATGGACGTCATCATGCCGGAAGCCGACGGCATCGAGGCAACCGTCGCGATCACGCGCCGGAACCCGGAAATCGGAATCATCGCGCTTTCGATGTATTCCGACAGACACTTCATATCGGAGATGCTCCGGGCGGGGGCGAGAGGATTCCTCCTGAAAGACTGCGCCTCGACCGAACTCATGGAAGCCGTGTACGCCGTGCGGAAAGGCGACGTCTACCTCGGGCCGAGCGTGTCGGAAATCGTGGCGAAGCTCTACGTGAACACCGTTCGCGGCGAGAGGGGCGATTCGGGGCTTTCTCCCCGGGAGAGCGAGATCGCGAAGATGCTCGCGGAGGGGCGCACGAACGCCGAAATCGCGGAAACGCTCCACGTCAGCGTCAAGACCGTCGGAACGCATCGCCAGAACCTCATGAAGAAGCTCGGAGTCAGAAATATCGCGGAACTCACGAAATACGCGATCTCCAAAGGGATCATACCGGTTTCCCGCTGACGCCGCCCGTTTCGTCACCCCCGACGAACGGCGGTTTTCGGGACCGTCCCCTTCCTTTTTTCCCTAGAAAAAATACTGCGATTCGGACGACGGGGAGCGAACGCCCTGCCTCCGGCGCCGATGTGCCGTTTCCCTTTCCGACGGTAGTGTAATGCCGTATGTATGTTCAGCACGGACAGCGGGCATTCATTCGGTGCCTTCTGACCGCGGGGAAGCGCCGGAAGGCGATCGCCCGAGTTTTCCCGGGCACGAGTCCGGAGAGAGAAGGAGGTCCGGAAGATCGTCACGGCGAGGGAAGCCGGAGGCGACATCGAACGACACGCCCGGTTCCGGGGACGGACCGGTCGGAGGAAACGTCCCGGAAGATCGGACGTGGACATTGTGCCGAAAGGGTGGTTTTTCGCGATGAGAGTCAACGACAGGTATGTCTCATTCTATTACGAACCGGATCACGACAGGGGGAGCGTCACGATCGAACCGGAACGGACGGCGCTTCTGGTCGTCGATCTCCAGCGGGTTTTCGTCACGCGCCCCGTCTATCCTGACCCGACGAAAGAGCAGCGTGTCCATCTCGAGCGATGGAAACCCTTCTACGATACGATCGAACAGATCGTCGTCCCGAACAACCGGCGGATCCTGAAGGCCTTCCGCGAAAAACAGATGGAAGTCCTCTTCGCCAAAATCCAGTGCCACAAGAAAAACGGCAAAGACCGATCGCTCGACCAGAAGGCGACGGGATTCAACGAGCTGCTCCTCCCCATCGGCTCCGCGGACGCTGAAATCATCCCCGAGCTCGCGCCGGTCGACGACGAAATCGTCGTCACGAAAACGACCGACAGCGCCGTGACGGGGAGCAGTCTTCGGCTCATCCTCCATAACATGGGAATCGATACGGTCGTCGTGACGGGCGTCTACACCGACCAGTGCGTCTCCGGAACGGTCCGGAGCCTCGCCGACGAGAGCTTCAGGGTCTGGCTCATCGAAGACGCGTGCATGGCCGGGACGAAGGAAATCCAGCGGCACGAGCTCGAAGTCCTGAACAACATCTACTGCCACGTCATCAATACGGACGAACTGCTCGCCGCAATAGGCTGACGGGAGGGATCGCGGATGCCAGAGAAAAAGGAGTCGCTCAGAAAGGAACTCTCGTTCATCAGCATGATTTCGATCGCGTGCGGCGCGGTCATCGGCGGATGGCTCGCGGAGGCGCCGTACTGGTTCTCGATCACCGGCGCGGGCGCGGCGTGGATCTTCCCGCTGCTCGCGTTCCTGCTCATTCCGGTGGGACTCGCGTTCGCCGAACTGTCGGCGATGCTGCCGTTCTCGTCCGCGGTGGACGTCTGGACCACCAACGCGTTCGGCCACGGCGTCGGGTGGATTATGCAGTGGATGATGTTCCTCGTCCAGGTCGTCGAACCGCCGATGATGGCGTTCATCTTCATCACGGCCATCGACTTCTTCTTTCCGATCCCGAAGGAGCTTCAGGTCTACGTCGCGATCGGCATCGTATTCGTATGGTACGTGCTGTCCAACTTCGACATCAGTCTCACCGGGATGCTCTCCAACATCTTCTTCTTCGGGATGGTCGGAATGTCTCTCGTCGTCGCGACGGTGTTCCTGACGCATCCCTCCTGGTCCATGACGAACATCACGGCGCACGGAGGGTTCTTTCCGGCGGGAGGCGGCGGCATCTTCATCGCGATGGCGGTCTTTTCGCTCAAGTTCATCGGCTTCGAAATGACGCCGACGATGATCGAGGAGGTCAACTTTCCGGTCAGGAAGATGGGACTCGTCATCCTGGCGGCGCTGTTCATTCCGGCGATCCTGTACGCGATCGTCGTCCTCGCCATGGGCGGCCTCGCTCCGTGGGAGGAAATCGCGAAGATGAGCATGCCCGAGCCGGAGCTCGTGCGCAAGCTGGGGCTTCCGGGCGTCGTCGCGATCCTCGCGATCACGGGGGGCGTGCTCCACGCGCTGACGACGCTGATGGGATTCTGGACGTCGTCGGCCCGGGTCCTGTACGGCGCGGCCCAGCTCAACCAGCTTCCCAAATTCTTCCAGAAGCTCAATTCCCACGGACAGCCCTACCTCTCGAACCTGACGGTGCTGCTCTTTTCGGTGTTCTTCTGCGCCTTCACGGGCGACAACTGGGTACAATACATCTACGCGGTCTCGTGCATCGCCGCTGGCGTCGTGTACCTCTTCTGCTGTCTCGACGCCCTCGTGCTCCGGAAGAAACACCCGGAATGGAACCGGCCGTACCGCTATCCCGGCGAAACCCTCATTCCCGTCCTCGGATCCCTCATCTCGGTCTGGATCATCATCGGCTCGATGCGGGAACTCCCGATCGGGGGGTACGTCTCTCTGGCGATCTATTTCGCGATCGGGCTGGTTCCGCCGATTCTCATGGGCGTCTACAGAAAGATGAGCCCGAAGGATCATCAACTCGTGTGCCTGACTCCGGACGATATCGGAAAATAGATCCGGCCGCGTGAAACGCGGACGCGGAGCGGTCACTGGAGGCGCCGGATGGCGGACGGCATCCGAAAGATCGTGAAATCCCTTTTCGCGGCAGTGTGCATCGCATCGCTTCTTTCGGGCTTCGCGACGTTCGCGGCGGAGGCTCCGATCGTCGTCGGCTCCATCTGGAGCCAGGTCGGCGTCGCGGCGCCTCCGGGACAGGCGGGGCTTCGCGGCGGCCGTCTGGCCGTGAAAATCGTCAACGAACGGGGGGGCGTCTTCGGCCGCCCCCTCGAACTCAAAAATATCGACGGTCAGAGCGATATCACCGTCATCTCCAACGCGGCGATCCGACTGATCGAGGAGGTCGGGGTCGTCGCGGCGTGCGGACTGTGCGACGATTCGCTCGTGTCCGCTGCCGGTTCGCTGTTCCAGTCGGGGAAGACGCCGTTTCTCGTCGCGTCGGCCACGACGCCGACGATTCCGAGTATCGGAGACTACATCTTCATGGTTCCGTTCGGCGACAACTATCAGGGGAGAGCGGTCGCGAGCTTCTGCGTCGCAACGCTCGGGTGGAAAAGAGTCGCCGTCATCCGGGACGGCGCGAGCGCCTACAGTACGGAGCTTTCGAAGTTCTTCATCGAAGCTTTCAGGGAAATAACCGGGGACGAGAACGCCGTGATCCATCAGGAGATCTACCGCACCGGCGACGTCAATTTCACGGCACAGCTGACCCGCCTGCGGCGGCAATGCGACGCGAACACAATCGACGGAATCGTGATCATTCCCCCGTTTCCGCAGGACAGCCCGATTCTCGCGAAACAGGCCAGAAGGCTCGGGATCCGGCTTCCGATCATGCTGACCGACGGTGCCGACGACCCGACGGTGATCGAAGTCGGCGGGGAGCATGTCGAAGGAGCGTTCATATCCACGCATTTCGCGGCGGAGTATCCCCTCACGGAGAACGCGAGGCGATTTGTCGAAGCCTACGCGGCCGAGTACGGGACCGAACCCGGCGCGTTCGAGTGTCTCGGCTTCGACGCCGTCATGATCCTCGCGGAAACCATCGGGGCGATAGGAAGGGAAAAATGGGACTCGATGTCTCTTGTCCAAAAGCGGACGGCGATACGGGATACGATCCAGATTCACGCGTATGTCACGACGACCATGCCGATCTCCTACCCGGACCCGGAAACGGTGCGATACCCCAGAATTCCCGAAAAGCCGGTCGTCTTCAAGGAAATAAAAAACGGCCACAGGGTATTTCGCGCGATCCTCGATCCTGAGGACGTGTACAAGGAGTCCCGCGCGGATCGGGCTCACGATTCGCCTCCTGCGTTCCGGAGGTGACCGGATGCTGAATGTCCGGGAACTCACGAAAAGCTTCGAAGGATTGAAGGCCGTCTCCGGTCTGACCTTCGATCTCGATGACGGCGAAATCCTCGGCCTCATCGGCCCCAACGGCGCGGGGAAGGCCACGGTGTTCAACCTCCTGTCGGGGATCCTGAAACCCGACTCGGGCGCGATCTTCATGGACAACGAGAACATCGCCGGTCGACCGTCGCATCGGATCACGAGCGGGGGAATGACGCGAACGTTCCGGAGTCCACGCCTGATAAAAGACATGACTGCAGTGGAAAACCTGAAGCCCGCCTTTTATCTCATCGAGCGATACGCATGGTTCGACTCTCTCGTCCAGACGCCGCGCTATCGCAGGGCCGAGGCGGAGATACTCGCGAAAATCCGCGAAACGCTCGGCCTTCTCGAGATCGGGTGGTGTGCGGATATCGCGGTCGAGGACCTCGCCTACAGCGTCCAGAAGAAGCTGGAGCTCGCGAGGGCGCTTCTGTGCGATCCGAAGATCCTGCTCCTCGACGGGCCGTCGTCGGGACTGAATCCGGCCGAAGCGGACGAGATCACGGACATCGTCCGGCTGATCCGCGGACGGTCGCATATCGGGATCATCGTCATCGAACACAACATGAGGGTCGTCATGGAACTCAGCGACAGGATCGTCGTCATGAGCCGCGGAAGCCTCATCGCCCAGGGGTCGCCCGCCGAAATCCGCGGCAACGAAAAGGTCATCAGCGCGTATCTCGGGGAGAAGACCTTGAGGCGACTGACCGCCGAACCGGATTTTCTGGAGGCGTGACGCGTGCTGTCCATCGAAAACATGGTCGCCGGATACGGCAAGGCACAGGTGATCCACGGCATCGACCTCGAAGTCAGTCCCGGGGAGATCGTCGCGCTCGTCGGCCCGAACGGAGCCGGAAAAACGACGACGATCCGGTGCGTCACGGGTGAAATCCGACCCTGGGGCGGATCGGTCCGGTACGGCGGAGCGGACATCGCGGCGATGCCCGCCCATCGGGTCGTGTGCGCGGGAATCAGCTGCGCCCAGGAGGGGCGCAGTATCTTCGGCAATCTCACCGTACACGAAAATCTTGCGATGGGCGGGTACGTCATCAGGGGGCGCGCGAAGCTGAAAGAGCGGATGGAGTGGGTGTTCGATCTCTTTCCGCGGTTGAAGGAACGCACGGGGCAGCGCGCGGAGTCGCTGAGCGACGGGGAACAGCAGATGCTCGCGATCGGAACGGCGATCATGAACGAACCCGATCTTCTCCTGCTCGACGAGCCATCCCTCGGTCTCGCTCCCGTCGTCGTGGACCAGATCTACCAAAAAATCGCCCAAATTTGCAGGGAAGGATCTTCGATACTGCTCGTGGAGCAGGATATCGGGCTCGCGCTGGAGACAGCGGGAAGGGCGTATGTCATGGAAAGCGGGCTGATTCGGATCTCCGGGCCGAGCTCCGAACTCGCGAAGGATCCCTACGTCGTGGACACCTATCTCGGGGCGAGGTAAGGGGCATGTCGGCGCAGTACCTCGCGCAGCAGCTCATCAACGCGCTTTCGTACGGCAGCATCCTCGCGCTGCTCGCCATCGGATACACGATGATCTACGGCATTCTCGGCCTGATCAATTTCGCGCACGGCGAGATCTTCATGATCGGGGCATTCGCGTGTTTCGGCGTCGTCGAGATTCTCGGAATGTCCTTTCCGGCGGGCTTCATCGCCGCCATCGCGGGATCCGTCCTCGCGGGGCTCCTGATCGAGCGCTTCGTCTACAGGCCGTGTCTCCGGAGGAGTCCCGGAACCCTCACGATTTTCATCGCCTCGTTCGGCGCGTCGCTCGGTATGAGAAATCTCTTCACCATGCTTCTCGGCGACGGCAGGAGGCAGTTTCCTACCGCCGACTTCCTCGAAGGCATCATCGTCACGGATTCCGGGCTCACGGTGGGAGTCAAGGATCTGTGGATCATCGGCGTGACGGTCGTCATGGTCGTCGCGGTGAGCGTCTTCGTCAAATACGCGAAAGCGGGAATCGCGATGCGGGCCGTCGCGTATGACGCGAACGCGGCGCGGCTCGTGGGCGTCAACGGCTCGACGGCGGTCCTGACCGCGTTCGTTCTCGCGTCGGCCCTCGCCGGAGTCTCCGCCGTCGCCTACGGCGTGAGTTACGGCATCGTTACCCCGAGCATGGGATATCGCATCGGACTGGACGCCTTCATCGCCGCGGTTCTCGGAGGGGTTGGCAGCGTTCCGGGCGCCGCGGTCGCGGGGTATATCATCGGCCTCGGGGAGATTCTGTTCGTCGCGCTGCTGCCGCCGGACTATTCCGCGGTACGCACGACCTTCGTCTGGGCGCTGCTGCTGTTCATCCTCTTCCTGAAGCCGTCCGGATTATTCCGGCCCAATATGAAAAACAGGTAAGGAGAGGAGGGATGGGCACTGCGATGAAAAAAACGGCGGGGCTTCTCGCGCTTCTCGGACTCCTGTTTCTCGCGGAGACGTTCCTGCGGGGCTACTATCTCCGCCTCGTGATCCTCTTCGGCGTCACGTCGATCGTGGCGCTCGGGGTCACCGTCATCAACGGATATACGAATATCCTCTCGCTGGGATTCGGCGGTCCCATGATGGTGGCGGGGTACGCCTCGGTGCTTCTGACGCTGTCCCCGGCGTACAAGGGCGCTGTCCTCCACCTGCCGCTCTGGCTGGAACAGGCGCGCGTCTCCTTTCCCGTCGCGATGATCTGCGGCGGGATTCTCGCGATGTTCGCGAGCGTGATTCTGCTGTTGTCGGCGTTTCGCCTCCGGGGACATTCCTTCGTTCTCGCGTCGATGGGAGTCACCATCGTGACGGGCAATCTCGCCGAAAACCTCGGAAGCCTGACGCACGGCGACATGGGACTCCGAAGCATTCCGGCCTTCACGAACATCTGGTGGACGTACGGCCTCCTCGTCGCGGTCATCTATTGCATCCGAAGGTTCATGGAGTCGAAGTACGGTCGCGCGCTCGCGGTGATCTCAAGGGATCGGGAACTCGCCGGCGTCATGGGGATCGATATCGCCCGATACAAGGTGCTATCCTTCGCGATCGGCGGGTTCATCACCGGAATCGGGGCAGTGCTGTGGGTCCACCTGGTTCTCACCATGAATCCGAAGGCGTTCGGGCTCGAATACGTGTTTCAGATCGTGGCGATGCTTGCGATCGGAGGAACCGGGACGATCTCCGGCGCGCTCGTCGGGGCGGGGATCCTGACCTTCGGCGCGGAGCTTCTCGCTCCGGTCCAGGAAGGATTCATGATCCTGGGAGTCCGCATCCCGCCAGCCTTCGGTCTCGTCAACGTTCTTATGGCGGTCCTGCTCGTCCTCGTCATGATCTACAAGCCGCGCGGCATCATGAACGGGCGCGAAATCTGGGAGATCGCGGGAAGCGGACGGAAGAAACGGAGAATCTCCAAGGTTCCGGAATCGGAGAAACGAACGTTCTAGAACGCCGCGGCGCGAGGGAATGCGGAACGACCGGGCGGACGCCCCGCTACACGATCACGGAATCCACGGGGCGCCGGCGCGCGCCCCTCGGGATTTCGCGCCAGTGCGCCAGGAGTCCGTTCTTTCGCGGGTAGGACAGGACGACGAGAAAGACGTCCGTCAGCACTTCGGAGCCGTCCTTCCGTCGGTGGAGCCATTCGAAGCGGGCGACGCCGTTTTGCAGGGCCTCGCGGGCGCACTCCATTCCGTAGGAAAGCGACGGCGTTCCGTCGGGCTGGCGGGGCGGGGAGAAATCCGCCGGAAGCGACCCGACGATGTCGTCGCGCGTCGTGCGGAGGAACGCCGCCGCCGCGTCGTTGCACCCGGTGAAAACGCCGTTTTCGAGAATCAGATAGGCGTCCGGAGACGCGTAGAAGAACCGGCGGAAGCGCTCCTGCTCGCTTCGCAGCGACGACGCCATCCGGACCGCGGTCGCCTGGACGAGCGCGAGAACCGTGAGAGCGACCGCCAGCCCCACCGGAAGCGCGGCGTGAGCCACGAGATTCCACATCCAGTATTCGGCTGCGATTTCGATACCGAGAACGCCGGGATTCGTCGCGTTGCCCGGATTCCGTATCGGGACCAGAACGGAAACGAACCGACGGTCCGATCGGACGAGCAGTCCGTTCAGAAGCGGCTCCCCGGTGCGGAAGACGCGAAGCGCCTCATCGCCCGCCGTACTATATGGGGTTCCCGGCGCGCGCGGCTTCATTGCGTCATCGGTCGCGTCGACGAAGATGACGGGGCGGTCCTTCGCGAGGCCGAGCAGCGTGAGCCTCGTACACCCCTCCTGCACCGCCCTGAGCGCCGAAATCTGCTCGAGAAGCCGGACGTAGTCCGTGTTTCCCGAAAAGACGCCTTCTGCGGACAGAGAGGCGACGCGTTCCGGATTTATCGAGGTCGCGATAATGTGCGCGTCCTTGAGGAGTCCTTCGCGCAAAAAGCGATCGGTGAGCAGGATCGCGCCGACGACGAGCACCGCCCCGACGAAAAGCGCCGCGATCGTTATCGCGAGCGTTTTGGCGAACGTCGGCAGAGCGTTGCATCGTGTCATTCCATTCGCACGCTTCCGCATGGGGAGCCTCCCGGTTTTCGTTTTTTCCGGTCGCATGGCGCATACGCATTGTATCAAATAGCGCGACGCTTTTTCCATACGAAAAAAAACATCGCCTCATCCGGCTGATGAATTGCGCGCGGAAATGTCGTACACTGCGTTTTATGTGAGGGGAGGGAGATCGCCGGCCGATGATCGCATTGCGCGTTTCCGTCCGGGGCAAGCAGGCCCGATTCGCGAAACGACGGCAGGGTAGTGTACAATGTACGGGGTATGGTCCCGATGGCCCGCGATTTCGGAGGTCGTTTCCGCGCTTCGCCTCCCTTCGTGCGGGGACCGTCGGAAGAGAGCGTTGCGAGTTGAATTCGACAAAAGGAGAGAGATCACATGAGCACCGCGCTTGAGCGTTTCCTGCGCTACACGACGTTCAGCACCCAGGCCGTCGAAAAGACCGGCAAGGTCCCCAGTTCCGAGGGGCAGATGATCTTCGCGAAAGCCGTCGCGAAAGAACTCGAAGAACTCGGGCTTTCTGACGTCCGCGTCGACGAGCACGCCTACGTTACCGCGACGCTGTCCGCGAATACCGACAAAAAGATCCCGACGATCGGATTCAACGCGCATCTCGATACCGCGCTCGAAGTCACAGGGGAAAACGTCAAGGCCCGGGTCGTGCGCTACGAAGGCGGCGACATCGTCCTGAACGAATCCCTGGGCGTCGTCCTGTCGCCGAAGGACTTCCCGGACCTGAACGACTACGTCGGGCAGGACGTCGTCGTCACGGACGGAACGACGCTCCTCGGCTCGGACGACAAGGCCGGAATGGCCGCGATCGTCGCCGCGGTCGATCACCTCGTGCATCATCCGGAGATCAGGCACGGCGCCGTCAAGATCGCCTTCTCCCCCGACGAGGAGATCGGGCACGGCGCGAGCCTTCTCGACATCGAGGCCTTCGGCGCGGACTTCGCCTACACGGTCGACGCCGGGCCCGTCGGCCAGATCAACTACGAGACGTTCAACGCCGCGCGCGCGGACGTCAAAATCCACGGCCGCGCCGTGCATCCGGGAACGTCGAAGGACAAGATGCTCAACGCGACGCTTCTCGGGACGGAGCTTCTCGCCCTGCTTCCGCCCGCCGAGACGCCCTCGCACACCGAAAAGTACGAAGGCTTCTTCCACGTAACCTCGTTCAAGGGCGCCGTCGAGGAGGCGACGCTGTCGTTCATCATCCGCGACCACGACCGGACGAAGTTCGCGCAGCGCAAGGAGTTCGTGAAGCGCGCCGTGAAGTGGATGCAGGACAAGTACGGCGCGGAGCGGTTCGAGCTGGAGCTGTCCGACACCTACTACAACATGCGCGACGTCCTCGAGAAGCACATGCACATCGTCGAGACGGCCACGCAGGCGATGGAGTCCCTGGGCATCACGCCGAAGATCGTCCCGATCCGCGGCGGCACCGACGGATCGCAGCTCACGTACCGCGGCCTTCCGTGCCCGAACATCTTCTACGGCGGACACAACGCGCACGGCAAGTTCGAATTTCTCCCCGTCCCGTCGCTCGAGAAGTCCGTTCAGGTCATCCTGAAGATCCTCGACATCTACGCGTCGAAATAGACCGCGCGGCGGCCCCCGGGAGGGGTTCCCGCCCGGGACGCAGTTGCGGAAAAAAGCCCCCTCCGGAAACCGGACGGGGCTTTTTTCCGTTTCGGCTTTCAACGCTTTTCGATTTTCGGGACGAACGGCCCCGGGATGAGAGGGTCGGAGGAACGGGCGGTCGCACCCGATGTATTGTACAATTACAAATACTTCGTATGGTCCGGGAAGGGGGATGCGGCAATGGCGGAATACGCGATCTACGGCCGGCAGTATGCGCGAATCGCGGGCAACTGGGAGCGGTACTACAACTCGTGCAAGGACAAGGCCTACATCAAGCGCGCCATCAGCCTTGGGACGCAGACGCTTCTCGACAAGCGCAACCGGATCAACTACGCGATCGGGCTTCTCCGCGACGCTCAGGTGTCCCAGACGATCATCGACAGCCTCGAGACCGAGGCGTCCTCTGTCTCGGGACGCCTCGAATACGTCTCGTCGTCGACGGGGGTCGCTCCGACGCAGGGGGTCGTTCCCGGCGCGCCGGGAAGGGTCGCCGTCATCGGGCGCGCCGCGCCGGAGACGCGGAGAGCCCCGGGCATCGGGACGCTCGTCGATCTTCTGGCGTAACCGCAGGTGTCGGGACGACGTAAAACCCATATCATCGCGCAATACGTATCGAAAGGTATCGCTACGAGATGCTCGGCTAACGTGGCCGAACAGGAAATGAAATGCCTGTCTCATCATATACGCCGTCGGGCCGCGAAGGAAGTTTCGTATTTCATGCACGATTTCGATAAAATTCTCCTGCGTTCTCGAAGGGCAGATATTCTTCCACATATCAGGGGTAGGCACTCTTTCTGTCGAAAGAAAGCCGCGTTTTTTTGGTGAAAACCGTCCCCATGGCGAACAGGCCTGAGGGAGAAAAGCCCGCAGAACCCTGCTGATTCTGGCCTCGAAGGGAAAGAACGAGCCTCTGGAACGATTCTCCGGATGCTCGTTTTTTTTACCGGAAGATCCCGATTGCGTTACGATTTCTCTTCCCGGCGTTTTATCGCTCCACGACGACCACTGCCCGTCTCGGCGAAGGTTCCGGCCCGTCATAGGGTAAAATCGATTCCGGCGGATAGAATTTCCCCGCGGAGTGGTACACTTCGGACGTCGCCGCCGGGAGGACGGCATCGCGGCACGACCGAGCCGCAATCGATGACGAAAGGATCCGGATATCATGAGAAACGTCCTGTTCATTACCGATCCCCAGAACGATTTCTGCGACGCGTCACGCGGGTCGCTCTCGCTGCCGCACGCCGGGGAGGATTGCCGAACGATCCGAGATATGCTGGAACGCGGCGTGGAGTTCTTCGACGCGGTCGTCGTCAGCATGGACATGCACACGGAGCAGTCCGTGTTCCACGACGTCTTCTGGCTCGAGAACGGAAAGCCGGTCTCGGGCGTCGGTACGATCGACCGCGGAAACATCGACGGATTCCATCCGAAAAATCCGGCGTACGAGCCGTTCATACCCCGTGACGCGATTCGCCGGGGACGGTTCGGCATCGATATATGGCCCGTGCACTGCGTGATCGGAACGTGGGGGAACGCCATCAACGACGACGTTCGGGAGGCGCTTCACGGATGGTCCTTCGCGACGGGGAAGTACGTCGAATATCTCTTCAAGGGAATGAACCCGTTCCGGGAGGAGTACTCCGTCTTCGCGTCGAACCGCGACCGGATCGCGTCGCTGCTGCTCGGGGACGCGGCGTCCGGCGGGTGCCGCGAGGACACGACGGTCTATTTCTGCGGCGAGGCGGCGTCGCATTGCGTATATTACACGATCCGGGACGCCTGCGGGAATCTCGAGCCCTCGGACGTCGGCCGCGTCAGATTCAGGCTGATCTCCAACTGCGCGTCGTACGTTCCCGGTTTCGAGCATACGGAGAAGCGCTACGACGAATTCGATCCCGCGTTCTTCGGCTGCGTGCGGTACGACACGGTCGCGCACGCGATCTTTGAGGAAAAACGGAAATAGGCACCCATCGGCGGCAAATCCGGCGCGTCGGCGGCTCCCGTTTTCTCTCGGCGCGGTCGAAGTCGTCGGTCCGGCGCGAGCACTTCGGATGACGTAAGGGACGCCTCCCTTTCACTCCTATCGCAGTTCGAATTTTCAAATTTACAACGACCACCCTCCCATACGGGTCGATATTATGTCTCATGCCGCACGGGCTGAAAGTCTTATGTCCGACACGGCACTCCCCGGGGCTTCCCGGGGAAAAAAGCGCCGCCGCCCGGATGGGGGCGGCGGCGGCCGTTTCGTTGAAAATGTGCGGTTCCTTCCCGGGACGATGCGCCGTTCTACCTCGAATACTCTCCGTCGAGGATCACGCCCTGCCCGCAGACGCCGCCCGACTTGAACGCCTTGTCGGTCGTGACGGTCGCTTTCTTTCCGTCGAAGACGATCGTGACCTTCATGGAGTCGTCCTGGTCGGACACCGCGACAATTGTGTTTCCTTCGAGCGGCCCCTTGCCCTGGAACGAGCAGAGGTTCGCGCCGTCCTTTCCCGACGGAACGCTGTTCTCGAAGATGACGTAATGCACGGGGTCGCTCTCGTCGTACCACCAGACTTCGAGGACGCCCGTCATTCCATTTCCCGTGAACGTGTAGAGCCCCTGCCTGCCCTTGTCGCTGTGAACCAGCACGGAGCGGGAGATGACGTTGTTGACGTACCGGATCCGGTCCATCGTGACGTTCGCGTACGCGTCGGCCTTCGACGTCCCGGCGTCGATCTGGGCCTTCGCCTCCGCGTCGCGACCGCTCTTGACCCACTGTGCCTGATCCGCGAGGAGCTTCTTGTATTCGTCCGCGGGAAGCATCTTCTTCGCTTCCTTCCACGCGCCGTTGAGCCCCTCGTCCGCCTCGCGGTACTCCTGCGACTGCGCGAGCATCGCCCTGTGCTCCGCGTCGCCGAGCGCGTTCGCCGGTTGTGCCATGGCGAACGCGAGCGCCGCCGCGATGAGAATTCCGTACATATTTCTCATGTCCGAGATACCATCCCTTTCATATATCGCAGATGCGCCCAGCATATCAGAGAGCCCTGAGTTCCGCATCTCGGCAAGGGCGAAAGAACGTGACCGATCGTTGACATTCGCGGAAAATACCCTCAGAATTGACGAAATTTTTCAAAGCGGAGGTGTTTCGGATGGTTCGCACCAGAAAAGCGCTCGGAATCGCGGCGATTCTCGGTCTTGTGGCCGTCGTCCTCTTCGCGGCCTGCGCGTCCGCGGGGGCGCGGCTCGACCGGGTCATGGAAACGAAGATCCTTCGTGTCGGAACTCCGGGGGACTATCGCCCCTTCGCGATGCTCGACACGACGACGGGCAAGTACGAGGGGCACGACATCGACCTCGTCGAGCTGCTTGCCGCGGACCTCGGCGTGAAGGTCGAATACGTCGCCACGTCGTGGCCGAAGCTCATGGAGGACTACCTCGGCGACAAGTTCGACATCGCGGTCGGCGGCATCACGCGGGGACTCGCCAGGATGCTGAAGGGCGATTTTCTGCCCCCGTACGCGCCCAACGGCAAGGTCGCGATCATCCGTACGACCGACAAAGAGAAATTCACGTCGCTCGAAAAGATGGACGTCCCCGAGACGACCGTCATCGTCAACCCCGGCGGCTCGAACGAGCGTTTCGTGAAGGCGAACTTCAAAAAGGCGAAAGTCGTCGTCCATCCGGCCAACGCGGAAATCCCCGCGATGATCGCGGAAGGCAGAGGCGACGTGATGATCTCCGAGACGTACGAGGCCGTGGTCTACGCCCGCAAGGACGACCGGCTCTACGGCGCGTTCACGGACAAGCCGCTCACGAAGATCAGCTTCATGGGCTTCTTCATCCGCGACGACGACCCGGCGTTTCTCAAGATCATGAACTTCCTCTGGAACGACGCGAAGCTCCGCGGCGACCTCGACCGGCTCTTCGAGAAGTGGCTGAAGTAACCGAATGCCCCCGGGACTGACGTCACGGGAAGGGAGTGACTGACGCGATGCGGTATGCGGAAGATCTTCTGCCCGCGCTCGAAGAGGCGGGGATGAAGGCAGTCGCCGTGCGGCCCGGGAGAGCTCGCGAGGCGTGCGGCGACGTGACGGAACGATGCCGGCGCGGGGAGACGGATCCGCGCGTCTCGACGCGCTTTTTCGGGAGATACGTCGCTCCTGAGTATCTCGCGACGCCGGAGTGGGCGAAGAGCCTTTTTGTCGTGGCGATTTCGTCTTCCGTAAGCGTCGTTCTCTTCGATATCGGGGACGGCCCCGTCCAGGCGGCAATCCCGCCGACGTACGTCTACGGTCGGGACGAAAGCCGGGCGCTTTCGCTTCTCCGGGACTCGGCGGGCGCGGCCCGGATCGAACCCGCCCTCGGACCGCGAAAGGTTCTCGCGGCGCGAAGCGGGCTCGCTCTTTACGGGCGGAACAACCTGTGCTACGTCGAGGGAATGGGGAGCGCGGCGCGTCTTGCGGCCTTCTACTGCTCCCTGCCGCTCGGAACGGGGACGGATTGCTGGGGGGAACCCTGCGTCATGGACCGGTGTTCGTCGTGCGGCGCGTGCGTTCGGAGCTGTCCGGCCGGCTGTTTCACGGAGGGGTGCTTCATCGTCGGCGCCGACCGCTGTCTGACGTTCGCGAACGAGTCGGCCGAAGATGATATGGCGGATATTCCGCGTTCGTGGCACAACGCGCTCGTCGGGTGTCTCCGCTGTCAGACCGTGTGTCCGGAAAACGCGGGCCGCATGAACCCCGTCTTTTCCGGAGAGTCCTTTTCGATGGATGAAACCACGGCGATCCGCGACGCGCGCGATCTTGAATCGCTCGATCCCGGGATCCGCGAAAAACTTGCGCGACTGAACATGAACGAATACCTCGACGTCCTCTGGAGGAACCTCGGATTCCTGGGGAGCGCCTGAGTGGAATGAATGACAATTGTCTGGCGCATTGCTCCGCGTCATGCCGGATAATGTTCCTGTTCAGGAATAGAAGGTGCATAAAACAGCTCCGCTGGGCTCGAGTCGAGTCCGAGCGGGGCTGTTTTTTTCCGAACCTGCCGCGGTTCGCAAAAAGCGACGACGAGGTGTTTTCCGGAATCCGTCTCTTGTCACGATAAACCTACGTCCATCCTCGGCTGAGAGAAGCCCGTAAAAAAAACCGCCCACCCGAGGATGGGTCGGCTTCGAATAGTGGCTTCTACATCGTGTTGCTCGCTGGTCGGTTCAAGTTCTTCAGCAGACTCGATCTCCGAATCGATGAAAACGATTTTCCTGCCTTTTGGATGTTCGGAATCGCCTCGTACGATTTCGACTTCGTAAGCAGGCCAACCGTCAAGGACATTCCAGCTCACCTCGCTCTCCGTGGATAATCGGGAAATGCGTGGACTCCCCATCTGGAACAGACCGTCACGAATGCTCTTGTCGGTATATATTCCTGCCGTTCCTTGTTCCACACGAAGCCTACGTCTGTGTCGTTCTTCACTACCTCACGCGGCATCTCATCTCCTTCTCGGAGAGAGACCACCCCGTCTTTCTATCGGAGTATTGCTGACGTGCCGGCGGCGGCTGGCGCAGCATGGACCCCGAAAACCGGATCAGCGCCTGCCGCCGTCGCTTTTCGCACCTCCGAAGGGATCGGTCTTCTCGTAGAACGCGACGCCGACGCGCCGGATGTGGTCGACGACGTCGGCGTCGCGTATGTGCGCGAACAGGGAAAGGTCGAACGAATGGGGGAGAAGCAGATCGTCGAGTTCCCGGCTGATCCGGCAGAGCATTTCGTACGTCAGGTCGTCGCCGAACAGCGTAAGGTCGATATCCGAGCCGTTCCGAAACGTTCCCTTCGCGCGCGAACCGTAGAGAACGACCTTCTCCACCTGTGGGTGGCGCGCGAAGACCGAACGGATTTTTTCGATCGTAGCGTCGCTCAGGCCGAACGTCATTGTTTTTCCCGCCGAAGGTCCTCGAGTTTATTCCGGAGCGCCCCGAACTCCGTGGCGTACGAACCGGTGATCGCGGCGACAATGTGGGCCGCAGTGTCCTCGTTATAGGTGTGCGACGTCAGGTTGCGGCTCGCGATCATATCCATCCAGGCGTCGCCGTTTTCGATCAGCCCCGTCCGGAACGCCTCCCGCGTCGTATCCTTCGAACCGTACAGGTCTCCGACGCCGCGGGATTCCAGAAAATCCTTCAATGTCTTCCACGCAAGCTCGTGCGTATACTCGAACGCCTGGATCAGCCCCTGCTCTTCGAGCTTCGAGAGCTGTCGCGTCCGCGAAAGATCGACGGCCGCCACGAGCTGCGACAGCGCCTTCTCGAAATGCGCGCACCGCTGCATCCATCGGATGTCCTCGTCTGCCATGCGAACACCTCCCGGTTCGTTATATCACATATCGCGAATGGGCGTTGTTCCGATCTGTGTCCCATAGGAGGGGTGGTGTCGTGACGTCGATTTGTGAGAAAATTCACGCATCGCTTGGGCGACTTCCGTGTGTCCGATATCCCTTCACGGACGTTACAATACCGGAGAATTGATCGGCGTCTGCGGTTTCCAGTTGGTCGGCGGAGTATGGGATTTCGGATATTACTCCCATGAAAGCCACTGGGGTGCGGTTATGCCACGGAAGCGCGTTCCTTTCTGCTGAAAGGACGAACTTCTCGGAGGCGGCCCCAGGAACTTCCGTCATCATACTTACTCTTGCGTTCATGCCTGACAGCGGATATCCTTGTCCGAACGCCGCGTCCCCGAAGGGTTTCGCCTCCTGGCGGTCGCGTCGGAACAATCGTTTTTTCTTCTGGGGCTCGGATAGCGGAGGGGAATACGGCTTTCGCTATTGTGCAGCACGCCTCCGGCGGGAACAGGCTGCCCGTCCGGAGGCGTTTACGTTCTGGGACGTTCCCGGGTCACTCCATGCCGAAATGCTGCCAGCTCCCGAGGTCGAGCGGAGCGGTCCGGCCGTCGTCGAGGACGAGCGTTTGCCCCTTCTCCGGCGGCGTGACCGTTCCGATACGGGTGAGCGTCGTTCCCGTTTCGTCGGCGACGAGGCGCGCGAGCGCTTTCGCCTCGCGTTCGGGGCAGGTGAGCAGGAGTCCGTAGTCGTCGCCGCCGACGAGCGCGTAGCGCCACGCGGGGAACGGTGAAATTCCCGCGTCGCGCGCGGCCGAAGCGAACGCGCGGACTTCGGACGACAGGGGCAACGCGCGGACGTCGATCTCTACGCCGACGCGGCTGCGTTCGCAGATGTGCGCGACGTCTCCCGCGAGACCGTCGCTGACGTCCATCATCGCGGTCGCGAGGCGGGAGCCCGAGATGACGCGTCCCTCGCGGACGCGCGAAGCCGGGGCGATGTACCGGTGGATCAGGTGATCGCGCGCCTCCTGCGGCACCGGTATCTGCGGTTTGAAAACGCACTCGAGGCCGCAGTAGGCGTCGCCGACCGTGTCCGTGACGAGCAGGGCGTCGCCGGGACGCGCGCCGCTGCGGAGCATCAGCCGGTCGCGTTCGACCTCGCCGAGAAGCCCGACATCGACTGAAAACCCTATCGGCGACCGCGTCGTGTTGCCGCCGACGATGACGGTTCCGTTCGCGGCGGCCGCGGCCGCGAGACCCCGGTAGAGCCCCTCCGTCCATTCGACCGACCCGTCGGCGGGCGCGGAGAGCGACACGGTCGCGAAGCGCGGGCTTGCACCCATCGACGCGACGTCGCTCAGGTTCGTGATCATGACCTTGTATCCGATCTGTTCGGGCGTGGCGAGCCAGGGCAGGTAGTGCCGGTTCTCGATCGACGCGTCGGTGGTCCACACCCAGTACCCGCGCCCGGGGTCCGACGGGGAGCCCATGTCGAGGACGGCGCAGTCGTCGCCGACGGCGAGAACGACTCGCTTTCCGTCCTGCGGCAGGATCGCGGCGAGCCGGTCGATCAGGCCGAATTCCCCGATCTCGTGGAGTTTCATGCGACCATCTCCGCGGGAAGGTTTTCGCCGAGGTCGTCCGGCGCCATGTTTGCCATTTCGTCGAGAAGCAGCGCGCGGAACGTTCCGGGGCCCCCCGCCGCGCGACCGGCACGCTCCGCCGCGAGGCGGTACATCCCGAGGGCCGCGCAGGCGGCGGCGAAATAGTCCCGCTCGACGGCCGCGAAGGCCGCGATGACCGATGTCGCCATGCATCCCGTTCCCGTGAGCATCGTCAGGTACCGGTGCCCCGAGCGGATGCGCGCCGTCCGTCGCCCGTCGGAGACGTAATCGGACTCGCCGCCGACGGCGCAGACCGCGCCGGTCGAAAGCGCGAGGGCCGCGACGGCTTTCGCCGGATCGTCGAGTCCGACGATCGCGTCGACGCCCCGGACCCGTCCTCCGAGGCCCGAGAGAGCGCCGATCTCCCCCTGGTTGCCGCGGATGATATCGACGTGTCCCTCGGCGAGGATTCTCCGGATCATGCGCGTCCGCACCTCGTTGGCGCCGATTCCGACGGGGTCGAGAACGACGGGGCGGTTTCGACCGTACGCCTCGTGACTGCATCGGATCATGGCCTCGTTCCAGTCCGTGAAGGTCGCGTTGCCCGCGTTGATCACGAGGGCGTCGGTCGCGAAGAGACCGGCCTCCTCGAGCGCGTGCCCCATTACTGGGCGGGCTCCTGTCATGATCGTGATGTTCGCGGTGTCGTTCATCACGACGAAGTTCGTGATGTGGTTGATGCACGGGTGCGTCGCGTGGAGCGCCGAAAGGGCGCGCGCGGCCGCCTCCCGGAGGGCGTCGGCGCCGGACGGGATCATTGCCGGCACGCCCGTTCCGCGAACGCCGTCCGGACGGCTCGAGCCAGGCCCTCCGTCGCCGTGCGGGAATCGGGGGCGAACAGAATCGCCGAAATCACGGAGACGCCCGAGGCGCCCGCGCGGATCGCGAGGGGCGCGTTTTCGAGCGTCACGCCGCCGATCGCCACGATAGGGATCGCGACGGCCCGGGCGATCTCGCGGAGACCTTCGACGCCGATGGGCCCTTCTTCCTTGTTCTTCGTCGCGGTGCCGAAGACGTCGCCGACGCCGAGATAGTTCGCCCCGGCCGCGATGGCCCTCCTCGCCTCGTCGACGGAGCTCGTCGATATCCCGAGGATCCTGTCCGGCCCGATGAGCGCGCGGGCGCGTCCGGCCTCGATGTCTTCCTGTCCGAGATGGACGCCGTCCGCGTCGAGCGCGAGCGCGAGGTCGACGCGGTCGTTGACGATGAACGGAATCGAGGCCGCGCGGGCGATGTCGCGAACGCGCCTGCCCGTGTCCAGAAACTCGCGGTCTCCGTGGACCTTGTCGCGGTACTGGATCAGCGTCGCGCCTCCGGCGATCGAATCGCGCACCCTGTCGAGCAGGTCGTCGACGGGGTGGGTGAGCAGGTAGACCGACAGATCGAATGCCCTCATGTGAACGCACCTCCGGTTGTTTCGGGGGCGCGGGCCGGCGAGGGATACGAAAAAAGCCGTCCCTGCCTGCCGGCGAGGACGGCCCTCCGTCAACGATACTGCGATCCTTCCCTCCGCCGGCATTACCCGGATCAGGTTCAAGGGTCGACGGCGCCGCGCCATCCTCTCAGCCCGCGTTCGCGCGAGCTCCCCCGCATCAGATTTTCATAAGAATAGTCACAAATGGCCGGAACGTCAAGCGAATCGGATGAATCGTACGTCCTCCGTCCGTTTTGACGATTTTTTGAGCGTTCGCGGCTCATCCTTGCTCCTGCCTTGACGGCGGAAACGGTATCCTGTTTCCGGATACCCGGGAGGTGTGATTCATATGGTTCATGAAGAGACGTTTTTCGAAGAGGAATTTCCTTCCGGTCTGCGACATGCGTCGTTTCGGGATGCGTTTGTACGGACCGCGTCGGCGATTCCGGTTTTTCCGGCGATCTGCGTCGCGGCCGTCCTGCTGGCGAGCGCGTGGGGGTGCGCCCTCTTCGGGTGCGATACGGGCGAAGGCGCGTCGTTCGCGGGGTATCCGGCGGGAATGCTGTGTCTTCTCGTCGCCGTGTGCCTGTCCGCCGGCCGCGTCGATTCGCCCCGCCCCTGGAGTTCGCGACTGCCGGAGCCGGACGACCATCCGGACGATATCGTCCGGAGCGTCCTGCTCTTTCTCGTTTCGTTCGTGTCGATCGCACTGATGCTGACGTTCGCGGCGTTCGCCCTGACCGGGGCGCCGCACGGAGCGGGCGGGGTGACGGCCGTTCGGCTGCTCGCGCTCGTCGCGTGCCTGATTCCGACGACACTCGGCATCCTGCCGTTTGTCCGGCTCTGCTGGAGGCGCGAGCTTGCCGCGAGGGGAATCGTTCCGGTATCGCGCGACGCGCTCGAAAAGTCCGCGAAGGTCGATACGGTGGTCCTCGAAGGGCTTTCTTCGGTTTTTAAGTCGGCGCTGCGGGTGGAGGAGTTCATTCCTGCGCCGAAGATCGATGTCGAGGTTCTGCTCCGGGCGGCCAGATGCGCGTCCCTTGACGACGAGACGCCCTTCGGAAAGGCGATTCTCGCGTGTTCGAGGCGCCTCGCGGAATCCGGAGAGGACGATTGCGTCCGGAACGAGGCCGAAGGCGGCCGATTCGGAAAGGGGACGCCCGGGGAGGTCTTTCGTTCCCTGGAAGACGCGGAAGAGGAGATTCCGCGCGCAGTGCGCCATGTCGTGGACGATATCGTGCGGTCGGGAGGCGTTCCGCTTCTCGTCACCGACGGAACCGAGGTTCTGGGCGCGGTCCACCTGCGGCGCGCGCTGCGCGAGAGCGTTCTGGAGCCGATGAGGTCGCTCCGCCGGTGGGGCGTTCGGACGATTCTGGTCGATTCGGCCGATGAGGCGACCGTCGCTTCCGCCGCGGCCGAGGCCGGGATCGACGATTTCGTTCCGATCCGGGCGCGTGTCGCCGGGGAGGATCCATGTGCCGCGCAGCGCGCGAAGGGGCGCGTTCGTGCGGCGATGTCGCCGGAGGATCCCGGGTGCGTGGATGTCGTCCTCTCGTCCCGCGCGGAGGCCGCGGTGGATTTTCTGACCGTCGACGAGTGCGCGGCACGACTGCGGGATGCGGTGGCGACGGGGAAGAAGTTCGCCGCGATCCGGTCGCTGCTGACGTTCTTCGGGTTCGCCGTCGACGCGTCGAAGTGCGCCATCCTCCTCCCGGCAGTCCTCGCCGGGGCGGTACCGGAACTTCGGACGTGGGACATCCTCGGCCTTTCCGGCGCGGCGCACCTGGTGCCGCTTGCGATCCTGTTCAACGCGGTCGTCATGCTCGCCGGGATTCTCGTGCTTCTCCGGGGCGTCGAAATCGCTTCGCCGTCACGAAAGAGGGGATATCGCCGGCTTCTGTTCGCATCGGGCGCGGCGGGGCTGTTCGCGACGTTCGTCTATTTCCGGAGCGCGGAGTTCTGTCTTTCCGTTCTTGTCTCAGGACTGGACAGGTTTTTCGGTTGATGCGACACTACATCCGACGGGGGGATGTCCGTGTCGCGTATGTTCGAAAGAATCCGTACGTTGGGAGCGGGAGCCGTTCCCGCGTTTCCCTATCTCAGGGCGGCGTTGCTCGTGGGAGCGGCGACGCTTCTCGGGTTCGTCCTCCGGAGCGCCTTCGCCCTCACGAATCTCGCGATGGCCTATCTGTTCGTCTCGGTCGTCTCGGCGCTCGCCTACGGCCGGGGCCCGTCGATCTTCGCTTCGATCCTCGGAGTGCTGGCCTTCGATTTCTTCCTCGTTCCTCCGATGTATACGCTCGCCGTCGACGACTCCCAGTACGTCATCACGTTCGTCGGACTGCTCTTCGTCAGCCTCGTCGTGAGCGCGCTCGCCTCGAGATCGCGGGAGCGCGAGGACTTCGCCCGGCGCCGCGAGGCCGAGGCCAGGGCGTTGTACGAGTTCATCGGGGAGCTGTCCGGGGCTTCGGCGAACGTCGCCTCCGTGATCGTGAGACATGCGGCGCGCCTCTTCGGACGCGACGTCGGCCTGTATCTTCCCGACGGGGCCGGAGCGCACCGTCTTGCCGAATCGACGGAAGGGTTCTGGGAATCTTCCGATTTTCCCGCGAATGTTGAATGGAGCGTCCGGCACATGGCCCCCTGCGGACAGGGAACGGATGCCTTCGTTCCGGTCGAGGCGACCTTCCTGCCGCTGTGTCCGCTTCCGGGAACCGATCGCGCTCCCGGCGTCCTGGCGCTTTCGGGAGGAGGCCGGCCTCCGTTCGCCGGCGATACGAGACGCCTGCTCGACGTCTTCCTGTTGCAGGCCTCGGCGGCGCTCGACCGCGAGCGGCTCGCCGCCGCGGCGCGCGAGGGGGAGATCGCGCGGGAGCGGGAGCGTCTTCAGGAGGCGCTCCTGAGTTCGATCTCCCACGAATTCCGGACGCCGCTCGCCACCATTACGGGAGTTATCAGCGCGCTGCGCGAGGCCGAACGGACCGACGGGGACTTCGTGCTTCCGCCGGAAGACAGGCGCGAGCTTCTCGATTCCGCCGGAGACGAGGCGGCCAGGCTGAACAGGCTGGTCGGAAACCTGCTCGGGATGAGCCGGATCGAGGCGGGGCGCCTGACGCTGCACCGATTTCCGACCGATCTGCGGGATATCGTCGACGAGAGCGTCGAGAACCTTCGCGGCGCCATAGTGGCGCACCCGGTTTCCGTGCGGTGCGACGCCGTTCCAATCGCGTCGGTCGATCCGGGGCTGATGGACCTCGTGGTCGGCAACCTTCTCGAAAACGCCGCGCGCTATTCCCCCGAAGGGGCGCCGATCGACGTGACGCTTCGCGTGGAGGGGCGGAACGTCGTTCTCGACGTCGCGGATCGCGGAAAGGGGATCCCGGCGCAGCACCGGGAACGGATCTTCGAAAAGTTCTACAGGATCGGCGACGGCGATGGCGACGGAGGCGGGACTGGACTCGGGCTCTCGATATGCCAGGCCGTGACGGAGGCGCACGGCGGAACCGTCGAAGTCCTTCCCCGCGACGGGGGAGGAACGGTTTTCCGCGTCGTGTTGCCGGCGTGCGAGGAGGTGGAGGCATGATGGAAGGACTTCGGGTTCTCGTTGTGGATGACGAACGGTCGATCCGTCGGTTTCTCCGGGTTTCCCTCGGCGCGAGGGGATACGACGTCCGGGAGGCCGAAACCGGCGAGCTCGGTCTTTCCGCGGTCGCGTCGTTCCGGCCCGATCTCGTGATTCTCGACCTCGGTCTCCCCGACGTCGACGGAGTGGAGGTCATCAGGCGGCTTCGCGAGTGGAGCGAAGTTCCCGTCATCGTCCTCTCCGTCCGGGACGCGGAGGAGCAGAAGGTCGCCGCGCTCGACGCGGGGGCGAACGACTACGTCACGAAGCCGTTCGGCGAAGGGGAACTCGCCGCGCGGATCCGCGCCGTTCTCCGGACGCAGGGGGGAGAAGTCCGGCAACCCGTTTTCGAGAGGGGGGATCTTCGGGTGGATCTCGAGTGCCGCGTCGTGACGCTTCACGGGGAGCCCGTCTCCCTGTCGCCGATCGAGTACGACCTCCTTCGCGCGCTCCTCAGGAACACGGGCAAGGTGCTGACGCACGCGCAGATCATCCGGGCCGTCTGGGGAGACGGGTATCTCGGGGAACGACACCTGCTCCAGGTCACGATGAGCAATCTCCGGCGAAAGATCGAGCCCGATCCGTCGAAACCGCGGCTGATCCGCACGGAACCCGGCGTGGGATATCGCGTCGCCGCCGATTTCCGGACCGGCGACGGGGACGGATCCGACACGGGCGAGGCGACGCAGGCGATATGAAAATATACAGCTCGTTCAGAATCGAGCGGATGATCGTCTTCGGCTTTCTGGCGGTCATCCTTGCGGGAACCTTCGCGCTGTGGTTCGGAAACATGCCGTACCGCCGCGTGCCGCTGCTGGACTGTCTCTTCACCGCAACATCCGCCGTCTGCGTCACCGGCCTGTCGACGCTCGACACGGGGACGGACTTTTCGCAGGCATCGCAGATCGTGATTCTCGTCCTCATCCAGCTCGGCGGACTGGGCGTCATGACCGCGACCACGGCCCTCCTGTACGCGTTCCGGCGGCGCATCGGAATCCGCCAGAGAATGCTCTTCTCCGGCGGGCTCGGGCTCGATTCGCCGTCCGGAGCGGTCCGGCTCGCGAAGAAGGTCGTCCTCATCACGGTGTTCATCGAAGCGATGGGCGCGATCCCGATGTTCTTCGCGTTCAGGAGCTCGTTTCCGGGGCCGAGATCGCTCTATCTGGCCGTCTTCCACAGCGTCAGCGCCTTCTGCAACGCCGGGTTTTCACCTTTTTCGGACAGCCTTCAGCGGTTTTCCGGGACCGTCACGATTCCGCTGACCGTCATGACGCTCATTCTCCTGGGCGGAGCGGGGTTTCTCGTCATCGACGACATCCGGAACTCCCTGCTTCACCGCGGGGGACGACTCTCGGCGCACTCGCGGCTCGTCGTCGCCGTGTCGGCTCTTCTCGTCGTCGGAGGTGCGCTCGCGATCTGCGTCTCGGACTGGAACGGCGCCCTCGCGGGGCATTCGTGGAGGTGGAAGCTGTGGAACGCACTCTTCCACAGCGTTTCCCCCCGTACCGCCGGGTTCAACACGATCCCGATGGACAGGCTGACATCCCTCGGCGCGTTCTTCACGATCCTGCTGATGATCATCGGAGCGTCCCCAGGTTCGACGGGCGGCGGAATCAAGACGACGAGCTTCGCCCTGCTGATGCTGTCGACCGCCAGGGAAATCCGCGGACGGGACGAACTCGTCGTCGGCAACCGCTCGGTCGGCCGGGAGAACGTCTCGCTCGCGTTCACGCTGGCGGTCCTCTACACGCTCACGATCCTCATCGGGATAACGGTGCTCGCGGTCCTCGAAACGCACCCGTTCAGGGCGCTCGCGTTCGAGGTCGCGTCCGCGCTCGGGACGGTGGGGCTCTCCCTGGGGATCACGTCGTCGCTCTCCCCGGCGGGAAAGGTGATGATCGTTCTTCTGATGTTCTGGGGCCGGGTCGGCATCCTGACGTTCATGTACGGAATCGCCGCGCGGGAGGCTCCGTCGCGCGTCTCGTACGCGGAAACGCATATTCCCGTGGGATAAGGAGATGCATTCATGATGAAGCGGAAACAGACGGTTCTCGTCGCGGGGCTCGGGCGCTTCGGTACGGCTCTGTGCGAACAGCTCTCGGCCATCTCCCAGTACGTCGTCGCCGTGGATACCGACCGCGAACGGGTCGCGTCCGTCTCCGACTACGTCGATATCGCCGCGCAGGTCGACGTGACGGACGAAGACGCCCTGGTCAAAGTCGGCGCCAAGGAAGTCGACGTCGGCGTCGTCGCCATCGGCGAGAGTCTCGAGGCGAGCATCCTGGCGACCACCATCCTGAAAGGGCTCGGGGTCCCCCTCGTCATCGCGCGGGCGCAAAGCGCACTCCACGCCCGGATCCTGTCGCGGGTCGGGGCGCAGAAGGTGATCTTCCCCGAGAGGGATATCGGAAAGAGGGTGGCGGAGCAGATCGTCCACCCGTGGATCTCGTCGTTCAGCCAGATATCGGGAAGCTCGTTTTTCATCGGCGAGGTGGCGCCTCTCGCCGAGATGGTGGGAAAGACGCTCTCGGAACTTCATTTCAGAAAGACGTACAACGTCATGGTGCTTCTCTTCGCGCGGGACGGAAAATTCCTCTTCCCGACGGCCGACACGGTCATCGGCGGAGGAGACCGTCTTCTCATCTCCGGCGAAAGGGACGACATCGACGCCCTCGTCGAGCGGATCCGGCAGGAGAGCGGACGGGAAGGGAGCGAGGATCGTCCGTGACCGGGGGCGCTCCCGGGCTCCGTCGGAAACGCGCGGCCGTCAGGGCTGCACGGGCCGCTCGAGCCATTCGGCGACCTGCTCGTCCGTCAGCCGCGTCAGGAACTCTTCGTCCTCCGTCCCGTTGGTCAGGTACTCGTAGTCGCTTCGGTAGAGGAAATACGCGCCGCACTCGGGGCACCGCCTGAGCTGCAGCGCGCGGCTGCTCAGAGGCTTGAAATCCCGGACGATTTCGAGCGATCCGGCGGCGGCGGGCAGCGATGTGCTGCTCTCCTGCCGGCCGCATTTCAGGAATGCGTATTCCTCGTCCTTCAGCCCCGAGCATGTGCCGCATTGTGTCCGGAGTGCCTCGTGCGATTCTCCGTTCTGCATGGTATGCCTCCGTTCATTGGCGTCGTGTCGCGCGTTTCCGTCGCCGTCCGAAGATCCGTTCAAAAGCGCGCTTGCCGCGTTGCAGATCTCGCTCCAGGCGAAGATGAAGATTCGTCCGGTCTCGATGTCCCGCTCCAGCGTCGGGAAGCGCTCCGAAATGAAGGGGTGCTGCGCCGCCAGATTCCGGATCGACTCGACGGACTCCTCGCGCATCCTCCGAGCGTCGTCGGAGTACCCGTGATCGTCGGCGTCGTTGGCGCTCCCGATGGTCGCGCACAGATGCCGCAGAAGGACCAGGGCGGTCCGGTCCTCTTCGCTGAACTGCGTCCGGGATTGTCCGGATTCCGTCATTTCGGCATCACTCCCATCTTCTGAAGAAAAGACCACACATCTCGGGTGCAGGAGAAACAACTCCCAAGCTTCCGCGACGCTTGTCGAAGCGTTTCTCAAGAATACACCATCGGGCCTTCGGACGGCGCCGCGTTCGCGGCCCACCGGGAAGAATCTCCGGGATCGGCGCGTTTTTGCTACAATACGCGTCATACGGCACGGAAAGCGCGTGACGTCCGGCCTGTCTGCTTCGTGATCGTGCGGTGCACGGAAGAGCGACGGAAGGCGGGTGGAATTCCACGCGCGAAGCGGAGGTGGCGGCGTGGCGACACGGGATATGTCGATCAGAAGCGTCATCGTCGTCGTTTTCGTCGCACTCATGGCGATCACGACCGCCTCCGTCGGCTTCATCGTGTTCTCGAACTGGTTTTCTTCGGCGCGGAGCGTGTCGAAAAAACTCGCGCTCGACATGAACGAGGACATCTTCGGAAAGATCGACTCGCATCTCGCGACGCCGCTGTCGATGAACGAAGTCCACCGGGCCGCCATAGAAAGCGGTGTCGTCGATCTCGATGACGCCGCGGAGCGGGAGCGCTTCTTCACCGGGGTTCTTCGCGCGCAGCCGGAGTTCGTCTACAGCTTCAGCTACGGTTCCGAAGCCGGAGAATACTACGGCGCGCGGCGCAACGCGAGCGGCCTGAAAATGCTCGGGTACGCCCGCGAGTCCGACCTGATCGGCCGGAACATGCACGACGCGATCCACCACTCCCGTCCCGACGGGACGCCGGTTTCATCGCAGGAGTGCAGAATCTTCCGCGCGTTCGCGTCCGGCGAGGGGATCCATGTCGACGGAGAGGTTTTCCGGAGAGCCGACGGAACCTGTTTCTACGTCGAATACTTCTCGTATCCGCAGTTCAGAAACGGTGAGATCGTCGGCGTCGTCGTCACCTTCCTCGACGACACCGATCGGCGCGAAAACGAGGAGCGCATCGGCTACCTGAGTCTCCACGACGTCCTGACGGGGCTGAGCAACCGGATGTTCTTCGAGAGCGAACTCCGCAGGATCGACGTCCCGGAAAATCTGCCCGTCTCGATCGTCTTCGGCGACGTCAACGGCCTGAAGCTCACGAACGACATCTTCGGACACGCCGCCGGGGACGAACTTCTCCGGAAGGCGGCCGGGATCCTCAGGCGCGTCTGCCGGGAGAGCGACGTGATCTCCCGCGTCGGCGGCGACGAGTTCGCGATCCTTCTCGCGAAGACGGAACCGGAGGAGGCCGCGCGGATCGTCGAGCGGATCGGGCGCGAGTTCGCGAAGGAGACGATCGTCGCGATCAGGGCGAGCGTCTCCGTGGGATTCGACACGAAGACGGAGGCCCGGCAGTCCATCGAGGAGACGCTCAGGAACGCCGAGGACGCGATGTACCGGACGAAGACGCTGGATCGAAAGGCTGTCGCCTCCGGTATGATCGACACGATCGTCGAAACGTTCCATTCGGAGAACCCTTGGGAGAAGCGGCACGCCCTTCTCGTCAGCGGTCTGTGCCGGGAAATCGGAACGGCGATGGGAATGCCCGAGACCGAGATCCGCAAACTCCGGGAAACCGGTCTGCTGCACGACATCGGGAAGATCGCCCTGACCGGCGGCACGGCGCACGTTCGCACTCCGAGAACGAAGGAGGAAATCGAGGCGTTCCAGCAGCACCCCGTCGTGGGGTTCCGGATCCTCAACCTTTTCGACGATACGCTCGATCTCGCCGAAGGAGTCCTCAACCATCACGAGAACTGGGACGGGTCCGGGTATCCCAGAGGCATCAGCGGCGTGGAAATTCCCCTTGCGTCGCGGATCGTCCGGATCGCGGAGAGCTTCGTCTCGATGACGGAAGAGGATGGCGGACACGTCCTCGCCCCGCAGGAAGCGCTCGACCGGATCCGGAAGGGGGCCGGAACGATCTTCGACCCGGAGATCGTCGAGGTTTTCGTCCGGCTCGTCTCCGCGCGAACGTCCGGGACGGTGGCGTCCGATGCCTGAAGCATCCGCCGTGAAGCGCTTCAGAACGGTCCGTCCACCATGACGCAGCCCGGATTCATCCCGGTCGCGCCGTTCCGAAATCGATCACCGCGGCATCCGGGGCATCCCTCCCGGATGCGATGACAAGGAGGCAGAGCAATGCGCAATAACGGTACAGCGTCTCGTTCCATGTTCACGACGATCATCCTTCTCGCGGCCGTCATCCTCGCCGCGACGGGCGTCGCCGCGACCGCGTGCAGCCGCGTGCTTTCGTCCTCGAACGGACAGGCCGTCCTCGTCGGCAGAAACATGGACTGGCCCGAAAAGACGGCGATCTCCCTGTGGGCCCTTCCGCGCGGACTCCGCCGCGACGGCCTCCCCGGGGAGAACTCCCTCGTGTGGAAATCGAAATACGGAAGCATCGTCGCGGCCTCCGTCGTCGGAAACAACGCCTTCGTCGCCGACGGGATGAACGAAAGGGGCCTCGTGGCGAACCTGCTGTGGCTCGACGAAAGCGACTACGGAAAGAGACGCAAGGACGTTCCCGGGCTCTCCGTCGCCCTGTGGGCGCAGTACGTCCTCGACACCTGCGAGACCGTGAGCGAGGCCGTGAAGGCGATGCGGTCGGCGCAGTACCAGATCGTGGGGATGAAGGTTCCGATGGACATCCCGAAGGTCGGCGTCACGATGTCCGAAGCCACGCTCCACCTCTCCCTCGCGGATTCTTCCGGGGACTCTGCGATCGTCGAGTACGTCGGCGGCAAGCCGCTCATCCACCACGACCGGAACTACACGATCATGACGAACCGTCCGACGTTTGAAAAGCAACAGGAAAACCTCGGGAAATACAGGGGCTTCGGAGGAACCAGGCCGCTCCCCGGGACGGCCGATTCGCTCGACCGGTTCGTTCGCGCCGCGTACTACATGAAGTACCTCCCCAAACCGAATACGTTGCGGGAGGCGGTCGCGGGAGTCCTCAGCGTGACCCGGAACGCGTCGCAGCCGTTCAGCGTGTCGGTCGACCCGAAGAACCCGTACATCGCCGCGACGATCTGGAGGGTCGTCGCCGATTCGACGAACGGGGTCTATTATTACGAGTCGACGACGAGCCCGTTCCTCATCTGGGCGGACTTTTCGTCGTTCGACCTCTCGGAGGAGGCCACGGCGATGAAGCTCGACCTGGGGAAGAACGATCCCGATTACTGCGGGGACGTGTCGAAAAAGTTCGTGAGGGCGGACCCGTCGGAGCTGAAGGTTCCCGTGTTCTAGGGCGAAAGAAGCGCGAAGTCCGGATTTGCCGTCAGGCCGCACGGTGCGCCGTGCGGCCTGCTTTTCCCGATGTCATCCTTCTCCTGAGATTATCCGTCCCCTGCGCGTCTTCTCTCGAGCGCTCCTTTTTCCTCCAACGTGAAAATACGATCAAGATCCAGAATGATGATCAGCCGGTTCTCGACCTTCGCGACTCCGCGAATGAAGTCCGACGAGACTCCGTTCGCAACGATCGGCGGCGTCGGCTCGACGGATTCTTCCGGAATCCGCAGGATTTCCGACACTCCGTCCACGAGGACTCCGATGTTCTGGTTTCCCATGTTCACCACGATGATTCGCCGCTGCGACTCGTCCGCGTTTCTCCCGTTTTTCGTTTCGAAACGCTTGCACAGGTCGACGATCGGGACGATCTGGCCGCGAAGGTTCACGATACCCTCGATGAAATCGAGGGATTGCGGAATTGCCGTGATGTTCTGGAGACGAACGATCTCGCGGACCTGCGAAATGTCGATTCCGAACTCTTCGCTGCCCAGGCCGAATACCACCAGCTGATGTTCCACCATCTTCACTCCCTCCCCGTCGGTTGCCGAACCGCGACGATCGCTGAAAAACGTCCGGATTCCCCGTCGGTCTTCATTTCTTCGGCAGGAGTCCGTTCGAGGAGTCGTCGACGACGAAACGTCCCACGAGCTTCTGCAACTTCTCGGCCGTCGCGGCCATCTCCTGCGCCTCCTTTGCGATCGACTCCGCCGCCTTCGTCGTCTCCCGCGACGCGGATCCGATCGACGCGACCGATTCGACGACGTTCCCCGTCGCCTCCGTCACGCTCTGCACCGCGCTCGTCATCTCCTCGCTTGACGCCGCCTGCTCCTCCGACACCGCCGCGATGCTCTGGATCGCCTCGACCATCTTCTTGGTCGCCGCCAGCGCCTCCGTGAGTTTCTCCTGCGTCCCGGACGCCCGTTTCATCGTCTCGCCGAGAATCCTCCCCGTGGTTTCCGTCGCGGTTATGGAGTCGCCGGAATGCCTCTGAAGCCCTTCGATGAGCTTGTCGACTTCCTGCGCCGCGCGCGCCGATTCCTCCGCAAGCTTCCTGACCTCTTCCGCGACGACCGCGAAGCCCCGCCCGGCCTCTCCGGCCCTCGCCGCCTCGATCGCCGCGTTCAGGGCCAACAGGTTCGTCTGGTCTGCGATCGACGTGATCGTCGCCACGAATCCGGAGATGTCGTCCACCGACTTCGCGAGCGCCCTGATCCGTTCGATGCTCTTCTCCGATTCCCCTTCCGCCTTCCCGATGTCTTCGATAACGGCGCTCACTTCTTCGACGGCGTGTCCCGTCCCTTCGGAGACTTCCGTTCCTTCCTTCGCCCCGTCGCTCGCGGTCCGGGCCGCGGACTGGGCGCTCGACGCGATTTCCTCGATCGAGGCGTTCGTTTCCTCGAGGGCCGCCGAACTTTGTTCCGCCATGCTCTGGACCTTTTCGACCGCACCGGACACTTCCTCCATCGACGAGAGGCTTTCCTCCGAGAGGGAGGCGAGCGTTTCCGCCCTTTGGGACGTTTCTTCGGCCTCATGTCGGATGGATGTCATGACCTCGCGAAGGGAAGCGACCATTCCGTTGAGGATGCGGGAGATCTGCGCGATCTCGTCCTTCCCGGAATCGTCGTAGCTGACGGTCAGATCCCCCGCTCCCAGTTTCTCCGTAACCGTCCCCATCGTTCCGATCGACCTCGCGAGGCTCCTGACGATGAAGAAAATGACGGCGCCGGTGATGACGAGCGCGACGGCCGCTATCGCGAGCAGAATCGTCGTCAGCCCCCGCACCATCGCCGTGATCTCCGACACGGGGAAGAGGACGCCGAGGGAATATCCGCGCTGCGTCGGCGCGAAGAACATCTGGCGTTCCTCGCCCTGATACGTATAGGACTCGAATCCGGTGTTCCCGGCGATCATTTTCTTTCCTATATTCCGAACGGCTTCGGGAAGCTTCGGGTCCGTAGTGATGTTCGCTTTCAGGACATCCTCCTTGATATGGTACGCCGCGAGAAGTCCGTTCCTGAGAGTCATCAGGCCGCTTCCCTTGCCGAATATCCTCAGATTCACGACGAATTCGTTCATGGCGGCGATGTCCATTTCCCCCGCGACGACGCCGAGCAGTTTTCCTTCCCTGTCGTTTATTGTCGTTGCGGCCAGAATCACCGTGTTCCCGGTGATCATGCTTTTGAAGGGATCGGTGAAAATGATCCGGTCCTTGCCTGCCTGGACCGCCTGCTTGTACCACAGGCGCGAGCGCACGTCGTACCCGGCGGGCTCCTTCCAGCCGGTGCCGTCCGAAAGCCTGCCGGTCGCCTCGTTGCCTATGTATATATCGAGAACGCCGTCAGACTTCGTCTGTTGCGCGAGGTTCACGGCGATCCTCTGGAGACCTGCGTCGTCGCTCACGCCGAGCTGCGTCGCCGCATACTGCACGGAGACGGCCGCCGTACGAACGACTCCCTGGATTCTGTCGAACTTTCCGTCGATGATATCGGCCGCGCCTTTAACTATCTCCATGCCGGCGGAGTTCACCTGATCGCGCATCAGCGAATCGCTGCGGTAATAGGTAAAGCCAGCCATCGTCGCAATCACCAGCAGGACGACTGCGGCCATCGAAATCAATTTTCCTCGTATCGTCATTTTCCCGCCTCCGTCGATTGTCGAAGTTTTCTATGGCATGTTTCTGCTTGCGGGGTACAGGATCACATTCGCCCGATTGAACCCGGAGCTTTCAGAAATACGGGTACAGGAGTCGGATCGGATCGGGTTCTGTTTTTCTGGGAATCTCTCGGATGCACTCCTCCTTTTGGCTTTCCGATGCGCATAATCCGGTTTTTTTTAAAAACATTTTCGGATTCGAAACTCCACACTACGATCAAACAACACTTTGCGACGGTCAGTATCCCTATTGTCGTTCGCCGTATCTCAAGGTCAAGTTGTTCTATCAGTATAAAAATATGTCCGTGAAATTGTATCTTGAGTCATATATTGAATAAAACTCGGGACGTGGCCTGAGATGATAGAATTTTGATCACAAGGTATATTTTCTCACTTTTACTAAATAATTTTAATGAGATCTAAAATATATAAAAGTTATTGGAGTTATTGTTTTGAAATAAAAATATCAAAGCATTAAAATTCTTATGATTGTTTAAAATAGATTTTAATCACAAGGGGCGGCGTACGCTATGGACGGGACACGAGATGAAAGAAAAACAGCTGGAAACGACGACATAAAGTCGGTTCGGATAGAGAAATTGCGGCGTCAGAGGGTTTTGTACTCCATGATGACGAAAGTATTCGATAACGTCATCTGGCGATTCGACCTGGAAACGATGACGGTGCTCGATGTCAGCCCATCTGTGAAAAAGGTTCGAGGATTCGATCCGGAAGAGATTGTCGGTCGCGGAATGAAAGAGCTGCTTATGCCTGATTCTTATAAAAGAATTAAAGAGCATATACCGGAATGGCTTGCGTCTCTGTCCCACTCTCTGACTCGTGAGATTCAGTTCATCGAGACCGTGGAGCAACCGTGCAGGGGTGGAACAACCGTATGGGTCGAAATCGCAGTCTGCCTGTTTCGCCGTATGAATGGAGGCATAGAAGCGGCAGGCATCAGCAGGAGACTCGACCAGCATGGACATCCGGCGGATTTGTGCCGCCGGTTGGCCGAAAGAGAGCAGTCCCTGCGGTTATTTATTGATGCGGCGCCCTGTTTTCTGTGCTGCATCAACTATGACGGCACGCTTCTCCAGGTGAATCAGCGATTTGCCGATTTCTGGGGAATTGACAGGCAGGAGATCCAGGGGCGTCCCTTCGGCGACGCGATTGCGCCGGAATTGCGCGAAAAGCATACTCGAATGTTTCTTGAAGCGCTGCAGGGAAAAACCATGGATTTTCTTGATCAATATCAAAGGGCTGGATCGAAGAAAAAAATCTGGACTCACGGAGTATACGCGCCCATTCGTTCTTCCGACGGCATCGTCGAAAAAATCATCGTAGCGGTTATGGATGTTTCCGAACGATCCGAAATGAAACAACAGCTTATCGAGGCGGAGAGATTGGGAAAGACGGGCAGCTGGAAAATAAACCTGACGACCAGAAAATTCACATGTTCGGATGGAATTCTGGAGTTATTCGGAGTCAGCAGGGAAGAGCTTGAAAGAGAATCCTACAGAATACTGTATTCTCGTTCCGCTTCGGATGATGTAAAAAAAATCAAGAAGGGAATTCTATCGCTTTTTCGCAATAACAGTTATTTTTCCGAAGAAGTACATGCTCACTTGTCAAATGGCGAGATCCGGTTGATCAGAGTGAGCGGCGTTACATTGAAAAATTCGGATGGTCGATCAAGTGATATTTTAGGGAGAATTGAAGATATTACCCAGCAGAGTGAACGAGATAAAACGGAAAAAGATATAATAGTTCGCCTGAGAGAATTCTCAAAATCAATGCCGGGAGCCGGAATGATACTCGATGAACTTGGGAATATTATAGAAATTTTCGATGAAAATAAATTATTATCTTTAAATATTTCTAGAGAATTGTCTTGGGGAAATATATGTGATCTATTTCCGATAGAAATATCGCAAAAGTTAATCCAAAAAGTAAAGAGTGCTATTGATAATAAAACTCCTCAATTTGATGAATTCGTATTAATCTCGGAGTTGGGAAGCAGATGTTTCTCTGTGCGAATTGTCCCTATTGCATATAAAATATCAAATAAAAGTACGGTTGCATGCAATATGCTTGATGTTACTGAACAAAATAAGATAAAAAAAATGTCCGATCCGGCATATGCGAGACAACGGAGGAACGACCTGCTGAATGGTCTGATAGAAGGCAGGATCGCTCCATCGCGTGAAGTATTGGATCAGGCGTGGCAGGTGAGGCTGAATCTGGGGCGGAATTTCTCATGCTTTCTGATCGCTTTCAAAGGATCTCTGGACTCCCAGGAAATGCCGCGGGAGCGAGAAAGAAAAACGCATGCGGCGATCGACGATTTGATGGGACTTCTCGCCGGGAATTCCGAGGTCATCGCGTGGGAAAGCAAGGAAGGTATCGCAGTTTTAGTTCCGGCTCTTCACGACGTGCGTGATATTCAACTCGAAGAACGAGAGCAGGCAAGCAGCTGGCAGGGAGCGATAGACGAATACGCTCCGGAAACTGAGATCTGCATTGGAATCGCCGAATTCCATGAGAATACTTTCTGGAATCTTGCCAAAGTATACGGACAGGCTCGCACCGCAGCCGAATTGGGAGAGAAGCTGGAACCCGGCGTGTGTATTCACCATTATCTGGACATCGGAGTATTTCAATTTTTCCCGGCTGTATTGGATAAAGAGCATGTGAATGATTTCATAAGTCGGACTCTGGGGAGGCTGGAGGAATACGATCATACCCATGGGACAGATCTTGAAAATACATTGACGAAAATCATGCAGTCGAACAATCTGGAAGAAGTGGCAGAACAACTTTATGTACATCGCCAGACCGTTCTGTTTCGAAAGCGACGCATCGAAAAAGTGCTCAATGTGTCTCTCCGTGACTCCGAGACCAGGTTGGCTCTGGGAATGGCTTTGAAATTCAAGCAAGTATTTCGGCAATAGTTGCAATTGATTTTTTAATTATAAAAAATCAATTGCGCAAGTATAGTTACTGACCTATGAATATTAACATGCGTATTTATTTTTGTATATTTAAAAATTTCGTCATTAAAATATACCAAATTTATGAAATGGGTAAGAGAGACACAAGAGATCGACGAGTCTCCTTCCCTCGTCCGGATCGAACTGCTTTCCGGGATTTTACCGAATCCCGACGGTCACATCTTCGATTCCGGGGGCGTCTCTGTACGGCCTGACAGACGTCATCGCGTCGTACGCGTCGGCCAATGCCGGCATCCTGCTCCCGATGTGGATCGATTCCCCTCCCCGAGAGTCCGTCGGGGGCCCTTTCCGTCGAATCTTTCGTAATGATGCTTCGCTATGTCCGCGATCGCCTTCTGAATTGGAAAACGGCGGGAGGATCTGCCCCATGATGAGCGGATGTTTCCTCATGTACGCCATCTCCTCCTTGGCCAACCGCCCAGGTTTGTTCGGCACTGTATCGCTGATACCTCTCTATTTCTATGTCGTGAAGCCTGGCGGCGAGCCCGAGATCCGACAAGAGCTGCGTCGATCCGTAGGTCTCCAGCACATATCGGCCGCATATTCCGGTGATCTGCTGGTTTTGGTACTCTAAAATTGACCACTTTAGAGGCGAACGAGAGCCGAAAATTGACCACCTGACCATAGCTCCGGGTATCATCGGCGGGGACGCACACCACGACGATGAAGCCGGAGGGGAAAGGATGCTCAGTGTGGACCAGTACGAATACATACGGACCGCTCAGCGGATTTACGGCAAGAACGTGAGCGAAATAGCCAGGGAGACGGGGCATTCACGCAACACGGTGAAGAAAGTGCTTCGGGGGGAATTCACAGGCTATTCTCCAAGAAAGATCCAGCCTTTTCCGGTGCTCGGCCCCTATCACGAGATCATATTCAAATGGCTGGAAGGGGACCTTGAAAGTCCGAAGAAGCAGCGCCATACGGCGAAGCGGATATATACCCGACTGGTGAACGAATACGGGTTTACCGGAAGCGAAACGACAGTGCGGCGCCACGTGGCGGCGGTCAAGAGAACGCTCGGCTTGAAAAGTTCCGGGGCATTCATCCCCCTGGAGCCGTCACCGAGAGGAGAGGCGGAGGCGGACTGGGGAACCGTCGCTGTAATCCTGGGCGGAGAAGCCGTACGGGTGAAATGCTTCTGCATGAGATCGAAGTACTCGGGAACGCCCTTTGTCCGGCTCTACCCCTGCGAACGGCAGCAGGCCTTATTCGACGGGCTCAGCCGGGGATTCGTCTATTACGGGGGAGTCTTTCCCGTAGTGATCTTTGACAACCTGAGCGCGGCGGTGGAGAAGGTTCTTCTCGGGAAAGAGAGGAAAGAGCGGGAAAGCTTCGTCCGGTTTCGCTCCTGGTACACCTTCATCGGCCGCTTCTGCTCGCCGGGACGGGGAAACGAGAAGGGCGGAGTCGAAGGGCTCGTGGGATTCGCGCGCCGGAACTTCCTGACGCCCGTCCCGCAGGGAGAAAGTCTGGAGGACATCAATGACAGACTTGTGGAGGAATGTCTCTCCTACGGCTCCCACAGGATCGCCGGGCGGGAAGGAACCGTAAGGGAGCTTCACGAGGCGGAAAGGGAGGTCCTCATTCCCCTTCCGCGCCACCCCTACGGCAACGAACAGACCGTACCGGTGAAGGCGGACAAATACGCCACCGTCATGGTGGACAAGAACCGGTACTCCGTCCCCGCCTCCTACGCCGGCCGGCCGCTCAGGGCGATCCTCACGGTGGACAGGATATCGGTCTACAGCGGAGGAACCCGGGTCGCCGACCACGGAAGGAAATACGGGAACAACCACTGGATCCTCGATGCGGACCACTACCTGGAGCTTCTCCGGGAACGGCCGGGAGCCTTCCGGGACGCCCGCCCGCTTACGGAATGGAAAAAGACATGGAGCGAATCCATGAACACCCTTCTGGAACAGTTCCGGGAACGTCGGGGAGAGAACCGGGGAATCAAGGAATTCATCGACGTCCTGCTCCTCGCCAGGAATTACGGGCAAAAGCCGGTTGAGGACGCGGTGGAACGGGCTCTTGAGAGCGGACTGGGCAGCGCCGCTGGAATCCGCTGCCTGCTTGAAACGGCCGGGACGCGGGAGGAGTTCGTCCGTCCCCTCGAATCGGAACGGTGGACCGTGCTTCCTCCGGCGGACGTATCGGCCTATTCTGTCCTGGAGGCCAGACAATGAACGCGGGACTCCTCATGCAGGTTCAGGAAAACCTGAAGAGCCTCACCCTCGGCAACGCCGCCCGACACCTTGAAGAACGCCTCCGGCAGGCCGAGGAACGGGGAGCGAGCTACGAAGAATTTCTCCTTGACGTCACGGAACTGGAACTCCAGATCCGCTCGGAGAACAGGGAAAAGAGAAGGTTGAAGGAAGCCCGGTTCTCCCTGGTCAAGACACTGGGAACCTTCATCTTCGAAGAGGCTCCGCAGCTTGACAGGCGGCTCATCGGGGAACTGGCCGCCGGAGACTACATCTCCCGGCGCCGGAATATCCTCTTCCTGGGCAAAAGCGGGTGCGGGAAGACGCACCTCGCCACCGCCCTGGGAATAGAAGCCTGTCGGAAGAACATGCGGGTGCGGTTCACGACGGCCTGCAACCTCGTCAACGAACTTCTGGAAAGCCGGGGAGAGAAAACCCTTGCGCGGACCCTCGGAAAGTACACCCGGTACGATCTTCTGATCGTGGACGAACTCGGGTACGTTCCTTTTTCGAAGGAAGGAGGCGAGCTTCTGTTCCAGGTCTTCGCGGAACGACACGAGCGCGGATCGGTCATAGTAACGACGAACCTTGGATTCGGCAGCTGGACGGAAGTCTTCGGCGACCCGAACATGACGGCGGCCCTGCTTGACCGTCTGACCCACAAGGCGCACATCATCGAGTGCGCGTGGGAGAGCTACAGACTGAAGGAAACTTTGAAGGAGGGACGGAAGAGAAGCCGGATACAACTCAAAACGGAAGGCGCGGAAGAATGACCGAGGTGGTCAAAATTCGGCTATCACTGGTGATCAGATTTGCGTTGTCAAAACCAATCTGCTCCAAATGCCCCTTCGTGGAGATATCCTTCGCCTCCATCGAAAACGGCATCCGGTGTTTGCAACGGTTTGAAAGTCCGATTTGTGCGGATTGGAGTCCGCATAATGAAAGATGCGCGTCAGGCTCCCTGGAGATCGGAAAAAGCGAATGAAACGGAATGTGCCGCTTACTTTCCGGAAGGACCGACCTGTCCGACTCTTCGATAGAGAGAAACCGGCCGCCCGATTGGTTTATATGACGGCGTTTTCGAAAGAACGCCGTCCGTTACCAGATATTCCAGATAGCGCCACGCGGTCGAACGGGAGATGTGGCAGATCTGCATGGCATCGGCAACGGACATCGTCCGGAACGGATCCGTTTCGAACGCGGCGAATATTCGGGAAAGGCACTCGCGCTGCAGGCCCTTCGGAGTCTCCTTGCCGACGATCGACAGGCGTCGCTCCGTCAGGAGCTTGTCGACTTCTTCCTGATACACCCTCCCCGATAACCGCGACCGGTATTCGAAGAATTTCCGGAATGCCTCTATCGATGTCACGAGCCGGTCAATACCGAAGGGCTTCAGAATGAAGTCGAAGACACGATACCCGAGAATGGAATCGATCGCGACGACGTTACTGATGCGACTCACCCCGATCATCATCGCAATGCTCTCCCGCTGGACAATCCGAACCGCTTCGAGAGGCCGCCTGGGCGACATGGCGGGTTCCAGGATGACGAGGTCCGGAGACGCGGACCGCAGGACTCTGCGCATGTCCGTAGAATTGAAAACGCCTCCGACGAGTTCGAACCCGCCCTGCCCGCGCACACAGCGCTCCACGATATGCATCACCATAGGATCCGCCCCGGCGATCAATACGTGTATCTTTTTCTTGCTCCTCTTCCAGAGGCGATGTGCCTCGTCCATTGCCCACGTTCCTCCCTTTTCAGTGATGTTTTACACAATGCACGGAATGGCACTCCGCAGATATCTCCGGAGTGTTTTCTCTGTTTCTTTCGGTGTTCACTCCTTGCAGGGATTGAGAAAACGAAAGAAAGGGAATGAAACGAGCGTTCCTTCCCAGTGGGGGACAGCCATGAATCGCGAAAACAAAACACAATACCTTGATAATTTTAGGAGTTGTCTCAGAACTTGTCGCTTTGAAGAGAGTATTTCTTGTCATTTATATTTATATTTGAATAAAAAGCAAAAACGTAGTATTTGCAATAATTTAAGGCTAATTTTTAGAATATAGATGTACTAGCACTTTCTATCTATTTTTCTGGGAGGAAAACACGTTGGATCCGCTCAGGTACTCCATTGACGATGATCGTTTTTTTCTTGATTCTGAGTCTTTCCTGAAAAAAAGTGAAAAAAACCAGGAGGATGGCTTGTATGGGAGGTTTTTCAAGGAAACAGCAATTGAAGCTAGTAGTTTGATTTGTTTTTTAACAAGTATTACTATTTGATGCTGAACGTGGGCCGGGAGCGATTTCCTGATTCGTCGACAGGCGGTCCATACGGAGAGGAACGAGAGGTTCATGGATATGGAATCTTCAGCCCTGGGACCTCCCTTCGGGAAAACACCTCCATATCCGACCGGCTCGTCGAGTTGAGCCGGACATTTCTCTGGAAGGTCGGATTCGCCTCATCTTTTCGCGGAAAGCAAGGCCGAACGGGAAATTCAGGACGATTACGGATTGCCGGAGATCTCGTCCGGCGACATGTGCGTTGTGCCGCACGCGGACGAAGAGAAAGTCGGAGGAGAGTACGGGTACGCCAGGGGAGCTGCGTCTTGAGGACGAAAGGGTTTGCCCTATTGACTCTGACACTGTGTCAGGGGGGATCATCTCCCGAAAGCCAAATGGAGAAATGTGAGCTATACTCGGCAGCGTCATGCCAGACCATGCGCGACGAACATTACATCGGGAGGTGCGACGGATGAGCGGAAAGAAGATAATTCTGTGCGTTGTTCTGCTGTTCGCGATGGCGTTGTTTTCGGGAGGGTGCGGTGGAGGTGGTGGGGACTCTCAGGGGATTCTCGACAAGATTTACTACATCGGGGAGGTTCACGGAGATCTCGCCGCGTACCTCAGGGCGATAGCGACCGAATTCCTTCCGTACGACGGAGAGGCGACGGATTCGCCGCTGCTCGTATCGTTCCGTGACGGGTTTATCCCCGACGAATCCACGAAGGACGCGGTCAAAAAGGTGTTCGACGCAGGGCAGGTCGTGGCGGTCGAGCACGCGACGGTCGACGAGGTCAACGGCTTCCTGGCGGCTATCGGCCAGGAGCCGAACTTCAGTCTCGATACCGCCGAGGACGGCCTGGACTACGTGGAACTGTACGCCGTCGAAAAGCTCTCGCGCGACGCTCTCAATACCGACATCTGTACGTGGATCACCCCCGCCGACAAAAGCCCGATGGTTCTTTCGGAGCCCATCGCGAGTGATGACGAAAAACCGGAAGTACCGGACATGGAGGCGTTCCACGAGATGCGGGCGAGGAATTTCGCGAGGTACGTCGCCGACAACGACGCGAAGCAGGAGGCGGTCAGACAGGCGCGAGAAGCGGGAGAGGCCGCGGTGACGGCGTCCACGGGCGAGCTGACGCAGCTGGCCCAGGCGCAGATATACACCTACGACGCCTCGATATACAGTCAGGCCTTCCAGATCACGTATTACCTCTATGCCTGCCATTCGTACAACGAGGCCAACAATGTCGACTACGACTGGTTCGTCGTCCAGCAGCGCGGGATGCTGAACCCCGCGAACAATTACGAGAACAAGAACGGTCAGATGGGGTGGAGCAAAACGACGCTCGCGAGGATTTCGGGGTATATGGTCGACTACGAGTTCGATAACTGGCTCGACTACGACAATTCGCGCCGGTACGTCCAGCTCATGAATTCGACGCCCGGGACGACGCAGGGCAGCTCGAGCACGACGAGCGGCTTCTCCTGGAACCTGGGAGGCAACATCGGATTCAACGCCTCCGGCCCCACGGGAGGGCTCAGCGCCGGGATCAGCTACTCGTCGTCGGAGTCGGTGACGATCAGCGACTGCACCGTCACCAACTCGTCCGTGCCGACGAGCTCGTCGACGAACGCCCACTGGACGTACAGCTTCCCGCGCCCGACGATCAAGAGCTCCGGCGGCAACCCGTTCTATCTGGGCCAGTTCAACGACGCCGTCCTCCTGTCGCGGAGCAACTTCCAGCCGTACAACCAGTGGATGTGGAAGATCGCCCCGGAGGCGAGGGACGCGGTCAGACAGTTCAAGTCGAAGTTCTCGTGGAAGAACGGTCTTTCGTACGGAAACCAGTACGTGATGTGGGTCGAGGCGATCAAGACGAAGCATCAGGACTGGGAGTCCGACTCGAGGACGTACGTCATCCCGTTCATCTACCCGCCGCTGATCGCCGGGAACAACCTCGACTTCGACGCGAAGGGGAGCCACGCGCGCCTCGATTTCGGAACGGCGAGGAACTGGACCGCCGCGAGCGATCAGTCCTGGTGTACCCTGAGCGCGACGTCGGGGGACAAGAACGCCGCGAACAACGTGTACGTCACGGTGGAACCGAACGCGACCGGGAGCGACCGGACCGCGAAGATAACGCTGAGCACGGCCGACGGCAAGGGGACGTACACGGTCAAGGTCTTCCAGTCGCGCTACTAGAGCGGTACCGGAACGGAAGAGAACCGCGCTTCGCGACACGCGCGAGGCCGCGCCTGATGAGGGCGCGGCCTCGCGTTTCCGTTGCGGCGGAGGGCGGGGGCTACGACTCCGGGTTCTCCTGCACGCGGCGCAGCAGCTCTTCGAGCGTCGCGATCTCCACGTCCGAGAGTCCCCGGTACACGATCGCGTCGAGCGTGTACGACACGGCTTCGTAGATCTCCTCGAGCAGCGGCGCGATGTCGTCCTTCACGACGCGGTGGCCGCCGTTACCCTGACACCCCATGCCCGCCTGGCACCCCTTCATGACCAGTTCGTTGAGGACGACGAGGGATTCCGGTTCGCGGCGGTCACTTCCGGACGAGGCGGACCGCCGTCCCGTACCCGATGATCTCGGCTGCGCCTGAGGAGACGCTCGTCGTCGACAGGCGGAAGCCGACGACTATGTCCGCGCCGGTGCGGGCAGCCTCTTTGCGGATGCGCTCCAGCACGAGGCCGACGGAGTCGTCGATCATCCTGCTGTACTGGGTCAGTTCGCCGCCGATCGTCCAGTTCTTCAGGTTGGCGGACATGTCCGCGACGATGGATTTCGAGAGGCAGCACGAAGCCGTGACGCATCCGATGAATTCGAGCGTCGCGCCCGGGACGTTGTCTACTGTCAGGATGGGAATGCCTTTCCCGGTCATCGTCTTCTCCTTCCGAAGATGGCGAGAATCATGCCGAGAACCGCCGCGGCGCCTGCCGCGACGACGAGGATCCGGGGGATCGCGCCGAGGTTCCGGAACGTGTCGTAGACAAGGCGTCCCGCGAACGGGATCTTCCGGCACGCGACGGCGAATTCAAGGTGCGCGCGGTCCCTCAGATCCCCGAAGGGGTAGCCGTCGGACAGGCTCTCGACCGCGTCGTTCGCGAGCTTTCTGCCGAGCGCGCCCGCGCCCTCGGTCGCGTACGCGTCCCACAGCGCGATCCCCTGCTTTCCCGTCCGGCGCCAGACGGCGATCATGGCGGCGCGGTCCTCGGCCGCCGGGAGGCACGCGTCGATCGGCTTCCCGAGGGTCGTCGAGCGGAAGTCGGTGATTCGCAGCAGGATCAGGATGTCGTCCCGCGACCAGGCCGTCCAGAATTCCGGCCCGTAGCTTCCGAGGAACGCGGACGCGGCTCCGGGGGAGACTTCGAGGCATTCGCCGACGGTCGAAGCGGCCTTTTTGTTCCCGAGAATGAGGAGCGTTTTCCGGATGTCGGGACGGATGGCCCGCCAGACCGAACGGAAAAGTTCCCTGTTCGCGGCGATGTCCGAGAGCGAGGCCGGAGCGATTCCCTCGAAGGGGGCGTCCTCCTGGACGAGCGTGAGGAGGCCGAGGGACGCCTCCCTGTCGTCGCCGAGGTCTGGAAGCAGCGAGAGGCGCCCGTTGAGCAGCTTCCAGTCGATTCTTCCGTCCGCCCACTCGCCGGCGGAAAGGTAGTTCCGGACGCCGATCCTGTTCACGCCCTGGAGAAAGTCACGGCCGAACTTCCGGTACATCTCCAGCAGCCTCGGCCCCAGATTCGCGGCGAGGAGCCGGAGGTCGTTCCTGTCCGGAGTCGCGAGGATCATGGACTCGAACGTGTCGATCTTCCCCTGCGCGAGCAGCGGTCCGAAGACGTCCCAGAGGATGCCCATCTTCTGGAGGACGGGTTCGAATTCCGCGCCGCCGTCGAGTTCCTTCGAGACGTACTCGCGGACGGGTTCGGAGAACGAGAGGATGTGCGCGCTCTGGATCATCGACGCGGCCTCCGAGCGGCAGATCCTCTCCCAGTTTTTCAGCAGCGAGCAGACGTTTCTGCTGACTTCGTCCCGCATCGACGGAGTCTGGGCGTCCTCTCCCTTCCACCACAGGGTTTCGGCGTTGATCTCCGCGGTGTATTCCGAGAGGAACGCCTTCCGCATCTCGTCCTCGAATCGGTCCCGGGCGCCCGCGATGTCGTAGACCTCGAACGCGAGAAGGATCCACCCGACGACCGGCAGAAGCTTCGCGAGCACCTTGCCCGCGATCTTGACGGCGAGGAATTTCATGATGCGCGTGACGATCCGTTTCCCGAGAAGGATCAGCGCGGCCCCGACGAGTCCCTTGACGGGGATGGCTCCCTGCCGGAAGTCGCCCATCTTTCCGGACGTCGAGAACGTCGCCGTCGCCCTGTCGGTGTTCGGAACCGGGATCGTGTTGTAGATGGGAAGACGCTGTTTCAGGATCCCGATGAAGGGCTTCCGGATCCGTTCCATCGACTCCTGAAGACCTGCGAGCGTTTCCTGCCCGAGACTGTCCATGATCTGCTTCTGGAATTCCTCGTTCACGGAGGAAATCCCGGGCTGAAGGATCGAGAAGTATGTCTTCAGAAGCGCGTCGAGATCTCCGTCGCTTCCGACGCCGGCCTTCGTCTGCTTCCACCAGACGCTGAAGGCGCCCTCCTCCTGCGGCAGGTGCGTGGCATCGAGAAGCCGGCCGACGGCGGCGTGGTTTCCGGCGACGATCGCGCGGAGTTGCGAGTTCGCCCAGCGGTCGAGCGAGTTCCTGATCCGGGCGCATTCGTCGTCGACGATGCTCGGGAGTTTCGCGATTTCCGCCTCGGCGGTCTTCGCGGCGACCTCCATGTCGAGCAGCATCCGCGACAGTGCCTTCGACGCGTCTTCCTTCGGCGCGTCCTGGGCCGCGAGCGACATCTGTCCGAACGCGAGCGACAGAAGCGCCGCCAGAAGACTCACGACGTATCTCGTTCCTGCGACCATCGGCACGGCTCCCTCCCGAATCGTTCCGGCTTCACATCATACAGGCATCGGAGCGGGCCGTCACGGGGGATTCCCGGAATTTCACCCGGACTCCGCGCAAAAAAAGGGGGGCGGAAGATTCCGCCCCCCTTTTTCGGGAACTCGTTCGACGCGTTTCCGTTTGTTCGGGAACCGCTCCCCCGTCTATTTCTTCGGACGGAGGACGTAGACGCTGCATGGAGCGTGCGCGACGACCTTCGCGGCCACGCTGCCGATGAAGAACCGTTCCAGGTTGCTCAGGCCGCGGTGTCCGATCATGATTATGTCCGCGTCCTGGGTCTTCGCGTAATCGACGATCTCCTGATACGGAACACCCGACGCCACGACGACGCACGCGTGAGGAGGCGCGTAGGGGAGCGTTTTTTTCGCGTCGTCGAGCTGCGCCTGAATCGCATCGCGCGCCTGATTGATGCGTTCCTCCTCGGTGGGGAGCTTCACCAGCGCCTGTCCCGAATTGAAACGCGAGAAGTTCGGGGCCTCCACGACGTGCAGGAAGAAGAGTTCCGCGTCTCCCTCACGATGTGCGTAGTGAAAGGCGTATTCCGCCAGCGCCCGGCTGATCTCGCTTCCGTCCACGGCAACCACGACCCGCTTCATGAATTCCACCCCCCGAATGCTATGTCGGAATTTACGAAATAAGTATATCACATCGGTATTTTCAGGCGATACGGAAGGCCAGTCGCGCACCCGGATCTCGGGGGAATTCGCCGTCCCGGGGCGTTTTTCCGTTGTCCGTCGGTCGTGGTATCCTGTGCGGGAAGAGACTGTCGACAATTCCTGGGAGGCGATTCGATGCGGAGATGTTCGGGATTCGGACGGATGCGGACGGCGTGGATTCTTCCGCTCGCGGTTATTGTCTGGCTTGCGGTTCCGGTCGTTCCGGTCGCGGCGGCGCCGGATGGGAGCGTCGTCCGGACGGAGTTCCTGAAGGAGTATTCGCGCGAATGGATCGACGCGAACGCGCTCACCGTCAGGCAGGAGTTCGCCCCCGTCATGACTCCGTCCGTCGCGGGGGACGTGAAAGCCCTCGGCCCGGCGAAAAACGGCGTCCGGCTCTATGCGGTTGAGTACGCCACGAGGGACGTCGACGGCGTACCGGCCGTCGCGTCCGGGCTCGTGATGATTCCGATGCTCTCCGGACCGCGGCCGTGGGTGTCGTACCAGCAGGGAACGATCCTCGATCCGCTCGCCGCGCCGTCGATGCTCCGGAGCGGCGAAGCCACGGCGATGCTCCACGTCTTCGCGGCCTACGGCTACGTCGTGACGCTTCCCGATTACATCGGCCAGGGACATTCCCTCGCCCGGCACCCGTTTCTTCATGCGGCGACCGAAGCCTCGGCCGGGGTCCATCTCCTGGAGGCCACGCGGCGGCTGTGCGCCGATCTCGGCGTGCCGCTCTCCGGGAGTCTCTTCCTGACGGGGCTCTCGCAGGGAGGGCACGCGACGATGGCGATGCATCGCCTTCTCGAAAGCGGGGGTGGCGTTCCCGTCACGGCCTCGGCGCCGATTTCCGGCCCGTACCGGCTGCTTCCGTGCTGGCGGCTGTGGCTCCGCGACGGCGATCCCTTCGCGCCCGCCCTCATGGCGAAGGTTATCATCTCTTATTCGGATATCTACGGAATCGCGGGCGCAGACGCCTTCCTTCCCGGCTGGGCGCGAAAGGCCGACAATCTGCTCTACGGCCGAACGTCCGGCGCCCGTGAGGTCGCGAAGAGCTTTCCGCCCGAGCAATCGTCCGTCTTCACCGGGGCGTTCCTGCGCGCCATGGGGCGAGGGACGCACCCGATCTGCCGGCTCCTCGCGCTCAACGACGTCGACGGCTGGACCCCGAAAGCGCCCGTCCGACTGTACTACGGCACGAAGGATACCCTCGTTCCCCACGACCTCGCGCTCGAGACGCAGGCCCGGATGAAACGCGCCGGCGCTCCGGTCGAAGCGGTGGACGTCGGAGCCGTGAACCATCGCGGGACGTTCATGCCGTCGCTTCTTTCCGCACGGACGTGGTTCGATTCGTTCGTCCCGGACCGCCCGCGGTCCTCCCCGGCCGCGGCGGGTGCGGAACCTCCGGCGGCACACCGGCAGATACGGCTTCCCGCGCCGCTCGGGCCCGGCAGCCGCGTGGCCGTGATCGCCCTCGCGAGCCCGTCGACCCAGGCGGACATCGAACGATCCGTGAAGGTCCTGGTCGAGCAGTTCGGCTACGAGCCAGTGCTGTACCCGTCGACGCGGGAATCGCGCGGCTACCTTTCCGGAACGTCCGACAGGGAAAAGGCGGAGGAACTCAACCGCGCCTTCGAAGATCCGAAGATCGACGGTATCCTGTGCCTCCGCGGAGGCTACGGCTCGCAGCGCGTCCTGCCATTTCTCGACCCGGCACGGATCGCGCCGCACCCGAAGGTCTTCATCGGCTACAGCGACATCACCGCGATCCATTCGTTCCTGAACGGCACGTGCGGCCTCGTCACGTTCCACGGCCCGATGGTCATTCCATCGCTGCGCTCGCTGGCTGGCGGCGACCCGCAACTTGCGGGGCTCTTCGGCTGGATGCGCTGGATGCACCGGCTGCTCGAAGACCCGGATGCGCTTCCCGGACCGCTGACGACGGTCAAAGCGCTCGAACGGGTCGTCGGCGGACGCGCGCGGGGGCCGCTCGCCGGCGGGAACCTCACGATGATCGGCACGCTCATGGGAACGCCGTGGGAAGTCGACGTCCGGGGCAAGATCCTGTTCATCGAGGATGTCGGAGAGAAGGTCTACCGGATCGACCGGATGCTCACGCAGCTCCGCAACTCCGGAAAGCTCGACGGCGTCGCGGGGTTCATCCTCGGCGACTTCGTGGACTGCGTGGCTCCCGAAGGATCCCAGACGCTCGACGACGTCGTCCGGGATATCCTGGTCCCGCTCGGCAAACCGATCATGAAAGGGCTTCACGCGGGGCACGGCGACATCAACCTCACGCTGCCGTTCGGCGTCACGGCCGAGATGGATGCAGACGAGGGGACGGTCAGGTTCCTCGAACCCGCGCTGACCCGCTGATGGAGCGAGGCTACAGGGAAGGTTCTTCGAGCGGCAGACGCCGGAAGTAGAACTTCCGGTCCTCGTCGGTGATCGCGCGCAACACCCTGCACGGGTTCCCGGCCGCGATCGCCGACGGGGGGACGTCCCGCGTGACGACGCTTCCGGCTCCGACCACGGCATTGTCGCCGATCGTCACGCCGGGCGTCACGATGACGCCGCCGCCGAGCCAGACGTTGTTTCCGATCGTCACGGGCATCGCGTATTCGATCCCCGCGTTTCGCGGCTCCGGATGCGCGGGGTGTCCGGCCGTGTAGACGTGGACGCCGGGGCCGAAGAGCACGTTGTCGCCGATCGTGACGACGGCGCAGTCGAGGATGACGCAGTCGTAGTTCGCGTAGAAGTTCTCGCCGATGACGATGTTCGACCCGTAGTCGCAGCGGAAGGGCGGTTCGACGAAGAATGTTTCGCCGATGCGCCCGAAGAGCCGTCGCAGGATCGCGTTGCGTTCCTCCACCTGCCCCGGCCGCAGCGCGTTGAAGTCGAACAGAAGCTCCTTCGCGGCCTGCCGCGCGCCGAAAAGCTCCGGCCCCGAAGAAATGTACGGTTTCCCCGCAAGCATCTTCTCCCTCTCGGTCGGCGGCGACGTTTTCGTTTCGGCGATCTTTTTCGTATTCGTCACGGGATTCTCCTCCGGACGGTCCGTCTCGGGACGGACCCGTCGTCGCGGCGCAACGCCGCGTCACGAGTATACGCCACGAAGCGGGATCCCCGAAGTTGACGGAGACGCCGTGAAGGTGTTTCATACGCTCGCCAACCCGTGAAAAGGAGACTTCACATGCCCAGTCTGCGCGCACGATTCCTCGTCTTCCTGCTCCGAAACCGTCACCTGTTCCGCTTTCGCCCGAAGAGGGACGCCGTCGACTGGACGGCGCACGACTCGATCGTCCGTTTCCGCCGTGAGTGCGAAGCGGGCGCCGCCCGGTTCGGCTCGATGCCTCCGGGGATCGATATCGAACCCGTTTCCGCCGGAGGTCTTGCGGCCGAATGGATCCTTCCCTCCGGGGCGCCGAAGGACGCCGCGATCCTTTTCTTTCACGGCGGAGGGTACGTTTCCGGTTCGTGTTCGGACCACAGGATCCACGTTTCGAAATTCGTCGCGGGGAGCAGCATCGGAGCCCTGCTCTTCGAATATCGTCTCGCGCCGGAGCATCCGTATCCCGCCGCTCTCGACGATTCGGTCGCGGCGTATGAGTGGCTGCTCTCGCAGGGCGTTTCGCCGGAACGGGTCGTTTTCGCCGGGGATTCCGCAGGCGGAGGGCTCTGCCTCGCGACACTCGTCGCGCTTCGGGATCGGGGCGTCGCCCTTCCGTCGGCGGCCGTCGCGCTCTCTCCGTGGACCGACCTCGCGTGCAGGGGAGACTCGTACCGGACGAACGCGGGCCGATGCCTCTCGCCGAAAGGGACGTGGACCGCGTTCAGCGCGCATTACGCCGCCGGACACGATCCCGCGGATCCGCTGATCTCGCCGCTCTGCGCGGACCTTCGCGGCCTTCCGCCGCTGCTCCTGTTCGCCGGAAGCGACGAAATCCTCCTCGACGACTCGATCCGCTTCGCCGAACGGGCGAAAGAGGCCGGTGTTGACGTCGCGCTGCGGATCGGGCAGGGACTCTTCCATTGCTACCCCTTGTGCGCCCCCCTGTTTCCCGAAGCGACGCGGGCGATGGAGGAAATCTGCGCGTTCATACGGGGACACATCGGAAGAAAGGGAGCGTTTCCCGGATGATCGGAATCTCCTTCCCGCACGCTTGCCGACGGCGGTCGCCCGATTGCGCGTTCGTCGGGTATTCCGTCGTCGCATTGGCTCTTCTGCATCTTCTCCTCGCTCCCATCTCCGTCGATGCCCGTGAAGAAAACGCGAAGGAGGCACCGGTCTGCGTGCGCCTCTTCAGTCCGTTTCTTTCGGACGACCGGCGCTCGATGCGTTCCATACGACTTCGCGCACACGACGGCTACGGAGCGTACCGGAGGGGGCATTTGCATTCCGGGCTCGATCTGGTGGGGGTACCTTCCGAACCGGTCTATGCCGTCGGAAAGGGAAGAGTCGTCGGTTTCGTCGGCGAATTTCCGAACAGGGCCGTACTGGTCCGGCATCGCCTGAAAAACGGCGATATCTTCTACTCCGGCTACTATCATGTTGTGGACATGCGGGTGAAGCCGGGCGACATCGTCGACGAAACTACGTGCATTGCACGGTTGTTCAGCAAGGACGAGCAGCGGAGGTCCCGATTTCCCGCGTGTCACGTGCATCTGGAAATCCGGAAGCGCATTGACGACGGCGGAAAGCGCAGCTACACGTCCGAAACGATGAAAGAACTTGACCTGTATTTCCACGATCCGATGCGTTTTCTGAAAAGCCATATGAAGTGAGACGGCAGGGACGTTTCGGAAGGTGTGCGGACAATGCTCGCACGGCGATCGGAAAGCTCTCATCTATTCCCAACCGAACGGCCCTCTCGCGGACGAGGTCCCGATAGTTGCGGACCATCGCTTCGGGAAAGAAGCCCTCTCCGATGGACGCAAGAATCCGATCCTTTCCGAATGACGCGTCTTCGGCGCTTTCGCATCTTTCCGACCGTGTCCGCGAGCGTCAGTTTCGCCGGGAAATACTACAACAGATTGGAGGCATAGGGAATGAATATTCGTCCGATCGAGGATCGCGATATTCCGGAGGTCGTCGGGATCATGCTTCGGAACTGGGATGGAGTCATGTCGCAGCACCATTCTCCCGCCGTCGTCTCCCGGTTCAGGGGAGAGGTGACGCCGGATTGGCTCAGGCGACAGATGGCGTGGAAGCGGATCTTCGTGGTCGAAGATGCGGACGGAATTGTCGCGAGCGGAGGGCTGGCGGATTTCGGCGACAAAGGAAAACCGAAATATTGCGTCTCGCAGTTTTTCGTCCGGCCCGATCTGCACGGGCGCGGGATAGGCGGTCTTCTCATGGGGCATATCCTGCTGGCGGCCCGGGACGCGGGGGTAGAACTCCTTCATGTCCCCAGCAGCCGCAATGCGGTTCCCTTCTATCGGAAGGCGGGTTTCTCCATCTGTGGAGAACAGCCGGATGCGGCGGACGAGATCACGTGGATGTCGGCGAACATCTTCGCAATTCGCCGTTTCGCGGACGAAGACGCAGGCCATGTCGCCCGACTCGTGACCGACAATCTTTTGCTGGTCAACGTCCGCGAGTACGGCGAGGGTGCCGCGAAGGAGCTGGCTTCCTTCTATTCGCCGGACCTGATTCGGGAGTACGCGCGCAACGGCGAGATGTACGTGGCGGTTGAAGGGACGAGGATCGCCGGGACGGCGACGCTTGAGAGGGATCGGATCCGGAACGTGTTCGTTCGCATGGACCGACATGGAAGGGGAATCGGCGGCGCGTTGATGCAGCGTGTCGAAGAGATTGCCCGCGACGGCGGGCTGAAGCGCTTGCGCCTTCAGGCGAACAGTGCGGCTGTAGAGTTTTACCGAAGGCTTGGATATGTCCGTCTTGGGGAGATTGACGAACGCGTCGGCAGCTTCGCGATCCGAATGATCGAAATGGAAAAGACGCCGCTATAGCGACAAACGGCGTCGGAATTCGTTTCAGAAAATTCGTGGCATGAGCGCCCGCGGGCAGCGGGTGTGGTGCGTCCCCTTCAATCGGTTCGTGGCGCCCGAGGCAGCGCCCGAACGTCTTCAAGAGGATCCGGCCTCCTTGCCGAACATCGGCACGTGGCAGCGTCACAGGACCGTTGTCATAGCGGACGTCGCCCTTCCCCGAATGACGCGTCTTCGGCGCTTTCGGCGGGAGGTTCCAGCGGGACCGGACCGAGTCGCAAACTGAACAGGAAGAGCACGGCGTTGACCTTGTCCATCCGGAGCGTCGGTTTTCCCGCCTCGAGCTCGCGAAAAAAACGCAGCCCGACGCCGGCACGTTCGGCGGCCGTGGCCTGTGAGAGTTTCAGACGCTTTCGCATTTGTTTGACCGTATCGGCGAGCGACCCCGCGAGATCCGTTGTCGGCATAGAAATCGCACCCTTTCGGGTATGAAAACAGTACCATTTTTAAAAATTATACCCGAAAGGGGCGAATCTTGCGTGCAGGCTTTCACGCCGGATCGAAGCCTCCTCGTTTATGGTTCACTTTAAGAAACTTGTTTCATAATCCTTGACACGCATCCCTCCCCTGTGGTACCTTTCGCGAAACGATTTGTTCAAATATCCTACAGGTTTTTTCAGGTACCAGGGAAAGGAGGAGAATGCACAGTGTCATTTTTTTTCGAAAGTCAAAAAGCATCGATCATTTTCGATCACAAGGTGAATCTCAGGGATTTCTTTACGTGATTCGTCTCTTCCGTGCGGTCCGTACGGAGTGGCCGGGTTCGAAAGGACGGGATGGCTCTTGTCTGAGCGGACGTTCTTCTCGAAGCTTCGGTCATGGATGGACAGGATACAGAGTGGCATACTCATTGTCCTTCTGACAGGCGTCTCTCTCCTAGTTTTTGTTCAGGTCCTCCTGCGCTACGTATTCCGCGCCCCATTGATGGGTATTGAAGAGCTTCTGATGTTCCCCACGGCGTGGCTCTATTTTATTGGAGCGGTTCACGCATCCTTCGAAAAAAGCCAGATCTATGCGCGCGTTCTCGAAATCGTGTTCACGAAGAAACGAACGATATATATCGTCCGCGCCGTGGCGTCGTCGTTATCGATCCTGATTCTCTCCTGGCTCACCTACTGGGGATACGATTACCTGAAATACGCCCTCCGGATCCAAAAAGAAAGTTCGACTCTGTATATCCCGATGATTTACGCCGAGATGATCGTCTTTGTTGGCTTGGCCATGATGCTTCTCTATACGGTGGTCGAACTCGTCGACAATCTGAATATTGCCGCGGAGTCCAGAAACGAAGAAATCGCTCTCGCTGACAAGCAGATCTAGGAGGCGTATCCCATGATTTCAACAGTGACCGTTGCTCTGGCCGTTCTCGTCGCGTTGATGTCGGTCGGCGTGGCGGTGCCCTTTTGCTTCGGCGGCGCTCTTTTCTACATGAGCGTGGCGGGAAACGTTACGATGAAGGGAATGATGATGTGGGGGCTCCAGCAGATCCTCAGCCCAGTTCTGCTGTGCGTTCCCCTGTTTATCTTCGCCGGCAGTCTGATGAGCGAAAGCGGGATAGCACAGCATCTCCTCCAGTGGGTGGATGTTTTCGTCGGACGAATTCGCGGCGGCATGGGGTGCGTCGCGGCGATTACGTGCGCAATCATCGGGGCGATTTCGGGCAGCGGTTTCACCGGAGTCGCGGCGACGGGGCCGATCCTGATTCCCAAAATGACGAAGATAGGCTATCCGAAGGGATATGCGACCGCCCTCGTCACCGACTCGTCAATTCTCGGCCTGCTTATCCCCCCGAGCGTCACGATGATCGTTTACGGATGGGTCACCGAGACATCCATTCTCGCGTGCTTTCTCTCGACGCTTATCCCCGGCGTGATTATCACCATTCTTTTCTCGATAATCAACCTCATATGGGCCCGGCGCTTTCCGCTCGTTCTCGAACCGAAGGTCTCGTTCGACGAAAAGATCCGGCAATTTTCGACGAGGACGAGAATGGCCCTTCCCGCGCTCTTCATGCCGGTTCTGATCCTCGGCGGAATCTACGGGGGAATCATGACTCCGACCGAGGCGGCGGCAACGGCCGTCGTCTACTCGCTTCCAATCGGATTCTTCGTGTACAGGGGCCTGAACGTCAAAACCTTCTGCAGAGTCGCCAAAGAATCGGCGACATCCGTCGGAGCGATCATGGTCATGATCATGTTCAGCCTGATGCTGAGCCAGACGTTCGTGCTGCTCAGGGTTCCGCAGGCGCTCGTGAAGGGTATCTTCGGGGTCACGCAGGATCGCACGGTAATCCTCATTCTCCTGAACTTTCTCATGTTCTTCATAGGGATGATCGTCAACGATCTCACGGGGATCATCCTGACCGCGCCGCTTCTCCTGCCGCTCGTCCAGGCCATAGGAGTCAGTCCGATCCACTTCGCGGCGATCGTCGGCGTCAACCTCGCGATGGGCGGCGTCACGCCTCCCTATGCCAGCATCCTGTATCTCGGAATGCGGATCGGAAAGGTCGATTTCATGGAAATCCTTCCTCCCGCAATGACGTTCATCCTCTTCGGATACATTCCGGTCGTGTTCCTTACCACCTTTTGGCCCGACCTGGCCTTATGGCTTCCGAGGCTCATGGGGTATGTATAGGAAGTTTCGTTGAAATATATATAAATTATTTATTGACCTTTTGCCGCAAGGCGTAAGGAATATATACACTATATCAAAGGGGGTTTTGCGATATGAAGAAACTTGTCGTCTTTTTGATGTTCGTCTGTCTCATGGCTACGATTGGTACGGCATTTGCGGCGGGAAATTCCTATACATGGAAAATATCGCACATTCGTCCTGCGGACACCGCAATCGACAAAGATGTCACATGGTTCGTCGAAAAACTCAACAAGGAATCGAACGGACGCATAAAAATCGACATATTCAACGCGGGACAGCTTGGGGACTATACGGTCGTCCAGGAACGCGTCGGCGTTGGATCCATCGAGATGGCGATCGAGCCGATCGGAACGACGGCGGACAAGCGCCTCCAGATCCTGAACTTTCCGTACCTCGTCAAGGACTGGGATGGAGTGAAGAAGAACTACACGACCGGCGCTCCGCTGATGAAAACGGCCGCGGACCTGCTCGCGAAACAGAACATCAAGCTTCTCGCCGTATGGCCCGTATATTTCGGGGGGATAGCCCTCGTGAAGGAACCGGAGAAACCGGGGGATCCAAGCGTCGCGAAAAACATGAAAGTGCGCATTCCGACGCAGAAATCGTTCGAGCTTCTCGCGGGAGCCTTCGGATATCAGGCGACTCCGTTGCCCTTCGCCGAAACGTTTACGGCCATCCAGACGGGCATCGTCGATGGCGCCTACGGGGCCGGCGCGGAAGGATACTACGCGAACTTCCGGGATGTCATCAAGTACTACGTCCCCGCAAATACCCACTTCGAGCAGTGGTATTTCATCATGAGCATGGATGTCTGGGAATCCCTGTCCAAAGAGGACCAGACGCTCGTCCAGAAGGTCGCCGCCGAAATGGAAAACAAGCGTATGTCGGTGGCGGAAGCCGATCAGAAGGCGAACGAACAGAAACTTCGCGACTACAGGATCACGGTCCTCGACATGTCTCCGGCCGATCTCGAAAGGCTCGAGAAAAAGGCCCGGGAGGTCGTCTGGCCTGCACTCCGGAACGACATCGGCGCGAAATTCTTCGACGACGTCGTCAAGAATCTCGTCAAGTAGAAAGAACGGATACGAACGATCGCCCGGGCATGGGTTCCCCTTCCGGAGCCCGTGTCGGGGCGATCGGGAGGCCGGATATTCCTACCTGGGGGTTTCTATCATAAGGGCGACGCACTTGTTTTCCCCGGTGGCCCGCCCCCCGTGCGGGAAGGAGCCGTCGAGGAAAACGCAGTCCCCGGTCTGCAACGTCACCTTCTGCTCCATGAAGTGAAACTCGAGCTCTCCTTCGAGAACGAGAAGGAATTCCTCCCCCTCGTGGGTGAAGCTCGGGAGCTCTCCGGCGGAATCCGCCGGAGAGTAGGTGAGGATATAGGAATGCCACTTTTTCGCGGGCCACCGTTCGCCCAGGAGTTCGAAGCTGTATCCGTGCGGAATCTTTCTCCGGGGCGACGGCTTCGGGTCGTTTTTACGGACGACGAGAAAGTTGACCGCCTCTTCGTACCTGAGAAGATCTCCGATATCCGCGTGCAACGCCCGCGCGATTCTGGCATACGTGGATATCGGAGAACCGACCTTTCCGTTCTCGATCTTTGAAAGGAGAGGTTTCGAAATGCCGGCGATATCGGCCAGCGCCTGAATCGTCAGCCTGTTAGCGGTCCGAAGTTCCTTGATTCGCCTGCCGGCACGGATTTCTATCGCTTCGTCGTCCGTCGATGGAAGAGATGTCTTCACCGAATCGGCCTCCTTTCGGACGGGAGCTTCCCGCTGGAGGCATTATATCCCAGGCAGCCGGCCTCGTCCTTCTCCCGTGCGGATCGGGAACGGACGTTTTTTTTCGCGGTTCTTTTGTTGCATGAAGTGAAACTTATATCTTTACAAGAAAACATCCCGGAGGATGAGATCATGGAACGATTGATCCTGAACAGAGTGAGGATACGGAATGTCGCGTTCGGTTCGCGGACGTGCGTCGAGAATGGAACCCTGTTCGTCGACATGGACGAGGTCAGGAAGGCCGTTCTCGAAGATCCCAGAATCGATGCGGTCGATGTCGAGCTCGCCCGTCCGGGGGAGAGCGTACGCATCGTTCCGGTCAAGGACGTCATCGAGCCTCGCGCGAAAGCCGACGATTGTGGAGATACGTTCCCCGGATTTTTCTCCGACGCGAACTTCCGGGCCGGAGTCGGAACAACCGTCGTCCTCGACGGTGCGGCGGTCGTCACGACGGGACCGCTCGTGAACTTCCAGGAGGGGCTGATCGATATGTCGGGAAGGGGGGCGGAATTCAGCGTCTTCTCGAAGAAATGCATCGTCGCGCTGTGTATCCGCCCCGTGAAAGACCTCGGAAAACACGAACACGAATGCGCCGTCCGGATCGCCGGCGTGAAAATCGCGCGCTATCTCGCGCTTGCGGCCCGAGACGCGAAAGCGGACTCATTTTCGGAATACCCCGTGCAAACGCTGCCTGAACTTTTCTCGATGGATCCTTCCCTGCCCCGGGTCGTCTACGTGTGTCAGGCCATCGCCGAAGGGCTGCTCCACGACAACTACATTTATGGACTGAACGCGCAGGGGTGCCTGCCGGTCTTCATGGCTCCGACCGAATTCATGGACGGAGCCGTAGTCAGCGGGAACTGCGCGGCGCCGTGCCACAAGCACACCACCTACCACCAGCAGAACAATCCGATTGTCGAGGACCTGTACGAACAACACGGAAAATCGTTCGTATTCATGGGAGTCATCCTCGAACCCGTCCGTACCGCGTTCAGCGAAAAGGAACGCAACGGCATGCAGGTATTCAAGCTCGCGAAGACGCTCGGCGCCCAGGGGGTCATTCTTTCAGAAGACGGCGGCGGCAATCCGGAGGCGGATCTGATGATCGTCACGCGGCACCTCGAGCGAAACGACATCCGGACCGTCCTCGTTACGGACGAGTACGCGGGCTCCGACGGCGCGTCGCAGGGGCTTGCCGATGTCACTCCCGAAGCGGATGCGGTCGTGACGAACGGGAATGGAAACCAGCGCGTCGTTCTTCCCCCCATGGAGCGAACCATAGGCGTATTGGAGACGGTCGATCGTATCACCGGAGGTCACGCCGGGAGTTTGCTTCCGGACGGGTCGGTTGCGGTCGAGATAGCCGGGATCATGGGATCCACGAACGAACTCGGCATTGAAAACCTTACGACCATAGCCGTCTGAAGCGGAAGGGGGAAGCGTCATGCACACGATCAGAGTCGTCCACTACATCAACCAGTATTTCGGCAGGATCGGCGGGGAAGAGTGCGCGAACGTCGGACCGAGAATAACCGACGGCCCCGTCGGCCCCGGGCTGTTGTTCGAAACTCTCACCCGGAAACGGTACGCGATCGGGAAGACGATAATCTGCGGCGACAATTTCGCCGCGGAACATCTGGAAGAACTTGAAGCGCAGGTCATCGAATGGGTCGAAAACGAGGAACCGGACCTGTTCATCGCCGGCCCCGCCTTTGCCGCCGGACGCTACGGCACCGCGTGCGGTCACCTGTGCAACGCGATTGCGACGAAGTTGAAGATTCCCGTTATTGCCGCCATGCATCCGGTCAACCCCGGAGTGGATATCGCCCGGAGGAACGTCTACATCGTCGAGACGAAGGATTCCGCCAGAGATATCGGACATGCCGCCGAAAAGATGGTCCGCATCGCCGATAAGCTGCTCGGCGACGAACCGGTGGGACTCCCGGCGGAAGAGGGGTACATTCCGAGGGGGATCCGCATCAACGTCCGCTCCGACCGGAGAGGGTCGAAACGAGCCGTGGACATGCTCGTCGCGAAACTTCGCGGGGCGCCGTTCACGACGGAACTTCCGATGCCGACATTCGATCGCGTTCCTCCCGCGAAACCCGTCGCCGATATGAAAGGCGCGCTGATCGCCATAGCGACGGAAGGCGGAATCGTTCCGCGGGGGAACCCGGATAGAATCGAAGCGCACAACGCCTCGAAATGGTGTCGCTATTCCATCGCGTCCCTCGACGACCTCAAAGCCGGCGATTATGAAGTTGCGCATGGAGGTTACGACCCCGTCCCGGCGAATGCGGATCCGGACAGAGTCCTTCCGCTTGACGCCGCGAGGTCCCTCGAGCGGGACGGAGCGTTCCGGAAACTGCACGATTTCTACGCCGTAACGGTCGGCAACGTCACGGCCGTGCGATCGGCCGAACGGTACGGGCATGAAATAGGGGAAGCCTTCAAGGCCGAAGGCGTTCAGGGGGTCATTCTGACATCGACCTGAGGCACCGGAACGCGTTGCGGTGCAACGCTCGAACGCGAGATCGAACGGACCGGCCTGCCTGCCGTCCTGATTACCGCCGTGCCGTCGATCGCCCTTACGGTTGGTGCGAACCGCATCGTACGCGGAGTCGCAATTCCGCATCCCGCGGGGGCTCCCGACGAGAAACCGGATGCCGAGTTCCGTATCCGCAAGGATCTTCTCCGGAAAGCCCTGAACGCTCTCACGGCGGAGATTTCGGAACAGACGGTTTTCTGATCCAATGGTTGCCGAGATCGTTTCGAACAATCCACTGGTGTGGAAGCGTTATCCACACTGCACCCGGGTGGAAGGATCCTCGTTCGATGTCCTTTCGTTCGTGCGCGGCAGAGTCCATGTCGGATACGCCCTGCCCGCGCATCCGCTTGCCGGCAACGCGCGACTGTGCCGGAACCCGTACCGTTCGGTCGTTTTGGGTCCGCGGACGAACGAGATCAGGGGCGCCGACGTGGAATGCATAGAAGACGCGCTCGAGCGCGTTCGCGAGAGCCGTATCGATACCTCGACACAATCGGGTAACGACTACGCGCTCATCGATTCGGATCTTTTAGAATCTGTTTTGCTAAATATATAACATAATTTTATATTATAGAGGTGAAAATGCAAAATGAAACATGAATGCACATTCGCGGTGCTGGGAAGCGGAAACGGCGCACGTGCCTGGTGTGCACAAATAGCGGCGAAAGGGTACTCCGTAACGATGTGGGAGCCCCTCGAAGCGACCGACGATTTCAGGAAACTTGTCGCACGTCCGGAAATCCGCCTCTGCGGAGACATGAATCTCGGAGGCAGACTCGCGAACGTCACGATGAAGATCGACGAAGCCATGAAGGGAGCCGATTTCGTCCTGATCGTCGTGCCGTCGTTTGCGCACGAACCGATCTTCCGCAAAATGATCCCGCACCTCCGGGACGGACAGAACGTCGTGGTGGTCCCCGGGAACTTCGCCGGCTTCAGGCTCAGGAAGATCATGCGCGAGGCCGGCGTCTCCAGAAAGATAACGATATCCGAAACGGCCTCGATGCCGTATGCGTGCAGAATATCCGGATTCGACACGGTCACCGTATATAAAAGGAAGCTGAAGCTTCAAATCGCAACTTCGCCATTTTCATTCTCTGAATATGTACGAGAAGTTATGAACGATGTTTTTGACGGCTATGTGGAATACATTGCGTCCGACAGTCTTCTTTCGATCGATTGCGATAATATCAACTATACGCTGCATCCGCTCCCCGTGCTTTTGAATTTTGGTGCGATTGAGTTAAATTCAAAGACATTCCGCCATTATATAGACGGCATAACGCCGGAAATATCGGAACGGATGAAGTCGATGGATATCGAGCGCGTCAAAGCCGGCTCGGGAATCGGGTTGAGACTCCAGGAATGTTTGTCGCAAATAAAAATGTACTACGGCACGAACGACGCGGCTGATATTTATGAATATGTGCATAGCGGGGAATCGCCCTATTTCGATTTGGTTGGCCAGAGCATAAAAAGTCGCTACATAACGGAAGATGTCCCCGGCGTCGTCGTCCCGTTCGTCCAGCTTGCGGCGAAAGCGGGAATCGCTCTCCCCATCGCGGAATTGGTCGTAGGATTGGCGTCGTTTCTTCATGGCGTCGACTATTTCTCCAGCGGTACGACGCTTGAGAAATTAGGCATACAAAATTTTAGTATCGATGATATAATTGAGAGTAGTAAATAATTTTTTTATATTTATAAATTAAAAACAATACGCGGCATAACGCTGCGTATTGTTTTTTTATATATTAGAATTATCAATGAGGCTTCATTGTTGGCAATTCGGCAAAGCAGGTTGACAGAAGAGTATTTTTTATATATCCTCGATTCCCGCTCCAGATCTCTCGACAGAAGAGAGGATATCCGATGTTCAAAGCCGTCGCGCGCACAACGCTTCATGAAAACATCCTCGCCCAGCTTTACGACGCCATCGAGACCGGAGAATGGTCCCCCGGGACGAGGATTCCAGGGGAAATAGCGTTGGCCGGTCAGTTCGACGTAAGCAGGAATTGCATCAGGGAAGCGATAAAGGTATTGGCGAGTCGCCGTATCGTCGAGACGAAACCCGGCAGCGGAACCTTCCTTTCGGAGAACGCGAGGGATCTGTTGCGCTTTGCCCGGAAGCAGGAATACATTTTCGAGGACGTCAATTTCAAGGAGCTTATGGAAACCAGATGCCTTGTCGAAGGGCAGATCGCCTACTACGCGGCCGCGAGAGGCACGGAAAAGGAGTTCGAGGAACTCGAACCCCTGTTGTGCGATACGCCTGACCCCGCGATGCGGTATCAGGCGCACATCCGTTTCCACGGCGGTCTGGTCCGGATCGCGCGGCATGCGTTGCTCGAACGGATGTGGAGTTCGATACACGACGAGATTTCCGTACAGCGGGAGTTCTATTTCAAGTGGAGCGTCGAGGGATCGAAAAATCTCCTGCGGAATCACATCGGAATTCTTTCGTGCCTCAGGGAACGCAATCCCCACTGTGCCCGGGAAGCGATGATCGAACACATCACTTCCGTGTGGCTCGATATTTTCAAGGTCCCACTGGATATCTGACCTGACGTTTCCGTTCGCGTTCCGCCGCACGACTCCCGCTTTTTTTCGATGACGGGGTCGCATTCCGGGTTTATGGTATGATCCTTTTCGGACTATCGCGTACTTCCGCGCCGGGCAATCCCTGTACGCAAGAAGGAGAGGTGTCCGAAAATCGTTTCGCAGGAATACCGTCCCCAGGTTCACTACTGTTCGGATCGGCTGAGGGACAGGCTGCAACGGATCCGGGAATTCCGCACCACCTTCGTCGAGGCTCCGTCCGGAGCGGGCAAGACTACGGCCATTCAGGACCATTTCGGAACCCCCGGAATGAAGGGGAACGTGATTCGATGGTTCGTGGCCAGCGAAGAACCCCACACATCGGGATGGCTGCGCCTGTGCCGCGAGATCGACGCGATCGATCCCCGCGCGGGAGCGCGCCTGTTGCGGCTCGGCCTCCCCGTCGAAGAGAACCAGGGAGAGGTCGCCCAGGTCCTGATGGATCTCCGGTGCGACACCGAGACCTACCTCGTCTGCGACAACTTCCAGTTCATCCAGAAAAGCCTTCCCGCGTCCGTCTGGAGAGCCTTCGTCGATCACGGCGGCGAGGGACTCAGGATCGTCGTCCTCACGCAGCAGCTCCCGTCCCGCGGACTGGCCGTCCTGAGCAACTCGGACGTTCTCCGGATCGAGAACGAGGATCTCTGCCTGAATGCGGAAGAGATCGGGGAGTACTACCGCATGGCCGGGGTGGAGCTCGATTCGGAGCAGATGCGCCGGCTCCACAGCTACTCCGAGGGGTGGATCGCCGCCCTGTATCTCCAGCTCGAAAGCTTTGTCCGCACGGGCTCCTTCGAGCGGAAGTCGAGCATATACGATCTCGTGAACGAGCTGTTTTGGCGGGGGCTCTCCCGGGAGGAACGGAACGCGATCTTCCGGCTCTCGCCCTTCGACAACTTCACCGTCCACCAGGCGTGCTTCCTCCTCGGAGTGGACATCCTTCCGGAGACGCTCGCCGAACGCCTGAACCACGGGATGTTCATCCGCTACGATATCGCGAGCCGACGATATTTCCCCCACACGATCCTGTGGGACTTCGTGCGCTCGGCTCTTTCGGAGGAGCCGGAGCCGCTGCGCCGGGAGATCCTTCATCGGGCCGGAGAATGGTGCGCGGGTCGGGGCGAGAAGACGCAGGCGCTGAATTTCTTCCACCGCCTGAGGGATTTTCCGGCGATCCTGTCCCTGGACCTCCATTGTGCCGACATAAGCCGGGCCATACTGGACTCCAGCCCCGGGCGGATGCTGGCGATCCTGCGCGACGTCGTGGACAACGCGCCCCCGGATCTCCGGCGCGACCACGCCTTCACGATGATTTCCATCGCCTTCGAAGCCTTCACCCTGGGGGATATGGCGCTCTACGGACGGCTTTGCAGCGAAATGAAGGAGCTCCTGGAGACCTGCGACATGGAAGAGGAGAAGCGTCGCGCCCTTCTCGGAGAACTTTCCCTGGCGGCCTCCTTCGGTTTCTACAACGATATCGAGGGTATGGGGAGGGGACATCAGCGCGCCTTCGAGCTGCTCGAAACGCACAGTACCCTCTTCCGTCCGGACTCTCCGTGGACCTTCGGGTGGCCGTCCGTTCTCGGAATGTACCACAGCGCCTGCGGGAAGATGGACTCCGAGATCGGACAGATGGATTACTGGATCCCCCGCTACAATGCGCTGACCTTGGGAAACGGCAGCGGAGCCGATCTGCTCTTTCGCGCGGAAACCCTGTTCCACCGCGGATGCGACAACGACGCGGAGCCCCTGGCCCTGAAGGCGCTCGACGTCACCAGGCGGTGCAGTCAGGACAGTCTGTACATCTGCGCGACGTTCCTGCTCCAGCGGATCGCCCTGTTGCGGGGCGATGCCGCGGCCAGGGACGCGGGCAGATCCCTCATGGAGCGCAACGCCCACAACTCCGCGTATGCGCTCTCCCGGCGCATCGCCGACATGGCGACGGGATTCATGGCCGTTCTGCTCGACGAACCGGATGGCGTCCCGGAATGGCTTCGCAGCGGCGATTTCCTGAAAACGCTCTCTCCGGCGCTCCCGTTCGCCTGCATGATCTACGGACGTCTGCTGCTGCTGACCGGGCGGGAGCGGGAGCTTTTGTTGCGCTCAGAGGAATTTCTGTCCGCCGCCCGGCGTTACCGGAGTCTTCTGGCCGAGGTGTACGTGACGATCGACATCGCCGTGACGCAGCACCGCATGGGAAGGGAAGACGAGGGCGGAGACACGTTGTGTCGCGCTCTGGATCTCGCGCTGCCCGACGGACTCATCGTTCCTTTCGCGGAGAACGCCGACCTTCTGGGTGCGACCCTGGGGCGTGCGCTGAACCGCTCGTGGAGGGAGAAGCGTCCGGAAATCCTGGCCCTGAAAGAACGGCATTCACGGGGCAAAGACGCGCTTCTCAGGCAGCGGCCGGGCGGAAATCGGCCTGACGGCCTCACCCTCCGCGAGTACGAGATAGCCCGGCTGGTCACCGAGGGCCGAAGCAACCGTGAAGTCGCGGATCTGCTCTTCCTGTCCGAGAACACCGTGAAATATTACCTGAAATCGATCTTCCGAAAGCTGGGAATCGCGTCTCGCCGCAATCTGAAGGGTGCGCTCCGGAAAATCCACCCCTGAGACCACCCCGGAAGAGTATAGTCCGTTCGACCGGCGTTCCGTATCCTCTGATTCAGAGCGAAACGGGACGCCGGTTCTTTTTTTCGTCGGGGTGGAGCGCCGGGGCGACGCCAGGCTTCACGGCGTGGGGATCGCGGACGGCCGGTCACGGTGGGCTGTTCGGGCCGGGGAATGGCGATACCGCCTCGGACGATTCGCTCTACCTGAACAAGGGATTCGGCGGGGGAACGGTCCGCATCGACTTCGACGGAGATACGGTCGGACTCGGAAAAAAGGTCGACTGACGGAGAACGTCGCGCGGGGGGAAGGAGAGGGAGGATGGCCTTCATCACGTCGGTGGTGCCGTTGAACGACTGGAGACTGTTCGTGGAAATGGAGACCGGTAGCGTAATCGTTGTGGATATGAGCCGCAAGCTGGATACGGCGCGGTATTCCGATCTCAGGAATCCGGAGCTGTTCCGTTCGGTAACCACCGATGGCGACGTCGTGTCGTGGGGGAGCGGACGCGTGACCGTAACGGCGCGCGAACTGATGGATGTGGTTTTTATTGACAGGAGGAGAGAGAAATGACGGAGATACGACGGGTGTTTGGAATTTTCGCGGCGATACTGTTTGCCGGTCTTGGCGTTCTGGGGATGTCGCGAACGGCGGAGGCCATCCCTGTCACCCTGGACAACTACAGAGACAAGAAGATATCGGTAGCGTTGCTCTATTACGATGTCAACGAGGGCTCGTGGTGCTGTCAGGGCTGGTGGATCGTGGACGCGTCGGGTGAGCGTACGATCAATGTTCCCCACCATCCCAAGAAGAGGATCTACTACTACGTCGAGTCCGGCGGCAAGGTCGTCCACAAGAGGAGCGAAGGGTGGGCGCGCCGGAATGTCGTCAGCAACGCCTTCAAGTATTACGAACACGATGGATGCCCCGACGGGAAGAACTTCAGGACGGTCTATTTCAACTGCAGCGCGAAGGTGACCGGAGACTCCTGGAAGCTGAATATCAATTAGAAGCGACATGGGGAGTGACGGCAGGAATTTCGCGATCCGGGATATCGCCTTCTGAGAACACCGGGCGACCGGAAGCGGGATGGCGGGCGTGGACGAGTGCCAAAGCACTCGCGTTCCGCCGGGAATTGTGATCGCGACGAACGGGAGCGGGGATCCCTGTGATCCTCCGCTCCCTTTTTCTGATTCCGTCCCTGTCGCGACGGCCATTCCCGATCGTTTCCACCTCCGCAATACCGTCATACCGATCCGGGAACGTTCCTGCCTGCCCGGAGATGAAAGAAAACGCTCCGGATAAGAAAATAAATTTGCATATTATAACGCAATATGGTAATATTTTTTCAGAACCGTTGGGGCGTTTTTTCCCGGAACAGGACTGAATGTTCCGTCTGTTGTTCTATGCGGATTCGATTCGTGTCGGCCGGCTTGCCGGGATGCGTTCTCCCGTCGGATCGACCCGAACGCACTTCAGGCGCGTTCCAAAGAGTCGTCACTCTGAAGGACGCCGCTCTTTTTTCCGAAGCAGGAGGCTGAACAATGGAACGATTGAAGCTGAATCGCTCGACGTTTAAGGGAACACGGGCAAAGGCTGTCGCGTTCATTCTGGATCATCCGGAAACCGCCGCGTTTCTGTCGATCGACGCTCTTGCCGAAAGAATAGGCATCAGCACATCTTCGCTCTCCCGTACCGCGGTCGACACGGGGTACTCTGGTTTTCAGGAGATGCAAAAGGAGGTGCAGGAATACCTCCGCAAAAAGCTTCTTCCAACCGTCCGTATGGAGCAGGCGGTGCCTGAAAACGGAAAATTCAGCTTCCGGGATTCCCTTCGGAAGGATATGGAGAACGTAGGGCACGTTCTCGAGAATGTGACGGACCAGCGATTCGACGCTGCGATACGTATGCTGCTCGAGGCGCGGGAAGTCTTCGTCGTCGGTCTGGGAACCCAATATCCTTCCGCCCTCTACTTCAGCGGCGTCATGAAGCAGATTCGGCAAGGGGTCACGCTGATATCGCAGGAATCCATGGATTACCTCGATTGCTTCTCGAGATTCTCTCCCGAGGATGTTCTCGTCTCCATCTGCCTGCCCAGATACGGGACGTTCACGGTCCGTGCCGCCAAGGAAGCGGTGGAGAAAGGATGCCGGGTCGTCGCCGTAACCGATAATGAACTCTCTCCGACGGGGCGGCTTGCCGATGTCGTTCTTCGGGTGGACTACGAGAGCATGAGTTTCTTCAACTCGAATGTGGCCGTGATGGCTCTCCTGAACGCTCTCGCGACGACGTTGGCCCTGAAGCACCGGGACGCCGTCCACGAGAGGGTGGAGATGTTCAGTGACATCGCGATAAGATGGAACATTTTCTATAAAGAAGATCAGACGGAAAGCGCAGGCGAAGAAAAGTGAGGTTGAGCGACAGACTTCTCAGAATGCGTCCATCGGCGACGGCGCTCATGGCGGCGAAGGCGCGCGAAAAGGAAAAGCTCGGGTTGGACGTCATCTCGTTCGCGACCGGGGAACCGGACTACGATTCTCCACCGGCGGCGGTGGCCGCTGCGGTGAAGGCCATGAACGAGGGGCAAACCCACTATCCTCCGACGGGCGGAATAGCGCCGCTCCGCGAGGCGATCGCAGGGTATTACCGCGATCATTTCGGACTGGAATACGATCCCGCGAAGGAAATCGTCGTTGGCACCGGCGCCAAACAGATCATTTACCAGGCCCTCGGAGCTCTGGTGAATCCGGGGGACGAAGTCATCGTCTTTCCGCCGGCCTGGGTGAGTTACGTCGAACAGATCCGACTTTTCGAAGGAGTTCCCGTGGAGGTCGACACGTCGGAAACCGGTTTCATTCCGGATATCCGGAAGGTCGAGGCCGCGATCACTTCCAGAACCGTCGCCATGGTGCTCAATTCTCCGAACAACCCGACGGGCGTCGTCTATCCCGAGAAATGCCTCGGCGATCTGGGGCGCCTCGCGATGGAAAAGGGCATCGCGATCCTCAACGATGAAGTGTACGAGCGGCTTGTTTTCGACCGCGCGAAATCCCCCCAGATACTTCACGTCTGCCCGGGTGCGAGAGACCTCGTCCTGAATGTCAACGGCGTCAGCAAGGCGTTTGCGATGACCGGATGGCGGATAGGCTACGGTCTCGGCCCCGCCGGTTTGGTAAAGGCGATTGCGGATTTCCAGGGCCATCTGACGTCCGGGACGAGCAGCATATCCCAGTGGGCTTCCGCCGGCGCGCTCCGAAACTCTCAGGAGGCGTGCGAAGAGATGCGGGAGGGATTCCGCAAAAGAAGGGATTGTATCGTCCGGCTTCTTTCCGGGATCGGAGGAATTCGTTTCGTTCCCCCGCAGGGCGCTTTCTATGTATTCGTCGATATTTCCTCTTTTCTCGGTGGAAAAGCGAAGATCTTTCTCGGGGACGACATCGAATTGTGCGAAGAGCTTCTGGAACGGAAAAACGTTTCGATGGTTCCGGGGACCGCGTTCCTTTCTCCGGGATTCGTCAGGATTTCGTATTCCTGTCCGGAAAACGACATTCGCGAGGGGGTGAGGCGCTTCGGGGAGTTTCTTGACGAGATCCGCGCGGAGTGCTGATGGGTGGAGTGTATTCTTCCGGCGAATGTCAGACGTGTATGTCACTAAGGAGGGAAATCTCGATGAAGAAGTATCTTGCTGTCGCTGTCCTGTCGCTCCTGGCCGTTTCCGGAGCGGCGTTTGCGGGATATCCGGCGAAGCCGGTCACAATGATCGTCGCCTATGCCGCTGGTGGAAGCACCGATATTCTGGCCCGCATCACCGCGAAATACCTCGAGGCGGAACTCAAGCAGCCGTTTGTCGTCGTCAACAAACCCGGCGCCGCCGGGAGCGTCGGGTTCACTTCAATAGCCAAGGCGAAGCCGGACGGCTATACGATCGGCCTTATCAACCTCAGCGGCGTCGTGGTGAACCCGATAGTTCAGCCTGACGTCGTGCGATACAGGATTACCGATTTTGTCGGCATCGCCAACGTCGTGACCGACCCCGGAGTCTTCTGCGTGAAGGCGGACAGTCCCATAAAGACGCTTGCGGATCTCGTCGCGGCGGCGAAGGCGAATCCCGGAAAGCTCGCCATCTCCCACGAGGGGAAGGGTTCCGGCGACCATCTCGGCGTCGTCGAGTTCATGAAGAAGGCTGGGGCCGAGCTGAATCCCGTTCCATTCGAGGGAGACGCTCCGGCGAAGGCCGCGCTTCTTGGCGGCCATATCGACGTTCTCGCCGTGAACGTGTCGGAAATCGCCGAAATGGTGAAGGCGGGACAGCTCCGCGCCCTCGCCGTACAGAATACGAAGCGGTCCGCCGAATTGCCGGATGTCCCAACATTCGCCGAGCTCGGATATCCGACCGTGATCCAGGGCACCGCGTCCCGTGGGTTCGCCGCTCCGAAGGACGTTCCTTCCGAGGCGCTCGCCGCGCTCGTGAACGCAATGAAGAAAATCGTGGCGTCCGAGGAGTACAAGGCTGAATTGAAAAAGCTGAACATGCCCATCGACTTCGTGCCCGGGGAGGAATTCACGAAACTTCTTCTGGAGCAGGACAAACTCTGGTCCGACCTCTGGAAGACGGATCCCTGGATTGCAAAATAGAAGGAGAATTTTCCACACGAAAAACCGATGTACCGGGATGTCCGCGAGGGAGAAGTCTCCCTCGCGGATTATCTTCGGCCTTTCAAGGAGGGCGACATGAAGAAGGCGGATATCGTTGTATCCATCATGATGTTCGGCGTGGGAATCGCGGCGATCCTGAAAGCTTCCGACTTTCCCGAGCAATCGAGGCTGATGCCGTACATTTACAGTTCGCTCCTGATTCTCGTCGCGATTCTGCTCGGCCTGAGGGCGTTCTTCGGACGGAATGCCGCACCGGAAGATCCCGCCTGGAAAGACGAGCCGATTCCCAGGGTGTTTCTCGTCATGGCTCTTGTTCTCGGATATATCGTGTCGATCCAGATCCTCGGGTTTTACACGTCTACCGCGCTCTTTATGCTTGTCTTCCTCGGAGTCATGCACGCGGCTTCCCTTTTCGTCTCGCTGGGCGTTTCCGTCGGGACGTCGGTGGCGGTCTACTATTTCTTTGAAATTCTGCTTCATATTCCCATTCCCAGAGGGCTTTTGTTCTAGAGAAAGGAGGTGGAATCCGCATGATGGAATTTCTTCTTCCCGCGTTGGGAAACTGTTTCGAACCGAAAGCCCTTCTCGTTCTGTTCGCAGGAACCGTTGCGGGGCTGATCGTCGGAGCCCTTCCCGGTCTTTCCTCCACGATGGGAGTCGCCCTCGCCATCCCCCTCACGTTCGGCATGGATCCCAAGATGGGACTGATGTTGCTGGGGGCGGTCTATTGCAGCTCGGTCTACGGCGGATCGATCAGCGCGATTCTTCTCAGGACGCCCGGGACGGACGCGTCCATAGCGACAACGTTCGACGGCTTCCCGATGACCCAGAAGGGGCTTGCCGGAAAGGCTATCGGAATGTCGACCACGGCGTCTCTCGCGGGGGGCATTGTCAGCGCCGTGGCGCTCCTCTTCATCGCCCCGCCCCTGGCGAAAATCGCGCTGAAGTTCGGGCCGTCCGAATACTTTCTCGTAGGCCTTTTCGGCCTGTCGGTGATCGTCAGTCTCTCGTCCGGTTCCTATCTGAAAGGGTTTCTGTCGGCGATTTTCGGATTGCTCATCGCAACCGCAGGCATGGATAACTTCACTGGGTTCCCGCGATATATCTTCGGAAACGATTCCCTTCTGGACGGAATCCCGATTCTTCCCGCGCTGATCGGCCTGTTCTCCCTTTCCCAGGCGATCAAGCTCGCCGCGGGAAGTCAGAAAAATATCGTTTCGTCGAAAGACATCGCCATCTCCGACCGTATTCTCCCGGAGAAGAAAGATATTCAGCGGACCTGGCTCACGATTCTCAGATCCTCCATCATCGGAGTCATCGTAGGGATCATGCCTGCCGCAGGAACGAGCGTCGCCGCTTTCATCAGCTACAACGAGGCGAAACGGGCGTCGAAGGATCCCGACTCTTTCGGAAAGGGAAACATCGAAGGCGTGGCCGCGTCGGAAGCGGCGAACAATGCGGTAACGGGGGGCTCTCTCATTCCCACGCTGACGCTCGGGATCCCCGGAAATGCCGTGTCGGCGGTCTTTATAGGAGGATTGACGATTCAGGGACTGATCCCGGGGCCCAACCTGTTTATCAAGTACGGAGAGATAACCTATACGCTGATGGTCTCCCTTTTCCTGGCCAACATCATGTTCTGGGTCGTCGGAATGGCGTTCGCCAGACAGTTCGTGAAGGTGCTCAGAGTCCCGAACCTCGTCCTGGCGCCCGTCATCTGCGTTCTCAGCGTGATCGGCTCGTACGCCATCAGAAACAATTTCTTCGATGTGTGGCTCCTTTTCGGGTTCGGCATTTTAGGATACTTTATGGAACGGTATAAAATCTCCCAGGCGCCCATCGTTCTCTCCCTTGTCCTCGGTCCCATGGTTGAAGCCGAACTCCGGAGGACGCTGGTTCTTTTCCACGGAAGTCTTCTTCCGGTTCTGTACCGTCCGCTCAGTCTCGCCATACTCGCGTTGATTCTCGTTTCCGTGGGATATCCGATCCTGCGCGAGGTACGGAAAGTACGAACGTGATATTGAAAGAAAAAAGGAGGACCCGATTATGGTCGAATTGCTCGACTGCACCCTGAGAGACGGAAGCAACGTCGTCGGAGCGGGGTTTTCGAAGGAAATGACCGTAACGATCATAGAATCTCTGCTCAGGGGCGGCATAAAAGTCATAGAGATGGGGCACTGCAGCGGCCTCGGCGGAAACGAAGGCAGCGCCAAGAAAGCGCCCTTGTCGGACGAGGAATACCTGGAAGTCGCCTCACCGTATTTCGGAAAGGCCGAGATCGGGATGTTCTGTCAACCGAAGTTCGCCACCGAAAACAAGGTTCAGTCCGCCGCACGAAAGGGGCTCGGGTTTCTCCGCGTCGGGATCAATGCGGGAGACTCGGCCGGAGCGGCGGATCTGATTGGAATGATCCGGAGGTACGGAATCAAAGTACGAACCAGTCTGATGAAAGCGTACGGTCTTCCCGCCGCCGGACTGACCCGGGAGGCCCGTGCCCTTGAGGCCGCGGGGGCCAACGCGGTGACGATAATGGATTCCGCCGGACATATGGTTCCGGAAGAGGTAGAGGAGTATGTCGCCGTCCTGAAAGACGCCGTGTCGATCCCTGTGGGATTCCACGGACACAACAATCTCGGCCTGGCCGTCGCGAACGGCCTTGCGGCATGGCGCGCCGGGGCTGCGTCCATTGACTGCGGCGTCATGGGAATGGCGCGAAGCGTCGGCAACATTCCAACGGAGGCGATGGTTGCTCTGCTTCAGCGGTTCGGAGAGGCGTCCCGTTATGATTTGCATTCCCTTCTGTCCAGCATAGATAACGAGATCATGCCGCCCTTGAGGGGAAAGTTCACGCCCCCGATACCTCCGGTCGAATTGGTGTTGGGGATTGCCGGGTGTCACTCCAGCTTTCTCCCGACCTTCAGGGAAGTCGCCAGGGAAAAGAACGTCGACTTGTACCAGCTGATCGTCGATGTTTCCGAAAGGGATAAAAAGGCGCCGTCGCGAAAATTCATCGAATCCGTGGCGGATGCGATCAAAAAATAGCGGAATCCCGCATCGTGCGTCCTTTCGTCCCTCTCCAGGCGGGTCCCTCCTGAAAGAGGGCTGCCATCCCGTCCATTGTCGGCGGGAGGCGAAGCGGTACTACGGAGCGCGGTGACGAGCGGGCGATCAGCCGGAAGCGTTCGGGTTTCCGCGCGAGGGGACTCTGTATGGAACGGGGGCGGGGAAGCGATACATTTCCCCGCCCCCGTTCTTTCGCTCGGGTCGCGGCGCTACAGGAACTTGACGAAGAACCCCGCGATCACGATGGAAACGGTCGTGACCGACGCGAGTCCGGCGACGACGTAGGCGGGCATGATCTTCTTGAGGACGGCTGCGCGTTCCCCCTCGTTCTGTGCGGCGGCCGTCGCGATCTCGTTGGCGATCAGATAGGTCGCCGGGAAGCCGAGGAGCTGTCCCATCGCGATGCCGACCGAGAGGTTCCGCGACCCGATGAACTTCCACGTCGGAAGAAGGTACATGAAGATGATCGTTCCGACGAGGACGGCTGCGAAGATGACGATCGTCTGCCAGGAAAGCGTCACGAGATCCGCGACCTTTATTTTCGCCAGGGACGGAATGATCGCGGCGAAGACGGCCATGTTCAGGAGTCCGGACGCCTTACCCTTGTCCAGAATGCGCTCCGGAACGATGCCGAGCTGCGCGACGGTCGCTCCTGCCAGCAGCGCCCAGATCGAATAGTTGACGCCGGTCTTCTTCTGGAGCTCCATTGAAAGCCACGCGAAAAGTCCCGTAACGGCGAGGCACGTGAAATTCGTGTAATACTTGTCGAGATCGTTTCTCTGGAGGAATGACTGCCGGACGGGAGAAGCCGGTGTGTCGGCTTTCGCTGCGCTCTGCGCGGGCGCTCCGCCCGTCGCGCGGTATTCCCTGAGGATGATTTCCGCCTCCCTGAGGCCGAAGAACGAGGCCGGCGGCGTCCCCACGAACTTCTGGACCGCGTAGACGATCGCGCCGAGAGCCGCCGCGAGCGTCAGTCCCTTTTGCATCGCCGCTTCGGTCATGATCTGCGTCGCGATGATTCCGCCGTTGACGATCGGGATGCTTACGATCGCGGCGTCCTTCCCGATGAGCGGAATGACCGCGATGATCGATACGACGGCGACGAGCATCGCGAAGAGCGACATGACGACGGTTTTCCACTCGCGGCGGAGCTCGTCGAGATTGATCATCGTTCCCATATGGAAGATGATGAACCCGGACGCCCACTTCGCGATCTGCGAGAGGCCCGCCTTGTCGATGACGTCGGGCGGGAAGAAGCCGGTCAGGAAACCGACGAGAAAGAGCAGAAGCGCGACGAAAACCGATGAAAGCTTCGCCTTTGTCGCAACGCCGAGAATGTCGCCGATTGCGAAGACAGCAAGGCACAGGAACAGAAGATACAGGTTCACACGGAACTCCCCCTTTCAATCTCTGACGGTATGCTTCTCTTCGGTACCGCTCCCTTCCGCCCTCCCTTCCCGAAAAAGCTTTTCCCGCATTCCGCGAGTGTGCGACATCGCATCCGGCGTTGTTTCGATCGTAATGATCAATTTCGGTGTCTAAAAACGACGAATGTATGATGGTTCTGCGCAAATTTGTTGTTATGTTTGAGCATAGCGCCTTGTATAACTACGAAGCGTTTATGGTGATATACCACAGAGTCCATCCTTTGTAAACAAGAAAAAAATACCGCCCATACATAAGATGGGAAAACGCGTTCCATTCCATCGTCCTTCAGACTGAAGTACGAGAGTTCGGACAGGAGTGGAGCGAATTCGTTCCACATGAAGGGGGTGCGGACAAAGTCTCGTTTCGAGCGTCTCTGACCGATAGTTCCCGTGCGTTCCTGTCAGGGGAAGTGTAATTGTCGTTGACCAGTCGTACCGCAGTCATCCGCCATTGTGGAGCGGAAGCATTCCGTCCCGGGATATGGCATGATATTTTCCGATACGACGTTGGTGCTGTCCGATCGCGGATCATGAACAGTCTCGCTTGACTCCGGTCGGAAAAAATCTATAATAGTCATGTCGCTACTCATCGTTGATGAGCAGCGATGGGGGAGGGGCACATGGGATCGAGCAAGGTTGAATGTCTGGTGCTTTCGTTTCTTTCCGTCGCGGGTGAACCGCAGGGTGCGGGCGTGATCCGGGAATATCTCGGCGGGCATGGATTCCGGCTCGGCGAGGCGACGGTCGGACGGATTCTGAAGCAGCTGGATAACGAAGGGCTCGTCGAACGAATCGGCTTTCAGGGACGGGTCCTCTCGGACGCGGGGCGGGAGCATCTCGAACGCCTTCTGTCGGTGCAGGAGAAGAAGGAGTCGCTCCGGAACTTCGGGCAGTTCCTCTTCACCGACGAGGGGACGCACGTCCGCGACATTCTCGTGGCGCGGCGCGCCCTGGAATCGGAGGCCGCGGCGCTTGCGGCGGAACACGCGACGGACGAGGACCTCGCGTCGATGGAGCGTGCCCTGCGCGAGATGGAAAACCTCCTTGCGTCGAACAGGAGCATGGCCGTCACGGACATCAGGTTTCACGAGGCGATCTCGAAGGCATCGAAGAATCCGATCATCGAGACGGCCCTGAGGGTGATCCGGCACGGCGGACAGGACTCGTCGATCGTCGAGAAGCTGCGGAACACCGCCGGAAGCGTCATCGGAAAAGACCACAGGGAGATCCTGGAAGCGATATGCGCGAGGGATTCCGCGAAGGCCAGGATGGCGATGACGAACCATCTGAACAACATTCTCGGCGATCTCGAGTATGTCGAGAAGAACCTGAAGAGGTAGCCGCGCGGGGACCTGAACGCCGTTTCACCTCCCGGAGCGGTTTTGCCCATGAGCGAGTGCGTCTGCACCAGTCATACACCATATCGAGGAGGGGTAGAAGTTGAGAAAGCTGTGCGGAATGGCGTTCGGCGTGTTCCTGGTCGTGTCGATGCTCCTGTTTGCGGGTCCGGCGTGCGTCGTCGGAGAATGCGCGGAGACGACGTACCTCAAGATCGCCACGGGGACTGTCGGGGGGACGTGGTTTTCGGGCGGCTCGGTACTTGCGAGCATCCTGACGGAGAAGATCGAGGGCGTCCGGGCGTCGCCGACGATCGGCGGCGGCGTGAGCAACTGCCGCGATATCGACGCGAACCGCGCCCAGATAGGGTATTCGTACAGCGGCACGGCGCTCGACGCGTGGGAGGGACGTCCTCCGTTCGAGAAGCCCTGCCGGAATCTGCGGTACATCGGCAACCAGTATATCGAGCCGTTCCATATCGTGTTTCTCTCGTCCAAGGGGTACAAGACCATCGATGATCTCAAGGGCAAGCGCTTCAGCCCCGGCAAGGAAGGCTTCACTGGGAAGATTATCTTCGACAGGCTTCTCGTCGAATCCAACCTCAAGTACGATGACTTCGGCAAGGTGACGCTCGTCGGGTTCCCGGACGGCGCTCTCCTGATGAAGGACGACCACATCGATTTCTACGCGCTGCTCACGATGCCTCCCAATTCGGCGTTCATGGACGTCGACACGTTTTCTCCCGTCGAGATCATGCAGCTGCCGCAGGATCTCCTCGACCGGATGGCTGCGAAATACGGGATGGAAAAGTGGGTGATCCCGGCCGGAGCCTACAAGGGTGTGACGAAGGACATCGCGACGGTGGGCTATAGCGGCGGATTCTACTGCAACAAGGATGTTCCGGAAGAACTCGTCTACAACATCACGAAGGCGCTCTGGGAGAACGTGGAGCGTTTCGTCGAAGTCGCCCCCGCGTCCTTCAAGGGCCAGATCAAAATCGAGAACGCGCTTCGGGGCACGGTCGTTCCGCTCCATCCCGGCGCGCTGAAGTTCTACAAAGAGAAGGGATTCACGATTCCGAAGGCCGGAGAGGCTCCCGCGAAATAGGAAACCGGCACTGCCGGATGGACCGTGCGGCCGTCTTTCCCCCTGTCGCGACCGCACGGTTTCCGACCGGCTCCGCGCGTGCTCCGCAGATCGATCCGCATCGCGCGATATTCCCCGGAGAAGAGACCGCGTTACGGGAAAAGCGATGGCGCGTGCTCCACATGCGCCGGACGCAGGAAAACACATTTTGGAGGGCATGATGTCATTCAAAAGAGATATTATCGGATTGCGTGATGACGAGACGCTCGCCGGAGTCATCAGGGAGAACGGCTTTCTGGCGACCGCCGTGACCGTCCTTGCGGTCGCTCTCGCGCTCTTTCATCTCGTCACGTCGTATTCGGGCCAGCTCGAGGCGTTCCGCCACAGAACCGTCCATCTGATGATGGTGCTGATCGTCCTCTTCCTCGCTTCGATGGAGCAGCGGTACTCGAAGGAGCAGCCTTCCGCGAAGAGAGCCGTATGCCTTCTGGTCGACGCGGCGTTCGCGATTCTCTCCGCCGTCGTCCTGATCTACACGTTCGCGAACAGCACCGAGATTCCGCTCCGTGCCGGCAGCCCCACGACGACGGATCTGTTCATGGGGACCGTTCTTCTGTTTCTCGTCATCGAAGCGTCGAGACGCCACGTCGGAATGAGCATCGTCGTGGTCACGGTCTTCTTTCTGATCTACGTGTACGCCGGGCCGTGGTTCCCGGGCTTCCTGAATCACGCGCCGTTTTCGGTCGGCGAAATCATCAACATCCAGTACCTCGATCTCGAGGGTGTCTGGGGATCTCCGGTCGCGGCCGCGGCCGGGTTCGTCATCGTCTTTCTGATCTTCGCGGGACTCCTCATGGAAACGGGGGTTCTCGACGTCTTCATGAACTTCACGATGAAGCTCGTCGGAAAGTCGACGGGCGGACCGGCGAAGGTCGCCGTCATTTCGAGCGGCCTCGTCGGCATGGTGAACGGAACGGCCGTCGGCAACGCGCTTCTGGTCGGTCAGGTGTCCATCCCGCTCATGAAGAAGCTGGGGTACAGGCCGCAATTCGCGGCCGCCGTCGAGGCCACGTCGTCGACGGGCGGGCAGGTGATGCCGCCGATCATGGGGTCGGCCGCGTTCATCATCGCGATGGTCCTCGGAATTTCATACGGCGCCGTCTGCAAGGCTGCCGTGGTTCCGGCCGTTCTCTGGTTCTTCTCGATCTATTGCATCGTCCACCTCGAGGCGAGGAAGCACGGCCTCATGAGGCTCTCGGACGAGGACATGAAGGCGCTGCCGTCGTGGAGATCGCTCGCGTCCAAAAGCTACCTCATTCTGCCGCTCTTCGTCCTCATCTACCTCATGCTCGCGGGGGCGAGCGAGGTCAAGGCCGGTTTCTGGGGCGTCGTGTCGCTGCTCGCGGCGAGTATGCTCGGGCGGGACACTCGTTTCACGCTGCGGACGCTGGTGAAAGGCCTCAACAACGCGGTCCGCATGACGTTCTCGGTCACGACCGCGTGCGCGTGCGCCGGGATCATCGTCGGGTGCGTCATGCAATCGGGTCTGGGGTACACGCTCAGCACGTCGCTGATCAACGTCGCCGGGGGCAGGATGTCGATTCTCCTGCCGCTCGTGATGATCACGGCGCTCATTCTCGGAACGGGAATGATGACGGTGGGCGTCTACATCATCGTCTCCGTCCTGCTCGTTCCGGCGATGACCGCGATGGGACTCCACGTTCTCGCGTGCCATCTGTTCGCGTTCTACTTCGGCATCCTCTGCAACATCACGCCGCCCGTCGCCACCGCGACCTACGGGGCCGCGGGGCTTGCGGGGTCGAATCCGTGGGATACGGGCGTCGAGGCGTTCAAGATGGCGATCCCGATTCTCGCCGTTCCCTATATCTTCATCTTCCAGCCCGGCCTGCTGCTCGAGGGGTCGCCCGTGGAAATCCTCGGCACGATTGCGTTCGCGTTCGTCGCGGTCTTCTCTCTCGACGTCTTCGTCACGGGGTACCTCTTCCGGCGCGTGACGATTCCCGAACGGCTGCTCTTCTTCGTGGCCTCGATGCTGTGCTGTCATCCGGCCCTGCATACGTCGCTTGTCGGAGCGGGAATATTCGCGGTCCTCTGGGTCGTCCAGCGGATGTCGCGCGCGACTCTCCCGGAAGAACAAAAAGGAGGGGCATGACATGACCATCGAAGAAAAACTCGCCGCCCTGGGGCTCGAACTGCCGCAGGCGCCGGCTCCGGCCGGGGCGTACATTCCGGTCCGCGTCGTCGGGAATCTCGCGTTCACGGCCGGGCAGACGGCCTATATCAACGGCGAGCGGCGCTACCTCGGGAAGGTCGGGGGGAATCTCTCGCTCGAGCAGGGAGCGCTCTCGGCCCGGGACGCGTGTCTCAACTGCCTCGCGGCGCTCAGGGCGGAGCTCGGAAGCCTCGACCGGATCCGCAGGATCGTCCGGCTCGTCGGCTACGTCAACAGCGCCCCGGGATTCACGCAGCAGCCGCAGGTCGTCAACGGAGCGTCGGATCTTCTCGTGCGGCTCTGGGGCGACGACGGACGGCATGTCCGCTCCGCCTCCGGGGTCGCGGAGCTTCCGGTGAACACGTCGGTCGAGATCGACATGATCGTCGAGATCGATACGGCGAACCGCTGATTCCGATGGATTCACATCACACGACACCACGACAAGGAGATGCGTAGCGTGTTTCGACCCACAGGTTCCTGGGTCGCGATGCCGACGCCGTTCAGGGCCGACAACGCGATCGATTACGACGGTTTTCAGGTTCTCATCGAGAGGCAGATCCGCTACGGAACATCGGAGCTCTTCGTCCTCGGATCGTGCGGAGAGATCAGCCTTCTGACGGTCGAGGAGAAGAAGGAGATCGTCCGGCGGGTTATCAGGATGACGAAGGGGAGAATCCCCGTGTTCTTCAACGCGTCGTCCAACACGACGGAAGGCAGCGTCGAGTTCGCGAAATACGTCGAGGGCGAAGGCGGCGACGGCGTCGTCTTCACGGTTCCCCCGTACGTCCTCATCCCGCAGGACGCGGTGTACGAGCACCTCGACACCTGCATGAAAGCCGTCAGGATCCCCTGCGGCATCTACAACAACCCGTCGCGGCTCGGCGTCCAGGTGGAGCCGCAGACCATCGCGCGCCTTTCCGCGAACAACCCGAACTTCATCGTCGACAAGGAAGCGATGCCGCACGTCAAACAGCTCGTCCAGGTCAAACGTCTCTGCGGCGACAGGCTCAACATCCTCTGCTGCGACTACCCGAACTATTCCATCGTGATCCCGACGCTCGCCGTCGGAGGAAACGGGACGGCGAACATCGGAGGCAACATCATTCCGGAGGAGGTCGCGCGTTTTTCGCGCCCGTGGGCGAACATGCAGATCATGGAAGAGTGCCGCGAAACCTATTTCAGATACTATCCGCTGCTGCAGGCCCTCTACCAGCTGTCCAACCCGATCGTCATCAAGGCGGCCCTTCGGATCCTCGGCCTGCCGGGCGGGCATCTGCGACGGCCCTACCTCGACTTCGCCGGACCGAAGTTCGACGAACTCGGGAATCTGATGCGGGAGATGGGCGTCGTCGAGAAATACGGCGCCACCGCGTAAGCCACCGTGAACGGGGCCGGTTCCGGAAAGCGCCTCGTCGTCATCGGAGGCACGGCGGCGGGGCTGAGCGCGGCGTCGAAGGCGAAGCGGACGCGACCGGATCTCGAGGTCGAGGTGTACGAGCGGTCGGGATTCGTCAGCTACGGCGCCTGCGGACTTCCGTATTACGTCGGCGGGCTCGTCGCGTCGGAGAACGACCTCGTTTCACTGACGCGGGAGACGCTCGAAGGCGAGCGCGGCATCCGGACGTTCATCCGATGCGAGGCGACCGGAATCGACGTCGCGGGCAAAACCGTCGCGGTCGAGAACCTGACCTCGGGAGAACGCCGCGACGTTGCCTACGATTTCCTCGTTCTCGCGACCGGAGCGTCGCCCGTGATCCCGGAGCTCCCGGGAATCCGTTCGGAGGGAGTGTTCTTCCTCCGGACGGTCGAGGACGGAATGGCGCTCCGGAGCGCCGTCCGGGCGCCGGGCGCGCGGACGGCGGTTCTCGTCGGCGGCGGATTCATCGGCCTCGAGATGGCCGAGCAGTTCGCGCAGAACGGGCTTCGGGTCACGATCGTCGAGGCGCTCCCCATGCCGCTTCCCTTTCTGGGGGACGAGTATTCGGCCATCGTGCGGAAAGAGCTCGAGGAAAACGGGGTCCGGCTCCTCGCGGGAACGACCGTCGACGGAATCGTGAGCGAGGGCGGGCGGGCGACGGGCGTCCGGGTGCGCGGGGAGGAGATCCTCGAGGCGGATATCGTGGTCGTCTCGGTCGGGGTCCGGCCGAACTCCGCGCTCGCTGAGAAGGCCGGACTCAGGCTCGGCGTCAGGAACGCCATCGCCGTCGACGAGACGATGAAGACGTCGAACGATTCGATATGGGCCTGCGGCGACTGCGTCCAGACGGTCAACCTCGTGACGGGGCGTCCGGCCTACGTCCCCCTCGGAACGACGGCGAACAAGCAGGGGCGGGTCGCGGGGGCGAACATCGTCGGGGAGCGCGCCGCGTTCAGGGGCGTCCTCGCGTCGCAGGCAACGAAGGTGTTCTCCCTGTATGTTGCGTCGACCGGCGTGTCGCCGGAACAGGCGGCGGAGGTTGGGTTCGACGCGGGGGAGACGAAGATCGTCAAGCAGGACAGGGCGTCGTACTATCCCGGCGGCAGGGACAATCGCATCAGGCTCGTCTACGACCGGCGGTCGGGCCGGCTCCTCGGGGCGCAGGCCGTGGGGAGCGAGTCCGTCGCGGGAAGGATCAACGTCTGCGCGACGGCGATCTCGGCGGGGATGACGGTCGGCGAGCTCAACGACGTCGACTTCGTCTACGCCCCTCCCGTCGCGCCGGTGTACGACCCGATCCTGATCGCGGCCGGGTCGGCGATGAAGGGCGTTCGGCCCGGGGCGACCCCGGCGGACCGGACGTAGCGGAAAATTTTTCGAGTGTGTCGCATGGGAGTGAGACGATGAAAGCGATCCGGGAAATCAGCGAAATGACGCGAGAGATCCTCCGGGACGTTCCGAGAGTCCGTCTGGCCTTTCTGCCGACGCCGCTCCAGCGGCTCGAAAATCTGTCGCGGAGCTACGGCGTCGATTTCTACATGAAGCGCGACGATCTGACGGGCCCCGAGTTCGGGGGAAACAAGACGAGGAAGCTGGAGTTCGTCCTCCCCGGCCTTCTGGCGGAGGGTGCGGACCGCATCGTGACGGGGGCGTCGGTCCAGTCGAACTGGTGCCGCCAGACCGTCGCGGCGGGCAACAGGTGCGGCCTCAGGACGGTCCTGTATCTCTACGGGCCGGAGATTCCGGACGACAGCCGGGGGAATCTCCTTCTGGACAGGGCGCTCGGGGCGGAAGTCCATTTCGTCCGGCTGGAGCCGGGAGAAAATCTCTACGGCGGTCTCGGAAGAACGGAAGGCATGAGGCTCGAACGCATCCGCGAGCTCGAAGCCGAAGGCCATATATGCCGGTATCTCACGGTCGGAGCGCCCTTCGCCAGCGGGCACACCGCGTATTTCGCGGCTCTCGCCGAACTTGCCGTCCAGCTCGACGCGCTGAACATGACGCTCGACGACTTCGACTGTATCGTTACGCCGCTCGGGGCCGGGGGAACGTACGCCGGGATGCTGACGGCGAAGAAGCTCTTCGGGGCGAAGACGGCGATGTACGGGTTCTGCACGTCCTCGATGCACCCGACGATGGTCGACGACATCCTGAAGGCGGCGCGCGCGACGGCGGAGTTCCTGAAGCTCGACCTGACGTTCCGCGAAGAGGATGTCCGCGTCGATTTCGACTTCGGTGGAACCTACGATGTCCCGACGCCCGGGAGCACGAGGGCGATCCGGGAGGTCGCGCGGAGCGAAGGGATCCTGCTCGACCCGGTGTACGGCGCGAAGGCGATGTCCGGGCTTCTCGACTATCTGCGCAGGGGCGTGATCGCGCGCGGGAGCCGCATCCTGTTCTGGCACACCGGCGGCCTTCCGGCCCTGTTCTCGGGCGAGGGGACGGCCGGCAGAATCGACGAGTGATCGTCGCGAACGACCATACCGGAGGTGCGACAATGAACATCTACGAACGCTACGGAGTCAGTCCGATTCTCAATTTCGACGGTCCGCTGACGCGGTACGGCGGCGCCATCATGGAACAGGAAACCCTGGACGCGATGGACGAGGCCGCGAAGCATACGGTTCCCATCGACCGGCTGCAGGCGGCGGCCTCGAAGGTCATCGCACGGGTGACCCACGCCGAGGCGGGCATCGTGACGAGCGGCGCGTTCTCGGCGCTCACGCTCGCGACGGCCGCGTGCATGTGCGGTTTCGACGTCGCCCGGATGGACCGCCTTCCGGACTCGAGCGACATGCCGAACGAGGTCATCATGCCCTCGCACCAGATCAGCGGCTACGCGCACTCGTTCCGGGCCGCGGGCGCGAAGCTCGTCGCCGCCGGAATCCCCCACGCGCCGATCGCGCCGATGTCCGTCTACAGGATCGACAAATGGCACATCGAAGCCGCGATCACGGAGAGAACGGTTGCCATCGCCTACGCCGCGCGGACGGACAGCCATCCGGAGCTCGAAGACGTCATCGGGGTCGGGGAGAGTCACGGAATTCCCGTCATCGTGGACGCGGGGCCGGAAGTTCCTCCGCTGGAAAACCTCCACAAATTCATCGACATGGGGGCGGACCTCGTCTGCATCAGCGGAGGCAAGGGCATCCGCGGGCCGCAGAACAGCGGCATCCTCTGCGGCCGGAGTGACCTGATCGCCTCCGCCGCCGCACAGATGCTCGAAGCACCGTCGGAGCACTACCCCGACTGGAATCCGCCGGAATCGCTGATGCCGAAGGAGAAGTTCCGGTCGACGCCGTCGCATGGCATCGGTCGCGGCATGAAGGTGAGCAAGGAGACCATCATCGGCCTTCTGACCGCGCTCGGGAACATCAGCCCCGAAAAGTTCGCGGCGAAGGAACGGGCGATGACCGCGCTGCTCGAAAAGGTCGCCGCGTGCGTCACGCGCTTTCCGGGCTTCAGCGCCGCGTTCGTCCCGTCGGAGTACTGCCTCTGCGAATATCCGACCCTCGAGCTGACGCTCGACGACCGCGCCGGAATCGGCGCGGCGCGGCTGTGCGCCGAAATGCGAGAGCGGAATATCTTCCTCAGAGACCGGTATGTCACGGAAAACAAGATCCGGGTCTACTCCATGAATATGAACCCGGAAAACACCGACATCCTCTGCGCGGCGTTCTCGGAAATTCTCGGGAAGAGCCGGGCGTAACGAAAACGGCGGAACTCACGATAGCGGAATGTTCGTCCGGCCCGGAGGGGAACGCGCCCTTCCGGGCCGGATCTCGTTTCGAAGGCCGTTTCGCCGCCGCGGCGAAAGACCGCCATTGACAGCGCGAAGGGTGGTGCTACAATAGAAATAATACGTAACACGAAAGGGGCCTTTCTCGATGCATATGGCGGATGCGTTGCTTTCCCCTGCGGTCGGCGGCGCGATGTGGGCGGTGACCGCGGGACTGGCGGCGTACTCGGCGAAGAAGCTCAGGGAGTCGCCCGACGACTCGCGGGTTCCGCTGATGGGCGTCCTGGGCGCGTTCATCTTCGCGGCCCAGATGATCAACTTCAGCATACCGGCCACGGGGTCGAGCGGCCATCTCGGAGGGGGGATGATCCTGGCGATTTTGCTGGGGCCCCACGCGGCCTTCCTGACGCTCGCCTCCGTTCTCGTCGTCCAGGCGCTCTTCTTCGCGGACGGGGGCCTTCTCGCGCTGGGGTGCAACATCTTCAACATGGCGTTCTTTCCGTGCTTCATCGCGTATCCGTTCATCTACAAGGCGATCGCAGGTCGCTATGCGACCGCGAAGACGATTTTCATCGCCGCGACAGCATCGTCCGTGATCGGGCTGCAGCTCGGGGCCTTCTCCGTCGTCCTCGAGACGATGGCCTCGGGAGTCTCCGCGCTGCCGTTCAACACCTTCGTGCTGCTCATGCAGCCGATCCACCTCGCGATCGGCCTCGTCGAAGGGGTCGTGACGTCCGCCGTCGTCCTCTTCGTGTGGCAGGCCCGGCCGGAGGTCCTCTCGATGGCCGCGGAGAACGCCCCGATGCGCGGCGTTTCGATGAAAAAAATCCTTGCCGGACTCGCCGTCGCCGCGGTTTTCACGGGCGGCGCGCTCTCCTGGTTCGCCTCGACGTATCCCGACGGCCTTGAGTGGTCGATGGCGAAGACCTCCGGCAGCGAAGAGCTTTCGGCCCCTGCGGGCGGCGTCCACGCGGCGCTGGCCGGGATTCAGGAGAAGACCGCATTCCTTCCGGATTACGGCTTCCGCGCGAGCGAAGCCGAGAACCCGGCGGAAGCGCGGGCCGAGGCCTCTCAGTCCGAGAAACCGGCCGCCTGGCCGAACCCCGACATGGGCACGAGCGTTGCTGGCCTCGTCGGCGGCGCGCTGACGCTGGCGCTTGCAGTCGTGATCGGCCTGGCTCTGCGGCGCGCATCGACCGCGCGCAGGTAAGCGTTCGGGCGGGGGGATACGTCAAAGCCTCCCGCCTTTTTCGGCCGCAGCGCCCTCCTTTCGAATGTCGCATTCCCTCGACCGAAACCTGACGGAGCTTGCCGGCGCCGCGGGCGAATCGCTCGGGTCGAGCCCCGTCCACCGGCTCGACCCCCGGGCGAAGTGCCTCGTGACCGTTCTCTTTGTCGTCGCCGTGACGTCGTTCGGAAAGTACGACGTGTCGCGGCTGACGCCGTTCGTCCTGTATCCCGTCGCGATCACCGCGCTGTCGGGCGTCCGGACGGGCGCGGTCCTGAAGCGCACGCTGCTCGCCACGCCCTTCATCCTGCTCGTCGGCCTGTTCAACCCCTTCTTCGACCGGCAGGTTCTCTTTCGAATCGGCGGCCTCGCGGTCACGGGCGGGTGGATGTCGTTCCTCTCGATCGCGGTCCGGTCGTTCCTCGCTGTGTCGGCGGCCGTGCTTCTCGTGCTCACGACGCGCTTCGACGCGCTCTGCCTCGGCCTCGCGAAGATGGGCGTCCCCCGCGTCTTCGTGACGCAGCTCGAATTTCTCCACCGCTACATCGGCCTGCTTGCGGGCGAGGCGCAGCGCATGGTTCGGGCGCACGACCTGCGCTCGGGCGGAAACAGGCCGAAGCTCGCGCTCGCCGCGTATGCCCCGATGATCGGGCTGCTGCTTTTGCGCGCCTTGGACCGCGCGACGCGCGTCCACCGGGCGATGAAGGCGCGCCTCTTCGACGGCGAGATCCGCGTTTTGCGGCCGCTCGCGTTCGCGCGCAGCGACCTTGTGTTCATCCTCGCATGGGGAGGGTTCTTCCTGATGTGCCGATTCGTGAATCTGCCCGGACTCCTGTCCGGCCTGGCTATGGCCCGATGAGCCATCACTATCTCGACGTCCGCGACCTCCGGTACGCCTACCCCGACGGCACGGAAGCCCTGCGGGGCGTTTCGTTCCGGCTGGAGCACGGCGAGGCAATCGGCCTCGTCGGCGCGAACGGCGCGGGGAAGTCGACGATGATGCTCGCGCTGACCGGGCTGATCGTCCCTTCCGGCGGAACGATCGACGTCGGCGGGACGCTGCTGTCGAAGAAGACGGTCGGCGAGGTGCGCCGCAGGATCGGCTTCGTCTTCCAGGACTCCGAGGACCAGCTCTTCATGCCGACCGTGTTCGACGACGTGGCCTTCGGGCCGGTCAATCAGGGGCTCTCGGAGTCCGAGGTCCGCGAGCGCGTGACGGATGCGCTCGAACGCGTCGGCGCGGAACGCCTCGCCGACCGGCCGACCTACCGGCTTTCCGGGGGGGAGAAGCGCGCCGTCGCGATCGCGACCGTCCTCGCGATGCTGCCGGACGTCCTGATAATGGACGAACCCGGATCGGGACTCGACCCGTACGGACGCCGCCTGCTGATCGGCCTGCTGCGCGACTTCCGCCACACGCGCCTGATCGCGACGCACGACCTCGACATGGTGCTCGACGTCTGTCCCCGGACGATCGTCCTCCACGAGGGGCGCATCGCCGCGGACGGCGATACGCGCAGGGTCTTCTCCGACGCGGCGCTTCTCGAACGCTGCCGCCTGGAGCAGCCGTCGGGGATGCGGGGGGCTGCTGCGCCCTGACGGGGGCGGCAGCCGGCGTCGATTGTGGATGTGCGTTTCACATTTCGATGTTCTCGAGAAGCCGGGAGATTTCTTCGGGCGACGGCAACTGTCCTCTCAGATTCAGCGGGAGTTTTCGAGTGATCTCATAGGTGGCGACGCCGATGGGCTTTCGGGCGTCGTGAAGCGTATATTCGACGATGGTGCGATTCTTCTCCTTGCAGAGAATGATTCCGATTGAGGGGTTCTCATCCTCCCGGCGAACCTGTTTGTCCAGCGCGGTCAGATAGAACTGCATCTTGCCGACGAATTCCGGCTGGAATTCGCTGATCTTGAGTTCGATGGCGACGAGACATCGCAGGTGTCGATGGAAGAGAAGAAGGTCGATAAAGTACTCTCTTTCTCCGACCTCAATCCTGTATTGACTGCCCATAAAGGCGAACATCCCGCCCATGGCCCGCAGGAAGTCTTCGATTCTCGCAATGATTGCCCGCTCCAGTTCCCGCTCGCTGTGTTCATCTCCCAGTTCGAGAAAGTCGAACGTATACTCGTCCTTCACCGCGAGCTTGGCTTGGGCGCGCAACTTCGGCGAAAGCGTCCGGTCGAAATTGCTCTGACCGAGAAGGGATTTTTCGTAGCTCCCGTTTTCGATCTGGTGGAGAAGCACATTTTTCGACCAGCCGAACTTGCGGGTCATGCGGATGTAGAACTCTCGTTCCAACGTGTCGGGACATCGCTCCAGAATGACGAGATTGTGGCTCCAGCCTATTTCTCGCACCAGTGGTGCGAGTTTTTCAGCGTCCCTGTATGTCTCATAGAACCCCTTCATTCTCCAGAGATTTGAAGCCGAGAAACCTCCGACGCCGGGAAACTCCCGCCGCAAATCGCCGGCAAGCTGTTCGACGATGGACTTCCCCCAGGTTTCTCCCTTCTGCCTTTCAACGATCATCCGTCCGATATCCCAGTAAAGGCTCACCAGTTCCACATTGACTGCTTTCAGCGCCGCATACTGCGCCGAACGCACGCGTTCCTTCACGGAAGACAGCAGTTCCGCATAATCAGACGGAAGGTCCATAGAGGCTTCTTCGTTTCCGAGTAGTTCGCTTTTTCCGCGGTTCATGTCGAACGCACCTCCGCCCCGGGCGGGAGCCATTGGAGGATCGCCGAGCAAGACGGCGTTCCCGACCGGTTTTATGCATGGAATGCTCCCGTTTCGACTCGCGACAATTACACTTCCCCAAGCGGGAACGCGCGGGATATCCCGGCAAGAGTTTGTGGAAAACATATCACAAACAAACCGGCGCTGCATGAAACGGAAGACGTCGCGTACAGACGGCGACAGCGGCTATGTTCTTCTCTCCCGCTACGACGGAAATATCGCCCTGATCGTCGCCGTGCGGCACCAGCGCGAAATCGGGTATTGACGGAAGACGCTTTCCGTCATCGAATCATGCGCCGGAAAGCAAAAAACGCCCCGTTAACCGCAATTGCGGCTAACGGGGCGTTTTCTTACGTGAGGGTCCGTCAGGAGCGGCGTTTTCCGGTCAGCAACAGCGGGACGATCAGCAACAGCGCGATCGGCGCGACTGCCGACGCGGAGCATCCGCCCCCGCCGCCGGTCGCGCGGGCCTGAGGCGTCGGCGCCTGCGCGCCGTCGGGGATTCCGATGGCCATGACGGTCACCGCGACGCGGACGACGCCCGCCGTCTCGTTCCAGTCATACGAAAGCCCGTCCGTGACGGTGATGTCGACGCCCTGTCCGTCTGCGCACGCTGCCGCGGCTTCGCGGGACTGCGTCCCGGAGTCGGTCTCCGTGAAGACGCGCTCCCACTTCTTCGAGCCGCGATTGAGCAGCAGCACGAGCCGGTGCGTCCGCCAACCGGTTTCACCCGCGTGCGGTGCGTCCGGGAATGTCGCCGTGAAGGAGCCCTGTTTCGATCCCGACGCGAGCGTCATCTCGACCACGCCGCCGCGGGAGCGGATCTCCGAAAGGCTCGTTGCCGCGCCGCGCCCGGGCGCTGCGGCGCCGCGCGCCGCAGCGGACGAAAGAACTTCCTGAAGATAGACCGCGACGGTGTAGAGGGCCCTGTTGAAGGTGTCCCGCGGGAGCGCCCCCTGTTCGATTTTCGCGACGAGGTCCGGGTTCGCTTCGATGAGCAACTTCCCCAGAAACTCAGTGAGCGCGTAGGTATCGTTCAGGAGATCCTGCGCTCCGGGGCGGACGGCGTCGGGGTCGGATTCCGGCAGCCATTCGATGACGCTTTTCAGGATGTTCAGGTCGGAGGCGCGGATGCCGAGGACGGCGAGCGCCTCTTCGAGCGCGGCCGCGTCGGGGATGTCGCCGGACGGATCAGCCGGGATCGTGAACGGCGTCGGCGCAGGGCTCGGCGTCGGACTCGGAATCGGCGTCGAGGTGGGGGCCGGCGTCGGCGTCAGCGTGGCGGTCGGCGTCGGACTCGGGGTCGGCGTGGGCGTCAGCGTGACGGTCTTCGAGAACGCCTTGAGACAGACGTTCGCGGTAGCGTTATAGGTGGTGAGGTCGTACCAGGTCGTTCCCGAAGAACTGTAGAAGCTTTCCCCGGTATTCGCCCGCGCCGTGTCGCTGTACCCGGGGTACGCGTACTCCACGGGGATGGGGTATCCGTACCCTGGGGTGGTGAGCTTCACGACGACGGAGAAGCGCTGCCCGCCTGTCAGCGTGACCGGCGACGGCAGCGCGACGACGTGATAGCCTGGGGCGGCGATGGTTCCGCCGAACGGGCCGATCGCGCGCGTTCCGGAAACGGGGTCGCCCGCGGCGACGCCCGTGTAGACGGAGATTTCATACGCGGCGTCGGCCGTCGCCGTGTAGAAGCTCACGGCCGTCAGGTCTTCGCGCGTCGCGTGTTTGCTCCCGCGCCCGCTCCCGGCCGTGAAGACGTTCGAAAACCACGCCGTGGGTGTGGTTCCAAAGCCCAATGCATCGACCCATCCCAGGGGATCGTAGTTGTAGACGGCATCGGATTCCGTCGTCGGGCCCGCGATGAAGACCGCTCCGTCGCACAGCGACGCGTCGTTGTACGAAAGATGGAAGTATCCGCCGTCGCCCCATCCGGTCCCCCAGCTGTTCTTCACGATCCACGCGCCGTTCGTCCCCGCGTCGGGGCTGAAGAGGTCATGGCTGAACGCGTCGTCCCAGCCGACCACGAGGACTTCGTGGTTGGAACCGCCCGCGCCGTCGTAGTAGTACGTCCCGTTCGCGGCGGAGTAGTATTTCGACTCCCACCGGAACGCGACCGCGACGGCGCCCGATGTCATCAGGGCGCTCTTGATGTCGGCGTCGCTCGTCTTGCCGGTGGTCCAAGCAAGGTAGTTCACGTCCGTCAGGTGCTTCCGGGTCGCGTAGTTCGACCAGTGTCCCGAGGGGCGTTCGACGGTCGAATACGGGCAGTCGGCCTCGTCGACGGGGCCGGTTCGGCGGGCGAGCAATGCCGTCGACTTCCACAGGTTTCCGCCCTGATCGAGGGTCGGATCGTCTCCCGCCGGCAGAACCTTTTTCGTGAAGGAGCCGTCTCCCGTATAGGCGTACCATGCGAGGTGCATCTCGGAGAAGTCGCGGCTTTCGGCGGCCACCGACCCCAGCAGGAACGATTCGATCGATCCGAGCGTCGCGAAGGTCCAGCAGGTCCCGTAGGGGTTCTGGTTCCTGACCGGCGTCACGCGTCCGAGGGCGCGGAGGTCGTACGAAGCGGGGATGGGCGCGCCCGCCCGTGCGGCGGCGGAGCGGCCTTTCACGTGAGACAGATCGATCGGAGCGGGGATGTATCCCGTGGAGTGTTCGGAATCGCCCGTGACGGGCAGGGCGTGCTTCGCCCGAACGTCGTCCATGTATTTCACGAACGCGGGGTTCATTGGAGCCGCGACGAGTTCCGCGGTCATTCCGGACGAAACCGAGGACAGCAGAAGGACGGCGACGAGAAGCGGACACGCGAAAGCGGATCGAAAACGCATAGAGCAATCTCTCCTTGTTTGGCGATGAGATGGGATCGTTGCGAGGAGTCTCGTAACTGTATTCTGTTTCGGCTGCGGAGTGGATTTGAGTGATACCAGTTTTTGTCCGGACATCGGGGGAAACGCGCATCGGGCGCGTCTCCCCCCGGAACGCTATCGTCTCGTCAGGAAAACCGGCAATGCAAGCAGCAGCGCGAGCGGTAGGGAGCCCGCCGCAGCGCCGGCGTCGCACCCGCCGCCGCTGCCCGTATCGCCGACCGCTGTTTCGGCCGCGCGGACCGAGCACACGCGGAAGGTCACGATTCCGACGGCCGGTTCGAGGTCATACGATCCGTTGTCGGCCACGACATTGCGCCAGGTCATGAGTCCTTCGCCCTCTTCGTAGAAGTCCGGCGGCGTCACGCCGTCGGGGAGCGTCCGGCCGGGTTGCAGCTCGAACTGAACGCCCCTGTCCGGCATGTCGTAGCCCGAACCGTCGGCCCGCGCGAAGAGCGCGTAGTATCGCGCCCGCGCGGGGTAGGACGCGGTGTATTCCACGACGAGATCCCGGCTCTTGATCGCGACACCCTCGAACGTGTTCGCGTAGTAGAGCGACGCCGTCATGCCCGCAAGCGAGGCCGTCGCGTCGCCCGAAATCCCGGAGATGTCGTTCGAGAGGGCCGTCATCACGGAATCGAACAGGCCGCTCGCCGGATCGGCCAGGGCGTCCTTCACCTGCGCGACATCCGCGTCGCCGATGATCGACCGGGCTTCCGGTTCGGACGCGCCGGAGTAGCCGGAAAACGACCTCGCCGACCTGTTCGGAGCGCTCCCGATCGTGCAGTCGCCGTCGGCCTTGTAGAGGCCGGAAATCTGGTCCGGTCCGTTGCCCGTCACGACGGTCTTTTTCGTGAGCCGGCACTTCCCGGCGGCGTTCGGGTCGGAGAGCCCGTAGAGATGGAAGATGCCGCCGCCCCGGTATTGGGCGCTGTTGCCCGTAATCAGACATGTCTCGGCCGTCAGGACTCCGGCGTTATTGTAAACGCCGCCCCCGTTGCAGCCGGAACGGTTCCCGGTAATGGAGCAGTTCTTGAGTTTGAGCGTTCCCGTATTCTCGATGCCGCCGCTGCTGATTCCGCTGTGGGATGCGACGGTGCACCCGCTCATTTCGAGAGTCCCCCCGTTGCTGATTCCTCCGGGACCCCCGCTGCCGGTGTTGTTCGCGATCTCGCAGTTTTTGATTTTCGCGGACGCGCCGCCCGCGTTGTATATCGCGGAACACCCTCCGCTGCCGCCGGCGTTGTTCCGAATCGCGCCTCCGTCGATTTCGAGTTTCCCTGTGTTCCAAATGCCGCCGCAGCTGTAGCCCGACGTATTGTTCTCGATCACGCAGTTTTCCATCGTCAGCGTTCCCTGGGAGAAGATGGCGCCGCCTTCGAATGCGGCGCGATTTTTTGTAACGGTGCAGTCTTCCATCTTCAGGGAGCCGTCGTTGCGGATCGCTCCGCCTTCCCCCATATCTCTCCCGCCCCCGGTGAGGGTCAGTTTCTTGAGCGTGACGTTTCCGCCGGCGGGAATGTAGAAGATGCGGTTCCCTCCGGTCTGTCCGATCGTCGCCGGTCCCTCGATCGTGAGCTTCTTGTCAAGCGTCAGGTAGTTCGTGAGGGTCGCGCCGCCGCTCGAGAACTTGATCGTATCGCCCTTGCCCGCCTTCGAAACGATGTACCGGATCGATCCCGCATCCGTCGCGGAATCGGCGGTCGTCGTGACCGTCCACGTCTTCGCGTCGCACAGCGCCGCACAACCGAAAACCAGCGCGACCGCTGCGCCGATCGCTGCGGAAACGCGCCTCCCTGCTTTGATCCGAACTGCATGGTTCAACCGATTCATCTCCGTTCGAGTAAAGAGTATGGAAAAATTGATAAAAAGCGCATCGTAATGCTTCAAAAGCATACACCTTCACACGATGTGAAGGTCAAGGCCGATCCGGGAAGGCTTTCGCGGCCTGTTGGAGGCTATTTCCGGGCGTTTCGTCGCGATCGCGCAAACGCCGGCAGCGGCAGGGCCAGCAGCAGCGCGAGCTGCGCGACGCCTGTCCCTTCGCCTGCATTGCACCCGCCGCCGCTGCCCGTATCGCCGATCGCCTTTTCGGCCGCGCGGACCGAGCAGACGCGGAAGGTCACGACGCCGGTCGCGGGTTCGAGGTCATACGACCCGTTGTCCGTCACGACCGAGCGCCAGGTCATGAGTCCTTCGCCCTCTTCGTAGAAGTCGGGCGGCGTCACGCCGTCGGGCAGCGTCCCGCCGGCCTTGAGCTCGAACTGCACGCCCCTGTCCGGAAGCTCGTAGCCCGCCCCGTCGGCCCGGGCGAAGAGCGCGTAGTAGCGCGCCCGCGCGGGGTAGGACGCCGTGTATTCCACGACGAGGTCCGTACTTGTCACGGCGACGCCCTCAAACGTGTTCGCGTAATAGAGCGACGCCGTCATGCCCGAAAGCGTTGCGGTCGCGTCGCCCGAAATCCCGGAGAGATCCTGCGACAGGACCGTCCTCACGGCCGCGAACAGATCGCTCGCCGGATCGGCCAGGGCGCTTTTCACGTTGGCTGCGTCCGCGTCGCCGACGATCGACCGGGGTTCCGGTTCGGACGCGCCGGAATAGCCGGAAAAGGCCGTGGCGGACCTGTTCGGGGCGCTTCCGATCTGGTTCGTTCCGTCTGAGGTGTATCCGTTGTAGACGTAGATGTTGTCCGGCGTGTTTCCGGCGATCGTGCATGCGCTCTTCAGCGAGAGAGAGCCGCCGCCTCCGATGCCGCCCCCGCGCTTTCCGGCGGAGTTGTTCCGGATCGCGCTTCCGGCCAGGGTCGCTGCGGCTCCGTCGTTGTAGAGGCCGCCTCCCTCGCCCTTCGTCTGGGACGCCCGATTCGATTCGACGGCGCAGTTCGTCAGCGTCGCCGTTCCCCCCGTGAAGCAGACGCCGCCCCCAAGATATCCGCAGGCGTTGTTTCGGACGGCGCCTCCCGACACGGTCAGGGTTCCGTTGCCGTGAACGCCTCCCCCGTCCCCATAGGAGTCCGTCGTGTTCGATTCGACGACGCAGTTCGTCAGCGTCGCCGTTCCCGAGAAGGCGACCCCGCCGCCGAAGAGCGCGCCCGTATTGTTCTTCACCGTGCAGCCGGTCATCGTCAGCGTCCCGTTGGACACGTAGACGCCGCCTCCGGAGTAGGAGCTGTTGAGCAGCGTGTTGCCGGAAATGACGCAGTCCGTCAGCGTCGTCACGGATCCGGCGTCCGCGGCGATTGCGCCGCCGTTGCCGCGGCACCGGTTGTTCTGGAGGACGCATCGTTCCATAATCAGCGTCCCGGCGTTGTCGACGGCGCCGCCGTACCCGCCCGACGGGAAGGCGCCCGAGAGCGTCAGATCCCTCATGACGGCGGTCGAGCCTCCCGGGATGACGAAAAGGCGGCTTCCCGAGTACTGCGCCGTGATCGTCGCCGGTCCCGCGATCGTGACGGTCTTCCCGGAAGAGATCGATACGGCCGCCCGGAGGGAGACGGTTCGCGCGCCGTCCGCGAACCGGATTTCGTCCCCGTTCCGGCAGTTGTTGACGATCGTCCGGAACATTCCCGTCTTGTACGACCAATTGGTCGGATCGTCGCCGGGATCGGTCACTGTGAGGACTTCGGCGCGCGCCGGATGCGCCGGTACGAACGGCAGGAGCGCTGCGAGCAGCGCGAGCGCCGGAAGAAACCGAAATGCGAACCTATCGTTGCGTGTCATGGATCCATTCATCTCCTCGACATATTTTGTGGAGCCCGGGCGCGGGATGGGTTCGGGCTCCACGGCATACTCAGGGGGTCTCCCGAATCCTTTTCAGCGCGAACGTTCGCGCCCTTTCGGGACATTGCTTCCCGGATTCAGGAAATGCAGCAACGGAAGGGCGAGCAGCAGCGCGAGCGGCGCGCCTTCGGCCGCCGAAGCACCCGCGTTGCATCCGCCGCCGCTTCCCGTATCGCCGACGGCCTGTTCGGCCGCGCGGACCGAGCAGACGCGGAAGGTCACGACGCCGGCCGCCGGTTCGAGGTCGTACGACCCGCCGTCGGCCACGACCGAGCGCCAGGTCATGAGCCCTTCGCCCTCTTCGAAGAAGTCGGGCGGCGTCACGCCGTCGGGGAGCGTCCCGCCGGCCTGCAACTCGAACTGCGTGCCGCGCGTCGGAAGCTCGTAGCCCCCCGAACCGTCGGCCCGGGCGAAGATCGCGTAGTAGCGCGCCCGCTCGGGGTACGAGGCCGTGTATTCCACGACGAGATCCGTGCTTGTCACCGCGACGCATTCGAACGTGTTCGCGTAGTAGAGCGACGCCGTCACACCCGAAAGCACGGCCGTCACATCGCCCGACGCTCCGCCGATGTCGTTCGAGATGGTGTTTGAGATGGTTGCGAACAGGTCGCTCGCCGGGTCGGCCAACGCATTTTTCACCTGCGCGACGTCCGCGTCGCCGATGATCGAGCGGGGCTCGGGCTCCGTCGCGCCGGAGAAGCCGGTAAACGACCTCGCCGACTTGTTTGGAGCGCTTCCGATCGTGCAGGTGCTGTCGGCCTTGTAGAAACCCCAGACCTGATCCGGCCCGTTGCCCGTCACGATGGTCTTGTCTTTGAGCCGGCACTTCTCGGCGGGGTTGGGGTCGGAGCGCACCTCGAGATGGAAGATGCCTCCGCCGTAGTATTTGGCGTTGTTTCCCGTAATCGTGCAGCCTTCCGCCGTCATGGAAGCGCCGTTATTGTAGATGCCGCCCCCGTTGCAGCCGGCGCTGTTTCCGGTGATTGCGCACTTCTTCAGTTTGAGCGATCCCGTGTTCTCGATGCCGCCGCTGGAGCCTCCGCTGTTGGAGCTGACGCTGCCGCCCTTCATCTCGAGGGTTCCCTCGTTTTTGAGCCCCCCGGCGCCGCCCCAGCCGGTGTTGTTCGCGATCTCGCAATCCTCGATTTCCGCGGACGCGCCGCCCGCGTTGTATATTCCCGTGTCTCCCGCGGAGCCGCCGATGTTGTTCCGAATCGCGCCTCCGTCGATTTCGAGCGCGCCTTCGTTATAGACGCCGCCGCAACGGGAGTGCGCGGTGTTGTGTTCGATCACGCAATTCTTCAATGTGAGTTTGGCTCCGTAGGTGGTCTTGCGGTTCATGATTCCCGCGGCGACGGATGACGAATTTCCCGTGACGGTGCAGTTTTTCATCGTCAGATTTCCCTCGGAGAAAATGCCGCCGCCCTCTTTGCTCGACGAATTTCCCGTGACCGTGCAGTCTTCCATCGTCAGGGAGCCGGAACTGTAGATCGCTCCGCCGCGTTCCATGGACCGTCCGCCCCCGGTGAGCGTCAGTTTTTTGAGCGTGACGCTCCTGTTCGGATAAATGGAGAATATGCGGTATTCTCCGACCTGCTTGATGGTCGCCGGGCCTTCGATCGTGAGTTTCTTGTCGATCGCCAGAAGACCTGTGATATTCGACCCGCCGCTTGAAAATCTGATCGTGTCCCCGTTGCCCGCTTTCGATATGATGCACCGCAACGACCCCGTATCCGTCGCGGAATCCTCGGTCGTCGTCACCGTCCACGTCTTCGCGTCGCCGGCGGCTGCGAAGAGAAAAAACATCGCGGCGCCGATGCCGAGCGCCGCGAGATTCCGAAAGCCCCTTCCGATCCGAACCCCATGTGTCACCAAACGTCATCCCCAGTCGAAAAAAGAGTGTAGAAAAAGTGATGTATACCGCATCGTAATGCTCCGGGAGAATACACCTTCACACGGTGTGAAGGTCAAGGCCGATGAAGGGCGGAGAGGTCGCTTCGGACCGCTGCGACGGGGCTATTGCCGGGTATTTCTCCGCATCCTCGCGAAAGTCGCGAACCTGAGTGTAAGCGGCAAGGCAAGCAGCAGCGCGAGCGGGGCGAAACTTCCTCCTGCGCCGGCGTCGCACCCGCCGCCGCTGCCTGTGTCGCCGGTTGCTTCGGCCGCGCGGACCGAGCAGACGCGGAAGGTCACGATTCCGGCCGCGGGTTCGAGGTCATACGACCCGCCGTCCGTCACGACCGAGCGCCAGGTCATGAGCCCTTCGCCCTTTTCGTAGAAGTCGGGCGGCGTCACGCCGTCGGGCAGCGTCCCGCCGGGCTTGAGTTCGAACTGCACGCCCCTGTCCGGAAGTTCGTACCCCGATCCGTCTGAGCGCGCGAAGAGCGCGTAGTACCGCGCCCGCGCGGGGTATGAGGCCGTGTATTCCACGACGAGGTCCGTGCTTGTCACGGCGACGCCCTCGAACGTGTTCGCGTAATAGAGCGAGGCCGTCATGCCCGAAAGCGTCGCGGTCGCGTCGCCCGAAACCCCGGAGAGATCCTGCGACAATGCGCCCGACACGGCCCGGAACACGTCGCTCGCCGGATCGGTCAGGGCGTTTTTCACCTGCGCCACGTCCGCGTCGCCGACGATCGAGCGGGGCTCCGGTTCGGTTTCGCCCGAGTAGCCCGAAAACGCCGTCGCCGACTTGTTCGGGGACGTCCCGATCTGGTTCGTTCCGTCGGAGGTGTATCCGTAATAGGCGTAGAGGTTGTCCGGCGTGTTTCCGGTGATCGTGCATGCGTTCTTCAATGAGAGCGAACCCGAGGTTCCGATTCCGCCGCCGCGCTTTCCGGCGGTATTGTTCTTGACCGCGCACTTGACCAGAGTCAGCGTTGTTCCGCCGTTGTAGATGCCGCCGCCCTCGCCCGTCGACTGGGACGCCGAATTCGATTCGACGGCGCAGCTCGCCAGCGTCGCCGTCCCCCCCGTGAAGCAGAGGCCGCCTCCCAATAGCCCGCAGGAGTTGTTTCGGACGGCGCCTCCCGACATGGTCAGGATCCCGCCGCCGTAGACGCCTCCCCCGGATCCGTACGAGTACGCGGTGTTCGATTCGATGATGCAGTTCGTCAGCGTCGCCGTTCCCAGGAAGTCGACGCCGCCGCCGAAGAACGCGCCCGTATTGTTCGTCACCGAACAGCCGGTCATCGTCAGCGTTCCCTTGTACACGTGTATGCCGCCCCCGGAGCAGCCGTAGTTGAGCAGCTTGTTGCCGGAAATGACGCAGTTCGTCAGCGTCGTCACGGAGCCATCGCCCGCGTCGATGGCTCCGCCGTTGCCCCGGCACTGGCCGTCTTTTATCGCGCATCCCGTCATGGTCAGCGTCCCCTCGTTCCTGACGGCGCCGCCGGAGCCGCTCGTCGGGAAGGCTCCCGAGAGCACCAGGCTCTTCATGACGACGGTCGCGCCTTTCGGAACGACGAAATAGCGGGTTCCCGAATAGTACTGCGCGGTCGTGATCGTCGCCGGGCCCGTGATCGTGACGGCCCTCCCGGGAGTGAAACAGACGTCCGCCCGGAGATACACGGTTTTCGCGGTATCCGCGAACCGGATTTCGTCCCCGTCCTGACAGTCGTAGATGACCGTTCGGAACATTCCCGCCTTGTCCGGCCAATTGGCGAGATCGTCTCCTGGATCGGTCACGGTCCGGACGACGGCGTGCGCCGGATGCGCCGGGACGAACAGCAAAAGCGCCGCGAGCAAGGCGGGCACAGCGAGCGCCGGAAGAACCCGAAACGCGAAACCGTCGTTGCGTGTCATGTATCGTTCATCTCCCCGCTACGTTTTGTGGAGCCTGAAAACAGTTTGCGCTCTGACACAACGGCAGAGTCAAGAGATCTCCCAAAACTTTTTCACCGCGATCGCTCGCGCCGTTTCGGGGCGTTTCTTTTTGGATTCGGGAAATACAGCAGCGGCACGGCGAAAAGCAGGGCGAGCGACGCGCCTTCGGTCCCTCCCGCGCCGGCGTTGCACCCACCGCCGCTGCCTGTGTCGCCGGTTGCTTCGGCCGCGCGGACCGAGCAGACGCGGAAGGTCACGATTCCGGTCGTCGGTTCAAGGTCGTAGGAGCCATTGTCCGTTACGACATTGCGCCAGGTCATGAGGCCTTCGCCCGGGACGTAGAAATCGGGCGGCGTCACGCCGTCGGGGAGCGTCTGCCCGGGTTGCAGCTCGAACTGGACGCCCCTGCCCGGCATGTCGAAGCCCGAGCCGTCGGCCCGGGAGAAGAGCGCGTAGTAGCGCACCCGCTCCGGATACGAGGCCGTGTATTCGACAACGAGATCCCGACTCTCGATCGCGACGTTTTCGAACGTGTTCGCGTAATACAGCGACGCCGTCATGCCCGAAAGCGACGCGGTCGCGTCGCCCGATATCCCGCCGACGTCGTTCGAGAGGGCCGTCCTCACGGCCGCGAAGATATCACTCGTCGGGTCGGCCAGGGCGCTCTTCACTTCTGTCACGTCCGCGTCGCCGACGATCGAGCGGGGCTCGGGCTCCGTCTCGCCGGAATACCCCGAGAACGCCGCAGAGGACCTGTTCGGGTTCGTCCCGATCGTGCAATTGCTGTCGGCCTTGTAGGGGCCCGAGATCTGGTCCGGCGTGTTGTTTTTCACGGCAGTCTTGTCCTTGAGCGAGCAGTTGTCCCGGCCGACGGAATTGAAGACGCCTCCGCCGGACGAAGCTGCGTTATTCGTGACGGCGCAGTCTGTCAGGGTGACGGTCCCGGATTCGCCGTATTTTTCGGGCGGGAGATAGATGCCGCCGCCCTTTCCTCCGGAGTCGTTGTTCGCGATCGAGCACTTCTTCATCTCGAGAACGCCGCTGTTTCCGATTCCGCCGCCGTCGCCGCCCGCGAGGTTGTACCGTATCGCGCACTCCTCGGCCTTCAGCGTCCCGTTGGCGTGAGAAACGCCGCCGCAGCAGCCGGACGCCGAATTATGTTCCACGACGCAGTCTTTCATCTGCGTCTCTCCGTAGCTGAACACGCCGCCGCACGACCCCGACGCGATGTTTCTCACGATCGTGCACGACGTCATCTTCAGGACGTCGAAATTGATGATGCCCCCGGCTTCGGCGGAAGCATTCTCCGAGACCGTGCAGTTTTTCATCGTCAGCGTCGCGCCGTTCAGAACGGCGCCGCCCTGAATCCACGCGGAGTTTCCGGTCAGGGTGCAGCCTTCCATCGTCAGGTCGCCGTAGTTGCACAGCGCTCCGCCGTGCGACGAGACGCCACCCTTCAGCATGAGGTTTTTCAGCGCAGCCGTAACGCCGTCGTTCACCACGAAAATGCGGTGCTGGTATCCCGTCTGCCGGATGGTCGCCGGCCCCTCGATCGTTACATTTTTCCTGATATATAGCTGCGACGTGAGCGTCGAACCGGTGCTCGAGAATGTGATGGTGTCCCCGTTCCCCGCGTTCGCCAGAATGTACCGGAATGCCCCGGAGTGTATGGATGAATCCTCGGTCGTCGTCACCGTCCACGTCTTCGCGTCGCCTGCGGACGCGCAGCCGGACAGCAGCGCGAGCGCGACGCCGAATAGAATGCAATGCCGGTAGGACCGCTTCGTTCCGTCTGTGAGTCTCACCCGAATCATCTCCCATCGCCGCAAGGGCAGTCTGACGAAAAAGAACACAATCCCCGATTTCGATAAATATGCACCCTGACATCGTGTCAGAGTCAAGCGGAAAAGCCGAAAACTTTTCTGTGTTTCCGCGCGGAACATGTATCGCGCGGATGATCGCGGACCTCCGTCACGACCGAAGGCCGGGGCGCGTCACTCGGCCCGGCGCGTCGCTCGCCGCGGGGGTTCCGGACGCACGCACCGAGGCGGAACCATACGAACGAAAGTCTAGCACGAAGATTCAGTCACGACTATTACAGTCCGGGAAAAAGAGATACGGGCCCGCACTTTCGCCGGGCAGAAGAATGAAAGAGCGCCCCTCGCCGCGATCCGCGAGAGGCGCTCCTTTTTGTGGACATTCCGACGGGGGATCACAGTCCGAGTTTTTCCCGCAACGCCTCCTGCAGCGTGCTGGAAAAATTGACGTTCGAATCCATCGCGAGGCGGTTGAGCCATTTGGGAATCGTGACGTTCTTGCTGACGGACTTGTTGGAGTCCTCGCCGCGGAGAATGTCCAGACGAACGTCGACGAGAACGGCGATTTCGCCTTTCTTCGGCCGGAGTTCGTTCAGGGGTGTCGGCGACGGAATGTCGTCGTGATCGTCCTCCATGCAGAGAAGGTGACCTCCCAGCGCGTCCCTGGCGCTGGCGACGGCATCGGCGTACCCCTCGCCGAAGGTGTTGCATCCCGGCAGATCCGGGAAGCGCACGTTGACATATTGGCCCTCTTCCGAAAGCAGCGCCGGATAGACCCGAATATCTTTTTTCGCGCTCATCTCCATCACGCCCCAGCAAACGGAGTGTAATGCGCATTATTATGCGCGTCAAGGGGCGCGGATTGTGAAAACGACCGCTTCGGCTATAATCGAACAGGTTTCATCACGTTCGTCACGAAGGAGGGAAGCCCATGTCCGGGATGTGCATGTGAGGAAGCATGAGGAGGCGCGGCGCGCCGACCCTTGCGGAACCGCATTCCGGGCGGGATGTCTCCCTGTCGTTCGCTCCGTCCGCTCGTCCGTAAGAGTCTCTTTCGTTCACGGCCCCCTGCGGCCGCCTGTCAGGTGCGAAAGATCCCCGCAATGTATCCACACAATCCACATCTGTTATCCACAAATGTGTCGAACCCTGTCGCCTGTGGCGAAGTTGTCCACAGGCATTCCCGAATGTCTTGCCGAATTTTGAAAGGAGTGTTTTTCATGAAACGATTCGCATCCCTATTGTTCGCTCTCGCACTTGCGCTTTCCGCCACGCTCGCCTGCGCGGCGGAGTTCGACGGAACGCTGACGCTCATGGGCTCGTCCACGCTCGGGCCCGTGATCTCGCAGGTCGCCAAGACGCTCGCCGACGAGAAGAAGACGTGGAACGCCGTCGACCCGTCCCTGCCCGCGCTGCCCATCCGGATCGTCGTATCGGGGAGCGGCTCCGGCGAGGGAATCAAGGCCGTCACGGGGGGCCTCGCGAACTTCGGTCTCATCTCGCGTCCGCTCTCGGAGAAGGAAAAGGCCTCTATCGACGGACTGAAGGCGTACCTTCTCGGAACCGACGCGCTGACGATCTCGGTCAACCCGGCCAACGAAATCGCGAAGCTCCGCGACGGCCTCTCGACCGAAGAACTCGCGAAGATCTTCGGGGGCGAATACGCGACGTGGAACGACCTCGACGCGAAGCTGCTGAAGGACCCGATCGTGGCCGTCATCCGCGACATCGGCGGCGGCGCGCACAAGGTCTTCCAGGACGCTGTTCTCAAGGACAAACCCGTCCGCAAGGACGCGATCCAGGCCCCGTCGATGGGCGCGCTCGTGACGAAGATCATCGAGAACAAAAACGCGATCGGCTACGCGTCCTCCGGAATCTCCGCCCAGAACGAGGGCAAGCTGATCCCGCTCGCGGTCGACGGCGTGAAGCCGACGAACGAGAACATCAACAAGGGGCTCTACAAGATCTCCCGCCCGCTGCTCGTGCTGAAAAAAGGCGAGCTGACCGCGCCCGAAAAGGCGTTCGTCGATGCGCTGCTGTCGCCCGCGGGCATGAAGATCGTATCCGACATGGGGTTCGTCCCCGCGAAGTAGGTTGCGCGCCGCGGTGACATCCCGCCGGTTCGAATCCGTCGTCGCCGCTTCCGTGGCCTGGCTGGCCAGGGGGGCGGCGGCGCTCTTCCTGTTCGTCGCGCTGGCGCTGCTGAAGGAGAGCCTCCCCGCGCTGTCGCACGCGTCGCTGTGGGGCTTTCTCTCCGGGAGCGACTGGCTGCCCACGCTGACCGACCCGGTTCTCGGAATCCTTCCGATGATCGCGGGAACGCTCGCCGTGTCGTTCGGCGCGCTCGTCGTCGCGCTGCCCGTCGGCGTCGGCGCGGCGCTCGCGCTCTGCGTCGCGGGACCGCGAACGCGCGCCGTCGTCCGGCCCGTGATCGACGTTCTGGCCGGAATCCCGTCGGTGGTGTACGGCTTCCTCGGCCTTCTGACGGTCGTTCGCGGCTTCGAGCGGCTCGGGATGGCGTCGGGGGAGTCGGTGCTCGCGGCGTCGCTCGTCCTCGGCGCGATGATCCTGCCCTTCATCGTCGCCGTGTGCGAGGAGGCCATGCGCGACGCCGTCGCGCGATACGGCGCGGCGTCCCTCGCGCTCGGCGTCGGGCGCGACGAGATGCTGCTGCGGCTCGTGCTGCCCGCGTCGCGCCGGGCGATCCTTGCGGCGGCCGTTTCGGGGCTGGCCCGCGCGCTCGGCGAGACGATGGCCGTCATGATGGTCGCGGGCAACTCGCCGCTCTTCCCGACGCTTCTCGGCCGCACCGAGACGATTCCCGCGCTGATCGCGCTCGAAATGGGCTGCGCGGAGGTCGACAGCCTCCACGTCTCCGGGCTCTACGCGGCGGGGTTCGTGCTGACGGTGCTGCTGTTCGCGCTGTCGCTCGCCGCGCATCGCCTCCGGGGGAGGGCCGGACGATGAGGCGCGCCCTTCCCGCGTTCGTCCGCGCCGCGTCGCGCTTCGCGTGCGGCGTTGCGTTCGGCCTGGTGATCGCGATCGTCGCGCTTCTGGTGTTCGAGAGCCGGGGCGTCCTGACGGCCGGCTTCCTGACGCAACCGCCTTCGGGCCTTCCGATCGGACGGGAGGGGGGCGTCGGTCCCGCGATTCTCGGAAGCCTGCTCCTGGGCGGAACGGCGTGCCTGTTCGGCCTGCTGCTGGGTCTGTCCGTCGCGCTGCACCTCGTCTTCGGGCGTCCGTCGGCGTTCGAGGCGGCCCTCCTGCACATGGCCGTTCGCGTGACCGCCGGAATCCCCTCGATCGTCCTCGGGCTGTTCGGCGCGGCCTTCCTCGTCTCCGGGCTCCGGATGGGGCTGTCGCTGCTCGCGGCCGGGATCGTCCTCGGAATCATGATCTTCCCGTTCATCGAAGTGCGCGCCGAAGAGGCCTTCCTGCGCGAACGGACGCGCCTCTTCGTCCCGTCGCTCGCGCTCGGGGTCGGCCGGTACGCCACGGTCTTCCGGCTCGTCGTTCCCGCCTGCCTGCCGGACCTCGCATCGGCCGCCGCGCAGGCCGCCGGCTTCGCGATGGGGGCGACCGCGCCCGTCATGTTCACCGGGGCCGTCTTCTACTCGTCCGCGCCGCTCGGGCCCCTGTCGCCCGTCACGGCGCTGCCGATGCACCTCTACGTCCTCGTGACCCAGGGAATCTCGATGGACCACGCCGCCGCGACCGCGCTCGTTCTCGTCGCGCTCGTCCTGATCCTCAACGCCGCAGCCTTCCTGTTCTCCGGAAGAAAACGGCGCTGACACGCCCGAAAGGAGACACGCCGCCATGCCCCTGCTGGAACTCCGAAACGTCACCGTCCGATACGGCCGAACGACTGCGCTCTCGAACCTGTCGCTCCGCATCCCCCGGGGCGAAATCACCGCGATCATCGGCCCCTCCGGGTGCGGCAAGACGACGCTTCTCAAGGTCATGAACCGCCTGATCGACGAGGAACCCGGCGCGGCCGTCGACGGCGACCTCCTGCTGAACGGAGCTGCGGCAGGGCGCGATGACGCGCACGCATTGCGCGAACGGGTCGGAATGGTCTTCCAGACGCCGATGCCCTTTCCGCTCTCGATCCGCAAAAACGTCGCCTACGCGCTGCCGTCGCGCGGCGTCAGCGACAGGGCGGAGCAGAAGCGCATCGTCCGGGAAAAGCTCGAAATGGTGCGCCTCTGGGACGAAGTCGCGCACGACCCCGACCGCTCGGCCCTGCACCTCTCCGGCGGCCAGCAGCAGCGGCTCTGCATCGCCCGCGCGCTCGCGACCGAACCGGAGGCCCTGCTTCTCGACGAACCCTGCTCATCGCTCGACGTGGGGAACACCGCGAACATCGAGGACATCCTCAAAAGCCTGAAGGGGCGCTACACGTTCGTGATCGTGACGCACAACCTCGCGCAGGCCCGGCGCATCGCCGACCGCGTCGTCGTCCTCATGGACGGGAGCCTCGTCGAAGAGGGCCCCGCCGCGGACGTCTTCGCGGCCCCAAAGGACGCGCGAACGGCGGCCTACCTCGGCGGGGCGATCGGATAAGGGCGCTTGACACGACGCCCGAAAGTGAGAAGATCGCACTATTCGGACATAACAAGGAGAACGAAAAACACACAATGGAAACGACACAGACAAACATCGCCGGCATCCCGGCGCTTCTTTACGGCCCCCCTTCCGACAAGGCCTTCCTCTTCGTTCACGGACGGTATTCCAGAAAGGAAGAAGCGGAATCCTTCGCGCGCGTCGTGACCGCAAAGGGCTATCAGGTCGTCAGCTTCGACCTTCCCGAACACGGCGAGCGCGCGGGCGAGGCGTATCCCTGCACCGTCCGGAACGGCGTCCGCGACCTGCGCGCCATATACGACGCGGTGACGAACGCACACCGGAGCCTGTCGCTCTACGCGTGCAGCCTGGGAGCGTACTTCAGCCTGGTGGCGTACGGCGGCGTCGCATTCGCGCGCTGCCTCTTCGTGTCGCCGATCCTCGACATGGAACGCCTGATCCGCACCATGATGCGCTGGTCGAACGTCACCGAAGAGCGCCTTCGGGGCGAAAAGCGGATCGAAACGTCCTTCGGCGAAACGCTGTCGTGGGAGTATTACGAATATGTGAGGAACCACCCGGTCACGCGATGGGACAGCCCGACCTCCATCCTGTACGGAGAGAACGACACCCTGACCGAACGGGACGTCCTCGACTCCTTCGCGCGGAAGTTCAAGTGCCGCGTGACGGTCATGAAGGGCGGCGAGCACTACTTTCACACGCCCGAACAGCTCGAGTTCCTGCATGGCTGGATCGAGGGGCAGGAGTACGAATGAACGCGGCCCAAGCGGCGACCGGAAAGTCCGCATCCCGCCGCGCGATACGGACATGAAAGGGAGGCATCGGGGATGATAGCGCATTGCGGCATCAACTGTGACGAGTGTCCTTCCTACAAGGGGACGATTGCAGGCGACGAAAGCCTTCTCGTCGAAATGAACGAGAAGTACGGCGACGTGCAAAGCGACGCGATCGACTTCGTCTGCCTGGGGTGCAAGTATCCCGATCTGAAACTTATCGCCACGGATTGCGCGCGCTGCGCGATCCGTGCGTGCGCGCGGGCGAAGGGCGTGGATTTCTGCGCGACGTGCGACGAATACGAAACCTGCGACACGGTGAAGCCGTACCGGGGCGACGGAACATTGCCCCGCGACCGTATGAACGCCTTCCTGCGCGCCAAGAACGCCCGCGCGAGCCGGTGAGGCATTCGCGGCGCAACTCCGGCGGACACGGCTTCTAATCGGTGAAAACTATAGATAGCGATTGTTTTGTCGAGGACGTAAAACATCGTTGCGGATTCAGACCGGCGCTACATCCCTGTTTCATCGTCGTCCGAAGCGCTCAATGCACTGTTTTCCAAATGTGGGTTTTGAGCTTGACAAGACACTTGTATTTGAGTTATTTTATTTTTTGTTAATGAATATGTAAATCGACGTGTCGAAATAACTCTTGATGGAAGCGAACGCCGGAGATCATCTACGTGTGGGAACCTTTGGACAGCAAAGGAGACACAGATGGATCGAACAATAATCAGCGATATTGCCGACAAGACCGGACTTGAACAGGACGCGGTGAGAGATGTTGTGGCGGAATTCGCACTTCAGCTGCACCGTAATGCGTTGGAATATAGCGCTGGGTACGGCGATTTTATCGGTGCGGACCTTTGGTATCAGGTGGGCGATCAGGCGTTCTACCACTTGCTCGGGTTTGTGGAATACTTCGCAGAGCGGTATGACTGGGAAAGTGGAGATGCAACCGAATATTTGCGGCGTTTAGGCAGTCCTTCCGAATGGGAACCCTTTCGGCGTCAGATGGAAGGCTGGAGAATCGCTGATTCAAACAGAAAGATTTCCTTTGCTCACCCAGGAAAACATAAAGCATTCCATGATGAAGAGCTAGATCTCAAAGAGATGGAATTAAAGGACGAAATCATCCGGGAAGTAGCGAAGGAGCGTTGCAGAAAAATTTCCGGCGCGGTTATCCTCGAACTCCAGAAAATGAAGGAAGGCATGCAGTCGGGGGACGACACGCCTCTCAGGAATGTCTGGGACGAAATATGCGTTCAGGTACAAGATGAAGAATCTGTAATGTGGGATGCTTATTTGGATACGATCCAATCACTTATAGAGTATAGGGTTGAAAAAATTGATCTTCCAACGAAGCGAATTATTTGGTTTCAGGCTAAAGACTACAATGGTTATTATGACAGTCAAGAAGAACCTGTTTTCAGCGAAGACGCTATTGTCAAATACATATTGAATGACTTCCTGCTTCCGGCGGCGGGTAATTGGACTAACAAACGAATAGAAAAATACCTTGAGATGTATTATGAATAATTTGAAATGATATTATACTATTGTTTCTGTTTCGCTGAGTATCCTTGAGAAAAAACGGAAGAGAAACAGAACTGCGTCTTCTTACGGTTCAGCGGCATACTGTCTCCCAAATGAGCGCACCGTATGAGGCGCCTGCAGAAATTCCGCAAAGACGAATTGGTTGCGCGGGTGAAGACAAACGGGGCTGAGACAACGAACAGAGTCAGATCCCTGACGGCAGGAAGAAAGAATCCAGCGTGGAGGCTGATGATGCTGAACTTACAGTTGCGAGACGAATTCCTCGGTTCCCAGATGCCGGGCACAGCCATTACCCTGCGCAGGAAGGACAACTCCGGAGCCGCTCAAGGAACGCCGGATTACATCCTTTCAATTACATACCCGACCGCGGACGTTCAGACGGCTTTGCGCGCGGTCAGCACCGATCGTTCCAAGCGCCCCATTGTCCTGATGGGGGATCGTGGCCGCGGCAAATCCCACATCATGGCCGTGATGCACCATGCGATCAAGTCGCCCTCTCAGGTTCAAAGCTGGGCGAACGAATGGGGAAACAGACTTGGCTCGCAGCCCTTGAGCGGTCTCGTTCTGGAAAACCGCTTCTTCGCCATTTCAGAACCGGTTCACAACCAGGAGTACCCGAAGCTGTGGGACCTCATATTCGAGCGTCACCCCAAGGGAGACTTTTTCCGAGGCAAATTCAATCAGATGGGGCGGCCATATCCGCCTCGATCTCTGTTGGAGGAGATGTTCGAAGCTCAACCCATAGCGCTGATTCTCGATGAATTCCAGAAATGGTTCGACGGTCTGAGCGATCAGCCTGGGGCGGAAGGGATCAAGTATCGGACCTTGGCCGAGAATTTCATCCAGAATCTGTCCGAACTATCCAAGGATCGGCCGGATATTCTGATTCTTGTCATCTCAGTGCTCAATAACAATACGGAGGCCTTTCGACAAGTACACCGCGACAGTCCCGTCGTTGTCGATTTCCGGGGACCGACTGCGAAGGACGACCGGAAGAATCTGCTCCTGTATCGTCTCTTTAAAAACCGCCAGAACATCCCAACGGACGACATCCGGAATCTTCTTGATTCCTATGCGTCAGAGCGTTTCCGGCTTCGTTTCTCTCATCTTCCGGAATCCGAAAGATCTCGGATTGTATCGGAGGTCACGGCCTGCTGGCCTTTTTCGCCTGAACTTATGGAGCTGCTGGAAGATCACATCCTCATGTCCCAGGCTGCCCAGGAGACGCGCGACCTCATTCGCATCCTCGCCTCCTCCTATCGGGAGAGAGGCGAAAAAGTCCCGATCATTACCCCCGCCGATTTCTTCGTGGATGATGACACGTGCGGCGTTCAATCGCTCCTGGATTCGATCGCCACAGTTGGAGAGCAGGAAAGGCTCCGGCAAGTGGCTCAACGAAACCTCGAAACAATCAGGACGATCGGAGCCCCTGTACCCCATGCGCGCGAACTGGTCAGCGCACTCTGGATACGATCCATGTCGCCCGGAAGAAACGCGGGCGGAACGAGACAGGAGCTTCAGCTCGACATTACTCGCGAACGACCCGTCGACGACAATTCGTTTCAGGGCGAACTCGTTCAGTTGATTGAAGCCAGCATCAACATCCATGGAGAAGAAAGCCCGGACGGTCGCCTGAAATTCGGTTTGGAAGAAAATCCCCGCTCGAAGGTCCGTGCTTCGGCAAAAAACGACAAGCTCTGGCAACAGGGCGTTTCGGCTGCCGAGGCGGGGCAAACGGTCTATCCGGGGAAAGATATCGAGCATGTTCGCAATACCCTGCGTCACACCCTTGTTCCGGAAACAAAGCAATCATCCTCTCGCGTCATCGTTCTGGGCCCAAACTGGCAGGACGATCCCTGGGCCGATGTCGAAGATGCGGACAAGCCTTTGAAATGGGACAGACCGGTTCTCATTGTCATTCCTGAAGCGCTCAAAACGAGCGATGCGAAACGCGTGGAGGCCCTCGGCGCATGGCTTGCCGCTCATGTTCCCGCAAAGCGAAATATGGTCAGATTCCTTTTGCCGGCGGACACAGAGAAAGGCATCTACCGCGATGGAGAGCTTCTTTTCTGTTCGCGGTGTTCCTTCCTTACCTCGATAGCGTGGCGCGATGATTCCAAATACCGCAGCCTGAAAGAAGAATTCGACAAGCCGCTTCGGGACGCGCTGAAGAAGCGCTTCAACAGGTTTGCCGTGCTGCGGCGATGGAATTACCGGCAGCCGGAACAATGCATCTTCGACGTGGAACGTGTGACCGCGCAAGGCGATGAAATCCCGGCCGCAGTCGAAAAAGCTCTTGTCGAGGACCTCTTCGATCCCGACGAGTTTCAATCCCTGGTTGTGGAGCGGGCCAAGGAATCGTGCCTTGTGGGGGATCTGCTTGACGAGCTTTCTGAACCGCCGCCGCCGGATACCAGGGATGCCATTCCGTTCCTTGGCGAAACCCCAATCAATGAAGAAGTCCTGAAGATCGTCTCGCGTGGCAAGGTTGTGCTGAATGTCGGCGGAACCTGGATAAGCCGTCTGCCGGAGCATTCGAGCGATGAAGACGCGCTCCGTTTTGTCCGGTCCAAGGGTTTCCGCGTCGGGCAGGAGTTGCGGCATATCCAGCTTGGCCTTCCGGCGGCCGTGGGAGGGACGACCGTCAGGGGCCCGGAGGCACAGCCTCACGTGGCGCCCCCGCAACCGCCCGGCGGCGATCCGAAGCCCCCGGTGACGCCTCCGATGACGCCGCCGACAGGGCCGGTCGGGCATGTGCCTCCGGTGACTGCGCCCAGGGCGGTCCACCGGACGGGAGAGGCGACCTCCGGCATCAACCTCTCCGCATGCTTTGAAAAATGGGGCGTTGATCCCAGCGCCGTGCTGGATACGACCACGATCGAGTTCAACGGCCTCACCGTACTACAGGTGAAGCAGATTCTCTCGCGCCTTCCTTCGAGTCTCAAAGCCTCTATGGAAGTGTCGCTCACCAAGGAGGGAGGAGAAGAATGAATGCAGCTTCCGATTGGATCGGCATCATCCTGGACGCTCCCTCGGCCGTGGATTCGTGGTGTGGGATCTTTTCGCAGTTGAAGGAAATCGCCGTATCCTGCTCCCCGGTCGATCTCCACAACCAGACTGTCGTTCCCGACCGCCTTCTGGCAGAGAGCGCCTGGGAATTATGGGAGGCCTATCCCGAGGCTGCTCCCAGAACCTCGACCAAGCTCAAGGTATGGTGTTCCGCTCCATCCTGCGTCGGCCGCGCCGTTCTTGTGCTGGACGCCCTGTCTTTGCGCGAGATGCCGTGGCTCCTGGGCGGCGCGCAAAAACGGAATATCCGGCCCGCCGATGTATGTGTGACCGGCGCCGAAGCGCCGTCCGACACAGACCAGTTCGCACGCGCGCTGGGGCTGCCCTCCCGCAGTTCTCTGGCGGGGAACGGCGCGCCGGGAAGTTTCAATCTCTTTGACTCGAAGGCCTACACGGATGTGATCAGAGTCCCCTTTGAGGACTCCGCCGGAGGGATTCCCCATGAGCCCAACGTCTTCGTATGGCATAGCTGGCTCGACGATCTCATCCACGTTCCCAAGATACTCCCGGATCAGATCTACAAGGCCGCGGCTGCAACGCTCCAGGACGACGGGTTCTGGAAATTCGTCAACAGGCTCCGGCAGGGGAGAAAACTCGTCATCACGTCCGACCACGGATATGCAGTGAGCAAGCTGTTTTCGAGCGAGCAGACCGATCCGGATGTTATCGGGGAACTGCGCGAGACCTTCGGCGCGGCGCGGTACAAGAACGCAAATGACGCTTGGCGGCAACGGTTCATGCCCCCGATTGCGGTAACCCACAACGAACACCACATCGTCATGGGGCAGAAAAAATGGAAGGTCCAGGGCGGCTTCCCACATGTGTGTCACGGAGGCATGAGCCTTCTGGAAGTCGCCGTTCCCTTCATTGAACTGCCGCCGCTGTGATCCGGGAGGACATGATGAACGACGGAACGAACGATCTGTTTGGAGTGGAGCCGACGCCGGCCGACGAGAAGCCGTCCGGGAAGAAGCCCCGCAGGAAGACGAACGAATACGACCCCCCAAACCTCGGCAAGGCCATCCGGCTTCCGGTAGCCGATTTCAGCAATCCGGACAGACCTCCCGTCTGTCTGGAAGTGGACTTTCCCATCGTGCCCGTCAACGCGCTCTCAAATCTCGAAGGCAATGCGGGCAAACCCATCTATCAAATGTCCAAATGGTGGGCCCGTCGCCGCTCGAGCGTCTTTCGGAGCCTGCTGATCGCGGCCGCCACAGAAGCGCCCGAAGATCCGTCCCAGGCGGCCAAACGAGTCTGGGACCATTACTACAGCAACCACCAGAAGGCCGGGCATTTTCGCAAGCTCCGGGTGCTCGACATCTTCATGGGAGGCGGGACCACCCTGGTCGAAGGCGCTCGGCTTGGCTTTCAGATGGCGGGCGTCGATCTCAATCCCGTGGCCTGGTTCGTGACGAAGAACGAGCTTGCGTGCAGCGACCCCGAACAAGTCAAAGCGCTCTTCAAGGCAATCGAGACCGAGGTAAAGCCCCTCATTCAGCCCTTCTACACCACGACCTGTCCGCGGGGCCACACGGGGCGCTGGGTGAACCGGGAGACCAACGATGTCGTGAACATCGATCCCGCCGAGATCCCCCCGGACCAGCGCAGCCGGTACCGGTGGGAAGGGGCGGAGATCATCTACACCTTCTGGGCCAAGCACGGACCCTGTGACGCACGAGACTGCAATCATCGAACTCCGATCTTCCGCTCGCCCGTCATCGCCGAAAAGAAGCTGACCGCCCACTTCATCCCATCGACATGCCCGTCCTGCGGTCATGAATTCAATATCGAACTGGGCGAAACGCGCATGGCTCCGGGAGTCGAGCGCGTCGTGCTCGACAACGAGCCGGGCTTCACGGAGACAAGTCAGGAGTTTGCGCAACTCCTCAAGGACTACAGCAAGGGGAACAAAGAGGAAAAGCAGGAGCGAATCTGTCGGGCCTTGGAGATGTTGGACGCTGAAGCGGGGGTGCGTTGCCCGAAGTGCGGCGCGTTCGCCGGGGAAGGAATAAAAAGGGTTCTCGAAAATCACCGGGGCGAGAGAATCGAATGGGTCGATCAAGAAGGGAACTCGCATGTCGGCAATGACTTCAGGGCGGGGAACGTCAGGAAAGCGGACCTCGGCATCGAGAGCCGCCATGTCTTCATGTATCTTCTGATTCATCCGAAGTGGCTGGAGGGCTCGTCCGGCCTCGATGACGGCAGGGAACTGGGCGGTTACGCCGGCGCCGATCCGGAGCTGACCGCCCGGTGGTTTGAGAAACGGCTTGAAGGAATGAAGTTCGTCGAGGTCCGCGGCCGCATCCGCCTTGCTGACGAAGAGATCGCCGTGGAGGACGAGGAAGAGTCCGGCGAAGACGAGGACGGCGCCGGGGAAGATGACGCCGGGTCCGCGGCGGACCGCAAGAAGTTCGGGTTGCCCCGCGAGATCGTGCTCGCCGACGGTACGCGCATCCAGACCCGGACGGGAACGGTGCCGCAAAAATCCCACTTCGTCTGCCAGAAGTGCGGCAAGACACAGGACATCCTCGAATCGGTCAAGCCCACGAAGCACACGGCGCCCGTGGCGGCCTACGCCCTGCAATGTCATTGCCCGCAGTGCGAGGCCGAGGGGTATAGCTACAACGGCCGCTATTTCAAGCCCATCGAGCCGGGCGATGTGAAGCGGTTGATCCAGGCCGAGCGGGAATGGGCCGACCGGAACGAGGCTGACCTGAAGGAATATTGGCCGCGTCAGGAATGCTGGGACGCCTACATGATGCGAGCAAACGGCGGGGTCAACGTCGGCTGGGGATATACCCACTGGTGGAAGATGTTCAACCCGCGCCAGCTTCTCGTGCATACGCAGCTTTTGCGCACCATCACCGAGGCCCCGGAAAACGAATGGCCGCTGGATGTTCGGGAACAGGCCCTGGGTGCGCTGCAGCAGTATCTGCGGAATCAGAACATGTTCTGTTTCTGGGATATTTCACGCGATTGCATGGCACCACATCTATCCAACGCGAACTACCACCCCAAAGCATTGGTTATTGAGAATTGCGTTTGTAACCAGCTTGGAAGAGGGAATTGGCAATCCGCCCAAGCAGCCACTCTTGAAGGGGTTAGATGGGAAAACGAACCTTGGGAAGTTGCTCTTCTTCCAGAGACCGAAAAGGCCAAGAGTACGAGAGTGGAAATTGGCGACAATATTAGTCCTGCAGCGGCAGACTTGTTTTGCAGCTCCTCCACCGACCTTTCGATGTTGAACGGCGCCCTCTTTGATTTGGTCATCACCGACCCCCCCTTCGGGAACAATCTGTTCTACGCCGATCTGGCCGATTTCTTCTACGTCTGGATGCGCCTGCCCTTGCGCAAGTGGTACCGCGGCATGCCGGAGCGCAAGTATTTCGAGCCGGAACGGACTCCTCACGCGGCGGAGGCCGTTGACAACACCGTCGAGCATTCTGACGACCGGGATGACTTCGAGCGGGAGCCGCTCCTCACGAGTGGCATTCTCGCCGGGGTGCGCGAACGAACCGGCGATACGGAACTCGGAGAAAACGCCCCGAACCCGCTCTACAGGCCGGAACCAGCCGCTGACTTCTATCAGCAGACGCTTACCGCCTGCTGGGCCGAGGCAGGGCGGCTCCTGAAGCAGGGCGGTCTCATGGCGTTCACCTTCCACCATAGCGCTGATGCGCCGTGGGTGGATGTCCTCGAGGCCCTGTTCAACGCCGGATACCTCCTGGTCGCCACGTATCCGATTCGAAGTGACGAAACCAAGGGCGCCGCCGGCGCGTTCGGTTCCCGGAAGATCGAATACGACATCATTCATGTCTGCCGGAAGCGATTGGAAGAACCGGAAGCGGTGAGCTGGGCGCGGATGCGCCGATGGGTCAAGGATGAGGCGGCGCAGCTCAAGGAGCTTCTGGAGCATTCCCACGGAAGGGAGCTTCCCGAATCGGACCTTCTGGTCATTCTGCGCGGAAAGGCCCTCGAGTTCTACAGCCGCCATTACGGCCGGGTCCTTACGGGTGACGGTCAGGTGCTGGGAGTGCGGGACGCGCTCCTCGGGATCAACCTGCTCTTGGACGACCTGCTGACCGGTAAGGATGAGAAGGGCAAGCGCCGCCCGCCCGATGCGGCGGAACCGACGTCGCGGCTGTTTTTGCGCGTCTTCCAGGGTCGTCGCGTCATGGCTCGGGATGAGCTTCACAAGACGCTTCGGGGCACGGGGGTTTCGCAGGGCGACTTTGAAGCGCAAGGCTGGATTCGCGTGGTCGGGACGCAGGTGTTTGTGATCCCCGTTGTGGAGCGTTTTCAGTATTTCACTGCTCCGGGACGAAACCGCAAGGTCCTCAAGACCGACTTGGATCAGGCTCATTTCCTGATCGGCGCGGCATCGCCCGGCAGCGGCGTGAATGTCTCAGATGAACTCAACCGGGCCACCTTCCGGATCAAGGGATCGGTGGTACCGATTCTAGACTGGTGTGCGCAGACCGACCCCGACAGGGAGATTCAACGGGCCGCCGCGCTTGCGATGGAACTTGTCGGCCATTGGCGGGCCAAGCAGGAGAAGGCCCCGGCGTCCGGTCAGATGACGCTGTTCGAACAACTGGAAGCGGAGGTCGAATGATGCGGGATATGTCCTCAAGCGCGTGGAATCGACGCGGATCGAGCGTCGTGTTCGATCCGCTCCCCCTCGGTCCGCTCATAGAGGCCGGCGCCCTTGTCTCCATGCGGGAAGCCCTCAGGTGGATGAACGACTGGCCGGCCCAGCCGCCCGCGAGCGGTCGGACGGTGCTCGTTTGCGGCATCGAGACCTTCCTCGAAGTCCTGAAACCGGAAGATGCCGAGACGTTCCTGAAGAGCCGCGTGAAGACGTTCGTGCAGGAATTCCAGGACCGCTGGGACCAGTGCGGGGTGGTCTTCGGCTTCGGCGCCCGGGAGGGATCGTTCGAGCTGACGGCATCCGACGAAGAGGTGCTGTTCATCCGACGGGACCGCGAACGGGTGCGGCTGTCGAATTCCCTCTGGGACGGAAGCGCCACCATGAACATGACGCGCCTGATTCGTGACGAACAGGGGAAGAACGTAACGTTTGGATACCATGTCGCAAGGATTTCCTGACCTGCAGATCGGCCGGAAGGTCGAACACCCCGAGCTGGGGGAGGGCGTTGTCGTCGGCTTCGAGCCGACGGGGTTCGTCCGCGTCTTCTTCCGGGCGCTGGGGGAACGACAGGTTCCGCTGCATGCGCTTCAGGAAGCGGAGAGCTGGACCGACCGTGTTATAGCCGGGTTGAAACCGGTCACCCCGGAGGCCATCGAGCGCCTGTGGCTGGCTGTGGAAGCGGCCGAGCTGCCGCTCATGGAAAGCGCGGCGACCCTGACCTCCGCCAAGGTGGATTTGCTCCCCCACCAGGTCGTGGTCGTGCATCGGGTCGCCAACGCCAGACCCAGGAGATTTCTCATTGCGGACGAAGTCGGCCTCGGCAAAACCATCGAGACGGCCCTGATCCTCCGGGAATTGGCGTCGCGCGGCGAAATGCGCCGGGCGCTGATGGTCGTGCCGGCAGGCCTGGTGGATAACTGGCGGCGCGAACTGAACGAGGTCTTCAATCTCGATTTCGAGGTGTTCGGGTCGGAGGGCGACGTAACGGACCGGAAGTCAAACGCCTTCGCGAAGCACAACCGGCTGATCGTCTCCGTGGATTCGCTCAAAAGAAGGGCTCGGGTGAAGAGGCTTCTGGATGCGCCGCCGTGGGACCTCGTTGTGTTCGACGAGGCCCATCATCTGAGTGTTTACAAGACCGGCAGAACGATGCGCAAAACCGAAAACTTCGAGCTGGCCGAAGCGATCCGTCCCCATTGTCGGGACCTGCTTCTGCTTTCCGCCACGCCGCACCAGGGTGACCATTTCCGGTTCTGGATGCTTGTACGGTTGCTCGATCCGTCCCTCTTCGAAGACGAAGGCGACATGGTCGAGAACCGACACCGGCTTAACGCCGTAGTGGTGCGTCGGACCAAGGCGGACGCCTGCGCTTCAGACGGAAGTCCGCTTTTTGCCCGGCGGGTGGTTCATACCCAAGGGTTCACGCTCGGCGAAAGGGAGATGGCGTTTTATCAGGCACTGCTTGATTATCTGCGCGACGGATACAACCTTGCGGCCGCCCAGGGGAAACAAGGGCGTGCGCTCGGATTTGTCATGACCATCTTCCAGAAGATCGCCGCAAGCAGTTTCGCCGCCGTCCGGGCGACGCTGCGCAAACGGCTCCTGATGCTGACCATCGAGGAGGCTATCGAGAGAGACGAACTGCTCGATGTCGACGGTCGGGACCGCACCATCGAAGATGCGAGGGGCCTGATCCGGGAGATGTACAAGCTGCCTGACGACATCTTCGGAATGGCGCAGGCGGAGCAGTTGCTCGCGGACGCCAAAGTCCAGCTTTTGAAGAAGCGGAAGGAGACCGCGTCCTTTGTCCAGACTGCGGAAAGTTTCAGCGACACCGAGCTTACTGCGGTCACAGGTGAAGATGCTGTGGCAAGCCTTGTCTCCGTGGCTCTTCCCGAGGAGCGAAGGCGGATTCGGGAACTTCTCGAGCAGTTCCCCGAAGAGATGGAAACCAAGACGAGCGTCCTTCTGGAGGCATTGCGGCAACTCTGGAGAATCAGCCCCGACGAGAAGGTCGTGATCTTCGCTACGTATCTCGGGAGCATCGAGAGTCTGCGTGCAGCGATCGACGCCGTCTTCCCCGAAAAACGCGTCGAGATCTTGAAGGGCGGCGATCACGGGGCGAAGACGGCCGCACAGCGACGTTTCCGACGTCCGGACGGCCCGAAGGTGTTGCTCAGCACGGCCGCAGGGCGCGAAGGAATAAACCTCCAGTTCTCACGAGTGCTCTTCAACTATGATCTCCCTTGGAACCCCATGGACCTGGAGCAGCGAATCGGACGTATCCATCGCTACGGACAGAAGGACACCGCCCAGGTCTACAATCTGGTCGCAGCGGACACTATCGAGGGCAGGATATTTCTGCTGCTCGAAGAAAAATTGCACGGAATAGCGCAGACCCTGGGCAAGCTGGACGATAACGGCCAGATCGCTGAAGACCTCAGAGGACAGGTTCTGGGCCAGCTGAGCAGCCATCTGAGTTACGAGCGTTTGTACCAGGATGCGATCCTCGATCCGACCCTGAGACGGACGCGGCAGGAACTCGAAGTGGCGATGACCAACGCCAATCTCGCTCGCGAGGTAGTCTTCGAGCTTTTCCAGGACCTCGATAGATTCAACTTGGGCGACTACAAACAGTTTGACGACGAGGGGCGAGGCATGCAGCGGCTTCTGTCCTTCGCCCAGCTGGCGGCGCGTTTCGAGGGGGGCGAGTTCCGCCCCGCCGGGAAGGATGTCTTTGTGTTGAACCGCCCGAATTCCGAACCTCTCCGATTCACCACGGATCGTGACAAGGCGCTTCAGGAGGAGGAGTTGAACCTCCTTGGCCTTGAGCATCCGGTGGTCCGGCAGTGGCTCGACGCCTGCATCTCCATCGAACCGCAAGACCGGGCGCTTTTCGGCGACATCGAAGGCAATGGAAACGCGACGGGCTTGATTACGATTTGGCTCGTGGTGGTCCACGGCAAGGGCGGCCAGGTTCAACAGAAGGTCATAAGGTTGGGAATTTCTGAAGGGGGCGAGCGGTCGCCATATCTGGAGCGGCTGTCACAAGAGCTTCTTCGCACACGCCCCTCGCAGACACGCCGTTTTCAAGACAAACGACAAATAGGTTCCCTTATCAACAGCACGGCGCCCGAACTTCTCCATCGAGAACTGGTCTTTTCGGGATTCTTGCAGAACGAATCGTCCTACTCGAGTCGATTGCTGGCGTGCATAGGGGTAGGTGGATAAGGATCGACAATCGACCGACTTTGTGAGGCGTAGCGCAGCGACGCATATCGTACTCTTGCCCTTTTTGGAAACGGTTTCGTTCGATCGGAGGATCATATCCGGCCGCAACGAGCACCTCAATGAGGATCGCCCTTACGATAGCCTGTACCCCGTCAAACAGGCGATTAGCGCCCAGGCGTCAAGGATGACTACCATGTTTCGATGTCGTGATGCTTTTCTTCGAGGAACTCCTCGCTGCCCGAAAGTTTTTCGGCATACGTGCCACAAAGACGGTTCACCGTCTTGCATCGGCAGCGCCGTTGTTCTTCCGTCAGCTCGCTTCGATTTGTGTTCGCGTCCAAAACGGTCCCGTTCACGGCACCCACCTCCTTTATCCTTGCTGCCCCATTATCCGGCATCATTAGAAAAGGAACAAGGTTTCTCGACAAAAAAAGGGGCACTCGCGCCTCCGTTCTTTTTCTCTTTCAGCGCAGCTCCTACGTAGTGTGGAACTCGCCCCTAGACCACGACCTTCAGCCGTTGCTCTCCGTCCGCGAGGAAGGCGAGGTTTCCCTCGCAGTCGTCGCAGGTCATCGAAGCGGCTCCGCCGCGACGGAAATTCCATTCCCCGGAAGGACGCTCATGAGATCCCGGCACGAGGTTCGGTCGAAGGAAAATTTCGGACGGCCCGTCAAGCCCTTTTCGCGGCGAGTCGGCCTGAAGCCTGTTTAGGGGCCGTATCGCCTGCGCCTGGATGTTCCACGGGGGTGCGAAACGGCTTCTTCAATGAAGTGTTGATAATCATGAAGATATGTGTTTTGATTCAATGCGAATGTAACCAATAGGGGGCATCAGTGATGATAGCGCATTGCAGCGTCAATTGTGACGAGTGTCCTTCCTACAAGGCAACGATAGCGGGCGATGAGACGCTTCCCGTCACATCGGGTATAACGCGCGTCTCCGGAGCAAATTTTCGAGGGGTCGTATGCGGACGGTGACCGGAAAACCTGCGTTTTTTACGGAGCCATCTCATCATTTTACTCAAGAGGTCTGGTGAAGACTTATGGAATTCAAGAAAGAAACGGCGCTGCAACTTCTCAGGACCGGGACGCGACTTCCCGACGCCGCTTTCCGCGAAGGCCAGGAAGAGGCTATCCGCCACATCGTCGAAGGCAAAGGCCGTTTGCTGGTCGTGCAGAAGACCGGATGGGGCAAGAGCTTCGTCTACTTCATCGCAATAAAGTTGCTGCGGGAAACCGGCGCAGGTCCTGCGCTGCTTATCTCGCCGTTGCTTGCGCTGATGCGAAACCAGATCGCCGCGGCGGAACGGATGGGCGTTTGCGCCGCCACGATCAACTCCGACAACATGGACGACTGGACGGCGGTGGAGCGCAAACTGGCCCGAAGGGAGATCGACATCCTGTTGATTTCGCCCGAGCGCCTGGCGAACGAGCGCTTTCGCAGTCAGGTTTTGGCGCGTATCGCGGCGCAGATCTCTCTGTTGGTCATCGACGAAGCGCACTGCATTTCCGACTGGGGGCACGACTTCCGTCCCAATTACCGGCTGCTGGAACGCATCGTCAGGACATTGCCGCCAAATCTCCGGCTCCTCGCCACTACGGCGACAGCGAACGACAGGGTGATGGACGATCTCGCCGCGGTGCTCGGCCCCAATCTCGAGGTGTCCCGGGGCGATCTCAATCGCGCCTCGCTTTCGTTGCAGACCATCCGTCTCCCCAGCCAGACCGAACGCCTGGCATGGCTGGCGGAGCAACTTGCTGCGCTGCAAGGCTGCGGCATCATCTACACATTGACGAAGCGTGACGCCGATCAGGTCGCGGACTGGCTGAAGGTCCGAGGTTTCAATGTCGAGGCCTACACCGGGGAAACAGGTGAGCGTCGGGAGCCTCTGGAACAGGCGCTGCTCGACAACCGGGTCAAGGCGCTGGTCGCCACAACGGCCCTGGGCATGGGCTTCGACAAGCCCGACCTGGCGTTTGTCATCCACTACCAGATGCCGGGGTCGGTGGTCGCCTACTACCAGCAGGTCGGTCGTGCGGGACGAGCGCTGGACTCCGCCTACGGGGTGCTGCTCAGCGGGGAGGAAGAGTCTGACATCAACGAGTGGTTTATCCGGAGCGCCTTTCCGACCCGCGAGGAGGTCGCCCATGTCCTGGAGGCGCTTGAAACGGAGCCCGACGGCCTGTCCGTTCCCGGGATACTGAGCCGGGTCAATGCGAGCAAGGGACGTGTCGAGAAGACGATCGAGCTGCTTTCCCTCGAATCTCCGGCTCCCATCGCCAGGGAGGGCGGCAAGTGGCAGCTCACGGCGGCGAGGCTGAGCGAAGCGTTTTGGGAACGTGCGGAACGCCTCACGTCGCTTCGGCGGGACGAGCACCGGCAGATGCAGGATTACGTCAGCCTGCCGTTTGGCGCGCACATGGGCTTTCTGGTTCGGGCGCTCGACGGCGACCCGAGCGTCGTTACTGAACCTGCCCTGCCTCCACTGCCGACGACTGTGGATCCCGACCTGGTGAAAGCGGCGGTCGCGTTTCTTCGCCGAACCAGCTTGCCCATCGAGCCGCGCAAGAAGTGGCCTGATGGTGGGATGCCCCTGTATGACGTCAAAGGATCCATATCGCCCGCCCATCGGGCCGAGCCCGGAAGAGCCCTCTGCGTCTGGGGCGATGCCGGTTGGGGCGGCCTGGTGCGACACGGCAAATACCGCGACGGCCGTTTTTCGGACGACCTTGTCGCCGCCTGCGTCAAGATGTTCCAGGAGTGGAATCCGGAACCGGCGCCGGCCTGGGTGACCTGCGTGCCGTCGCTCCGGCATCCCGACCTTGTCCCGGATTTCGCCCGGCGAGTGGCTGCGGCGCTGCGTCTGCCGTTTCATGCGGTCATCGTAAAACAATGCGAAAGGCCCGAACAAAAAACGATGAATAACAGCACGCAACAGGCGCGCAATGTTGACGGTGCGCTTTCGCTGAACCGCAGGCCAGTTCCGTCCGGCCCCGTCCTCCTGATCGATGACATGGTCGATTCGCGCTGGACGTTGACCGTGGCGGCGTGGCTGCTGCGCACGAACGGGAGCGGCGCAGTCTGGCCGATGGCCCTTTCGCACGCGGGACACGGCGAATGACGCCGGTCCTTTCGCCCAACACGCAGGCGATCCTGCTGCTGACGGCGCCGTTGATCGCGCAGGGCGGCGCTGCGTCGTCGCCCGATCTGCTCTCGCCGGGCGAATATAAGCGTCTTGCGCGCCATTTGCGCGAGATTCAGCGTCAGCCGGCCGATTTTGTCTCGCCGGACGCGGCCGATGTCCTGGGTGCGTGCCGATCGGTGATCGACGAAAGCCGCATGCAGCGGTTGTTGGGGCGAGGATTCCTGCTGAGTCAGGTGATCGAACGCTGGCAAGCGCGCGCTGTTTGGGTGGTCAGTCGCGCCGATGCCGGGTATCCGAGACGCCTGAAGATCCGCCTCCGGGAAGACGCGCCTGCTGTGCTCTATGGCTGCGGCGACATGAGCCTGCTGGATTCCGGCGGGCTTGCCGTCGTCGGGTCGCGCCATGTGGACGACGTATTGATCGACTATGCCGTGTCCATCGGGCGACTGGCTGCACGCGCCGGCAGAACGATCGTCTCGGGCGGGGCCAAGGGCATCGATCAGGCCGCTATGCGCGGCGCGCTCGAGGCGGGCGGAACAGTCTGCGGCGTCCTGGCGGACGGTCTTGAGAAGAGCGTTATGAACCGCGAAAACCGCAACGTCCTGCTCGACGGTCGGCTGGTGCTGATTTCACCCTACGACCCGAACGCAGGGTTCAACGTCGGCAACGCCATGCAGCGAAACAAGCTGATCTATGCGTTTGCCGACGCCTCTCTGGTTGTGAGTTCCGACATCAACAAGGGGGGCACGTGGGCGGGCGCCGTGGAGCAGCTCGGCAAGCTGAAGTTGGTCCCCGTCTTCGTTCGATCGACGGGCGAACCGTCCGCCGGACTGGACGCGCTGCGAAACAAGGGAGCGCTTCCCTGGCCGAACCCGCAGGATGTCGATTCCTTCGCTGAAGTGTTTGACGTTCGGGCGCCTTCTATGACTGTATCCCAACGTGTCGGGCTTTCGCTCATCGACGGAATGCAGGCGGTGGAAGCCACTCCAGCGGAGCCCGTGCAGCTCGATCTCGCCAGGGCGATAAAGACGGAAAACGAACCATCGGCGCCTGTCGATGATGTTGTGCACACGCAGCCGGCCGCATCGGATGTGGCGGCGCGTGCCGAAACGCTCGAAGAGCTACACCAGCCGGAAGTAACTCCGGCTGAGACGCTCTTTTCAGCAGTGCGGGAAGCGATTCGGACGATATTGATCCTGCCGATGAAAGACGCGGAAGTGGCCGCCGCGCTTGGTGTCACAAACGCGCAGACAAAGGCGTGGTTGCAGCGTCTCGTCGATGAAGGCGCGGTCGAAAAGATGAACAAGCCGGTGCGCTACAGAGCGCGCGTGCAGACGCAACTTTTTGAAAATAAGGTGTAACACAACCGGTTGCGGCGGACGGCATACGGGATAGCGAGGCGCTGTTACGGCTCTCCCTGGTGATCAGATTTGCGTTGTCACAACCACGGAGTGATCGTCCCCGGCCTCGCTCGGCCACGAACTTCAGCCGCTGCTCTCCGTACGCGATGAACGTCTTCAGGGGACTCGACGCGGTCAACTCCCCGGCAATACGGTCGGTTTTCAGCAACTCTCAAAACGACGTCGCCAGACGAGAAAATCCGCGACTGTCGTAACGAGAGGATCTTCCGGAAAGTGCTTCCGGTTTCCCGTGATCAGCTTCGCGTTGACCTGTTTCGCGACTTCGTAAAACTTCTTGTCGTCCTCATCCGCAAACGGGATGTCCAGCGGCTCCGGCGCAACGCGGAAGTCGGCGCCTTGCCGTCAACGACCACCGGCGACATCGATCTTCCGCTTTCGTCCTTTCCGGGCGGCGGATATTTCCGTCTCGATGTCCTCTTCAGTCAACCCGTCGAGACCCCTTCGCAGCGAATCGGCCTGAAGCCTGTTCATGGCGCGCATCGCCTGCGCCTGGCGCACGGCGGCAAGAACTTCCTCCAGATTGTTGTCCGCGATGTCGATCATCAGGGCCGTCGGTTTTCCGTTGTTGGTGATGACGACATGCCCCTGGGCGGAGAGGCTGTCCCAGACTCTTTTCGACGCCGTCCGCAGATCCGTGACCGTATAGAAATCCATCGACATTACCTCCACCGGAAAATATACCATCGTGTTTCTCCGTCAATGTGTTGTGTTTCAATCTGTGACCGGACAGGGCGACGCGAAGGGCGCTTGCCCGACAAAACGGGGGCGCTCTCGCGCCCCCGTTCGCTACTCTTTCAGCGTAACTCCCTTGTCGTGTGGAACTCGATTCCCGGCCATCTGTCGGACACGGACTTCAGCCGCCACTCTCCGTCGGCGAGGAAGGCCAGGTTTCCCTCTCCGTCGATGGCGAGGAAGTTCTGATTCGCCTTCTGGAACTCCGCCAGGCGCTTGTCGTCGGCGCAGGTCACCCAGCGCGCCGTCTCGCAGTTCACGGCGTCGTAGTCCGCGTCCACGCCGTATTCCGCCTTCAGCCGGGAGATGGTCACGTCGAACTGCAGGACGCCGACGGCCCCGAGGATGTACTCGTTCCGCCCGAGTGGCCGGAAGAGCTGCACCGCTCCTTCTTCCGTAAGCTGCTGCAAGCCCTTCTGAAGCTGCTTCACCTTCAGCGGCGACTGGAGGCGCACCCGCCGGAAGTGCTCCGGCGCGAAGCTCGGAATACCCGTGAACTTGAGGGGCTCCCTGTCGGAGAAGGTGTCGCCGATCTTGATGGTTCCGTGGTTGTGGATGCCGATGATGTCGCCGGGCCACGCTTCTTCGGCCAGCGTCCGTTCCTGCGCCATGAAGATGACGGGGTTCGCGACCGTCACGTCCTTGCCCAGACGGTGGTGCCGGATGCGCATTCCCCGCTGGAAACGCCCGGAGCAGATTCGCATGAAGGCCAGCCGGTCGTGGTGCGAGGGGTCCATATTGGCCTGGATCTTGAAGACGAAGCCCGAAAAGGCTTCCTCGTCCGGCGCCACGATGCGCGTCGTCGCCTGTCGCGGAAGGGGGGACGGGGCGATTTCGACGAATGTGTCCAGAAGCTCTTTCACGCCGAAGTTGTTGATCGCGCTGCCGAAGAAGACGGGCGTCTGGTTCGCCTTCAGGTAGTGCTCGATCTCGAAGGGGTTCGCGGCTCCTTCCAGCAGGGCGAGGTCGTCGCGCAGCTCGTCGGCCTGGAGCCCGAGCGCGGCGTCGAGCGCGGGGTCGTTCACGTCCGAGATGACGCGCGCCTCTTCTACGTGGTCGCTTCCTGCGGTGAAGAGGCTCAGTTCCTTCCGGTAGAGGTTGTAGGTCCCCCGGAACCGCTTGCCCATGCCGATGGGCCACGAGAGGGGGGCGCACTCCACCTGGAGCTTGTCCTCGATCTCGCCCAGGATGTCGAGGGGCGACATTCCCTCCCGGTCGAGCTTGTTGACGAATGTGATGATCGGGGTGTTGCGCATCCGGCAGACTTCCATGAGCTTGCGGGTTTGCGCTTCGACGCCCTTGACGCTGTCGATGACCATGATGACGCTGTCGACGGCGGTCAGGACGCGATAGGTGTCCTCGGAAAAGTCTTCGTGGCCGGGGGTGTCGAGCAGGTTGATCTCGAATCCCCGGTATTCGAATTTCATGACCGATGTGGTGACGGAGATTCCGCGCTCCTGTTCAATGCTCATCCAGTCGCTTGTGGCGTAGCGCCCGGCCTTTCGGGCCTTGACGGCTCCGGCCATGTTGATGGCGCCTCCGAAGAGCAGCAGTTTTTCGGTGAGCGTGGTTTTCCCCGCGTCGGGGTGGCTGATGATGGCGAATGTCCGGCGTCGCTCGATTTCCCGGGCGAGCGGCGTGTCTTTGACGGGAACTTCACAGCATGTCGACATGTTTCGTGCATTTCTCCTTCTTGATGCAAGAAATGCGAGAAGCCGGCGCGTGTCCCCCGGCTTCTCGCTTTATCCTCTATTGTACGCGATGTGACGGAATTTTCCAAAGCGAAGATGATGCAAACGACAATTTTTCCGGAAAATGGCGGACCCTCGCGCTGCGCGCGTTGCGCGGAAGGATTTGCGGACCTTTGCGAATCCTGACGGGGGCGATCGGCCGTCCGGCGGGGTGCGCCTTATGAAAGCCGACCGTTAGCGCTTGCGCAGTTTTTCCAGGTTGCTCCGTGCGTCCGGAACGTGGTCCAGTTCGGCCTGAAGATCGGCGCAGGGGAAGTCGCCGCATTCGATGCAGGTCTCGTAGTGCTTCTCGACGCAGCATTTCCGCATGGCGCACATGTTGGAGCAGAAGTAGGAGTGCCGTTCGCCCTCCTTGCACCCGTCGCAGACGACGTATTCGGGCTTGACCTCGGCATGGTAGAGCTTCGACAGCTTGTCGGCGATTTTCGCCAGCTCCTCGTCGCTTCCCGACTGGGTCGCGAGGCGGCTTTCGCATGTAGAACAGTCGATGCCGCAATAGGCGATCATGGAACATTCCCCCTTATGACAAAATCCGTTTTCGGCTCACGAACGAATATCCTATCATTCCGGAAAGCTCTCTCCGACCCTCGCCTTCAGGTTCGTGATGAACGACGACGGCAACGATCCGAAGAGTCCTCGCCTCCCCGGAAGACGGAACTCCATCCGTTTTCTTCGGCTTCAGACGTGCGAATCAAGCCACTCCGCAAGTTTTTCCTTCGCAACGATGAGGACGAAAGGGTTCGCTTCTCCAATTTTCCACGCAGCGTCCGTCGTTATGCGAGACTTTTCGATGGATATCGTCTTGTCGATTCGGATGACGCTCGGCTTGCTCAGTCCGTTTCCAGCATCGGGAGAGATGGCGACTTCCCATTTTCCGTATCGGATTCTGCTCGTAATCATGCTCACGACAAGCCGATCTCCCGTATCTTTCCATACGAGAATCGGCCGGTTCTTCTCTTCCGGAAGGTCGGAGAAGGGAAAGTTCGCCCGGATGATTTGACCGGGTTTATAGGAGATCTCTTCGGAGTTCTTCACGTTCGCTGTCCGAAAGAGGGCGTCCAAGCGCTTCGAATTCTGCGATTTCCGTTTCGAGGGCGTCGTCGTCGCTCTGACGCTCAATGCTTTTCCGCAGGTGTTGGACCATGTTCCATACGGTCCTTTGCCCCTCCGGAGGAAGCGCCCCGACATCCCGCGCCAATCGTTCCATGTCGATTATCGCCGGCATTTGTTTCAACTCCTTTGCGTTTCTTGATGAGAAATACCCTATGAAACATGGTACTTCAATTTGATGGTTCGGTCGAGGCGGCGAAGGAAACGATCCGTTGTGAGACTTCATTCGCAAGGGAGTTCGGGAGAGTGACGGCGGTTCCAGAAAAATGGACCGAAGAACGAGGCTACGTCGAAGGATCGGAAATTCGTGGACGAGAGCGAAAGAAGGTGACGATACGAAAACCATACGCGGCTCAATTCAGGGCGCACGGTATTCAAAAGATTTCAATAGTCCGCGAGGGTATCATTGGACGGTTTGCGGTCGCGGAGGATCTTCTTCAGCGCGTGCGCAGCTTTTCGAGGTTGCTCCGTGCGTCCGGGACGTGGTCCAGGACGGCCTGAAGGTCCGTGCAGGGGAAGTCGCTGCACTCGGCGCAGGTGTCGTAGCGCTTCCCGGCGCAGCACTTCCGCATGGCGCACATGTTGGAGCAGAAGTAGAAATGCCGCTCGCCCTCCTTGCATCCGTCGCAGAGGACGTCTTCGGGCCTGGCCTCGGTGTTGTAGAGCGTCGCCATCCTGTCCGCGATTTTCGCAAGATCCTCGTCGCTCCCGGACTGGGTCGCGAGGCGGCTTTCGCATTTGGAACAGTCGATGCCGCAATAGGCGATCACGGAACACTCCTCCTAATAACATATTCCGTATTGAGTTTCCGAACAAGTATTTTATCATTTCGATGGGAACGTGAACCGGGGAGGAATCTGCCGGGGGCTCGGGTGTTCGCCGGGATGGAACGCGTCGTTCCAACCGGTCTTGTCTAAAATATTCTCGTAAGGATATGAGAAGGTCTTTGGACATTAAAGTATCATAATGTTGTACGTGAAAAACTGTAAAAAGGAGGCCGAAAATGTCCACGACGCAACACAACAAGCTCCTGATCCGTCGTTTCATCGAGGAGATCGGCAATACGGGAGATGTGACCCATCTGGACCGGTTCGTCTCCCCCGAGTGCGTCGCGACCGACGGCAAGGTCCGTGTCCGTTGCGGCGCAGCCGGGATGGCGGATCACGTCCGGGCGGTGCGGGAAACGTATCCGGATCTTCACCTGACCGTGGGGAACCAGATAGCGGAGGGCGAATGGGTGGCGACGCAGGTCACACCTGGGTTCGTGGCTCGGAATGGCGCCGACCGGTAAGCCTGTGGTGATCACCGGCGTCAATGTGGACCGCGTCGTGGACGGCCTGATCGTCGAGCATGGCGGCGCCGCCAACACGTTCGAGGCGCTTCTCGAAATCGGTGCCATCCGGCCGGTGACATCCGCGGAGCAGGATTGATATGGTCATCCCGGTGAAGAAGCGCCTTTCATTTCTGGGCCATCCCCGAATCCGGACTTGATATCTCTGAGTTTCATTGTTATAGTATGTTTCACCGAATCGTGAAAGTGGTTGATAACAATGAAACAAAGACCGTCTTCGTTTGCACCGCCGCGAGACAGCGAAATAGTCCTGCAGGCGTCAAAGGCGCTTGCGGACGTTCTCTCGCATCTTCCGGCCTTCAGGGATATTCGAACGGATCCGCCGGAAAGCTGTGAACGGGAAGGGTTCGACGGTGTTCTCGATGTCTCTCTTGTTTCCGGCGGGCATCTGTATCTCTGTATCGAAGCGAAGAACAGCGGAGAACCCCGATTCCTGCGAACGGGGGTTCTATCGCTTGCGGCGCGGATCGAACAGGCGATAAACAGAGGAAAGGGCGTGTTCTACGGCATCCTCGCGGCGCCGTATATCTCGAAGTCCGGGGCGGAGATATGCGAGGAAGCCGGGGTGGGATATATCGATCTGGCCGGGAATTGCCTCGTTCGTCACGAAGCGGTCTACGTCCGGATAGAGGGCAGGCCGAATCCGTTTGCGACAAGCAGGGGGATGAAATCCGTTTTCGAGCGTTCGTCTGTGAAATCCGGCGTTGTCTTGCGACATTTCTTCGAGCATCCCGGCAGGGTCTGGAAGATCGATCAAATGGTCGAGGCGTCCGGCGTGAGTTTGGGACAGGTGTCGAAGGTGAAGCGGTTCCTCGAGGATCGCGAATGGATCGAGAGCACAAAGGCCGGATTTCGGTTGACAGATTCCGCCGGGGTTCTGGCAGAGTGGAGCGCGACGTACAACAGGAAGCCGAACGACGGTATGGATTTCTACGCGCTCGATCCGATTCCCGAAATCGAGGCGAAGCTTTCCGAAGCCTTCCGACGAAAGCATATTAAAGGCGCCCTGACCGGATTTTCCGGCGGGGTTCGGTATGTTCCGGCCGTCCGATACCAGCGCGTTCACGCATACGTCGATCGCGGGCATTTTGAGGACCTTCCCGCGTCTTTCGGATGGAAGCGCGTTTCGAGCGGGGCGAACGTATCGCTTTTCGTTCCGTACGATTCCTGCGTCCTGATCGGAGTTCGTGAGGTCGGGAACGGTGTCGTCGTATCTCCTGTCCAGGCATATCTGGATCTCATGGGATTGAAGGGGCGCGGGGAGGAAGCCGCTCAGGCCGTTTTGGAAGGAGCGATCGGAAAGAAATGGTGATTCGCGAGCCGGAGAGCCGGATCGATTATTCCGCTGTTCAGGTCGAAGCCGCCAGAAGCGTCCTGCTGGAACTTTCGAATATCCTGAGCGAGTATCAGGACTGCCTGATGATTGTCGGAGGTTGGGTTCCCGAGCTTCTCTTTCCCGGAGAGGGGCATGTCGGGAGTCTCGACGTCGATCTTCTTCTCGACCATCGCACCCTTGCGGTGCATGAGATGTACCTGACCATCGAGAGGGTATTGACGCGAAACAATTACGAGAAACACCCCGAACAGTTTTTCACGTTTGTCCGCAGGGTCATGGTTGGGGATACTCTGGTTTCGGTGGGGCTGGATCTGCTTGCGGGAGTCTACGACGGAACTGCTCCGAAAAAGCGCGCACAACACGTTCAGGGGATAAGGGCGCTCAAGGCTACCGGCGGTGATTTTGCGTTTCTGATCCCTGCGAAAAAGGTCGCTATCGAAGGGCGACGTCCGGACGGCGCGCGTGACAGCGGGATCGTGCGGGTTGCCGCGGTGGCGCCTTTTTTTGTCATGAAGGCCGCCGCGTTGGGACGGGGAAAGGCGAAAGACGCGTATGACATCTACTTCTGCACGGCGCACTATCCGGGAGGGATCGAGTCGCTGGCCGAAGAATTTCGTCCGCATCTTCAGAATCGGCAGCTTCTGGACGCCCTGGAGAAAATAGCGGCGAAATTCGCGACGCCGGAACATGCGGGTCCCGTCGATGTAGCAGACTTTATGGAGCTTCCGGCAGGCGAGGAGCGGGAGATTCTCCTGCGCGACGTGTGCGAGCGCGTCACGGCATTGTTGAAAAGAATACGCACCGAAGCCTGAGCACATATCGAAGATCGCATTCGCTTCGTTCTGCGTCACGTGGAAGATCCCGCAATACACGAACAACAGTTCCGGATACTCGTCGTATCCTCCCGATTGGACAAACATCCCTCTCCTGCGGTATCGTTTCTCCGTTTTCGCACAATGCGTTTTTCAGAAAGGGTGACGGGTGATGCGGAACGTTCTCGTTTCACTGCTGGTGTTCGGGGTATTTCTGCTTCCCTCCTGCGCGGCGGCTGCGCCGAAGCAGGTGACGACGGTCCTGCTGGCGGGGAATTATTGGGACGGCGTGTCGGACGCGCCGCTTGGGGCCGCGGAGATTCTCGTCGTCGACGGCCGGATCGCTGAAGTCGGGAAGAGCGTCGCGCGGCCGGAGGGCGCTCGCGTGATCGACCTGTCGTCGAAGTTCGTGATGCCGGGGTTCATTGACGCGCACGTCCACCTCACGGGAGGCGCGCGGTTTTTCGCGAACACGATGGGGAGCAACGACGCCTCGCTGACGCTGAACGGGGTGCGCGCCTGCGGACTCCTTCTGGACAACGGCTTTACGACCGTTCGCGACGCCGGGGATTTCAGCTTCTCCTTCTGGGTCGTCCCCGAGCTGAAGAAGGCCGTCGAATCCGGGATCATCCGGGGACCGCGGATCGTCTGCGGCGGGCACATGATTTCCGCTGTCGGGGGGCACTTCGACGCCGCCGGTCTGCTCCGGAACGGCGTGACGCTCGATCAGGCATCGGTCGCCGAAGGGGTGGACGGCGTGCGGCGCGCGGTCCACAACGAGGTCAGCCACGGCGCGGAGTGGATCAAGATCGCGGGCAGCGGCGGCTTCATGTCGCCGAGCGACGGACCCGAGGACGTGTCGTATTCGCAGGAGGAGATGAACGCGGCGGTCGCGGCGGCGCGGGATATCGGAAAGTCCGTGTTCGTCCACGCGTACGGCGACGAGGCCGTCCGCCGGGCGGCCGTCGCGGGCGCGGCGTCGATCGAGCACGGAAGCCTGGCCTCGGTCGAAACGCTCGACATGCTCGCGCAGAAGGGCGTCTGGCTCGTTCCGACGCAGATCGCCGTCGTGGCGAATGCACGGGCGACCGCGAGCGGCCATATCGACATGAGTGCGCCGGAGTACGTCCGCGAGAAGGACCTGAAGTACGCGCCGCGGCTCCTGGAGTGCGCCGCGAATGTCGCGAAGAGCCGCGTGAAGCTCGCCTTCGGGACGGACGTCGGGACGTTCGACTTCTCCGTGAACGGCGCGACGGAGTTCGCCGAGATGGTCCGAAACGGAATCGCGCCGCTGCGGGCGCTGAAGGCCGGGACGTCGGCGGCGGCGGAGATGCTCGGGCTGCCTGCGGGCGTCATCGCCGCCGGAAAGAACGCGGATCTGGTCGCGATGCCGGGGAGTCCTTTCGACGACATTTCCGCGACGGAGAAGGTCTCCTTCGTGATGAAGGGCGGCGTCGTCTTCCGCGACGACAGGTAGCGGCGAGCAACGAATTACTGCGAGCAGCGAATTTGTTGTGAGCGACAAACGAAGCCTCGGGGCGTTTTTTTACCCGCTCCGGGGCTTCGTTTGTTTTCGGCCTGCGGCGCCTGGATGTTGCGTCGCCAAGTGTTTTCGCTACTTCGCCGTGATCCCGAACGCGTCGCCGGGCTTTCCGGCGCAGAAGACGAAGCTCCCTCCGGGGGCGTAGACGTCGCCCGAGTCCACGATGCTGTCGAAGAGCGCCTTCGGGTCGTCCTCCCCCCACGTCAGCACGACCACGCGTCCCTTTTCCGGCCGCTCGAACGACAGGATCGCGCCGGCGTCGAGCCGCTTCCATTCGTTCTCGCCGTCTGCGCCGATGGTGACGGCGGTCTTTCCGGCAGCGAGCGCTCCGGCCGAACGGACCGGGGAGAACGTGAAGCCCGCCGCCTTCAGCCGGACGTCGCTTCCTTTTTTCACGAGCGCGATGTCGGTCTGGTCGCGGGAGCCGGTCGCCGCGATTCTCGCGAAATCGGGTGTCTCGATCCTGACGATGCCGAAGAACGTCGCGTAGCCCGGGAGTTCCGCGCTCGTGGTCGAGCGCGTCAGCAATCCGTCGGAAACCTGGACGAACGGAGAGGCGTCGCGCCGGAGCCAGAATGTTCCGTTCAGGTCTTCGGCGAATGTCACGGGGTTCGTCGCGGGTTCGATCTTGAGGTATTCCTGCGAGTCGGCGCCGAAGCGGGGGATGTCGCCGATGACGAGCCAGGTTCGGCCGTCTTTCGCGACGAAGTAGTATCGCGTTCCCTTCGCGCCGTCATGGAAGAATCCGCCGTTGTGGACGAGCGTGAGGACCGGCGGTTCGTCTTTCGCTCCGAGCCTGTGGACGTTCAGAGTGTGTTTTGTCGTGTCGAAGGCGATCCGGGCGCCTCCGTCCCGGTTGGCGTAGAATCCCGCGTGGGCGAGCAGTTCGGGCGGGATCGGCTGCGGTTCCGCCGGCTTGTGCACGGAGGGCGCTTCGGGGAAGGGGAGCCCCCTGTCCTTCAGCAGCGCGTTCATGACCGCGTAGGTCACGGCGTCGGCGGCCGCGTGGCCGGAAATGCTGACGGCGACGGCCATCCTCTTCGCCGGGAGGAGGGCGAGGTTCGTCGAGAAGAACATCGTTCCGCCGCTCTTCGAAAGGACCTGGAAGCCGAACTTTTTGTAGCCCGTGAGCTGCGCGTCGTCCCATCCGAAGGCGTCGAGGATGGCGGGGCCCTTCAGCAACGGGGTGAAGTCCGTGGGCTGGCTTTTGAGGATTTCGGTTACGGATGCGTCCGAGAGGATGTGTTTTCCGCCGGGGGCGAAGCTGTCGGCGAAGCGGCAGAGGTCTTCGGCCGTCGACGAGAGGCCGCCAGCGCCGTAGACCTGGACGACCTCCGGCGGGTACTTCTTGCCGACGGCGTCGTAGTACGCCGCGACGTCGCCGCGCCACTCGCCGATGCTCGGGCCGGAGTTCTTCATGTCGAGCGGGCCGAAGACGCGTTCGGCGAGGAAATCCGTGAACTTCTTGCCCGACAGGCGCTCGACGATCATTTCGGCGAGCGTGAAGCCGTCGTTGCAGTAGATTCCCATCGCGCCGGGCGCGTGCTTGAGCGTCGCGTCCTTCAGCCGTTCGAGCAACGTGGCGTGCGGCTTTGCGTCGAGCGCGTAACCGAACTCGAAGGTCGATCCCGGAAGGCCGGACGAGTGGTTGAAGAGCATCCGGACGGTGATGTCCCTATAGCGCGGGTCCTTCATGACGAACTCGGGGAGGTGCTTCGCGACCGGGTCGTCGACCGAGAGCTTCCCGTCGTCGGCCAGAAGCAGGGTCGCGACGGCGACGAACATCTTGCTCGTGGAGCCGATGTTGAAGCGCGTGTCGGCCGTCACGGGGCGGTTCGTCGCGCGGTCGGCGGGGCCGAAGCCCTCGGAGTAGACGATCCGTCCGCCGTCCATGACCGCGATCGTCGCGGCGTTCCCCGCGCCCGAGACGATCGTTTTCCAGAGCGCCTCGCGGGCCGCCGTCACGGTGTTCCGGTACGCGTCGCCGGACGGAACGACGGCCGCGTGCGCCGCGCAGGACGCGAGCAACAGGCAGAGAATGGAAACGAACGGAACGGATCGTTTCAGGTTTCTCACGGTATCCACCCCTCTCGAATCGAATCGTCCATGAAGCCTCTTTTCGCCATTATCGCACGATCCCTCCGGACGCGTCGCCCGGTCGTCCGCCGGGGTCCCTTCCGGAGCGGCCATTTCGCCGGTATCCGCGATGCCGACGCAGGGTCGCCTGCATTCATATTGTATCTCTTCTTGGAAAATTCAGCATGAACGCGGGGACGGGGTGCGCGACGCCGGACGGATGCGCGCGCCCTATCCAACCAGCAGCCTGGCGGCCGCGACGAATGCGAGCGCGACGACGATCCGGTTGAAGACCTCCTGCGAAACGCGCTTCACGAGCCAAAAGCCGAGCAACGAGCCGAGCGCGATGCTGGGAAGCGTCAGCAGGTTGACCCGCAGACTTTGGGCGTTGATGATGCCGAGGTTCACGAAGAGAGGGACCTTGAGAAGGTTCAGGATGAAGAAGAATCCCGCGGACGTCGCGATGAACCGAAGCTTGGGCAGCCGCGCTATGAGGAAGTAGAGGTTCAGGATCGGTCCTGCTGCGTTCGCCATGCCGGTCGTCATTCCCGACAGGATGCCGAAGACCGCCGTGACGAGGGGGGAAACAGGGCGATCCGTCGCGTCGCGGCGACGCTTTTTCAGGAATGAGTTGACCTGCTGCAAGGCGAGCATCGCAAGTACGACGCCGCCGATGATCGGTTTGAGCTGTTCGTCCGTCACGTAGCGGAGGATGATGTATCCTCCTCCGAGGCCGATCAGGGAGAAGGGCAGGAGCGTGAAGAGCCGCTTTCGGTCGACGTGCGGCCAGTATTTGCCGATCGCGAAGAAATCTCCGAAAATCAGCATGGGCAACATGACCCCGACCGACAGCCGGGGCGGAAGCGCCATCGCCATGAGGACGACCAGGAGGATGCTGCTTCCCGGAATGGCTGTCTTCGCGAGTCCGATGCTCGTCCCGCCGAGCAGGACGACCCACCATGACCACAGCGGAATGTCCAGTCCCGTCAGTCCTGAAAGCAGTTCCGTCATTTGTCGTTCCACCTTTCGTATAACCGCGCCCGAGCCATTATAATACTGTCGGACTACATGCCGACGCCTGCGCGGCGCCGGCTCAAGAAAGGAGTGTCGAACCATGCTCGAACACACGAAAATGGCGGACCCTGAGCTGTACGGCATCACGTGCGAGGAACTCGACCGGCAGGAGCACAATATCGAGATGATCGCGTCGGAAAGCACGGCGAGCCTCGAGATCATGGAGCTGTCCGGCTGCGTCTTCACGAACAAGACGACGGAGGGGTATCCCGGAGCGCGGTTCCAGGCGGGGTCCCAGATCGCGGACAAAATGGAGCGTCTCGGCGTCGAACGCTGCAAGGCGCTTTACGGCGCGGAGCACGCGAACCTCCAGCCCTACTCGGGCTCGACCGCGAACTATTCCGTCTACGCTGCGGTCCTGACCCCCGGCGACGCGGTGCTCGGAATGCGGCTCGACCAGGGCGGCCATCTGACGCACGGCAGCCCCGCGAACTTCCTGAGCAAGGTCTACAACTTCACGTCCTACGGGCTCCACAAGGACACCGAGCAGATCGACTACGACGAGCTCGAGCGCCTCGCGAACGAGAAGCGGCCGAAGCTCATCATCGCGGGCGGGAGCGCCTACCCCCGTCTGATCGACTACGAGCGCATCGGGAAGATCGCGAAATCCGTCGGCGCGTACCTCATGGTCGATATGGCGCACGTGTCGGGCCTCGTCGCCGCGAAGGTCATCCCGAGCCCCGTGCCGCACGCCGACTTCGTGACGTCCTCGACGACGAAGACGCTCTGCGGTCCGCGCGGAGGCCTCGTGCTCTGCAGGGCCGAACACGCGAAGGCGCTCGACAAGGGCGTGTTCCCCGGCGCGGTGAGCTCGATCCATCTGAACATCATGGCCGCGAAGGCGTATATGTTCAAGTATGCCGCGACCGAGGAGTTCCGACAGATCATGCTGCAAGTCGTGAAGAATTCGCGAAAGCTCGCCGAAGAGCTGACGAAGCACGGCTTCCGGATCGTCAGCGGCGGCTCGGACAACCATATCGTTCTTGCGGATCTGCGCCCGAAGAAGCTGACGGGAAAGCAGTTCGAGAAGGCGCTCGAGTACGTCGGAATCACCGTGAACAAGAACATGATCCCGTTCGACCCGGAGAAGCCGTTCGTGACCAGCGGCGTGCGCATCGGAACGACGTCGATATCGCAAAGGGGCCTGAAGGAACCCGAGGTCGTCGAGATCGCGCGGATCATGAACACGGTCGCCGGGAACGTCGAGGACCAGAAGACGCTCGACGCGGCCCGGGCCGAGGCGATGGCGCTCATCGGCCGCTTCCCGCTCTATCCGGCCGGGACCCTGCGTCCGTAGGGCGGTTTCATTCGAGGAACGCCGAAAGAAAAGGCCCCTTCGACCGAACCGGTCGAAGGGGCCTTTCGTTGCAGGAAGCTGCGCTGAAGATTCCGCGGCGGCGGGCCATCGGGCCTTCGGGGTCCGTGAGTTCGCAAAGCGGCCCCCGCGGGGGCGCGTGATGTCAACGGTGGCCCCGGTCAGAGAAAACCGATTCTTCCATGGCCTGCTATTGACAGGCGGAAAGAGTATGTCTATATTAGTTGCATACACTGTATTCAATGAATACGATGTTTTTCGAGCTCCGAAGGCCGCACTGCGGTCCTTTGCCTTCAAAAAACGTTCATAACTGAACCTCATTTTCGGGACGAACATGGCTCCACCGAAGCTGTTTTTTTCGAAGGAGGATGCTTGGAGATGCGGGTGAACGGGGAATACGACGTTATCGTCGCGGGAAGCGGCGGCGGCGGGCTGCGGGCGGCGATCGGTTCGGCGGCGGCGGGAGCGAAGACGCTTGTGTTGTGCCGCGGAAAAAGCGATCGGAGCGGCGCAACCCTTCTGGCGGGCGCCAATATCAGCGCCGATATTGCGTGCGACGGGGGAAGCCTCGCCGAGCTGGGCATCACGGACGCAAACAAGGGTGACACGAAAGATAAGTTCTTTTCCGATATTATCCACGAGGGGTTCCACCTCAATAACCCGAAACTCGTCGAAATCTTCGTCGACCAGGCTCCGGACAGGATCCGGGAACTCATCGACTGGGGCATCGAAGTACTCGGGACCGAGGGCGACCGCGGAATTTCCGTTTTCGGCTCCGCCATCCTCGACGTCCTGCACGCCCGCGCCGCGTCGCTCGGCGTCGAGTTCCGCGAACAGCGCGTTCTCACCGATCTCGTCACGGACGCGGACGGCGTGTGCGGCGTCGTCTGCGTCGATATCGTCTCGGGCTCCATCGAAGCGTACGGCGCAAAAGCCGTCGTCATGGCGAGCGGCGGCAGTCACGGCCTCTTCCGGCATAACAGCGGATCGACGGACCTGTGCGGTGAAGGCATCGGCGCGGCGTTCCGCGCCGGGGCGGAACTTGTCGATATGGAAATGATTTCGTTCTGTCCCGCGGTCATCGAGCGCCCCGGAATCTACGAGGGCAATATCCTCCCCTATATCTTCCTTACGCTCGGGTTCGGCACGCTGCGTAACAGGTTCGGCAAGACTTTCACCGGGCGTCACCTGTCGCCCGCGATGGAGGAACTCGCGCTGGACAGCGAGTGGAACAAGATGCTGCTTTCGTACGCGATCCAGAAGGAGATCGGGGACGGGCGCGGCACGATGCGCGGCGGCGTGTACTTCACGCTCGATCGCTATCCGTCGAACCTCTTCGACGAGCTGTATCACGCGCTTCCATCCCTCAGAACCGGCATTTACAAAGACATCATGGCGATATTCGAGCGCGGCGAGGCGGTCGCGATCAGTCCGGCCGCACATTACTTCGAGGGCGGCATCAGAATCGACGAACATGCCGCGACATCGCTCCCCGGATTGTTCGCGGCCGGTGAGTGCGCCGGAGGAATGTTCGGCGCGAATCGGGTTTCCGCCGCGACGACTGAAATGCTTATCGAGGGCGCGATCGCCGGTCCGGGTGCGGCGAAGTTTGCCGTATGCCGCAACTCCGTGGCGATGCCGAAGGATCGGCTCGACGCGATCGAAGGAGAGCTGCGGCGTCCGTTCGCGGCGTCGCGCGGCGAGGATGTTCTGAAACTCAAAGAGACGTTGCGCGACGCCGTTTCGGAGAGCCTGATGGTTCTGCGGACGCAGGAGAAACTCGATCGCGCGGCCTCGCTCGTTCACGACGTCGCGTCGCGACTGACATCCGCGAGCGTGTCGACGGCATCGCGGGCCTACAACCGCGAATGGCTCGACTATCTCGAACTCCGGAACATGACGCCCGTGGCCGGGGCGATGCTCGCGGCGGCGTCGATGCGTACGGAAAGCCGGGGCGTCCACGTGCGGCAGGACCATCTCGTAACCGACAACGTCCGGTTTCTGGGCAATATCGTCGTTTCGGGCGATGCGTCCGAGTGCAGGCTGGAACCGGTGAAACCGTGCCGTATCGAGGCTCCGGGCGGCGTCGTGAGTTATATCGACGGCATCGAAGCCGCGATCGAAAAGCTCAGCTGAGGGAGGCGCTGTCAGCGATGAAAAAACTGATCGTCACGGTGATTCGCCGCGAAGAGGGCGAAGAGCCGCGTGCCGTGGAATATGAAGTTCCGATTGATGAGGGCGACATCGTATCGGTGATGAACGTTCTCGATTATATCTCCTCGCGTCTCGATCGCACCCTCGCGTACTTCTCCCACGCGGCGTGCCGGCAGGCGGTGTGCGGGCAGTGCGTGGTGAAGGCGAACGGAAAGGTTGTCCTCGCGTGCAGGGAACTCGTGTCCGGGGACAAGCTTTTGCTCGAACCGGCGAAAAAGGATGTGGTTCGCGATCTGATCTGCGGATAGATCCGATGAAACGACGGCCTTGCGTGGAGCGGGCCGTATTTCACTGACGGGGAGCGTGACACGTATGGCGCAGGGGCAAGAGGGGCGCTCGGCCGATCTCGAGCGCGAAGTGGAGCAACTGAAGGAGATCAATACACGGCCGTTTCTGGGGCGACTGGGCGGGTATTTCAGGTTCATGGGGCCGGCCGGTATGGAAGCCGCCACGACTCTCGGCGCGGGGTCGTTCACGGCAGCCGTCATGGCGGGCGCGACGCACGGATACGACATGTTGTGGGTGCCGTTTTACTCGTATCTGTTCGGCCTCTTCATGCTCTATCTGGGTGCGAAGTTCGCGATTCACCGGAAGGATTCCATCATTGAACTGCAGAACCAGTACCACACGAAGGCGGTCGGATCGTTCTCGACCGGTTTCGTAGCGTGTTTCCTGGCGGCGGTCGTCTTCTCGTTCGGACAGTACGCGCTCGGAACCGACGCGCTTGCCTCGATGTCGAAGCTCATGGGATTCGACTTCCCGCGGCACATCAACTGGGTCGCGATCATGGCCGTTTCCGTGGGGCTTTCGCTGCTCTACGGAAAGAGCCACCGGCTCGTCCGTTTCGTCGAGAAATCGATGCAGATCCTGATCGCGATCATGCTCCTGACATTCCTGGCGGTCGTCGTCAAGACCGGCATCAACGTGCCCGCCATGCTCAGAGGCGTCCTTGTACCCTCCGTGCCGCGAGGCGTCGAGGGCATCATGGTCGTCATCGCGGGCCTCACCGCCGCGATGGGCGTCATGGACTGGGTGCAATACCACTATGCGTCCAAGACGCGCGGATACACGAGACATCACGAGCAACTGTCCGTCTTCGACTCGATCTTCGGCGGCCTGATTCCGGTGACGCTGGTTCTGGCGTTCATCGGCATCGCGTTCGCGGAGACGTTCGCGGGGAAGACCGGCATTCCCGAAAGCGCCATGGACCTTTCGAACGCGCTCGTCTCGGTGCTGCCGAGCGTCTGGGTCCGGGTCGGGTTCTACCTTGGGATCATCGCAATCGTCGTCAGCACGATGGTTGGCATGCCCATCGTCTCCGCACAGAGTCTCTGTCACTCGCTGAATCTCCCGCAGGACACGAACAGCCTCGTATGGAAGATCGGGCTTCTGCTGCCGCACATCGGCTTCCTCGGCGCGTTCATCGGCAAGCCGCTGTGGGCGGTCATCACGGTCGCGGCGATGCAGTCGCTCTTCAACTGGCTCAGCGGCTTTTCGTGGTATCTCCTCGGGAACGATATCCGCGCGCTGGGCAGCCACGTCGTCAAGAGCTACCTTGTCAACCTCGGGATCATCGTGTCGATCGTGGCGCTCAATCTGGTGTTCATCACGTTCGTTCTGACCGAGCTGGGGGTGTGAGAGAGATGTCGAACATACTCGAATCCATCGTTATGGGACTCAAGGCGCGCACGTGGCTTTGCCTCCTGATGCTCGTCGCGAACTTTTTCTTCGTCTACGGCGCGATTCTGTATTTCAACAAGGGCCAGGCTCCAGGCATGTATTACGCCGGACTCGGCGCGACGCTCGCGCTTGCGCTGATCCTCGCGTTCCCGAATACGCAGCCCCCGCTTCCCCCTGAAACGCGGGATCCGAAGATCCGGGACTGACCCGGAAAAAGAGTGCCCCGTCCCGGTCGGGGCGGGGCACTCCCCCCATGTGGTGACACCCATTGCGTCAAGGAGGTCTGCACGATGCTTGCCGAACGACACCACGCCGTCATTCTGTCGCTGTTTTTTGCGCACCTCGCGAAGGCGTACGGCGAGAACGGGAAGAACACATTCATCAAGGCCGCACAAACCTACGGCGAACAGCGGGGGAGGCGCATGAGCCTGCGCGCTCTCCGCGACGGCAACCGACTCGACTTCGACGCGTATTTCGCGTACAGCGAATGGTCGCCTTCGCCCGGTGCGTACGACATGTCGGTAACGGCCGGGGCCGGCGTCGTCGACGAACGCGTGACGCGGTGCCCGTGGGCGGCGACGTTCCGCGAGGAGGACGCCGTCGAGTGCGGCGTGGCGTATTGCAGCGAAATCGACGCGGCGATCGTGCGCGGCTTCTCGCCGTCGCTCCGCCTCGACCTCGAGAGCACCCAGCATCGCGGGGGGTGTTGCCGGTTTTATTTCAGAGATGCCCGGATCACGAACGACACGATGAACGCGCGGGATCGTCTCGTTCCTCCGGGCGCCGTGGTCGTCATGCCGTTCGACTATCACGTGGCGCATGTCTTCCATACGTTCCGGCATACGGTCGAGGACGTCTATGGCGGTGAGGGCGCCGGGATGGCCGCGCTTGTGCACGCGCTTCTGGCCGAGCGGTTCGGCCCGATTGTGACCGGCGTTCTCGAAGAATACCGGAACGCCGACTTCACGCGCCTGTAGCGGCGCCGGCGTTTGTCCGGCATCGGCCGGACCCGGGCGACGTTGCCCGAACGCGGGGGCGCTTTCCATCCGATGCGTATCGCTCTATCTGTTCGAATTCATTCAGGGAGGCTGAGGAGATGACGACTTCCGGAGTCGTGTATCCGTATATTCCGAACTCTGTTCCAGAGGTACAGCGCGAGATGCTTGACTCGATCGGCGCGGCGAGTGTCGACGAACTGTTCGAACGCATTCCCGGCGATGTCCGGCTGCACGGACCGCTCGATCTTCCGCCGCCGCTGCTGTCGGAGGCGGAACTGCATCGCTGCTTTACGCGCATTCTCGCGAAAAACGCCACCACGAACGAGAATATCAGCTTTCTCGGCGGCGGCTGCTGGAACCACTACGTTCCGGCGATCTGCGACGAGATCAACCAGCGCAGCGAATTCCTGACGGCGTACGCGGGGGAACCCTACGAAGACCACGGACGCTTCCAGGCGCTCTTCGAGTATACGAGCATGATGGCGGAACTTGTCGATATGGATGTCGTCAACGTTCCGACCTATGACGGCGCGCAGGCCGCCGCGACGTCGATCCGCATGTGCTCCCGGATCACGGGGCGGAGGCGTGTGCTCGTCGCGGCGAATGTCCACCCCGAAACGCAGGCGGTGATCCGAAACTACTGCCATCCCGATCTCTCGCCGGAGGTCGTGCCGATCGACCCGAAAACGGGCTGCGTCGACCGCGCCGCGCTCCGGCGCGCCGTGACGGGCGAAACCGCGGCCGTGTACGTCGAAAATCCGTCGTTTTTCGGTACGATCGACGCGTCGACAGGGGCGATCGCAGAAATCGTCCGCGGAGCGGGCGCGCTCTTCGTCGTCGGAACGGACCCTTCGTCTCTGGGGCTGTTGACGCCGCCGTCGCGCCGCGGCGCCGACATTACGTGCGGCGACATCCAGCCGCTCGGCATGCACCAGTATTTCGGCGGCGGGCGGGGTGGTTTCATCGCGACAAGAGACGATCCGAAATTCATCCGCGAGTATCCGTCGCGGCTCTTCGGCATCGCGCCGACCGCGAAGGGCGAGTGGGGCTTCGGCGACGTCGCGTGGGAACGAACCTCGTTCGCGGACCGCGAACACGCGAAGGAATACGTCGGCACCGCCGCGGCGCTCTGGGGCATCACTGCGGGCGTCTATCTCGCGCTCATGGGGCCGAAAGGGATGCGCGAACTCGGCGAGGGCGTCTTCATGCGATGCCGGTACCTCATGGACCGGATGGCGGCCGTCCCTGGCGTGACGCTTCCGTTCGCCGCGACGCCGCACTTCAAGGAGTTCGTCGTCTGCTTCGACGGCACGGGGAAGACGGTCGATTCCATCAACGCCGCGCTGCGTGACCGGGGCATCTTCGGCGGTTTCCGGACGGAAGTTACGGGTGGACGCGAATGCGCGCTCTACAGCGTCACCGAGGTGCTGACGCAGCGGGATATGGACACGTGCGTCGCGGCGCTCCGCGACATCGTCGCGTAGGCGGGGGAGGCGGCATTCATGGGAATGGACATGACGACGAAGTTGCGCGATTTCCACCAGGCTCGCTGGGACGAACCGATCATCTTCGAACTGACGACGCCGGGCGAGCGCGGCGTTCTGGTGCCGGAAGCCCCGGCCGATGTCCGGCGTGCGGGTGAAAAGGCGTTGGCGGCCCTGCCTGCGGATATGGTTCGTCAGGAAGCGCCGAAACTGCCCGAGATGGGGCAGATGCGCGTGTTGAAGCATTACCTGCGGCTGTCGCAGGAAAATCTCGGGGCCGATCTCAATATCGACATCGGACAGGGAACCTGCACGATGAAATACAGCCCGAAGGTCAATGAGATCTTGTCGCGGAATTCCGGAATTGCGGACATTCACCCGTATCAGGACGAATCGACCGTTCAGGGAGCGCTCGAAATCGTCTACGAACTCGACCGCGCGCTCCGGGCCATCTCCGGCATGGACGCGTTCTCGCTCCAGTCGGGCGGCGGGTCGCAGGGGCTCTACGCGATCATTTCGATCATCCGCGCGTGGGTGGAGCACACCGGCCAGCTCGGCAGGAAGGACGAGATCGTCACGACGATCTTCTCGCATCCGACGAACGCCGCGGTGGCGAAGCTCATGGGCTTCAGGATCATCACGATCTATCCGGGACCCGACGGACGTCCGGATATCGAGGCGTTCCGCGCGGCCGTGTCCGACCGGACGGCGGCGCTCATGATCACGAACCCCGAAGACACGGGCGTCTACAACCATCGAATCGGGGAATTCACGGACCTCGTTCATGCGCACGGGGGGCTGTGCAGCTACGATCAGGCGAACCTCAACGGCATCATCGGCGTCACGCGCGCGCTCGAATCGGGATTCGATCTGTGCTTCTTCAACCTGCACAAGACCTTCTCGGCGCCCCACGGATGCGGCGGCCCCGGGAGCGGCGTCGTGGGCGTCCGCTCGAGCCTTCGGCGGTTCCTTCCCGTGCCGCTCGTGGAAAAGGACGAAGCGACCGGCCGGTATTATCTCGACTACGACCTGCCGAACTCTGTCGGCAAGATCAAGAACTTCCACGGCAACATCCACGCGATGCTGAAAGCGCTGGCGTGGATCCGCGCGCTCGGGGCGGACGGCCTGCGCGAGGTCGCGCGCGTCGCCGTGCTCAACAACAACTACATGTTCCGCAACGTCCTGAAGATCCGCGGCGCGTCGGCGCCGTACGCTCCGGACGAGCACCGCATGGAGCAGGTGCGGTACAGCTGGCAGACGATGAAGCGGGAAACCGGCGTCACGACGTCGGACGTCCAGAACCGGATGTTCGACTTCGGCGTGCATTACTGGACGAGCCACGAGCCGTGGGTCGTGCCCGAGCCGTTCACGATCGAGCCGACGGAGTCGTATTCGAAGCAGGAACTCGACGAGTTTCTCGCGATCACGGCCGAGATAGCGCGCGAAGCGTACGAGACGCCGGAAGTCGTCAGGAACGCGCCGCACCGCAGCACGGTCCATCACATCGACCACTCGTACTTCGACGACGAGAAGAAGTGGGCGATCACGTGGCGCATGTATCGGAAGAAGTTCGACGATTACTTCGTCGCGAAATGACGCGGATCGGGAACGAATGAAGACGGTTGGCCTGATTGTCAACCCGATCGCCGGAATGGGCGGGAGCGTCGGCCTGAAGGGCACCGACGGAATGTCCGTTTTGCGGCAAGCCATCGAGCGCGGCGCGACGCCGCGCTCGCAATCGCGGACGGCTGTCGCTCTGGCCTGCTTGTCGCCCCTCCGCGACGTCGTGAGAATCGTCACGTTTCCGGGCGACATGGGGGAAAACGCTGCGCGCGCCGCCGGTTTTTCCCCGGAGGTGTTGCTGAAAGATGAAATCGACCCGACGACGACCACGCGCAACGACACGATCCGAGCCGCCGGAGCGATTCTGCGGCGCGGCGTCGATCTGTTGCTCTTCGCCGGCGGCGACGGCACCGCGCGGGACATCTGCGGCGTCGTGGGGACCGATGTCGTGTCGCTCGGCATTCCGGCGGGGGTCAAGATTCATTCCGCGGTATTCGGCTGTTCTCCGCGGGAAAGCGGGGACGTCGCGAGGCAGTTCCTCGAGGATCCGGCGACCGCGACGCGCGCGTCGGAAGTCATGGATATCGACGAGGAGCTGTTCCGGGAGGGCTCGGTGCAGGCGAGGCTTCACGGCTTCCTGTGCGTGCCGTACGTTCGGCAGCGCGTACAGGGGCTGAAAGCGGGCAGCGCGCTCTCCGAGGAGTCGGTGCAGCGTACGATCGCGGGGTACGTCGTGCGCGAGCTGATGGAGCCGGAGACGCTCTACGTGATCGGTCCGGGCACCACGACAATGGCGCTCAAGGATCGTCTCGGTCTGGACGGAACGCTGCTCGGCGTCGACGCGGCGCTCGGCGGAAAAATGACGGGAAAGGATCTGACCGAGACGCGCCTGCTCGATCTTTGCGACGCTTACAAGCGCCGGAAGCTCGTTATGACGCCGATCGGCGGGCAGGGGTTTCTCTTCGGGCGCGGCAACCAGCAGATCAGCGCGCGCGTGCTGCGGTTTTTCGATCCATCGGACCTGCTCGTGCTGTGTACGCCGGCGAAGCTGTGTGCGCTCGAAGGTTCGCCGATGCTTGTCGATACCGGAGACCCCGGGATCGATGCCAAATACTCCGGTTACATCCGCTGCGTCACGGGAAACGGACAGTACGCGATGTATTGTGTCCGCTGAGCGAAAGTGCATTGCACATCAGAAAAGGAGTGGAGTATCATGAAACCGGAAACGATCCGGAACGCACAGGTGAATGTTCTCGCGAACATCTTCTTCGATGGCGCGGTCCAAAGCCGGACCTATCATGCGGATGACGGCAGGCGCCGGACGCTCGGCGTCATTCTTCCCGGCGAATACGCGTTCGATACCCACGAGGCCGAGGTCGTCGAAATCACGCGCGGGGGAGAAGAAATCCTGCTTCCCGGCGAAACGGCGTGGCGCACGATCGGCGTGGGCGAGTCGTATACGGTGCCCGCGCACTCCTCCTTTCGGGTAAAGTGCGCGACGATTACGGAGTACATCTGTACGTTCCTGTAATCGGCCGGGGGATTCTCGTTTCACCGAGTACATCATCTTTGGGGGAGTGCGGCCATTGGCTCAACAGACGAACAAATCCTCGGCGGAGTACGCGTACGCGACTCTGCGCCGGCGAATCCTGAACAAGGAGTTCCAGCCCGGCGAGCATCTGCCGGAAATAGCGATCGCACAGCAGTTGCACATCAGTCGCACCCCCGTTCGCGAGGCGTTTCGGTGGCTTGCGAACGAGGGGCTCATCGGAATCTTCCCGAACGAGGGCGCGAGCATCGTCAACCCTTCCAGGCAGGAGCGCGCGGATACCATTGAAGTACGCGCCTACCTCGAGGTCCTGTCGTTTCGAAAGGCGATCCACCGCATCACGCCCGTACAGCTCTGCATGCTCGACGAGGAAATAGCGAAAGAAGAGGCGATCTTCGCCACGCGCGACCTCGATCGCTATCTCGATGTCAACACCAGGTTCCACAAGATCATTGCTCGGGCGAGCGGCAACGTCGCGCTCTGCGAACTGGTCGAAAATCTTCTCTCCCGTTCGTTCATTTATATGGTACTGTTCGAGTCTTTTCTCGATTTCGACACGAACCCCAGTCTCGACGAGCATCGCGAGCTCGTGCGCCTGCTCCGCGAGAAGCGCGAGGAAGAGGGGGTCGCGCTGCTGCAACGCCATATTCTCGGCAATGGCGGTTATGGCGGCGATCTGTCGTTGCCGGACGCGACGGAATCCGTTTCCCGCCCCTGATCGTCCCTTGCCCGTCGAAGCGGGCCCGAATGCCTGAAACGTTGCGGAACGAGCGTCACGGATGGAGGCTGTCGTGCGCCGCGCGGTAGCGCGCGATGTCGTCGACCGTGACGACGGGGAAGTCGTGCCGCCGCGAGAACTCGAGGATCTCCGGAAGGCGGGCCATCGTGCCGTCGGGGTTCGTGAGTTCGCAGAGCACTCCCGCGGGAGCGAGCCCGGCGAGACGCATGACGTCCACGGTGGCCTCGGTATGCCCGCGGCGTTCGAGGACGCCGCCCGGCCGGGCCCGAAGGGGAAAGACGTGTCCGGGGTGCCGCAGGTCCGACGGCCGCGCGCCGGGCGCGCTCGCCGCGCGGACGGTCCGGACGCGGTCCGCGGCCGAGACGCCCGTCGTGACTCCCTCCGCCGCCTCGATGGAGACGGTGAACGCCGTGGAGTAGCGGCTCGTATTGGTCCGCGTCATCGGGGGGAGTTCCAGCGAGTCGATCTTCTCGGGAGTCAGGCAGAGGCATACGATTCCGCTGCACTCCCGGATCAGCATGGCCATCTGGGGAACCGTGAGGCTTTCGGCCGCGAAGATCAGGTCCCCCTCGTTCTCGCGGTCTCCGTCGTCCGTGACCAGAATGCCGCGGCCTTCCGCGACGGAAGCGACCGCCGCGGCGACACGGGCCTCGGAATCCCCGAAACGCTCCTGCAACTGCGATGTCATGATGCGTCCTCCTCTCTTTCATCCGGACTGTCACCGTCGGCTCCGGCCTCTCACCGGAATCTGCGCGCCCCTCCGCGCCGTGCGGGGAAGGATGGCCCGCGGGCTCCCCGGCCGGGAGGCCGGGATACCGCCAGTGGGGACTTTCACCCCGTTCCGAGATCGAAACGCGCCTATTCAACGCCGTTTTCCGCGTTCTGTCAACGCCCGCGCGTCAGTGATACGCCTTCTGGTGCGCCCCGTAATCGCGTCGCGGCGCCCATCCCGATTCCCCGCCGCGCGGCGGCATCGCGGCGGGGCGGATCGCGTCCTGCCCGAGGATCCTGTTGATCCGGTCGACGGCCTCCATGCAGCGCGCCCTCCGCTCGTCCTCCTCCGGCGCGGTCGACGCGCCGGGCAGGAAGAGCTGTCGCCGCCCCTCATCCGAGAACTCCGACAGGGCGATGCCAGCCTTCACGTACCATTCGCCTGGGACGAAGATCTCGTCGAGGACGGAAAGCGCCGCCTTCACGAGCGTCGGGGTGTAGGACGTCGGCGCCTCGAACGTCTTCCTCCCGACCGGGCACGTGACGGGCGGACGGAACCGGGACGTCGTGATGGAGACGTTCAGCACGCCGGCCCGCATTCCCTGCGCGCGAAGCTTCTCGGCCCCGCGGGAGGCGAACGTCGTCACGGCTTCGCGGATCGGGTCGATCATCGTCGTCGGAGCGCCGAAGGACCGCGACACCTGGATCGACTTCTGCGGCGGATCGGCCGTCCGGATCGGAACGCAGGACACGCCGCGGAGTTCCCACCCCGTCTGGAGCCCCCGGATCGTGAGGTGACGCCGGAGCCATTCGTCGGGCTTGTCGCGGAGCTTTCGGGCGGTGTCCACGGTGCAGCGTCTCAGGAAGTCCGCGTGACGCCGTCCGATGCCCCAGACGTCTCCGACCGGCGTTCGGCCGAGCATCGCGTCGAGCTCCGGCCCGGGGGCGATCCGATGGACGCCTCCCGTCTCCGCGTGCTTCTTCGCGTGGTCGGCCGCGAGCTTCGCGAGCGTCTTCGTGGGGGCGAGGCCGATCGAAACGGGAATTCCGACCCACCGCAGGATCGTCGCGGCGAGGTCGCGCGCGTACGCCTCGGGAGAGGAGAGCGCCGCGATGTCGAGGGAGAAGAACGATTCGTCCACGGAATAGTCTTCCGTCTCGGGGGTACGGCTCCGGACGATCGCGTGGACGCGATTCGAAATGTCGTCGTAGAGCGGAAAGTTCGTCGAGAAGACGTTCACCCCGTACGCCTTCACGATCCCCTCGATCTTGAAGAACGGCTCGCCCATGGGAATTCCGAGAGCCTTCGCCTCGTTGGAGCGCGAGATGACGACCCCGTCGTTCGACGAGAGGACGACCACGGGCCGGTTCTTCAGGTCGGGCCGGAAGAGCCGTTCGCACGAGACGAAGAAGTTGTTGCAGTCGCACAGTCCGATGAGCGGCATGGCGGTCAGGAGCGACGGATCAGTTCCCAGGTGACGACGCCCCAGACGAGCTCTTCCTCCGCATCGTCCGACACCTTTCCCCGGACGAGGGCGCCGTCGCGTTCGAGGATCGCGTCCGCGCCCGGCGTCGCCGGGCGGGAGCGGTCGACGACGAGGATGCGTCGCGGGGGGCGCCCGATTCCGCCGGAATCCTCCGCGTCCTCTCCGTCGCGAAAGAGGAAGGTCGCCTGCGGGGAGGGGACGAGAATGTCCGTCAGATTCGAGAGCGGATCCCGTACCCTCGGATTCGCGGCGGATTTCGTCATGCGTACCGTGGGCATGAATCATCACCTCATATATACAAATGGTGAATATAACGATGATACGACGTCTCCGGGAGATCGTCAACGGGGGGCTTCTTGCCGCTCTCGGGGCATGGTGGTACCATGCGGACGAAACCGGAACGCGACATCCCGTTGTCGGGAGAATCCGCTCCGGGCGAGGCGGTTTTTCCGGATATCCGGGAAGAAAGAGGCGGCGGAGGGGGCGAATTCCGATGACGGGGGATCTGGCCGGGAAGCGGAGCGGTACCGCTGACGACGGTTCGTGCGAAGCGGAAATCTACGTGGAATGCGACGACACTCTGAACCGGATCGCGGAGCTGAGCGGGACGTTCCTCTGGCAGGTCGACGCCGGCGGGACGTATACGTTCGTGAGCCGCGCGGCGGAAGCGCTTCTCGGATACCCTCCCGGGGATCTCGTCGGAAGGGTTCGGCTGTGCGATCTTCACCCGGACGAAGGAAGGGAGGCATTCTGCAGAGTCATATCGGAGGCGTTCGGCCGGGAAGAACCCTTCCGGATGCGGGAGATGCCCGTGAGGGCGCGGAACGGCGCCGTCCGGTGGTTCTCCGTGAGCGCGGTTCCCCTGTTCGACGACGGCGGAAAGCTGTGCGGCTATCGTGGAACGGATACGGACGTTACCGACCGGAAGCGGGCGGAAGTGGTCGAGAGGGTGCAGCGCGCGATCGCCGACGGCATCGTGAGCGCCAGGACGCCGGACGAGGTCGTCGGAATCGCCCGGAGGGAACTCGGCGAACTGATGGATACGCGGAATTTCCTCGTCGCGGAGTACGACGAAGCCGCGAAAACCCTCCGAACCCTGCCGGACCTGAGTCGCGACGAAAAGGAGCTTCCGGCGTGCTGGTCCGGCGAGAGATCGCTGACCGGGATGGTCATCCGGAACGGGCGGGCGATGCGGTTCACGAAGGCGGATATCCGGAGGCTCGCCGACGAAGGGATCATCGACCTCGTCGGAGCGCGCGCCGAGGTGTGGCTCGGCGTTCCGATGCAGAACAACGGCAGCGTCTTCGGCGCCGTCATCCTGCAGAGCTACGGCGATCCGGCGGCGTACGACGATGTCGCCCTCGAGATCCTCCAGGTCGTCGCGAACCAGCTCAGCGTCTATATCGAAAAGATGCGGGCCGAAACCGAGGCGTCCGCGGTGAGGCGGCAGCTGAGGGATATCATCGACTTTCTGCCGGACGCGACGCTGGCCGTCGACAGGGAGAAACGCGTGATCATCTGGAACCGGGCGATGGAGGAGATGACGGGAATCCCGGCTTCTGAGATGCTTGGCCGGGGGGACTACGCCTACACGGTTCCGTTCTACGGCGAAAAGCGGCCGCAGCTCATGGATATGGTGTTCGGATACGAACCCGCGACGGCGGAACTCTACTCGCCGATCATCCGGAACGGCGACGTCTACGAAGGAGAAGCGTTCTGTCCCGCGATGAACGGAGGCAGGGGCGGCTGGATCTACGCGAGGGTCTCACCTTTGCGCGACGCGGAGGGAAAGGTCGTCGGCGCCATCGAGAGCATCCGCGACATTTCCGAACGCAAGCGCTTCGAGCTTCTGATCGCCGCCAAGACGAAAGAACTCGAGCGCCATCAGGAGGTCCTGATCGCGAGCATGGTGATCCTCGCGGAGTATCGCGACCAGGGGACGGGAGACCACGTCCTGCGGACGAAGGAGTATTTCCGGCTGCTCCTCGAGCGTTCGGGGGGCGAGGCGTTTTTCCCCAGCGAGCATATCCCCCTTCTCTGGCAGGCCGCGACGCTTCACGACATCGGGAAGGTCGGGGTCCCGGACATGATCCTCCTCAAGCCCGGAAAGCTGACGCCGCCCGAGTTCGATATCGCCAAGCGACACACGACGATCGGGAGCGACGTGCTCCTCGAGGCGGCGAGGATCCTGGGGGACGCCCCCTTCATCGTCTACGCGCGGCAGATCACGGAATTCCACCACGAGAAGTGGGACGGGTCGGGATACCCGCACGGGCTCAAAGGAGAGGATATCCCGTTCATCGCGAGGGTCATGGCGATCGCCGACGTCTACGACGCGCTCGTAAGCGGACGCCCCTACAAGATCCCGATTCCCCACGAGGAGGCCGTCGCCATTATCGTCGCGGGTGCCGGAGTCCATTTCGACCCGCGTCTCGTCAGGGTTTTCCTCGGGTGCGCCGCCGAGTTCGAGGCGATCGCGCGGGGTTCGACATAACCGGAATCCGACGAGTGACGTACTCGTTGTCGTGCGCCTCGACGGGTTCCCTCAGCGCGGCGTGGAAACGGCTCCGGTTCCCAGCAGGATGGGAGTCGAATGAACCCTGCGTTCGAAGAGATACGTGCTTTTCCCTTCGAGGGCCGTCATCTGCTTGGTGTAGTGCTTCAGGGATGCGGCGACCTGCGCGATGTGCCCCGCGTGCATTCCGGCCTCCAGCTTTTCACTCTCGACCACGGAAAGGGAAAGCGTGGTCAGCCGAACCTGACAGATCTCGCCCTTCCGGTCTCTCGCCTCGAAAAACCCCCGCAAGGCGTCCGTCCTGCTGAAGAGCTCCATCCTGTCCCTGTCGAAGGAAACGCACACGGTTTTCAGGACATCCGCCGGAACCTTTCCCGGAACGACGCAGACGAAATCATCCCCTCCGACGTGCCCCAGACGGGAGCCTTTCGGAAGATCGGCGAGGGCGTCCCTGAGGATTCGTGTCAGCAACATGATCAGCCGGTCGCCGTTCGTGAAGCCGTACGTGTCGTTGTATTCCTTGAACCGGTCCAGGTCCGCGTAGATCAGCGAAAACGGCGTTCCGCCGTCCCTGCTCTCGCGGATCCACGCCTCGATGTGCCGGTTTCCCGGCAGGCCGCTCAGCGGGTTGCAGTTCAGCGCGCGCTCGATCTCGAGTTCTTCCGCGCGCGAAATGATCTGCTTCATCGTGATCGTGCCGGAGTAGTTCCCGTTTTCGTCGACGACGACGACGGGATCGTACAGGTCGTCGTGGCATCGCTCCATTGCCGACTTCGCGAGTCCGCTCACGGGCGTCTGCCGCGGCACCGCGAGAAAATCGCGTTTCGCGGCGCATTCGACCGCCTGCTTCTGGAAGAGCTGGTAGCCGAAGGCACCTCCCATTTTCTGGAAGAATCCCTGACGCGTGATGAGACCGTACGGTTTCGCCCCGTCCAAGACGACGACGTGGTCGGTCGAGGGGGAACGGCGGAAACGGCGCTCCATCTCCTCGCAGTCGATCTCTGCGCACCGCAGGACCGTTCCCCGTTGCGCCAGCGCCATGACGCCCTCTTCACCCTCGCAGACGTCACCCGTCCTGCGGAGGATGTCGTTCCGGATGTCCCGTATCTCCCGCATGACGGATTCTTCAGGAGCTTCGATCTCCCCGGTCGGTCTCGCGAGGCAATACCCCTGCGCGAAGCGGACGCCGAGCTCAAGGACCGTCCTGAGGTCGTCCCAGTCCTCGACGCCCTCGGCGATGACCTTCGCGTTCACCTTCGACGAGAAGGAGCAGAGGAACGCCACGATGTTCTGCTTGTACGGGTCGTGCGTTATTCCACGGATCAGGGACATGTCGATTTTCATGTAGTCGGGAGCGCAGCACGCCAGCGTCTGAAGTCCGGAATTTCCGGCCCCGAGATCGTCGAGCGCGATTTCGAATCCCTGATGCCTGAAGTGGGCGACGGCCTCCGACAACGCGCGGTAATCCGGGACGGAACACTTCTCCGTGATCTCGAAAACCATTTGTCGCTCCGAGAAACCCGCTTCCTTGAGGCGCGCGGCCGAAAACGTCCGCCGGAACCTGGGATCGACGAAAATTTCGGGGCTGACGTTGATGAAGAGGCGCGCATCTTTGTTCCACGCCTTGAACGGACCGCTCGAAAACGCGGCTTTCCGGCACGCCTGTTCGCATTCCCAGAGCATGTCGTTCTCGCGCGCAACGCGAAAGAACGCCTCCGGGGATTCGAGGGGCGGTTTCCCGCGCGACAGGACCTCGTACCCGAACACCGAACCTCCGCGAATATCAACGATTGGCTGAAACACCGGTCTGATCCCTCCGTCGCGAATGAGCATACGGAACTGATCCACGATATCCCGGGGCGTCATGTCGATCATCGAAGTCGTCTGCAATACGATCCCCCCGCCGATGGAACTCTCCTGCGCGCACAGAATACCGGCGTTCCGTAAAGGATGATCCGCCGGAAGGTCACGGAACCGTAAGACGTCGTTTGGCGCGCGTTGGCGATTTTCCGCTGAACGCCAGCGTCAGGAAGCGTGCGGCGCGCTCCGGAACGCGGAGCGACAGGGCTCCGTAGAAGAGCGCCGAGAGGAGCCACAGGGCCCCGACGTCGAACGCGGGGGTCGGAATGTCGCGATCTCCCAGCCGCTTGAAGGGAGCGAAGAGATGGGCCCGTCCGAAGCACGACTCCGGGGGCGTCGCGATCGGCAACACCCTGCTCACGAGCCTCGATCCGGAGATGACGATCCGGTCGTCGAACGTGATTCCCAACAGGCGCTTCTCCGTTTCTTTGTTGAAGTTCATGTCCATGAAGTGGTCGTATCCCGCGTTTCCGAGCCTCTTCCGGACCGTGTCTTCAGTGGCGTTCCGGCGCGCGACGGCCTCGTCCCTCTCGGTTTTCAGAAGGCGTTCGACCCGTTTCAGGTGCGCGAAGACGCGCTGCCGGATCTCCTTCGTATATGCGTCCGGCGTCAGGTCGGATTCGGGGACGCCGTCATCCCGCCATGGGATTCCGGTTTCGCGGGACAGGGCGTCCAGTTCGTTGCGAAGCACGGAGAGGCGATGGGCGATTTCCCCGTCGTCCGGCGTCGTCGAGGGGACGAACGGGTAGCTCGCAAGCCCCCGGAGTTCGGGCAGGTGGACGCCGATGAGGAAGTCCAGCCGCTTGGCGACGGTATCGTCCCCGAAGAGGGGGGCGTTGAACGGGTTCCCGCGATAGTGCTGCACCATGAGGGCTTCGTAGGCCCATCGCGTCGGCATGACGTCGGCGATGATCGGGACATTCCGGTTGCCCGCGCCGGAGGGCAGGAGATCGTCGAACGGAATGACGGCCCCGCCGAGAATGATCTGGGGCGCGAGCAGCACGGGGATCATGATGTGGATCGCCGATGGCGACGGGATCGCGTCCGAGAGGATCAACCCCAGCATTGCGGCGGAGACGGACGTGCTGAAGAGGATGATCCACGTCCAGAGCCCCATAGACGGGACTTCGAGGATGAGATTGCCCAGCGTTGCGTAGAGCCCCGTCTGGAGACCGCACACGAGAAGGAGCCAGAAGGCCTTGGACGCGAGATAGCATCGACGGTCGAGTCCGAGAAGCCGTTCCCGTTCGAGGATTTTGCGGTCTCCGTTGATCTCGTCGGCCGCGAGCGCCATGCCGAGGAAGACCGCGATCACGGCGCTGATGAAGAAATACCCCGGCACGTTGGCGTTGTTTCTGAACACGTACTCCGCGCCCCGGAAGCCCCGGAAGAGAAAGCCCGCCGCCAGTGCCAGAATGAGAGGCTCCAGTGTCGCGGCCATTCGGTAGCCCGTGTTGGCGATCCGGCTCCTGGCCGTCCTGAGGAAAAAGACCGCGAACTGTTCGCGCAGGGAAGGCGCGGCGCGCTTCCCGGCCGGTTCCGCCGGGGCGGGTTTTGCCGAGGCGCTTTCCGCCGGAATCGGCTCCGGCCCGGGAGCTTCCCTTCTTTCCCTCTCCCGAACGTACAGGCGGTTCCACTCCTCCGGCGTCGTCTTCCGTATCCGCGTGGGGAACCCCCGCGCGTCGACCGTCCGTTCCTCGACGATGTCGAAGATCTGCTCGGGGTTCACGTGTCCGCAGCGCGGGCAGGCGAATTCCTCGTTGCCGGCGCGGTACGAGGCCGTCCGGAAATAGACGAGCGCGTCGAGGGGGTTGCCGTCGAAGATGGGACGGCCTCCGGCATCGAGCATCCAGAGTCGGTCGAACATCCTGAACACCTCGCCGGACGGCTGGTGGATGACGGCGATCACGATTTTTCCCCTGGCCGTCTGGGCCTTCAGGAGTGAGACCACGTTCGCGGAGTCCGCGGAGGACAGTCCGCTCGTCGGTTCGTCGACGAGGAGGACGGCCGGCTCCCGGATGAGTTCGAGCGCGATGTTGAGACGTTTCCGCTGCCCGCCGCTTATGGTCTTGTCGAGGGGGCTTCCGACCCGGATTTCTGCGATGTCGAGCTGATTCAGCTCGTCCAGCAGGGCGAGGCACCGGCGGCGCAGCCCGGCGTCGTCGAGGCCCGGAAGGCTGAGGCGGGCGCAGTAATAGAGGTTGTCGAAAACGGTGAGATCCTCGAAAAGCAGATCGTCCTGGGGAACGTACCCCAGGATTCCCGTGTGCGCCATGGAGCCGTCGGTCACGTCGCGGCCGTTCAGCAGGAGCCTTCCGGCCCTGGGACGCAACTTGCCCGTGAGCAGCGAGAGGAGCGTCGTCTTTCCGGAGCCGCTGCCCCCCATGATCGCGACGAGATTGCCCCCGGAGACGGAGAAACTGAAGTCGTGGAGCCCGGCATCGTCGGACCCCGGATACCGGAAGTCGAGCCCCTCGGCTCTGAGAACGGGAATCTCGCCCGCGTCGAGCGCGGCGGAGAATGCCGCGGCGATCTCCGGAAAGTGGATCCGGTCGCCTGAAACGCAGAGGACCGAACCCGGTTTCAGCGCCCGGACGGATCCGGACGGAAGCGGCGCGCCGTCGAGCTGAAGGTCGCTGCACGAACTCCGGAGGAACAGCGGACCGTCCGCGGTACGCAGAATCGCGAACGCGTTCCTGTGAAGGGGGCGGCGCAGAACGCGCGCGCTGCCGGTCGGATTTTCCCCGGGAAGAAGAAAGTTTTCCGAAAGCGCCGCGCCGTCCCATGGAAAAGACGGGGCGGACAGGATGGCATATTCTCCCGCGAACGCGCGTGGAATCTCGAACGCGTCGATAACGCCGTCCCGGACGGCGGACGGCGCGGCCTCTTCTCCGAGCGCCTCGATGTCGGCGAGAACCACGACGACCTGATACTGTCCGTCCCGGGCCAGCGAGGAGCGGAGTCCCGAAGCGACGGATCGCGCCTGTTCCGTCGAGTGGCGCCCCGCGTCGGTGTGGTGAATTTCGAGGACCGTATCGTACAGCGCGAGATACGGGGCGGGTTCCCCGAGACCGAGATGATCGCGGAGATAGGAGGCCGCTCGTTTGCGCGCAAGGGGGAGGACTGCCTCGGGCAGCGTCGCCGCCTGAAGGGCGAAGAGATTCAGAATGCCGTTGAGAACGATTTCGGTGACGGTCATGAATGCGGTTCACGGGGTGCGGTCCGGAGAACGGGCCGCACCCCGTGGCGGAGCGTCAGTTGCAGGCCGCGACGAGAGGATCGCGGACGGCGCCGATGATCTCCAGAATCCGCCCGAGGTCACCCTCCGTCAGTTTCCCGAGTTTCGCGCCGATGATGTCGATAATTGAGGAAATAACCCGCCTCCTGTTGTCCGTATCCAGCAGTTTCGTCAGCTCTCCGTTATCGGAGTAGGCGTCGAGGATCTCTTTCGCCAGCGCGAGCTGCGGAACGTGGACGTTGACGAGCTCGAGATATTCTTTCGTCACGCCCGTCGCGAGTCCGAGGGAGCAGAACAGGTGGAACAGTTCGATCGTACTGCCGTAGAATCCTCCCACGAACATGTTCAGCACGACGGGGTCCGTCTTCGCGGTCTTCAGCATCGCGAGCGTGAAGGCGACCGACTTGTCGACCTTCTCGTCCCTGTTCATCACGACGCTCTCCTGCTTCAGGACGTCGCGCGGGAACGCGATGCGCTCCTCGAGTTTCTTTCCCTCGGCCACGAAGCGTTCGGGGCTCTTTTCGAACAGGAGCGCGTACGTCGCATCCATCGCCATGATTCCCCACAGGACGTGAAGCTGTTCCGGAGTCTTGCACGCGACGACGTTCCTCTCCGGGACGACGAGTCGCTCGTCGTAGACGAGCCCTGCCGTTTTCATCCGGTCGAGCAGGGAGTAGAGCTTCTTCATGTCGTCCGGATCCATCGCTTTGGTGAGTCGCTGATACGCGGCTTCGAGCGTCGCTTCCCTGCCGGAATCCACCGCCCGCGCCATCGGAACCGGCAATACGGTTGCGATGGCGACGACACTCAATACCCATAGCCATTTCCTCATTGGACATTCTCTCCTCTCGAGGCTCTGTTTTCGGACCGTGTATCATAAGGACGGAGGGACGGGTCACCCGCCGCCCGTTTTTTTTCGCTCTGCGCCGGAGAAGTCGGGATATTATGACACAAAGGATATTTGACTTCCAGCTGCCGGCCGCGAGCGGCGGCGACAGGAAACGTCCGGAACACACCCCGCAAGCCGCGCGAGTTTCTGGAATACGTCGTCGCCCATGAGATGGCACACCTCGTGGAGCCAACGCACAACGCCCGGTTCATCGCGCTCATGGATCGGCTCGTGCCCCACTGGAAGACCTTCCGGAACGAACTCAACAGGTTGCCGGTCAGCCACGAGAACTGGTCCCGGTGAACCGACATGGCGTGCGTCGCGACGACGTTTTCCCTGCGACTCCCTTACCGCTGCCGGAACGCGGGCGCGTCCGCGGGGTCGAGAAGCAGCGATTCGAGTTCGTCGTCCAGCCGCAGGAGCGTCACGGACGCCCCCGCCATTTCGAGCGACGTCATGAAGTTCCCGACGTACGTCTTCGCTATGGCGAGCCCCCGACCGCGGCACAGCGCGGCGACCGAACGGTTGAGGATGTACAGCTCCATGAGCGGCGTCCCTCCGAGCCCGTTGACGAGGACGGCGACGCGGTCGCCCCTCCGGAACGGAAGGTCGTCGAACAGGGCGGTGCAGATCCGCTCCGCCAGGGAATCGGCGCTTTCGATTCCCATCCGACGGATGCCGGGCTCCCCGTGGATTCCGAGCCCGAACTCCATCTCGCCGTCGCCGAGGTCGAACCCCGGACGCCCGTTCGCGGGAACGGTGCAGGGCGAGAGCGCGAAGCCCATCGACCGTACGTTGTCGACGACTTTCCGTGCGACCGTTGCGACGGCATCGAGGTCCGCGCCGCGCTCGGCCAGCGCTCCGGCGATCTTGTGGACGAGAATCGTCCCCGCGATGCCGCGCCGCCCCGTCGTGTAGGTGCTGTCCATGACGGCCGCGTCGTCGTTGACGACGACGCTCCGCGTCTTCATTCCGTCCATTTCGGCGAGTTCCGCGGCCATCTCGAAGTTCATGACGTCGCCGGAGTAGTTCGTGACGATCATGAGCGTTCCGGCGTCCGTCCGGATCGCGTCGAGCGCCGCCTTGACCGGGTCCGGGGACGGGGACGTGAAGACCTCGCCCGACACGGCCGCGTCGAGCATTCCCTTCCCGACGTACCCCGCCTGCGCGGGTTCGTGTCCGCTTCCGCCGCCGCTCACGAGCGTCACCTTGCCCGGGCGGATCTCCCTTCTGACGATGACGTTCCATCCATCGAGCCGCCTGAGCGTTTCCGGGTGCGCGCAGGCGACGCCGTCGAGCATGTCGCTCACGATGTCCGGAAGTGCGTTGATGATCTTCTTCAATGTCGAATCCTCCTGTGATTGGATTGAGACGGTCGGGAGACGAAAGGGTGTCGCCCTCACGCGCCGACTCGTCGTAGTCGTTCCGCCACGATTCTCCTGTAGTCCTTCGGGTGCCGAAGGTATTCCTCGAGGGCCTCGGTCGCCTGCGGAAACCGTCGCCGATAGATGTCCTCGAGGCGTCGGACAACGCCGGAGTACGGATTGAGGCGATCCAGCCGGATCGAGGCGATTCCGGCATTGCGAAGCGCCCCGTAGGTCGCCGCGAGGGCCTCTTCCGTATCCGTCAGCCCTGGCAGCAGCGGCGCGATGAAGACCCAGACGGCGACGCCCGAGCCGAGAAGCTCCGCCGCGGCCGCGAGACGTCGCTCCGGCTGAGAGGCGCCGGGTTCGAGGATGTCGGAGACGCTCCGGTCCATCGTCGTGATCGTGAACCCGACCTCGCGCTTAGGGATTCGGAGCAGGATGGGGATGTCTCGCCGAACGAGGTCCGACTTCGTCAGGATGTGGACGTCGAGGAGACGGTATTCCGCGAGGAGTTCGAGGCTCGAAGCCGTGAGGCGGAAGCGCTCCTCGGCCGGCTGGTAGGCGTCCGTCACCGTGCCGATGAGGACGCGCCCCTCCGGATGCTTTCTCCGGCTGTCGAGCTGTTTTGCGAGGACTTCCGGGAAGTTGGCCTTCGCGTCGAGAAATTCGCCCCAGGGTTCGCGGTGGTCCGTGAAACGACACATGAAAGACGCGTAACAGTAGATGCACGCGTGCGTGCAGCCCGTGTAGGGGTTCATGCAATAGTCGAAGCCCGGGATGCCCGTCGGATTCAGGGCGGCCCTGCACGTCGTTTCCCGGAGTACGGCTTCGCCGGTCCCGTAGTGGGTGTTCGTCTCCCGAATCATTTCCGCAAGAACTCCTTTCCGGTGCTTCGAGGCTCACGAGATCGAGAAGAGTATAGTGCACATTCGCACCGGCGTTCGGGGAGTCCCGGAGTCCATGCGGCGGATGAGTCCTTCGGATCCTCCACACTGGTCGTTCCCGATCAACTTTCGCTCCGGCGCGTCCTCGACAATCGCGCCGTCACTTATGATCGCCCTGCGAAGGCTGGGAGAAAACCCACACGAAAGGGGTGCGGAATTTCATGGGCTTTGCGGAGCTGCCGCTTGAAAAGGCGTTCATGCTGTTCGAGCCGGGGCCGGTCATTCTGGTCGCCACGAATGACGGCGGAAGGAAGAACCTGATGACGATCACCTGGCATATGGTGACGGACTTCACCCCGGCGCTGGCGATCACGACGGGGCCGTGGAACCATTCGTTCCGCGCGCTGATGAAGACGAAGGAATGCGTCCTTGCCGTACCGACCGTCGACATCGCGGAAACGGCGATCCGCATCGGCGACTGCTCCGGCGCGAACGTCGACAAGTTCCGGGAGTTCGGACTGACGCCTCTGCCGGCCGCCGACGTGAGCGCGCCGCTCGTCGCCGAATGCCTCGCCTGTCTGGAATGCCGCGTGGCCGATTACGTCGAGGGACCAAGCATCGTCCTTCTGAGGGGCGTACGGGCGTGGATCGACGCCGCCCGGAAGGAACGGCGCACCTTCCACGCCGTCGGCGACGGAACGTTCGTCGTCGACGGCGAAACCATGAATCTGCGCTGTCTGATGGAGGACAAGCTTCCCCCCGGCGTGTGAAACGGCGCTTCCGCCGCATTCGACGGCCCGACCGACTTCCGCCCCGATCGCCTGCCCGAAGACGCCCCTTCCGTCCGCCCGACCGCCGCTATGTTTCGTTGCATCTCATAAAAGACTATAATTAGCATAAAAAACGACACATTGAAGGAAAATATTGCGTCGGCCACAAAATATACAATTCCGGGCGGGCCGCCATCGACGGACCGTGCGGCTTCCCGGCCGGGAGTATCGTTTTCATTCCAAACAGGGGGTGAAGCACGTGAGAGGCAGGTTCGTGTTCCAGGAGGATTTCGTCTACAGCATGCCCGTCCACTTCGGGGGACATCCGTTCTATCCCGTGCGGACGGTGTATGGCGACATGTCCGGCATCAACGTCCGGTTCGAGACCGAGCCGGATGCGTTGCTGCCCCTCATTCCGGAAGCGTTCGAGCTCCGCGGGCCGACCGTGTCCGTCCAGTACGCCAACGCCCGCGACGTCGAGTGGATGGCGGGGGGCGAGTACCGGCTCATACAGATCTCCGCGCCCGTCCGGTACATGGGAAATTCCGAGGGGCTCGAAGGGGAGTACGTCTTCGTCATCTGGGAGAACAAGGCCTGCCCGATCATCGGCGGCCGCGAGGAGGACGGAATGCCCAAGGTCTTCGCCGACATCGCGTCCGAACGGCACATCGGCGACCGCTGGTTCACGTCCGCGAGCTTCGAGAGCTTCGGCTTCCTGGCGCTCGATTTCACGTCGAAGGGCGAGCTGCCCGAACGCGACGTCGCGGTCATGAACGAAAATTCCAAAGTCAACTTCTTCGGCTGGCGCTATCTTCCGAACCTCGGGAAGGGCGGCGCGGCGCTGAGCCACGCGACGCTCTATCCGCAGGAGATGCGGGTGAACCGCGCGTGGACGGGCGAGGGCGCGATCCGGTGGACGAAGCCCTCGTACGAACAGCACCCGCTGCAGTGGAGAATCATCGGAACGCTGGCGGACCTTCCGGTCGTCCGGAGCCTCGGCGCGTCGATGTTCCGGGGCGTTGCGCGGCTCAACGTCGGCGATTCGAGAATGTTGCCGTAGGGAAGGAGGACGAGGATCGTGGGCGGATATTACGAGGACACAGTGGCGGTGGTGACGGGGGCGGCTTCGGGCATCGGGCTGGGGATAACCGAGCGCCTGCTCTCGAAGGGCGCGAAGGCCGTCTTCATGGGCGACCTGAAGGAGGGCAACCTCCGGAAGGAGTCCGACCGGCTGAACCGCGACTATCCGGGCCGGGTCGTTCCCGTATGCACCGACGTCACGAAGCAGGAGCAGGTCGCCGGACTCGTCGGCAGCGCGAAGGCGTTCGACGGGCATCTCGATTTCGTGTTCAACAACGCGGGGATGGGGATGACGCTTCCGACGGAAAAGATCACGTTCGAGATCTGGCGGTTCATCCTCGACCTGAACGTGATGGGCGTGGTCCACGGGACGTACGCCGCGATTCCGGTCATGCGGGAGCAGGGCTTCGGCCACATCGTCAACACCGGATCGATCACGGGGCGGATCCCCGTCCCGTATCAGGCGGTCTACGCCGCGAGCAAGGCGGCCGTCATCGCCATGACGGAGAGTCTGCACTACGAGCTGGAGCCCGAGGGGCTGCGCTTCAGCGTCTTTTGCCCCGCCAACGTCGTCACGCCGATCTTCGGCGGCCTGACGCCGCCGCCCGACTCCATCAGCGTCGACGAGGCGGTCGCGTACGTTCTCGACGAGGTGGAGAAGAAGGCGCTCCTGATCATCCTGCCGCAGTCCGCGCGCGACTTCGAAGCCCTGTACCGGGAGAAAAGGGACGAATTCGACGTGTTTGCCCGAAAGCTGGCGGCCGAACGCCGGGAGAACTACCGCACCAAGGGAACGTACTTCTAGAGCGATGTCCCCGGGCGGATCGCCCCTATTCGCCGCTTCGGGCGGAAGCGGAATACGCCGAGAACGCGCGCTTGCAGGGGTTTGAATCGCTGAGCCAGATGGTCCGCTCCGTCAGGTTCATGATCATTGAGTAGACCGACGCGAGACGCTTTCCCTCCGGGTCGCGCGGGTCCTCGTGGCGGCAGATCGAATCGGGATGGTTCGCGTGGTCGGAGAGGAGCTCCGCGCAGCGGTCGACGTCGACGCACCCCTCGCTCGCCGAGAGGAGGACGTCGATGCGCCCGAGCCGCTGGAACGTGTCGGGCAGGATCGTCTTCCCGGTGTCCGGGACGCGGCCGACGAGGTTCGGGGCCGTGAAGTGGTTCGTGTGCGCGAGCCACCCGCGTTCCGCGTAGAACACCCAGTAGTCCTCGGGGCACGCCTCGATGTCGATGATCTCTCCTTCGGACGTCCCGACGACGAAATTGGCCGAGCTCGCCCGCTTCGCGAGTGCGACGCTCTGGACCGCGTCGGAGAGCGTCCGGGAGTCCATGATCCCCCGGAGCAGAATGTGGACGGGAACGCCCGGCCCGCCCCTCCCGGTGCTCAGGGCGTTGAAGCAGAGCCCGAGCCCCGCGTCGTTGAGCCCTCTGCCGCCCACCATCCCGGCCTCCGCGATCATCGTGAGCGTGGGCTCCGGCGGCTGTTCGAGCGTCACGACGACGACGGAATCCCGCTGGCGGCGGATCCAGTCCCAGTTCTGGCAGACGTAGGTACTGCCATCGGCGGACGCGACCGGCGAGACGCCGAACGCCGTGCAGCCGTCGACGCACCGGTCGAGGACGATCTCGCTCCGGACGTTCAGGGCGAGGATGTCGCCGAAATCCCGCCCCGAGCCTTCGGCGATCCCTTCCATCTCCCCGACGGCCTTGGGGCAGTAGTCACGGATGAACGGAAGGTAGTCGAGAGCCAGGGCCTTCGCGCTCTCCCACGAGATTTCGCTGAAGGCGGCGAACATGTCCGCGTAGTTCCGGACGCTCGCGTCGATCATGGAGCGGCAGGCGCCGCCGTAGAGCCGTCCGCGTTCTTTCGGGGTTCCCGCAAGTTTCACTTGGGGGTATCGCGTGTTCGTCACCGCAATCACGTCCTTTCGGAATCGCCCCCGGGGCGTCAGAGGCTCCAGTTCAGTCCGATGAAGATCCCGTCGTTGTACGTGTCCATCACGAAGCCGTTCTTTTCGTAGTCCAGATAGAGATACCGGTAGCCCAGTTCGATCGAGAACCGTTTCGAGATCCGCCAGGAAAAGTCCGCCATGGCCTCCCACGTGAAATCCGATCCGACGCCGAACCCGCCCGCGTCGAGCATCCCGATGAAGGACAGCGTGGGCGAGAGCTGTTTTTCGAAGCGGACGCCGACGATCGGGTCGATCCAGCTTTCGTCGTCCTTGTAGCTCTTGAGCGTGACCGACTCGGTCCGGAAGGTCAGTCGGTTCGTGAGGCCCCAGTAGCGGACGCCCGCGAAAGCGTACGCGGCCGCGGAGTCGCTTTCGTAGACGCGCGTCCCCCATGCGGCCTGCATCCGCTTCATGGTGATGTCGACGTCCGCGAACAGGGCCCCCTGTTCCTCGTGCAGCGTGTAGGGCTCCGTGTCCGCCGCGTCGAGATACATCCCGTCGAAGAAGAAATACTGCTTCCCCTTGAACCCTTGGAACGCGAGAAGCCCCGTCTTGTCGGCGTGGCCCAAGACGTCGCTGAAGCTCAGATCGACGTGCGCCTTTCGCCCCATGACGCCGACCGTCCCGACGACGCCGCACGCCCAGACGTAGGGCGTCACGGAAAATCGCCATTCGGACGAATCCGCCTCGTCCGACGCGATCGCCGGCGGAAGTCCCGCGAAAAGCGGCGAAAGGACGAGAAGAAGCGACAACGCACACGCGCGATGGAACAATTTCATGTGAAGGCCTCCCGGTATATTTCTCCGCCGTACGGAACGCGCCGGTTTCCCTGCGTTCCCTTCTGCGGATGCGATACCGGTGATTGTAGCAGCTTTTTGGGTCGGCGCACGGGGGGGGGAAGCGATGCGGGGGCGGCGTCGCGGCGTTTTGCGGGAAGGCAACGGGGGGCGGAATCAGCGAAGCGTGAGAATCCAACGAACTCTTTTTTTCGTCGTCCGGTGCGGAATCGAAATAAGAATTGCTATAATAAACAAATCGAATATTATGCTCCTTTAGATCCTCCGGGGAGGAATTCTTCATGCTGGTGGCGCCGTCCGTCGATCTGCCCGATTCTCTGCTCGAAAGTATGGAAGCGGGAAAACTGGTCGTTTTTGCGGGCGCCGGCGTTTCCATGGGAGCCCCCGCAAATCTGCCGAATTTTCGGGGGCTTGTTGCGGAAATCGGCAAGGAGAAGGGCAGAGAGCTGAAGAAAGGAGAGCAACCGGACTTTTTCCTCGGAGAGCTGGAACGGAACAAGATCGAAATTCACGGCGCGGCGATGTCTCGCCTTGGAGACCCAGCCGTACGGCATACGCCGCTTCACGAAGCGCTTCTCGAGCTCTTTCCGGATGGCGACCACGTTCGCGTCGTCACGACGAACATGGACGATCTCTTCGCGTCGGCATTCCGATCTCTCCACAAGAAGGAGCCGAAGCTCTTTACGGCGCCGGCGCTGCCGCTCGGGAGCGATTTCACCGGTATCGTTCACATTCACGGTTCGGTTCACGACGAACCGCGACGAACCGTATTCACGGACGAGGACTTCGGCCGGGCCTATCTGACGGAGGGATGGGCCCGCCGCTTTCTTCTCGACCTGTTCCGGAGTTACACGGTGCTCTTTGTCGGCTACAGTCACGACGATACGGTGTTGACGTATCTGGTGAGGGGGCTGCCGTCCAGAACAAGTTTTCAAGAAAAGAGTGGTCCGTTGCCGGAACGCTTTTCTTTGGTGCTCGATGTCGATTTGGAGGAAAACGGTCAAAAATGGCGCAGTTTGGATATCGCGGCAATACCCTACCCGACGGGGAGCGGAACAGACCATCATGCGGAACTTCTCCCGGTGATCATAAACACCGGAAAGTACATACATGCGGATTATGTTGATCATCGGAACAGAATCACGGAAATAGCCCGGAAGTGTCCATCACGTGCCGATTCCATGGACTGTGAGTACAGCTATTTGCAGAGGCAGCTTCGGAGAAAAGAAATGGTTCGTTTTTTCACGACTGCGGCCGTCGGAGAATACGCGGGTAAGTGGCTTCCGTGGATTTTGAGGAACGTTGATGCGTTTCGGGTGCTTTTCGATGGAAATGCAAGGAATACCTCAGGGGCCGGTGAAATTTTTGCAGAGTGGTATGCCGAACAGGTGGTGTTCTCGCCCGGAAAAGCGCTTGCCGTTTTTCAGGAGATGAAGGGAGAAGTGTCTCCCTGTCTTTGGAATGGAGTAGCGCGGGCTATGTGGAGAGATCGAAGAGATGCAAATAGCGGACTTTCTCCAGTTCTTTTCAGACGATTGTGTAATATTCTAGTGGCGACTATTTCATCGGGATGTTGCCTCGAACTGCTGTGTTACCTTACAAGTTCTTGTCGTTTCCCGGGAGATGCGGAGGCATTTCTTCTGCTTTTCGATCATTGCTGTAAGGTGCGTCTCGTTTTCGAACCGAGGAGTTTCGTTATGGATCCGGAATTTTCTGGGGAAGATGATTTTTTCGCCGGCAGTAATGTAGTGAACCCAAAGCCTGCGGCTCCAAGTCAACTTGAATTCATTCTCAAGGAACTTCGAAAGAAATTCCTTCCAGAGGATAGCGAGGAAGCATTACGACTTCACTGGGAACGCCTTGTTCGTATTTTGCAATCACATCTTGAAGATATGCAACGACAATTAGCTTCCTTCGACGATAACGTTTCTTTGGAAATTTCTTGCAGTAGAGAATCAATAGAGGAGTGCGAGGAAAATAATTTCTATCGACACGAATATCTTTCGCTGCTGACGGATGCGCTACGGGATGTCGCGCTTGGAATAGTTCGTCATATTCCGGAACGCACGAAGGTATTGGTCGAAAATCTGTTTCGGTCCGATGCAATCATTCTGAGGAAAATGGCGCTCTTTGTCCTCACCAAGTGGGAAGGGCGGACTCCAGACGAAAAGGTTCGCTGGTTTCTCGATCGTTTCAAGGTCTTCGAGCGCGAGAGTCGCCACGAGATCTATCACTTTCTGGCGTCGGCGTATCCGCAGCTGGCCCCCGCTCTGCGACGGGAGCTGGTCGAGAGGATCGAAAACGAAGAAGGTGCGGGCATCGATGCGCGCCTTTCGCTTCTCTATTGGCTCCGGGAGGCTGACTCGCCATGTCCGGTCATCAATGAAGCATGTGAAAGGTTGTCGAAAAAAGCCCCGTCATTTCGTCCGCGACCGCATCCTGACTTTCTCAAGTGGGTGAGAACCACGGGAGATGATGAACATCTCACGTCCGATGCCCTTGATTCGCTTTTTGCGTTGCCGCCCGAGAAAATTGTCGAGGAGTTTGTGCGACTGCCCGATCTTCCGGACGAGCGCGGTTGGATCTGGAATCCATATTTGAGCAAGGTTGCCGATATCGCTGCAAGCAATCTCGAATGGGCGTTAGCCCTTCTGGATTGCACCGGAGATTTTCCGAGGCTCGCAAGCGCCGTTTTTTACGGTCTGGAACGAGCTGCTATCTCCTCCGATCAGTGGATGCGGCTGTTTGAACTTATGACTGGATGTGCAGAAAACACAGAGACTGCCAACGCAACTTCGATTCTTCTTGAAAAAGCATCTAAAACGCCTGACCTTTCTCATGACTTGCTTTCGAAGATCGTTCCGTTAGCCGAAACGACGCTACGGACACTATGTCGTGTAGATACAGAAGCGACGGCCTCTACGGTTTCGGGCGATTGGAGCGCGGAAGCATCCGGCAGCGGCGGCGGTAGCCTTACGGAGGCCGTCGTTGCGGTTATCCGGAGGCAAAGCGAATCGTGGAAAAAGAAACCGCTTGACGAACCTCCTGACGATTTCCGCACTTTTTTTGAGGAAGTGCTTTTCGGAAAATCGGAAGCGGCCAAGATGGGACGAATCATCCTCTTTCAAAACCTCGATCTCTGGAACGATCTCTTCCCTGAGTGGATGAAGCGGAATCTATTTCCTCGTTTGCGTTTGAGGAAGGGCGTAAAGAAATCCCTAAGCGTGACACAGGCATGGCACGGGGTGCTGTCACCTACAGTGAGGAATACGGAAGTCATGCAAAAGATGCAAGCCCTCTTTGTGAGTCTGTTCCCCGATATGGACTCGGTTCTGGGGGAACGGAAGAGACGCTTCTGCAAATTTGTCGCTTGGGGATCCCTGTATGTTCCGTTCAAAAAAACACTTGCGGATTGGACGGCTCCGTTTATTCTCAACGCCGGACAGGAAGATCGGCAGGATTTTGCACGGTGTTTCTTTTCCGAACTGCATAAATTGGTTCCCTGCGACGAAAAACGTTCCGCCTTTCTGACGCGAGTCTGGAATGGTTGGTTGAAAGACTACGTCAGACGACGCTTTGGCGGAACGCTGAAGCCGCTGGAAACGGTGGAGCGGGCGATAATGCTCGGATGGCTGCCGTGCCTCGAGCCGGTCTTCGGCGAGGCCGTCTCTTTGGTGTGTTGGAATACGGAAATAACGCCGGATGAGAGCGCACAAGGCGACATAACCCATATCTGGATGCTGCTGGACAATGAAACGTTGCAGCTTCCGGAGCGATTTCCCGAAAGTACCCTTCGGCTGACTTTGTGCGGGCTGAAGTGTCTCGATGGATGCTGGGATTCCCATCAAATCGACGCGATACTCCTGCGGATCCCAAAAGAGGGCGTAAAGGATGAAAAGCTCTTGAGATCCGTCGAAAACGAACTTGCTCGTCTCGGGCTTTCGTACCCCGAGACGCCGAAGGAAAAAGAATAATTTCCGAAAAGGGAACGGCGTCTTTCTGCCGAAGTCCCCGGCGATCCTAAACGCCGAGTTTCTGCCGCAACGCTTCCTGAAGCGTGCTGGAAAAGTTGATGTGCGCGTCCATCGCCATCCGGTTGAGCCATGCGGGTACGGTGACGGTTTTGTTGACGGCGCGTTTTCGGTCTTCTTCCCTCAGGATCGACAGGTGAACTTCGATGAGTGCGACGACCTCGTTCTTTTTCGTCCGGATCTTGTCGAAGGGAGTCGGCGTGGGAATCGCCTCCCCGAGGTCTTCGAGGCATAACAGGTGTCCGCCGAGCGCGTCCCGCGCCATCGTCAGCGCTTCCTCCTGGTTGTCGCCGCAGGTATTGCATCCGGGCAGGTCGGGAAAGCGCACGCCGACCACATTTTCATCGCGGAAGAAAATAGCGGGAAAGACATTCCGGTCCGTTTTCATCGAATTCCTCCAAATTACACAAGCCCTGCCTGTCGCAGGATATTCCGGAACACGCCGGTCCCAAGATCCTTCCGGGGATGCGGTATCGTCACGAGTCCCGGCTCCCCTGGATTCCGACGGGCGTCCATTCGTCCGCGCTGAATGCTGCGGATATGCTCCAGAATCAAGCCATCGCCAAGAACTGGAGCTTCATGTGTTGTCGCCTCCATGAGTTTCTTCAAACTCTTCGACCCATTCGGCAAGCTTGCGCTGTAGCAGAGCCTTGTCGGGCAGATAGAGACTGTATTCTGAGGCGTAGATATTACTGTCGTTCGGCAAGGTCAACTCTACGATGTTGTCGTTCTTTTCCTGACAGAGCAGTATGCCGACTGTTGGTTTTTCGAACTCGCGTTTTACATGACGGTCGAAATAGTGGACATACATTTGCATTTGCCCCAAGTCCTGATGCTTGAGTTCGCCTGTCTTGAGATCAATGAGCACATAGCATTGCAGCAGGCGGTTATAGAAGACGAGGTCAACGAAAAATGACTTTTCGTCAAACGCAAACCGTTTCTGGCGCGCCTCAAACAAAAATCCCTTGCCGATCTCGAGCAGGAACTTCTGGAGATTGGCGATAATCGCCGATTCCAGATCTGACTCCGTATACGTAAGGCTTTGTTCCAAATCGAGGAATTCAAGAACGAGCGGATCTTTCAGAATATCCCTCGGCCTGTCGATCGTTTGTCCTTCGATGGCGAGCCGCATGACTCCGTCTTTGTCACGAGACAGGGCGAGCCGTTCAAACAGGCTGCTGTCATACTGCCGCTTCAGTTGGCGAACGGTCCATTGTTGGTTCACCGACTCCACTTCATAAAAATGCCGGGCATGTTTGTCCTTGATTCGCATCAGAACGATGTAGTGCGTCCAGCTCAATTTGAAAAAGTCGTACAGCGACTGGCGGTTTTCCAATTCGCCAATCACCGATTTGCGAATTTCAGGTGAATAAACCGTATAAAACTGCCGTGCGTTTTTCAGGTTGCCGACGGACCACCCTTTGCCGCACCGCGCCGTTAGGTACGACGACAACTCGGAGAGCAATTTCGCGCCATAGGCGGCGCGATGCGCCCCGTCCTGTTCTCGTTCGACGATACGCCGCCCCACTTCATAGTAGGTCATGCATATCGTTCGGTTTACGGTGCGCTCGACATGCCCCCGCGCCTGTTCAACGACCTTGGCGATGCCGTCGAAAAAATTGTACGCCAGACCTGTATTTTCGGATTCACTCCGCAGCGTGCAGCGTTTTTCATCGTGTTCGCTCATCGAATCACCCTCGCATTTGTATTCGGCGAAAGAAGCAGGTCTTGCACCCGGGCAGGTCAGGAAAGCGCACGTCGTCCGCGAGGATTTCGTCAGTCGTCCATTCCCGCGGCGTCCGTGCGATCCGCAACAATGTCGGCGGGATCGCCGTTTCGCGGCTCCGCCGTGGCGGAGAAATCCGCCGCGACGTACCGCGCCTCGTGGAGCTGGACCAGTCGCATGCTTTCCCGGACGATGGCCCCGCGGTCGAAGAAGAACAGCTCGACGGCCCTCCAGACGAAAACCCACATGATGATGAGAAAGATTTCGTTGACGCCGGCGTTCTTGAAAAAAACGGTGACGAACGTTTTTACGACGAACGTCAGGATTCCGAGGACGAACAGGATCGTGTAGAACTTTTTGATCTGCTGCAGTTCGTTGTGGGCGTAGAGAATGGCGTCGTTCATCGCGTTCCGTACGGCGTCCTCCAGATCCTTCAGCGTTTCGGGACCGTGCGGGGCGACGTTGACGACGAGCCGATCGAGCGGCGAAACGTATTTCGCCCGGTTCCGCAGATAGGCGACGATATCCTCGCGGAGCTTCGGGGTCCGCGCGCCCGAGAGACTCTCGTAGATCGAATCGGAGACGACCAGATCGATTTCGTGCTCGGGGGAGCGGGCGATTCTCTTCCGCGCCTTTTCGAGGATCTTTTGCAGTATTTTCCTCTTGGGGGAAGCCTCCCGATCGTCCATGCCGCACCTTCTTCAAAAATATATTTTTTGAAGCATTATTTGTTGTATTACGATGAAATAGTATAGCATGCTCGAAGCGTATGGCAAAAACGGGATGTGTTTGGTGTGCGGCCAACGGCGGCAGTCAGATGGGAATCCGCCGCCGTCCTGCGGACGGCGTGAAGTCGGTGATACATGCTTTTTGAATATATTTACGTTAAGAGCGCTCACATGGTAATCTTTTCGGCGGGAGGGGATATCATGCTGCCGCACGTGACCATATACAACATCATCAGCCTGGACGGGCGCATCGACTGGGCGCAGTACGTTCCGGAGGCGGTCGTGTCGTACTACCGCCGCTGCTTTTTCTGGAAGGTCGACGCGATTCTCGCGGGAGGGAACACTATCTTTCCGCTCGGCGGACACGAAGACGAGGCTTCGGCCGTCGAACTGCCGAGGCCGGAGAAGAAACCGCCCTGCGCCGGAACGGAAAATCTGGTCTCCGAGCCGCTCCCGCTGCTCGTCGTCCCGGACAGCCGCGGGCGCATCCACAACTGGCGGATGATGGACGCCGAGCCCTGGTGGCGGGAGATCGTCGTGCTCTGTTCCAGCTCGACGCCCAAGTCCTACCTCGAATACCTCGAAAAGCGACACGTCGGGTGGATCGTCGCTGGCGAGGACCGCGTGGACCTTCGCGCGGCTCTCGATGAGCTGAACGCGCGCTTCGGCGTTCGCACGGTGCGGACCGACTGCGGCGGATCGCTCAACGGCGCGCTGCTGCGCGCGGGGCTCGTGGACGAGGTCAGCGTCATTATCCAGCCGTGCATGGCCGGAGGGCGAACGTCACCGACACTTATGGACGGACCGGACGTCGCGTCCGCGGACGACCTCGTGAGGCTGCGCCTCGACCACGCGGAGACGCTCGAAGAGGGCCTCCTGTGGCTCCGGTACCGGGTGGAGGGCAAGAAGGCGTGACGACCGTGAGGCCCCGCTCACTTCTTCTCGGGGCGCACGACGACGGACCACTCGGGGCCGGAGGAGATGCCGTGCTCCTCCGCGAAGCTGCTCATATTCAGCGCAAGGGACAGGTTCATCATGCTGTTGAGGTAGAGCAGCGGCTCTCCCTCCGGGACGTCCCCGAAAGTGTTCGCGTACGGAACGACGCCCCTGTAGACTTCCTTTCCGTCGTTGAGGATCGTCACTTCGAACTTCGCCCCGGCCACGGGCTTCAGCGTATCGAAGAGCGGCTTGCCGATCGTGCTCCAGACGTTTCCGTACCGGACGTCGATGACGGGGATCGTGCCGAAGAGGACTCCGTTCTTCGCCTCGGCCTTCCGGTGCGGGATGCGGACGACGGGGCCGGAGAGGACGGGACCGACGTCCGCGAACGAAATCGCCCCCGAAGCCAGCTTCGCGCCCGCGAGGGCGTACAGGTCGCGGCCGTAGAAGGTGTACGACTGCTCGGACCCCGGGCGCCGGTAGCGCGTCTCGTCGATCGTCCGGACCTCTTCAAGTCCGACGGAACTTTCGATGAACGTCAGCGTTCCGTTATCGGGCGTGACGATATAGTGTCCGCTTCGCGTCTTCGCGACGACTGAACGGCGGTCGGTTCCGACGCCGGGATCGACGACGGAGACGAAGACGGTTCCCGCGGGCCAGAACCCGACGGTCTGGAGCAGCCGGTATGAGGCGTCCCAGATCGAGTACTCGGGGATCTCGTGAGTGATGTCGAATATCGGCAGGGAGGCGTCCACGCCGAAGGCGACTCCCTTCATGCACGCGACGGATCCGTCCCTGAGGCCGAAGTCGGACTGGAAGACCAGGGCCGTCCTGGCGGACGCCGTGCCCGCGAGCGACCCCATGAGCGCGAAAAAGACAGCGACGAACGTTCCGAAATACGACAATCGTTTCTTCATTCCGGGCATTCCTCCTGACGAATCGGATCACAGGATATTGTACACGCACCGGAAACGGAGGAAAGATGCCTCCGGTCGGTTCCGCGCCCTTCTGTGGATACGCCGAGTTCGCACTTCTTTTTCGTCCGGGTGTGCCGTACGCTTGCATTCTTGCGAAAATTCGATTTATACTGGCGACACGAACGAAACTCCGGGTGTCAGGGAGGATACGATGTCGCACGAAACGGCGGCCGACAGGGATGCGGCGTTCTGGGACGGAATGGCGAGGCGTTACGACAGGCACACGCGATACCTGGCGGAAATGTACGCGGAGGTTGTCCGCCGCATTCTTCAGGAGCTGTCTCCCGACGATAGCGTTCTGGATGTCGGAACGGGGACGGGAGAGATCCCGCTGCTGATCGCGGGAAAGGTATCCAGCGTCGAGGCAGTCGACGTATCGCGCGAGATGATCGCGACGGCGCGCGAGAAGGGGCGAAAACGAGGGGTGCGCAATGTGGCGTTTTCGATCCACAGTTCGTACAATCTTCCGTTCCGCGACGCGACCTTCCACGCGGTCATCGCAGCGAACGTCCTTCACGTCGTCGAACGTCCGGCGGCGCTGCTCGCGGAAGCGTTTCGCGTCCTCGGGAAACATGGAAAGCTGATCGCGCCGACCTACGTCGGCGGCGAGTCGATCCGGGCCAGGATCTTCTCGTGGGCGCTGAGGCGGACGGGGCACCCCGTATACACGCGATTCACGTCGCGGAGCCTGCGCGCGCTCCTCGAACGGTGCGGGTTCGCTGTCACGCTCCAGATTCCGGTGAAAAACCTCCTTCCGGTTTCGTTCGTCGTCGCGCGGAAGGCGGACGAGGAGGCGGAGACTTCCGGAATTCCGCTGATGTAAGGCGTAACGTCGGCGTCGGGGTGCGGGCGGGACGGCCATGAAGGGCGTCTCGCTCTTTTTTTGTAAAAGGCGTACTTTGAATGATAAAATATGAACAAGAGCATCACCCAACATCTTAAGGAGGAATACCGCATGCCCTACCGTTTCGATACGCAGTGCGTCCACTTGGGAACCCATCCCGATCCCGTCACTGGGGCGCTGACGACTCCGATCTACCAGACGTCGACATTCGCGTTCAGGAACGCCGACGAGGGCGCCCGGCGCTTCCGGGGCGAGGAAGAAGGGTATATCTACACGCGCCTCGGAAACCCGAACCACACGGCCGTCGAGGATAAGATCGCGGCGCTCGAAGGCGGCGAGGCGGCCGCCGTCGCGGCGTCCGGCATGGGCGCGATCGCGTCGGTTCTCTGGACGGCCCTTTCGGGCGGAGATCACGTCATCGCCGCGAAGTCCCTCTACGGCTGCACCTTCTCCCTCATGAGCCACCAGTTCCCTCGTTTCGGCATCGAAACGACGTTCATGGACCTCACCGACCCTGCGGCCGTGAAGGCCGCCGTGAGGCCGAACACCCGGATGATCTACTGCGAATCTCCGGCGAACCCGACGATGGACATCGCCGACATCGCCGCGCTCGCGGAGATCGCCCACGCGAACAACGCGATCCTCGTCGTCGACAATACCTACTGCACGCCCGTCGTCCAGCGCCCGATCGAGTTCGGCGCCGACGTCGTCGTCCACTCCGCCACGAAGTACCTCAACGGACATGGCGACATCATCGCGGGAATCGTCGTCGGCACGAAGGAATTCATCGGACGCGTGAAGATGGAGGGGCTCAAGGACCTGACCGGCGCCACGCTCTCGCCGTTCGACGCCTATCTGTTGCTTCGCGGCATGAAGACGCTTCACGTCCGCGTCCCGAGGCATTGCGAGTCGGCCATGAAGGTCGCCCGCTTCCTCGAAGGACGGCCCGAGGTCGCGAAGGTCTGGTATCCGGGGCTCGACAGCTTCCCGCAGAAGGCGCTCGCAGCGAAGCAGATGCGCTACTTCGGGGCCATCATCGCGATGGAGCTGAAAGGCGGACTCGACGCGGGCAAGGCGCTTATCAACAACACGCACCTCTGGACGCTCGCCGTCAGCCTCGGCGACGCCGAGTCCCTCATCCAGCATCCCGCGTCGATGACGCACTCCGCGCTCTCCGACGAGGAGCTGAAGGCGGCCGGGATCTCCAAGGGCCTCGTCCGGCTCTCAGTCGGCCTCGAGGCTCCGGAGGATCTTACCGAAGATCTCGACAAGGCCTTCGAAGCCGTCGCGGTGACGTGCAGCGCGCGCTAAACCGACGCGCGTTCCCCGGGCGGCTCCGGAGAGGAACCTGTGTCCGGGTCCGAAGAGAGCAACACCAGACCGGGAGGGGACAAACGTCCCCTCCCGGTCTTTTTTTGGCCGTCAGTTCCGGCAATGAGCCGGGAAGCGAAGCGTCAAACGGACGGACCTGAATGTCGATGGAGACACGAATATTCGTGTTTTTATTGACAAATAAAGACGCATCTGCGAGGATGCTCCCAAATTCGCCGCGGCAGTGTGGCATTGCGCAAAAGCGTCCGCTTTCGGCGACTGCGGCTGTTCGAGTCCGACAGAAGGAGGGGTTGGTGTGGCGGCAAAAGCGGAAAACGACAGGAACTACCGTTTCGAGGACATCGAAATCGATCCGAGGTTCGTGGTGTGCGAGTCCGAGATGAAGCTTACGTTCGCGGTGTGGATCGCGTATACGATCGTCAGCGTCGCGCTCTGCTACTTCCTCGGCAGGGGCGAGCCGTCGAATTACGCGTACCTCTGGGGCGTTCCGCTCTGGATGGCGGTAGGGGTCTGGCTGACGACGGCAGTCTTCTTCGTCGCGGTGATCCTGATCACGTTCTTCGTGTTCCGGAACATGGATATCTCGAAATGAGAACGCGCCGAAGGACGAAGGGAGGGAGACGCGAATGGAACTGAACGTTTCGGGAAGCGCGAGGCTCGTCGTCATCGTGACGTTTTTCGCGTACACGGCGGGGATGCTCCTGATCGGATGGCTTGCCAAGAGAAACATGGACAGGGTCGCCATCAACAAGTATATCGACGAATTCTACACGGGCGGTCGCGGAATGGGGGCATTGGTCGTCGCGATGATGATCGCGGCCGGGCTCTGCAGCGCGGGAACCTTTCTCGGAGGTCCCGGGCTGGGCTACAGGCTCGGCGCGACGTGGGTCGTCGCCGCCGGGGCTCAGAACTTCATGACGTTCATCGTATTGGGCGAGGTCGGAAAGAAGATCGGCATCGTCGCCCGGCGCATCGGCGCGCAGTCGATCTTCGGACTGCTGCTTCACCGCTACAACCGCAACCGGCTGATCGCGGCGTTCGGCGTCCTCAGCATCGTCTGCTTCATGGGGAGCTACGTCGTCGCCCAGATCGTCGGCGGCGCGAGACTGTTCGAAACGATGACCGGAATGTCCTACGAACTCGGACTCGTCCTCTTCGCGGGAGTCGTTCTCGCCATCGTCGCGCTTGGCGGCATCAAGGGCGTCGCGCTCGCGATCGTGTTCCAGGGAGTCGTCATGACGGTCGCGGTGATCGCCCTCACGACGGGGGCCGTCGTCCACGCCGGGCCGCTCGAAACCGCGATCCGGGGCATCGGAAAGGTCGATCCGAAGCTGCTGAACCCGTGGACGTGGTCCATCGCGTACCATGTCTCCATGTGGCTCAATTTCGGTTTCGTCATCATAGGCATTCCGCACGCGACGATGGGCGCGCTGACATACAGGGATACGCGCGCGATGCACCGGGCGATCGTCCTCGGCGCGGCCTTCGTCATTCTCTGGACGCTGACGCTGCCATACCTCGGCGTCCTGGCGAAGGCGATAATTCCCGACCTGAAGGTCGCCGACCACGCGATTCCGGCTCTCGCGATGATCGTCCTTCCACCGTGGCTCGCGGGCGTGACGCTGGCCGGCGTCGCTGGCGCGATCCAGTCCACCGTCGGCGCCATGATCATCGTGATCACGTCGAGCCTCATCAAGGAGGCATACCAATCCTTCATCAATCCGGGAGCTTCGTCGGAGCACCTCAAGAAGGTCAACCTGTGGGTCACGATCGTCGTGTGTCTCGCGATCTTCGTCGCGTCCGTGAAGCCGCCGCACGCGTTGCAGTATCTCATCATCTTCTCGATCGGCGGACTTGCGTCGTCGTTCTTCTGGCCGACACTGCTCGGGCTCTACTGGATGCGGTGCAACGAATACGGAGCGGCCGCAGGGATGATCGGCGGGCTGGCGACCTACATCCTCGGCGCCGGGAAGTACCTCCCGATCACGTTCGGAATGCACGCGATCGTGACGGCGCTCGTCGTCTCGCTCGCGCTGACCGTGGGCGTGAGCCTCGTCACGCCGAAGACGCCACGCGGGATCATCGAGACGTGGTTCGGTTTGAGCAGAGGCTGACACATCCGAAACGGAAAGGAGTCGTGAACGAATGTCGCACGGATATGACCTCGTTATCAAAAACGCCAGGGTGTTCGACGGAAGCGGCGGGCCGTGGTACGAAGCCGACATCGCGGTCCGGAACGGGCGCATCGCCGGCATAGGCAAGGTGGACGCGTCGGACGCGGCGCAGTGCGTCGACGCGGAGGGCAGAGCCGTCTCTCCGGGATTCATCGATCCCCACTGTCACTCCGACTGCAACTGCACGACCGTCAACGATACGGACGGCAAGATCCTCCAGGGCGTCACGACCGAAATCGGCGGCAACTGCGGCCTTTCCATTTCGCCGGTCTCGTCGGACCGGATGGATTTGCTCCGGGATTATCTCAAGCCGTTCATCCCGAAGGAGGCCATGCCGGACTTTTCGTGGACGCGCGCGGGCGAGATCATGGACATCGTCGACCGGAACGGACACTCGACGGACCTCGCGTTCCTCGCGGGGCAGGGATCGATCCGCATCGCGGTCATGGGCTTCGACGACCGGAAGCCTACGGAAGAGGAGCTCGGGCGCATGAAAGAACTTCTCGGGCGCGAGCTCGAGGATGGGTGCGTCGGACTTTCGACGGGGCTCATCTATCCGCCGGGATGTTTCTCCGACGAAGCCGAACTCACGGAACTTTGCTGCGTCACGGCCCGGTACGGCGGCGTCTACGCGACGCACATGCGCGGCGAATCGGGTGAGATCCTGAAATCCGTCGAGGAAGCCATACGGACGGCCGAGAAGAGCGGTTGCAGGCTTCAGATTTCGCATCACAAGATCATCAACGCATACGAAGGGCTCTCCGGGACGACGCTCGGAATGATGGAGGAGGCGCGAAATCGCGGCGTCGATGTTGCGTGCGACGTCTACCCCTACTCGGCGGGAGCTACGCTGATCAGCGTGGTGCTCCCCCAGTGGGCCAAGGAGGGCGGCGTCGGGAAGATGCTCGAACGTCTCGGGCGGCCCGAGGATCGCGAGCGGATCAAGTTCGAGTTCACGCAGGAGATCCCGGGCTGGGACAACTTCGTCAAGGGGGCGTCGTACGACAGGATTCTGATCTGCACCTGCAAGAACGATGCGGGGCTCGAGGGGAAGACGGTGCGACAGGTCGCCGAAGCGCGGGGCGTCGACCCGGCCGACGCGATCCTCGACATCATCGTCTCCGAGGAAGCGGAGGTCACGATCGTCATCGATTCGCAGTCGGCGTCGGACAACAGACGCATCATCGCGCACGAACTCTCGATGATTGGCTCTGATTCGCTGCCTTCCTCGATGACGGGCCGTATGGCGATCGGGCGGCCGCATCCGCGATGTTTCGGGACCTTCCCGCGCGTACTCGGGCATTTCGTGCGGGAGGAGGGAGTTCTGTCGCTCGAACGGGCCGTGTGGAAGATGAGCGGCTTCCCGGCGCAGCGATTCAATCTCGCCGACCGCGGACTCATCAAGCAGGGACTGATCGCGGACTTCGTGGTCTTCGACCCGGCGACCGTCGGAGGCTCGGCCGACTACATCACTCCGCGCCGCGTGCCGACCGGCATCGACTACGTCGTCAAGAACGGCGTCGTTGTCGTCGAGGGAGGCAGGTTTTTCGGCAAGACGCTCGGGAAAAGCGTCCGGAGGCTCGGAAGCTCTCCGAGGAAGGCGCCCTGACGGACCCGGAGCGAATTTCGTTTTCCCCCTCGCGACGTATCGGAACGGCGCTCTCCGGCGCGACGCGGCCAGGTTCATTTCGGCGTGCTCATGATGACGATCATCACGATGGGGGGGATGACGCCGCCGGTCGGCGTCGCAATGTACACGACCTGTTCGCTTCTTGACTGTCCCACGGGGGAATACGTCCGGGACTCGGTCCCGTTCGTCGTCGCGATTCTGATCGAAGTCGCGATCCTGGCGTTCTTCCCGTCGATTTCGCTGTTTCTTCCGAACCTCGTCTATGGCGGGTAGAGAGGGGACCGATGCGCGGATGAACGGACTCGTCTCCGTCCCGCTCGAAGGCGGGGAGACCGCGAGCGGCTGGGTCTACCGGACGCTGCTCCACAACCTGGTCGGGCTCGTGCTGTCGCCGGGGATGCCCGTCTCGGAAAAGACCGTCGGGGATTCGCTCGGCCTGAGCCGGACGCCGGTGCGCGAGGCGCGAGACGATCTGGCGGCTGATCCGGGCGACCAACGTCCACTTCGACCGGATCCGCCTGCTCAATCTCACGCGGCGGGCCGACTGGACGACCGACGAACTGTTCGCGATCAAGCGAACCGTCGAAGACGCGGGGCTCGTCTGGGAGGCCATCGAGAACTTCGACCCCGGCTTCTGGTACGACGTCCTGCTCGACGGACCGGAGCGCGACGCGCAGATCGACGGGCTCAAGACCCTCATCCGGAACATGGGCGAGGTCGGAATCCCGGTCATGGGCTACAACTTCAGCCTCGCGGGCGTCGCGGGGCGGACAACCGGCCTCCTGGGGCGCGGCGGCGCGGAAACCGTCATCATCGACGGGCGCACCGACGATCCGCCCATCCCGCGCGGCATGGTCTGGAACATGATCTACGACCCCGAGAACTTCGGAAATGGCGTCCTGCCCTCCACGACCTCCGAACAGCTCTGGGACCGCTTCTCGCGCTTCCTGAAGGAGATCGTCCCGGTCGCGGAGAGCGCGGGCGTCACGATGGCGCTCCACCCCGACGATCCGCCCTTCGATACCGTCCGCGGAACGCCGCGCCTCGTGTACCGGATTCCGCTCTACCAGCGGGTTCTCGAGATCGTCCCGAGCATGTCGAACGGCATCGAGTGCTGCGTCGAGACCTTCCTCGACGACGGCGACATCGACATCCTCCGCGTCGTCCGCGTCCTGTACGACAACGGCTTCGACGGCGTCATCATCCCGGACCACTCGCCGCTCGTGACCTGCGACACGCCGTGGCTCACGGGGATGGCCTACGCGCTGGGGTACATCCGGGCCGCGATGCAGGTGGTCGAGCGCGGATGCACGATCCCCGACGCGTCGGGGGATGTGACGCTTCCCATCCGAAGGGTACAATAGGGGTGTTCCGGAAGGATCCGGGGCATCCCCTATTTTTCGGAGGCGCCGATGACGGGAACGAATCCGGCCGATGCGCGCGAACGCAACGAATGTCTCTACCGGGTGCTCGTATCGAGAATCTTCGAGCCGCTGGCGCTGTATTACGTCGAATCCGACGACTCCGGGAAACCGGCGGACGTCCGCTATCTCGACGTGAATCCGGCCTACGAGCGCGTCATGGGGGTCCGCCGGGAGGACATGATTGGCAAGACCTTCTTCGAGGTGTGGTCCGCGAAGGAGAGCGAATGGCGCGACATCATCATACGGGTCGCGACGGGTGGAGAGTCGGCGTGGTACGAAGGATGGAGCGTCGATACGCACCGCTACCTCTATGCGCTCGCTTTCTCGCCCGAAAAGGGCGAGGTCGCCGTGATCTTCATGGACAAGACGGACTGGAAGCGCGCGATCGACGCGCTCGCCGAGAACGAGGCGCGCCTGATCGAATATCGCTCGGAGCTGCGCCGCCTCGCCGCGGAGCTGTCGCTGTCCGAGGAGAAGACGCGGCGCGAGATCGCGGCGACCCTCCACGATCATTTCGGCTACTCGCTCGCCGCCATACTGCACCGCCTTCAGGGGCTCGACCGTCCCGACGTCGACGGGGGCGTCCGCGCGGAGCTTTCGTCGATCGCGGCCATGCTCGAGGAGACTATCTCGGAGACGCGCTCGTTCACCTTCCGGATCAGCTCGCCGAGCCTCTACCTCGTCGGACTCGAAGCCGCGATTGATTCGCTGGGCGAGGGGATCTTCGAACAGGCGGGCATCCGGTGGGATTTCGCCGCGGCCGGCGGCGCGGTGCCGCTTGCGCTCGAGGTCCGCGTGCTTCTCTATCAGATGACGCGCGAGCTGCTGTTCAACATCCTGAAGCACGCGAAGGCGTCGAAGGCGACGGTCCGCGTGCGCCATTCGGACGATTCCGTCTGCGTCGTCGTCGAGGACGACGGGGTTGGGTTCGTGCGTCCGCCGGAGAAGCACTGGGGCAAGTGGAAGGGACTCGGGCTCTTCAGCATCCGCGAACGGTTGCATGCGTTCGGTGGGACGATCCGGATCCTTTCGTCCCGGGGCAAGGGGACGTCCGTGATCCTTGTCGCCCCACGCCGCACCGACGCCCCGCCGGAAACCGCGGCGAAGGGGGAGTGGAAGAAATGAGCGCGCGCGTCATCCTCGCGGACGACCACGAGATGTTCCTCGACGGTCTGCGCGACCTGATCGCCCGGGAGAACGACATGGAGGTCGTCGCGCTCGTCCCGACGGGCGAGGCCGTTGTCGAATACGTCCGGAGCCGTCCGGCCGACGTGGTCGTCCTCGACGTGACGATGCCCGGGATGGGCGGCATCGAGACGACGCGGATCCTCCGGCGCGAACGTCCCGGTCTTCTCGTCCTCGCGCTTTCGATGCACGCGGACCGCCACATCATCGCGGGAATGCTTGCGGCAGGGGCGCGCGGCTATGTCCTTAAGGAAAGCAGTTCGGCGGAATTCCTGATCGCGCTGCGCACCGTCCTGAAGGGCGAAATCGCCCTGTGTCCCAGGATCGCGTCCATCGTCACGGCGGATTACCTCGATCTCCTCGGCCGCGCGGCGCCCGAACCGGAATGCGGCCTTTCCCCCCGCGAACTCGAGGTGCTCCGGCTTCTCGTTGACGGACGGAGCGCCCGGGACATTTCGTCGTCGCTGCACATCAGCAGGAACACCGTGGACACGCACCGACGCAACATTCTCGAGAAGACGGGCTGCGACAATCTGGCCGACCTCACGCGCTTCGCGCTCCGAGAGGGGCTGGCGGGCCCGGACCGGTAACGCAGCCGCCCCGGACCCTTTCGTCATTCCCTCCGGATTTCGTCTCACGATTTTCGTGATCCCCGAATCACGTTTCGCCTGATGGCGAGTCACCCTTCCCTCCGGGTATCCTTGATCCGGTTTCGTGCATTGCATCACATGCACGGCGCATTCCCGAAAGGAAAGGATGGGATACCGTGAAGCTTGAGATTGGGAAATTCCGCGTTTCGGACATCGCGTTCGGGTCGAAGACGTCGTTCGCGAACGGCGTTCTCACGATCGACAGGGATGAAGCCCTTGCGCTCGTACGCGAGGACAGCCACATCACCGAGGCCGAGCTGCACATCGTGAGGCCCGGCGACATGGTGCGCCTCGTCCCCGTGAAAGAGGCCATCGAAATGCGCGTCAAGGTGTCGGGCGGCTCGACCTTCCCCGGCGTCACGAACCCCATGACCCACGTCGGGTGGGGGCGCACGCACGCGCTCAAGGACTGCTCGCTGCTCGTCGTCGGGAAGCACTGGGGCAGCTTCCAGGACGGCCTGATCGACATGGGCGGCGCCTACCAGCGCAACACGATCTACGGCATGATGAAAAACCTCGTTCTCGTCGGCGACACGGACGAGGCGTTCGAGCGCAACGAACAGCAGAAGAAGAACCACGCGCTCCGCTGGGCCGGACACCGTCTGGCCGAATACGTGGGACGCTGCGTGCGCGACCTCGAACCGCAGGAGATCGAGACGTGGGCACTCGAACCCGTCAACCGCAGATCCCCCGCGGTCCAGGCCCTTCCGTCGGTCGTGTACGTCCTGCAGCCGCAGACGCAGATGGAGGCCATGGGCTACAACACGCTCGTCTACGGATGGGACGGCAACCACATGCTCCCGACCTTCATGCACCCCAACGAAATGCTCGACGGCGCGATCGTCTCGGGGAGCTTCATGCCCGTCTCGTCGAAGATTTCGACCTACGAGTTCTGCAACAATCCCACGGTCAAGCGCCTCATGCGCGAACACGGCAAGACCGTCAACTTCCTGGGCGTGATCCTGTCGAACCTCAACGTCGTCATGGAGGAGAAGATGCGTTCGGCCCAGATGGTGGCGCGAATGGCCGTCAACCTCGGCGCGGACGGCGCGATCGTCGCGGAGGAAGGGTACGGAAATCCCGACGTCGATTACATCCAGACGATCGTCGAACTCGAGAAGGTCGGCGTGAAGACCGTCGGAATCTCCAACGAGTGCACGGGCCGCGACGGCGCGTCGCAGCCGCTCGTGGCTCTCGACGAGGCCGCGAACGCGCTCGTGTCGACCGGGAACGTGTCGCAGTACTTCGAGCTGCCGCCGATGCCGGTCGTTCTGGGAGAACTCGAATCCATGGCGCGCGACGGTCTTTCGGGAGGCTGGGAAGGGTGCGTCCGTCCGGACGGCTCCCTCGTGATGGAGAACAACGGCATGTTCTGTTCCGATCACATCAGCGGATTTTCCGTCAAGACCTGCGCGGACTTTTAACGGGGAGGGACCGGAGATGCTCAGGGCAGTACACTATATCAACCAGTTTTTCGGACAGATCGGCGGCGAGGATCTGGCGGACTTCGAACCCGTCCTTCGCGACGGCGTGGTCGGGCCCGGCAGAATCTTCGCGGAGACGCTCAGGGACGTGACCATCACCCACACGATCATCTGCGGCGACAATTTCATGGCCTCGCACACAGAAGAGGCCCTTGCGCGGATCGAGAAGATGCTTTCGGGACTGGAGTTCGGCCTGTTCCTCGCGGGACCGGCGTTTCTCGCGGGGCGCTACGGGACCGCGTGCGGCGAGGTCGGCCGCATGATCGGTGCGAAGTTCGGCGTTCCGGTCGTGGCCTCGATGAACGAAGAGAACCCCGGCGTCGAACTCTTCCGGAAGCACATGTACATCTTCCACGGCGGACATCGCGCGACCGTCGTGAAGGAGGACGTCGCGAAGATGGCGTCGTTCGCGGATCGCCTCGCGCGCGGCGAGCGCCTGCTTCCGGCATCCGTCGAGGGCTACTTCCCTCGCGGCGTGCGCCACGAGATCTTCCTGTCCGACATGGGCAGGGAGCCCGTCATGGCCGCCGACCGCGTCGTGGACATGCTTCTGGCCAAACTCGCCGGGAAGCCCTACGTCACGGAGCTGCCGATCCCGAAGCAGGACAGGGTCGCGATCGCGCCGGCCGTCGCCGATCTCCGTTCGGTCAAGCTCGCGATCGTGACATCCGGCGGCATCGTCCCGAAGGACAACCCCGACCGAATCCAGTCGTGCTCGGCGACGAAGTGGGGCGAATACGACATCTCGAAGCTCGACCACGGCTTCACGGCGCTCGAATACAAGACGATCCACGCCGGATACGACCCGGAACAGGCGAACAGGAACCCCAACGTCGTCGTTCCGCTCGACGCGATCCGCGCCTATCAGCGGGAGGGACGTCTGGGCGTCGTCGACGACCACTTCTATACGACCGTGGGCACCGGAACGACGCAGGGCGAAGCCGCCCGGATGGCGCGCGAAATCGTCGAGCGCCTGAAATCGCGGGATGTCGGAGCCGTGCTTCTGACCGCGACCTGAGGAACCTGCACTCGTTGCGGGTCAACGATCGCAAAGGAAATAGAGCGCGCAGGCTTTCCCGTCGTCGTCATGTGCAACCTCACGAATATCGCAAAGACCGTCGGCGTCAACAGAATCGTTCCCACCGTCTCCGTTCCGTGTCCCCTCGGAAACCCCCACCTTCAGCCCGAAGACGAATGGGCGCTCCGCTACCACAGGGTGGGCGTGGCCCTGTCGTCGCTGGAAACGCCCATCACCGAACAGACCGTCTTCCCGGTAAAGATCTAGTCACGCGCGTCTCCCCCGACTCCCCGCCGGGGGGGACGCGTCGCGAGAGCAGAGGGAGGGAGTATCCGTGAGTACGGAAAGAACCGTTCCGAAAAAGGATTCATCGGTCTTCGTAATATCCATGGCGGCGACGCTCGCCGTCGTCGCGTGGGGAATCGCGTCCCCTGCGACCTTCGAAAAGGCGTCGAACGGACTCTTCGCGATCCTCATCAAGAACTTCGGATGGGGTTACATGCTTGCGATGAACATCTTCGTCGTCTTCCCGATCGCGCTCGCGCTGAGCCGCTACGGGCGCGTCCGGCTCGGAGAGCCCGATTCGCGACCGGAGTTCAGCACCCTGTCGTGGTTCGCCATGCTCTTTTCCGCGGGCATGGGGATCGGCTTCGTCTTCTACGGCGTCGGCGAACCGCTCTACCACCTGCTCACGCCGCCCTTCGGCGCGACGCCTGGGTCCGCGAAGGCCGCCGAGGACGCCATGCGCATTTCGTTCTTCCACTGGGGGCTGCACCCGTGGGCCGGGTACGCGGTCATCGCGCTCTCGATGGCGTTCTTCCAGTTCCGCAAGGGCGCGCCCGGCCTCATGAGCAGCATGTTCCTCCCGATCCTGGGCGAGAAGGGGCTCTCGGGGCCTGTCGGGAAAAGCATCGACATCCTCGCCATCTTCGCGACCGTCGCCGGCATCGCGACGTCTCTGGGGCTCGGGACGCTCCAGATCAACAGCGGCCTCAAGTATCTCTTCGGGCTGCCCCAGAACGTCACGATGCAATTCGCGATCATCGTCGTCCTCGCGGTCATCTACACGGGAACGGCCGTCACGGGAATCGACAGGGGCATCAAAGCCATTTCGAATCTCAACCTCTTCCTGGCGTGTCTTCTCGTCGTCGCGCTCTTCGTCCTCGGGCCGACGCTCGCGATCATCGAGGCGCTCATGACGGGCGTCGGCGACTACCTCTCGACCGTCGTGTCGGAGAGCTTCTCGATGGCCCCGTGGGGCGGCGACTACAAGCAGTGGATGGGCTGGTGGACGCTCTTCTACTGGGCGTGGTGGATCGCGTGGGCGCCGTTCGTAGGCTCCTTCATCGCGCGCATCTCGCGCGGCCGCACCATTCGGGAGTTCGTAGCGGGCGTCCTCATCGTCCCGGCGCTCGGAAGCTTCTGCTGGTTCGCGGTCTTCGGCGGGGCGGGACTGCATCTCGAGCTGTCGCATGCGGCGTCGATCGCCAAACAGGTCACGGCGGACATCTCGACGGGGGTCTTCGAAATGTATCGCCACTATCCGCTCGGGATGGCGATGTCCGTCGTGATGGTGGGGTTGATCAGCACGTTCTTCATCACCTCGGCGAACTCGGCGACGTTCGTGTTATCGATGTACTCCACGCACGGCGACCTGAACCCGCCGAAAGGCCGCATGGCGGTGTGGGGCGTCCTGCAGGCCGCGCTCGCGTTCTCGCTGCTGCTGAGCGGCGGGCTCAAGGCGCTCCAGATCGCCTCGATCGCCGCGGCCGCCCCGTTCGCGGTCATCATGATCGTCGCATGCTGGTGCCTCCTCAGCGCGCTCCGGGCGGAGGAAGGCGTCGCGCAGGAGTAGCTCGGCCCCCTGCGACGTCCGCCGGATATCCCCCTTCCGGACCGGCCGCCGCGAGTGTGGAAAGGGCGGGAGGCTCGATTTTCGCGGGCCTCACGCCCTTTTGCGTTCCCGAAGGGGCGGGGAAAGCGCGTCAGCGTCGCGCCTCCTTCACGGGCGGCGCCGGCTTGATGAAGTTCTGCGCGAGGCTGTACGTGTACGCCCCCTGGCACGGGATCAGCAGGCGATCGCCGGGTTCGAGCCCGTCGCCGAAGTACGAGAAGCCGAAGATGTCGTGCGGCGTGCACAGCGAGCCGAAGATCCGGCAGGGGCGTTCGCGCGTCGAAGGACGCACTAGGTTGAGGACGGGGCAGTAGTCGCTTTCGAAGCGCTCCCATCCGACGGCGTTCGTCCCGGCGTCGACGACGGCGAGATCCGGCCGACGCCGCGGAGCGAAGGACTCCGCCAGATCGCAGATGCGATCTCCCGGGCGTAGTCTTCGAGCGGCGCGGCCGGTACGAGCCGGTGGATGAGCGGGTCCGGCGACGGCGCGTCGTCGCGGAGCCATTCGCCGCGTTCTGGCCAGTATCCGCCGCCGACGTCGAGGAAGGCGAGGCGGGCGAGGTCCTCCGCCGGGAGCGTGTCGAGGATTCCCCCAAGCGTCGCCAGAAAGTCGCATTGCGCTCGCGGTGACATGTTCCAGCTCGTGTGGAACTGGAGCCCTTCGAGCCGCACGCGGCCGCGCGATCGCGCCTCCCGGAGGAAGCGCGCCAGCTCGCCGGGCGGGATTCCGAACTTTCCCCACAGGCCGGCGGGGTCCGTCGACACGCGAACGCCCGCGCGGACCTTCCGTCCCGCGGCGTCGGCGATGCGTTCGAGCCGTTCGAGTTCCCCGAAGCTGTCGAGAAGGACCGTGACGCGATCCGCGCGCCCGACGGCGAGGCGCAGCTCCGCGTCGGTCTTCCCCGGGCCGCTGAAGACGACGTCGCGCGCGCCGAGACGGAAGGCCGTTTCAAGCTCGGGTGCGCCGGACGCGTCGAACCCGAACCCGGCGTCGAGAATGATGTCGAGCAGGCGGGGGCAGGAATTGTTCTTCATCGCGAAATAGAACGCGCAGTCGGGCAGCGCCGCCATGAACGTTTCGCGAAAGGCATCCGCCCGCTCCCGCAGCGCGTCCGCGTCCAGCAGCCAGGCGGCCCCGTCCGACGGGATCGCGAGGAAGCGCTCGCGCTGCGCGAGGTATCGGCTCACGAATCGTTCGAGATCCGCGTCGGGAAGTCTCATCCGTCGACCTCCGCGCTCCAGAGCGACGCGAGTTCCGCCGCCTGCCCGTCGGGGTCGCCGTCGTCGAGCCGCGCGACGGCCCACCCGAGGATTCGGGAGTCGTAGTCCTCCGGCGGCGGGACGATCCGGTGTCCCGGCTTCCGGAGTCCGCCGATTTCGAGGACCCGGCGATCCCATTTCAGGAGGTCCGTCGCGATCCCGCGCAGGACGCCGCTCGTCCGGGCGATCAGGCGCAGCCCCAGGAAGAACGGCCCCCCCTCGCGCCATTCGCAGCGGACGGGAAACCCCCGGGCGAACCGGAGTTCCTCGAGGATCACGTCGACGCCGCGCGCCGCGCGGAGTAGCTGCGGGAGGCAGTCTCCTCCGGGGCGGGGCGCCAGCTCCAGAAGAACCGGAATCCCGTCGCGGACGATGAAGTCGATCATGCAGAACCCGTTCGCGATTCCGAGCGCCGCCGCGCTCCGGCGAAGGGATTCGGAAAAGTCCGCCCGGTCCTGTCGTTCGGACATGCGCGGACACAGGAGATAGCCCGTCGTCTCGCCGAAGAGGCCGCCGCGCGCCGCGATCTTGCGCGTCAGCCGCAGAAGGCGCACGTCGTCTCCGGAAACCGTGAAGTCGCAACTATACTCCGTTCCCCGGATCCGTTCCTCCGCGATCGCCCCTCCGAGTTCGGGACGCCGCCGGACGCCATCGAGGACGGTCGCGGCGGCGCGGCGGCATTCGTCTTCGGAATCGCAGAGAAAGACGAGCTCGCTCCCGGTCCCGCGGAGCGGCTTGAGGACGACGGCTTCCTCCCGTTCGTTCCGGAACGCGACGAGGTCGTCCGCCCCGCGGATCGGGCGGGACTCCGGGCAGGGGAGGCCGTGCTCCCTCCAGAGGCGTTTGGACCGGTGCTTGTCCCTGCAGCGGGCGACCGCACCCCGCGACGCGAAGGGCAATGCGAGCTGCGCCGCGAGGAGCGCCGCGAGGTCCAGCGACTCGCAGTCGTAGCAGGCCACGCCTGCGGGCCGGATCTCCCACCGGCCGAGGTGCGCCCGAAGCGCCGTCCACGCGCGCTCCGGGTCAGAAAGATCGCAGAGGACCTCTTCCCACGGGGCCGGGTCCGGTTCGCCCGCGCCGCGACGAAGGAGGGGATCGGTCAGGAAGACGGCGGCGCCGGGAGTCGCGCTGCGGATCCAGTCGATGTAATCGGGCGTCGTTCCGACCACGACGACGGGCCTTCGCACGGCGCTCACTCACAGGTCGCGGCCGCGGGACGCGTCGGGAGGTCGATGCGGAACAGCGGCCGTCTCGTAAGCCGGAAGCGTTCCTTCCATCCGAAGTCCCCCGCTGAGGAAATCCGCGAACCGGAGCCGCTCGGCGCAGGTGCGCCGGATGTGGTGGAGGTTCATGAGCTTCGCGACGCCCGGGAATTCCGGGGCGGTTCCGCCCGCCAGAAGCGTATAGCCGTTCCGGTAGACCCCTCCGATGTCGACGGCGGCGACGCGCCCCCCACGAGGACGGCCGTCAGGCGAAGCATTCCGCTCGCACTGAGCGTCTCGGCGAGATCCTCGAAGCTCGCCTGAAAGCGCGGGTCGCGGAAGTACGAGGCGTCGCCGAACGACTGAAGGTTCATCCCGAACAGCGCGTCGAGGTCCGCGGGGCAATCGCGGCGGAAGTCCACGCCCGCGGCTTCGAGCCGTCCGACCTCTCCGGCGGTCTGCCTGAGCGTCCGCGCCGAGAGCGTCGAGAGGTCGGCGTCGACGTCGAAGCCGAATCGTTCCGGGAAGAACACGTAATCCGTCTCGTCGGGCCGGAGCCGTTCGGACGGCAGTGTCCCCTCCGCGAGGTACCGCAGGCGCGTCGCCCCCGGCGCGCGCGCAAGAAGCGCCTCCGCGACCGACGGACTCTCGGCCGGAATTCTGTTCTGTTCGAGCCAGGGCTCCCCCCCGCCACGTCTCCCCCGGATACTGCAGGAACCCGTCTGCGTTCGGCGTCCGGCTCAGGGCCAGCAGCCCGACGGCCCGACCGTCCCTCTCCGCGACGAGAAAATGCGGCTCCGATCCGAAGCGCCGCGCGAAACACTCCCGGACGGACCAGAGATCGAACAGGCATTCCTGCGGCTGCAACGCGTCCCAGAACCTGCGGCGCTCCATCGGGGAGAGGAGGACGAAAAGGGCGATCGCGGTGGGAAGGGCGGCCAGGGTCGCAGCCGTGGCGACGGGGCCGAAGCCGTACAATTCCGCGATCCCGACGGCCTGGACGCCGAGCGCGTTGCCGATCTGCATCCCCAGAAGGTAGACGAGCGTGCATCGCAGAAAGCCGTCCGGCGTCGAGGCGTTCACGATCGACGCGTAGAGGCTCACGCACGCGAGCCCCATGAAGACGCCCGAGACGAAGAGCGGAAGCGCGGCGAGGAAGGCGCGCTTCCCCGACAGACAGGCCGCGAGGACGGCGAGGGAGCAGAGCATCCCGAAGACCGCGGCGAGGGGGACGCGCCGGAGCGACCGTCCCATACGGGCCGCCCACGCGGCTCCGGCGATGGTTCCGATCGAGGCCGCGAGATTCCCGAGCGCAACGGGAAGGGGCGACTCGTCCATCTTCTGCTGGAGAAAGTCGGAGAAGAAGTATTCGGACCCCACGAGCAACAGGGAGACCGCGACCTGCTGTAGCGCCGTCGTCGCCGCTTCGCTCCGTCCGGTCCAGCCCTTCGCCGTCGGGGGCGCGCCGGCGGACAACGCCGGCGGTCCCTGTCGCCCGTCGAGCGCGACCGCGGCCGCCGCAAGCGTGACGAGCCCGACGCACGCGTCGAACAGGAAGAAGGCGCGCCACCCCCCGGGAGCGATGCCGGCGAAGAAGCCCCCGATCACCGGTCCCGCGATGTCGCCTACGGCCGCCCCGATCTCCCCCCAGACGAGAATCGCCATGAGGCGCGCGTAAAAGCAGCTGCTCGCGGTCCAGAGCTGCCCCACGAAGGCGAGTGCGGCCCCCGCGCTCATGACGAACCGTCCGGCGAAGAACGACGGCGCGCCGGGGGCGAGGGCGCACGTCCCGTTGCCTGCGGCGAAGAGCGCGAGTCCGGCGAGGAAGAGGTTCCGCGGGGAGGCGGCGCTCCGGATCCGTCAGCCGAAGACGAGCGCCAGAAGGAGGATGCCGAAGAGCGGGTAGAGGTATGCCGTGACGACGTAGCCCGAAAGTTCCTCCGCGAGCCCGAGGCTCTCCGCGATATGGGCGTGGATGACGATGACAGCGCCGACTTCCAGCGATGCGAAGGCGTCGACGAGCGCGAATGCGACGTTGTAGATTCTGTCTTTCCGCCGGAGGTTCTCCATGAATCAATGTTCGAAGATGCCCTTCCCCTTGTCAAGACGGTCGGGAGAAACAGCGGTACTGTCATCTCGAAAATGATCATATCGACGGAAAGAGCGTAGGGCGCATCCTGAAGGAATGCGGAGCGGAGAATCAGCGTACCCGCGAGGTCCCGAAATAATACAGAAGTCTGATGCGGCAAAAGACACGGCGCATATCGGATGTTCGTTCCGCGGTACACAATCGTTTTGATCCGACGCAACGAGGTGCTATACTTCATGCGGCAACTCAGTTGCACTGTCGAGGGGGAGTTCCATGAAACATACGGTCGGAGTCATATTGTGCACCGTTCTCCTGTGTTTCGGAGCCATATCCCGCACCCAGGCTGAGGAACCGGCGGGCGTTGTCGCGGTTTCCGCCGGAATCGCGCAATGCGTCGAGGACATCCACAGGGCGTTCACAGCGGCGGGAAATCCGCCGCTCACATTCGTCAAGGAGGCGACCGGGCCGCTTGCGCAGAAGATCGACGCGGGAGCGCCGTACGACCTTCTGGTCGCGGCGGATCCCAAGTGGCCGCAATGGCTTGCGGAACGCGGAAAACTCCGGGATCTCCATCCGTGCGCAAGGGGACATCTTGTCCTCTGGTCGCAGAAAAAAGAGTTCTGTACTCCTGAAACGCTTCAGGATCGGATCGTCGCCTCTCCGACGCCCGAATCCACATCCCATGGAAAACTCGCGCAGACGTATCTCGCGTCGAGGAAGCTCTGGGATGTCGGGCCGGAAAACAGGAAACTGCTTCTGACGGGCAACGCTCTCCAGGCGGTCATGGCCGTAAAGACCGGAAGCGCCGAAGTTGCGCTTATTCCGATGAGCCTCGCGATCGAGGTCGCCGGATCGTATGTCGTTCTGCCGGCGGATCCGATCCCGACGGTTGGCGGCCTTCGCGCGGCGGAGGCCGATCCGAACGCCGTCCGTTTCTGGACGTTCCTTCGCTCTTCCGACGCCGCAAGGATCTGGGAGCGCTGGGGCTTCGAGCCTCTGTCGGGGGAATGACCCCATGCCGGCCGGGAGCGCGATTGAACGCGTCCTGCGGGAGACGATCCGTCGCCTGCGGGACACCGACCCCCACATCATGCGGGAGGAGATTCGCATCGTTCCGCTGGGAGTGAAGGAGTCCATCGGATCGCCGAAACCCTTCACGGACTTCGCGCTGCAACAGGGAGAGGAGCGCCTCGTGGAGGCGACCTTCCGCCATGAGCGCGGCCAGGCGTTTACGGGTTTCCCGGACTCGTGGTCCGGACGTCTGGAAGATCTTCTTCTTCTGCCGCTCGAAGAAAGCCGGGCGCGGGCTTTTTTCACGGCGGGCGTCAACGCCGTGGGGCGGGCGCTTGGATGGGGAGACGATACGGTCCATTGCAGGGACGACGCTCCCGGAAGGTGCGGCGAAAAATTCGGGGCGCGTCTGGCGGAAAATCCTGAGCGAACGGGAAACGTCGTCATCGTGGGATATCAACCGACGTTGCTTCGGGGAATTTCGGACGCGCTCGGACCGGACAGGCTCCGTGCAACGGATCTGAACCCGAAGAATATCGGCAGGACCGTTTCCGGCGTCACGATTCTCGACGGGGAAAAGGACCTCGAACGGGCGGCCGCGTGGGCCGATACGGTCGTCATAACGGGGTCGACGATCGTGAACGGGACCATCGACAGACTTCTGGATGCATTTCGCGGAAAGAGAATCGTATTTTTCGGCACGACGATAGCGATCCCGGCGAATCTCATGGGGTGGGAACGCTGGTGCTTCGAATCAGCATAGACAAAGAGACGCGCCGACCTTGAGACGGCCGAGGCTCTTTTCTTCGTATCGGGGCATATTTCGTCGGGACCGGGCATTACCGATATTCCCGTTCCGTCAGCGTCATGATATCCCCGGGCCGTATCACATCGCCGTGGAGCATTTCGAGAAAGTGGCCGGCGACAGCACCCGGGTAATCGCAGGAATGGGGCTCGCCGGGTTGTTTGCCCCGTCCGATCACCCGAGCCTGTCCGATAAACCGTGTCGGTTTCTCTGTGACTTCGTGCCGGATATCGGGGAATCACCAAATGAAAGCGGGGGTTCCGCGGATGTTCGCGGAGCCCCCGCTTGTTTCCAACGCCGTTCGTTTGTGCGCCGGATCAGTCGAAGAAGAGCCGGTTCTTCGGCGCGGCCGACGGATCGCGAAAGAACGCGCCGACGCCCTTTTCGATCATTTCGGCGTAGGAGGGGATTCCCTCCACGAGGATCGTTTGGTCGGGGTGAAGCATGTTGTGCACCTGAAGCAGCGTCATCAGCGTGGTAACGTGCCGCGCGACGCGTTTGTCGATCGGCCAGCCCTTTTCGTCGATGGGCGCGTAGAGGAGCTTGTGCTCCCCGGCCTTCATGACGAAGCGGTCGCGGCCGGACATGAGAAGTTCTTCGTCCGTGATCCCGCGGATCCGGTCGAGCATCGGCTCGGCGACCTCCGCGAGGTATGAGACCGCTTCGGAGTGGTCGCCGATCTCCCTGTGACTCAGCCCGTGGAGCGCCGTCGGGGAGAATTCCATGCCGATCGGAACGTCGAACGTCTGCGAGGTCAGCATCATCGAGGTCATCGCCGCGACCTCGTTTCCCCTCTGGTGGGTGACGATCGTGTTCTCGACGGGGTACTCGAGTTCGGCCTCGTGGAAGTCCATCGTGAGGTTCACCCTCTCGGCGCGGATGAGTTCCATCGCCGCGTGGGTGGTGCGCTCCGTGAGCATTCCCCCGGGACGTCCGGGCCAGTTGCGGTTGAGGTTTCGGACGTCCATGTAGGCCAGGTTCTGGCCGCTGGGGTAGTGGATGTAGACCTCGGGATCGGGCCAGGAGTCGAGCGGATTGGCCGTGCGGTCGCCCATGCGCCATTTCTTGGTGCCCCAGGGCGTCTTCACGTGGAGGAAGCGCGGGTACGCCTCCCCGAGCCGCGTGCAGGTGGACGCGCTCGTGTTGACGCGGTCGATGACGAAGACCTTCCCCTGCGTGACCCGGAGGTTTTCGGTGAAGACCTGCGCCGACATGTTCGCGGCGGGTTCCTCGGCGTGGGTGCCCCCGATGATCAGGAGCGCGCCTCCCGGAACGCCGCTGTCGAAGACGTAGACGTTGGCGTCGTTAATGGTTCCCGCCACGCTCTTCGAGTAGTCGCCGAGCTTTTTGACGGCCGAGATCCCCTCGCTCGCCACGACGGGTTCCCTGAAGGCGCGGTGCTCGCGGAAGAGCGTTCCCGCGACGCCCGTCGCCGCGATCACGGCGACGATCGTCGCCGCCTTGACCAGTCTGAGGTTCATGCCGGAACCCTCCTCACTTGAGGCGCAGCAGGCGCAGGATGAAGGGAACCATCACGATGCCGTAGAGGATGGCCTCCTGCGCGTTGCGCGTCCGGATGAAGTTCGCGGCGACCGCGACGAGGAAAAACGCGTTGATGCAGTAGTAGAGCACCATGACGACGGTGCTGACGGTTGTGCTGTCCATTGTCTCAGCCTCCGATAAGGGCGCCGAATTCCCTGCCGTACACCATGACCGCGGTGCACATCGCGAGGATGAAGAGCATGGGAACGAGCGCCGTGCGAACGAATCCCCGGAAGTAGTCGCCCGTGTAGCCGAGTTCCATGACGGCCGCCCTTCCGACGACCGCCGTCGGGGGAAGGCAGTCGCCGACGGGCCACATGACCGCCCAGCTCGCGAGGGAGATCACGGGGTTGTAGCCCAGCATGTTGAAGAGCATGATCAGCGGGACGCCGAAGAGCGGGGCCACGGCGTACTGGAGAACGCCTTCGGAGACCGGCAGGATGATCCAGAGCGAGGCGAAAAGCACCGCTATGGGAAGCGTCACGACGGCCAGCGAGAGAAGGCCGCGGGCTCCCGTGAGGGTCATTGTCTGGTTGAGGATGCCGACGATTACCATGATGCCGACGAGACCGAGCAGGTTCCGGACCGTCGTCGAAACGACCTCGAACAGCGGCGGGCGCACCGGGCTGACGATCACCGTCGCCAGAGCCGAAAGCATGAACACGAGCGGCATTCCGAGGATCGGGAAGGAGAAAGGCCACGCCCGTCCGGCGAGTGTCAGGCCGATCAGGACGACGAACGGGAACATCGCCCGGAACCAGTTCCACCCCTCGGGAGGTTCGGGCAGCCCCGAGAGCGCCGTGTCGCGGTCGACGGGACTGCCCTTTCCCGCCAGCCAGAACGTGGAGAAGAGAGCCCCCGCGACCGAGAGGATCGCGAGCGGCAGGCCGAAACCGACATAGGGCATGTTGGCCCCCGCCGCGGCCATCATCGCCCAGAGGTTGACCGGCGGGCACGCGGCGCTCATGGCGGCCAGGAGGAAGATCAGCGCGACTCGGCGATTCTCCGGAACCCCCATCGCCGCGAGGACCGACCCCGTAAGGGCGCCGACCGTCAGGACCGTCGTGGCCCCGGAGCCCGTGATGGCCCCCGGAACGAGCATCACGAACGTCAACAGGACGAGGCAGACGAACCGGTGCGCGTGAAACGCGCCGACGATCCGACGGACGATGAACGCCACGCCTCCGGCCTGCTTGTAGAGCGTCATGAAATACGTCGCCGTCAGGAAGATGAGGCAGACGTCGTAATAGGTGCACGCGCCCTCGACCACGTGTCGCACGATTTCGGCGAACGACAGCGCGGAGCGGGGATCGGCTCCCTTCGGCAGCACGGCGTGAGCCGCGAGAGCCGCGAGCGTGGCTGCGAACATCGAGAGTTCCGTCGAGAGGCGGAACCTCTTCGCGACTGCGAATGCCAGCACCAGAACGCCAAGCGCCAGCATCGAATGATGGAACATGGTCATCGTGAACGTATCCTTTCGCCACAGAATTGACCGGGGGCCCCGAAAGAGGCCCCCGGTCGTCGTTCCCTACTTGAGTACCGTTCCGATCGCAAGGGCGTCCTTGATCTTGATGAGGGGTTTCTTGTGGGTCTCCGCATACTTCGTGAAGAAGCCGTCGCTGTCGCTGTCGGTCACGACGAGAATGACGTCGGCATCCTTCATGACGGCCTCGATGGACGCCGCGTCGGAGCTGTCCGTCCGGCGCGCCATGCCCTCGACGTGCGCTCCGATGACCGTCATTCCGGCCTTCTTCGCGGCCGCGATGGTCTTCGAGCAGCGGTCGATCTCCGCGTCGACGTTCGTTCCCGCCGCCCCCATTCCCTTCATGCTCGTGCCGCTCGTGACGATGAGCGTCTTGTAGTCGCCCTTCACGTCGTCGGCGGTCAGCTTGTTGTTGTAGTCCGCCTTCACGCCGGCCTGCTTCGCCGACATCCCGATCATGACGGCTCCTGGGCTCTGGCCGCACGTGGTGACGATATACGGTCCCTCGAGCTTCGGGGCGTCGGCCGCGAACGCCGCCGCAGCCAGCGCAGCAACGAAGAGGACCGCGATTGCCGCTTTTCTCATTCCGATTCCCTCCCTGTCATTCGCGAACGTCGGGCAAAGGCCGGTACGGCCTTTGCCCGACGGGTGGAGACGTGTGACGGTGCTATTTCGCCTTTTTGATCGCTTCGAGGTCGCGAATGGCCGTTCCGCCGAAGTCGACCTTCTCGAGGTACGCCTTCGGATAGCCCGGCTTGAGCATGGCGCCCTTGGGGCTGATCTGGCCGCCGTCGTAGTACGTTCCGATCAGGTGCCAGGCGAAATTCCACCAGCCCTTCTCGACCTTGTCGAGGTTCGAGGACGTATAGTGCGTCAGGAAGGCGACGGCCTTCGCCGGATCCTTCTTGTACAGCTCGACGGCCTTCGCTTCGGTCTCGGCCTGCTTCGAGAAGAAGACGTCCTCGTAGCTCGCCTTCTTCTCGCGGATCTCCTTGTACATCGCGTCCCAGCGGAGGTTGGCCCAGTTGTTCACGAGGTTGAAGGCCCACCATGCGCTCTCCGGATCGAACTCATGGCGCTTGCCGACGGTCCATGGCTTCGGGATCTCGGTCACGCCGCAGTAGATCGGGACGTAGACGGTCGTGTCGGGCGCGTCTTCGCCGAACCACAGAACGCCGCCGACGGGATCGGGAAGCCAGGCGCGGCTCTGCGACACGAAGCTGTAGGAGCAGCGGAACATCGCGATCGGGCGCTCCCAGTCCTGTCCCTCGCGTCCGGCCGGCTTGTGTTCCTTGGCGACGGGCCAGCGGTTCGGGTTGCCGAAGGGTTCGGAAGCCGCGTCCTTCGTCAGGTCGTAGGGGGTTCCCTCCATGTGGTCGCTGTAGATGTCCATGATGTCCTTGACGCCGAGCTTCTTGTCCGGCTTGATGGAGAACGGGTACTCGGCGTACTCGTCATGGATCGGGAACTGCTTCGAGGGGGCGAGAAGGCTCAGCGCGCGCCACTCGCGGCGGCTCTGGTAGAACGGGGCGCCGTAGGGTTCCGGGTTGAAGACCTTCGCGTAGTTGAACGGAAGGCCCTTCTTCCACCACCCCATCTTCTCGGCCAGTTCGGTGATCCGGGAAGAGATCATGAAGTTCGCGTCGTCGAAGCGAAGCTCGCCGATGCGGGCGCGATTGGCTCCGACGAAGACCTCGTCATCGGGGACGCGCTGCGCGACCCAGTGGGCTCCCGGCGTTCCGCTCTCGGGCGTCCAGAGGAGGCCGCCGCCGCAGATCTCGAAGACCCAGAGTTCCTTCGCGTCGCCGATCACGAGCGTTTCGCCGCCGTCGGCGTAGCCGTACTTCTCCGCGAGTTCGCCCATGACCTTGATGGCTTCGCGCGCCGTCGAGGCGCGCTGGAGACCGTAGATCTCGAGGTTGGCGATGTAGAACAGGCCCTTGGGGCTCGCGAGTTCATCGCGGCCGCTCCAGGTGAACTCGCCCATCATGAGCTGCTTGTCGTTCATGAACGGGTAGCCGATGTGGAAGTACGTGTTCGTCTTCGCGGCCTGCGGAATCTGGCCGGTCTTGACGAGCGGCTTGTCCGGGCGCGTCCCGAGACACGGGTCCACCATGACGTCGATCATTTCGCCGGACTTGTGTTCTCCTCCGGGAACGATCTGAATCCTGTGGTCGTACCAGCCGTCGCAGGTGTGGGACACCATCACGGAACCGTCGACCGTCGCCTTCGGCCCGACGCCGAGCGGCGTGCAGGCCAGAACAGCCGTCGCCGCGAAACAGGCGGCCGTCCCCAACAGCAGAGCGCGTGAAACCTTGCCGATATTCATGCACATCCTCCTCCTTATTCGTTCTCCCGGACATCCTCGTCCGGGGCTTCTCCCGCCATTCGCATGACGGACTTTATTGTACACAATTTCTTGCCCGTCTCAAAATACCGGCGAACACAATGGAATTTTGAGCTGATTTCGTGGCGTAAAACGGAACCGGAAGACAGGGTCGACACGTCATGCGGGAGTGGAAGGAAGAAGAAACAGCACCGGAATTCATCTCGTTTGCGATGTCCGACCCCGGCGTTGCCTGACGACTATTGTACCGCTTGTCGCGGAATTGAACAGTGCGGAACGCCTCGTCCCGGTAAGGGCGGATGTCGGGCTCCGGTCTGTCGGACCGGAAGTGCGGGGTTGCATGATATCGAGTTTTACGATCTTTCTTTACGAATCTTTAGATTGGTAAAGAAGGTTAAAAAACGAGGACTTACGTATGTGCCTGCCGTGCCGGAAGAGTAAAATCCAACTGAAAGCGTCTCCGGATCGACGGATCGAAACGGAGATGGGTGACGCGGCGAAGGACGGAGAGGCGACGGGTCGCGCGGGAGGGAATGAACAAGGGAATGAACGGGGAAAGAGCCGAAGGACATGGCGTTCGCGAGGGGCCGGCCGTAGTGCCGGCGTTTTGGAAACACCAGGGAGGGTGATGAGAAAGATGAAAAGAATTGTCATTGTCGCGATATGTCTCGCGTTACTTGCGGCGGGAGCGGGGACGCTCTTCGCCGAACCGTCGGGCGGCAATTCTCCGGATCAGAGGTTCTACAGTGGTCCGGAGGGTGGGCCCGGGCCGTACCCGGGAATGCGTCCGCAGGAGATGCGGCCGTACGATCGCCGGCCGCCGTACCATCCGCGACCCTACGACTTCAGACCGGGGCCGGGACCCCGTCCCTTCGACGACAGGCCGCCCTATGGACCGGGACCGAGGCCGAGACCGTACGATCACCGGCCTCCGTTCGGGCCGAGACCTCCGCGCCCGGAATGGCACGGGCCGGTTTCGTACGCGTACCCCTGCCCGCCGAGACCGCATCGTTGCGACGGGATGGAACAGGTCATCATCCACCTGCTTCACAGGATGATCGACAGGGTCGAGTAGCCGTTTCCGCGGCGGAAGAAAAGGAGTGTGATACGACATGCGCAGGATCCGGTATTCGCTGATGATTGCGATGGCGGCGTCGCTTTTCCTCGTTGCCTCGGCGGATGCGTGGGCCCCGTACGGACGACCGCACTACCCGAACTTCGTCTACCGGCAGGATAACCAGTTGCTGATCCGGTGCGGCAGTTGCGGCGCGATCTGCTACTACGGACAATACCGGCACTGCCCGAGATGCGGAAACTTCTTTCCGGAACGGCCCGGCGGACCGCACCCGTACAGTACCTGGCGGCCGGACGTCCGGCCGCGTCCCTACTACGTCCCGGCTCCGCCTCCTCCGCGGCCCTACGGCTGGCGGCATCCGTACTTCCGTAGGCATCCGGAATGGCGCGGGCCGCTTCCATTCACCGACCGTCCACCTTACCGGCCCCATCACCCCTTTTATTGACGGGGACGGATGACGATGATCCGGAGGTGAATCCGGAACGATACGGGGGCCCGGGCGGATATCCGCCCGGGCCCTTTCGTCAGAGCGAATCGAGAAATCTGCGGAGGTGCAGCATGCACCCCTTCCGGATGAACCCGTGAAGAATCGGGGGAAGCTCCGCGGGGTCGTTCGCCGGATGCGGCGAGAAGACGGTTCCGACGTAGAACTTGCGGTCCGCGTGTTCGGCGATCATCGCCCTGCCGCGTTCGTCGACGCCGCTGATCACGAGATCGGTGCCCTCGAGACCTTCGCGGAACGCCGGATCCATCGCGTAGCCGCATGTCGCGGTTTCCTCGCTCTGGTCGGCGTCGTACAGGAGGGACGCGAGCGTGTCCCTCCTGATGTTGACGGTCGCCGGTTTCGGCGACGGGAAGATGTCGGGATCGCCCGAAAACGGAGAAACGGCCGCGTGGAGCACGTTCTTCGCGAACTCCTCGACGACGTGGCGGAAGCCGAATCCCGTCGCGAGAAGGGGGATCCCGTTGCGTCGCGCGTATTCCGCCGCCGCGACGAAGGCCTCCGATCCCGCGCACGGATCCCCGGGAGCGAGCCAGAGCCCCGCGTATTTTTCGAGGACGGCAGTTCCGCCCTCTTCGACGGCCTTCGTTCCGATCCATTCGCGATCGATGACGACGACTTTCGCGAACGTTTCGAACGTCCGGTCGATGGCGATCCGGTCTTCGGAGTCCGGCTCCTGGTCGCCGAGGACTCCGAACATAACGGTCTGCGACAGGAAATCCCTCTTGTCGCCCGGAAGTATTTCATCGTCCATGTGTCATGCCCCCCATGCGATCGTCTCGGGACGACGCAGCGACTGGTGTTTGAATGCCGGAATTCCGAGCTTCGCGCCGAGGGCGCGGAAGCGGTCCTTGTAGACGCCCTTGAGATTGTCGTGGAACGCGATGGCGTCGATTCCGCCCGCGATCGAGCGGGCACACGCGTCGAGCCGTTCGGCCCCGTCGTCGTCTTCGTAGCGTCCGGTCACGAGCCACTGGTTCGCGAGGATGTGCGAAACGGCGAACCCCCAGTCGTCCCACGTCTGGAGCGCCGCCGCGGCGAACGACGGTTCGAAGTGGACGCCACCCGCGCAAAGCAGGCGCTTCACGCGGCGTCCGTCCCCCGTGAAGGCGCCGAAGAGCGACTTCGCGAGCACGGCGGCGGCGGCCGCGTTCGACCAGCATCCCTCGCTGCTGCCGATCTCGATGTCGAGCACGGGGACGGGATACTGCGGGATCAGGTCGGGAGTTCCGCCTCCGTAGACCATCCCGGACCAGTGGGTCGCCTCGGTTGTCACGCGAAAGTCGAGCCCCGCCTTGAGTCTGTTGCGTTCCATCGCGAGAAGCAGGTTTCGCATGTATTCCGGGTTCGCCGGGCCGAATGATCCCGAGTCCACGTCGCCTGTGGTGTGCGTCGTCAGGATGTTGTCCGGGGCGTTCTCCCCGGCGTGCCACGTGATGATCCCCGCGAGGTCGAAATCGGCGAAGTGCCGTCGCATGATCGGCAGATAGCGCGTGAAGTCGTGGCTGACCACCCGTTCGGTCCGCACGAGCCAGAACGAATTCCCCTCCCCGTCGGTGTGGCGGAGCGCCGGATCGCGGTCGACGACGATGTCCGTCTCCCCGAAGGGGACGAGATTCCGGGCGGTCTCGAAGACGTGCCCGGCGACGTAGTCGGGCGAATGCACGCATGCGAAATACACGGCCTTCTTGGGTTGCGTCACGGTATATCCCTCCCGTCCTGAAGCGTGACTTTCCGGTACATCGTAGGAGCGCCGCCGGACTGTGTCAAGGAGCTGACTTCCGGCGCGTCCTTGCCGGAAGTCCTCCAATCTTTAGAATGGTTAAGACGAGCTTCCGGTGCGGGAATTGCGGATATTCGCCCCTCAGGGGAGCGTATAATTTTCGAAGGTACGAGGGCCGCCGGAGTTCGCGGCGGCGGATGAAACGTGCAACGGATCGAAGGAGGGAGAGAACGATGAAACGGATCATGACGGCGGCGGGACTTCTGGCGGCGATGACGTTCCTCGTCGTGGGGTACGCCTTTGCGGAGCCGAATTACGACAGGATTCCGAATCAGATGCAGCAGAACACGATATTCCACAGCGGCGCCAACTATTCGATGATCCGCTGCGGCAACTGCGGCGCGACATTCGAATACGGGCGGTTCGAGCGGTGCCCGAGATGCGGGAACTTCTTCGGCGGAACGACGAACGAGACGTACCCTTCGCAGACGAACCGGGTGATTCACGGGATGCCGTATTATTTCCCCTATCCGGGGGAGTATTACGGACCGGGACAGCCGGATCACAGACCGTTCCCCGACAGGTACAACGGACAGGGCGGAAACGGCGGCGCTTCGGAGATGGAGCGGCTGCTGCTCGAACTGCTCCGAAAGGCCGCGGGAAAGTAGAACGGTATCGCGAGGGGTGAAAGCGGTGCGGAATGTCCTTCCCGAAACTCTGGAGACGGAGCGGCTCGTCGTCCGCGTCGCGAAACCCGGCGACGGGAAGGTCTTCAACGAAGCGATCCTCGAGTCGCTCGCGGAACTCGGGATGTGGCTCGCCTGGGCGGTTTCCGCGCCCTCGGTCGATCAGTCGGAATCCGTGTGCAGGCGCGCATACGCGCGTTTTCTGCTGAACGAGGATCTCATGGCGCTCTTTTTTCTCCGGGACTCGGGCGTCCTGGTCGGCGGCAGCGGACTGCACCGTGCGAACTGGGAGCTGAGGCAGTTCGAGATGGGGTACTGGGGGCGCACCGCGTACTGCGGACGGGGGTTCGTCACGGAGGGGGTCCGCGCGCTTGCGGACCATGCGCTCGACGATCTCGGCGCGTCCCGCGTGTGGCTTACGACCGACGAACGCAACGCCGCGAGCCGGCGTCTGGCGGAACGCGCCGGTTTCGAACTCGAAGGGGTGCTGCGAAACGAGCGTCTCGACCTTTGCGGCAGACTCCGGAACACGTGCGTCTATTCGAGGGTAGCGCGCTGACGTCGCCGGTCCGGGGCCATTCTCCATTTTTCGCGGCCGTTCGCCGCAGTGTCGCTGTCCCCGGGGAGCTTCGCGAGGCGTTCGAGGATCGCCGCGTCGGCCTCCCGCACTTCGCCTGACGCGTCATCCGGAAGCCTCGCGGTCGTTTTCGGCCGTACTCGCGCGTGTTCCAGCGGATTCGAGCAGCCGGCAGCCCATTTCGCCGTTGAGTGCGCTGTCTTCCGCGAGGAGGATGCCCCCGGCGCTTTTCAGATTTCTCTCCGAGATCGCCCATATCGGGTCTTTCGACGGCCCGACTCTCTTGCGCCGATATTCCCGCCCATCAGTCCGAAAAGCTTTTTTCCGATCGCGAGCCCGATCTCCGTCGCGCCGAATCTGCACGTCGTGGAGGCGTCCGAGGCGAGCGCGGAAACGATGTTCGGAATAGGCGGCGGAAACGTCGGGATCTCCACCTCGCTTATCCCTCGTTCCGCTGTTTTGTCCGAGCGTTTCACATACATTAGCGACCATTGTTCGCGTATTATGCCTTGAAATTGACACAATTCGGCGGTTATGATATTACAATTGGATGCGAAATCGGGGATTTCTCCCGCGACGTGCGGGATACATTCCCCGAGGGGAACGGGGGAGTTCTGAATGCTGTCGGAACGTCTTGCGCGCGTCCGCCGCGCGATGGAACGGGAAGGGGTCGACGGCCTCGCCGTGTTCTGCGCGGAGTACGACAACAGCGCGAATATCCGGTATCTCAGTTCGTTCGGCGGATCGTTCGCGATCGTCGTCCTGTCGCCGTCGGATGCGCGGCTGATCACCGATTCGCGCTACTTCCTGCAGGCGGAGGAGGAGTCGCCGCTGCCGCTCGTCCGGATCGCGGGACGCGATCCGTGGCCGGCCGTCGCCGCGACGCTCGCTGACATGAAGATCCGGACGCTCGGTTTCGAGACGGAGCGTCTGCATATCGACGCGTTCCGGCGCCTCGAGGCGCTTCATCCGGACCTCAGGGGACTCGACCGCTTTCTGCTCGCCCTGCGCGCCGTCAAGGACGCGCAGGAGATCGGATGTCTCCGCGAGGCGTGCCGAATCGTCTCGGACGCGTTCGTCGCGTTCCTTCCCTCCCTGCGCCCCGGCCGGACCGAGGCGGAGGTCGCGGCGGATCTCGTCCACGAAGTCCGTCTCAGGGGCGCGAGGCAGCTCGCGAAGGGGCACTTCGTCGTCGCGTCGGGCGAACGCGGGGCGAGGCCGCACGGCGTTTTCTCCGACCGGGTGATCGAAGCGGGAGACTTCGTCACCTTCGACTTCGGGGCGTTCTTCGGGGGCTACGTGAGCGACATGACGCGAACCGTCTGCGTCGGACGGGCGTCCTCGCGGATGACGGAGATCTACGCGACGGTACTCGAGGCGCAGCGGCGTTCGCTCGCGGTCCTCGCGTCGCCGGAAGGCGCGACGGGCGCGGCCGTCGACGCCGCGGCGCGGGAGCACGTCGCGTCCCGCGGTTTCGGGGAATGCTTCACGCATTCGACGGGTCACGGAATCGGCCTCGAGATCCACGAACTGCCGCTCGTGAACGCCGCGAATGCGGAACGGCTTCTCCCGGGTTCGGTCGTCACGGTCGAGCCGGGGGTATACGTCGAGGGGCTCGGGGGGGTGAGGATCGAAGACAGCGTTCTGGTCGCGGACGCCGGGTGTGAGGTGCTGACATCCGCGCCGAAGGAACTTCTGGAGCTGTAGGGGCGTGCCCCGGGACGCCCCTGTGCGTCGGGCGCGCGGTGCGGTTCGTTTTCCGGGAGAGGAGGAACGACGAAGGTGAGAATGCGCAAGGTGGTCGTTGCGGTTCTGCTCTGCCTGACCCTCGCGGGCGCGGGGCAGGCGAAGGATACGGTTCTGACGGTGGCCCAAGTGGCCGACATCAGCAACCTCGATCCCCAGAGGATCAATGACGTCTATTCCGCGAACGTGGTTCGCCAGATCTACAACGGGCTCGTCGCGATGGACGACAGGATCAGGATACGGGGTGATCTCGCGACTTCGTGGGAGAATCCCGACGCGAAGACGTGGATTTTCCACCTGAGAAAGGGCGTGAAGTTCCACAACGGCGAAGAACTCAAGGCCTCGGACGTGAAGTTCACGATCGAGCGCATCCTCGACCAGAAGACCGCCTCTCCGGGCGCGGTCCACGTCAGGGAGATCGCGTCCGTCGAGACTCCGGACGCATACACCGTGAAGATCGCGACGAAGAACGCGTTCGCCCCGCTCCTGAGCAGCCTCAGCCGCTACGAACTCTCCGTCCTGAACGAAAAGGCGACGAAGGCGGGCGGCGATGCGTACGGCAAGAACCCGGTCGGAACGGGACCCTTCAAATTCGTCGAGTGGAAGAGCGGCGACCGCGTCACGCTCGCGAAGTTCGCCGACTACTTCGAGGGACCGGCGAAGATCGACGGCGTCCTCTTCCGTGCGATACCCGAAGACGCGACGCGCCTCGTCGAACTCGAGTCTGGCGCCGTCGACATCGTTTCGAACCTGCCTCCGCAGGATTTCGACCGAATGAGCAAGAACCCGGACGTCACCGTCGTCGAGGTTCAGGGACAATCGACGCTGTACATGGGCTTCAACGAGGAACTCAAGCCCTTCGACAACAAGCTCGTCCGCCAGGCCCTCAACTACGCCGTCGACAAACAGGCCATCGTCGACGCGGTCTTCTTCGGGAAGGCGATTCCGTCGTTCGGCCCGATCTCGCCGAGCATCTGGGGGTTCGACGAGACCCTGAAGCCCGCCTACCCGTACGATCCCGAAAAGGCGAAGGCGCTTCTCGCGAAGGCCGGATTCCCGAACGGCTTCGAGTGCGTGATCCTGACCGATCCGCGCACCGAACGCAAGAGCATCAGCGAGCTCGTCCAGTCCTACCTCGAGGCCGTGGGCGTGAAGGCCTCCATCGAGACGATCGAATGGGGCGCGTTCCTCTCCACGACGGCGAAGGGCGCGAAGGGGATGTTCATCATGGGCTGGACCGGAACCGGCGACGCCGACGGCGGTCTCTTCCCGAGATTCCACTCCTCGAACGTCGGAGCGGCCAACCGGAGCCGCACGAAGAACGCCGAAATCGACGAACTGCTCCAGAAGGGGCGGACGACCATCGACGAAAAGGAACGCAGGGACGTCTACAAAAAGCTCCAGGCGGCCGTTATCGACGAGGCGCCCGAGATCTTCGTCGCGGTGACGAAGAACCTCGCGGCCACGAAGAAGAACGTGAATGGGTACGTCATGTATCCGAGCCTCATCAGTCCGCTGTATGGGGTATCGGTGAAGTAACGGGCCACGGAGGGAACGGGGCGGTCTTCCGGGACGGGGGCCGCCCCGCACGCAGCAGCCATTCGGAGTCCCACGGAGGAGGAAGTCTCGCACAATGATCCGGTACATCCTGAAGCGGATAGCGCTCCTGATCCCGATCCTGCTCGGAGTGTCCATCCTGATATTCGGCGTCATCCGCCTCGCTCCCGGCGATCCCGCGGAAGTGATGCTCGGGCCGACGGCCGAGCGGGAAGACATCGAACTGCTCCGCGAAAAGCTCGGGCTGAACAGGCCTATCGTCGTCCAGTACGGCATCTTCCTGAAAAACGCCCTTCAGGGGGATCTCGGGCGTTCGATCAAGACGAACAATCCCGTGACGGAAGAGCTGCTCCAGCGCTTCCCGGCGACGATCACGCTCGCGTTCAGCAGCATCGTCCTCGCGCTTCTCGTCGGCTTCCCGCTCGGAATGATCGCGGCTCTGAAACAGAACACCGTCTGGGACGCGCTCAGCAGCTTCCTCGCGCTCGCGGGGTTCTCGATTCCCAACTTCTGGGCGGGGCTCATGCTCATGCTGCTCTTCTCGATCGTCGTGCCGATTCTTCCGTCGTCGGGCTACGGGAGCTGGAAGCATATGGTGCTTCCGACCGTCGTCCTCGCGATCCAGACGATGGCGGTCATCGCGCGGATGACGCGGTCGAGCGTGCTCGAAATCATCCGGCAGGATTACGTCCGCACCGCGCGCGCCAAAGGGATCGCGAACAAGCTCGTGCTCTTCCGGCACATCGTCCGCAACGCGCTGATTCCGGTCGTCACGATCGCCGGGCTCTACTTCGGCCATTCGCTCGGCGGCGTCGTCATCACCGAGACGATCTTCTCGATCCCCGGCATCGGACGCCTCCTGGTCGACGCGATCCGCTCGCAGGACTACCCCGTCGTTCAGGGCGGCATCCTCGTCTTCGCGCTCTGCGTCGGCGTCGTGAACCTCGTCGTCGACGTCCTCTACGCGTTCCTCGATCCGCGCATCAAGGCGCAGTATAGGTGATCGCCGTGAACGAACGGACCGTCATCCGCGACAAGAAGCGCAGCCAGCTCGGCGAAGTGTGGAGACGCCTGCGGCGCAACAAGGCGGCACTGCTCGGCATGAGCGTGATCGTGCTGCTTTTCGTCGTCGCCGTTTTCGCTCCATTGCTCGCTCCCTACGACCCGAACAGGATCGACATGAAGATCCGCCTGCAGGCGTCGTCGTCGGCGCATCCGCTCGGAACCGACAACTTCGGCCGCGACATCCTGAGCCGCATCATCTGGGGCAGCCGCATCTCGCTCTACGTGGGATTCGTCGCCGTCGGAATCGGAGCCGTGTTCGGGGGCATCCTTGGAGCGATCGGAGGTTTCTACGGCAAGCGGATCGACAACGTCATCATGCGCCTGATGGACGTCCTTCTCGCCGTACCGCAGATCATTCTCGCGATCGCGATCGTCGGCGTGCTCGGCACGAGCCTCACGAACCTCATGGTCGCCGTGGGAATCAGCCAGGTTCCCCGCTACGCGCGGCTCGTCCGCGCGTCGGCGATGTCGCTCCGGGGGCAGGAATTCGTCGAAGCCGCGCGCGCGATCGGCGCGTCGGACGTCCGGATCATCCTCGAGAACATCCTTCCGAACTGCATGGCGCCGATCATCGTCCAGAGCACGCTCGGCGTCGCCGCAGCCATCCTGTCCGCCGCCAGCCTGAGCTTCCTCGGGCTCGGCATCCAGCCTCCGACACCCGAATGGGGATCGATGCTTTCGGCCGGACGGCAATTCCTGCGGAGCGCGCCGCACCTCTCGATCTATCCCGGGCTCGCGATCGCCATCGTCGTTCTGGCGCTCAACGTCTTCGGCGACGGGTTGCGCGATTCCCTCGACCCGAAACTGCGCCAGTAGAAAGGGCGGATCGGCCATGAATACGCCACTGCTTCAGGTGAGAAATCTCAGCGTCGTCTACCGGACATTCGAAGGCGTCCTGCGCGCCGTCAACGGCATCGACCTCGACCTCGAGGCAGGCAGGACGCTCGGGCTCGTCGGGGAGAGCGGCGCCGGAAAGACAACGACCGCGCTCTCCGTCATGCGCCTCGTCCCGACGCCTCCGGGAGAGATCGTCAGCGGCTCGGCGACGTTCGAGGGGCGCGACCTCATGACGCTCCCCGAGCGCGAGATGATGCGCATCCGCGGCAACCGGATCTCGATGATCTTCCAGGATCCGATGACGTCGCTCAACCCCGTTCTCCCCGTCGGGCTCCAGATCTCCGAGGCGCTCGAGGCCCATCAGAAGCTCGGGAAGGCGGAGGCCGCACGAAAGGCGGGGCAGATGCTCGAAAAGGTGCAGATCCCGGCGCAGCGCCTCCAGGAATATCCGCACGAGTTTTCGGGCGGAATGCGGCAGCGCGTCGTCATCGCGATGGCGCTCGCCTGCAATCCGCGCCTCATCATCGCCGACGAACCCACGACCGCGCTGGACGTGACGATCCAGATCCAGGTGCTCGAACTCATGAAGGAGCTCCGGAACGAGTTCGGCACCTCGATGATCATGATCACGCACGACCTCGGCGTCGTCGGCGAGGTCTGCGACCGCGTCGCCGTCATGTACGCGGGCGAGATCGTGGAGGACGGCGACATCGCGCAGATCTTCGACCAGCCGATGCACCCCTATACGGTCGGTCTGTTCAAGTGCATCCCGAACATCGAGGAGCCGGCGTCGACGATCCATCCGATCCGCGGGATGATGCCCGATCCGCTCGTCCCGATGCCCGGCTGCTGCTTCGAGCCACGGTGCCCCGAGGCGACGGCGCGGTGCGCGACCGAGCGTCCCGGGGGCGCGCTCGTCGACGGCCGGAGGATCCGCTGCCATCTCTACGCGGACGGGAAACGCGCGTTCGCGCACGGAAGGGAGACCGTGTCCCATGCCTGATCCGATTCTCTCGGTCCGCGACCTCACGAAGCACTTTCCGATGCGCCACGGCGTCGTCCATGCCGTCGACGGCGTCAGCTTCGACATCGGCGAGGGAGAGACGCTCGGCCTCGTCGGGGAATCGGGGTGCGGCAAGTCCACGACAGGACGCCTCGTGATCCGTCTCATCGAGCCGACGTCGGGCTCCGTCTGCTTCCGCGGGCGCGACATCGAGGGCGCGTCGAAGCGGGAACTGCGCGATCTCACGAAGGAGATGCAGATCATTTTCCAGGATCCGTACTCCTCGATCGACCCGAGGAAGAGCATCGGCGAGACGATCGGAAAGCCGCTCGAAATCCACGGCGTCGGATCGAAGCGCGAGCGGGAGGAGGCCGTCGACCGCCTGATGGAGCAGGTCGGCCTGAGCCCGCGGATGTACAACAAATATCCCCACGAGCTCGACGGGGGGCGTCGGCAGCGCGTCGGCATCGCGCGGGCGCTCGCGCTGAATCCTGGATTCATCGTCTGCGACGAGCCGGTGTCGGCGCTCGACGTCTCGATCCAGGCGCAGATCCTGAACCTTCTCATGGAGCTCCAGGAGGGCAGGAAGCTCACGTACCTGTTCGTCTCGCACGACCTGTCCGTCGTGAAGCACATCAGCACGCGGATAGCCGTGATGTACCTCGGCAGGATCGTCGAAATCGCGCCGAGCCTCGAACTCTTCGAGCGGGCACTGCACCCCTACACGCAGGCGCTGCTTTCGGCCGTCCTGATCCCCAAGCTCAACCGCCGGCGGGAGCGCGTCATCCTGACCGGCGGCGTCCCGAGTCCGATAAATCCGCCCCCGGGGTGCCGGTTCCACACGCGCTGCCGCCTCAGGGAGGACATATGTTCGCGGCAAGAGCCGGAACTCGTCGATGTCGGCGGCGGCCATCAGGTCGCCTGCCATATGATCACACGCTAAGGGAGGTTCCGTGACATGACCGTACATTTCGACCCGCACTACTACCCGTACCCGTCCCGCAGGAACATGACGTATGCCGCGCGCGGAATGGTCTGCGCGTCGCACCCGTCGGCCGCCCAGGCCGGACTGGAGGTCCTGAAAAAGGGCGGCAACGCCGTCGACGCGATCGTCGCGACCGCGGCGGCACTGACCGTCGTCGAGCCCACCGGAAACGGCATCGGCAGCGACGCGTTCGCCCTTCTCTGGAAGGACGGACGGCTGCGGGGCTTCAACTCTAGCGGCCCGATTCCGAAGGCGCTCTCGATGGACGTCGCCGAATCGAAGGGCTGGACGGCGCCTTCGGCGGGAGGCAAGCTGCCGATGCTCGGATGGGCGCCGGTGACCGTGCCAGGCGCCCCGAAGGCGTGGGCCGAGCTGACGCGGACGCACGGGCGGTTGACGCTCGCGGAGAATCTCGCCCCGGCAATCGCGCTCGCGCGCGATGGGCACGCCGTCTCGGTCACGATCGCGCACCACTGGGAACTCGCGCGGCGCAAGTACGCGGCCCTTCAGGGCGACGAGTTTCGCGCGTGGTTCGACACGTTCGCGCCCCTCGGCCGCGCGCCGCGCGCGGGCGAGATCTGGAAATCCGAAGCGCACGCCAGGACGCTCGAACGGATCGCGGAAACGGACGCGCGCTCCTTCTACGAGGGCGACATCGCCGGGAGAATCGTCGCCGCGGCGCGAAAGACCGGCGGCTACATCTCGCCCGAAGACCTCGCGGCGTTCGCGCCCGAATGGGTCGAACCGATCGGCGTGAACTACAGGGGATACGACGTCTGGGAGATTCCGCCCAACGGACAGGGAATCGTCGCGCTCATCGCCCTCTCGATCCTCCGCGGCTTCGACTTCCCGTCGCACGACGACCCCGTCACGATCCACCGGCAGATCGAGGCGATCAAGATGGGCTTCGCCGACGCGCACCGCTACGTCGCGGACCAGCGCTTCCACGACGTCCCGGTCGCGGAGCTTCTCGCGGATGCCTACGCGGATCAGAGGCGCGCGCAGCTCGGAGAGCGCGCCGAGGACAGGAAGGCCGGAGACCCGATGCACGGAGGCACGGTCTACCTCTGCGCGGCCGACCGCGACGGAACGATGATATCGTACATCCAGAGCAACTACATGGGCTTCGGTTCGGGCGTAGTCGTCCCCGATACCGGAATCGCGCTCAACAACAGGGGCTACTGCTTCTCGCTCGACCCCGGACATCCGAACGTCCTCGAGCCGGGCAAACGCCCCTACAACACGATCATTCCGTCCTTCCTCACGAAGGACGGCGTCCCCGTCGGACCGTTCGGCGTCATGGGCGGCTTCATGCAACCCCAGGGGCACGTCCAAGTCGTCATGAACACGGTCGACTTCGAGATGAACCCGCAGCAGGCGCTCGACGCGCCGCGCTGGCAGTGGATGGGCGGCATGAACGTATCGGTCGAGCCGGGGTTCTCCCCGGCCGTCGCGCAGAGCCTGAGCCGCATGGGACACGCGGTGAAGTTCGAGCTCGATTCGTATGCCTTCGGTCGCGGAGAGATCATCTGGAAGATGCCCGAAGGATCGCTCGCGGGCGCGACCGAGTCGCGGACCGACGGCTGCGTCGCCGTCTGGTGAGGCGATGACGGGCGGCTGAATGGACACCCCCATTCCCGAAGTGGTACAGTAAAAAAACGATACGGCGGGTTCATTGAAAATCGGGTTCGGCTTTCCGCCGTCTCCGTTTTGATGAACCCGCCGATTCTTCATTCGGGGAAGGTTGCGGTTTCGGCATGAAATTCGTTCGTATCGTCCTGCCTGCTATTCTCGTATTCGGATGCGTTCCCCTTTTCGCGCTCTCCGCCCCGGCCGCGGAACCGCCCGTCTACGTCGACTGCGAATACGGCGACCTCAGGGATGTCATCGTGGGGCTGCCCTACGGCATGTCGCCGTCGCGCGACGCCCCGTGGTTCGAGGACGCGATGAAGGTCCTCCCCGCCGACGAGGCCGAGTACGCCCGAAAGACGGCCGGGATGCTCTGGACGGAGATGATCGACCCGAAGACCGGAAAGAGCGAGACGGAACTTCTCGAAGAGGAAAACCGCGCGTTCATCGCGATCCTGCAGTCGCTCGGCGTTACGGTGCGACGGCCCGGGAGGATAACGCCGGAATTCATCCGCGAACACTACGGCGCGGGAATCCTCGCGAACGGCTTCAGTCAGGACTTCCCGAGGGACAACCTCGCCGTGATCGGAAACACCGTCATCGAACTCAACCTGCGGACGCCGTTGCGCAAGGCGGACATCTCCGGCTTCCGGAAGATCCTCGCTGAAAAGTGCGCGGACGGAACCGTGAAACGGTTCTCGATGCCCCACACGGAACCGCTCAAGTCCGCCGATCCCGACGCGCCGCTCCTCGAGGGCGGCGACGTCATCGTTCTCGGAAAGACGATTCTCGTAGGAAACACGCGGAATCCGAGCGTCGGGTCGAACGAGGCGGGACATCGCTGGCTGAAAAGCGTCCTCGGCGACGGCTACGACGTCGTCCGCGTCCCGCTCGCCGAGAGCGTTCTGCACCTCGACTGCGCGCTCTCCGTCCCCCGCGACGGGCTTGCGATCGTCTGCGAGGACGCCTTCGTCGACGGCCTGCCCAAACAGCTCGCCGGCTGGGACCTCATCAAAGTCAGCCTCGAAGACGTCCGGCGGCTCGCCGTCAACGGCGTCCCCGTCGACTCGAAGACCTACATCCTGTCGTACAACGACCACGGCGACAACGAATACATCCGGACCGAACTCGAAAAGCGGGGAATCCGGGTCCATCGCGTCTTCTTCGGAACGCACAACGGACAGGGCGGCTCGCTCCGCTGCGCGACGCAGCCGCTGATCCGGAGGGCGGCCGCCCGTTGAAAAGGCGGGCGCGCCGTACCGCAAACGTCCGATCCGGTTGTCCCCGAACGGTAATCCGTCCTACGCCCCGGAAAACTGACAGGGGGTAGAATATACAAAAATACGACACAACGAAGGGGGATGCAGACGATGACACGAAAATGGCGATGGATCGCACCGGCGTCGCTCATGTTGCTCCTGTGTACGGCGTCGCTCGGATGGGGTGCCATGGGGGACATCGAAAATCTTGCGTTCCAGGGCTTTGCGGGCGATGTCCTTGGACCCGGAGAAAGCGCCGCGCCCGACGGAAGGCCCGACGCGACCTTCTCGCTGAGTCTCCGGGGCGTCGGGGCCGTATCGGGGTTCTCCCTCAAGTCGGAGAACGGCAAGTCGGCGTGGGATACGGTCGCGGGCAACGGCGTCGCCGGAATCCTCGTGAAGGACGGCAGCGGAAACGTCCTCGCCGGGAGCGACGGCAGGATGGCGCACACACCCCTCCTCCTCGGAATGGGAATCACCCTGACCGTCCCCGACGACGGCTCCATCGCCCGGGGCGGCAAATTCACGGTCACGGCGCGCTTCATCGACGATTCCGAGGCCCACGCGACGATCTCGGTCCCGCCCACGAAGCTTCAGCGTCCTTCCGAAACCGTGCGCATCGTGTCGGCCCAATGGACGGGCAGGAAGTCGCTTGATCTCACGGGGCCCGGCGACCGGATGCAGGGCGACGGCGCAGCGGACGACGGCATCCGGCTCGTCCTCAGGGGAGCGGGAACGCTCACGAGGGTCACCGTTCGGGGCGCCGAAGGCCAATCGGCGGTCTGGGACACGGACCCGCGCGTCCAGGCGGGGCGCATCGCGGTGACGTATGCCGACAAGACACTCAATAACCGTGACGGAAGCATCGAAACGCAGGTCCGCGGGCAGACCGTCCTCGACCTCTTGCTGACCGACAGGGACGGCGCTCTGGCGAAGGGCGGAAAATTCGCGGTGATCGCGACCTTTGCGGACGGCTCGCGGACACAGGCCGAGTTCGCTCCCCAGGCGGCCGGAGACGGATCGTCCTCGGCGTCCGTGCGGATTCTGTCGGCCCGATGGGCGGATGCGAAAACCCGCGACCTCACTGGACGCGGCGAACGTCTGCGCGGCGACGGAACGCCCGACGAGAACGTCCGCGTCATGACGCAGGGAACGGGAACGCTGACCGGCGTCACCGTCCAGGGCGTCGAAGGCGAACGCGCGGCCTGGGACACCGTCCCCGGAAACAACACGTCGCTCGTCGCGGTCACGAAGGACGGCGTCACGCTCAACCGTCCCGACGGAAGCATCTCCGCGCCGCTGCGCGACAGAACGGTCCTCGAACTCTGGATGACCGACACAGGCGTCATCGAAAAGGGAGAATCCCGGCTCGAAGTCCGACTCTTCCTCGCCGACGGGTCCGTTGCGTCCCGCGTGATCGACCGGGGCGGGCCGCAGGCTCCGGGCGACCGGGAGGAATTTGTCGGATCCGCCGTCCTCACGGGACCGTCGGACAGGGACCTCGTCGGAAAGGGTGAAAGACGGACCGGCAACGGAACGAAGGACTGGAAGATCGACCTGAAGGTCGGCAACCGCGGCACGATCACCGCCGTTACGGTGGATACGATCGCCGGGCCCGCGGGCGTGTGGGACACTCTCGCCGGAAACGGCCGCCGGCTCGTCGGCGTGACCGACTCGAGCGGCGCGCTCCTGAACCGCGAGGACGGAACGGTGATGATCCCGATTCAGAGGCCGACGGAACTCCAGCTCTGGATGGAGGACTACGACGTCCTCGCCGACGAGGGAACCCGCGCGCGCGTGACGCTGGCCTACGACGACGGGCGGACCCTTTCCCGCGAAGTCGTCCGGCGCATCGAGACGCCGGAGCCGACCCCGACGGTTGCGAAACCCACGCCGGGCGCGGGCGGACGCGAGATCCTGTTCTCGAACCCGCGGCGGGCGTCCAGCAGCGACTATGTCGGGACGAGCGAAAAGCTCGGAAAGAACAAGAAGGCCGACTGGCTCTTCGACTGCGAGATCCGCGGCGAAGGACGGATCGAGGCGATCGTCGCCGAAGCCGTCGGAACGCCGGGCGTCTGGGACACGATCCCCGGAAACGGCAACTGGGCCCTGGGCGTCGTATCGCCGGGCAAGGGGCTGATAAACCGGCGGGACGGCTCCGTCTCGTTCTACGCGTCGCAATACCCGAAGATCCAGCTCTTCTTCGAGGACGACGGCACCATGCGGCAGGGCGCGTCGCACTTCAAGATCACCGTGACGTGGAGCGACGGAACGAAGACGAGCGCCGAAAGCTAGAGCGGACGACGAAGGGACGAAGGGGAAAAATCCCCCTTCGTCCCTTTTTTTGATCTACCGGCCGTCCCGACGCATCACAACGATACTCCGGGGTCTGAACGCGCGCCGTCGTCCGGGATCGCCGAACTCGAAGAGAAGTTCTCCGCGGCCGATTTCGGGATGATCCGCTCGAAGATCAGACTCGTGCCAGATGCGGACAGTCCCTTCCTCGAGCTCGACGACATGGGGAACCGTCACGAATACGGCCTGAGCGGGAGCGTCGCGCCGGTCGATATGGGGGGAAGCGCGCGCAGCTCGGCGTCGGCGACTCCGGGTATTACGACTGAGACGACTGACGGAGAAGCGGTCGGGACCGATCGCCGGCAACGGGCTTTCGGGGCTGCGCGGTAGCTGCGCCTGCGGCGGCTTTCCAGGAAAAACGGAGCGGACGGTTCCCCGAGCCCCGAATCCCCGCCGCAACATCCGGTTCCCGGTTGGCTCCAAAATATACTCGCAAATAACACATCACGATGCCATAATTGCAGACATGATTGACCGAAGAATCTCCCGAACGCTTGTCCGACGCCTGAACGAAGCGCCCGCAGTCGTCCTTCTCGGCCCGAGACAGGCCGGAAAGACGCGTCGTTCGACCCGCAAAGGGAGGTGTACCTCGACCTCGAATCCGAGCGGGATCTCGCGAAGCTCTCCGAGCCGGAGCTGTATCTCTCCTCGCATCTCGACAGGCTCGTGATTCTCGACGAATTCCCCCGTGCCCCCGCGCTCTTTCCCGTCCTTCGCGGCCTGATCGACAGCGCGCGGAGGGAGGGGAGGCGCGAAGGGCTGTACCTTCTTCTCGGATCGGCGTCCCTCGATCTGCTCCGGCAGGCGAGGGAGACGCTCGCGGGACGTGTTTCTTTTCTCGAACTCGATCCCTTCGACGTGTCGGAAGTCGCCGCTTCCGCGGCCTCGCGGCGCTCCTGATCCGGGAAGGGGGATGAACCCAAAGATGACCTGGTTTGAAGAATTGACAGGGTTTCTGGAAACATCGGCCGACGACGTTCGCGCGAAGCTCGTCCTCGACGGCGAGACGCTGAGCTCCAGCGTGAACGGCCGGTCGTTTTTCTGCGGGCGGCTGGAGACGCCGTCCCTCGGGGAGCTTCGCGAACGGGTCGCCCGGATCGCTCCGGAGCCGGGGAGGCTCTCGGTGCGGGAGGTGCTCGCGGACGTCCGGGAGCTTCACGCGGATCCGTCGAATGCGGGGGCGCTGTTTCAGGTCGCCTCGCAGTTCAACCTTCTCGAGATGGCGAACTCCGATGTGACGCCCGAACGCGGCGTCGGGATCTACGAGCACGACCATACGCAGGGGCCGGCGTGCGCCGTCGCCGCGGGCGCAGGGACGATCTACCGGAACTATTTCGCGCCCGTGCGCGGCCGCGCGGGGCAGACGGCGGACAATCAGATCGACTGCCTCGCGGACCTGGGCGACGCGCTGGACAATTCGGGGGACCGGCTCTGGACGATGCGCAACGGGTACGCGCTGGCGACGCGCGACGGGCTTTCCGAAATCTCCCGGGCGCTCGGGGCGATGTCCTCCGGGGAGCGCGAGCGTCTGAAGGGACTGCTGCGGATCGGCCTTCAGCGGAACACGCAGGTGACGATCCGCGGCGGACGCCATACCGTGACGCAGGCCTACTGCTCGGCGCTTCCGGTCAACTACGGCGAGCATCCTGCGGAGTGCTGGGAGGCCTTCGCGCGCCTGGTGCTCGAGGCGACCTACGAGGCGACGATGTGCGCCGCGGTGCTGAACGCCTCCGAGACCGGGAACGCCCGCGTCTTTCTGACGCTCGTCGGCGGCGGCGTCTTCGGGAACCGCTCCGAATGGATCACGGAGAGCTGCGAGCGCGCGCTGCGGCTCTGCGAGGACCGCGATCTCGACGTCGCGATCGTCAGCTATCACGTTTCAAATCCGGACGTTACGCGGCTCGTCGGGCGGTTTTCCCGCTCCTAGGGCGCCCGGAGGTTCAGCAGCGCGAGCATCTCCGCCGGTGAGAGGACGCGGAGGCCCGGGATATCCCAAAAAAGCCGCCCGTTGCCGGTGACGACGGGGCAATGGGCGGCGAGGGCGCACCCGATGAAAGGGATGTCGCCGGGGTCGCGGATCGGCAGATCCGCGGGCAGGGGCGTCGCGACGACGATCTGTGCGAGTGCGGCGAGGTCGTCGACCAATGCGTCGACGACCTTCGGGGACAGACCGAATTTCGGGCGTTTCAGGACGGTCCGGTATTCGGTCAGGATGCGGCAATCCGCCACGAGGCCGATCAACCCCGTCTGAAAGGCGTTCAGCACGAGCGCAGGGCCTCGCGCCGGACGAAGGATCGCCGAGACGACCACGTTCGTGTCGAGGACAGTGTCCATTGTCAGGAGGAGGTCGCCTCGGAACGCGCCGCGTCGATTCCCGCGTTGATTTCCTCGTCGGAGAGCGCCACCGCGCCGCTTCGTACGGCATCGGCCCGAAGCGTCTCCAGCGCGATCCCGAAGCGGGCGCGCCTCCACGCCTGTTCGGCGAGCAGCGGGTCGTCTCCGTCTTCGAGAGGGAAGCAGATCGCCCGCGGCTTGCCGTTCTGCGTCACGATCGTTCCCTCTTCCGCGAGCAAGACTGCGGGATTTGCCCGGACATCTCTGGTCGCGACGAATTGCATCACACATCACCCCTCGTTTTGTCCCTCGTTATGACCTTCATAGTATATCACGCACTGCGCAACCGGCGCTTGATGCGAAGGCCCTGCGTGCGCCATAATTTCCGTGTGTGCGCTCCGTACTCTGATGTTTTCCGGAGGTTTTCGCTGTGACATGCCGTCATGAAGAGATGAACCGGATCCGCGAATCCGTCGCGGGCTGCGCCGCGTGCGCGCTTGCCGAGTCGCGGACGTTCGCGGTTCCGGGGGAGGGGAGCCTCTCGCCGACGTTCGTTCTCGTCGGCGAGGCTCCGGGAAAGGACGAGGACGCGTGCGGCCGTCCGTTCGTCGGGAGATGCGGCAAGGTTTTGCGAACCGCGCTCGAGGCCTGTTCGGTCGATCCCGGAGACGTCTTCATCTGCAATGCGGTCAAGTGCCGCCCGTCGAGACCGGACAATCCCATGAAGGACCGTCCGCCCGAGATCGATGAGATGCGCCCCTGCTCGGGGTTTCTGAAGCGGCAGCTTCTGTGCCTCGCCGGGGACGGAAGCGGACGAACGCGCCGGACCGTTCCGGTGCTCGCGGTCGGACGGACGGCGCTCCGGTGGTTCGTGGAGTTCGCCGCGCCGGAAGACGACGAGAGGGCGCGTTTTCCGCGGACGGAGTCGGGCTGGAAGCTGCTGTCGGTGACGTCGCTCGTCGAGGCGTCCGCCGGGGGCGCCCCGAACGTCTTCCGGATGGAGGGAGACGGCGGAACGCCCGTCCGGTTCGAGGTGTACCCGATCTGGCATCCGGGGTACGTCCTCAACGGCGGCGGCGGTCGCGTCACGCGCGGAGTCTTCGCGGAGACGATGCGCGCGATCGTCGGAAGAATGCTCGCCGGGAGGACGCTCGCTGAGAAGACGCTCGCCGGAGAGTAGCCCCGCGCCGTGCTTACGTCCGGCGGAAGATCTCCTTCGGGATCATTCCGTGGATGCCCTTGTTCCCGTCGACGACCTGCGTGACGCGGAAGTCGACCGCGAGGCTGCACAGGGCGTAGGCATCCGTGCGCGTCAGTCCCTTCGCGGACATGAGGAAGGCGATCGCGTCGCCAATGGCGATCTTCATGGCCTCGTCGAGGTCGGCGTGGAAGCCCATCACGATCCAGTGCGTCGGCGTCTCGGCCATCGGGCGCTCGAGCGTCATGTCCCTGCGGACGACGAATTCGAGTTCGACCTCCTCGAAGTACGTCTCGCACGCGAGGCAGGAGACCTCGCCGTCGCCCTGGAGCCCGTGGGCGTCGGCGGCCATGAAGAGCGCGCCCTCGACGTTCACGGGGACGAAGAGCGAGCTTCCCTCGACGAGTTCCTTGTTGTCCATGTTTCCCGCGAAGTAGTCGGGGATCGCGGGCTGACGGACTTCGCCGGGCTTCGGGGCGACCGCCATCGCGCCGAGGAAGGGGCGGAGCGTCAGCGTGATTCCGGGCGCGAAGTCGACGCTCTTTTTGTCCGGCGAGTAGCGGAGCGTCCGGAAGAAGCCCGGCCCCATCCCCTCGGGGAGGCCGCCCAAGCCTATGGCGTCCGGGTAGACGTAGGTGACGCCGAAATCGCCCGGGACGATCCGCCTGATCCGGACTTCGAGGACGTCGCCGGGGCGCGCGCCCCGGACGAAGAAGGGGCCCGTGAAGGCGTAGGTCCCGCCGCCCTTCGCCTTGATCGCGCCGCGGATCGCGAGGACGTCGTCGATCGTCATGTCCGCGTCGAGTTTGCCCTCGAAGAGCATCCGCGTGTTGCAAACGACCGTGTCTCCGTCGTCGATCTCGAGCGCGGGCGGAATGTCGCTCCGGATCATGCCGTTGTAGGCCTGTTCCCTGCCGATCCGGAAGACGTGCGTCGCCGCCTCCGACCGCCGCCCCGACAGCAGGACGACGAGAAGCGCAGCGAGCGCGGTTGCGATGAATCCTGTCATGGCGCGTTCCCCCTTCCGTATTGGTGTGTCTCTTCCGGCGTCATCCGATGGTCGCGAGGAAATACCCCGTGAGGATCGAGACGGCCCAGAGCGCCGCTCCGAAGAGCATTCCGCCGACGCCCGCCTTTGTGACGACCGAGCGGTGCAGGCCGAGCCCGACCATGCAGAGGGCCGCGGCCATGAAGACCTTCCCGGACGACGCGAGGAAGCGGAAGAGCGCCGGAAAGGGGAGCGCCGACGCGGTTATCGACGCGAGAAGAAAGAGCACGATGAAGAGCGGGATCGAGAGCTTGCCGCCGCCCCCCTGTCGCAGCGAGACCGCGAAGACGATCGGCGTGATCCAGAGGGTCCGCGTCAGCTTCATGATCGTCGCCGTCGAGAGGGACGCGTCGCCGAGGACCGCCGCCGCGCCGACGACGGAACTCGTGTCGTGGATGCTCAGCGCGCACCAGACGCCGTACTGCTCCGGCGTCAGCGCGAACGCGCCCGCGAGAACCGGAAAGGCGAAGAGCGCGACCGTGTTCAGCAGGAAGACGACGCCCATCGAGACGCCGATGTCCTCGTCGTCCGCCTTCATCGCGGACGAGACCGCCGCGATGGCGCTTCCCCCGCAGATCGACGTCCCGACCGTGATGAGCTTCATGGTCGCGGGGCGCAGCCGGACGAACCGCATCAGGATATACCCGAGCGACAGGATGACCGCGAGGCTCACGGCCGTCTGCCAGAACCCCTGCCCCCCGACCGCGATGACCTGCCGGATGTTGAGCCCGAACCCGAAGAGCACGACGGCCGTGTTCAGCGTGAGCTTCCGCGCCTTCCCGAGCCATGCCGGGACGGACGCGGGCGCGAGGTTGCCCGCGAGCGCGCCGAGAAGGAGCGCAGCCCCCACGGCCCACGTCTTCGTCGGCGGATAGAGCGAGAGCGCGACGGAGGCGCCGAGGGCGAGAACGAAGGGGAGGCGCACGCCGGACCTACCGCGCTTCCGCGTCCCGAAAGAGTTCCGGGTCGAAGTATTTCTGGTAGTGGAACAGCGCGGGGATGCCGCCCGTGTGGATGAAGAGGACGCGCTGTCCCTTGCCGCAGAGGCCGTGCGCGATCAGGTCGAGCATTCCCGCGAAGGCCTTTCCGGTGTAGACGGGGTCGAGAAGGACGGACTCCGTCCGCGCGAGAAGGAGGACGGCCTTCAGCATGGACTCCGACGGCAGCGAGTAACCTTCGCCGATGTACCCGTCGCGACAGTCGATGGATCCGGCCGGGAACGGTTCGCCGATCCCGAGGAAGCGGGCCGTGTCGGCCGCGAGCTTGTGCACCGCCGGGACCTGGACGGAGTTCGGCGCGCCGATGTTGATCCCCGTGAGCGGGATGTCCGCCCTGTTGGCCCACAGGCCGACCGCGAGGCCCGCGTGCGTTCCCGCGCTGCCGCTCGTCGTGAAGATCCGGTCGAAGGCGAGCCCCTTGTCGAACGCCTGCGACAGGATCTCTTCCGCGCAGGCGACGTAGCCGAGCGATCCGACTGGGGTCGATCCGCCGACGGGGATGACGTAGGGCGTCTTTCCCGCGGCGCGGAGCCGGTCGGCGACCTTCGCGGTCTCGGCGGTCGGGTCGGACGTCCCCGGAACGACCGTGATCGAGTCGACCCCCATGAGCTGAAAGAGGAAGTTATTGCCCGACGCGTGCGGGGAGTAGCTCCCCGGAACCTGTTCCGTGATGACGAGGTGGCACTCGAGGCCTTCCTTCTTCGCGGCGGCGAGGGTGAGGCGGCAGTGGTTCGACTGCACCGCGCCGCACGTGACGATCGCGTCCGCGCCCTTCGCGAGCGCGTCCGCCATGAGGAATTCGAGTTTTCGCGTCTTGTTGCCTCCGGGGAAGAATCCGAGGAGGTCGTCCCGCTTGATCCAGATCTCCGGCCCTCCGACCAGTCCGGAAAGCCTCGAAAGACGCTCCATCGGCGTCGCGCCTTCGGTGTACCGGCGGCGCGGAAAACGTGCGAGATTCATTTCGCGTCCATCTCCTTTCATGACGGCGCCCCGTCCGGGCAAGCCGCATCTATTCTACAATCGAAACGCGGCGAACGGGGCGGTCGCTCGGCCTGAGCGGCATGCGCTATGATAGTGTCCGACGGCGCATGGACGCCGCGATCGCTCCGGCGAGGGAGGGGGTCGAATGAAGGTTCTCGCGGTCAACGGAAGTCCGCGGAAGACGTGGAACACGGCGACGCTTCTCGCGAAGGTGCTCGAGGGCGCGGAGTCGGAAGGGGCGCGAACGGAGATGGTTCACCTCGGCGACCTGCGGTTTTCCGGGTGCGTGAGTTGTTTTGCGTGCAAACTCAGGGGCGGCGAAAGCTACGGCCGGTGCGCCGTCGGGACGACCTCCGGCCGGTTCTCGAGTCGGTCGGGGATGTCGACGCGCTCGTTCTCGGCTCGCCCGGCAGGCCGAGCTGCTGCGGGAGGATTCGTGAGCCGGGGAGTCCCGGAGTGTGCAATAATTACGAACAAATGGATATTGCGGAGGTATCGATGTGCTCACGACCCTGAAGCGTCTGCTTCCCGGAATGCTCCTGATCGCCGCCGCCGGCGCGGCGCTTCTCGTTTCCGATCTCCCGTCCCGCGTCGGGAAGAACGGTCCGGACGACGGCCGGAACGCGGCCGAAATTCGTTGCCGGAAGATATTCTTTCTCAACTACGTCGATTCGGCTCCGGCGGAGGAAACCCTCAATGGATTCCGCAGGGCGCTCCGTGACGCGGGGTGGACGGAGGGGAGAGAGTACGCTCTGTCCGTCGTCAACGCGCAGGGCGACATGCCGACGCTCTCGGCGATGATCGACAACGCCCTCGGCCGGAACGCGGATTTGATCGCGCTCACGTCCACGCCCGCGCTCCAGGCCGCGCTGAAGAAGGTGCGGACGATCCCCGTGATCTTCGGCGTCGTCGCGAACCCTGTCGCGGCGGGGGCAGGGACGAGCGACGCGAATCACCTTCCGAACGTGACGGGCGTCTCGTCGGCGTCGGCCTACGCGGAGGGAGTCGCCGCGCTTCTCGGCTGCGTCAGGGGAGCGAAGCGCGTCGGAACGCTCGTGAACCCGTCCGAAGTCAACTGCGTCTACAACCTCGGACGCGTCACGGAAGAACTCGCCGCGCGGGGCGTCGAGTGCGTCTCCGTTCCCGTATCGACTCCGGCCGAGATCTCCGACGGCATCCGGGCGCTGCTCGCGAAGCGGGTCGACGCGGTGCTCCAGGTCGTCGGGAATATCTTCATGTCGTCGTTCGCCCCGATCTCGAAGGCGTGCCTCGACGCGGGGGTTCCGCTCTTCGCGTTCGATACGAGCGCCGCGACGAACGGAGGCGCCGCCGTGACGGTGGCCCGGGACTATGCGGCCGGGGGTGAGGACATGGGGCGTCTCGCGATCCGCGTTCTCGGCGGCGAGAACCCTGCGGGAATCCCGTTCTCGCCCGTCAGCCGGACGGTCGTCACGATCAACGGGGCGAACGCCCGGCGATACGGGCTGGACATTCCGGAGTCGCTGCGGCGCTCGGCGCGGATGGTTCCGGGGCGATGACCGGAAGGGGCGCTCGGGAATGCGCATAGAACGGCGAGAGGAATCGACGGAGCTTCTCCTGGCGCTCGAAGGGCGGCTCGACGCGGGGAGCTGCCGCGCCCTCGAGGACGAGTTCGAGGAGGCGTTGCGGCGGGGGGCGTATCGCGTCGCGCTCGACATGGGCGGCGTGGATTTTCTGAGCTCGGCGGGCATCCGGAGCCTTCTGCGCTACAGGAAGGTTCTGGCATCGCTCGGCGGCGATCTCCGCATCCGGCGATCATCTGCATTCGTCAGGGAGATTCTGGGAATGGTGGGGATGGACGAACTCTTCGCCACTCTCGACCGTCCTTCGGCGACAGATCCGGAAGACGACGGCGAGCGGTATGTCCTGAACCCGGCCGGGGGCTTTCACGCCATGTTTCCAGCGCCGGGGAAACCGTTCGCGTGTGACGGGCGCTCGTGGGGGCTCGGAATCGGATCGTTCGGAGGGGAGGATGGCGTGGCTGGCGAGGTGATGATTGTCGCGGGATTCGCGATGCAGCTTCCTCCGGGCGACGGCGGGACACCGGATTTCATGGCCGCGTCGGGAGAGTTCGTCCCGTCGGTCAGATTTTCGTCGGGGTTCGTGTTCCACGGCGAATCGTCGATCTGCCTGCGGTTCTCCGAAGACCTTCCGGGTGTGCCGCTCTCGGCGCTTGTCGGGAGGGCGATCGGGGCGACCGGGGCCCGGATGGTCGCGATGGCGATCGTCGCGGAAACATCGGGGCTCGTCGGCGCGAGCCTGAATCTGCGCTCCACGGAAGGCGGTCTCGCGCGTGCGGGAAGCGCGCCGCCGGACGCGGACTTTTTTGCGTTCCCGGCCGTGCGAGAGCACTTGGCCTATTGGCCGGAGAAGCGGTACGACCGGCATCTGGCAGTCGTGGTCGGCGCGGCGGCGATCGGCCATTCCGGTGACCTCGCGCCGCAGTTTCGTTCCCTCGGGCCAGGCGACGACCTTCGGGGGCACTTCCACGCGGCGGTGTTCCCGTTCCGGGCGATCCCCAGGGGCCGGGTGGAGCTCCGTCCGCTGCTCGCGAAGATCTTCGACGCGCTCACGCCCGTCGGGATGCTTCACCTGTTGCACGACCGGCGTCCGATCTCCGGCGCGGGGGAGAGCGCGTTTCTGGGCGGCGCTCTCTGGGCCGGGCCGTTGACGGCGCCCGAAGGAGGCGACGCGTGAGTCTTCTCGCGGGAGCGCTCACGATGGGTTTCATCCTCGCGGTGATGGCCCTCGGAGTCTTCGTCACGTTCCGGATCTTCGGCTTCGCGGATCTCGGGACCGACGGCGTCCTGACACTCGGGGCCGCCGTGGCGGCCATCCTCATCGCCCGGGGAGCGTCCCCCGTCGTCGCGACGCTCGCGGCGGCCGGAGCCGGAATGCTGGCCGGATGCACGACCGGAGTGCTTCACACGCGCCTTCGGGTCAACAGCCTTCTGTCGGGGATCCTCGTCATGACCGGGCTCTACTCTGTCAACCTTCGGATCATGGGCGGGAGCAACGTTCCCCTGTCGCGGACGGCGACGCTCGCCGACATGGCGGGGACGGTGATCCGGAAGCTGACGGGCCTCGAAACGGTCCGCATGGGAGCCTGGAGCGTTCTGACGGGGGATCTCGCGGCCCTCGCGGGCGCGGCGGCCGTCGCGTGTCTTCTCGCCCTGGCGCTCCGCGTCTTCCTGGCGACGGACTTCGGCGTCGCGCTCCGGGCGTCGGGGGACAACGCACAGTCGGCGCTCGCGCAGGGTGTGAGCGCACCCGACATGCTTCTCATCAGCCTCGCGGTTTCGGGGGGATTCTCGGCTCTTTCCGGCGCGCTTCTCGCGCAGTACCAGGGGTTCGCTGACGTCCAGATGGGTGTCGGAACGCTCGTTCTCGGGCTCGCGAGCGTCATCATCGGACAGGCGCTCGTGCGCACGCGCGCGCTCGGCGTCGCGATCGCCGGGACGGTCATGGGGTCGGTCCTGTTCCGGTTGCTCGTCTCGATCGCGCTCCGATGGGGGCTCGATCCGAACGACCTCAAACTCGTCACGGCGGCATTCGTTCTCGCGACGCTCGTTCTTCCGGACCTGGCTGCGCGTTTCGGAAAGGGAAAGGGAGTCGGACGTGCTTGACGTCAGGGGAATCGTCAAAACCTTCCATCCCGGAACGGAAAACGAGGTTCGCGCGTTGCGCGGAGTCGACCTTCTCGTCGGCGACGGGACATTCGTGGTGGTCATCGGAACGAACGGGTCGGGAAAGTCCACGCTCCAGAATGCTGTGTCGGGGAGCGTCATCGTCGATCGGGGGACGATCCTGCTCGCCGGGCGGAACATCACGCGATGGCCGGAGCACAGACGTGCGGCGCTCGTCGGGCGCGTCTTTCAGAACCCGTTCAGCGGCACGGCGCCCCACATGACGGTTGGAGAGAACCTCGCGCTGGCCTCGCGGCGGGGATTGCGGCGCACGCTGCGCCCGAACGAATCGATCCGGTCGCGCGAGGAGCTCGCCGAACGCGTCAGGACACTTGGAATGGGGCTCGAGAATCGCCTCGACGACGAAATCGGCTCGCTTTCCGGAGGACAGCGGCAGGCTCTGACGCTGCTGATGGCGACGGTACGCCGTCCCGAACTGCTGCTGCTCGACGAACACACCGCCGCACTCGACCCGCGTGCGGCGGAGATGATCATTCGCGTCACCGACGGCCTCGTGCGTGCCGGAAACCTCACGACGCTGATGGTCACCCACTCGATGCAGCAGGCCGTGAGCCTCGGGGACCGGCTCGTCATGATGCACGGGGGGCGCGTCGTCGCGGACATTTCAGGCGACGCGAAGAAGCGCCTGAGACCGGGAGATCTTCTCGATCGCTTCGATGCGATCAGGCGCCGGGAGCAGATCGATCAGTCGGTGGCGGAAATGCTCCGGGAAACGTACGTGTAGGTGTCGCAACGGATACGCAAGAGAAGCCATCTGGCAATCGGCGTTCTGTGGCAGCCTTCGGATATCGGGATCGGACCGCAGACAAAACCTGCGGGCCGCCACAACGGGGAGGTCGTACGATGAAGGTTCTTCTGATCAACGGAAGTCCGCACGCTGCGGGCTGCACGTTCACGGCGCTCGGCGAGGTCGCGTCGCAGCTCGGGAAACACGGGATCGAAACACGAATCCTCCATATCGGCAATAAACCGGTCCAGGACTGCACCGCATGCGGCGCGTGCGCGAAGTCGGGATACTGTGTCTTCAAAGGCGATTCGGTGAACGAGTGCATCGACCTGCTCAAAGATTCGGACGGGCTCGTCGTGGGTTCTCCGGTCTATTTCGCGGGGCCATCGGGGCAGATCACGTCGTTTCTCGACCGGATGTTCTTCATGAAGTCGGGCGCTTACGCGAACAAGCCCGCGGCGGCGGTCGTGAGCTGCCGCAGGGGAGGGGCGAGCGCGTCGTTCGACCGGCTGAATAAATACTTCACGATCGCGCGGATGCCCGTCGTGTCGTCTCAATACTGGAACAGCGTCCACGGCAACACGCCCGACGAGGTCCGGCAGGACCTCGAGGGGGTGCAGACGATGCGCACGCTCGGCGACAATATGGCGTGGATGCTCGCGTCCATCGCGGCCGGACGTTCCGCCGGAGTTCCGCTTCCCGTGCCGGAGAAGCGCCTGCAGACGAACTTCATCCGGTAGGGGATCCGGCGCGGGGGGATTCGCCGGACCGGACGCAGCGGGCGAAGGTTCCCGGCGTCATGCCGGTGATCTGCCGGAAGATGCGCGTGAAGTGGCTCTGGTCGGCGAACCCCAGCTCGGCGGCCGTCGCCGTGGCGTTCCAGCCGCGGCGCAGGAGGTCCTGCGCGCGGCGCACGCGCCCCTGAAGCTGATAGGCGTGCGGCGGCAGTCCGTAGGCGCTCCGGAAGGCCCTCACGAGTCGGAAGGGATTGCACCCCGCGGTGGCGGCGAGTTCGGGCAGGTTCACGTCTTCGGAGACGCGCTCGTCGAGGTAGGCGCGGACGCGCTCCATCGTCGCGCGCGAGACGCGGTCCGGCGGCGGCGCGTCCCGGATTGCGTGGCGGCGGACGAACCCGGTGAGAATTTCGAGGAGGCGTTCCTGGCGTTCGAGCGTCGTCCCGCGGTCGAGATCGAGCATCCGGTGAAGCGTCAGGATGGCGAACGAAAGCGGCGGGTCGGCGATCGTACCCTGTGGCAGCGACGGAAGGCCGCGTGAGCCGGGAATGACCCGGGAGGCCGCGTCGGTGAGAAGGTCCGGGTCGACGTAGAACATCCGGTAGCTCCACCCCGAGCGGTCGACGCCGTGCCCCGTGTGCGCCTCGCCGGGGAAGACGATGGCGACGTTTCCGGCGGGTGCGATGCCCCGGACGCCGTGAAGGCGCATCGTCAGTCCGCCGCGTTCGATCACCCCGAACGCGAACGTCTCGTGCGTGTGCCACGAGTAGGACTGCGTCGCGTAGTCGGCGGCCAGAAGCTCCACGCCCGGCAGATCGCGACAGCGCCAGTACCGGACCCGTTCTCTGCGTCCCGACGTCCCCTCCGTCACGGATTCGCCCCCTCTTTCCGCGTCAAAATTGTACAAGCTCGCGGAACATATCAAGTATATCCTTGTCGTCGGAAAAGTGACACCAACGAGAAGAGGGGGAGTTCGGTCATGGTACAGCGCATTCAGCCGGAACCGTTCCGTATCAAGATGGTGGAACCGCTGCAGATTCCCGACGCGGCGCAGCGGGAGAAGGCGCTCGAAGCAGCCCATTTCAACATGTTCGGTCTCCGCTCGCGGGACGTCTATATCGACCTGCTCACGGACTCGGGCACGGGCGCGATGAGCAAGAACCAGTGGGCCGCACTCATGAGGGGCGACGAGGCCTATGCGGGCGCGGACAGCTTCTACGCGCTCAGGGACTCCGTGAAGGACGTCCTCGGCTTCGACTACGTCATCCCCACCCACCAGGGGCGCGCGGCCGAAAACGTCGTCTTCGGAACGCTCGTGAAGAAGGGGCAGCACATCCTCTTCAACATGCCCTTCGACACGACGAGGGCGCACGTCTTCGCGAACGGCGCGATCCCCGTCGACTGCGTCGTCGACCAGGCGTTCGATCCGGCGTTCGAAGCGCCGTTCAAGGGGAACATGGACATCGCCAAGCTCGAGGCCGCCATCGCGAAGTACGGCGCGGACGGCATTCCGCTCATCATGACGACGGTCACGAACAACTCCGGCGGCGGCCAGCCCGTCAGCCTCGAAAACCTCCGCGCGACGTCGGCCGTCGCGAAGAAGCACGGAATCCCGTTCTTCCTCGACGCGGCCCGGATGGCCGAAAACGCGTGGTTCATCAAGATTCGCGAGGAGGCCTGCAAGAACATGTCGCTCGCGGAGATCCTGAAGGCGACGATGGACACGGCGGACGCGATCTCCGTCTCCTGCAAGAAGGACCCGCTCGTCAACATCGGCGGCATGATCTGCTGCCGGACGCAGGAGATGTACCACACGCTGCTGCCGCGCCTGATCGTCTTCGAGGGATTCGCCACCTACGGCGGCCTCGCGGGACGCGATCTCGAAGGGCTCGCGCAGGGGCTTCGCGAGATGACCGACGAACAGTACATGTCGCACCGCGTTGCGCAGGTGAAGTACCTCGGCGACCTGCTCGCCGAGGGCGGCGTCCCCTTCGTGAAGCCTGCGGGCGGACACGCGATCTTCCTCGACGCGGCGGCCTTTCTGCCGCACATTCCGCAGAAGTTCTACCCGGCGGACGTCCTCGGCATCGAGATCTACCGCGAGGGAGCGATCCGCGGCATCGGCCTCGGCGCGCTCGCGTTCGAGACGCACGACGAGGCGACCGGCGAGACGATCATGCCGAAGCTCGAACTGTACCGCATCGCGATCAACCGCCGGTCCTACACGAACTGCCAGATGGAATACGTAGCGCAGACCATCGTCGACGTCTACAAGCGCCGCGAGAGCATCCGCTACGGCCTTCGGATCTCCTACGCGCCGCCCGTCCCGGGAATCCACCACTTCCTGGCGCACCTCGAACCGTTCGCGGTGTAACGGCAGACGAAAAGAGCGGGAGAGAGCCCAAAGCCTCTCCCGCTCTTTTCGTCTCAAAATCGCTCCGGAAGGCAGACTCTACATCGAAATGTCGTATTCGACCAGCAGTCTCCCCAGTTTATCGATCTTCCTCCGCGCGGAATCGATCTTTTTCATTCCCATCATGGCGACGAGCGCGTCGCAGATTGTCACGAACGAGACCGAACTGTAATGCGTCGTATTCTGCGGAGCCGGGAGCAGCACCGTCGCCAGCGACGCCGCGACGCTCGAAAGACTGTTCGTAATCAGGACGGTGGGGATTCCGTTTTCATGGGCGTATCGGACGCATCCGATCGTTCGCTTCGTATAGTGGGGGCTTCCGGCCATCAGTGCGATCAAGACGTCTTCTTGTTCCATGTCCATCATGACATCGAGCATGGTGTCGGAGCCCGTGGCGTCGACCATGAAGACATCGGGAAGAAATTGCTGCAGCAGGGCGTGAAGATAGAGCGCAACGCCCCGGGTCGATCGGAGTCCGATGATATAAATCCTCCTCGAACGCGTCAGAAGCGCCGCCGATTTCGCGAATTGTTCCTTGAGATGCGGAGTCAGCATGCCCCTGAGGTTCTGGATGTTTTCTTCGATCACCATTTCCAGGATGTTGTCTTCCGGTATTCCCAGGAATGTATCCCTCAATCTGTCCAAGGGAGGGATGGAGTTTTGACAGAGAACCTCCTGGAGTCGTTCCTTCAGTGCGACATACGAATCGAACTTGAGACTGGCAGCGGTTCTGAGAACCGTTGCGGTGCTCGATCCCGAAGCCTTGGCCATCTCTTCCGCCTTCAGGAACGCCGCCTTCTGGAAGTTGTTGAGAATGAATTCACAGACGACCTGTTGCTGCTGGGGCAGGTATTTTTTCGCGGTTCTGAGATACTGCAATATCCCTCCGGCGAATTTCTCCGGGGCAACATTTTCCGGCACCTTTCTGCTGTAGTTCCCCATTGTCCAATCCCCTCTCCGAACACAAACACCTTGTTTGTATGCAATTCAAAAATATAGTTATCTGTTTCACTAATTTGACACGTGGCAGCTCAATGGCTACACTCAAAAATGACATTCAAAAATCGCATTTATTTTATTTTTGACTTCTGCGAATATCATAGACTGAGTTCGTGTTCCTTTCCATATCTTTCTGCACCATCCCGGCTTCATTTGAGGACGGCGCATGGGGCGTCTCTTCGGTGTGTTCCATAACAAATCTGCAGGGAGGCGAGAAATATGGGATTCGGAAAACGTACGGTGTTTCTTCTCTTCACGGTTCTTTTTTGCGTGAGCGGTTCCGCGTATGCTACCGAGAGGCTTTCCCTTGCCACCGGCGGTACGGCGGGAAGTTATTATCCGATTGGTTCAGGCATCGCGTCGATCGTCATGAAGAATGTTCCCGGAATCGAGATAACCGCCGAATCGACCGGAGCTTCCGTGGCGAATCTGAAAATGCTCCGCGAGAAGAAGGTCGAGCTGATTCTTGGTGCGTCCAACACGTCATGGGGAGCCTACAAGGGTGAACCTCCCTTCAATGATAAACCCGTCACGAATATCCGCGGAATCGCCTGTCTCTACCCCGAAATATTTCAATTTATCGTGCTGAAGAACTCGGGAATGCAGAGTATTCCCGATCTGAAAGGCAAAAAGATCGCTGTCGGCGCGCCGGGAAGCGGGACCGAACGGACCGCGAAGATGGTCCTCGAAGCGCACGGACTGACCTATAACGATGTCGAGGAACAGTTCCTGAACTTCGGAGAAGCCGTTACGGCGCTCAAGGACCGACTCATCGATTGCGCGATAGTTGGGTCCGGTATTCCGACGTCCGCAGTGGTCGATATTTCGACGACGCTCGACATCGGGCTCCTCAAGGTGGACGAAACGGTAACGAAGAGTTTCCTGAAAGGTGTCCCATATCTTTCGTTGATCGAAATTCCGGCTGATACGTACCGGGGCGTCACGACGGGAATCCTGACCGTGGCGAGTCCCGCCATTCTGAGCGCGGAAGCCGGACTTGGCGAGGCGACGGTCTACAAGATCACGAAGGCCGTGTTCGAACATCTGGGTGATCTTGCGGCCGTCCACGCCCAGGGCAAAATGATCACGCTGAAGACCGCTCTCAGCGCGATGTCGGTTCCCCTGCATCCGGGCGCGGAGAAATACTACCGGGAAGTCGGCGTTCTGAAATAGGCACCGAACGTGTTGCAGGCGGGTAGAGGTCTTTTTCGTACTGAAAACTCTGCCCGCTTTTGAAGGACGGTGATGAAAAGTCCCTTCACTCTGGAAACGAACAATCCTGTATGCACTTTCCCTTGTCGTAACCGGGTTCCTTTCGGCAGGACTCCTGTATTTTGTAATTCTACTGGAAATCGATCATTACGAGGGGAAGGAAACGGTTCTTTTCCGAAAACGGGTCGAGCAGGGATACTCGTTTGCGACAGTGATCCGGCACTCGGTTCATCATTCCCCTGTTTTCGAGTATTACTCCATAGATGCGAACGGTGGAATCGTGCTCACGGAAACAAGGCTTCAGGACCTCGGATGGGGAGTTCCATCATCTTTCAGGGAGCATTGCAGATTCCAGGATAATTTTCTGATCATCGAAGCGATAAACAGACCGATCGGCTTCATCCCGTTCAGGGTGAGCCATATGACCGGACCATACCTTTTGCTCGATGACGGCTACAGACGAATTGATCTTGCGACGATTGTCGAGGACGGTGAAAGAGTCGATATCCGGACGCGAAGAGTCTCTCTTCTGGAGTATCTGATACGAGGTGAGATCGATGCTTTTCCTGGACAGAAAAAAGAAAAAGCCGCTTCCTGTGGCCGACTTCAGAGAACTGGACGACGTATTCAACAGGAATCGTGATCTAACGGGAGTCGCCGGTCGCATCTGCTGTGCGCTTGCGGTCGCCATGTCTCTTTTTCATTTGTATTCCTCGGGCGCGAGCATGCTTCCCCAAATGCAGCACCGTGCAATACACCTGGCTTTCGCGCTTTCTCTGACGTTCTTTCTCTACCCGTCTTCCAGCGGATACAGAAAGAAGCTTCCATGGTTCGACTGGGTCGCCGTCGCACTTTCCCTTGGAATCGGAGCCTACCTGACTCTGGACTATATCAATCTGGTCGCGAGAGCGGGAGATCCCGCGACACGAGATCTCGTGTTCGGCGGAATCACCATCCTTCTCGTTCTGGAAGCCACGAGAAGGACCATGGGGTGGCCTCTGGTCATCGTTGCCGCGGGATTTCTGCTGTATGCGTTCTTCGGTCACCTGATCCCAGGAGCTCTCGGACACAAGCGGTACGACCTGTCCCGGGTCATCGAGCATATGTTTCTGACGAGCGAGGGTATCTACGGAGTTTCGATATACGTCACTGCGACGTATGTCTTCGTGTTCATCCTGCTCGGGTCTTTCCTGACGGAGACGGGGGGCGCGCAGTCCTTCATCGATCTCGCTTTTTCCGTCACCGGAAGATACAGGGGCGGCCCGGCGAAAGCCGCAGTCGTTGCGAGCGGCCTTATGGGAACAATATCGGGAAGCTCCTTCGCGAATGTCGCCGGAACCGGGACGTTTACGATCCCCCTCATGAAAAGCGTCGGATACAAACCGGAGTTCGCGGGCGGCGTCGAAGCGGCGGCTTCTTCAGGCGGACAGATCATGCCTCCGATAATGGGAGCCGCAGCCTTCATCATGGCGGAGATGACGGGCGTTCCCTACGGCAAACTCGTTGTCCATGCAACGATTCCCGCAGTCCTGTTTTATCTTTCGGTATTTCTCATGGTCGATCTCGAGGCGGCGAAGATGGGGCTGAAAGGATTGTCGAAAGCGCAGCTTCCGGGATTTCTGAAAACCCTCGGAAAGGGAGCGTTCCTGCTCCTGGCCCCACTGAGCATTTTCTATATGCTGCTGGCGGGCTATTCTCCGATAAAGGCTTCTTTTACCGCTGTAATCATGGTTATCGTCGCAAGTTTTCTGAGAAAGGAAACGAGGCTTTCGCCAAGGAAGTTTCTCAGAGCGCTCGAGATGGGCGCGCGCGGGTCCCTGAGCGTTATAGCGGCCTGCGCCGTGGCCGGACTGATCGTTGGGACCGTAACGCTTACCGGCGTCGGACTGAAATTCGCCGACCTGATCGTGACACTGGCGCGGGGAGAATTGTACCCCGCCCTCTTCCTGACGATGGTGGCGGCGATAATCATGGGAATGGGAATGCCCACCACGGCGCTGTATATCATCCTTGGAGCAATGGTGGCGCCGGCGCTTGTCAAACTGAACGTTCCGATCGTCGCGGCACATCTTTTCATCTTCTATTTCGGATGTATGGCGGCCGTGACGCCTCCGGTGGCGCTCAGTTCGTACCTTGCGGCCTCAATCGCAAAGGCGGATCCCGTCAGGACGGCTTTCAACGGCCTCAGACTCGCGTTGGCCGCGTTTATTCTGCCGTATATCTTCACGCTCGAGCCCAAACTGCTCCTGATCGGCGCGACGAAGATCGACGCCGTGATCGCAACGGTCACAGCCGTTTTCGGCATTGTCGCCATGGCTTCCTGTCTGGAAAACTACTTTCTCGGGAAATTGCGCATCTACCAACGGTTCCTGCTTGGAATAGCCGCGCTTCTCATGATGTATCCGGGGTTGAAATCGGATTTTGTCGGGATCGGGGCGATAGCTGCCGTTTTCCTCACGCAGAAATTTTCCCCACGAAATGCATTCCCAGCAAAAGCAGACTCGATTTCAGGAGGGAACTCTGATGATTGATGTCGCCGTCATTGCCGCCGGCAACGGAGGCACCGGCATAGCCGCCTGGATGTCGCTCAAAGGCTGCAACGTGAGCCTGTACGATAAAGACGAAGGAGTTTTGAAAGAAATTTCCGATGCCGGGGGGATCCATCTCAAAGGGACTGAACTTTCGGGATTCGCCCCGATTCGGAAGGTCACGTCCCATATCGCTGAGGCTCTGGAAGGGCGCAGGCTTATCATGGTGGCTTCTCCGGCTTTCGCCCACAAAGATATCGCCCGGGTTTGCGCGCCGTTCCTCGGCGACGGACAGACGGTGATTCTCAATCCGGGGAGAACGGCCGGAGCCATCGAATTTCGGAAAACGGCGAGAGATGTGAATCCGGACGCGTCCTTTACCGTCGGGGAAACACAATCCCTGATTTTCGCGTGCAGAAAGACTGGCTATGCCGAGACAACGATCTACAGCGTGAAGCGCCGAATGAAGGTCGCCGCTCTTCCGGCATCGAGGACTCCGGACCTTCTGGGGATTGCGGCGCCGTATTTTCCGCAGTTCGAGGCCGCGGAAAACGTTCTGGAAACGAGCCTGGGCAACATCGGTTCCGTCTTCCATCCGGCGCCGGCAATCCTGAATATAGCCCGCATCGAGGAAAAGGAAAGCTTCGAGCATTACAGGCAGGGCATCTCGCCAAGCGTGGCCAGGGTTCTCGAGCGGATCAACGATGAACGGATGGCCGTCGCCCGCGCCATGAATGTCAGGACGCAAGGCGCCCGAGAGTGGCTTCACGAAGTCTACGGGATGGACGTCGCGGAATCGGAATCCCTGTACGAAGCGATTCACAAACAGGAAGCATACAGGGGCATCAAGGCTCCGGCGGACGTATTTACGAGATACATCAGCGAGGATGTTCCCATGGGACTGGTTCCGCTCTCGGAACTGGGGCGGGCTTTCGGCGTCGGCGCCCCGACGATGGACGCCATCATTCTGCTTGCGGATATCATCCACGGAAAGGACTACAGGGCGACGGGACGGAATCTGAAGTCCCTGGGACTGGAAGGAATGTCCGCAACGCAGATCCGCGATTTCGTCGGCGGGGAATAGGAGGAGACTCCGATGGAACAGAAGCTCGAGTTTCTGTACCTGAGCCAGGAGGATGTCATTCGCTGCGGGGCCCTCGATATGGATATGGTTCTCGAACGTATCGAACGGTTCTTTTCCCTGCATGACCTTGGAGAATGCATCGTGCCGGACAAGGTGACGCTCCGGTGGGGGGACGCCGCTTCCGAAGCCGTGACGGGCAGAATAAACGGCATGCCCGGATTCGTCGGAGGAGACATACGAACGGCCGGAATCAAATGGATAGGAAGCAAGCCGTTGAATCCCCAAAGGCACGCCCTTCCGAGAGCGTCGGCGCTCACGATTCTCAACGACCCGGAAACGGGGGCGCCGCTGGCCGTCATGGATGGAACGGTCATCAGCGCGATGAGGACTGGAGCTGTGACGGGCGTGGCTGCGAAATATCTTGCTCGCAGGGATTCCGTGACGGCGGCCTTCATTGGAGCCGGGACACAGAATCATACCCAGATCCTGGCGGTGCGGACCGCGATTCCCTCCCTGTCGGAAATCCGGCTTTTCGATATTTCTCAGGAGAGAATCGACGCGTTTATCGATATCGAAAGAGAGCGATTCCCGGGAATTCCTCTGGTCGGGGTTTCTACGGCGGAGGAAGCCGTCAGGGGCGCCGATATCGTCGTTACGGCGACGACGTCCCTGACGCCGATTGTCCGCGCGGAATGGATACGGAAGGGAGCTTTTCTTGCCAATATAGGAAATTACGAGTTTGAATTCGAAGCCGTACGGCTGGCCGACAAAATCGTAGCGGACAATTGGGATGCGATCCTTCACAGGGGTATTCAGACGCCGGCGATCATGGCCAATATGGGGAAACTGGAACGGGGAGAGTTGCATGCGGAACTCGGATCCATCGTAAACGGCAAGTTTTCGGGCCGCGAAACATCCGATGAAACGATATTTTTCTGCGCCGTCGGTATGGGGGCGGAAGACATCGTCGTTGCGCGGAAGATCTTCGACGAAGCCGTCTCCAAAGACATCGGAACCTGGTTGACGCTGTGGGAGCGGCCGTTCTGGGTATAGAAACCGTCCGCACCCCCGGATGGGAACTTTCCCATGCTATAATTCAACAATGAATTCACCACTTGCGGGGGTGCTGCACAGATGAAGAAACTGTTCGCGGTCTTCGCGCTTGCCGTTCTTGCCGTTTCCGCTCCGGCCGCCTTTGCCGACGGGGAATATCCGAACATCGTCGGACGCTGGGTGGGATATATCATGGCGATCAACCAGCAGTGCGCCCTGCAGCAGCGGGGAAAGGCCGTGTACGTCTTCGAGAAGCAGGACGGCCCGGTCTTCAGCGGCTATATGGAAGCCAGATACCCCGACGGGACGAAATACAGCAAACCGGTCGAAGGGTTCGTCGGAGGGGTCGGGGGGAACGACGATTTCGACATCGTCTTCTCCGACGACAAGGGCGGATTCGCTCACGGCGACCTCGCGATGGACTGGCGCGAGATGGCGCTCTACCACGTCGAGCCCGGCGGCGAGGGGTGGGCGACCGTCACGAACCTTCGCCGCACGAGGAAATAGCCTCCGAACCGTCGTGCGGAAAACGACACGAACGGGCCGTTCTCCCTTTGGGAGAATGGCTTTTTTGTGTTTTCTGTATTTTTAAGAAAAATGATACAATGCCTGCTGTGAACATTCCATTTCTCATCGTGATCGCCCCCTGAAGCCCGGGAGGCGCCTCGGATCTGACCGGGCGAACGCTCCGGCGTCGAAAGCGTCGTCGCGCTTTCCGAAAGGGGACTGAAACCATGAAAATCAGAATATACGAAACGCCAGAAGAGCTCGCGGCGGATGCCGCGAGTGACGGAGCCTCGCGCATCATACGGGCGCTCCTCGCCCGGTTCGGCGTCACGGATCTTCGAGATGCGAAGTGACGCGGGCATGGACGTGACGGTCTTCGCGAACGGACTCGTCTTTCTCGGCGACGGCTTCGCGCGCGCCGACGTCCTCTGCCGCGCCGGCCGGATCGAACGCATCGCGCCGGGGATCGTCCCGCGGGATGGGGACAGGGTCGTCGATCTGTTCGGGCATCGTCTCGTCCCTGGATTCGTCGACATCCACGTCCACGGCGGCGGAGGCGCGGACTTCATGGACGGAAGCGAGGACGCGATCCGCATCGTCTGCCGGACACACGCGCGCCACGGCACGACGACGCTCTGTCCGACGACGCTGACGGCGCCGGACGATGAGATCTCGGGCTTTCTCGATGTCGTCAGGCGTCTGGTCCGGACGGCCGGAGGGGATCGCCCCTTCCAGGACGGGGCCAGGATCGGCGGCGTCCACGTCGAGGGGCCGTGGCTCGCGCCGTCGCAGGCCGGGGCGCAGGACCGCGCGTACCTTCGCCCTCCGTCGCCCGCCGACCTCGAACGCCTCCTGGGTTCGTGCGAGTGCGTCTCGATCGTCACGATCGCGCCCGAACTCGACGGCACGTGCGCGTGCGCCGCGTGGCTCGCGGAACGCGGCGTCGTCCCCGCTATGGGGCATTCGGACGCGACGCTTGCGCAGGTTCGCGATGCCGTGGACTGCGGTTTCCGCCACATGGTCCACTTCTACTCGGCGATGAGCTCCGTGAGGCGCGACCGGGGATACCGGATCCCCGGAATGGTCGAGGCCGGATACCTCTTCGACGACGTCACGGTCGAGGCGATCGCGGACGGCCGGCATCTGCCGCACGAACTGCTCAGGCTCGTCCAGAGAGTCAAGGGAACGGATCGCGTGGCGATGGTGACGGACGCGATGCGCGGCGCCGGAATGCCCGAAGGGACGTGGCGGCTCGGCAGCCTGAGGTGGGGGCGCGACGTCATCGTCGAGGAGGGGGTCGCGAAACTTCCCGACCGCAGCGGCTTCGCAGGAAGCGTCTGCACGATGGACCGGGCCGTGCGGACGGCCGTCGCGGCGGAAATATCGCTCGCCGACGCGCTCCGGATGGCATCGGAGACGCCCGCGCGGATCCTCGGGATGCAGGACCGGCGAGGACGCATCGCGCAGGGGTTCGACGCCGATTTCGCGTGCCTCGGCGACGATCTCGGGGTCCGGATGGCCGTTGTCGCCGGGGAGATCGCGTTCGATACGTCCGCCGGCGGATAACGCCCGAGTTCCGGAGCGCCGAAACACACGCGAGGGAGGTGCGTTCATGAAAACGCGAATCCGATTCCTGTCGCGTCTGTTCCTGCTTTTCGCCTGTATTCTCGCTGCGCTCCCAGCGCTCGCGTCCGGGATCGCGATGCACGTCATCGATGTCGGCCAGGGAGACTCGATATTCATCCAATTCCCGAACGGCTCGACGATGCTTGTGGATGCCGGACCTGCCGATGCCGGACCGACCGTGGTCCGATATCTGAAGAATCTCGGCGTCCGGAAGATCGACATCCTCGTGCTGACGCACCCGCACTCCGACCATCTCGGCGGCATGAGCGACGTCCTCGCCGCGTTCGGGATCGGCAAGATCTGGGACAGCGGATACCGGCACGGCTCAGGACTCCAGCGGCGGTTCCTCGAGGCGGTCGCGGGGAAGAAGATCCGGTTCGGCCGGCCGAAGGCGGGCTTTTCGGAGCTCGTCGGGGCCGCGGTCATCGACGTTCTCGCGCCCATCAGGGAGATCTCCGGCACGAAGGGGGACGTCAACAACAACTGCCTCGTTCTGCGCGTCTCCTACGGGTACTTCACGGCGCTCCTCATGGCCGACGCCGAAAGGGAGGAACGGGCGTCGGTCGGGGCGTTTCCGCAATCGGCGATTCTCAAGGTCTCCCACCACGGGTCGCACAACGGAACGGACGCGGCCTTCCTGAGGCAGGTCCGTCCGGAGGTGGCCGTCATCTCCTGCGCCGCGGAGAACGACTACGGTCACCCGCACGAAGCGGTCCTCCGGATGCTCGGGGAAGCCTGGGTTCCGTGGCGCTCGACGGCGAAGGACGGCAGCGTCGTGATCTCGAGCGACGGCAGGAGGCTCTTCCTCAAAACGGGTGCGCAGACCTCCGCGGCCGTCGGGGCTGCGGCGGCGGGCGGAGGGGGCTACATCGGAAACGTCAGGAGCAGGGTCTTCCATCTGCCGACCTGCACGGGGCTTCCCGACGAGAAGAAGCGGGTCCGCTTCGACGACAGGGAAGACGCGATACGCGAGGGCTACACGCCCTGCGGGAGGTGCAATCCGTGAGAGCGTTCGTCGATTCGGTTGAGGATGGCGTTGTGCGGGTTCTGCTCGGAGAGGACGAGTCGGTTGCGGTGACCCTTCCGGCGGAGTGGCTTCCGGAAGAGGTTCGAGAGGGGCAGGTTCTGCGGGTCACGTGGGAGGCGGACGAAAAGGAGACGGAAGCCGCGAGGAAATCCGTCGACGACCTCTACGCGCAGCTCGGGGACAATCCCTAGCGCGGGAGGCGCCTCCGAGTGTTCCGCGTCCGGTACGCGTTCTTCACGAATACCGGGGACGTCCGCTCGGACAACGAGGACGGTCTCCTGATCGACGGACGCGTCGTCACCGGCGACATGGATTGCCCCGAAAGCGGCGTCGCGGGGCCGTTCGAGACCCCGGCGCTCTTTATCGTCGCCGACGGCATGGGAGGCTGCGCCTGCGGCGAGGTCGCGTGCCGCGTTCTGCTCGAAGCGATCCGCGACCAGGCGCGCGCGTTCGCCGGCGCCCTCGGCGAAGAGGACGACCCCGTCCGTCTTGGCCGCATGGTGACGCGTGCGCACCGGCGGATGAACGAAATGGCGGAAGAAACCCCGGGGATGCGCGGCATGGGGGCAGCGGCGGCCGGAGTCCTGGTCCGGAAAGCATCCGTACTCGCTTTCAACGTCGGGGATTGTCGTGTGTACCGCTGCGGCGACGAAAACTTCCGGAAGGTCACGCACGACCACTCAGTCGTGCAGCGTCTGCGCGACGAGGGAACGATCACCGACGAGGAGATGCGCGTCCACCCGATGCGAAACCGCGTCACCTCGGCCGTCATGGCCGGGACGACTCCGCCGAGGCTCTACGCGGCACACCTGCCGGACGTTTCCGGGCGGCTGCTCGTCTGTTCCGACGGCGTCTGGGAGGCGCTGCCTCACGACGAACTCGGGCGATGCGCGTCTCTTTCCGAAGCGGAAAACGCGGCTTCGAGTCTCGCCGACGCCCTGCGCCGGGCGGGGCGCGCCGACAACGTCACATTCGTCCTTCTCGATATCGAAGGAGACTGACGCCGCCCGTCTGCCGCGCCGTTCCGCCCCTCCCCGTCACGCACCTCCTGTGCGACGAGTCCACAAACGTGTACACGGCCTTGATGAACCCGCCGAAGACGTCATGACTGAAGGTAAAACCCCGTTTGAGGTAGAAATCGAGCGCCTCGTCGTTGCCGTTCGAGATGAAGATGAAAACGACGGGGACGTCCATGAAGCTTTCGAGCCATTCCATCGCCAGGTCGAACAGTTTCGACCCGAGCCCGATGTGGCGGTATCCGTCGCGGAGATACAGGTTGCTCAGACAGCCGACCTTCGAGGAAAAATCGGGCCAGTCCGGGTAGAACCCCTTTCCGTTCTCGACCTTCGGGGCCCAGTCCGGAATCGCGTCACGTCCCTCTCCGACGCTCTCGATCGTCGAAAAGACGTACCCTACGGGAATATCGCCGTCCTTCGCGACTATGAGCTGACGGTCGAGCGCGTGCTGCCAGCTCCGCTTCATCCGCGTATCGAAGTTCATCGAGTCGAAACACTCGGGCGAAATCGTCGCCTTCGCCTTCTGGAACGCCATCAGCTCGTCGCAGAGATCCCTGCACTGCTCTATATTCCCGTCGCGAACGATACCGATCGTTATGTCTTTCATGGAAAATCATCTCCTCCGCCGTATTCGAAGACCCGTATTGTTTTTCGCAGCTGCTGATGGTACTGTACGCACATTACATTCCTTTCGCAAGTATGCACCTTTTGGTAACCTTGCCTACCTGAAGGTATGTAATGTGATGCAACAGGACACGGAGGTGTTCGAATGAACGGAAAGTGCCCCATCGAATGTACGCTCTCGCTGATCAACGGAAAGTGGCGGCTGCTGATCCTCAAGGAACTTTCACAGGGGCCGCTGCGCTACGGGCAGCTCGGTGCGCAGATCCCGGCCGTCAGCGCGAAGGTGCTCACGCAACAGCTCCGCGAGATGGAAGGCGATGGCCTGATCGTGCGCACGGTCTACGCGGAAGTGCCGCCGCGCGTCGAATACTCGCTGACGGACATGGGCGCGAGCATCTTCACGGTGTTCACCGAACTTCGCCGCTGGGGGCTCGAAGAAGACAGGGTCCACGAGGTCCACTGTTCTTTCTGCGGCAAATGCCGGCCATTCATCGGCGGCAAGGACGGAACGGCCGCTCTCCGGGAAGACGCATAGCCCCGTCGCCCGACGATTCTCCCTTCCCGTGACTCCCCGGAATACCGCCCCCGAAACCCTGAAAAGTCAAGAAGAGACGGAATAGAGGTACAATAATACGTCACGGAACGGGAATCTCCGAACCCGGCGACTGCGCGCGCCGACGCAGGAGGAGGTGTTTGGGGGACGACGCAGGAGGTGCGCGGTCGTCCTGGCGAGACGCGGGAAATGCGGCGGTGTCAGTGAAACGGTGATATGCGGCTTCTACGAAAAGACCGGAGGTGAACCGCGGTGAGTGAAATTCGATTTTCGGCCCGGCGTGCGCGGGTTGCGGGAGTGCTCGCGTTGCTTCTCCTCGGTATGGCAAGTTCCGCGTATGCGGTCTCGGCGACGTTGTCGGTGACACCGTCTCCGGTGGTCAAACCCGGAGACGCGCTGACCTTTACGGCCCAGGTGGCGTATCAGAATCCGGCCCCCGTCGTGTCGGTCTATCTGGGCGGCACGATGTGGACGACCGAGCTCCAGACGGTGAAATATCCGACGCCCGGACAGATCGGAACGGTGACGTTCTCGAAGACCTATACCGTTTCAGATTCCGCGAAAAACGGTTCGACGCTGTGCTTCGTGGTGGCGGCCGGCGGCGGCAACGTGGATATCAAGCAGCCGATCAGCGAAAAGACCTGCATTACGGTGAAGTACACGCTCACGGTGCAGAAGGGACCGGCGACCGCGCAGCTGAACGTGAAGCCGCTGCTCCCCGACCTCGTCGTCTCGGATGTCCATATCGACCAGTCGAACGCGAAGATCGTCCGGGCGAAGGTCGTGAACAGCGGAGTCGGCACGGCCCCGGCGAGCGTCCTGTGCGTCCAGGTGCGGCTGTGGTCGGGCGGAGGCTCCAAGCAGCTCGCGAACAAACAGGTGTCCGTGAAGGCGCTGAAATCCGGCGAATCGGTTTCGATCGCCGTGGATACCGGTGTCATGGGATCCTTCTTCTACGAGCTGACCGCAGACTGCACGGGCACGGTCTCCGAATCGAACGAAACCAACAACAAGACAACGCTGGACCGGACGATCAAGTGACGTTTTCGTACACACGACGACTCGGGGGGCCGGAGGACGATTCCTGTCCCCCGAGTCGTTTTCCTGCGGCGCGCGGCCGGCCGCGGCTGCCCCCTGCCCGCTGCCGACGGTATAATGACCGTATCGCGACGTCGAACGCGAAAGGAGCGCTCTGCGATGCCGAAGATACGGAGCCGGAGCTATCTGACGTTCAACAGACTCATCAAGGAAAGCGTTTCCGCACAGATCGCCGCCGCGCTCGCGGGACTTTTCATCGTCGGTTTCATCCTGTGGGGATCGTGGTATGCGGGGCTTATCCCGCTCGCCGGATTCTTCATCGCGCAGAGCGTCAACATCGGGGCGAGACTCGCCCGGGACGGCCGCGAAGGAAAACGGCGATGTTGGCTCGGCGGCGGATACACGGCCATCCTCGGTTGGGACGAAACCGCCCCCGGAATTCTCAGGAAAAACATGGGAGAAGACGGCCGGATCGTCGTCCTTTCGTCGATTCCGACGGAACGCATCCGGAAGGAGCTTGCCGCCGCCGACATCGGCCGCAACAGGCGACTTTTCCTCTACAACGGGAACTATGGCGACGAAGAGGAAATCGCGGGCCTGTCGCCCGACAGGGCGGCGAGGCTTTACATCCTCGGCGACGCGGACGATCCGTCACGCGACAGCAGGAACATCGAAACGGCCGTCAAGATCCTCGATTTTCTCGGGACGACCCCTCCACCGCACGCGATCGACTGTTTCTTCCATATCTACGACCTGTATATCTTCAACATGATGCAGGGCAGCGACTACTTCTCCGAATCCGACCGGAAATACCTGAACATCCGTCTGTTCAACTTCCACGAGGAGTGGGCGCAGCGACTCTGGAGCACGATCCCCGAGGACGGGGACGAGCACCTCTTCCCAGCCCTCGCCTACGCTCCGGATCGGCTGGCCCGGGGGGATGCCGTCCACCTCGTCATCGCCGGATTCGGCAGGATGGGACAGGCGCTCGTCGTCGAGGCGATCCGCGTGTGCCACTACGCCAACGGGGCGAAAACGAAAATCACCGTCATCGATACGGACGTCGAGCGCGAGCGCGACGCGTTCGTCAGCCACTTTCCGGCCTTCGACGAAACGGGACGATGCACGCTCCGCGACATCGACATCGAATTCGTCGCAGACTCGCTCGAATCGCCGCGGACCACCGCATTCCTGAAGGCCCTCTACCGGGACGACCGGCAGATGACGACCGTCGTAATCTGTTTTTCCGACGTCGACAGGGCCATGTCCGCGGCGCTTGCCCTCCCGGTCGAAATAAAGAAATCGGAAATTCCGGTCCTGATCCGCCAGGAGGGGCATACGGGACTGCGTGCCCTCAAGGAGCGCTTCGACGAGAGCCGGAACATCGACGGCGTTCAGATCTGGAAGAACATCCACTATTTCGGCGGTCTGGACGAATACGTCCACGACGAGACGCAGAACGAACGCCTCGCGATGCTGCTCAACGCGCTCTCCCGGATGCACGACCTCGATTCCGTGGCGCTGGACGCGGCCATCACGGACGCCCGGGAACAGAAGTGCGGAAGCCTCGAGGAATACTTCTGGGCGCGGCAGAAGGAAACGTTCCGCTGGTCGAGCCGCTATCGGGCGGCAGCGCTGGTCGAGCGGCTTCGTGGCTTCGGATGGACGTTCCGGTCGAGCGGATGCGGCGCTCGCATCTTCCGGATCGCCCCGGACTTCGACGCTCGCGCCGCCGAACGAGTGATCGAAGATATGGCCCGTTCCGGCGTTTTCCAGGAAGAGACCGTCGAACGCTTCGCGGAGGCCGAGCACGACCGCTGGCAGGCCGAACGCATCCTCGCGGGGTGGGAATACGCGCCCCAAACCGACAGGGAGAACCTGAAGCACGCCGACCTCAAGCCCTACGCGGACCTGTCACCGGAAACGCGGATGAAGGACATCCTCGTCGCCCGCATGCTCCCCGGACTGATACGGTCCTGTTGCGGCCGGGAACTGGTTTTTGCGTCATTACAGAGATAACGGGGAGACCATCGAAATGCACATGACATCGAAAGAGATTTTTTCTCCCAAAATTTGACTTTTGACCCGAAAGGGCTCTATATTTTCTCCATGAAGTGAGAAAATATCGTTTTGGAGGAATGATGATATGATCGTCCGTTTTTCGGTTGAGAACTGGATGTCTTTCCGCGGGAAGGCCGAGCTTTCAATGATCGCAAGCCGGGAGCGCCAGCATAGGGAACGTGTTTCGCGCGTAGAAAAATACAGGATGGGGATTCTTCCCATCGCCGCTGTATATGGTGGCAACGCTTCCGGGAAAACCAATTTCTTCAAAGCGCTAAGCTTCGCGAGAAAATTTGTCGTCGGAGTGACGCAACCAGACAGCCTGATTCCGGTCCAAACATTTCGGCTTGATGAGGACAGTCGAGAACATCCTGTTCGGTTTAGTTTCGAGCTTCTTATCGGTGAAACGATCTACGAATATGTGTTTGCGGTAACAAGTAGCGCAGTTATTGAGGAAAAGCTTGTCGAAATAACGAGTTCTGCCGAGAAAATTCTGTTCGATCGTCGTGATGGGGAACCCAATTTTTGCGAATCCCTCGGCAAGGACGACACTCTTCGCGTCGTTTTCAGAGGGACCAGAGACAATCAGTTGTTCCTTACAAACTCGGTTTCACAAAAAGTGGAAGTTTTTTCCCCGGTGTATTCCTGGTTCAGGGATTCACTCTTACTACTTACTCCCGAATCAAGATTCCAATCATTTGAACAGTTTCTTGACAGGGAGAACCTTCTGAATGCTACTATGTGCGAAATTTTGTTGCAATTTGATACCGGAATTAGCCATCTTGGTGGAGAAAATATTTCTTTTGAACTATTACCTCTTCCCGACGAGGTGAAGACCAAGCTGGAGGAAGATGTGAAGGAAAACGTAGCTGCTCGCATTGATTCGGGACCACGAGGCGAGTGTTTTCTGGTCACAAGGAAAAACAAGCAACTTCAGGTACAGAAGCTTGTCGCATTTCATCCAAGAGTGAATGGATCTGATGTTCCATTCGAGCTACGCGACGAATCTGATGGCACACGGCGTGTTATCGATCTGCTTCCCGCGTTTCTGGCTCTTTCATCCGAAAATAACAAGGTGGTTGTCATCGACGAGATCGACCGCAGTTTGCATACACTTTTGACGCGTCGCCTGCTCGAAATGTACTTGGGCGGCTGTTCGCCCGAAAGTCGCACACAACTTCTTTTCACGACGCATGACGTGCTTCAGATGGATCAAGACATGCTTCGTCGTGACGAAATGTGGGTCACTGAGAGAAACGCTCTTGGAGAATCGCGACTGTATTCGTTCAGCGAATACAAGGATGTTCGGTACGACAAGGATATTCGCAAGAGTTACCTTCAAGGGCGGCTCGGGGGAATTCCGAAAATCCTCTTCTGCGGCGCGTGTTCGAAAAGAGCGGACGACGGGAGCGGAAATGACTGATGAAAAAGCGACGATCCTTTCAGCGTCCGTCGGGTGAAAGGCCTTACAGGAAACTCTTTGTCCTGGCAACCGAGGGGAAAAGGACCGAACCGGAATATTTCTCGATCTTCAACGATGGCGATTGCGCCGTTCACATCGAGTGTATCAGAAGCGGAAGCAAAAGCTCTCCGGTGCAGGTTTTGGAGAGGATGGCGCGGCATCTCAAGAAAAAAGGGCTGAAAAAAACGGATGAAGCGTGGCTCATCGTCGATACGGACAAATGGACTGATATTCAGTTATCCCAGCTGTACTCGTGGTCTTCGGAAAAGGAAAATCATGGCATTGCGGTCAGCAATCCGGGATTTGAGTACTGGTTGTTGCTGCATTTCGACGACGGATCGAGAATCGACGGCATGCAATGTTGCCTTGATCGATTGAGGCAACATCTTCCGAACTACGACAAGAGCATCGGAATCAGGTCATTCCAGCGAGAGTTGATCGAAACGGCGGTCGAAAGGGCCAGAAAACGCGATACGCCTCCGTGCGAAGATTGGCCCCGAAATCCAGGCGTAACGACGGTCTACAGACTTGTTGCGAATATCCTGAAGGCGACGGGCCGTGATGCAATCAAGACGGAGGTGACGGATACATGACGCTCACAGCGATCAGGGCGGATATCACGACGCTGCGGGTCGACGCCATCGTCAACGCCGCGAACTCGACGCTGCTCGGCGGAGGAGGCGTCGACGGCGCGATACACCGGGCCGCCGGGCCGGAACTCCTCCGGGAATGCCGTCTCCTCGGCGGCTGCAGGACCGGAGACGCGAAGGCGACGAAGGGGTATCGCCTTCCCGCGAAGCACGTCATCCACACGGTGGGCCCCGTGTGGCATGGCGGCGGCCACGGAGAGGCGGAGCTTCTCGCCTCCTGCTACCGCCGCTCGCTCGAAACCGCCCGCGACCTTGGGTGCGCGAGCGTCGCCTTCCCGTGCATCAGCACGGGCGTCTACGGCTACCCGTTCGGCGAAGCCGCTCGGATCGCGGTCGATACGGTGCGCGCCGTCCTCGAAGCGTCTCCCGGCGATATGGACGTCACCTTCTGCTGCTTCTCCGAGAGCGACCTCGCCGTGTACGGGAAACTGCTGAGCGGGGCGTGAGCACGTAATCGGGCATTCTGCCGGACGTTCCTGTTCACGACGGTTCTTTTCGCAGACCGAGGTTTCCCGTTTCGGAGTGAAGATCGGTATTGAATTCGTTTTATGTCCGTCGAAACGATATAATGCTTTTGAACAGTATCTGAGAAGGCGGTGACGGCCGTGCAGGAGCATTCTGTCAAAAATGTAATTCTCCCGACGGTGTCCCGTTTCTTTCCGGATGCGCGCGCCGTCTACCTCTTTGGCTCTTTCGGCACGGAATACGAACGCCCCGACAGCGATATCGACCTCGCGATCCTCCTTCCGCCGTCAACGGGGAACCGTTCGAACCTTGAAGCGTGTCGCGCCGCCGTGGAGGAAATAACCGGGAGAGATGTCGATCTGATCGATCTTGGTCATGCGGATGCAGTCTTCCGGTTTGAAATCGTTCTGACGGGACGTCTCCTGACGCCGGTTACGAGCGATGTCCGTTCTTTCGAGATGCTGACCATGTCGCTGTACCAGAAGCTGAACGAAGAACGTGCGGACATCCTGAGCGACATCGTGGAAAAAGGAGTGGTGCTTTCGCGATGATCGACGACATCGTCCTCGGCAAGAAAGAGAGCATCGAACGGTGCATCCGGCGGATCCGGGAGTATTATGCGCGTCCTTCGGATCTTCCCTTCGAGGAGGATTATCTCAGGCGGGACGCCATAGCGATGAACATTCAGCGGGCGGCGGAACTCTGCATCGACCTTGCCAACCACGTCGTCAAGGCCAGGAAACTCGGGATCCCGAAGGAGAGCCGGGCGTCCTTCACCATGTTGGCCAGGGAAGGGCTCATACCGAAGGAACTCTCGAAACTGCTTGAAGGCATGGTCGGCTTCCGCAATGTCCTCATTCATGATTACCGGGAACTTGATATCGAGGTCATGAAAGACGTCATCGAACACAGGCTCGACGACCTTGTCGCGTTCACAGTCCGCGTGATGGAGATCGAGTAGTTCGCGGGGCGACAGCGCGGGATTGCAGTTCCTACGTGATCGAAAAATGAGAAGCGTTTCTCGAACCTCGCGCCCGAAGGCTCCTTAATAATCCGTTCTCGTGATATCCTCGGAGAAAATCGTCAGGGCTTATCGGCGTCTATTCGAAACGTCGCACGTTCGCAGCCCGGAAGAGCTGCGAGCAACGCGCCCGAAACCCCTGTGGACGACGAACGCGAGGAGTCATGACCGACAATGAATCATGTGATCCATAACGGCATCGTGAACTTCATATGGGGCATCGCCGACGACGTGTTGCGTGACGTCATTATGCGCGGCAAGTACCGCGACGTCATCCTGCCGATGACGGTCATTCGCCGTCTCGACGCGGTTCTAGAGCCGAGCAAGGAAAACGTCCTCGGCATGAAAAAGCGGCTCGACACGGCGAAGGTCGCCAACCAGCACGCCGCTCTCTGTCAGGCCTCAGGCGAGGCTTTCTACAATCTGTCGCCCTTCCCCTACGCGACCTCAAGAACCGCTCAAAGCAACAGCAGCTCAAGGCCGACTTCGAAGCCTATCTTGACGGCTTCTCGCCCAACGTGCAGGAGATCCTCGACAAATTCAAATTCCGCAACCAGATCCCCATGCGGAAAAATGACCGCGGTGGTCAAACTTCGGGCGTCCTTGACGATTAGGTTATTGTCAAAACCAACGTAGTTCAGTTCGGGCTTATTGTGATTACTTCTAAAGTGAATCCTTCGATTTGTCGCAAGTTAGGTTTTCGTGTTTTATGACAGCTGAGGACACAGGATTGCAATTCTTCTGTCCCGCTGCGAAGCTCGATCACTACATCTCGACTTATTATTTTACTCAGTTGATCGATCAGTCTAATGTAATTCTTGTAACAGTTATAGTTGCTGAAACATTGACCGACGTTATCATTGCTAAATGGATGGAATGTTTTATTCAAATGCAATATTTAAGAAATATTTTATACCTAAATCTATACACCTTTCGTCAGGTGAGAAAGATGGGTTGTGCAGTTTAGGGAAGCTTTCAACATCTATTTCACTTGGACAACAACCTATCCATGCGAAAAGGGAAGGTTTCGATTCGGCAAAGAAGGCGAAATCTTCAGCAACGAGTTCGGGAAATTTAGGAGTAATAATTTTAACCTCAGAAAATCGTTTTTTAGCAATTTAATAAAAACAGCGCGATACTTTCGTTATTTTTAAGCGCAGGATAACCACGAGTATACTCGAAGTTGCATTCCGCGCCATACCCGACAGAAGTATTGGTTGACAATCGTCTCAAGAGAAATTCTGCGTCGTTGCGCGCTTCTGAAGAGATGGTCCGGCAAGTTCCCTCAAGGGTGGCTCTATCAGCCAAGACATTATAGCGAGATCCAGCCGTCAATTTGCCGAACGTAATGGCGCATGCGGTTGTTGGATCTGTGGATCTCGATACAATAGATTGGAGAGATGTCAAAAGGTTTGCCGCAACTAAGACAGCATCCACTCCTTGGTGAGGTTTGGCCGCGTGAGCTCCCTTGCCTTCTATGCGTATGGTAACTCGATCGCTTGCGCCCATGAGCGGGCCTGGCTTGAGTCCGATTTCTCCTGTCCTAAAATCCGGCCAGACATGTGCTCCAAAAACGGCGCGAACTCCTTCAAGGGCCCCCTCAGCGATCATTTGTGCGGCGCCGCCTTTTGGGCTATCTTCCTCGGCGGGTTGGAAAAGGAACCTATAGTTTCTTGGGAGGTGCGTGCGGCATGCGCATAGAATCCTCATCAAACCGAAAAGAATCGACATATGGCAGTCATGTCCGCAAGCATGCATAACGCCTGGATTTTGAGAAGCAAAAGACAACCCCGTAATTTCCTCCAGAGGAAGAGCATCCATATCGGCTCTAAATGCAATTCTTTCTTGTAGCGCACTTGGAGCCGAACTGTCAAGATCGACAACTATGCCGGATCCTGCTATCCCTTTCCTCATCAATACTGGGAGAGTGCCTTAATAGGCCAGACAATCTTTCCTGAGTGGCAACTTCTCGATGAGAAAGTTCTGGAATATTGGCGCAGCTCTCTTCTTAAGACAATGGCGGCTTCTGTTGCCTGTGTTATTATTTTTTTGTTGAGATATTGAGTACGCATTTTTCAATTCCTCTCGAAAGAGCAGAAGAGAATCAATTGATTCTCTTCTGCTTCTCATTGGTTATTACTGAAATAACGATTCGTCGACCTCTACGCCTAATCCGGGAGTAGCGGGACATTGGAGAACGCCGTTGTTGATGGGGATCGGCTTTATCACGAGATTTCTCTCGTGAAGCTCGGTGCCGCACATCAGGTCACACGGTACTGAAAGAGCGGCTTGACTCGTGACGAAGTGTACGCTGGCAGCCTCTCCGATGCCAAGTTCCAGATTACTTCCTGCTGCAGCTTTGAGTCCCGCTGCCTCGACAATCGCAGCAATCTGTCCTGCGCGGTAAAGACCTCCAACTTTTCCGACCTTTATATTCACTAGATCAGCAACCTTGCCTTGGATTACCTTTCCCGCATCGTGTAGAGAGGAAACGCTTTCATCCGCCATTATTGGAATTCCGTTGGAGTGCTCGCGGACATGCCTCATCCCATCCAGATCCCATTTCCGCACCGGTTGTTCGAAAGTCTCGATGGCGCACGATCCTAGGCGTTTGATGAGGGAGATGGCGTCGACAGGGGAATAACCTTGATTTGCATCCAGTCTGAGGGGAATATCTGGGCCGAATATTTCCCTGAGCCTGAGAATCAGACGCGCATCCTTTTCCAGATCTTTGCCAACCTTTACCTTCAGGACTTTGTAGCCTTCTTCATATCGGAATCTTGCTTCCTCAACGGAACTATCGAAATCTTGCAGACCTATTGACCAAGCTAGGTATATATTTTGTCGAACCCTTCCCCCAAGAAAGTCGCAGACAGGAATGCCAAGGGTTTTCGCGGCCGCATCGTGCAAGGCTATATCGACAGCAGCTTTTGCGGCTGTATTCCCGTCGATCACATGATCCATTCTATTGTGTATCTTCGCGATATCAAAACAGTTCTCGCCTACGACGACATCACGAAGATGACGCTGGATCACAGTTTCAATCGTATACCCAGACTCTCCCATAAAAGCCGGGGCCGGAGACGCCTCTCCATAACCGCTAATACCATCCTCCGTCTTTATGCGAACGATGGTGTGGGCACGTTTACTGGTTGAATAGAGCGATATTTCCCAAGTCTTTTTCAGGGGAATCTCGACGACCTTAACTTGAAGATCTACAATGCGGCTAAACATTAAAAAATCACCTCCAAAAAATTGCTATATGTCTAATTCAGTAAAAACCTCACGTGCTACATATTGACAGAAACGTATTCCATCTTCGTTGTCGACGAGATCCTTTGTCAAGACAATAATGAACGCTCTTGGATCGTTCTCATGGTACAGAACGCCTACGTCATGCTCCGTTCCTGACAGGTCTCCGGTTTTATGGGCCAAAATTGCCCCCTTCGGTAACCCAAGAGGAAGCTTGTTATTGCATTGCTGTCGTTTGAGAATATCCAGCATTTTTTCACGAAGAGCACAGGAAGGATCCTGCCCGAAAAGTAATTTTTTGAAAAAAATAGCGATATCGGAAGGGCAAGTAAAGTTGTCTAATCCTTTCTGCTTGGCTTCAAGGTCCATCATTTTGCGTTGAAGAGATGTCTGTTTCATGCCTATTTTTCTAATCGTCTGATTAATTGCGTCCATCCCAAGAAGGTCAATAAGAAAATTTGTGGCGGTGTTGTCGCTAATGATGATCATTAAAGTTACAAGGTCTTCTAGAGAAAGCGAGATCCCAGAATGAAGTTCTTTCAGAACGCCAAATCCTCCTACCTTATTGCTTTGGTCAATCAGGAATTTTTGTGACAAACTAAGATGGTTAGATTCTATTTCTTTAAACACTTTCCACATGATTGGAAGTTTGATTAGGCTTGCAGCGGGAAATAGCTGACAGTCATTCCATGCGAACGTAACAGATTTTTCCTTCAGTGATTCTATTACTACTCCTGCAACACCGCGAAGATTGCGGATTTCTACGTTCAAGGAGTTCTCGAACCCAGGCATCATCTTACGCTTCCCTAGAAGGCCAAAAATGCTCTTACAACGACATAAACCGTTACGGCAAAGGTGATAATCAACCCATTAATGATCATAGCCTTTAAATCGTTCGAGCGGGCAAGTCCCATCTCTGCGACCATATCACCCCCAGGGAAGGCAAAGAAAGTCATCTGAGAACCTACCAGAAGCACAAGAGCCCAAATAGTCATAGGAATGCCGAGTTGCTGCAGAAGTGGAAGGAACATTTCGTGGATGACCTTGACTTGGGCAACAGCGGCTCCCGGAATCCCAAACACCCCGACAAGGGTTGAGAGTGTGACAAAACCGACAGGTCCGCTTTTTTCGATCAGCGGCTGCATCGCATTGGCAAGAGCAGTGAAGGCACCGGTATCGGACACGAATTGAATGAAAGGGTTGAAGAGCACGAATAGAAAGAAGAGCCACACCAATCGACTAGCGCCTTTAGAGATGGAGTCGAAAATTTCGTTGATCGAGAGTTTGGCCGCAAATCCCGTCACTATTGAGGTAATGAGCATGACTGCGACCGCAAAGCTAGATCCTCCTTTTATTTTAATTCCATAAATGACCAGGGCCGCCATGGCCGACAGAAATACGATCGTTGCGCGGTTCACGTTGCTATCGGGTTTCCATTCCTCCATCCGAAGGCTCTCGAGGTCTTCAGCGGTGTACATGCTCTTCCCTGTCGTCCTTTTCTGGATTTTGAGCGCGACAAAAAAGGTAATAACCCACATGATGATGGAGACGGGGAGTCCTGCATTGAGAAGAATCTGAGGATAGGTTATTCCTGTAAAGCCCATGAGGGCCACGACGGGCGGGGTGAAGGGGCCAAGGAAAAGCCCTGTGGCTCCAGCGCCGTGAAAGACAACGGCCAAAGTACTGGGGGTGATTCCAACCGCAGCGACAATAGGAATGATTATCGGGGCGAGGATTGCGTTTGCCCCGGCCAGTGTCCCTAAGAGACTTACGAGCAGAACGGAAGTTGTCATGGTTACGAATATGGCCCGTTTCGGGGTATTGACGCCAAGCTTTTTCGTTACGAAATAAACGATATTACGTACAACACCGGTACGGTTTAAAACCTCACCCAACCCTGCGCCTAAAAGAATAATCAATCCAACGAAAGTTAGAAAAGATCCAAGTCCTGCTTGAATGGCCTTTGCTGTACTCATCAGTGTTTGTCCACTTAGAATCGCGCCAAGAAACACCGCTATTGATACGCATGAAAGTTGGTTGAAACGAGTAAATGATAGAACAACATAAACAACTAAGGGTAACAACCCCCAAAGCGATGGATGAGAAAGCATTGCTCTGCCTCCTTCTTCGTGTTTTGTGGTCCTTTATGGATCTTCTAAAAGGAGTGCTTTAATGCCTTCTGTTGAATAGTTCTCCCCCCCTTTCTTTTGTGATTTCTTCGAATACCTAGGCGTATATGCCTTTTTGAAGCAGCATTTTATTCCGCTGTAAGAATATTTCTTTTGATGACAGTTGGGCCTTTTTTGCATACGTTGCTATTATGCCGTTCAATACAGTCATAGGGGCAACGTAAGAATAGAAGGGAGCCTTGTTGGGGACCATAAGAGAAACGGTCGATATGGGGACAAGGGGAGATTGAATGGAATCTGTTAGGGAGATTACAGGGGAGCCTTTTTCATGAGCAAAAAAGGCAAGCTCTATTGTGCGTTGGTAATAACGGTGAAAGGATATTACGAAAACCGCATCTTTTGGAGATAAATCTTCCATGCGTTCGTAGGCGTCATCCGCGCATGAATTGAAAAAACCAAATTTTTTGTCCAGCTGGCGCAGTAGAAAGCCAGCATAGTGAACCAGAGAGTAGGTGCTTCTTCCGCCAAAAAGAAGCAAGGTGTCTGCATTTAGGATGATTTCCATGGCTCTTCCCAATTCTTCTCCCAGATCCGAGGAGAGCATGAGGGAGATGTTTTCTTGATCGAGGGCGCAAATCATTTCGAAAGCTTCTTTGGTTTCTAAAGGACCATTAAAAGATTCCTTAAGTTTCTTCATTGGTTCGTTTTCTTCGCGAAAAAGTTTTTGTACTTCTCGACGCAACTCCGGATATCCGGTGAAACCAATCTTATGTGCGAATCTAACCACCGTAGCGCTGGATATGCCCAGATGGTCTCCCAGTTGCTTTGCTGTCAAGAAGGCCAAGCTCCCAGGGTTCGATAAAATCTCCGCCGCGATGAGACGATGCTGTCTGGATAAGCTGGAATATTCCGACCTAATTGTCTCAAGCAGGTCGCTTATGTTTCGTACCTCCCTTCGATATGCAATGTCTGTTGCATTTAGAAAGTTACATGTAATATATATTGCATATGACGGCGTGCTGTCAAGCCACGGAGTTTCACCTTCTGGAAGTCTGAACCACAGATTTATGCCATTTTCTTTCGGTTTTGTGGTTTCCCGAGATCTTGCACTCGACTCCGGGATGAAGTCAGGTTTTTGTTGTACTTCTATATGCCCGAGGATGCTGTCGTCAGGCGACTGGTTTTGCTACTCTAAAACTGACCACTTTAGAGTCAAACTAGCCGAAAATTGACCACCTGACCATTGCTTCGGGTATCATCGGCGGGAACGCATATAGTGGTCCCAGAAAAATGGACCGAAGGATAAGGTAAAATCGAAGGATCATACATCCGGGGATGAGAGCGACAGATGACGACGCTACGAAAGCGTTACACTGCGGAATTCAAGGCGCACGTGGCTTTTGAGGCCTGCAGGGAAGACAGGACGCTTGTACAGCTTTCCAGTGAATTCGGGGTCTCCTCCGAACAGATCTGTCGATAGAAGAAGCTTCAGTCCGAAGCGGGGCGAATCTTCGCGGAAAAGCAGGATGCAAGGACGCCGGAAGAAGTAACGGCTCCGCTCTATCAGGAAATCGGTCGGCTGAAAATGGAGCTGGACTGGATGAAAAAAATGCCCGCCTCTCTCTTGAAGAAAAAAGACGGCTGATAGAGCGGGATCATTCCGTCTTCAGCATCCGGCGGCAATGCGAACTTCTCGGACTCAACCGGTCGAGCCTCTACATTCGTTCGCGGATGGAGCCGTGGATCGAGAGCGACGAAAACCTGAAACTCATGGCGCTCATCGACAGGCAATACATGAAGACGCCGTTTTTCGGCTCCCGTCAGATGTCGTCGTGGTTGAGACGGCAGGGATACGCCGTCGGGAGAAAGCGAATCCGGCGGCTGATGAAACTCATGGGACTTCATGGAGTCACTCCCGGCCCCGAGACGAGCAGAAAGTACCCGGAAAATCGGGTATATCCCCGTATCTTCTGAAAGACATCGCGGTAGAAAGAGCCAACCACGTATGGAATTCGGACATCACGTATGTGCGGATGTCGGGAGGATTCATGTACCTCACGGCGGTCATCGACTGGGGAACGCGTTACGTCCTTTCCTGGGAGCTGTCCAACAGCCTTGAAAGCTCTTTCTGTCTGAAGGCGCTGCGCGAATCGCTGGATCGGTACGGAAAGCCGGACATCTTCAACACGGACCAGGGGAGCCAGTACACGAACGGGGAATTTACGGACGCGCTTCTGGAATCAGGATCAGCATCAGCATGGACGGAGGAGACAGGGCGTTTGACAACATCTTCACGGAACGGCTCAGGAGAAGCGTGAAATACGAATGCATCTATCTCAACGGCTACGAGACGGTTCCCGAACTTACCGAAGGACTTGGGAAATGGTTTCGGTTCTATAACGAAAAGAGGCCGCACTCGTCATTAGGAGGCGATAGGACGCCTCAAGAGGCATACTTTGGAAAAGCATGACGTCTTCACAAAACCACCTTTGATTCTGACTGACTTAGAAGAAATTTTGGCCCTTGACTTGGGGACCACTTCAGCTGGCGGAAAGCCTGGACAAGGCCGCGCTCAAAAAGAACCTGGAAGATATCGCGGCGCAACGCTGGGCGGAGGTCGATGGTGCGGAGAAGGCGTTGGCTATCGGAACGCCCGAAACGATCTCCAAAGATTCATCGGAGATCGACAAGGAGTTTTTCGACTACTATCGCAAGCCGCGCGGCCACCATCCACGATCGACAACAGCCTGGCTGCGTACGAGCGATGCCGCACTGATACTGTTTTGGTCATTCGAGCACCTTGGCTGGATTTCTCCGCGCCCCGTGTTGTTCATTGCCGGAGAGCATGCGCATTCGCGCATCTTCAGCGAGCACGCCTTCAGGAAAACGTCGGAACCGAAAGAGCTTTACATCGTTCCCGGTGCGGGCCACGTCGATCTCTACGACCGGGTGGACCTCATTCCGTGGGACAAACTCACGACCTTTTTCACTAAGCATCTGAAATAGAGCGATGCGGGAAAACATGCCTGCCGGACAATGAAGTCACGAATTTTTGGAACCCAGGTTCATGCCTGGGTTCCCGTTCGTTTTCAAAAGTTCATAAAGGGAGGGAGCGTTATGGGTAAAAATGTTTTGGTGATCTCCGCTAGCCCGAGAAAAGGAGACCAGCTATCAAAAGTCAAGGGATCAGGTTAGGAAGAGCAGCAAGAAGGAGGTAGGGGATTTTTTTCGAACATGATGCAGCTTGAGAGCCGCGGCATTCGCGGCCGCGCTCATGTTGAAGGAGATAGGGGATTTTTTTCGAACATGATGCGGCATTGCACCTTGACAGCAAAATAGAGCCCGGAAAAAGAGCAAGCGAAACCATCCCGTTCCTGAAGGGGAGCGGGAAGCGGCGGGAAATTCTGTCGGCTCGGGATCAGGCTTCGGGAATCATTCGGACCTCATAGGGTCTGTTCGCCTTCAGAATCGCGAAAATGGCGTAGGTGAGCTTTCTGGCGACGGCGCCGATAGCTGTGCCGTAGGCTTTCCCCTCGCTTCGTTTCTTTTCGTAGAAGGCCTTGAATACGGGATCGAAGCGGGCGGCGACAACAGCGGACATCCAGAGGGCTCTCCTCAGATGAGGCGATCCCCTTTTCGAGAACCGGTTGTGAGTTCCGGAGAAATTGCCGGACTGCATCACAGTGGGATCGATGCCCGCGAAAGCGACGAGCTTTTTGGGATTCTCGAAGCGGTTGATGTCTCCGATCTCGCCCAGGATGATCGCTCCCGTTGCGGGGCCGACGCCCGGAATGGAGAGAACGACCGAGTTCAGCTTCTTCAGTTGTCGGGCGAGCTTTTCGTCGATCTCGCCGATCTGCCTTTCGGTGAACTCGATCCGCTCGATGAGGATCTTCAGCCGGAAAGCGAAGGCGTCCCGACAGAGAGTCATTCCGACGGAACGTCCCGCAAGCGAATTGATCTCGTCGGCCTTTTTCGCGCCGTGTCGCCCTCTGCTCGCCTTTCGCAACAACGCGGCCAGAGACTTCGTATCGAGTTCCAATGCCTGTTCAGGCGTTCCGCAGGTTTTGAGAAAGGCCTTGGAGCCTTCACCGAACATATCGGAAAAGAGCGAGTCGTACTCGGGAAAGACCTGGTCCAGAACGGTGACGACCTGACGCTTGTAGTCGGCGCAGCTGTCCTTGAGCGATTCGCGGAAACGGGCCGGATTGCGGAGCGCGAGAACATCCTCGTCGGCCGGACGGGTCTCGGAAAACTTGCCGAATCGCATGACCTCGGCGATGAGAAAACAGTCGACCGAGTCCGTTTTCACCTGTCGGATGTGAAAGTTCCGAAAACTGTCGGATTGAATCGGATTGATGACATGAAGCCTGAAGCCCTTTCCGTGCGGGAAGGAATACAGGGCAAGCCAGTAGTGCCCCGTGGCTTCCATTCCGACGCACAGATCCTCGTTCTCTCCGACTTTCTGTTCGAGGAACTGCGGCAGCGAGGAAAAACCTTCCTGATCGTTGAAGAACCGAAGGGATTTTCCCCGGCGAGCGCCATCCTCGTCGACGAGCCCGGCTTCGTGATTGTTTTTCCCGATATCGATTCCAAGATACAGCATGACGCACACTCCATACGGTGAATTTGCAGGACATCCTCACGCTCCTGCGGCGCACAACCTCCTTGGACAGACGGAGACGGCCGCAGGCGGCCCCAACATCCAGCTCATTCGTGCAACGCCGCAAGAGGCGAGGCGCCAAACTCCTTTACGAGACTTGCATCCCAAGAGATGAAACGGCGACTCTCACCCTGCATACCTCTATTATCGTCGCAACTCTTCGGGCTCTTTGCTGTCCCAGTTGCAACTACTTTATTCTAGGAGGAAATTCCGATACGCTATGTGATGAATTCATTCGCGGCGCTGAGGAAGCGGGCCATAAAGCGGAAAAGGTGTTCCTGTGCGATCACAAGATACATTATTGCACCGGAGGTGGCGCATGTCAGAGCTCGCATGAATGCATCCTGAAGGACGACATGGCGGACGTGCTTGACAGGATGGTACGGGCCGACTTTATCGTTATGGCGACCCCCGTGTATTTTTACACGATGAACGCACAGATAAAAACGCTTATCGACCGCACCGTCCCAAGATATACGGAAATTTCGGGCAAGGACTTCTATTTCATCGCGACGGCCGCCGATACGGACCGGAGGATGTTGGAGCGAACCATCGAAGGCTTCCGCGCGTTTACAGACGATTGTCTGACAGATCCGCATGAGAAGGGCGTAATCTACGCTGCGGGAGTCTGGCAAAAAGATGACATCAAGGGGCATCCGGTGATGAAGCAAGCGTACGAGATGGGCAAGACGATCGGATGAGGAGTGAATGACATGAACGTACATCGTCTATCGGATGGTGCGGTGTTTCCGAGAGGACAGATACTGTTGGTCACCGGCAGACGAGGATGGTTTCAACAGGAGGGAAAGGAAGCCCGGGAGCTTCATCCGGGCGATGTAGTACGGATTCCGGCAAACGTCAGGCATTGGCACGGTGCTGCAAAAGACAGCTGGTTTTCCCACCTTTCTATCGAAACGAATTGTCACGCGGGGCCCGTAGAATGGATGGACCTGTATCCGATAAGGACTATGACGAATTGAAATGATTTCCTGGCCATTGGATTGATGCCGAACAAAACAGGGAGGCCGCCCCATTCCGGGGAGGCCTCCCTGTTACATCGTGTTTCTTGACTGCTAATGATTATGATGTTATAACGATTAGCAAGCGCATCCGCTCCAGATGCCGGAAGGTGGAATTCTTATGGCGACATCGGTTCCGCTGCACTCCAAAATCTACGACGACATTCGGCAACAGATCGTCGACGCGCGTCTACGTCCCGGAGATATGCTGCCCCAGGAAGCAGAACTCCAGCGGCTCTACGGCGCAAGCCGGGCCCCGGTCAGACAGGCGATGGGACGGCTGGAGCACGACGGCCTGATCGTCCGGATGCAGGGCAAGGGAACGTTCGTTACGGACCGGTCCAAAACGATGCGCTGGCTGCTTTTCGCCGGCTTCCGCGATTTCTACAAAAACCATTTCGACGAACTCTCATGCAGAACGATATCGATCGAATACGAAGATCCCGATCCGGCGACGCACGCCGCCCTGCGTCTACATGACGGGCAGAAGGTCCTTCGCATCGTGCGCGTCCGAAACTGGAAGGGACTTCCCGTGTTTGCGATCAACACGTTTCTTCCCGATACGATGAATGCGGAGCCCTTTCGACGAGCGGGTGCCGTCTTCAACATTACGGATGTTCTCCGGGATAGCTTTTCAATTCACCTCGAAACAGCCGAAGAATATGTCACAGCCGTCCTCGCCGACGAAGAAACCTCCCGTCTGCTCGACGTGAAAAGCGGTTCCCCGCTTCTTCACATCGAGCGGTTCAACTACGACCAATCCCGCACCGTCGTCTATTTCACCCGTTACTACGCCCGAAGTGACATTGTCGAGTACCGTTCCGTCTTCGGTGCAAACGCGGACGAAACGGCAGCACGGGAGACGAAGAGCGCGCCGACTTCGCCGATATAGCCGTACGCGTGTATTCCACCGATCCGGAAGCATCCGTGAACGTTGCTATTTCAAAAAATAGAAGGGGGTTTTCAGGTGATCATCCGCGACTCGGTGAAGACGATTCCCAACGAAACACTTCGACTCTATGCAGATGTGGACCCCGCGACGATAGGACACATGTCGCACTTCGGTTTTGCGACGGCCGAGTTCCGGACGTCCATCCCCGGCGGACGGGTGATCGGGCGCGCCGTGACGGTCCGGCTCCCGTCAATGGACTCCACGTTGCTTCACAAGGCTCCGGAGTTCGTCGGCCCGGGAGACGTTCTCATGATTGACCGTGCGGGCGACATGCAGTACGCATGCCTCGGAGGAATCGTGGCGTACGCACTCAAGCTCGCGGACGTGGAGGCCGTCATCGTGGACGGGGCTGCGACCGACATTCAGGAGATCCGCGAGATGGGGCTTCTGGTGTTTTATCGGCGTCTTTCGGCGATCACGACCCGGATTCTGGGCATTGAGGGGGAGCTGAATACGATCGTGAGTTGCGGCGGCGTTCTCGTCACGCCTGGCGATATCGTCGTGGCGGACGAGAATGGATTCGTCGTCATGCCGCCGGAGAACGCGATCGGTATCCTGAAGGAGGCGCAGGAAAGACAACAGAAGGAGCCGGAGAAAAAGGAACTGTTGCGAAAGGGTACAAGGCTGGCCGATATCTCGAAGGCCAACGCCCTGCTTCGGGGAAGCTGGGCGGTGAAATAGCGAACGTCGCACACGCACCATCATCGTAAAGGAGGAAGAGATGATGAAGAAACGCTGTTTGTCCCTCGGTGTAGCTCTTGGAGTCGCGCTGGCCGCGATGATGTGCGGCTTCCCCGACCGGTCGGAGGCGGTCGTCCGGATGAAGCTCGGCATGAAGATGACGGAGTCGCATCACGAAGGCGTCGCGCTGCGACATTTCGCGGATACGGTAAAAAAGCGCACGAACGGCGAAATCGTGATCGACATCTATTACGGCGAGGTGCTGGGCGACTCCAAGAAGCAGATTGAGAACATGATTCATGGGTTGCAGGACTTCTATGCGGAAGGGTATTCGTTCTACGACGCATATGTTCCCGAGTTTCGCGTGATCGGGGGCGGCGTGCCGTATCTATTCAAGGACAACGACCACTACAAGCGGTATCTGTTGAGCGACATGCAGAAGGATATCGAGCAGCGGCTCGTCGAAAAGGCGGGGCTTCGGATCATGAACCGCGACAAGAATTGGCTTCGCGGTCCGTACCGCGTCCTTGCGACGAAAAAGCCCGTTCTCTCGTTGGGGGATCTGAAGGGGCTCAAGTTGCGAATGGCCTCGGCACCTTTGTCCGTGAAGGCGTGGGAACATCTCGGAGCGTCCGTGATCGTCCTTCCCTACTCCGAGACGTATCTCGCGCTGAAGCAGGGAACCGTCGATGCCGTGACGTGCCCCGTGACCGACGCCCTCTATCAGAAGTTTTGCGAGGTCGCGCCCCATCTGACCGTGACGCACGAATACCAGCAGCAGGTCGCGGTGGTCATGAACGAGAAGCGGTTTCAGAGCCTGACGAAGGAGCAGCAGGAGATCCTCTACGACGCGCTCCGCGAGGCCGGCGACATCTGCACGAAGCTGGCGATCGAGAATGGCGAGAAGCTCGTGAAGGAAATGAAGGAGAAGTACGGAGTAACGTTCCACGAGGTCGATCTCGCCCCGTGGCGGGAGAAGATCGCGACGTTCATCCCCGAACTCGAAAAGCAGGGAACCATCCCAGCGGGATTCGTCGAGAAGGTGTGCGCCATCCAATAGAGAGTCTTTTGCGAACGTCGGAAGGGGCACAGTCATGCGATCCCTCCGACATACGAGAAACGGGGTTGGTGACATGCGGGAGTTACTGAACGCGGTGAAACGCGCGCTGATAGTCGGAGTCTCCATCCTGTTGGGCGTGAACGGCATTCTGATGATCCTCATCGCCACGCTGCAGATCACCTCGCGAGCGTTGGGACATCCGGTCGCCTGGACTGTGGAACTCCTTCTGTTCCTCGGCCTGTACTCGATCATCCCGGGAACGGCCGTTTCCTTTCTTCGCGGGGAAGAGGTCGAGATCGACTTCTTCGTGAATCTGCTTCCGAACCGTCTGAGTCTCTGGCTCGCTCGTCTCGTGGCGCTCGTGGGAGTCGTGTTCGGAGCGATGCTGATCGCCTCCACCCTCAAATACCGCGAGATCGTGGTGATGGCGAAACCCGAACAGTACTTGCCGCTGCCGCCTGAGGCCAACATCTGGCCGCTCTACTTGCTGGGGCTGTGCATCGCATGGCGTATGGCCGAGAAGCTGCTCGGCGTGGGCGTCGGACCGAAGGGTCCGCTCGAATTGGCGGAGGACGTTCTCTGATGGTGTCCCTGGGTCTCCTTGTCTCGCTCGTCGCGCTTCTCTTCTTGAAAGCTCCGATCCCGGTCGCCATGGGGACGTCCGTCCTCGTCGCATGCTGGCTCGGGGACTATCCCATCCATATCCTCGCGCAGGGCGTCATCGAAGGATCCATGACGTGGAGTCTGCTTTCCATCTTCTTCTTCATTATGGCGGGCAACATCATGAACGCCTGCGGAATCGCGGAGCGGATCTTCTCGTTCGCGCGTGTCTGCGTGGGACATTGGAAGGGCGGACTTGCCCACGTCAACGTGTTGTGTTCCATGATCTTCGCGGGCATTTCGGGCTCCGCTGCGGCCGATTGCGCGGCGCTGGGGCCTATCGAGATCAAAGCGATGACCGACTCCGGCTACGACCTGAAGTACAGCACGGGTGTCACGCTTGCGTCGTCGATGCTCGGCCCCATCATTCCTCCAAGCGTTCCGTTCATCCTCTATGGCGTTATTGCGAACGTCTCCATCGCGAAGCTGTTCCTCGCAGGCATCGGCCCTGGAATCGTCATCGGCGTTGCGCTCATGCTTCAATGCGCGTGGATAGCCCATCGCCACCCGGACAAATTTCCGCTGGGCGAGCGGATTCCTATGCGCGACCGCTTCGCGGTTTTCAAGACATCCATATGGGCGCTCCTCGCTCCCGTGATCATTCTGTTCGGAATGACCACCGGATTCATAAGCCCGACGGAAGCCGGAGTCGTTGCGGTGCTCTATTCGCTCGCCCTCGGGCTCGCCTACGGGACGCTCAATCGCAAGTCTCTCTGGAACGTCATCGTGTCGTCGATGTTCACGGCTGCGAACAGTCTCATCCTGTTCGGCATCGCGTCCACGATGTCGTATATCCTGATGCTCGAACGTACGCCCGTCCTGCTCGCCGAATACGTCCTGAGCCTCACGAGCAACAAGTGGGTGATTCTGATCCTTGTCAACGCGCTGATCCTCATGCTGGGAACGATAACGACCGCGGCGAGCATCATCATCCTGCTCACGCCGATCCTCGTTCCCCTGATGCAGCAAATCGGGGTGGATCCCGTACAGCTCGGCGTCATCCTCGCGTTCGGAGTCACGATCGGCATCGCAACGCCGCCGGTCGGCATCGGCCTGTTTGTCCTCTCGGACGTGACAAAACAATCCGTCGAGGACGTCGTGGAAGGCGTCGCTCCGTTCCTGTCCATCCTGTTCGCGCTGCTGTTTCTGCTGTCGTTCGTACCGCAGATTTCCATATGGCTTCCATCGGTGTTGCTTCCGTATTAGGCCGAAACGGATTCATTGAACGCACATTTTTCGGGAAAGAAGGGGAAACGGCATGTTGATGAAGGAAATGAACCTGGTCGATTACCGGAACGAGATTCAGAAGACGCACGCGATGCTTCTTCCGATCGGGGCGTTCGAGGTGTGGGGGCCGCACCTTCCGATCGGCGCGGATACGCTGGTGGCGGAGGAGATCGCAGAGCGCATCTCGAAGAAGATCGGCTGGATCGTGGGGCCCTGTCTGCCCGTAGGGTATTCGGAAAGCCTGTATTTCAAGGAGGGCGGCACCGTCTCGGTCCGTCCGGAGAGCCTGAAGACGTACCTCGAGGACGTCCTCGACAGCCTGATCGAGACCGGCGTCACGCGGTTCTGCTTCGTCAGCCCGCATCTCGGCAACGTCCCCGTGGTGACGCAGATCGCCATACATCTGCGCAAGACGCGAAACGTCAAGTGCTGCCTGATCGACTGGTGGCGCATCATCCAGCCGCTGTGCGCGAAGGAGGGCATCCTTCAGTACGACGGGAAGATGGCGCACGGACACGCAAGCGAGGCGGGGACCTCGACGTTCCTGTATCTCCGGCCCGACCTCGTCAAGATGGATCGCGCGATCCGGGTCGACCCCGTTCCCGACGAGTATCCCGATATCCCGCGCTTCACGCTGACGAACGAACTGTACACGGAAGCGGTCGTCGGAGACGCGACGATCGGAACCAGGGAAAAGGGCGAGCAGATCGTCAACAAGACCGTGGATCGCGTCGTCGGGTTCCTGAGGCAGTGGAAGTAAACGAATCCCATTTCGAGAGGAGAGGACGCGCCATGAAGAAATGTCTCGCAGCAGCGCTTGCGTGCCTGTGTTTCTGCGCGCTCGCCGTTCCGTCGTCCGCGGAGTTCAAGCCGGAGTACAAGCTGAATTGCAACCTGACCGAGAACACCATCTGGGGACAGGGCACGGCGATGTTCGTCAAGCTCGTCCAGCAGAAGACGAACGGGAAGCTCAACATCAAGCCGTACTATTCCGCGCAGCTTCTGAGCGGAAAGCAGAGCAATGAACTCCTGATGCTGCGCAACGGCACGATCGACTTTTCGTACGCCGGTCCCGCGAACTGGGCGACGCAGCTTCCGTCGATGAACCTGTTCACGCTCCCGTGGTTCATCGCGTCGAGCGGCAATACGCAGAAGGCCATGGAGGCCATCGTCCACGGCAAGGCGGGAAAGATGCTCGAGGACATCGCGGCCAAGGCCGGCGTGACGGTCTTCGGGTGGGGGTACAACGCGCCTCGGCAGCTCCATTCCAACAAGCCGCTGCGGACGCCGGAGGAAATGAAGGGCGTGAAGATCCGGTTCGTCTCGTCGCCGCTGTACAAGGATACGCTCGAAGCGCTCGGAACGAACGGCGTCAACATCAACTGGAGCGAAGCGGTGACTGCGTTCCAGCAGGGGATCGTGGACGCGGGGGAGAACCCCTACAACGTCATCATCCCGTACCGGGTCTACGAGTTCCACAAGTTCGTCACCGAATGGAACTACACGTGCGCCGCGATGGCGTTCGTCGCGAACTCGAAGGTCTGGGCGTCGTTCGACGCGGACACGCAGAAGATCCTCCGCGAATGCGCCGAGGAGGCGGGCGTCTACACGGGAATGCTGAATCAGCTCGGCTTCGACGACGGAAGCGCGTACAAGTGGCTGGAAGCGCGGAACCTCCTTCCCAACGATGAGAAGGTCATTCCGCGCGATCCCAGAAAGCTGCTCGCTGACAACGGCGTGACGATCCACACATCCACGCCCGAGGAGATCATGGCGTTCCGGAAGGCGACGAAGGGCGTCTTCGAGAAACACATGAAGCTGGTGGGCGAGGATCTCGTGAAGGCGGCCGAAGAGGACATGCGCGCCGCGGGACTGACGATCCGGAAGGTCGAGTGACGACCGGCGGAGAGGGGGCGGCCCCCCTTTCGTCCCCTCCCCGCCCGTTCGGTCCCTGTATCCGCAACGGAGGTGAAGAAGTGAACGCATTGCGGTACCTGTCGAAGAACTTCGAGAAGATCCTCACGGCGATCATTCTCTTATCGATGTCGTCGTTTGCCTTCATCAATGTCATTTCGCGATACGTGGTCAACCTGTCGTTGAATTTCACGGAAGAACTGAACCTCTATCTGTTCGTCTGGCTCGCGTTTCTCGGCAGCGCCTGGGCGTGCCGCGACGGCGCGCACATGTCCGTCAGCATGGTCTACGACATGTTTCCGAAGCCGGTGCGCGCGGTCCTGTACGCGCTCATCCAGGCGGTAACGGTGGCGTTTTTCATCGCCCTCGGCTATTGCGGTTACGCCGAGATCCTCGACGAGATAGCCCTGAATGCGATGACGGAGACGCTCGTCATCCCCGTCTGGTGGTTTACGAGTTCGATTCCGATCGGGTCGGCGCTCATCGTTCTGAGGACGTTGCAGCGAACGTTTGAGGACTTCGCGCATGGAACGTACTGACGCGCGGGGAAGGATATTTCCGATATGAAGACGCTGTTTGCGGATCCCGCTTTCTGGCTTCTTTTCCTGTTCCTGGTCCCTCTCATGCTCAAGCTTCCCATAGCGATCGCCATGGGAGTGTCCGCCGCCGCCATCATCTGGGTCTACGACCTCGGATGGCAGAGCATTTCGTACTCGTTCTTCGCCAATATCGCGAAGGTGCCGCTTCTGGCGATCCCCTTCTTTATTCTGGCCGGGGCGATCATGGAGCGCGCGGGCATTGCGGAAAGGCTGATCAACTTCGTCAAGGAGTGCGTCGGCAGCATTACGGGAGGGCTCGCGATCGGGGCCATCCTCGTCGCGACGTTCTGGGGCGCGATCAGCGGCTCGGGACCGGCGACCGTGGCCGTCATCGGGGTCATCATGATCCCGGGAATGGTTGCGGCCGGATACGACAAGGCGTTCGCGACGGCCGTCGTCAGCTCCGCATCCGGCATCGCGATCATCATTCCGCCGAGCATCTCGTTCATCGTGTACGCGTCGATCACGGGAACGTCGATCGGCGCGATGTTCGCGGCGGGATTCATTCCCGGCCTGATCATGTCCGCGTGCCTGTGCGCCGCGGCGTGGTTCACCTCGCGCAAGAACGGGTGGAAGGCGGAGCCGCGCAAGGGAAATTTCCTGCACGCGCTCAAGGAAGCGTTCTGGGCGATCCTGTCCCCCGTGATCATCCTGGGCGGCATCTACGGCGGCGTCTTCACGCCGACCGAAGCGGCGGCGGTGTCCATATTCTACGGCGTGTTCGTCGGCGTGTTCATCTATCATACGCTCACGTGGAAGGTCTTCTACGAGATGCTGGCCTTCTCGGCGAGCACGAGCGCCGTCGTCATGATCCTCATCGGCATGGGAGGCCTCTACGCGTGGGCGGCGCAGACCGTCGGCCTGATAGACAAGGCCGCCTCGGTCATCCTTATGGTTTCCGACAATCCGAACGTGGTGCTGCTGCTGATCAACGTCATCCTGCTGATCGCCGGAATGCTTATCGGCGGAAACTCCATTTTTTACATCTTCATCCCGCTGTTCATGCCGATCGTCGCGCATTTCAAGTGGGATCCGATATGGTTCGGCGTCATGTGCACCGTGAACATCGCTATCGGGCAGATCACGCCGCCGGTCGCGTCGAACCTGTTCGTCGGCATGAGCATCAGCAAGCTGTCGATGGAGGAACTCGCCCCGAAGGTCATGCCGTTCGTGGTCGCCTCGATCGCGGCGCTTGCGATCATCGCGGCGTTCCCGGAACTCACGCTGTTCCTGCCGCGCATGTGGGGGATGCTGTAGGCCGCTTCGTGGCCGTTGTGCGACGACGAGGCGCAAACGAGAGGAGAGGTGTGTCGTGTCGAGATTCGTGATGGCCGCCATTCAGATGGATTCGCAGGCGGACAAGGAACGCAACTTGGACGTTGTGGAGAAATTCGTCGCGGAAGCCGCGCGGCGAGGCGCGCAATTCGTGTCGATGCCCGAGAACGTGCATTACATCGGGACGAAGGAAGGGACGTTCGAGAATGCGGAGCCGATCCCCGGCCCCATGTCGGAGGCGTTCTCGTCCCTCGCGAGGCGGTACGGCGTCTGGCTGCACTGCGGGAGCATCGGCGAAAGGATCGAGGGCGAAGAACGGCTCTACAACACGTGCCTTCTGTTCGATCCGAAGGGGAACCTTGCGGGACGGTACGAGAAGATCCACCTGTTCGACGTCGATATCAAGAACGGCCCCTCGACGAGGGAGTCGGATACGAAAAAAGCCGGGAAGTCCATCCGGGTGTGCGATACGGACTTTTGCAAGGTCGGCCTGTCGATCTGCTACGACATGCGCTTCCCGGAACTCTATCGCATCATGGCGCTTCGCGGGGCGCGCATCATGTTCGTTCCGGCCAATTACACGCTCTTCACCGGGAAGGATCACTGGGAACCGATCCTCCGCACCCGCGCCATCGAGAATCAGTGCTATGTCGTGGCTCCGGCTCAGATCGGAAAGAAGCCCGCTTTCCAATCCTACGGAAGGTCGATGGTCATCAACCCGTGGGGCGTCGTCCTCGCGACCGCGGAGGACCGGGAGTGCGTCATTTACGCCGACATCGACCCGGATTACGTCGATGTCATCCGGGCGCAGCTTCCGAGCCTTCCGAACCGCCAACCCGAAGCATACGTGTGGTGACGGCGAAAACAGGCCCCCGTCGCGGATGATGCGGCGGGGGCCTGTCATTCGGCGTTCCGTGCGGGTTACTTATTCATCGACAGGACCAGATTCACCATCCTGAGGAAGTAGTCGTTGAAGTCCTTCGTCGCGTCCTCGCCCTTTTCGACCTTGGGCCGGACGGCGTAGATGAAGCGCCGCCACTCGTCGTTGACGCCGGCCTCGTAGAACTCGCTGTAGCGGAAAGCCTCCTTCTGCGTCCGGTAGACCGTGCCATCCATGAGCGCCTTCGGCGTCGCGTTCGCGCCCATCAGGAACGGGATGGAGTAGCCGTAGGCGGGCAGCGTCACGAAGACCGTCGTCAGCTTTTCGGGGTGCTTCGGGTCGATCAGGAAGGTCGAGCTGGACTGCGCGCGCGGCAGATTCCAGATCGCGGGGTGTTTCGAGACCTTTTTGACCAGGTGGCGCGGATTGCGGTCCATACGGTTCGCGCCGTGCTCGAAGCGTCTTCCGGCGACATGGATGTGACCTTCTGCTGCTTCTCCGAAAGCGACCTCGCCGCGTACGAGGAGTTGCTGTCGCGGCCCTCGGCCTGAGGCGGGCGCGATGATCGACGACATCGTCCTCGGCAAGAAGGAGCGCATCGACGAGTGCGTGCGGCGAATCCGGACGTATATGGAGGGGCTTTCCGATCGGGGCGGTTTACGATAGCGCCCGAAACGACGTGATCGCATGTAACACTGTATCCTTTGGCCCATTTTTCTGGGACCACTAGACCTCTTTTTTCTCCTAAAAAATACCACTTGACAATATCTTGCTTAATGGTATTTTTTAAAAAAGGGGGAGGGGAGCGACCATGAATCTACAGATACTTGCCCAAAATGTAAGGCGTTTGAGGACTGCGAAGCGCTTGAGCCAAAGCGCACTGGCGGACGACGCGGGACTCTCCTTGCCGGCGATAAAAAGCCTCGAACTCGCAAAGAACGAGCCGCGGATGAGGACCATGCAGGCGATTGCCAAGGCCCTCGATGTGAAGCTTCAAGAACTTTTCCAGCCGGTTCGGGAATTGCGCACAGTCCGTTTCCGTTCGGCGAAGCGGATGCATAATCGCGAGAATATCTTGGCCGAGGTGGCGAAGTGGCTCGACGATTTTAATTTCCTTGAGGAGATTTTCAATAAACAGATTCCGTTCAACCTTGGCGCTGTCCGGAAGCAATGCTCCAGAGAGCGCCTTCCTGAAGCGGCCGGACTTTGCCGGAAAAAGCTGGGATTGAAGACCACCGAGCCCATCCACGATATCTGTGGCCTGCTCGAAGACACGGGTGTGAAGGTTTTTCCGGTCCCCTTGGCTTCCGATAGTTTCTTCGGCCTCTCTGTGGGCGAGGAGGATGGTGGCCCGGCGGTTGCCGTGAACGTTTGGGAGCGGATTTCGGTGGAAAGGCGCATTTTCAGCGCCGCCCATGAACTCGGCCATCTCATGTTGCATCCCGATGCCTACGACGTCGCTAAAGTCGATGAAAGCAAGGATGAGGAACAGGAGGCCGACCGTTTCGCCGGGCATTTTCTGATGCCGAACGAGGGATTTCGCAAGGAATGGAATGAAGCAGCTGGATTGCACTTCGTGGACAGGGTCTTTAAAGTCAAGCGTATTTTCCGGGTTAGTTACAAGACTGTTCTCTCGCGTCTCCTGGAAGATGGGGCCGTAGACAAATCCATTTGGATGAAGTTCAACATAGCCTATCAACAACACTTCGACCGGAAGCTTTCCTTCAAGGAAGAGCCGATGGGCATCGATCCCGCGGAGCCGTTCGGGATGCAACGGTTCGATTTCTACGAAGACCGATTCAAACGCCTGACAAGGGAAGCGGTGGAAAAAGACAAAATATCGCTCAGCCGCGGCGCAGAGATGCTTCGGATCGGCATCGAGGAGATGCAGGACCTGTTCCAGAATTGGGAGGTCATTCTGTGACACGAAGCCCCGCCCCCCGCAAGTTGATGATCATGGACGCTTGCGTGTTGATCGATTTCATCAAAGCGGAGCGGACCATACTGGAACTTGTGGTGAAACATATCGGCTCGCTGTACGTGACCAGCCCGGTCGTCGACGAGGTTAACGAGATCGATGATGAAAACGAACTGGTAGCCTTAGGACTGAACATCATCGAGCCGGAAATCGAAGATGCATATGCGGCGGCTGGCCGATCTGGACCGTTATCGTTCGAGGATTGGCTGTGCCTGCTTACGGCGAAACGGCATGGATTTACATGCGTGACAAACGACAAGAATTTACGGAAATTGTGCGAACAGGAAGGGGTCTCTTTGCTCTGGGGGCTTGAGCTTGTGGCCGAACTCCACAAGGTTGGCGGAATCACCGGCAAAGAGGCGGAGGTTTTTGCACAAGCCGTTAGGTGCTCGAATCCCAAGCACACCACCGAGAGGATCGTCTCGCGTTTTGCGGATCGCATTCGGTTGCAGGAAAGTCGCAGATTCCGCACATGAAGATCCGGAAATCTCAGACCTGGAGCATTGAAACGGCGACGATTCGGCAGCGACGAGGCCACCCCTTCTTCAAGGGCGGCCTCGCTGTCTTTCCTCGTCTTGTTGCTGTAGTTACTTGTTCATCGACAGAACCAGGTTCACCATCCTGAGGAAGTAGTCGTTGAAGTCCTTCGTCGCGTCCTCGCCCTTTTCGACCTTCGGACGGACGGCGTAGATGAAGCGCCGCCACTCGTCGTTGACGCCGGCCTCGTAGAACTCGCTGTAGCGGAAGGCTTCCTTCTGCGTCCGGTAGACCGTGCCGTCCATGAGCGCCTTCGGCGTCGCGTTCGCGCCCATCAGGAACGGGATGGAGTAGCCGTAGGCGGGAAGCGTCACGAAGATCGTCGTGAGCTTTTCGGGGTGCTTCGGGTCGATCAGGAAGGTCGAGCTGGATTGCGCGCGCGGCAGGTTCCAGATCGCGGGGTGCTTCCCGACCTTCGGCGAGTTCACGAGTTCGACCGTGATCTTGCCGTAGTTGTCGATGAGCGCGTCTTCGGGGGAGCCGTAGTCGTTCTCGCGAAGGATCGTGAAGGCGATGCCCTTGTAGGTCTTTCCGCCCTTCACGAGCGACGGGTCCATGTTTTCTTCGACGATTTTGTAGCAGTTGTCGGCGATCTGGAGCACCTTGCCCCTCGCGTCGGCGAAGAGGTAGTTCGTGCCCCACTTGCCGCTCGCGATGTACCCCTTCTCGACGAACGAGTGCAGGACGGCCTTGGCCTCGTCGACGTTCGAGCAGTGCTCGGCGATGTAGCGCGGGACGTAGTGGTTCATGAATCCGTCGTACTTCGGCGGCTTGACGTCCGGCGTCTCGCCCTTGTACGGCTCGACGTACCATTCGTTGGGCTGCCACTGCGACGGGACGTCCGCCGCGCCCGCGAGTCCCTTCTCGTTGACGAAGAACGACACGCCCGTGTCGGCCGTTCCCATCTCTCCGAAGAATTTGAAGGGCTTCTTGCCGCCGGGCGTCGTGTCGGTGATTTTCTTGAGGTAGCCGGCCTGGAGGTCGGGGGCGGTCTCGCGCGTTTTGTGGAAGATGATCTGTCCGTTCTTTGTCGCGGGCGGCGTGACGGCGAACGAGGTGCAGCCGACGCCCTTGTAGAGCAGCGCGAGGTCGCGGTAGCGTCCGAACGTGAAGGCGATGTAGAGTTCGCGGTCGATCTTCACGGTGTCGGCGATGGCGTTGAGTTCATCGATCCAGTAGGGGCAGTCGATCTTGCCCGACAGTTCGATCGAGAGCTTCGCGAAGTTCCGAAGCTCCTTTTCCTTGTCCTTCGCGCGCGCGAGGAACGCGTTGTAAGCCTTGAGGATGGACTCTTTGTTCACCTCGCCCCACATGGTTCCGACCTGGACCGCGCTCCCCTCGAGGACGAGGACGTCCTGCGACGGTTCGGCCGCGAAGGCTGCGGGACACAGCAGGAGCGCCAGAAGCGCCGACAGCGTGACGAGACGTTTCATTCACGTGCCCTCCTTTTCTTCCGATAGACCCGAAAGCCGGGTTCGTTCGCGCCGGCTATTCGACGAACGACGGCAGGTGTTTCCTTTCGAGGTCCCTGAATCCGTCGAAGCCGACGAGGTTCTTGAAGTCCGCGAACGGAACGACGAGGTCGGTCCGTCCCTCCGCGATCCGGTCGCCCTTGATCGCGTCCAGATATTCGCGCATCCCGCGGACGGCCGCGAAGAGCGGACCGACGGGGATGCTCACGCGCGCGACGCCGAGCTTCCGGAGGGTGTCGATGGAGACGAGCGGCGTCTTGCCTCCGACGACGGCGTCCATGAGGTTGATGCTGACGGGGGCCTTGATTTCCTTCACGACGCGTTCGATCTGTTCCACGGCGCGCGGGGCCTCGACGAAGATGAGGTCGGCGCCCGCCTCGGCGTAGGCGTTTCCGCGCCGGATCGCTTCGTCGACGCCCGCGACGGCGATGGCGTCTGTCCGGGCGTTGAGGACGAAGTCGGGGTCGATTTCGTCGCGCGCTTCGGCGCAGGCTTTGATTTTGAGGACCATCTCCCCGAGCGGGATGATCTGCTTGCCTTCGAGGTGGCCGCAGCGCTTGGGAAAGACCTGGTCCTCGATGTTCATCCCGGCGGCGCCGGCCCTGATAAATTCCCGCGTGACGTGCATCGCGTTGATGCTGTTGCCGTAGCCCGTGTCCGCGTCGGCCATGACCGGGACGTTCACGGCGTTCACGATGTTCCTCGTGAAGTTCAGGACGTCGCTGAAGCCGATGAAGGCCATGTCGGGGAGGCCGAGATACGTCGCCGAGAGGCCGAAGCCGCTCACCTGGAGCGCCCTGAAGCCGCTCTGTTCGATGAGCTTCGCGGAGATGGCGTCGTGCGCGCCGGGGCAGACGAGGGCGTTTCGTTCGAGGATGTACTTCTTGAGAAGCGATGTCTTTTTCACGGGTTATGACCTCCGGTCGATGTCGTTGTTCAGGGGGACCGGCGCGGCGAGGAGCACCTTCCGGTCGATGAGGCACGCGATGGCGACGATCCCGAGGCCGATCACGGAGACGACGTTCTGCGGGAAGAGCAGCATCAGTCCTCCGATGAAGAACGCGACGCAGATCGCCGCGTTGGTCACGAGGCCGTTCCGGTGGCTGAAGAGTCCGTACGCGATGGCAATGGCGCCGATGAATGCGGTTGCGCCGTGCATGAGGACGTCGACTATCGGGGCGCGCCCCACGAGGGCCGGGTTGAGCGCGAAGAAATAGGGCAGGATGAACGCGACGGCTCCGAGCTTGACGGCGAAGAACCCCGTCTTCACCCAGTCGGCCTTCGCGATGCCCGCGGCGGCGACGGCCGCAGTGCAGGTCGGGGGCGTCACGCCGCCCAGGATCGCCCAGTAGATGAAGAAGAAGTGCGCGGCCACAGGGTCGACGCCGAGCTTGAGCAACGGCGGGACGAGGATCGAGACCGAGAGGACGTAGGTCGGCACGGTGGGCAGCGACGTTCCGAGAAGGAACGGCACGATCGTCGCGATCATGAGCGAGAAGTACATGTTGGTTCCGCCGACCTGGAGGATGACGCCGCTGATCTTGGGGGCGATCCCCGTCAGGCCGATGAGGTTGACGACCATGCTGACCGAGACGAGGATCGGGACGATCGAGGCGACGTCGCGCCCTCCTTCGGCCAGCGCGTCGATGATGAGCCGGAGCGTTCCCTTCAGGTCGCGCTTCCGGAGCCCGAGCAGGAAGAAGACGCCGAGCGCCGAGAGGCATGCGTAGAACCCCGCGAGCTGGAGCGGCTGCCCGATTCCGATGAGCCAGAGGAGGATGCCGGTGGGGACGAGAAGTCCTGCGAGACGTTCGAACGTGAGGATGTCCCGCCACTTCGGGATGTCTTCCTCGGGGAGCTTCCGGATGCCCATCCGCACGGTGCGGAAGTGGACGCCGCTGAACACGCCCGTGTAGTAGAGGAGGCACGGGAGCAGCGCGTAGCCGATGATGTAGAAGTACGAGATGTTCAGGAACTCCGCCATCATGAACGCGGTGATGCTCATGATCGGCGGGGTGATCCCCCCGCCCGACGACGCGATGGCCTCGACGGCGCCCGCGAACTCGGGCCGGTAGCCGAGCTTCTTCATGAGCGGAATCGTGTACGTCCCCGTGACCATGACGTTCGCGACGGCGCTCCCCGAGATGCTGCCGAACAGCGCGCTCGACACCACCGCAGCCTTCGCCGGGCCTCCGACGTATCGTCCGGTGAGCGCGAGCGCGATGTCGATGAATGTCTTGCCGCCGCCCGTCGCCGAGAGCAGCGAGCCGAAGACGATGAACATCGAGATGAACGTCGCCGACATTCCGGTGACGCTCCCGTAGATCCCGAGCGGCGAGTAGTAGAGCGAGTTCGCGACGTATTCCAGGTCGATGCCGCGCAGCTTCCAGATCCCCGGGAACGACGACCCGGCGACGATGTATCCGAGCAGCAGGAAGACCATGATCGGGATGGCGATTCCGACGGTGCGCCGCGCCGATTCGAGGACGATTACGATGAGCGCCGCGCCGAGCGCGAGATCGAGCGTCCCGGCCCCGGTCATTCCCGTGTAGATGTCCATGGCTTTCAGGAAGGCGTTCGCGTTGGCCGCGATCAGAAGGACGATGATCGCGACGTCGGCGATCGCGATGCTCCCGGTCGGGGCGTCGTCCGTCCGCTTGCGCCCGAACGGGAAGTTGAGGAACGCGATGGTCAGTCCGAACGCGACGTGAATGGCCCGGAACTGGATGTCGAGCAGGCCCGTGAGGTAGATCGGGCCGAAGAGCTGGAAGAGTGCGAGCAGGATGCCGAGGACGAAAAGAACGGTGGTTCTGGTCTTCCCGGATATGATGAATGACACGCGCCATCCCTCCTGTTCGGACGCCGGGCCGCGATCCGGGGGAAAAGCGGCCCGGGCCCCGGCGCTGCGGATGCTATTTCCCCGTGTACTCCGGCGGAATGAAGCGCTTCGGAACGTCGATGCCCCGTTCCTTCGCGTAGCGGATCAGTCCGGCGTGGGCGGGCACGACGTCGTCGCCCGCGTACTTGAAGTAGTCCGCGACGGGGTCGAATCCCTTGACCGGCGCGTACGCCGCCGCGACCTCATCGAATCCCTCGTAGTACGCCTTCACGATCTTGTAGGCGACCTCCTCGGACATCGCGGTCGTCGCGACGGCCCCGGCGATCGGGCACTCCTCCCAGATCGGCCCGACGTCCGGAAACTCCTTGATGCTCCCCTTCGGGCGCTCGAGGAAGCTCATGTACGGGATGTCCTTCTGGATCTTCGCGACGTCGTCCTTCGAGTAGCCCACGACGGTCAGCGGCGTCGTCAGGTTGACCTCGATGAGCGACGAGTCGATGTTGTTCAGGCCGCTCGACTTCTGGAGGCCGACGATCCGCCCCTCCTTGAGGGCGTTCACCGCGTCGCCGTAGGCGGACGGGACGAGCTGGATTCCGTATCCCAGGATCGTGTTGTACTGCATGACGTACGCGCCCGAGGCCGAGCCCGGGATTCCGGGGTTGAACTTCTTCCCCTTGAGGTCGCCGAACGTCGTGACGCCCGAATCCTTGCGGACGTACAGCCGATCGGCGAAGACGTTCCGGACGAACAGCCACCGGACATTCGTGAATGCCTTGCCCTTGAAACCCTCGATCCCCTTGTACAGCTGGAGGGTTCCGGGGAGGTCGATGGCGAGCGCGAAGTCGAAGACGCCCGAGCTGATCTTCCGCAGATTGTCCATTCCCGCGCCGCTTTCGACGACGGTGACGTTGACGCCGTTCTTCGCCTTGTTGATGACGTTCGCGGCGGCCACGCACCACGCGTAGACGCCGGAACTCGAGGACGTGCTGCCCATGTTCAGGTGGATGTCCTCGGCGAGCGCGGCTCCGCCCGTGAGGGCGAGCGCGAGAAGCGAGACGACGAAAATCCGGGAGAAAACCCTGGTGCGCTGTTTCATGCCTGTATCCCTCCTGTTCGTGTCTTTTCCGGGTGCGCCTGAGAAAAGAGTTCCGCAGGGGTTTCCGAACGCCTTTGACGAGTGTCCGTCCCGTCACTCCCTCCCTTCGGTCGATGCGCGGCGTCCCGGGGCGTTCCCGAGGACGAAGCCGCCGTACTTTTTGAGGTACTCCACGAGGCCGCCCTCGTTCAGGATGTCGAGCATGACGGGCGAAAGCGGCGTCATGCGGACCGACAGCCCCCTGTCGGGAAGTTCGACGGTCGTGTTCGCGACGTCGACGACGAGACGGTCCCCCTCTCCGATCGCGTCCGTGTCGCAGAGGAACGCGGGGATTCCCTGGTTGATCGCGTTGCGGAAGAAGATCCGTGAGTACGACTTCGCGAGGACGGCGGCGATCCCGGCGCAGCGGATGGCGATCGGGGCCTGCTCTCGCGACGATCCGCAGCCGAAGTTCCGTCCCGCGACGATCATGTCGCCTGCGCGGATCGTCTTCGAAAAGCCCGGGATGAGATCCTCGAGAAGATGCTCGGCGAGCGAGGAGAAGTCGAGCGTCTTCGTGTACTTTCCGGCGATGATGTAGTCCGTATTGATGTCGTCTCCGACGCGCCGGGCCCGGCCGTTCAGGATGCTTTGCATTTCGCCGCCCCCCTCACCGGATGTACGCCCGCGGGTCGGCGATGCGCCCTTCGAGGGCGGACGCCGCGCAGGTCGCGGGCGACGCGAGATAGATCGACGCCCTGTTGTTGCCCATCCGTCCCTTGAAGTTCCGGTTCGCCGTGGAGATGACGTTTTCGCCGTCGCCCGGAACGCCAAGATGCGTCCCGGGACATGCGGCGCAGCCGGACGGAAGGATCACGGCCCCGGCTGCCGCGAGCGTCGAAATGACGCCCTCTTCGAGCGCGGCGAGGAGCGTTCCCCGCGACGCGGGGCAGACGAGCAGCCGGCAGTTCGCCGATACGCGGCGGCCGTCGAGGATTCCGGCCGCGACCCGGAGATCGTCGAGCCGTCCGTTCGTGCACGTTCCGATGAAGACCTGCGACACGGCGGTTCCGGCCAGGTCCGCCGCCGGGACGACCGAATCCACCGCGTGCGGCCGGCTCACGAGCGGCGGGATCCGGGACGCGTCGATCCCGATGCGCGACCGGAACGCCGCGTCGTCGTCGTCGAACGCGGGGCGCGCCGCGCGCGCGCCCTTTCCTTCCAGATACCGGGTTGTCTTTTCGTCGGCCTCCATGAGTCCGACCTTCGCGCCGCATTCGATCGCCATGTTGCTGAGAGTGAGCCGTTCGGAGACGGACATCCCGCGGATCGTCTCCCCGCAGAATGAGAGTGCGAGGTAGTCCGCCCCGTCCGAGCCGATCTTCCCGATCAGGTTAAGCATGAGGTCCTTCGCGAACGTGCCCTTCGGCATCTCTCCGGCGACGGTGACCGCGACGGTCTGCGGGACGCGGAGCCAGAGCTTTCCCGTGAGCAGGACGCCGCTCATGTCCGACGACCCGACGCCGAACGCGAAGACGTTCAGCGCGCCGTAGGTGCAGGTGTGCGAGTCCGCGCCGACCGCGAGGTCTCCGGGGACGACGAGCCCCTCTTCGACGACGAGCTGGTGGCAGACGCCCTCGCCGACGTCGTAGAGACGGATTCCCTGCTCCGAGGCGAACGTCCTGAGGAGCGCGTGGAGGTTGCTGATCCGCTCGTTGGGGCTCGGCGCCGCGTGGTCGAGCATGATGACGACCTTCGACGCGTCCCACACGCGTTCCTTCCCGTACTCGCGGAAGGCCGTGATCGCGATCGGGCCCGTGGTGTCGTGCGTCATCGCGAGGTCGACGTCCGCGACGACGAAATCCCCCGCCTTCGCGTCATGCCCCGCGTGCTCCGATATGATCTTCTCGACCGCCGTCTTTCCCATGCGCGTCCTACGCCCGCGTCGAGAGAAGGTCCGCTAGCGCGTTGAAGCGGTCGATCCGTTCGAGGTTGAGGACGGCGTCGATGATCTTCTCGATTCTTGCGCCGTCCTGGATCGCCCGGCCCGAGAGCGTCCGGAACTTCCAGAGCAGCTCCTCGTGCGTGAACGGATTCTTCGGGTGCCCCTTCGGATAGGTCTCGCCGATGTTGTAGACCGTCCCGTCCTTCATGACGAGGTCGACCTTCACCGTGTAGCGCAGGTGGCGCGGCAGCTTTTCGATCTCTTCGTCGTGGATGACCTCGACCTTTTTGGCGTATTCGAGGATCTTCGGATCGCGGATCTTCTCCTCGGTGAACTGGTGGATGAACGCGTTGCCCTCGAGAAGCGTGACGGCGCAGACGTACGGGTGGCTCAGCTGCGCGGCCACGACGCTCGTGATCGCGTCCGACCCCACGGAATACTTGTGCGTGATCGATGTCGTGTGGACGATGATCTTCTCGATGTCGTCCGCCTTGACGTCCGGATGTTCCTTCTGGAACGTGCGCAGCGCGCCGATCGTCGTGTGCTTGCTCCGGCACGTGGAGTAGAATTTCAGCCCGATGCCCATGAGTTCCCAGCGCGAGCCCAGGTCGCCGCTCGTCCGCTCGACGTCGTAGACGTCGTCGGTGAAGCAGTTGTAGAAGCCGCCGAACTTGTTCTCGAACACGTCCTCGATTCCCGTGAACCCCTGTTTGGCGAGCAGCGCGCCGATGATCGCGCCCTCGGAGGACTTCGACGGGACGATGCGCTTGGCCATCGACGCGAACTGGACGGCCTGGAGGCCTCCGGCCCAGTTTCCGGCGATGCCCATCGCGTGGCCCATCTGTTCCGGCGTGAGGCCGAGCATGTGGCCGACGCCCGCCGTGGAGCCGAACGGGCAGCAGGTTCCCGTGTTGTTCCAGCCCTGGTGCGCGATCTCCATGCCGACCGGGGCGGCGATGCGGCAGGAGATTTCGTAGGCGAGCGCTGCGGCCGTCAGGAAGTCCTTGCCGCTCATGGTCCCCTGCATCTCCGCGAACGCCGTGATGCAGCCCAGAACGCCCGTCGAGACGTGGATGATGCCGTCCGTGTGCGTGTCGTCCAGCTCGAAGGAGTTGATCGCCGAGCCGTTGAGCATCATCGCGTTGACCACGGAGGTCTTCCGGTCGGTGCCCCAGATGCTCGCTTCCTTCCGGTCGGTCATGCCCTCGAGCGTGTCGCGGTAGATCTTCATCCACGGCGTCGTGGAGCCGAACAGCCCGCAGCCGTAGCAGTCGAGCAGCACGCGCTTGAGGTGGTCGAGAACTTCCGGCGGGATGTCCTCATAACGCAGTTCCGAGGAGAATTTCGAGAGTCTTTCGTTGATCACATCGAACATGGCGATCTCTCCTTATGTCTTCAGAATTGAAGCAGGGAGGCGAAGGACGATACGTCCGCGCACTCCCGGATGGACATTGCGCTTGTCACGATCGCACCGGCGCGCGCCTCGTCGATGACGCCGCCCGTGACGTCGCGGAACTTCGCGCGAAGTTCGTCGTCGGTCATCGGGTTTTCCGGGTCGCCCTTCGCGTGGTCGATCCGCGACGAGACGCCGGCGCCCGAGCGGTCCCGGATCTCGACGACCATCGACCGCGGGTTCGGGTAGAGCTTCTGGATCTCCTCGTCCACTTCGATCCGGACGAGGTCGGACACACGCCGGACTTCGGGGTCCGCGATCGCGTCGTCTTCGTATTCGCCCAGTCCGGCGCGGCCGCGGACGATGATCGACGCGATCCCGTACTGGATGCTGAGCCGCGCGTGCAGCGGCGAACGGTAGTCCGGGATGTCCGACCCCTGCTTGGCGTTCCGGTGCGTCCGGACGACGATCGATCCGATCTCGTCGGGCCGGAAGGGGCGCTGCGCGAGGTCCTTCTGCGTCGCTTCGATCGCGTAATGGACGTACCGGCAGGAGCACCAGGGCTTGAAGTAGATCCGAAGGAAATTCCAGTCCTGCCCGAGGCCGTCCGTCACGACCGCCGGGTCTGCCCCGTCGGGCGCGAAGCAGTGGAAGAAGCCCAGGCGCCCTTCGAGGATTTCTTCGGGGCCGGTCATTCCCTCCTTTGCGAGCATCGCCGCGAGGATGCCGTTCCGGGCGGCGTTTCCGGGGTGCAGGTGCTTGGAGATCGATCCGTCGATTTCGTACTGGTTGATTCCGGAGGCGAGGCTTCCGGCGAGGCCGAATGCGTTGGCGGTTGTTTCGGCGTCCAGCCCGAGGATCTTCGCGGCCGCGGCCGTCGTTCCGAACGTCGCGATCGTCCCGGTCGGGTGGAATCCTCGCAGGTAGTGCCCCGGGTTGATTGCCGTTCCGATGCGCAGCGAGACTTCGTACCCCGCGACGACGGCCTCGACGAGCTGCAGGCCCGATATGCGCTTCGCCTGTCCGAGCGCGAGCGCCGCCGGGATGATCGAGGCCCCGGGGTGATAGGTGGCGTGCTTGGAGCCGTCGTCGAGTTCGAGCGCGTGCGAGGCCATCCCGTTGACGAGCGCCGCTGTCATCGGCGACCGGGAGATCGTGCTTCCGGCCACGGCCGCGTCGCCGCGCTCGCCGAGTCCGGCCGCCAGTCGCCGGCCCGCCTGTCCGGCCTGCGAGAGACGACTTCCGGCGATCATCGCGCCCGTCGTGTCGAGCAGGCAGCGATGCGCCTGGTGCGCGACGGCCTCCGGGAGCGAGTCGAACCTCAGTGACGCGGAGAAGCGCGCGAGGCGCGAGGCGAGTGATCCGGACGAAACCGTTGCGGCGTGCGTCTCCATTCGCGGTCCTCTCCGCCTAGTCGTCCCAGGGAACTTCGAGCGCGAAGAGCGGCGCGTACTGCTGGCAGCCGTATACGTCCGTCTCGCCGGGGCCGCCGCTCGGGATGCGGCGACGGATATTGGCCTTGATTCCCATGCCCGGGTCGAAGAACATGAAGTCCTCGATGCGTTCCGCGGGCAGGCCGTACGCGTCGGCGACCGCCTGTTGCGTGACGGCGCCCGATTTCTTGACCTTTTCGTAGACGCCGCGGTCCGCGAAGATGATTTCGAGCGTGATCATGAAGCTCCCCGCGTTCTTGCTGCGGATGGTCCGTGCAAGGTCGCAGATGTTTTTCGTCTTCATCGTGTGCAGAACCCCCCTTCGGCCGCATGGGCCGCAAAACAGCCGAGAATGTCTCCGTATGTCGCGGAGTCGACGTCCGACTCCACGCAGATCCGCCACAGATCGCGGACGAATCCGCCGGGCGCGTAGGGCTCGAGCATGAGCGCGAGCTTTTCGAGAAGGTCCGCGTCGGTCGCCGGGTTCTCCGGTTCGCCCTTCGCGACCGGAATGCCCTTTTCGAAGGTCCGTCCGTCGCGCAAGCGCACGCGCATCCACGCGCCGCGCTCCTCGGGGTAAACCGCGTTCATCCGCTCGTCGGCCTCGATCGTAACGGACCGGGCGAGGCGGCGGAGTCCCTCGTCGCGGATCAGTTCGGGCGTGTACTCCCGGAGCGTGACGTTTCCCGTCCGGAGTGCGACGGCCAGCGAGAAGGGCATGCTGAACATCGCCTCCTCGAACGTCTCCGGGGTGAAGACCTGCCCCACCTCGACGATCCCGAGCGTGTAGGTGCGCACGAGGATCGATTCGACGTCCGCGTCCGTGCAGCCGAGGTTCGTCCGCGCCTCGCGGACGAGGTCGATCGCGGCGTGGCAGTGGCGGCAGGTCGGGTAGAGCTTCGTGTAGGTCAGAAGGATCTCCCACCGTCGCCCGAGGTCGCCTGTGAGCGCGTCTTCCGAGTACTCCCCCGCGCACATGGCCTTGAGCCAGCCGTGCTGCCCCTCGAAGAGCGTCCGGGGCGCCTTCGCCCCCGCGCGCGCGAGGTCGGCCGAGAGGACGCCGGCCATCGCGGCCTTGCCGGGCTGGAGCGTCTTGATGCCGGGGTTGTCGTGGAGCATCTCCTGGAGCCCCGCGCTCTGGAGCCCGCCCATCGACATCGCGTAGGCGAACGGTTCGGGGTCGAGGCCGAGAAGGCTTGCGCACCCGGCCGCCGCGCCGATCGATCCGCACGTCCCGGTGGAGTGGAAGCCCCGTTTGAGGTGCGACGGGTTGATGGAGCGCGCCGCGCGGAGCATCGCGTCGTACCCGACCGATATGGCCTTCAGGATCGTGCGGAACGACGCCCCCTCGCGCTCGCCGACCGCGAGGACGGCCGGGATGACCGCTACCGCCGGGTGGGACGTCCCCCACCGGTGGCCGTCGTCGAGTTCGATGGAGTGCGCCATGATCCCCGTCGCCGTCGCGGCGTTCATCGCCGGGACCTTCGTCCCGTCGCAGAGGATCGTGGCCTCGGGCTTTCCGCCCAGGTTCCGCGCGTATTCGTTCCAGATCGCCGCCACGTCGCCCTCGCAGTATCCGGCGACCGTCTCGCAGAGGAAGTCCGCGAGCGTCCGGCGGGCCTTGTCATACACCCGCTCCGGGATGTCGCCGGGCCCGAGCCGCGCGTAGAAGTCCGCGAGCGTGCAGAGCAGCGTGTGCGTGACGTCCGTCGCCATCGTCCTATTTCCCGGACACCGTCTCGAACGTGTAGCGGAAGATCTCCGGGTCGAGCGGGTCGGAAAGCGTGAGCAAATGGTCGACGGTCCAGCGGTAGGCCTTGTTCTTCGGGAAGAGGGGTTCGTCGGTGAGCAGGGCGACCGAGCCGCCCGAGGAGTTCATCTGCCCGGGGTAGCTCATGTAGAAGAAGCGGAACTTCGCGCACTTTGCGACCGACGTCGCGAGTTCGATGTCCTTCGAGATGACCTCGATAACGACCGCGACCTCGTGGGAGAGCGTCTGCTTCACGGGCTCGATCTCCTGCATGACGGCGTTCGCGCCGTAGACGTGGAAGAAGAGTTCGTACAGGCCGTCGCGGTGCGGTCCGATGATCTGCGAGACCTTCTTGCGCGTGTCGGCGAGGATCTGGTCCATGTACGCGATCGCGCGCGTGTCGCGGACGCCGACGAGGTTGTAGACGCGATGCCCCGCCTCGCCCGCGCCTTCGAGCTTGACCTTGTAGCTTCCGTCGGGCGACGGGACGAAGCGGCTTCCCGTGACGCGGCAGATCCGGTCGGTCTGCGCCTCGTAGACGCTTTCGTGCATGTCGAGGATTCCGCCGGGGAGCGCCTGGACGAACGGATTCGTGCGCTCGTACATCGAGTGCGCCGCGACGCTGTGGGGCGTCGCCTGCTGGTCCGGGTGCATCGGCTCGATCGTGAAGCAGTCGTCGTACACGGTCCCGATGATCGACTCCTTGACCTTCTGCGGCCAGCACACGAGCGACGCGCACTCCGCCGCCTTGCCCATGTGGAGGCTCACGCCGCGGTCGAACCCCCTGAAGACGGGGTACGCGGCGAGAAGCGTGTCGTCGCAGGAACGCCCCGCGATGATGACGTCCGCGCCCTTCGCCAGCGCGTGGACGATCTGCTCGATGCCCATGCTCGCGGTCACGTTCGTCGTGGCGTCGAGCACCCCGTCGTCGAGCGGAAACGCCGCGCCCAGCGGTTCGGTGTCGCCCTTTCGGACCCGCGCACGAAGGGTGGCCATCGGAATCTGGGAGTAGATCATCGCCATCTTGAAGGGCTCCATCTTCCGTTCCTTCGCGACGGTCCGGATGATGTCCGCGTAAAGGTTGACGCCCCGGTCCGTGCCGGTGGTGCTGCACGAACCCACGATCATCGGGACCTTCTTCTTCCGCGACTCGACGAGCATGATTTCGAGGTCGTGCCGCTCCCATTCGTAGGGGTTGTGCGGCATGTCCGCGCCCAAAAACGTCGGCCCCGCGTCGGCCGTCCCCGCATCGGCTCCGAAAAAGTCGATATCCCGCTTGACGCCCTCGTAGAAGGATCCCTCCTCGATGATGTTGTCGCCCAGGTTGCCCGTAGAGACCAGCAAGGATACTTTCCGCACGGGTGCATCTCCTCCTCTGACGGTCCGTTAATGATCCTGCGTTGTGTAGAAAACGGAAATAGATTGCCGAATACGTGTCAAGAATAGTCGAGCGTTTTTTCAGTGTCAAGTCCCTTTAGTGGATATTTGACGGGATGACCGCAAATATTGCCTTTTTCCGTCTTCGCGGGTATCATGATAGTCGTTGCGGTCATAAATGCTTATAAACAGGCGTTTTGAAGCCTCTTGCCCGTTCCGGACGCGAAGTGTCTTGCCCGTGTCCGTTCTGGGGCCGGAAGTGCGTTTCCGAGCCTGGAGACGATGTGACGGTGTTTTTGTTCGGAACATAAAACGGCAGTGTATTTCCTTTCTAAAGATGTGGCATACTATCCATCCGGGGGGGCCGATCATGTTTGAACCCGAAACGTATCCGGACACGATCATCGAAATGTTGCGCGTTCTCTATTTCTCCGGAGGCATCCAGGCGTCGGGGGACCTCCGGGGCGCATTGCGAAAGCAGGGGTTCGACCTGGAGCTGCGGACGATCCGGTATCACCTCGCGAATCTCGAGAAGGACGGCATCGTCCGAAGGTTCGGAAACAGGGGCGTCGTCCTCACGGACCGCGGTGTCGCGGAGTCCCGGATGCTGCTTGTCTTCGACCGCATCGGCGTCTCGTCCCGGGAGATCGAGCGCGTCGCGGCGGACAGCGACTACGATCCCGCCGCCGACGCCGGGACGGTGCTCGTGAACACGCTCCTGATCGACGAGGCGCGGCTCGGCGGCGTTCTCGACGTCCTGGCGGACACCGCGGGATCTCCGGTCATCGTTTCGTCGCGCGTCGGAATCGTTCGCGCGGGGGAACGCCTCTGGAACTTCGTCGTGCCGCAGGGGACCGTCGCGCTTCTCGGGATCACGACGCGCAACTTCGATGTCTTCCTCCAGAAGCGGCGGATCCCGACCGAGACGATCGCGACGGTGCTCCTCCAGATCGAGGACGGCCGCCCGAAGGGCATCGCGGATATCCTGTTCCACTCGGGGACGACGCTGAGCCCCGGAGAACTTCTGATCCGGGGAAGATACACGTCCGTCTCGGATGTCGTCCGGACCGGGACGGGGCTCGCGACGGCGTCGATCAAATCGTTTCCGCCGCAGTACTTCGACGAGGTCGCGGACCTTCTGCGCGGTCTCAGGCCGGAATCGTTCTCGGGCCTGATCGAGATGAAGGGGCAGCTTCCCCCAGCCTACCGCATGAGCTACAGGGACCGGGAGAAGGGGTACATGCTCGTGTACGGCGGCGCGAACTTCTTTGCTCCGCTCGTGGAGCTGGACCTTGCCGAAGATTTGCGCATCAGCCACGCGCTCTACGATATATCACGGATGCGCCCCGTCGCGGAGCTTCGGAGCGTACACGTTGCATCGGGAAGTTGACGGGATGGTATGTGTGTGCGCTTTTGAATGTATACAATATTTGGGGCGGACTGTGCTACAATGGCACCCGTCCGGTCGTTTCCGGATGAAGCGGGGAACGGCCCGAGGGCACGTTCCGGACGGGAGGGGATTCTGTGGGAGTGATGTCGGTGACGACGCATGTCCGGCCCGAAGATCTGGCGGTCGTCGCGGAGGCGAGGGGATACGGCCTCGTCATGGACCAGTCGAGGAAAAACGGCGGGCGCGAGGATACGATGAAGCCGATGGAGGTCGTTCTCGCGGCGCTCGGTGGCTGTATCTCGATGGTGGCGCGGGGGCAGGCGCCCCTCAGGAATATCGATGTGCGGGATATCGGCCTCGACATCGAAGGAGACTACACGGCTGAAGGCTTTCAGACCATCCGCATCCGTGCGGAGGTTGCGTCGTCGTCTCCGAGGGAAGAGGTCGAGGAGTTTCTCCACTTCGTGGAGAGTATCTGTCCGGTGAGCAATTCGCTGAAGGCGGATGTCAGGATCGAGGTGGTGATGCGGCCGAAGAACGCTTGAAAGGGTTCCGCGACAGACCTCGTTTTTTTTCTTTCCGGATCATCACCCCTTGAGACAGGAGGAATTTTATGAGTTTTCTTCAGACGTTCGGCCTGACCAACGCAGGCGATATCAATACCGCTTTGCTCATGCTCGTGCTGATCGCGTACGCCATCGGTGACGTCTTCTCCTACAAGACGAAGGCCGTCTTCTCGATGATCTTCGTCACCGGGTTCGTCTTCCTTTTCGGCTTCTGGTTCGGGTTCCCGAAGAACATCTTCCAGACGACCGGAACGTTCGCGTACGCAGCGGTCAGCCTTCCGCTCATTCTCGTCCACATGGGAACACTCATGAAGCTCAGGGACATCAAGCAGGAGTGGAAGACCGTCATCATCGCGTTCTCCGCCCTCGTGTGCCTTTCAATCGGCCTCTACTTCATCGCCGGCCCGATCCTCGGCAAGGTGATGGCGTTGACGGCGGCCGGTCCGATCTCCGGCGGCATCGTCGCGACGATCATCGTCTCGGAGGCCGCGAAGAAGGTCGGGCTCGAAAGTCTCGCCGTGTTCGCCACGCTGCTGCTCGTCCTCCAGAACTTCGTGGGCCTTCCGATCGCATCGCTGTGCCTGAAGTCCGAAACGCGGCGCCTGCTCGACAAGTTCCGGAAGGGCGAACTCGAAGGCGCTTCCGGCGCTTCCGGCGAAAAGAGCGATCCGGAAAAGCCGTCGTTCCGGCTGTTCCCGGCTTTTCCGAAGCCGATCCAGACGCCCTTCGTGCTTCTCGCGAAGACCGCGATCGCGAGCTGGCTCGCCCTTCTCGTCGCGCAGCACTACAACGCGATGGTTCTGGGCGCCGGGATGCCCTACCTCCAGATCCACAAGTTCGTCATGGCGCTCATCGTCGGAATCCTCCTCTACGAGACCGGCTTCCTCGAGCACAAGATTCTCGACAAGGCCAACGCCGCAGGCTACGCGATGTTCTTCTGCCTCATCTTCGTGTTCGTGAGCCTTCCGCAGGCCACGCCCGAACTCGTTCGCTCGCTGGTCTACCCGGTCGTCGTCGCCTTCGGAGTCTCGCTCGTGGGGATCGTGACCGCGGCGTTCATCATGTCGAAGATCCTCGGCGTCACGTGGGCCCTGGCCACGGCCATCGGCGTGACGTGTCTCTTTGGCTTTCCCGGAACCTTCATCGTCACGGACGAGGTCACAACGGCCGGCTGCGCCAATCACGAGGAGAAGGAGTACTGCATGAGCCGCCTTCTTCCCAAGATGCTCGTCGGCGGATTCACGACGGTCACCATCGGATCCGTCGTCCTCGCGGGATACCTCGGCCAGATCATCGAGGCGGTCGGGAAGTAACGCCAGCCCGAAAAACCCGGAACATACGGAACGCCCCCTCCGGTCGACGCCGGAAGGGGCGTTTTTTCGTCCGCAGGAAATCCTGTATCGTGCGGAGAGATCGGCATGAGATCGCAATCTCCCTCACGTCGCAATCAATCCCGGCAGTCCGCGATCCGCACGTCTGGAGACGTTGCCTGGTGTCTTCACCGGATGGCGCTGTCTTGTCCCTTACCCCATCGTGACGTCACTGTCGTCCCGGTGGCGCAGCGAAAGCGGGGGTTGCCAAAACTAGTGACAGCGTAGTAGTCTATTAGCTTGTGAAATGGGAGGGGCACGATGGCCATTTCCGCAAAATTCGATATTTCGGGCAAAGTCGCGGTCGTCACGGGAACGTCCCGCGGGCTCGGCAAGGGGTACGCCGAGGGGCTGGCCCAGGTCGGTGCGGTCGTGATGTGCTGCGGCGTCAGTCGCGACGGTATGGAGGCGACCGCGAAGGCGATCCGCGACGCGGGCGGAGAGGCCGAGGCCCATGTCCTCGACGTCTTGAAGCCCGGCGAATCACGCCGTCTTTTCGAGGAGATCGCGGCGCGGCGCGGCCGGCTCGACATTCTGGTCAACAACGCGGGAACGGAGGACATCAGCGATTTCGTGAACGTGACGGAAGCGCAGTACGATGCGATCATGGGCGTCAACCTCCGCGGAACCTTCTTCGCGGCGCAGGCGGCCGCCCGGATCATGATGCGCCAGCGCGCGGGGAAGATCCTCAACATCGGATCGCTCGGAAGTGCGATCGGCCTTGCGCAATCGTCGGTCTACTGCGGCTCCAAATGCGGCGTCGTCGGCATCACGCGGACGATGGCGATCGAACTGGCGAAACACAACGTCCAGGTCAACGCGCTCGGCCCCGGATACTTCCGGACGCCCATGACGGAGCCCTTCTTTCAGGACCCGGCCCACCGCAAATGGATCGAGGAGCGGATTCCGGCCGGCCGTGTCGGAACGGCCTACGATCTCATGGGGACTGTCATCTTCCTGTGCAGCGCCGCGTCGGATTACCTGACGGGGCAGATCATCTACGTGGACGGCGGCTGGCTCGCGAGCTGAGCGGCGCAGTACCGCGAAAGGAGACGGAACGGACATGAGGGTATTCAAGGAAGCCGCCCGGAATCCGGGCGAAGAAAGGGCATCGGTCGAACGGGTTGTTCGGGACATTCTGACTGACGTCGGGGAGTGGGGCGACCGTGCGGTTCTCGACTACACGGAGAAGTTCGACGGGTATCGTCCGGCGGCGCTGCGCGTTCCGCCCGACGCCGTGAAGGCGGCGTACTCGAAGGTGGAGCCGGAAACGGTCGCGAATCTGAAGTTCGCGGCCGACCGGATTCGCGGTTTCGCGGAACGCCAGCTCGCCTGTATGAAGGAACTCCGCTACGAGATTTCCCCCGGTGTGACGCTCGGCCACAGGCTCATTCCGGTGGCTTCGTGCGGCTGTTACGTCCCGGCCGGGAGATACCCGCTGCCGTCGTCGGCGCTCATGTCGGCGATCCCGGCGAAGGTCGCCGGGGTCCGTCGCGTCGCGGCGTGCTCGCCCGCGAGTCGGGGGCAGGACGGCATCCACCCGGCGGTTCTCGTCGCGATGGATCTTGCCGGCGTCGACGAAGTCTACTGCATGGGCGGCGCGCAGGCCATCGCGGCCTATGCATTCGGAACGAAGACGGTCGGAGCCGTGGACATCATCGTCGGCCCCGGAAACAGGTACGTCACCGAGGCGAAGCGGCAGGTGAGCGGTTCGGTCGGAATCGACATGCTCGCGGGGCCGAGCGAGGTCGTGATCATCGCCGACGGGACGGCCGATCCGAAGTGGGTCGCAGCCGACGCCCTCGCGCGATGCGAACACGATCCGAACTCGTGGACGATCCTCGTGACGACGGACGAGTCGCTCGCGCAAGCGGCGAGTGCCGAGATCGAGTCGCAGCTCGCGACGCTCCCGACGGCGGACGTCGCGCGGACGAGCTGGCGCGACAACGGCCGGATCCTCGTCGTCGACTCCGACGACGAGGCCGTTCTCGCGACCGACAGCATCGCGCCCGAGCATCTTCAGGTGATGACGCGCGACAGCGCGTCGATCGCCGCCAGGCTCACGAACTTCGGGTCGCTCTTCGTCGGGCACAACGCTCCCGTCGCGTTCGGCGACTACGTCTCCGGGCCGAACCACATCCTTCCGACACAGACCTGCGCCAGGTTCTCGAACGGCGTCTTCGCGGGCACGTTCCTCAAGGTCAGCTCCTTCCAGGAGATCACGGAGGAGGGCGCGAAGAGCCTTTCCGGGCCGTGCGCCCACCTCGCCGGCGTCGAGGGACTCTTCGGCCACCAGCGTTCGGCGCAGCTTCGCGGATGACGGGAAGCGTCTGCGCGGCCGGAGTGCCGAACTTCGCCTCGTGGACGAACATCGTCAACATTCTGTATCACACGACGATCATGAGCATGCTCGTCCTGGCGCCGGGGCTCGTGATCCTGGCCGGGACGAAGTGGTTCCCCGGGACGATCCTCGCGAACCCGTACGTCGCCCTCGCGCTCACACTCGCCGCCGGCGCGCTGCTGGGCCTGTTCAACGGCGTGTGCGTTTCGCGTCTCGGGATGAACGCGTTCATGCAGACGCTCTCGCTTTCGATCATTCTCCGGGGACTGACGCTTTTCCTGATCCCGCTCGCTCCCATCTTCTCGTTCGTCGGAAAGGCGCGTTTCGCCGCTCTCGGCAACGTCCCGGCGGCCGTGTTCGTGACGTCCGGCATCTGCGTGGTCTTTCACGTCGTCCTGAAACACACGGTCTTCGGCCGGAACTACCTCGCGACGGGAGGGAACGAACGCGCGAGCTACGTCGCCGGGATCGACACCCGGAAGATGATCGTCGCCGGGGTCGTCATCGCGGGTACGTCCTCCACCGTCGCCGGACTCCTGACGACGGGGCGGCAGGACTCGGTCTCCAACACGATGGGAAACGGCATGACGATGCTCGCGTTCCCGGGGGCGCTCCTCGACGGGACATCGATGAGCGGCGGCAAGGGAAAGTGGAACAACACCGATTCGCACGCGAAGGCGTCCGACATGCTGACGCGCTACGGCGGAAAAGTTCTCGGAATCTACGTCCAGACGCCCGACATCATGGGGGCGGGAGTCGTCTCCGCGATCGAGGCCGCGAGGCTCCAGGCGAAGGATTTCGGAATCTGCGGAATCTCTGCATCGGTCCCGAGGGCATCGACCTCATCAAGAAGGGAAAGGTCCTGGCGGTCGTCGAACAGCCCGCGTACGACTCGGCGCTTCTCGCCGTGCAGTACCTCTACGACATGACTCATGGAAAGCCGGTTCCGAAGATCGGCGATACGATCGTCGTAAAGGACGCTCTCTGGTCGCCCGCGCAGGTCGTCAAGAATCCATGGGCCGAAGACGGCGCGTTCGTCGTGCTTAGGGGCCGCTTGTCCCGCAGGAAGTCGGTGCGGACGATCCTCGCCTCTGGGAGAACATGCTGTTCGAAAAGTGACGGACCTTATTTTCGGGGGGCTCTTATGGCAACGCGTTCCTGGGAGCCCCTTCACTTTTTCGAGAAGGCTGAGCGATGCTGCGGATGATGATCGCGCCAGGGAGATACGTCCAGGGTACGGGAGCGGAGGGAATGCAGGGAACCGTGGCCGCATGGCGAACTCGTCCGCGACATCGGCATCGTCGACATGGCGTATTTCACGAACAATTACGATGAACTCCTGAAGGTCCAGAAGACGAAGTTCTGGAAGAACTGCGTCGCGAAGCTCGCTTCCGAGAACGGCATCCGCGTGCTCTCCTTCAACTGGTTCGACGGCACCCGCCACTTCCTCACGAACAAGCCCGTCAGGAAGCCCGAGGATCTCAAGGGAGTCCGGATCCGTACCCCGCGATGCTTCTCGAAGAGTTCGAGAAGCAGGGCAAGATCACTGCGGCCGAGATCATCGCGAAGCGGCAGTTCCAGAACATCACGATGAGCCACTCCTGGGTGACGGCGGCCGTTCCCGTGAGCGCATTCCTGATGATCGTCTCCTCGGGTGTCAGGCTCTTCCGGCAGATCACGAACTTCCCCTCCGCCGTCCACGGCGGCGGAAGGGCGCGTATTCCTGGGGAAGCCTCGCACAGGTGAGCGTCATGCTCAGCACGCTGATGGGAGGCGTCTCCGGCTCGGCGAACGCCGACGCCGTCATGGAAAGCCGGATCCTCGGCCCCGAGATGATCAAACAGGGGTATTCCCGAGGCTACGGCGCGGCCGTCAACGGCCTGACCTCGATGATCACCTGCACGATCCCTCCGAGCATGGGGTTCATCATCTACGGCTCCGAGGGAGAGGTGTCCATCGGACGCCTCTTCGTCGGCGGGGTCATCCCCGGCTTCCTGATGATGGCGATGTTCATGGCGACGGTCCATGTCACCGCCAAACGGGCCGGGTACCTGCCGGTCAACGACCGGCCTCCGAGCGCGCCGGAGGTCCTCGCCGCCCTGAAGGACAACATCTACGCGCTGCTGATCCTGGCGGGGATGTCGCGCGGCGGGATTGACGGACGCAGGCCGCAGCACGACAATGGAACGCACCCGTCGCAATCTGCGGCGGGTGGTGCGCGTTTATTTTTTTCGGAAATGAGGTAGAAACCCGTGAAGAATGTCGAAATGAGCGTGAAAGGCGAGATCCTGACGATTACGGTGGACCTGTCGCAGACGTTCGGGAAGTCCTCGAGCGGCAAGTCGACGATCATCGCGTCGACGGAGGGCAACCAGTCCGTGCCGGGGCACGAGACCGTCAAGATCGGGCTGAACGTCTACACGAAGTAGCTGCGGTAGCCTGGCGGGCCGGGCGGTTACCGGGTCGCCAGCTCCAGCGCGCAACGCAGCAATACGTTTGCGCCGCCCGCCAGATCCTCCGGCCTCGTGCGTTCCTCCGGGCAATGGCTCCGGCCGCCGATCGAGGGGACGAAGATCATCGCCGTCGGGCACACGCGGCTCATGTACTTCGCATCGTGTCCCGCGCCGCTCGGCATCGGGATGTTCGACAACCCAAGCTCCCGCACGGTCCGCTCGACGAGCGCGACCATCGACGGGGCGAAGCGCAGCGGCGGCGTGTCGGTCTTCCGCTCCAGGTCGAAGGAGAGCCCGTGTTTGTCGGCGATGCGGCGGACCATGTCCTCGACGGCGTGTTTGCCGCGCTCGAAGAGGTCTTCGTCGTACTGGCGGAAGTCGAGCGTAAACGCCGCTTCCGAAGGGATGACGTTGACCACGTCGGGAGACACGCGAAGACGTCCCATCGTCGTGAGCGCGCCGTTTCCCATCTCTTCGGCGAACGTCCGCAGTTCGCAGCAGAGTTCCGCCGCCGCGAGCAGCGCGTCCCTGCGGTACTCCAGCGGCGTCGTTCCCGCGTGGTTGGCCTCGCCCGAGAAACGGCCGCGCCACCACGCGATCCCCTGGATTCCCTGGACGACGCCGGCCTGAATCTTCCGCCGGTCGAGCACGGGCCCCTGTTCGACGTGGAGTTCGAGGTAGGACGACGCTTCGATCTTCCCCTCCCCGACGTACCCGATCCGCCCCAGTTCCTCCCCGACGGAGACGCCGTCGTCGTCCGTCGTTCGATAGATCCGTTCGAGGTCGAGATCGCCGGACACGTACATGCTTCCCATCATCGTCGGCTGGAAGCGCGCGCCTTCCTCGTTGGTGAAGGCCGTGACCGCGACGGGGGTTTCCGTTTCCACGGCGTGGTCGTTCAGCGTCCGGATGACTTCGAGCCCCGCGAGGACGCCGTAGACGCCGTCATACGGGCCGGCGTCCCGGACCGTGTCGAGATGCGACCCCATCATGACGGGTTTCGCGCATCCGTTGCGTCCGGGACGGACGCCGCAGATGTTGCCGACCGGGTCGACGACGACGTCGAGCTTCGCGTCGCGGAGCCATGCTGCGAAGAGATCCCTTCCCGCCCGGTCTCCGTCGTCCAGCGCGAGGCGGGTCCGTCCCGCGCCGCCGGGCCGCCCCCCGATGTTTCCCATTTCCCCGAGAGAGCGGAGCAGCCGTTCGACGTCGATCCGCAAGTCGTTCAAGTCGCTCATGAGATGACCTCCGTTCGTTCCGTTTCGGCGTGTTGCTTCCGGAACCTGTTCTCGTACGCGGTGTAGATCTCGTGATAGTGCTCGACCATCTTCCGGATGGTCAGGTCGCACTGCATGTCCCACAATCCGTTCGCGAGCGCCTCGTGTTCGCGAATGATGGTTTCCGGTCGACGCTGCTCGTGGATCGAATAGATCGCGATCCGGGTGACCTCGTCGCTGATTTTCCTCCAGATCTCGTCGAGACGGCGATTGCGGATACTCGCGATGATCGCGGTGTGGAATTTCATGTCCTCCTTGATGAAGGCGATCGAGTCGTCCGTGAGACCTTTCATGTTGTTGATCAACGGAATGAGCATCCCGGCAAGAAACCGGGGCTCGCCTGAAGAGAATATCGCCCTGATCGCGAAGGGTTCGACCATCTCGCGGAGCATGAAAACCTCCCTGACATCGTCCATGCTGATGCCGCGCACGACGATCTTCCGCTTCTCCTGCAGCAGGATCCACCCGTCCTGTCCGAGGCGCTTGAGCGCCTCGCGCACGGGAGTTCGGCTCGTGCCGAGGGCTTCGGCGAGGGAGCGTTCCTGGACGACGCTCTCCGGAGGCAGACGCAGCTCGACAATCCGAGACTTGATTTCGTTGTACACGCGATCGGCAAGATTCTGCCGTTCTTCATCGTTCCGTGGGGTCATTTCCTCCGATGCATCTCCCATGTGTGGATTTCCGGCGGCGTATCGTCGGCGGAACGTGTCCGGGAATCGTTGAAAAGGTTCATTGTATTGTAACAAAAAGAATCTCCCTGTCACCGAGCATCCTCCGGAGACCCGGATTCGACCGGAGGGGGGCAGCGGCCGTCCCGGCGGCCCCGGTCTTTTGATATATTATGCACAAGGTATGCCAAAAATCAATAAGGTATGCCTTGACAATTTTTGGCATACCGAGATATGATACGGCTCGTGCTATTGGAATAGTCGCACAACGTTGAGTGTTGTGATTTTCATTCGTCGTCTCGGTGTTTCGAAGAAAGAGGAGGGATTGGATGCTGCGTGTCGGAATCGCTCAGATCGATATTTCGATCGGAAACCGTGAGGCAAACCGGCAGAAAGTCGCGGACTGGATGAAGCGGTATTACGTGAAGAGTCCCCAAGAGACCGTCATCGTTCTCCCGGAAATCTGGGACGTGGGGTATGCCCTCGAGGACGCCGGGCGTCTCGCGGATCCGGAAGGCGCTTCGGCTGCGGAATTTCTCGGACATCTGGCGCGGGAGTACGGAACCTGGTTCGCGGGCGGATCCGTGCTTGCCGGCACGAAGACCGGGGCGGCGAACCGCGCACAGGTGATCGATCCGCAGGGCAGGCTCGTGGCGCAGTACGACAAGATTCATCTGATTCCGCTGATGGACGAGCAGAAGTATCTCGATGCCGGGAAATCCGACTGTATCTTCCGGATCGGCGACACGACCGCCGGGTGCGTGATCTGCTACGACATCCGCTTCTGCGAGTGGCTGCGCCTGTACGCCCTTCGCGGAACGAAGGTCCTTTTCGTCTCCGCCGAATGGCCGAAAATCCGCATCGATCACTGGAAGGCGCTGCTCAAAGCCCGAGCGATCGAGAACATGATGTACGTCGTCGCGTGCAACAGGGTGGGAACGTCGAAGGACACGCTCTTCGGCGGTTCCTCTGTGGTTCTCGACCCCTGGGGAACGGCGCTCTTCGAGGCCGGTGAGGGAGAGGAAGGACATTTCGTCGTCATCGATCCCTCGAAAGTCGACGAGATCCGCGATCACCTTCAGGTGTTCCGCATGCGAAGACCGGAGCTCTACAGGGAGTAGGACCGGATTTTCCCGGAAGACACGACTCGTTTCAATTCCAAACGATCCTGGAGGTACGGTGGAGACATGGCGAAATATACGGTATTCATGACGGACAAGATCTGGCCCGATATCGAAATCGAGAAGGGGATCCTGAAGAGCGTCGACGCAGAGCTGATCCTCTCGAAGGGCGGTACGCCCGAGGAGATCTGCCGCGAGGGAAAGGACTGCGACGCCCTGATGGTTCTCTTCACGCCCATGAAGAGGGAATTTCTCGGAATGTTCGATCATTGCGGCCTCCTGGTCCGGATGGGGATCGGGACGAATACGGTGGACCTTCCGTTCGCGACGGAACGGGGCATCATGGTCTGCAACGTTCCGGACTACTGCCAGGAGGAGGTCGCCGACCACGCGATGGCGCTCTTTCTGGAGATCACCCGGAAGGTCGGGATGCTCGACCGGCAGGTCAGGTCGGGCGGATGGGACATGTCGATCGCGGACCCGGTTCCGCGCCTTCAGGGGAAGGTCTTCGGACTCCTGGGGTGCGGCGGCATCGGGCGAATGACGGGGAGGCGCGCGGCGTCTTTCGGGATGCGGCTTGCGGGGTATGATCCGTATCAGCCCGAGGAGGTCTTCATCGACGAACGGATCAAGCGGTACGACGATCTCCGGAAATTCCTCGCGGAAGTCGACGTCGTGTCGCTCCATGTGCCTCTGACTCCCGAGACCGCGGATATAATCAACAAGGAGACGCTGAATTTCATGAAACCGACGGCGTACCTGATCAATACGTCCCGCGGAGCCCTCGTGGTCGAGGACGACCTCTACGACGCGCTGGCGGCGAAGAGAATCGCCGGAGCCGCGCTGGATGTTCTCCGCGTGGAGCCGCCGAAGGAGAAGACGCGATTTGCGGATCTTTCGAACATCGTGATCACGCCCCATGCTGGGTGGAACTCGGAGGACGCGATCCCCGAACTTCGCGTGAAGGCGGCGCAGGAGGTGGTGCGCTTCTTCACGGAGGGGCGCCCGAAACATCTGGTCAACAGGGAAATTCTGGAAGTCGCAGCGGTTCGCTGAGATCCGTCACACACATAAAAAGGGAGGTTCGAAGAAATGAAGGGCAAAAGGTTCCTTGGTATGGCGCTGTGCGTTGCGTTCATGGCGGTCGTTCTCCTGTGCAATGCGTCCGTTTCCGTTGCGGCCGACGTCCTGAAGCTGAAGATCGGCCACGTCGTCACCGAGACGGGCGGCGAGCATCTCGGCTCCCTGAAGTTCGCGGAGCTGCTCGACAAGAAGTCCGGCGGAAAGATCAAGCTTCAGATATTCCCCAACGGTCAGATCGGCGGAAACCGCGAGATGATCGAGTCCATGCAGGCCGGCGCCCTCGACATGGCGCTCCCGGCGCTTCCCGCCCTGGGCGGATTCACCGACAAGACCAAGGTCTTCGATCTCTTCTACCTCTTCGACGACAACAAGCAGGCCGAGAAAGTCCTCGACGGACCGGTCGGCCAGGAAGTCGCGAAGTCCGTCGAAGCCGCGAATATCAAGATCATCTCCTGGTGGTCCCAGGGCTTCCGCGAGACGACGGCAAACAGGGAGATCCGGACGCCGGCCGACCTGAAGGGACTCAAGATCCGGGTCATGGAGAATCCGCTTCACATCGAGGCATGGAACACGCTCGGCGCGAGCGCGATCCCGATGGCGTTCTCCGAGGTTCTGACGAGCCTTCAGCAGGGCGTTCTCGACGCGCAGGAGAATCCCTACCAGAACATCGTGAACTCGGGCTTCCACACGGTCCAGAAGTACATCATCGAAACGCACCACCTCTACGGCCCGCTTCCGCTCGTCGTCTCGAAGGTGAACTGGGACAAGCTCGCGCCCGAGCAGCAGAAGATCATCCTCGAGGCCGCCGAGGAGACCAAGGTCTGGCAGCGCGCGAAACAGGAGGAAATCAACAACAGGCTCAAGGCCGACATCCTGAAGACCGGGAAGAACGTCGTCATCGAACTGACGCCCGAACAACGCAACGAATTCCGCAAGAAGCTCGTACCGATGTACAAGAAGTACGTTCCCCAGATGAACGGCGCCGTCGAGAAGATCTACAAGGAGCTCGGCAGGGCGGTAGACTTTTAACTTCCACAGGAGAATCGTTTGACGGACGAATGCCGGGGGTGCGCAACTTCCGGCATTCGTCGAATATTACAGCACGGAGGCGTTCCCATGGGGAAGAAAGTTCTGCGGTTTCTCGACAGATGGGAAGAATACGTCCTGTTCGTCGTAATGATCTTCATGCTTGTCACGCTTCTCGTTCAGGTCGTGTGTCGTTACGTGTTTTCGTTCAGCTTTTCCTGGGCCGAACAGTCGGCCCGAATCGGTTTCGTCTGGCTGACGATGGTGGGCATCAGTCTCGCGGCGAAGAAGGGAATCCACCTCAAGGTCGATATCCTCACGCAGGTCTGTCCTCCTTCCGTCGCCCGAACGATCGAAAAATTCTCGGACGTCTGCACGATGGCGTTCGGTGTCTATATGGGATGGCTCATCTTCAAGACAGTTCTGATGCAGGTCCGGCTTCATCAGGTTTTCGCGTCGATTCCATGGCTTCCGACGTGGACGATGTACGTCGCCGGAACGCTCGGGATGCTGGGGCTCACGTTCCGCACGATCCAGCGTCTCGTTCTCGCGTCGCGCGCGAAACGCGCCAGGGAAGGGAGTGAGTCGGCATGATTCCGCTTCTTCTCGTTTCCCTGCTCGTTCTTCTGCTTCTTTCGGTTCCCGTGGCGATCGCGATGGCGTCCGCGTGCGCGCTGGTCTTCTGGGTATTCTATCCCGGGAGTCCGATGATCCAGCTGCTCGCGCAGGCGATGATCAGCACCGCCGATTCGTTTCCGCTCATGGCGATTCCGTTCTTCATGCTCGTCGGCACCCTGATGTCCCGTTCTGGACTCGCGGAGGAAATCATCAACGTCGGAGACGCCGTGACCGGAAGCATGCCGGGAGGACTCGGCGCGTCGACGATCGTCGCGTGCATGATCTTCGCGGCGATTTCGGGCTCCGGGCCGGCCGTCGTCGCCGCGCTCGGCGTCATTCTCATTCCGGCGATGATTCAGCGGGGGTACGATCCGGGGTACGCGGGATCGCTCGTCGCGGCCGGGGCCACGATAGGGCCCGTCATCCCGCCGAGCATTCCGATGATCATCTACAGCGTCATCGCCGGAACGTCTGTGGTCGGAATGTTCGCCGCCGGAGCCGTCCCGGGAATTCTCATGGGGCTCATCCTCATGCTCTTCAACTACTTCATCGCGAAAAAACGCGGATACCGGGGCAAGGAGCGCCGGGGCGGAGCGAAATGGGTCTTCGGCCAGTGCTGGAAGGCCAAATGGGCGCTCCTTCTCCCCTTTATCATCCTCGGCGGAATCTACGGCGGCGTCTTCACACCGACCGAAGCCGCGGTCGTCGGATGCTTCTACGCGCTCGTCGTCGGCCATTTCGTCTACCACCAGCTCTCGTTCGCGAAGCTGTTCGACGCGTGCGTCGAGGCCGGGGTTCTTTCGTGCCTGTCGATGTTCATCCTCGGCGGGGCGACGACGTTCGGCCGCCTCCTGACCATGGAGCAGATTCCGCAGATGCTCGCGGAAAGTATGCTCTCATTTACGAACAATCCGGTCATTCTCATGGCGCTTATCATGGGATTCCTGCTGATTACGGGAATGTTCATCGACACGACGTCCAACGTCGTGCTCTTCACGCCGCTCTTCCTTCCGATCGTGACGTCGGTCGGGTACAGCCCGATCCTCTTCGGCGTCGTCATGACGATGAATCTCTGTCTCGGGATGATCACCCCGCCCGTCGGCGTCAACCTGTATGTCGCACAGGGAATCTCTCAGGCCCCGTTCGAAAAACTGATCCGGGAAGCGCTGCCGCTCATGGTCGCGCTCATGATCGCGATCGCGCTGACAATCGCTTTCCCGGAGCTCGCGCTGTTCCTTCCCAGACTCATGGGCCAGGCCGTCTGACGCTCCGGAACGGGATTCTGCGCCGGGTATCGTGGCGGGTTGCCGGAATATCCTTCCGGCGACCCGCTTTTTTTACGGAGCAATTCCGTTCAAGAACTTCCTTCCGCCTCGACGTAGAATCTCTTCGAAAGAATATCTTCGGCAGGGGAGGGATCTGCGGATGAAACCGGTACTGCGGAGCGTTCTGGAGGCGATCGGCGAGACGCCGCTCGTGGAACTCTCGCGGTTTGTCGCCGCGCGGAAGCTCGATGGGAGGATCCTCGCGAAGCTCGAGTATCTCAACCCGGGATTCAGCAAGAAAGACAGGATCGCGTTGCAGATCATCGACGACGCGGAGCGTTCGGGGGAACTCAAGCCGGGGCAGACCGTCGTCGAACTGACGAGCGGCAACACGGGAACGGGGCTTTCGATCGTTTGCGGCGTGCGGGGGTACCCGTTCGTCGCCGTGATGTCGAAGGGGAATTCGATGGAGCGCGCCCGAATGATGGCGGCTCTCGGGGCCGAGGTGGTCCTCGTCGATCAGGCTCCGGGTTCGATGGTGGGGCAGGTGTCGGGCGACGACCTCGCGCTCGTCGAGCTGCGCGCGCAGGAGCTCGTCCGCGAACGGAACGCGTTCCGCGCCGATCAGTTCCGCAACCGGGGAAACATCCGGGCGCACGAGCTTCATACGGGCGAGGAGATCTGGGAGCAGTCGGGCGGAACCGTCGACGCGTTCGCTGATTTCGCGGGGACGGCCGGATCGTTCGTTGGATGCGCGAACGCGCTGCGCCGTCATCGTCCGGGAATGCCGTGCTGGCTCGTGGAGCCCGAGGGGGCTCCCTACCTCGCCGCGGGCCGCGTCTCGAACCCGAACCATCGTATCCAGGGAGGCGGCTATTCGATGGATCTCCCGTTCCTCGACGGCCGCGAGGTGACGGGGTTCCTGACGGTTTCCGACGAAGAGGCGATGCGGACGGCGCGGGATCTCGCGAGACTCGAGGGGATCTTCGGAGGATTCTCTGGCGGCGCGAACGTTGCGGCCGCGGCGAGGCTCCTCGAGGGACCGGCCCGGGGAAAGACCGTCGCGGTGCTGATCTGCGACTCCGGCCTCAAGTACATGAGCACGGACCTGTACTGATCGCGATATGCTCCGGGGGATCCGTCGGTAGGGAGAACGGATCCCCCGGAGCGGCAAAAGCGCGCGGGATGAATCCTATCGGTCTTCTTCTTCCTGCTGCGCGAGCTGGCCGAGGACGGAGAGCGTGGATATTCCGTTGTCCGTCGTATTCGCCTTGATATCGTTCTCCGTCAGTGCCTGGAGGAGCTTGTCCGCGGCGGTTTCAACCTTCGAGCCGCACTTGCCGCAGACGATGGCGTTCGCTTCGAGCGTTGCGCCGCAGTTCGCGCACGTGCTCGTCGCCCCGTCGGAAACACTCCCCGTTCCGCCCGATGCCTGGGTCGCGGCCGTGTTCGCCGTTTTCGACGAACCGGACGATGAAGACGACCCCGCGGCGGCTTCCTGCTCCGTCGACGTCTTCGTTTTCTCCTCTGTCTCCGAGGTGATCCGGAGCGTGTATTTCGAGTTCGCCTGACTTGAGAGTCCCTGAATCTCCATCGTCATCGTCGGTGCCTCCCTTATGATATGTGAGTTTCTACGCGCCGAGCGCCTCGTCGATTCTGCTCGTGAGGCTCGCCAGGAGCGCCCCGATCGACGATCCTCCGTTCAGGTCCTCCGGGGGTTCCGGCGGCATCTGTCCGTTTTTCGGCCCGTACGTTCCGTTCGCGGAGACGGCGAAGTCGTCGTTCTCCTCGGGCGCTTTCGGCTGGAGCGCGGAAAGGTCTCCGGTTTTTGCGGCCGTCTCGAGATCGTCCGCGAGATTGCCGAGCATCTTCGCGTCCATGCCGGTGGCCGTTTTCGCCTTCTCGCGGACGTCGTTCGCGAGTTCGGAGACGGTGCTCTTGAAAAGTTCCGGGTCCTTTTCCTGCAACTCCCTGAGTTTGTTCAGAAGTTCGGCGAACCGGGAGATCCCAACTTTGTCCCGTTCTCCGTCCGATACCTCTTCGCCGCCCTGCGTCGTTTGCGCGGTGACGTTTCCGACCTGCGATGTCTGTACGGTGTTCATCGTCGTCGCCATTTCGGAAATACGCATGTCCGTCCCTCCTTATTCCTATGATACGCCTGATGCCGGATTTCGTGCGCCTTTTCCCGTTTCGTTCCGGTCCCTCCTTTCGGGAAGACGGCACGGGGGCTCTTGTTGCGTTTTCGGTAAGGAGTGGTCAGGGGTTCGTCAAGGATACGCCTGCCGGAACAAAGAAATGTCAAGAAACGGAAAGCCGTGCGTCCGGCGTTCGCGCTCTTGCTATACTTCATGGAAAATGACTCCATCGAACGGCAACGGAGAGGAGAACGAGCGATGCGGCGGATTCTCGCGATCGACGACGATGTGGAGCTGTGCGACCTGCTGTCGGCATTCTTTTCGGGCGAGGGGTTTGAATTCCATGCGGTTCACGACGGACTTTCCGGCATCCGCGAAACCCTGTCGGGAAACTACGACGCGGTGATCCTCGACGTCATGTTGCCCGGGTGCAACGGTTTCGAGGCCTTGCGCGAGATCCGGAGCAAGAGCAGGGTCCCCGTTCTCATGCTGACGGCGAAGGGGGAGCACGTCGACCGGATCGTCGGACTCGAGATGGGGGCCGATGACTACGTTCCGAAGCCGTTCAACACCCGGGAGCTCGCGGCGCGCATCCGCGCCGTCCTGCGCAGGACGGAGACGGGGTGCGGCGATGCGGGAACCGTCGAGATCGGAGACCTCGTCCTCGATACGAAATCGCGTTCCGTGACGATCGCCGGAAAGGCGACTGACCTGACGGGAACCGAGTTCCGGATGCTCGAGCTTCTCATGGCCTCGGCGGGAGAACTTCTCTCGCTCGACAGGATTTCGCGGGAGGTTCTCGGGCGCAGGCATTCTCCGTTCGACCGGAGCATCGGCGTCCACATCAGCAATATCCGTCGCAAGATCGGGACCTATCCGGACGAGTCGGAACGGATTCGGAACGTTCGCGGCGAAGGATACGTCTTCGTGTTTCCGGACAGATCCGAGGGCGGGAGGGAGAAGGAGCAGGTATGAGGAGGCTTTCGCTCTTCTGGAAGGTCTACTTCGGTTTCCTTCTCGCCCTGTTCCTTCCCCTCGCGATCAACGAGGTCATCTTCACGCTCGACAAGGGCCGTCACGAATTCAATCCCCGCCACAACATCGACAGATTCGTCGGATGGACGGCCTCCTCGCTCGCGAAGGAAGCCGCGGAACTTCTCGAGCTCGGCCGTGCGGACGAACTCGCGGTGCGTCTCGCAAAGGCGGGCGCGGAGAGCGGGGCCGAGTTCTCCGTGCGCTGCGCGGAAGGCGGCACCAGGCCCGTCGCCCCGGAGGCGCCGCCTCCCCGGGGCGACGTCGTTTCCGTCGCGGTCCCGTTCGCCGTTTCGGGCGACATCTACGAACTCTCGGCGTTCTTTTCGGTCTTTCGCGGAAAGCCCCCCCTTCCGCCGCGCAATCCGCTGATGTTTCTGATCCCCATGGGAGTCGGGGCGATATTGTGCTTCGTTCTCGTACGGCATATCGTCGCTCCGATACTGGAGCTCCGCGGCGCCACGATGCGCCTCGGACGCGGCGAACTCGCCGCGCGGGTAGGAAATTCGGTGACGGCCAGGGGCGACGAGATCGCCGACCTCGGGATGGCTTTCGACGCGATGGCCGAACGCATCGAGGATCTGATCGTTTCGCAGCGGCGGCTCATGGGCGACATATCGCACGAACTCCGTTCCCCGCTCCAGCGTCTCGACGTGGCGCTGACGCTCGCGCGAAAGGAGATATCGTCCGATGCGGGCGGTTTTCTCGACCGTGCCGGGCGCGAGGCGGAACGCGTGAGCGACATGGTCGGCCAGATTCTCAAGCTCTCGGAGGCCGAACTCTGCCCTCCCGACATGCTTCACGGCGTGGTGGACGTTCCGGTGCTGCTGACCGAAGTCGCCGAGGACGCCCGGTTCGAGGGGTGCAGCGACGACAAGGGAATCCGGCTCGGGGATATGCCGGGCGACCTCGAAATCCGGGGCGACGACCACCTCCTCAGGAGCGCGGTCGAGAACGTCGTCCGCAACGCGCTGCGCGTCACGCCGTCCGGGACGTCGGTCGACGTCGGAGCGGAACGGAGGGGTGAGGAGATCGTCATCTCCATCAGGGATTACGGTTCCGGATTGCCGGAGAAGGAGCTCTCGAGGATCTTCCGTCCGTTCTACCGCATCGACGCCGCGCGCGACCGGGAGAGCGGCGGAGTCGGGCTCGGCCTCGCGATCGCGGAGCGGGCCGTCCGCTGCCACGGAGGAACGGTCGTCGCGCGGAACGCGGCCCCGGGCCTTCTCGTCGAAATCACGCTGCCCGACGGGAACGCGGCCGAAGGGATATAATCGACACACGTACCATCGTGGAGGGAGTGTCATGCCGTGGCGGCATCTGGAACATCCGGCGGACGTCCGGCTCGAGATCGCGGCGGAAAGCCCCGAGGCGCTCGTCGGCGAGTGCTCCCTGGCGTTCTACGACGTCGCGCTCGGCCTCCCGCGAACCGGTTTCGTCCCGCCGCGGCAGCCCGTCGTCATTCCCGGGAGCATGGGAACCGCGAGCTACGTTCTCGCCGCGGAGAGGGGCGCGACCGAATGCTTCTGCTCGACGTGCCACGGTGCGGGCCGCCGCATGAGCCGCGGCGCTGAGGGCTTCGGATCCGGGGGCCCTGATGCGGCGGATGGAGGATCGCGGGATTCTGGTCCGGACCGACAACCTGCGGACGCTCGGCGAGGAGGCTCCCGAAGCGTACAAGAACGTCGACCGCGTCGTCGATGTCGTCGAACGGGCGGGACTCTGCCGGAAGGTCGCACGCCTCCGGCCCCTCGGAGTCATCAAGGGGTAGGGCAAGGAGCGTTCACGTCGTCCTGAACGGCTGGTCGGCGTGAAGATCCCGCAGCATCAGGCAGATCCGCAGTGCGAAGATCTCCGACGGGTCTTTCGGGTCGAAACCGCCGATCTCCGCGATCTTTTCGAGACGGTACGACAGCGTGTTTCGATGGATTCCGAGCCTCCGCGCCACGTCGATCACGGGGGAAGGGCTCGACGCGCTCCGCGCGTTTCTGCGCGAACGGCGTGAGTCATAGGCCGCAACAGGATCATCCGTCGGCGGAGGCGTTCCCGCGTTTTGTCGCGCGTCCTGCTTTCAAGGGCGGCCGGCGCAGTCGTCCCAGAAGCGGCGTTCGAGCGATGCCGCTTCGGAAAAGATGCTCCGGAGCCGTTTCCCGGCGACGCCGTCGAGCGACGGGATCGCCCCGTCGAGCCACGCGAGCGTGTCGTCGACGAGAGCGCCGTATTCGTCTCCGCCGTATGTTGCGAACCACTCTGCGTACGCGGCCGGAATGTGCGAGCGGATGCGCCCCTCGTACCGCGCGGCGATCTCCCGGTAGCTTGCGATGCAGGGCGTCATCGAAACGAGGATCGCGGTCGCGTCCCCTTCCATCGCGATCCGGAGCAGGAAGGCCTCGTACGCGAGCGCGGCGTCGCAGACCTCGAGACCCTCCGTGGCGTCTCTTCCAATGAGGTCATCGTGCATCTCCAGTTCTCCCGAGAGCGTCCCCGCGAGAAGGCGAACCCCCAGACGCCGCGCCGGGCGGTCCGGCGCCCTCGAGACGAACGCCCCCATGCAGCGGAGAAGAACGTCGAGATAGTAGTCGTCCTGGCGGAGATAGAACCGGAATGTCTCCGGCCGGAGCGTTCCGTCCGCCATCGACGAGACGAACGGATGGGCCAGGAGCCTCTCCCATTCGTCTGCAACGGAATCGCGCAGCGTTTCGAATACGGTCATGACAACACCCTCCCTGAATTGACGAAACTTATTCGATAAACCCCTTTTTCCGGTAGATCTCCGTGACGGCCGCGAGCGTCGCCGGGTGGCGCGCGAGAAGGACGGCCCCGAGGATCGCCACGAAGGCCCCGCAGAACGCGATCGTGAGCGGCGCGCCGAACAGCGACGCCGCCCATCCGGCGAGCAGGCTCCCGGTCGGCGCCCCGCCGACCGACGCGGCCACGTAGAGGCTCATCACGCGGCTGCGCTTGTCCTCGTCGACGAGCGTCTGGACGAGCGTGTTGCACGCGACGATCGCCGTGATCAGGCTGAAACCCGTCGGAAGCATGAGGATCGCCGAAAGCGCGAAATGGCGCGACGTCGAGAAGGTCGCGAGGAACATCCCGAGCGACAGGCACGCGAGCGCCATCGTCCGCCCGAGTCCGACGGGCGACGGGCGCGCCGCCAGAAGCAGCGATCCCGCGAGCGCCCCGATCCCCATGGACGCCATCAGAAGCCCGAGCGACTGCGGCCCTCCGGCGAGAACCTCGCGGACGAAGACGGGCATCAGCGTCATGAAGGGCATCCCGAAAAGCGAGAGGAACGCGAGGCCGATCATCGCGTTCCGCAGCGGCGCCACGGACGCGACGGAACAAAGCCCCTCGCCGTACTCCTTCAGGATATTCCGTTTTTCCCGCCGGACCTGAACCGCCGGCATCCGCATCATGAGGAGCGCCGCGAGCGTCGCCGAATAGCTCAGGCCGTTGAGGGCGAAGCAGACCCCCTCGCCGACGAACGCGATGACGTATCCCGCGACCGCGGGACCGACGAGCCGGGAGCCGTTGAAGAGCGTCGAGTTGAGCGCGATCGCGCTGGACAGGTCCTTCGGATCGGGGACGAGCCGCGGGACGAAGGCCTGGCGGGCCGGAAGCTCGAACGCGTCCGAGACGCCGAGAAGGAACGCGAGGACGACGACGTGCCAGTACTGTACGATTCCCGAGAGCGTCAGGATCGCCATCGTGAACGCGTGGACCATGCTCAGGCTCTGGCAGACGAGAATGACCTTCCGGAGGTCGTAGCGCTCCATGAGCGCCCCGGTGAACGTCCCGAAGACGAAGACCGTGAACTGCCCCGTGAAGTCGACGATCCCGAGGCTGAGCGCGGACCCCGTGATGCCGTACACGAGCCAGCTCATGGCGACCCGCTGGATCCAGAGTCCCGTGAGCGAAACGCATTCCCCCGAGAAAAACAGCCGGTAGTTTCTGTGCCGAAAGGCCCGCAGCGCGGGCGCGATTCCGAGAAGCAGCGTCCCTTCCCCCATTCGTCCGACCGGAGTCGTGCGGCGATTGTATCGTATCCGGCGCGAAGAGGGAATGGTGGGCGCGCGATGGGGACGCTTGACGAAGGAGGAGAGGCCGCGTATAGTAAGTAATCGATTACTTACTATACGCGGAGGAGATTGCATGGAAATCGGGAAGAGACGATCTTCGGAGGAGCGGCGGGCGCTCGCCGTCGATGCGGTGATTGACCTCGCCTCGGAGATGAACCCGGCGGACATCACGACGGCCGCAATATCGGAGCGCATGGGGCTGACGCAGGGGGCGCTGTTCCGGCATTTCCCGAACAAGGACGCCGTGCTGCAGGCCGTGATGGAATCGGTCTCCGAGCGGATCCTCTCGCGGATCGACGAGGCGGTGCGGGACGAGGCGTCGCCGTTCGGGGCGCTCCGGGGGATCTTCATGGCGCACGTCGGGTTCGTCGAGTCGAATCCCGGCGTTCCGCGCCTGATGTTCGGCGAACTCCAGCGGACGGAAGAGACGGGCGCGAAGCGGGCGACGGCGGCGTTTCTCGAGACCTACGCGGCGCGGATTCTCGAACGGCTCGACGAGGCGAAGCAACTCGGGCAGGTCTCTTCCGAGGTCTGCATGCGTTCGGCGGCGATGGCCCTCATCGGGAGCATCCAGGGGCTCGTTATCCAGGCGACGCTCTCCGGACGCGTCGGGGACATCCGCGCGGGCGCGGATGCCGCTTTCATCATCTGGCTCAGGGGAGTGTCCGCGGCATGACGGCGCGAATCCGAATCTCCGGACGCAGTCTCGCGTTCTTCGCGATCCTTGCGGCGCTCGGGGGACTCTTCGCGTTCGTCGCCGTGAAAACCGGTCCGTTCGCGGCGGTTCCGGTGACGGTCGCGACGGTCGCGGAGCGAAGCGTCTCTCCGGCGATCTTCGGCATCGGAAATGTCGAAGCGAGGCGTCGCTACGCGATCGGTCCGGTAGCGACGGGGCGCCTCCTGCGGCTCGACGTCGCCGTGGGAGAGCGGGTTCGGGAGGGACAGACGCTCGGCGAGATGGACCCCGCGGACCTTCCCGACAGAATCAGGGCCCAGGAGGCCGCCGCGGGACGCGCCGAGGCCACCGTTCGTGCGGCCGTCTCGCAGCTCGACGACGCCCGGGCGCGGCTCTCCTACGCCGACTCCCAGTCGCGGCGGTTCGAGAAGCTCGTCGGCGCGAAGGCCGTCAGCCTCGAATCCGCCGAGTCGTGGCGCAAGGAACGCGCCGTCGCGGGGGCGCTCGCAGCCTCCGCGGGAGCCAACCTGGCCGCGGCGCGGCAGGAACTCGAGCGGACGCGGGCCGAACGGGAAGCGCTTCTCACCCTGCTGAAAAATCTCCGTCTCACGTCGCCCGTCAACGGACTCGTCGTTTCGAGGGAAGGCGAACCGGGAAGCACAATATCGGCCGGGCAGCCCGTCATCGAACTCGTCGATCCGGAGAGCCTCAGGGTCCACGTCCGCATCGACCAGACGCACGCGTCGGGACTGAAAGCGGGGCTTTCCGCCTCGATCGTCCTGCGTTCGGCCGGAAGGACGTCCCTTCCAGGCAGTGTCTTCAGGGTGGAGCCGCTGGCCGACGAGGTGACGGAGGAGATTCTCGCGAAGGTTGCCTTCGATCGGATTCCCGAACCGCTCCCGTCGATCGGGGAACTTGTCGAAGTGACGATCGCGCTGCCCGTCCTTCCTCCCTCTCCCGTGATCCCGGCCGCGAGTCTCGCGAGCGTCGGCGGACGAACCGGCGTCTGGACAAACGACGACGGAAGGGCCCGTTTCGTTCCGGTGACGCCGGGCGAAAGCGACCTCGACGGGAACCTCCGGATTCTCTCCGGACTGCGACCGGGAGAGCGCGTCGTCGTCTACAGCGCAAGGCCGCTCGACGAGGGCCGGAGGATATCGGTCGTCGAACGCATTCGGGGGACGGCGCCATGATCAACCTCGCCGGAAGGGACATCCTCCACTCGTGGGGCAGATTCGTCTTCACGGGGGTGGGGCTTGGCCTCCTGATCGGAGTGTCCCTCACGATGGCCGGCGTGTACCGGGGGATGGTCGACGACGCGAAGGCGCTTCTCGACAACACCGGCGCGGACCTGTGGGTCGTCCAGAAGGACACGCTCGGACCCTTCGCCGAGCCCTCGGGCGTTCACGACGCGGCGTGGCGGAGCATCCGCGGAGTCCCCGGCGTCGCTCACGCGACGAACGCCGTCTATGTGACCATGCAGGTCGGCGCGCGGGACCGGGACGTCCGCGCGATGGTCGTCGGCGTCGTTCCGGGAATTCCTCTCGAGCCGGGACAGCCGGGGAGTCTCGTCGCCGGGCGCCGAATCACCCGGGGGCATTACGAGGCGCTTGCCGACGTCGCGGCGGGATTCCGTGTCGGGGAGCGCATCCGGATCCGGAAAAACGAATACGCCGTCGTCGGGCTGACGAGCCGAATGGTGTCCTCCGGGGGAGATCCGATGGTGTTCATCCCGCTCCGGGACGCGCAGGAGGCCCAGTTCCTGAAGGACAGCGACGCGATTCTCCAGCAGCGGCGACGGACGGCCGTCAATCCGGTCTTCAACCGGCCGGGTGCGCCGGATGTTCTCGACGCGGTCATCGCCTCGCAGACATCGAGTTCGTCGGTCAACGCGATTCTCGTCCGCGTCGCGCCGGGGGCGTCCGCGGACACGGTCGCGGAGTCGATCCGGCGATGGAAGCGCCTTCAGGTATATACGGCGGCGCAGATGGAGGACATTCTCGTGGGGAAGCTCATCGCGACGTCGGCGCGGCAGATCGGAATGTTCCTCGTGATCCTCGCGATCGTCAGCGCCGCCATCGTTGCGTTCATCATCTACACGCTCACGCTCGGAAAGATCCGCGAGATCGCGGTCCTGAAGCTGATCGGAACGAAAAACCGGACGATCGCCGCGATGATCGTCCAGCAGTCTCTGGGACTCGGCGCGATCGGTTTCGCAGTGGGAAAGGTCGCGTCGACCTTCTGGGCCCCGTTCTTCCCGAAACATGTCCTCCTCATCCCCCGGGATTCGCTGGCCGCTCTCGCGATGGTTCTCGCGATCTGTCTGCTCGCGAGCGGAATAGCGCTCCGGGCCGCGATCCGAGTGGACCCCGCGGAAGCCGTCGGAGGCTGACATGGCGGGGTCGGGAATCGTCGTCGAGGGGCTCCGGAAGCGATACGGCTCCGGAGAGACTGCGGTCGACGCGCTCCAGGGCGTCGACATGCAGGTCGGGGCGGGGGAGGTCGTCGGTCTGATCGGCCCGTCGGGATCGGGGAAGAGCACGCTCCTCAAGTGTCTCGGGGCCGTGATCGAACCGACTTCGGGGCGCATCCGTCTCGGCGACGAAACGATATTCGACGGCGGATGGACGATCCGGGATCTCCGGGCGCTCCGCCGGGACTATATCGGGTTCATCTTCCAGGCGCCGTATCTGATCCCGTTTCTCGATGTGACGGACAACGTGGCGTTGCTTCCGATGCTTGCCGGACGGCCGAACGGGGAGGCGCGCAACCGGGCGCGGGAGCTTCTCGAGGCGCTCGGGTGCGCGCACCGGGCATCGGCGATGCCGGCGACGCTCTCGGGGGGCGAACAGCAGCGGGTCGCCATCGCCCGCGCGCTCGCGAACCGGCCGCCGATCGTCCTCGCGGACGAACCGACCGCTCCGCTCGACGGCGAGCGGGCGCTCGCCGTCATCGGCATCCTGAACGCGATGGCCCGGAAGTACGAAACGGCGATCATCGTAGTGACGCACGACGAAAAGATCATCCCGACCTTCCGGAGGATCTACAGGATCAGGGACGGAATGACCGTCGAAGAGGCTGGGGAAGGGCGGATTCCCGGAGCGAGCGCCGGCGGGCGCTGACTCCGCCTCCTCCGACGCCGGAAGCGTGACGCCTATGGGACTTCGTCGGGGTCGTTGTGTCGCAGGAAGATGTCGGGGAAGCGATCCTCGACGAGATCGAACGCCCTCAGAAGCTCCGGATTGAAATGCTCCGGACGGACGCGTCCGTCGCCCTTCGTGATGATCCCGACCACGCGTTCGTGCGACAGAGGCGGCTTGTAGGTCCGGTACGACCGCAGCGCGTCGTAGATATCCGCGATCGCGGCGACCTGTCCCTCCCAGGGGATCTCGTCGCCCCTGAGTCCGGAGGGGTATCCGCTCCCGTCCCATTTTTCGTGGTGCGTCAGGCAGATGTTCCGAGCCATCGAGAGCCACGATGCGTTCCCGATGATCTCCGCTCCCCAGACGGGATGGTTCGTGATCACCTTGAACTCTTCGGAGGTGAGGGGACCTGGTTTCGAGAGGATCTCGGTCGGTACCTTGAGCTTTCCGATATCGTGGAGCCGCGCGAAGAGCGCGATGTCCTCCTGCTCCGTCACGTCCCGCCCGATCGCCCACGCGAGCAGTCGGCAGTACTCCCCGATCCGCGAGATGTGGGCCGCCGTCTCGTCGTGATAGATGCTCGTCACGAACTGGAGCTTCTCGGCGAGGTACCCGTAGGAGCCCTTGACCTCGCGGCGCATCTTCTCGCCGTGGATCAGGCCGCCGAGGTAGGCCGCGACCGGCATCAGCGTCTCGATCAGGAACGGGTCCTCCCGCATCGGGGAATCGAAGGCGACCTCGAGGACCCCCTCCTCTTCGCCGGCCTGGAAGAGCGGGATCAAAAGTTCGCTCCTGACCTTCGGATGCACGGGATGCGCCGTGGGATTCGTCGAGATGTCGGAGACCCACACCGGCTGACGCGTCTCGATGCTCTGCGACGCGACGATCCCGTCCTTCCTGATGGAGAAGTTCAGGAGCTGGTTGTCGTAGCCGCTCGATGCCACGAGACGGAACAGATCGTCCTCGACGGATGATACGAGGACCCCGAACGCGCCGATGTCCTCGCGGATCGCCGAAAGCGTCACGCGGATGCCGCTCAGGATGTCCGCATTGGCGACGAAGATCCGGGAGATGTCGAGCGTCCGTTCCCACACCGACTCCCGCAGCAGGAGCTGGTTGTTCGTCTCTTCGAGTTCCTGGTTCATCGCCTCCGTCTCTTCGTTGAAGGACGCGATTTCCTCCTGCTGGCGCGAGATGACGTGGAAGAGGCCGTAGAGATCCTGGACGAAGGTGTCGATCTCACGGACGAACGTCCTGCGTATGGTGGAAAACTTCGAAGCCAGCATCGAAAGCGCCTCGCTCGCCCCCTGGAGATCCTTTCCTCCGATGTCCGAAAGCCGCGTCCGCATCTCGTCGGCGAGCGATGCGATTTCCGCGATGCTCGAGTAGATTCCGCGCCGCCAGAGAAACCAGAAGAGAACGATGACCGCGAGGCTCAGAAGGGCGATCGAGGACTGCCAGAGGGCGCCGAGAACCGCGGGGACGAGAAGATCCTTCAGCGGGTATATGACGGACAGCGAAAGGCCGTACGCGATCGAGGACTGTCTGACGACGATTCGCGAACCCTGGTGGGATGGAAAGATCGTCCAGACGTTGTCGGGGATCTTCCTGCGGGCGACGAACCCCCGGGCGCGGAAGTGGGCGCGAAGCGGGGATTCCTGATTTTCGCCGCCCATCCAGAGAATGTGCCCCTGCGAGTCGAAGATGACGGGGAGAAAGGTCTGATTCGCGAACTCCTCGAAGTCCCGCATATCCGGGCTGATGGCGGCGAAAACGCGGAGCCCCCTGATTTTGGTCACCCGAACCAGGAGATTCCGGCCGTAGGCGTCGAGAAGGTCGGTCGCCGTCCATTCCGGGGTCAGGATATCCGGCGGCAGCTCGAGTCCGTTCGGAAGCCATCCCTTGATGGAAAGCTGAATGCTGTTTCCGTCCAGGAGTGCGATCACGAGAACGGAGCCGCCCGCATCCTGTATGGGAGCCTTTCCGACGGTGACGGTCCGGACGATCTCCTCCGCTGCCTCCACCTGCTTCCGCAGCAGGACGGCGACGGTCTTCTGGAAGGTCTCTGCCCGATCCTTCGCGGCATCGAGCCTGCCGACGATGTGGAAATACATCGAGAGCCCCGCCTGCGCGAGAACGACGGAGAGAAATATTGCGATCATTATGGAAAAGATGCTGCGTATGGAAAACGTCCGGCGCTTCATCGCAGCCCCCGTGCGAACTCTTTCCGCGGCGGCGCTCCAGCCGTCCCGGAGAGCCGTTTCCACGCCCGGTCGCTCAGCGAGAAAAGCGATACGGGCTGCTGCATGTCGCCGTTGACGTCGACCGGGACGACGCTGCCGACAGTCGGGACGTTTTTCAGGCGTTTCAGCGCCGCGGAAATGTCCCGCGGCGCGTTCGATTTCGCGTCCCGGACCGCCGCATCCAGCATGGCGACGGTGTCGTATCCCGTGGAGAGCGTGATCGGCGTCAGCCTCCGGCCATACGTGTCCTCGACGAACCGGAGGAATTCGTTCTCGTCGGAGTCCCATTGCCTGTGCGTTGTCGCTGCGATGATCAGACGGTCGCCGACAGTATTGGCGAGCTGCGCCGTACGGTGCGAAATCGCCCAGTTCGACGCGAAGATCGCCATCCGGGGAGCCTGGGCGTTGACTGTCCGTGCGGCGATTCCTGCGAGCCAGTCGGGCAGCACGAGCAGCACGGCGTCGGAAGACGCGTCCTCGCTTCCGAAATCGGCGATATGTCTGTCGAGTGCGCCTTTGAAGACGACCGTCCGCTTCGGAGGCATTTCCGCCCCGGACTCGAAGTCCCGGATGAAGTCCTTGACGTACCGGACATTGAAGCCGCTGACGACAGCCGTATAGGAGCGGATTCCCATGCGTTTCGCCGCCCGGCCCAACTCCTTGCCGCCGCTGTCGGGACGGGACCGGAAGACGAAGTCGTCGGATCGCGCGAGGTAGTCTCCCGGAGCGAGACAGATCGTCGGCAGGTTCGCGCGGCGCGCGGCGTCGGCGAGAAGCGACGCGAAGCTCGTATTGATGCCGCCCACGACGGCGACGGCGCTTTGGTGGGCGGCGAGCTGCATTGATGTTTCCATATCGATGCCTGAAAAGGGAATCGGAGCGAAAACGTGGGAGGAAGATCGGGAGTTGAAGAACTCCATCGCGAGGACGACGGCCTGGAGGCTTTGTCTCGAGACGACCGACGAAGACAGATCAGCCTCCTCGAAAAAAAGCGCAACCGGAACGACGTTCGGACCGCGCCCCGTGACGAGGAGGAAGAGACCTGCTATACACACTGCGGCGACAAGGAAATACCTCGGAATTTTCCGCACGCGGCAGCCGCCCCCGAGCCTATGAATCTGAATAGAAAATAATAACGACTACTTTGTAAGGAAATTCTACCACACATTATTCTGTCGGCGTGTCATCTTCGTGTAAAAGATTCAAATGGTTCCCGTCACGTAACGGAATTCCGGACCGTCGTATTCGGCGACATCCGCGGCGTGCCTTTTCCGGAACGTTCGCGATACGTGGCGTTCGCACTTCGGTTACGCAGGAAGAGTTGAATAAAGACACACAAGATCACGCAGAAGGAGAGTGTCCGTTCATGAAACGACCCGTTCTTGCGCTCATCCTCACGCTGTCTGCCCTGTGCCTTGGCTCCCGAACGGCGACGGCGGGAGAAATTACCGTCTACACCGCCCTCGAAAACGAGCAGGTCGGCGACTATCTCAAAGTCTTCGCTCTACGGCGTCCGGATATCACGGTCAACGTGGTGAGGGATTCGACCGGCATCATCACGGCGAAGCTGCTGGCGGAAAAGGATAATCCCGTAGCCGACGTCGTATGGGGAACGGCCGCGACGAGCATGCTCGTGATGGCCGATCTCGGGATGCTCGAACCGTATGCGCCGGCGGGGCTCGATCGCGTGATCCCATCCTTCCGCGACGGCGCGAATCCTCCGCTCTGGGTAGGCATCGATGTGTGGGAGACCGCGATCGTCGTGAACAGGATCGAGGCCGAAAAGGAGAAGCTTCCCGAAATCCGCGGATTCGAAGACCTTCTCAAACCGGAGCTGAAGAGGAAGATCGTTATGCCGAACCCGGCGTCTTCGGGGACGGGATTCCTGACGGTTTCCGCGATTCTGCAACTCATGGGCGAGGAAAAAGGGTGGAGCTATCTCGAAAAACTCAATGGACAGATCGCGTTCTATACGCATTCCGGGTCGAAGCCGGCGAAACTCGCAGCTTCGGGCGAATGCACCGTCGGCGTATCGTTCGGATATGCGGGACTGTCGCAGAAAAAGAAGGGAGCTCCGGTCGACGTGATCTTCCCGCGGGAAGGTTCCGGCTGGGAAGTCGAAGCGAACGCGCTTGTGAAAAAAACGTCCGTGAAGGCCGACGCGAAGGCATTCCTCGACTGGGCGATCGGCGATGAAATCATGAAGGAATATGCGAAGAACTATCCGATCACGGCTGTAAGGCTTTCCGGTACGGGATTGCCGGAAGGGTATTCGAAGGATCCCGTGAGTCAGCTTGTCGCGAAAAACGATCTTCTCTGGGCGGCGAAAAACCGCGACAGGATCCTGAAGACCTGGAGCGCGAAATTCGAAGGCTCGTCAGTGACGAAATAGCGTCGTCCGTCTTCCGCTTCCCCCACCTCCCGGCGGAGAGACCGCTTCGGCCGTCATCCGTATGCCGGAGCGGTCTCGAATGTCCGGAAAGGAGTATCCCATGGCGTATCTCGATGTATGCGATCTATCGAAGAGGTTCGGTGACAGGAAGGCGCTCGACCGCGTGAGCGTCTCCGTCGAAAGGGGAGAGTTCGTCTGCATCCTCGGGCCTTCGGGGTGCGGCAAGACGACTCTCCTGCGTGTCGTCGCGGGGCTGGAAACGCCCGACGAGGGCGTCATCGCGCTGAACGGGAATGACATTACGAGTCTTCGTCCGTCGGGGCGGAATTTCGGGATCGTCTTCCAGTCGTATGCACTCTTTCCGAATCTGACGGCCTACGAAAACGTCGCCTACGGACTGAAAAACCGCGGCCTGTCATGTCGCGGCACGCAGCGCATCGTCCTCGGAATGCTTCGGACCGTGCATCTCTCCGATTGCCGCGATTCCTATCCGGCGCAGCTTTCCGGCGGACAGCAGCAGCGGGTGGCGCTCGCCCGCGCTCTTGTCCTGTCGCCCGACCTGTTGTTGCTCGACGAACCGCTCTCGGCCCTCGACGCGAAGGTACGCACTCTCCTGCGCCGCGAAATCACGGGGATCGTCCGCTCCCTTGGGATCACGGCGATCATGGTGACGCACGACCAGGAAGAGGCGCTCACGATGTCCGACAGGATCGTCGTGATGAACCGCGCCCGCGTGGAGCAGACGGGGACGCCGCAGGAAATCTACGAGCGCCCCACAACGTCGTTCGTGGCGGACTTCGTGGGATCGGTGAACTTCATTTCCCTCGGACGTCATCCGAGCGGACGCATCGCCATTCGCCCAGAGGACGTCGCGGTCGAGACCGGTCCGTCGTTCGATTCGCTCCGCGCCGTGGTCGAATCGATGGAATACAGGGGAGCCTTCTGGCGTCTCCTGCTCGACAGCGAGGGAAGCAGCATTCTCTCGGACATTCCCGCGCGCGACTTTGCGGCGCATGGTTTTCGCATCGGACAGGACGTCTACGTCCGCATCCCCGACTCGCGGGTCATTCCGGCTCTGCGGCTTTCCTGAGGAGAAGACGGTGACGGCGAGGAGACGAACGTTCCGGATCGAACACGTCGTTCTCGCGGCGTTCGTCGCCGTCATGTTCCTGTTCGTGCTCGCCCCGCTCGCATCGCTCCTCGTACGGGCTTTTCAGGATCGGGCGGGGAATTTCGCGGGACTTCGCAACTTCCGGGAGTACATCGCATCGCCGCATCTTTCCGTCTCGTTCGCGCACAGCCTTTTCGTGTCCTCTCTCTCGGCCGTTCTGGCGGTACTGTCGGGGTTCGCCTACGCATACGGCGTCGAACGGACGCCCCTTCCGTTGAGGGGGGTATTCAGATACATCGCCCTGTTGCCGCTTTTTTCCCCGACGATGATGCATGGGATCGGCCTCGTCTATCTGATCGGGCGCAAGGGGATGCTCACGTCGCTCGGTCTCGACGTACAGCTGTACGGTCCGGTCGGGATCACGATCTCGGAACTTGCGTACGTCTTCCCCCAGGCCTTCATGATTCTCTCGGTGTCGCTTCGGAACGCGGACATGCGTCAGTACGAGGCCGCGACGATGCTTGGCGCTACCCCGTTCGGGACGTTCCTCAGCGTGACGCTCCCCGGCGCCAGATTCGGACTTGTCAGCGCGTTCTTCGCGTGTTTTTCGCTCGCGTTCACCGATTTCGGCGCCCCGAAAGTCGTCGGTGGAAATTACTCGGTCCTTGCGACGGATATCTACAAACAGGTCGTCGGGCAGCAAAATCTCTCGATGGGGGCGGTTGTCGGGATCGTGTTGCTTGTCCCGGCCTTTCTGGCGTTTGCGGGAGACCGCCTTGCGTCGCGTCGCGCGGGAGGAACGATACAGTCGCGTTGCGTCCCGCTGCGGATCACGAGCCGTCCGGCGATCGACGCTTCCTTCCTCGTAATCTGCATATGCGTTGCGGGAGCAATCCTGCTGCTGCAGGGAGCGGTTCTCGTTGCGTCGTTCGCGACCTTCTGGCCGTACGATCTCGCGCCGACGTTCGGGAACTTCCGGTTTGGCGCGACGGCAGGAGGCGAAGGCTTCGCCCCGCTGTGGACGAGTCTTCGGATGTCGTTGCTTACGGCTTTGGCGGGGACGGCGTTCACTTTCTGCCATGCCTATCTCGTCGAAAAATGTTCTCCGCCGCGCACCTTTTCCCGCATGGCGAGGCTGTCTGCGTTTGTTCCCCTCGCGTTGCCGGGACTCGTCATCGGTCTGTCGTACATTCTTTTCTTCAATGCGCGCGCGAATCCCCTGAACGGTATGTACCAAACCATGGCGCTTCTTGTCGCCGCAAACATCTCGCATTTTTTCTCGGTTCCGTATGTGACGTCGGTCGCGGCGCTGAAGAAACTCGCGCCGGAGTTCGAGGAAGTCTCGGAAAGCCTTCGTGTCGGACGGACGACGACGTTCCTGCGCGTGACGGCGCCGATGTCGCTTCCCGCTATCGTCGAGATCGCGCAATTCTTCTTCGTCAATTCGATGACGACCGTTTCGGCGCTCGTCTTTCTGTACTCGCCCCGGATCAGACCGGCCTCGATTGCCGTCGTGAATATGGAAGACGCGGGGGATATCGCCTCCGCCGCGGCGATGAGCGTCGTCATCATCGGCGCCAATCTCGCCGTCCGTGCGCTCTGCGACCTCGGGACGCGACGGTTGAAACGGCGCGCATCGGCCTGGCTCGGAAGCGAAGGGTCGGGAACACTTCGATAAAGGGGGAAAATACATGACGCGAAAGATCGCGTGCGTGATCTTCGACTGGGCGGGCACGACGGTGGATTTCGGAAGCCTCGCTCCAGTGGACGTTTTCCTGAGGCTATTCGCGGACGAGGGGATCCCCGTCTTTCGGGAGGAAGCGCGTTTGCCGATGGGACTTCCCAAGAAGGACCACCTTCGGGAAATACTCCGGCAGAGGCGGGTGTCGAGGTTCTGGCGCACCCGCTTCGGGACTGCCTGGACGGAGGCGGATGTCGAACGTCTCTACACGGCGTTCGAACCGGCGTTGTTGTCGATCCTCAGAAACCACGCCGATCCGATCGAAGGAGTGAGAGAGGCCGTCTTGAATCTGCGTGGCCGCGGAATCCGTATCGGATCGACGACCGGATATACGCGACGAATGATGGATGTCCTCGCCCCTCTCGCCGCGGAGAGGGGATACTCGCCTGACGCGCTGGTAACGCCGGACGACGTCTCCTTGGGGCGTCCCGCGCCGTTCATGTGCTATCGCAACGCGATCGAACTCGGCGTCTACCCGATGTCCGATATGGTGAAAGTCGGAGATACGATCGCCGATATTTCCGAAGGAAAAAACGCGGGGATGATTTCGGTCGGCGTCGTGATCGGATCGAACGAGATGGGGCTCTCCCGCGAAGAAGCGGACGCCTTTTCGAGCGCGTCGTTCAGCGAACGCGTCGAGCGCGTTCGAAGACGGTTTTTCGAGGCCGGGGCCGATTACGTTATCGGGAGTATGGCCGAGCTGCCCGGATTGATCGATCGGATCGAGGGGGAATGATGAGCGTGTGGTCGAGACGGAAGGAAAGCGGGAACGAGTATCTTCTGTTGACGCCGGGGCCGTTGACGACGACTCCGGGCGTCCGGTTCGCGATGATGAAGGACATGTGCACATGGGACCGCGACTACAACGGGCGCGTCGAAGAGATACGACGCAGGCTCGTGAAACTCGCCACGCATGACGACATGACCTATACCTCCGTTCTCCTGCAGGGCAGCGGAACGTACGTCGTCGAGGCGGCCATGGGGACGTTCGTTCCCCGGGGCGGAAAGCTTCTCGTCATCGAGAACGGCGCATACGGACGCCGGATGGCGGAGATTGCCCGTGTCCTCGATATGCCGTTCCTCGTCCTTTCCTTCGGGGAAACCGAAGTCCCGACTCCCGGAGCGGTCGCCCGCGCGCTCGGGGAGCACCCCGAAGTCACGCACGTGGCGATGGTCCACTGCGAGACGACATCCGGCATCCTGAACGAGGTCGCTCCCATTGCGGAGGTCGTGAAGGAAGAGGGAGAGCGGATTTTCGTTCTCGATGCGATGAGCAGTTTCTGCGGTGTTCCGCTCGACGTCTCGGATCTTGGCGTGGACGTCCTTCTCTCGAGTTCGAACAAGTGCATCCAGGGTGTTCCGGGGTTCGCGTTCGCGGTCGCCCGAAGGAATATCCTCGAGGCGTGCGGGGGACGGGCCCGGTCCGTGTCGCTCGACCTGTATTCGCAATACCGGCAGATGGAAGACGGCGGCGGAAAATGGCGTTTCACCTCTCCGACGCACGTCGTGAACGCGTTCCTGCAGGCGCTCGACGAACTCGACGCGGAAGGCGGCGTCGAAGCGAGGTTCCGCCGGTACTCGGAAAACCAGCGCGTGCTCGCCGGAGGAATGCGGAGCCTCGGTTTCGAATCGATCGTGCCGCCCGAACATCAATCTCCCGTGATCACGACGTTTCGCTATCCGCACGCAGGCTTCGACTTCGAGACCTTCCATTCGCGCGTGAAGGCGTGCGGATTCGTCCTCTATCCCGGCAAGGTGGCGCGCGTGGAGAGCTTCCGCGTGGGCAGCATCGGCGATATCCGTCCTGACGACATCCGTGAGCTGCTCGAAGCCGTCGCGTCTACGGGAATGTGTCCGTCCGGGTGATGGTCCCCTGATTTTTCGGCGTCGAGCACATATCCGTCCATTTCGCCCTTATGATCGCTGATGAGCTCCCGAAGGTGGGCGGATGCGGAGCGCAGAATGTCGAGGAGATGCGCGACGTCGTCAAGAACGCGTTCTATCGATGCTGCGGAATCCTCCGCTTCCGAAGCCCGGTTCAGGACGACCGAAACGCTGTCCCCGACGGCATGGCAGGTTCTCATCTGCTCTTCCGCGATCCGGACCGTCCCGTCGACGCGCTCGCTCACGACGGACGCGGCGAGTCGGACGCTACCGGATACGGCATTCATCGCTTCGAGATTCTCGAGGCCCGTCTCTCCCAACGCCTTGCCGGAACGCGATGCCCTGGCGATTTCGCCGATGCTTTCGAGGACGACCCCAGCGAGATTCTTCGCCTGCGATACGGCTTCGCGACTCTGCGCCGCGAGACGCCGAACCTCGTCGGACACGACGGCGAAACCTCTCCCGGCCGTGCCGGCCCTCGCTGCCTCGATTGCGGCGTTGAGTGCCAGAAGGTCGGTCTGATCGGCGATATCCGAAATCATCCGGACGATGCCGCCGATTTCGCGAACGCCGCTTTCCATGCACGATACGGTGTCGTCCATCCTGGCGAACCCGGCGGCCATGCTTCGCACGGATTCCATGGCGGATGCCTCGATCCCGCGTGCCTCGAGTATCCCGGCCTCCATTTCCTCCGCAGCAGTCCTCGCCATCCCGGAGCCTGAGGCGACGATCGCCGCTTCTTCGGCGACCGATGCCGCATCCTTGAGAGCTTCTTCGAGAGAGTGTCTCGTATCCTGCATTTTGCCGTGCAGGTCGCGGCATTCGTTCCTGATCCGCACAAGGACATCCTCTATAGTTTCCGTCACGGAATCGAGCGCTTCCGACTGCCGCGACAGAGCGGTTCCGTCGGATCTGAGCCGGAGCAGGAGCGAACGTTCCCGCTCGATCATGTCGTTCATGGCTTGCCCGACGCGCGCGATCTCGTCGCGGTCGCCGCTCTCCGCGCGAACCGTCAGGTCTCCGGCGACGACCCGCTTCGAGATTCCTTCGAGCGTATCTATCGGTTTCGAAATATCGCGGCGCAGTTTCAGGAGCGCGACGCCGATCGCGAGAACAACGGTGCAGGCGATCGCAAGCTGTTCCGCCCCGAAACGTCTCACGGGAGCGAGAACGCCCTCCCGCGAAGTGGCCGTTACGGCACGGAGGCCGTACGGGAGCGCTTCGGAGTGGATGAAGAACGCATCGTGCCCCTTGTCTCCGGAGAGAACGGCGCCGAGGAATGCCTTCGTTTTCGGGGAAAGTCCTCCGGTTTCGTCCGCGATTCGTCGTCCGGACGCGGCCGGATCGTCGGCACCGAGGACCATTCCCGATTCGTCCAGAATCAGCATGTGTCCGTCCGAACCCTGCCGTTGCTTCGCGATGACCGCCGAGATCTCTTTCAGGGAAATGTCTCCCGTGAAGACGCCGAAGATTCTTTTTCCGTCGTACAGGGATACCACGGGAACGGCCAGCGTCACGACGGTTTCCCCGCTTTTTTCGTCCCTGTATGGTGCGGTAAGGACGGGTTTCCCGCGTCCGGTCGCTTCGCGATACCACTCTGTGTTCCTGACGTCGAAAGAAACGTCCGGGATCCACGCGTTTCCGTCGAGATATCGTCCGTCGGGGAGCGCCAGGGAAACGTCGAGAAACCCTGCCGGAGCGCTTTTTTCCGAGAGATCCCTGACGTAGTCTCCCGTCGTTCCCGGCAGGATCCCGAGATTTTCCATCATGAAGGACATGTTGCGCGATGCGGTGAGAAGGACGTTTTCCATTCCGCGCAGCCAATTCCTGACGGCTTCCGCCCCGATGTGCGCCGCTAGCGCCTCGTCCCTTCGGGCCTGATCCAGCATCAGACCGGTGCTCCTGAAGTATGCCAGTTCCGCCATCAGGCACACCGCGAGAACCACTCCGACAGTCGCAAGCGACAGTCGCGTCCGTATCGTCGTCGAATTTCGCATGGGCATTCCCTCTTTCCGTCGGAAGCGTCTTTGTGTAGTGCGGGCGGGACGATGGAGAACCCGTTCTCCAAGTCTATGGACGATGCGTAACGGAAGAGGGTACGCGAATGAACGGGAACGTTACGATTCGGCACGATGAGGTTGTTCTTTCCGTATTCGGCGCACATCGCTATAATGCCGTATGAAACGGAAGGAAAGGGGCGGACGCATTTTATGGAAGGGACGACCAGGGGACTCAATTTCCTCGAAGAGATCATCACGGAGGATCTCAAGGCGGGCAGGGTGACATCCGTCGTGACCCGCTTTCCTCCGGAGCCGAACGGATACCTCCATATCGGGCACGCGAAGTCCATATGCATCAATTTCGGGCTTGCGGAAAAATTCGGCGGCGAGTGCAACCTTCGCTTCGACGACACGAACCCGGCGAAGGAAGAAACGGAATACGTCGATGCGATCCAGCGTGACGTCGCCTGGCTCGGTTTCCGATGGGCCGGGGCGGTTCGCTACGCCTCGGATTATTTCGACCGGTTCTACCGGTGGGCGATCGAACTCATCGAGGCGGGGAAGGCCTACGTCGACGATCAGAGCGCCGAGGAGATCCGCGCCAACCGCGGGACGCTCACCGAACCCGGAAAGAACTCCCCCTGGAGAGACCGGACGGTCGGGGAGAACCTCGACCTGTTCGAGCGGATGCGCTGCGCCGAATTTCCCGACGGGTCGCGCGTCCTGCGCGCGAAGATCGACATGGCGCACTCGAACATCAACATGCGCGACCCCGTCCTCTACAGGATCCTGAACACGGACCACCACCGGACGGGCTGGCAGTGGTGCATCTACCCCATGTACGACTTCGCGCACGGCTACGAAGATTCGATCGAGGGCGTAACGCACTCGATCTGCACGCTCGAATTCCAGGACCACCGCCCGCTCTACGACTGGTTCATCGACAACGTGAGCACTCCCTCGAAGCCGCACCAGTACGAATTCGCCCGCCTCAACCTGAGCCATACGGTCATGAGCAAGCGCAAGCTGCTGCAGCTCGTGCGCGAGAAATACGTCTCGGGGTGGGACGACCCCCGGATGCCGACGATCAGCGGACTGCGGCGCCGGGGCTATACGCCGTCGTCGGTCCGGCGCTTCTGCGAACTCATCGGTGTCGCGAAGGCCGACAGCATGGTGGAGATCGAACTGCTCGAACACTGTCTGCGAGAGGAACTCAACGCCGCGGCGCAGAGGGCGATGGCCGTCCTGCGCCCGCTGAAGCTCGTCATCGGGAACTGGCCGGGAGATCGCGTCGAGATGGTGCAGGTCGAGAACAACCCCGAGGATCCGAACGCGGGCAGCCGCGAGGTTCCGTTCTGCCGCGAGCTCTGGATCGAGTCGGACGACTTCATGGAAGTTCCGAAGAAGGGATTCTTCCGGCTCTCTCCGGGCACGGAGGTCCGTCTCAAGGGGGCCTACGTCGTCCGATGCGACGAGGTCGTCAAGGACTCGAGCGGTGCTGTCGTCGAGCTGCGCTGCACCTACGATCCCGCGACGAAGAGCGGCGACGCCGCAGGGCGAAAGGTCAGGGGGACGCTCCACTGGGTGTCGGCGAGACACGGCGTGCACGCCGAAGTGAGGCTCTACGATGTCCTTTTCACGTTGCGGAACCTCGCGGACATGGAAGAGGGGCGGGACTACCGCGAATATCTCAATCCCGAATCGCTCGTGGTCTGCGAGAACGCCGTCGTCGAACCGATGCTCGCGTCCGCGAAGGAGGGCGAGAGCTTCCAGTTCCTCCGGCAGGGATATTTCTGCGTCGATCGGGATTCCACGCCGGAGCGCCTCGTCTTCAACCGATCCGTCGCGCTCAAGGACGCGTGGGCAAGGATTCAGGCGCGCGGATAGGGGCGCGGGAACGAGAACGCGCCGATTGCGGCGCGAACGGCATATCGGGCTGGCCCCTTCGGGGCCGGCTTTTTTTGTGCTCGTATTGACACATGAAACGAATCAGATTATAGTGAATATCATTAAATATACGCAAAATAGACGCATGGATGGTGAGAATCGTGAAGGTCGGAATCGTCGGTCCGTCGAATCTCCTCCGAAAGATCCTCTCGGTCGTCCACGATCTGGACGATGCGTCCTTCGTTCCCCTCGAATACGTCCTGCCCCACGAGGCGAGCGGCCTCGTGGCCGAGCACCAGAATTTCCTCGACGCGATATTCTTCTGCGGTTCCATTCCGTACTGTCTCTGTCTCGACTCCGTCCCGCGCACGATTCCGTGGTCCTACCTGCCGCTGCGGACGACGGGATTGCTCGTCGCGCTCCTCAACGCGCGGGAGCATCTCAGGGGACGCGTCCGCATGAGCGTGGACACGCTGAGCGAAAACGAGGTCCGCGAGGGGCTGGAAGACTGTTCCCTCGATATTGGCGATATTTACACGTATTCATGTAACTTCGCGCATATCGACATTGACGACATCGCGAGCTTCCATACGCGGCTGCTCGCCGAAAAGAAGGTCGATATCTGTCTCACGTGCGTCGAGGCGGTCCACATCGCGCTTTTGCGCCGGAACCTGCCGGCATACCGCGTATCGCCGGGGAGGCAGACGATCCGGAACGCCGTCGAGCGCCTGATTCTCGAGGTTCGCGGGCAGAGCAACGCGCATCTCCTGAGCGTCGTGGGCGTCTTTCGTCCGGAGAGCGTCTTCGCGGGCAGGCGACAGTACGAAGAGGCGATGCTGAAGCTCAACGCATGTCTCATGGAGTACGCGAAGAAGCGCGGCATCCTCGCGATTCCGAGGGATTCCCTGAGCTTCCAGACGATCGAGACGATGGGGCAATTCCTCATCGGGACGTCGAATATGACGGATGCGACGTCCCTCGCGGCGCTGAGGTCCGAATGCGGATTTCCAGTGACGGCGGGCTTCGGTGTCGGACCGAGCCTGCGGATCGCGGAGGAGTACGCGGTCGAGGCGGCGGATATGGCGCGCGGCCGTGAGGGCATCTGTTACCTGTTCGACGGAAAGAAGGGACGCATCGTCGGAGCGCCGGCGGAGTCCTCGCTTCCGTTCCTTTACTATGACCCGGAGATGGCCGCGCTTGCGGAGCGTCTCGGCGTTACGCTGCCGACGCTCTGCCGCTATCTTCAGGGGCTGATGTGCTTCGACGACGAGTTCACGGCGTCCGAGTACGCGAAGGTCGTCGGCATCCAGGCGAAGAGTTCGCGGAAGGTCATGAACGCCCTGGTCAGGGAGTGCCTCGTGAGCGAATGCGGCCTGCTTTCGCACGCGGGGAGGGGGCGCCCGCAGCGCCTCTACAGGGCGGCGGGAAAGGTTGGAGAGATTCGTTCCCGCAGCAGGATTCCATGGGGGGGAGATATGGAAGAGCGAAGCAGGGTGTAGCGCGCGTTTTCCTTTTTTTGACGGTTTTTTGTTTGGATCGAGGAGGGATCGGACGTATGAAGGGAAGAAAGAGTTGTTTGCTTTTCGCGCTCGCGTGCGTTCTCGCGCTGTCCGCGGCGGTCGTTTCCGCCGGAAGGCCCGCGTCCGCGGCGGAATACGCGTGGAGCTTCGCGCAGCCGTGGACCCGACCGCTGACCGACGCGGCGTTCACGAAGTTCTGCGACCGCGTGAAGGAATATTCGGGCGGCCGGATCGAAATCAAGTTTTTCCCGAGCGGACAGCTCGGCACGCACGACGAGAGCTTCCACGCGATGCAGGAAGGCAGTCTCGAAATCGGCGTCTTCTCGCCCTATCCGACGCTGATCCCCGGCGGCTGCGTTCCGAACATGACCTGGATCATCGTGAACTGGGACGAGATGCGCCTGGCCTATCGCCAGCCGGACGGCATCCTCTACCGCGTGATGAAGGACGCCTTCGACGAGGTCGAGGGACACTTGCTCTTCGCCTGCTCCCAGGGCGCCTACGGACTGGGCAACAACAAGCGCCCGATCCGGACGACCGATGATTTCGCCAACATGAAACTCCGCGTGTCCGCGTCGACGGGCGGCGTGAAGACGCTCGCGAACATGGGCAAAGGCAAGGGGCTCACGCTCGAAACGATCCCGTGGGGAGAACTCTACAACGCGCTTTCGAGGGGCGTCGTAGACGGCTGCTGGACGATGTGGGCCTCACTCGTCGAGGAGCGGCACTGCGAAGTGCTCAAGCACTTCTCCGATCTCAATTTCATCTGGGACGGCACTTACGTCGTCATGAACAAGGAACTCTGGGAGAAACTCCCCGACGATCTCAAGCAGGCCGTCACGAAGGCTTCGCTCGAGACGGAAAAGGAGCTTCTCGACATCCAGCAGAAGGCGGAGCAGACGTTCATCGCGAAGCTCAAGGAACGCAAGGACTTTACGATCACGTGGCTGACCCCCGAGGAGCGCGACGCCCTCCGGGCCGCGTCGGACATGGGGCCGATGTGGCAGGAGCTCTGCGGCAAGTGGCTCGAGAAACGCTATCCGGGGCAGAACATGGTGAAGGTGATCCCGGAGGAGCTCGAGAAGATCCACAAGGAAGTTCTCGCGAAGGGTGCGAAGAAGTAGCGCGGTTTTACGGGACGCCGGGGCGCGATCTTCTCGCCCCGGTCGCACCTTTCGGAAAGGAGGGGTTCGGGTGACGTTTATTTCCCTGTGTCTCAGGGGAATCGAGAAGATCGAAAACGCCCTGTGCTACATCGGTCTTCTCGGAATCACGTTTCTGACGACGGCCCTCGTCGTCAACCGCTATCTGATCCATTACGAGGTCATGTGGCTCGGGGATTTCACGCAGTACGTATTCGTTTTCATGGCGCTCTGCGCGATCGCGTTCACGACGCGCGACGACGCGCACACGTCGGTGGACATCCTGAGTCAGCTGCTCTTCGCCGGCAGGCCGCGGGCGATGCGCGCCTACAAGGTTTTCATTTATATCCTGACGCTCGTGACGTTCGGATACTTCCACGGCCCAATGCTGCAGTTCGCGGTCCGGGCGATGAAGTATCCCTCGTACGGGACGATGGTCCCGTGGTTCAATACGTCGTGGCTGATCGTGACGTGCTACGTCATGCTCGTTCTCTGCATTCTGCATACGGCGGTGAGCCTCGCGAGGCAGTTCGGATTCCCCGCGTCGGAGTCCGGCGCCGCGAAGGAGGTCGAGTGAGATGGGCGGAGCGACCGTAGCGCTCGTGACGCTCTTCGTCGGCATGGCGGTCGGTATGCCGCTCTGTTGGCTCTTCATCGGAAGTTCCGTCGCGGGGCTGCTCGCGACCGGGTCGCCGGTGACGTTTCTTGCCGGGACGTTCTTTCACGCCGTCGACAACTACGTCCTGACGGCCGTCGCGTTCTTCATCTTCGCGGGAAGCCTGCTTTCGGAGGCCGGGCTCGCCGACAGGATCGTGCGGTTTTCCTACGCACTCGTCGGACGCCTGCGCGGCGGCATGGAGGCTGTCGGGATCGTCGCGACGCTCTTCCTCGGCGCGCTCACGGGATCCTCGATCCCGTGCATCTCGGCGCTGATACCGCTGCTCGTGCCCCGGCTCGAGCGGTACGGGTACGAGAAGCGGTACACGGCCGCTGTCCTGTGTTCGTGCTGCTTCCTCGGGTACCTGATCCCGCCGAGCGTCCCGGCGCTGCTGTACTGTCTCATCGCGCAGCAATCGGTATCCGCGATGTTCCTCGCGACCGTGATTCCGGGGCTCCTGATCGCCGGGGGCTATGCGATCCTGAACTACATCATCTGTCCGAAATACGTGAACCCGGAGCTTATCCGGGAGGCACCTCCGACACCCGCGACGTTCGGCGAATCGATGCGGGAACTCCGGAGCGCCACGTGGGTGGCGCTTCCGGCCCTCGGGTGTCCCGCACTGATCATGGTCGGAATCTACGGCGGCATCTGCACGCCCAACGAAGCAGGGGCGATCGCGGCCGTCTACTGCCTGATCGTCGGATTTTTCGTCTACAGGGAGCTCACGATCGAGGGGACGCGCCGGGCGCTGTACAGCTCCGTGCTGTCGATCGGTGTCGTCATCGTTCTGATCGCCACCGGGACGGTCTTCGGGCGCTACCTCATCAAAATCGGCGTCGCCCAGATGGTCGCGAACTACGCGATGAGCCTGTTCCACACGAAAGCGATGATTTTGCTCTCGATGAACGTCGTGTTGCTGGTTCTCGGGATGTTCATCGACGGAACGCCGATCCTCGTGCTCGCGGTTCCGCTGTTCCTGCCGCTCATGCAACAGCTTGGCGTCAATCTCGTGCATCTCGGATCCATCGTCATCCTGAACATCGGGCTCGGCGTCATCACGCCTCCGTTCGCGATGTCGCTGTTCGTGGGGACGCGTCTCTCAGGGTGCTCGTACATGGAACTCGCGACGATCGTCCTCAAATTCTTCGTCTTCGTCGGCATTCCGGTACTTCTGCTGACGACCTATGTCCCCGCACTGTCCTGCTGGCTTCCCTCGTTCGTCCTCGGGTCGGAAGTTGTCGGAAGCTGGTAGGAACGCGATATATCGCCGCACGGGAATGCGTGCGGTCAAGGAGAGCGAAAGTATGAAAATGGACTTGGCGTTACGGAACGGATTCCTTTTCGACGGGACGGGAAACCCGGCTGTGAGAACCGATATCGGCGTCCGGGACGGACGCATCGCGCGCGTCGGCCGGATCGGAGAGGGCGAAGCCGTGCGGACCGTCGACGCGTCGGGACTGGCGATATGTCCCGGCTTCATCGATATTCACAACCACGTGGACAACGGCGTCCTCGCGTACCCTTCGGTGGACAGCTACGTCATGCAGGGCGTCACGACGTCGGTGACGGGCAACTGCGGCGCGTCCATGGCCCCGCTCGACGACCGGACGATCGACCTGTCGCGCCGGTATCTCGCGCCGTTCGTGCCGCCTTCGGAAGCGATCGACTGGCGCTGGCGGACGAACGCCGAATACATGGAGGCCATCGCACTGAACGGAACGGCGCAGAACCTCGCGTTCTTCGTCGGCCAAGGGACGATCCGGATCGCCGTGAAGGGCTTCTCGCCGTCCGCAGCGACCCCGGACGAGATGGACCGGATGCGCGAGCTGCTCCGAAACGCGCTCGACGACGGATGCTTCGGCCTGTCGAGCGGACTGATCTACCCGCCCGGAAGCTTCACGGGAGAGCGCGAACTCCTCGAACTCGCGGGGGAACTCGCGCCTCGCGGCGCGATCTACGCGACGCATCTCCGCAACGAGGGAAACTATCTCGCCGAATCCGTCGCGGAGGCCCTCGAAATCGGCCGCCGGTGGAACGTCCCGGTGCAGCTCTCGCATCACAAGGCCGTCGGGCGTCCGAACTGGGGCAAGGTCCGCCACACGCTCCGGCTGATGGAAGAGGCACGAGCGCAGGGCGTCGACGTCTGTTGCGACGCCTATCCGTACACGGCCGCCTCGACGACCGTGACGTCGCTCCTGCCCCCGTTCGCGCACGAGGGCGGCGTGGCCGAAACGGTCCGGCGGCTTCGGAACGCGGAGGACCGCCTCCGGATGGCCGACGAAATCCGCCGGAAGGGGTGCCAGTGGGAGAACTGGATCGCGGGCGCGGGGCTCGAAAACATCTTCGTGAGCGGGTGCGCCGTGCGTCCGGACGTCGAGGGGAAACACCTGAAGGAAATCGTCGACACGCTCTATCCCGGCCGCGAGGGGTTCGACGGGCTCTTCGACTTCCTCGCGGACATCGAGTGCCTCGCGACGATGATCGTGTTCGCGATCGACGAGGAGGACGTGAAGACGGTCCTCGCGCACCCGCTTTCGTGCGTCGCCTCCGATTCGTGGGCGTCGACGCCGTCGGCCGGAGGCAAGCCGCACCCCAGGGGGTACGGGACCTTCCCGCGCTTCCTGCGCCGCTACGTCCTCGACGGCAGGCTCATGACGCTTCAGGAGGGCGTCCGGAAGATCACGTCGATGCCGGCGTCGCGCCTTGGCCTTCCCGACCGCGGCCTGCTGCGCGAGGGCTTCCGGGCCGACATCACGGTCTTCGATCCCGAAAGAATCCGCGACACGGCGACCTTCACCGATCCGCACCACTTCCCCGAAGGGATCCCGACCGTCGTCGTGAACGGCGTCGTGGTCGTGGACGACGGGCGGCTCACCGACAAACGGCCGGGGATGATCCTGCGGCGGGCGTAGGTCCGGGCAGAACTGAAGACTGAAGGGACCGGGGCTATCTTTCGCCCGGTCCCTTTCTTTTTTTCTCCGCTGCGGGAATGCCTCTGCCGTCGCGCCCGCTTCCGACCGCTCATCTCCCGTATTGCGGGGTCTGACTTTTCCGAATATCATGAGTTGCGGGGGAAACATTCATCCCGACAAGGAGTGATTCGGATGAACCTGAAAGGGAATCTGCCGAAACGAACGGCCTTCATGCTGGTCCTTTCCGTCCTCTTTCTGGGCGCAGGGTGCAGCGGGCTCGGCGGAAACGCGACCTTCTCGATGCAGGAGGCCGCGTCGTATGCGAAGACGCTGCTCGCGACCTATTCGTCGCCGTCCGTATCCGTCGCGCTCGTCGAAAACGGGGTTGTGCAGTGGGCCCAGGCGTTCGGCGAGATCGACAAAAGGTCCGGACGCGCTCCGACGCCCGAGACGATGTTCGGCATCGGATCGACGAGCAAGATGATCGCGACGACGGCCGCGATGATCCTCGTCGACCGCGGACTCGTCTCCCTCGACCTGCCCTTCGCGACCTACGTGAACGATTTTTCGATGCAGTCGCCGGAGGCCGCGGACATCACGGTGCGGATGCTGCTGAACCATTCGTCGGGTTTCCCGGGAACCGAGTATCGGGGCTCCGTCCTGACGGCGCGCAATCCGGGGTACGTCGACAGCGTCCTCGAAACGCTCGCGGGGAGTCACCTCAAGCACGCGCCCGGCGACATGAACATCTACTGCAACGACGGCTTCACGCTCGTCGACAGACTCGTCTCGTCGGTGACGGGGACGGATTACGCGACGTTCGTCCACGACGAGATCTTCGCGCCGCTCGGGATGACGCACAGCCGCTTCCCGACCGGCCCCTTCCCGGCCGGAAGCTACGCGCCGCAATTCAACGCCGACGGGTCGCCGAAACCGCAGGAGTACAACAACACCTTCGCGAGCGGCGGGCTCTATTCGACGCCGTCGGACCTCTGCCGGCTGCTCGCGATGTTCGCGAACGGCGGCGAACTCGACGGCGTTCGGGTCCTCTCGGAGGCGTCCGTGCAGGCGATGGGTGTCGACCAGACGATCGGCAAATTCAAGATGTGCGTTTCGAAGGGCGTCCGGTACGGCCTCGGATGGGACACGATCATTCAGCCCGCCGTCGAACTCGCGGGGCGGACGGCGTGGTCGAAGAACGGCGAGACGGGCGTCTACGGCTCCTGCGTCCTGGTGATCCCGGACCTCAGGCTCGGCGTCGCCGTCACGGGCGTCTCGGGGATCAAGTCCAACCAGGCGACGGCGCTCGCGGAGCATGTGATCCTCGCGGCGCTCGTCGAACGCGGCCTTCTCGCGTCGATGCCCGACGTCCTGCCGGAGACGCCGAAGGAGCGGGCGCAGGCCCCGGACCTTTCGGAATACCTCCCCGGATTCTACACGTCGACCGGAGGGCTCCTGCGGATGGAGCAGGACGCCCAGGGAAATCTCTCCATCTTCCTGCGGTCCGGAGGGGACTGGACGCCCTACCTCGAAGGGCTTTCCTACCGGGTGAACGGGTACTTCTCGTCCGACGGCGACCCGAACACGGAGTTCGCCTTCGCCGAAGGGCGCGGAATGCGGTACGCGATGAACCGCGCCGCGGGCGCCTCGCGACTCTACCAGGACGAAACCCCGATGGTCCAGAAGATCGGGCCCGGAACGCCCCTGAGCGCGGCGTGGACGAGCCGCCTGTCGCGAACGTGGCTCCTCGTCAACATGCCGCCCATCTTCTACACGCTCGGCGCGACCTGGTATCCGTGCCTCGCGCTCGAGGCGCTCCCCGAACTGCCGGGGCTGGTCTTCGCGAAGCCGCAGTCGAAGGAGACGTACTATCTCGTCCGGCCCGAAAGCGATACGTTCGCCGCAATGGGCATCACGATTCCCGCGGGGGGTGGCCGCGACCAGAACGAACTCGTCGTCACGGACGTCGGCGGCGAGGAGTGGATGCGCTTCGGGAGCTACCGCTTCCGGCCGCTCGAAACCGTTCCGGTCCTGTCGGCGGATGTCGCGCGCGACATCGAAATCGGGGCGGCGGGCGACGGCGAATGGCTCCGGCTCGACCCGGGCGTTTCGGGCGCGACGCTGACGGTCGCTCCGGAAGGGGACGCCTTCCGCTGGATGCTCTTCGACGCCTCGTTCACGTGCGTCGCGGACAGCGACGCTCGGGGGACGGAGCCCCTGCCCGGCGCGCCGCTGGGAGGATATCTCCACCTGATGGGCGACGCGGGGGCGCGCTTCAGGGTGACACTCGCGGCGGCGGAAAAATAGCGGAACCGGGAAGAAATATGACCGATTCGGGCTTTCGGCCCCTTGCGTTTCAAAACTACCAGTAGTATAACTACTGGTAGTTTTTGTTTCGAGACGTTGTGACGGAGAGGAGGGAGGATCGTGACGGACCGGGTTCAGGAGCTGTTCGGGGCGGAGGACGTGAAGGCGCTGCGCCTGTGCCTCGGCTGCACGCAGGAAGAGTTCGCGAAGATCGTCGGCGTGACCGTCGCGGCGCTGAGCCGCTGGGAGACGGGGCGGGCCGTGCCTCGCGGACGCAACGCGACGCTGTTCGGGTTCCTGCGCGACCGGATGGACGCGGGGGCGGACCCGGAGACGCTCAAACGCCTTCTGCTGATCGGCGGGGCTCTTGCGTCCGGCGGCGATTCGCCCGTCGTCCTGATGATGACCGGACGATTGACGAAGGAGGATCTGATGCGGGAACTCACGAATCTGTTCGCGAAAGAGGGGGCGAAACGATGACGGTATTGTCGGCACAGCGCTTTGACAATTCGAGGGACGGTGGATGTCCCACGCTGGAAGTCAGGGAAACATCGCGAAAGGGTCGGAAGATGCCCGAACCCCGCCCGGTTCCGCTGAAGGAGACGTCCGTGACGGGGAACGTCCAGGGGCCGCTCGCGTCGCTTGTCCTGAATCAGCTCTTCGATTGCTCATTCCTGAAAGAGGGAACGGCCGTCGAGGCGGTCTACCGTTTTCCGCTGCCCGGCGACGCGATCGTCCGGGGCGTGACCGTGACGTTCGGAGAGGTGTGCATCGCCACGCGACTCGCGGAGCGCGCCGAGGCCGAGGCGGAATACGACGACGCGGTCGAGACGGGGCGTCGGGCCGCACTCGTCACGCGCGAGGGCGACGACGCCTTCACGCTTCGGATTGCGGGAATCACGCGGGACGCCCCGGTCCGCGTGGAAACGACGTTCCTTCTCTGGCTCAGGCCGATTTCAGGCGGATGGTCGCTCAGGTTGCCGCTGACGCTCGCGCCGCGATATGTCCGAAGCGACGAGGAACGGACGGCCGGGGCGAACACGCAGCCGTTCGAATCCCGCTGGGACCCCGAGCACAGGGTTCGCCTGTCGATCGTCTGCCGGGGCGTCGCGGAAGCGTCGTGTCAGACGAACTCGATCCGGACGGAGAACGAAAACGGGGCGCTGCGCGTGACATTCGCCGAGGATGCGGTCTGGCCGGATCAGGATCTCGTTCTGGAGTTGCGTTCGGCGTCGCTCGACGCTGAAGCGCCCGTGGGGCTCGACGTCTTTGCGACCTCGGACGATGGCGGCGGCGCGTTTCTCGCACTCGCCTCGCCCGCAGACGCGCCGGACGCATCGGAAGAGGCGGGCGCGCCGCGGGAGATTCTGCTCCTCGTGGACCACTCGGGTTCGATGTCCGGACCCAAGTGGGAGGCGGCGGACTGGGCCGTGAAAATCCTGCTCTCGCGTCTCGGCGACGACGACGCGTTCAATCTGGGGTTCTTTCACGACACGTGCCGGTGGATGGCGCGAACTCCCGTGAAGGCGACGGAGAAGAACCGGCTCCGGGCGGAACGCTTCATATCTGTCTGTACCGATTCCGGCGGAACCGAACTCGGGGTCGCGCTCGAACAGGCACTGTCGCAGTCGCGAATGGAAGGCCGCGCCGCGAGGCACGTCGTCGTCGTCACCGATGCGCAGGTTTCCGATCACGACCGGATCGCGGCTCTGCTCGAACGCGAGGCTGCGCTCGCAGACTTCCGACGCGTCAGCGTCGTCTGCATCGACGCGGCTCCCAACGAACCGCTCGCGTCGGCGATGGCCGAAACCGGACGCGGCGTCGCGTGCTTCCTCACGTCGAACCCCGACGAGGTCGACATCGCGACGGCTCTCGACGAGCTCTTCCTCGAATTCTCGCGGCCGCTCGCGCTCGGGCTCCGTCTCGAAAGCGACGCGGATCTCGCGGAGGCGACCGGACGATACGAGTGCCGCAACGGATCGCTCGATCTCGGCGACCTTCCGGCCGGCCGGCCCAGGTGGATTTGCGGCCGGTTCCGGCGACGGGAGCGGACGGGCGGCCCCGTCGCGTTCCGCCTGAAGGACGACGCAGGGAAGACGCTCGCCTCCGCGTCGGTCGATCCGGAAACGACCTGCGGAGAGTGGGCCGACGCGATCCGCGGACTGTACGGAACGCTGCGCGTCCGGCGACTCGAGTCGATCGCCGCGTCGCGGCCCCGCGGGAACACTCGGGAGATCCTCGAGCGCATGGGGCTCGCGTCGACGGTCCGCGAGGCGCTCTATCCCGAAAACGAACGGCTTGCAACGGCCGACATCGCGGAGCTTCTGGTCCGCGAATCGCTCGCGGCCGGAGTTCCGTGCTCGAAGACGGCCTTCGTCGCCGTCCGCGAGGAGGCCGGGGTGAAGGTCTCGGAGGGCTTCGTGGTCCCGAACGCGCTCCCTCGCGGATGGGACGCGGAATTCGCGGTCCCGATGCCCTGCATGATGTCTTCGGAGCCGTGTCCGCCCGATTCCGCGGGAGCTCCGACGCAGGACGTCGTCATGTTCTCGATCGACAGGTCGGCAACGGTGACTCCCCGGGCGGGCGCGGATTCCTCTCCGCGCGGAAAGCGCGGCGTTTCCGGATTTCTCTCGCGGATCGGATTCGCCGGGAGGAAGCGCTCCGGGGAAGATTCCTTCACGGAGAGCTCGGTCGAAAGCGAAGAAGCCGCATTGGCCGGAGAACGCGTCCTGTTCGACGGCTCCGTCGACGCCGGAAAGGGAGTTTTGGCGCTCTTCGAGGGCGTCGCCGGCGAGGGACTCCTCGCCGGAACCGCATCGCTCCGGGTCCTTGCGGTCGAAGGAGGGATCGACGGCGACGGAGGCGCCGAGATCCGGATCCTCGTGAACGGGAGTGTCGCCGCGAAGGTCCGTCTCTCGGACCTTCTCCGCCTCGGGGGCCGCAGGCCGCTCAACATCCGCCTCCGCGCCGGAGACCGCGTCCGGATCGAACTCACGCGCGGCGGCGCGTCCGGTGCGGGAAGTCTCAGGCTCTCCGCGGGATAGAAAATTCATCGTCAGACGAATTTTGGGGCTATACTTGAACGCACGGGCGCCGGATGTCCGGCGCCCGTCATCGCGGAAAGAGGGATTGACGCGCAATGGACGAAGAACGCGACGAACGCGACGTGATCGATCCGGAAGTCGTCGACGACGGCGACGGTCCCCGGAGCGGATACGAAAAATACGGCCGCCATTTCAGCGAGGGCGGCTTTTGGGAGAAGGCCGCGAAGGTCGCGCTGCGCGCCGGGGCCGGACTCATCGAAAAGGCGCTGACGCTCTACTACGTCCTGCGCGACGGAGCCACACCCCTCTGGGCGAAGGCCGCGATCACGGGCGTTCTCGGCTACTTCGTCCTGCCGATCGACATGATCCCCGACTTTATCCCCGTCGCCGGCTTCACGGACGACCTCGGCGCGATCGGCGCGGCGTTCCTGATCGTCGCGGCGTACGTCAGGGAAGAACACAGGGAAAAAGCGCGGCTCAGGATGAAGGAATGGTTCCGGTAACGTCCGGGGCGCTTTTCACCCGGCGAAAGCGTGATACGATATGTGCCTGTGAAGCCGTATCGGCGTCATCATGCGATCTTCCCGAAAGGATGTGTCCGTGTTGAAGAAAATAGCGGCGCTGGCGCTCATATGTCTCTGCCTCCTTGCGGGAGGCCCGGCGGCTGAAGCCGTCGGCATCGCGATCACCGCTCCGTCGGCGGGGAACCGCATTCTTGCTCCGACGCGCGACTTCTACGTGATCGTCTCGCTCGACCGGGAGGGGAAAAATCCCGAGGAGGAGCCGTTCAACGTCCGTTTCGAACTCTACCGTAACGGGAACCCGACCGCGATACGCTCCATCACGAGTTCCGTCGACGGCAACGGCCTGTCGCCGGCGGGTGCGATCGAGACGGATTACGCGAACGGGTGGACGCCCGGGACGTCGGCGGACATCCTCGCCGCGCCGCTTCCGGACCTCGTGTTCAATCCGGCGCAGCCCGTTTCGAAGTATCATCCGGAGCGGAAGGCCGTCGTGACGTCGCACTACGCGGCGGCGCTCATCCAAGGCGGCTGCACGAAGAATTTCGACAGCGACTACGCGGCTTCATACGTCCAGGACATCGAGGAGGGCAACTACACGCTCACCGTCACCGCAGTCGGCGGCGGGGGCCTCCCGCTCGACACGGAAAGCGTCCCGCTCGCGTTCGGCTCCGTGCCGGACAAGATCCTCTCCCGCTTCAGCCCCGCGGACCACATGGCAAAGGTCACGGCCTTCGCGGCCGCGAACAACTCGCACGTCTACACGGACCTCTTCCCCGGATACTGGGACGCGAAGACGCTCCCCCACGGAACGGCCCCCTCGACGCTCTTCTACGAGATCGTCCGCCGCTGGCGTCCCAACGACGCGCTCGAGTACATGAACGGAACGGTGCGCGGTGTCGTCTACAACGTCAACGCGACGAGCGCGACGCAGGCCGTGGAAATCGGCGCCCTCGCGAACGCCCTGAGGCTCGGGGCCGGTTCGATGCTCTGGTACCACTACGATATCGGCGATCCGGCCGTGAAATACAACCCCGGCAACGGGAGCGTCGCCACGAAGCAGGGAAGCATCGTCGCGTTCGCTTCCGGCGACAGGCTCGTTCTCACGCGCGCGGAAATCCGCGGCGACGGCGTGACCGAAGTGTCGCCCGCCGACTACGTCTGCTCGCCGGACCTCGCGGACAAGCAGGTCGACTGGAACGTGGCCGACGGAGTCGCCGTGAAGCCGAAACAGCTCCTGAGCCTCTTCGGAGCGGTGATGCCGATCCAGCCCGATCCGGAGGACGTCGTCGCGAACGAAGACGGAACCTATACGGTGAACAACAGAATCGCCACGGTGCGTTATTCTCTCCTGGACGGCGCGACGGAAGTTCTCTCGTTCGACGCGAAGCGCGTGGAACTGACGCGATACGGCGTCAACAGCAACCGGGCGTCGATCTACGAATTCCGACACGACATTCCGGTCCCGGCGAGCTTCGACCACGCCCTGACCGTCAACGTCTCGGCCTTCGACAGCTACGGAGTCGAAGTCGAGGGAACGAGCGAGGCCTTCGTATTGCGTCTCGACACATCGGGCCGGGGAAGCGGCGGCGGTGGCGGATGCTCGGCGGGCTTCGCGCCGCTTTCCCTGTTCCTCCTTCTTCCGCTTCTCATCGTCGAATGTGACCGAAGAAAGCGCGGGGAAAGGTAAGAGAAAGCGTCATCCGGGCTGTCTCCCGAAACGGAACAGCCCGTTTTTTTCGTTCAGTCACACCCTGGCGTTTTGGAGGGAAAACCTGATCTCATGAACCCGTTCGATATGCGGACCGTCGTCATCACCAGTGCGGCGATCATCTTCGTCTGTTCGCTCCTGCTCCTGATGCTCTGGAAGCAGAATCGTGGAAGGTTTTCCGGAATAGGAATCTGGAGCGCGGGATTCGCGGCTATCGCCGCAGGACTCTCTCTTCTGGCCCTGCGCGGGGTCATCCCGTACGTCGTTTCGGTCTTCCTCGCGAACGTCGTCATCATGTCCGGTGTCCTCCTGACGATAATAGGGACGGACCACTTCCTCGGACGGACGGGCCGTCGCGTTCACGACATCCTCCTCCTCGGGCTCTTTTCCGCGCTGTTCGCCCGGTATGTCTTCGTCCACGACAGCTTGCAGGCGAGAACGGCTCTCATCTCGATCCTGATGACCGTCTACTGTGCCCAGATCGCCTGGACTCTGCTCGCCCGGGTCGGGCCGGACGTCCGCCGCTGGACCTTCCTGACGGGACTGGTCTATGCGGCGTACACCCTGATCAACGTCATCCGGTTGCTGCGGATCTTTTCGGGCGGGGATGGGACGTGGGTCGATTTCTTCAAGGCAAACGGTTTCGAGACGATTATTGTCTTCTCCTATCAGCTCCTGTCGATCCTTCTGACATACAGTCTCACGCTCATGGTCACCCGAAGGTTGCTGCTCGACGTCCGCGCGCAGGAGGAGAAGTTCTCCACCGCATTCCGGATCGCTCCGTATATGCTGACCCTCACTCGTCTTTCCGACGGATTGATCTACGAAGTCAACGACGGATTCGTAAGGACCACCGGCTACTCCTATGAGGATGCGGTCGGACGGACCTATCCGGAACTGGGGCTCTGGGCGAACGGACCGGACAGGGCGTCGCTGGTCGAGGCGCTCCGGGAGACGGGAAGCGTGCGTGAACGGGAGTACCCGTTCAGGACGCGATCAGGAGAGATCTTTCTGGGGATGGTCTCGGCCGATGTCATCTCGGTCGGCGGAGAACGGTGCATCCTGGCAAGCATCAGCAACGTCACGGAGCGGCGGCGCATGGAGGACGCGCTTCGCGAGAGCGAGGAGAAGTTCCGCAACCTGGCGGAAAACTCGAGCGACGCGATCTGGCGGACGGACACGGCGCTCCGGTTCACCTACATCAGTCCCGCCGACGAACGGATGCGCGGCTTCCGGCGGGACGAAGTCATCGGAACCACCGTATGGAGCGCGCTCACGCCCGATGGGGCCGAACGCGTTCGGCGAGCGATCTCCGAGCTTCGCAGCGCCGAGCGTAACGGGGTTCCCGTCGGCACCGTCAGGTTCGAACTCGAGCAGAAGCGCAAGGATGGCAGCGCGCTCTGGACCGAAATCAACGTCGTCCCCCACCGCGACAGGGACGGAAAGCTCCTCGGCTTCCACGGTGTGACCAGGGACATCTCCGAGCGCAAACGCGCCGCGGAGCGCATCGAACACATGGCGAGCCACGACACGCTGACCGACCTGCCCAACCGGATGCTCGTCTCCGACAGGCTCGAGCGGGCGCTCGCCCTCTCGAAGCGGAACGGAACGCGCCTTGCGCTCATGTTCGTCGATCTCGACCGCTTCAAACCCGTCAACGACACCTACGGACACGCCGTCGGCGACGTGCTGCTCCGCGAGGCCGCGACACGGCTGCGCTCCTCGATCCGGGCGTCCGACACGGTCGGGCGCATCGGCGGCGACGAATTCGTCGTCCTGCTGCCGATCATCGAAACGGAAGACGACGCGCTCGTCGTCGCCGGCAAACTCCGTGCGGCTCTCGAAAAACCGTTCGAGATCGAAGGCCTTAGGATCGGCGTCTCGTGCAGCATCGGCATCGCGATCGCGCCGGACGACGGATGCAACGAGATCGAACTCGCGAAGAACGCGGATATGGCGATGTACGCCGCGAAGCAACCCGGCGGCAACGCAGTGTGGCTCTACCGGCGGCAGGCCGATTCCGGTTTCGTCGCCGAAGAGACCCTGCCCCGGGGAGCCGGCGAGTAGCGTGCTGCGACGGAAGCCCCGGGAGGGGAAACGGAAATAGCCCCGGCAGGCGCGAAAGAGAGGGAAATCGATGTCCTTTTCCGCGTACGCGTGGAAGCTCTACCGGGAATCGCCGGAAGGGAAAGCGGCGATAGCGAGGACTGTCGACGGGCATGTCGCGTCCATTCCGGCGGTTCGAGACGCCCCAGCGTTCCGGTATGACCTTTTCCTGCTGCCCGACGACGAAAGCGCGGAGCCGTACGGCGCCGATGTGACTGTTGACCTTCGCCGCGAGATCCGGGGGCTTTTTTCCAGAGGGTTCATCCGGTCGCATGAAGAGGCGGAAGACCTGTTCCGCGAGATTGTCGAGGATGGCCTCGAATGGGAGAAAGACGTCGGGGAAAAGCGCTACACGGCGCAGTATGGCGGCGGGGCCGCGGATCCGGAAGGATTTACCGACGTCTACACGAGCATCGAAGGTCTGAGCGCCGGACTTCACGAATGCTTCCCCGAATTCTTCTTTCCGTACCTCTTCGCCCGACGGTGCGACGCCCTCGGGGATCTCTGCGACAGGTACGACATTCCGTTTCCGGATATTCCCGGAAAATTGCGGAAGCGCGAACGGGCCCTGTTTTACGTCGCGGTCAACAGGGAGATGCAACGGTTCCGCGAGAGGAACGGGCTCTCCCCGTCTGAGATGAACGCCTTCCTGTATGACTTCGCACCGAAAGACTCGACCCTCGGCCGTACGGAAGATCTTCCGGCGCCGTCGGCGGTATGGTTCGTCATGGGTGGAACCGGAGGAAACGGGGATTTCAGATATCTCGATACGGCCGATGATTCGTCGGTATCGTACTGGCAGGGGAATATCGAAGCGCGTCGGGGAGATATCGTCCTCATGTGGTGCGTCTCGCCGAGAAGTTCTCTCCATTCCGTCTGGCGCGTTCTCGACGACGGCTTCAACGACCCGTACTTCTATTACTATTCCATGATCCGTATCGGAAGACCGGTCAGGATTCCTCCGATATCGTTTTCCGAGCTGTCCCGCAACAGCGTCTTCTCGGGGAAATCCGCCGTTCGGTCGCGGTTCCAGGGGTGCAGCGGCACGGCCTTCAGCGCGGAAGAGTATCGGGAAATCCTCCGGCTTGCGTCCGCAAAGGGATTCGACATCGCGACGCTGCCGGAACCTCCGGAGGATCTTCACCTTCCCGACGTCTCGCTTTCGTGCGAGCGCGACGTCGAGACGCATCTCGTCGAGCCTCTTCTGCGACGGCTCGGTTTTTCCGAAGCGGACTGGCGGTATCAGCCGCGCATCCGGATGGGACGGGGAGAGCGAAACGTCCCCGATTACGTATTGGGCGCGGATGAAACACCGGGTGAGGAAGCAGGAGTTGCGCTCCTCGAGTCGAAGTTCGATATTTCAACGGCGAAAGAACGGAGGGAAGCGTTCGTTCAGGCGAAATCCTACGCCCTGAGATTGCAGGCCGACACGGTGGTTCTCGCCGCGAGGCAGGGCGTATGGGTTTTCAAAAGGGACCGGCGGTCGTTCGACGAGAGCCTGTACGCCTTTAGGAACTGGAAGGAGATAGCGCGCCCCGAGATCGTCGCGGAGCTTGCATCCGTATTCGGGAAGCACGCGATCGACGCCGCCCTGAAGCAAAGAGCGAAACGCAGGTAGGATGCGCGGGACCGAAGGGATCGGGAAACGGACAGAACGCCTCGGAAACGGCGTCCGGATGTTCTCTCATTGCGAAGAAAAGCCGACGTCGCCCAAGAAAGGACGGCGTTACTCCTGCTACGCATGGCAGCCGAGCTGAATGCGGAGAAGACTCAGCGATACCGGTCCTGAATCCCGAGGTGCTCGCGAAGGGAGCGCTGGAGCAGGGCGGAGAAGTTGACGTGAGCGGCTTCGGCTGCGCGGTTGAGCCACGCGGGAATCGTCAGGGTCTTTTTGACGGCTTTCGTCTCCATGTCCTCGCGAACGAGCGGCATGATTGCGGTGACGAGGATGGTCCGCTGATCCGGTTCGGTCGGAATCTCCGACAGCCGCGAGGGATTCGGGACAGGCGTTTCGGACTGTTCCATGCCGTAGATATGCAATTCGAGCGCCTCGGTCGCCATCGCGACGGCTTCTCCGTCGGAGTGCGCCTGGCTGACGCATCCGGGCAGGTCCGGAAATGTGATTCCGATGCGTCCGTCGCGGGTATAATGCAACAGGGCCGGAAAGTCATAGCGGTCTTTCAGCATGTTGGGGCCTCCATGTGATGTTGGTCATTTTTTCAGGCATCATCGACGAGAGGGGTGTCGGGATATTACGCGAACCTGATTCCGGATTGTCTTTCGATGCTTTTCAGCACTTCGATGTCGAGGTCTTTCATGGGATCCGGCACGGTCACGAGTCCGCGTTTTGTCGGGTGTCGGAATTGCTTGTGTCGCTCTCTGCTCCAGACGAGCGTCCATCCGTCTTTTTCGAGAATCCTGATGATCTCTCTGGAGCTGTAGCTCTTCACGCAAGAACCCCCTCATCCGATAAGCAAAGCATACCACGTATGAATCATACGTGTCTATCGTCGATATTTTTCTGAGACGAGAATTTTCTCGGCTACGACACAAAGGAGGTATCTCACATGCGAAAGTCTCTGTTTCTCCCGGTTCTCGCCGCGGTGCTGCTGGTCTCCGCCGGACAGGCGTGCGCGTCTACAAGCGCGACTCCACGGTGACGTACCGGACGATCACGGTCAACCGGGCCGGGTTCTTCGTGCGCGACGCGCGCTGGAGCGGCGACAAGATCGCCGTGTACGTGAGCTGCCCCAATGACAAGGACGGCAAGATCTTCCTGTACCACTCGTTCGTGGGGTACAAGGTCATCAACTGAGCGGCCCGGTTCCTCACTGGCCGGTTCCGAAAGGGCCTGAATTGGCGGTTGTCAACCGGCTGGTTTCCGCGTACCCTTTTCCGTGAACGGACGTTCGCCGTTCGCGGGAGGAGTCGGCATGTTGCTGGTCAGGCTTGACGAGAAATCGAAAGAACCCGTCTTCCGGCAGATCATGGACGGCATCCGGGGCAGGATCTCCGAAGGGGGCCTCGTCCCCGGCGACGCGCTGCCCTCGACGCGCGCGCTCGCCGAAGCGCTCGGAATCCACCGCTCGACGGTCGCGACCGCCTATCAGGAGCTGTGGTCGCTCGGGTTTCTCGACCTGCGTCCCGGCGCCGTCCCGCGCGTCCGCAGCCGCGTGGCCGTCGCGCCGGAGCGCCGCGGTGGCGATCCCTCTCTCATCGACTGGGAATCGCTCGCGACCCCGTTCTCGTCTGAGGCGCGGAATTTTCACGAGCGCTTCCGGCTCGAAGTCCTCTCCCGTCAGGACGAGAGCGTCGTGAACTTCCGCCGCCTCGAGGTCGACAAGCGTCTCTTCCCTCTCGACAACTTCCGGACCTGCCTGAACCGGGTCCTGCGCGAACAGTCCGGCGTTCTCCTCGGATACGGAGACGCGGCGGGGTACGCGCCACTTCGCGCGACGATCGCCTCCCGCCTGAGGATGCACGGCATCCGCGTCACGGAGCGGGAGATCCTGCTGACGAACGGCTCGCAGCACGCGATCGGCCTCGTTCTGCAGATGCTGTCGCGTCCCGGCGCCTCGATCGCGATCGAAGCGCCAACCTACGGAGAGTTCCTGCCGCTCATCGGAATGCACGGCCTCCGGCCGGTCGAGATCCCCTTCCGCTCCGACGGCATGGACCTCGACGTCCTCGAACGCGTCCTCGCCGATGAAAGGCCGACGCTCGTCTACACGATGCCGAACTTCCAGAACCCGACAGGCGTGACGACGTCGCAGGCGCACCGCGAACGCCTGCTCGAACTGTGCTCGCGCCATCGCGTGCCGCTGCTCGAGGACGGCTTCGAGGAGGAGATGAAGTACTTCGGCAAAGTGTCGCTGCCGATCAAGTCGATGGATACGAACGGGGTCGTGATCTACAGCGGAACGTTTTCGAAGGTGCTCTTTCCCGGCGTCCGGATCGGGTGGGTCGCGGCGCCCGCCGAAGTCGTCGAGCGCCTCTCGGCGCTGCTGCGCTTCGGCGAGCTGAGCACCGGGGCGATCCTTCAGGCCGCGCTCAACGATTTTTGCGAACGCGGCTACTACGACCGCCACATCAGCCATATGCACCGCGTGTTCCGAAAGCGTATGCAGACGATGCTCCGGAGCCTGCGGAAGCATATCTCGCCGGAACAGGCGACGTGGACCGAGCCCGCCGGAGGGTATCTCGTGTGGATGACGCTCGCGCGGGCGCGCGCGTCGCGGGAGGAGATCGAGGAGGCGTTCCGCGCGTCCGGAGTCGCGGTCGTTCCGGGGAGATACTTTTTCGGCTCGGAACGTCCGGCCGTGAATATCCGCCTGTCGATCGCGACGCTCGACGAGCGGCAGATCGAAGAGGGCGTCCGGCGCATCGCGAAGGCGTTTGCGGGGATCTATTCGGACCGGTGAAGACCGGAGGGGGAAACGGAACATGGAGTACACGATCGAAAGGATGGAAGGGAAGCACGCGAAGGGGATTCTGGACGTCTTCAACCACTACGTGGAGCATTCGTTCGCGGCGTATCCCGAACGACCGCTGCCCGCGGAAGCCGCCGGGCTCATCATGAAGAAGGCGGAAGGGTATCCGGCCTACGTCGCTCTCGACGAGGGGGGAGCGGTCGCCGGGTTCGGCTTCCTGCACGCGCATCAGCCGCTGCCGACGTTCCGCCGGACGGCCGAGATCACGTATTTCCTCCGCCCCGACGCGTGCGGCCGCGGGATCGGCTCGGAAATACTCGAGCTTCTCCTTCGCGACGGCCGGGAACAGGGGATCAATGTGATCCTCGCGAGCATTTCGGGAAAGAACGGGGGAAGCATCGCGTTCCACAGGCGTCACGGATTCGTCGAGTGCGGACGCTTCCGGGACGTCGGAGCCAAGCGCGGCGAGACGTTCGACGTCGTGTGGATGCAGAGGACGCTCGGGTGAGCAAGCGCGGACAGGAAGTGTTCCGTTCTTTCTGATAGGCTCTCTATCAGAGGTGAAGGCCGTGCGGGAAGGTTCCAGGGAAGCGTACGAAAAACGGGTGCTTGTTGCGCAGACGTACATCTGGCGGCATCTGGACGAGCCGTTGCGTCTCGATGCACTTGCGCGGGAGGTCGCGTTCTCTCCGTTCCACTTCCACCGCCTGTTCGCGGGTCTGGTGGGGGAGTCGATCGGGGAGTACGTCCGGCGCCTGCGCCTGGAACGGGGAGCGCTGGAGCTGCGCTACGGCCGCAAGCCATTGCCCCTCGTCGCCCACGAAGCCGGATACGAGACGCAGGAAGCCTTCACGAAGGCGTTCCGCGCCCGTTTCGGCGTTCCCCCGGGAGTCTACCGTCAAGAAGCCCAATCCTCCCGCGACCCCATGCCGGGGTCGCGATCCTGCCCCAAAGCACAGGGAGGAATCTCGATGAAAGAGGTAACGATCAGGACCTTCGAACCCATCGATGTCGCATTCATCCGTCACACGGGACCGTACTCGGAGTGCGGCGCAGCCTGGGAAAAACTCTGCGGCTTCCCCGGACTGCAGAAGACCTTTGGTCCCGACACGCAGTTCATCGGAATCTGCTACGACGATCCGGACGTCACCGAAGCGAGCAAACTTCGCCTCGACGTCTGCGTCTCCGTCCCGGCGGGGTTCGTTCCGGACGACGGGCTTTCCACGCAACGCATCGCGGGCGGCGACTACGGTGTGTACGTCCACACGGGGCCGTATTCGGGGCTTCACGATGCCTACCGCCGCATCTATGGAGAATGGCTTCCGGAAAGCGGCCGCGAGGTGCAGTACGCCCCGAGCCTCGAGGTCTACCTCGACGACTGCTCGAAGACGCCCCCCGAAAAGCTCCGCACCGAGATCCGCGTCCCGCTCAAGTAGCTTTTCCTCCGACAGGTCGAAAGCGGTTCGGCTCCCCGATACGCGCGGGGGCCGAACCGCTTTCGGGAAAGAAGACGCACCTCAGGGCGGGAGCTATGCCCTCTGCGCGAGGAAGTCCGCGGCGAAGCGGCTCATCGCGGCGACGCCCGTCGCGAAGGCCGACTCGTCGGGGTCGAACTCGGGCGAGTGCAGTGGGTGGAAGGGCGCGCCCGGACGCTGCACGCCGAGCCGGAAGAAGACTCCCGGAACGTGTTCGAGGTAGAACGCGAAGTCCTCGCCGCCCATCGACGGGGTCGGAAGGACGGCGACCCTGTCCGCGCCGAGCAGGTCGCGCGCGCTTTCGGCGAAGAGGGCGACGAGCCGCGAATCCGGGATCAGGGGCGGCACGCCGCGCCGCACCGTGACGGAAACGCCCGCCCGCATCCCGTCGGCCGTGCTCTTCGCGAAGCGCTCGACGGCCGCGGCCATCGTATCGCGTGTCTCGGGCGACAGCGTCCGAATCGTGCCTTCGATCACAACCTTCTCGGGGATGATGTTTCCCGCGTGTCCGCCCGCGATCTTGCCGAACGTGAGGACGGCCGCGTCGAGCGGCGCGATCTCGCGCGCCACGACGGCTTGGACGTTCACGAGGAACTGCCCGGCCGTCACGATCGGATCGACGCACTGGTGGGGGTGCGCCGCGTGCCCCTGCTTCCCCTCGAACTCGACGGTCACGCTGTCCGCAGCCGCCGTCAGCGCCCCGTCGCGGATTCCGACCGTCCCCGCGGGAAGATGGGGCCACACGTGAAGCGCCGCGATCGCGTCCGCCTTCGGGTTTTCGAGGACGCCGCCCGCGATCATGCTCCCCGCGCCGCCGAGCCGTTCCTCGGCGGGCTGGAAAACGAGCCTGACGGCCCCGTCGAATTCGCCGCGCGCATCGTGAAGCACCTTCGCGACGCCCAGAAGAATCGCGGTGTGAACGTCGTGCCCGCACATATGCGCCGCGCCCGGGCGTTCGGACGAGAAGGGCAGCCCCGTCCTCTCGTCGCCGGGGAGCGCGTCCATATCCGCGCGAAGCGCGATCGTCCGGCCGGGGCCTCGCCCCCGGATCAGGCCCGTCACGCCCGTATCGCCGACGCGGCGGACGTCGTCGGCGCCCGTTTTCTCCAGAATCCCCGCGACGTAATCGGCCGTATCGTACTCCTGTCCGCTCAGCTCCGGATTTCTGTGAAGATGTCTGCGCCATTCGATGACATCGGCTTCGATGTTCCTTGCGAGCGTCTGGAAATCCACGATATACCAGCCTCCCTGCACAAAGTCGCGAATCCTTCGGAAAGATCGCCTGTTTCCGAGCCGTCAGACGGCGGAACTCCCCGTTTGCGTTTCCTGTATATACCACAAATCCGGCCTCGTGCTACACTCGGGAAAATTTTGGGGCGACCCTGATTCCATACGGGAGGGATACGATGAAAATCACCGTCTACCAGGTCGACGCGTTCACGACCGAACTGTTCTCCGGCAACCCCGCGGGCGTGGTCCCGAACGCCGACGGAATGACCGACAGGCAGATGCAACAGCTCGCGCGGGAACTGAACAACTCGGAAACCGCGTTCATCTTTAACCGGCAGGAAGACGGCGCGGACATCGAAGTGCGCTTCTTCACGCCGACGAGGGAAGTCCCGATCTGCGGCCACGCGACGATCTCGGCGCATTACGTCTACGCGAAGGAGCACGGCCTGACGGACTGCGTCATCCGCCAGAAGACCAAGGCCGGCGTGTTGCCCGTCGAAATCGTCGAACGGGACGGCGACCTCTTCGTGACGATGACGCAGGCGGGGATCGTCTTCGGCGACATGATCCGGGACGAGCGCCTCGCCCGGCTTCTCGAAGGACTCGGGCTCGCGGAGGCCGACCTGGAGGAGAAGCTGCCGGTGCAGATCGTCTCGACGGGGCACTCGAAGGTCATGGTCCCGATCCGCTCGAAAGACCGCCTAGACGCGCTCGCTCCCGACGCCGGGATCCTGTCCGCGCTGAGCCGGGACATCGACTGCAACGGCTACTACGTCTTCACCTTCGACTCCCGCGAGGAAGGCGTCCTGACGAGCGGACGGATGTTCGCGCCCGCGATCGGCATCGCGGAAGACCCCGTCACCGGCAACGCGAACGGCCCGCTCGGCGCGTACCTGACGTTCTACGGAAAACTCCCCCCGCGCGAAGAGGGCTTCGCGTTCACGATCAAACAGGGCGAGGCGATCGGGCGGAAGGGATATATGCAGGTCATCGTCCGCAGCTTCGGCGGCGACCCCGTGATCGTGAAGGTCGGGGGACGTGCGAGGATCGTCTTCAAGACGGAGATTGAGCTGTAACGATTCATAGCGGGGCAATTCCGGCGTCCTGATTCGGAGTGACGGAAGCGCTGTCCGGCAAAAAATAACGAAATAGGGACTTGACACAATAGCTTTGCTTGTAGTAGTTTAATAAACATTAATTTATTGCCGTTCGGCGTTACTCGACAATCGGAGACCCTCAGATGTGCATGGCCTAATGGATGCTTGATAAGAGGGTAATTCTTGTGTTTATCCGCAAAAATGCCGGAATCCGTGTCAGATAGGAAGAAACGACTTTATCGTTCTTGGAGTGCAAGATTCCAAGGAATTTTAGATGGTAAGAACTCCGCATCTTTTAAATTTCCATTTTTGCTGGTGCCTTCGGCACCAAGGGGCATGTGTCAGTTATCTAAATATGATAATAATGAGGTGAAAAATGGAAAACTCGAAAATTTTAGGTTTTATTATTTCATTAATTTTTAAAGATTGGGGGAATGCTATTTCTTATGCTTCATTAATTGGTATTATAGGTTGTCTTGTATTTACAGAGAACAATAAATGATATATTTGTGGTATTTTGTTTTTGATTTCTTTTATATCGAAAATAATAGGACAATACTATGAATTATTTATCAAAAAAGATCAAAAATCTATAGCCATAAGAATAATTCAAGGCGATGGTTTATATAAAAATAAGAAAATCGCAGTATTTGAAAATAAGCTTTATGTTTTAAAAAACGATATAGTAACTTTATATTGTGATAGCAGTGGTGCACCGCAACCAATTTGTCTACTCAGGATATTGGATATCACTGAAACATGTATTATTGCTGATCAATATCCTGAAGAAATAGTTCTTATTGATAAATATTTTGAAGAAGATTCAAGGAGAAAGGCAACATATTTTTCTAAAAATATTGATTGTGTATTTTTGGAGTCATTAATTTTTGATAGGAGGCAATAATGGATAAAACGGTTAAGGTTGTGTCAATAAATACTCCATATCAAATCGTTTTAAATATAGGTAAAGATGATGATGTTTCTATAAATGATAAGTTTTTAATATTTGGAATGGGGGAAATGATAAAGGATCTCGATACAGGTGAGGAATTGGAACGGTTAGAAATTCCAAGAGGGAAAGGCAAGGTAGTTCACTTGCAGAATAAAATATGTACAGTTGAATCTATTGAAATCTCTGAGACGCCAACAACAATTAAAAGAACAAATAGATTTTCATCAGGATTTGCAAATATTTTTCCAAATATAGAGGAAAGCGAAATAAGAAGAGACAAACTACCATTTGAAGAAGTTCAGATTGGAGACTGCGCAAGAAAAATTAAATAGCGTAACAAATGCTTCGGCATTATACTTTTGTCATTATGCGTGCTGTTGTTATGTTTTTTTGATGCGCAAATAGCGATAATATTTCACTGCTGTCCAAAATAACCCGGAACCGAAAAATGTCTCCGGTTTTTGCAACGGTTTGAAGGTCCGATTTGGACGGATTTGAAACTAGGTCCCTCAAATGGCTGTCTCTTGAAAAACGAAACCGGCTGTCCAAGTCACCCCATATTCAAATGGAGCTGCTCCGGCCTCGGAATCACCGGCGGCGTCTCGTACGGTTCGTCCAGCCTGGCACGCAAATCACGGCAGGTGAAGAGATTCAGCCGCAACATCGTTGCCATGTCCGGGAAGAACCACGGAGTTTGTGACAGGTGATGAAGTCATTAGATCACGAGCATGGAGACAAGGTGAATTCGCCGTTCCGTCAGGAACACCGAAGAGAAGGCCCCCTAGGGGGGCGAGAGCTGTCCAAATCTGAATCCGAAGCGCGTTCTCGCTCGTTCCGATGAACGTCTTCACCTTCAGGTTCTGTTTCAGCGCCTTGAAGAACAGTTCGATCTCCCAGCGGTCCTTGTAGATCGCCGCGATTGTCGTCGCTCCGAAGCCGAAATGGTTCGTGAGAAGCACGATGTCCTCGTTCTTCTCCTTGTCCCTGACGACGATTCGCCGCAATTCGTCCGGATATTTGGTCGACGTTGCATCCCCGCGCAGGGAAATGCCCCCGTCGGAGACGATGTTTCGTTTCTTCCCCGGGAAGAGATCCGGGACTCGTAGAACGTCCGTTGAAATGCTGACGACGTAGCGGATGTTCTCCTTCATCCTCGTGACGAAGAAGACTTTCTGCTCCGTCCAGGAGTGGAAGCGTTTGAAGTCCAGATATCCCCGGTCCACCGCGACAATCCCCCCAGAACAAGGGGGACTTTTGATCCGGGCTTCAGCGAGACTTCCTTCGCAGCGCGGTTGTCATGAACCTTCGCCTCGGTGATGCGGACGAACGACGGCATGTAGTCGTCGTGATCGAGAAGCACTTGAACCTTTACACCGCCCTTCGCACGTCTGTAGTTCGCCCACGGGTACAGCGACAGACAGAGCGTGATGGTCGTCGAATCGAACGAGAACAGCTTGTTTTTGAACCGGAACTTCGTCTTTCTCGCTCCCAAATGCGTCACAGACCGGAAACGGGCGAGGAGTTCGTTGAAGAGATCCTCGAAAAGAGCCGCTGGGCGGCGCTCATTGATGAAACCCCTAAGCGATCGACTTCGCGAAGCATCCGTAGCGAAGCGGAGGACGACTCACAAAAGAATGTTCGTCGGTCGCCTGCTTATTGCATAGGACAGCGTGCTTCTTTTTGGCGGTGTCCCGATTCCCAGATGGACAAGCTTTCCGTTGCAGCAGGACAGGCCGTTGACGATCTCCCGGAGGGAGTCAGCTCTCGCAAGATGACAAAAGAGCATCGAAATAAGCTGCGTCTTGCATCGGAATCCCTTGGCATGGCGTTCCGCTTCGTGTTTGAAAACCAGTTTTTCAAAGTCCACGAAGGAAAGATCTCCGAGAGGCTTTATCCGAAAAGACTCGATATCTTTATCATCATGACGGCTCCGTATTTCCGGGATGTTGTTTCGTTGGCAGACATGATGATATCCCAGGATCCGGGGAGGCATATCTCCAAAATACTTTTTGGCAAGAGTAAAAAAATTATGTCTAAAAGAAGGAGATAATATGAAAAAGCCTGCATTTCTGATTGGTAATGGCCTTTCAATTGCTTTATCTCCTGATTTTGCCTTGAAAACAATAACACAGAAATTTATGGCTTCTTTAGATAAAAATGACAGATCTTTCTTGGAAGAAGTATCGATATCTTCTGGATTAATCTTTAATTTTGATAACTTCGAGCAAAGTTTTACTGCGATAGAAGCAGCGTTGGATAGCTTAGTGAGATATAGAAAATTTATGGATTCCGAAGTGGGACATAAATTTAGAGAAAAATATGAGCTTAAAGACCCAGAGTTGATTAAACATGAAGAAGTAATCGAAAGAATCTATAAAAATATATTAATCAAATACTTAAACTCATACGTGGTAATGTTCATGTGGACCAGCTAAGAACAAAATTGCAACCTTTCATGGATTTTTTTAATAATAAATCGGAAGAATGCAATGAAATGTATGTATTTACATTAAACTATGATTTATTAGTTGAGACAATAATTCTTCAGAATGATGGAGCTAAATCGTTTACGGATTTTTGTTTCCCTTCAGGTTGTTTGAAGGGCACGCCTATTCCTAAATATGATTTTAATCCTGCAAGAAACAGGGAGCTCTTCGATACTCCGGAACGTAAAATAGAATTGCATCATCTTCATGGATCTCTTTCATTATTTTATGATTATGAAAGAAGCAGAGCTGTGAAATTAAGAAGTGACGATATTGGCATTGAAGAAATTTATCAAAAAATAAGTGATGATCAACTTCCATTAATGCCAGCAATTATTACCGGTGGCGGCAAATCTGACAAAATAGTCCAATATCTTTTTGAATTTTACTATAGATCAGCAAAGGATATATGCGATTCTGGAGAGGCTAGTGAGTTGTATATTGTTGGGTATAGTTTTAGAGATGAACATGTTAATGATTTAATAAAAAGATGGATTAAAAATGTTGAAAACTATACTGATGGCCTTAGGATAATAGATTATAAAACAACCAACGATGAAAAAGAAATATTTAAAAATATGGTAAGAAGTTTAATTAAAAAACGACCGTGCATCCCAGATATTTGCTTTCAATTTGATGGTGTAAATAATATATTTGAATCTCCTGGAACAAAAAAGAAACAAAAATAATAAGCAATAAGTAGCAATTGATTAAGTAGTCTAATATACTATTATTTATTTTAAACACGCATCGTTATAAATTAAGAAACGATGTTGAGTATTTATCAGTAAAGCTTTATTCGTTTCTTTATATCGCTTTGGGCGCTTCTTTTTTATCTTTCCCGTTAGTCTTCTACCGACCGAATTTTATAATGTCGCGATGAACTGTTGCGTGTTCTTGAGGGGACCAATGCGGCACCTTACCTTGATGTCGATCAGGAACGCGAACTGAAGTTCCGCGTGATTTACTTCCGGCTACGCCCCACTGAGTCGGTCACGTTCCGTTGACTGGAGCCCCTCTCTTTATCGTTGACATTTACGTCACATCTCCTAGAATTGATCGGGTGTAATCCCGGAACGCCATTCCGGACATTCTCGATCGACGGGGGATCGCGCGTATGAACGCAGGGCTCGACGGCTATTTCAAAATCACGGAACGCGGCAGCACCTTCCGGCGGGAGGTTCTCGCCGGACTCACCACTTTCATGACGATGGCGTACATTCTCGTCATCCATCCGGTCTGGATGGCCTCGGGCGCCGGGATGGACCGGGGCGCGTCGATCGTCGTCACGGCGCTGATGTCGGGCGTCTTCTCGCTGTTCATGGGCGTGTACGCGAACCTTCCGTTTTCGCTCGCGCCGGCGATGGGCGGCAACGCGTTTTTCGCGTTCACGCTCGTCAAGGGCGGCATTGTGTCGTGGCAGGTGGGCATGGGGATGGTGTTCATTTCGGGGACGGTCTTCGTGCTGCTGTCGGTCTTCGGCATCCGGGAACTCATCGTCCGGCTCGTTCCACGCTCGATCAAGTTCGGCATCGGGGTCGCGGTCGGGTTTTTCATCGCGTACCTCGCGCTCAAGGACGCCGGGTTCATCGCCTTCACGAACAACGGGATCAAGATGGGCTCGCTCTACGAACCCAAGGCGATCCTCGGGCTCGTCGGGCTCTGCATCACGAGCGTCTTCATGGCGCGGAAGGTTCCCGGCGGCATCCTCCTCAGCATCATCATTACGGCGGCTGTCGGCATTCCGATGGGGATCACGAAGATCCCCGCGTCGTTCGTCGCGATGCCCGCGTCGATCGACCCGATCGCGTTCAAACTCGATATCCTCGGGGCCCTCAAGGTCGCCTACATTCCGTTCATCTTCACGTTCTTCGTCGGGGACTTTTTCTCGACGCTCGGGACTGTTCTCGGCGTCTCGCAGAAGGCGGGCCTTCTCGACAAAGACGGCAACCTTCCGGGCATCTCGCGGCCCTTCCTCGTCGATTCCATCGGCACCGTCGTCGGGGCGCTCTTCGGATCGACCACGATCACGACCTTCATCGAGTCCGCTTCGGGGGTGGAGGCGGGCGGACGCACCGGGCTCACGGCGGTCACGACATCGCTCTGCTTCTTCCTCGCGATCTTCCTCGTGCCGGTCGCGACGTGCATTCCGAGCCAGGCGACCGCGCCCGCGCTGATCGTCATCGGCCTCATGATGATGTCCGGCGTGAAGAATATCGACTTCGACGACTTCACCGAGGCGTTCCCCGCGTTCATGACGATCCTGGTGACGGCCTACACGGCGAGCCTCGCGAACGGCATCAGCGCCGGAATCCTGATCTTCACGGCGACGAAGGTGCTTTCCGGGCGGTATCGGGATGTCCACTGGGGGACCTACATCCTCTGCATCCCGCTCGTGATCTACTTCCTCGGGATGAAGTAGCGGTTCTTTCCGCTCCGGGGCGACCGTTTGCGTCGCTTCGGAGCTTTTTTTTGCCGGTGCGGAAATCGTTCTGCAAGGAGGCATGACCGATGAAGATAGAGCCGGAAAACAGAAGCGCGCTCGTGGACGCGGCGATGGGCCGCATTCCGTGCGACCTCGCGATCCGGAACGTGCGGATGCTGAACGTCTTTACGGGAGAGATCTACGCCGCCGAAGTCGGCGTCCTGGGGACGCACATCGCGTGCGTGAGCGCCGACCCCGACGGAAGCGGGACGGGATTTTCGATAGAGGCGCGGGAGGAGTACGACGGGCGCGGGATGTTCCTGATCCCCGGGTTCATCGACGCGCACGTCCACATCGAAAGCAGCATGGTGACGTGCGCGAACATGGCGGCGGCGGTGGTTCCTCAGGGGACGACGACGCTCGTCACCGATCCGCACGAAGTGGCGAACGTCGGCGGGCTCGACGCGGTGCGCTACATGATCGAGTCGAGCCGGGACCTGCCGCTTCGGGTCTACGTGACGGCGCCGTCGTGCGTTCCGGCGGTTCCGGGGCTCGAAGGGGCGGGGGCGGTCTTCGGAGCGGCCGAGATGGAGGCGATGCTCGGCATGGAGCGCGTCCTGGGGCTTGCGGAACTCATGGACTTCGAGGGCATCCTGAACAATTCGCCGCGGATGGCCGCGATCCTGGACGTCGGCCGCAGGCGGCAGGTCTTCCTTCAGGGGCACGCGCCGTTCGTCTCGGGCAGGCGGTTGAACGCGTATCTCGCGGCGGGGCCCGAGAGCGACCACGAATCGCGGACGGGCGGGGAGGCGCGCGAGAAGTTGCGCCTGGGGATGTTCGTCGACGCGCGCGAGGGGGCCGTGTCGTCGAACGTCGGGACGGTCGCCGGAGCCGTGAAGGACTTTCGCTTCCTCGGGAATCTGTGTCTGTGCACCGACGACCGCGAGCCGGAGGCGTTGCTGCGCGACGGGCACATGAATCTGGCGGTGAAAAGCGCCGTGAACGCCGGGCTGTCGCCGGAACAGGCGATCCGGTGCGCGACGCTGAACGTCGCGCGGGAGGTCGGCCTGCGGAACCTGGGCGGCGTCGCGCCCGGCTGGGTCGCGGACCTTCAGATCGTTCCGGACCTGTCGTGCCCGAAGCCGGTCGCGGTCTTCCACGAGGGGCGCCTCGTCGCCGAAAATGGGCGGCTGACGGTCGCGCTGCCGAATCGCACGTTCGCGGCCGAGTCGCTCGACACGATGAAGGTCGAGGTTCCGTCGCCCGAACGGCTCCGGATCGCCGCGCCCGAGGGGTGCGGCGCGAGCGTTCGCGTGAACGTCCTCGTCTACGATTCGCCGAACACGTCGCTCACGTCGCTTTCGACCGAGGAGATCCCGGTTCGCGACGGCTTCCTCGACATTGCGGGCGACCCGGGGCTCAAGTATGCGGCCGTCCTGAACCGGCACGGCGCGGGGAACATGGCGGTCGCGGTGGTCCGGGATTTCGGTTCCCGGGAGGGGGCCGTGGCGTCGAGCGTGAGCCACGACAGCCACAACCTCGCCGTGGTGTACGACCAGCCCGAAAACGCGCTCGTCGCGATCCGCGCGCTGATCGCCTCGCGGGGCGGGCACTGCGCCGTGAGGGACGGAGCGGTCGTCGGGCTGCTACCGCTGCCGATCTACGGGCTGCTCTCGCCGCTGCCGTGCGGGGAACTCGCCGTCCGGGCCGAGGCCATGAAGACGGCGCTCCGGTCGCTCGGGATCGAAACGAAAAATCCGCTCATGCGCATCACGAGCCTCGCGCTGCCGGTTATCCCGAAGGGCAAGCTCACCGACCGGGGGCTCGTCGACGTGGTCGCGCAGAAGATCGTCCCGCTGTTCGCCGGCGCGTGAACGGGTATAATCACGTCCCGGAGACACCCGATAGAAACGCCCGAAGGAGACATGATCGTGAAAATAGAACCCGAAAACCGCAGCGCGCTCGTGGACGCGGCGATGGGGCGCGTTCCGTGCGACCTCGCGATCCGGAACGTGCGGATGCTCAACGTCTTTACGGGAGAAATCTACGCCGCAGAAGTCGGCGTCCTGGGAAAACACATCGCGTGCGTGAGCGCGGACCCCGACGGAAGCGAGACGGGGTTTCCGATTGAGGCACGCGAAGAGTTCGACGGGCGCGGGATGTATCTGATCCCGGGGTTCATCGACGCGCACGTCCACATCGAAAGCAGCATGGTCACGTGCGCGAACATGGCGGCGGCGGTCGTTCCGCAGGGGACGACGACGGTCGTCACCGATCCGCACGAGGCGGCGAACGTCGGCGGGCTCGACGCGGTGCGCTACATGATCGAGTCGAGCCGCGACCTGCCGCTTCGGGTCTACGTGATGGCGTCGTCGTGCGTTCCGGCGGTTCCGGGGCTCGAAGGGGCCGGGGCGGTCTTCGGCGCCGCGGAGATCGCGGAGATTCTCGATATGGAGCGCGTCCTCGGCGTCGCGGAACTCATGGACTTCGAGGGCATCCTGAACAATTCGCCGCGGATGGCCGCGATCCTGGACGTCGGCCGCAGGCGGCAGGTCTTCCTTCAGGGGCACGCGCCGTTCGTGTCGGGCAGACGGCTGAACGGATACCTCGCGGCGGGTGTCGAGAGCGACCACGAGTCGCGGACGGCCGTCGAGGCGCGCGAGAAGCTCCGCCTCGGGATGCGCGTCGACGCGCGGGAGGGGTCTGTGTCGTCGGACGTGACGACGCTGATCGGGGCCGTGAAGGACTTTCGCTTCCTGGACGACCTGTGCCTCTGCACCGACGACCGCGACCCCGAAGACCTGATCCGGCGCGGGCACATGAATCTCGCCGTGGAGCGCGCCGTGAAGGCGGGGCTGTCGCCCGAGCAGGCGATCCGGTGCGCGACGCTCAACGTCGCGCGGGAGGTCGGTCTGCGGAACCTGGGCGGGATCGCGCCGGGCTGGGTCGCGGACCTCCAGATCGTTCCGGACCTCTCGTGCCCGAAGCCGGTCGCGGTCTTCCACGAGGGGCACCTCGTCGCGGAATACGGGCGACTGACGGTCGCGCTGCCGCGCCGGTCGTTCGCCGCCGAGTCGCTCGACACGATGGACGTCGACGTCCCGTCGCCCGAGCGGCTCCGGATCGCCGTGCCCGAGGGGTGCGGCGCGGTCGCGCGCGTGAACGTCCCGGCCTACGACGCGCCCGATACGCTCGTCACCGCGCTCGCCGTCGAAGACATTCCGGTCCGCGACGGATGGCTCGATATTTCGGGCGATCCGGACCTCAAGTACGTCGCGATCCTGAACCGGCACGGTGCGGGGAACATGGCGGTCGGGGTCATGCGCGGCTACGGGACGCGCGAAGGCGCGGTCGCGTCGACCGTGAGCCACGACTGCCACAACCTGGCGGTCGTCTATGACCGGCCCGAGAACGCGCTCGTCGCGATCCGCGCGCTGATCGCCTGTCGCGGCGGGCACTGCGCCGTGAAGGACGGGTCGGTCGTCGGGCTGCTGCCGCTGCCGATCTACGGGCTGCTGTCGCCGCTGCCGTGCGGCGAACTCGTCGAACGGGTCGACGCGATGAACGCGGCGCTGCGTTCGCTCGGGATCGCGACGCGAAATCCGGTCATGCGGATCGTCTGTCTTGCGCTGCCCGTCATTCCGAAGGGCAAGTTCACGGACCGGGGGCTCGTCGACGTCGACGCGCAGGCGTTCGTCCCGCTGTTCGCCGGCGACTGACCGGCCGCCCGGGGACGTCCGATTCAAAGGGAGGGGAACGACATGGTGCGGATTCTCGATCTGAATATCGAAAGCAGGAACGGGGAGCGATCGACGGTCCTCCATCCGGCGCTCGTGTGCGGCGACGACGGCCTCGTCCTCGTCGACGCGGGGTACCCCGGACAGGCGAAGCGGTTCGCCGAAGCGGCGCGCAGGAACGGCGCGGACCTTCGCGACCTGAGGGCGATCGTCATCACGCATCACGACTACGACCATATCGGATCGCTCCGGGCGCTGAAGACGATGTTCCCGGACGCGCTCGTGGTCTCGTCGGCCGTCGAGAGGGACTATATCTCGGGCGCGAAGCGCTCCCTGCGGCTCGAACAGGCGGAACGGATGCTCGAAAGTCTTCCGGAAGCCGAACGCGCCGGTGCGATCGCGTTCCAGAAGACCCTCGAAAGCGTCGAAAGCACGCCCGTCGACGTGACGGTCGCGGACGGCGACCTTCTGCCGTATTGCGGCGGCGTCCGGATCGTCGCGACGCCCGGCCACATGCCGGGGCACATTTCGGTCTTCATCGAGCGCGAGAGGGCCCTGATATCCGGCGACGCGCTGGCCGCCGAAAACGGCGTCCTCTGCATGGCGAACCCGCAGTACACGCTCGACATGGATGCCGCGAGGCGGTCCGTCGCGAATCTCGCCGAAATGGATATCGACCGGGTCTTGTGCTACCATGGCGGGCTCGTGGAGGGGAACATCCGCGCCGCGCTGACGTCGATGCTTTCGGAATGAAGTATCCGCGGTACGGCGGCCCGTCTCTTTTCCACATGTGAGCAAGGGCGAGGTCGGCATCGATGACGATGCCGACTTTTGTTTTCTTTGCACGGTGCGAGCGGTTTTGCAGTTGACATACATACCAGAAGGTATGTAAACTGTGCCAATGTCCACAGGGGAAAGGGATGTGTTCATTCGGTGCGACGGATAAAGGGAGAGGCGCTGGCGACGCGTGCGAGTCTGCTCGAGTCGGCTCTCGACATCATGAGTGAAAAATCGTTCGCGAGCGTCTCGATGACTGAAATCGCGAGAAGGATCGGCCTCTCGAAGGGAGCATTGTACTGGCACTTCAGGAACAAGCACGATCTCCTCGTCGGCGTGGTCGAAAACATGCACGCGAAGATGGGAGCGGAACTGCCCGCGCCGCTCGTGTCTCTCGGGTCGGTCGGGGATCTGCGTGCGTATTACAGGGAGCTGCTGGAAAAGTCCGCGCGAAGCGAACGCTTCCGCAAGATGCATCGGCTGATGCTCCGAAGGGAGGAGTGGCCGAAGGAGCTCCGTGACAGAGTTCTCGACATCGTGAAGGGACACCTCGAACAACAGCGCGGGATGATCGAAGGTCTCCTCGAGATCGCTCAGAAGAAGGAAAAAATCCGGAGGGACATTCCGTCCCGGGATCTCTCGGTGCTGGTGACGGCAGTTTTTCATGGAATATTCATCTTTCAGGGGTGCGACTTCTTCCATTTCGATTTCTCGAGGTATATCGATTTTCTCTTCGACGCCGTCGAGAAGGAACTTCGTCCGGAAAACGCCGTGCACGAAGAGATCGGATAGAAAGGAAAGGTTGGCTACGCGATGACATCTCCGGAACGGAACGTGAAAACGGAAATGACGGGAAGAAAGGGCAGTCTGGCAGCGAGGATCGTGAAGACGCTCCTCGTCCTTGCGTTTCTTGCGGCGGCGGCTTTCTACGGTGGGGCGTTCCTCGGCGGACGTTCGGAGAGCAAGGCGGCCGCGCCGCGGCGGCAACAACCGCAGGCTCCTCTCGTGATGCTCAAGACCGTCGAGCGCGCCGACCTCGCCGTCGGCAGGGAGTACATCGGCAGGGTGGAGGCGATCCAGTCCGTCTCCCTGAAGCCGCGGATCAGCGGGCAGATCGAGGAGGTCCACTTCAAGGAAGGGTCCATGGTCAAGGAAGGGGATCCGCTCTTCACGATCGACGACCGGTCGTACCGGGCGACGCTCGCGCTCCGGCGGGCCGAACTCTCGAAGGCCGAAGCGAATTACGACAGGGCATTGAAGTACAACAAACGGCTCCAGTCGGCCGACGCGCGCAGCGTCTCGGCGTCGGACCGCGACATGGCGGAGAGCGACGTCCTGCAGGGCAGGGCCTTGGTCGAGCAGGCCCGCGCCGCGCTCCAGATCGCGCAGATCGACCTGGGGTACACGAAGATCGCGGCGCCGATCTCCGGGCAGGTCGGGAAGGCGCTCTTCACGAAGGGGAACTACGTGACTCCGTCGAGCGGCGCGCTGACGACGATCGTCCAGATCGACCCCGTCCGGGTCTCGTTCGCGCTGCCGGACCGGGACTTCCTGGACCAGATCAAGGCGTTCCGTTCCTCCGAGAGCGCCGTCTACGACGCGACGCTCCGGCTTCCGAACGGCGACGCGTACCCCGAAAAGGGCGTCCGCGACTTCGAGAGCAACATGATGGACGAGAAGACGGGAACGATGATGCTGAACCTGCGCTTCAACAACGCCGGAGGGCTTCTCGTGCCCGGGGCGATGGTGCGCGTTTCGGCGAAGCCCGCGAATTCCCGCATCGCGTCGGTCATCCCGCAGGAGACGCTCCTCGCCGACGAGAAGGGCGACTTCGTCTACGTCGTCGACGACAAGAACGTGGCACACCAGCGCCGCGTGAAGATCGGCGCGCAGTTCGGCTCGACGTACGAGATCCTTTCCGGGCTCGAGCCCGGCGAGAAGATCGTCTGGCGGGGATTGCAGTCGGTTCGCCCCGAGGCTGCGGTCCGTCCCGCGGAGGTAACGTCGGGGAACGGAGTCAAGTCTCCGGCGGAACGCGCGCAGGAGTCGGATTTCGACCTGAAGGCGATTGCGTCCGGCGATTCGGACGGAGCCGCGAAGGAACCCGCGGAAGGGAAAAAATAGCCCATGTTCTCGACCTTCTTCATCAACCGTCCGCGTTTCGCGATGGTTATCGCCGTCATCCTGATGCTGGCGGGCGCCATCGCGGCGTTCAACCTGCCGGTCAAGCAGTACCCGGACGTTGCGCCGCCCCAGATATCGGTTTGGGCGACGTTCCCGGGCGCCGACGCGGAGACCGTGGCCAACACGGTCGGCGTGCCGCTCGAAGAGGCGCTCAACGGCGTCGACGGAATGATCTACATGTCCTCGACGTCGAGCAACACGGGGCGCTATTCGCTGACGATCACGTTCAAGACGGGAACGAATCCCGACATGGCGCTCGTCAAGGTGCAGAACCGCGTCCAGCAGGCGGAGCCGCTTCTGCCGAGCGAGGTGACGTCCCGCGGAATCCGGACGCAGACGATGTTCTCCGATACGCTCGGATTCCTCGCGTTCATATCGCCGAACGGGACGAGGGACTCGCTCTTCCTTGCGGACTACGCCTCGAACAACATCCGCAACGCGTTGCTGCGGATTCCCGGAGTCGGCGACGCGCGGGTCATGGGGGCGAAGTACAGCCTCCGAATCTGGCTCGACCCCGAACGCCTGGCGGCCATGGGAATCGGCGTGACGGACGTCGCGGCCGCGATCCAGAGCCAGAACAAGCAGGCGTCGCTCGGATCCATCGGATCGGCGCCTGGGAACGAAAACTCGCCGCTGATCTATTCGCTGACGACGACCGGACGCCTCGGAAGCGTGAAGCAGTTCGAGAACGTCATCCTCCGGACGACGGCCGAGGGCGGACTCGTGAAGCTCAAGGACGTCGCGACGATCGAACTCGGCTCCGAGGACTACGCGTTCAGCAGCTCGTTCGACGGGTCTCCCGCCGGAATGCTCCTGATTTCGCAGGCGGCCGGGTCCAACGCGCTCGACGTCATGAAGGGCGTCGAGAAGGAACTCGACCGGCTCACGGCGACGTTGCCGAGCGATACGAAGTTCGTTCTGGGGTACGACTCGACGGAGTACGTCCGGGAGACGATCCATGAAATCATCATGACGCTCGGCCTGACATTCTTCCTCGTCGTGCTGGTCTGCTACCTCTTCCTGCAGGACTGGCGCGTGACGCTCGTGCCGGTCGTGGCGATTCCCGTGTCGATCATCGCCACGTTCGCGGGGCTTCTCGCGCTCGGCTTCAGCATCAACATCCTGACCCTGTTCGCCTTCGTTCTCGTCATCGGAACGGTCGTCGACGACGCCATCATCGTCGTCGAGCGCGTCATGTACGTCATGGAGCGCGACAAGGTCGATTCGGTCAAGGCGACCGTCCAGGCCATGAAGGACATCACGGGGCCGATGACGGCGACGACGCTCGTCTTCCTCGCGATCTTCCTCCCGGTTGCGTTCATGGGGGGCATCACGGGCGAAATCTACCGGCAGTTCGCGGTCACGGTGTCCTTCTCGGTCGTCTTCTCGCTTGTCGTCGCGCTGACGTTGAGCCCGGCGATGTGCGCCCACATGCTCACGAACGTCAGGCCGAAGACGCGCGGTCCGCTCGCGTGGTTCAACAAAATGGATAAAATGGCCGCACGCGGCTACGTCAAGGGCGCAATGTGGATCGCCCGCCGGACGCTGGTCACGGTCGGACTCTTCGCCCTCGTGGTCGGCGTTTCCCTCGCGATCATGAAGATCACGCCGACGTCGTTCGTCCCCGACGAGGACCAGGGGGCCGCCTTCGCGCTCATCCAGCTTCCCGAGGGCGCGACCCAGGGACGGACGCTCGCGCTCTTGAACAAGCTCGTCCCGCAGTTCCGGCAGATTCCCGGGGTCCGGTCGGTCATCAGCATCGCGGGGTTCAGCTTCGGGGGCGATTCGGGCGAAAACGTCGGCTCGGTCATTTTCGCGCTCGACGAGTGGTCCAACAGAAACACGCCGGGGAAAAAGCTCGACGCCATCGTCGGCAGGATCCGCGCGATCACGGCGGCCGCCCCGGAGGCGCGCATCAACGTCGTCACGCCGCCCGCGATCCAGGGGCTCGGCATCTCGGGAGGACTCGACGTCCGCCTCCAGGCGACGCAGGACAAGGATCCGCAGCGGCTGTCCCGGGTGCTGAACGATATTCTGGGCAAGATCAACCGGTCGCCGGAATTCATGTACGCGTTCAGTTCGTACACGTCCGACACGCCGCACATCTATCTCGATGTCGACCGGGAGAAGGCGCAGATGTTCGGCGTTCCGGTCGCGAGCGTCTACAATACCCTTCAGACGTATTTCGGAACGGCCTACGTCAACGACATCAACATCGGAACGACCGTCAACAAGGTCATCCTCCAGTCCGACTGGGCGTACCGGAACCGGATCGACAACATCGGGAGCGTCTTCGTCAAGAGCGCGACGACGGGGGAGAACGTTCCCGTGCAGAGCTTCACGACGCTCCGCAAGACGCTCGCGCCGCGGACGGTCAACCGCTACAATCTGTTCCCGAGCGCGGGGATCACGGCGATCACGAGGCCGGGCTTCTCGTCCGGAGAGGGCATGGACGCGGTCGAAAAGATCGCGGCGGCGATGCCCGAAGGGTATTCGTACGAGTGGTCGGGAATGTCGTTCCAGGAGCGCGAGGCCGGGGGACAGACGGGGATCATCATCGCGATCGCGGTCCTGTTCGGGTACCTGTTCCTCGTCGCGCAGTACGAGAGCTGGACGGTGCCGATGGGCGTCATCCTCTCGCTGCCCGTCGCCCTCCTCGGGGCCCTGGTCGGAATCTTCATCATGAAGATCTCGCTGAGCATCTACGCGCAGCTCGGAATCCTGCTTCTCGTCGGTCTGTCGGCGAAGAACGCGATCCTGATCATCGAGTTCGCGAAGGAACAGCACGACGAACACGGGCAGTCGATTCTGGACGCCGCCCGGATCGCGGGGGGCGAACGCTTCCGGTCGGTCATGATGACGGCGCTCACGTGCGTCATCGGCGTCCTGCCGATGCTCTTCGCGACGGGCGCGGGCGCGGGAAGCCGCCTTCACGTCGGAACGACGATGTTCTTCGGAATGAGCGTGGCGACGGGGTTCGGAATCTTCCTGATCCCCGGGTTGTACGTCGTCCTGCAGACGTACCGGGAAAAGACCAAGGCGATGATCGGCCGCATCTTCTCGAATGCGCCGAAAGAGGTTGAGGAATCATGAGAAAACAGATAGGCGCACTGCTGGCGCTCGCGCTCGCCGCCGCGCTCCCCTGCGGCGCGACGGCCGCGGGGACGGGCCCCGTCCCCGCGGACGCGGAACTCGCTTCGGGGGACTGGACGGCGCTCGCTTCAGGGGACTGGACTTCGCTCGCGAAGCGCCACCCGATGCCGTACTTCTTTTCGTCGGACGGGGACGCCAAGGACGCCCCGTCGCCCGAGGTCCTCGCGACGTGGTGGGACGTCCTCGGCGACGAGACGCTGTCGCAACTGATCCGCCTCGCGCTCGAGGGCAACAGGGACCTGACGGTCGCGCGGGCGAAGTTCGCGGAGGCGCGCGCCGCGCTCGGCGTCAGCAAGGCGGCCGTGCTTCCGTGGTTCGACGCGTCGACCTCGCTCACGAATTCCAAGACCGGCGCGGAAGCCTCGTCCTCGGGCTCGCAGATCGGGCCGAGAGACTATTACAAGCTCGGGATCGACGCGTCGTGGGAGATCGACATCTTCGGCGGCAGGGCGCAGAAGATCAAGGCGAGCACGGCGGACCTGCAGGCGCAGTTCGGCGCGCTGCACGCGGCCTGGGTGCAGCTCTCTTCCGAGGTTGCGCTGAACTACCTGTCGCTCCGGACGCTTCAGAAGCGTCTCCAGGTCGCCGAGAGCAACCTGGCGCTCCAGCTCTCGACGCTCGGGCTGCTCCAGTCGCAATACGATTCGGGCCTCAAGGACCAGCTCGCGCTGAGCCAGGCGAGGTACACGATGGAGCAGACGCGGTCGTCGATTCCGCCGCTGCGCGCGAGCCTGGAGCAGACGATGAACCGGCTGGCGATCCTCGTCGGCCGCGTTCCGGGGAGTCTCGTGAAGATGCTCGGCGACAAGCCCATGCCGAAGCTCGATACGTCCGCGCTCGTCGGAATTCCGGCGAACCTGCTCCGGCGCCGGCCGGACATCTTCGCGGCGGAGCGCAGCCTCGCCGCCCAGATGGCGCGGAAGAAGGCCGCCGAAAAGGACCTCCTTCCGAAGTTCAACCTTCTCGGCGCCATCGGCTGGGGATCCTACGTCTCCACCGGCGGGCTCTTTTCCTCCGACGGCGAGACCTACAGCATCGGTCCCGCGATTTCGCTGCCGATCTTCCACGGCGGCGCGATCCGGAATAATATAAAGGCACAGACCGCGAAGGAAGAGCAGCTCCTCGCTGCATACGAACAGACGGTGCTGAACGCGGTCGCCGAAGTGCGCGACGCGCTGACGGCCGAAACGCAGGAGCGCGAGCGCAACGCGTCGCTCCGGAGCGGCGTCGAGGCGGCGAAGACCGCGCGCGCCGTGGCCTACGACCAGTACGTCACGGGCCTGTCGGCCTTCAACAACGTCATCATCGCCCAGACGGCCCAGCTCTCGCTCGAAGAGCAGCTCGCGATCAGCGAGGGGCAGATGCTCGCCAACATCGTGCGCCTGTTCAAGGCGCTCGGCGGCGGATGGGCGCCGATGACGGCGGAGAGCGCCCTGGGGCTTCCCGAAGGCGTCGACGGCGGGGCGGTCGCCCCCGCGGCTCCGAAGGAAGAGGCGCCCGCCGGGACGAAGCTCTCGGCGGAGAGCCGGGCGTATCTCGATCAGATCCGAAAGGACGCGAAGAAGAAGTAGGTCCGGGGGCGTCGCGAACATTGGGACGACACATCGCTGCCGGAAGCACCCTGACTGCTGCGGTTCCATCAGAGGCGGCCGACGACATGAACGACAGCGTTGCGATCGAAGCGGGTAAATATCGTACGGCGTCGCTTCCGGCCTGCTGAATGCGGTCTTCGGATGGTGCGGATCCAGGGGAATCGCGGACATATTCCTCGGGACGACCGACAGATTCCTCGCGGCGCATCGTTTCTACGAGAAGAACGGCTTCGCGAGAGTCTCCCGGGACGACCTCCCGGCGGCCTTCCCGGTCATGAAGGTCGATAGTATATTTTGCCGGTATTCATTGTAAGGAAAAGCGCCCGCCGCGAAGGCGGAATCCCGGGGATCCCCTGGACGGCATGAGGTGACCGCTATCCGGGCATGAATGGAGTGATGACGAATGGCCGATGAGATTCTGTTGTTGGGCGATCCTCGCCTGAGACGACGGTGCGACGTCGTGACGGATTTTTCGGGGCTCGAATTCGTCGAGGAAAACCGCCGGCTGAAGAACGCCCTCGATGCGTTCCGCAAGGAGAAGGGATTCGGCCGCGGGATCGCGGCCCCGCAGATCGGCATCCCGAAGCGGATGATCGCGCTGAACCTCGGGAGCGGGACGCGCACGGTCGTCAACCCCGTCGTCACGCATCGCAGTTCCGAGACGTTCACGATGTGGGACGACTGCATGTCGTTCCCCGACCTTCTCGTCATGGTCCGGCGGCATGTGTCCATCGACATTTCGTACCGGGACGAGAACGGCGAGAGCCGGGAGCGGACGGACATTCCGCAGGCCGAATCGGAACTTTTGCAGCACGAGATCGACCACCTCGACGGAATTCTCGCGATCGACCGGGCGCTCACGCGCGAGGGGATCGTCTACCGGAAGGTCTTCGAGGCCGACAGGCAGTATTTCGAGGATCAGGTCGACTACGTGATCCGTCCGACGATCTGAGGCCGGCGGAAACCGGCATGAGCGTCGACAACACGAGTTCCAACCGGGCGTCCGAATACGACGCGGGGGTTCGCGTCGTGCTTCCGTACTACGACAGCATCAACGACGAAATCATTCACTTCGTCCGGGCGTACGACCCCGCCCCGCGCGCGTGGCTCGATACGGGGTGCGGCACCGGCTTCCTCGCGACGAAGATCCTGGAGTCGTTCGCACCCCTCCGGCTCGTCCTCGCGGACCCTTCGGCCGAAATGCTCCGCGTCGCGAAAGAGAAGACCGCGTCGCACCGTGTCGAATTCCATAATTGCGATACATCGTCGCTGCCGTTCGATGGCGGATCCTTCGATGTGATCACCGCCGTCCAGTCGCATCACTACATGAATGCGGAAGGGCGCGCAGGCGCGACGAAGCGGTGTTTCGACATGCTCCGCGAGGGAGGCCTCTTCATCGCGACCGAGAATACGCGTCCTCCCGACGCGGAAACCACGGGAATCGTGCGCGAATACTGGAAGCAATACCAGATCCGCTCGGGCAAGACTCCGGGACAGGCCGAAAAGCACATGAACCGCTTCGACACGGAATACTTCCCGATCACGGTCGAAGAGCACCTGCGGCTCTACGCCGAAACCGGCTTCCGGGTGCGCGACGTCTTCTGGAAGTCCTACATGCAGGCGGCCTTCTATTGCGTGAAGTAGAAGGCCGCCCTTCCGTTCACCGTTCCGGGCAAAGGAACCGGAACAGCAGATCGATACACGCGGACGCTGCGAAAACGATGCCGACGAGGACGACGGAAAACGCCGCGGCTTCGGCGAACATGAGTTCCGTCATGCACTGCAGGATTCGGACCGTGAGCAGGCTCCAGTTGACGGAGACGAGGAAGATCACCGCGCTGATCGCGGTCATCGATACTGTGAACAGGGAGCGCATCCCGGCCTTGACGGCGGGCAGGACGAGCGGGAGCGTGACGCGCCGCAGCGTCGTCAGGCGCGACGCCCCGAGACTCAGGGACGCCTCTTCGAGTGCGGGGTCGATCTGTCTGAGCGCCGCGAGCGTCGTTCGGATGCCCGTCGCGTCGTACCGGAAGACGCAGAGGGCCACGAGGATGCCCATCGTTCCCGTGAGAACGATCGGACCGGAGTTGAACGCGATCAGCCAGGCGATTCCGAGGACGGTTCCGGGAAAGACGGCGTTCGCGAGCGAGACGAATTCGAGCGCCGCGCCGCACCACCCGCCGCGCCGCGCGAGAAGCGCGATGCAGACGGCGAGCGCCGTTCCGGGAATCGCCGCCGAGACCGCTATGAGAAGCGTGTCGGCGATCGAGTTGAGCCCGGACGTGAAGACGAAGCGGTAGTTGTCGAGCGTGAAGCTGTTGTCGATCCCGAGGACCTTCACGAACGAACTCGCGACGATCGTCGCGTACAGGAGAACGACGAAGAACGTGACGACGGTGATCGTCCCGAGAATGGCACCGCGCGCGAGGATCCCGGATCTCGTATGCCGCGGCGCGCCGATTCCCTTCCCCGTAACGGTGACGTAGCTCCGGACGCCGACCCATCTGCGCTGCGCGACGAAGACCGCGAGCGCGGGCGCGAGCAGCACGGACGCGAGAATCGCCCCGCCGCGGAGGTCGTACATTCCCGTGATCTGGAGGTAGATCTGCGTGGGCAGGACGGGAAAGGTTTTTCCGGCCATGACGAGCGGCGTCGCGAAGTCGGCGAGGGACTCCGCGAACAGGAGCAGGAAGGCATTTGCGAGTCCGGGGATGCACAGCGGCAGCGTGACGGTCCGGAAGACGCGTCCCTCCGGAGCGCCGAGACCGCGCGCGGCGTCTTCGAGCGTCGGGTCGATCGCGGCGAGAACGGTCGCGAGTGTGAGAAACGCGAGCGGAAAGTATGTCAGCGTCTCGGCGAGCAACGTGCCCGGAAAGCCGTAGATCGAGACGTCGGGAAGGCCGAAGAATGTGGGAAGGAGGCCGCCTGGGCCGAGGACGATCGTCAGCGCCACGCTTCCCGTGAACGGCGGCGAGACGAACGCCAGCGTCGTGACGGACGAGAAAAAGGCCTTCGCGATCCGCGGGATCCCGAGTCGCGTGACCGCGAAGGCGAACAGAAAGCCGAGCGCCGTTCCGCAGAGCCCCACGGACGACGCGAGAAGAAGGCTGTTGAGCGTCGCCCGGCGCGTATAGCGGTCGGCGAACGCGTCCGCGAGCCTGGCGATCGCGTCGAAGGCGCCGCCGGACTGTCCGTCCGGCAAGAAGAGCGCGAGAAAGAGCCGCGCTATGGGGTAGAGCACAAAAACGGCCAACAGCAGCCAGATCGCCGCTCGAAGGGCGAATCCGGCCGCCGTCGGTCGTTGTCGTGAATGCTTTGGAATCGTTATTTCAGAATCTCCGACACCCATCGGTCCACGAGACGTTTGCGGTTGGCTCCCGACCATTCGATGTCGAGGTCGAGCAGATTGACGCCGCTCATGTCGAGCGCGGGGTTCTGAATCCTGACCTCGGGGTGGGTCGGGATCAGATTGATCTTCTGCGCCTCGTAGATCTGCTGCATCCTCGGACTTGCGGCCCAGTCGAGGAACTTCTTCGCGAGTTCGGGCTGCCTGGCCCCGCGGATGAGCCCCATCGCCTCGACTCCGTAGACGACGCCCTCCTTCGGGTAGCTGATCGCGACGTCGTACCCCTTCTGCTGCATCTCGAGCGCGTCGACGACGAAGAAAATTCCTCCGGCGGCCTGTCCCCGGGCGATCGGCAGGGCGCCCCCGGCGCCGCTCTCGGTGTATTGCCGGACGTTCCCGTCGAGCTTCTTCTGGTACGCGAAGGCTTCGTCCTCGCCCATGGCCTTCACGAGGCTGAAAATCCGCGACACGGCGGTGCCGGAAGTCCTGGCGTCGGCCATGAGAAGGCCCTTTTGGTACGCGGGGTGGAGAAGATCCTGCCATGACGCCGGTGCGTCGAGGCCGTTTTTCTTCAGGAACGACGCGTTGACCATGAAGCAGATGGGGTCCATGGCGACGCCGGTCCAGTATCCGTCGGGGTCCCGGTACTTCGCCGGAATCGCTTCCGCTCCCCTGGGCACGTAGCGCTCGAAGAGCCCCTCTTTCTTTCCGGCGACGAAGGCGTCCGCGATGCCGCCGAAGAAGACGTCGACCTGCGGATTGGCCTTCTCGCCGATCAGCCGTGCGAGCAACTCTCCCGACGAAAACCGCAGGAAACGTACGTCGATCCCCGTATCCTTCGTGAATGCCCTGAACACTTCGGTCGCGTAGCGCTCCGACCAGATCGTGTAGACGTTCAGCGTGTCCGCCGCCTGCGATGCGGATGCGAAGAGAACGGCAATGGCCGCCAACATCAGTCCTCTTCCCAATACACGTCTCAGGAACATGATTTCCCGACCTCCTCGTGATGATCTCGTCTTGAAGGGTATCGTACCCATCGGAGCGAGAAAGTTCCATATCCAGTCCGAATGGAAAAGGCGATATTCTGGAACGCCCTCCGGATGAAAACCATCGTTGTTTCGCGAAACGAATCGCACTATACTTATGCCATAACCGCCGCAGTCTGCAACCCTCGAAAAGGGGGAAGAGCGATGGCTTTCGGCAAGGGCGTTCTCGGGTTCATTGTCGTTCTGGCGTTTCTGCTGGCGTTTTCGGTCGCGTGAGGCTCGGAAGCGCGACGATCGTTCCGACCGGAGTGATTCCATGAAATCAAAGACGATCTGGCTCTACGTTCTCGATACAATGTCCGACTGGGAACCCGCCTACGCCGTTTCCGGGATCGGCAGCGAGCCGTTCCAGAAACGCCCGGGCGCATTCCGGGTGCGGACGTGTTCCGGTGAAGGTACGTCCGTCGTAACGATGGGTGGCATTCGTATCCTACCCGACGCGCCCCTTTCGGGCGTGTCGTCGGAGGGCAGCGCGATGCTGATCCTTCCCGGCGGAACGACCTGGGACGGCGACGCGCACGGCGAGGCACTCGCCGTCGCCCGGGTGTTTCTCGAAGCCGGGGTTCCCGTGGCCGCGATCTGCGGCGCCACCGCGGGACTCGCCCGCGCCGGGCTGCTTGACGATGTCCGGCATACGAGCAATTCGCGGGAATACCTCGCGGCGACGAAGTATCGCGGGGCCGCGCTGTACGAGGACGCGCCCGCCGTCACGCACGGAAACGTGATCACCGCCCCGGGAACCGGAGCTCTCGAATTCGCGCTTCATATCTTCCGCAGGCTCGACATCTTCACCCCAGAGGTCCTGGACGCATGGTACAACCTCTTCAGGACCGGCAGACCGGAATACTTCGAAGCACTCGCGAAAATGATGCCGGAAAAACGCTGACGGATCCTCCGCAGTTTCGGAGCAGTGAACCTCCGCCACCGTGAGATCCCGCCGGTGGATGCCTTTTCCCGTGCAGATCCGCTGTGAGTGTCCCGTGGATCATGATAAAATTCTGAAAATAAAGCCTTGTTGTATTGCAAAGCTGTGGCCAGTCGAAAGAAAGGACGATGAATCGGCGTGTGGACGGAGAAAATGCCGCATCCCGCGTGTATGCGCTTCGAGCTTCTGCTTTGTCGGTATGCCCGCGCGATCGCGGCGGCGTTCCTGCTGATCATGTGCGTTTTCATCTCTCCGGAGGCCGAAGGTGCCGTCACACTCGCCGTCGCGCCCTTCCTCTCGCAGGGAACGAGCATCCGGCTCGGTTCCGCCGTAAACGACGCCGTGACGTCGGAACTCGTCGGGCACAGGGATCTCGTCGTCGTCGAGCGGAATCGTCTTGCGGCGGTTGCGGGAGAGTACAAGCTGGCCCTTTCGGGCCTCGTCGACGAAAAGACGGCCGTACGAACCGGAAAACTCGTCGGCGCGCGATATTTTCTCTTCGGAGCCGTGACGCGTTTCGGATCGATCGTCATCGCGACGGCGCGTCTCGTCGACGTGGAGTCGTCCGTGGTCCTCGCGAGTTTCGAGCGCGTTTCTCCCGATGGCGAGGACGACATCGCGCTCGCGTCGAAAAACCTCGCGGCCGACATCCTTGCGATCGTGACGAGGGGCCGGCCCACCAAGGGGAAGGCGACCGACGACTATCGATACTACCTCTACGAAGCGCTCGGGCGCTACAACCTCGGCAATCCGACCGCGTCGCTGCCGTTCTGGGAGAAAATGACGCGAATGAGTCCGAAGCACGCAGTGTTGCGTTTCTTCCTCGGAGGAATTCTCTTCGAAACCGGCAGATATCGGGACGCGCTTCTTGCCGCCCGCCAGGCCGTCACCTTCGCCCCTTCGTTCGCGGAAGCCTGGCTGCTCGCTGGAAAATGTTATTTCATGATGGGCGACTCACACAGTGCGACTTCGGAACTCGAGAAGGCGATACAGCTTGCGCCGCACCTCCCGGAGCCCTATCTCCTGATGGGGCGACTGTACAAGGACCGGAGGCGGATCGGTGAAGCGGCTGATTTCTTCGCCCGGGCGATGGACGCGGACGAACGGTACGTTCCGGCGTACCTCGCGCTCGCGCAGCTCTTCTTCGAGATAGGATCGCTCGGCGAGACTGCCGGCGTTCTGGGGGACGCGCTGGCGATCGACCCGGATAATGCGGAGGCCCTTCTGCTCCTCGGTATGACGCAGACGCTTCTGGGTGAGGACGCGAAGGCCAGAAAGACGTATGCCGCGCTCGAGAGGGTCGATGCGAAGAAAGCGGGCGAGTTGCGGAAGTGGATGCTCAACAGGTGAGTTCCGTCGGACTATCCGGCGTGACGGCGTTCCTGAGAATTCTCGTCGTCGCTGCCTTCGCGACGCTTGCGCTGCTTGCGTCGGCTGCGTGCGCGGGGAGATTTCTGTGGAGGCGGAGGACGAACGGTATCCTCTCGCGGCTCGACGGCGAGGTCTCGTGGCTGCTTCCCGACGGACCGAAGCCCTACTGGCGCGGACGCATCACGGACATCCGGCACGAATTCGCGCGGTGAGCGAACGATGAAGGCTGCTTCGAACATCATCATGCTCGGCGACATCCCCGTCGAGGTGACGCGCAAGAGGATGAAGACCCTGCGGCTCAGCGTCTCCCCCCCGGACGGGCGCGTCCGGATCTCCGCGCCGCTGAAGGCGAGCGACGAGACCGTGCTCCGCATGGCGTCGGAGCGGCTTGCGTGGATCGAGCGGCAGCGGGAGAAGATCGCGGCCGCCCCTCCGCCTGCCCCGGTCGACTTCGTCGACGGCGAGGTTCACGCGTTTCTCGGGGAGCCGCGGCGATTGCTGGTGCGCGAGCGGAACCGCGCGGCCCGCGTCGATGTGTGCGGCGACGCGACGATCGCGATCACCGTTCGGCCCGGAAGCACGCGGGAGCAGCGGGAGGCCGCGCTGCTCGACTGGTATCGCGACCGGCTCTCCGAACTGATCCCGCCGCTGATCGACCGATGGCGGTCCGTCATGAACGTGACCGTCGACGAATGGCGCATCCGCAGGATGAAGACGCGGTGGGGGAGCTGCAACATCGCGGCGCGCCGGATCTGGTTCAGCCTGGAGCTGGCGCGGAAACCGGAGCCCTGCCTGGAGTACATCGTCGTCCACGAGCTGGCGCATCTGCTTGAACGCGGCCACGGCGCGCGCTTCAAGGCGCTGATGGACGGCTTTCTTCCCGACTGGCGGGAGCGCCGGAAGCTGCTGAACTCCGCGGTCAACGTCGGGTAGGAAGGGCAGGAGACAGCGCAGGGAAAAGGGGGTCCCTTGTCCCTGCGCTGTCTGTGAGAAATAATCGATTGCAGGATTATTTATAGTCTGTAGGTTGCCGTATCACCGGATCGCTTTCAGCGTTGCGGCGTACGCATACGAAATCCGTTCTTTGTCCCGCGTCCGCATGTAGGCGTCTTCGTTGTGGGACAGTGCGGAAAGTTCCCGTGCGCCGAGTTTGCCGAGCGCGTCGGCGACGCGGTCGATGATTCTTCGTTCTTCCGGGTCGGGAATGTCCGCAACGGTTCCGTCCGAAAGCGCGATGGTCCGCTTGATGTTTCCGTCATCGCATTCCTCTTCCTCTATGCGGACGATGCCCGCCTCGGATGCGGAGTCATAGAGGTCGTACGAGAGCGCGCCCCCGGGGACCGGGCCATGGGGCCAATGGACATAGCACAGCCCCGTCATGGATATACGCCGGGTTTTGAACGAGAGAAAATCGATATAGAAGAGCAACTTGTGGAGCTTTGTTATCGGGGCGCATGAGTCCTTCAGCCGCGAGAGAAGGCGCGCGATCACAGCGTGGAACGAGTCCGGCGAGAAGGAGCGGAACCCGTTGAAATCCGACGGCCTTTCCTGCAGCTCCGCAAGGAGATGACGCCTGAGAGAACTCGCGTCGGGCGCCGTTTTCTTTCGGATGTTCTCTTTCGCCGCCCGGTACGCTTCTTCGCTCAGACGCGATCGGTTTGTCTCCAGAAGGTCGAGAAGCCGCTTTGCGTCGGAGGCCTCACGGAGCAGGCGATCGTAGGGGATGGTTTGCACAGCTCCGGTTTCATAGCGTTGGAGAGAGGCGGAGCCGATTCCCAGAATAGCCGCAAAAACGTCCTGAGAAAGATTGTACGATGTGCGGATATCTCGGATTTCTCCGGAGGAGAGCAATCCGTGCTTTTTCTTGTACATCTCGTACGCCCGCGCCAGAAGCCCGTCGTATTTTTCGTTCCAGAGAATCTCCCCGCACGATTCGCACAGGTCCACCTCGCCGGAAACGCAAAACGTCTCCCCGCGTACGGCGATGTCGTGATTCCGCATTACGGTTTTGAACGCGGTGTTTTGTTCGCAATTCGGACAAAAAAGGACGCCCATGAAATTCCCCTCCTTTCGGGAGTTCGTCACGCATCGGCGCCGTCCTGAACATGAATGGACAGAACCAGCAGTCTGGGTTCGCCGTCGGGAATCTTCAGCTTGATGTAAAGAGGCCGTATCCGCTCATCCAGCTCCTCGTTTTTCAGAAAGTCAAAGAGCGTTCCCGGCGGCTTCGAAAAATCGCTTTCCTCCATGGGGCCGTTTCTTCGGTGCGGCGCGTGCAGCTTCCGGACGATCGCGCCATGTCGAGAAACGCGTTGACCGAACGAAGCGTATCGTCCACGAGATGTACCCCGTTTCTGGAATCGTGACAAGTATAGCATTTCAATCAATAGATGTCATCAATTGATGCCAAATCGCGTCGCGGACAAACCGACGCCTGCATCACATTGCCGCAGTCTCCGGAGGAGTTGTGTTTCCGCGCAAGCTGTGTCAGATTATGAACGCTCTCACGACGAAACGGGGGGTCTTCATGAACGAACAGACGGAAGTGAGAAAGACCGCGACGGCGACGGCGACGGCGTATTTCGCGGGCGGCTGCTTCTGGTGCATGGTGTCGCCGTTCGACGCGCTCGACGGCATCGTCGAGGTGCGCTCGGGCTACATGGGCGGCAGACTAGCGAACCCGACGTACGCAGACGTGAAGAGCCAGACCTCCGGGCACTACGAGGCGATCCGCGTGCGCTATGATCCCGACGCGGTCTCCTACGACACGCTGCTCCGGGCGTTCTGGCGGCAGGTGGACCCGACCGACAACGGAGGCCAGTTCCAGGACCGGGGCTCCTCGTACCGGACGGCGATCTTTTACGTCACCGACGAGCAGCGTGTTGCGGCGGAGGCGTCGAAGAAGGCGATGGACGAATCGGGACGCTTCCCCGGCCCCATCGTGACGCCGATCCTGCCCGCGTCCACATTCTACGACGCCGAGGAGTATCACCAGGACTTCTACAAAAAGAGCCCCGACGAATACCACGAGGACCGGGCGAAGTCCGGGCGCGACGAGTTCATCGCGACAGTCTGGGGAGAGGACTATTACGACCTCTCGCGCTGACGCCTTCCTCGCGGGGCTCGACGGCGCGTTCGTCCTCGGCGTCAACCCGCCGGTCGTCGACTTCGCGTTCGGCGACGTGTGGGCCAAGCCGCTCGGTCTGCTCTACCTGCTCGAAGAGCTTCGCGAGCGCGGCAATTCCGTGGCCCTGATCGATTGCGTCCACGAGGGGCGCGAAAAGCCGCTGCCGTTCGGACGCTTCCGGATCGCGCGCGAAAGCGTTCCGAAGCCCGCGCCGTACCGGGACATTCCGAGGCGCTACTGGAAGTACGGCATGGGCGAGGCCGCCTTCCGGTCGCGCCTCGCCTTGCTCCCGAGGCCCGACGCTGTGCTCCTGACGTCCGGGATGACCTACTGGTACCCCGGCGTCGCGTGGTGCCTCGCGATCCTTCGCGACGTCCTGCCCGGCGTTCCGGTGCTCCTCGGGGGCGTGTACGCGCGATTGTGTCCGGAGCACGCGGACTCGCTCGGCGCGGACGTCGTCCAGACGAAGTTCCGCCCCGTCTCGGCCGCGCGTCCCGCGTTCGACCTCTACGATGGCCTCGGCTACGCGGTCACGGCGACGTCGTGGGGGTGTCCGCTGCGGTGCGGCTACTGCGCCTCGTCGCGCCTCTGGCCGTCGTTCGTCCTCCGTCCGCCCGACGAAGTAGAGCGGGAGATTTCCTTCGAGCTGTCGCTTCCCGAGGTGAACGACATCGCGTTCTACGACGATGCGCTCCTCGTGGGGCGCGAGACGCGCTTCCTCCCCCTCGCTTCGTTCCTCGAACGCTTCGACGGGGCGCGGTTCCACACGCCGAACGGCCTCCACGTCCGCGAGATCGACGCGGCGTGCGCCTGCGCGCTCCGGCGTGCGCGCTTCGTGACGCTTCGGCTGAGCCTCGAGAGTGTCGATCCGGGGATCGGACATTCGGGGTCGGACAAGGTCTCGCGCGACCAGTACGCACGCGCCGTCGCGAACCTCCTCGACGCGGGGTACGAGCCCGAACGGCTGGAAACGTACCTTCTCGTCGGGCTCCCCGGCCAGACGCCCGAGTCGGTCGCGGACGCGATCGCGTTCGTCCGCTCGCGGGGGGCCGTCCCGAAGCTCGCGGAGTTCTCGCCGCTGCCGGGCACCCGAATGTTCGCCGATGCGTGCGCCCGCTCTCCGGAGATCGCGTCCGAGCCGCTGCTCCAGAACAATACGGTCTGGGCGCCGTACATCGGCCGCACGATCGATCCGCAGACGCTGCAGGATCTCAAGGACTTCGCGAAGGGACGGCGCGGAGCCGCGCGCTTCTCTGCGCCGGGCGGGGACGACGAAACGCCGCCGGACGCGTCGCCCTCCGACCGCTGCCTTTCGTCCGAGGATTCCCGGGCGGACCGACCGCCGGAATGCCGATAGCCCGCCGACGCCCGCCGTCCCGCACTGACACGCTTTTTACGAACCTCGCACATTCCCGAAACGCTTCCGAGACCTTCGCCGTGTAAAGTCTTCGGCGGAACCCCCCGGAGGGTTGCTCCGGAATCTCATGGCGAGGTGATCTCATGTCCGGAATGTCTGTTCGTGCGTCGGCGCGACGGCGCGGAATCGCGCTGTCGTTTGCGGTTCTGGTTCTTCTGGCGCTTTCGTCCGCGTCGTTCGCGGCGACGAAGGCGAAGTACGTCTTCCTCATGATCGGGGACGGCATGGCGCTCCCGCAGCGCAACGCCGCCGAAATCTTCCTCGCGGCCGGAAGGGACGCGACGAAGCCCGGCATCGTCCGACTCGCGATGAACGAACTCCCCGCGCAAGGGATGTGCACCACCTATTCGACGAACTCGCTGATCACGGATTCCGCGGCGGCGGCGACCGCGTTCGCGTGCGGCGAGAAGACGAAATCCGGCGTCATCGCGATGGACCCGAACGGCGAGCGAAAGCTTCCGATCATCACGCAGCTCGCGAAGGCGTCGGGCCGGAAAATCGGGATCGTCTCGTCCGTGTCGATCGACCACGCGACGCCCGCGGCGTTCTATTCGCACGCGGCGGGGCGGAGCGTCTACTACGAAATCGCGCTCCAGCTCGCGTCGAGCGGCTTCGACTACTTCGCGGGCGGCGGACTCAAGAAACCCAAAGGCGACAAGGGCGACCAGCCGGACGCGTTCGAGGCTATCGAAAAGGCAGGGTACGTCATCACGCGCACGCGCGACGACTTCCTGAAGCTGAACGCGTCCTCCGGGAAGATTCTCGCGATCAATCCCGTGCTCGACCGCGACAAGGCGCTCTCGTACGAGGTCGACCGCAAAGACGGAGAGATCACGCTCGCGGAATTCACGACGAAGGGGATCGAGCTGCTCGACAACCCGAACGGCTTCTTCATGATGGTCGAAGGCGGAAAGATCGACTGGGCGTGCCACGCGAACGACGCGGTCGCCTCGATACGGGACACGGTCGCGTTCGACGACGCGGTCCGCGTCGCGCTCGACTTCTGCAAAAAGCACCCGGACGAAACCCTTGTCGTCGTCCTTGGCGACCACGAGACGGGCGGCATGTCGATCGGTTTTGCCGGCACGCAGTACGACACGTTCTTCTCGAAGCTGCGCTTCCAGAAGGGCTCGTACATCGCGTTCGACGCCTTCCTCGACGGGTACAAGAAGACGCATTCGCCCGAAACGGCGAAATTCGACGACATCGCGGCGACGGTCACGGAGTTCTTCGGCTTCCGCTTTCTGCCCGACGAGAAGATCGTCGATCTCGAGTCGAAGGCGAAGGGCGGCGACAGGGCGGCCGCGCAGGAACTCGAACTCGCGGTCAAACCGCGCGAGATGAAGGACATCCGGGCCGCGTTCGCCCAGACCATGAAGGGCGCGAAGGAGCGTTCGAGCGACGAGGAAACCTACCTGCTCTACGGCGAGTACGAGCCGCTCACGATCTGCCTGACCCACATCCTCAACCGCAAGGCCGGAATCGGCTGGACAACCTACGCTCATACGGGCGTCCCCGTGCCGGTGTCCGCGATCGGCGTCGGGCAGGAGACGTTCAACGGCTACTACGACAACACGGACGTCCACGCGAAGATGAAGGCGGCCATGGGCCTGTAGGAATCATCCGCATCGTGCCTTTTGTGCGACGCTTCCCGCCGTTTCGGGAAGCGTCGCCGCGTTCGCGCTCCGGACGCGCGTTTTCACTTCCGTCGGCCTTTTCGGGCCGATCTCCGGAGCGTTCGTGCGAGTGGCGCCCCGCTTGCGACACAGAGCGAAGGGCGGAACTGGAGGAAATGAATATGTTCCGGCAATACGTCTCGTCGTTTTTTTCAGGCTTTCGCCGCAGGGATGTCGCGTTTTCCGCCATCGTCGCCGCGCTCGTCGTCGCGCTCTGGTTCCTGCCCACGGGGTTCGAGGACCGGCTTCCGGACGGAATGGAACACGTCCGCGGCGAGGTTCTTTCGGTCGACGATTCGCTCGTCAGACAGTACGGCTTCATCCGCGACGGCGTTCAGGTGCTCGAAGTCCGCATCTCGGAAGGAACGTTCAAGGGAACGGTCGTCCGGGCCGAGAACCGCTTCATGGGGAAACTCGAACTCGACAAGGTCTTCCGTCCGGGGGACACAGCGCTCGTCGACCTGACCGCTTCGGGTGGAAGGGTCGCGTACGCCCACGCCTCGGACCACTACCGCGTGACGCTGGAGCTTGCGTTGCTCGGCGCGTTCGCGCTTTTGCTGCTGCTCTTCGGCGGATTCGCGGGGTTCCAGGCGCTCCTGAGCTTTCTCTTCACGGCGCTCGCGGTCTGGAAGCTCGTGATCCCGCTTTTCCTGAAGGGGTGGGATCCGCTGCTCGTGAGCCTCGCGGTCGTGACCGCCCTGACGGCCGTCATCGTCTTCCTCGTCGCGGGGCTCGGTCTGAAGGGATTCGTCGCCTTCTGCGGCGCGACGGTCGGCCTCGTCCTCACGGGCGCGCTCGCGCTCGCCATCGCGCCGCCGTTCCGGCTTCACGGCGCGGTGCGTCCCTTCTCGGAAACGCTGCTCTACTCGGGCTTCGGCTTCCTCGACCTCACGAGGATCTTCCTCTCGGGGATCTTTCTTGCATCGTCCGGAGCGGTCATGGATCTCGCGATGGATCTGTCCGCCGCACTCCGGGAGATCGCGGTCCACACGCCGGGGATCGGCGCAACCGCACTCTTCCGTTCCGGCATCCGGATCGGTCGCTCCGTGATCGGTACGATGACGACGACGCTCTTGCTGGCCTACTCCGGAAGCTACGTGACGATGCTCATGGTTTTCATGGGGCAGGGAATTCCGCTGGTCAACGTCTTCAACATGAATTACACGGCCGCCGAATTTCTCCACACGCTCGTCGGAAGTTTCGGACTCGTTCTCGTCGCGCCGCTGACGGCCGCGGTCGGCGCGTTCGCGTACTCGCGCGACCCGCTTCCGGAGGAAGAATCAACGCCTGCACACGAGATGCGGTGACGTATCCGGGACATCCGCATCCGAGACATCGCCACGACGATCTGCTATAGTTCGGAAAACCGGGCCGGGACGAGCCGTCCCGAGAAATCCGGACAGACCGTCGAGGTGATGTTCGTGTCCGCACGGTTGTACCGCGCGTCGGCGCAGCGGCGCCGGAGTGTTTTCCTTCTGGTCGTTTTCGTCCTGTGTGCGCTCTCGGCATCGTCCGCCTTCGCGGCGGCCAGGGCGAAATATGTCTTTCTCATGATCGGCGACGGCATGGCCGAAGGGCAACGAACCGCCGCGGAACTCTTCGCTGCGGGCGAACGGGAGGCCTCGGGGCGGAAGACCGGCGGACTCCTGATGAACTCCCTCCCCGTACGGGGCGTCTGCGCGACGCACGACGCCGACGGGCGCGTCACGGACTCGGCCGCCGCCGCCACGGCGTTCGCGTGCGGGCGAAAGACCACGGCCGGGCGCCTCGCCGTCGACCCGGAGGGACAAACCCTCCGGAGCATCACGCAGCTTGCGAAGGCTGCCGGAATGAAGACCGGCGTCGTCTCGTCCTCAACGCTCGACGACGCGACGCCCGCGGCCTTCTACGCGCATTCCGTCTCGCGGAGCGCGTACTACGACATCGCGCTCCAGATCGCGGGAAGCGGCGTCGACTACTTCGCCGGAGGCGGGCTCCGGCGGCCGAAGGAACAGAAAAAAGACCGCCCCGACGCGTTCGGCGCGATCCGCAACGCGGGGTATCGCGTGACGGAGACGCGGGAGGACTTCGACGCCCTGGACGCGTCGTCCGGCCGAGTCTTCGCCGTCCAGCGTGCGACGCCCTACGACATCGACCGAAGGGAAGGCGGAACATCGCTCGCGGCGTTCACCGCGAAGGGAATCGAGCTTCTCGACAATCCGAACGGCTTTTTCCTGATGGTCGAAGGGGGAAAGATCGACCTCGCCTGTCACGCCAACGACGCGGCGACGGCCGTCCGGGAGACGCTCGCATTCGACGAAGCGGTCCGCGTCGCGTACTGGTTTTACCGGCGGCGCCCCTCGGAGACGCTCGTCGTCGTCCTCGGCGACCACGAAACGGGCGGGATGTCCGTCGACGCGGCCGCAGGAATGGAACGCCTCCATTCCGTCCTGGCGCGGCAGAAGAGTTCGTATCTGCGCTTCGACTCGTTCATGGCGAACTGTATCCGGACGCACAACGCCCGGACGGCCCGCTTCGGAGACGTCGCGGGCGACCTCGCGGCGTTCTTCGGTTTCCGATACCCGGCGGGATTCGGGGAAGGCCGCGGCGCAGCCGACGGCGTCGCGCTCGACGGGACGGACGTCCGCGAGCTTCGCGAGGCCTTCGCGCAGAGCGTGACGGGGCTTCGAGGCCGCAAGGCGGGCCGAGAGCCATACCGGAAGTACAGCGAATACGATCCGCTCACTGTGGCGGCGACGAAAATCCTCGGCCGCAAGGCTGGGATCGGCTGGACGACGTTCGTTCACACGGGTGCGCCGATGCCCGTATCGGCGGTCGGCGCGGGGCAGGAGCTGTTTCGCGGCTCGTACGACAACACGGACGTCTTCGCGAAGCTCCGCGCCGCGATGGGGCTGTGACGCCGGGGCATAATGCGCCTCTGCGGCCTGGAGGGAGGCGACCGCTACGATTGCTCTCCATAGCCGACAGTCCTTTCGGATACCCCTGTTGGATGGCTTCTTCGCGGCTTGTCGGCGATGGGGAGCGGTATGAAAGCTCCAACCGCTACAAGAGCGGCAAGCCCAGCTCCTCGAGAAACGCGTTGTGTTTGTTCCTCGCCTTCTCGATATCCTCTGTCAGCGCGGCCAGATCGGCGTTGACCGCCTGCAAATCTATCGGTTCCTCCATCTGCTGCGTGCTGATGTAGCGCGTGATGTTCAAGTTGTAGCCGTTCTCTTCGATCTCTTCCATCGAAACGCGGCGGGCGTAGCGATCCTCTTCCCTGCGGTGCTGATACGTGTCGATGATCTTGTGGATATGTTCGGGCGTCAGATGGTTCTGGCGCTTCCCCTTCTCGAAGTGCTCGGCGGCGTTGATGAAGAGAACGTCATCCGGTTTCTTGCACTTCTTCAACACGAGGATGCAGACCGGAATGCCCGTCGAGAAGAAGAGGTTGGCGGGCAGACCGATAACCGTGTCGATATTGCCGTCTCTGAGCAGCTTCGTGCGGATGCGTTCTTCCGCGCCGCCCCGGAACAACACTCCGTGAGGCAGGATGATAGCCATGACGCCTTCCGGTTTCAGATAATGGAAGCCGTGCAGCAGAAAGGCGAAGTCCGCGGCGGATTTGGGCGCAAGACCGTAGTTCTTGAAACGCATGTCATCGCCCATCGCTTCGGTCGGCTCCCATCGGTAACTGAACGGCGGATTGGCCACCACAGCATCGAACTTCGGCATCCTGGCCGGGTTCATCTCTCGCAGCCAGTCCCAGTCGTTCGTGAGGGTGTCGCCGTGGTAGATATGGAACTCCGAATCCTTCACTCCGTGAAGCAGCATGTTCATGCGCGCCAGGTTGTACGTGGTGATGTTCTTCTCCTGCCCGTAGATCTTGCCGATGCCGTTCGTCCCCATGCGGTGGCGCACGTTGAGCAACAGGGAACCGGAACCGCAGGCGAAATCGAAGACGCTTTCAAGGTTCTTCCTCAGGCCGGTGGCCGGTTCCTGGCCGTCCAGCGTGACGATGCCGGAGAGGATGCCGGATATCTGCTGCGGCGTATAGAACTCGCCCGCTTTCTTTCCCGAACCGGCGGCGAACTGGCCGATAAGGTATTCGTAGGCGTCGCCCAAAGAGTCGTTCGCGGTGGAGAATTCCGCCAGCCCCTCGGCAAGCGCCCTGATGACGTTGCAGAGCTTGGCGTTGCGAGCCTCATACCCCTTGCCCAGCTTCTCCGAATTCAGGTTGATCTCCGAGAACAGTCCGTTGAAGGTGCTGTCGAAGGATTCGTTTTCGATGTAGCCGAATCCCTTTTCAATGGTGTGCAGCAGCTCGCCGTTCTGGGTGCGCGCCATCTCGGCGATGTTGCTCCAGAGGTATTCCGGCTTGATCACATAGTGCGTCTTGCGGCGCATCTGCTTTTCAAACTCGGCGGTATCGTCCAAGTTTTGGCCGTACCACACGGTCAGAGGGGGGCGGCGGTCGCCTGGTTGCAGCGTCGGATAATCCGGCCCCAGCTCCTTCTGCGCCGCCGTTTCGTAGTTGTCCGACAGGTAACGCAGGAAGAGGAAGGAGAGCATATAGTCGCGGAAGTCGTCCGCGTTCATCGCGCCGCGCAGTTGATCGGCGATAGCCCAGAGGATAGTTCCTAGTTGTCTTTTGTCTTGCTCTGTCATGCTCCCGCCTCCTTGCGGCCCTTGATCCTGTTTTCCAGCGCCTTCAACTCCGCCTCGTCCTGTGCGTCCGCAGCCTGGGCTTCCCGGGATTTTCGGCGTTGCTCGTAGTCCAGAAAGAGCGGGGTGATTTGCCGCTCCATGCGGGCATGGCTGATCGTTCCCGCTCCCGTCAACACAGGGAAGCCGTTTGTGGCTATGATCTGCACGACGTTCTCTCGCCAGAAGCCCATGGTGGTGACCGTTTGCCGCCTGGCCCGCAATTCGGCGGTTTCAAGAAAGATAACCACCAGACGGTTCAGCGTGTCGATTTCCTCTTCGGTCAGGTAGTTTTTCGCCACCAGAATGTCGTGCTTGCGCACCCGGTCGCCCTTCCAGGCCATCAGGCCGAAATGGGCATCACTCGGGTCGGCGCGGCCTGAGATGATTTCGGCGGCGGTCCGCTGCGTGACGGCGTACAGCAGCATGTTTTGCACGGCGGCGAAAAACTGCTGCGTGGCCTGATCCGTCTTGTCGTAATCGGCAGCCAGTGCGAAGAGATCCCGCACCTTTTGATAGAAGCGCTTCTCCGAGGCGCGAATATCGCGGATGCGCGCCAGCATCTCGTCGAAATAGTCCGGGCGGCCGTCGGGGTTCTTGAGTCGCTCGTCGTCCATGACGAACCCCTTGCGCAGATACTCCGCCAGAACCGAGCCGGCCCAGCGGCGGAACTGTACGCCCCGCGGCGAGCGCACGCGGTACCCCACGGCGAGAATGGCGTCGAGATTGTAGAGCGTGATTCTGCGGCGCACCTCGCGCCCGCCCTCGGTTTGAACTGTCAAGGAATCCTTGACAGTTGCGGTAGGGGCCAGCTCCAAGTCCTGATAGATATTCTTCAGGTGCAGTGAAATACTCTGTTTGCTGGTGCTGAACAGCTCCGCCATTTCCAGCTGCGTAAGCCACACCGTGCCCCGGTCGGCCCGCAGTTGCACCCGGCTTTGCCCGTCTTCGCTGGTGTAGAGAATGAGCTGCGTCATTCCCGCACCTCGCCAGGGGACGGAAAAAGCTGCTGCATCAGTCCTTTTTTGTGGACCTTGAGCGAATCGAGTTTCTTGATCTGCAAGGCAATCAGGTCGTCAATGGAGGAGAGGCAGTCGGCGATCTTTTGCTGTTCTGCTTTGTTTTTTGGATAGCATATTTTAATTTTCGACAATCTCACTGTAGATAAACCTAATACTTTAGTGCCTTGAGATTCATTTTGAATTTGCTTCCGTATGCTATCTGAGCGGAACAAGTGACCACCAAAACCAATTATCAGGCGTTTTCCTTTTGGGCGAGCCAGAATAGTGTGTAGCCCTGATAGCAATCTCTCATTGTTTAGCATGATCACTTCAATGCATTTCCCAATATCTTTCGTGTCTTCTGATGCATCCGCAAAGATCATGTCTCCTTCAACACAGTAACTTTCTGGTTTAACATTATAGAGAGGCTCTGAAGGATTGATATACGGAACTACCTCATTTTGAATTTCGAAGTGGGTGGAAAACTTCGTATGTATATCACCATAATGGATATTTTTTACTGAACCAATTTCATAGTTCAGCTTTTCTCTTGAAAGGGAATTGGTTCCCTTGAATGTGTATAGCTCTTCCATCGGCTCATTGAACCACTCCCCTGCATCTCGAAACTCGGGGAAACGCAATTTGGGGAGGGTTTCGCCTTCGGTGGGGAAGAGCTGCTGCATCAGTCCTTTTTTATGGGCCTTGAGCGCGTCGAGTTTTTGGGCCTCCAAGGAGATCAGCTCGTCGATGGAGGAAAGGCAGTCGGCGATTTTTTGTTGTTCTGACGGCTTAGGAACTGGCAGCAATAGCTCTGAAAACTGCCTGTAGCTAATCATCTTGCCGTCCCGCAACCCTTCAAGATTTCTCGTGAGCAATTGAATAAATCTTTCCGTCTTGAAGTAGTGCTTGAAATAAATATCCGAACCATCAATCAATCGTCTAAGGATGACATATGCTGGACTGCATATTCCGTGATGCTGAGAATATTCTATGCCTCCTTGAAAAGATCGAAGGCTTATTATAAAGTCACTTACTTGTACAACCTTGTAGCTTTCAATACTTTTTTCTGTTACCACGACATGGTAATTGATAAGATCACGAGGGATCGCACCATTCTCCTGAGTTATGGCAAGGACGGGAAGATTTTGCTCATGATTCCGATCGTTCACTTGCTCAAAGAGATTGTCACCGAACACTTCCTCCCACGCCCCCGCATCCCGGAACTCGGGGAAGCGCAGTTTGGGAACCAGCGCGCACTGCGCCTTCGGCGTCATGCTCGTGTCTTCCATGTTATTGCTCATACGCGCTCAGCCCCGAAATCTCCCGCCCCTGCGCGAGTTTCTTGAACAGCGGCAGCATGTCTTCCATCAACGCCAGTTCCTTCCGCGTGCGCGCCTTCCACCCCAGATCTTGCGGAGCGAGCAGATCGCCCAGGAGATCGCCGTCGAAGACCATGCGGCGCAGAACGGCATCCACGAACGTCTGCAGGGCGGCGGGCTCGATGCCGTGTTTTTCGGCGACGGCGGCAAGCTCACGGGCGTTCTTTTGTTCCTTGAAGCGCACGTACCCGTCGCGGACGGTCTTCTCGTCCAGCCCTTTGCCCGCTTCCAGCGTTTCGATGTACTCCGCGATGTCGTCGCGTTCGTCGATGAACTTGGAATCGGCCTGGATCAGGCCGATAAGCTGGGCGCGGTTCATCTTCTGCTTGCCGGGCTCCTGCTGCGAATACTTCGCGATCAGCGCCATGATGTAGTCGTAGTCGATCACCGCCGAGGCGAAAAGAACGAATTCGAAATCGAGCTGCTGCACTGTGTCGCCGGCCTCAGGCTCCGCGCCCTCATCGCCTTTGTCCTGCTTCTCCTTCAGACGCAGCGCGGTGTCCACATAGACGCCCCTGAAGCCCTGCAACGCTTCCTTGGGCAGCACCTGTTCGATGGTCGCCTTGTTCTCGTCCGTCAGATCGGTGTACTGGTCAAGCTGGGTTTTGAGACGCTGCACCTCTTTGAACAGGTTGATGAACTGTGCGCGGGAGGCGTCCCCTTTGAGGTTGGGAACCTCTTCGGGTTTGTTTTCCAACCCCTGCGATTGCATGAACTGCCCCAAGTTCTGCACAGCTCTTTCCAACTTTTCGATGACGACCGGCGCTTTGTCCACCAGCCATATTTCCTTCGCCGGCTTGGCGGCTTCGCCGGAAAAGAGGCTGATGGCGGCGTCAACGGCCTCCTGCTGCTGGCGGAAGTCGAGGATGTTGCCGTAGGGCTTGGTGTCGTTGAGCACGCGGTTTGTTCTGGAAAACGCCTGAATCAGACCGTGGTGCTTCAGGTTCTTGTCCACGTACAGGGTGTTCAGGAACTTGGAGTCGAAGCCCGTGAGCAGCATGTCCACCACGATGACGATGTCGATCTTCGAGCTGTGCGCAAGGTCGCTGTTCGAGTATTGCTGGTCTTTAATGCGCTTCTGAACATCCTGATAGTAGAGGTCGAACTCGCTCACGCCGTGGTTGGTCCCATAGCGCGCGTTGTAGTCGGCGATGATGCTCCTGAGGGCTTCTTTCTTCCTGTCGGGCTCCTGCTCGTTGTCGGCTCTTTCCTGCGGCAGGTCTTCCTGTATCTGCTGCACATCCTTGTTGCCCTCGGCGGGAGGCGAGAAGACGCAGGCGACGTTCAGCGGCCGGAAGTTCTCATCTTCATCCTGCTTTTCGGCCTGCACCGCCTTGAAGAGTTCGTGATATTCGATGGCGTCGTTGATCGACGATGTGGCGAACAGGGCGTTGAACTTGCGTCCGTTTGTGGCGGCGTCGTGCCTGGCGAGAATCGCTTCGACGACGGCTCTCTTGGCGAGTGGTTCATCGGTCTCGGCCGGCATCTTCCCTTCCGGTTTGAAGTAGTCTACATGGAAGCGCAGGACGTTCCGGTCTTCGATGGCGTGCGTGATGGTGTAGGCGTGCAGTTGCTGCTGGAAGATGTCCGCCGTGGTCCTGTAGCTGGCCTGCTGTCCCTTGATCTGCTGATAGGAGGCGTTCTCTTCGAAGATGGGCGTGCCGGTGAATCCGAACAACTGGGAGTCGGGGAAAAATTCCTTGATGGCCTTGTGGTTCTCTCCGAACTGCGACCGGTGACACTCGTCGAAGATGAAGACCATGCGCTTTTTGCGCAAGGGCTCAAGCCGCTCCGCGTAGTTGCGCCTGCTGTTGTTGCCGTCGAGCGCGAGGCCGAGCTTCTGGATGGTGGTGACGATCACCTTGTCGGCATAGTCATCGGAGAGCAGGCGCCGCACCAGTGCTTCGGTGTTGGTGTTTTCTTCGACGCAGCCCTCCTGGAATTTGTTGAATTCCTCCCTGGTCTGCCTGTCAAGATCCTTGCGGTCGACCACGAACAGGCATTTGTCGATATCTGGATTGTCCTTGAGCAGCGTCGACGCCTTGAAGGACGTGAGCGTCTTTCCGCTGCCCGTGGTGTGCCAGATATAGCCGTTGCCGCAGTGTCGGTGGATGCACTCGACTATCGCCTTGACGGCGTATATCTGATATGGGCGCATCATCAACAGCTTCTGTTCGCTTGCCACGAGCACCATGTAGCGGCTGATCATCTCGCCCAGAGTGCACTTGGCCAGAAAGGCGTCGGCGAAGCTGTCCAGGTGGGTGATCTTCCTGTTGCTCTCGTCCGCGTACTGATACAGCGGCAAGAAGCGTTCGTCGGCGTCGAAGCTGAAGTGTCGGCTGTTATTGTTGGCGAAATACCATGTATCGCTGCGGTTGCTGACGATGAAGAGCTGCATGAAGCAGAGCAGCGTTTTTCCGTAGCCGTTTCCGGGATCGTTCTTGTAATCGACGATCTGCTGCATGGCCCGGCGCGGACTGATCGCCAGCGTCTTCAGTTCGATCTGCGCCACAGGCACGCCGTTGATCAGCAGTATCACATCGTAGCGGTGATGGCTGTAATCGGTGCTGATGCGCAACTGGTTGATGACCTCGAAGTTGTTCTTGCACCAGTCTTTGATGTTGACCAGCGTGTAATGGAGCGGCGTGCCGTCGTCGCGCTCGAAGGTGTTGCGCTCGCGCAGGTTACGGGCGGCGGCGAAGACGTCCGGGGTGATGATGCTATCCAGCAGTCGGCCGAATTCGTTGTCGGTGAGGTTCACGCGGTTCAATGCCTCGAAGTGTTTGCGGAAGTTCCGTTCCAGCGCCGCGCGGTCGCGTATGTCCTGGCGGTAGGCGTATTTGAGGTCGATCAGTTTTTCTATCAGATCGTGTTCGATGTGCTGCTCAATCATTGTCAACCCTCCGCATTGTCCGATTCTGTATCGAGGCGCAACCGGCGCGTCGTTCCCCCGGACACAACGCACCCAAAGTTCCGGTGTACGAGGGTGGGACGTATACCGGAATTCTATTTATATTTTCTTCCCAATATAAAAGACGTATCCATAATGCTGCTTGTATTTTAAATATAAATCAAATTCTCTCCTCATAAACGCAATCATGTTCTCGACGGTCCTGTTCCCGGCATGTTGTTTCAGGAATTCCTCCTGCCTCGGCTTCTGCGGGATAAAATAATTATCGATCCAGCAATATTCCGGCAATGTAAATATGGCGACGGGAACATACCCTGATTTCTGCATGACGGAAATATTATACCCAATTGTATTCATTTCGGGAACCGCGTCCGTCCACCACTTCTCGATTTCGGCGGGCCGCTCGTCGGTGAACCACGACTCGTAGGTTACGGCGACATACCCGCCTTTTTTGAGGAAGTTCTTCCAGTGATTCAGGCCTTTTTCAAAGCCGATATTGGCGATGGCCCCTTCGGACCATATAAGGTCAAACTCGTCGTTCTGGAACGGCAAATCGTCCATCGACCCGACAACGCCGTGTACCCTGTTCTGCAAACCAAGTTTTCCGGCTCGTGCGTTCAGCGTGTCGATCGAACCGGCGTACAGGTCGAGTGCGGTGATGCTCGCTTCCGTGTTGTGCGCCAGAACCATCGTCTGGGCGCCTGTGCCGCAGCCCAGATCGGCGATTTTGGCCGTGTCAGAAAGGGCGCCGACAAAACCCAACGCCTTGATGGTGTACTCGGGGCTGCCTGGACCCTGCCGTTCAAATCCCGCGAAGTATTCATTGATGAGATTGAAATCAAATTCGTGGATCTTTATCTCTTCCATTGTCATGCTCCTTCTGTCTTGGGGATCCGCTGCGCGCATTCCCGCGGGGAGGCGTTCCTTTCGATAAACCTGTCGACATGCTCCGCCAGGAGCCTCGCGGCCTCGTTCCCGTCCGGCGTCGCGTCCGAAATGCTTATCAACAGATAAAACGGTGCGTAAAACTCGATCGCAAGCCGTTTCGGGTCGCCTGTGTTCCAGAGGCCCTGTTCCATCATTTCACGGAACAAGTCTTCCATATAGCTGACCGGCCCGCTTGTGAAGCATTTGTGATACAGCTCGGCCATGTGGGGGTTTCTGTATTGCTCCAGCGTCAACATTTTCCGGAAGTTCCTTGCGAATTCGTCCTCCGTCAAGAAACGAAACTGCGCCTCAATGAAAGTCCTGATGTGATCCACGGCGGTGTTGCGGTAGGCCGACGGCGATGCGTCGAATGTCTCCTCCGGAACGTCATACCGTTTCGCCCGTTCGGCGTCTATCCGATACATGCGTTCCACGATGCTGTCGAATATATCCCGCTTGTTCCTGTAGTGCTTGTACAAGGCCCCTTTCGTCATGCCGAGTTCCCCGGCGATATCGCTGACCGAGGCGGCCTCGTATCCGTCCCGCGCAAACAGACGAAGCGCGGCGTGCAAAATGTTCTCTTTCGTGTCGGGCATCCGGGCATCCTCTCCATGAAGCAAACGATCGTTTACCGTCATTCTAGTCAACGATCGTTCACCTGTCAACAGGATATACAGAAATACCGCCCATCGTGTCCGATTGGGCGGTATTTCTGTGGAATGTATTCTGTTGCCTTATGCGGAACTATTTCGCGATCACATAGGTATCGAACGCCTCGCCGACCTTCACGCCGTCGCCGCCGTCATCACTTGCACGGATGCCGCGGCCTTCCATTTTCTCGGGAGTGACGTTCACGAGGAGGAACGACCGGAAGCGGTTCTCCTCGATCACGGGTCTGTTGCCGCTGAAATGGAAGGGATCGTTGCCGGCACGGTAGTTGTTGCCGATGCTGGCGGCCTCGACGTAGTTCACGCCGTTGATGAGATAGCGCTCGTAGACGTGTGAATGTCCGAAGCTCACGGCATTGACGCCGTACTTCTCGTAGATCGGCCGAAGGACGGTCCAGCAGAGATCGCCGTAGGGATAGATAGTCCTGTCGCCGCTCACGGGATCGGTGAGGGGGGCCGAGAACGGCACCCATCCGTCGGCGCCTCTGTTGAGCATATGCCAGTGCTGCGTGACCCATGTGTAGCGGGTCTTCCTTTCGGTAAGGTCTTTCTCGAGCCAGCGGATCTGCGGACTGTCAGTGGTGATGTCGTCGAGCGGGAACCAGCCCGGCGCCTCGAACCCATCCCATGGATGCCACCGGATCACGGAAAGGGAGACGATATGGAGATCGCCGAAATCGGTCGAGTACCAGTGTTTGCCGTTATGCTGCGCCTGCTGTTCGGGGTAGAGTGGACGGAAGAGCTGGAGGTAGATCGCCAGGGTCTTGAGTTCGGGCTTCTGCGCGAGCGCCTTGTCGGTCCAGATGCGCTGGTCGTCGGCTTCGTGGTTTCCGGGGCACGGGAAGAACGGGACATGTTGCAGCAAGCGTGCGCCGCCTTCGGTCTGCTGCATGGTCGGGAACCACTCCTTGCCCTTTTCCTTCGGATCGATGAAACACCCTTCGACGGGGAACCATTCGCCGGCTTTCCACGGAGTGTTCTGGAAATCGCCATTGTAGACGATGCACTGCGCTCCCTGCTGTCCCGCGAGCCGGACGGTGTCGCGGATCTGCTGTTTCTGCTGCAGGTCGGAAAGCAGGATCATAGAGAATGGCTTCCCCTGTTCGGGCGCGGTGCGGAAATCGTATTTGCGTCCCTCGACGGTATGCGCTCCGAACCGCGTCACGACGCGGTAGTGATATGTCGTTCCGGCTTTGAGCCCGGTGAGCGTCGCGATGTGCTGACGCACCGGGAGTTCAGGGTTCTTCGCGGGATCCGGATCGTATCCGTCGGGGCGGGCGGATGTCCGGAGGCCTGTGATCACATATGGTTTCGCTGCGACTCTGGAGCCGAGGGAGGCCGTCTCGCCGAACTCCACCCATGTCTCAGCGGCCGAATCGGTGAGCCAGCAGATGTTCATCTCCGCCGCGGGGTTCAGCGACAGCAGATACGGCTCCGTGAAAATGACCCCGGCGGCCAATGCCGGAGTGGAGAGCAGGAAAAAGAGCGCCAGTGTTGCACAGAACTTTCGCATGCAGATGCCTCCTCCGAAATGAAGTCCGAGTATGCGTCCCGGTGCTTCAATGCTACTTCCGGATGGCAACGGCAGGTTTGCGCCATGGTACCGGAACGGCAACGGCGCGGATGATTCTTCTCTCGATCACGCAGGGAATGCGGTACCATATCGGAATGAATGCGAGACGGTCGTCAGGAGGGGTTCCGATGGTGACGCACGTGAGCGCCGGAGAATACAGTCTTCGATACGGGTGTGACGCGATGGATTTCGCGAAAGTGACGGCGATGCTTGCCGGCGCCTTCTGGTGCGAGGGAATTTCGCAGGCCGAGGTCCGGCGTGGGGCGGAGAATTCCGCCCTGGTCGTCGGAGCGTTCCACGGCGGCGAGCAGGTCGGGTATGCGCGGGCGATCTCGGACAGGACGCGCTTCGCGTACATTCTGGATGTCTACGTCGACAAGAACTGTCGACGACAGGGAATAGGACAAATGATGGTCCGGGGAATCCTCTGTCACGAAGATCTGCAGGACGTTTACCAGTGGCTTCTGATCACGAAGGACGCCCACGGCGTTTATGAAAAGCTCGGTTTCCGGGTGACGGCCCGGTCCGGCGACTGGATGGAAATACGAAGCCCCCGGTCGCGGCGGCAGCTGCGGGCCGGAGTTCCCTGATTCCCGGCGTTACGATCCCTTTCGGATGCTCGCCTCGACGAACGCCCTGATGACCGGGTGGGGAGGATCCCTCTCCGCCCGCGACTGGGGGACGAACAGCGTCCCCATGAAGAAGTCGTTCTTCGGGTTTTCGACGATACGGATTTTTCCGTCCCGGTCCACGCCGATGACGATTCGTTTCATGAAGGGTCTCCTTCCCGTATGCTCCGGAATGTCCGTCGCTCAGTCCGAATCCGATGCCGGGAGGCGTTCGATGGCCGTCAGCCATTCATCGAAGAGCGGGCACTGTGCGCGGATACCGGGCAGCCCGATTTCCTCCGCGACGGCGATGCCTGTGGTCGTTTTTCTGAAACCGTTCGACAGTTGGATGAGTCTTTTGGACGGAGCCGTCTCGGGCGAGTCGTCGATCTCCTCGGGCGATCCGCACTCGGCGACGATGTCCGCGATCCGCGCCGGCTTCACCTGAAGCCGGGAGGCGAGAATCTTCGGGGCGCTGAAGAGCAGGGCTTCGAATTCGTGCATCGCGACATAGGGGATGAATCGCCGCTCGGCCCTCCGTTCGGGAAAGAGGCGGCAGACGGCGTCTTTCGTCGCGCGGTTGACCGCTTCGGCTTTGTCTGCGGCGTGCGAGCGTTTTTTCGCTTCGCCGAGCCCCGGCCAGTCGCCCTTGAGCCCGTAGTAGTCGATGAAGAGGGTCAGGTACGTTTCCGTTCGCTGTTTCAGGTGGAGGCCGATGTCGTTTCTCACGCGGCCGAACCGGACGTCGCCGCCCTTCTCGCCCGGCTTGGAAATGACGATCGGCTTCATGTACACACTCAACGCGGACAGATGCGGCGCGAGAAGCTTCGATACGAAAATCTCTTCAGTCTTTCCTTCAACGAGCGCCACGATTTCGGCGAACTCACTCATAGACCGGGCCTCCGGGGATGACGTTCTTGCTCCAGAGTTCGCCGACCGAATAGTCCTCGAGCCATTCGCTGAAATCCTCCTGCCGGAGTCTTTCGAAGGTCGAAGCGCCGTCCCTGCGGTTGACGACGATCACGTCTTCGACGGCGAAGTGGTCGATCAGCGCCGGCGATTGCGTGGCCACGATCATTTGCGTTCGGGTCGAGACGTTTTCGATCAGCTCCGAAAGAACGGCGATCGCCGCCGGGTGAAGCCCCAGCTCCGGCTCGTCGATGATGATGGTCGAGGGCGGATTCGGCTGGAGCAGCGCCGTCGTCAGGCAGATGAAGCGGATCGTTCCGTCGGAGAGATGGTACGGCTGCATCGGGTAGTCGGAGCCCCTCTGTCGCCAGGAGAGTTTGACCTTCCGCTTTTCGCCGAACGTCATGACGTCAAGGAGGAAGTCGTCGAAGAAGGGCGTCGCGAGGCGGACGGCATCGACGATCTCCGCGTAGCGACGCGGATGTTCGCTGCGCAGACGGAGCAGAAACGGGGCGATGTTTGCGGCGTCATGTCGGAGCATGCCGCAATCTTCGACGATCTCCGACCGCCGCATGGGCGCCGTCGCATCCGTATCATGAAAGTGATACACGGTCCAGCTGGAAACGGCGTCATACACGTAAAACCCGACGCCTTGTTTCGTATATATCCCTTCTTCGTTCCTTCGGCCCGGAAGGGCGCTTTCGGAAATTCCGGATCCGATGGTTTTCCAATAGCTGTGCACATATCTCTCTGCTTCGGTCTTTATCAGAAACTTCTCGTCGACCGTCGGTTCGAGCGAGAATGAATACTCATTGTCTCCGAAACTGAAACGAACGAAGATCTCTTTCGTACATTTCGGACCGTTGAACAGAAAATCATCCGCGCCGCCCCGCGACAGGACATACCCGCCGAGATTCCGGGCCATCATCTCGCGAAGAAGCCGGAAGATCTCGATGAAGTTGCTCTTGCCGGCGCCGTTGCCGCCGATGAGCACGTTGAGGTTCCGAAGTTCGAAATTCTCGAGCGAGCGGATCGATTTGAACCCGCTCACGGTGATTGTGTCGAGGGGCCTGCCCATTGGTCGATTCCTCCATGTCCCGGGTCACGGGGCGACGCGGATGCGTCGATTCATGGTATCACGCTTTCCGGAGGCCGCCTCCTACTTCGCCGCCGGTTTCTCGTACGACGTCGGGCCGTTCTCGTAGCCGACGGCCTTGAGCCACTCGGACGGATAGAAGATCGCCTGCGCGATGCCGGCCTTCGTGTTGAGGTAGCCGTCGTTGTACTTGATGTAGAGCGATTCCTGGAGCTTCCACCACGCCGACAGGAGTTCCGACGCGTTCTTCTCGGAGTACTGCGTGAGCATCCGGCGCGCGCCCTTCACGTCGCCCTTTTCCCGGAGCGCGAGCGCCTTCGCCTCGACGCCCTGCTGGAGGCCGAACGCGCGCGACTCGAACCGCTGCTGCTGGGCCCGGATGTCCTTGATCATGTAGGAGTACTTGAGCATCGCGTAGTTGGCCACGAAGTTGAACGTCGTCCACATGCTGCCCTTGTCGAATTTCAGAACGTCCGCCTTCTGAACGGATTTCGGCAGACCGTTGCCGCCCGCGTAGAGCGGGAAGAGCGCGGCCGTCGCCGGGCGGTCCTCGCCGAGCCAGGTCACGCCGCCGATCTCGTCGGGAAGCCACTTGCGCGACTGGTTCACGTAGGCGTACGCGCAGCGGTAGATGTTCAGCGGCCGCTCGAATTCGCCCTTGAGCGGCGTCAGTTTGCCTTCCTTGTCGGCGACGGCCTCGGCGCTTCCCTCGAACCGGTTGGGGTTCCCGAACGGCCCTGCGGCGAGGCCCTTCGTGAGGTCGAACTCCGTGCCCTCGTAGTTGTCGCGATGGATCGTGAAGACGTCGAGGACCGAGAGCTTTTTGTCGGGCCTGATCGCGAACGGGTACGTGCGCGTATTCGGTCCGTCGACCCACGCCGGAAGGTTCAGCGACGGCGCGGCGAGCGACTGGGCGCGCCAGACGCGCCGCAGCGAGTAGTACGGGTGGTGGAATTCCCCGTCGCCGTACGCGGCCGTCCAGTCGAGGGCGCCGTCTTCGGGCTTCCACCAGCCCTTGGCCTTCGCGACGTCGAAGATGTTCGGCGAGAACATCATGTCGTCGGCGTTCTCGCGGACGTCGCGGATCCGGAACTGGTTCGCGGCGACGAAGTAGCCGTCGTCCGGAACGCGCTGCGCGACCCAGACGCCGTCCGTTCCGTTCATGTCGTATCCGGCCATTTCCATGACCCAGCCCTCGTCCGGGTCGGCGACGAGAAGCGTCTCGCCGGTGCCGTAGTAGCCGTATTTCGCGATGAGGTCGCCCATGAGCCGGATGGCCTCGCGCGCGGTCTTGCAGCGTTCGAGCGCGACACGGGAGAGTTCGGACGAGTAGAAGATGCGTTTGCCCGGTTCGGGCTCGGGGTGGACCTTCGCCTTGTCCGTGCATTCGCCGATCGAGAGCTGGTGCTCGTTCATGATCCCGTAGTTCGCGTCGATGTAGGCGTACGTGTGCGGGACCTGCGGGATGAACCCGAGCGGGACGCTCTTCGGCTCGCCCGTGATGTCGTACCCGGGGCCGCGGGTGTCGGTGATCAGCCGATGCCGTTCGCTGCCGCCCCATTTCGGCATGTAGCCCAGCGCGGCGACGTCGTAGAACACGGGGCGCGTGCTCCCGGGCTTGTGGTCCGTCGCCGGAACGTAGACGACCCTCGCGTCGCCGAGTCCGTCATCCGTGTGCGAGACCATCACCGAGCCGTCCGCGGACGCTTTTTTCCCCGTTATCGTCGTCGTACAGCCGAATGCCTGCACCGACAAAACCAGTCCGAGAATTCCGGCCAGAATCACGCTGAACGCGTGCCGTTCCATGTTCGTCCCACCTTTTCCGGAGAATTCGAAGGACGGGCCTCCCCGGGGAACGGATCGGACGCGTCCTCCGTGAAATAGAGTATATTCTTTTTTCGCGGAACTCGCTCTTCCTATTCTTCGCCGGAGGGGGAGAGCGCCTTCGCGAGTGTGGAATCGATGCCGATCGAGACGCACGATCCCTCGGGGCGGACTCTCGGTTCGCCGTCGCCTTCCCGGTGCGGGTTGTCGATCTGGACGACGAAATCGGCCGCCTGAGACGCGTCGGCTCCGATGGGCCGGATGATCGACTCGACGCTGTGGCCCAGGTAGATGTTCGCGGCGACGACTCCTTCCGCGACGCCATCGCCGGGCGGCAGGAGGACGAGCGATTCCGGGCGGCACATGACGGCGCACGCGTCTCCGTCCTTCAGTTCCGGGGCGAATCGGGCGACCCGGACGCGTTTCCCGCGGATCTCGACGGCGTCGCCTCTGACGGTGCCTGGAAAGAAGGTCGCCTTGCCGACGAATCCTGCCGTGAAGACGGACGTCGGGTTCCGGTAGATCTCCTGCGGCGTCCCCGTCTGGACGATCTTGCCCGCGCGCATGACGACGATCCGGTCGGACAGGCTCATGGCCTCGACGCGGTCGTGCGTGACGTAGATCGCCGTGATGGCGAGGGAGCGCTGGAGTTTGCGGATCTCGACGCGCATCTGCTCGCGCAGCAGCGCGTCGAGGTTCGAAAGTGGCTCGTCGAGGAGCAGGACTCCGGGTTCGACGATGAGCGACCTCGCGAGGGCGACGCGCTGCTGCTGCCCTCCCGAGAGCCGGGAGGGAGGCCGGTCCCCGTATCCCGCGAGTCCGACCATCGCGAGCATGTCGTTCACGCGTGCGGTCGTCTCGGGCGTTGGGATCTTCCGGAGCTTCAGCCCGTACGCGACGTTCTCGCGGACGTTCATGTGCGGGAAGAGCCCGTAGCTCTGGAAGACCATCGCGGTGTCGCGCCGGTTCGGCGGCAGGGGAGTCACGTCCTCGCCGCCGATGAGGATCCGTCCCGATGTGGGGAGTTCGAACCCCGCGACCATCCGGAGCGTCGTCGTCTTGCCGCAGCCGGACGGGCCGAGGAGCGTCACGAGTTCTCCGGGCGCGATGTCGAGCGACACGTCGCTGACGACGATGTTTTCCCGACCCGTCGAGGGATCGCGGAAGGCCTTCGTGACGTTTTCGATCCTGACGGATTTCGGGGCGCGCCGTTCTCCGGACGGGGGCATTCGAATCCTCTCCTTATCGCGACAGCAGTGTCTTGTCGAGGTTCCGGTTGCGTCCGACGAGAAGGCGCATGAGCCCCATCGCCGCGAGGACGATGACGATGAGCGCGGTGGCGAGGACGCTCGCGAGGCCGAACCGGAGGTTTTCCGAGAAGTTGTAGATCAGGACCGTGACGTGGTACCAGCGGGCCGAGATCAGGAAGATCACGGCGCTGACTGCCGTCATCGAACGCACGAACGTGTACGACAGGCTCGAGATGAACGCCGGCCGCAGCAGCGGCAGGATGATGTCGCGGAAGACGCGCGGCGCGTCGGCCCCGAGGTTCTGCGCGGCCTCCTCGATCGACGGATCGATCTGCCGGAGCGCCGCGACGCCGCCTTCGACGCCGACGGGCAGCTCGCGGATCACGTAGTTGATCACGATGATCGCGGCCGTGCCGACGAGAAGGACGGGCGGCTTGTTGAACGCGAGGATGTAGCTGATGCCCATGAGCGTCCCCGGCAGCGCGAACGGCGTCATGATGCCGTATTCGAGAAGGCGCTTGAATGCGAAGGCGCGTCGCGTGAGGATCGCCGCCGCGACCATCGAGAGGACGCCCGCGATCGGCGTCGCCATCGCCGCGAGCGTGACGGTGTCGATCAGCGCGTCGCGCCCGCGCTCGAACGCCTCGCGGATGTTCACGAGGCTGAAGGAGTAGTCCACGCCCCAGTTCTTGACGAAGCATCCCGCGATGATCGTCCCGTAGAGGGCGGCGAGGAAGATCACGACGCCCCAGACCGCGATCGCGAGGATGCGGCGGACGCCGGGCGAGACGATCTCCGTGATCCGGGCCGAGGGCTTGCCCGTGACCGTGACGAACGACTTCCGCGCGACCCACCGGCGCTGCGCCGTGAAAGCCGTCAGCGTCGGCAGCAGCAGCAGGATCGACAGGGCCGCGCCCGTTCCGAGGCGGTTCATCCCCGTCACTTCGATGTAGGCCTCGACGGAGAGAACGTGGAAGTCCCCCGCGAGGATCAGCGGATTCGCGAAGTCCGCGAGCGAGTTCGTGAAGACGAGAAGCCACGCGCTGAGCAGCCCCGGAACCGCGAGCGGCAGCGTGACGGTCCGGAACGTGCGCAGGCGCGACGCGCCGAGATCCATCGCCGCCTCCTCGAGCGTCGAGTCGATCCCTTCGAGGATTCCCGCGAGCGTCAGGAACGCGATCGGGAACATCCCCATCGTCTGGACGAGAACGAGGCCGGTCAGGCCGTAGACCGAGACGTCGTGGAGGCCGAGAAGCTGTTTCGTGACGAGGCCGTTGTTGCCGAAGAGCAGGATGACCGACAGCGTCAGCGAGAACGGCGGCGAGATGACGGGCATCGTCGCGGCGGCCGTGAGGAGGCGCTTGCAGCCGATCGTCGTTCGGCCGACGACGAAGGCGAAGAGGAATCCGAGGAGCGTCGACGCTGTGGCCGTCAGCGCGCCGAGGAGGATGCTCCCCCGGAGCGCGGCCATATAGCGCCCTTCCGTGAAGACGGACTTCCAGACGTCCCAGGTGAAGGATCCGTCGGCGCGGACGAGCGTGAGCCGTCCGGCCTCGTACAGCGGGTAGGCCGTGAAGACGCCGACGATGACGAAGAGCGTCAGGACAACGGCCGTCAGCGCCGGGTCGCGGGAGAACCGCGCGATGGCCAGGACGGCCGCGAACGCGGCGGTCGCGAGGAGCGCGAAGAGGCGCAGCAGAAAGACGAACCGGTCGGACCCGTCCGTCCGGAACGCGAACAGGGCGACCCCCGTCACGTCGCCGGCCGCCCCGTGAAGCGGCGCGAAGACGAAGATGCGTTCGGGACTTCCGTCGGTCGGGCGGTGCGTGAACCGGTAGGGTTCGTCGTAGCCGACGCTTTCGATTCCCTTCGCGACATCCGGGATCGGCGCGGTCATCAGCGACGCGAGGGAAGGATCCGTTGAGACGATCGAAGCGGATCCGGAGGGTTTCCCGGCTTCGGGGAACCCCTCCGTCACGGCTGCGTCGAAATCCCGCTCCGCCCCGGAGAGTCGCTTCCCCCAGGCGATGCGCTCCTCCTGAGACGCGGGAACCGAAGCGGCGATGGAGGCGACCGTTCCGCGGATCCGCCCGTCGCGCGCTCCCGTGTAGGCGATCTCGAGCGTCCGCCAGACCCACGCGTCGGCCGCGGCGAAGACGGCGAGCGCAAGCAGCAGCACGATCAAGCCCTTCAACGGGAGGCGCGAGGGAGCGGGATTCACGGACACCGTCGCCGTTCCTTTCGGACCGAAGTTCGGGTTACTTCGTCTGGGCCTTGCCCGCGGCCGGAACTTCGGCGTTCCACTTCTCGAGAAGCCGCGCCTTGTTTTTCGCGTCCCACTGATCGTCCTGGTCGACGAGCTTCATCTTCGAAAGCTCGAAGCCCGTATCGGTCGCGACGGCCTCGCTCGAAAGCGGGATCACGTACCACTTCGCGATGATTTCCATCGCCGCCTTGCCGAGAATCCAGTCGTAGAGCTTTTTTGCCTGAAGTGCGTCGGGACCGCCTTTCACGAGCGACATCGACGCGGTTTCGAATCCGGTGCCGTCGGAGGGGATCGTGATCTCGACCGGAGCGCCTTCCTTTTTCAGCTTGATCTGGTCGTGCAGGTAGCCGATCGCGACCGGAATCTCTCCGATGGCGCAGCTTTTGCCGGGCGCGGCACCGGATTTCGTGTACTGGTCGACGCTTTTGTCGAGCTTCTTCATGAAGTCGAACGCCTTGCCTTCGTCGCCATGCACGCGGATGAGCGTCGTGACGACGTTGTAGGCCGTGCCTGACGTGCCGGGGTTCGCCATGCGGACTTTCTTTTCGTACTCGGGCTTCAGCAGGTCGGCCCATGATGTCGGCGGCGTAATGCCGAGCTCTTGGGCGCGCTTCGTGTTCGTCGCGAACGAAATGGGGCCGATGTACAGACCGATCCAGTTGCCGTCGGGGTCGCGGTATTTTGCCGGAATCGTTTCCGCCGCGCGCGAACGGTAGGGAACGGTGAGTCCCTTCGCCTTGGCGTCGATGTGAAGCGTGCCGACGCCGCCGACCCAGATCGAGACCTGGGGATTGGCTTTCTCGGCTTCGATTCGCGCGACGGCCTCTCCCGTCGTCAGGCGGATCCACTCGACGTGGACTCCGCTCTTCTTTTCGTACGTCTCGAAGAGCGCCTTCGCGAGCGGTTCCTCGAGCGTCGTGTACGCCTTGACCGAATCGGCGGCGGCGGCGACGGACGACGCGAGAAGCGACAACGCGAGAACCGTGAGCGGCAACAGCTTTCTTCCGATCATTACGGATACCCCTCCCCTGAGATTGAATTTCGATTCTTCCGGGGGGACTTTCCCGAAAGACGAAACACGCCCCGGACATTACCGCACAGAATATACGCCCTGTTCCGGAGAGTGACAAGTGCTGCGGAAGGCGGTGAATGCTACAATCGTCATCACCGGAGAATCCGGCATGGGTCGAAAGGGGAGGGAGGCGGCAGGCGTGGATCGGACGTACAGGAGCAGCAGTGTCCGCCAGCTGTCGGCACTGGTCAGGAACGCGCTTCCGCGCGGCGCGGAAGCCCATTTCCGCTTCGCGGAACTCTCGCGTCGCTGGACGGAGGTCGCGGGGCCGGTGCTCGCGCCCATCACGTTTCCAGTGCGCGTGGAAGACGGCTGCCTCGTGATCGCCGCGACGACGCAGGCCGTCGCTCACCGGACGATGCTCGACGGACGGCGCATCTGCGAGCGGGCCGAGCGGAGCTTCGGAATAGCGCTTCGAGGCGTCCGGCCATTTGTCGGACGGATCCGCCCGCCCCGGAGGGAAGCGCGCATGCAGACATCGCGACCCGTGACGATACCGGGCGACCGGGATGCGTTTCTGCGCTACCGGGAAGCGTTCCGGGGCCGCATCGCGGAACCGTCCGTCGCGGACGCCCTCGCGTCGCTTGCCGCGACGCTCGCCGCGCGGAAGGGACTGAGGCGGCGATGAATGGAAGTGAGACGCGTGGAGCGCGTGGTATGGGACATTGTATCCAAGGATGCCGGGAGCTTCCATTTTGCGTCGATTTACGATAAAGTCTTTGTGAAAGATATTTCCAAAATCCATGTTGCGGAGGCGATAGGAATGATGCGGCGAGTGACAGGGAAACGGAGCGGCATGAGGCTCGTAATTGCGGTGACGGCGCTGTTGTGCGTGATGTTTGCGGCGGGCTCGGTGTTTGCGGCCCCCAAACAGCTCACGCTAGCGACCGGCGGAACGGCCGGGACGTACTACCCTCTGGGCGGAGCGATCGCGCAGATCATCAGCACCAAGACGGGACTCGTGAACATTACGGCTCAGTCGACCGGGGCCTCCGTCGAGAACATGAACCTCATCGGCGCGGGCGACGTCGACATCGCCATCGTCCAGAACGACATCGCGCACTACGCCTATAACGGCATCGAGTTCTTCAAGACGAAGAACGCCAACTTCAGCGCGATGGCCCGGATCTATCCCGAGATCATCCAGACCGTCACCCGCAAGGACAGCCCGATCGACAGCGTGAAGGACTTCAAGGGCAAGAAGATCTCCGTCGGAGCCCCGGGAAGCGGTAACGAGGCCAACGTCCGCCAGATCACCGATGTCTTCGGAATGACCTACAAGGACTTCGAGGCCCACTTCCTTTCCTATGCCGAAACCGGCGACCACTTCAAGGACAAGCTCATCGACGCCTTCATGTTCACGACCGGCGCGCCGAACTCCGCGATTCAGGACATCGCGACGCTCCATCCCCTCAAGTTCGTCGAGATCAAGGGGGCCGACAGGGATCTTCTCATGAAGAAATATCCGTTCTTCGCGGCTGAGGCGATTCCCGCGAACACGTACAAGGGACAGGACAAACCTGTCGAGACCGTCGCGGTCCAGGCGATCCTGATCGTCGCGAACAACCTGCCGGAGGATATCGTCTACGCGATGACGAAGGCGCTCTTCGAGAACAAGAAGGAGATCGCGCAGGCGCATCACAAGGGAAACAGCATCGATCCCAAGAGAGCGCTCGACGGAATCACGGTTCCGGTGCATCCTGGCGCCCTGAAGTACTACAAGGAGATCGGCCTGGTCAAGTAAGGTTCGGACTTTTTTCGATCCGAAGGAGCCGGGGAGGGGAGGGCATCCCCACCCCGGCGTTTTTGACTTGATGTTCGGGAAAGAGGGAGGCGTTAATGGAACGACGTATTCGGCGCCGGTTGACGGCGGTTCTGATTTCATGCTCCGTTTTCGTGCTTCTGTCCGCGATCGTTCCGACCCTGACGGTTCGGAACGCCTCGGGGACTCTTCTCCGGATCTTTCCGCTCGGCGCGGGGGATTCTTTCATCATCCGGTACACGCATTCCGTCGCCCGTCGCCCGGTCCGGGAAATCTTCACCGCCGCGCGGGACGGCGGACTGCTTCTCAGGGAGACGACGTTCGATGCCTTCGGCGCCGGGTTGCCCTTCGAACCGTATGATGCGGAGCGCTTTCTTGTCGAACGTGACGTCTTTCGGGTGGTGGGAATGCGGCGTCGGTTCCCGAGCGTGACCGTCCGGGTCGGACGTGTGGCGGAACACGCATTGCTGCTGCGGGGGAACGAGACGCCGCTGCGTGCGTGGGAGAAACCGGGGGGCAGCCTGACGTTCGGGGTTGAGTTCCGTCCGGTATTCTGGATAGCATTTCAGGAGGTATTGCAGTGAGCGAAGAAAAGAAACAGTCCGGGGAAGAAACGAAGACCATCAATGTCGACGAGATTCTCGCGAAGTACGACAAGGAGTCCACGTTCCGCGTCCTGACCGGATCGTGGGCGCAGATCGTCAAGATCCTCTGCGTCTGCTTCTCGCTGTATCAGCTCTACACGGCGGCGTTCGGCGTCTTTCCTGCCCAGATCCAGCGAGCCGCGCATCTCGCGTTCGCGATGCCGCTCATTTTCCTGCTCTATCCGGCGACATCGAAAGGATCCCGTTCGTCGATCCATCCGCTCGATATCGTCCTCGCGATTCTCGGAACCGCGATCGGCCTTTATATGGTGATCTTCTACGAAGACATCGTCCTGCGGGGCGGTCTGCCGACGATGCTCGATCTTACCTTCGCGGCTCTCGCCGTCCTTCTCGTGCTCGAAGGGTCCCGGCGCGTCGTCGGCGCGCCGATTTCCATCATCGCAACGATATTCATCGCGTACGCCCTGCTCGGTCCCTATATTCCGGGAATGCTCGGGCACAGGGGCTTCGCGATGAAACGGATCCTGAACCACCTCTACCTGACGACGGAGGGCATCCTCGGATTGCCGCTCGGCGTCTCCGCGACGTTCGTCTACCTGTTCATCCTGTTCGGCGCATTCCTGCACAAGAGCGGCCTCGGCAAATTCTTCATCGACCTCGCCCTTGCGGCCACGGGACACACGGTGGGCGGCCCCGCGAAGGTTGCGGTCATGGCGAGCGGTCTCTTCGGGACGATTTCCGGAAGTTCGGTTGCGAATGTCGTGACGACGGGAACCTTCACGATCCCGCTCATGAAAAGCATCGGATACCCGCCGTTCTTCGCGGGGGCGGTCGAAGCGGCCGCTTCGACCGGTGGACAGCTCATGCCCCCGATCATGGGAGCGGCGGCGTTCGTCATGTCCGAATTCATCGGCGTTCCCTACGTCAAGATCGCGATCGCGGCGGCGCTCCCGGCCGTGCTTTACTATCTCGCAGTCGCGCTGATGGTCCACATGGAGGCCAAACGTCTCGGGCTCAAGGGGCTGCCGCGGGAGACGCTCCCTAACGCGAAAAAGGTTCTCAAAGAGGGCGGTCATCTGCTGATCCCGCTCGGCGTCATCATCTACATGCTCGTCGCGGGGTACACGCCGCTTCGCGCGGCGCTCGTCTGCATCATCGCAACGGTCGTGGTCGCCATGATGCGAAAGAGCACGCGCCTGAAGTTCTCCGATATCATGCAGGCCCTCGAGGACGGCGCGAGAAGCGCGCTCGGCGTCGCCGCCGCCTGCGCGTGCGCCGGAATCATCATCGGCATCGTCACGCTCACGGGACTCGGTCTCAAGATGGCGAACGGCATCATCCTGCTGGCCGGAGGGAGTTTCTTCTTCACGCTCGTCTTCACGATGGTCGCATCGATCATCCTCGGAATGGGACTTCCGACAACGGCGAAGTACATCATCCTCGCGTCGATGGCCGCGCCGGCCATTCAGAAGTTCGGTGTCCCGCCGATGGCCGCGCACATGTTCATCCTCTATTACGGAATCATCGCGGACCTGACGCCTCCGGTCGCGCTCGCTGCGTACGCCGGAGCCGGAATCGCGGGCGCGAACGCGATGAAGACCGGGTGGACATCGCTCCGGCTCGCCATCGCGGCGTTCCTGATCCCGTTCATCTTCGCGTACAATCCGTCGCTTCTGATGATCAACACGACCGCGATGGAGGTCATTTTCGTCTCGACGACGGCCCTGATAGGAGCGTTCTGTCTTGCCGTATCGGGAGTCGGTTTCTGGCGCGGCAAACTCACGATCGTTGAGCGCGTCGCCGTCTTCGCGGCTGCGCTGCTTCTGATCAAGCCGGGGATTACGACGGACATCATCGGCGTCGTGATCGTTGCGGCCGAATGGTGGTATCAAAAGACCAAATTCAGGGATGCGTGACGGCTGAAACCGGAAAAATAGAGAAAACGAAAGAACGAAGGGCGGCTCGCTCAGGCGAGCCGCCCTTTTTATGTTCCACGGATGGCCGGGTGCGGCTGACATGAAGCCCCGGATATCGCGGGAAGACGGCGCATGACAACGGAGTGGAAAGGAGATAGACTGGTTTCGCCGGAAAACGGGCGCCGGAAAAAGCGTACCGAACCATTGACATGAACTGACATCTGGAGGTGACCCCGCATGAAAACGAAAGGATGGAACGCGTGCGCAGCCGCGCTGCTGATCGTCCTGGCCGGAGTGTCCGCGGAAGCGGCGTCGAGGTTCGACGAACTCGCGGCGCGATACGAGACGACATGGGCGGGCAACGAGGCGGCCGTCTCGTTGCGTCTTCGCCTCGCGGCTCTGGCGGAGAACGTATCGCCGCTCGACCTCAGGGATTCGCTCCTGCGTGGAGACATGTCGCCGGAGCAGCGGGCCGCGAACGCGCTCGCCCTGCTCGATTCCCTCGTGCCCGGCGGAGATCCAGCCCGCTGGAACGAAGTCGCCGGATTCTGGAGACCGCGGGAGATTCCGAAACCTCTCGCGGCCGTCGACGCCCTGTTCGTCGCCGTGTCCGCCCTTTCTCCGATGGACGATCCCGGAGCGCCATGGCTCGCGAGAAAACTCCTTCTCGCGTTTCTCTCGAATCCGGCCGCGGCGCTGCTCTTCGCGGACCATTGCCCCGCGGAATACGCGATGGCCATCGATCTCCTCGCCCGGAAGGGAGTGCTCCCCCCACACGGCGTCTGGCGAAAGGGAGATATCGTCGGCAGGTTGCCGCTCGCCCGCGAGGTTCGCGGATTCGTCACGCGCGACCGCGCGTTCGCTGAGGGAATGACGTTTCTCGATGCGGTCGGGAGACCCGTCCCGAACGGAACGTACGCGTGGGACCGCACGGAGGGGCGGGTCTACGAAGTGGTCGAAGACAGGAGTTTCTGGATGCGGCGGTAGGAGGAAAGCGATTCCGGAGGGCCGGGTGTACAATAGGACGATGAATGTCAGACAATCAGCAGACGGAAAACAGCGAATCAGAACGCTCATCGTCGAAGACGACCTGATGCTCCTCAGAATCTACGAGACACTGCTGCGGTCGGCGGAATCCTTCGAGATCGTCCGCACGACCGCGCGCGGAGAAGACGTCATGGACCATCTGTTCTCGGGCGACATCGACCTCGTGATCCTCGACCTCCACCTGCCGGGAATGGAGGGCATCGACGTCCTCCGACTGGTCCGTTCGTGGGGACATCCGATCGACGTGATCTGCGTTTCCGGGGAACAGTCCACGGGGACGATCGCCGAGGCGGCGAGACTCGGCGCGTTCGACTACGTTCTCAAGCCCTTCACGTTCGAGCGGTTTCGCGAGACGCTCGACGCGTACCGCTCGTACAGACTCCGTGTATCGACGCGGTGCCTTGCCGGGTGTCAGGACGACGCCGATGCGATTTTCCGCCGCACGAAGCAGACATCCGCGCCAGGGAGTCTGCCGAAGGGGTTGCAACAAACGACGCTCGATCTCGTCACGAGTGCGTTGCGCGAGGCGCTTGGCCCCATCTCGCCTTCCGATATCGCCGAGCGGCTTTCGTTGTCGCGTGCCACGGTGGGACGATACCTCGACTTTCTCACCGAGAGCGGAGTGGCGCGGTGCGAGCCGGAATACGGCAGGACCGGGCGCCCCGTGATGCGCTACCGGCTGCTCGGGTAAGGCTGAAGGAGGGGCGGGAATGGATGGGGTGACGATCAGGAGAAGCGGTCAACACCTGAAGATGCCGTGGAGGAATGGGCTCGGCGTGACCGAGGAAATCGCGATCGAACCGGAAGGAGCGTCGATGGCCGATCCGTTTCTCTGGCGGCTGAGTTCCGCAGTCGTCCGGGCGGACGGCCCCTTTTCGCTCTTTCCGGGGTACGACCGGACGCTCATCGTCGTCGACGGCGACGGAATGGCGCTCGATGTCGACGGCCGCGCGACGACGCTCGATGCGCTCGGCGATCCGTTCGTTTTCCCGGGAGACGTCCCCGTTACGGGAACGCTCCGCGGCGGTCCGATCCGGGATTTCAACGTCATGGCGCTTCGCGCCCGGGTCTCGGCCCGGACGCGCGTCGTCCGGGCGTTTCCCGAAAACATTTCCGTTCTTCCGGAGACGACGACGGCCGTGATCTGCCTTCGGGGAGGTTGTTCCGTCGCCGGGCTCGCTTCGCTCGCCGCGCTCGACGCGCTGTTCGTGAGGAACCCCGCGGAGGTCGTTTCCGCGTTCCTCGAAGGCGACGGTGTAGCGGTCGTCGTCGAGATCGCCGTCCGGTAATGCCCGGAATATTTACAGGGTGACAGCCTTCCGCGGTTCGCGAAACAGGTGAAAGAGCCCCGAAAGATCGAACGCGCCCCGGCGCCGGAGGAGTTTTACGCGACCGTCCTTGACGGCGACGGTCAGGTGTCCCTCGCCGGGAGCCAGCTTTCGGTCGATCACGAGAATGTCCCGACTCCCGCCGAGCCGAAGGATCCCGGTATCTCCCCGTTCGAGCGCAACGGTTCTCCTGAGGACTTCGAGGCAGGCGCTTCCTGCCGATCCGACGTTTGTTTCGGCGTATGACATCGCGTATCCCTCCCTTGGGAAAGCATACTTATTGTAATGAAATGGAAGAGAGTTGTCAACACGTATGTCTTCCGGCGCGTCACTCCCAGAGGACGACTCGGTTGCGTCCCTGTTCCTTGGCCTTGTAGAGCGCTCGATCGGCCCGGTCGATGAACTGTTCCATCGATATCGACGGGCGGACTTCGGACGCGACACCCGCGCTGATCGTGACCATGGGAGCGACGGAAGACGCGTCGTGCGGGATCAGCAGATTCTCGATCTTCCGACGGACGCGTTCCGCGAGCGAAAGAGCGCTGTCGGCGGCGATCCCCGGCAGGATGACGGCGAACTCCTCGCCGCCGTAGCGGCAGGGAAGATCCTCGGCCCTGCGGAACGTTTCCCGGAGCGCGGCGCCGATTTTCTTGAGACAGAGGTCGCCCTTGATGTGCCCGTAGCGGTCGTTGTACTGCTTGAAGAAGTCCACGTCGATCATCATGAGAGTGAGGGAGTCGCCTGTCCGTCGTGCCCGGCGGATTTCGCGTTCGAAGGTCGCGTTGAACCATCTCCTGTTGGCGAGCTTCGTGAGCGCGTCCTCCATGCTCGCCATCCGCAGCCTCCTGTTGACGATCTCCAGTTCGGATGTCCGCTCGACGACGCGGATCTCGAGACTCTCCTTGAGCTGGTGGAGCGATTCGATCGCGGTGTTCTGTTCGGTGACGTCGTTCATGCAGATCAGGATTCCCCGGTCCAGGATCGATGCCGTGCATTCGACGAAACGCAGCGTTCCGTCGGATGCACGGCGGATCGAGAAGCGTTTCGGGGAGATCCGTCGGTCCCCGATGGAAATATCCGTCCGGAGCGTCGGCGCGAATCCGTTCCAGAGTTCGGCGACCGTTCGCCGCGTATCGTCGTCGGGCAGTCCCAGTTCGATCCACTCGGAGAAATCCCGGATTTCGGAGAGTGTGTACCCTGTCAGCTCGACGAACCGTTCGTTCACGTCGAGCAGCGTTCCGTTCTCTCCGAGAAACGCCATGGCGACGGGAGCCTTGCTGAAGAGCGTACGGAAGCGCTCCTCGCTCTTCCGGAACTCCTCCTGTGCCCGGACGCGTTCGCCGATCTCCCGGCGAAGCTCGCGGTTCGCGGCCTCGAGTTCGGTGGTGCGCTCGAGGAGGGTTTCTCCGAGCGTCGCGGAACGGAAAATCTCCTCGCTGAGATATCCCAGAGCGCCGCGAACGATCTGGCGAAATCTGGAACGCGAGTATTCGACACCCTGCCATGGCGTCGGGGGGATCGGCCCGTCCGAGCTCCTGAGGACCACGAATTCGCCGTCGGAGCCATATCGCCCGATGTGGCTCATCATCGACACGTGCCGGTTGGCTTCGATGCGCACGGGACCTCCTGGACCGTCGAACGTCACGCCGTCGAGAACGGAGGAGATCTCTCCGGGATCCAACGACTCCGCGCGTTCGCACGCCCGCGCCCAGAGGTGGACCTGGACGTATGCGGAGATCATTCTCGCGGTGCATGGGACGGAGCCGAACCGCGCGCGGAAGCGCGACAGGAATGCCCTGTTCGCGGACGTCCGGAGGCTCTCGAAGTAGGACCAGCACGCCATGTGCCCGGCCGCCGCGTCTCCGGCCGCACGCATTTCCGTTTCGGAAACGTCGAGGTGCATGACGGGGATCACGCGCGGGTCGATTCCGTGAGAGCGGCATCGGGTGATGAAGTCGATGGTGTTGGGGACGTTCAGCGTGGAGATGACCGCATCGGGGGCGCATTCGAGCATTTCGCGGTAAACTGCGTCGGGGCAGGTCCCGACTCCGGACGGAAGGAGCTCCTCCCCCGCGACCTCCGCGCCACGCCGCTCGATCTCCGAACGGATCAGGATGTGCATCGTCCGGGGATACACAGAGTCCGATCCGATCAGGAAGAATCGGTTCCCCGCGTTTTCCGACAGCCAGTCGAGCGCCGGAATCATCTGCTGATTCGGGCAGCTCCCGGTGTAGACGATATTCGGAGATTCCTCGAGCCCTTCGTTCTGGACGGGGTACCAGAGGATCCCTCCCGCGCCTTCGACGACCGGACGCACCGCCTTGCGCGCGGACGACGTCCAGCAGCCGAAGATCGTCCGGCACTCCGTACGCAGGATCCGTTTCGCGCATTCCGCGAATTTTTCCGGTCTGGAGGCTCCGTCGTAAATTTCGGGACGGATTTCCCGGCCGAGAACGCCGCCCTTCGCGTTGATTTCCTCGACGGCAAGCATCCCGGCGTACAGGAGAGGGCGTTCGCTGCATGCAAGAAAACCCGAGAAGGAGTGAAGAAACGCTGCGGCAATCGGGCCTGATCGGGAAGTGGACGTCACGAGCGGTTCACCTCGGTGTTTCATTTCATGAAAAAAACAGGCCAAAAATCCCGTCAGATAAAACTTCTTTATGATACCCGAAGATGCGGAAAATGCGAGAGATCGTTTCGCGATGCGCAATGTTTCGCCTCTGCTATAATCCGGGCGGATGCACCAAAACGGAGGAGGTGACACCGAATCATGTCCAAAGCGAAGGAGCTCATCGCGAAGATCGAGAGCGTCGCGGCCGATCCCAAGGCGACGCCCGGCGCGATCGATGCGGCACTCAACGAGATGGTGACGCTGCTGAACAGGGAACCCGACGCGTGGGATCTGTGCACCGACAGGGTGCGTTTCCTTCTGAACGAACGCTTCTGCTACACGGGACCGTCCGCCTTCGGCGGATACCGCTGAATCGACGATCCCCCCAGGAGCCCCCGGCAGGGGGCTCTCTTTCTGCGGGAGCTGCCGCGCCCGAGTCTTTCCTTTCTTCCGTCCCGTCGCGTTTCATGGCGCAGTCCATGTCCGAAGGAACGTGCAGAGGGGGTACGGCGCGTCGAACCCACCGGTGGAGGAGGCCGGAAGAGAACCGATGAAAGACGACGTTCATTCGTTCGCTCCGTTCGCGGCGATCCTGCTCGAAGGCGGGAACGTCGCGGAATTCCTCGATTTCTTCCGGTGCGCGACCGGTCTCGATCTGGCCTTTCACGACACGCTGAACCGCAAGCTCTGGGTCAGCGCGCAGTCCGAGAGCTTTCGCGAGGCGACGAAGATCTATCCTCTCCGGGAAGTTCTTCGTCTCTACCGGACGATGGAAATCCGGATCGGGGATCTCTCCGCCGGAATTCTCGTGCTGAACGTCCCGAACGACGGAAGGGACCGCGTCGGAAACATCCCGGGGCGTCTGCTTGAAAATCTCCGCATCGCCCTGACGCTCCATACGGAGCGTCTCCTGAGCCGCAGACAGACGGAGCTCGGACAGCGCGACGAATTCCTTCTCGATCTGCTCAACGGGCGCGTACCGGACGCGGAGAAGGCCCTCGAAAAGGCCCGGTCTTTCGGATGGGATCTCGGAGGGACGATCTTCGTCGTCATCGTCCGTGTTTCCGACGGGCGGGGGAAGAGCGCCGATCCGCTGAGCGTTCAGGCGGTAGTACAGCTGACCCGCGCCCGCCTGAAAGCCTTTTTCCCGAGAACCGTCTATACCGTGACGACGCAATGTCTCGTCTTCATCGTTCCCCTTTCTTCGGAAGATTCCCCGGGAGGCCGTGTCCGTGAGAACATATCGTCGTTCGCCGCGTCCCTCGGGGACGAGTTCTCCAGGGAATTCGGCCTCTCGGTATCGGTCGCGGCGGGAGGTCGTGCGCGAGACGTGACGGAGGTCTCCCGGAGCCACGGGGAGGCGCTGTACGCGGCCGCGGTCCAATCCGCCGTCTTTCCGGGCGAAAGAGCGATCTTCTGGGATTCCCTCGGAGAATACCGCCTGCTGTCGCTGATGTCGCGGACTCCCGAGGCCGGACGCCTGTGCGCCGACCTTCTCGGACCGCTGCTCGACGACATGGTCTCCTCCGCCTCCGATCTTCTCGAAACGCTCCGGATGCTGGACGCGTGTAACTGGAACGTCAGGGCCGTCTCGGAGAAGATGTGCTTCCACTACAACACGATCAAGTATCGTTACGCCCGCCTCCGCGAAATCCTCGGAATCGACCCCGATGACGCGGCTTCGAGGTTCCGCGTCGGTCTCGCCCTTCGCCTGCTCGACCTCATCCCCGAAAAGGATGGTTTTGTCAACAAGTGACAAAAAGCCGGAACGTGATTCTCACGCCATGACGATGCCCCTCCGAGCGGAAACGGGTACCCTGAGAACGCAAAGGAGGGGTATTCGTGGAACGGACGGAGATACGCACGGCGGCCGAGATCCTGAAACAGCTCATCCGGATACGGACGGTCCAGCCCGAGGGAGACGAGCGCGACGCGGCTGTCTACATCGCGTCGCTTTTCCCGGAGGAACGGGCCGAAAAGCGATTCATCGGGCATGAGGGGAACCGCGCGAGCCTGGTCCTGACCTTTCGCGGACGAAGACCCGGAAGTTCGGTCGCCGTCACGGGACATATGGACACCATCACGATCGGGGACGCGGCGCTCTGGACCCGTTCGCCGTTCGGCGCAGAGGAGTCGGACGGATGCGTCTTCGGGCGCGGCGCCTCCGACATGAAGGGCGGCCTGACGTCGATGATCCTCGCGGCGCGTCGGATGCTCGATCGCTGTGTCCGGACGGAAAATACGGTTCACTTCTGCTTCACGGCCGACGAAGAGGTCGGCGGCACGGGAGCGAAGGCCCTGGTCGGCGGCGGATATCTGGCGGGAGTCGAGGAGCTCGTCGTCGTCAAACCCACCGGAGAGAAGATCGGCCTCGCCGAAAAAGGGGCGATCTGGCTGCGCGTGCGCGTTCAGGGCAGAAGTTCGCACGCCGCCATGCCCGAATCGGGGATCAACGCCCTCGGGATTTTCTCCTCCTTTGCGGACCGGATCAGGGCGCTTCTCGGAACCGAAAGGAAACACGAACTCCTCGGCCGCTCTTCCTGCACGATTACGACGCTGCGGGGCGGAGATATGCCGAATGTCGTCCCCGAGTGCTGCGAGGGGACGATCGACATCAGGACGCTTCCGAGCGTCGATCACGACACCCTTCTGACCGGCGTTTCGGCGCTCGCGAGAGGCGTCGAGCGGGAAAAACCAGGACTCAGGATCTCCATCGAGGTCACGAACAACCGTCCTCCGATCGGAATGGACGAGAACGCCCCGCTCGTACAGTCCTTCAGATCGATCTATGCCGCACGCTCCCTCGCGTGGAAGACGTGCGGAGTCCATTACTTCACGGACGCCTCGATTCTCGTCCCGGCTCTCGGCGTCCCGTTCGTGATGCTCGGTCCCGGAGACGAGGGTTTCTTCCATCAGCCCGACGAGTATGTCCGTCCCGAGAGCGTCGTCCGTATCGCGGACGTCCTCTCGGAATATCTTGCGACGCGGTAAGGGAGTGCGATTCGAATGCATGTGATAGACGCGGTGAACCTGGCGGCGGAGAAATTCGAGCGCTTCGTCGTTTCCTTCAGCATCATCCTGATGGCGCTCGTCGCCATCGCGAACGTCATCGGCCGGAACCTCTTCCAGCACAGCTTCTCCTGGGCCGAGGAGGTGACCCAGTTCGCGATCGTATGGGTGACGTTCATAGGCACGAGCTACGCGGCGCGCAAGGGAGCGCACATCCGGATGACGGCGCTGTTCGACGCGCTCGGGCCGCGCGGCAGGAAGGGACTCATGCTCGTCATCTCGGCCGGAACGGCCGCGCTGATGTTCTATCTCGCGTGGTACGGCGGCGTCTACACGATGAAACTCGTCGAAACGCAGCGCCATACGCTCGGACTCCAGATCCCGCTGTATCTCGTCATCCTGTGGGTTCCGGTGGGATTCGTGATGACGGGGCTCCAGTACGTCGCGACGTTCATCCGCAATCTGCGGGAACACGAGGTCTACATCTCCCCGACGCTCGCCGACGGGCAGGAAACCTCGGAATCCTACGAAGTCTAGGGGGAGGGGCCCGATGTTTCTTCTGATGATGGGAATCATGATGTTCCTGCTGCTCCTCGGGTTCCCGATGATGGTGCCGCTTGCGGTCGGCGCGTTCGTGACGGTCGGCGTGTATTTTCAGGGAGTGAATCCCTCGATGCTCGTACAGCAGATCATCGGCGGAGTCCAGTCGGTGTCGCTCATCGCGGTCCCGATGTTCATCTTCGCGGCCGACCTGATGACGTCGGGCGAAATAGCGGAACGACTTCTCGGCGTCGTCGTCAAATTCGTCGGGCACAAACGCGGAGGTCTTCCGATCGCCGCGACGACCGCGTGCACGCTTTTCGGCGCGGTCTCCGGTTCGACGCAGGCGACGGTCGTCGCGATCGGCGGACCGATGAGACCCCTGCTTCTCGACGCGGGATATTCTCCGTCCTTCTCGACGGCACTCATCATAAATGCCGCGGAAATCGCGCTGCTGATTCCGCCGAGCGTCTACATGATCGTCTACGGCGTCGTCGGCGGCTGTTCGATCGGCGAACTCTTCATCGCGGGCGTCGGACCGGGGCTCCTGATGTGGCTGTTCTTCTGCGTCTACTGCTATCTCGTCTCCGGCGAGGGGCACAGTATGCCGAAGGCCCCATGGCGCGAACGGATGATTGCCCTCAGGCGGGCGTTCCTGAGCTTTTCGTTCCCCGTCATCATCTTCGGGGGCATCTATTCCGGGATTTTCAGCCCTACGGAAGCGGCCGCGATCTCGGTGCTGTACGCGTTCATCCTCGAATACTTCATCTATCGCTCGATCACGCTCCGCGATGTCCCGCGCATCGCGCTGCGGACCGGCGTCGTGACGGCGATCGTGTTCATTCTCATCGCGATGGGACAGGCGTTTTCGTGGACGGTCTCGTTCGCGCGGATCCCGAACCTCATCCTTCCGCCGCTTCTGGGCGATGCGCCGTCGGTCGCGCGGATCCTGACGATTCTGTCGCTCGCGTACTTCCTCGGATGCATGTTCGTCGATCCCGTCGTCGTCATCATGATCCTGACGCCGATCTTCAAGCCGGCGATCGTCGCTTCGGGGCTCGACAACGTGCTTGTCGGAACGATCGTGACGTTGCAGGCGGCCATCGGATCCTCGACGCCGCCGTTCGGATGCAACATCTTCACGGCGATAGCCATCTTCAAGCAGAAATACATCGACGTCGTCCGGGGCGTGTTCCCGTTCATCGCGATGCTGGTCGCGGTATCGGCGCTGCTGATCATGTTCCCGCAGATCGCGCTCTTCCTGCGCGACATGGCCGTACGCTGAGTCGCCCGGGGGGTGTTGCCGAAGGAAACGAAAGGATCTGTCCCCGAAAGGTGTGTTCCATGAAGGCCGGAATCCGGCGAAGGTTCCGAAATCGAAAGGGAGGGGTAGCAGTGAAGCGCAAGTGGATGTCCTGCATAGCTGTGACGGTTCTTCTGATGATGGCGGTATCGAACGTGGCGATCGCGGCTCCGAAATACCAGTGGAGGATCGCGAGCGAGGAAATCGCGGGCAGCGTCGCCGACATGTACGCCCATGAATTCGCGCGCCTCCTCAAGGAGAAATCGAAAGGCGCGATCCAGCTCGACGTGTATCCGTCCGGGACGCTCGGATCTCCGACCGAGATGTTCGAACTGACGCTGAACGGTGCGGTCGAATTCTGCCTCACCGGACCCGGCCAGTCCGGTTCCATCGTTCCGGAAAACCAGCTCTTCGGACTGCACTTCCTGTTCAGCGACAACCAGAAGGTCAACGACACATTCCTCGCGACGAGCAAGGCGCTGAACCAGGAACTCAACGCAATATACGAAAAGAAGGGGCTCTCGGTCCTCGCCTATTTCAATGAAGGCGCGATGTACTGGACCGCGAACAAACCCATCCGCAAGCCCGACGACTTCAAGGGAGTGAAGTTCCGGGTCATGCCCTCCGAACTTCTCGTCGCGGCATACAAGGCCTACGGCGCGAACCCCACGCCGCTTTCGTTCAACGAACTCTACAGCGCCCTCCAGCTCAGGACCGTCGAGGGGCAGGAGAACGCGCCGTATATCGTTCAGGAAATGAAGTTCATGGAAGTCCAGAAGTGTCTGATCGCGTCCCGCCACAACATCTACGTCATGCAGAATCTCGCGAATCTCCAGTTCCTCAAGGGCCTTCCCGAGGACATCCGGAAGATCGTCCTCGAAAGCGTCGAGGAGCTTCGCCCCTATATCCTGAAGGTTCAGGACGACCTCAACACGAAGCGTCTCGAAATGATGGTCAAGGAATTCAAGCCCGGGCAGGAGCTCGTCGAACTGACCGCCGAAGAGCGCGCCGCGTTCCGCGAGATCGCCAAGAAGGCCGACGAGACGTACTTCCAGCTTTCGAGGAACCCGGAATTCGCGAAGAAGCTGCTCGCACAGTTCCGCGAGGAGATGGCCTCAGTCGAAGCGTCGATGAAATAACCCGAGGGCGGATTCGCAGGGCGGCCCGAAAGGCCGCCCTGATTCGTCCGGGAAGACACCCATTCGTAAGGAGAGGAATTTCGTGACGAAATACATCCACGCAGTGCCCAATTTCAGCAACGGCAAGGACAAACACGTTTTCGAGACGATCGTCGACCAGGTCCGCGGGACGAAAGGCGTCCGCCTGATCGGATACTATCCCGATTCGGACTTCAACAGAACCGTCATCGAGTGCATCGGGGAGCCGGAGCCGCTTCGTGAGGCGATGCTCCGCATGGCGGGGAAGTCCTACGAACTCATCGACATGGAACAACAGCGCGGGAAGCACCCGAGAATCGGTGCCCAGGACACGATCCCTCTCTTCCCGCTTCGCGGCATCACCCTCGAAGAGGTGAAAGACCTCGCCGAGGAAATCGGAGCCGAGGTCTGGGAGCGCTACCAGGTTCCCATCTACTTCAGCGGCGAGAACGCGCGCACGCCGGAACGGAAGGAGCTCGCGTTCATCCGGAAGGGGCAGTACGAAGGTCTGAAGGAAGTGGCGTACCTGCCGGAGCGCGCCCCCGACATCGGACCGGCGAAGCTTCATCCGACCGCCGGAGCGACGATCGTGAGCGCGGCCGCGAAGAATCTCGTCGCGATCAACGTGCTGCTCAGCACGACGGACATGGAAATCGCCAGGCGCATCGCGAAGATGATGCGCGGACCCAGCGGCGGCTTCAGCACGATCCGCGCCGTGGCGTTCAAGCCGGACAACCACGACAACGTCGCCGTGTCCATGAACATGTTCGATACGGACAGCACGCCGATCTACCGCACCTTCCAGCTCATCGAGAACGAAGCGCGCCGGTACGGACTCTCCGTGGTCGGAACGCAGATTTGCGGAACGCTCCACCAGAGCGACCTGCTTTCGGCGGCGGAGTATTTCCTGCGCCTCGTCGATTTCGACGAAAAGCAGATCCTCGAAAACAACATCCTCGCCTTGGGCGAGGAGTAGTCTCCGTGAAGCTGTCGTCGCTGTCCGTCGACGCATTCGTCAGGGAGCTGGCGTCCGATTCGCCCGCACCGGGCGGCGGAAGCGCCTCGGCGCTTTCGGGATCCCTGGCCGCGGGGCTGGTCGCGATGGTCTGCCGTCTGACCGACGGAAAGAAGGGCTACGAGGAATACTGGCCGCTCGCCGCGAAAATCCGCGAACGTGCCGACGAGCTGGCGGCATCGCTCGCCGGGGTCGAGGGCGCGGTCATGAACCTGAACATCAACCTGGGATCCATCCGCGACGAGACGTTCGTCCGGGAGCAGGAGCGGAAGGTCCGCGAGCTTCTCGAACGGGGACGCGCCGCCCGGGACGCGATCCGGAAGACCCTCGGCGGAGGGAAGTAAAGGCGGCCGCCGTTCTTTCGACGCATTCTCGCATTCGGCTCATGGCGCGACATTCCCGACAGGTACGTGCCCCCATGTCGTCCGGAGCATCGCGGACCGAAAGTCCGGTCCGCGGCGTTCCGGACGACTTCCGACGTATCGGGAAGACACATTGGTACGCGGCCGGTCTATCCGTGGGAAAAACGCGTTCTCAGGCGCGCGAGCGTTGCGCCCGGTATGCCGGCGAACCAGCCCGCGAGCAGCAGCTGGTGGAGGAGCCACGTTCTGAAGACGCCGTTCCGCTCGTACCGTCGCCCCGACGTTTCGACCGCGTCCGGGAGCAGCTCGAAGCGCCCGCACGCGTGCAGCGCGCGGACGAACGCGAGATCCTCCATGAGCGGTTCGTCCGAAAAACCGCCGAGACTTCGGAAGACGGATGCGCGCGCGAAAATTCCCTGGTCTCCGAAGAGGACGCCCAAGCGTCGGGCGCGGACGTTCGCCCAGCGCGCCACCTGCGCGAGACCCGGCGACGCGTTCCGGAACGACAGACGGAACGCGCCTCCCGCCGTTCCGGGATCGTCCATCGCGCGCCGGATGCGCCCCGCCCATCCGGGGGGCAACGTCGTGTCCGCATGGAGGAAGAGCAGTATCTCCCCCGCGGCTTCGGAGGCTCCCGCGTTGAGCTGTCGCCCGCGCCCCGGACCGCTTTGCACGACGAGCGATCCGGCTTCCCGGGCGCGCGTGCGCGTGTCGTCGGCGCTGCCGCCGTCGGCGACGATGACGTCGACGGCTCGTCCGTACAGTGCCGAACGCACGGCGTCCGCTATGGACGCGCTCTCGTTTCGCGCCGGAATGACGACGGAAATGGGGAGATCCTCCCGCCGCAGGGATGCGAGATCCTCCGGACGATCCACATCCGAGAAGGTCGGCAGGATCGCCGTCCGGATACCGGCGCCGGCGAGGCGGCCGAGCGTTTCGCGCTCGACGCGGTCGGTGCCCCACGGGATGCGGTCGAAAAGCATCCGCGGCAGATCGTCCTTCTTTTCGAGCCGGAGCCCGAGAAGCACATACCCGCCGTCCGTCGCTGGAGCGAGAGCGACCCTGTGCGTCCGGAGCGCCTTCAGCGCGGCGTCGCAGACGGAAGCGTCGAGATCCGGGCAGTCGGTTCCGACGAACAGGACGGACGGCGCGCCGGAGGCGGCCGCCTCGCGACAGCTTCGCAGAAGTCGATCCCCTAGGTCGCCGCCGCCCTGGTCGGCATAGCGCCACGCGCCGTGGTGAAGCGCGCGGAACGCCGCGTCCGGCGCGCCGCTGCCGCGCACCTCGGGATCCATCCCCAGCAGCTCCGATGCCCTCACCCCCTCCGAGACGGTCCGCTCGAAGAACGTCCGGGCGAGTTCCGCGGCCCCGTCGGCTCCGAGGGCGGGGATCAGGCGCGACTTGACCTCTCCGGGCCTGGGATACTTCGCGAGAACGACGAGTTTCGGGGCGGTCATGGCGTCATTGCGGAGCGATGCGCAAAATCCTGCGCGGCCTTTCGCGTCACTTGTCCGCAGGCGCTCCCTGGCACGAGGACCCCGCTCCCGCGGTGCAGGAGAAACAGTGGCTGCGGACGACTATTTCGCGGCGAGCGAGTGCGTCGTAGTCGAAGTCTCCGATACGGCCCGGTGCGGGGTGCGAAAGCGGAAGGTCGAGAATCTGATTGAAATCGCAATCGAAGAGACGACCGTCGCTTCCCACGGAAACCGTCGTGCGGCACATAACGTTGCCGACCGCGGCGGAATTGAACGATTGCCGCAGAAGGTTCATGTAGTCGATGAGGTTGTCGCTGCGTCTGAGGTAATCGAGGTACCGGCCGACGGGGCAATTCGTCAGACAGTAGAGGCGGTTGAACTCGATGCCGAAATCGCGCCGCAGCTTGATTCTGTACTCGTCTTCGAGCGTCTGCTGCGACGCGGGAAGGAACGCGCCGACGGGGTTGTGGACGAGGTCGAGGACGTGCCCGGAACCCGGTTTCCCGTAGCCGCGCGCGTTCAGTTCAACGAGCGCCGCGATAATCCGGTCGAAGACTCCCGGTCCGCGCATGCGATCCGTATTTTCGCGGCTCAGTCCCGGCAGCGACGCGACGACTTCGACGCCGGTCTCCGCGTAGACGTCCGCGAAATGCCGGTAGGGTGCGTCGAGCAGAATCGCCGCATTGCTGCGGACGAGAAGCCGTTTTCCCATCATAGCGGCCTCGCGGAGGAACCATTCGAGATTCGGGTGCATCTCCGGCGCGCCGCCCGTGACATCGAGCGTCGTTATAGAAGGGTGCGCGGCCGCGCGCAAGGATGCCTTCATGTCCTCCCGGCTCATCTCCTCGGCGCGCGCGGGAGAGCTTTCGACGTGGCAGTGACGGCAGCACAGGTTGCACCGTCGCGTGATATTCATCTGCAGGATCTCCACCGAAGCCGCGCGCAAAGGATAGGCGCCGCACGAACGCAGCCTGTCCGCGAACGATTCGGGGTGGTCGAGGCCGTCCAGAAGTGCGTGCTGCTCGCGGAGATCCATCTACATCCCCTTTTTCCGGACGATCTTGCGCATCTGCGTCGCGTGCGCGAGCGTATCGCCCGCAACCATGGCCGCGCCGACGTGAATCGCCTCCATCATCTCGTTTTCGTCGACGTCGAGCGACAGGCATTTGTTCGTATAGGCGTCGATGCAGTAGGGGCAATGGCGGACCGTGGCGACCGCGAGCGCGATCAGCGCTTTCTCGCGTTCGGAGAGCCTGCCGGCGGATGTCGCGGCGGCGTAATACGCGAAGAATTTTTCCCCCTGGACGGACGCGACCTCGCCGATTTTCGGAAAGTCCTGCAAATCCGCCGGATCGTAGTATTCCTGACTCATGATATCGAATACCTCCTTCAATGAAATTCTTGCGGCCATTCCCACGGGAAGGCTCCATGCCGCTTTCCAGAGGCGCGTAGCGAGGCGGCATGGAGTCGTGGGCTACGTCTTCGCGATGTCCGGGGTCCGTTTCGCGCGCCTCTGCGCTTCCTCGAAGACGGGTGCCCAGAAATCCGCCGTCATGGCGGCGGTTTCGGCCGTCAGGTCGCGGCAGGCGTTCCGTCCGATCCGCTGCAGCAGCGTGCGTCGTGCGCGAATGGCCCGGCAGCACGTCGCTCCGAAGCGTTCCCGGAAGGCGTCGTGCAGCGCTTTCGGAAGTTGCGCGCCGAGGGGGTGCGGCCGAATGCCGTTCAGGACGCCGCTCGCCATCATGGCTCCCGAAAGCGCGCCGCAACAGCAGCCCGAAAACATGCCCTCGCGCAGAAAACCGCTCGAATCGACGAGCGGCTCCGGAATCCCGACCCCGAACGCGTCGGCGACGCCGAGCAGAACGGCCGTCGCGCAATTGTCCCGCTCTTTCATCACGCGCAGGGCCGACTCGCGCGCACGTTCCGCGAACGTCATGCGTTGCTCCTTTCCCCGGCGCTCCGCGCGATCCACAGGAGTCCGCCGTACAGGCTCTCGGCGGCGACGAGGAGCGCGAAGGACAACGATACCGCGAAGGCCGTCTCGTGCGCGATTCCGTAGAACCCCAGCAGCGATACGGTCGCTCCTTCGCGGAAGCCGAAGCCGTTGATCGAAAGAGGGATCATCGCGGCGACGGAAACAGCCGGAATAGCGGCGCACGCTTCGAGCAGACCGATGGACGCGCCAAAGGCGCGAAGAAGCGAGTAATTGACGGCGATCACCGTGAGCTGAAACGCGGCTCCCCAAAGAATGCCCGAAAGCAGCGTCCTGGGGTGCGCGCGCAGACGCCGGCCTTCGCCGGCGGTCTCGGAGAGAAAGGCGCGGATTTTTGCGAGAATCCGCGTTCCGGACCGACCCGAAGGCAGGGCGGGCGGAAACAGGACGAGCGCGACCAGTGCGACGGCGAAGCCGCCTCCGACCGCGAACAGCGCCCCGAGGCCGGCCGGGGCTCTTCCGGACGCGACGGCGATCGCGCCGACAAGGGCGAGTCCCGCGAGCGCAAGCAGCCGTTCGACGACGACCGAGAGCAGAATTCCGGGCGTCCGCCCTTCGTCGCGCAGCGTCAGGATGCGTATCGCATCGAAACCGACCGATGAAGGCAGAAAGTTGTTGAAGAAGAGTCCCACCCAGTAGCTGCGCCAGAGCGTTCCCCATGAAACGGGAATCTCTTGTGCGAGCAGCAGGCGACGCCACTTTCCCGTGCTGATGGCCATCGATGCGGCGACCCACGCGGCCGCCAGAGCCATCCACCCGGGATCCGCCTCGCGGACGAGACGGAGCAGACCGTTACGGTCGAGACCCCGACACAGAAGCATCAGGATCGTCGCCGAAACGGCGATCCTGACGCAAAGCGTTTTTGCGTTCATGCGTTCGCGCTCTTTCGCGAAGCCCGCTGTTTGAGTGCCCACGCGATCGTGAGAAGCGTCAGGAATCCCGCGATGCCCCACAGGAAGACCTTTCCCGACGTGGTCATCTTCTCCCCCCACCAGGAGTACAGGATCGTGGCGGGGAGCTGGCCGAGGCCCGTGGCCCAGAAGAACCCCCAGAAGCCCATCGTGGTCAGGCCGGCCGCGTAGGAAATCACGTCGAAGGGCATGATGGGCAGCAATCGCGCGATGAAGACCGCGTGCCTTCCGTGGTTCTCGAAAAACCTGTCCGACGTGTCGAGCGCCTTTTTCCCGACCATCTTTTCGACCACCGGACGGCCGAACCCCTTGCCGATCGCCCAGCAGAGCGCCGCGCCGATCATGGCCCCGGTCCACGAATACACCGCGCCGAGCTGCCAGCCGAACACCCACGCGTTTGCGAACGTCACGACGAATGCGGGCAGCGGCGACGCGATCGACTGGAAGACCATGATTCCCATGGAGACGAGTGGAGCGATGGCGCCGAAGCTCCGTATGTAGATCCGCATCCGCTTGATGTCCGCCGTGACGAGAATGGACGTACTCTCATTGATGAACAGCGCGAACGATGGAACCGTGAAGTACAGGATCGCGAACCCGCCCAGCACCGCAACGGACAGCCAGAGGAACAGGCGAAGCTTCGAATCCTTCATGCCGCTATTTCTCGATCGGCAGCGAAGCGTCGCCGGCCCACTCCGAATAGGACGCCTCGTAGTTCCGCGCGTCGTACCCGGCCATTCGCAGCATCAGTGCGGTGAACCCGGAGCGGATGCCGATCGTGCAGTAGGTGATGATGCACTGGTCCTTCTTCACGCCTTTTGACTCGAGATGCTTCTGGATCTCGTCGACGTCCATGACCGTTCCGTCGTCGTGGTACAGTTCGTTGAACGCCATGAAGACCGCACCCGGAATATGCCCGTTTCGTTTTTCGCCGTGGTTGATCTTGCCGATGTACTCGTCGCGGGAGCGCGTGTCCAGAATGACGCACTTTTTCGGGTTCGTTCTGATCTCGTCGAACAGCACGCGATACTCTTCGTGGATCGCAGAGAACGCGAATTTCGCGGGCCGGATCTTCGGCGCGTCGGCCGTCACGGGTTTGCCCGCGGCCTTCCATGCCGGAAAGCCGCCGTCGAGCAGTTTGACGGCGTTCACGCCGACGAGGCGCAGCTCCCACATCACGCGGCCGTCCTCGGCCAGTCCGCTCGGATCGCCGTACACGACGATCGGCTTGCTTCCGTCGATGCCGAGCGATCCCACGTAAGCTTCGAGCTTCGATTTCTCCATCGTGACGTTCCAGCCCTTGTCTCCCTGCTTGCCTTTGGACCTGTCGGTCCAGTTCGTCCATGTGGAGTGGATCGCGCCGGGGATGTGGCTGACTGCGTAATGCTTGTCGGACCGGGCGTCGAGCACGACAACCTTGTCGAGATTGGCGGCGAGCCAGGCGACATCGACGAAGTACTCCGCCTTTTTCGCGGACATCGCGGCCGAAGCCGCGGAGACGAGACATATGGACACGAGGACGAAAGCGAGCATGCAGCGCAATGCGCGAGATTTCTTCACAAAAAAGATCCCCTTTCAGATTGTGTATTGGAGTACGAAAGACAGAACGCTGTCTCCGCCGATCACGCCGAGGAACATGGCAGACACGGCACGACCCTGCCCCGAAACGGATCGGGACGGGCGCACAGAACGCCGCCAAACGTTTTTTTGGAGGTGGAACAGGACGTCAGAAAGGGAAGAATGAGGAAGAGGTCAGTCCGAAAAGAACGGGAATCTTCCGGGCTCCGATGCCTGCACTGTGCGTTTCCGGTCGGCCGAATGCACCCCGTGCATCGAACCGTTGCGGCGTCACACCATGGACATCACCCGAAAGACCTCCTTTCCGCATCTTTATCTGCGACGGACCATATATGGAAGCAAATCTCGAATACTGTACCAAAAAAGGCGAAGCGGATCAATAGCACAGTACTCCGCTCGGATATCGACTTCCCCGCCAGGTTTCGAAAATTCGCCTTTCGGGCGATGAACGTACCCCCGATGTTTCCGTCCCAGTCCGCAATCCCTTCCCCGAAAGACAGTCGATATCGAGATGGAGAATTTGCTTGACAATTTCGCCGCGAGTTGTAAAATTCAGGACAGGTGTCCCATATTTGAGAGGATGTGTCGCCCGAATGGATTCCGTTCAACGCGTCACGCTTCTGATGGACCTCCTGCTTGCACAGAAAGACGAACTCGGCATTCGTGACATCGCCCGGATGGTCGACGTCCCGAAAAGTACCGTCCAGCGGATGCTCTCCTCCCTGGAGACGGCAGGATGGGTGCGCAGGACCGCCGAAACGCAGAAATACCGCCTCGGGCTGCGATTCCTCGCTTACGCGAATTCGTGGAGGCTCCGCTTCGAGCTCGTTCACCAGACGAGGCATATTCTCGAGGATCTCTCCGCCCGGACTCAGGAGACGGTGCTCCTTCTCGTCCTCGACGGCGATTGCGGACGATGCATCGACAAGGTCGAGCCCGTCCGGACGTTCAAGCTCGTCGCCGAGGTCGGCAAAACGTTCCCCCTCCATGCCGCCGCGTGCGGCAAAATTCTCCTCGCCTTCAGTCCCGAACGCGTTCAGGAACGGGTCCTTTCGCAACCTCTCGAACGATTCACGCCGACGACGATCGTCGATGCGCCGGCGCTTCGCGAGGAACTCGACCGCATCGTCGCGCGCGGGTATGCGCGAAGTATCGAGGAGCTCACTCCCGGAGCGGCGGAAATCTCGGTTCCGATTCTCGACGACGACGGCAACCTGATAGCCGGGCTCAGCGTCGCCGGAGCCCGGACGGAAATCGAAGACAGGATCGACGAAATGTTGCGGGAACTCGAAGCCGCCGCACGGCGCATTCTTCCGCGACGGCTTTCCGCAACGGCGTCGACCGGCAGGAGGGGAGACGAATGACGCTTCTCGAAGCGCGGGACATTTCCATCTCTTTCGGCGGACTCAAGGCGGTGGAAGGAGTGGACCTCTTCGTGAACGAGGGGGAAATCATGACGCTGATCGGTCCGAACGGAGCGGGAAAGACCACCGCGTTCAACCTGATCACCGGATTCCTCGCCCCGGACCGGGGGACCGTCTCCTTCCGCGGGCGGGACGTCACGGGCCTGCCGCCGCACGACATCGCGGCGCTGGGGCTCGTTCGCACCTTCCAGAAGACCAATATTTTCGCGGAGACGACCGTTGAGCACAGCATCGCGATCGGGTTCCACACGCGGCTGAAGGCGGGGCTCGGGAGCATCGTCTTCGGCGGGGCCGACGCGCGCGCCGAAGCCCGCGAGGTCCGGGAACGCGCCCGCGAGATCCTGGAGTTCACGGGCCTCGCCCCGTGGGCGGCGCATCTCGGCAAGAACCTCCCCTACGGCAAGCAGCGGATGCTCTCCATCGCGCTCGCGCTTGCCGCGAATCCGGCGCTTCTGCTCCTCGACGAGCCCGCGACGGGCCTGAACCCGGTCGAGACGAAAGAACTCATCGACATCATCTACCGCATACGGGACGAGCGCAAGATCACGGTCTTCCTGATCGAACACAATATGAATCTCGTGATCTCCATATCGGACCGCATCGCGGTGCTGAACTACGGGCGGAAGATTGCGGAGGGGAGCCCCGCGCAGGTCTCCCGCGATCCGGCGGTCATCGAGGCCTATCTGGGACGGGGGTTCCGCCATGCTTCTTAGCGTGAAGGGATTGAGCGCCCATTACGGCCGAGTCCAGGCCCTCTCCTCGGTCGATATCGACGCGCCGGAGGGGTCCATCGTCACCCTGATCGGCGCGAACGGCGCCGGAAAGAGCACGTTCATGATGGCCGTCTCGGGCGTTCTGCGCTCGATCTCCGGCGAAATCGAGTACGACGGCCGCCGGATCGACGGGCTCCCGTCCGACGAAATCGTCCGGCTCGGCCTGTCGCAGTGCCCCGAAGGACGCCGCGTCTGGCCGGGGATGACCGTTCTCGAAAACCTCGAAATGGGCGCATTCCAGGTCGGCGACGCGACGCTCGTTCGCGACCGGCTCATGCGCGTCTACGCGCACTTTCCGATCCTGGAGCAGCGGTCGGCGCAGCTTGCCGGAAGCCTCTCGGGCGGGGAGCAGCAGATGCTCGCGATCGGACGGGCGCTCATGTCCGGCCCGCGGCTGCTCATGCTCGACGAGCCGTCGCTCGGGCTCGCCCCGATCGTCGTCGAACACCTCGTCGATATCATCCGCGAAATCCGGAATTCGGGAACGACCATCATTCTCGTGGAACAGAACGCCTTCATGGCGCTCGGGCTGGCCGATGCGGCGTACGTCCTCGAAACGGGACGCGTGGCGCTCTCGGGCAAGGCGTCGGAGCTTCTGAAAAACGATATGGTCCGAAAATCCTATCTGGGCGTATGACCCGGAAAAACACTAATGGAGGTGACGGGGAAATGAGAGGAAAGGGCATTCTGCGGTCGGTTCTGTGCGTGGCGGCGCTGTTGTCCCTCGGGTGTGCGGCGTGGGCCGCCCTGCCGGACGGGAATGTGCGCGTCGGCGTAGTCATGCCGACGTCGGGGACGCTGGCGTATGACGGAGGACTGGCGCTCAACGGCGTCAAGATGGCGGTCGACGAGATCAACGCGGCCGGCGGCGTCAACGGACACAAGATCGAGCTCTTCGTCGAGGATTCGGCGGGCGTTCCGGCCACCGCGGTCGCGGCGATGGAGAAGCTCGTCGGAATGCAGAAGGTCGTCGCCGTCATCGGCGACTTCGGCAGCTCCGGCACGCTCGCGATGATGGACGTCGCGAAGCGTTCCCAGACGCCGCTCATCACCCCGATCTCCCTCGCCCCGAAGATCACGGAGCTTGGGAACGTCTGGACGTTCCGCGGATGCGACAGCTCCGAGATGATCGCGAAGGCCTTCACGAAGTGGGCCGTACAGGAAAAGAAGCTGGACAAGTGGGCGTTCATCGGCGTGAACACGGATTACGGCCGGGGTTCCGTCGACGCGTTCGGCAAGAAGGTCAAGGACCTGGGCGGCGAGGTCGTCTACACGGAGTACTTCCAGCAGGGCGAAACCGACTATTACCCCATCATCACGAAGCTCAAGGCGTCTCCGGCCAACGCGCTCTGCCTGCTCGGCGAGACCGTTGACCTGTCGCGCGTCGTGAATCAGTTCCACGAGATGGGACTCCAGGAAAAGATCACCGTCATGGATCCCACGAGCGGAACCTTCAACCCGAAGTTCCTTGAACTGGCCAAGGCCAAGGCGAACGGAATCATCGGCGCGAGCCGCTTCGTCGCGTCCATCAAGACCCCGAAGGCGGAGAAGTTCGTCGCCGACTACCAGAAGCGCTACAACATCCCGCCCGAGAAGTACGCGCAGGCCGGGTACGACGTGGCGCACATGGTCGCGATCGCGGTGAAAAACGCCGACTCGACCGACACGGCGAAGGTCCGCGAGGCGCTCGCGAAGATCGAATACGAAGGTCCGCAGGGCAAGGCGCATTTCGACGCGAAGAACCAGCTCCAGATCGGGGAATACATCATCGCCGTCAAGGACGGGAAGTTCGAAATCGTCGCCGGACCCATAATGGCGGAGTAATACGGTACAGCTTGCGGGGGCCGTTTCCGCGCGCGACGCGGGAACGGCTCCGTCATACGGGGAGGGAATCGCCGGAATGCTCATGGTCTTCCTGCAACAGGCGCTGAACGGAATCATCCTGGGGTGCATCTACGCGCTCATCGCGCTCGGGCTGTCGCTCATCTTCGGGATCCTCGAAGTGGCCAACTTCGCGCACGGAGAGTTCTACATGCTCGGCGCCTTCATGGCGCTGTTTTCGATGTCCGGGCTCGGCGTCTCCTTCTTCCCGGCGCTCCTGATCGCGATGATCGGCATGGGGATCATCGGCGCGATCATCGAACGGGCCGTCTTCCGCCCGATCGTCGGCAAGCCGCTGATCAACAGCATGCTCCTCTCGTTCGGCCTGTCCACGGCGCTCGCGAACCTCGCGCTGCTGCTGTTCGGCGCCGACCCGCAAAAGATCGAATCCGGCCTCGCCGACTACCACCTGCGGTTCTTCGGATTGCACCTCACGGCCGAACGCCTGATGGTGCTCGTCGTCGGCGTCGCGCTCGTCACGCTTCTCGCCTGGTTCATCCAGAGCACGCGGACGGGCAAGGCCATGCGCGCGGTTTCGCAGGATCGCGTCGCGGCGCAGCTCGCGGGAATCAACGTCTCCAGGATCTACACGGTCACATTCGCGATCAGCGGGGCGCTCGCGGCGGCCGCCGGAACGATGGTCGGCGCGATGTTCTTCGTCTCGCCGGAGATGGGGTTCTCGGTCACGCTCAAGTGCTTCATCATCATCGCGCTCGGCGGCTTCGGAAAGATCCGGGGCGTCATCGTCGCGGCCGTCATGATCGGCCTCGCCGAAAGCCTCGGGGGCGGCTTCATATCGTACGCCTACAAGGACGCATACCCCTTCCTGCTGTTGGTGCTGCTCTTCATGCTCAAGCCGCAGGGGCTGACGGGAGGGAGCGGACGATGAACGGACGCATGACCGGGGCGAAATGGCTCGCCGGACTCGCCGGAGCGGCGCTGCTCTGCGCCGTGCCGCGGTTCTTCTCGTTGGACTACTACCTTCACATGTTCGTCATGTCGGAAATCTACGCGGTCCTCGCCATGTCGCTCGCGCTGATCGTGGGCTTCTCCGGCCAGGTGTCCATGGGGCACGCGGCCTTCTACGGCGTCGGGGCCTACGCCTCCGCGCTGATCAGCCTGAAGTCCGGCCTGCCCTTCTGGGTCACGATCTGGTGCGCGGGAGCCGTCGCGGGGCTGCTGTCGTTCGTCATCGGGAAGATGGTCCTGCGCCTTCGCGGGCACTTCCTCGCGATCACGACCGCCTTCTTCGGCGTTCTCGTCACGCTGATCCTGAACAACTGGATCGAGCTGACGAACGGCCCGATGGGCGTCCCCGGCATCCCGAGGCCGTCGCCGATTTCGCTGCCCGGACTGACGCTCTCGTTCGAGACGCGCGCGGACTACTACTACCTCGGGCTCGTCTTCGTCGGACTGGTCGCGTTCCTGCTGTATCGCCTCGTGAACTCGCGCATCGGCAACGCGCTCATCGCGATCCGCGAGAACGAGGAACTCGCCCGGTCGATCGGCGTGGACGCGATGGCGTACAAGGTGTTCGCCTTCACGCTCGGCGGCGCGCTCGCGGGAATGGCGGGGTCGTTCTACGCGCATTACATCCTGTTCATCAGCCCCGTCACCTTCACGATCGCGGAGTCCATCAACCTTCTCGTCATGATCATCTTCGGCGGCATGACGACGCTCTTCGGCCCCGTCTTCGGCGCCGTCGCGCTGACGTTGCTGCCCGAGTTCCTGCGAATGGCCGGCTCGTTGCGCCTCGTGATCTACGGCGTCGCGCTCGTGATCTTCATCATCTGGCTGCCCTTGGGCGTCTGGGGAACGATAAAGAGCAAATGGATGGAGCGGCGGGGGTAGCACTCCGTCCCAACTATGCTGCGGTTCGCAAAGGCATCGGGGATTCGTCTTCGAACGGATCTTCGATGCCTTTCTGTGTGTGGGAACGAAGGCACAATATTGTTTCGTCGGATATGCCGGCGCGAAATGAACCTTCTGTCTATTGTGCAACTACTGGCCGTATTGTTCGTAAGCGGCGATAATGAACCCCGGAATGCGTCTTTCCGCTTCCAATCCCCGAACGAAATGTGGCGATCGATCGTGCTCCGAAGTATTTCGTGCTCCCCGAAGGTGATTCCATGACGCCTCTGTTCATGCTCGCAGCATTCTGCGTGATCGTCGCGTTCTGCGCGGCCGGGGCGGCGGCGTCGGGAAAGGTCCGAAGCGCAAACGCCTACGAAATGGCAAACCGCAGAGCCGGGCCGCTCTCGGTCACGGGGATCGTCATGGGGGCGCTCGTCGCGGGCGGGTCGACGATCGGCACGGTGCAAATGGCGTACCTCTACGGTCTGTCGGGATGGTGGTTCACGCTCGGGAGCGGCATCGGGTGCCTCGTTCTGGGGCTGTGGTTCGCGCGTCCGGTCCGGAGGTCGGGACTCGTGACGCTGCCACAATTCATCGAGAGGCAGTACGGCGCGCCGACGGCACTTCTGACGCTCGCCGGTTCGTCGCTCGGGACGCTGCTTTCCATCATCGCGCAGTTCATCGCGGGCGTGGCCCTGCTCCAGTCGGTCTTTCCCGTGTCGCGGGGGGGCGCGACGGCGGCCCTGTCCGCCATGATCCTCGCGTTCATCTTCACGGGCGGACTCAAGAGCTTCAGCGTTATCGGCAACGTGAAGACGGCCATCCTGTATCTTCTGCTCGCCCTCTGTACGGCGAAGACGATATCTCTGGGTTTCTCGCCCAACGACTTCGCGCACGATCTCGCGGCACGGCCGTGGTTCGGCGTCTTCGAGCGCGGCGTCGGCGTGGATGTCGGCGCGTGCGTGTCGCTCCTCATCGGTGTGCTGTGCACGCAGATCTACATGCAGGCGGTTTTCGCCGCCCGGGATGAAGGCGCCGCGCGAATGGGCTGCCTCGTCGCGTCCGTCCTGATTCCTCCGCTGGGGCTCATGGGGGTGTGGATCGGTTCGGGTATGCGGGCGTCCGGCGTCGTGGTCGACGCCGCACAGGCGCTTCCCTTTTTTCTGAATGCGCACTTTTCACCCGCAGTCGCAGGTGCACTCTGGGCGGGGCTCGCGATCACGGTCGTCGGCGGCGCGGCGGGGCTGACGCTCGGCGTGGCGACGAACCTGTCTCGCGATTTATATATGAAGATTCCCGGCGCGAACGGAAGCGACGCGTGCGTTCTGCGGATGAGCCGGGGGGCGGTGGTTCTCGTCGTCGCGATCTCGGCGATTTCGGCACTTGCGCTGAAAGGGAGCCTGATCCTCCAGCTGAGCTACGTGGGCATGGGGCTCCGGGGCGCGGGGATGTTCCTCCCGCTGATCATGGCGATCTTCCATCCCGGAGCGCTGACGCGTCGGAGTGCGTTCTTCCTTTCCACGAGCGGCCTCGGGAGTATGCTTCTCGCCCCGCTGATCCTTCCCGGCATCGAGCCTCTCTTCGTCGGCCTCGCAGTTTCGGCCCTGTGTCTCGTTCCCGTGATCGCGTTCGGGAGACCCCGCTGAGAGTCGCGGAAGAGGCGTGTCCGTGTTGCCGTCTCTTCCGCGGATAACGTTTTTTCTCCTTATACTGGCGCGCTGTCTCCGGCGAGTTTCCGGGCGAGGGCCGGAACGAGCGCGACAACTGCGAAAGAAAGCGCGGATGCCGCAAGTCCGACGGCGAGCGGGTGAAGCGCGCCCCAGAGTCCGGGAGCGGAGAGCCCCGTCATCTTCACGGACGTCGACGCATAGCCGAACGCATACCACAGCACGCATCCTCCGAGTCCTCCGAGCGACGACGCCCATGCGACGAAGCGTCCAGCGCGGGCCAGCCCCGCGAGCATGGCGAGGTATGGAACGAGGATCGCGCAGGCGACGAGACTCCAACTCGTCGCGCAGATCCACGCGATGAGCGACGAGCTTCTGATCGCCAGAACGCCTCCGGCGATCGCGGCGAAGAGCACGAACGCCCGCCACTCGCGCGCTTCGAGGCTTCGCCGGACGACATCGCGCCCGATTCCGGCCGCCGAGACGTGGAGCAGCGCCGTTGCGGTAGAAAGAGATGCCGAGACGATCGCAAGGGAAAAGAGCTGCCGTCCGGCCTCTGGGAGAAGCATCCGCGTGAGCGTCGGGATGACGTCGTCCGGGGAAATAGCCTGTCCGCCGAGAATCAGCCGCGATAGACCTCCTACGAGGTAGGCTCCGCCCACGACGACTGCCATCGCGAGCATCGCGACGGGAATCGCGCGGCGCGCGTCGCGGCGGCTTTCGAGCGCGAAGTGGCGCTGGATGAGTTGGGGCTGTGCCCAGACGCCGACCGATGTGACGAACGCGAGGAAGAGGATCGCCATACCGCCTTCACCGCCCGAGAGCGAGAGGAAGCCCCGGTTCGCGGACGAGACCGGCGGAAGCGCCGCAAGCGCGTTCAGACCTTCGACCGGACCTCCGACGGCGCGGAGTGTCGCGAAAAAGAGAAAGAAAACTCCGGCTACCATCACCATTCCCTGGAAAGCCTCCGTGTAGAGGACGGCCCGGAGGCCGCCGACGATAACCGAAAAGCTCACGAACGCAGTGGCGAGAATGAGAGCATGCGTGACCGGAATCGAGAGTGCGCCCGAAAGCATGATCGCCGCACCTTTGAGGACGGCGGAACCGTACACGACGAGAAGCGCCGAACAAAGGCCTCCGAGGAATGGCTGAAGAAGCGGGGCGTTATAGGCGCGAGAAAGAAGTTCCGCCGGGGTCTTCGCCGCCAGCCGCCGCTGATGCAGCCTCGTCGGCCATGCGAGGAAGCGGTAGACGAACCAGACGCCGAGCCAGACGTTGCCCGCGGCGATAAGGAGCATCTGAAGTCCGTACCGGTGACAGAGCCCTGCGAAACCAACGAGCGCGACCGCGGAGACGTACGTCGCGACGTAGGCGAACGCCTGGACGATGACGCCGACGCGTCCCGGCGCGAGTGCGTGCCGTCCGAGCCCCGAGCGCGACAGCCAGACGAGGAGCGCCGCGTACCCGATCCAGAGTCCCCAGGTCAGCGCGCCCATCCCCGTACCCTCCGCCGTTTCGGCCGGACGAGCCGGAACAATGACCACAACGACGCGAAAAGAAGCGACGCTCCCGATACGAGCACCCAACCGTCCATACCCTGCATGACTCCCACCTCCAGAAATCTCCACGAAAATAAAAAAAGGGCCGCCGACCCGGTTGGTCGGCGGCCCTTGCGGAGTTGAAACTTCGTTCAGAAGATCAGGCTCTCCGGGGACACGTCCAAACCTCTCCGGCGTCGTAACGGCGCGGAGCGTACGTATAGGAGTAGACGTAGGAAACGAGCTGCCCTCTCTTCTGTGCCTGCTGCATGACGAAAAACCTCCGATGGTTCGAATTGTGCGGTAGAGTAGCACGCTGTCGGGACGCTGTCAAGCGGATAGTTTTCGTTGTGTCGTCGGACTCGGCCCTCCCAGGATGCCGGGAGTTCGCCGTATTTTTCGTGTGACGAGGCGGACGGGGGTATACTACTCCTATCCACACTCTTGCCGAAAGGGGGCGCAGACGCCATGAAGGGCGTTATCGTGAAGTACGATTCCGGGGAGGGGTACGGCTTTATCGCTGCGAAGGGGCTTGAAGGGGACGTCTTCTTCCACGGGACGAAGGTCACGGGGAACATGAACCCCGCCGTCGGCGTGCGCGTCGAATTCGCGTACGAAAAGACCGAGAAGGGGCTCGCCGCGACGTCGGTCACGACGCTCGGGATGCAGCTCTCGCCCTACAGGATCTTCGGCGCGACGGCGGCTCTCCTGATCGTCACGGCCGCGTCGTACCTCATCTTCCGCTTCCGGTGGCATCCGGTCCGTGCGTATCTTCTCTCGATCAACGTCGTGACGTTCGGGATGTACGGCTACGACAAGGTCATCTCGAAAACCGACCTGATCCGCGTGCCGGAGTGGATTCTGCACGGTCTCGACTTCCTCGGAGGTTCTCCGGCCGGCCTCCTGGCGCAGCGGCTCTTCCGTCACAAGGTCTCGAAGAAAACGTTCCAATACATTTCGTGGGGTGTCGTCGTCATTCAGGCTGCGATCCTCGCGTACCTGTGGTGGGCGCGGAGATAGATCGCCCTGTCCGACCGTTTTGCGCGATCTCGCGCAGGAATCCTTCGCCGGATTTTGTACACCCCGTAGAAGTACGCATACTGTGCTGGAGTATTCTGCCGATGTCCCTGCGACTTCCGGACCGTACACTTGCGCCATATCGGAAAATCCACTGGAGGTGCGAGAGATGAAGCGAATGGTTCTTGCGGGAGCGGCGGTCGTCGTTCTGGTTGTCGCGGGTGTCGCCTTTGCGTACGGCCCCGGCATGGGGCGCGGGGTGTGCGGAGCGGCGGGCGGCGAGTGCGTCATGGCTCAGGGAGGTGCGTCCGGTTGTGGGGGACCGTGCGGGTTTCGCGGATCGCGGATGATGCGGAGCTTCGATGACGGAGACTGCCGCTTCGGGGGACGGAAGATGATGGGACGGCGTGAAGGGCGGATGGATGTCCCCGCCGAGCTCAGAACGAAGATGACCGAAATGGAAAAGACCCGTCTTCAGCTGAGACTCGCGATGATGGAGAATCCCGTCGATCAGGCGAAGGCGCGGGATCTGTTCGCGAAGATCCAGTCTCTCCGCTCCGAGATGGCCGCGTGGCGCTTCGAGCGGATGCTCGCGGAACAGGTGAAGGAAAACGCCGCGGCGAACGTTCAGGTTCCCGCGCAGGGTACGCAGGCGGTCGCGCCGTCTTCTGTCCCGTCGAAGTAGGGGCGCGTCGTTTCGGGCCGGTAGCGGGTTTCCTGCGCTGCTGGAATCGGACGGCCCTTCCGGGAGACCGGAAGGGCCGTCGTTTTTTTTAGAAAAGAACCCTCAGAAGAAGCATGAACGCGAAGAAGGCCTTTTTTCGCACTCAATGCACTCCATGAGGCGCAGATTACCCCCCTTGCCGATTGTGATCGGGGCGAGTACAATCACTATGGGTCGGTGTCACACAGGACGGGAAGGAGATGTGGAATGGAAAGCGACAGTAGCCAAAAAGTTCCGTTGTGCGGTTTTCATTGTTTCGCTTTTGTAGTACCCGAATAATCTCCGGCGCCCCCTCATGGTTCCGACCATGTCCGGCGCCTGCCGGGCATGAGGAGAGGCGCGAAATTCCCATAGATCGCAGAGGATTCCTCTTTTCAGGCCCACCCTTCGTTCTCCCGTGCGGAAACGCGCACGGGTGCGTTGCGTTCTGCCGCCCGGACGACGAGCGACGAACGCGCGCGATCTTTGGGTACAAGGGGTGGTATCGATGCTGTCAATCGTCAAGAGCTTTTCGGAAAAGGAATCGCAGCCGCTCGCGCCGGAAGGCGCAATCGGCGGGTCCTGGATCAATGCCGTCGCTCCGTCTCGCGAGGAACTGGAGACGATCTCGAAGATTACCGGAGTTCAGAGGGATCTTCTCGTCGCGGCCCTCGACGTCGAGGAAACGTCGCGCATCGAGGTCGAGGACAACGCGATCCTCGTCGTCATCAATACGCCGAAGGCATGCGGCAATTTCAACTATGACGCGATTCCGCTCGGTGTGGTCATCACGGCCGACTATATCGTGACGGTCTGCCTCGAAGAGAACGACATCCTTCCGAGAAAACCCGGGAATATCAATGGCTTCTGCTCCTACAAGCGGACCCGTTTTCTCTTCCAGATCCTCTTCAAGACCGCGACGCTTTTTCTCAAGCACCTGACGCAGATCAGCCGTCAGTCTGACCAGATCGAGCGGAACCTCCGCATGTCGATGAAGAACGAGGAGCTTTTCCAGCTTCTGGACCTCGAAAAGGGACTCACTTACTTTACGGCCGCCCTCCGGGCGAATCGCGCGGTCGTCGACAAGCTCATCCGCCTCTGCTCGAATTCCCAGATGCACGAACTCATCAGGGTTCGCGAGGAGGACGAGGATCTCCTCGAGGACGTCAAGATCGAATACGACCAGGCCTTCGAAATGGTCCAGATGTACAGCAACATCCTGAGTGGCATGATGGACGCGTTCGCGTCGATCATCTCCAACAACCTGAACATCGTCATGAAATTCCTCGCCTCGATGACGATCCTTCTGGCGATTCCGACGGCCGTGAGCAGCTTTTTCGGAATGAATGTCCCGGTTCCGTTCACAGGACATCCGATGGGATTCACATTCGTTACCGGACTCTCCCTCGTCCTCGCGTGCGGGGCCGCGTACTTCCTCTGGAGGAAACGGATGCTTTGAGTCCCGGCGCCGTTTCCATACCGCAATTGTCATAACGGGTCCCGGGAGATCTTTTCCGGGACTTTTTTCATTTTTTCCTCTTGACACTCCGCGAATTGCATACGACTATTCTCAATATAGGAAAAAGAGTACAGAAGAATTTTCCGTGTGCCTTGGCCCTCAGGAGGGATCGATCGGATATGAAAATCTTGCATGGCCCGCGACGATATGTTTCTATCCTTTCGTTCCTTTTCGCGCTTCTGTCGGGGGAGGCGGCGAATGCCCTCGGCGGCGGAGAAGACGCCGTTCTTGCCCCTTACGGCGTTTCGGGCGCGTTCGACATGTTTACGATCAGCGGGGATATGTCCGCTCTGTCTCCCTTCCCTCTCATTCTGAATTCCTGGAACAAGGGGATTCTGTCCGCGGATGTTCCCGGTTTTTCCTTCGTTCTGAGCCGGGACGACGCATCGGTTGCCAGCTTCGATTTTCTCGTGAAGGCCGGGCTCGTCACGATTCGTTCCGATTGGAACGTCCTCGATTCATGGGGGCCGTGCACTGAGGGAGGATACATCTCGCACGATGCGACCGACCCACCGCTCTCATGGTTCGGCGCGTTGCTGCGGACGACCCGAAACGCTCCGGGACTCGAAAACGCCGTCGAGATTCCGCTCCGCGTGTTCGTCTCCGCTGACGCGCAGCAGACGATCGGGACCCTGAACCTTCTCGATCTCTTCGGAGGGGGTGCCGGCGCCTGTTCGACGGCGTGTTGCGGACTGCGCTTTTCGCTGAACGACTGTGCGGCGCGCGACTACGCGGATGTCGTCGGGCAGAGCCTCCGCGTATGGTTCGACGTGCCGGATCGCGCGGGAGTATACTGCTGCCAGGATCTTCGTTTCGCCTATGTCCCGGACCAATGGACGCCGGCATTCATGGGCTTCCCGCTGACTGTCGCGCGCCTGAACGACGCGGCGGATATCGTCCGGGTCAGGGTTGCGCCGAATTCACACATCTTCTGGCTGACGCAGTTGCTTGACAGCATGGTGGATCCCGAATCGCCATGCGACCTCCCCGATTTTTCCGATGTCGTCGTCAGACCGTGGAAGAAGGATTACAACTCTTGTCCGCAATACACGGGAACCTCATCCGACCAGATGGGACTTCTTCTGGACCGCTATCTGTGGCGGACGAGTCTGTTCGGATCGCTCACGTCCCTCGATCTGTTCGCGTCCTGGGATCTGACCGAGATCGCCGACATCCGGTTCGGCGAGGCGCTCGATCTGGGCGTCTGGTACGGAGGATTCGAGCTTCTCGGTCCCGACTCGTGCGATTGCGGGGCGAATCCGTGCGGCATGCCGGAGACGTATTTCGTTCCGAGGGTCCTGGTCCAGAACCTCGGCGTACGAAAGCTCGACGTTTCCGGCTGCTGCGGCGATCTCACGGCGCACGGAATCTGCGGGACGGATTGCGGGCTCTGCGATACGCTGCCATATCTGTTCGTCGACGCGGTCGACCGTCCGGAAATTCCGGATATCGGGGGACGGGGAATCTACGGATCGACGCCTCTTCTTTTTCTCGGGCTGCCTATGGGATCGTATACGATCGACGCCGCCTACCGATACGGCGACTTCTGGCGCTGGAACGGAAAAGGCGTGGGCGATCCCGAAGCGGGCGACATCATTACCCTGAATTGCGGGAGCGCCGTCTACCCCGCGTTCACGAAGACGATCCAGCCGATGGCGAACAGCGATTTCGTCTTCGCCGCGCAGGACGGGACGACCGTCCGGGGGCGGTGGAACACGAACTACTTCGCGTTCGCGCTGCGTCTCGTCTCGAACGACTGTTCCCCCGACTGTTCGGTCCTCTTCGTCCACGCCCCGTGCGACTGCGAGGCTCCCGCGATCGTCGCGGGGCTGAGGGCCGTTCTCCCGGATCTGAGCGGCGATATCTCCGTCATCTCGGACGATCTCGACGTCGGACGCGCGGAATTCATCCGGAACCCCGATCCATCGGACTTCCCCGGCATCGCGGCGCTCCGCGCGGCGGAGGGAGACGCGCTCGTCTGGTACGACGCGTTCTCCGTCGAGGGAGTCGACCCGGCCGGAGGGCGCGGCATCCTTCCAGTGCAGCTCCGTTTCACGATCCCAGCGGGGAAGCTCGCCGGATACGATTTCTCGGGGGACTGGCGGAAACTCTTCTGGAGTGCCTTCACGCTCAGGAGCCGCCCGATCTCAGGAAACGCCTCCGATATCACCAGCGATCTTGGGGGGCGCGCGAAGCCGCTTCTCGACCGCCAGAGTTTCGTCGCGGCCGACGCGGACGAGATCCGGAGCGGCGGACGCATCCCCGTGGACCATCTCACGGTGTGGATGACGGTGTTCGTCGTCGACGGCCCGTCTCCCGGCGGAAGGACTTTCAAAAACGCCACCCTGAGCACCGGGAACGATGTTCTCTTCGTGTTCGACGGAAAAGCCGACAGCAGGATCGAGAACATCCTGTACATCGCGAGGGTCGAACCGATTCCGACGCCGAGCGTCGCGCCGACGCCGTGGACGCTGGCCATAGAGAGGTGTCCGACGGACGCGGTCGTCGTCGGGAGATCTTTTGCCCTCACCGCCGTTCGTCGCCCCGTTGCCGGAGATGTTTTGTGGGGCGTCGAAACTTTCTCGCCGCCGGAGGGGAACCGGGTGCTGCGCGACGTCGTGACGCTGAGCGGCGTAACGGGAAACTCTGTGAGCGTCACGGCCGTTTCGCCCGGACGCGCCATCGTGACGGCCCGGGCGGGAGGGCTCGTCGCCCGATGCGATATTATCGTCGCGGAGCCGTCGCCATCGCCGACGAAAGGACCGAGCGCAACGCCGACGACCTCTCCCGCGAGCGGCGGAGGTGGATGTTCCGCCGGCACGGGCGCGTTTTTTGCGTTTCTGTTCGTTCTTCCCGCCGCGGCGCTTCGAAAACGGTAGTCCCTTCTCCCCCCGTTTCGCGTTTGTGGGGTACAATAACACAATCTGCATGTCGGGGAGGGACGGGCATGAGCGGCGCATTCGTCAAGGAAGACAGCGACCAGCAGGAGCGCATCGAACGGATGCGGATGATCCGGGAGCGCGAACAGCTTCTGGTGATTCTCGAAAAGAAGCGGACGTACCTGGTGTCCGACCCCAAAGCCGCGACGATCGATCCGGAAAAGAGAAAGGCAATGCTTGAGCGCGTGGAGGAGGAAATTGTCACGACGCGCAGGCTTCTCGAGGAGAGCCTCGGGGAGGAACTCGAATGACCGGCCTTGGTTGGTTCCGGTGCATCGGATCTGTTTTCGCGCGTTTTCTCGCGGTGTGTCTTTTCTTGTGCTCCCAGGCGTTCGCGGGGACGGAACCCGTCCGAGGGATGTCCGTCGGACTTCACGGGAGCGCACCCCTTTCGATGACGGCCGTCGGCGGTCTGTTCCTCTTCGATGCCGACGACGGGCGGAAGGGGAAGGAACTCTGGGCCACGAAAGGTCCGGGAGAGGTTCCGTTTCTCGTGGCCGATATCAATAGAGGAACGGGCAGCAGCAATCCCGGTTTCTTCGTAGTGCACGGAGGAAGGGCGTATTTTGCCGCGAACGACGGGATCCACGGCTGCGAGCTCTGGACGAGCGACGGGACGCCTGACGGAACGCGAATGGTCGCCGACCTCGTGCCCGCTCCCGGCGAAGGGGCGGCTCCCGCGAAACTCGTCGCTGCCGGGAACAGAATCTTTTTCGAGGCTTCGAACGCGTCCGGGGACAGGGAACTCTGGACGAGCGACGGAACGGAAGTCGGGACGTCGCTTCTGTATACTATCAATCCGAGGGGGACTGGCGCGAGGATCTCCTCGCTCGTTCCCGTCGGCGATCGAATCTTTTTCTCCGCCGACGACGGGACGCACGGCGTCGAACTCTGGACGAGCGACGGGACTTGTTCCGGAACGCGACTCGTGCGCGACATCCGGCGCGGAGGAGGCGGATCGATGCCGTCTGGAATCGTGGCCGCTTCGAGAAAGGTCTTTTTTCTCGCGGACGACGGCGTATCGGGCCGCGCGATCTGGGAGAGCGACGGAACCCGTTCGGGAACGCGGATCGCCGTCGCGTTCGGGCAGGGAACGCTTCGCTGGACGTCGGACATGGCGTACGGAAACGGAATTCTCGTCTTCGCGGCCGATGACGGCGTTCACGGACTGGAGCCCTGGATCTTGCGGGACGGCGACGAATCCCCATCGATGCTCGCAGATATCGCGGCCGGGACGGCGTCCTCGACGCCGTCGTGCTTCACGTTTGCGGGAGGGAGGGTGTTCTTCCAGGCCGACGACGCCATTCACGGATCGCAGCTCTGGACATCCGACGGAACTTCCGAAGGGACGCGGATGGTCGCGGAAATCAGGCGAGGAGGGGCGCTTTTCGGCTCCGCCTCGTCGTTTGTCGCGTTCGGAAACAGGCTCGTCTTTCCGGCCGACGACGGGAAATGCGGCATGGAGCTCTGGATCTCGGACGGAACGGCCGAAGGAACGACGATGCTTGTCGACGCGGACGGAAGTCCGTCCTCAAGCCGTCCGTCGATCCTGTACGTTGGAGGAGCGACGCTCTGGTTCCGCGCCGAGACCGGTCGGGGCTCCGAGCCCTGGTGGACGGACGGAACCTCCGCGCCGGCATCTTCCGCGAAAAACGGGGGATGCGCGCTCGGGGCCTCGCCCCTGATTCCGCTGCTTCTCCTGCCGCTGGCCGCCTTTTTCGGAAGACGCCGCTGATATCGCGCCTTCCGAAATCGTCGCATGTATCACCCGAAGAAACGCTCCTCCCGGGGCGTTTCTTTTTTTTGTCTCCGCGTTCCGCAGGTCGCGCGGCGCATGAGCCGAAAGAACCGTACGCATTTTTCTGGAAGGAATACCATGCAGAAATCAAAGAAACGCAAAGAAGAGGAGGGATGCTGTATGCGTCTTCTGCGGGGAGTCTTTTCGGTGTGTCTCGTGCTCGCGTGTGCGACGTCGGGACTGGCCGCGACAAACCTGCTCAGGGATATCCGGCCCGGAATCCAGAGCGGGAACAGCGACGAATTCGTCTATCTCGGTTCCGGTATCTACATTCTGAATGGAAACGACGGCATCGCCGGCAAGGAACTCTGGATCTCCAACGGAACGACGACCGGAACACAGATTCTGGCGGACATCAACCCCGGCCCGGGCGACTCCGACCCGACGGGAATGCTCGCTGTCGGCGGAGACTTCGTCCTCTTCCGGGCGAACAACGGCATCGCCGGAGACGAACTCTGGAAGACGGACGGAACAGCTGCGGGAACGGTTCTCGTCAAGGACATCAATCCGGGGGCGGCGGACTCGAACCCGGGATGGTTCGAGATCGCCGCGGGCGTGATTTTCTTTTCCGCGGATGACGGCGTTCACGGAGATGAACTCTGGAAGACGGACGGAACGGCTGCGGGAACGGTTCTCGTCAAGGATATCAATCCGGGGGCCGGCGGAAGCTCCCCGCAATATCTGACGCATATCGGGAGCTCCTGGGGGAAGGTGCTGTTCACCGCGGACGACGGCGTCCACGGACGGGAGCTCTGGGTCTCCGACGGAACGGCTGCGGGTACGTTCCTCGTGAAGGACATCAATCCCGGCGCGGCGAACGGGTACCCGTCCCAGCCGTACTATCCGGGCTCGGGCGCGGTCGCGTACTTCGCCGCCGATAACGGCGCGATCGGACGGCAGCTCTGGGAGTCGGACGGCACGAACGCCGGGACGAAGATGTACACTGTGAACCCGACAGGGAGCGCCTTCCCGTCCGGGATGAATCTCTTCAACGGGAAGCTCGTCTTCGCCGCGTTCGACGCCGCTCACGGACAGGAACTCTGGTCCGTCGCCCCGGGCGACTACGCCGGCGCCGCGCTTCTCAGGGATATCAACCCCGGCCCCGCGAACGGGAACCCCTACGCGTTCGCGGTCGCCGACCCGATGCTGCTCTTCATCGGCAACGACGGGGTCCACGGCGCGGAGCCGTGGAGGACCGACGGGACGACGGCCGGAACGCAGATGGTGAAGGATGTCAACCCGGGCGCTCCCGACGGAAGCATCTCCTGGGGCGAAATGGCCTCGACGTTCTATACGGTCGTCTTTTTCGCGACCGACGGCGTTCACGGCGCTGAGCCCTGGGTGACCGACGGATGGGACGCCGGGACGGCGATGCTGCGCGATGTGCGCCCCGGCGCGACGGGAAGCGCCCCGGTCGGAGCGAGGTTTCTGAACAACAGGGTCTGGTTCAAGGCCGACGACGGGATTCACGGCGCCGAGCCGTGGTGGACGGATGCCCTTCTCGACGCGCTTTCCGGCGGCGGGGGTTGTCGCGTGACGGCCGGAGGATTCGCGTGGCTGTCGCTCGTCCCGCTGGTCCTCGCGTCGTTCCTGCGGCGCTGAACGAACCCGTTCAAAGTCATCTTCGGGAAGGGAGGGGAGGCGCCCCGGGCGATGCGCCCGGGGCGCCTCCCCGTATGCGTACACGGCCTGCGGCGATTGGGGGGGGAAAACTCGTTTCCGTCATTGCCGCTGTAGCTGTTCCAGCTGTTCCCTCAACTCCGACCGAGAGGAAGCCCCCGTTTTCCTGTTGATGCTCTTCATGTGCGAGCGGACCGTATTGGCCGTGATATACAGGATCCCGGCGATCTCGTCGTTCGACCGTCCCTGCGCGACGAGAAGCGCGACGCATACCTCCCTGCGCGAAAGACCCGACTGCAACAACCTGAGTCCCAGAAGCTCCTCCCCTCTCGGTGTCTCGTCCGGGACCGTCGCCCGCAAGGCGTCTCCGGTTCCGTCGGGAACGTCCCTCGCGGCGTCTCCCGATCGCCCGTTTCTGAAGAACAGGCCGGCGAAGAAGAGAATTCCGATGCCGAGAAGACCCGATGTCAGCACGATGGAGAGGCCGTCCGCAGCCGCGAGGGATCCTATCGCGGAGGCGAGCAGCGTACCGGCGAGCAGCGACCCCGTGACGACCAGCTGCCCTGTCGCGACGAGTGGCAGCGCCAAGTCGCGCCCGGCCTGCGCCCCTAACCGGAGAATCTCGGCGAAGATGAAGGAGCCGAAGATCCCGGCGCCGGACTGGAGGCACGCCATCGGGAAAAAGGGGCTCCTCGAACCGACGGCCGCGAGGGAGAGAAATCCGATCGCCAGAAGCGTTTCGGCGCAGAGATAGACCTTCCCCCGATCCGGATCCGGGGTGCGGCGGAGATAGATCGCGACCGCGAGAGCGCCGATCGTGGAGAACGGGTCGCTGAAGACGTCGGCGAGTCCCATCCGGCCGCCCATCCTGGCCAGGAAGAGCGACACGAACATCGCGGAGACGACGAAAAACGACGCGGCGCGGAGGACGAATGCCGCCGGAAGCCGGACGCCGTTCCGCGACGGTCCGCCCGGGGCCTCCGACGCGTCGTCCTCGGCCGGCCCTGCGTCGTCCTCGGCGGGAACGGGCCAGAGGCGGGCGGCGAGGAACGGAAGAAGCGGCGCCGCGAAGGGAAGCAGGGTAGGAACGAGAAGGGTGAGCGCGAGGATCGCCAACGTCCGGACGGCGCACGCCGCGCCGAAGACCGTCGACCGATGCGCTTTCGGAGACCGGGAAAGCGTCCATTCCCACGATGTTATCTGGAACGCCGACCCGATGGCCGGAAGCGAGAGGACGAGGACGGCCGCCGCGTGCGACAGCCCGTTCGCCGCCGCAGCAGGAAGCCATGCGAGCGCCATGGGAACGGCGGCGTACCACAGGACGTTTCGGTTCCACGAACGCGAAAGGCGCGCTCCGAATCGCGCGATGACGAACAACGCTGCGCACAGGACGATCGAAAAGACGACGTAGCCCATGCGACGCTCGCGAAACAGCGCCGAGGAGGCGACCCCGAAGAGGGGCCCTTTCAGGACGGTGAGCCACTGCCAGAGCAGCAGCGTTCCCAACCCTGCGGAATTCCGCGCGAAGGCCGGGAAAAAAACGGCCGCCGCGCCTGCCCGCGACGAACCCGGAACAGTAGTCACCACTATCTCCCTCCTTCAAAAAAGCATATCACACGTCGAAAGAGCCGTAGGATCGTGGGATCACAGCTTTCGCAAGGGGAGGGGATGTTTTTCACCCTTACCTCGCGCCTGTTTCCCTTGGTACACTGCATTGGATTTCACCCCGGACCGATCTTTTTTCCCGAAGGATCCGGGCGCGGTTTTGTCCCGAGAGGAGCGTGTTTCCTGTGTCCGAAACCTGCATGACCGTGGCTTCCCGTTCGTCGCCCGTCTTCTTCCGGGGCTGCGAAATGCGTCTTTCGAAGGCGTCCGACACGGAGGGAACGTCGCCGCACCCGGTTTTCGCCGGCGAGGCCTGGGAAACTTTCCGCCCCTTCCTCGAGAAGACGGGCGTGACGCGGGTTTCGGACATCACGCAGCTCGACCGAATCGGCATCCCGGTCTTCAACGTGCTCCGGCCGAGCCTCGACGGGTATACGGCCGCCCACGGCAAGGGATTCACGCCGACGGCCGCGCGGCTGTCCGCGGCCGGAGAGTCGCTCGAACGTTGGTTCGGCGTCAATGCGGAGATCCCGTCGTTCCGGGGAACGTGGAACGAACTGTCGCGGAAATACCCCATGATCCCTCCGGAACGGCTGCCCCTGACGCCCCACTCCTTCTTCCACAGGGATCTCGATATCCCGTGGGTCCTGGGGTGGGACCTGGTCAAAGGGGAGGAGGTCCCGGTCCCCCTAGAACTCGTCCGCCTCTCCCCGGGCTGCGGAAAACGCAAGCTCGCGGATCTTTCCGAGGGGCTGCTCTTCCAGGCGGGGTCGAACGGCCTTGCGTGCGGCGTCCATCTTCTCGAGGCGGTCACCCAGGCGCTTCTGGAAGTCGTCGAACGGGATTCCGTCACCTGTTGCACGATGGCGGCCCGGGCGGCCGGATTTTCCGCTCCCGTCCGCCGGATCGCGCGTCTCGAAACGATTCTCTTTCCGAGGGTCCGCGAACTCGCGGAGCGCGTCCGCGCAGCCGGGATCGGGATGATGCTCGCGGAAAACGGTACGGATGTCGGCATCCCGACGTGGAACTGCTACCTCATGGATCTCGAAGAGAGGAGTTCCATCGCCACGGCCCACGGCATGGGGAGCGCCATCGACCACGAGACCGCCATGATCCGGGCGATCACCGAGTCGGTGCAGTCGCGCTGCGTCTTTCTCTCCGGAGTCAGGGACATCGTGCCGTCGAAGGAGTACCGGAGGGTGCTCCGCTCCGACGGTGCGTGGGCGATGCGGCAGACGGAGAAGAGCGTTTCGGAGCGCCTCGACCTCTCCGGCCTCTGGAACACGATCTTCGACGCGTTCGAGGACGACGTCGCCTTCATCCTGCGCCGCCTCGCCTCGGTCGGACTGGACCGCGTGATCGTCTTCCGTCTCTCTCGCGCCGACGACCCCGTCCAGGCCGTGCGGGTCGTGATCCCGGGAGCCGAGGGGTACATCTTCCCCTACTACAGCCCCGGAGCGAGGGCGAAAGCTGCGATGCAGCACGGTTACGGCGAGAGAAGTCCTCTTTTCCGGAAGGAGGGAGCCGAATGGTAGCGGTCGTCTTCGGAGGTCCGTCCCTTCGCGGGATCGATCTCCCGATTCAGGGTATCGTCGTTCTTCCCCCCGCCGCGCAGGGAGACGTCCTCGCGGCGTTCCGGAAGCATCATCCGGCCGTGATCGGTCTTCTTGACTGCGACCTGCCCTACCGGTCACTTCCCACGTGGCACAAGGAGATCCTGTACGCGCTGGACGCGGGCGTGAAGGTCGTCGGAGCCGCAGGTGTCGGGGCGCATCGCGCGGCGGAGCTCGCACCGTGCGGCATGGAGGGCGTGGGGAGCATCTTCCGGCGCGTCGCGTCGGGCGAACTCGAACGCGACGACGAGGTTCTCGGAGACTGGGAGATGGGACCGGACGGAGTGCGGCTCCTCTCCGTGCCGCTCGTGGTCATGCGGGACGTTCTGGGCGAGGCGGCGAAGGAGGCCGTTCTTTCCGGAGCGGCGACGCTCGAACTGACGCGCGCGGCGGAAGGGCTCTTCTGGCGCCGTCGGACGTGGGAGGCGCTTCTGGAGTCGCACGCGGCGAATGAGCTCTCCGGAAACGACGTCGAACGCTTCCGTGAATGGCTGCTCGAGGCTCCCGATCCGGTGCGGGCGGATACCGAAGCGTTGCTTCGCCGCGTGAGGGAACTTGCCGAAAACGGGGACGCCGTTCGTGCGGCGCGACAACCCGGAGCGAGGCGGGAGTACTCCGCGATCTTCCGTTCCCTCGAAGAGCGCGATCGCCCGGTCGACTCGCCGACCGGACCGCTCCGGCAGTGGTGCATCGGCGACATGGCCACCTTCGCGCACCCCGAGGCCGAAGACCTGAACGCTCGGGCATTGAACCGGAAGCTCGTCCTCCTTCTCGCCGCGCAGTGGGGCGTCGAACCGGAGGATCGGGAGGTCGAGGCGGAGGAAAAACGCTTGCGACGGCGTTTCCATCTCAAGGCCGACGAGGATTTCGCCCGATGGAAGACAGAAAACGACCTCGACGACGGCGACCTCCGGCGTCTTCTCGAGGAGGAGGTGCTGATCCACCGTCTGCACCGCTGGTTCATGCAGGGACGGGTCCACGGCAAAAACACCGATGCGCTTCTCGACGAGCTTCGTCTCCGCGGGGGATATCCGGAGTGGAAGAAGAGGGCCGCGAACCGGGAGGCGATCATCCGCGACAACGAAGACATCTGGCGGGCGGAATGGCGGCGGGCGTCGATCGTCCCGTTCATGCAGCTCGCGCGCGAGCATCTTCGGGCGGAAGGGTTCCCGTGGAGCGGAGCGATGCTCCCCGATGTCATTCCCGAAACCGGAATGGAGCCGATCGACCTGATCGAGGAGTTTCTCGCGGCGAAGACATCCAGGAGTCTCTGGAGCGGAGTCCTCGGCGCGTCGCCTTCCAACGGCGCCGAAAATCACGGGAGCGACCGGGCCTGAACGGGGCCTTGCGCATAAGACGCAGCAGTACGGATACACCCCTCCGGCGAGAGGGGCAATAAACGAGGAGGTGTCCCACACATGTCGATGGAATCGGCGATTGCGTTCTACGAGCGGCTGGAGACGGACGAGGACGTGAAGAATCACATCAAGGAACTCGGAACGCCGGAAAAGATCGAACCCTATGTCAAGAACGTTCTCGGGTTCGACTACACGAAGGAGGAAATGCAGAAGGTCATCTACGAGCGGAATCCGGAAATGTCCGACGAGGAGCTCGAGGCCGTGACGGGCGGATCCTTCGGGGCGCTTCTCTTCATCTTCCTTATGTGGGCCGCGGGCGCAGGAGCGTAGGCGTGCGTTCTTCCCGGCCGGGGGAACGGAACCCGACGAAGACGACCGGAACACCGGCCGATGCGTCGGCGGAACGGCGCCCTTCCCGGGCCTTCGTCGTTCCGGCCGGAGAAGATGCCGTCGTTTCGCGCGATCGTCTCGGACTCGAGCCGGTCGTCTACGCGACGTTCGACGGCGGCGTGGCGGTCGGAAAGACCTACGGCGATCTGTTCGGTTCGGGGCGGATTCCGAAGCGGTGGCGGAAGGACGCGATGATCGACTTCCTCGCCGCCGGAATCGCCGTCTTTCCCGACGGAGCGACATTCTTCGAAGGCGTTTACGAAGTTCCGCCCGGACATGACCTTCGGATAACGTCGGGACGATGGTCCGTCGCGGCCCGGGACCTTCTGCCCGACGCGACGGAGGAACTGGGCGAGGAGGCGCTTCCGCGGCTTCGGGAACGCATCGCGGACGCCGTGGAGGGGCTCGGAGAGGACGCCGCGCTCTGTCTGAGCGGAGGCGTCGATTCCTCATCCATTGCGGCGGCCTGGAGCCGAACGGGAATACCGCAGTGTTTCGTCTATGGCGCCCCCGGGTCGGAGGATCGGGAACTCGCGCTGGAAACGGCGGAATCTCTCGGCGTCCGGCCGGTTCTTCCGGAATTCGCGGAGACGACGGATCTCGACGAATTGCGGCGGATGCTCCGCGTCCTCGGGATTCCGGCGCACATTCCGGGCGCGCCCCTCCCGCAGTTCCGGCTGATGGAAACGATGGCTCGCGCGGGGGTGCGGACGGTCGTCAGCGGCCAGGGGGGAGACGAGCTCTTCTGCGGGTACCCGTGGCACTTTCCTCCCGCGATGGAAAAGCTCCGCGCGCGGGATCCCGAGACGGCGGCGCGCCTGGAGGCGCTCCACGAGGCGCGTCCGCCCTTTCCCGTCCTCGACCTCCGGATCGTCCGGCGCTGCTTCACGCGCACGGCGAGCTGGGTCGCCTTCAGCGACGGCGGGGCGTGCGACGTTCTCGGACTGTCGCGGGAGGATGTCGTCGGACGCCGGGGAGTCCGTTTCTTCGCGGCCGACCTCGGCGACTGGGACGCCCTCAGGCGTCAGGGATTGACCGTGCGGAGCCTGCGGTATCTGCTCCACTACGACCGCCGGTTCGCGGACCATTTCGGGCTCCGGGGAAGCGCGCCGCTGCTCGACGCGGGCGTCGTCGACCTCGTGTCGCGCTTCCGGCTCGACTTTCTCTACGGCGGGGGGATGCTCAAATACCCGTTGCGGCTGCTCTTCCCGGAAGTACCGGAACGGGTGCGTTTCCAGACCCGGAAGACGGGCTTCTGGCACAGCGGGCCGTCGCTTCCGGATCTTCGTCCGGAAGTCCGGCGCCTGATCGGGGCGACGCCGCTCGGCGAATTCGTCGTCCGCCCTGAGGCCGTTGACCGGATGAACGCCGGGGCGCTCTGGCGGTTCTTCGCGGCCGGGACGCTGCTAGAAGCGGATTGTTGAAAAGGGAAGCCCCCGGTGACGTTCCGCCGGGGGAGGAAAACGGGAGGGATCGGACATGTCGATGGAAGCGGCCGTTGCGTTCTACGAACTTCTCGAAAAGGACACGAAAGTGGCGGACAAAATCCGGGAGCTGGCGACTCCGGAGAGGATCGAGCCGTACGTCAAGAAGGAACTCGGGTTCGAATTCACGAAACAGGAGATGCAGAAGGTCGTCTTCGAGCGGAATCCCGAGATGACCGACGAGGAACTCGAGGCCGTGACCGGGGGAACGATCATGATGGTCCTGGTCTTCATCGTCGGGTACATCGCGATTGCTGCGGCGTAGGGGCTCATGTCGCGAAGATTGAATCAGGCCGGTTTCATTCCGGCCCGGAGCGGACGTAGCGCCCCATGACGCGGTCGGCTTCGGCGAGGACGAGCCACAGCTCCTCGACGGCGGAGAGGTGTTCCGTGAGCGTCTTCTGGCGGGCCTCCTGGGCGTTGATGAGGTCGAGCTGCGAGGCGAGCCCTTCGCGGTACATCATGTCCGCGATCTCGAGTTCCTCGGAGGCCCGAACGGACTGCCGGCGCCGGATCGACTCGGCTTGGAGGGCGCTGATCCATCGCTCGCGGACGAGATCGACCTCCTTCCGGAGGCTGTCGCGCCGCGCGTCGAGTTCCCGTGCGGCCTTTTCGACGAGAAGCGCCTGCGCCTTCACGGCGTTGGACGTCTTCCCGCCGTCGGCGACCGGGAGGGAGATGACGATCTTCGCGAGAACCTCGCCCTTCTGGTCCTCGGCGTAGGAGGAGCGGTAATCCTCGATCAGGCGAAGGCCCACGGAGACGTCGAACACGGGGGAAAGCCCCCTGGCGGCGAGCGACCGGGCGAGCAACGCGCGCTCCTTCGTCAGGAGGAGCGCCGTCACGTCGGGGCGACGTCGCCACGCCGTTTCGGGATCGACGGACGCGTCCGCCGACGTGACCGTCGGGACGGAGACCACGGGCGTCACGGGAGTCCGCCCCGCGAGCGCAGAGAGTTCGATGAGCCGCTGGTCGCAGGTCTGGCGCGCCTGGAGGACGAGCGCCTCGCCGTCGTCGACCTGCGACTTCGCGCGCAACAGATCGAGCCGCGGGACGAGTTCCTTGTCGAACTTCTCCTGCGTGACGAGCAGCGACCGGCGCCGCTGCCCGAGGATGCGCTCCATCGCGTCGCGCTTCAGCGCCGCCATGACGGCGCTCCGGTAGGTCGAGGCGGCCCGCGCGAGGAGGTCGTTGACGGAATCGGCGTAGGAGCAGCGCAGGATGTCGAGTCCGAGGACAAGATCGCGTTCCTGGATGCCGTACCGTCCCGCGAGGTCGAAGCGGTGCGTCACGGCGAGGTCGACGTAGCGGTCGCCGCGGTCGTGGTCGAACCAGCGATCGGTTTCCGCCGCGAGATTCAGGGACGGGCGCTGCGACGCGAGGTCCGAGCGGATCGAAAATCCCCTCGAACGGATCTCGTTCCGGAGGGCTTTCAGGGAGTTGTTCCGCTCCATGACGAGGTCGAGATAGGCCTCTTCGGAGATCGGCGACGAAAGAGCCGTTCCGGATAACGCGAACGATATTGCGAAAGCGGCGAGCAGCATGCGAAGGTGTCCCATGGTTCCTCCATCAAAGATATAGTACAATAAAAAATTTTTGCATGAAAATATAATACGTATTGTACCCGAAGATCCGCGGATGCGCTACGGATGTCCGCGAACGTAAAGGAGTCGGAACGCCATGAAGCGACAGATCTTCCGACAGTCCGTCCTCGACCGGCTGTCTTCGCCCGAGCAGCTCGACATGCTCTTCCAGGTCGTCCGTCCGTCCGCGTGGGCCGCGCTCGCCGCCGCGATCCTCCTGCTCGGCGTCCTGGTCGCGTGGGGCTTCCTCGGTACGGTGACGACGCTCGTCAGCGGCCAGGGGATCCTGTTGCGGCAGGGAGGCATCGAGGACGCCCCCTCGCCGGGGAACGGCAGGATCGAGGCGATTCTCGCCGGCGCAGACGACCCGGTCGCCGAAGGACAGGTCATCGCGCGCCTCGCGCAGCCCGAACTGCGTCACCAGATCGCCGAACTCCGGGCGAAGCTCGAGATCCTGCGTGTCGAGCGCGATACGGACGCCGAAATGGGAGACACAAGGAAAACCCTCGAGACGGAGTACCTCGCGCGCCGGAGGAAGGCGGTCTCGGCGTCACTCGGCGCGGCCCGCGAACGCGCGGCGGCCCTCCGCGAACAGCTCGAGCGCTACGACGCCCTCTACGCGAAGAAGTTCATCACGCGAAGCCAATATCTCGACGTGAAGGACAAGTACAACGCCGCGCTCCAGGAGATCCTCTCCTACAACGAAGACCTCGCGCGGATCCCCATGACGGCGGCCGATTCGACCTCGCAGCGCGAGAAGGAGAAGATCGACGTCGGGATGCGGATCCTCGCCGCCGAAAAGCAGCTGATCGCCTTCGAGGAACGGCTCGATCTCGAGTCCTCGGTCCGGAGCCCCGCGTCGGGGCGCGTCCTCGAGGTCTTCAAGACGGAGGGGCAGGTCATCGGCGCGGGCGAGGCGCTGCTCTCGGTCGAGAGGACGACGGGAGGGACGGAACGCCTTTTCGTCCGGGCTTACGTCCAGCCGCGCGACGGCAAGAAGATCGTCCCCGGCATGGAGGCGCAGGTGACCCCGTCGGTCGTGAAGCAGGAGGAGTTCGGCGTCCTGCGGGCCCGCGTCACGCACGTGTCGTCCTTTCCGGCGTCGGCGAAGGGGATGTCGCGCGTTCTCGGGAACGATCAGCTCGTTCAGACGCTCTCTCGCGGCGGCGCGCCCATCACGGTGACGCTGGCCCTCATTCCCTCGGAGAAGACCGAGAGCGGCTACGACTGGTCCTCGGGGAACGGGCCGCCCCTCACGCTCCAGAGCGGGACGCTCTGCGGCGCGACGGTCGTCGTCCGGAGGCAGGCCCCGGTGACGCTCATCCTGCCGTTCCTCAGGAATTTCTTCCTCGGGATCGGAGAGGAACGCTCCGGAGGGAAAAAGGATGCCTGACGCCGCGATTATGGAAGTCCCCTGGAAAAACCGGCGAGTCTCGACGCCGACCGTGATCCAGATGGAGGCGACCGAGTGCGGCGCCGCCGCGCTCGGAATCGTGATGGGGCATTACGGCCTCCACCTGCCGCTCGAGACGCTCCGCGAGGAGTGCGGCATCAGCCGCGACGGCAGCAAGGCGCTGAACATCCTCAAGGTGGCGCGCGCGCGCGGCATGACGGCGAAGGGGTTCCGGAAGGAGCCTGACAGGCTCTGCGATCTTCCGCTTCCGGTCATCCTCTTCTGGAACTTCAATCACTTTCTCGTCCTGGAGGGCGTCGTCGGAGACCGGGTGTATCTCAACGATCCCGCCTCCGGCCCCAGAATCGTGGACAGGGAGACGCTCGACCGGGCGTTCACGGGCGTGGCGCTCTCCATCGTCCCCGGCCCGGACTTCACTCCTGCGGGACGTGGGCGGAGTCCGTGGGCCGCACTCGGGAAACGTCTTCGGGGCGCGTTCGGGGCGATCGCGTTCGCCGTTCTCGCGGGACTTGCGCTCGTCATTCCGGGACTCATGGAGCCCGCGTTCCAGCAGGTCTTCGTCGACCGTCTCCTCGTCGAGGGGCGGTTCGAATGGTTCCGGCCGCTGCTGACGCTCATGGCGCTTGTCGCCGTCGTCAAAGGGGCGCTCACGCAGCTTCAGGGATCGGTGCTGTTGCGGCAGGAAATCGCGATGGCGGTCCGGGGATCGGCGTCGTTCGTGAACCACCTGCTGCAGCTGCCGTACATGTTTTTCCTCCAGCGGTACGCCGGAGAGATCGGCAACAGGGTCGAACTCAACGACAGGGTGGCGCAGCTTCTTTCGAGGGAACTGGCCGCGACGGTCTTCCAGTGCCTCACGGTCTGCTTCTACTGCGTCATGATCACCCTCTACGACCCGCAGCTCGCGACGGTCGCGGTCGGGACGGCCGTCCTTTGCGCGCTCATGCTCGTCTCCGTGAACCGGAAGCGCTCGGACCTCAACGAACGCGTCGCCGGGGAGATCGGGAAGTTCGCTGGGACGGCCGTCGGCGGCCTGAACATCATCGAGACGATCAAGTCCTTCGGCGGCGAGGACGACCAGTTCGCGCGCCTCGCGGGACATCTCGCGAAGATCGCCGACGCGCGGACGTCCCTCGCCCGGATCTCCGTCCGGATCAACGCCTTCCTCCCGATGCTCTCGTCGCTGGCGACGGCGGCGGTCCTCTGCCTCGGCGGGTTCCGCGTGATGGACGGGGTCATCACGATGGGAATGCTTCTCGCGCTCCAGACGCTCATGAACCAGACGCTCGCGCCCGTGACGGAACTCGTCACGCTCTGGGATTCGTTCCAGGCCGCGCAGGGGAACATCAACCGCATCGAGGACGTCTTCCGCTACCCCCGGATGGAGCCGCGGAAGACGCTCGGCGAGGGCGCCTTCGCGGGGAAGGGGAAGAAGGTCCGCCTCTCGGGACGTCTCGAACTCCGCGACGTCTCGTTCGGCTATTCGCGCCTCGCGGAGCCGCTCATCGAAAAATTCTCGCTGACGCTGGTCCCGGGGTCGCGCGTCGCGCTCGTCGGCGGATCGGGGTCGGGAAAGTCGACGATCGCCAGGATCGTCTGCGGGCTGTTCGAGCCGTGGTCGGGAGAGGTGCTTCTCGACGGCCGGCCGCTCGGGGAGATCTCGAAGGAGGAACTCGCAACGTCGTTCGCGTTCGTCGATCAGGAGATCGTCCTCTACGAGGGGACGGTCCGCGAGAATGTCACGCTCTGGGACGCCTCCGTCCCGGCGGAGCAGGTCGTGGCGGCGTGTCGCGACGCCATGATCCACCGGGATATCGCCGCGAGGAAGGGCGGATACGACGCGGACGTCGAGGAAAACGGGCGGAACTTCAGCGGAGGCCAGCGTCAGCGCCTCGAAATCGCCCGCGCGCTCGTCCGGTCGCCGTCCCTGATCGTCCTCGACGAGGCCACGAGCGCCCTCGATTCCCCCACCGAGGAGGCCATCGACAGGGCGCTCCGCAGGCGCGGCTGCACCTGCCTCATCGTCGCCCACCGCCTGTCCACGATCCGCGACTGCGACGAGATTGTCGTGCTCCACCAGGGGAAGGTCGTCGAGCGCGGAACCCACGAGGAGCTTCTCTCGCTCGGCGGCCGCTACGCGGGCCTCATCGAGAACTGACCGGAAAAGGGAGCGGTGCGATGATCGCGCTTTTCGAAGAACTCGCCGCACGGGGAACCGAACTCGAAATCACGGGGAAGACGCCGTTCTTCCTCGACAACCCGGAGACGCTGTGGTGCGTCCTCGACGGCGAGGTCAACGTCTACGTCGCCGCGCGCGACGGCGACGTCCAGACGGGCGGACGGGACTTTCTCTTCCGCGCCGTCGCCGGAGACGTCCTTTTCGGCGTCGACGGCGGACTTCTCGGAGCGACGATGGGCCTCGTGGCGGGCGGGATTCCCGGAACACGAGTCCTGCGCGTCGCACGCGCCGAACTCCTCTCGAAGACGGACGGCGACGGCCCCGCCGTCGTTGCGTCGCTTGTCGACGCCTTTCTCGAAGGGCTCGGGCGCGGCATCGTCAAGGATATCGTCCCGCAGCCGCGGATCCGGCAGAAGCTCGCCGTCGGGAGCGTCCGGCTCGAACCGGGCCGGGCGGCCGGAAGCGACGCTCTGCTCTGGGCGGAACTTTCGGAGGGACTCGCGCTCTTCACGGGCACGGAGGACCTCTCGCCCGAAAGCGGGCTTTTCGCGATTCCCTCCACTTGCTGGATCATGCCGCTCGAAGCGTGCGTCGCGACGGGGCGAAGGACCGAAGACCTCGTCCGTTCGGGGCGGCTCGCTCCCGCGCTCGACGCGTTCTGCGGCATGGTCTTCTCGTCGCTCGCGATGAACGCCCGGCTCCGCGCTGCGGACGACCTCGGAACGCTCCGGCACATGCAGGCCGCCGGAAGACACGCGCTCTCCGCGTCGCTCGAAATGCTCGCGTCCGCGCTCTCGGGGCGCCGACGGAGGCGCGTTTCCGTCCGGGAGGAATCCCCCCTGAGGCGGGCGTTCGCGACGGCCGCCGCGTCGTTCGGCGTCGAGATTCCCCCTCCGCTCTCCGGAGCGAAAGAAAACGAGTCGGTGAGCGATCTGGCGCTTGCGGCGAACGTGAAGGTCCGGAGCGTGACACTCGCCGGCCCCTGGTGGACGACGGACGGCGCGCCGCTCCTCGCGTTCCGCGGGGAGTCGCCCGTCGCGCTCATCCCGACCGGGAGGGGCGGCTACCGGATCGTCGACGGAGACGCCGAAGATCCGGTCACCGAAGATATTGCGGCGACGCTCTCGCCGAACGCCTTCCACCTCTACCGTCCGCTGCCCGCTTCGTCCCTCAAAGGATGGAATCTTTTCCGCTTCGGACTGAAGGGGACCGGGCGCGACATCGCGTTCCTCTTCGCGACCGCCGTCGCCCTCGCGGCCCTCGGGCTCGTCCCGCCGGAACTCAACCGCATCATCTTCGGCGAGGTCATCCCGCAGGCCGAGCGCGGACGGATGCTCCAGCTCTTCGCGATCCTCGTCTCCGTAGCGCTGTCGACGGGGCTGCTGCATCTCGCGAACGGCGCGGCCTTTCTGCGGACGGAAACCGTTCTCGACCACGACGTCTCGGCCGGTCTCTGGGACCGAATTCTCCGGCTGCCCGTGACGTTCTTCCGGGAGACGACGGCCGGAGACCTCGCGAACAGGGCGCTCGGCGTCTTCCTCCTTCGCGAGACCGTCTCCCGGACCGTGAAGACCATCATCGTCCAGAGCGTCTTCCTCGTCTTCCATCTCGGGCAGTCGCTCTGGTACGACTGGAAGCTCGCTCTCGCGGGCCTCGGGTGCCTCGTCGTCCCGGGCGCGGTCATGGCGGCCGTGAACCTCATGCAGCTCCGCTTCCAGCGGCGTATGGCGGCGCTCCAGAACCGCCTGTCGAGCCTCACGTTCCAGATCCTGAACGGAATCGCCAAGATCCGGGTCGCGGGCGCGGAGGACCGGTCGTTTTCGCGGTGGGCCGAGCTGTTCGGCGCGCAGCGGACCATGGGAACGCACGCGAGGCGCCTCGAAGTCGGCCTCAACACGCTGCTCGCGTTCTTCCCGCTGTGCGTCTCGATGGTCCTCCTCTACGTCCTGATCCGCTGGAGCGCCGACGACGGCTCCTACGACACGGGGCGGTTCATGGCGTTCTGGTCGGCGTTCGGATCGCTCCAGACGGCGTTCTTCCAGATCCTCCGGTCGGCGACGGGGACGCTGAACATGCTGCCGACGGTCGAGAACCTCGCGCCGATCCTCGAGTCGGAGCCGGAGACCGGGGAACTCCGAACCGATCCGGGAGATCTCGCCGGGCGGATCGACTTCGAGCGCGTCTTCTTCCGTTACCGGAGCGACGGCCCCGCGGTCCTCAAGGGGCTGTCGTTCCACATCGAACCGGGCGAATTCGTCGCCGTCGTCGGTCCGTCGGGGGCGGGAAAATCGACGCTCGTGCGGCTCCTTCTCGGGTTCGACCGGCCGGAATCGGGGAGCGTCTTCTACGACGGGAAGGCCCTGGGCGAACTCGATCTCGGGAAGCTCCGGAGGCAGATCGGCGTCGTCCTCCAGAGCGGCGGGCTCCTTCCGGGCGACATCCTGTCGAACGTCCGGTGCTCGCGGCCGCTCTCGGTCGAACAGGTCCAGGACGCCCTCCGGATGGCCGGAATGGAGGAGGACATCGCCGCGATGCCGATGGGGATCCACACGGTCATCACGGACGGGGCGAACACGATCTCGGGCGGCCAGAAGCAGCGGCTCCTCGTCGCGCGGGCCATCGCGGGCGCGCCGCACGTCCTCATCTTCGACGAGGCCACGAGCGCGCTCGACAACAGGACGCAGGCGACGATCAGCCGGAGCCTCGAAAACATCCCCGCAACGCGGGTCGTCATCGCGCACCGGCTCTCGACGATCGTCGGCGCGGACCGGATACTCGTCCTCGACGACGGTTCCCTCGTCGAGGAGGGAACCTACGACGGGCTTCTCGCGAAGGGAGGCCTCTTCGCTGAGCTGGTCAGAAGGCAGACGATGTAGGCGCACGCTCCGCGAAATTCGGGGTATCGCCATGGCCGGCGCGAAGACCGGGGTGTTCCTATGGATGTCCGCCGCATGGACCCGCTCCCATGCGTTTTTCCGCGATCGTTCCGCCGAAATGTACGCGGAACGATACCCCCTCCCCTGGGGGGGTGAAAGAAATCCCCCTGCACTCATCGCCCGCTCTCAAATACACTGTCGATGAATCCGGCGGTTGTATGCAATCGTCGGATAAGCGCTCCAAATCGGGAGATGGAAAAGGTTGAGGAAAATACTGTCCGGATTCTTGAAAACGGCGATATGTATTGCAGTCCTCCTGGCGTCGGGCATCGGGGCGATTCCCGTGCGCCCGGAGGTTGCCGAAGGAGCGCAGATCCGCTATGTGGACGCCGGAGCGGGCGGATCGAACGACGGAACATCGTGGACGGACGCGTTCACGGACCTGCAAGATGCGTTGACGGCGGCTGTGACCGGCGACGAGATCTGGGTGGCGGCCGGAATCTACAAGCCGACCGCGGGAACGGATCGCACCGTTTCCTTCGTGCTGAAAAGCGGCGTCGCCCTGTACGGCGGCTTCTCGGGCGCGGAAACGGAACGGGGGCAGCGGGACGCGGCGGCGAATGTCGTCACGCTTTCGGGAAACATCGGCGATACGGGGAGCGCTTCGGATAACAGCTACCATGTGATTCGTGGCGGCGGCGCGGACGAGACGGCGATTCTGGACGGATTCACCGTCGCCGACGGAAACGCGGACGATATCGGGGAGAACGGAAACGGCGGCGGGATGTATAACGACTCCTCCAGTCGCCCCACGGTGACCGCCTGCAGATTTGCGAACAACTACGCCGACGACCAGGGGGGCGGCATGTACAACGCCAATTTCGGCCGCCCCGCGGTGAGCGGCTGCGTCTTCGCGGGCAACAGGACCTCGAGCATGGGCGGCGGCATGTTCACGGGATACAACAGCGCTTCCGCAGTGACCGGCTGCACCTTCGCGGACAACGAGGCGTCCTACGCCGGAGGCGGCGTCTACTGCCAAAGGGGAGCCGCACTTGCAGGCTGCACTTTTCTGCGAAACCGTTCCAGCTTCGGCGCCGGAATGGCCGTCGTCGGCGCCGTTACGATTACGAACTGCACGTTCGCGGACAATGTCGCCAATCGGGGCGGAGGCATGAGCATCAGCAGCGGCTGCACGATAACCAACTGCACCTTTTCCGGCAACGAAGCCATCGACAGCGGCCGCGGCGGCGGCATACGCCTCTGCGGCGACAGCTCCGTCGTGACCAACTGCATCTTCTGGGGCGACGAAGAGGGCGAGATCGTCGCCGACCCCGACTGTTTTCCGGCGACTCCGACTGTGACGTACTGCGTCGTCGAAGGGGGGTGCGATCCGGCGACCGATGCGTTGAACCACATCGTTTCGGGGGATCCGTTACTTACGGGATTGGCTGACCTCGGCGGCGGCGTCGAGACGTTCGCGATCCGGGACGGCGGCTCCGCCATCGACGCCGGGACGTCCTCAGGCGCCCCCGCCACGGACCAGCGGGGCGCGCCGCGGCCGTATCCCGCAGGGGGAAGTTTCGACATCGGCGCGTTCGAGTACGGCGCCCCCGCACCCACGCCCGTCCCCATTCCGACCCCGACGCCGACGCCTGCGCCGACGCCGGTTCCCTCGCTGAAACGGAGGTACGTCACGGAAAACGGCGGCGCAGCGGGACGCGACGGCAACGACTGGGATCACGCCTGGGCCTCGTCGGACCTGCGGGGGGGCTTGAGCGGCGCCGTGGCGGTTACGGAGATCTGGGTGGCGGAAGGGACCTACAAACCCACCATGGGAACGGATCGGGCCGTCTCGTTTGCCCTGAAGACGGGCGTGGCGCTCTACGGAGGGTTCGCGGGAACCGAGAATTCCAGGGAAGAACGGAACCCGGCGACGCACGTCACGATTCTCTCGGGCAATATCGGGAATAAGGCGCTCTCCACGGACAACAGCTACCACGTCGTGACCGGAGGCGGCGCGGACGGGACGGCGGTTCTCGACGGCTTCGTCGTCACCGGAGGCTATGCGTACAGGAATATCATGAACAGCGACAACTACGGCGGCGGAATATATATCTTCGAAGGAAGCCCCACGGTTGCCGGCTGCATTTTCGAGGACAACTACGCCGATTTCTACGGCGGCGGGATGTACAACGAAAAGGGCAGCCCGAAGGTGACGGGGTGCGTCTTCAGGAACAACTCAAGCTACCTTGTCGGCGGTGGAATGTACAACAGGGACGTCAAAAGCGGCCCCGAGGTGACCGCCTGCACGTTCGAACGCAACGGCGCCCGCTTCGGCGGCGGCATGGGAAACGGGGATGGCGGCAGGCCGACGGTGAGCGGTTGCACGTTCTCGGAGAACGTCGCCGCCTACGACGGCGCCGGAATGTGGAATATGTCGGCCGCCCCGAAGGTGACGAATTGCACGTTTGTGGAAAATATCGCCCAAGATGCCGCCAACAGCACCGGAGGAGGCATGTTCAATTCCGACAGCAGTCCCGCGGTCGTGAACTGCACGTTCTCGGGGAACGAGGCCGCCGATGGCGGCGGCATGTACAACGATGAGGGCGCCCCCGTCGTGACCAACTGCATCCTCTGGGATGGAGACGGGAGGGATCTCGCGATCGACGGCGGCTCCCCGACGGTGACGTACTGCGTGGTCCGTGGAGGGTGCGACGCCGCGACCGACGCCGCGAATCACATCGTCTCGGGGGATCCGCTGCTACTGCCGCCCGCGGACAACGGAGGCCTCACCGAAACCTGCGCGCTTCGGGATGGCAGCTCCGCCATCGACGCCGGGACATCCTTCGGCGCTCCCGATGCGGACCAGCGGGGCGTCAGCAGACCCATGCTCAAGGGCTACGACATCGGGGCCTACGAATATGCGCCGACCCCGACCATGACGCCGACGCCGACCCCGACGGGTCCGACGCCCGGATCGCCCACCCCGACGGTTGTTCCGTTTCCGTCCGGAGTTCCGACGCCTACCCTTGCGCCGACGTCACTCCCGGTGAGTCCGACGCCCGGGGGACCGACATCATCTCTCGCGCCGTCCGGAGCGTCGACCCCCACGCCGACCCCCAGCCCGTCTCCCGTCGTCATTCCGCCATGGATCTGGGTCAGCGGGTTCGGCGGGGGAATCATCGTCTCCTCGTCGGACATAGCGGGCCCGACGGTTTCGTGGGACGTCCTCTCCTCGGAAGCTCTGAAGGACTGTCTCCTGCGGACGAATCCCGAGGCGATCGCCGCAGGCGACTACAATGCCGGACTCGTGCGGTTCTTTTCCGTCACTTCGACGTTCTTGCCCGAAGACCGTTCCGCTCCTGAAAGTCCGGACATTGCGTTCCGGATCGAGTTCACCTATGGTTCCACGTCTCCGGATTACGCTTCGGAGGTCTTCGTACTCTTGCGGACCTTTGACGAACGCGGCGACTCCGCAGCGTACGCGATGCAGCACGTCGCCTGCATCGCACTTGATCCCGAAGGGGGAAAGAGGAGCTGTGCCTTCACGGTTCGGGATGGCGGCGTTACCGACGAGGATGGAGCAGTGAACGGGAGCGTTTCTTCCCACGTCGCTTCTGTGGTTGTGACGTACCGGAAGGGAGGTACGTCACCCATGCCCTCCTCTGGAGAGATGGGCAGCGGCGGAGGGTGTTCCGGCGGTTTCGCTCCGGTCATGGCGCTGCTTGTCCTGCCGCTTTTCCTGCGGAGTGGACGCAGCGGAGACCGCAGGTGAAGGATCGCGTGTACGTACGGGGCGATGCGTCGGCGGGACGAACGACAGACCCCGGAGCCCGAAACGCCCCGGGGCCTGTCGTTTGTCATGCGGCGGATGGCCCGCGCCAGAGCTACTTCTTCACGACGTTTTTGATGAAGAGGAGTTCGAGCGGGGACTCGACGAGCCCCTCGATGTTCGCCCTGCGGCCGTTGACGTTGTCGAGGACGTAGAGCGTGATCCACGCGGCTTCGCGGACGATGATCTCCTGCGCCTTCGTGTAGGCTTCGATGCGTTTCGCGGGGTCGTTTTCGGTCATGCCGACATCGATGTACTTGTCGGCCTCGGCGTTCGAGTAGAAGGAACGGTTGTTGCCGCCAGGGACCCACTGGTTCGTGTGGAACATCGGACGGAGCACCCAGTCGGCATCGCCCGTCGAGGGGGACCAGCCCATGAGGATCATCTGCGACTTCGTCTCCTCGGGCTTCCGGGACGTTTCCGAAAGGAACGCGGCCCAGTCCATCGTCGAGAGCTTCACGTCGGCGCCGACGGCCTTGAGGTATGCCTGGATCGCCTCCGCGACCTTGTAATCCATCGGGTAGCGGCCGCTCGGCGACCAGAACGTGACCTCGAGTTTCTTCCCGTCCTTGTCGAGGATCTTGTCTCCGTCGGAATCTTTCCATCCGGCCTCGGCGAGAAGCGCCTTCGCCTTCGCCGGGTCGTAGGTGTATCCCTTGACGGGTGCGTAGCCGTTGACGGCGAACGCCATCGGCGAATCGATCGGGTGCGCGAAGCCCTTCATGATGTTCGCGCAGATCGCGGCGCGGTCCACGGCGTAGTTGAACGCCTGGCGGATCCGCATGTCCTTGAGGATCGGGTGCTGCGCGTTTATCGCGACGTACATGACGCGCATCCCGGGCTGGATCGTGAGCTTGATGTCCGCGTTCTTCTTCAGCCGCTCGACCTCGAACGTGGCGATCCGCTCGGCGATGTCGAGCTCACCCGTCTCGAGCTGCATGGTCCGGGCGTTGTCGTCCGGAATGGTCATGAAGACGACCGTGTCGACCTTCGGCTTGCCCTCGCGGTATTTGTCGAACGCCATGACGGTGATATTGTCGCCCTTCTGCCAGTTGACGAACTTGAACGGGCCGGTGCCCGAGGGGTTTTTCTTGATTTCGGCCTTCGAGTCGATGAGCGTCGGGTCGATGATGAGTCCGGCGGTATGGCACATCGTGTGAATGAACGGACCGAAGGACTGGCTCAGGATGAACTGGACGGTCTGGGGATCGACGACCCTCACTTCGGAGAGGATGGGCTTGAAGAGCGAGGTGCGCTTGTAGTTCCCGCCGATGAGCCGGTCGAAGTTCTTCTTGACGGCCGTCGCGTCGAACGGCGCGCCGCTGTGGAAGACGACGCCCTTCTTGAGATGGAAGGTCCACGTCTTTCCGTCCGGGGTGACCTCCCACGTGTCCGCGAGGCGAGGGGCGATGACGAGCTTGTCGTCCTTCACGTCGAAGCCGACGAGCCCCTCGTAGATATTGTGGCAGACCTCTTCGGACGGGTTATCCGTGATGTTCTGCGGATCCAGTTCGACGGGCTCGGCGCCCTGGCCGACCTTCAGGACCACGCCGGCCGCAAACGCCGGAGCGGCCGCGAGAACCAGAACGAACGCGCACAGTATCGCAATCCGGAAACGGGATTTCATTGGATCACTCAGCCTCCTTCACGGTTTCGTCTTTCGATGTCACGGAATATCGCCGACGCGGTGACAGGCAACGCAGTGTCCCGGCTCCACCTCCCTCCACGTGGGTTCTTCGGTCGAGCATCGGTCGACCGGGCAGGCGCAGCGTGTGTGGAAGCGGCATCCGGACGGCGGACGGAGCGGGCTCGGGATGTCGCCCGAGATGACCGCGTCCTCGATGTCGTCGCCCGTTACGAACGGCTTCGGGACGCTTGCGAGGAGCGCCTTCGTATAGGGGTGCAGCGGACGCGCGAAGAGATGGTCCTTTCGTGCCGTTTCCACGAGGCGTCCGAGGTACATGACGGCGACGCGGTGGCTCGCGTGACGGATGACCGCGAGGTTGTGCGAGATGAAGAGATAGGCGAGGCCGCGAGCGGCCTGGATGTCCCGGAGCAGGTTCAGGATCTGCGCCTGGACGGAGACGTCGAGCGCCGACGTCGGCTCGTCGAGAACGACGAGTTCCGGATCCGGCGCGAGCGCCCGGGCGACGGCGATTCGCTGTCGCTGCCCTCCCGAGAACTCGTGCGGATAGCGCGTCATCTGGTCTTCGCGGAGGCCGACCTCCCGCAGCAGCGCGCCGACCCTGTCGCCGACGTCCGCGCCGGTCGCGAGGCCGTGGATTTCGAGCACGCGGCCGATGACGTTCCGGACGATCATCCGCGGGTTCAGCGACGCGAACGGATTCTGGAAGACGATCTGCGCCTTCCGGCGGAAGAGCAACGCGTCGCGCGCCGCATAGTCCTCGATCGGCCGGCCGAGGAAGCGGATCGTTCCCGACGTCTTTTCGAGCAGGCCGAGGCAGAGCATCCCGACCGTCGACTTCCCGCTTCCCGATTCGCCGACGAGCCCCAGGGTCTCCCCGCGTTCGATCGAGAGCGAGACGCCGTCGACGGCGCGGAGAAAGGCCTTCCGCTGTCCGAAGAAGCCCCCCGTCCGGACGGGGTAGAGCTTGACGAGATTTTCAGCGTCGAGTACGGGCATGGCAGGCCACCTCGTGTCCATGTCGGATTTCCGTCAGGGCGGGACGCTCTTCCGCGCAGACGGGGAGGGCTTCCGCGCAGCGTTCGCGGAACTTGCATCCCCTCGGGAGGTCCATGAGATTCGGGAGCGTCCCGGCGATCACCGCGAGGCGCCCCTGGTCGCGGTCGAGCCGGGGGATCGCCCCGAGAAGCCCTTTCGTATAGGGGTGCTGCGGGGCGTCGAACAGATCCTTCACGCGCGAGATCTCGGCGATGCTCCCGGCGTACATCACGGCGACGCGATCGGCCATCGACGCGATCACGCCGAGATCGTGCGAGATCAGAAGGACGCTGCTGCCCTCCTCGCGCCGGAGGCGCCTGATCAGCGTGAGGATCTGCGCCTGGATCGAGACGTCGAGCGCGGTCGTCGGCTCGTCTGCGATCAGGAGCTTCGGACCGCACGAGAGCGCCATCGCGATCATCACGCGTTGCTTCATGCCGCCGGACATCATGTGGGGGTATCGGTTCACGGACGTCTCGGGATCGGCGATGTTCACCTTCCGGAAGAGGTCGAGAACGCGGCCGAGGAGCGTTTTGCGGGAAATCTGCGGCTCGTGCGTGACGATCGCCTCGCCGACCTGGTATCCGGTCGTGAAAACGGGATTGAGGCTGCTCATCGGGTCCTGGAAGATCATCGCCATGTCGTGTCCCCGCATCCGGCGCATCTCGTCGTCGGGCAGAGCGAGGATATTCCGACCGTCGAAGAGAATCTCTCCGGACACGATACGTCCGGGGGGCATCGGGATGAGGCGCATGATGCACGACGCGGTGACGGACTTTCCGCATCCGGTTTCGCCGACGAGCCCGAGGACCTCACCCGCGGCGATCGAGAAGCTGATGTCCTCGAGCGCCTTCACGATTCCCGCCTCGGTATGGAAGTGCGCGGTCAGTCCGCGGACGGACAGCAGCGGCGTTTTCATGATCCTACTCCTTGAGGCGCGGGTTCAGCGCGTCCTGCAACCCGTCGCCGAAAAAGTTGAACCCGAGGACCACGAGCATGATCGACAGGCCGGGGATGACCGCGACCATCGGAGCGCTCCTGAGGTACATCCGCGCGTTGCTGAGCATCGTTCCCCATTCGGGCTCGGGGGGCTGCACGCCGAGCCCGAGGAATCCGAGCCCCGCGGCCGTGAGAAGGACCGTCGCCATCCGGAGAGTCGTCTGGATGATGATCGGGGAGATCGCGTTCGGGAGGACGTAGCGCAGGATGATCGACGCCTGCGTCTCCCCGACGGCCCGGGCGGCCGTGACGTAGTCGTTCTGTTTGACGGAGATCACCGAGCCGCGCGTGATCCGCGCGAACTGCGGGATCGAGTAGATCCCGATCGCGATGATGAGGTTCCGCAGGTCGGGCCCGAGCATCGCGACGATCGCGAGCGCGAGGAGAATTCCGGGGAAGGCGAGGAGGATGTCCATCATGCGCATGATGCCCTCGTCGAGCCATCCGCCGAAGTATCCGCCGAGCGCGCCGAGGAAGACGCCGACGACGAGGGCGATGCAGACGGAGAAGATCTGGATGATCAGCGACGTCCTGGCCCCGAAGATGATCCGGGAAAGGAGATCGCGGCCGAACTCGTCGCAGCCGAAAGGGTGCTCCGCGGACATCGGCGCGAAGCTCTTCGAGAGATCCTGTTCGTTCGGATCGAACGGGGCGATCCTGGGCGCGAACGCGGCGACGAAGAGGTAGGAGAGGACGATGACGAGGCCGACGACCGCGACCGGGTTGCGGAGGATGCGGCGGACGACGAGCGAACCCTGCGACCGGCTAGCCATGATAGCGGATCCTCGGGTCGAGGATGGCGTAGAGGATGTCCACGGCCAGGTTCACGAACACGAAAAAGAGCGCGACGATCACGAGCGTCGCCTGGACGACGGGGAGGTCGCGCGCGAGGATCGACGAGACGAGAAGCCGTCCGATCCCCGGCCACGTGAAGACCGTCTCCGTCAGTACCGCGCCCGCGAGGAGCTGTCCGAACTGGAGGCCGACGACCGTGACGGTCGGGATCAGGGCGTTGCGGAGCGCGTGGCGGTTGACGACGAGTTGCCTGGTCAGGCCCTTGGCCGTCGCCGTCGTGATGTAGTCCTGCCGCAGGACGTCGAGCATGCTCGACCGCGTCATCCGTGCGATGATCCCGGTCGACGCCGTTCCGAGGACGAGCGCGGGGAGGATGATGTGGCGGATCGTCCCCATGCCGCCCGACGGAAGCCACATGAGCTTGACGGAGAAGAGAAGCATCAGGAGCAGGCCCCACCAGAAGACCGGCATCGAGATGCCGAAGAGCGAGAGGACCGTGGCCGCGTAGTCGACCCACGACCGCCGGTGCGTCGCGGAGAGCACGCCCGCCGAGACGCCGAGGACGACCGCGACGACGATGCTCGCGCACGCGAGGACCAGCGTGTTCTTGAGCCTGGGGAGGATGACCTCCATCGCGGGGCTTTCGTACCGGAGCGACATGAGCTCTCCCGTGAAGAGCCCCCTGACGAACATCGCGTATTGGGCGGGAAGGGGACGGTCGAGGCCGAACTTGTGGCGGAGCATCTCGACGTCTTCCTGCGAGGCGTCGATTCCGGCCATGAGACGGGCGGGATCTCCCGGGGCGAGGTGGAGGATGAGGAAGGCGACGAGAGAGACTCCGACGAGAACGGGAATCAGCATCGCGAGTCGCCGGAGGATGAATCGACCCATGGCATCGCTCCCTTTCCTGAATCTGCGAAAAATGGATACACATATGGATGCGTGAATACCCGTTCATTATACGACATGAAAAACGATTCGTCCAAGTGGCGCCGTTTTTCTCAACGGGGGGCCGTCCCGGGGTATGCGATCAGGAGGGTTTTTCCGGAAACGGCGGCCTCATGGGAGGCGGTCCAATGCGCCTCGCCGGTGTTCCGGGCGATCAATGTTTCGCCGGATCGAAGCGGAGAAGATCCCGGAAGATGCCTCCCGGCCGGATCACGAACGTCGCCTGAGGCAGGACGTTCTTCCAGATTTCCATGGACTTCAGGAACGAGTAGAGTTCTCCGCCCGCGCCGATCGTGGCTTCCGAAAGCACCCGCTGGGCCTCTCTGTCGCCGAGGCCGCGGATCTCCTCGCTTCGGCGCATGGCATCGGCGATTCTGCGCGTGCGCTCGCGGTCGGCCTTCGACATGATTTCCTCGCGCATCGCCTTGCCCTCGGAGCGCAGCTGCGTCGCGATGCGCTTGCGCTCGGTGCTCATCGACTCGTAGACCGACTGCTCGTTCTGTTTGGGCAGCGAAACGCGCTTGAAGGCGACATCCTCGATCGACAGGCCGTAGTCCTTCGTCTGCTCGCGGGCGATGGCGAGAATCCGGCGCAAGACTTCCTCGCGTTTCGTCGCGAGAAGTTCCTCCATCGTCTGGCTGCTCGCGACGAGCTTCACGGTTCCGTCGACGACGTCCGAAAGCCCTCGCTGCGTCGCGTCCATCGTCCGGAAGCGGCTGTAGTAGACCTTGGGGATCGTGATCCGGAAGAGCGCGACCGAATCGAGAACGAGATTCTTCTTGTCGCTCGTCACCGTATCGACCGGGTCCGAATCGTACTGGAGCACGTAGGTCGGGTACGTCACGAGCGAGTCGGAGAACGGGATCTTCATGTGGAGTCCGGGGCCGAACGTCGTGACGACCTCTCCCCATCGCAGCAGGAGCCCCTGCTGGTCCGGCCCGACGACGCAGAAGCCCTGCGCGCCGACGAGCGCGAGAAGGAGCGCGAAAAGAGAAAGAAACAGAAGTCTGGTTCGTGTCATGTCCGTATCCTCCCGTCCGCCTTACTGGCCCTTTTGCTGCTGTCCGGACTGCCGTCTGACGGCCTCGGAAAAGGGGGTGTCTTCTCCTCCGAGCGACAGAAAGTTCACGACATTGTCCTCGACGAAGACGACGCGTGCCTTCGACCATCCATCTCGCAGATTTTCCATGTAGAAGTTCAGTCGGACGAGTTCGGGGTTGGCGAGATAGGCTTCCTTCAGGCTCGCGAGCCGGGACGTCTCGCCCTTCGCCGCTGCGACGCGGCGGTCGCGGTAGGCCTCCGCGTCGTTGAGAATCCGCGACGCCTCGCCCTCTGCCTTCGGGACGACGTCGTTGTAATACTCTTCCGCCCGGAGAATGTCGCGGTCCTTCTCGGACTTCGCGGTCGTGACGTCGTTGAGCGCGTCGATGACGGCCTGCGGCGGCAGTACGTCCTGAAGCGTCACGGCCGTGACGACGAGGCCGGAATGGATCGCGTCGAGCCGGGCCTGGATCGTCTTCCGAGCCTCCTTCTGGATCGCCTCGCGCTCGACGGTCAGCACCTTGTCGAGTTCGCGCGACGCGACGACCTCGCGCATCGAGGATTCGGACCAGTTGCGGACGATGTCAGTGGCGTCGGAGTTCCGCATCAGGTTCAGGAAGTAGCTGAGCGGATCGGCGATCCGGAACTGAAGCGCCCATTCGACGCGGACGATCTTGTTGTCCCGCGTGAGCATGGCCTGTTCGATCGGGACGTCCTCGTACTGCGCCGGAGGTCCCGCCCTGACGGTCCGGAATCCGAACTCCTGGCGCAGGACGCGCCCGGTCCTGAGCGAATAGGTCGAATCGAGGAACGGAATCTTCGCGTGGAATCCGGGGCCCTTGATTCCGACGGGGATTCCGAGCCGTACGACGATGGTCTCGGAGCCCTCCGGAACCGTGTAGAAGATCCGCGTGACCGTCATGACGCACAGGAGAACCGCGGCGAAGATCAGGACGATCCTGACGAACGGGAACCCGGAAAGACGCCCGCGGACTTTCGACAGGAAGACGAATCCGGAATCGTCGTCCTCCTTCGGGGCGCCTCTCTGCCTCATGCGATGGCGGATCAGCGCGATCGCGATGTAGACGACCAGCGCGCAGAGGGAGAGGAAGAAAACGGCGAACACGGTACCATCTCCTTTCAGGGGGCCGGACGCAGGCGAACGAGAGCGGCCCCATTGCGTCAAGTGTACCGTATCCGGAACCGCCGCGGGAGGAAAATCGCCGCATTTTTTCGTACGAAAGATGCGGATCCGTTGCATGGTTTTCGAGAGAACGGATCACCGAGGGGACAAGTGCCCCATCGGGAAACCGATGGGGCGCCGTGTTGCGTGCGGAGCGGTTATTGCTTCTTCAGGACGAGCGGAACGAACAGCAGCAGCGCGAGCGGGGCGAGCCCAGCGGCGCTGCACCCGCCGCCGCTGCCCTTGTCGCTCTGCGTGACGGTCGGCGTGGTCGCGACGGTCTTCGTGAACGCCTTGAGGCAGACGCTCATGGTCCCGTTATGGAAGAGCGACGCATCTTCCCATGTCGTCCCGTTCGCCGAAATGTACCCCTGGCCCGCGTTCGCCGTCGCGGCGTCGGAGTAGCCCGAGATCGCGTATTCGACGGGGATCGGATACAGGTAGCCCGGCGTCCGCAGACGCACGACGACCGCGAAGCGCTCGCCTGCCGAAAGGGTCGGCGCCATGTCGAGCGCGACGGTGTGGTATCCCGGCGTGTCGAGCGTTCCCGACTGCGGTCCGGCAACGAGCGTCCCGCTCGCCGGATTCCCCTCGTCGCCGCCGCGGAAGACGCGAATCACGTACTCCGATCCGGCGGCCCCGGCGTAGAAGCTCACGGCCTTCAGCGTTTCGCGCGTCGTTCCGCCCGCGCGGGACGTCCCGAGGGGGGCGGACGGCGATCCCGCCGTGAAGACGTTCGCGAAGAACGCCGCGTCCGACCCGGGATACCCGTGCGAGTTGACCCATCCGAGCGGGTCGTGGTCATAGACCGATTCGTCCGCCGCCGCCTCGTCCGTGACGTAGGCGATGCCGTGCTTGAGCACGCGGCTGTAGTAGGAGATCCGGTAATAGCCGGACTCGCCTGCGTCCGTTCCCCAGCTGTTCTTGAAGATCCACGCGCCGTCTGCGGGCGGCATGTACCCCGCGCCGTCGTCGCCGCTGACGACCATGTTCTCCTTCGGATAGGAATCGTCCCACCCGACGAGCGTGACCGCGTGGTTGCTGGACGCGCTTCCCTGTCCGGCAGGCTGGTAGAAGGCGCTGTGCGCCTTGTTCATGTATTGCGACAGGGAGCCGTAGGAAAGCGCGAGCGCGCCGTAGGTCTGAAGCGCGGTCTTGACGTTGTCGACGAACGCGGCGTGCGCGGGCAGGTCGAACACCTGTCCCGCCGCCTCGGCCGAACCGGCCAGGAAGTGCGCGTGCCGCAAAAAGCGCCGGGCGGGTTCTTTCCCGGTCGGAAGTTCGTCTGCGGTGAGTTCGGTCGGGCTGTAGGGGAACGATCCGTACGGGCAGTCCGTTTCGTCGACGGGGCCGATCAGGCGGGCGAGGGCCGCGACGGCCATCCAGTTGCTGCCGCCCTGCTCGAAGACGTTTCTGTTCGGCGGGTACGGTTGCGACTCGTCGCCGTCGAAGTATTGCTGCGATACCGTGAAGTGGACCGGAGCGCTGTAGACGAACCACGCGAGGTGCTTCGGCGACAGGCTCGTCGCGCCGCCACCCTGCGTGAGGATGTTCGACTCGATCGAGCCGAGCGGGGCGTGGGCCCAGCACGTTCCCGTCATCTGCTGGTCGCGTACGGGCGTAACGCGGTTCAGGCTCCTGAGGTCGAACGAGAGCGGGAAGGTCGCGGTCCGGGAGGCCGAGTCGCCGAACAGCCGGACGCCGTCGAGGTGCGACAGGTCGAGCGGCCCGGGCCGGTAGCCGGTCTTTCCGGCGACCCCCTCGCCGGAAACATGCCCGCGAGACTCCAGAAACTCTGGTGCGAGCGGGGCGGACCGGGATGAAAGCGCGAGCGCCGGAGCGGAGAACAGGAGCATCGCCAGGAAAAGGGTCGGAAGGAACGAGAAACGCCGCATTTGTGTATGCCTCCTCATAAGGGGGTGAAATAATTGCACAATATTGTACGGCATAAAGGAAAAAAAACGATACGCGCGCGGGCGACGAGGCGTCCCTAGGGTTTGACGAAAAAGGCGCGGCCTCCATCCTGAGACGGAGGCTGCGCCTTTTTGAGCGATGCGCTGTCCGGAACTGGAGCGGGTTACTTCCGGGTCAGGAACAACGGGACGAAGAGCAGCAGCGCGAACGGAGCGAACATTCCTGCCGAGCATCCGCCGCCGCCGCTGCTTCCGCCGCCGGTGACGGTCGGCGCGTGCGTGACGGTCGGGGTGACGGTCGGCGCGATTGTCGTCGTCGGCGTCGGCGTCACCGTCGAGGTCGTCGTGAACGCCTTGAGGCAGACGTTGGCGGTAGCTTCACCCGTAACCATATCCGTCCACGTTGTTCCGTCTGAGGAAATGTAACTCTGATCCGCACCTGCTGTTGCAGCATCAGAGTACCCGGCAAACACCATTTCCGCTGGAACCGGGTAAGTGTATTCCGGAGTTTTGAGGCGAACGACGACGGTGAATCGTTCTCCGGCAGAAAACGACGGTGTGGTTTCGAGCGTGATGGTGTGATATCCGGGCGCCTCCAGAACTCCGACCTGCGGACCGGAGACCAGAGTACCGTTCGTCGGATCGCCGGCGCTTCCGCCGCGATACACCCGGATCGTATACTGGGAATTGATTGCTCCTGCATAAAAGCTTATTGCACGGAGCGTTTCAACTGAAGACGTTCTTCCCGAGAAGTTTCCAGCGAGCGGATCTGTTGGCGTTCCGGCGGTGAAAACATTCGCAAAGTACGCGGTGTCAGGTGTTGCCGAAGCAGTATATCCATAAGAAGTGACCCATCCGAGCGGATCATGTTCGTATACTGCGTCGTAATTCGTTGTCGCTTCGGTGACGTAGGCGATTCCATCTTTAAGGACTCTATTATAATACGAGATCCAGTAATACCCATTGTCTCCGGCTGAAGCACCCCAGCTGTTCTTGAAGAGCCATGCCCCGTTCGCGGGAGGCGTGTACCCGGCCCCGTCATCGCCGCTGACAACCATATTTTCCTTCGGATAATTGTCATTCCAACCGACGAGCGTCACGGCATGATTTGAGTACTGTCCGTTTAATCCGCCCTGCCCATCGGGCTGGTAGAACGCAGAATGCGCTTCGTTGAGAAACTTCGGGTCATATCTGTACGAAAGCGAGAGTGCACCGTATGTCTGGAGAGCCGTCTTTACGTTTGCGACAAACGCTGCATGCGCCGGAAGCTCGAAAACTTGTGATGCCCCCAGTCGGCCTGCAAGATAGAGAGCGTTTTGAAGATGGCGCTGGACAGTCTCATTCCCTGTCGGCAGTTCACTTGTCGACAACTCTGCAGTGCTATACGGGAATGTTCCGTACGGACAGTCGGCCTCGTTCACCGGGCCGATCCATCGTGCGAGCGCAGCGATCGCTTGCCAATTGTTGCCTCCCTGCTCGAAGACGTTTCTGTTCGGCGGGAACGGTTGTGATGGGTCGCCGTCGAAGTATTGCTGCGAAAACGTGAAGTGGACCGGTGACTTAAACACGAACCATGCGAGGTGTTTCGGAGATAAACTCGTGACGCCCCCACCCTGCGTCAGGATATTCGATTCGACGGAACCGAGCGCCGCAAACGCCCAGCACGTGCCCGCCGACTGCTGGTCGCGGACTGCCGTGACACGATCCAATGTCCTCAGATCGAACGAAGCGGGAAACGTTGCCTCACGGGAAAGATTTTTCCCGAAAATGCGCTTTCCTGCAAGGTGCGACAGGTCAAGCGGTCCAGGACGATAGCCGGTGAAAACACCGGTCTGCATTGTTGAAGCACGCCCCGTCTTCAAGTCCTCCACATACTTCAGGTAATCAGGGTTGATCGGCGCCTGGGAAATTTCGCCTGCAATGACCGGAGCAAGAAAAAAGAAGGAAAAAACGACAGCGCAGACACACGACAATGCTCTGTAACGTACTCGCACGTTGACCCTCTCCCTTCAAAATTACTCTCAGAAACAATAGTTCAATAACCTGTAGAACCGCCTCAGAAGCGCACGCACAGACTCTCCAAACCACGCCTTTTCAACAGAGCTGAACATCCCGATGCTTTTGCCTGTTTTGAAAAGCGCTACTATCTGAACGTGGTGCCATTATAGAGCATTGAAGCAGAAAGCGAAAGGACTGATGATGAGAATTCGCGTAGACGCAGGAAGGATGACAAAAAAAGAGGCGCCGCCAGGCGGCGGAGCCTCTTTCAGAGTATTCGACAGCCGTTTTTCAGTCTATTCTATGCTTACAAAAACCATTCCGGCGTGTCAATGCGTATCGGATTGCTTTCTTGAGCGTCTGTGCGGTAGTACCACGAAAAGCCGGCGTCGATGAGGTACTCGCCACCCCTGTTCGCTACGCCTGGTTGCCAGATTGTCCGATACATTGTCCCATTGATGTTCTCCCATGGACCGAGCCTGAGAAACCCAAGCGACGATGCAGAGGACGCGGAAAAAGAGGAAAGCTGCGTATTCGTCTCGCCGTTCGGCAGGACGCCGTCCCACCAGGAGGGGGTATCGATCGAGACGGGCTTGTTTCCTTGTGAAGCGGAAAGACGGTACCATTTTCCGTCGTTGTCGATGAGGAATCCGGAGCCGCCGCCGGCTTGTCCGGGGGCGGCATTGACGGAAACGGTCGTGTATTCTTTTCCGTCGATCGTGACCGCATCGCCGTAGGAATACGCATCCTGCCTTGGAGCCGACGTGAATGCGATCATCTCGCCGTTCGGCAGAACGCCGTCCCACCAGGAGGGGGTGTCGATCGAGACGGGCTTGTTTCCTTGTGAGGCGGAAAGACGGTACCATTTTCCGTCGTTGTCGATGAGGAATCCGGAGCCGCCGCCGGCTTGTCCGGGGGCGGCATTGACGGAAACGGTCGAGTATTCCTTCCCGTCGATCGTGACCGCATCGCCGTAGGAATACGCATCCTGCCTTGGAGCCGACGTGAATGCGATCATCTCGCCGTTCGGCAGAACGCCATCCCACCAGGAGGGGGTGTCGATCGAGACGGGCTTGTTTCCTTGTGAGGCGGAAAGACGGTACCATTTTCCGTCGTTGTCGATGAGGAATCCGGAGCCGCCGCCGGCTTGTCCGGGGGCGGCATTGACGGCAACGGTCGTGTATTCTTTTCCGTCGATCGTGACCGTGCCGCCGTAGGAATACGACGACTGTCCTTGAGACGAGACTCCCAAGACCGATACCGGCGGATTCCCCGGCCTCATCCCGCTGAACCAGTCGGGCGTCTCCACGGAACGCATCTCCGCGCCCGGGACGACGCTCTTCGCGTACAGGTTCCCCTCCGCGTCGGCGTAATAGGACACGCCGCGCGTCTGATAGGGCGGCGTGACGGAGCGGTACCACGTTCCGTCTTCCTGAATCCAGTCGCCGAAGCTGACGCGCTGTTGTCCGGTCATTCCGGAGAGCAGCGCTCCGAACGAAGCCGCGCCCGCCGACTGTTCCGTCGCGCTGCTTCCGCCCGAAGGCGACTTCGAAGACAATATGGACGACAACACGCCCGAAATTCTGGAAATCAGGTTTTCGTCATTCTGTATCTTCATGGACATCCCTCCCTGGAGCTTTGAGACGATGCACCGACGTTGTTTCGCTCCGCACTTTGTTCTTTCATTAGTTTCGGCGACCGGGAGGCGGATGTTGAATGAAGGACGGGTCAGCTCTCCGCGGCCGCCTTTTTCCGTGCTTCGATAAGCGGCTTCAGACGTTCGCCCCGGACCATGAAGTACGCGCGCTCCGATACGTTCGTCGCGTGGTCCCCGACGCGGGCGAGATGCCGCGATACCCACATCAGTCCCGCGGCCCGCTGGACCACGCCGGCGTCCCCGGCCTTCTGTCCGGCCATGATTCCGGTGAGTTCGTCGAAAATCCGCTCGTCGAGAATGTCGAGCGCCTCGTCGCGCAGGCAGACCTCTTCGGCGAGCGCGGGGTCTTCCTCTTCGAACGATGTCAGCGCGTCCCGAAGCATGCCGGTGGCGATATCCCGCATTTTCGGGATGTCGATGAGGGGCTTCAGCAGCGGATATCGGTTCAGCGCTTTCGCCCGCTTCGCGATATTGACCGCCTGGTCCCCGACGCGCTCCAGGTCGGTGATGATCTTGAGCACGGCGAACACGAAGCGCAGGTCCTTGCGGAGCGGCTGGCGCAACGCGATGGACGAGAGGCACTCCTGGTCGATCTCGACTTCGAGGTCGTCCACGATGTCGTCCGCTTCGATGATCCGGTCGGCGAGGGCGTTGTCCCTGCCTTCCAGGGACTGTACGGCCGAGGCGATGGCCTCCGAAACCATATTGCCCATCTTGCGCACCATTGTCAGTATCTTTTCCCGGTCCTCCTGATACAGCAGGGAGCCGATTATTTCATCTCTTCTTCCCGGCATGCGCGTCTCCTTCTCTCGTGCGAATCTCGCGTCCAAGACTTCCGGACCGTTATGCTTCCGTAACAATTGGCATAGAATAATACCATACGAAAGCGGCGCGGGGCATCCCTCGGCAGGCGGAATGTTGCGGTCCGCATCCCCTCGCGCCCCCCCCCGAAGACGCCTTTGTGCGGTACAATTCTTCAATAAACTGGCACGAACCGCGAAGAGGAGGATGAGCATATGCACAAGATGCGGATCACCCCGGAACGGCTGCTCCGGTCCCTCGACGAGATGGGGGCGGTTGGAGCGCATCCCGGGCGTCCGGGTCGGACCCGGCTTACGCTGAGCGACGAGGACCGCGCGGGCAGGGATCTCTTCGTGAAATGGCTTCGGGAGGAACGCCTCGACGTCGTTATCGACCCGATCGGCAATATCTGCGGCGTCCGGCCCGGCAGGGATCCGAACGCCAAACCGATCGTCATGGGGTCGCACCTCGATACGGTGTGCGACGCGGGAGCGTATGACGGGGCGTTCGGCGTTCTTGCGGGACTCGAAGTGATCCGGACGCTGAACGATCACGGCGTGGAGACGCAGCAGCCGGTCGCTGTTGCGGCCTTTACGAACGAGGAAGGCGCCCGGTTCCAGCCGGACATGATGGGTAGCCTGTACGTGTCCGGGCTTCTCGATATCGACCGCGCGTATCGCGCGATGGATGACGACGGGATCTCCGTGCGCGAGGAGCTGGACCGGATCGGCTACTCGGGGAAGGGCAGGATCGAGGCGTCCGCGTACCTCGAACTGCACGTCGAGCAGGGGCCCGTTCTCGACAGGGAAAAGATTCAGATCGGCATCGTCCGGGGAATCCAGGGGATCTCCTGGTGGTACGGACATTTCGGCGGCGAGGCGAATCACGCGGGCACGACGCCGCTGGAGTATCGCAAAGACGCGCTGCTCGCCGCCTCGGATCTCTGCTGCGAACTGCGCGCCCTCGCGCTGGAACTCGGGAGCGGGACGGTCGCGACGATGGGGCGGATCCGTGTCGTTCCCGACGTGGTGAACGTCATTCCTTCGGAGGCCTTTTTCACGATCGACTTCCGCCAGTACGACGACGACCTGTTCGAGCGGGGCAAGCGGCGGGTCGAGGATCTGGTCCGGCGCATCGCCGAAAAGCATTGCGTTCCGTTCGAACTGGAGCAGAAGGTGGACGCGCTGCCGGTCCGTTTCCTTCCGTTCATGACGCAGGTCGTCGAGCGCGCGGCCCGGGGGCTGGAGCTTTCGACGATTTTCATGCCGAGCGGCGCGGGGCACGACGCGCAGTTCATGCACCGGGTCTGTCCGACGGCGATGATTTTCGTCCCGTCGATCGGCGGCAGGAGCCATTGCGCCGAGGAACGCACCGAGCCGGAGGATTTGGCCAACGGGGCGAACGTGTTGCTGCGGTGCGTTCTGGAGATTATCGCGGCGTCGTAGCTCCGTTGACGGACGACCGTGCGGGCGATTCGACGCACGCGCGCTGACATTTTTGTTCTTTTGCGAGATAATGACAATGGTTCGTGACAAAGCGCCGATCATGGCATAAAATCCCGATTATTGCGCCCGTCCGCGCGCGCCGGATTCACGCGGTTCGGGCGGGATTTCGAATTCGGACTTCCCGGAAGGCGAGGGTGTACGGTGGCATTCTTTCTCCTGTTGTCTCTTCTCATGTATCTTCTTTCGGGATTGGCGTCGCTCGCAATGGGGCGACATCCCGTGTGGGGGACGAGAATCGTTCCGTTCGGGAGCGTCGCGGCGTCGCTCTGCGCGCTCGTTCCGGTCCTGTACGTCCTTGCGGGCGGCGCGCCCGTCGACCTGCGGGTCGCCTGGAGTCTGCCGGTCGGTTCGTTCCACCTGCATCTCGATCTGCTCTCCGCATGGTTCGCCCTTCCCGTCATTCTTGTCTCTCCGATCGTTTCGTTCTACGGTACGGGGTATCTGCGACATCACGACCGTCCCCGCGAGATTGATGCGTGCGGTCTTTTCCTCCAGCTGCTTGCGGGGGGGATGCTCTTCGTGCTGCTCGCTTCGGACGGCCTGCTCTTCCTGCTGGCCTGGGAGATCATGTCGATGGCGGCCTTCTTTCTCGTCGTGTTCGAGCACGAGGAACGCGAGGTCCGGCAGGCGGGGTGGGTTTACCTGGTCGCGACGCACCTCGGAACGGCCTTTCTGTTCGCGATGTTCGTCCTGCTCGGCAGCCGGTGCGGCTCGTTCGACTTCGGTGACTTCGACGGGCTCGGAGGCGTCGCGGATGTCGTCTTCGTGCTGGCGGTGATCGGCTTCGGGGCGAAGGCGGGCTTTTTCGGGCTTCACGTCTGGCTCCCGGAGGCGCACCCTGCGGCTCCGTCCCACGTGTCCGCCCTGATGAGCGGCGTGATGATCAAGACCGGAATCTACGGCCTGCTTCGCGTGATGGTCCTTGCGAACGACTGGCCCGCCTGGTGGGGATGGGCGCTGATCGGCATCGGCATCGCGTCCGGCATCGGCGGCGTGCTCTTCGCGATCGTACAGCACGATATGAAGCGTTTGCTGGCCTATCATAGCGTGGAGAACATCGGCATCATCTGTCTCGGAATCGGAGTCGGCGTCTTCGGGGCTCGCTCCGTCGGCCCGGTCGCGCAGCTTGCGATAGCGGGCGCTTTGTTGCACGTGCTGAATCATGCGATATTCAAAAGTTGTCTCTTTCTTGACGCCGGAGCCGTTATCCGGTCCGTCGGCACGAGGGAAATCGACGTCCTCGGCGGTCTGCAGAAACGTATGCCCAAGACCGGCGTCATTTTTCTCACGGCTGCGGCGGCAATCTGCGGTTTGCCTCCTCTGAACGGCTTCGTCAGCGAATTCCTGATCTATCTCGCGTCGTACTGGAGCGTTCTTCCTCAGGGGCTGCCGTCCGTGAACCTCCGAGCGGGAGGATTTGTCGTCATCTCCTCGCTGGCGCTTATCGGCGGATTGGCGGCGCTGTGTTTCACGAAGGCGTACGGAATCGTCTTTCTCGGGGAGCCCCGGTCCGGGCATGGTCTCGCCGCGACCGATCCCGAACGGGAGATGCTGATTCCGATGGAAGTCCTTGCCGCGCTTTGCGTCGCGCTTGGCCTCGGCGGCAGTCTCCTGATCGGCGTCGTCTCTCCTGTGGCCGCACGAATCCATCCGCTCGCGCTTGCCGCAGCGGACTTCTCTCCGCTGCGCGGAGCGGCCGTGCTGTATCTCAACGTCACGCTCGCGGCGCTTGTGCTTCTGTCCGCAGTCTATGGCCTCCGGCGGTTTCGGGATCATCTCCAGAAGGGGCGCGTCGTCCGGACGGGGCCGACCTGGGGATGCGGATATCCGCGAGGCACGCCGCGAATGCAGTACACGGCGTCCTCTTTTGCGCAACCGCTCATCGTCGCGTTCCGATCGTTGCTGCACACCGAATTGGGGGGCGAATGGCCGGCCGGATACCTGCCGGGTCCGTCCAGCTTTACGACGCACACGCCGGGGCTCTTCATGCGCCGGTTCTACACGCCGGTCTTCGCCGCGTTCGCGCGCGTCGCGCTGCGGATGCGCCGGATCCAGCAGGGAGGGACGCACGTCTATGTCTTTTACGTCGTCCTCGCGCTGGTCGCGGTTCTCGTCTGGAGCCTGCTATGATCGCCGATTTCTTCGCCGCGCTTTTCGGCGTGATCCTCGCGCTGATTCTTGCGCCGTTCCTTCGGACGCTCATCAACCGGACGAAGGCGCGCATGGCCGGACGGCAGGGGCCTCCGCTGCTTCAGCCCTACTGGAGCCTCGCGCGGCTTCTCCGCAAGGGCGCGGTGTACAGCACGACGACGACCTGGATGTTCCGGGCCGGGCCGGTCGTCACGCTGGCGACGATGTTCGGCGCGCTGTGCCTGGTCCCGTTCGGCGGGAACCCCGCGCTGCTGCGCTTCGAAGGCGACGTCCTTCTGATGGCGTACCTTCTCGCCCTCGGGCGCTTCTTCACGATTCTGGCCGCGCTCGACACGGGATCGAGCTTCGAGGGAATGGGCGCGAACCGAGAGGCGTTTTTCTCGGCGCTGAGCGAGCCGGCGCTTTTGCTCGGCGTGGCGGGGCTCGGCGCGATCACGGGGAGCGTGTCGCTCAGCGAGATCTACGGACGCCTCGGAAACTCGGCGTTTCTGGGCTCGCACCTTCCGGCGATGATCTTCATCCTGGCCGCGTTCGTGATCGTCTACCTGACGGAGAACGCGCGGATTCCGGTGGACGACCCGACGACGCACCTCGAACTCACGATGATCCACGAGGTCATGGTCCTGGATCACTGCGGCGTCGACCTCGCGTTCATCGAGTACGCCGGGGCGCTCAAGCTCTGGGTGCTCGGCCTGCTGATCACGGGGATCGTCTTCCCGGTCTCGACCGGATCCTTCTGGCTGGACGCGGGCGTTTCGCTCGCCTGCATGGCGGCGCTCCAGATCTGCGTGGGGCTCGTCGAGTCCCTGATGGCCCGTCTGAAAATGGGGCGCGTGCCCCTGCTGCTGGGAATCGCGTTCGTGATGTCGACCCTCTGGATCATGTGGGTGGTGAGGTGAAACGATGACCGATCAGCTCGTCATTGCGCTGCTGTTTCTCGTCAATCTGCGGATGTTCGCGACGTCCCGCCTGGACAGCCTGATCCGCGGGGTCGCCCTGCAGGCGTTCCTTCTCGTCTGCCTCGCGGTCGTTTCGCGCGAGGAGGCCGTATCGTTGGAGGGGTGGACGTTCCTGTCCGTCACGGGACTCGTCAAGTGCGCCGTTTTGCCCGCGATGATGACGCGCGCGCTCCGGTCCGCCGGAATCCGCCGCGAGGTGGAGCCTCTCGTCGGGTATCGCGTGTCGCTGTTCATCGGACTGATCGTCACGGGGTTCTCGATCTGGGCCGCCGCGCAGCTTCCGATGCCGGACGGCGCCGCCGACCCGCTCGTTGTCGCCGCGGCCCTGATCTCCATGATCACGGGGCTCTTCCTGATCGTGGCGCGGCGGAAGGCGATCTCCCAGGCCATCGGCTACCTTGCGATGGAGAACGGCGTCTACGTCCTCGCCCCGGCGCTCGCGGTCCACGGGCCGCTGATCGTCGAGACGGGCGTTCTGCTGGACGTCTTCGTCGGCGTGTTCATCATGGGCGTCATCATCCTGCATATCCGGCAGGAGTTCAAACATATCGATATCGACCGGCTTTCCGAATTGAGGGACTGATCGCATGATGCTCCGGATCCTGCTTTTCGCGCCGTTTCTCGCCGGGCTCGCGAGCCTGGGAATCGCGTCGGACCGCGTGCGGCGGCGGTTGATCGCCGCCGTCTCGTTCTTTCACCTCGCCTGCTCTCTCTCGCTGTGGGCGGCCGGCCTCGAACCGACCGCGGGGCGGTGGCTCGGGCTGGACGCGCTTTCGCTGCTGTTCCTGCTGATCACGAGCGCGCTCTTCGCGGCGTCCTCGTTCGCGACGGTCACGTACCTGCGGGCGCACGAGCTTCCGGAGGAGCGGCGTGGCCGGTTTTCGCGCGAGGCCGTCTTCACCTGCTGCATGCTCTTCTTCCTCGGAACGACGACGCTTGCGATCCTGAGCCTTCATACGGGCGTCTTCTGGATGGCCATCGAGGCCACGACGCTTGCGAGCGCGCCGATGATCAGTCACCAGCGCTCGTCGCGATCCCTCGAGGCCGTGTGGAAGTACCTTCTGATCTGCTCGGTGGGAATCGCGATCGCGCTGGTCGGCAATACGGCGCTTGCCGTTTCGATTGCGTTTCATCCGGCGACGTACGGCCTTCCGCTGACCTTCCGGGGGCTTGCGGCGCACGCGGCGTCGCTGCACCCCGTGTGGCTGAAAATCGCCTTCGCGTTCATTCTCGTGGGATACGGGACGAAGATGGGGCTTGCGCCGATGCACACGTGGCTGCCCGATGCGCACAGCGAAGCCCCGTCGCCCGTATCGGCGCTGCTCTCCGGCGCGCTGCTCAACTGCGCGTTCCTCGGCATCCTGCGGACGAACGCGATCCTCGTCCGCGCCGGGGTCGGGGACTACAGCAACGGCCTGCTCGTCGCGTTCGGCGTCGGGTCGATGTTCCTCGCGGGCTGGTTCATCCTTCAGCAGGCGGACTTCAAGCGCCTTCTCGCCTATTCGAGCATCGAGCACATGGGAATCCTTGCGATCGCCGCGGGCGCCGGCGCGTCGTTCGGAGGACTTCTGCACGCGCTGAACCACTCCCTGACGAAAGGGGCGCTCTTCCTCGTCGCGGGGGCCATCCTCGGCGCCTATCATACGAAGTCTACGAAAACCGTGACCGGCGTGCTCCGCGTCGCTCCGATGACGGGGTTGCTCTGGATAGCGGGATTTCTCGCGATTTGCGGCGTCCCGCCCTTCGGGACGTTCGTCAGCGAGTTTTCCGTCATGACCGTTCTCGGCGCGAACGGTCGCTGGTGGACGCTCGCGATGTTCCTTCTGACGCTCGGGATCGTCTTCGTCGGGATGCAGCGGATCATCATCCCGATGGCGTTCGGTCGTCCGCCCGAGTCGTATGCGTCCGGCGCGCCGGTTCGTTTCCTGAGCGTCGCGGATGTTCCGCCGCTCGCGCTGCTCTGCGTCGTCCTTCTGCTCGGCGTGTGGCTGCCGGAGCCGGTGACGCGGCTCATCACGCAGGCGGCCGCGGTCATGGGAGGGCTCTGATATGACGACGTCCCGGCCGGCGATACGAAACGCGCACGCCTTTCCGCTCTCCGAAGTCCCGGTCTGTCCGATTGCGGACTTCAGGGATCTCGTCATCCGTCAGGTCGCGGCGGGGCAACGCCTCGTCGCGCTGTTCCACGTCCCGGGCGACGGCCGTTCGAAGCTGTGCGCCGTCCTTGCGGACGACGGGAGCCGTTCGCTCGGCGCGACGTTCGGCGTTGTTGACGGGGACCGTTACCCCTCGCTGACGCCGGACTGCCTCCAGGCGCACCTTTTCGAGCGCGAGATCGCCGAGAACGGGGGGCCGCTTCCCGAAGGGCATCCGTGGCTCAAGCCGGTCCGCTTCCCGCGGAACAGCGCACTGCCGCACCGCTCGATCGGCGCGATGGACTTCTACCGCGTCGAGGGGAAGGAAGTTCACGAGGTTGCGGTGGGCCCGGTGCACGCGGGCGTCATCGAACCGGGGCACTTCCGCTTCCAGTGCCACGGCGAGATCGTGCTGCACCTGGAGATTTCGCTGGGGTATCAGCACCGGGGCGTGGAAAAAGCGTTTCCCGGAGCGACGCCGGTCATGCGGCGCCTCATGGCGGAGTCCGTCTCGGGCGACTCCACTGCGGGACATGCAACGGCGCACTGCGGCGCGATGGAAGCGCTCTCGCGCACCCGCGTTCCCGGGCGCGCGCGGATGATCCGGAACATTGCCCAGGAACTCGAGCGCGCGGCCTGTCACATCGGCGACCTCGGCGCGATGGCCGGGGACGTGGGGTTCCTGCCGACGAGTTCGTTTTGCGGGCGCATCCGGGGCGTCGTGCTGAACATGACGGCCGCCCTCTGCGGCAACCGCTTCTCGCGCGGACTCCTGCGGCCCGGCGGCGTGACGCAGGATATCGACAAACCGCTCGCGGCGCACCTTCTGGGGCAGCTCCGGAGCGTCCGCAGGGACGCCGTCGATGCCGTGAACCTTCTCTGGGAGACGCCGACGGTCATGGCGCGTTTCGAAGGGACCGGAGTCCTCACGCGCGACGACGCGGTCGCGATCGGGCTTGTCGGCCCCGCGGCGCGCGCGTGCGGCGTCGCCCGCGACGTGCGGTCGGCGTTCCCGTACGCGGGGTACGACGACGCGCCGATTCCGATCCGGACGGAGGAGACGGGCGACGTCCTCGCGAGGGCCCGGGTCCGGAGCCGGGAGGTCGTCGAGTCGCTCGACTACGTCGGCACGCGCCTTCTCGATCTGCCGGACACGCCGCTTTTCGCCGGACCGGACGCCGCTCCTGAGCCCGACTCGATGGTCGTCTCGATGACCGAAGGCTGGCGCGGCGAGATCGTCCACATCGCGATGACGGACGGCGCGGGCGCGTTGTCGCGGTACAAGATCGTCGACCCGAGCTTCCACAACTGGTTCGGGCTCGCGATGGCCATGCGCAACCGGGGCATCTCGGACTTCCCGCTGTGCAACAAGAGTTTCAACCTCTCGTACTGCGGGTTCGACCTGTAGTCCGGATGACGGAGGAAACGGGACATGATCTATAACATCTTCCGAACGAGATTCATCCAGGGGCATCAGACGATGCCCTACCCGGCCGGACCGGCGCCGGCCATGCCCGAGCGCTTCGCGGGCCTTCTGCGGCTCGACCGGTCCCGTTGCGCGGGGTGCGACGGCCCCTGCGTCGACGCCTGTCCGACCGGCGCGATCCTCCGCGACGGCGGACGACTGCGCTTCGACCTCGGACGCTGCGTCTTTTGCCGCGAATGCGAACACGCTTGTCCGAACGGCGCCATCGCGTTCGGGAAGGACTATCGCCTCGCGTCGTCCTCGCGGGAGGGACTTGTCGTCAGCGGAGCGAACGGCGAGCCGAACCCCGCGCCCGCCGCGCTGAACTCGGACGCGTCGGGGCTCTACGGCCGCGTCTTCTCGCTCCGCGTCGTGAGCGCGGGCGGTTGCGGCGCGTGCGAGGCGGACACGAACGTCCTGAACACGCTCGCGTGGGATCTGGGACGCTTCGGCGTGTCGTACGCGGCGTCGCCCAGGCACGCCGACGGCATGCTGCTGATCGGCCCCGTTCCGGAAAACATGGAGTACGCCGTCCGTGAAACATACGACGCGATTCCCGACCCGAAGTTCGTCATCGCGGTCGGAACGTGCGCGATATCGGGCGGCGCGTACGCGTCCCGGCCGGAGTGCCTCGCCGGACGCGCGCCGGTCGTCCCGGTCGATCTCTTCATCCCCGGCTGCCCGCCGCACCCGATGACGATCCTGGACGGCATCCTGCGGTTCCTCGGGAAAACCCGGGACTGACCGCTTCCGGAGGAACGTGATGTCGTGTCGCCCGCCTGCATGCGATCGCAGGCGGGTTTTTTTTTCATCGAAATTCGGCTCTTGACATAACTGGATTCGGTAGGGTAGCATACGGTCGTGTTCGCGGTGCGAACAAAAAATCCGACAGGTGAAAAATATGGAAGACCAGAATTCCTCGATACGGGTTCTCGACAGGGCGTTTGCGATCCTCATGTACATGGCTGACGAAAAGCGCCCCGTCGGCGTGACGGAAATAGCCGCTGCGACCGATCTTCCGAAGGCGACGGTCTATAGGATTCTCTCCAGCCTGGAGAACATCCGCGCCGTCATCACCCGGGGGCGCGAATACGCGGTCGGACCGACGATGCTGCTCTTCGCGGACGCCTACAGGGTGCGGACGGTGATCTCCGAAGTCGCCCATCCGTTCCTTCTCGACCTTCGCAACGATACGAAGGAGACGGTGCACCTGTTCGTGTTCGAGAGCGGAGAGCTGTTCTACCTCGACAAGCTGGAGAGTCCGTACCAGGTGCGAATGCATTCGCGCGTCGGCGTCCGGGGCTCCCTCACGAACCTGTCGGCGGGGAAGGCGATCATCGCGAGCCTCTCGCCGGAAGACCGGAAGGGACTGGGCGAGACGATCCCGGCCGAGCTGTTCTCCGAGATCCGCGACATACAAAAACGCGGCTACGCCGTGGACGACGAACAGAACGAGGCCGGGTTGCGCTGCGTCGGCGCGGCCGTCACGGACGAACTCGGAAGGCCAGTCGGCGCGGTGAGCATATCGGCGCCGGTCTATCGCTTCCCCTCGTCCATGGTTCCCGAACGCGGCGAGATGGTGCGAACAACGGCCCGCGCGGTCTCCGACGCGCTGCGTTCATTTCAAAAAACGCCGATACCTGTGCCCATACGGGCGCAGCAATAAAGAAGGGGGCAGAAAAATTATGCTGGCAACGAACAAGCTCGTCATGATACCGGGACCGACCCCGGTGGTGCGCTCCATCCAGGATCAGATGGCGCGGGAAACGGTGGCCTTCGGAGACGCGGCGTTCGTCGCGGACTTCCGGGACGTCCTGACGGACATGAAGGCGATGTGGAAGTGCTCGGGCGAGGCGTTCGTCGTCGCGGGATCGGGCACGATGGGCATGGAAATGGCCGTCGCGAACGTCACGAAGCGCGGCGACAAAATCCTGATCTGTTCCAACGGGTTCTTCGGCGACCGCTTCATCGACATGTGCAAGCGCAAGGGGCTCGAGACGGACGTCCTGTCCGTCGAGTGGGGGACGACCGTGACGCCGGAACTTCTCGATTCGAAGCTCTCCGCGAAGAAATACGACGTCGTCACCGTGACCCACGTCGAAACGTCGACGGGCGTGGCGGCTCCGGTCGCGGCGATCGGCGCGATGCTCAAGAAGAAGCACCCCGACGTTCTCTACATCGTCGACGGCGTGGCCGCGACGGGCGGCGTCGAGCAGTACGTTGACCCGATGGGGATCGACATCCTCCTGTCCTGCTCCCAGAAGGCCTTCGGCGTGGCGCCGGGACTCGCTCTCCTGTGGGCGAGCGAGCGGGCCGTCGCGAAGCGCAAGTCGATGCCCGACATCCCCGAGTCCTACGTCGACTTCGAGAAATGGCTTCCCGTCATGCACGACCCGAGCAAATACTGGGGAACGCCCGCGATCAACCTGATCTGGGCCCTCAAGGAATCCATCCGGATCATGAAGGCCGAGGGACTCCAGGAGCGCTTCGACCGTCACGCGCGGCAGGCCGCGATGTTCGACGCCGCGCTCGAATCCATCGGCTTCGAGGTCGCCGCGAAGAATCCGTACCGTGCGCCGACGCTTTCCGTCTACCTCTATCCGAAGGGCTCGAACCTCGACGACGCGGCGTTCCGCAAGGCGCTGGCCGAAGAGGGCGCGCAGACTGCCGGCTGTCTCGGCGCGTACGCGGGCAAGGGCTTCCGCATGGGACACATGGGCAACGTCGACAAGCACGTTCTCGTCTCCGCGATCGCCGCGGTCGAGCGCGCGTGCGTCAAGTGCGGCTACGCGATCGAATTCGGCAAGGCCGTCGGAACGCTCCAGAAGGGGCTCGTGAAGGAATAGCGCATCCTCCGGAGGAACAGAGAGCCTCCCGGTGAAACGCGGATACAACGTGCTTCCCCCTGAATGCGACGAGGGCCCTCCTGGTTTCCGGAGGGCCCTCGTCGCGCTTTTTCTTGGCCGCGTGGACGCGGTCCGCGCGTTACGGCGTCTTCGGCGCCTTCGAGAGCGTCCGGCGCAACAGGTCGAGGTTCTGCGCGTCCTGCTCGGTTTCGAGCAGGCGCTGTAATGTGTCGCGCGCGGCCGGGAACGAGTCCGCCCCCTTCGCGAGGGCGCGGATCATCTCGCCCCGGACGAGGGCGTTCTGTTCTTTCGGGGCGCTTTCGGCGATCGCGGCGAGCGCATTGTCGTCGGGGCCGCGCTGGGCGATGCTTCGGACGACCGCGCCGCGCACCTCGGGCGTCTTCTCGTTCGCGAGCGACGAGAGCAGCAGCTCCCCTGTCCGTGCGTCCGGCATCCGACGGAGCGCCGTCGCGGCAGCCGCACGGGTCGCCGCGTTCTCCGACGCGAGATAGGACTGGATGCGTCCCGCGACGGCCGGATCGCCGGTGTTTCCGAGCGCCTTGAGCGCGACGCGGAGGTCCGGCCCCTCCTTTTCGGGGATCGCCGAAAGAAGGTCCGCCGTAACGGAGGACGCCGCCGGGTCGTCGTTGGTCCGCAGCGTCGACGCCATGGCGCCGAGCGCGAGAAGGGCCGTGCGCGAGAGGTCGGCGATTTCGGGGCCGCCTTCCTTCCGCGCGATCGACAGGAGCCCGTCGCGCGCTTCGGACGTCGGATGCGCGACGCCGCCCAGGGCGATGATCGCACGGAGCGCGTTCATGTGCGACGCGCCCGGATCCGCGGCGATCTCAAGAAGAACCGTCTGCGCCGCGGGCGTGTCGCTCGTTCCGAGAACGTCCATGAGCGCGGCCTGCGTCGCGTCGTCCGTTCCGGGAGCGAGAATGCGCGCCTTAACGGCCGCCGCGAGTTCCGGATGTTCGCGGAGCTGCGCGATCAGGTCGTCGAACGTCTCCCGGTTGCGGCGGTCGAACCGGGAGAGGGACGCTGCGAACCGCGTCGCTGCTTCATTCGCGTCGCCCGAGGCGGGGGCCGTATCGCCCGAAATGGCGACGAACGTTCCCGCGCCTGTCGAAGGCTCCGCAACGCGGCCGGCCTTTTGCATCGCGACGATTCCGGCGAGCGTGGCCGGAATGTCCGGCGCCCCGGGAAGCGTCTTCAGGGAGAATACGAGCGTCGTTGTGAGGAGCGGCGACCCGCCGCTGAACGCGGCGAGGGATTCGCGGCCCTCGGCGGACTGGAGCCACAGCGTCGGCGAGAGGCGTGCGACCGTTTCCGACGCGAGAACGTCGACGCGCATCGGCGCTGGAAGCGCGAGGTAGCGCGTCTTGCGCTTGCGGATCGCGCCGTCGGACGTCCGTTCGTACCGGGCCTCGTACGGCCCGGTCGCGTGTTCCTCGCGCACGGTCCACGAGGCGGCGTCGCCCGAAACGACGATCTGCAGGGCCCGGAGCGCTTCCCCGAGGACGGTGCGTTCGTTTTCGGAAAGCGTCGGGGAGAGGCTGACCGATTCGATCGTTCCGTTTTTGCCGAAGAGCGCGGAGAAGGGGAGCGAGAATCGGTCGCGCATCTCGGGGCGGACTTCGCCGAAGAGCGCGCACGAGACCGGGAAGAGGCGCAGGCCCGCGAGAACCGAGCCGGCGTCGGTCGAAAGAACGCGAACGTTCAGGACGCCCGAGAGATGGAGCGTCGGAGGAACGGGAGCGTCCGAAGACGCTCCCGTCATAATGGCGCTCGTGATGTCGATTTCGTAGCGTGCGCCGCTTCCCGGCGACCAGGCGAACGCCGCCGCGGTTCGGGATAGTTGCGGTCGCTCCGGCGACGCTGTCGGAACGCGGACGCCCGCTTTCCCGTTGACGAAAACCGCAATGGCCGCGATCAGCAGAAACGATGCGATAACGACGCTGCGACGCCGCATGGAGTGCGCGCCCCTACTTCAGCGGCACGGTCACGGACTGGCGCCTGTCGAGCAGCGTGTCGGTCTTCGAGTACGTCGACCAGCTCACGAGGCTCCAGTCCTTGGTGTTCCAGCCGCACGGATAGGGGATGACATGCCACTTCCAGCACGTCTTCGGCCACTGGACGTAGATCACGAGGCCGCCGTTCGGGCCGGAGAGCGTGTAGCCGATCGTCTCGTCGAGCGTCCCCGTGAGCTGCGTCGCGCCCGCGTCGGCCGCGATGGTTCCGCCGAGCTTCGTATCGAAAGAACAGCCGATCAGGTAGAGCGTTCCACGGATGCCGCCCTTGGCGACGACGAGGTTGACGGCCGCGGATGCGTACGCGCCGACGTCGACGAACGGCGACACGGTTCCCTCGAATTTCGAATTGACGCTGACGGTCGCCTTGATGCCGAGCGCGCCGCTCGCTCCCGCGCTCACTTCGACCGGAACGATGCCGATCACGAACGTCTGCGAGTAGCCCATGTTCTTCTCGATCTGCCATGTCTTCTCCCACTCGAATCCCGCGTTGCCGCTCTGGCTGTAGAGCGTGATTCCGGCGAACTCGACGTCGAGGTCGAACGCGGAATCCGTCGGCAGGATCGGGTTGTAGTGCGCGTCCGACGTGATGCCGAGGAAGTCGAACGTGTGTCCGAGGACCGTCACGGGCAGCTTTCCGGAGACGGACGCCCCGATGCCGTTGAGCCCGAACCAGGCCTTGCCGAGGAAGTCGAGGTTCGCCCCGAAGTACTGGTTGTCGAAGCCCTTGGTGAAGCTCGTCTGGAAGTTCAGGCCGGCGTTGCCCTTCGATGCGACGGGGGAGCCCGCATAGACGTTCACGGGCTGCACGAGTTCGTTGTCGTTCGCGCGGGCCGCGAGCGTCAGGGCGTTCTCGTTCTCGTCGACCGCGTCGAGCGGATCGATGACGATTTTCACATTGGTCGAGGTCTTCCCTTCGAGCCGGGTGAGAACCTCCGGCGGGACGAGAAGATCCAGCATGACCGATTGCAGGACGTTCGCGTCGAGCGTTGAAAGAACCAGGCTGTTTCCGAAGGCCTTGCCCGCGGAATTCCAGATGCGGACGGGTTCGTACCCGGCGGTCGTCTCGACGTAGGCCATGATGTCGACGTTCGAAGCGCCGTGCGCGACCGATTCCACATCGACGGTCAGGGAAATGTGGTCGCGACGGTTCCCGTCGCCGAGTTCCTCGTCGTGCGAGATCACGAGATACGGGGAATGGGCGCGGATGGCGTGAACCACGAGGTCCGGCTTCCCGTGGTTCGTGTCGACGGTGACGGCGACGTCGCGGGGCGCTTCGTACGCGATGTCGTCCGGCAGCGAGGTTTCGAGCGGATCGACGTGAACCAGGAGATTGTAGGTTCCCGCCGGGACGTCGTCCGAGAAGACGAACGACTGCGCGTAGATATGCTCTCCGGATGAAACGACGGGAATCGTCGCGCTGCCGAAGTGATAGCTGTCGATCCGCTGCGCCGCTTCGTCCTTGCTGATAAGGTAGTACGACATTCCGAGGCCGTTCAGATCCGCGTCGCTGCTCAGCGTCACGGACAGAGAGATCTCCTGCCCCTTTTCGACCGTTTTGGCGGTGAGAAGCTCCACGGAACCGACCGCGACCTGCGACCGAGGCGCCGGATCGTCGCCGGCGCCGCACCCTCCGAGGACGAAGACGAGTTGCAGGAGCAGGAACCAGACCAGATACTTTCTGTGCATGAACATGCTGCCTCCCCTGTATGGAATATGGAAGAACGGAAAAAAACGCTCCGGCGGCGCGCGGGGATCGTCGTCGATCCGCATGCGTCGCCGGAGTCTTCAAAAGTATACATACCGCGTCGCCCCCGGATCGTCAAGGCGCACAGGCGCGTAAATACAGTCGCGCGAAAAAAAGCCCCCCGGGACGCAGCGCGTCCCGGGGGCCCCTTCAGCGTTTCACTCCCGGGCGCTATTTCAGCGGCACGGTCACCGACTGGTGCTTATCGAACAGCGTGTCGGTCTTCGAGTAGGGCGACCAGCTCACGAGCGTCCATTCCGCGTCCTTCGTGCACGGTTTGCAGATGATCCACCACTTGCAGCACCACGGATACCCGACATAGATCACGATCTCGCCCTTCGGACCGGTCAGCGTGTAGCCGACCGTCCCGTCGAGCGTTCCGGTGAGCTGCGTCGCGCCCGCGTCTGCGGCGATCGTTCCGCCGAGCGTCGTTCCGAGGTCGAACTTGATCAGGTGGAGATTCCCCCGGACGCCGGCCTTCGCGACGAACGCGTCGACGCCCGCGGAGACGTACGTTCCGATATCGACGAACGGCGACACGGTCCCGTTGAAGGCCGAACCGACGTTCACGGCCGCCCTGAAGCCGAGGGCTCCGCTCACGCCCGCGCTCACCTTGACCGGAACGATGGCGATGACGAAGCGCTGGTCGAACCCCTTGCTCTTCTCGACCTGCCACGTCTGCTCCCACGTGAATCCCGCGTCGCCGTGTTTGGAGTACACCGTGGAGCCCGCGAACTCGACGTCGAGGTCGAAGCCCGAATCGGTCGGCGCAACGGGGTTGTAGCGCGCGGAAGATGTCACGCCGAGGAAATCGAAGGTGTGGCTCAGGACCGTCACGGGCGTCGCGCCGGACACCTCCGACCCGATTCCCTTCCCGGAGAACCACGCCTTGGCGCGGAAATCGACCTTCGCGCCGAAGAACCTGTTGTCGAATCCCTTGCTGAAACTCGTCTCGAACGTGGCGCCGCCTTCGCCTTTCGGCGCGACGGGCGTCCCCGCGAAGATATTGACCGGCTCGACGAGTTCGTTGTCGTTCGCGCGGTCGTAAAGAACCATGAGATCTTCGTTCTCGTCGACGGCGTCAAGCGGGTCGACGACGATCTTCACGTTCGTCGTCGTCATTCCGGCCAGTCTGGCGCGGACATCTTCCGGCACGAGAAGGTCCAGCGCGACCGACTGAACCGAGTTCGCGCCGAGCGAGGGAATCGTGAAGGTCTCCGCGAAGACGCCGCCCGTCGGATTCCAGATCCGGACGGGTTCGTAGCCCGCGGTCGTCTGGATATAGGCCATCGCAGTCACATTCTCGGCGCCGTGCGCGACGGATTCGACGTCGATCGTCGCGGAGAGGTTGTCGCGCCGAACGCCGTCGCCGGTTTCGTCATCCTGTAGAAGGATAAGATACGACGAATCGGGGCGGATGTCGTGAAGCACGAGGTCCGGCTTGCCCTGGTCCGTCCCGATCCGCGCCGTGATGTCGTCCGGCGCGAAATACATGATGTCGCGGGGCAGCGTCGTCCCGAGGGGGTCCAGGTGGACCGCAATGTGATACGTTCCGGCGGGGACGTCGTCGGAAAAGACGAAGCTCTGGATGTACGTGTTTTCCCCGGACGCGACGGCCGGGATGACCGCGCCGCCGAAGTAGAACAGCTCCGGCTCTCCGGCTTCCTCATCCCCGCTGACGAGGTAGTACGCAACCGCGAGATCGGCGAAGTCCGCGTCGCTGCTCAGCGTCACCGACATCGCCGTGACGCTTTTCGGTTCGATCGTTCCCTCCTGGAGGACGTCCACCGATCGCACGGAAACGTGCGACGGCGGAACTGAGTCGCTCCCGCCTCCGCACCCTCCGAGGACAAAGACGAGCTGCAACAGAAGAAGCCATGCAAGGTGCTTTCTGAACATGAACGCGATCCCTCCCTGATTGATGGAATTCTGTGCGGCGCCGGAAAAACGGCAGTGCGAAAATTTCTCAAGATTTTCTATAGATATACATACTCCGACGCAAAGAGAACGTCAAGGCTACTCGCTCCTGCATATATAAGCGTTCCGTGTTTTTAGGAAAAGTTGACGTTCGATTGCATGACTTTTATAATGAGTCACAAATATAAAGACGTTGTCTTAATATGTGAGACAAGCTTGGCCTGAAGATCTTTTTTCTGAAAAGGGGGGATTTTGGGGGACGGACCGACAGACAGACGAAGATTCAAGGGCGTCCTTCGGGGAAAGCGGATAGGAAGTCGCGCGCACCTGTTTCGTTCGCAAGGAGGGGGAAAACACATGGACGTCATACCGAACTCTCTGCTGCTCTTCTGGGTCTTTTTCGGAGTCATCTGCATCTTCCCGGCGGTTTACGTCGGCGTGAAGTACCGCGGAAAAACACAAAACGCGCAGAAAGCGGGGAAATAACGCCATGGAGTTCATCGTCAGCATCGTCGGCTTTCTCGTCGTTCTGTTTCTTGTCGGCGTGGCGGTATCGAAACGCATCAAAACGGAAGAAGACTGGTTCGTCGCAGGGCGGAACCTTGGCATCATCCCGCTTGTCGGCACGTACTTCGCAACCATCGTGAGCACTGTTTCCGTCGTCGGATATCTCGGGTATTACTACAAGATGGGATGGGGCGGATGGTGGAACTGGGCCGGAACGGCCCTCACCTCGCTGATCGCCGCCATGTGGTTCGCGGAACGGCTTCGCAGGTTCGGCCAGGTCACATTGCCCGATTTTCTCGAAGCCAGATACGGCCGCGCCCATAGCATCTTCGGCGGAGTGATCATCCTCATTGCAATGCTGTTCTTCACGTCGGCGCAGCTTGCCGGGTCCGCGCAGGTCGTCGTTACGTCGTCAGGCGTCGACAGGACGACGGCGATCGTCGTCATCGGCCTTGTCTTCATCATATTCACGGCGCTCGGTGGCATGGAGTCCGTGGCCTGGACGGACACGTTCTGCACCGTCGTCATTCTCGCCGGGATCTGGCTGCTGATGTTCCGGGCGGTCGGAGCGGCGGGAGGCGTGGGCGAAATCCACAGGACGCTCGCGAAGATCAAACCGACGGCGCTCGACCCCTTCGCGGGAGGCGGAATCACGGTCGGAGTCGCGATTTCGTGGATCCTCACCTGGGGAATCGGGAACTTTGGAGCCCCGCAGTTCAGCACGCGCATCTACTCCGCGCGGGATCCCGAAACGGCGGCGAAGAGCATGGGATACACGACGATAAGCTTTCTCTTCTTCTATCTGCCCCTGATGCTCATCGCCCTTGCGGGCATCATTCTCTTCCCGGGAATCGAAAAAGGCGACGCCGTCGCTCCGATGATGATCGGAAAACTCATGTCTCCGTGGGCTGCCGGGCTCATCATGGCGGGCGTCCTCGCAGCGGCCATTTCGACTGCGGACTCTGTGCTGCTGCTTGCCGGCACGACATTCGTCCGCGACATTCTCCAGAAGTTCTCGTCCAGGAACTATACATCGAAAGAGCTTCTCAAAATATCCCGTATCGCGACGCTCGTCATCGGGTTCCTCTCGATCGGATTCACGATCTATACAACCGAAAGCGTCATGTGGATTCAGGCGAACATGGTCGGCGTCATGGGGTCTACCCTTTCCGTCGTCGTGCTTGCCGGGTTCGCGTGGAAACGGGCCAACAGCCAGGGCGCGCTCGCTTCCATGATCGTGGGGCTGCTGACCGCGATCGCGTGGTACGCGCTTGGAAAGCCCTTCGGCTGGTTCCCGATTCTTCCGTCGCTTATCACCGGGACGATAACGCTCGTCGTCGTGAGCCTTGCGACGCCGGCCCCGTCGAATGCGGTGACGGACCAGTTCTTTTCCGGCGGACGGGAAATCTGACACGCCGGAACGCGATGAACCCCGGTTCGTCAGGGAACCGGGAAAGGCTTCGTTCCCGACGGCGCGTATGAATCGGATTCACGCCTCACGGGAGACGTCACGGACCTCGGCCGGTCTCGGTATGGGACCGGCCGTTTTTTCACCCGGCCGCATTCCCCGGAAGAATCGTTGACATCTGACGGACAATCCGATACAATGCAATAGACAATTAGACACAGTCTCGATATGCAAGACAAAAATGGAGGGAGCGGAATGGATCCGTCCCGGTATCTGAACCACTCCATACAGCGCGCGTTGCAGATCCTCGAATTGTTCAGCCGCCACACCAGCCCGCTCGGCGTTTCCGAGATCAGCCGCATCGTCGGAATCCACAAGAGCACGATCCACCGTCTCGTGATTACACTGGAACACGCGGGGTGGCTGCTTCGGGTTCCGGGGACGGACAAGTACCGCCTCGGACTCAAGGTCCTGGCGCTCGGACGCATCGTCGACCGGAGCATCACGTCCTGTTCCGCCGCCCGGCCGGTTCTCGAGGAGCTTGCCGCGGACACGGGCGAGACGGTCATCCTCACGATGTCCGACGAGGAGGGGGCCATCTGCGTCGACAAGATCGAAACGACGCATCGCCTCAAGATCTCTTCCGAACTCGGGCAGCATTTCCCGCTGCATGCAGGGGCGACCGGCTTCGCCGTTCTCATGTGCATGCCCGAAGAACGCGTCCGGCAGATTCTCTACGAAAAACCCCTCAGGGCGTTCACGCCGAAGACGATCACCGATCCGGGCCACGTCTTCGAGAAGTATCTCGAGCGACGGCAAAAGGGCTACATCGTCGCGTCGGGCGAGGTCGATCCCGGCGTTACGGGAATCGCGGTTCCGGTTTATTTCCCGTTCGAATGCTCCTGCGGCAGCGTCGGCATTACGCTGCCCGATAACCGCGCGACGGGAGAGACGCTGGAAATTCTCGTCCAGAAGGTCCTGGACGCGGCCGAAGAGATCCGCAAACGCGTGGATCTGACGCAGGCTCCCGCGGAAGGAGCGTAGCGGATTATATGGCCCCGGTCCTCGATCTGCTGATCCGGAACGCGACCGTCGCCTGCCCCGGAGGCGTTTTCCGGGGCGCCGTCGGGATCCGGGACGGCCGGATCGCGGTTCTCTGCGACGGCTCCTGGCTCCCGCAGGCGACGGAGCGGATCGACGCGCGAGGCGCGCTGCTCCTTCCCGGCGGGATCGACACGCACGTTCATCTTCGCGAGCCCGCCTGCCCCGAACGGGGCGGTTTCGCGACCGAAACGGCCGCCGCCGCCGCCGGCGGCGTCACAACGATTCTTGAAATGCCCATCTCCGCTCCGCCCCAGTATTCCGCCGCCATCCTCAAAAATCGCATCGACATCGCCTCCCGCGCTTCGCTCGTCGATTTCGGCTTCTACGGCGGCGCCGGAGCGGAGCATATCGACCGCATCCCCGAACTCGCGGCGGCGGGCGTCGTCGCCTTCAAGACCTTTCTGTTCCGCGCGCCCTCGGGCCGGGAGGCCGAGTTCGAGGGGATCCTGTCCCCTGACGACGGCGTCCTGCTCGACGTGTTCAAGGCGGTCGCGAAGACCGGGCGGATCTGCGCCGTTCACGCCGAAAACGACGACATCATCGGCGCGGCGACGAAGCGCCTTCGCGCGGCCGGACGGACGGATTTCGCGGCGCACGGCCTGTCGCGCCCCCCGCTCGCCGAAGTCCGGGCGGTCGAAAAGGTCCTGCGCTATGCGGGCGACGCCGGTGCGCGCGTGAGCGTCTGCCACGTCTCGACCCCCGGCGCGATGGAGCTGATCCGCGGCGCGAAGCGCGCCGGGCGCCCCGTATACGCCGAAACCTGCCCGCAATACCTCTTTTGCTGCGAGGATGACGCGGCCGCGTTCGGCCCGTACGCGAAATACAACCCGCCGATCCGCGACCGCGTCTCGATGGAGGGGCTCTGGCCCTTCCTGACGGACGGAACGGTCGACTACATCGGCAGCGATCACGGCCCGTTCCTGCCGGAAGAGAAGGAGCCCGGCCTTTCGGACATCTTCCGGGCTCCCGCGGGCGGCGTGGGGTTCGAGGAACGCCTGCCGCTGCTGCTGACGGCCGTCCGCGACGGACGGCTCGCCTTCGACGCGTTCCTCCGCTGCACGGGCGAGCGTGCGGCGCGCACGTTCGGCCTCTATCCGCGAAAGGGCGTCATCGCCGTGGGAGCGGACGCGGACCTTGTCCTCGCGGATACGGAGCACCCCTTCGTTCTGGACCGGAAGCGGATGCTCACGAAGGCGCGCGAAACGGCGCTGCTCTACGACGGACGCGAGGTCGTCGGGCGCGTGCTCGCGACGTGGGTGCGCGGAAGATGCGTCTATTCGAACGGTTCCGCCGACGCGACGGCGCGCGGGTGGGGGCAATGGCTCCGTCACTCCGGCGCGGAGCGGTCGGCGAATGCGGAATACATGAATTGAACCCCCGCTTGTGTCGGGGACGAGGAGGTACGGAAGAGAAATCATGAACACGGTTGATCTTGTCATACGCAATGCGAAGGTGTATTCGAACGGAGAGCTGGTTCCGGGCGGCGCAGCGATCGACGGAGGGAAGATCGTCGCGATCGGCGACGATCGTTTCCTCCCTGCCGGACGGGAAGAGCTGGACGCGGGGGGCAAGGCGGTCCTTCCCGGTGTTGTGGACTCGCACATGCATGTCCGCGATCCCGGCCACAGGGAGCGCGGGACGTTCGTGACCGAGAGCATGGCCTGCGCGAGCGCGGGCGTGACGACGTTCCTGGAGCATCCGATCTCCTGCCCGCCCCCCTATTCGCCGGAGATCCTGCAGAGGCGCAAGGATTCGGCGACTCCGCAGTGTCTCGTGGACTACGCGTTTTTCGGCGCGGCCGGATCGGAGTTCACGGACGAGATCGGACGGGTCGCCAGGGAGGGCATCGTCGCATTCAAGACGTTCCTCCACGAGGCCCCCGAGGGGCGTGACGAGGAGTTCCGGGGCCTCACGATGGCCAACGACGGCGCGATCCTCGACGGATTCGCGGCCGTCGCGAAGACGGGCCTGATCCTGACCGTCCACGCCGAGAACAACGACATGATCCAGCGCCTGATCAGGAAGTTCCGGGCCGAAGGCAAAACCGGCTTCGAATATCACGCGCTGTCGCGTCCCGAACTGGCCGAAGTCGAGACGGTCGAGAAGCTCATCAGGTTCGCGCGCGAGACCGGAACGCGCGTCGCGTTCGCGCACGTCTCGACGCCCGAGGCGATGGAACTGATCGTCCGCGCCAGGCGCGCGGGGCAGGAGGTCTACCTCGAGACCTGCCCGCACTACCTCTTCCTCACGGACGAGACCATCGCGAAGATCGGCCCGTTCGCCAAGGGCAATCCGCCGCTCCGGAGCCGCGAATCAATGGAAAAGCTCTGGGACTACGTCCGCGACGGATCGGTCGACTACATCGGCAGCGACCACAGCCCCTTCCTGCTCTCCGAAAAAGAGAAGGGTCTGAAGGACATCTTCACGGCCGCGGCCGGTTCGCCGTGCGTCGAGATGTCGTTGCCGCTGATGCTCACGGCCGTCCGCGACGGCAAGCTGACGCTGAAACGCTGCGTCGAACTCATGAGCGAGAACGCGGCCCGGATCTTCGGGCTCTTCCCGCGAAAGGGGATCCTCGCTGTCGGCGCGGACGCGGATCTCGTCGTCGTCGACATGGACAAGGTCTGGAAGGTCTCGAACGACGACCTCGTCACGCACGCGAAGGCCATCGGAACGATGTACAACGGAATGGAACTCATCGGACGGCCCGTGCACACGATCGTCCGCGGGCGGATCGTCATGCGCGACCGGAAGGTCGACGCGTCCGCGCAGGGCTGGGGGAAATGCCTGACCCCCGAGCGGAGCCGCTGAGATGCGGATTCTGCTCATCAACCCGAACAGCGACGCGGCGATGACGGACGCGATCCGCCGAAAGGCGGAATCGTTCGCGAACGGGGAGTACGAGGTCGTCGCGGTCTCGACGCCCGGAGCGTCGAAGTTCGTCGCGACGTACGAGGATCACGCGAAGGCCGCGCCCGGAATGGCCGACCTCGTGCGACAGCACCAGGATGAATTCGACGCGTTCGTCATCGCGTGCCACGGCGATCCGAACATGGACCTCATGAAGGAGATCACGACGAAGCCCGTCGTCGGCATCGCGGAGGCCTCGATGAAGATCGCGACGATGCTGGGGCACAGCTTCACGGTCATCGCGCCCGTCGAGCACAACGTCCCGAACAAATGGGCGCTGATCCGCAAGTACCACCTCGCGGACGACTGCGCCTCCGTCCGCGCCCCGAAGCACGGTGCGACCGGGACCGAAGAGGAGAAGCTTATCGAGGTCGGGCGCCGCGCGCTCGCGGAAGACATGGCCGAAGTTCTCGTCCTCGGCTGCGCGGGCTTCGCGGAACTCGACAAGCGCATGGAGCGGGAACTCGGCGTCCCGGTGCTCGACGGCGTGGTCTGCGCGCTCATCGTCGCGACGGGACTCGTGAAATACGGCGTATCCATCAGCAAGCAACGGCGCTACAACCCCGTGTTCTAGCGCCGATTACCCAAAGGAGGGGACACAGAGAATGAACAGAAAGTCGATAGTGAAGGCGCTGGTTTCCGGAGCGTTGTTCGTCGCAATGACCGCGGGAACGGCGTCCGCGGACGTCCGGCAGATGTCGCTGGGGCATACCGGGCAGGACATGAACATCTTCAGCAAAGCCGCGAAGATGTTCGGCGAACTCGTCGAAAAGGAATCCGCGGGCGCGATGAAGGTCAACGTCATCGGAGCGGGAGCGCTCGGCAACAACCGCGAGGGCATCGAACAGATCCAGATGGGCGTCACGGACTTCTGGGTCATCAGCACGGGGCTTCTCGCGCCCTTCAGCAAGGCCGTCGCGATCTACGACCTTCCGTACCTCTTCAAGAGCGCCGAGGCGGGCATCGCGTTCTTCAACAGCGATCTCGCGCTCGAAGTGGCCAAGCCCCTCGAAGAGAAGGGCATCAAGGCCGTGGGCTACATGACGCAGGGGTGGCGGCACATCCACTCCAACAAGCCCATCAAGACGCCCGAAGACCTCAAGGGCCTGAAGATCCGCACGATGTCCACGCCGATCCACATGGAGCTGTTCAAGGCCATGAACGCGAACGCGATCCCGATGGACTTCTCCGAGGTCTTCACGGCGCTGCAGCAGGGCGTCATCGACGGCGGCGAGAACCCGTTCGAGAACATCAAGGCGCAGGGCTTCTACAAGGTCCAGAAGTACATCACGATGGACGGACACGTCCTCGATCCGATGATGCTCGTCATCTCCAAAAAGACGTGGGATTCCCTCAGCGACGATCAGAAGGCCGTCGTCATGAAGGCCGCGAAGGCCGCCTGCGCGTGGGACCAGGAAAACGTCCTCGCGGCGAACCGCAAGGTCATGGAGGAGTTCAAGGCCGCCGGAGCGCCCGGGATCGTCGAACTGACGGCCGAGCAGCGCGCCGCGTTCCGCAAGGCCGCGCAGAAGGTCTACGACGATCACATCAAGGAAGTCGGCGAGGATATCTACACGAAGGTCATGGACTTCCAGAAGGACTTCAAGGAAGTTCCACCCCAGAACTGATCTCGACGCACCCCTTTCGACGCCGGGGGAGATCCCCCTCTCCCCCGGCACACTATATCCTCGCCGGATGACGCCGCACGCAAACCGGCCGGGGAAACGGGAGTGAGTTCCATGAACGTTTTCAAGTGGATCGACGCGTATCTCGAAGAAGCCGTCACGGTCGTCCTCTTCTCGATCATCACATTCGTCGGTATCCAGCAGGTGTTCACGCGGTATCTCATGAGCTTCGTCTACGGCTGGGCCGAGGAGCTCATGCGCGTCTGTTTCGTCATGCTGTGTCTCGTCGGCTTCGCGCTGTGCGAGAAGAAGCTCCAGCACGTCAGGGTCGAAATCCTCAAGCTTCTCGTCGGACCGAGGACGCAATGGTTCCTCGATCTCGCGTCGTCGCTCGTCTTCGTCGGATTTTCGGTCCTTCTCGTGCGCTATTCGGTCATCATCACGGAGATGCAATACTCGAGCGGGCAAATAACGCCGGCCATGAGCCTGCCGACATGGTCCTACTTCGTCGTGGGGCCGGTCGCGTTCGGGCTGCTCGTGGTCCGGATCGTACAGCGGGAGATTATCCCGCTTCTCGCGCGGCGGAAGACGGTTTTCGCGTCTCCGTCTCCACGCGGATAGGAGGGGAGAGGACATGCTCCTCGCGGTTTTCGGAACGATGTTCCTTCTGATGCTCGTCGGCGTCCCCATCGCCGTCTCGATCGGCGTCAGCAGTCTCGTCTTCTCGGCGTGGATGCCGGGCGGCATCGACCGCGCGATGATCCTCACGGCCCAGAAGATGGTCACCACGGCCGATTCCTTCACACTGCTCGCGCTGCCGTTTTTCATCCTCGCCGGAACGCTCATGAGCAACGGCGGCATCTCGAAAAAGCTCACCGACCTTTCCGAAGCCGTCGCGGGCGACTTCCCCGGCGGACTCGGAATCTCCGCCGTCGTCGCGTGCATGTTCTTCGCGGCCGTCTCGGGATCGGGCCCCGCGACCGTCGCGGCGATCGGGGCGATCATGATCCCGGCGATGAACGAACGCGGCTACGACAAGGGATTCACGGGCGGGCTCCTCGCGTGCGGAGGCGGCATCGGCGTCCTGATTCCGCCGTCGATCCCGATGATCGTCTACGCCGTCACGACCGGCACCTCCGTGACCGACCTCTTCATCGCGGGCGTCGTTCCGGGGCTTCTCGTCGGCGTCGCCCTCATGGTCCTGACCTATTTCATGGCGAAGAAGCGCAACTACGTCGGCGCGCCGCGGCAGGGAGGGGCGCTCTGGGTCGTGGGGCGCTTCTGGGACGCGAAGTGGGCGCTGCTCATGCCGATCATCATCCTCGGCGGAATCTATTCGGGCGTCTTCACGCCGACCGAGGCCGGGGTCGTCGCTGTCGTCTACGCGATCGCGCTCGGGTTCATCACGCGCGGGCTGTCGCTTTCGGGACTCTGCAAGGCGATGGTCGAAGCGGCCGTCATCACGGCGTCGTGCCTGATCCTGATGGGAGCGGCGGGAGCGTTCGCGAAGTTCCTCTACGTCAAGGACGTCCCGGGAATGCTCGCGAACCTCATCACGTCCTTCACGAGCAGCAAGGTCGTGATTCTGCTCATCTTCAACGTGATCTTCCTGATCGGTGGAATGTTCATCGATACGCTCTCGAATATCGTTCTCTTCACGCCTCTGCTCATGCCGCTCGCGACGAGGATCGGCCTCGATCCGATCCACTTCGGAATCCTCATCGTCGCGAACCTCGCGCTCGGAATGGTGACGCCGCCGATGGGCGTGGACCTCTTCGTCGCGGCCAACATCCTGAAGACACCGTTCGAAAAGGTCCTTCGGGGCTCGATTCCATTCATGCTCGCGAACCTCGTCGCCGTTCTCCTTATCACCTACATTCCCGCACTTTCCCTCTGGCCATTGCAGTTCTTCAGGTAATACAATGACATACAGGCGGACACCCGCACAGAATCGCTAAGGAGGACTATCGAAGATGAAACGGATCACCGGAATTTTCGCACCCGTAGCGACGCCCTTCACGAAAGACGGAGAGATCGACTGGGGCGCGTACGCCGAAAACATGGCGTCGTACGATAAGACACGGCTTTCGGGACTCGTCTCCCTCGGGAGCAACGGCGAGTTCACGATGCTTTCGTTCGAGGAAAAAGTCGCGCTCGTCACGGCCACCCGCAAGGGGCTTTCCTCCGGAAAGACCGTCATCGCCGGAACGGGCTGCGAATCCCTCAGGGAAACCATCGCGCTCACGAAGGCATGCGCGGACGCCGGAGCCGACGCGGCGCTCGTCGTCACGCCGAACTACTACAAGAAGGACATGACCGACGCCGCGCTCGAGAAGTTCTTCGCGATGGTCGCGGACGCGTCGCCGATTCCCGTCATGCTCTACAACATGCCCGGAAACTCCGGCGTCAATATCCCGTCGGCGCTGACGATCCGCCTTTCGAAGCACCCGAACGTCACGGGAATCAAGGATTCCGGCGGAAACATCGTCCAGATCGCGGAAGTCCTGGCCGGAGTGGACGAATCGTTCTCCGTCTTCGCCGGGTCGGGCAGCTTCCTGATGGCCACGACGCTCCTGGGCGGCGTCGGCGGGACGCTCGCGCTCGCCAACGTCGTGCCGGACCGCTGCGTCGACCTCTACGAAGCGTGCGTCGCGCGCGACATCGACAAGGCCCGCAAACTCCAGCTCGACCTCATGGCGCTCAACGCGGCCGTCACGGCGAAGTTCGGCATCGGCGGCATGAAAGCCGCCATGGAAATGGTCGGCTACAGGGGCGGCCTGCCGCGTCTCCCGATCCTTCCCGCGACGGACGAAACGAAAAAGGCCATCCGGGCAATTCTGGAGCGTCTCGGCGTTGCCGTCCGGTAAGGGCTTCTCGCTCGACGGCGGACGGCTGGTTCGTAACGTCTCGGCCCTCGGCCGCATCGGCTGGAGCGGGAACGGACTGAACCGGACCGCCTACAGCGCCGCGTATGCCGAAGGCAGGGACTCCGTCCGTTCGCTCATGGAATCGGCCGGGATGGCCACGAGGATCGACAGGGTCGGCAACCTCTTCGGCTGGTACGAAGGGACCGAGCCCGACCAGCCCGCCATCCTCGCCGGGTCGCACCTCGACTCCGTCCCCGGCGGAGGAATCTACGACGGGGCCTACGGCGTCCTTGCGGCGTTCGAGGCCGCGCGCGCCGTCCACGAATACGCGCCGCACACGCGGACCATCGAAATCGCCGCGTTCACGGCCGAGGAGGGCGGCGAGCTCGGCGGAACGTTCGGAAGCCGCTCCTTCGCCGGAATGGCGTCCGAAACGCCGCCGCTCGCGCTCGAACACGTGGGGCTCACGGCGGATGACGTCGCCGCCTCGAAGGCGGACTCCTCGCGCTACGCCGCGTACCTCGAACTCCACATCGAACAGGGACCGACGCTCTGGAGGAGAAAAATCGCGATCGGCATCCCGACCGCGATCGTCGGTATCACGCGCTACGAGGTTACGGTCACGGGAGAGGCGAACCACGCGGGCACGACGCCGATGAAGGAGCGCCACGACGCGATGCGGACCTCGGCGCGGATCCTCGACCGATGGTTCGCGTCGATCGGGGAAAGGACGGACATGGTCAGCACGGTGGGCGTCTTCCGGCTCGAACCCGGCGTCGCTCCGGTCGTTCCGGGAACGGCCGTCTTCACGCTCGAGCTGCGGTCCACGGAAGACGCGATCACCGCGAAGGCGGCCGACGAATTCCGTTCGCTGCTGTCGGCCGATACGGAATGTTCGGGAGCGATGCGGCTCATGGTCGCCAAGCCCGCCGTCCGCCTCGACAGCGTCATGCAGGACGCCATCGAGGGGGCGTGCCGCGACCTCGACGTCGCGTGCGTCAGGATGCCGAGCGGCGCGTCGCACGACGCGAGCCCGATCGCGCACGTCATCCCGACGGGAATGATCTTCGTGCCGAGCGTTCGCGGCATCAGTCACTCGAAAGACGAATACACGGCTCCGGATGACCTCGTTCGGGGCGCGGAGGTTCTTGCACGGACGATCCGAAGGATCGACGCCGGAATCACGCTCTGAGGCCGGCGGATCGAAGAAAAACGGGGAGAAAAGACACGCGCCGCCTTCGTAAAGAAGGCGGCGCGTGTCGTCATCGTCCCCCGGGGGTTCTTCCGGGGGACGCTCCGACCGGTCCGGACGCGCGGAAGTCGACATCCCTGCGAAAACCCGCGAAATCGAGCGACCGTCGCGCGGGAACGGTCCGAAGCGCCACTGCGCCGCCGCGAATCACGAAAAGGCATTCGCTGCCCAGCCGGATCGCGTCGAATTCGTTTTCCGCGTCGAACACAACGAGATTCGCCGGCCTGCCCGGCGCGATGCCGTAGCGGTCCTCCACCTGAAGGGTTCGGGCGGAGTTGTCCGTGATCATGTCGAAAAGCGCCCCGATCTGCCCGAAACCGCTCATGTGAGCCGTGTGCATCAACAGATTCGCGGCCTGGAGCATCGAACCTTTCCCCATAGGGTACCACGGGTCCATGATCGAATCGTGTCCGATGCAGACGTTCACGCTCCGCTCCGTCATTTCGTCGACGCGTGTGTGCCCCCTGCGGCGCGGGTAGCCGTCGGTACGGTTCTGGAGCACCGAATTGTCGAACGGATTCGTGATGAAGTTCATCTTCGCGCGCTTCGCGACGCCGAGAAGCTTGAACGCGTAGTCGTTGTTGTAGTTGTGCATGGCGGTCGCGTGGCTCGCGGTCACGCGCTCTCCCATTCCGCCCGCGATCGCGAGCTTCGCCATGACCTCGACGAATCGCGACTGGTCGTCGCCCGTCTCGTCGCAGTGGATGTCGATCATCGCGCTGTGCCTTTCGGCCAGAGCGAAGGCGAATTCGACGTCACGCACGCCGTCCTCGCGCGTGAACTCGTTGTGGGGGATTCCTCCGACCACATCGGCCCCAATGTCCATCGCCCGACGCATCAGTTTTTCGCCGTCGGGAGTCGTGAAGACGCCGTCCTGCGGAAACGCGACGATCTGGATGTCGACGAGATCCTTCACGCGATCCTTCACCTCGAGAAGCGCCTCGACCGTGAGCAGCTTCGGATCGGTCGCGTCCGCGTGCGTCCGGATGAACTGGACGCCGTTCGCGAACTCCCAGAGGACGGCTTCGACGGCGTTGTCGACGATGACCTGCCGCGTGAGTCCCGACTTGCGTTCCCCCCAGATCCGGATTCCCTCGAGCAGCGTACCGGACTCGTTGTATCGCGGATCACCGACCGAAAGCGCCGCGTCGAGGTGCAGGTGCGGATCGCACAGGGGAGACGTCGTCAGATGTCCCGCCGCGTCGATCTCCTCGCGCCCCTTCTCTTCGAGCGCCGGACCGACCGAGCGGATGACGCCCCCGTCGATGCCGATATCGCGAGGTTCCGTGCACCACCGAAGGCGTGCGTTTCGTACCACGAGATCCATCATGCGTTTCATTCCTCCTTCGCGTCGCACCCGGCGGAAAGCGACTTCTCGCGGTCCGAAACCCGAACGGAACCCGAGAAGAGTCGATCGGCGGCGACATAGATAACCGCGGCGGCGATGATCGCGTTCAGGGGGGCGATGCAGAAAACTCCGCGGGCGGGGGAGACGGACGAGACGCCGATCGCCGCGGCCCATGCGATCATGGCGGCCCAGTTCACCGAGCGGAAGGATACGTCATTCAGTGAAGGGCAGCGTCCCCTCCGTCGGAGGAAGAAATCTCCGATGAGAATGCCGCCGATCGGAGGAAGGGAAACGCTCAGGAAGACGAGCCACCCCGTGAAGTTGTTGTAGAGGAAGTCTGCCAGGAAAGTTCCCGTCGTTCCAGCGACGACGGTGAGCCGCGCGCGCCTGCCGCCCGTGATGTTCGCGAGCCCGAGTCCGGAGGCGTAGAGCGCGTTGTCGTTCGTGGTCCAGATATTCAGCGCCAGAAGCGCGATGCCGCCGCCGAGGAGCCCCTGCGCCGCCAGAACCTCGGACATGTCGGCAAGACCTGTGGCCATGGCTCCGATCGCGCCGAAAAAGAACATCAGGCTGTTGCCGAACGTGAACCCGACGACCGTGGCGCCGACGCCGCCCGAACGACTGCGCGAGAAACGCACGAAATCCGGCGTCAGCGTCGCTCCGCTGATGAACGACCCGACGCCGAGGGCGATCCCTTGCGCGAAAGACAGTGGCTTCGTCGGCGTTATCGCCGCGAGGGCGGTAATCCCGCCCGCGTCCAGAAACGCGTGAGTCATCGACCAGAAGCCGAGGAAGACGATCGCCGGCACGGCGATCCAGCTGATCCATTCGATGGCGCGGAACCCTATGACCACGGTCGCGGTCATCAGGATGCCTCCAATCGCGATGAGCGGCATGACCGGCACGCCGGTGAGCCTGTTGATGGGGTAGGCGAACATCGCGACGCCGACGCCGAACCAGCCGATCTGCGTGATCGCCAGCATGAAGGACGGCAACTTCGACCCGAACACGCCGAAAGCGTAGCGGGCGAGAACGTGAGTGGACAGATTCGTCGCCGAGGCCGCATATCCGAGCATCGCGCCGTAGACGCCGAGTATCAGGTTCCCCGCGAGCACCGTGACCACGAGATCCGGCCAGAGACGAAAACTCGTTCCGAGCGTCCCGCCCGTCCACATGCTCGCGGCGAAAAAGGTGAACCCGAGCATCACCATCGAAATCGAGAAAAATCCCCTGCGTTCGCTCTCCGGCACGGGCGTCAGCGCGTAATCCTCGCGCGAGCCCGCGGCGGGTTCTTTCCCTTCGCTCATTCCGTCTTCACTCCTCGTCTATCCCGGGGATGCGTCCCCATTCCGTATACCGACGGAATATGATATCACGCCGCCACGCACCGGGCGGAACGCGGAATCCGAGCGATCCTTCAAGAGGAAAGGGATATTATGATGGAAAATAGAGAAATTTCCTGCATTTTTCAATGGAAAAAACGGGGCTCTTCGGGGACAATAGCCGGAAAGGGACAAAACGCCAGATCGGGGGGATACCACGGGGTTCTCCACCGGATGCGGAGGCGGACATGAGAAGCATTCCCTGTGGAATAGGCGAATACATCGCCTGGTGCCTGTCGAACTACGAAACGAACCGTGCGCGCATCGGACATACGCGGCTGGAACTCAGGCGGCTGCAGGACGACCGGTCGCTCACGACGGAAGAACGCTTCTCGGCGGCCTCCGAAATCGAACAGGAAATCCATGTCCTGCAGATGCGCACCGACCCGGTGAATATCCTCCGACGCGGTCTGGAGAACGAAAACGAGGCGGACATTCTCGACATCCTCGATGGGATGATCGGGGGATCCGTGGGGGAGCATCCGCTGAAGCGGAAGCTCCTTCTGAAGGCATGCGACCACTTTTTCCCGACGGGAGTGTGAGGAAAATACTTCGTGGACTTTTTCCGTGCGATGATATGATCACAAATATGCGGCTATCCCAAATAAAATTTAGACAAGCGTGGATCTGTTTATTTACATGATCCTCCTAATTATTGACTTGACGCTCTTTTCAAAATAAAAAATCGCATCAACACAATACTTCCTAATATAATTCCGACGGCTCCCATAATGGAAAACATGACGTTGGATATTTTGCTGAAAGGAATAAAAGACGCCCAGGCTGCTGCGAAGATCGTAATGCTGACAATGATGGCGATGTGCAGCTTTTTGTTGCCGCGGTCATATCTTTCGGCGATCAGAAACAATCTGCCGGAAACGGTCGAGAAGATGGCCGCAACGATAATGAATGAATAAACAGCGGACAGTTTCGGTACAAAGAATTGCACCACCGCCAGCAAGGGCACCTCTGCGCCCGCAATGTGATTCATGGCGGTAAGCACCAGATAAACGACGACCGCCGTTGCAGCGTAATAGAACATCGAGGAAAAGATGCCGGACAAGGCCGCCTCTTTTCTACTGCCGCACAGGCCGCCTGTGGCGGAAGTCCACGCAAAGCCCGAGCCGATCAGGAGCCCGGCCGAGGATACCCCGCTGAGATAAGGATTCCGAAAACCAAAAACGTTGGCTCGTAGAACCTTTCCCGCCGCCGCATACTGATCGACGTTGGCGGAGCCTGCAAAGGGGCCGACCTCTGACGTGAGGGCGGCGTAGCCTCCACAGAGCAGAACAAACAGAACAATAAAAACGCAAAGATAGCTCAGGATGTACCTGAGCTTCTCAAGGCCGAGCAGTGCGGCTATAATGCATAAAGTCCCCATGAGCGCGGCTCCGACAAACGCAGGAAGCCCGCTGTACTGACTAATCGTAGCGCCTGCCCCGCTCATCATGGTGAGCGTGACGCAAATCATGCTGACGTAAATATAACAATCGAGCACGATACCGAGACGCCGGCCGAAAAAATGGGAATATATCTCGTTGCCCTTCGTAAACTGCTGTTCATATCCCGTCACATACACCGCGCTCAAGACCGCAATACAAACAAGCGCCGCTATGAAGACTCCCCAAAATGCGTACTGCGCGCCCCAGGCACCGAAAAACTGCAAGGGTTCCACACCGGTGGCAAAGCCGGAGCCGATGTTGTACCCCGCAAAAGATGCGCTCGTGAGCAATACCGATGCGAATGGAGATTTGCTATCTTTCATTTTTCATCCCTTCTCAAACACGAATGCAATATTTTTACTATTTTAGCAAGTCCATAGCTTTCTGAGAAACGACAAGATATAATAAGACTATAACAAGTCGTTATAGCTGTTTGGGGGAGAGCATAATGGATGTTGAAAAGATCAAGGCCCTATTCGTAGCAGTTGAGCTCGGCAGCATGAACAAAGCCGCAGATGCGCTCCGATATACGCAGGCAGGTCTGACGCGCATGATGAACCGTCTGGAAAAAGAAATCGGCTTTCCCCTTCTTGTCCGCAAATATAGCGGCGTATCACTGACAGAAGATGCAAAGCGCCTTGCGCCGGCGATCAGAAAGGTAATACAGGATTATGACGCTCTGAGCGCCGAAATCGAGCAGATCAGAAACGCGCATAAGGAAACGATTCACGTTGCAACCTTGGCAAGTGTCGCCATCCAATGGATGCCCGTCGTCATTCAGCGTTTCAGCGCAAAGCATCCGAATGTGAGTGTCGATTTTCGAATGGTGGATTTGTCGAATACAATTGAGTTGCTGTTGGACAAGGATGGGATGGACATCGTTTTCACCAGCAGACTTACCGAAGGGAAGTATGACTGGGTCTATCTGAAAGATGACCCGTTATATGCGGTTCTTCCGCCTGATTACGACAACAAGGGTGAGGCGGTATTCAGTCTCGAGAAGTTGGATGGCCAGGATCTTTATGTGGCGTCACAAGGGTTCGATGTCGATATGATGCACGCCATGGAGTCCGTCAGCGCAAAACCGAACTACATCCCAACAAACATCGATGATCAGGCTTTAATCAATCTGATCGAGCACGGTATGGGTTTGACTATCCTGCCGGAGCTGGCGATACGCGGACGCTGCGACAAGGTGCGCGTCCTGCCGGTGTTTCCTCATTCGCACCGGGAACTCGGGATCGCGATACGTTCCCTCAAAGAGGCTTCGCCCGCTATCCGTGACTTTATCGTCGAGGCGCAACGGGTGGTTGCAGAAAACGAACATTGATTCTGAGCAAAGGTTAAAAGGCGGTCATGAAGCCGGAAATCAGGATCGCGATCATGGCGCGTATCCTGTTGCCCGCTGTCCATCGCATCCGTCAGAGATAGTACCCCTCGTACATCACCGTCTCTTCAAGCGGCTTCCTCTCCGTCTCGTGCCGGTCGGGGCTCAGGAAGCCTTTTTCCGGGCGCCCGAGGAAGAGCAGCGTCGTCGGTTCGATATATCCGGGGAGGCCGAACTCTTCGGCAATGATTCGCGGGTCGAAGAGGCCGACGAGAACGCTACCGATGCCTCGCTCCCGCGCGGCGAGCATCATGTGGTCGCACACGATGCCGATGTCCAGGTCGGCCGAACATTTTTGGTCGAAGGGACGCACGAGCGCGTCTCTCGCGTCCCGGCAGACGATGAGGACGCATCGGGAGTTGAAGGTATGGTACGCCTTCCGGACCTTGAGAATTCCATCGGGCTGCCGGACGACGATGATCCGCTGCGGCTGCCTGTTGCACGCGGTCGGCGCCACGCGCGCGGCGGAGAGGATATAGCCGAGGTCGCTCGCGTCGATTTCCTTGTCGGTGAAGCCTCGTGTCGTGCACCGTTGTCGCGCCAGGTCCAGAAATTCCATTCTATTTTCCTCCGTCTTTGATGCCATACTTGTCCTGTGCGTACATTGCGTTTTTCAGGCCTCTCGAACTTTTTTGCTCTTGCGATGCGAGCGATTTCGAGAGGGATTCCTGAAGCTGCCGGGCAAGCACGCGTTTTTTTTCGGTTTCGTCTCCCAGCTCCTGAACCTCTGCCGGTTCCGGAAGCGGCAGCACCATCGGTTCGAGGTATTCCAGGCGAACCAGCGCCTGGACGTATCGAAGATCGATGTCCAGCGCCTTGGACAGGGAATACGCGTCGAGATCCTTTTCCGGGTTGTTTTCGATATAGTCGCGAATGACATGGAAAAGGGAGTTCAGCCTGTCCATGCAGTTCGGACAGATTTCGGGGCCATCGCCGGAAAAAAGCTTTTGGCAGAGCGAGCACGTCATGAGTTTCATTCGATAAAAAACCCTCCCGAAATGTACCTGCGCATATTATACGGATTCTTGCGGACGTTCGGAACACGAGATATGCTTATTTGTATAATTAAAAAGAATGCATTCATTACATTGATGTGGATTAGGTTATTAATGTCATATTTTCGTTGCCTCACAGGGTGTATGGATGGAGAGAAGAAGGATGCCATGACGACGGAGGAGCGCAACGAGGCGGTGAGCCGGAGATTGATTGAGGAGGCCGCGAATTTTCAGACCGTCGCGCGGGACTCGCGCGGGTTCCTGGCTGGGTGTGGCTCCGACCGGCAGACAGGTGACGATCGACGGCGTCGATTTCGATCGGGCGTCGACGGTCTGCTCGTCAAACATGGAGGCGCCGCCAATACGTTCGAAGCGCTTCTCGGGATCGGGGCGATCCGGCCGGTCGGGGACGCGGAGGGAGAGGCCTAGCCAGGCCGGCCGGTGTCGCTTTATTCGCGCTATCGGAGGCGCTGGTAGACAACCGTCATTCCCGTCTGCGCGTTCGTAACGGTGAATACGGTTCCCGTCGGGTCGATCCGGAAGTACTGGCTGAAGACCATCCCGTTCGCGGTCCGCACGTGCATGACGTCCCCCTGGACGCTGAACACGCCCGATTCGTAGGGTGCTCCGTCGATCCAGACCTGGTAGCGATTCCCCGCGACCTGCATGACGAGCTGCTGGCCGTTGAACATGGTTCCCCACGTTCCGTCGAGGGTGATGCCCTGTGATTGCGGCTGGGGTTTCGGCTGCGCGGTGGGCTTCGGCGCGGGCTTCCCCCTCGTGTAGATCACGGCCGTATCGGTGTCTGTGAACGTCGCCGTCAGGCTGTTGTCCTCCCTGTTGACGCCGAAATACAGCGACACTGCCGTGCCGGACGCCGGGGCGATGGTCAGAAGGTTGTCCCGGACGGTGAACGCGCCGCGGATCCGCGCTCCTTTGTCCGGAATGTAGACTGCCGATCCTTTCGCGAGCGTGAGTGTACTGCCGTCGTTTCCGTTCCACGTTCCGCTCAGGAATTCCCGGGGGAAGTCGGCTTCGCCGATGGGGACGAGCCGGAGGAACGATCCGTCCGATGCGCTTACGGTGGTCCACGAATGCCTGCCGTTTTCGGTCACGAGGACGGCGAATTTCCGGTCGATCGGGACGAGGCGTTTCCCGTCATCGCTTGGGACGCAGGAGGTCAGCATCGGCAGTCCGCGCGGTTCCCAGAGAAAGGAAAGTTCGACGGGCTTTTCGCCCATGCTTTCGATGACGCCCCGGAACGTTCTCCCGTTATTTGCGTCGTCCCGGAGGTCCATGACGACCCCCGTGGGCGCCATCGTGTATTCCTTCGGGTTGGAACGCAACGGAATCGCGCCGAACGCGGCGTATCGTCCGGGCAGTTTTTCCGTTCCGAAGCGGTGCGTCGCATCGATGTACGGAGTGAGCAGCGGGTTTGCCGCGACGACGACGGGACCGCCGAGAAGCGCGGCTCCCCGGCCTCCGATGGATTCGGCCTTTCCGAGAATGCGGAGGATCTTTCCCCCCGGGATGAGGTCGAGGATGACGTCGAGTCCGTCGCCCCACTCGATCGGTTCTCCCGGAACCGCGACGATCCTGCCGTCCGGGCCGAACTTCAGGAGCGAGGGACGGACGATCCCGTCCGGCTTCGGTTCGACGTTGCTGACGGAGACGCCGTTTTCCGTGGGAACGATGGAAATGATGCCGGCGATCCTGTAGTCGGTCGCGTCGACGGTGATTTCGATCGGGACCTCGCCCTTCGTCTCGGCGTCGGCGTAGGTCGCGGCGATGGTGAAGCGGGAGAGGTCGGCGACGTTCCGGTACTTGATCGTGACGGGGACGCTCCGGTCGCCGTTCGCGAGCTTGTGGACGAGTCCCCCGATCTGGTAGAGGAGTTCGTTCCGGCCGTCGGTGAAGACGGGGGTCAGTGCCGTCGTGACGTCCGCGGCCTCTTCCTTTTTCTTTGCGCTCGCTTCGGGATCGATGTCCTCGTCGAGGAGCAGCGTGTCGTGGACGACGGTGTATTCGCCGTTTTCGGCGTCGGCCCAGGCGAACGCGGCGTACCCCCAGAGGATGGCCTTCCCGTCGAATGTGAGTTTCACGTAGCTTCCGCGGATGTCGCCGCCGGACAGCGGGACGACCTCCCGGGCCGGAGCGATGTCGAAGTCCTTCCCTCCGGTGGGTTTTCCGACGCCCGCCTTGAGAACCGGGCTGCCGACTTCGATGGCGACGACCTTCGGCGGCGTCATCCCGTCGACCTTCTGCCGCTCGTACAGCGCGGAGAGGGCCGCGTTCCAGCCCGTCTTCCGGCTGAAGTCCAGGTCGTCGTACCCCGCGCGAAGGTTGTCTTCGCGAAGCGGCGCGTAGAGGGAGAGGCCCTTGCAGAACGGAAGCATCGGCCCCTTTTCCGTCGTGATGATCAGCGCGTCCAGGGCCTTCTCGAGGGACGCGATCCGTGCGGCCGGAGGATTCGCGAGCGTTTTCGACAGGCGGGAGATCCAGTCCCGGAAGTCGATGCTCGAAATCGAATCCTTCTTCCTGAGGAAGTCCTCGCGCCCGCCGTAGTTCTGCGAGTAGAAGATCGTCCGCGTTATGTTCGCCCATTCTCCGGGGATCATGGTCGTCAGTGTGTCGGAAAATGCCCTGAACGCGCCGAGGAACGCGTCCGTCTTCGAGAGGTCGAATGCCGTGTAGGAGCCGTCCCGGTCGCCGTTTTCGAGGAATCCGCTGACGCCTGCGCGAACCATTCCCGCGGCGATGTCGCGGGTGTCTTTCCCGGAGACGAAGAGCGGGAGCGCCTTCGTGAAGTCCATGCCGACCCCCGGGACGGTGGGGGCGGAGGCGACCATGTAGCGCGCGAACGGGGCGCATGCGGCGACCGTTTCGGCCTGTCCCATGAGGCACATGTCGAAGAAGACGAGGTCGAACGCCTTTCCGGGACAGAGAGGCGCGGTCCGTTCGAGGACGGCCCTGAACTCCTGGAGCGTGATCTCGTCCGTCTTCTTCGCGGCGCCGGGGGCGTCGTCGTCGTTGGCCATGTTGATCCATCCCGCGCCGTGGTCCGACATGAAGAGGGCCACCTTTCGGGAGGGGTAGTTCCTGAGGGTTTCGCGGATGAAGTCCCCGAGGAGCTTCGGGTCGCCCATGTTCAGTTCGCCGTAATCGTTGAGGAGTTCGGAGCCGAGCGCATCGTCGGCGGACGATTTCCTGAGGCGGTAAGCGCGCGTTCCGGTCCAGTCTCCAAAGGCCTTCGTGTATCCCTTCGATCGGTCGATGAGGAGGATCACATCGAGACCGGATTCGGGACAGGCCCGCTCCATCTCCTTCACGTCGGCGAGGAGGTAGCGTTCGAGGTTATTGTCGCCGTCGACGTAGGCGATGATCGTCCATTCGCGCCCACCAGCCGCGGCGCCCGGCGTCGGTTCCGCGGCGTCGCCGGGATCGGGGAGCGTCGGGAGGTCCGGCAGGGCGGGGAGCTTCTGGAGTCCCGCGCCTTCGGTCGGACCGGGAAGCGACGGAAGTGCCGCCGGGGCCGGGGCCGCGAACAGCAGCGCCGCAACGAGGACGACCGCCTGAAGACACGGTTTCGTGAACCGTACATCGCGCTGTGTGAGCATCTCGTTTCTCCTCCCGTATGAGGCGTTAGGTCCGGAGACGGATGAAGACGTCCCCGGCCGGAGAGCATCATGACACAGTGTTCTCGCTATTGCAACGCGCTGCATCATGCCGGTGTGCGGGATGCGAGTGGTCCATGAATGATGGGTTCCGGTATCCATTCATTGACCGCGCGGTTTCCGGTATGATAAACACAAAAGCAGATGGATTTTTCGAGTTTGTGCGCGTTATTCGTATTGTGCGCCGTTCCGGAGAGATCGTGCCCGGCTCGGCGCCGGGAGCGGTTTTCGGAAAGGAGTGGTCGCGATGTTCCGTCAGGTGTCCGGATGTGAATGCGGTGTCGGAAGGTACGAGAAGGTCCGCGCCCGTGCGGCGCGGTCCCCGAGGCGCGCGGATGCGCCGTCGCGCGGCCGTTCGCGCGGATGTCCGGGGGCGGCGCGGCCGTCGGGAAGGGATCGCTCCCCGGCCTCGTCTACGGAACGTTCCTCGGCGGGGTCGGAATGGACAGGGCCTACGCCATCGCGGTCGACGCGTCGGGAAACGCGTACGTGACGGGGCAGACGGCTTCGGACAGCTTCCCGGTCACGCCGGGATCGTTTTCGAACCTGTATCACGACAATGGAGACGCCTTCGTCTCGAAGCTCAGCGCCGACGGTTCGCTGCTGCTCTACTCGGCGTATCTCGGCGGCGACAAGGGCGAGGCCGGCATGGGCATCGCCGTGAACGCGACGGGAGAGGCGTTCATCACCGGGATGACGGCCTCGCCCAACTTTCCGGTGACTCCGGGCGCCTTCGATACGACTTATACGGGCGCGGGATATTCGGACCCGTTCGTGGTGCGGATCGCGCCCGGCGGGGTGTCGCTCGTCTACGCCACGTACCTCGGGGGCGACGGAATGCTCAATGACGAGGGGCGCGCCATCGCCGCCGATTCCGCGGGGAACGCCTACGTGACCGGATGGACGCTCGCGGCCGACTTTCCCGTGACGCCGGGCGCGTTTCGGATGGCCTTCTGCGGCGGCGTTTGGGACGGGTTCGTGACGAAGTTCCACTTCGGGGGCGTCGGGCTCGCCTGGTCGTCGTATCTCGGAGGGAACGATTCCGATGCGATCTATGGGATCGCCGTCGACGCCTCCGGGAGCGCGTACGTCTCCGGATGGACGACGTCGACGAACTTCCCGGTTACGGAGGGAGCCTTCCAGACGCACTACGGCGGCGGGCTCATCTTCGACGCGTTCGTCGCGAAGGTCCGGACCGCCGGAGGCGTCACTCCGGCGGCCGGCGGAAGTGGGGGCGGCGGGTGCTCGGCGGCGGGGACGCCGTGGATGGCGCTGCTTCTCGCGACGGCTCTTCTGACGCTTCGGAAGCGCAGGCGCTAGACGGCTTCGGAGACATTCCGGAGCGGGCGGGGAGTCTCCAGCCCGCTCCTTCGTTTTCTAGCGGATCAGCTGTTCCGCCGCCTCGCCGAGCGCGCGATACGAGCGGTATCGCCCGTCGTAGAACGACCGCAGCGCGGGGTCGGGTGCGTAGGTCGCGCGGGCGGGGCTCGCCATCCGTTCCTGCGCGTCGCGGACGGTCCCGTGGATTCCGGAGGCGACTGCCGCGCAAACGGCCGCCCCGAGGGCGCACGGCTGCGCGGACTTCACGACGCGGATCGGGACGCCCATGACGTCGCTCTGGACCTGCATGACGAAGGGGTTCCGGTCCGGGATGCCGCCGACCGCGATGACGTCGTCGATCGAGATTCCTTCGCGCAGGAAGAGTTCCAAGATGGCCCGGGCGCCGAACGCGGTTCCCTCGACGAGCGAGCGGAAGAGGCGCGGGGCGTCCGTCCCGAGCGAGAGCCCCGCGACGGCCCCCGTGAGGCGCTGATCCGCGAACGGCGTCCGTCGGCCGTTGAACCAGTCGAGCGCGATCGGGAGCGATGCGTCGGGCGGCAAGACGGCGGCCGCGTCGGAGAGCGCCGGAAGGATCTTCTTTTCGAAGTCGGCGACATTGCCCCCGAGGTGTGTGATCGGCCAGAGGAGCAGGCGGCGGAACCAGTCGTAGACGTCGCCGAAGCCCGACTGCCCGGCTTCGAGCCCGACGAGGCCCGGGACGACCGAGCCGTCGACCTGGCCGCAGATCCCCGGGATCGTCCGGTCGCCGATCACCTCAGGGTCGACGACCATGATGTCGCATGTCGACGTCCCCATGATCCGCAGCAGGGTCCGCTCGCGGATGCCGCTGCCGACCGCGCCCGCGTGGGCGTCGATGATTCCGGCCGCGACGGGGATTCCGGGTGCGAGCCCGAAGCGCTCCGCCCACTCCGGCGAGAGGCCGCCGGCGGCCCGGTCGGACGTGACCGTTTCGGCCGCGACGCGGCCGCGGACGCCCGCGAGCAACGGATCGACCTGCGTCCAGAAAACATCGGGCGGCAATCCGCCCCACTCCGCGCACCACGCCCCCTTGTGCCCGGCGGCGCAGCGGTTCCGGCGGATGCCGGCGGCGTTCCGAACGCCCGTGAGCAGCGCGGGGATCCAGTCGCTCTGTTCGACCCACGAGAACGCGGCCGCGCGGACCTTCGGCGAGACGCGCAGGACGTGGAGGATCTTCGCCCAGAACCACTCCGACGAGTAGACGCCGCCGACACGGCGCGTGTAGTCGATCGGCGAGCGTCGGGCGGCGTCGTTGATAGCGGCGGCTTCGTCGACGGCCGTGTGGTCCTTCCAGAGAAGGAACATCGCGTCCGGGTCGTCCGCGAATTCCGGGAGCAGCGCGAGCGGAGCGCCGGACGCATCGACGGCGCACGGCGTGGAGCCCGTGGCGTCGACGCCGATCCCGGCGACTGCGGCGCGTTCGTCGCGCGTCAGCGGATCGAGGGCCATCCGTACGGCTTGCTCCATCGCCTCGATGTAGTCGCGGGGGTGCTGACGAAAACGATTGGATGCAGGGTCGCAATGGCGTCCCTCCGCCCATCGCGGGAAGGGGGCCGTTCCGGCCGAGATCTCTCTGCCGTCCGTCGCGCCCACGACCAGCGCCCGGACGGAATCCGTTCCGAAGTCCACGCCCAGGACAGCGCGTTCGTCGTCCATGCTTCGCTCCTCCTTCAAAGATGCTCCGTAACGGTGCGCGGCATCTTTTCTTCCCTTCGTAGTGTATTATATCGAATGAAAAGTAAATGCCCGTTGTTTCGCGGAATACGGAGCGGACAAACGGGCGCCGGGTTCCGGCGCGAATGGAGGAAACGATATGAGAATGGAAACGGCGCGGACGCAGATCGTTGAGTTCGGGCGACGCCTCGTGACGGCGCGTCTGACGACGGGGACGGGCGGGAATCTGAGCTTTTTCGACCGGAAGGAGGGGCTCGTCGCGATCAAGCCCTCGGGCGTCGACTATTTCGAGATGAAGCCGGAGGACGTCGCGCTCTTCGAGCCTGACGGAACGCCCGTCGAAGTTCCGAAGAAGCCGTCGAGCGAGACGGCGATGCACCTCGAGGTCTACCGCCGGCGACCCGACGTGAACGCGGTCGTCCACACGCACTCGGTCTTCGCGACGACGATCGCCTGCATGGGGTGGGAGCTTCCGGCCGTTCACTACCTCGTCGGCTTTTCGGGATACAAGGTCCCGCTCGCGAAGTACGCGACCTACGGAACGCCCGAACTCGCCCGCAACACGGCCGACGCGCTCGGCTCGTTCAACGCGGTCCTGATGGCGAACCACGGCCTTCTCGCGGTCGGCCCGACGATGCTCGGGGCCTTCTCGACGGCCGAGGAGATCGAACTCGTGGCGCAGATCTACGTTCGCGCGAAGGCGATGGGCGACCCCGTCATCCTCCCGAGGGGAGAGATGGAGGTCGTCATCGGGAAGTTCGCGAACTACGGCCAGAAGTGACCATGAACCCCCGACGCCTTCTCGCGTTCGACCTCGGCAGCTCGGGCGGCCGGGCGCTTTGGGGAACCTTCGACGGTGGACGGCTGTCGATGGAGGTTCTCCGCACCTTCCCGAACGGACCGGTCCGGATGCACGGAGGCTGGTACTGGGACATGCTCCGGCTCGTGTCGGAGGTGGAGGAGGGAATCCGCGCCGCGGTCCGGAAGAGCGGCGGCGAGCCGTTCACGATCGGCGTGGATACATGGGGCGTCGACGTCGCGCTCGTCGACGAAACGGGGCAGATCCTCGGGAATGTCCATAACTACCGCGATCCCCGGACCGAAGGGCTCTACGACGAAATCTTCCCGCTCCTGCCGCGCGAGGAGATCTACGCGACGACGGGAATCATGTTCATCCAGTTCAACACGCTCGTTCAGCTCTTCGCGGAGAAGAAGGCGCGTCCCTGGGTGCTCGAACGGGCACGGCGCCTGCTCTTTCCGCCGGACTTCTTCAACTGGGTCCTGACGGGGCGGTGCGTCAGCGAGCGGACCATCGCGTCGACGTCGCAGTTCCTCGACCCCGGAACGGGCGAGTGGGCGCGGGACCTTCTCGACCGGCTCGGAATCCCGCACCATTTCCTGTGCCCGATCGTCGCGCCCGGAACCGTCCTCGGACCGCTGACGCCCGAGATGCGCTCCATCACGGGGGCGCCGGAGAGCGTCCGCGTCGTCGCGGTCGGCGGACACGACACGGCCTCGGCGTTCTACGCGACGCCGGCCGTCGGGCCGGACTGCGCGTTCATCAGCGCGGGGACGTGGTCGCTGCTCGGACGCGAACTCGCGACGCCGGAGCGCTCCGCCGCGTCGATGGACGCGAACTTCTCCAACGAGTGCGGCGTCGCCGATACGATCGCGTACAACAAGATCCTCGGAGGGCTCTGGCTCATCCAGGAGTGCCGCCGGTGCTGGCGCGAAGCGGGGAACGACCTCTCGTTCGCGGACATCCACGCCGCCGCGCGGGAGGCGGAGGGGCTCCGCTTCGTGTTCGACCCCGACGACCCCCGTTTCATGAATCCGGACGACATGCCGCGCGAGATCGCCGCGTGGTTCGTGGACCGGGGAGAGGACGCGCCGCAGACCGCAGCGGAGATCGCCCGGTCGGTGTACGAGAGCCTCGCGCTGAATCACGCTCTTGCGATCGGGGATATGGAACGGATCTTCGGACGGCCCGTGACGGCCGTTCACATCGTCAGCGGCGGGTCGCAGGCCGAGCTTCTGTGCCGCTTCACGGCGGACGCCTCGGGCCTGCCGGTCCACGCCGGGCCCGTCGAGGCGACGGCGGTCGGCAACATGCTGTCGCAGCTCGTCGCGACGGGAGACGTTTCCGGAACGAAGGAAGGGAGGGAGATCGTCGGACGATCGTACGACATCGCGACCTACGAACCGGGGCGGGATGGGAAGTGGGACGCGGCCCTGCGGAAGCTCCGGGCCGCGCGGGGATGAGTTCTCCCCCCGAAAACGGGGGATCATCGCACGAAGGAGAGTGTGGATATGAGGAAGAACGTATCTGTGGCTCTTGCGCTTGTCATGGCTCTTTCCCTGATCCTCTGCGGCGTCGCCGCGGAGGCGAAGGACGCCGAAATCGCGGTCGTCGTGAAGATCAGCGGTATTCCCTGGTTCAACCGCCTTGAAGAGGGCGTCAAGCGGGCGGCCGGCGAACTCAAGGTCAACGCCTATCAGCAGGGGCCGTCGGACGCCGACCCGGCGCAGCAGGTCAAGATCGTCGAAGACCTCATCGCCAAGGGCGTGAGCGCGATCTGCGTCGTCCCGAACGACGCGAAGGCGCTCGAACCCGTCTTTGCGAAGGCGAAGGCCAAGGGCATCATCGTCCTGACGCACGAGTCCGACAAGCAGAAGGGCGCGGATTTCGACATCGAGCTGATCGACAACAAGAAGTTCGGCGAGATGAATTTCGAGCGCGTCGCGAAGGCAATGGGCGGCAAGGGCGAGTTCGCGGTATTCGTCGGCAGTCTGACCGTTCCGCTCCACAACTACTGGGCGGATGTCGGCCTCGCCTACGTGAAGGCGAAGTATCCGGAGATGAAGCTCGTCACCGACCGGATCCCCTGCGGCGAGTCGGTCGAGGAGTCGTTCAAGAAGACGAACGACCTTCTCAAGACCTATCCGAACCTCAAGGGCATCGTCGGCTTCGGAAGCCTCGGCCCCATCGGCGCGGCGCAGGCCCTGAAGAAGAAGGGCCCGGCGGGCGCTGTCGCGGTCGTCGGAACGGTGATCCCGAGCCACGCGGCCCCCTCCCTCAAGGACGGCTACATCACGCACGGCTACCTCTGGGATCCGGCGGACGCGGGCTACGCGATGGTCGCGGTGGCGAAGGCCATGCTCGACAAGCAGGAGATCAAAGAGGGGCAGGAAATCAAGGGACTCGGCGCCATGAAGATCGTGACTGACCCGGACACGAAGGGAAAGGTCATCACGTTCGACAAGATCCTCGACATCACGGCGGAGAGCGCCGGGAAGCTCGGCTTCTAGCGGCGCGGGAAGTCAATAACGGCGTTCGCGGGAAGTCCGCACGCCGTTCGCGGAAAAAGCAGCAGCAAAGGGAGCCGCTCCCGCAGTCGGCGCGGCTCCTTTTTCAGTCTGGAGGCTCGGAATATGCCCTGCGTCATCGAACTCACGGGAATACGAAAGTCCTTCGGCGGCGTCCACGCGCTGAAGGGGGTCGATTTTTCGATCTCCCCGGGCGAGGTCCATTGCCTGGTCGGGGAGAACGGCTCCGGCAAGAGCACGCTCATCAAGATCATGTCCGGCGTCTACGCGCCCGACGCGGGAGAGATCCGCATCGACGGCAAGCCGTGCGCGCGCCTGACGCCGCACGAGTCGATCGCGGCGGGCGTCCAGGTGATCTATCAGGATCTTTCGCTCTTCCCGAACCTCTCCGTGGCCGAGAACATCGGCATCCGGCAGTACATGGAGAAGGGACGGCGCCTCGTGGACTGGCGGCGGCTCCGGAAGTCCGCCGACGACGCGATGCGCCGGATCGGCGTGTCGCTCGACCCCGACAGGCCCGTCCGCGAGCTGTCGATCGCGGACCGCCAGCTCGTCGCGATCTGCCGCGCGATCGCGGAGGACGCTCGTCTCGTCATCATGGACGAGCCGACGGCCTCCCTGACGCGAACGGAGGTCGACGCGCTCCTTTCGGTCGTCCGCGATCTGCAGCGCCGGGACCTCGCGATTCTCTTCGTGAGCCACAGGCTCGACGAGGTCATGGAGATCGCCCGGCGCGTGACCGTCCTGCGCGACGGCGAACAGGCCGGCGTGTACGACGCGCGGGAGCTGGACGACGCCCGTCTCGCGTTTCTGATGACGGGGAAGCAGTTTACCTGGGGCATCAACCGGACCTCCTGCGAGGGGAACGCGCCGCTGCTCGAAGTCCGGAATCTCTCGAAGAAGCGCAACTACGCCGATATTTCGTTCACGCTGCGCCGGGGGGAGATCCTCGGCGTCACGGGGCTGCTCGGATCGGGCCGCACCGAACTCGCGCTGTCGCTCTTCGGCTGCTCCGCGCCGGACTCCGGGGAAATCCGCGTCGAGGGGACGGCCGTCCGGCTCGAATCGAACCGCGACGCGATCCGGGCCGGGATCGGCTACCTGCCCGAGGACCGGCTGACGCTCGGGCTCGTCCTGGACCAGTCGGCGGGGGACAACGTCGTCCTCTCGATTGTCGACTCCCTCGTCGGCCGCGGGGGCCTCATCGACGGCCGAAGGTGCGACGCGACCGTACGGGAGTGGATCGAAAGCCTGAACATCAAGGTCTCCGACCCGGTCGTACCGGTCCGGACGCTTTCGGGGGGCAACCAGCAGAAGGTGGTTCTCGCCAAGTGGCTCGCGACGAACCCGAAGATCCTGATCCTCGATTCGCCGACGGTCGGCGTGGACATCGCGGCGAAGCACGGCATCTTCGAGATCGTGAAGGCGCTCGCGGCCAGGGGGATCGGGATCATCCTGATCTCCGACGAGGTTCCCGAAGTTCTCTGCAACGCCCATCGCGTGCTGCTGATGCGCAAGGGGCGGATCGTCGGGGAGTATCGCCCCGACAGCATCTCTCAAAAGGAACTGGCGGTGAAGATCAATGCGGAATGACGAACGCCTCTGCGGCCGAACGCGCGTGGGCTTCGCGGCCCTGCGCGGGGAGTTCCTGCTCGCGGGGGTGATCCTGCTCCTCGTCGCTTTTCTCGGCGCGAAGACCGACGGCTTTCTCTCGTGGAGCAATCTCTTCGATCTGCTGAACAGCTACGCCTTCGTCGGGATCATGGCGGCCGGGCTGCTCACGGTCCTCATCTCGGGCGGAATCGACATCTCCTTCATGGCGACCGCCACGGTGGCCCAGTACGTCGTCGCGTCGATCCTCGTGCAGTATGGCGGGTCGATGGGGGCTCCCTTCGGCTGGATCGTGATCTTCAGCGCGGCCGCCTGCACGGGATTGCTGCTCGGCGCGGTGAACGGTCTGCTGGTCCACTCGCTCCGCGTCTCCGCGATGATCGTGACGATCGCGACGCTGAACGTCTTCTACGGAATCCTGATCTTCGTGACGCGCGGAAAGTGGCTCTACGACTTCCCGAAGTGGTTCGCCGACGGCGTGAACGTCTGGAGCTTCACGCAGGGCGGCGCGACCTACAGCCTGTCGCTCGCGATCTGCGCGCTGATCGCCGTTCTCGCGTTCACGGCCTTCCTTCTGAACCGGACGACGCTCGGGCGCAAGATCTACGCGATGGGCGGAAACCCGGAGGCCGCGACGCGCATGGGCTTCAACCTGCTCGGCCTGCGCCTGTTCGTCTTCTGCTACATGGGCTTTCTCGCGGCGGTCGGCGCGGTCGTCCAGGCGCAGGTCATGCAGACGGTCGCTCCGAACTCGATCGTCGGGCGGGAACTGGAAGTCCTTGCGGCCGTGGTCCTCGGCGGCGCGAGCCTCTCGGGCGGCGGCGGAACGCTCCTCGGGACGATGCTCGGCGTCGCGCTGATCGCGATCCTGCAGAACGGGCTGACGCTTCTGGGAGTTTCGTCGTACTGGCACCAGATCGTCATCGGGTGCGTGATCCTGTCGTCCGTGAGCGCCACGGCGTGGAACGCGCGGAACGGAGCCGGAAGGGGGGTCGGCATCGATGTTCCGGATTGATCCCGTGATCCGTTCGCTGCTCGCGCTGCTGGCCTGCCTCGTTGCGCTCTTCGCGTCGCTTCTCGGTGGGCGGTTCTTCAGCCTCGCGAACCTTCAGTCGATGGCCTTCCAGCTCCCTGAGCTCGGCATCCTCGCGCTCGCGATGATGGTCGCGATGATGACCGGGGGCATCAACCTCTCGATCATCACGACCGCGAATCTCGCGGGAATCACCGCCGCGTTCTGCTTCACGCGGCTCGCCGGCGCCGACGCGTCGTCCGGCGCGGTCCTCGGAATTACGGCGCTCGCCTACGCTTCGGCCATGGTCGTCTCCGCGCTGGTCGGCGCCGCGAACGGCTTCGTCGTCGCGCACCTGGGCGTCTCCGCGATTCTCGCGACGCTCGGGACGACGACGGTTCTCGAGGGGATCGGCGTCCTCGTCACGCGGGGATCGGTGATCTCGGGCTTTCCGGACGCGGTGCTCTTCGTCGGGAACGGAACGGTCCTCGGGATCCCGGTTCCGATCGTGATCTTCGCGGTCTGCGCCGTGCTCGTCGGCGTATGGATCGACCGGACGCCCTGGGGCGTCGGCGTCCGGATGACCGGCTCGAACGCGAACGCCGCGGCCTACTCGGGCGTGGACGTGAAGCGCGTTCTCATGAAGGCGTACATTCTTTCGGGCCTGCTCTGCGGCGTCGCCGCCCTGATCATGATCGCGCGGTTCAACTCGGCGCGCGCGGGGTACGGCAGCTCCTACCTGCTCGTGACCGTTCTCGCGTCCGTTCTGGGCGGCGTGAATCCCGACGGCGGCTTCGGCAAGGTCGGAGGGCTCGTCGCGGCGCTGATGGTGCTTCAGGTGATCGGCAGCGGTCTGAACCTCCTGGGGCTGAGCCCGCATCTGGCCATCGCGCTCTGGGGAGGCATCCTGCTCTTCGTCATCGCGCTGCGTCTGCTGCGCGCCCGGCAGTGACGCGACGGATATGACCGTAAACCGGACAAAGGGGACCGGAGCCGTGGAACAACGGACCATCGCGGATTCTTTCGACGCGTTTTTCTTCGATCTCGACGGCGTCGTGTACATCGGGCGCAATCCGACGCCCCGGGCGCCCGAGACGCTGCGCGAACTCCGGTCGCGCGGGAAGCGGCTGCGTTTCCTGACGAACAATCCGAGCGTCTCGCGCGAAGGGATCGCCGCGCGCCTGAACCGGATGGGCGTCGACGCGTTCCCCGAAGAGGTCTTCACGGCCGCCAGGGCGACGGCGATATACGCGGGCTCGGAAGGGCTCAAGCGGCCGATGATCCTCGGCGGCGACGCGCTCCTCGACGAATGCCGCGAGGCCGGGCTCGACGTGCGTCCCACCGGCGACGGTTCCGGCTGGGACGCCGTGATCGTCGGCTGGGCCGACGCGATCACGATGCGGGATGTCCGCGAGGCGTGCATCGCGATCCGGGAAGGAGCCCGCTTCATCGCGACGAACGCTGACAGGACGTACCCCTCCGAACGCGGCCCGCTCCCGGCCGTCGGCGTTCTCGTCGAGGCGCTGAAGATCGCGACCGGGCGCGAGCCGCACGTCGTCGGAAAGCCCTCGCCGGACATGTTCCGGCAGGCACTTGCGACACTCCCTTCCGGGACCCGGTGCGTCATGGTCGGCGACACGCCGGAGATCGACGTCGTGGGGGCGCACGCGGCCGGAATCCCGGCGATCCTCATGGGAACGGCGATCATCCCCGCGGCGAACGCCTTCGGGCCCGAGGTCCGGATCATGGAACTTCCGGAACTCCTGCGGATCCCTCTGGACGCATGACGGGGCGGTTCCATCGGGAGCGTTGCGTCGGGCCTCCCGATGGGGTACCCTTGTACCGGAAGCCGATCTTCCGTGAGGATACAGGGAAGGAGGAAGGGGCGTGATCCGGGTCGGGGAAATGCTCAGGCTGCCGCTCTTCGCGGAAGCCGAGGTCATTGCCGGCGCAAGAGGCGTCGACCGGTACGTCTGTTCGGTCGACGTCATCGAGGTCCCGGATGCCGAAAACTGGATCATCCCGGACTGCTTCCTCTTCACGACGGCCTATGCCTTCAAGGACGAACCCGAAGCCCTCTGCCGCCTGATCCGCGCGGGGGTCGAACGAAGGGTCTCGGGATTCGGAATCAAGCTCGGGAGGTTCATCGACGACCTGCCGCCCGAGGCGTACCGCATCGCCGACGAGAGCGCGCTCCCGATCGTCCGACTCCACCGTTCCACAGCCTATATCCCCATCATCAGGGAAGTCATGTCCGCGATCTTCGACCGGGAGGCGCAGATGCGCTCGACGTCGCTCCGGCAGGACTGCCTTGCGCGGCTGCTCTACGGGACGGAGCCCGAAAAGGCCGCCGAGGAACTCGGCAGTTTCGGCTGGGAGGCACACGCCCCCGTACGGATCGTTGTCCTCCGGGCGGGCGGGAGCGCAGCGTCGTGGATCAGGAGCGCTCTGTACGAGATGTTCGTGTCGCTCGGACGTGACTTTCTCCTGACCGTCAGGGGCGAAGATATCGTCTTTCTGCTGAAGAGTCCCCCCGATGAGGATCCGGCGCCGATGCTGCGACGCTTCCGGCCGGACTCGGGCGACATGGCGTTCCTCATCGGCGCCGGAGAATCGCACGGGCTCTCGTGCGGCGTGCGCCGGAGCCTCTACGAAGCCCGAAGGACCCTCGACATCGTCGCCGCGCTCGGGTGTCGCAGCGGAGTGTTCCGCTTCCGCGACTGCGGGATCCTGTCGTGTCTCGACGATCATCCGGCGAGGGAGGAGTTTCTTGCGTCTCTGCGTTCCCTCCTCGGGCCGCTGTCATCGTTCGATCGCGAACACAACGCCAGCCTCTGCGAGACACTGAAAGTCTTCCTCGAATGCGACCGTTCCTGCAAAGAAGCCGCGGAAATCCTCCATATCCACAGAAACACGCTGCGATACCGCCTTTCGAAGATCGAAGAACTCCTTCCTCCCGGAGCGCTCACAGGGTACGAAGCGTTCCTCTACCGTATCGCCCTCACATTCCTCGCGCTGAACCACTGAATGTTCTCGTGCGGAGTGCATAAATGCGTGGAAGTTCTTTCGTCTCCGCGACACATTGCGCATTTCGCAACATTTGTTTCATAATAAATAAAATATGTATTGTTGAGGCGAATCGGCGCTGCGCGACCGGTGCGTCGGAAGAAAGCCGGGAATTGCGACAAATCCACTGGAGGTGACACGTATGATGAGAAGGTGCTTCGTTGTGTTGTGTCTCGTCTCGCTGACTGCGTTTGCGACCCCGATCGCCCTCGCGGCCGGGGATCGCTCGGGGGAGATCGTCGTCGGAACGGATCAGAACACCACCACGATGGATCCGGCCCTGTATCAGGACGCGGCGTCGTCGCAGGTCATGTACCACGTATACGAGACGCTCGTTCGGTACAACGGACCGATGACGGAGGTCGTCCCGTGCATCGCCGAATCGTGGTCGTTCTCCGAAGACCTCCGGACGTGGACCTTCCGGCTTCGCGGGGGCGTGCGCTTCCAGAAGACCGACAACCAGCCCGGACGCGAAATCACGGCCGAGGACGTCAAGTACAGCTTCGAACGGGCGGCGAGGATCGCGCCGATGAAGCGCCTGTTCATGCTCGATCACGTCGAGGTCGTCGACGCCTGTACGGCGAAGCTCGTGCTCAACCAGCCCTTCGCGGCGCTCCTTGCGGTTCTGACCGACGTCGGTGCGGCGGTCGTGCCGAAGGAGGACGTGGAGAAGTGGGGCGCCGATTTCACGTTGCACCCCGTGGGAAGCGGTCCGTACCGCATGGTCGAGTGGGTGAAGGACTCGCACATGACACTCGCCCTCGACGAGAATTACTGGGACGCGGAACACAAGCCCTTCCCGAAGAAGATCACGTTCCGGTACATCACGAACAAGACCGCGATGACGACGGCGCTCCTGAGCGGACAGGTCCACGTGACGCGGGAGGTCCTCGACCAGGACGTCTCGAAGATCAGGGCCGCGGCGGGGTACGATATCGTTTCCGCGGCTCCGTGCAACGTCTACGCCTTCTATATGAACTCGGTCAAGGGGCCGACGACGGATCCGAAGGTTCGCGAACTCTTCTTCCGTGCGGTCGACGTCGAGCAGATCGCCAAAGTCCTTTTCCCGGGCGAAAGCGGCCGTGCGGCGTACGGACCCATTCCTCCGGGAACGTGGGCCTATAATCCCGATGTCCGCAGCTTCTATACGAAGCACGACCCCGCGCGCGCTGTCGAGCTTCTGAAGGAACTTGGAAAGAAACCCGGCGAATTGAAGCTGAAAATATACACGTCCGAAGACGAGCGCCGGAAGAAGGCCGCCGTGATCGCGCAGGCGATGCTCCGGAAGGTCGGCGTCGACGTCGAGGTCATTTCGCTCGAGTGGGGAAGCTTCATGGGCGTCACCGCGAAGGCGGACGCCGATATCTACGCGATCGGCTGGACCTGGTATCCCGACCCCCTGTTCTTTATCTACTACATGTTCCATTCGGAAAAGAAGGGGAGTTACGGAAACGGCGGAGCGTACAGCAATCCGGAGGTCGACGCGCTCATCAACAAGGCGGCGGCCACAGGAAAGCAGGAAGACCGAATCCGCTGCTACCGACAGGCCGAAGAGCTGATCATGAAGGACCGCTGCTACTATCCGCTCTACCATCTCGTGCCGCTCAACGGCGTGGACAAGCGTCTCAGGGACTATCACCCGGCGACGAACGGCGTGATTCGCCTGTTCGGCCCCGGATACAGCGCCTGGCTTTCCGACTGATCGTCGTACCACCGGCGGGGGGGGAGATCCGCTCCGCGTCCCGCCGCGATATCCGCTCCGGAAACCTGGGAACCTGCCTCTCCCCCTTCCCGGGGTCCCGGAGCGGATATCACCGATTCCGTTCCGTTTTTCGCGGCTGAGACGGCGTTTCCCGCGCAGGATGGAAGGAATTCCGGATTCAGAGCAAGGAGGCGCCGGAGTGGGACGATTCATTCTCAGACGTTGCATCCAGATTGTTCCGACTCTGTTTTTCGTTCTGCTCGTCATCTTTCTTCTCATGAAGATGATACCAGGTGATCCCGCTCTCGTGCTTCTCGGTCCCGAGGCGAGTCCCGAAGATGTCGCGCGCTTCCGTGTCGAACTCGGTCTCGACCGGTCTCTGCCCGCGCAGTTCGCGTCCTATGTCTCGGGTGTCTTCAGGGGCGATCTCGGCCGTTCGCTGATTTACAGGCAGGATGTCCTTTCCTTGATTTTCGAACGGCTTCCCGTGACGATGACGCTCAGCGTCTGCGCGCTTTCTCTCGCGGTGCTGTCAGGCGTGCCCCTCGGAATATGGGCTTCTCTCCGCCACAATCGTTTCAGCGATCTTCTCATAACGACATTCGCGCTCACCGGGGTATCGGTGCCGATCTTCTGGGTGGGAATGATGCTCATCGTGTTTTTCGTCCTCACTCTCGGCTGGCTTCCCTCGGTCGGTCTCGGAAGCTGGGAGAAGGGGGCATGGGACGTCGCGAGCCATCTCATCCTTCCTTCCTTCGCGCTCGCATTCCAGTCCATGGGGATCATCACCCGCTTCACGCGTTCGAGCATGCTCGAGGTCATGCGTCAGGATTACATCCGGACGGCCCGTTCGAAGGGACTCAGAGATCGGCTCGTTCTCGGGCGACATGCGCTTCGGAACGCGCTCGTCCCGGTCGTGACGGTCGTCGGACTCCAGCTCGGGCACCTTCTCGCCGGAGCGGTGCTCACGGAGTCGGTCTTCGCCCTTCCGGGGCTCGGGAAGCTGATGGTCGACGCGATCATGCGCCGCGACTACCTTCTCGTCCAGGGAGAGGTCCTGTTCATCGCGGTCCTGTATATCTTCGTGAACCTCGCCGTCGATGTGATCTACGCCTTCCTGAACCCGAAAATCCGAAAATCGTACGGAGGCGCGTGAGATGTCCGGGACGTTTCTGAAACGTTTTTTCAGGAGCAAGCAGGGAGTCATGGGACTCTGCATCGTTCTGCTGAACGTCGCGCTCGCGTTCGGCGCTCCCGCGATCTCGCCGTTCGGGTTCGAGGATATGGACTTCGCGAATACGCTCGCGTCGCCGGGCGTCGGCGGACATCCCCTCGGAACGGACGATTTCGGGCGCGACGTTTTCACGCGGCTCGTCTGGGGGGCCCGCGTCTCTCTTCTCGTCGGCGTCATCGCGGTCGGCATCGGAGCGTTCGTGGGGACGACCATCGGCGTCGTCGTGGGATATTGCGGCGGTTTCCCCGACGCCCTGTTCATGCGTCTCATGGACGCGCTTCTTTCGTTTCCCTACATTCTCCTCGCGATCGCGATGATGGCGACGCTCGGCGCCGGTCTCTTCAACGCGATGATAGCGATCGGACTCGTCATGGTGCCGAGCTTCGCGCGTGTCGTCCGGAGTTCCGTTCTCGGCCTCAGAAACGAGGACTTCGTCACCGCCTCGCGTGTTCTCGGCGCGTCGGGATGGTGGGTCATCTCGCGACACCTGATCGTCAACATCATGCCGACCGTGATCATCTACGCCTCGCTGAGCTTCGCGGGCGCCGTGATCAGCGAAGCGACGCTGAGCTTCCTCGGACTCGGCATCCAGCCGCCGACGCCTTCGTGGGGGAGTATGCTGAGCGAAGCGATGCCCTTCATCGACAAGGCGCCACTCCTCGCGATATTCCCGGGCGTCGCGATTCTCGTGACGTGTCTCGGATTCAACCTTCTGGGCGACGGCCTCAGGGACGTCCTCGACCCGCGCATGCGTTCGTGAGGGGCGCGGAAAGAAAAGGAGATGTGTATGCGGTGAAGCAGCGAATCATATCCCGTGTCGACGCTCTTTCGGATGAGCTTGTCGGAATCGCGAAGCGGATTTTTGAATACAATGAGCTTTCGTGGCAGGAACGTCGTTCGTCGCGCGAGCTGGCCGAGTTCCTCGGGAAAAACGGATTCGACGTCGAGTGGAACGCGGGCGGACTCGAGACCGCGTTCGTCGCCCGGTCCGGTTCCGGAACGCCGAGGATCGCGCTTCTCGGCGAGTACGACGCCCTGCCGGGCGTCGGTCACGCGTGCGGCCACAATATGATCGGAACGATCGGAGCCGGAGCCGCCGTCGCGCTCAGGAGCTGTGGAATCCCCTCGCCGGGCCGGGGGATGATCCTGTTCGTGGGCTGCCCCGCCGAAGAGCACGGCGGCGGCAAGATCCATCTCGTCGAAAAAGGCGTTTTCCGCGACGTGGACGCGGCGATGATCATCCATCCGACGACGCTCAGCACGGGGTTCGACATCTCGTACGCAATCAAGGTCTTCTACGTCGAATTCTTCGGCCACTCGGCGCACGCGGCCGCCGGCCCCTACAAGGGCGTCAACGCGCTCGACGCCATGATCTCTCTCTTCAATGGCATCGGTCTCATGCGCCAGCAGATGAAGGAGCGGACGCGCGTCCACGGCATCATCCTCGACGGAGGACAGTCGTTCAACACGATCCCCGACTATACGAAGGCGGAGATCGGCCTCCGGGCGCTGACCATGGAGGAAGTCGACGCGATGGAGGTCCGACTGCGCGACATCGCGGAGGGCGCCGCGAAAATGACGGGCTGCCGCGTTTCGCTGACGCTCCGGGACGCGCAGCCCGAGGTGTACGTTAACGTCCCGATCGCGCGGACGATCGACAGGAACTACGAACTCGTCGGCGAGAAGGTGTCTCCGCGGATCTACGGGGACGGAGTCGGATCCACGGACGTCGGGGCGGTGACGCAGGTCGTCGCCGGAACGCAGGGGTATATCGACATCACGGCCGGAGAGAAGATCCCGACGCATACGCCCGAGTTCGCCGCGTGTTCCGATTCCGAATACGGCTACGGCGCGATGCTCCGGGCCGTCAAGGCTCTCGCGCTGACGGCGTGCGATCTCTTCGCCGACGAAGATCTGATGCGCGAAGCGACGCGGTACTTCCGCGAGAGGAGACGGGATTTTTGACGGACCGTTCCGTTCCGCTGCTCTCCGTCAGCTCGCTTTCGGTCCGCTTCCGCCTTCCGGAAGGGATCCTGACGGCGTGCGAAGACGTCTCCTTCTCGGTCGAAAGGGGGGAGTCCCTCGGCATCGTCGGGGAGAGCGGTTCGGGTAAGAGCGTCACGGTCCTCTCGATCATGGATCTCGTTTCGGCTCCATCGGTCCGGAGGGAAGGAAACCTGACGTTCAGGGGACAGCCCTGCGCGTCGCTGGCCGCGTTCCGCGGCCGCGACGTGTCGATGGTTTTCCAGAACCCCCTCAACTCGTTGAACCCGTCCATCCGTATCGGCAGGCAGCTCGGCGAGGTACTGGAGGAGCATCTGGGAATGCCGGGCCCGTCCGCCAGGGACCGGGTCGTCGGAATGATGGAGCGCCTCGCGATTCCCGACCCCGAGCGGATGCTGGAGCGGTATCCGTTCGAATTCAGCGGCGGAATGCGGCAGCGCGTCATGATCGCAATGGCGATGCTCTGCGAACCGGCGCTGCTGGTCGCCGACGAACCGACGACGGCGCTCGACGTGATCAGCCAGGCGCAGATCCTTCATCTCTTCCGGGAGTTGCAGCGGGTGTCGAACACGGCGCTCATCTTCATCACGCACGACCTCGGGGTCGTGTCGCAGATAGCGCAGCGGATCATGGTGATGTACGCGGGGAGGGTCATGGAGATCGCGCCGGTCGCGGACATCTTCGCGAATCCCCTCCATCCGTACACCGTCGGTCTGCTCCGGTCGATTCCGACGCTCGGGGCGGAACGGAGGGGATGTCCGCTCGCGGCGATCCGGGGCACCGTCCCGAGTCCGCTCTCCCCTCCGCCGGGGTGTCGGTTCCATCCCAGATGCGACGCGGTCATGGACGTGTGCCGGACTCAGCCGCCGCCCCCCCGCGATTTCGGCGGCCGCGTCGTCTGGTGCTGGAAATACCGTGGAGAAGGGGCGTGAAACCCATGGACATCCTCGAAGTGCGCAACGTGGGAAAGACGTTTCCGGTCCGGAAAAACCTGTTCGGACGTCCGACGCTCGAACTTCACGCCGTACGTTCCGTGTCGTTTTCGGTTCCGCGCGGAAGCGTGTTCAGTATCGTCGGCGAGAGCGGATCGGGGAAGTCGACCGTCGCCAATCTCGTCGCCGGCGTTCATCGGCCGACGTCGGGCGAGATTCTGCTCTCCGGCGAACCGCTGAAGGAGTCGGACAGGAGGCGCGCGTGCGTCCAGATGGTCTTTCAGGACCCCGAATCATCGCTCGATCCGAGGAAGACTATCAGGTTCCAGATAGAGGAGGGACTCCTGATCCGCGGAATGGGGAACGCGCGCGAACGCTCCGGTCGGGTTTCCGCGATGCTCGATCTCGTCGGCCTCGGAAGGGATCTGCTTCCGAAGTATCCGCACGAACTGTCTGGCGGACAGAAGCAGCGCGTCGCGATCGCGCGATCCCTGATCCTCGAACCGCAACTGCTCCTGCTGGACGAGCCGACGTCCGCACTCGACGTCTCGGTGCAGGCGCAGATCCTCAACCTCCTTATGGAAATCCGCGGAACGCGGACCCTGACATACCTGCTCATCACGCACGACCTCAAGATCGTCAGCTGCTTCTCCGACCGCGTCGCGGTCATGTACCTCGGGCGGATCGTGGAAAGCGGAACTGTCTCGGATATCGTCGACTCTCCGCTTCACCCGTACACGAGGGCGTTACTGAGCGCCGTTCCCGATCCGGGACGGAGAATGACATCCGACCCCGTCCGGGGAGAGATTCCGAGTCCGCTCGACCCGCCGGGAGGCTGCGCCTTCCGGACACGGTGTCCGGATGCGTCCGATGTTTGCGAAACTCCGCCTCCCCGCGTTCTGGCGGGCGGACGGGAGGTCTCCTGTCACCTGCACTCAGGCCGCACCTGAGGAGTGTGCCTCCCGCACAGAGAAGTTCGGGGACTTTCGTGTCCACGGACCATTGTTCCGGACCTCGTCATGTCAGAAAATACGACATGGCCGATATCGTCCGACGAGTGGAAATAGTACACTGTGCCCGGGTCGGGAGAGAGGAGAGAGCGATACGATCGTTACGGTTGCGCGTGTTTTCCGGTTCCGTTCGTTTTCTGACGACGAATTGAGGGGGGCGGTCACATGAAGGATCCACACGAACCACACGTGAAGGCGCTCGAGAGGGAGACGCTGCTGGTCAGCGTCTTCGTTTCGGTTCTGTCGGCCGTGATCTGCATGCAGATCATCGCGAGGATCGGCATCACCCCGAACACATCCGTGATCGGGGCGCTGCTCGCGATGGCGATAGCGCGGATTCCGCTCGCGTCGATGGAAAAGTTCCGGAGTCTCGACAGGCAGAATCTCGTGCAGACGATGACATCCGCCGCCGGTTTCGGGGCGGCGAACTGCGGACTCCTCGCGGTCGGAATCCTGTTCGCCTTCGGCGACATGAAGCAGCTCATTCCGATGCTCGTCGGATCGGGGATCGCGACGCTGATCGGGATGTACTTCGTGTATCGCGTCTACGATTCCGAGCTGTTCCTGGCGAGCGGTTCATGGCCTCCCGGTGTCGCGACGGCGCAGGCGCTCATAGCGGGGGATGAAGGCGGACGAAAGGGGCGGCTGCTCTTCGGAGGCATCCTGCTCGGAGCGGCGGGAGCGGCTCTCAAGATCAAGCCGTTTCTCGCCGCCGGACTGCCGATGGCGGGAGTCGGCATCGCCTTCATCGCGAATACGTTCGCGATGGTCGCGCTGGCCCTTGGACTCCTCGTCCGCGGGTACTTCCCGCAGATCGCGGCGTTTCTTGGAAGTCTGGGAATTTCGGGGCTCCCAGTCGATCTCGGGAAGACCTATATCCCCCATGGCGTCATGATCGGGGCCGGAGTCGTCTCGTTGATCCAGGCCATCGTCATCATCACGCGCAAATCCGGAAACGGCGCCGCGGAAACAATGCAGGATACGTACAGTGTGAGCAAAGACGCCACGAAGAAGGCCATCGGAATGGGCTTCGTCCTCTTCCTCGCGGGCGCAGTGGCCCTGTCGCTCATCTCGGGCATCTGGTCGGAGATGTCGGCTTCGACGCTGTCGCTCTGGGTGACCTGGAGCACGATTTCCGCGCTGGTCAGCCCGATTCTCGTCGGGCTCTGCGCGATGCACTCGGGATGGTTTCCCGGGTTCGCGATCAGCATCATCTTCCTGAGTCTCGGACTCTTCATGGGGTTCCCCCCCGCGGCGCTCGCGCTGCTGACGGGGTACGTCGCCAGCACCGGGCCGTGCTTCGCGGATATGGGATACGACCTGAAGACCGGATGGATCATCCGCGGCAGGGGAACGAACCCGGCATACGAGCTCGACGGCAGACGCCAGCAGGTGATCTCCGAGCTGATCGGCGGCGTCATCGCGATGGTCGTCGTCGGACTTCTCATGGACATGCACTTCCGGCAGAATCTCATCCCGCCCGTCAGCAAGGTGTTTGCGGCGACGATCAAGGCGGGATCGCACCCGGAGATCCTGCGCCAGCTTCTGGTCTGGTCGGTTGCCGGAGCGGTGCTCCAGTTCGCGGGAGGCGCGAAAAAGGCGCTCGGCGTGCTCTTCGCGACGGGACTCCTGATTAACAACCCGATCTACGGGATAGGGCTTCTTGTCGCCGTCGCCATCAGACTCGCGTTCGAGAAGAATCACGGGGAGCTCCTCGAGCTGTACGGCGCGGGGTTCATTGCCGGAGACGGAATCTACGGCTTCGTGAACGCGCTCGGGAGGAGTTTCGGATGGTGGTAACCGAAGCGAAAGTCGGCCTCATCCGGGTCCTGACCACGGACGACGAGTCGCTGCTCCGGCGTCACGGCGACATCCTCGAACGGACCTTTCCGGGGCTTCGGGTGGAGTCCCGCTGCATTCCGGACCAACCCGAGGGGATCCACGATTCCGGGACGGAGCGCCTCGCGATTCCGAAAGTGATCGCGCTTGCCCGCGAAATGGAACGAGATGGGGTCGGGGGGATTCTCGTGAGCTGTGCGGGAGATCCCGCCGTACGGACGCTTCAGCGGGATCTCACGGTTCCGGTCGTCGGCGCGGGAATCGCGACGGCGCATCTTGCCCGTTCGTTCGGGGCGGCGGTGGGCGTTCTTGGCATCATGGAGGACATCCCGGAAGAGATGCGCGCGATTCTCGGCGACGCGCTGGTTGCGTCCGGACGTCCGGATGGGGTGTCGTCGACGCTCGACCTCATGACTCACGGAGGACGGGAACGGACGATCGCTTCGGCGCGCCTGATGAGGGATCGCGGCGCCCGGGTGCTCGCGCTCGCGTGTACGGGGTTCGCGACGATCGGAATCGCGGCCGTGCTTCGGGAGCAGACGGGGCTTGTCGTCATCGATCCGCTGATCGCGGCGGGAGCGGCCATGCGCGCCGCACTCTGCTGACGTAGAGAACGAAACGCGGGTGAAGGGTATGAAACTGACACGGGAAGAAATCGATGCCGCGATTCTCGGAGGGTGCCTGCTCGGCGGCGGCGGCGGCGGATCCATGGAGAAGGGGCGCCTTCTCGCGGTCGAGGCGGTGCGCCTCGGGGGAGTGAACCTCGTCGATATCGACGATGTCGATCCGGAAGCCGTGCTGCTGACGTGTTCGGCCGTAGGGGCGCCGGCGGCGAGAGACGCCTGCGCTTCGCCGGAGGCGGCGGGACGCGTCGTGACGATGCTCGAACGTTTCGAGGATCTCTCGGTCGGCGGGCTCATCACGAACGAATGCGGTGGCAGCGCGATCTGCAACGGATGGGTTCCCGCCGCGATGACCGGGCGACCGGTAGTTGACGCCCCGTGCAACGGTCGCGCCCATCCGACGGGGCTCATGGGCTCGATGGGGCTCCATCGCGACGCCGCGTATCGCTCGGTGCAGGCCGCGGCGGGTGGGGATCCTGAGAAGGGGACGTACCTCGAGGCGATCTTCAGGGGACCGATGGAGGCGGTATCGGCGCTCGTACGACAGAGTTCCGTACGTGCGGGCGGACTTGTGTCCGTGGCCCGAAATCCGGTACCGGCGTCGTACGCGAAACGGCACGCGGCGCCTGGCGGGGTCCGGAGGGCGATCGAGGTCGGATTCGCGATGCGCGACGCCGGTTTCGGCGGGGAAGCGGTCGCGGCCGCCGCGGCTGCGCTCCTCGGCGGAACGGTCGTTGCGGAAGGCGCGGTCGTGCGGTACGACCTCGCGACCGAAGGCGGGTTCGACCACGGCCGGATCGAGGTCGAAGGGGGAGTGTCCGCGACCTTCTGGAACGAATACATGACGCTCGACGTCGGAGGAAAACGCCGGTACACGTTCCCCGACCTCATCATGACGCTCGACGCGGGGACGGGAGTTCCAGTGACGACCGCGGAGCTTCGGCGCGACATGCGCGTCGTCGTTCTGGCCGCGCCGTCCGGAAACCTGCTTCTCGGAGCGGGGATGCGGTGCAGGGAATTGTTCGAGCCCGTCGAGGGCATAGTCGGGGAGCCCGTTCTCGCGTACCTGTCCTTCGATGCGCGCGGGGGATCCCGGGAAAGGAGCTAATTCATGTCTCTCTACTGGACCATGAAGGCCATGGAACTTCTGGATTCTCCGGTCGTCACGGGAGAATCCGTCAGGGCGGCGATTCTGGAGGCGGGGGAGGCGGACGTCGTCGTGCGGACCGTCACGGGACCGAAAGGAAACACCGACTTCGTGAAGGTCTGGGTACGCGGTTCGTCGGGCAGAATATCCGGGGGAACAGCCCCGACGCTCGGAATCGTCGGACGACTGGGCGGCATCGGGGCGAGACCCGAGCGGACCGGCCTGGTGTCGGACGCAGACGGAGCCGTCACGGCCGTGGCGACGGCGATGAAGCTGGCCCGCATGTCGGCCGTCGGAGACGTCCTGAAAGGTGACGTCTTCGTATCGACCCACATCTGTCCGAACGCTCCGACGCGCCCGCACGACCCCGTCCCGTTCATGGATTCTCCGATCAACATGGCGATCGCGAACGCGGAGGAGATGTCCGGAAATCTCGACGCGGTCCTCTCCGTGGATACGACGCGCGGCAACCGGGTCATCAACCATCGCGGGTTCGCCATCTCGCCGACCGTCAGGGAGGGCTGGATCATGCGCGTCAGCGAGGACCTGCTCTCCGTCATGTCGTACGTGACCGGGCGCGCCCCCGTCGTCTTCCCGCTGTCGATGCAGGACATCACCCCGTACGGCAACGGACTCTACCATCTGAACAGCATCCTGCAGCCGTGCACGGCGACGTCGGCTCCGGTTGTCGGCGTCGCGCTTACGGCGGAGTCGGCGGTTCCCGGATGCGCAACGGGTGCGTCGCAGCCGGTCGATATCGAATCGGCCGTCCGGTTCGTCATCGAGGTCGCGAAGGCCTTCGGCGAAGGGAATCTGTCTTTCTACGATCCGACCGAATACGACCGCATGGTCGAACTCTACGGCCCGATGACGCACCTTCAGGGAATGGGCGACGTATGAGATGAAAGCGCAGTTTTCCCTTACCGTCGCGGAAGGCAAAAAACTGATCGCGAAGGGGATCGCCGCGCTTCCCGAAGTGCGCCGCGCGTTGGCGGACGGGATGATCCTGCTCAAGGGCGGGACGACGGTCTCGGCGCTCGCGGAAGAACTGGCCGGGACGCCGCTCCGGATTTCCGGACGGATATCCCTCCGGGGGACCGTCGCGGCGGCCCGGACCGTCGAAGGGGCGCACTCCCTGTTGCTTCGCGGAGGGCGTCCCGAAGCGGCAGATGGCCGTCTCGAGGCGATCGCCGCCGAGATGGGCCCGGACGACGTCGTCGTCTGCGGCGCCAACATCGTCGACTCCTGCGGGAACGCGGCGATGATGGCCGGGCGGTTCATGGGCGGCGAGCCGGGACGGATACTGCCGCTCCTGCCGTCGCAGGGGGTGCGATGCATCATCGCCGCGGGAGTCGAGAAGATCTCCCCGACTTCCGTGCCGGAGGCGATGAAAGCCTGCGGCCGAAAGGCGCCGGCGTGGTCCATGGGCATGGCGGTGGGACTCGTGCCCCTCTTCGGGCGGATCGTGAGCGAACCCGAGGCGTTGCGCGCGCTCGGGGCGCGCGACGCGTGGGTCATCGGACGCGGCGGCGTCTCGGGAGCCGAAGGCGGAGCGACGTTCGTCGTCGATGGCGACGACCGATGGTTCGAGACGTTCCGGATGGTTCTCGAGAGTGTCAGGGGAGCGGAGACGAGCGGCGTCGCCGGCTCCATCGACGAGTGCCTCCGCTGCGGACCGAACGGCGCGGATCATCTCGCGTGCTGTTATCGGGACGAACTTCGAAAGGAGAATGACCGATGAAACGGATTCTCGGAACGGTGACGATCGGACAGTCGCCGCGAACGGACGTGACGCCCGATCTGCGCGCGATTCTCGGCGACGGAATCGACATCGTCGAGGCCGGCGCGCTCGACGGACTCTCCCGGGACGAGATCGCGTCTCTCGCCCCCGAGACCGGAGACTACGTTCTCGTCACGCGCCTGGCGGACGGTTCGTCGATCCAGGTCGCCGAAAAATATATCGCGCCCCGCGTGGAAGCCAGGATCGCGGAGCATTTCGACAACGGTCTTTCGACCGTTCTGCTGCTCTGCACGGGAGAATTCCCGGATTTCCCGACCGACGGTCTGCTCCTGCGTCCGCAACGCATCCTGTACAATACGGTCGAGGCGGTCGCGAAAGGATTGCGCGTCGGGTTCCTGACGCCGTCGCGCGACCAGATCGCGCAATCCGGACGTCGCTGGAAGAGCGTCTGCTCGGATCTTCGCGTGGTTCCGGCGTCGCCCTACGCGGATGCCGAAAGGGCCGTTCGGGCGGCCGCGGCGGAGATGAAGGAATGGGGGGCCGATCTCACGGTCATGGACTGCATGGGGTATACGCTTGCGATGCAGGAAGCGGTCCGGGAAGTGACGGACAGGCCCGTGATCCTGGCGCGGGGCATCGTCGCCCGCGTCGTTCGCGAACTGATCGGATGAGGAGGGGCGTTCGGAATATGGATTTCGTCGATGTGTCGAAGCGGCTTCTGAAGGACAATATGGGGCTTGTCGCCGGCGAACGGCTGGTCGTCGTCTACGACGAGACGACATTGCAGATCGGCGAGAGTCTGTTTCTCGCGGGATGCGCCCTGGGTGCGAAGACGGCTGCGATCCGGATTCCCGTTCCCGAACGGAACGGCGCTGAGCCGGACGACATCGTCTCGGCCGCGATGAAGGCCGCCGACGTCGTTGTGGCCCCGACCGGGGCCTCGCTGACGCATACGCAGGCGCGAAAGCGCGCGTGCGAAGCGGGAGCCCGCGTGGCGACGATGCCGCGAATCACCGGGGATATGTACTTCAACGGTCCGATCACGGCCGACTACACGATCGTCGAAGCGGTGACGAAACGCTACACTGAGCTGCTTTCCCACGCCGGAACGGCCGAGATCATAACGGGCGGACACTCTCTCTCGATGTCCCTCGCCGGGCGCGAAGGGCATCCGAGCACGGGCGTCTATCGCAACAGGGGCGAATCGGGCAACCTCCCTTCGGGAGAGGCGTACATCGCGCCGGTCGAAGGGAGTGCGAACGGCTCCGTGGTCATCGACGGATCGTTCGTCGGGCTCGGCGTCCTCGACGAACCGCTGCTGCTGACGTTCCGGGACGGGCTTCTCGCCGGCATCGAGGGAAGGGGAGGCTCCACGATCCTCGCGCAGCTCGGGGACAATCCGAAGGCCCGCAACCTCGCGGAGCTCGGCATCGGGACGAACGACCGCGCACGCTTCACGGGCGTGATTCTCGAGGATGAAAAGATCTACGGGACGGTACACATCGCGCTCGGCAGCAACGATACGTTCGGAGGAACCGTCGCCGCGGGAATTCACATCGACGGCGTCATGCGCAAGCCGACGCTGCGGCTCGACGGCCGCGTCGTCGTCGAGGGAGGCCGGCTCACGGCCTGACGCGGACAAAACGAGGGAAAAACGGAGCGGGAGAGCGAAGATTCTGATAGAATACAACTGACAGGGTTCGTATGTCCGCAGACAGGCGATTATACGACACGGTATTCCGGAAACCCGGGGAAACATGAACGCATTCTGACGCAGTCTCCGAGGAGAGGTGCCCGATGCGGAAATGCGACCGTTCCCGTTCCGGCCGGTTCGTTCCATTGTTCGCCGTTCTTCTGCTCGCGACCTTCATGATGTTTCCGACGCATTCCGGCGCCACGTCGGGAGGAGCGCGGCTGAGTTTTGTCTACAACCCAGGCGTCGCGCCGCTGAAGTTCGAGAGCGAATCCGGGGACGCGATGGGGCTCTTCGCAGACTTCTGGCGGCTCTGGTCGGAAAAGGCCGGAGTGTCCGTCGACCTCGTGCGCGCCCCCGGACTGAACGAATCACTCGAATACCTCAGGACGGGAAGCGCCGATATCCATGCCGGAGTCTTCCGCACGCCGGAGCGGGAATCGTACCTCGCGTTTTCCGCCCCAATCCTGAGCCTCGACTACTTCCTGTTCTCCCACCCGGCGATCCGCCGCGTCCGGACGCTCGACGACACGTCCGGACTGATCGTCGGCATCGCCACCAGCGGCTATACGCAGGATTTTCTCTGGGCCCGTCTCCCGGCTTCGCGAATCGCGTTCTACGACGACTTCGACGCGCTCTTCCGCGCAGCGATGCGTGGGGACGTCAAGGTCTTCGTGTCGACGAAGATCGGCCTGAACTACTTTCTGGGACAAAACCGCCTCTCGAACATCTTCTCATTCGACGAATCCGCGCCGCTCTTCTCGCAGGTCTACTGCGCCGCCGTATCCCGGGACAGAGCCGACCTGCTTCCTCTCATCAACGATGGGCTCGGAAAGATCTCCGTCAGGGATCGCGACGGACTGGAGAAGAAGTGGATCGTCCGTCACGCGAGACAGATCCCGGCCGAGTTCGCGGCCGCGCTTACCGACGAGGAACGGACCTTTCTCGCGAACACGCGGGAGATCCGCGTCCAGAACGAGGAGGACTGGGCGCCGCTGAACTACCGTGAGGGCGGCATTCCGAAGGGACTCTCGATCGAATACATGATGCTGCTCGCGGAAAAGACGGGGCTTGACATCCGTTTCGTCACTCACGGAAAGTGGAACGATTTCTTCTCGATGATTCGCTCCGGGGATCTCGATGTCCTTTTGAATGTCGCGGCAACTTCTGAACGGGAGGAGTTCCTCTCGTTCCTGCCCGCGTACGCGTCCGTCGAGGTCGCTCCGTTCACGAGCCGGGGAACGCCCCGCGTGACCTCGGTGAAGGATCTTTCCGGCCGTCGCGTCGCGGTCACGAGGGGGTTCGTTTCCCGGGACATCCTTCATCGCTTCGCCTCGATCGACCTGTTCGAGACTCCCGATTCGAGCGAGGCGGTCTGGGCCGTCGCACGGGGGAAGGCGGACGTCGTTGTCGACGCGGTTCCCGTGGTCGAATTCCTCTGCGAGAGGCTCGGGGAACAGGAACTCGTCCGCGGCGACGATATCGGAATCGCGGGAGCCGGTCCGCTGCGGCTGCACGTCGCGGTCAGGAAGGATCAGCCGCTGCTCGCGTCGATCCTTCGTCGTGGGATGGCGCTGATCCCGGAGAGCGACGTCCGGCGGCTCTACGAAAAATGGACCGGGAAGAAGTCCGCGTCGGTCCGGAAGGACGGGCGAATTCCGCTCACGCCCGCCGAACGGGCATTTGTCGAATCCCACGGACCGATGACCTTCAGCGATGTCGACTGGAGGCCGATATCCGTCGTCGATGAATCCGGAGCCTTCGACGGACTGATCGCCGATTACCTGAAGATCATCACGGAGCGTTCCGGGCTGCGTTTCGAGTATCGCAAACGCGACACGTGGTCCGATGTTCTCGATGCCTACGCCCGCCGCGAGATCGACATGATCCCGGCGCTCGCGAGCGGCGACGACGCTGGACGGGAGATCCTCCTGTCCGCCCCGTACGCCTCTTTTCCGCTCGTCATCGTCACGAGGAACGACGTGAGTTACATCAGGGACATCGGCGAGCTTGCGGGACGGACCGTCGCCGCGGGCAGGGGGTATACGGCCGCGAACTATCTCAGGAGGCACTACCCCGAAATCCGAATCGTCGAAACGAACGACGTCGCCGAAGGACTCCTGAGAGTCGCCGACGGCAGCGCGTTCGCGTTCGTGGAGCACATGGCGGTCGCCATCGAGGTGATGCGGGATCTCGGTCTCTCGAACCTCAAGATCGCGGGCGAGGCGGGGTATCGGTTCGACCACCGGATCGGCGTCGACTTGCGGTTTCCTGAGGCTGTCTCGATCATCGACAAGGTCTTCGCGTCGATGACGGAACAGGAACACCGGGAGATCGAAAGCCGCTGGATGCACGTCGAATACGCGAAGGGAATCGACTACGCGCTCGTCTGGAAAGTCACGGCAGGGGCACTCTTCCTGCTCTCGCTGATCCTGTTCTGGAACCGACGGCTCTCGTCCGAGGTATCCGCGAGAAAGCAGGCAGAAAACGAACTCCGGCATGTCGTCGCCGAACTCAATCGCACCGGCGAAGAGCTGCGCGTGCAGATCGCCGAACGTGACCGTGCGAAGGGCAGGATGCAGGAAATGCTGGCGGACCTCGAGAAGGCCCGGCGCGAGGCCGAAGAGGCGACGAAGGCGAAGGGCGACTTTCTCGCGAACATGAGCCACGAGATCCGGACGCCGATGAACGCGATCATCGGAATGAGCCATCTGGCCCTCAGGACCGACCTTACGCCGAAGCAGCGGGACTACGTCACGAAAGTCAACGCCTCGGCACAGAACCTCCTCGGGACATCAACGACATTCTCGATTTCTCGAAGATCGAGGCCGGAAAACTCGATCTCGAACGAATCGACTTCGAACTCAGCGGAGTCCTCGGAAATCTCGCGAATCAGGTCACGATGAAGGCACAGGAGAAGGGACTCGAACTGATCTTCGACGTCGCTCCGGACGTTCCGGGGGCGCTCGTCGGCGATCCGTTGCGGCTGGGGCAGGTGTTGCTCAACCTCGTGAACAATGCGGTCAAGTTCACGGAAAGGGGCGAGGTCGTCGTTTCCGTCGCGTGCGGCCGGGCCGGCCCGGACGACGCGACGCTGAACTTCGCGGTCAGCGATACCGGAATCGGAATGACGGAAGAGCAGCGAAACAGGCTTTTTCGCTCCTTCGAACAGGCCGATGCCTCGACGACGCGGCGCTATGGCGGAACGGGACTCGGTCTGAGCATCAGTCGCAACCTCGTCGAGCACATGGGAGGTTCGATCGGAGTCGAGAGCGTGCCGGGGAAGGGAAGCGTCTTCCGGTTCACCGCGGAATTCGGCCTCCGGAAAGGGCAGTCCTCGCGCGTCGCAGCTCCGGAGGCCGTGCGCGGCCTGAAGATCATGGTCGTCGACGATAACGCCACATTCCGCGAGGTCATGGAGCACTATCTGAGGGGGTTCTCGTGCGACGTTTTCTCCGCCGCCTCGGGGGAAGCGGCCGTCGAAAAACTCCGTTCCGACGCCTTTATGGGAGAGCTTCCCTTCGACCTCGTCTTCATGGACTGGATGATGCCAGGAATGGACGGCATCGAGGCGGCGAAACGGATCCAGCAGGAATCCACACTCGAACGGATCCCGAAAATCATCCTCGTGACCGGTTACGGTCGGGATGACGTCATGGAGGACGCGAAACGGATCAATCTCGACGGATATCTTCTCAAACCCGTGACACAGTCCCTTCTCTTCGATGCGATCATGGAGGCTTTCGGGCATCCCGCGGAACAGGGAATCGAGAAGGGGAAGCGGAAGATCGAGGCGCCGGACGGGCTCGACGAGCGCCGAGGGGCGCGTCTGCTGCTGGTAGAGGACAACGAAATCAACCGGCAGCTCGCCACGGAACTTCTCTCGTCGGAGGGGTTCTTCGTCGACATCGCCGAAAACGGACGCATCGGCGTCGAACGGGTGACGGAGGCGAGACGATCGTCCACGCCCTACGACGTCGTCCTCATGGACCTTCAGATGCCGGAGATGGATGGATTCGCGGCCGCCTCCGAGATCCGTCGCCGGGAAAAAGCGGAGGTCGGACCCGGCGGAGCGGCCACCGCCGTGCCGATTGTCGCGATGACCGCCGACGCCATGGCGGGGGTGCGGGAACGGGTCCTCGAAAGCGGAATGGACGATTACGTGACCAAGCCCGTAGACCCTGCGGACGTTTTGCGGACGCTCGTGCGGTGGATCCGTCCCGGAGAGCGGACGCTCCCGCCGGAATACGCGGTCCCGAATCCAGCGGTTCCGGAAGAGGAAGGGAATCCGTGCGACCTGTCGAGTCTCTCGGTCGTGAACAGCGAGATCGGTCTCTCCCGAGTATCCGGGAACACGAAGCTGTACGCGAGCCTTTTGGGAAAGTTCCATCGCGATTACGCCGGGATTTCCGGACAGATCCGTTCCGCCCTCTCTGGCGGGGACACGGAGAGCGCCCTCAGAATGGCGCACACGATCAAAGGCGTCGCGGGAACGATCGGGGCGCCGGATCTCCAGAGAAGGGCCGAACTCCTCGAATCGGCGCTGGCGGTTTCCTCCGGACTCACGGACGAGAGTGCGCTGGTGCCGTTCGAGCAGGAGCTGGTGCGCGTGATCCGGGATCTCGATCCGGTAGTCGCCTGCCTTGCCGGGGAAGAAGCCTCGTCCGCCGGAGGAAGCGAACCCGGAGACGTTGCCCGGCTCGCGTCGATGCTCGAAAGGCTGCTCCCCGAAATGCGAAAGCGCAAACCGCGGCCGTGCCGGGAAATCATGGCGGAGATCCTTGCCTTTTCGTGGCCGGACGGGTACTCCCGGTCCCTGGTCGAGATGGACGCGTTGCTCGGACAGTACAAGTTCAGGGAGGCGGAACTCCGCGTGACGGCGCTCCTGCGCGTGCTGTCCGGAGAGGAGGCGAAAGACGGATGACAGGAGGTCCGCCGAAGGTGTTGGTTGTCGACGATACGGAGGCGAACGTCGATGTCCTCGTCGGAACGCTCGACGCGGTTTACGACGTCCGCGTCGCGATGGACGGAGCGGGCGCGCTCGAGGCGGTCTCGGAAGAAAAGCCGGACATGATCCTTCTCGACGTGATGATGCCCGGAATGGACGGGTACGAGGTGTGCCGTCGCCTCAAGGCGAATGCCGCGACGAACGATATCCCCGTCATCTTCCTGACGGCGATGACAAGCGAGAGCGACGAGGCGCGCGGGCTTGCGCTCGGCGCGGTGGACTACATCGCGAAACCCTTCAGCCCCGAACTCGTGAAATCGCGCGTGAACAACCAGATCGAACTCAAGCGCTATCGCGACAAACTGGAGGATCTCGTGCGGGAACGCACCGCCGAACTGGCGGCGACACAGGAGGTGGCGATATATTGCCTCGCGTCGTTCACCGAAACGCGGGATCCCGAGACGGGCGGCCACATACTCCGGACGCAGCGGTACGTCCGCCTTCTCGCCGAACGTCTGAGCCTGCTTCCTGAATACCGGGACTCCCTGAACGACGCGACGATCGACCTCCTGTACAAATCCGCGCCACTCCACGATATCGGAAAGGTCGGCGTTCCCGATGCGATTCTCAGAAAGCCGGGAAAGCTCACGCACGAGGAGTTCGAGGAGATGAAGCGACACACAGTGTATGGACTCCGGGCGTTGCGTATGGCGGAAAAAAGGCTTGGATCCAACTCGTTCATGCGTCTGGCGGCCGAGATCGCGTACTCCCACCACGAGAAATGGGACGGAAGCGGATACCCCCGCGGCGTCGGGGGAGCCGAAATCCCGGTTTCGGGTCGGATCATGGCTCTTGCCGACGTGTACGACGCACTGGTCAGCCGTCGGGTGTACAAGGAGCCGTTTCCGCATGACCGCGCGATTTCGGTCGTCGCCGAAGGGCGCGGGACGTCGTTCGATCCCGGAATGACGGACTGTTTTCTCGGGGTAGGGGATGAAATCGGGGAAATAGCCCGCGAATTCCCGGATGACGATATTTCGGATAAAGAGGAATAGTGGAAAATTGCGGTCGGATGGAGTACGCTGTTTCGCAACAGGAAGGAAGTGACGGAAAACATGGTTGAATCTTCCCCGGCGAAAGTCCTCATCGTCGATGACGTCGAATCGAGTGTCGACGAGCTCGTCTCGGCGCTCGGGGATCTCTATGACGTCCGCGTGGCGATGGACGGACAGACGGCGCTGGAAACCGCCGCCGAAGACCGCCCCGATCTCATCCTGCTCGACATCATCATGCCCGATATGGACGGATACGAGGTCTACGAACGCCTGTCTGCCGCTCCGGAAACGGCGGATATCCCCGTGATCTTCCTGACCGCGAAGACGGAGGAAAGCGACGAGGCCCGCGGCCTGGCGATGGGTGCCGTGGATTACATCACGAAGCCGTTCATTCTGGAGCTCGTGAAGGCCCGCGTGAAAAACCACCTGAACCTCAAGAGATACCGCGATCACCTCGAGGAGCTCGTCCGGGAACGAACCAGAGAAATCGTCGCCCTGCAGGAGGTCATGATCAACAGCCTCTCCGCGCTCGCCGAGACGAGGGATCTCGAGACCGGCGGCCATATCCTGCGTACGCAGCGCTATGTCCGCGTGCTTGCCGAACACCTCAGAAGCCACCCGAAATTCCGTGTCTACCTCTCGGAGGACGGTATCATCGACCTCCTGTTCAAGACAGCGCCGCTGCACGATATCGGCAAGGTCGGGATCCCGGACCAGATCCTCAAGAAACCCGGAAAGCTGAGCGGCGAGGAATTCGAGGAGATGAAGCTCCACACCGCCTATGGCCGGAGCGCGTTACGGAACGCCGAGGAAAGCATGGGAGGGAGTACCTTCCTGCGGATTGCCGCCGAAATCGCCGCGACGCATCACGAAAAATGGAACGGACAGGGGTATCCCTGCGGACTGGCCGGCGAGGACATCCCCGTTTCCGGACGTCTCATGGCTCTTGCGGACGTCTACGACGCGCTGATCAGCCGGCGCGTCTACAAACCGCCCTACTCCCACGCGAAGGCGGTGGAAATCATCACCGGAGAGCGGGGAAAGAGCTTCGATCCCGACGTCGTCGACGCGTTCCTCGCGAACGAACGGGAATTCAGAGATATCGCGTACAACTTCCTCGACAGCTACGGGGAACGGCTGACGCTCGGAACCTGATCCTGTCGTCCGCGCTCCCCGGGCCGGGGGGAGATCACTGCTTCGCCAGATAGGGCCTCGGATCGACGGACTTGCCGTCGCGCAGGAGATGGAAGACCAGCTTCGGGGCCGGGCCGTCGCCGATTGTCGCGATCTTCGTCCCGCGCTTCACGGTCTGTCCCGATGTGACATAGAGAGTTCCGAGCCCTCCGTAGAACGTGGCGATGCCGTTGCCGTGGTTGAGGTAGACCGCGTTGCCGAAGTCCTTCATCCATCCGCCGTGGAGCACGGTCGCGTCGGCGGCTGCATAGACGGTCTCGCCGGGCTTCGCGCTCGCGCTCAGCCCCGATCCGAAGTTCGTGCCCACCTGTTTGGGAGCCGAACCGCTCCGGAGCGGCCACTGGAGTTCGAGGCCGCTCTGCTTCGCGGGCTGCGGTGGTTGCGTCGGCTTCGCCTCCCGGGCGCGCGGCTTCGCGGACTTCGGAGGGGCCTTTTCCTGCGTCGGCGTGTCCGCCGCGCCGGGAAGCCGGATCGTCTGCCCGATCCGGATGACGGTCGACTCCGTGAAGGAGTTGACGCGCAGGAGTTCCGAGAACGAAACCCCGTAGGATCTCGCGATGCGGTAGAGAGTGTCTCCCTCGCGGACCAGATGTTCCGTTGCGTCCGGCTTCCGTCCGGAGGCCGCTTCGGGAGCGGGCGGGGCTGCGGGTTCTTCGCCCTTCGGCGCCGGTGTCGGCGCGGTTGCGGCCGCTTCGTCGGGGCGCAGCTGTTCGTGTCCGCCCTTCGGCGTCGCGACGCTGACGCGATCGGGAACCTTTGCGCGGTAGTCCCGACTTTCGGGAACGTCCTCCTGCGGGACGAGCGGCGCGAGAAATTCGTCTGCGAACCGCGGTTTCGGCCATGCTCCGAGTCCCCGGCGCTTGGCCTCGTAGAGCGTCGCGAGGACGTCCTTCGGCGACTTCGGAATCAGAAGGACCGTCCCCGCCGGCGGCAGCGCGTCCGCTGCGGAGAGCCCGTTGGCGGCGGTCAGGTTCATGGGATCGATGCGATAGCGGGCTGCGACGCCCTGAACGGTATCTCCGGCCTTCACCGTGTGGACCGCGAACGGATGCTCCGCCGCGGAGAGGGAGCCGGCCCAGGCCGCCAACAGGAGAAGCGGCATCAATAGCGCGCGGACAGTACGCCTCATGCGTCGTTCGACCTCCGGCGCCCGGGTTCGGGCGCGAATGAAATGCCATCCAATTTCAATATTATACGACGCCCGCCGCGAACGTGCGAAAAGGCGCATAATACGAAAGATCACTATTCGACGAAACGGGATGATGCGTGTGCTCGAGGCGACCTTACAGATTCCGTATGCGGGAATCGGTCCGGACGGACGGATGAAATTCCCCGTACTTCTCGACATCTTTCAGGACATGGCGGACCGCGACGCGCGTCGGATGGACATGTCCGTCGCGAACCTTCTGCCGCGCGGCGTGAGCTGGGTTCTGCGCCGCTACAGCATCCGCGTGGACCGCTACCCCGTTCACGGACGGGAACTCCACGTGACGACGTGGCACGAGCCGCACAGAAACCTCTACTCGATGCGCGCGTTCGAAATGCGCGACGACGACGGAACTTTCGCGACGGCACTGACGTGCTGGATTCTGATCGACGTCGGACGCGGACGCCCCATACGGCTCGACCGATGCTCGACGCCCCTTTACGTCAGCGAGGCGCGTCCGGTCGCCGGCGATTTGCCGGATCTGCCTCCGTTCGACGGGGAGGATTTCGAAGTGCCGTTCCGGATCCGGGAATGGGATCTCGACCTGAACGGACACGTCAACAACGCGGTGTACTTCGCCTGGGCGGCGGAGGCCGTTCCCGACGGCGTTCTGCGCGGGCGGGCAATCTCGCACGTCGAGGCGGAGTTCCTGCGTCCGACCGAAGGACGGGGGCTCGTGAGCGTGCGGACGCAAACGATGGAATCTCCCTCGGGTGTCCGAAGCTACCTTCATTCGGTCCTCGGCGCCGATGGAGCCGAACGTGCGCGCCTGTTCACGGAATGGAGCCCGCGGCCGTCCGGTGCGGCGGATTCCTGAGGTCGCGACGGCGGAGATAACGGAACGGACAACGAACGGCCGGGAAGAAATCCCGGCCGTTCGTTTCGGGGGTGGAGCTGCGAAAGAGGAAGTCCCCGGGCGTTACGCCAGGGGAGCGAGCGAGGTCCGGTAGATCCGTTCGATGACGTCATCGCCGGACGCGACGGGAGCCATCGAAAGCAGCCCGTCGAGCGACGGCGTGTGCCGCGCGAGGTGTACGAGACGGGCGATTGCGTCTTCGGCAAACCCTTCGTCCCTGAGTTTCTTCGTGACACCGAGCGAAAAGAGCCACGATTCGAGAGCCTTTGCGACTGTCTCGGCCTCTTCGGGAAGCCCCTTGAGCGGTCCGGTGATCGGTTCGAGGACGGAAGCGAGAACGGCCGGCACCGCCGGATAAATCTCGCGAACGACGGCCGGCACGATCATCGCAAGCCCGAGACCGTGCGCGAGTTCCGGCTTCATCGCGGACAGCGGATGCTCGAGCGCGTGCGTGAAGTGCAGAAGACCGTTGTCGAAGCAGATTCCCGCGATCATCGACGCGTACAGCAGGAAGTACCGGGCGCGGAGATCTTTCGGATTTTCGATCGCGATCGGCAGATAATGGGCTACGAGACGGACGGTCTCCTGCGCGAGCAGGATCGTGTAAGGGGACGCAGCCTTCGTCGTGCATGCCTCGAGGACATGGTTCACCGCATCGATCGAGACGAAGCGCGTCTGATCGGACGACAGGCCCGTCATCAGCGCCGGGTCGTCGATCGCGTAGAGCGGGTAGATGCAGTCGTAGGCGATCGCGGGCTTGAACTCCTTCTCCGGGATGCTCACGACGGCGAAGCGGTCGACTTCGGTGCCGGTCCCGTGCGTGAGGTTCACGGCGACGACCGGCACGGCCCGTTCAGGGACGAATTTCAGCTCGTAGAGGTCGCGCGCGCTTTTGTCCCCGTATTCCAGAAGAATGGCCGCGCTCTTGCCCGCGTCGATCGGGCTTCCGCCGCCGATCGCGACGACGGCCCGTGCGCCGAACGAACGACCGAGTGCCACGGCCTCGTCCACGCTGTCGACGGTGGGGTTCGGCGTGACTCTATCGTAGAGCGCGAACGCGATACGGCTTGCAGCGAGTGCCTTTTGCACGTGATCCCACGCCCCCGTCGAGCGGTAGGATCCCCTGCCGCACATGACGAGCACCCTGTCGATTCCCCTGTTGCGAAGCTCCGTCGCGATGTCAGCGATCTTCGCGATGGCGCCGACGCCAAGATACGCCGTCGTTTTCGTCCTGATCTCGCGAACGGAACCGATGTCTATCGTACTGTCCCACACGTTCATTCCCTCCCTCAAACAATGAGAAGTATTTCACGTATCTTCGGGGAAGACGATATCACTGTCCATACCATTCGTCAATGAGTTCACTAATTGGCGGAACCTGCTGAAATGTATACGGAAAACATTCCGTTCGTTTGACAGCGCCGGATCCGATATCTATACTGCGTGCATATTGCGTACTTCACTGCATTATTCGCGAATTCGCCCTTCATCGGACCGGGCCGGTTCCGTCCGAAGAGACGGGAAGGGGAGCATCGTGAGCGATCCGTAACGCGCACGGTCATTCCGAGACCAGTGCACGCCGAGGGCGTCACGGGCGTTCTGATCGCCATCGACCGCGCGCTGACGATGTCGTGGAAGGACGGAGGGAGCGGTTCTGATGGAATCGATGTCGTTTTTCGATATTCCGGGATTGAGCGTTGGACACGCGCATGACGAGACGGCAGGGACCGGATGTACGGTCGTGCTCTGCGAGGGCGGTGCCGTAGCGGGGGTCGATGTCCGGGGCGGTGCGCCAGGGACGCGCGAAACGGATCTTCTCGACCCGCGGAACCTGGTCGAGCGAATTCACGCGATCGTGCTGTCGGGCGGAAGCGCGTTCGGCCTCGACGCCGCCTCGGGGGTGATGGAGTTTCTCGAACGGCGCGGTGTCGGTTTCGATGTCGGCGTCACGAAGGTGCCGATCGTCTGTTCGGCCGTTCTTTTCGACCTGTTTTGCGGCGACTGGTCCCGAAGACCGGGGCGCGAAATGGGACTCAGGGCCGCGGAAAACGCGATCGATCCTGCGTACGTTCCCTCGTGCGGTTCCGTCGGGGCCGGCATGGGCGCGACCGTCGGCAAGTTCCACGGAGCGGAGTTCGCGATGCGCGGCGGCGTTGGAGCGTGCGCATGGCGGGCCGGGGCGGTCGTCGTCGGCGCCCTGATCGCCGTGAACTGTCTCGGCGATGTCATCGAACCGGGGACGGGACGGATTCTCGCGGGAGCGTGGGATCGCGACGAGAGACGCTTCCTCGGAACAGAGGACGCGGTCATCGCGGCGCTCGGGGAGAAGCGGGACGTCTTTTCCGGAAATACGACGATCGGCGTCGTCGCGACGAACGCGCATATGACGAAGGCGCAGGCCGGAAAGCTCGCGTCGATGTCGCACGACGGATACGCACGATCCATGAGGCCGTCGCATACGATGGTCGACGGAGACACGATATTCGCCCTGTCGGTCGGCGATCTCGATGCCGACCTGAACGCGCTCGGCGCGCTCGCGTCGCGCGCGGTCGAGGAGGCGGTCGCAGACGCGGTCCGTTCCGCCCGCGGCGGGTTCGGGTATCCCTCGGTGGCGGACATCCGGGGCTGACGAAAGCCATCCTCCGTCCGGTCCTCAGGGGGTATTTTCGTTTATCCGGACAGCGCCGAAAGCGGACGGAGCGCCGTCCCACATGAAGCCCCGTTCGCGGAAAAGCGAGATGCACACGTCGACGACCTGTGGGTCGAAGAGCGTTCCGCTGCTTCCCGCGACGAAATCGAGCGCCGCGTCGACGCCGAGCGCCGGCCGGTACGGGCGGTGACTCGCCATGGCCTCGACGACGTCGGCGACCATCAGGATCTTCGACTCGGGCAGAAGATCCTCCCCCCGTCTGCCGTCCGGATATCCCGAACCGTTGATGCGTTCGTGATGTTCGAGGACCATTCGCGCGAGCGGCCACGGGAAGTCGGTGTCCTTCAGGATTTCGTACCCTTCGAACGGGTGCTGCCGGATGAGCGTGAACTCGTTGCGCGTCAGGCTCGACGGCTTGCTCAGAATTTCCGACGGAATCGCGACCTTTCCGATGTCGTGCAGGACTCCGGCGATCCGGACCCCTTCGACGCGGTCGTCCGGGAGTCCCATTTCCCCGGCGATCCTCGCCGCAAGGAGCGCGACTCGCCGCTGATGTCCGGCCGTGTAGGGGTCCCGCTTTTCGACGATCGTCGAGATGATGTGGACGGTTCCGTCGAGCGACGCGCGAAGGCGTGCGAACAGATCTTCGCGCTCGCGCTCCCTGCGGGCCGCATCCACCCAGAGCCTCCGCTTCTCGATCGCGCCGAGGATTGCCGGGCCCAGACGCTTGGTGTGTTCCTTGATGACGTAATCGGTCGCTCCTGCCTTCATGCACGCGACCGCGGTGTCCTCGTTCATCGATCCCGTCAGGATGATCACCGGAATGGTCGGATCGCGCCCGATGCTCAGGCGCAGCGCGGTCATCCCGTCGAAGCGCGGCATCGAATAGTCCGAGACGACGACGTCCGGACGGAACTCCTCGAGTTCCCGCAGGAGGTCTTCCTTCGTCTCGACCCTCCGGAACGCGCATTCGGGAATGTCCCGCGAGATTTCGCGCCGCGCGAGCTCCGCGTCGGCGGGCATGTCTTCGACCATCAGGATTCGCAGTGGAGTGTCCACGGATCAACCTTTCCCCCCGTCTTGGTTTCCCATCTCTTCCCGGAGATGCGGGAGCGTGAAGACGAACGACGCTCCCGCGTCCACCCGGCCTTCCGCGCGGATGCCGCCTCCATGGCGTTCGACGATGCGCCGGACGATCGCGAGGCCGACCCCCGTGCCGTCGAAATCCTCTGGGCTGTGAAGCCGTCTGAAGACGCCGAACAGCCGGTCCGCATACTGCATGTCGAACCCGGCGCCGTTGTCCCGGACCGTGAATGTCAACTCCGCGCCGTCGTCGTTCCCTTCGATCTCGATGCGCGGGTGATCCCGTTTCGACGAGAATTTGACCGCGTTCGAGATCAGATTGGTCCAGACCTGCCGCAGCAGCGTGGCGTCCCCGATTGCGTCGGGGAGCGGACCGACGCGGAAGTCGATGCGTCCTTCCCCGCCCCCGGCCGCGATGTCTCCGATGACCGAACGCACCATGGCCTCCGTATCGATGGGGACAAGGGACATCGCCATCCGCCCGAAGCGCGACAGGGGCAGAAGGCCGTCGATCAGGGCGCTCATCCGGGTCGTATTCTCGAGGATGATGGAACAGACGCGCCGCCCCTCGTCGTCGAGATGCGGCGCGTGATCCTCGAGGAGGATTCCCGTGTATCCGTTGATCGCCCGGAGGGGAGCCCGGAGATCGTGCGAGACAGAGTACGAGAAGCTCTCGAGTTCCGCGTTGGCGGCTTCGAGTTTCGCGGTGCGCTCCAGGACGCGGCGTTCGAGTTCCATCTCCCGTCGCATCGTCTCCTCCTTGCGTTCGGTGATGTCACGGACCGTTTCGAGCAGGCACGATCTCTTCTGGAGCGTGATCGCCGCGGAATGGATCTCGACGGAGAATTCGCTCCCGTCCCTGCGCCGGTGACGCCACTCGAACGGCGTTCCGGAGAGGGACGCGACGACGAGTCGTTTCCGGATCTCCCTGTTGCGGTCGTCGGGGGAGAGCGTTTCGATCCCGAGGGAGCGGAATTCCTCGGGCGAATATCCGTAGGAGTTGCATGCGGACCGGTTCGCGTCGAGGATCTCCCCCGTGGGCGTCACGACGAACAGCGCGTCCGGATTCGCGTCGAAGAGCTGGCGGTAGCGGTGTCGAGAGTCGTCGAGCTCGATGTTCTGCGCCTTGACGAGCTCTCTGAGCGTCTCTCCCCGGTAGACCGACAGAAACGCGAGGAACGAGAGGAGAAGCGCAAGCATCGTCCCCATGATCCTGAAAAGACGCATCGAGCCCGAGACGGAACGTTCCCAGCCTTCGGCCGGTATCGCGGCGAGCCGCCAGTGTCCCGAGGCGAGAGGAATGTCGCAGGATGCGGGAAGGGAATCGAAGACCTCCGTTCGTCCGTGGAAGACGAATCCGCGATCGTTCCGTATGGCGGTCTCGATGCCGTCGGGAGAGGGTTCGAGACCCGCCTCGCGAAGCAGGGACGGGATGTCCGTGACGATGACGGTGATTCCCCAGAGCGTATCGCCCGTGAAGACGGCGCGTCGCGTGACGAGCCCGAGTCCACCCTGACGCAGTTCGTACGGACCACTCACCGTCGAACTTTTCGTTTCGATCGCGCGCCGGACGTCCTCGCGGACGGCGGGGCGTTCATCGTTGACGAGGTCATCGAGCGTCCGTTTCAGCGACGCCTCGTTCCCGGCCTCGGGATAGACGAAAACCCTTCCCGAACGCGGAAAGATCTGAAGTGCGCGAAGACCCTTCCTGCGAGGGTAGAAGTTCTCGGCGTACCGGAGGAAGTGATCCCGGAGATTTTCGATGTCTCCTCCCGCATGCGAGCGTATGAGCGAGTCGAGCCCGTCGATGGCGGCGAATTGGCGGTCGAGGAGGACGCCGAGGGCGATTCCGTACGGCGTGAGTTCCGCTGAGACGCGGGTTCGTTCTTCCGCGAGCAGGCGTTCGCGATACGTTTCCCCGGCGATATGAAGCGCGACGAGCGAGAGCGCAAGAACAATTCCCGATCCGATCGCGGCGTTCCCGAATCGACTGAAGCGGAACAGTCCGATGCGACACTGCGGTTCGCGCGCCATCCCGTCACTCACCTCGTTTCCCGGGCGGAGCATCGTTCGGAAGTGCGCCTGTGGACCACGGTAATATGTTTTCTACGTTCGAGTATGGTATAACAATACAGTAAAATCCCATTTGCGTGTAGAGTCTTTCGCGTTTTTTCGCGTGTCACCGCAGCCGGATCCTCCGAAAAAGGGGATGAAACCGACGACCGAAGATCTGAAACTCGCGAACCTGCAGAAACTCGTGAAAGACGTCGAACGCCTTCTCTCAGGAGTGACGATTCAGGAACCTCCGGATCCCGTGCCGCGCGACGGCAGCTACAAGATCCGCGTCGACCGGGACCGGATGACGGCATGGCTGGAGCTCTACCCTCCAGTCTCGGGAGGAGCCTCCGTCGATCTGGCCGAAGTTCTTCTCGCGCTCGAGCAGGAACGTCTCGAAGTCGATCGCTCTCTTGCGACGTCGCTCGTCGAACGCTGCAACAGCGGCGAAACGATCGTCGACGAAAAGGCGGTCGTCCTGCGCGGAACGCCGCCGACGTCACCGACGCCCTCCTCGATCGACTTCCTGTGTCGGATGGAGCGGACGCGTTCCTATGATACGAATACGGAACAGGCGATCGACTGGAAGAATATGTGGAGCAACCCCGTCGTCGCGAAAGGCGATTCCATCGCGATCGTCACGTTGCCGGTTCCGGGGAGCGACGGCACGGATGTCTTCGGCGCCCCGGTTCCGGCTGCGCCCGCGAAGGATCTCGGGATCGCCTGCGGTCCGAACGTCGAGGCCGTCCCCGAAGGAGACGCGCTGCGCGTCCTTTCGCGAATCGACGGACAGCCTTCGTTCGACGGAAGAATTCTGGACGTCGTCTCCGTCCTGAATATAAAGGGAGACGTCGGGATGCACACGGGAGATATCGACTTTCCCGGCGCGGTCGTCGTCAGCGGAAGTCTCCAGCAAGGCTTCCGGATCAAGGCGACGGGAAACGTCGAGATCGCGAGGAGCGTCCTCAACGCAAAGGTCTTCTGCGGAGGCGTCTGCCTCGTCAGGGGCGGCGTGATCGGCGACCAGTCGGTAATCCGGGCGGACAAGGGGGCCACGGTCGGTTTCGTGGAGTATGGAACGGTGATTGCGGCGGGGAATATCAACGTCCAGGGGTATTCGCTTTTCGCGACGCTCAAGTCGCGGGATACAGTCTTCGTGCTCGGGAAGAACCAGCGCGGTGTCGTCGGAGGGCAGGTCATGGCGAGGAACCTCATCGAGCTGTTCGGCGCGGGATCGGTCCTCGAGCCGGTGACGCAGCTCCAGGCCGGTTCCGATCCGTTCGTTCAGGAGTGGCTCAGGGATATCGTTGCCAGGAAGAAAGAGTCGGAAGAACTGAAAGGGCGCGTGGAACTCGCCCTCGCGTCGATGAAGACGAAGACTCATGGATTCCAGCAGGATCTGATGTCCGTCGACGACCGGAAGACGGTTCTCGCTCTCGCGCAGCACCACACGAAACTCGTGAAGACGCTCTCGGAGCTTCAGGCGGCCGAGGAGGAGCTCGTGCGGCGGCGGCCGTTCGCGGACGGCGTCGTGCTGCCGAAGGTCCGTATCCGGGAGAAGATCTACCCGAACGTGACGATCCGGATTTTCGACCAGACGATGATCATCAGGAAAGTGGAAACGTTCTCCTCTTTCACACTGGACACGGACGGAAACGCCATCGTTCGCGAAGCCTTCAAATGAGTGTCGCGGAGGATTGAGACCATGGAGAGGAAAATCGAAAGTCGCGCGGAAAGCGATATGAAGCCATCCCCGGCCCGGATCCACGATCTCGCCGGATCCCTGTTCACGAATATGGCGGAAGGCCTTGCGCTCCACAGGGTCATCATGGAGAACGGAAGGGCCGCGGACTACGAGTTTCTCGACGTCAACCGCGCCTACGAACGCATCGTCGGACTCTCGCGCGAGGAAATCGTCGGAAAAAGGGGAGGCGGGCTTTTCGGATCGCCCGTCCCGTATCTGTCGATCTACGCGAGAGCCGCGCTCGAACGGGATTCGACGCGCTTCGTCGCGTACTATCCGAAACTCGGCAAGCACCTCGATATCTCCGTCTTTTCGCCCGCGCTCGGATACTTCGCGACGATCCTGAGCGACGTGACGAAGCATATCCTCGCGGAACAGGAACAGGAAAGCCTGAAGCAGTACCTCGAAAGCGTCATCGATCACGCGAACATCTGGTTCGAGGTCCTCAACGAAAACCGCGAACCCGTCATCTGGAACAGGGCGGCGGAGATCATCAGCGGATACACGCGAGGCGAAGTCGTCATGGAGGGGGCCGGATTCAGGGAGTGGCTGTATCCCGATCCGGTCTACCGGGCGTCCGTCGAGTCGCGTCTCAGGATCCTGGGCGGCGGGGAGGGAACGTCGGAAGATTTCATCTCGACGATCCGAACGAAATCCGGCAAGAGCCGCCACATGCGATGGACCGTCCGGAACCTCTACGAGGCATCCGGCGGCGATCCGACCGGGATCATACTCGTCGGGCGGGACATCACGGCGCAGAGCGAGACGGAGACCGCGCTGCGCGAGAGCGAGCGGCGATACAGCAGCATCTTCCACAAATCCCACGCCGTCATGTACATCGTCGATCCGAAGACCGGCCGATACGTCGATTGCAACGCTGCGACGACGAAGTTCTACGGTTACCCGAGGGAGAAGTTCCTGAAGCTCCGGACACGCGACCTGAGCGCCGAGCCCGTCGAGGAGGAGTTACGGCAACGGCTTCTGGAAGCGTCGCAGGGGCCGCGGAGGTACCTCATGCCGCATCGCCTCAGGGACGGCTCATCCCGGTGGATGGAGGTCTTCGCGGGCCCGGTCGAAATGGAGGGCGCGACGATGATCTTTTCGATCGCCCACGACGTCACGGACTTTCACGAGGCGGAGGAGAAGCTCCGGCGGGCGAATGAGGATCTCGAGCGACGCACCCGGATTATCGAAGATCTTCTCTCGGAGTCCGACATGCAGAAGAGCCGCGTCCGAAAGCTCATGGACGACGCCATCGCGCTCACGACGAAGATCCTGGATCGCCTGGAGTGTCCGGAAACCGGGCACGACAGGAGGGCGGCCCTGCTCGCCGAGGCCGTCGCGCGGGAACTCGGTTACGATCCCGAGCGGACCGATCTCGTCCGGGCGGCCGCGATGCTTCACGACATCGGCATGATCTCGATTCCTCCGGACATCCTCGGGAAGCCCGGCGCCCTGACGCCGCAGGAGATGGATCTCGTCCGGCGGCATGCCTCCGAGGGGGGCCGGATCATCGGCGAGGTCGGTTTCCCGCCGCTGCTTGCCCGGATCGTCAGGGAACACCACGAGCGAATGGACGGCTCGGGGTACCCCGACGGGCTGACCGGCGACGCGATCTGCGAAGAGGCCCGGATACTGGCCGTGGCGGACGTCGTTGAGGCCATGACCTCCGATCGTCCGTACAGGAGCGCGCTCGGCCTCGACGCCGCGCTCGCGGAGATCGGGGCGAGACGCGGCGTTCTCTACGACGCCTGCGTCGCCGACGCGTGCGTCGCGTTGTTTCGGGAAGGCCGGTTCGATTTTCCGCCGGCGGTGGAGCGATGACGGCGCGTTTTGAGGACGGACTGCGCCGGACGTGAGGCTATGGCGAAGACGGAACGGATTTTTCCGTTTTCCTTCGTTTTCGTCGTCCTTCTCGTCGAGGGACTCATTCTCGCGGGAGGGCTCGTCTTCCATCACGTCCGCGAGGGGAGAGTGCTCGCGGACGTCCGGAACGAACTCCTGACGGTCGCGCGCCTCAAGGTCGATCAGATCGGACTCTGGCGGCGCGAGCGGCTCGGCGACGGCGGGATCGTCATGGAAAGCCCCTTTCTCGTCCGCGAGGTCGAACGGCTGCTTTCGAAAGATCCCTCAGCCGACGCCGACAGCGTCCGTGGAATCCTGAGACGTTTTCGGCTCTATTACGGGTATTCCGATGTCATTCTGCTCGACGCTGATGGTGAACGTATCCTGAACCTCTCCGGCGATCCGAAGCCCGTCTGCCCGGAGGTCCACTCGGCGGCGCTCCGGGCCATGGAGCTCCGGACGCCGTTTTTCGTCGATCTCCACACGGCGCCCGGGCACGGCGCCACGTGCGGCGTAGCGACGCCGCTGTTCCGGCGCGGCAGCGCCTCCGCTCGCGCGATCGGGGCGGTCTACCTCGAAATTTCCCCCGATGAGTTCCTCTACCCGATGATCCGGACCTGGCCGGTTCCGAGCCGAACGGCCGAATCGCTGATCGTCCGCAGAGACGGAGAGTTCGTGCTGGCCCTCAACGAACTCCGCCAACGCAGGAACACGGCAATGACGCTCCGCGTGCGCATCGGAGACGAAACGGCCGATGTCCCGGCGGTCGCGGCGATGCGCGGATACACGGGCTTCACGCGCGGGCGGGATTACAACGGCGTTCCGGTGTTTGCCGTGATCGAACCCATCCCGTCGATGTCGTGGTTCCTGATCGCAAAGATCAGCGAGGAGGAGGCTTTCGAAGGCTTCCGGACGCAGTCGGCGCTGATCTTTTCACTCGTTTTCGGTTCCATGGCACTCGTCCTCGTCGTGTCCGGTTTCTTCGTGCAGCGCGTGCAGAAGGAACGCTACCGCGCCGAAGCCGAGGCGCGGCGCGAGCGCGACGCGCTGCTCCGTCATTTCGAATACCTCGTGCGGTATGCCAACGACATCATCCTTCTCGTCGACGGCGACGAACGAATCGTCGAGGCGAACGAACGCGCGTCCGAGGCGTACGGCTATTCGGGGGACGAGATCCTCCGGCTCCGGACGACCGACCTCGTCGCCCCCGAAGATCTCGAGGAGTTCCGGCAAAGGATCCGCAGGATCGGTCGCGAAGGAGCCTACCGCAGCGAAGCGCTTCACCGGAAAAGGGACGGAACCGTCTTCCCCGTGGAGATCAGCGCGCGATCCATCGTCGTCGACGGCAGGACTTTCTCCCAGGCCATCATCCGCGATGTCACCGAACGCAAGCGCGCCGAGGAGACCATCCGGACGATGAACGCCGATCTCGAGTCGCGCGTCCGCGAGCGGACCAGGGAGCTCGAAACGGCGACGGCGGAGATGGAGGCGTTCACCTATTCCGTTTCCCACGACCTACGCGCGCCGCTCCGCGCCATGACGGGGTTCGGACAGGCGCTTTCCGAGGATTGCGGCGACGCGCTCGACGAACGGTGCCGGGGGTATGTCGGCCGGATCTGCGCGGCGGCGGACCGGATGGGCGGCCTGATCGACGACCTGCTGATGCTGTCCCGGATCTCGCGATCCGAGCTGCACCCCGAGCGCGTCGATCTCGCGGAACTCGCGCGGGCGATCCTGAAGGAGCTTCGGGAGGCGGAGTCGGACCGCCGCGTCGAAACGGTTGTCCCGGAGAGCGTCCCCGTGATGGCGGACCGGGGGCTCGCGCGGATCGTCATGGATAACCTCCTGCGCAACGCGTGGAAGTTCACGGGGAAAAAGCCGTCCGCGCGGATCGAATTCGGCGCGGCGAGGAACGACGACATGTGGGAGTGCTTCGTGAAGGACGACGGCGCGGGATTCGACATGGAGTACGCGAACAAGCTGTTCGGTCCGTTTCAGCGGTTGCACCGCGCGGACGAGTTCCCCGGGTCGGGAATCGGGCTCGTGACGGTCCAGCGGATCGTCCGGCGGCACGGCGGACGGATATGGGCGGACGGAATCGTCGACGGGGGGGCGACCTTCTCGTTCACGATGCCGGCGCCGGAAGAGGGAGTGTGAGGCGGCGGTGGAAGACAGGGAAATCCTTCTTGTGGAAGACAATCCGGACGACGAGGAACTCACGGTGCGGGCGCTCCGGAAGGCGAACATCACGAACCGGATCACGGTCGTCCGGGACGGGGCGCAGGCGATCGACCGCCTGCTCGGGCCGGAGCGGAGCCGGGAACTTCCAGTCGTCGTCCTCCTGGATCTGAAGCTTCCCAAGGTGGACGGGCTCGACGTCCTCCGCCGCATCCGCTCGGAGGAGCGGACGCGGTTTCTTCCGGTCGTCGTCTTCACGTCGTCGAGCGAGGAGCGGGATATCGTCGAGAGCTACAATCTCGGCGCGAACGGCTACGTCCGAAAGCCCGTGAGCTTCGACGAGTTCACGCAGGCCGTCCAGCGTGTCGGGCTCTACTGGATCCTCACGAACGAGCGGATTCCCGGGAGTCCGGGCTGCTGACGGCCTCCCGGGAAGAGGGGATCGTCAGGCTCCCGCCCAGGACGGCCGCAGATTTCTCGCGGCGGCCTTCGCGATGTCGACGGCCGCCGGGTGCGACCACGCCGAAAGCGGTTTGCCGGCCGGAAGCCGTTCGACGATGCGGCCTTCGTGAAGCATCGCGATGTCGTCGCAGACCGAGCGGACGACGCGAAGGTCGTGCGAGATGAAGAGCGACGCGGTTCCGAGCGACGCGCGAAGGCGCTCGATCAGCGACAGGATCTGCGCCTGGACGATCATGTCGAGGCTGCTGACCGCCTCGTCGTAGACGATCAGGCGCGGCCGCGCAGCGATCGCCCGCGCGATGCACACGCGCTGGAGTTCGCCGCCGCTGAATTCGTGAGGGAGCTTCTCCGCGTCGGTCGCCTTGAGTCCGACGTCGGACAGGAGTTCGAGGACGCGCTCGCGCGTCTCTTTGTCCGTCAGCGATTCGAAGTTCGACAATGGCTCCGCGATGATCCGCGCGGCGGTCATCCGCGGGTTCACCGACGCCGGGACGTTCTGGAAGACGACCTGGACGTTCCGGCGGAAATCCGCGAAACAGCCGCGGCCGCCCGTCCGGATATCGCGCCCGAGGTACGACACGGTTCCCGAGTCGGGGCGCTCGATCCCGAGCGCGACGCGCGAGAGCGTGCTCTTGCCCGACCCGCTCAGCCCGATCAGGCCGACGGAGCCCCCCTCGGGAAGGGACAGGTCGACGCCTTTCAGGACGTCGATCCGTTCGCCGCGCGAGAAGACGCCCCCGCGGCTGTACGACTTATGAACCCTTTGCAGCGACAGCAGCGTCTGCATGTGTTTCTCCCTCTTTCGTCCCGTCGCACGAGGCGCAGAGTTTCCGGTGCGCCTCGACCAGAAGCCGCGTGTAGGGCTGACGGCTTCGCTCGAACAGCTCCTCCTTCGTTCCCGAATCGACGATCTCGCCGCAGCGCATCACGAAGACGTCGTCGGCCATCCGATCGATGACCGACAGATCGTGCGTCACGAGGAGAATGGACATACCGTACCGCTTTCGGACGGACTGGAGCAGGTCGAGGACGTGCGACTGCGACACGGAGTCGAGATCGGTCGTCGGCTCGTCCGCGACGAGAAGCGGCGGGTCGAAGAGGAGCGCGATCGCGATCATCACGCGCTGGAGCATGCCCCCCGAGAGCTGGAACGGATAGGCGTCCAGAATCCCGGCCGGAGACGGGAATCCGACCTCGACGAGGCGCGCCGCCGCCAGTTCGCGCTGTCGCTTCCGGTCGCCGACCCCGTGGGACGACAGCGTCTCCGAGAAATGCCGGCGGATCGTGAAGAGGGGGTCGAAGCAGCTCGCAGGGTTCTGGAGCACGAAGGCCGCCGTACGCCCCCGGATGTCGCGAAGCTCCTCCTCGGATGCGCGGTCCATGCGCGTTCCGAGGAGGTCGATCGATCCGCCCGTAAGGGCGACCCCCTCCGGGAGAAGGCCGAGGACCGAGAGGCACGTCAGGCTCTTGCCGCACCCCGACTCGCCCACGAGCCCCGTCACGCGCCCGCGCCGGACCGAAAGCGACGCCGAACGCACGAGACGCGTCTCAGGACTGCGGGAAAGCGCGACGGACAGGTTTTCGACGGACAGAAGCGTGTCGCTCATGGGTTTCCTCCGGTCGAGGCGACGTCGAGGAAGTCCCGGAGCGCGTCGCCCAAGAGGTTGAACGCCGCGACGGTCAGGAAGATCAGCAGACCGGGGTAGAGGATCAGATGCGGTTGCGTCCACAGATAGGGGCGCGCGTCGTTGATCATGACGCCCCACTCCGGCAGCGGGGGACGGACGCCGAGTCCGAGGAACGAGAGCCCCGAGACGTGGAGCATCATGTGTCCGATGTCGAGCGTCGCGAGGACGACGAGCTGCGCGGCCGTCGCGGGCAGGATATGCCGGAAGACCGTTCGGATTCCGGTCGTTCCGGAAACCTTCGCGGCCGCGACGTACTCGCGGTTCTTGACCGAAAGCACGAGGCTCCGGATGATCCGCGCGTACCACGCCCAGTGCGTCAGGACGACGGCGATGACGACGTTGACGATCCCCGTGCCGAGGATTCCGGTCAGGAACATCGCCAGGATGATCGTCGGAAAGGTCAGGAACGTGTCGCAGAGGCGCATCAGCACCGAGTCGACGATGCCGCCGCACAGCGCGGAGACGCATCCGACCGTGGTGCTCGCAACGAGGATCATCGCGAGGATGACCGAGACGGCGCCGAGCGACGTCCGCGCCCCGAACGCGAGGCGCGAGAGGACGTCCCGGCCGAGGTGGTCGGTTCCGAGCCAGTGCTCGGCGCTCGGTCCCTCCAGCTTGCGTTCGAGGTGCGTGTCGACGGGGTCGCCCGAGCCGACGATCGGGGCGAAGAGCGCAAGCCCGGCGATGAACGCGAGAATCACGGCCGCGACGGCGACGAGCGGCTGCCGGAAGAACGTCATTGCCGTTCCCCGCTTCCGAGGCGAAGCCGCGGATCGAGCCACGCGCAGAGGATATCGGAGGCGAGCGTGCAGAGCACGAACACGACCGTCATGAACAGGATGAAGCACTGGAGCACGGGGTAGTCGCGGTTCGATATCGCGAAGAGCGCATACCGCCCGACGCCCGGCCAGGCGAAGATGTTTTCGACGATGACCGCCCCGCCCAGAAGCTCTCCGAGGTGCATTCCGATCGCGGTCACGACGGGAAGCAGCGCGTTGCGCAGCACGTGGAGCAGCATCGCGCCCTTCGTGAGGCCCCGGGAGCGCGCGTAAAGCACGGAGCGGCTTTTCATCTGCTCGAGAAGCGACGCGCGGATGAAGCGGATATTGATCGCGATCGACATGAGCGACAGCGTCGCGAGTGGCATGATGTAGTGCGCGGGCGTTCCGCGCCCCATCGGCGGCAGGACCTTGAGGACGACCGAGAAGAGCGTCACGAGCATCAGGCCGAACCAGAATCCCGGCAGCGAGACGCCGACGAACGCGAAGACGCGCGTCGCGTGGTCGAGCAGGCGGTCCTTGCGGAGCGCCGCCAGGATGCCGAGCGGAAAGCTGACGAGAAGCGTCACGGCGAGCGCCTTGAACGCGAGGTCCAGCGTCACCGGCATCGACCGGAGAATCCCTTCCAGAACGGGCCGCTTCGACGTGTACGAAATGCCGAAATCCAGGCGCAGCGCCCGTCCGAGCCAGTCGACGTACTGCACGGCGAGCGGTCGGTCGAGTCCGAGCGAGCTTCGCGCCTCGGCCATGGCCTCGTCGGTCGGAGGGATGTTCGACAGCTGGAGATAGGCCATCGCGGGGTCTCCTTTCGCCATGCGGAGCATCAGGAAGACGACGACGGACATCAGCAGAAGGATCGGGACGAGCGCGAGCAGACGCCGCGCGATGAATTTCAGCATCGTTCGGGGACGCCTACTTCCGTTCGCTCATCCGTTCGAACGGAACGACATACTGGAGCACGGAGAATGGAAAGTCCGCGATTTTCTTCGAGTAGACCGCAAGTTGCGTGGGATAGGTCAGCGGCAGATAGACGGCCTGTTCGTGAAGCGTCGTCAGGATTTCCCGGTAGAGCTTCGCGCGTTCGGCCTCGTCGGTGGCGCTCAGCACCTTCGTGATCGATGCGTCGAGGTCCTTCTTCATCGGCAACCCGACCTGCGCCTGATAGTCGGCGTGCGACGGCGCGCGCATCGATCCGACGACCGCGTGCGGTTCGTAGGGTGCTCCCCATGTCTGGCTGAAGATCAGATCGAATTCGCCGGTCTTCTGGCGGCCGTAGAACGAATCCCGCTCTTCGCCGATCAGGACGGCCTCGATGCCGACCTTCCGGAAGTCGCCCTGAATCACTTCGGCGAGCGCCTTCTGGAGCGGATCGTTGCCGACGAAACAGACCTCCATGGAGAGGTTTTTGCCGTCTTTTTCCCGGTAGTCGCGGCCTGCGACCTTCTTCCATCCGGCATCGTCGAGAAGTTTCGCGGCCTTCGCCGGGTCGTATTCGTACGGTGTCGCGCCTGTGTCGCAATAGGCGGTCGTCGTCGGGAACAGGAAGTCCGCGCGCGGTTCGAGATCGCGGAAGATCGATCGGACGATCGCATCCCGGTTCACGGCGTGCTGGATGGCGCGCCGGACGCCAAGGTCCTTCGTCGCCCCGCGCGCTGAGTTGATCGCGAACGCGCGCGTCGTCATCGGTCCGGAGACGGCCGTGGCGTATTGTCCGGAGCCCTTGAGGCGCATGAAGGATTCGATGTTGATCTGCGATCCGTAGATCAGGTCGATCTCGCCCGTTTCGAACGCCACGACGCGCCCCTCGGGATCGGGCAGAACGCGGACGACGATCTTGTCGAAGAAGGGCCTGGGTCCCCAATAATTCTCGTTGCGCACGAAGACGTCATACTCGCCCTTCTTCGTCTCCGCGAGCACCCACGGACCGGTTCCGACCGTCGCGCGGATGCCGTCGGCGGTATTGCCGCTCTCCGGAAACGCCTTCGGCGACAGGAAACGGAAGGGGCGGATGAGCGACAGGTCGTTGAGCGTCGGCGCGTACGGGGCCTTCAGCGTCAGGCGGAAGATCTTCGGATCGACGGCTTCTGTTTTTTCGATGAGCTCGACGATCGCGAGCCACGAATGGCGTTTCGCGTTCGCCATGATCGTGTCGAAGTTCTTCTTCGCGGCCGCGGCGTCGAAGGGCGTCCCGTCGCTGAACGTCACGCCGTCGCGCAGCGTGAAGGTGTATGCCTTTCCGTCGTCGGAAATCGCCCACGAGACCGCCAGGCAGGGTTCGATCTTTCCGGAGTCGCCGAAGCTCACGAGCGGCTCGTAGACGAGCGCCTGGGCGTACATCTGGTTCGGGGAGTAGAGATGCGGATTGATGTCTCCGGCGTTGAGGGGCCAGGAATAGGTGATGGTCTTTTCGGTCGAAGGGGCCGCCGCCGCGGGAACGGCCGCGAGGCAGGCCGCGAGGCAGAGAATCGTCGCGAAAAGCGAGAGTGTGCGTTTCGTCACAAAAATACCCTCCTTCGTCAATTTATAACACAAAAGTTTTATTTCGTAACACAAAATACTACGCTTTTTTTACTTCGTGTCAAGCCGACCGCTCGCGTCGTCGACATGACGGGCGTCGACCGGATGCGTCGCGAGCTTCGGTTCAGCACGGAACGCTTCCGGGTCTATGTCGAACACGTCCCGATCGGCGTGTTCGTCGCCGACGCCGCGGGAAATGTCCTCGAGGTCAACTCCGCATTTCTGCGCATGATGGAACAGAAGGAAGGACAGGCCATGTCCGGACCCCTCTGGACGCTGCTTCCTCCGGAAGCGGAAAACGAGGCGCGGGACCGTATCGGACGCCTGAAGGACGAGGACTCCTGGATCTTTTCCTACAGGCGCGACGGCGCCAGATGTTGGTACAGAATCGACATCGTCCGCATCGAAGGAGGCAAGATCCTCGGCTACACGCCGGACGTCACGGCGCAGCATCGCATGGTGCTCGAACTCAAGGATGGCACCGTCATCGAGGTCGCTTTCACCGGGTTTCCCGTGATGCTGTCGCCCGGGTGCCCGGGGATTTACGCGGTCTATCAGGATATCGGCGCCCGCAAGGATGCGGAACGCCGCGCGGCGGATTCCAACAGGAGGTTGCAGGAGGAAATAGCGGCGCTCGAAAGGGCGCGTCTCCAGACGATCCGGGTGCTCGCGGCGACGACCGAGGCGCGCGACCCCTATACGGCGGGACACCAGCGCAGAGTGGCGCATCTCTCGAAGGCGATCGCGCTCGAGATGGGGATGAGCCCGGATGGGGCGAGGCATATCGAACTCGCGGCGCTGGTCCATGACCTCGGCAAGATCGAGACGCCGTCGGAAATCCTCGGGAAAACGAAGAAACTCAGCCGGATCGAGCTCGAACTGGTGCGTGAGCACGCCGCCGCGGGGTACAGGCTGCTGAAGGGCATCGAACTGTCGTGGCCGCTCGCGGAAATCGTCTATCAGCATCATGAGAGGATCGACGGGTCTGGGTATCCGAGAGGGCTTTCGGGCGGCGACATCCTTCCCGCGGCGCGGATCATCGGGGTTGCGGATGTCGTCGAGGCGATGGCGTCGCACCGGCCCTACCGGCCCGCGCTCGGCATCGACGCGGCGCTCGGCGAGATCGAATCGAAAAAGGGGATCGCGTACGACCCGGCAGTCGTCGACGCATGCGAGTCCCTTTTCCGGGAAGGGAGAGTCCGCCTCGAGGAATAACCCGCGCGAAGCCGGCCGGACGAATATGAAACGAAAGAGCGGGGAAAACGCGCCCCCGCTCTTTCGTCACCGGAGGGTTTCGTCGAGCCAGTCGAAGATCACGGCCGCGGACAGCGGCAGGTTGTCGAGTTGACAATGCATGTTCGCTCCGGACGATTGCTCGAAGATCCTGAGCGTCACGGGACGGGGCGACGTCGCCGCGAACTCTTCCGCAAGACGCACCGGGGCCGCTCCTTCGCCGCGAGACGCGAGCGCGAGCGTCGGAACCTTCAGCCTCTTCAGGCGCGGACGATTATCGAATGCCTCGAGCGCTTTCATCGCGCCCGAGAACGTCGTCGCCCCGAAGCGCCGGATGAAGTTCATCCCGGCGCTGCGGAGCCCCCACGGAATGACGTCGTCGGGAAGCGCCGCGAGCTCGTCGAGGGTCATATCGTCCCGGGAGTCGCGCGATCGGGACATAAAGGCCGACATGTACTCGTGAAGATTCGTAATCGGCGAGTTGAGCACGAGCGCCGCGAGGCGTCCTTCGCCGATCGACCCGCTGAGCGCGAGGTATCCGCCCATGCTGACGCCGTAGAGCGCGATGCGCTTCGGATCGACGTCCGTCCGCGACATCGCGTGGTCGATGACCGCGCGTATGACGGGGCCGTAATCGGGGATGAAGGCCGAGTCGGGGAAGAAACGCCGCATCCCCGTCTGGCCCGGGCCGTCGAAGAGCAGGACATTGTATCCGCGCTCGAGTCCGGCGCGTCCGGCCGCGAAGAACATCTCCTCGGAGGTTCCGTCGTACCCGCTCATCATGAGGACCGTCGGACGGACGACGTCGTCGGATGCCGCCCGCAGGAAATATCCCCGGATCGGCGTGTCGCCGAACGGGATGCGAAGATCTTCGACTCCGCCGGGGAGGAGTCGCGTCCCGGCGAGAAACGCCTCGCGGCATCGGAGTCCGCACCGCTGCGCATCATCTCTTCGAGGGTCGCCGTAGTATTCCGCCGCCCGCCAATAGCTCGAGGCGCGAAGGAAGGCGTCCCGGGCGCTGACCGGATGCCCGCGCAGCATCCGGTCTTTCCCGTCGGCTTCGAGCCGTTCCGCGAGAGCCGCGAACGCGCCGGTCCACGCGGACGGATCGCCGTCGGCGATCGAGTCGCGGGCGGCGAGGATCTCCCCGATCGTTCCGCCTCCATAGGCATCCGCGCCGATCGAGCGGATGACCTGGAAGTCCATCTCCGGGTCGCGGAACCCCCGGAGGCGTACTGAACCGCGCGAGGCCTGTACGGACGCTTTCGCGTCGTCCGATGCCGTCACGGCGGCGCCTGCCGGGAGCGTTGCGAAGAGAAGCACTCCAATCATCGCCATTGCAGGTAATTCCGGCGCAAAATCGAACATGTCGTTCACCTCCTGATTGAACATGTCGGAACAATAACACTTTCGTTTCGTCCGGGAAAGGGAACGACGGAAAGGTTATGTCGCGGAAAACGAAAGGGAGGAGGTCGCGGCTCCGTCTTGCGAGACTGCGGAGGAAAGCGCGGGTGAACGAAAAAGGCTCCTCCCGCAGCAACGGAAGGAGCCCGGCGTTGAGCCTTCTGTCCCCGGACAGATGCTACTTCGTCGCAGGCGATGGTTCGATCGCGGCGTCTTCGACCGTGAATCGGGCGACGGCGTTCCGGAGTTCGCCGCTCAGGCGGACGAGTTCTTCCGATGCCTGCGCGAGCGTTTCGGTCGCCTTCTCCTGCTCCTGCGTCGCGGCGTCGATCGAGGAGAGCTGTTCCACGATGTCGTCGCTGTTGCGGGCGACGGAATCCATTCCGGCCGTCATCTCCTGCGACGAGGCTGCCTGTTCCTCCATCGCCGCCGCGATCGACTGGACGTTGTCCGTGATCGTCGCGATCCGCGAAACCACGTCGCCGATGATTCCCTCGGTCTCGCGGACCTTTCCGATCACGAGGCGCATCTTTCCGTCGGCCTCCGTCTTGTCGCGGACGGCGTTCTCGGTGCGCGACGAGATGGTCGATATGATGGAACTGACCTCTCGCGCAGCCCTGCCCGATTCCTCGGCGAGCTTTCTGACTTCTTCCGCGACGACGGCGAATCCGCGTCCGGCTTCGCCCGCGCGCGCCGCCTCGATTGCGGCGTTGAGCGCGAGAAGGTTGGTCTGATCCGCGATCGAGGTGATCGTATTGACGAACCCCGTGATTCCGCCGACGGAATCCGCCAGTTCGCGGATCGCGGTTCCCACTTTGCCGCTCGAGGATGCCATCGTATCGATGAGCGCAACCGTATCGCGGATCGCCTGTCCCCCCCGTTCGGACGCGGCAGCGATCTCGGCGGCGCGTTCGCCGGCCTCGGCCGCGGTCTTCGCGCCGGTCGTAGCGGCTGCCGCCACCTCCTGGATGCCGGCGTTCGCCGATTCGACGGCCAATGCCGCGTCCGCGGAGCGTTTGCTCGCCCGGTCGGCGAGCGCGAGGATTTCCTCGGCGGAGGCAGTCGTTTCCTCCGAAACCGCGCTGAGCTCCTCCGCTTTCGCGAGCACGCGGTTCGCGCCGCCCAGGATCTCGCCGACCGACCCCTTCATTGCGGAAACAAGGGCGTTCAGGGATTCCGCAACGCCGCGGATTTCCTCGATGGATGTCGCGATCTCGATCCGGCGCCTGAGGTCGCCGGTCCTCGCGACATCCGCCGCGGCGGCCGCGGCGGCGCGGAGCGGGGAGGAAACGCTCTTCGCGAAGATCCCGGCAGCGACGACGGCGACGGCGAAGATAAGCCCCGAGGCGATCAGGATCATCATCCTGAGCGAATCGACGGGAGCGGTGATCTCGTTCCGGCTCACGGCGATCAGCGCGATGAACTCGTTCTTCATGTGCGCGAAGTGGAAGGTCTTTCGAATGCCGTTCATGACGTAGTCCGATCTTCCGATCGCGTTTTTCAGGATCGTATCCGCGAATGGAGCGAGCTGTCCGCCCGAGACCTCGCGAAACCCGGGGCCATCGAACGGAAACGCGGGGTGGTAGAGGAACCTGAGATCCCTGTTGAGCAGCACAGCATATCCCGTGTCGTAGAGACGGATATCCTTCAGGGTCTTCCGGACGAACGCGTAGTCGAAATTGATGCCGATAACGGCGACCGTCTTGCCTCCCGAGGTGACGGGCATTCCGTAGCCGATCAGTTCGGCGTCCCCCCTGCGGAATGGGGCGCCCCACGTCTGGCCGTCGTCGAACGGTTTCCAGAAGAACGATGTCTGCGGATTCGCACGGTCGAAAAGTTCCGCCTGGGTTTCTTTCGGCTTCTGGGAGAGTTCGAACGCGTCGTTTTCGCCCGGACGCGAGAAGGTGAGGGCGAAGACTTTGCCGCCGAAGAACTCCGGGTTGAAGTAGATGTACATGTCCCGGATCTCCGGCGACTGTCCGCCGAGCTTCTCGACGAGCAGTCTGTTGTCGTGGACGAAGACGGACATGTAGATCTTCATGTTGTCTTTCGCCTGTTCGAATTCGAACGTGCCTTCGAGGAAGGCCTTGAGAGCGAGCAAGGTTCCGTCGAAACGGTCGAAGGTGTCGCTGAGCTGGTTCGCGACGCGGAGGGCGGCTTCGCGGCCGTAGGCGTCGGCGGCCGCTTCGAGGCTGTTCGTGCTTCGCGCGAGCGCGAACCACGAAACGGTTCCGACGGCGACGGCGAGAAGGATGAGGACCATTGCCGTGATGCGGGGACCGAGACGGTTGACGTTCATGGTATCGACTCCTTGAGGGGAAGATGATGCGCGCAGAATGCGATCCGTTTTTGGATCCATCGGGCGACATGGTATACATTGTAGCAAATCCCGGACGGACTCCGGAGCGGCGCTTCGCTCCGGAAAAACCGAAGTTCAATCGTTTCCGGTCTTCGTGACAGCGAAAAGCCGGACGCAGTCCGACACTGAGCTTTCGGCAATGAGGCATCCTGACCGGACATCGTCACCTTTCCCCACGGCGTTCCCTCGAACACCGCTATTCGTGCCGCTTTCCGGACGCCCGGAAAAATACCACCCCGCGTCTTCATGACATTGTTCCACTTCAATACGACACATCGCTGTCCGACGACACCAGCTACAAGACAATTCTTGACACTCGACGCGCCGGATGCTACAGTTTTGAAGGAAATCCTTCATAAATGTATTGTATACGAAAAAAATCCTTCACGATGATTTTTTTCTTTACTTGTCGAAGGGAGGCGCATTTGGTGCTGAGAACGCTGCTCCAGACCAGACGATCGCAGATGTCCGACCGGCAGGGAAAAATCGCCGACATGATCCTCCATTCTCCGCGTGAAGCCGCCTTCATGACCGCGACGGAGCTTGGCGCCGCCGCGGGAGTTTCCGAGGCGAGCGTGATCCGCTTCGCGTATTTCCTGGGTTTTTCGGGATACCACGCGCTCAGGGACGCCGTAAAGGAAATGCTCATGGACCACCTCTCGACGCTGGAACGCCTGCAGAAATCCTCCACGGGAGGCGGAAAGGCGTCCGCGACGGATGCCGTAGAGGCGGATCTCGTCACTCTTTCGGCCTATCAGCGGCAGCTCGTTCCGGAGGCCTCCGACGAGCTCGGCGCGGCGCTCGCTCGCGCGTCGTCCGTCTACATCGCCGGGTACCGGAGTTCCTATTCGCTCGCGTATTACCTCTCGTTCTACCTCTGCTGGCTTCTCCCGAACGTCTCCCTGATCGGGGATGACGTTCCCTACGAAATGCTCGTGAATGCCCCGAAGGAAAGCGTCGTCGTCGGCATCAGCTTTCCGCGCTACTCCCGCTGGACCGTGGACGTCCTCACGTTCGCACGGAATTCGGGACTGACGACCGCGGCCGTGACTGATACGCCGGGGAGTCCGCTCGGGCGACAGGCGCGACACCTCCTGACCGTGGCGTATCAGCCGGTTTCGTTCGTCGACTCGCTGACGACGCCGCTGTGCGCGCTGAACGGCCTGATCCTCTCGGTCGCGAACCATCTCGACGGTGTTCGCGAACGTCTGGAAAAACTCGAACGGATCTGGACCGAGCAGGGCGTCTATGCGGCGGGTGGTCCGTTTCCGGATATGAACGACCGGGGGGGTGAGAGCGGGAATCGGGCGCGGACATCGAAACGGAAGGCACGGCACGAAGGAAAGGAGGAATCACAGCGATCATGACTGAATGGGGACATCTGATCCCGAGAAGTTACGCGAGTTCGCTCAAGACCGCCGTTCGCGGCGAGGGGATCTACATCTGGGACGAAGACGGGAAGCAGTACATCGACGGATGCAGCGGCGCGCTGTTGTCGAGCATCGGGCACGGCGTCCGCGAGATCCGCGAGGCGATGATCGCCCAGCTCGAGTCGATCGAGTTCGCCCACCCATCGCGCTGGGTATCGAAGGCCTCCGTCGAGGCCGCCAACGCGGTCGCGTCGATCGCTCCCGCGGGGCTTTCGCAGGTCTGGCTCGTCAGCGGCGGCAGCGAGGCGATCGAGTCGGCGATGAAGATCAGCCGCCAGTATTTCGTGGAGCGCGACGGGGCGGGGAGCGCGAAGTCGGTGTACATCGCGCGCTGGAACTCCTACCACGGGAGCACGATCGGAACGATGGCGCTCGCGGGAAGCATGGCCCGGAGACAGCTCTACGCACCGATTTTCAGGGAAGGGCCGAAGATCGAGGCGCACTATTGCTACCGCTGCCCCTACGGGAAGACGTATCCGGAATGCGACGTCGTGTGCGCGCGCCGGCTCGAGAGCGAGATCCGCAGGATCGGGCCGCAGTATGTGGCCGCTTTCGTCGCCGAGCCCGTCGTCGGGTCGACGGTCGGCGGACTTCACCCGCCGGCGGAGTACTGGCCGATCATCCGGGAGATCTGCAGCAAATACGACGTTCTTCTGATCGCCGACGAAATCATGACCGGCTTCGGCCGGACGGGGAAGGCGTTCTGCGTCAATCACTGGAACGTCACGCCCGACATCATCTGCACGGCCAAGGCCATAACCGGAGGGTACGCGCCCGCGGGAGGAATCATCGTCCGGGACGAGATCGTCGACACGCTCCGGAAAGGGAGCGGGGCCTTCGTTCACGGACACACGTACAACGCGAACCCCGTCACGGCGGCGGCCGTGGCCGCGACCGTGAAGTACATGAAGGACCACGACGTCTTCGGGAACTCCGCCGTCCAGGGAGAGCGGCTCGGCGCGGCGCTCGCGTCCGTGACGGACAACCCGATCGTCGGCGAGGTCCGCGGCATGGGGATGATGCGGGGCGTCGAACTCGTCATGGACAAAAGGACGAAGGAACCCTTCCCGGCGTCGTTCAAGGCGGCGGGCGTAGCGACCGCGGAGTGCTTCGAGCGCGGACTCGTGATCTACCCCGGGACGGGGCAGATCGACGGGTGCGCCGGGGATCAGTTCCTTCTCGCTCCTCCGCTGATCTCCACGGCGCAGCAGATCGACGAAATCGTCCGTCGCCTCGGGGAAGGCCTCGCGGCTGCGGCGGAGATTCTTCTCGCGAAGGCGCGGGGATGACGGCGCCGCAGGCGCCGGCAATCTGAAGGGAGGTACGGGTATGAAACGGTTCGGATTGGTATTGTCGCTTGTTGCGGTTCTCGCTCTCGCCGGAGGCGCGTATGCGCTCGAGTTCGTCACGATCGGCTCCGGCGGCGTCGGAGGAACGTACTATCCGCTCGGAGGCGCGATGGCTGAAATGCTCAACAAGGCCGGAATCGACGTGAAGGCCACGTCGCGCGCGACGGCCGCGTCCAAGGAAAACTGCCGCCTCGTCGCGTCCGGCAAGGCGCATATCGGAATGTCGATGGGCTCGACGCTCTTCCAGGCGGTCAACGGCATCGAGGCGTTCAAGGACGACGGCAAGCTGCCGCTCTCGATCCTCATGAACATGTACCCGGCGCCGCAGCACCTCGTGGCCGTCAAGGGATCCGGCATCGAGAAGTTCGAGGACATCAAGGGCAAGAGAGTCTCTCTCGGCGCCCCCGGCGGCGGCGACCAGGTCCTTACGCAGCTGATCCTCAAGGAAGCCGGCATCGATCCCGAGAAGGACATCAAAAAATATCAGCTCACGCAGCCGGAAGGCGTCATGGCGCTGAGCGACGGAAACATCGACGCGGTGTTCTGGAATTTCGCGATCCCCGGCGCGGCCGTCCTCGAAGTCGCCGCAAAGCGCGACATCGTGCTGGTTCCCCTTCCGGAGGATCTCGTCAAGCGCGTCGTCGATAAGAATCCGTTCCTGCTCCCGTTCACGATCAAAAAGGGAACCTACGCGAAGGTCGACGGCGATGTTCTCACCATCGCCGACGCCAATTACCTCGTTGTCAGGGAAGGCATGAAGGAAAAGCTCGCGTACGACATCGTCAAGACGTTCGTCGAAAAACGGAACGATCTCGTGACCGTGACGAAGCAGGCCGAGCATTTCACTCCGGAAGAGGCCAGCGTCGGTATTATCCCCTTCACTCCCGGTGCGGTCAAATACTTCACCGAGAAAGGCGTGACGATGAAGAAGTAGTCCGGCATTCCCGCGGTCCGGCGCGGCTGGTTCCCGCCGGACCGCTTCAGATCTGTCAATCTGGGGGGAAAACGACATTATGACGACGGAACAGGATACGACGGGCGTCGCGAGGGATCCCTCGGAACTGCTCGAAGAATGCGAGGGCAAGAAGCGCCGCCTGAGCGGGTGGCAGCTCTGGCTCGTCTCCGGCATAGCGCTCGCCGCGTCCGTCTTTCATCTATATACGGCGGCCTTCGGCCTGCTCTCGGCAATGTACCAGCGAAGCATCCACTGGATGCTGATGGGTGTGCTGATCTTTCTGCTCTATCCCGGGACGAAGAATCGCTCCCGGCTCAGGATCGACTGGTGGGACTTCATCCTCGCGGGCCTGATGATCGCCGGATGCATGAACATCATCCTCAACTGGGAAGCCATCTCGATGCGCGAGGGAAATCCGATCACCTCGGACATCGTCCTCGGCGTCATGATGATCGTCCTCGTCATCGAATCGGCCCGGCGTTCGATGGGGTGGGCGTTGCCCTCCGTGGCGATCGTCGCGATGCTCTACGCGATGGCCGGCCCCTACCTTCCCGACATCATCGCCCACGCCGGATTCTCGCTCGAGGAACTCGGACCGTTCCAGTACCTCCGGACGGACGGCATCTTCGGCGTTCCTCTCGGCGTTTCTGCGACATTCATCTTTTTGTTCGTGGTCTTCGGATCGTTCCTGAGCGTCTCGGGAGCGGGGCAGTTTTTCATCGACCTCGCGATCGCGCTCACGGGGAGAAGCGTCGGCGGTCCGGGCAAGGCCGCGGTCGTCGCGAGCTGCCTCATGGGAATGGTCTCGGGAAGCTCGGTCGCGAACGCGGTCACGACGGGCGCGTTCACGATTCCGCTCATGAAGAAGGGCGGATACAGGTCGGAATTCGCGGGCGCGGTCGTCGCGGCGGCGTCCACGGGAGGACAGGTCATGCCGCCGATCATGGGCGCGGCCGCGTTCATCATGGCCCAGTTCCTCGGAGTCGCGTACTGGGAGATCGTCGTCGCGGCGTTCATCCCGGCGACGCTCTATTTCTTCTCGCTGTTCGCGATGGTGCACTTCAGGGCGGGGAAGCGGGGGCTCACCGGATTGCCCGAGGAGATGATCCCGAACGTCCGGCTCGTTCTCAAAAACGGGTGGCACTATATTCTCCCGCTCGTCACGCTCGTGGGATTCCTCGCGACGGGATATTCGCCCGTCAAGGCGGTCTTCTGGTCGATCGTCCTCATGATCGCGGCGACGTGGCTCGGGAGGCCCGAATACCGCATGACGCCGAAGAGCGTCCTCCGGGCGCTCATAGACGGCGCGTGCGGAGCCGTCGAAGTCGCGGCCGCGTGCGCGTGTTCGGGCCTGATCATCGGCGTCATCGGCATCACCGGGATCGGTCTCGCGTTCTCGTCGTTCGTCATGAGCATGTCGTACGGAATCCTGCCGCTCGCGCTCATCCTCACGATGATCGGATCGATCATTCTCGGAATGGGCGTCCCGACGACGGCGCAGTACATCATCACGTCGACGCTCGCAGCCCCGGCCCTGAACGCGATGGGCGTGCCGCTCATGTCGGCGCACCTGTTCTGCCTCTATTTCGGCGTGCTCGCCGACGTCACGCCGCCGGTCGCGCTCGCGACCTACGCGGCGGCGGGGATCGCCGGGTCGGGGGTTCTCGTGACGGGGTTCACGGCGCTCGTCACGGCGTTCGCGGGGTTCCTCGTGCCCTACATGTTCGTGTACAACCCGGCGCTCCTGTGCCAGGGATCGGTTCTCTCGATCGTCTGGAGCACCGTGACGGCGGTCATGGGTGTCATCGGCCTTTCGGCCGGCATCCAGGGATTCTACACTTCGAAACTGACGCTGATCGAACGCGCGTTGCTGCTGGCCGTGCCGTTCATGCTCATCCATCCGAGCATCGTTACGGATGTCATCGGCGTCGTGATTCTCGCGGGACTCTATTTCTTCCGATCCCGGTTCGCCGGCGGAAAGTTAACGTAGGCTGCGCGAGGGAGACGGAACACACAAAGGGAGGTGCGGTGAAAAGTGCCCGCAAAACTCATCAAGCCCGTCATGTCCGCCGATGAGGCGGTCACGGGGGTCCGTGACGGAATGTCCGTCATGGTCGGCGGCTTCAACTACGGCGGCGTTCCCTACACGCTCGTCGATGCGCTCGTGAAGTCCGGCGTGAAGGATCTCCACCTGATCGCCAACGACACGCTCTACGCCAACGACTCGGTTCCGCAGGGGGTCGGTCACGGAATGCTCGTCGTGAACGGGCAGGTGCGAAAGGTCACCGCGTCGCATATCGGGCTCAACCGCGAGACGGGACGGCTTTTCAACGAAAAGAAACTCGAACTGGAACTCGTGCCCCAGGGATCGTTCGTCGAACGCATCCGCGCGGGCGGGTTCGGGCTCGGCGGCGTCCTCACGCCGACGGGCGTCGGAACCTGCTACGAAGACGACAAGCAGATCGTCGAGGTCGACGGCAAACGATATATCGTCGAAAAACCGCTTCGCGCGAACGTCGCGCTGATCCGGGCGCACAAGGCGGACCGCTACGGCAACCTGACCTATTTCGGGACGGGGCGGAACTTCAACCCCGCGATGGCGACGGCCGCGGATCTCGTCATCGCAGAGGTCGACGCGATCCTTGAACTCGGCGGCATCGACCCCAACGACATCGTCACGCCGGGAATCGTCGTCGACATCCTCGTGCTGAAAGGAGACGGATACTATGCTTCCCGTACTTGATGAAGAGATCGTCCGTCACCGGATCGCCAAACGCATCGCGCTCGATCTCGAAGACGGCGCGGTCGTGAACCTCGGGATCGGGATTCCGACGCTCGTGTCGGACTACGTCCCGGAGGGGCGCTCGGTCGTGACGCAGACCGAAAACGGCGTCGTCGGAGCCGGGCCCAAGCCCGAAAAAGACGACTGGCGCTTCATCGGCGCGGGCGGACGCTGCCTGTCGCTGCTTCCCGGATCGAGCATCGTCGCGAGCGACATGAGCTTCGGGCTGATCCGCGGCGGCCATCTCGACGCGACCGTCCTGGGCGCGCTCGAGGTCGACGGGAAGGGCAACCTCGCGAACTGGTGGATCCCCGGCAAGCTCGTCCCCGGAATGGGGGGCGCGATGGATCTCGTGACGGGCGCGAAGACCGTGTACGTCGCGACGACGCACTGCGACAAGAAGGGGAAGTCGAAGCTCGTGAAGACCTGCACGCTGCCGCTGACGGGCGCCGAAGTCACGGACGTCATCGTGACCGAATTCTGCGTCGTCCGGAAGATCGACGGCGTGATGACGCTCTGCGAAATCGCGCCGGAAGTCACCGTCGAGGAACTCGTCGCACACACGGACATGACGCTGAAGATCGCGGATACGGTCCTGCCCATGGAGGGATGCAAATGACCTGCACTGTATCAGGGAAACACCCGGTGCTCCTGTCGGCGTGCAGAACGGCCGGCGGAAAGTTCGGCGGTGCGTTCAAGGATCTCAGCGCTCCGGACCTCGGCGCCGTCGCCATAAAGGAGGCCATGGCGCGCGCGAAGGTCGATCCGTCCGACGTCGAGGAAGTCATCATGGGAAACGGCTGGCAGGCGGGCGTCGGGGCGAACCCGGCCCGGATCGCGCTCTTCCGGTCCGGTCTGCCGCAGAACATCCCGGCGTTCACGATCAACAAGCGCTGCGGATCGGGGCTTCGGGCGATCATGCTCGCGTCCGACCGGATCCGCCTCGGTGACGCGGCCTGCATGGTCGCGGGCGGCATGGAATCCGCGACGAACGTGCCCTACCTGCTTCCGGACGCCCGGTGGGGCATGCGGATGGGGGAGAAGAAGGCCGTCGACGGCCTGCATCAGGACGGCTTCATGTGTCCGCTCGCAGGGATGCTCATGGGCGCGACGGCGGAAATTCTCGTCAAGGAATACGGCATCACGCGGGAGGAGCAGGACGCCTACGCGCTCGAAAGCCACAGAAAGGCCGTCGCGGCGATGGAGTCCGGCGCGTTCGACGACGAGATCGTGACGGTCGTCCTCAAGGACCGCAAGAAGGGCGACATCCCCGTCCGCCAGGACGAGATCCCGCGGAAGGACACCACCATCGAGGCTCTTGCGAAATTGCCGCCCGTCTTTTTCAAGGACGGGACGATCACGGCGGGGAGCAGCTCGGCGCTCTGCGACGCGGGAAGCGCGGTCGTCGTCGCCGATCCCGACTGGGCGGCGTCGAAGGGGCTTGCGCCGATGGCCGAGATCCTGGGGTATGCGTCCGCGGCGCTCGCGGCCGATCACATGGGCCTCGGGCCGACGCTCGCGATGCCGAAGGCGCTCGCGAAGGCGGGGATGACGCTTGCGGACATGGACGTCATCGAGATCAACGAGGCGTTCGCGGCGCAGATCATCGCGTGTCATCGGGCGATGCCGTTCGACATGGACAAACTCAACCTGTGCGGCGGCGCGATCGCGCTCGGACACCCGATCGGCGCGACGGGTGCGAAAATCCTCGCGACGCTCATCAACGTCCTCAAACGGAAGGACAAGGAACTCGGCGTCGTCTCGGCCTGCATCGGCGGCGGCCAGGGCGTCGCGATGGTCGTGCGGCGGCTCGCGTAGAAGCGAGCCAACGCTGCGGAAGAGAACGAAAAGCGCTCCGTCTTTCCTTTTTCGTCGTTCCCGAGTGCGGAGACGAATCGGCAAAGAAAGGAGTCTGCGAGATGAAAATACGCATCGCCGTTCTTCTGCTTGTTGCGGTTTTCTGCGGCGTTCCGGCGCCGTCCGAAGGATGCACGACGATTCTCGTCGGAAAGAACGCAACCGCGGACGGCGCCGTTTTGCACGGACATAACGAGGATATGGGGTTCACGGCGGTCGGACGCCTCTGGTCCGTCGCAGGAAACGCCCACGGGCAGGGGGAAAAGGTCGACGTCCCCTACGTGAAGCTCGACGTCCCGAGCGTCACGTACCGCTACTGGGCGTCGGGAAACGCGTTCGGAACCTCCGGACTCGGCATCGCGACCGAAGCGCGACCGTACGACTCGGTCCTCGTCGGGATGAACGAGTTCGGAGTGACGATGAGCTGCAACTGGATGTACTCGAAGGAGGAAAATCTGCCGGGGAAGGGCGTCCGGCGATACGCGATCCGGCAGTTGATTCTCGAACGCGCGAAGACCGCAAGGGAAGCGGTCTCGCTGATCGCGACCCTGATCGACACGTACGGGCAGGCCGACTGGGGCGGACTGACGTATTGCCTCGCGGATCCGACGGAAGCCTGGATCGTCGAAACGACGTCGAGAAACTGGGTCGCGAGGCGAGTGAAGGACGACGAAGTCCTCGTCGTAGCGAACCGTTTCACGATCGGGGATGAATACGATCTCGCGAGCGCGGGTCTCGAGAAGACGGCACGGGACAAGGGCTGGTTCGCCGCAAAGGAAGGTTCGAAGCTCAACTTCAGGGCCGTTTATGGCGATCCGGCACGAATGTCGTCTCCATACGATGTCGATCGTGAGAATCGCGCCTACGATCTTCTGAAGGACAAAAGAGGAGCGATCATGCCGGGCGATATCGTGGCCGTGCTGATGGACGCCTACGAGGGAACTCCGAAGTATCACAAGCCGATCAATCATATGGAACCATGGGAGGACGTGACCGACAAGCTCCTGATCCCGCGGGCGATCCGCACGAATCTCTGTCAGTCGTCCACCGTGGCGCATCTTCGCGGACATCTTCCGGTCGAGGTCGGTTGCGTCATGTGGTACGCCATGACGATTCCGGGGTACTCCGGATACTTCCCCGTATATGCGGGGGCATCCCTGATCCCGGAAGAGTACAGGAACGTCAACAGCGCCTATGGCCCGAACTCGGCCTGGTGGACCTTCAGGATGCTGCAGAAGGTGACGGACGGCGATCACGATCTCCTGTTCTGTATCCTGAAGAGTTTCTGGGAAGGGCGGCGAGCCGTGATCGCGAACAGTTGCGCCGTGATCGAGGCGAGGGCGCTGAAGCTGATCGGCGAGGGGAAAAAGGCGGAGGCGGCCGCTCTCCTGGACCGGTTCACCTTCTCGCAGGCGAAGGACGTCCTCCAGAGCGCGCATGTCTTTCTCCGGAAGTTCCAGGATCGGACCGGGAACGCTCCCGTATATTGAACGGGGTATCGGATATGAGAAAGGGGGCGCCCCGTCCGGGCGCCCTCTTCGTCGTTGCGCTGTCCCGGGAGCTCTATGCCCCGCAGCACCCTTCCTTTTCCCGTCCGAAGCTGCTGACGACGAGGTGTCCGAGCGTCCTGAGCCCGTAATCCTGAAGCGAGCGGGCGACGTTCACGAGCGACGCGGCGTCCATTCCGGTTTCGACGCCGATTCCGTTCAGGAAGAAGACGAGGTCTTCCGTCGCCGCGTTTCCGGCGGCTCCGGGCGCGAACGGACAGCCGCCGAGCCCGCCGATGGCCGCGTCGAAACGGCTGTAGCCCAGGTCGAGCGCCGCCTTGACGTTCAGGAGCGCCATGCCGAACGTGTCGTGGATATGCAGGTAGATCGGATAGTCGCCGAAACGCGACCGGACGGCCGCGAGCGTCTCGGAGAAGAGCAGCGGGTTGCACGTCCCGATCGTCTCGGCGAGGCAGATGCCGTCGGCTCCCATGTCGAGGGCCTTCTCCATGAGATCCGTGACGCGCGCGGGGGCGGTGCGCCCCTCGAACGGGCACATGAACGACGTCGCGATCGAGACGGAAAGCTCCGCCTTTCCCTTCGCGAGCGCGATGACGTCGGCGAGCCCCGCGAGGGATTCGTCGACGCTCCGGTTCAGGTTCGCCCTGTTGTGCGACTCGCTCGCCGAGAAGACGTAGTTGAGGCAGTCCGCGCCGCCCGCGAGCGCCCGCTCCGCGCCCTTGACGTTCGGGACGAGCGCGACGAGCCGGACCGCGTCGCCGCAGCGCGCCTTCACGGCCGACAGGACTTCGGCCGAATCGGCGAGCTGCGGAATCGCCTTCGGACTGACGAAGGACGTGACCTCCATCTCGCGGATTCCCGCGGCGACCATCGCCTCGATGAACTCGAGCTTCTTCTCCGTCGGAATGAAGTCCTTCACGCTCTGAAAGCCGTCGCGGGGGCAGACTTCGCGGATGTGCGCGCGCTTCGGCAGCCCGTCGAAATTCATATCTACAGCACCCCTTCCGCCCTGAGTTCGGCGACCTTTTCCGGAGAATAGCCGAGAAGTTCCTCGTAGACGTTCTCGTTATCCTGCCCGAGCGCGGGCGACGGGTTCCGGACGTCCGTCGACGTTTCGCTGAGCTTCAGGTGCGAGCCCGTGAGCGTGATCTTCCCCGCGACGGGGTGTTCGGTCTCGACGAACATCTTCCGGTCGCCCGCGATGTGGGGATCCTTCACGACCTGGTCGATCGAGTAGATCGGCGCGCAGGGGACGCCCGCGCCGTCGACCATGTCGTAGATCTGCTGCACCGTGTACTTCGCGGTCCACCCCTCGATGATCTTTCGGAGTTCCTCGTGGTGGGCGACGCGGTCCGGGACGGTCCGGAATTCGGGCTTCTCCGCGAGTTCGGGCATTCCCATGACCTTCGCGAGGTCCTGCCAGAGCTTGTCATTCCCCGCCCCGATCACGAGGCTTCCGTCGGATGCCCGGAAGGAGTCGTAGGGATAGGTGGATTCGTAGCGGTTGCCGATGCGCTGGGGGATGCGTCCCTGGACGAGGTAGATCATGTTGATGATTTCGAGGCTCGCGACGACGGAGTCGACGAGCGCGATGTCGACCTTCTGCCCCTGGCCCGTGACGGTGCGCGCGTTCAGGGCCGCGAGGACGCCGACGCCGGCCGAAAGCCCCGCGAGAATGTCGCCCATCGCGGTTCCCGTGCGCGTCGCTTCGCCGCCGGGCCACCCGGTCGTGCTCATGAGTCCGCCCATCGCCTGCGCGATGATGTCGTATCCGGGCTTCTGGCTGTACCGTCCGGTGTGGCCGAACCCCGAGATGCACCCGTAGACGATCTTCGGATTGACCTTCTTCAGGTCCTCGTATCCGAGCCCGAGTTTTTCCATCGTTCCGGGGCGGAAGTTTTCGAGGACGATGTCGGCCTTCTTCACCATCTCCAGGAACATCGCCTTCCCCTTCGGGTTCTTGAGGTTCAGCGTGACGCCCTTCTTGTTCCGGTTCAGGTTCATGTAGTACGCGCTCTCGCCGTTCTTGAAGGGGCCCATCTTCCGTTCGTCGGCCCCTTCCTTCGGGTTTTCGATCTTGATGACGTTCGCTCCCATGTCCGCGAGCATCATGGAGCAGAAGGGCCCCGCCAGTACCCTCGTCAGATCCAGCACCGTGACGTTCGACAACGCCGCCTTGAAAACCATTGCCACGACCTTCTTTCTCCTGTATTTCGCCTGAGAGCCGGATCCGGCTCCCCGACGTTTTCCGCCTCATCGTCCTCCGAGCGAAACATACTTTCGTCCGCAAGCACTAGAATACTCCATAATCATCCTGTCGACAATATTCTGTCGCCGGTGTCCTTAAATATATATCATTCCCCCGGTACGATCTTCGAAGAAAGGCCAAGAAGGAGGAGTCGGTCGTGCGGTGTTTCGTGAACCTGAGTACGAGAGCAAAGATCCTCTTTCTGATCGCGCTTGTCTCTGTACTCCTCGGATGTGTGGGGTATACGGGATATTTCTACGGCACGCGGATCGCTGCTAATTCCAGAGTCATGTTCTCTTCTCGTATTCAGCCGATCGGATGGCTTTTCGACAGCCTCGTTCACGGCAGGGCCATTCAGGGGGATATCTGCGCGCTTCTGCTTACAGTCAACGCGCAGGAAAACCAGGCACTCCTCGCCGACATCCAGCGAAGGAAAAAGACCGTCGAAGAGAATTTCTCGAGTCTCGAGAAGAGCCTCTCGGGAGCGGAGGAGACGGAACGAATCGCCAGGATGCGTCCTCTTGTGGGGCGCTTCGACGCCGCATGTGAGAAGACCGTCCGATCGGCCATGGCGAATCTCAACGAACAGGGGTACGCGCAGTTTACGAAAGACGCGCTTCCGATCTTCACCGAATATCAGAAGGAAGTCCGGGACTTTGCGGAATACGAACGCGTATCGGCCAAAGGATTGAATACGGCGAGCGAGAGAATGCCGCGACGGCGATCCACCTGATCGTCTGGATCTCCCTCGGCGCGATCATCCTCGCCGTCGCTTTCGGTCTTTGTATCGCCTCCAGGATATCGAAACCCCTGAACCGTCTGCGCGATGGCGTCGGTCGCTTCGCTGCGGGAGATCCCGCCGCGAAGTTCGAATCGGAAGGAAAGGACGAGATCGCCAGAATGGGGGCCTCGCTCGAAGAGATGGCCGACAAGTCCGGCGCGGGCGCCGAGGAAGAGGTCCGGAAGCTCGCAGAGGAGAGCGACGGGGCGGCGAAGAAGATCGCCGATCTTGCGTCTTTGTCCGTCGGACTTCGGAAGCTCGTGGGATTCTTCCGTCTGGAGAAAAACGAAGGCGGCCGGGGATTGATACCCGTCGAAGAACGCTGGAAAAAGCCGCCGGCGTCTCGATCCGATGCCCGAGTGCGTTCGGCGGACGTTCGAGAAGGTTGCGCGCGATCCGGAAGTGTACGCCGTCATGAACGGGCCGAGCGAGTTCCACGTCACCGGAGTGATCCGGGATTGGGATATCGTCGCGAGGCTCGGAGAGATCCGCATTCCGACGCTCGTCGTTTCGGGGAGACACGACGAGGCGACTCCGGCGATCGCGGAAACTTTCCGCATCGCGGAGAGTCCACGTCGCTGTATTTTCGACGAAGACATGCGGGGAATTCCTCTCACTTCATGATAGGATAAAGTGTATACCGGCAATGCTAACAGGGAACGGCATGGAGGTGTCGGCATGGATGGTCGCGCGCTGAAGGAAGAGGTCTGCCGGCGCATCGACGGCAGGAAGGACGAACTGCTCTCGCTCGTACGGGATATCGGCGAACATGCGGAACTGGGGTTCAAAGAGGTCCGGACGTCGGCTCTCGTCGCGGAGTTTCTCGGAAATCTCGGGCTTCCCGTACAGACCGGGCTGGCGCTCACGGGCGTGAAGGCGCGCCTCGTGGGGAGTTCCGAGGGGCCGACCGTTGCGGTGCTCGGCGAACTCGACGGCGTCATCAGTCCGGACCACCCGCAGGTCGTGAAGGGGACGAACGCGGCGCACGCGTGCGGGCACAACCTTCAGCTCGGTGCGATGCTCGGCGCGGCTGCGGGGCTCGCGGGCGTCGCCGGAACGCTCGATGGGAACGTGTGCTTCATGGGTGTCCCGGCCGAGGAGTTCATCGAGATCGGCGAGCGCATGGAGCGTCGCGCGCGCGGAGAGATCCGGTTTCTCGGCGGCAAGCAGGAGCTCGTCGCGATCGGGGCGTTTGACGATGTCGATATGGCGATGATGGTCCACGCCGGGACGAACGTCCCGAAACCCGGGTTCATGCTCGGAAAAACGGGAAACGGCTTCGTCGCGAAGACGATCCGGTACACGGGGAAGGCCACGCACGCGGCGGCCGCGCCGCACGAGGGGATCAACGCGCTCAACGCCGCCGTGATCGGGATCAACGCGGTCCACTCGATGCGCGAGACGTTCCGCGACGACGATCACGTTCGCGTGCACTTCATCATCACGAAGGGCGGGGACTCCGTGAACACGATCCCCGCGGACGTCCGTCTCGAGGCGTACGTCCGCGCGAAGAGCACCGCGGCGATCGACGCGACGCACGCGAAGTTCGACCGCGCGTTCCGTTCAGGCGGCGACGCGGTCGGCGCCAAGACCGAGATCGTGACGATTCCGGGGTACCTGCCGCTCGCGTGTTCCGATCGTCTGAACGAGGTCTTCGCGGCGAACGCGGCGGCGCTCCTGTCGAAAGACGATGTCGTCATCGGGCCGCATTTCGACGCGTCGACGGACATGGGGGATATCTGCCACATCATGCCCGCGATCCACCCGTATTTCGGAGGCGTCACGGGCGCGCTGCATTCGGGGGACTTCAGGGTCGTCGACTTCGAGGCGGCTGTGGTGCTTCCGGCGAAAGTCATGGCCATGGCGGTGATCGACCTTCTGGCCGGCGGGGCGGAAGGGGGGAAGGACGTCATGCGGCGTACTCCCCCGCTCATGAGCCGCGAAGAGTACATCCGGAATCTTGACCGGTATTTCGCGATGAAAGGGGCGGAATAAAGTGGTGGACGGAATACGCAACTGGAAGAATCATATCCTCGTACTCATTCTCGTCATAGGGGCCGAGTATATCGGCATCCACTCGTTCAAGGTCGGGATCGGGACGATCGTCCTGCTCCCGATGCTCTACGCGCTCGCCGCGGGTGCGCTGCTCGGGCCGAAGTTCCTGAAGCTCGTGAAACAGAAGGACATGGTCGAGGCCGGAAGTCTCATCGGCGTGACGCTGATGCTTCTCATGGCCCGCTACGGGACGCTCGTGGGTCCGAACCTTCCGATGATCCTCAAGACGAGCCCCGCGCTCATCCTTCAGGAGTTCGGCAACCTCGGGACGGTGCTGATCGGCATCCCGGTCGCGGTCTTCCTCGGACTCAAGCGCGAGGCGATCGGCGCGGCGCACTCCGTCGCGCGGGAACCGAACGTCGCCCTGATCGGCGACATATACGGTCTCGACGGAGCCGAGGGACAGGGTGTCATGGGCGTCTACATCTGCGGAACGGTCTTCGGCACGATCTTCTACGGCCTGATGGCGACCGTGACGGCGGCGCTCGGAATCTTCCACCCGCTCGCGCTCGGAATGGCGTCCGGCGTGGGAAGCGCGAGCATGATGACGGCGTCGGTCGGATCGCTGAGCGCCGCGTACCCGCAGCTCGCGGACAAGATCCAGGCGCTCGGCGCGGCGAGTAACATGCTCTCCGGCCTCGATGGCATCTACATGTCGCTCTGGATGGCGCTTCCGATGTCCGAATGGCTCTACAGGACGTGCTACCGAATGAAATACGGGCAGCTCCCCGACAGACCCGTCTATAAGGAGGTCCGTTCATGAAGACTCTCGAGGTTCTCGCGGTCCTCGTCATCGTCGCGATCATGTCGCTCGCCGCGAATCTCGTTGGGGCGAAGATTCCCGTTCAGGACGCGCTCCCCGGAATGGCGGTCCTGATAGCGATCTGCATCGCGGGCGTTCTCTGCGCGAAGCATATTCCGGTCCGCATTCCGTCGGTGGCCTATATCGTGACGCTCGCCTGCATCCTGACCTATCCGGGCTTCCCCGGAGCGGCGACGATCTCTGCGTGGGTCAAGAAGGTGAACTTCCTCGCGCTGACGACGCCGATCCTCGCCTACGCCGGAATCGCGCTCGGCAAGGATCTCGACATGCTCAAGAAGACGGGCTGGCGGATCGTCGTCGTCTCCTTCGTCGTTTTCATCGGGACGTACGTCGGTTCGGCCGTCATCGCGCAGGTCGTCCTCAAAATGATCGGGGAGATCTGAGGACGAAATCGGCGCGATATGCGGCGAGCGTTTCCGCTTGGAACGAGGAGGGCTTCCCGCGTTCGCGGGGAGCCCTCCTCATGTATCCGACCTGATTGAACTCTCCCGATTCCGTCGGGTTACGCCTTCAGTGGGAGCGGGTTGAAGCCTTTCGAGATGAGGTACGCCATGACCGCCGCGATGACGTTGTTGACGCAGATCATGTTCGCGATCGCGGCGCCGCACACGTTCAGTCCGGCCGTTCGCCTGCGACGCATGGCTCTTCTCTCCTGAGGGGAACTGGTTGTGAACCGCTCTCGAGGACGCTCGCATCGGGAACCCGAAGAGTGTGCGAACATGGCGATTAAGAACAAAAAACCACGCACCACACACCTCATGAAGCCTCAAGGTGCAAAGCAGATTCCGGGAAATGGCTTCATCCCGTCTTCCGAAGTATTGCATTATTAAATAGCACTATAAAAATGTCAATGTCCTGTTTTGTTGTATAATACAGTAAATACGGAACATTGCAGAATATGCGACTGAGCGTTGCGGTCGCTTGCCGCTCGCTTATCGCTCGCGAAAGATGCGGGCTGTTCCTGCACTCCGTTTCGTATTACACTATCGAAAAGGCCGAAACGTGCCTCGGGTGTTCCGAAGCGTTTCCGGTTTCCGTCGAGGCTGCGGGAGGGGTGTTCGTGTCGGGTCGGTTCCGTTTCCTGTTCCGGGTGATCGCAGGCCTTTTTCTCGTCGTCGCATTGTTCCCTTTCGCCGCGGTTCGGGCCGATGCGGAGGCGACGGTCACGTCGACGCGTCCGGGACCGCTTCGCGTCGTCCTCGACGACAACTACCCGCCGTTCATCTTCCGGGACGGGAGCGGAATATTGCGGGGGATCCTCGTCGATCAGTGGCGTCTCTTCGGGGAGCGTGCCGGAATCCGAGTCGAGCTGTTCGGCATGGACTGGAGCGAAGCCCTGTCCCGGATGGCTTCCGGAGATTTCGACGTTATCGATACCGTCTTCCGGAGCGAGGACCGCGAGCGCGTCTTCGACTTCTCGGAGCCCTACGCTCCGATCGACGTCCCGATCTTTTTCAGGTCGGAGCTTTCCGGAATTGCCGACGCATCTTCGCTTCAGGGGTTCCGGGTCGCCGTGAAGAAGGGGGATGCCGCCATCCGGTTTCTTGAAAGTCACGGCGTCAGGGATCTCGTCGAGTATGATAGTTACGAGAAGATCGTCACGGCCGCGCGTTCCCGCGACGTTGCGGTCTTCGTCGTCGACGAACCGCCCGCCCACTATTTCCTCTACCGGTTCGGGCTGCGCGAGGATTTCCGGCAGTCGGAACCTCTTTACGGAGGATTCTTCCACAGGGCCGTCCGCAAGGGAGACGTCGCGACGATGCGACTTCTCGAGACGGGGTTCTCGGCCATCACGGACGCGGAATATCGCGAGATCGACCGGCGGTGGATGGGGGATCCCCTCGGGAACGGAGGAACGATCAGGGCATTTCAGATCGCCTTCGTCGTCGCGGGAATCGTGGCCGTCATCCTGCTCGTCATCGTCGGAACGCTTCGAAAGATGGTCAGGATCAGGACGGAAGCGCTTCAGGAGCAGATGGAGCTCGCGCAGGCGCGGGCCGAGGAACTGAAGGAGAGCGAGGACCGCTACCGCCAGCTCTTCGAGATGGAGTCGGACGCCATCTTCCTGATCGAGGACGACGGCGGACGGATCCTCGAGGTGAACCGCGCGGCGGAACTCCTCTACGGCTATTCGCGCGAGGAACTCCTCGCGTTCAGGAATACGGACGTCTCCGCGGAACCCGACGAGACGACGCGTGCGACGCTCGAGGGCATGACATCGATTCCCACGAGGTGGCACCGGAAGAAGGACGGAACGGTCTTCCCGGTCGAAATCCGCGCGACGCACTTCGACTGGAGGGGGCGGCGGGTCCACATCGCCGCGATCCGCGACATCACGGAACGGGAGGCGACCGAGGAACAGCTCCGTTTCCTGAGCTTCCACGACGCCCTGACGGGGCTGTACAACAGGACCTACTTCGAGGAGGAACTCGACCGGCTCGACCACCGGCGGACCGGAGCCGTCGGACTTCTCGTGGCGGACGTCGACGGCCTCAAGCTCGTGAACGACACGCTCGGGCACGGCCAGGGGGACGCGCTTCTCGTCGACACGGCCCGCGTGCTCGAGAACGTCGTCCGGAAGACGGATATCGTCGCACGGATCGGCGGGGACGAATTCACGATCCTGCTTCCGGGAGCCGACGAGAGCCTGATGGAGCATATCGTCGGCCGGATCGGGGAGGCGCTCCGCGATCGCGGCGCGCGCGCCGGCACGAATTCCCTCGCCGTTCCGCGTCTCTCGCTCGGATGGGCCATGTCGGCCGACCCGGCGACGCCGATGCGCACGGCCTTCCGGGTCGCCGACGACAGGATGTACCGCGACAAGCTCCACCGCAGGAAGACGGGGTGCGGCGCGTTTCTGTCCGCGATCGCGGATCTTCAGGGCTAGATCCCGTCGTTGAGAAGGACGTAGTGGAGGTGGTCCTCCCAGACCCCGTTGATGCGGAGGTACTTCCGGCTCAGGCCTTCGAGCGTGAAGCCGAGTTTCTCGACGACCCTGCGTGAGCGGACGTTCCTCGGAATGATATTCGCCTCGATCCTGTGGAGTCCCATCGATCCGAACGCGATCCGGATAACCTCGCCGAGTGCCTCGGTCGTGTACCCTCTGTTGATCTCCGCGGAATCGAGACGGCAGCCGACGAAGCACGAAAGGAACGCCCCCCGGACGATGTTCGAGAGTCCGATATACCCGATAATCCTGCGTTCGCCCTTCTTCGAGATGTGGAGCTTGAGCGCGCTCTTGCGCCTGTGGTCGGCGTGTTCCGACCGGATGATTTCGGCGACCGACTCCGGTGTGTAGTATGACTCCTCGCGGATCGGTTCCCACCCGGCGAGAAAGTCGCGGTTCCGCGAAAGGTAGTCGAGCAGAAGGGGGGCATCCCTCCTGGAAATGGAACGCAGGACGAGCCGATCGGTTTCGTAGCGCACGCGATTCACCTCGGATCGGGATGATGACACTCTTCGAAGACCCATTATACGATGCGGGAAACGGAACGGAGCCGGGCCGGGGTCATACCGGTCCGGCTCCGTTCCGTGCGCGACCGGGGGCGTTGTCAGGCAGACGCCGGTTCGTCCCGGAGCTTTCCCGAGTATTCGTCGAGCGCGTTCACCGAGATCCGCCCCGGGTCGACGAAACGGTCGATCACCTGGAGCATGGCCTCGACCGTATCGAGCGACGTGATGCAGGGGACGCCGTACTCGATCGCGGTGCGCCGGAGCAGGAAGCCGAATCGGTCCGGGATTCTGCCGCGGGTCGGCGTGTTGATGACGAACGAGATCCGGTTGCCGACGATCTCTCCGATGGCATCGCCGCGCGGGACGAGTCGGACCGGAACGCCCCCGCCCGCGAGCGCCGCGTGCGTGTCCTCCGTCGCGCAGAGGTCGTACCCTCGTTCCGCGAATGCGCGCGCGATCCGGACGCACTCGGGTTTGTCGCGGTCGGCGACCGAGAGAAGCACCCGGCCTGACGGAGGGATCGAGAGCCCCGAAGCGAGGAGCGCCTTGTAGAGCGCCGTCCCGTAATCGGCGTCCACGCCCATGACTTCTCCCGTCGATTTCATTTCGGGGCCGAGGAAGGTGTCCACGTTCGTCATTTTCGAAAACGAGAAGACGGGTGCCTTGACGGCGACGAATCCTGTCTCCGCCGCGAGCCCGGGCGCGTACCCGAGGCTCCGGATCGTCGCGCCGAACATCAGCTTCGTCGCCACGTCCACCATCGGGATTCCCGTGATCTTGCTCATGACGGGAACCGTCCGGCTCGCGCGCGGATTGACCTCGATCACGTGAACGCGTCCGTGCGCGTCGAGAACGAACTGGATGTTGAAGAGCCCCACGATCCGGAGCGCCGCGGCGAGACGTCCGGCGTACGAGACGATCGTGTCGATCGTCTCGGCGTCGAGCGTTCGGGGCGGGTAGACGGCGATGCTGTCGCCGGAGTGGACGCCCGCGCGCTCGAAGTGTTCCATGATCCCAGGGATCAGGATCTCGGAGCCGTCGCAGATTCCGTCCACCTCGACCTCTCTGCCGGGGATGTACCTGTCGATCAGGACAGGGTGTCCCGTCGAGAGATCCACGGCGCGTCCCATATATTCCGCGAGTTCCGAATCTCCGTAGACGATCTCCATCGCGCGTCCTCCGAGGACGTACGACGGCCGCACGAGAACGGGGTATCCGATGCGTCCGGCGATGTCCAGAGCCTCTTCGACCGATGTCGCGCTGCCTCCAGCGGGAAACGGGATCCCGAGGCTCGTGAGGAGTTCGAGGAATCGCTCGCGGTCCTCGGCCATGTCGATGCTCTCGACGGATGTCCCGAGAATCCGGATGCCCTCGGCCTGGAGCTGCGCGGCGAGGTTGATCGCGGTCTGGCCGCCGAACTGGACGATCACGCCTTCGGGGCGTTCTCTGGCGATGACGTCCATGACGCACTCCTTCGTGAGAGGCTCGAAGTACAGTCTGTCGGACGTGTCGAAGTCCGTACTGACGGTTTCCGGATTGTTGTTGACGATGATGGACTCGATCCCGAGTTCCCGCAGGGCTCGGACGGAATGGACGCTGCAGTAGTCGAACTCGATGCCCTGTCCGATCCGGATCGGTCCCGACCCTATGACGAGCGCCTTGCGGCGGTCGGACACGCGGACGTCGTCCGTTTCCTCGTAGGTGGAGTAGAAGTAGGGAGTGACGGCCTCGAACTCCCCGGCGCACGTGTCGACGATCTTGAAGACCGGGTTGACCGGGAATTTCCGGCGGAACCTCATGACGGAATCGAGCGGGACGCCGGCGAGGTTCGCGATGTACGAGTCGCCGAAGCCGATTTTCTTGGCCCTGGAGTACAGATCGTAGTCGAGCCGGAGAAAGCCCGAGTCCCGGATCTCCTCCGCGAGCCGGACGACGTTCTCGAGCTTTCGGACGAAGAACTCGTCGATGCGGGTGACGGAAACGATTTCTTTGACGGTGACGCCCTTCTGGAGCGCCTTGCAGATCGCGAAGACGATCTGGTCGTTGTGTCCCTTCATGAAATCGAGAAGCTGTTCGCGGGAGAACGGCTCGAAGAGGCTCAGTCCGAGCTGGTAGTCGAACTTGACGTCGAGCGAGTCGATGGCTTTGAGCAACGATTCCTCGAACGTCCGCCCGATCGCCATGACCTCTCCGGTCGCCTTCATCTGCGTGCCGAGCGTCCTGTCGGCGCCCGCGAACTTGTCGAACGGCCAGCGCGGGACCTTCGTCACGACATAGTCGAGCGCTGGTTCGAAACACGCAGACGTCGTCCCCGTGACGGGGTTCCTGATCTCGTCGAGGGTGAGCCCCAGTGCGATCTTCGCCGTGACGCGCGCGATCGGATACCCGGTCGCCTTCGACGCGAGCGCGCTCGACCGGCTGACTCGGGGATTGACCTCGATCACGACGTATTCGAAGCTTTCCGGGTTCAGCGCGTACTGGATGTTGCATCCGCCGCAGATCCCGAGAGCCCTGATGATCCGGATCGAAGCGGACCGGAGCATCTGGTATTCGACGTCCGACAGCGTCTGGCTCGGCGCGACGACGATGCTGTCGCCGGTATGGACGCCGACCGGGTCGAAATTCTCCATGTTGCAGATGACGATGCAGTTGTCGGCGCCGTCGCGCATGACCTCGTACTCGATCTCCTTCCACCCGGCGACGCTCTGTTCGAGAAGCACCTGCCCGATCATGCTGAGCTTGAGTCCCTTGCCGCAGATGTAGCGGAATTCATCGAGACCGCGGGCGATGCCCCCTCCCGTTCCGCCGAGCGTGTAGGCCGGGCGCACGATGATCGGGAATCCGACTTCGGCCGCGAAAGCGACGGCAGCGTCCATGTTCGTGACGATCGTGCTGTGAGGAACCTTTTCGCCGATTCCGACCATCGTCTTCTTGAACAGTTCGCGGTCTTCCGCCTTTCGGATCGAGTCGAGCGATGTCCCGAGAAGTTCGACGCCGAATTCGTCGAGAATTCCGTCCTCCGCGAGCCGGACGGCCATGTTGAGCCCCGTCTGTCCACCGAGGGAGGCGAGAATCCCGTCGGGGCATTCCCGCCGGATGATCGCCTTCACGTACTCGGGCGTGATCGGCTCGATGTAGACCCGGTCCGCGATATCGGCGTCCGTCATGATCGTCGCCGGGTTGCTGTTGACGAGAACGACCGATATGCCCTCTTCCCGGAGCGCCGTGCAGGCCTGCGTGCCGGAGTAGTCGAATTCGGCCGCCTGACCGATCGTGATCGGTCCGGAACCGATCACGAGAACCTTCTCAATATCCGTTCGCCGAGGCATGGCAATCCTCCACGAGAGAGAGAAAGTCGTCGAAAATCGACGCGCTGTCGCGCGGTCCCGGAGCGGCCTCCGGATGGAACTGAACGCTCAGGATCGGCAGGGACGCGTGGCGGAATCCTTCGACCGTTCCGTCGTTGACGTTCACGTGCGTGATGGCGACGTCGTCGGCGAAGCCGGCCCCAAGCGCGTAATTGTGGTTCTGGGACGTGATCGCGCACCGGCCCGTGACGAGGTTTTTCACGGGATGGTTGCCGCCGTGGTGCCCGAACGGAAGCTTGTAGGTCTCGCCGCCGAGCGCGAGGCCGAGAAGCTGGTGTCCCAGACAGATCCCGAGGATCGGACGAGTCCCGATCAGGGAGCGGACCGTGTCGAGGCATGTCGGGATATCGCGCGGATCCCCGGGGCCGTTCGAGAGTACGACGCCGTCGGGCGCGCACGCGAGAATCTCTTCGGGCGTCGAGAACGCCGGGAAGACCGAGAGCGCGCAACCGCGGGACGCGAGCGATCGCAGGATCGATTCCTTGACGCCGAAGTCGAGGACCGCGAGGCGCTTTCCTTCTCCGGGGACGAAGCGAGGTTTCGCCACGGTCACTTCGGCCACGAGATCCCGACGGACCGATTTCGCCGTCGCGAGTCGTTCCATGAGAACGGACGCGTCGCCGCGTTCGGACGATATGATGCCGAACATGCTTCCCCGAACGCGAAGGTGACGCGTCAGCGCGCGCGTATCGACCCCGCGGATGCCCACGATGCCGTGTTCGCGGAAGTAGTCCGCGGGGCGTATCGTGCTCCGCCAGTTTCCCGGGCCGTCGCAGAGCTCCTTGACCACGAAGCCCTCGACGCGCGGCCGCGATGACTCGACGTCGTCGTCGTTGAAGCCGTAGTTCCCGATCAGGGGATAGGTCATCGCGACGATCTGTCCGTTATAGGAAGGATCGGTCAGCGTCTCCTGATATCCCGTCATCGCCGTGTTGAAGACCACCTCGCCCGCGCTCGTCCCGGTCCGGCCGAACGCCGTTCCGGTGAAAAACGCCCCGTCCTCGAGAAGAAGCACCGCCTTGTCCATGTCCGTATCGCTCCCCAAGTTTCACCCGCTCTTCGGGGTGGTAAACTTCAGGACATTATAACACGAAAAATAAAATTAGGTATATTGTCATTTCGGGAAGAAAGGTTCGGAATCCGACGGAAACTTCGCACTCGCTGCAGAGACACCGGTCTGCTGGCAAAATGCCCACCGCGTAAAATATCGCTCCGGGAAAAATGCAATAGTTTACACAAGACAACGACTTTCACGAGATGTAGTATTACCGGTCGCACGGAACCGGACCATCGGTTTTTCATTAGGGAACTACCGCTTCGCTGTTCTTCTTTTCGTTATTCTCTCCCCGCTCGCGAAGTGACGATACAGAACGGACCGGAACGGAACGGGAGAGACGCACGGTGCGCGCCATGGATGCCCGTGCGATATGGAATGCTGTTCGGTTGCGTCGGGCGGCCGGACGAGGGAGTGGGTCGACGGGTGGAGAGCCGGAACGTTCCAGGGGAGGAAGCGGGTCGGGATTCGATACGCGTTCTGATCGCGGGGCCCGATCCGATGGTCATGTATATCGTCGGACGATGCGTGCAGCGCAACGGAGGGTTTGTCTGCGCCGGGAGGGCGTTCACCTGCGAGGAGATGAAGGACGAGCTGCGGCGCGCCTCTTTCGATATCGTCCTGATGGAGCCCGCGATGTCGCGGCGCGGAGATCTCGAATCGGTCAGGATCGTCCAGCGGTTCAGCGATTCGATGATGATCGTCCTGAGCCGCGTCGCCGACATCGCCGCGGAGTGGGGGATTTCCCGGACGACCGCCTGGCGCTACCTGGAGTACCTCGCGGCGTGCGGGTTCCTTTGCAGGACGGTGTCGTTTCGCTCCGTGGGGCGGCCCGCACAGCTCTATCGGTTGTTGTGACGCGGCGTGAAAAAAAGTGGAAATAACGGAAACATAGAGAAAGAAAACTGGTCGAAGCGATACTTTTCCGTAATATAGTGGAAACACAAAAGATCTCAAGAATCCTGTGTGCGACGGAGGGATAGGGGTTGACGATTCGGGGCAAGCTTCTCGGAATGGCGGTCGTCGTTCTCGTCGTCATAGCGACGATGGCGGGCGTGACGTACTATCGCGGGGCCTCCATGATGCGCGATCAGGTGGACAGGGCCGGAATGGAGATCGTCAGAGGCGCCGCGGGCAATATCGACGGACTCTGCAATACGGTCGCCGGAGTCGTCCGCGCCGCGGCGGATTCCGTTCGTCACGCGTATTCGCAGCTCGACGTCAGGGACGAGGACGGCATCGAACGAATCCTTTCGTCGGTGCTCCGGAGCGCCGCGGAAAGCGGCGTCTCCGATATCTACATGGGGTACGAGGCGACCGGGAAGCTTTCCGACGGGCTCGGATGGAAGGAACCGGCGGACTACGACGCCCGTACCCAACCGTGGTACAGGGAGGCCGTGGCGGCGGGAAAGGGGAAGGTCATCTTCACCGACCCGTACGTCAGCCAGATCACGAAGAAGCTGGTCGTTTCGGTGGCGACCGCGCTGTACGAGGACGGCGCGCTCCTGGGCGTCCTGACGGGAGATATGGATATCGCGGGGTCGAACGAATCGATCGCGAATCTCCGGATTTTCGGCAAAGGCTACGGAATGCTGCTTCTCAGGGACGGGACCGTCGCCGCCGGTCCGGAAAAGGACGATATCCTCAGGGCGAATCTCGCGAAGGACGAGAAGTTTCCCGAAACGCTTCGTTCGGTCGCGAAGAAGATGATCTCCGGGGAGGCCGGGTTCGAAACGTACGCCTACCGGGGCGAGGAGAAACAGATGTTCTACGCCCCGACGCAACGGGGGTTCTTTCTCGGCATCCAGTATCCCGTTTTGGAGATCGCGTCGACGGTCCGGGGGCTGACGACGATTCTTCTCGTGATCGCGGCCGTCGCCCTCGTCGTGACGGGCGGCGTCATCTTCGTCATCGCCAGGGGACTCACGAAGTCCATCGGATCGATGGAACGGGTAACCGAAAAGCTCGGCGACGGTGACCTGACGGTCCGTTACGACGACTCGGGAAAGGACGAGATCGCCCATATCTCGCAGATCCTCAACGCCATGGTCGCGTCGCTGCGGGATGTCATGACCTCGATCCGGAAGGAATCCGAGGAAACGGCGAAACGCGCCGAAACCCTCGCGTCGCTTTCGGAGGAGACGCTCTCCTCGATGGAGGAGGTCTCGGGATCGATCGAGAAGGTTCGCGAGATGATGGAGCACAGTTCCGCCGCGCTGGAGGAGGCGAACGCGTCGATCGAGGAGATCGCGTCGAGCGCCCAGTCCGTCGCGAAGACGTCCGGCGACGGGGCCGAGAACGCGGCGCGGGCGTCCGCCTCGGCAGGCACTTCCGTGAAGGAAGTCGACGAAGTCATCGGCAACATCAGGAACGCCGCGGGGGAATCGGCGAAGAGCATCGATCGGATCAGGGCGCTCGCGAAGTCGGTCGAGGACATCTCGGGATTCGTGACGACGATAACGTCGATCGCGGACCAGACGAACCTTCTGGCGCTGAACGCGGCGATCGAGGCGGCGAGGGCCGGAGAGGCGGGACGGGGCTTCGCGGTGGTGGCCGAGGAGGTCAGGAAGCTCGCGGAGGAATCGGCGCGGGCGGCGAACGAGGTCAACAAGCTGATCGACGGACTCCAGAGGCACTCCGGCGACTCGATTTCCGCGACGGAGAACACGGGCAGGATCCTCAACGAGACCATGAAGCGGGCGGCCGGGACGCAGGAGAAGCTCAAAGGGGCTGTTTCGGAAATAGCGCGCGTCGCCGACGCCGTCCAGAGCATCGCGGCCGTATCGGAAGAGCAGGCGGCCTCGAGCGAGGAGATGTCGAGCGCGATCCAGAGCGTGACGGCTTCGGCGGGAGAGATCGTCGAGTCGGTCGATTCGATCAGATCCGCGTCCGTCGAGACGACGAAGGCTGCCGAGGGGATCGCGACGGAGGCGCAGGACATGGCCGCGACGGCCGAGAAGTTGCAGAAGCTCGTCGGACGCTTCGTCCTCGGCGACGCGGTCCCGAACGGACTCGTGCCGAAGAAATAAATAGGCCACAGTGCGGAACGCTTCGTTGCCCGGAGCGTTCCGCACTTTCGTTATCCGCTGTCCGCGCGCCCCGATGAAGGAGATGCCGTCGCATATTCTTCACATGGTTTTCCCAATGTCGCTCTTTTTCCCACGCAGCCGGGCGCTCTCCCGCCGCTCGAACCGGAGGGAGGTTTCGTATCGGTCTGCCTCCTGGCACATACGGCGCGTACGCATGGGAAGGCCTCTCGTCCTTCTCGCCGAACCGGATCCGACGGTTGCCTTCATGACGGGGCAATTTCTCCGATGCGGCGCTTCGGCCGGACGTCCTGTCGCCGTATACGAGCACCTGAAAGAGGGGATGGGGAACGATGGATCGGCATCGGCCGGAATGCCCCCGGTGCCGGGGAATTCTTCGTCGTTCGGGAGGAGGAGAGCCAGCCGTGCGGGAAGGGCCCGGAAACGCCGGTTCGGTGATGCGCGAAGAATACGAATGCCTCGTGGGGCCGAGGTGCGTGATCTGGAGCGCGTCCTGTTTTCTTGACGACGGACCGTCCGATGTCCGATACCTCGCCGGTCGCGCGTGCCATCGCGTGTTCCGGCGAAGGGAAACCCCGTGTCCCGAATGCCCGCTGTATCTCGAGGAGCCGTCGTTTTTCCACGTGCACGCGTTTCAGGACGGGAATGCCTTCGACTGTACGGCGCGATCGGTCGTCGGCGATCTCGTGTGGTCCATCCCTCTGGAAACGAACCCGTTGTCGTTCGTTCCCGTCGGCGTCTGCGTCGCGGACATGACGGGACGCCCGCTGTTCTGGAACGCCGAATGGCGCCGGATCACGGGGGAAATCGCGTATACGCGCTCCCTGCCCGCATGGATGAGAAACGCGGGGGGCAGGCCCGTACGCGTTCGCCGCGACTCCCGGAAGCGGACATCGTCCGTGGTGTCGATCAGGAACGACACCGGGATCTTCGCCCGAATACCGGGGGAGTACCGGTGTTTTCTGGCGTGGGATGACGGAACGTCCGGCGGGAGATGCGGAACGGACGAGACGGATGCGCTCACGGGACTCCGGACGCGGGCGTCATTCGACGGGATCCTGCGCGAGGCGGACGGTTCGCCGGAAACGCTTTCGGCAAGTCTTCTCGCGCTCGATATCGACGGACTGCAGACGATCAACGACGTGTTCGGGACCGACAGGGGAGATGCGGTTCTCCGCCATATCGCGGATGTCCTTCGCGGCGCGTGTCGTGCGAAGGACGTCATCGCCCGGATCGGAGAGGACGAGTTTTGCGTGCTTCTGCCAGGCGTCGGTCCCGACTTTGTGAGGGGGATAAGCGAACGCATCTCGGCGATTGCCGGGTGTCCGACGGAAGGGATTCCGTACGGCTTTTCGACGGGATGCGCTTCGCGGACGACGGGAGAACGCCCGATGAGCGAGCTGCTTCAGATCGCGGAAGAGCGTATGCTCAGACAGAAGCGCGGCAGGCGGGGATCGATGCACAACGCTCTGCTGCAGACGATCGAGACGATGATGGAAGAGACGTCGCGGGAGACGAAGGGACATGCCGACAGATTGCGCGCGCTCTGCGCCGGAATCGGGAAGGCGCTTCGGCTCGACGACGCGGGGCTCGAAATTCTGGATCTCGTCGCACGACTCCACGACATCGGAAAGATATCGGTCCCCCTGAGTATTCTCTCGAAGTCGGGGCCCCTGTCGGAAGAGGAATGGCGGGTGATCCGGAGACATCCGGACGTGGGCTTCAGGATCGCGCGCGCCTCGTCGCCGGATATCGCGTCGGCGGCGGACGGAATCCGGGGACATCACGAACGGTGGGACGGAACGGGATATCCCCTCGGACTCTCCGGTTGGGCCATTCCGCTTGCGGCCCGCATCGTCTCGATCGCGGACGCCTACGACGCCATGCGGAGCGAGAGACCGTACAAACCCCCGTTCGGCGAAGCGCGGGCCCGCGAAGAACTGGTCCGGTGCGCCGGAAGCCAGTTCGACCCGGATCTCGTTCCCGTTTTTCTGGAAGTTCTCGACATCCTCCGCGGACCGGGCGTATAGTTCCCCCTCCCCGGCGTCCGACGGGACGCGTTCAGTCCCCGAGGATCCCGTTGCCCCCCGCCGCCTTCGCCCGATACAGCGCCTGATCCGCCCGTCGGTACAGCGATTGCGAGGAGTCGTCGCGTCCCCTGAAGAGGGTGAATCCGATGCTGATCTTCGGCGAGGCGACGCTTCGCTGATTCCCGACAAAACCGCCCGCCCGGCTCAGGGACTCGATCCGAAGGCGGATGCGTTCGAGCGCCGCTTGGGCGTCTTCCCGGAAGCTCTCGGGCATCAGGATCCCGAACTCCTCGCCGTCGAGGCGTCCGACGCGGTCCTCCGCTCTGAGCTCCTCCCGGATCGCCTGCGCGACGTCCATGAGGACGAGGTCGCCGGTATCGTGGCCGAACGTGTCGTTGATTTCCTTGAAGTGATCGAGGTCGGCGATCGCGAGGACCAGCGGGTATCCGTGGCGGAGGCTCCGGGAGATCTCGCGCCGGAGCGTTTCGAGAAACGCGTGCCGGTTCATGATCCCCGTCAGGGGATCGACTTCGCTCGTTTTTCTGAGTTCCGATTCGACCGAGCGGATCCGAAGGAAGGCACCGGCCATGTCGGCGGTCGTCCGCAAGAGACGGAGCGTCTCTTCGTCCCAGGCGAAGTCCGGCTGTACGGAGGCGACGCCGAGCGTCCCCCAAATGGTTCGCCCTTCGGACACCGGAAGGAACAGAAATGTGTGAGCGTTTCCCGGCGAGACATCGGGCAGCGCGTTCAGGATCGCGTCCCTTCCGAGGAGGACGTTCTTTCCTTCCTTCAGGGAGTCGATGAACGGAAGAAGGGAACGTCCTACGGGAAGGCGGGCCGGCGTCGGGGATTCCGCGCTCGCGTGCGGAGGGACGTCGCGGGACTCGGCGATGACGTGGAGGCACTGACCGCCCGCCGAATCGTTTGCCGTTTTTCCGCCTTCGCGAGCGACGATGCGGACGATGGCGCACCACGGACTGCCCGATGCCTCTCGAAGACGAACGCACGTCCGCGAGAGAACGTCTTCGGCGCCGCGGTGGCTCAGCAGGATGCGCGCGATTTCGGAGACTGCGGTTTCGTGTCCGAGCAGGCGCGAAAGTTCCCGCTGCCTGGACCGCAGGGCCGCGCTCGTGCGGGCGATGCGGATGATGCCGCAGGTGAACACGAGCAGGACCAGAAGTCCGATGCCGAAGGCCCAGTATGTCCAGTTCGGGATGAAGGTGAGATCCTCGTCGTAGAGCCAGCGCCGCTGGAACGTGTAATAGGGGGATTTCGCGTCGCCGATCATGTCGGAAAGGCGTCGGTCGAGCGCCGCGAGAAGGTCCGGGTTCCGTCCCTTCGTCGTGGCGAAGAAGACCCGGCTCGGCGAAAAGACGAGCGGCGTTCGGAGAAGATGGTGCTTCCGGGCCAGGGGAAGGTTGATGGCGTATTCGGCGAGGACGCCGTGGGCGTGTCCCTTCGAGACCGCGTCGAAGGCCTCCCCGATCGTCGCGAAGTCGAGGACCGGGACGTCCATCTTCAGCTGTTCCGCAATCTTCCGGAGTTCGGATATTCCGATGAAGCCCCTCTGGGCCGCGATCGTCCGGCCTCGAAGGTCGAGAATGTCGAGAAACGATTCCCCTGGGTGCATGAAAATCGTGAACCACGTACCGTAGTGGGCGATCTTCGAAAAGTCGAACTGGGCCGTCAGGCGCGGCGTCGGAGTCATGCTCGCGAGATCGATCTCTCCCGAAGCCAGGCGGGAGACGAGCCTCTCGCCCGGAGCGGAAACGAAAGCGAGATCCCAGCCTTCTTCCCCGGCTACGGCCTGAAGAAGATCGACGAAGAACCCACGAAAGGCTCCCAGTTCGTCGCGAAAAAACAGCGGCCGGAGTTCCACCATGCCGTAGACGACACGACGCGGCATTCCGGTTGCGATCCGGGATGTCGCGAACAGGCAGAGAAACAGGAAAAACGACACTGCGAGAACGCGCCGCAATTCAATCATGAAAAAAACGGACTTCGCTCCGCGGACGAATGCCGCCGTCCGTTCCATCCAGGATCGGAGCGTGTACAGACGATCGAAAGCATCGCAGACATCCCTTCATGCAAAAAGCGAATTCATTATCCCCTGAAGTCCGGACGCGTGCAAGACGATCGTTCACGATCGGGAAATATTCAATCCGTAAAGAGAGGCGTCCGAAGCGGAAAGAAGAATGAAAAACAATAGTTTTTTTAATAAACTATTGAGTCCTTTTCGGCTGCGCTCAGACGAAAAAATACAGCATGAAGGCGACGGCGAGAAGGTCGGCGCTGCCGCCGGGACTGATGTCGCGTTCCATGAAGGCGCGTTCGGCCTCGGCGAGCAGGAGCCTTCCCTCCGCCGTGGACATTCCCCCCGCGGCGAGAATTTTCCTCGCTGTCGCACGCATGAACTCGAGCCCTTCGATTCCTGCGCGGTGGACGACGTTCGTGTCGTCCGAGCGCGTCATGATGACGCAAAGCGTGTCGGTTCCGGCTTCGGCCGGAGATCGTCCCGAATCCAGCGCTTCGCGGAGGAAGGGCAACGCGTGCCGGACGACGGTCGGGAACCCGAGTTCCGCTTCTCCCCTGACGCCGGTGAGGCCGTGGCTCAGGTAGAGCCGTTCCCCGGCGGTGAGTGGCCTGGAGGGGGGGGTGACGAGGAGAGACGCGAGTTCCCGTTCCACGATCCCTCCGACGATTCCTGAGGCGACGGCGCTGAGTCGCTCCGGAGAGGCCGGTTCCTCCCGCGATGCGAGCAGGCCGACGGCCGCGCACAGGATGGCGAACGAAAAGAGAAGCCCCTTGTGGGTATTGACGCCGCCCGTCGCGCGGAACATCGCCCGTTCGGCGCGGCGTCCGATCCGGCGGACGACCGGAAGCAGGTCGCCAGGAGCCGCGGCCCTGCGGCGAAAACCGGCGCGGACGAAGAGCGGCATCCACGGAGCGAGCGCGACGGCGCTGTCGATGAACGTGAACCGCGTCATGTCGCGGTGCGCCCCCGCGTCGAACGGACCGACGAGCCCAGGCTTCGGATGGACGGCCGTTTCGTAGAGCATCGCCCGGAGCGCCCGATCGCGGACCGTCCGCTCGAGGAGACTCAGCCTCATCGTTCGGGCGGCAGCGCGAGCACACGATCGATCGCGTCCAGAAGATCCGCGAGCGGGTGTGTCCGGTCGCGCGCGCAGAGACGCGCCGGAAGCGGGCAGCACAGACAGGAGCGCTCCGGCAGTCCGAGACCCTGTCTCGACACGGGGATCCCTTCGGGATCCAGAACGTCGATGTCGAAGCACCTTCCCCACGGGTGGGCGCTTTCGAACCCGACGGCGCGGCGCTTCGCGTCCGCCGCGTCGATGCGGGTCGCGAAGTGCGCCTCGGTTCCGGCCATGCCTTCGATGACGCCGAGATGCCGGATACCGGAGTCGATCTCGCTCCAGAACGCGGCGAACGCCGAAACGAATGTCCGGAAGGCGTGGGTGTAGCGTTCCGGACTCTTGTCGGGCCCCGGAATGTTCATCGTGACGGTGAGAATGGCGCGTCCGTATCGTTTCGCGAAGTCCAGGCGCCGGCGAGTCCGTTCCTCCCTCGCGTCGAGAATCGCCCTGAAAGAATCGAGCGGTTTCACGGAGTCATTCCCCCTTCCCGTCGTTCGCGGCTTCCGGTCGTGGAAGCGTCGTTCCCTCCTCGAGATCGGCGCCGAGACGGAGCGAAATCGCGCGGGCGCTTTCGAGGGCCGCGGGGACCAGTTCGGCGATCATCGGCTCGGTGAACCTCGGAATCGGCCCCGAGACGGTCAGGCACGCGACGGGCGCGTTGCTCGCGTCGAATATCGGCACCGCGACCGAGGAGACCCCCTGTTCGCGTTCCGCCGTACTCATCTCGTATCCCCGGGTCCGGACGATTCGAAGGCGTTCCTCGACCTTCGCGGGATCGACGAGCGTATTCGGCGTCAGCGGGGTCGAGTCCCTGAGGACCGCCGCGACCTCGTCGGCTGACATGAACGCGAGAAAACATCGTCCCGAGGCTCCGGCCCAGAGGGGGAAACGGTCGCCGAGTTTCGCGGATCGCTTGAGATTGTGCGAACTTTCGAGCTGTTCGTAGCAGACGCGGATGCGCCCCTCGCGCAGGTAGAGATTGACCGTTTCGTTGAAACGCCGCCTGAGTTCCTCCATGTAGGGAAGCGCGACCGTCCGCAGCGCCCCGCTCCGCTTCGCGAGAGAACCGAGATAGTAGCAGACGGACCCGAGGCGGAGCTGCCTCGAACTATCGTCCCTGTCGAGGAACCCCGTCTCGACGAGCGCGGAGACGATCCGAGACGCCGTGGAAAGCGGCAGGGAGAGCTTCGCGGCGATCTCGGAGACGGAGAGCGCCGGTGTGTACCACGAAAAGCAGGTGAGGACGGAAAGTCCCTTCTTGAGGGCGGCCGTGCCCCCTTCGTGTTCGGATGATCGCATGACATGTCTCCTCCGCTTCTTCTTCGCTGCGCGCCGCCGGGTGTCGGCCCGCACGCATCAGAATATTCCCTTTTGCCGGATTGACAAGCCCTTGGGATCAGGTATTATAAATATACCATATATTGAAAATAACTTCCATATATTGGAAGTTTTTCAAGGAGGCTCCGATGAAGAAGAGTACGATTCTCCGCAGGATTCTGAAGGAACGGCGGGCGGTTCCGGCGCCGGGGGCGCATGACGTGATCTCCGCGAAGCTCATCGAGCGCGCCGGTTTCGAGATCATCCAGGTCAGCGGGTTCGGCCTGGCCGCGACGTATCTCGGGCTGCCCGACATGGCGTTCCTGTCGTCGACGGACATGCTGAACTTCACGCGCAACATCGTCGACGCCGTGTCGATCCCCGTCATGGGCGACGCCGACACGGGATTCGGCAACAGCATCAACGCGATGCGCGTCACGGAGCAGTACATCAAGGCCGGAGCCGCCGGAATGAACATCGAGGATCAGGTCTTTCCGAAGCGGTGCGGCCATATCGAGGGCAAGACGATCGTTCCGACGGAGGAGATGGTCCTGAAGATCCGCGCGTGCTGCAAGGTGCGCGACGAACTCGACCCCGACTTCATCATCAACGCGCGTACGGACGCGATCGCGGTCGAAGGCGTCGACGGGGCGATCCGGCGCGGAAACGCGTACGCCGACGCCGGCGCCGACATGATCTTCGTCGAGGCTCCCCGGTCGGTCGAGGAGATCGGCCGCGCCGTCAGGGAGATCAGGGCGCTCGTGAGCATCAACCTCTTCGACAACGTCGAGGGCGGAAAGACGCCGCTCGTCCCCGTGAAGGACCTCGCGGCCATGGGCGTCGCGCGCGTGAGCATCCCGGTCGGAACCACGTTCGCGGCGATGCGCGGCGTCGAGAAGTACCTCGAAGCCATCAAGGGGGGACAGCTCGCTCCCGGCCGGACCGATCTCGTCGCCACCTTTACGGAGTTCAAGGACCTGGTCGGCGTGCCGAAGTTCCGCGAGCAGGAGAAGGAATTCCTGCCGAAGTTCGTCGAGTAGACGCGGAACGAAGGTGACTGCATGAGCGGAGTTCTGGGCTTCATCGGTTTCGGCGAGGTCGCCTACCACATGTCGAAGGGCCTGGAGGGGGCCGGGTGGGGCGACATCGTCGGGTTCGACGCCGCGCTTTCGAACGACGGCGCATATGCGGACACGATCCGGTCCCGAGCGGCGGAAGCGGGCGCGGTCCTGTGCGATTCGCTCGCCGACATGCTTGCGCGCGCGGACGTCGTTATCGCCGCGGTTCAGGCGAAGTACGCGCCGCAGGCCGCTCGGGACGCGCTGCCGCTCATGCGGGCCGGGCAGTTCTACGTGGACGTCACGACGGCGAAACCCGCCTCGAAGCGCGAGATGGAAGACGCGTTTTCGGCGCGGGGAATCCGGTGCGTGGACGGAGCGATGCTCGGCCCCCTGCCGGTCAACGGACACCGCGTGCCGATCCTCGCGTCCGGAGCGGCGGCGGCCGAATGGGCCGCGATGATGGCGCCCTACGGCATGAAGATCGAGGTCACGGAGGGACATGCGGGAGCGGCGTCGGCGATCAAGCTCGTCCGCAGCGTCTTCATGAAGGGGCTCGAGGCGCTTCTCGTGGAAACCTTCCTGTTCGCGCGCCGGAGCGGGGCGGAGGATATCGTCCTCTCGTCGCTCGCGGCGACGCTGAACGTCCCGTTCGAGAACACGGCGCAGCGGATGATCGCGGCGGACCTCGTCCACGCGGAGCGGCGCGCGTTCGAAGTCGAGGAGTCCATCGGGCAGATGCGCGACGTCGGCGTCGAGCCGATCATGGCCGAGGCGATCGTCCGGCGGCTGAAGAAGTCCGCCTCGCTCGGAACGCGCGAGGAACTCGGAGGCGTCGCTCCGAAGACGCTGGCGGACGTGTACGGAATCTGGCAGAAAAAGAACTATTGCTGATCCCGTCAGAACGGCGCGTTCTTCGGTGAACGGGGAACGCGGCAGAGAAAGGGAAGAGTGAGATATGTCCGTAGGATTCCGCGTGTATATGAAACGAAATACGCCGCCGAGGGAGCTGGTCGAGGCGTTCCGCTCGATTCCGGCCGCGAACGTCGCGGACTGCATGGGACGGCATTTCGCGATGCATCCGGAGATTCGTCGAATGACGCTCGCCGGGGAGTCGAATATGGTCGGCGTCGCGCTGACCGTGAAGACGTGTTACGGCGACAACCTGATGATCCACCAGGCGTTCGACATGGCGGGCGAGGGGGACGTCGTGGTCGTCTCCAACGAGGGCGGGCGGAACCGTTCTCTGATGGGCGAGATCATGGTGCAGTACGCGAAGCGGAAAGGGTTGGCGGGAATCGTTCTCGACGGCCCGATCCGCGATGCGGGCGCCATCGCCACGGCGGGACTCCCCGTCTACGCGACGGGCTCGACGCCCGGCGGCCCGTACAAGGAGGGACCGGGAGAGGTGAACGTTCCGATTTCGTGCGGCGGGGTCGAGGTTCACCCCGGGGATATCGTCGTCGGCGACGAGGATGGCGTCATCGTCATCCCGCGGCGCGACGCCGAGCGCGTCTTGCGCGAGGCGCAGGAGTTCCAGAAGAGCGATACGGCGAAGCTTCAGGCGGCGATCGACGGAACGGCGGACCGCGGTTGGGTCCGCAAGCAGCTCGACGCGAAGAAGTGCGAGTTTCTCGACGAGGCGTTTTGATCCCGAAGCGTTCTGCACGGTGGTCTTCGGGCTTTGTGCGTATCGTCGGAAAGTGCGGATTCGTTTTTCCCCGGTGCGGGGCTCGAAACGAATGGAATCCAATTCAAGGGAGGGTGTGCAATGAAGCGGAGTTTGGGAGCACTTGCGGCGGCGATGGTTCTTTTGGCGGCCTCGTCCGCTCCGGCGGCGGATGTGTTCGTCCGGATCGGAACGAGTACGGTGGGCGGCGGATTCTACCTGATCGGAAATACGATCGCGCAGCTGGGAACCGCGAAGGTGAAGGACATCAACTTCACGGCCGTCACCGGCGGATCTGTCAAGAACTGCATCAACCTCGGGACGAAGGAAATTGAACTCGGAATGGTGCAGTCGTCCACGGTGAACGACGCGTGGAACGGAACGGGCTCGTTCAAGGACAAGCCGATCAAGACGCTGCGCTACGTGACCGCGATCTATCCGATGCCCGCGCACATTCTCGTGAACACGGACGCGGGGATCAAGAGCATCGCGGACTTCAAGGGCAAGAAGGTCGACTACGGCTCCGTCGGACAGGGGATCGAGGTCAACACGCGCGAGTTCATGTCCGTTTACGGCCTTGCCGACGCGGACGTGACGGTCGAACGCTTCGGTCGCTCCGAGGTCGAGGAGGCGCTCAAGACCGGCGACTCCCAGGCCCACATCTGGACGACGAACGCGCCGAACGCGCAGGTTTCCGACATGATTCGCTCCGGCAAGGTCGGCCTGATTCCGATCGAGACCGCCAAGGTCCACGAGATCGTCATGAAGTTCCCCCACTACGCTCCGGCGGTCATCCCGGCGGGGACCTATCCCGGGTACGACAAGGACGTCCAGGTCGTCGCCGCGATCGGTTCGCTGCTGACGTACGAGGATATGCCGGAGGACGTCATCTACAAGATCACGAAGATGCTCCACGAAAACGTGCCGTTCCTTCGCGAGCGCCTGAACTACTTCGCGAACTTCGAACTGAAGACGGCCCTCGACGGAATGGCCGTTCCGCTTCATCCGGGCGCGAAGAAGTATTACGTCGAAAAGGGGCTCCTGAAGGAATAGAAAGGATATACGACGGGGGAGGGAAACGTCTCTCCCCCGTTCTTGCGGGAAAGGGAGGTTTCGGATCATGGACCCAAACGATCTTCTCCTCGAAGAGGAAGACCAGAAGCCGGTCGCGGGCAAGAAGCGTTCGCCGACGGGGCGGCTTGGAACGCTGATCACGGTGTTGACCGTCAGTCTCGCGGCCTTTCAGCTCTATACGGCGTTTTTCGGCCTCTTCCCGGCCATGCAGCAGCGCAGCCTCCACATGGCGTTCGTCCTGCCGCTCGTTTTCCTGATCTACCCGATGCGGAAGTCGTCGCCGGCGGACCGCCCGTCGGCGACGGACTGGATCCTGGCCGTCATCGCCGCCGTCTGCACGATCTATATCTACCTCAACTACGAGGACATAGCGAATCGGGCGGGAATGTACAAAACCATCGAGCTCTTCCTCGGAGCCATGATGATCTTCATCGTCTTCGAAGCCGGTCGCCGCGTTCTCGGATATTCGCTTCCGGTCTTCTGCGGTTTCTTCCTCTTCTTCGCATACTTCGGGCGGTCCATGCCGGGCCCCTTCCGCCATTTCGGACTCTCGGTCCCGAGGATCATCGAGGAGCTCTACCTCACGACCGACGGCCTCTTCGGCCTCGTGACGGGAGTGTCGGCGACGTACATCTACCTGTTCATCCTTTTCGGCGCCTTCCTCGGATCGACGGGGACGGCGAAGTTCTTCAACGATCTCGCGATGGCGCTGACGGGGCACCTCAAGGGCGGTCCCGCGAAGATCGCGGTTCTGTCGAGCGCGCTGATGGGCACGATCAGCGGGAGCACCTCGGCCAACGTCGCGACGACGGGGACGTTCACGATACCGCTCATGAAGAAGATCGGATACCAGCCGTTCTTCGCGGGGGCGGTCGAAGCCGCCGCCTCGACCGGGGGGCAGATCATGCCGCCGGTCCTCGGGGCGGCTGCCTTCATCATCGCCGATACGCTCGGGATATCGTACCTCAAGGTTCTCGTGGCGTCCGTCGTCCCGGCGATCCTCTACTTCTTCGGAATCTGGTGCAGCCTGAGCCTCGAGGCCTCGAAACTCGGCCTGAAGGGGCTCGAGAAGAGCATACTGCCGAAGGCGAAGGACGTCATTCTCAGAGACGGGTACAAGGCCATTCCGCTCGCGGGGATCATCTACTTCCTCGTTCAGGGGTACAACCCGCTCTACGCGGGGTGCTGGGGCATTATCCTCGCGGTGATCCTGAGCTTCGTCCGCAAGGAGGACCGGATGGAGCCGAAGAAGTTCATCAAAACCCTCGAAGACGGCTCGAAGAGCGCCCTCTCCGTGGCGGTCGCGTGCTTCATCGTCGGCGTCGTCATCGGGATGATGGGCGCCACCGGCATCGCATTGCGCGTCGGCGACGCGATCCTCACGATGACGCAGGGAAGCCTCGCGCTGACGCTGATCGCGACGATGCTTCTGGCGGTCGCCCTCGGCATGGGAATGCCGACGACCGCGAGCTACGTCATGGCGAGCGCGGTCGGTGCTCCGGCGCTCATCCTTCTCGGCTGCAAGCCGCTCGACGTCCACTTTTTCGTCTTCTACTTCGCGGCGCTCTCCTCGATCACGCCGCCCGTATGCGTCGGCGCCTACACGGCCGCGGGAATCGCCGGGGCCGACCCGAACCGGACGGCCATCGCCTCGATGCGGCTCGGACTCGCGGGGTTCATCATCCCGTTCGTGTTCATCTACTCTCCCGAACTCATGCTGACGAACGTGACGAACTGGGTCTCGTTCGGCGTCGCCGTCGTGACGGCCTGCGTCGGCGTCTTCTCCCTGGCGGTCGCCACCGAGGGCTACGCTCTCGGGCCGGTTTCGCTCCCCCTGCGGTTCCTCGCGTTCGCCGCGGCGATTCTGCTGATCGTTCCGGGGATCGTCACCGATGCCGTCGGGATCGTGCTTCTGGCGCTGGTCGTCGTTCTCAGCCGCCGCGCCGGAACGGGACGCTGAAACATGAATTCCGGGCCGATGTCCGTCGCGCATCGCAATGAAGCCGCCGTCCCCGGCCGCGGCGTCTCCGGGTCGTTCGAGTCCTGCGACGCGCTTGTGGTCGTGACGCTTCCCCCGCCCGGAGGGGGAGTCTCGCTGCATCTTGAAAGCCCCTCCCTGGCGGTCTGCGGGGACAGGATGCGGCGCGTCGCGCTGGAAACGCTGTGCGCCCTGGGCGTGACGGACGCCGATGTCGTCATCAGGGACCGGGGCGCGCTCGACTGCACGCTGGCGGCGCGCGTCGAGACCGCCGTCCGGCGCGCCCGGGCTTCGGCGGAGGTGAGCCGCACGTGACGAAGAACCTGCGCCGCAGTTCGCTCTACGTTCCGGGAAACAACCCGGCGATGCTGATCAACGCCGGAATCTACGGGGCGGACGTCCTCGTCTTCGACCTCGAGGACGCGGTGCCCTTTGCGGAGAAGGACGCCGCGCGAACCCTTCTCCGGAACGCGCTGTCGACCGTACGCTACGCATCCGCCGAAGTGGTCGTTCGGATCAACTCCCTTTCGACGCCATTCGGCCGGGAGGATCTCGACATGATCGTCCCGCAGCGCCCGGACACGATCCGCATCCCGAAGTGCGAGACCGCGCAGGACGTGACGGACGTCGACCGGATCGTCGGCGATCTGGAGGCCGCGTCGGGCGTCGAACGCGGATCGATCGCTTTCATGCCGATCATCGAGACGGCGCTCGGCGCCTGGAACGTCATGGAGATCGCGACGGCGAGCCCGCGCGTCACGGCGCTGAACTTCGGCGCGGAGGACTACACGGCCGATGTCGGCGCGATCCGAACGAAGGACGGGGCGGAGCTTGCGGACCTGCGCGCGCGGATGCTGCTTGCCGCGCGCGTCGCCGGCGTTCAGGCGCTCGACTCGGTCTATTCGGACGTCGCGGACGACGAGGGACTCTTCGAGGAGGCGCGCCGGGCGCGGATCCTCGGGTTCGACGGCAAGTCGGTGATTCACCCGCGCCAGATTCCGGTCGTTCACCGGGCCTTCACGCCCTCGGAGAAGGAGATCGCGGCGGCGCTGCGCGTCGAGCGCGGCCTCGCCGAGGGGAAGGAAAAGGGTGTCGGCGTCGTCGTCGTCGACGGAAAGATGGTTGACGCCCCGGTGCTGAAGCGCGCGCGGAAGGTGCTCGATCTGGCCCGGGCGGCCGGAGCGCTTCCCGGAGAGGAGGAGTCGTCATGTCGCTGAACGGCGCGGGACGGGAAATTCCCGGCCGCATTCCGGGGTATGGAGACGTGCGTCCCTTTGCGCCGAACGGCGCCGCCGCGCCCCGAAGCGAGGCTCCGGAGAGGGGGCGCGACGCGGAAACACACAGGCGTTCCGGCGCGAAGGTCGTCCCGCTCGAACGGGCGCTCGACCTTCTCGACCTGCGCGACGGAATGACGATCTCGTTCCACCATCATCTCCGCGACGGGGATCTCGTCGTCGCGATGGTCCTCGACGCGCTGGCGCGCCGCGGCCTCAGGGGACTGATCCTCGCGCCGACGGCGCTCTTCCCGGCGCACGAGTCCATCCTGGCGCACGTCCGAACGGGCGCAGTCGCGGGCATTCAGGGCAGCGTGAACGGTCCCGTCGGGCGGGCCGCGTCGGACGGACTCTTCGACGGCCCCGTCGTGCTTCGGTCGCACGGGGGCAGGGCGCGCGCCGCCGCTTCAGGAGAACTTCCGGTCGACGTCGCGTTCATCGCCGCGCCAACCGCCGACCCCGAGGGCAATCTGAGCGGCCTGTCGGGGCCGTCCGCGTGCGGCTCGCTCGGCTACGCGCACACGGACGCGCGCTACGCGCGTCAGGTCGTCGCGCTGACGGACACTCTCGTCCCGTACCCACTGTTGCGCGCGTCCATCGATCAGACCTGCGTGGACTGGGTCGTTCCGGTCGAACGGATCGGGATTCCGGAACGCATCGTCTCGGGGACGCTCGCGGTCACGAAGGACCCGATGCGCCTCCTGATCGCCGACCGCACGGCGCGCGTCCTCGACGCGTGCGGCGTGATCGCGCCGGGAATGTCGTACCAGGCCGGCGCGGGCGGCATCTCGCTCGCGGCGACGGCCGCAGTGCGGGCGCGGATGATCGAACGGGGCGTCCGGGGAAGCTTCGCGTCGGGGGGCGTCACGGGCGATCTCGTGACAATGCACGAAGAGGGGCTCTTCGACGCGCTGCTCGATGTCCAGAGCTTCGACGCCGAGGCGATCCGGTCGCTCGTCCGGAATCCGAACCACCGCGAGATGAGCGCCGCGATGTACGCGTGTCCGGGACCGCGCGGGTGCGTCGTCGACCGGCTCGACGCTGCGATCCTCGGAGCGACGCAGGTCGACGTCGATTTCAACGTGAACGTCAACACCGAATCGGACGGGGTGCTCCTCCACGGTATCGGCGGACACATGGACACGGCTGCGGGCGCCTGGATGACCGTTATCGTGACGCCGCTGCTGCGCGGCAGGCTCCCGATGGTCGTCGACCGGGTCCTGACGGTCACGACGCCCGGTTCGACCGTCGACGTGATCGTGACCGAGCGCGGCGTCGCCGTGAACCCGGCGAGGACGGATCTGGAGGGCGCGGTCAGGAAGGCGCGCCTGCCCCTGCGCGATATCGCCGACCTTCGTGACGACGCGTACGCGCTGACGGGCGAACCGGAAACACCGAGGTTCGGGGACCGGATCATCGGCGTCGTCGAGTATCGGGACGGGACGGTCATCGACGTGATCCGGAACGTCGCGCCGCGCTGATCCCGGCGTCGTATTCCGGAAGACCTGCAATCCCCCCTTCCGCTACCCGGGAGGGGGGATTCCTTTTGTCCGTTTCCGGTGTACGATACGAACACTTCAGACGGAATATCGGAATCGAGAGGAGCGTGAGCGTATGAAAGCGAATCGCATCGTCCTGTTGTGTGCGCTTTGCGTGCTTGCAGCGTCGGGAGGAAGAACGGTCGCCGCGGCCGACGAAACCTGCGTCGTCGTCCGTCAGATCGCGCCGGTGATGAAGAACCCGGGACCCTACAAAACGGTCGAAAACGGCCGGGGTATCGAAGTGCGGGACGACATCGAGGCGTGCGTCTACTACGGAAGCCGCGTGACGGTCGCCCCCGTGTCGGGGAGGCACGCCTCGAAATGGGTCGCGCTGAAAAGCGGAGAGACGGTGCTCGGCTTCATCGAGAAGAACGCGATCGTTCCGTTCCCGGCGTACGACTCCTCCGACCCCGGAACCTACTCCGTCAGGACGGAGAGACTCGAACTCTTCCTGCTTCCCGGAAAACACCCGGCCGCGAAGTACAGCGCGTTCTTCCTGCCGCGGGGAGTGGCCGTGACGGGCGTCGGAAAGGCATCGACGGACGGCGGGGAGTGGATCCTGCTGCGTTTCTCGAGCGTCGGCGCCTCGGAGGAGAATCCGGAACCCGCGGATGTCCAGACGCGCTTCGCGTGGGCGCGGGCGTCGGACCTGACGCGCCTCGGGGCCTCGTATGTTCCGGATCTCTCGAAGGTCGACGAGTCCCGGGTTCCGACCCAGATCATGACGGAGCAGGACGGAAGCATGAAGAAGCGGATCGCCCTCGGAGAGGCGGAGCGCAGGAAGCTCGTCGCCCACGGATTCTACGTCGATCCGAAGCCTGTGATCCTCGAGACGCTCGAGGTCGACGACCTCGTGGAATCGTATCCGCGCGTTCGCGACCACGTGACGCCGCTCTTCATCACGGCCGATCTCGGACTCCACGCGTTCCACCTGATTTTCGACAGGATGCTCCAGAAGATCGAGGCAGGGCACTTCGCGCCCTCGCTCGCGGCTCTGCTCGGGCTCATGAAGAAAGGTCTCGCGAATCTGACCCCGGCGCTCTCGGCGGGCGACGAGGGGAAGGCGGCGGCGGATGTGGTGTCCGATTACGTCGATGTGGCGTCCGCGCTGCTGACGGGCGAGGGGCGCCTCTCCGCGAGAGCGAAGGCCGAAGTCGACAGGATTCTCGCCGCGAGGGAGAAGACGCGATCGACGCTCTCGGGCCGGGAGGAGGACTATACGCTCTACCGTCCGCGCGGACACTACACGCTCTCGCCGGAACTCGAGCGGTACTTCCGCTCGATGAGCTTTCTCGGAGGCGTCACGTTCGGTCTGAAGGCGCAGGAGGAAGCGGCGGCGCTCCGGAACACGGGCGTGATCGCGGTCCTCTGCACGCTGCTCGAAGACCCGGCGACGCTCGCGGCGTGGAAAAAACTCTTCGATCCATTCACGGAACTCGTCGGCGCGTCGAACGACAACTCGTGGTACGACTACGGTCCCGTCGCGAAGAAGCTCTTCTCGCCGGACGCCCCCGGAGACGTTGAACGGATGCGTGCCCTCAACCGCGCGCTCCTCGACGCGAGCCGCCCGCCGCTCATCATCGGCGTCCCGGCCCCGAGGACCGGCGCGACGCAGAAGGAGCGGTCGGACGACGCGGTCGGGTTCCGGTTCATCGGACGGCGGTTCACGTTCGACGCGATGGCCTTCAATATGCTGACGTCGCCCAGGACGGGAACGGACGAGAAGCCGCGGAACCTGCCCGACCCGCTCGACGTCATGGCGGCCCTCGGGTCGTCCGCCGCGCGGTTCGAAGCGAAAGCGTTCGAGGGATTCGCGAAATACGGCGAGAACCTGAAGACGCTTCGGGAATCGTGGAAGACCTTCCCGCGGAATCCGCTCTCGGCGAACGTCTACTCCCGACTGCTGCGGATCCTCTCGGAGTACTTCGAGCCGACGGGGGGCGGGCAGTTCTTCACGAAATCGCCGAACTGGGAATACCGGAAGCTCGTCACGGCATCGGCGGCCTGGGCGGAACTGAAGCACGACACGATCCTCTACGGCGAGCAGTCCGGCGCGGAGATGGGCGACGGCGGAGACGTCTGGTACGCGCCCGATTTTCTGTTCCCGGAGCCTCGCGGGTACGTCGAGCCGCAGCCGAAGCTCTTCGACGCGCTCGCGTCCTGCGCGTCGGGCGTGAAGGGGTTCCTCTCGAACGCGGGGATCACGGATGAGGAATACTCCGGAAAACTCGCGACCTTCGCCGACCTCATGAAGCGGCTCGCGGCGATCGCCGGAAAGGAGACGACCGGAGGCGAGATCACGGCCGACGACTACCGCTTCGTCCGGGAGTTCCCGTGCGAGCTGTCGCGCGAACTCCTGTTGCCCGAGGATATGCAGCAGCTCTATCCGCCGGTCGCCGACGACGTCCGCGACCGGCTCCGGATGGCGCTCGTCGCCGACGTCGCGTCCGACTATTTCGCGGGCCGCGCGCTCCATGTCGCGACCGGAGCGCCCCGATACATCAACGTCTTCGTCGACGATCCGTGGGGTGGTCCGCGCGTGACGCGGGGGGCGGTCTTCTCGTTCTATTCGTTCGCGCGGCCGCTCGCTTCCGGGCGAATGGACGACGCGGCCTGGAAGAAGCTGGCCTACGGCAAGGACCAGAAGGCGCTCGACGCCCTGCGGCCGGCCTGGACGAGAAAACCGGAGAACTGAGCGCCGGCTGTGTCTGTTCCGCTCGCTTCGCTCGCTGCGCTCGTACGAGCGGTCGTCGCGTGTGCGCTGCTCGGGGGGCTGGTCTTCCCTTGCGGCGCGCACGCGCTCGTGTGTCCGCCGCCGCCCGCCGGAATCCGGCTCGCGGCCTCCGGTCGGGCTTCATTCGATGAGCTTGCGGTCGCAGGCCGGATCGTCGGCGGCATCGCCCCGCACCACGACGTCGCCGGGGCGATGATCCTGCGCTTCTACGCGACGCTGAAGGCCTCGGGGCTCTCACCGAAGCGCGTCGTTCTCATCGCTCCGGACCACTACCGGGCGGGTCGGAGCGCCGTCACGGTCTGCGGCGCGGACTGGGAGACCGCCTCCGGGAAGCTCCCGGCGGACGAGGGCATGGTCGGCGCGGTCGTCCGTTCGGGCGCGGCGACGCGCGACGACCGGATCTTCGTGCGCGAACACGGCGTGACGACGCATCTTCCGTTTCTCCGGGAGGCGTTTCCGGACGCGACCGTGCTTCCGGTCGTCGTCCGGACGTCCGCGTCCGACATGCAGCTTCTCGTTCTCAGAAAGCTGCTCGCGCCGTTCCTCCGCGACGGCGGACTCGTGATCCTGAGCATGGATCTTTCGCACTATAAAAGCCCGGCGAACGCGGCGCGCGACGACGCCCGGACATTGCCCGTCCTCGCGCGGATGGATGCGACGTCGCTTCGCGGTCTCGACATCGACACCCTGCGTGGCGCGGCGCTCTTTCTCGCGCTTGTCCGGGACCTCGGAAGCCTGCGCGGCGTCGTCCTCGACCATTCGGACTCGGGCGCCATCCGGGACCTGCCCGACGCCCCCTGCACGAGCTACGCGACGATGCTCTTCGCGAAGTGAACGATCGAAGTGCGTGACTCCGACGGAGGCGCCATCATCCGCGGGGCGTCGTCCCCCGCTCTATGGCGGTCTCGAGGCGCGCGCGGAGCGTGCAGTCGAGCGCGCCCCTGTCGTCGATCCTGATGAGGCCCTCCATGATGCCTTTTCCGGCCAGGATGTCGCGCGCGGTCCGGCGCATCCGGTCGCCGAACTGGCGCTCGACCGGACTCGTGACGGCGATCTCGATCCCCCCCGGGTGCGGTCCGACCGTCACCATCGCGTCGCTCGATTCGAGCGACCCCGCATTGGCGGTTTTTTCGATCTTCACGTCATACCCACTCCTTTTTCCGTGTTCGTCGTCCGCGGGGCGCGTCAATGCCTGAGCCCCGCGCGTGTGATGCGGCTCCAGAGAGCGGCGGCCCGACGGTCGTCGTCGCGGCCGCTCTCTATCGCTGCGAGTGCGTCGTAGGTCGTCGCGGGGAGAAGAAGCCGCGCTTCCGCGAGCCGCCCCTCGCGGATGAGCTCACGGACGCGCGATGCCGATATGGCCTCGCCGTCGTGTTCGACCCTGGGGATCTCCGTCACGCGGATCCCTGCGGGCGGCAGCACGCGCTTCAGCGTCTCGTTGTACGTCCTCGTGACCGGGCAGAAGGGTTCTGTTCCGACGAAGCGCTCCGAGACGCGGAGCGCGGGGGCGATGCGCCCGGCGAAAATCGTCGCGTCGAGTTTTGCATGGACGCGCGCGACGGCATCGTCGCGCGTGAAGTACGACGGGAAGGTCCGCGACGAGATGACGTACGCTCCGCCGCGAAGGACGGACACGTTCGCGAGGTCGGACGTTCCCGCGCGGACGAGCTCGAACCGCAGATCGAACGGGAAGGCCGAGCGATCTTCCTCGACGACGATGACATACAGACGCGGCGAGCGGGCTGCCGCCGTCTCGAGGAGATACCTGTGACCGAGCGTGAAGGGATTCGCGTTGACGACGACCGATCCGGCTCCGTCGGGGCCGCCCTCCGCGACGGCGGACAGGAACGACAGATACGACGCGAGCCCTCCGCGCTCCCTTCCGGCGACGGACCACTCCAGCAGCGCAACCTCGTCGGTCTGCGCCACGAGGTCGAACGAGAGCGCCCCGAAAACCGGTGCCGTTTCGGGTTTCGTGAACACGGAGAGCTCCGTCCGACCCTGCCGGATCGCTTCCTTCACAAGCGCGGAGACGATCCGCGCGGCGATGCCTTCGTCGCGGCATTCCGGCAGTGTGCCGAAGCACTGGAGCGTCGCGCCGACCAGGGTCCCCGTTCCGACGAGCCGGTCCGATTCGTCGTAGATCCCGAGGATCCGGTCCCCGGGATCCGTTGTGGGAACCGAGAGAGCGAGCGATTCAAGCAGCTTCCGGCGTTCCGCTCCCTCTCGTTCCGCGTCGCCGATCCACCGTTCCGAATACATGGCGAATGACTCTCCGGTATCCGCCGCCGGCTCAGCGCTTCGCGGCGAGATTCAAGAGGCCGCCCGCGAGGAGGATGCCCCGCTCGCGTTCCGAGAGCGGGCAGACGAGGCGAACAGTCCCTGCGTCGGACTCCGCCTCGAAACGGCCGAGTTCGAGCGCCCGGCGCATTCCGCGGAGACGGATGCGTCCGCCCATCCCCGGCGGGAAGAGCGCGTAGGCCGCGGGGTCATCGAACTGGAGGGGCAGGATGCCGAAATTGACGAGATTCTGCCGGTGGATCCTGGCGAACGATTTCGCGACGACGGCGCGGACGCCGAGGTATCGCGGGGCGAGCGCCGCGTGTTCGCGGCTCGATCCCTGACCGTAGTTGTCGCCCGCGACGATCGCTCCGGCTCCCGATTCGCGCGCCCGGGCGGGGAACGTCGGATCGACGAGTTCGAAGCAGTGCTTCGAGATCTCGGGAATATTCGACCGGAGCGGCAGGATTTTCGCGCCGGCGGGCATGATGTGGTCGGTCGTGACGTCGTCGCCGAGGACGAGAAGGATCTCGGCGTCGAGATCGTCCCAGAGCGGCGGAAAGACCGGCAGCGGCGCGATGTTCGGTCCCCGGACGATGTCGACGCGGCTTCCGTCCTCGGGCGGCATGACGATCATCCGGTCGTCTGACGGGAGCGATTCGGGCCACGTCAGCGATGGAAATTCGCCGAGTGTCCTGGGGTCGACGATACACCCCCGGAGGGCGGACGCGGCGGCGGTTTCGGCGCTCGCGAGGTAGACGCGCGCGTCCTTCGTCCCGGTGCGTCCCTCGAAGTTGCGGTTCGACGTCCGGAGGCTCGCGCCCCCGGAGCGCGGGGCCTGTCCGATGCCGACGCACGGGCCGCACGCGCTCTCGAGTATCCGCGCGCCCGACTCGGCGAGATCGGCGAGTTCGCCGCCGCGCGAGAGCTGAACGACCGTCGAGCGCGACCCCGGGGCGATGCAGAGCGAGATGTTCGGCGGGACGACCTTCCCCCTGAGGATCGCGGCGACGCGCGCCATGTCGAGGTACGATCCGTTCGTGCAGCTGCCGATGAAGACCTGGTCGAGCGGCGTCCCCGCGACCTCCCGGACCGGGACGACCGCGTCGGGGCTGTGGGGCAGCGCGACGAGCGGTTCGAGCTTCGAAAGATCCAGTTCGACGGTGTCGTCGTAGGTCGCGTCCGGGTCCGCTTCGAGCGGCGCGTAGTCCCGTTCCCTGTCGTGTATCTTCAGGAATTCGCGGGTCCGCTCGTCGCTCGGGAAGACCGACGATGTCGCGCCGAGCTCCGCACCCATGTTCGTGATGGTGCCGCGTTCGTAGACCGAGAGCGTGGCGATGCCGGGCCCCGCGTACTCGAAGATCTTTCCGACGCCGCCGCTCGTCGAGAGACGGTGCAGGAGTTCGAGGACGATGTCCTTCGCGGAGCACCACGGTGGCAGCGATCCCGTCAGGAGAACGCGGACGATCCGCGGCATCCGGACGACGAACGGGTATCCGCCCATGGCCATCGCGACGTCGAGTCCGCCGGCCCCGATCGCGAGCATTCCGAGTCCGCCGCACGTCGGCGTGTGGCTGTCGGAGCCGAGGAGCGTCCTGCCGGGAACGGCGAAACGTTCGAGGTGGACGAAGTGGCAGATTCCGTTCCCGGCTCGCGAGAGACGGACACCGTACTTCGCGGCTGCCGACGCGAGAAAGGCGTGATCGTCGGCGTTCTCGAATCCCGTCTGGAGGGTGTTGTGGTCGATATAGCTCACGGAAAGCTCCGTCCGGACCCCCGGGACGCCCATCGCCTCGAACTCGAGGAACGCCATGGTTCCGGTCGCGTCCTGTGTGAGCGTCTGGTCGATGCGCAGCGGGATCTCGCCGCCCGGCCGGAAGTCGGTCGCGGGGGCGCAGTGCGATCGGATGAGTTTCTGTGCGCAGGAGTATCCCACGAATCTCCCCTTCTCTCTTTACAGAATAGTGTTGCAGGGATAGTATATCTCAGGAACGTGATTTTGGATCATGGATCCATGATCCATATGAGACATCCTGAGGGGAGAGGATCGCCATTATCGCTTTTTCCGAAGGAATCCCCGTGATGAAGTCGTACCGCGAGGTGATCTACGACTACCTCCGCAAGGCGATCATAGTCGGCGAACTGGCCTCGGGGACGCAACTCACGGATACGGACCTCGCCGAGCGCTTCGGCGTCAGCCGGATGCCCGTCCGCGAGGCGCTCCGGAAGCTCGAGGCGGAAGGGCTCGTCGAGCGCAAGCCCGGCAAGGGGACGGTCGTGACGGGAATCACGCGCGAGGAGATCGCGCACATCTTCGCGATCCGAAAGGCGATCGAAGGCCTTGCGGTCCGCTACGCGGCCAGGAAGATCACAGCCGGGGAACTCGACTCGCTGCGGGACGTCGTCCGCGAGGCGGCGGAGGTGAAGTCGCAGGTTCCTGCGGAGAACCTCGCAGAGGCGCTGATTCCCCTCGCCGCGCGCTACAACAGGATACTGATCGATGTCTGCCGCATTCCGCGCCTGATTTCCCTGATATGGACGCACCGCGACTACCTCCAGCGGTTCAGCGTCGTGCGCGTGATCATCACCGCTCGGCTCTGGAAGAGCTTCGAAACGCGCGAGCGTCTTCTCGGCCTTCTCGAGGCCCGAGACGAGGACGGCGCGTGTGCGCTCTGGCAGGAACACCTCGATGCGTCGTTCCGGTCGTTTTTCGAGGCGATCGACATGGAACCCGGGCAGGACTACGTCTGACGATGCGTCGAGACGAGGGCCGCTCCGGGAGACGCGTGTCGGTGACCTGGCGCGGTAACGCGTTCTTCGAGATCGCGTCGCCCGCAGTCCGGATCGCCGTCGATCCGTGGATCCGGGGAAACCCGGGCTGCTCCCTCGACCTCCGGGACTTTCGACCAGGGCGCGCGACGCACGTCTTCGTCACGCACGGGCACCCGGGACACTGGGGACGTGGGGACTCGGCCGACATCGCGGCGGCGTGCGCCGCGCCTCTCTACGCTCCGGAACCGCTGGCGGAATATATCAGACGGACCCGGGGCGCAGGTGTCGCCGTGCGGGAGGTCGGCGACGGGTGGACGATGCACGGGGACGTGTTCGACGCGACGTACCGCGTGTGTCCGCATCCGGAAGCGCCGGCGCTTTCGTCCGAAGACGCGGTCGTACCCTGCGAACCGAACGGGTTCTACCGTTTCGCGCTCGGAGAGACGACAGTCATTCATGTCGGGGACTGCGTTCCCGATCCCGTGTTCCGCGAGCTCGCCGCGGAATGCCCGCGCATCGATCTCGCGTGCCTGCCGCTCTGGGGGGCGGGGATGGCGGTTTCGAGGGAAGATGCTCTCCGACGTTTTCTGGAAGTCGTCGACATGCTTCGCCCCGCGCGGGTCATGTGCCACAACCGCTTCGACCCGGAACGTCGGGCGTGGAACGCCGTGCGCGACATCTTCACGCGGGAGTTCCCGCGCGTCGTGCTGCTGCCGCAGCGCCTCGACGAACCGGAGGTTCTTCCGTAGCCGAAACTCGAGTACTCGACACCCCGAGGGGGTGTCCAGACGAAAAGGAGGGGTGAATGTATGAGAAAGGTTCTTGGAATCGGCGTTCTGGCGATGGTGGTTCTGTGCGGCGCGTCGCTCGGGTGGGCGGCATGGGCTCCGGCGAGACCGGTGGAGATCGTCGCTCCGGCCGGCCCCGGCGGCGGATGGGACCTTCTGGCCCGGACGATGCAGAAGGCGCTGACCGAAGAGAAGATCGTGAACGTTCCCATCGTCGTGACGAACAAGCCCGGCGGCGGCGGAGCGACGGGGTGGACGTACCTCAGGGGCAAGAAGGGGCAGGGGGAGTTCCTTGCGGTGACCTCGGCACTCATCCTCCAGAACAATCTTCTCGGCAAGAGCGATCTGACATTCAGGGATTTTACGGTCATCGCGAATCTTCAGGCGGAATGGGAAGTCGTCGCCGTTGCGGCGGACTCGCCGTGGAAGACCGGCAAGGAGTTCTTCGAGGCGCTCAAGAAGGATCCCGCTTCGATGCCGATCGGAGTCGGCCCGGCGCTCGGCAATGACGACCACATCCAGCTCCTGATGCTCGCCAAGGCGTACGGCGTCGATCCCAAGACGATAAAGCTCGTCGTCTATCCGAACACGGCCGCCGAGCAGATCCCGGCTCTCATGGGCGGACACGTCAAGGCGATCACGATCAGCATGGCGGAAACGCTCGAGCAGCACAAGGCCGGCAAGGTCCGGCTCATCGGCATCAGCTCCCCCGAACGACATCCGCTGCTTACCGATGTCGCGACGTGGAAAGAGCAGGGGGTCGACCACATCTTCCCGCACTGGCGCGGCGTCATCGCCGCTCCCGGGATCACGGACGAGATGAAGGCGTTCTGGGACGGCGCGATGGCGAAGATGGTCGCGAGCAAGACGTGGAAGGAGTCGCTCGAGAAGCTCGGATGGGATCCGTACTATCTCAACGCCGCGGATAACGAGAAATTCCTGGAGAAGACGAACGAGGGGTCGAAGGAGTTGTTCAAGGCGGTCGGACTGAGCAAATAGCGGAGATTCGCGCGTTCACGCAGCGGCGGAAGGCGGATTGCGCGCCTTCCGCCGCCTTTTCCGACGTCCGTCCTTCCGGCGGCAGCGTCGCGGTTCGTTCAAAACCAGTTCTCTGGAGGAGGTCCGAAATGACCAAGAATACCGTTTCCGGACTTTTCGCGCTTATTCTGGGCGCGGCGTATCTCGCGTCGACGTTGCTGCTTCCCGAGGTCACGGCAGGAGACGAGGTCGGGCCGAAGCTCTTTCCGGTCATCGTCTCCGTCGTCATGATGCTCTCCGGCGGCGCACTCGTCGCCGCCGACAGAAGGGAGCGCGCGGGGAAGCCGGGCGAGGCGTTTTCGCTCCGCTTCGTGCAAGAGCGTGACGTCTGGACGCGCATCGCGCTCACGATGGTCTGCGGCGTCGTCTACGGCATGGTTCTCGACTGGCTCGGGTACGTCATCGCCACGATCCTGTTCATGTTCGCGGTCACGTCGTTCATCAACGTCCGGCGTCATCTGGAGAACGCCGTCATCTCGATTTCGTTTTCCCTCGTGAGCTTCGGCGTCTTCGCGGTACTCCTGAAGCTGAGCTTGCCCAGGGGACTTCTGGGCTTCCTGCCGTTCTAGGGCAGTCGGGGGGGGGAATCATAATGGACATCATCTTCCAGAATCTCGGAATCGGTCTCCAGACGGCGCTGACGCCGATCAACGTCCTCTGGGTCTTTTTCGGAGGACTGCTCGGAACGATCATGGGAATGCTGCCGGGACTCGGCCCCGCGACCGGGGTCGCGATCCTGATCCCGATCACGTACGGCATGAACCCGGCCACGGCGCTCATCACGATGTGCGCCGTGTACTACGGCGCGATGTTCGGCGGATCGCGCGCCTCCATCATGATCAATACGCCCGGCGATTCGTCCGCGATCGTTTCGTGCTTCGACGGCTACCCGATGACGAAGAACGGCCAAGCGGGACCGGCGCTCGCGATATCGGCGATCGCGTCGTTCATCGGCGGGACGCTCGGAATGATCTTTCTGATCTTCCTCACGCAACCCGTCGCGTCCGTCGCGCTCAAGTTCGGCCCTGCGGAGATGTTCTCGCTGATGCTCTTCGCGCTCACGGCGACGGTCACGCTCTCTGAGGGGAGCCTGCTCAAGGGCTTCATCTCCATGGGAATCGGCTTCATGCTCGCGACCGTCGGCATCGACGGTCAGTCGGGCGTGATCCGCTACACGTTCGGCGTCACGGACCTCCAGGACGGCATCGACTTCCTCGTCGTCATGATCGGAATTTACGCCGTGGCGGAGGTTTTCAAGAACTACCGGGACATCAACACGGAGTACCGGGTCGACTCGAAGACGATCGGCCGCGTGTGGGTGAGCTGGGCGGACTTCAAGAAGTGCCTCGTGCCGATGCTCCGCAGCTCGCCGCTCGGATTCGTCGTCGGCGTCCTGCCGGGAATGGGCGGGACGATCGCGACGTTCATGTCCTATGCGGTGGAGAAATCGCTCAGCAAACACCCCGAGAAGTTCGGCAAGGGCGCCATCGAAGGACTTGCGGCGCCCGAGGCGGCGAACAACGCGTGCTCCTGCGGCGCGATGGTGCCGCTGCTCACGCTCGGGATTCCCGGTTCGGGGACCACGGCCGTCATGCTCGGCGCGCTCATGATGCTCGGCGTGCGCCCCGGCCCGATCCTCTTCCAGCAGCATCCGGAGATCGCGTGGGGCGTCATCGCGTCGATGATCGTCGGCAACATCATCCTCCTCGTCATCAACCTGCCGCTCGCGGTTCCGCTCGTGCAGCTCCTCCGGATACCGCAGCGCATCATGCTGCCGATGATTCTGGGCATGGGGTTCATGGGGACGTACTTCCTGAACTACAGCTCCTTCGATTTCATCCTGGTCTCCCTGTTCGCGCTCGGCGGATATCTGCTGATGAAGCTCGACATCCCGCTGCCGCCTCTGGTGCTCGCGCTCATTCTCGGGGGAACCACGGAACAGGCGTTCCGGAACGCGATGACGATCGGAAACGGAAACCTGTTGTTCTTCGTCGAGAAGCCGATATCCCTGACGCTTCTGGTCCTCGCCGCCATATCGATCGTCTATTCGCTCAGGAAGCGCCGGAAGATCACCGACGTCCGCCCGTAGGGAGATGATCAGCGTGAGAACTTCGGGACCGTTGCGGTCGCTGCTGTACGTGCCCGGCAACTCCCCGTCGATGGTGCAGAACTGCATGGTTCTCGGGGCGGACGCGGTCATCCTGGATCTCGAGGACGCCGTGGCGCTGACGGAGAAGGACGCGGCGCGGTCGCTCGTCCGGCATGCGCTCGAGACGCTGGATTTTATGGGGACGACCGTGTTCGTCCGCGTGAACGGCGCGGATACGCCCTTCTTCGAGGAGGACATCCGCGCGATCGTTCCGGCGCGCCCGGACGGCATCCGATTGCCGAAGACCGACGGCGCCGATGATGTCCTCCGCGCGGATGCGCTGATGACCCGCATCGAGCGCGAGGCCGGACTGCCGGAAGGAAGCGTGGTCATCCAGGCCATGGTTGAGACTGCCCGCTCACTGCTTCATGCGTATGACGTCGCCTCGGCGAGCCCGCGCGTTTCGGGAATCTCCATCGGAGGACAGGACTTCGCGGCCGACCTCGGCATCCGGCGGACGCGCGACGGCGGCGAGCTGCTCTACGCGCGCGCCGCGATCGTGACCGCGGCGAAGGCCGCCGGCGTTGACGCGTTCGACACGGTCTTCACGAACGTGAACGATTGCGACGGACTCTTCGCCGACGCGGCCGCGGCCGCGAACATGGGCTTCAGCGGCAAGGCCGCAATCCATCCGTCGCAGGTCGCCGTGATTCACCGGGCGTTCCGTCCGGAGGAAAAAGAAGTCCGAAAGGCCTCACGCGTCGTCCGGGCGGCGCGCGAGGCCGAAGAGCGGGGCGTCGGCGTCATCGCCGTCGACGGCCGAATGGTGGATGCCCCGGTCGTCGCGCAGGCGCGCAGGACGATCGAGCTTGCGCGCATCGCGGGAATGGAGGTTCCGACAGAATGAGCGGGACGATAAACGGCATCGGACGGATCATCCCGGATGAACTGCTTGCCGTGGCGCACGGCCGGCTCGTTCCGTATGGTCAGATGACTCCCGCAGCGGAACGGCGCGTCGTGCGGGAAGCGGGGCGCGGGCGGAAGGTCGTCCGCGACATCAAAGAGGCCATCCGCCGCAGCGGACTGCGCGACGGAATGACAGTTTCGTTCCATCATCACTTCCGGAACGGCGACTTCGTTCTGCCGCTCGTTATGCAGGCGATCGACGAGATGGGAATCCGCGACCTCACGCTCGCCCCGAGCTCCCTGACGGACGCTCACGAGTGCGTCGCGGAACTCGCCGAACGCGGCGTCGTCACGACGATCCACACGTCGGGCGTCCGGGGCCGGGTGGGGCAGGCCATATCGTCGGGCCGCGTCCGGAACCCGGTCGTGATCCACAGCCACGGCGGCAGGGCTCGGGCGCTCTCGGAAGGGTCCGTCGTCATCGACGTCGCGTTCATCGCCGCGCCCGCGTGCGACGCCGCAGGAAACCTGACGGGCTCGATCGGGCCGTCGGCGTGCGGCTCGCTCGGGTATGCGATGGTCGACGCACGTTACGCGAAACACGTCGTCGCGGTTACGGACACGCTTCTCGACGGTCCGCTCCCCGGGCGCGTCTCGATCCCGCAGTATCTCGTGGACCAGGTCGCGGTCGTGCCGTCGATCGGAGACCCCTCGAAGATCGCGACGGGCGCGACGCGGATCACGCGGGATCCCTTGAGCCTCGTCATCGCGGAGAACGCCTTCCGCGCCATCCGGGCGTCCGAGCTCATCGTCCCCGGCTGTTCCTTCCAGGTCGGCGGCGGCGGCGCGAGCCTCGCGGTGGCGCGCTTCGTCCGCGAGTACATGCTCGAACAAAAGATCCGCGGATCGTTCGGCCTCGGCGGCGTCACGGCGTCGATGGCGCAGATGCTGTCGGACGACCTCTTCGAGGTGCTCTACGACGTCCAGAGCTTCGACGCCGCCGTCACGGAGTCCATCGCGACGAACCCCCGACACGTGGAGATCGACGCCGCGTGGTACGCGGACCCCTCGGCGTCCGGGTGTCTCGTCGACGACCTCGACGTCGTCGTCCTCGCGGCGCTCGACGTCGACGTGGATTTCAACGTCGACGTTCTGTCGGGGCACGACGGCGTCCTGCGCGGGGCTTCCGGCGGGCACTGCGACACGGCCGCAGGGGCGAAGCTCTCCGTCGTCGTCGTCCCGTCGTTCCGCGAGGGGGTTCCGTCGATCCGCGATGCCGTGCAGACGGTCGTGACGCCGGGCGAAACGGTGGACGTCATCGTCACGGAGCGCGGAACGTGCGTGAATCCGCGGCGGCCCGACCTCGCGGACGCGCTCGCGGGCGCTGGGCTCCGCGTGACGGACATCCGGGAACTCAAGGAACGGGTCGAGCGCATCACGGGCGTCCCGCGACCGATCGCGCTCGACCGCGACCATCCCGTCGGCGTCGTCGAATACCGCGACGGCTCCGTCATCGATACGCTGTATCGTGTGGTATCCTCTTGAGATATCGTATCGAAAGGCGGATGTTCGTTTGACCGTGGTTTCCTTTCTGTTGCAGGGGTGTGACCTGATTTTCGTCGTCTGCGTCGGCTGGGCCGGGGGAGCGCTTTTCAAAAGAGCGCGCATCCCGGCCGCGGCGTTGCTGGGCGCCCTCGTGATCTCGGCCCTCTGGGCGATGACGGGAACGCAGCCCGCGTATCCGTCCGGAACGCTCTCGTTCCTGAGCAACGTTGCGATCGGGCTGTTTCTCGGGGTGCGGCTGAACCGCGAATCGTGCAGGCTCCTGCGGAATCTTCCCGGCCCCGCGATTCTCGTTTCGGGGTGGATGCTCGGCCTGTCGCTCGCTATGGGGTATCTGATGTCGACCTTCACGTCGCTGCCGCTGCCGACGGCGATGCTCGGCTCGACGGCCGGGGGGATCACCGAGATGGCGCTCCTGTCGCTCTCGATGGGGGCCGACGTCGCGAGCGTCACGCTGCTCCAGATCTTCCGGCTCCTGGCCGCCGTGCTCACGACGCCGGTGCTGTGCCGCATGTGGATGCGCAACCACCCGTCGCCCGTCTGCTGCGTCGCGGAAGAAGGAGACGACCCCATCAAGCTAGTCCGCACGCCCGTTCCTTCGCGCGCACGGTTGCGGACGAACGTCCTGTGCGCCGCCGCCGCCGTCGCCGGAGGCCTTGCCGGAAAGTGGCTTTCCCTTCCGGCGGGAGCGCTGATCGGAGCCATGGCAGCCTCGGGGGCCGTGACGAACGCCGCAGGAGAACCACGGCTTCCAGACCGGCTCATCAGGACGTTCGGGCAGGTCGGCGTCGGCGTCATCATCGCGCGATCCATCACGAAGGAGGTCCTTCTCGGATTTCTGTCGCTTCTCGGCCCGCTGGCGCTGCTGACCGTCGGCATGATCGGAGGATCCCTGCTGCTCGCGGTGCTTCTTCACAGGATCGCGGGCTTCTCGCCGATGACCTGCATGCTCGCCTCGTCTCCGGGAGGCCTGTCGCAGATCGCGAGCATCGCCGACGAGTTCGGCGCGGATCCGGTCATCGTGAGCCTGATCCAGACGGTCCGCCTGCTCAGCATCATCCTCGTCCTCCCGCCGCTGTTGCCGCTGCTCATGCGATGAGCATTCTCCCATTCGTGCCTTCTGTCCATTGAAAGTACGCTTCCGACAAATCAACCCCTATTTCAGATACTCGTGTATAATTTTTTTTATTGTTGTTTGTGCTGCACTAGACCCAGCAAGCTTAATTAACTCATTATAATCATATATCTCGTCACCTGAAAAAACAATGGAGATTATCTTTTCAAAGCGTCCTGCAACATGTTCATAGTTCTCTGGATGCGCCCAGAAACACTTCACGCAAAAATCATAGTCCTTCTCCAACCAATTCCGGCAGTGCTCACAAGCCCAAGATTTTGCGCGATTTGCCGAAGGGCTTAATAGCATATATATTTCTATATTTTCTTCGTCCTGATTACCACCTATTTCATACGGGATTCTATGATCCACCTGCAAAAGGTTGCTACTTATTGTTTCGAGATAAATAAAACACCTCGGACCATACTTTTCAATCAAGGCATCTTTTATTGCTTTTGAAAGTGCTGTTCTGCCTAACGCTTTTGCCAGCGTATTACCTAAATCATTTTGATTCCCAAATCTATAGGCTGCCACACGTCTTCCATCCGTCCCTGTTACATAAAAAGTATCTAGTGGAACACCTTGTTCTCTCACATCACGAGCAGCACGTGGGGGATGATTATAACCATATTTATCTTTTAACTCTTGCGAGGTAACATGCCCATGGTCCAAGATATGTTGAATGACAGTTTTAGGACGCTTACTTTGTATAGAATTAAGAAAGTCTAAAAATTCTTGAGTATAATCACTCATACCACATCATCCAATGCTAACTGCCGAGGTCTTATGTATCGCTGCAAGTTTTTGCTAATGTATAAAGCTTCATACGTCGTTTGTTGTTTTCCTAATAGTGTTCCTTGGCTTGAAAGTCCAGCATTTAATAACATCTTTTGGCATCCTAAGTATTTTGGTAATTCCATACCGTAAGACTTTCCACCGCATTCGCCATCATAGCTTATTAAAAAATCTATACTTTTCTTGTTCAGAGTATCAATAGCCGTTACAAAATCCTCGTATGAAATACCAGCAAAATATCTATTATCCCTAGTATTTGTTACACCTTGATATGGAGGGTCTATATATAGCAAATCACCAGGACGCACCATTTCGAATATCTCTCTATAATCTTTTGAAGAAAAGCTCGACTTATCTCTTAACAAACAAGATATTGAATATGCACTTTTAGCAATGTTCTTTGGATTGACCCCGTGTCTTCTTTTATCTGGTGATTGATTAAATTTTCCAGTCTTTCCATATCGCACAGAACCTTTTACACAACGGGCTAATAGGTAGAGCATCTTCTCCGGAGACTCATCTCCGTTATTAAAATCTTCACGCACTTTATAGAAATGCTGAATATGTCCTTCTGCGAATACAAACTGTTCTTTCCATAGTTTTTCATAGCGTAATACCAAATTTTCAGGTGAAATTATAACTTCTTTTAATAAAGAAACTAGTGGACCATTTATGTCGTTAATGTGATATGCGGAAGCTCTCTTCTCTTGTGCTACAGCAATCGTAATTGCAGCCATGCCAGAAAACGGTTCGACAAGACGTTCAAATGTATTAGGCATATACTGAAGAATGCTAGAAGCCAGAAGTCTTTTCGAGCCTTGATATTGAACTAGGTGTGGTGTTTTTTCATTATTTCTGCTCATAAAAAAACCCCTTTCATAAATTATCCTAATAGAACTTTTCTAGTCTGCATAGGTTCTATTCTACATGATTCCCCAAATTCCGCACGCACTGACCTTCCGCAGAAACTCCGGACACAGATTTACGCCCGTTGCCTTTCTTTTTCGCAGCCCTCCGGGGCCTTGTACCCCAATCCCGAATGAAGCCGCTTTCTGTTGTAGAACATTTCTATATGCCTGAAGAGGTCCGTCCTCGCTTCGTCATGCGTCCGGTGTTCTCCCCTGTGGACGCATTCCTTCTTCGATGTCCCGAAGAAGCTTTCCATCGGCGCATTGTCCCAGCAGTTCCCCTTCCGGCTCATCGAACAGATGATCCCGTTTCTCCAGAGCGCTTTCCTGTATTCATACCCCGCGTACTGACTCCCACGGTCCGTGTGCAGGATCAGCCCGACCGGCGGTTTCCTGTTCGCCACGGCCCGGTCGAGCGCTTTCTTCACGAGCGCCGTGTCTATGTTCGCGCTTGTCGCCCATCCCACGATGCTTCTCGACGCCAGGTCCATGATCGCTGCCAGGTACAGCCATCCCTCTCCCGTCGCGATGTAGGTGATGTCGGAGACCCATTTCCGGTTCGGTTCAGACGACTCGAAGTCCCTGTTCAGGATGTTCGGCACGATCGAGTACCCCCGGCCGCTTTCCTCGTGAAGCTTCCGGATCTCTTCGACAAGACGGTTTCGTTTTGTTGTCTCAAGTTCCTTCCGGAGGGCTCCAAGTTCTTCTTCCGGCATCAGCGCCATGCCTCCCGCAGACGCGAACGCCACTGTACCTATCTGGCGCTTTTCGTCCCGTCGTTATTTGTAGATGCGCTCCGGCAATATCCCAAGATCCCGCGCCACGTCAACGACCGACTTGCCTTCCATCGTCATCTTCAGTACTTCTTTCTTGAATTCCGCATCGTAGTGGCGTTGCCGCTTTTCCTCCACCTAAAACACCCTCGTCGTTTTCTCCTTCATTTTCCGGACACTTCTGCGTCCGTCAATTCCTGAGAAGGTCAGACGGCCCCCTCGGTTTTCCCCTTCGGGTCTCCACCCTACAGGGAATCGTAGTTCGTTTGGATTCATACGTGAGGCAACATTCCTCTTTCGTTTGGATTTTTTGCGAGGCAATTCGTCGTCTTGACGTCTCAGCGCCGGGGGGGTAGGATCGGTTCGTTCCCGGAGGTCCGGGAACGAACCCTCTCGTGTGTACAGGAGACCGCGCCGATGCGCCGAAGCTAGACCGGACACAGGCAGAATCCGTCGTCCCTTTTTCCGCGGCTTTCGCGTCAGAGAGCCGTCTGTTCTGCGTGTCCCCCCTTCCAGTTCGTTCCGAAACGAAAATCTCCCAACAATCTGTATCGCCGCGATCTTCGCGCAATCTTCCGTCCGTGCGGCGGGATCGTCGCGTCGCGGACGCATGTCGTTTCGGCGTTCCGGAGGGCGGGGCGCCCTGCCCGAGTCCCCGTGAAGGGGACGGACTGGAGGTTTCCGTGTCGCTTCTCTTTCGCAACGTAACTTTCCGATACGACCTTTCGGCTCAACCGCTGTTTCGACAATTCAACGCCGATTTTCACGCCGGGTGGAGCGGCGTCGTCGGAGCGAACGGCTCCGGCAAGACAACCCTGCTTTACCTCGCCGCCGGTCTTCTCGAACCGACGGAGGGGCGCATCATCCGTCCGCGGAGGATCGTCCTCTGCGAACAGCGGACCGACGCGCCTCCAGACGATCTCGGGGAGCTCCTGCGTTCGCGGGATGCCGAAGCGCTTCGCCTGCGTGCCGCCCTCGGGATCGGGGGGGACTGGGAGAACCGCTGGACGACGCTCAGCCACGGAGAGCGAAAGCGCGCGCAGATCGCCGCGGCGCTTCGAAGCGTCCCGGACGTCCTGCTCCTCGACGAACCGACGAACCACGTCGACGCGGAGGTCCGATCGCTGCTTCGGGACGCGCTCGCGCGCCATCGCGGCGTCGGAATCCTCGTGAGCCACGATCGGAGTCTGCTCGACGACCTGTGCGGTTGGTGCGTCTTTCTCGACCCACCCCGGCATCTCGTCTTCCGGGGAGGGTATACGCGCGCCTCGGAACAGCGCGCTCTCGACGAATCGCGCGCGGCGGAGGCGTACCAGCGGCGTCAGAGAGACGTCCTGCGGATCGAGGCGGAGCAGCGGCGTCGCCGCGCGGAGGCGAGCGCGGCCGATCGTCGCTGCTCCAAGCGCGGACTCGCACTGCACGACAGTGACGGCAGGGCGAAGATCAATGCAGCGCGCGTTTCGGGAGCCGATGGCCACGCCGGACGTCTCGCGAGCCAGCTCGACGGGCGTCTTCGGCAAGCCGTGCAGGCGTTGCGTGAGGAGCGCCCGGTCAAACGGTATGACATGAACTTCTGGCTGCCCGACTCGCACTCGTGCCGGAACGCGCTCCTCCGGATGCGCGCGGGAACGATCCAGCTCGGGGGTGGGAAAACGCTCGCCTTTCCTGACCTTGAAATCGGGCCGCGGGACCGCATTGCGCTGAGCGGACCGAATGGCGGAGGAAAGAGCACGCTCGTGCGGCGAATCCTCGAAAACGTGACCCTCTCCTCCCAAAGGGTCCTCTACATGTCGCAGGAGGTCGATCTGAAGGAAACAGCGGAGCTCGCCTCGAGAATCGCGGCGCTCCCGACGCATCTGAAGGGGCTCCTGATGACGGTGATGAGCTGTCTCGGGTCCCGGCCGGAGCAGATCATCGGGCATCTGGAGCAGAGCCCCGGAGAGGTCCGAAAGCTTCTTCTCGCGTTCGGCGTGACACGGTCTCCGCACCTTATCGTCATGGACGAGCCGACAAATCATCTCGACCTGCCGGCAGTCGAGCTGCTGGAAGGCGCGCTCGCGTCGTGTCCGTGCGCCCTGCTTCTCGTGAGCCACGACGAACGCTTTCTCGGACGGCTCGCCGGAATTCGCTGGAGAATCGCGCCCGGTGGACATGGAGAAAGCGTTCTGACCGTATCGTGAACGGCCGTCCTCCGGGACGTTCGCGTGACGCTCGCTTGACGCTCGGGGGAAAGTCGTTTAGGCTTGTGGCATACCAGATGACGATCTGGAATGCCATATACAAGCAAGGAATAGAGCGACGTTTTCTCCGGTGAAGCGTCGCCGTGGAAGTCCGGGCGGGGAATTCCGTTTTGGACCATCACCGAGGAGGGACGTGAGGCGAATGGCGAAACCGACGATCGAGTTCAGCGACACCGTGCCGATGGGGCAATGGCGGCAGGTCGAGGGGGCCTCGGAGGGCATCTTCGAGAAGATTCTCGCTCTCGATCCGGAAACGGGGAATCTGACGCGGCTCGTGCGCTTCGGATCGGGAGTGACGATCCCGAAGACGCAGGTTCACGACTTCTGCGAGGAAGTGTTCATCCTCGAAGGATACATGGTCGACACGGCGAAGAACCTGACGGCCCCCGCGGGATATTACGCGTGCAGACCCGTCGGAATGGTCCACGGGCCGTACGAGATTCCCGTGTCGTGTCTCTGTTTCGAGACGCGCTACCAGGATCCCGCGAAGCCTCTCGACCCGTCCTGTTCGCTCCTCAAACGGCAGTGACGGGGCAACGCGAGCGGTGACGCCTTTTGCGGACCCTGAGGCGGGAGGGAATGATTCCGTGCCGGTGAAACGCCGGGAGTCTGCCGCGTCGCGACCGGACGACGGGACGACCGCGTCCGATTCTCGCGCGGAAGGTCAGGCGCAAGTCAGGAAGATTTCGAACGTGATCTACGCGCAGCTGAAGACCCGAATCCTGTCGTTGAAGTATCAGCCGGGGACGCTGCTGACGGAGCGCGCTCTCGCGGAGGATCTCGAGGTCAGCCGGACGCCGGTCCGCGAGGCCATCCAGCGCCTTGCACAGGAGGGCTGGCTCAGGATCAACGCGCGGCGCAACATCCAGGTCCGCGAGGTCACGATCTCCGACTTCGGCGAAGTCTTCCAGGCCCGGCGGATGATCGAGCCTGCGGCGATCGATCTCGCGTTTTCCCTGGGGATCGCGGCGTCGCTTCCGTGGAAGCTCGACGAGGCGATGGCCGTCATGGGAGCGTCGCGGGGGGATCTGTACTCGTTCATCACGGCGGATCAGGCGTTTCACGCGGTCTTCTTCGACGCGCTCCACAACACCCGCCTTTCGCGGATGTGGAAGACGCTAAGCGAAGACGTCGTCTGGCTCGGCATTCTGGCGATGGGACACGACGAGCGGCGCTACGATACCGTCACCGGCGAACACGAACGGATCGTCGAAGCGGTCCGGCGAAGGCTCCGAAGGGGATCGCGCGAGGCGATGACCGCGCATCTCGACGACACCGAGCGGCGTCTGATGGCTCGCGTCACGGAAATGAACATGGACGCGATTCGGGGATAGCGGAGAAACGGAAGGAACGTCCGGAGCGTCGCTTACGGCGGCGGACTCCGGCGGGAAGGAGGAACTGTGACGGGAATGAAGATCGAATCTGTGGTTTTGCGCTCAAACGGCGACGCGAAGCGCGCATACCTGTCGTTCGACGCGTGCGTCGCGGTGGGATATGCGGGGCGGGATCAGGATGCGGTCAGGGCGCATATCGAGGAGCTCCGGGCGATCGGCGTCCCGGTGCCGTCGACGATCCCAAGCATGTACTGGGTGACGCCGGACCTCGTCTCCTGCACGACGGAGATCACGGCGGTCGGTGAAAAGACATCCGGCGAGATCGAAGTCTTTCTCGCGAGGGACGAGGTCGGAAACATGTGCGTGACCGTTGCGTCGGACCATACGGACCGGCAGCTCGAAACGGTTTCCGTCGCGAAGGCGAAGCAGATCTGCCCCAAGGTGATCGGGCCGTGCTTCTGGAACGTGTCGGACATCAGGGACCACTGGGACGCTCTCGAGCTGACGTGCAGTGTCCGCCCCGTCACGCGGCAGGGGCGCAGACATGGCTGGGCGCTCTATCAGCAGGGGACGCTCGCTCGGCTGCTGCCTCCGGAGAAGCTTTTCGAGCTCGCCGGGGAACGGACGGGGACTGACGTTCCGACCGGAGCGCGCGTCGCGCTTCTTTCGGGAACGCTCCCCGTCATCGGCGGCGACATCGTATACGGAGAGGCTTTCTTGATCGAACTCCGCGACCCGGTTCTCGGCCGCTGCATCCGTCACGAGTATTCGGTCCGGATCCTTCCGGACAGGAACTAGGGGGGGTTGGCGATGTTGCGGGTCGGCATCGTACAGATCGATATCCGCGTCGGCGACCGCGAGGCGAACCGCCGGAACCTCGAGGCGCATCTCGAACGGAGTCTGACGCCGTCGGAGCATCCCACCGCGATCGTGATCCCCGAGATCTGGGACGTCGGGTACGACCTCGAACGGGCGAAGACGGTCGCGGACCCCGAGGGGCGAAGCGCCGCCGAATTCCTCGGGGAGCTCGCGAGGAAGTACGACGTCTGGTTCACGGGCGGCTCCGTCCTTGCGTCGTCGGGCGGAAAGTTCTTCAACCGGGCGCAGGTCGTGAATCCGTCAGGCGAGCTCGTGACGCAGTACGACAAGGTCCACCTGATCCGCCTCATGGACGAGCATCTCCACATCACTCCGGGATCGGGGCTCGGGCTCTTCGATCTCGGTGAGACGAAGGCGGGATGCGTCGTCTGTTACGACATCCGTTTCTGCGAGCTTCTGCGCACCTACGCGCTCAAGGGGACGGAAGTACTGTTCGTGAGCGCCGAGTGGCCGCTCGTTCGCGCCGCGCACTGGCGGGCGCTCACCATCGCGCGGGCGATCGAGAACCAGATGTTCGTCGTGGCGTGCAACCGCTGCGGGGAGACGCGCGGAACGGTCTTCGGCGGAGGGTCGCTCGTCGTGTCTCCGTGGGGCGAGGTTCTCTTCGAGGCGGGGAGGGGCGAAGAGGTCGCGTTCGTCACGATCGACCCCGCGAAGTCGGGCGAGGTGAGGAAGTACCTTCCGGTATTCGCCGATCGGGCTCCGGAAGTATACGATCTGTAGTCCACACTGAGACAGGAGGGGTAGGGAAATGCGTTTCGGAAGAGCACTTGGCGTATTGGCAACAGCGGCGGCATGTGCCGCGGTGTTCTCGGTCCCGGCGATGGCGGCGATCGAGATCAAGTTCGGGCATTCGGGAAGTCTCGAGCACCAGTACCAGATCGGCGCGGAGCAGTTCAAGAAACTCGTCGAGGCGGAGTCAAAGGGGGAACTGAAGGTCACGATCTTCCCGCAGGCTCAGCTCGGCGGCGAGCGCGATCTCGCCGAAGGCGTAAGGATGGGGACGATCGAAATCGCCTCCGTCGCCGCCGGAAACCTCGCGGGATTCGTTCCCGAACTCCAGCTGTTCGGAATTCCGTTCCTGTTCCCGTCCCGCGAAAAGGTGTACGCGGTTCTCGACGGCGACGGCGGTAAAGAAATCTCGAACATCATGGCGGCGAAGGGTTTCCGGAACCTCGCGTTCTGGGAGGTCGGCTTCCGGAATATGACGAACAACACGCGCCCCGTGAAGGTTCCCGCGGATATGAAGGGGCTGAAGATCCGGGTTCAGGAATCCAAGATCTGGATCGAATTCATGAACCGCCTCGGCGCGGTCGCGACGCCCATCCCGTTCGGCGAACTCTACTCGGCGCTCCAGCAGAAGGTCGTCGACGGGCAGGAGAACCCCATCGCGACGATCTACTCGATGAAATTCTACGAGGTACAGAAGTATCTCTCCCTCACGGGCCACACCTATGAACCGGCGCTCGTCGTCGCGAACCCGAAGTGGTTCGGCGGGCTCGATCCGAAATATCAGGCCATCATCCTGAAGGCGGCCGCCGACGCGGCCGCCTATCAGCGCCAGACGCTCGCGGATAAGGACAAAGAGCGTTTCGAGATCATCAGAAAGGCCGGCGTCGTGATCGAGGAAAATCCGGACAAGGAAGCGTTCGCGAAGGCCACGGCGGATATCCACAAGGTTCTCGCCGATACGGTCCCGGAAAAGCTCGTCCAGATGATCAAGGACGAGGTCGCCGCAGCCAAGTAACGGGAAGTGACTTTGCGGACGCCCCCGATCGTTCTCGTGCGGGGGGCGTCCGCCCGCAGGGGTGAGTGACGTGAAAAAAGTGCAGACGGTCCTGTCCGTTCTCTCCGGGGCGTGCCTGGCCGTTGTTTTCCTCGTGACATTCGCGCAGGTTATCCAGCGCTACGTCTTCCAGATGGCGATGCCGTGGTCCACAGACGTCATCCGGATCTTCTTCGTCTATTCGGTCTTTCTCGGAATGGCGGTCGGCGTTCTCAAGAAGGCCCACCTGAACATCGACGTCGTCGTCCACGCCCTGCCGGAGGCCGTCCGGGCGAAGCTCGACATCGTCTCCAACGTCATCGTGACGGTCTTCCTCGCTTCCGTCTTCTGGTACAGCTTCCGCTTCATCACGGCGAACGCCGATCAGTACACCCCCTATCTCATGTTCCCGATGAGCTATGTCTACGCGATCATCCCGCTCTGCGTCTCCGTCATGATCGTCTTCCTCGTCGTCGATACGTACCGGTCGGTCTTCAGCTCTCCCCGGAAGGGAGGCGACGCCGCGTGAGCTGGATCTTCGGACTTTTCGGAGTCTTTTTCCTCGGCGTCCCGATCGCGTTCTCGCTGGGGTTCGTCACGCTCGTCGGGCTCTCCGGCGGCTCGATTCCGATGGAGGTCATCGTCCAGCGGATGTTCACGGGCGTCGACAACTTCGCGCTGATCGCGATTCCGCTCTTCATCCTGGCGGGCAATCTCATGGCCGTCGGCGGCATCTCGCGGCGGATCACGTCGTTCTCGGAGTCGCTCGTCGGACACTGGCCGGGTGGCCTCGGAATGGTCACGATCGTGGCGTCGATGATCTTCGCGGCCGTCACGGGGTCGGCGATCGCGGCGACCGCCGCCATCGGCGGACTCCTCATCGGCGTCATGGTCTCGAAGGGATACTCGAGGGAATACACGGCCTCGCTCGTGGCCTGCGCCGGGTCCATCGGACCGATCATACCGCCGAGCATTCCGCTCGTGGTCTACGGCGTCATGGTGAGCGCGTCGATCGCGAAGCTCTTCATGGGCGGCGTCGTCCCGGGGATCATCATGGGAATCGCGCTCATGATCGTGAACTACATCGTCAGCAAAAAGCGCGGCTACGTCGGCCGCGAGACGCGGTCGAGCCGCGCGGAGTTGTGGGCCGGACTCAAGGACGCGATTCTCGCGCTGTTCATGCCGTTCATCATCATCGGCGGCATCGTCTTCGGAATCTTCACGCCGACCGAATCGGCCGGAATTGCGGTCGCCTACGCGCTTCTGATCGGCGGGCTCGTCTACCGCGAACTGACCTGGCGGAACATCGTCGATGCGTTCATCGACGCGGCGATCATGAACGGGGTCATCCTGACGGTTCTGATGACCGCGAGCCTGTTCATCTGGTTCATGACCGTGAAGATGATCCCGCAGCAGGTCACGCAGGTGTTGCTGCAGATCGTGCATTCCCAGTGGACGGCCCTGCTCCTGATGAACGTCGTCCTTCTCGTGGCGGGAACATTCATCGACACGATCAGCGCCCTGACGATCTTCGTGCCGCTCTTCCTGCCGCTCGTGAAGGCCTTCAACATCGACCTCGTCCACTTCGGCGTGGTCGTGGCCGTGAACCTCACGATCGGGATGTGCACGCCCCCTCTCGGGGTCTGCCTCTTCGTGTCGTGCGGCATCGCGAAGACGACGCTCCGGGAGATGCTTCACGACCTCGCGATCATGATGATCCCCCTGCTCGCCACGCTCGCGATTGTCACCTACCTTCCGTGGACGGTGACGTGGCTCCCGAACGTTCTCGGTCTGTAGCGCGGACGCGTCGGGCGAACACCAGAAGAGCCTCCCAGTAGGCGCCCCCTGCCGTCGTCATGACGTCGTTGTGCCCCGCGCCGGGAACCCAGAGGCACATTTTCGGGGAACGTGCGCGGTTGTAAAGGGCCGGGCCGTGGGGAAACGGGACGATTCCGTCACGACGGCCGTGGATGAACAGGATCGGACATCTCACCGAAGGTATCTTCCGGATGTTGTCGAAACGGTCGAACGGAAGTATGGGAAGGATGGTCAGCACCCGGAACGCGGAGACGAACGCGCTCTCGAGGACGAGTCCTCCGATGGGTTCGCGGAGCGCCAGTTCGACGCTCGGCCCCGATCCGACGGAGCGCCCGAACGCGACGATCCGTTCGGGCGCGACTCCCTGCTCGAAGCGAAGGTAATCGTACACCGCGCGGATGTTCGCGTATGCGGCCCGTTCGGAGGGGCGTCCGGAGCTCGCGCCGTATCCGCTGTAGTCGTACGCCGCGACGGAAAACCCCCGCGACGCGAACGCGGACAGGGCGGGGGAGATGTTTCCGAGGTCCTCGGCGTTTCCGTGGCTGAAGAGGATCGTGAAATCCGCGCCGGGAACGACGATATGCCTGACGGCGACGGTTCCGCCGCCGGGCACCGGAATCTTCAGGTACGGCGCCCCGTCCGCATACGACGACGGATGCGGTTGGAAGATGATCCTGTCCGAAAGAAACCACGCGAACAGGAAAAGGCACGCGTACGCGACGAGAGCGATGCGCCCCACGGAGCGCATCGCTTCCGCTATGTACCCCCACACCCGTCTTCCGCCCTCTCCGCGACCTCCTTCGACGCGCCGCAATGGATGCAATATGGCAGAAGAGCGTGGCGAATCCCATGGCAGGAGGGGCACTCGTCGAAGAGGACGCTGCCGCACGATGGACAGACATAGGGCTCTTCCTGAGCGCTCCGTTCGTCCGGAACGACAGCCCTGTTGACCGTCCTCCGCGTCCAGAACAGGAAACGTCGCGGGCCGACCCGGATGGGGTAGTCGCAGACCGGACAGAGGAAGCGCTCGTACCCCTCGCGGTACTGCCGGATGATCCACTGCGCCTTCGGGAACGCGATCGTCCGGATGAAGTGGACGAGAATTCTCGTGACGACGATCACGAGGCCGCCGACGAAGATATACTTGAAAAGTCTGCTCGGGAAGTATTCGTGGACGACGCGGGCGATCATGACGAGCGTCGCGGCGCCGAATGCGAGCGAAACCGGGAAATAAATCCCTGAACGCTTTCCCAGAATGACGTACGCCGCGACGGCGAGAACCGGCAGGAGAAGCGCGAGTTGCAGTAAAGCCAGCTTCATGCGGTGCGCCTGCATGAGCGCGTCGTACTCCTCTTGAGCAGGGGCGCGCTGCGCCCCGATCTTTCTTTCGGTCTCCTCCTTTTCGGCAATGAGTGACTGACGCCGTTCGATAAGGTCCGACACGTCCTGACCGAGTTCCTGGTATCTCCGCTGGTTTTCGAGGAAGACGTTCAGGCCCGTCGAAACGTTCTCCTGCTCGGCCTCAGAGACCGTCGCGCTCTTCTGGATCCCGAGCTTCCGGAGTTCGAGAAGCTGCGTGATCGTTTGCTGGAGATTCCTCGAACTGTCGCCCACGATACGCTGCTTTTCGGTTGCGCTCTCGATCCGTCGCGCGACGTCCGAGATCCGCCGCGCCAGTTCGTCGCGATGCGCGATCAGATCCGGGGCGATATGCACCTTTTCGATCGAGGCGAAATCGGGGCCCCGGATCGTGCGGATGTCCCCGACGAGAAAATCGAGGACCCAGAAGACGAGCACGGCGAGGACGACAGTGAGAAGGCGCACCGCGAGACGATGGAGCCAGGTTCCCTTCTGCGAAACTCCTGATTTCACGATTCGCTCCCTTCCGCCCCGGTACGGGCGGCTCACCACTCGGTCACGGAACCGTCCGCGTTCCTCCAGACCGGGTTTTTCCACGAGTGTCCGACGCCCGCCCATTCGCGGACGACCGCCTCGTCGATCGCAATTCCGATTCGTCGGTCGTGATCTTCAGGAACAGCCAGCGCGGAGGGACTTTGAACAGTTCGAGCGATTCCACGCGAGCCATGGGACGGTCCTCAGTCCCGGTTCGCCCGGATTTCCGCGATGCGCGCGACGATGCGTTCGGACGCCTCGCGCACTGCGTCGATGTCTCCCTCGACACCCTTCGGCTTCATGAGGGCGGTTCCGAGGCCGACCGCGAAGGCTCCGGCCGCGAACCACTCTCCGAGGTTTTCCGGCGAGACGCCCCCGATCGGCATGATTTTCGCCCATGGAACCGGGCCGTGGACGGCCTTGATGAACTTCGGCCCGAGGACATCCCCCGGAAATTCCTTGACGACCTCGGCGCCGAGTTCCATCGCGCGAACGAGCTCCGTCACGGTCCCGACGCCGGGCATGTAGGCCACGCCGTAGCGGTTGCAGGTCCGGGCCACGTCCTCGCTGAGGCAATGCGAGACGATGAACTCCGCGCCGTTCAGGATGCAGAGACGCGCCGTCTCCGCGTCCGCCACCGTTCCCACGCCGATGGCGAGATCCTTCCCGTTCGGCAGCGCGCGGCAGCGCCGTCCGACTTCCGCGAGGATTTCGAGCGCCCCCGGGTAGGTCGTCGAAACCTCGACGGCCGTCACGCCGCCCCGGAACATCGCTTCGCCGGAAGCGACGCCTACGCCGGCATCTTTCGTCCGTACGATTCCCACCACGCCGAGCCGTTCGATATGTCCCAGAATGTCGCACTTCCTGATCCCCATCACGAGTCCGCCTCCTTCGGCGCACAGGGAGCGGATGACGTTGACGCTCTGCTCCCCTTCAATTATTATAAACTGGGAAAGAAAAGAAAAAAATACGTCATACGCTGCGACAGAGGAGGAGTGATCGACATGAAGAAGGAAATCAGGACCGACAAATCCCCGGACCCGATCGGGCCGTACTCGCAGGGGCTCGTGATCGGCAACAGGGTGTACGTTTCGGGACAAGGGCCCCGCAATCCCGCGACGAAGACGACGCCCGAAGGGATCGAGGCGCAGACGCGCCAGGTGATGACGAACATCAAAAACATCCTCGCGGCGGGCGGCGCGACGATGGACCACGTCGTGAAGAGCACGGTTCACCTCGCGAATCTTGACGACTTCCAGGCGTTCAACGCCGTGTACAAGGAATTCTTCACGGCGCCCTTCCCGGTGCGGACGACCGTCGGAAGCGCACTGCTCGGCGGCATCCTCGTCGAGATCGACGTCGTCGCCGAACTCGACTAGACGTTTGCGAGCCGAGAGCCCCTTCCGCATCAGCGCGCGAAGGGGCTCTTTTTTTCGGGACTGTTCCCGCGCGTTCGCGCAGAGGTATGATACTTGCATCGGGACACTGTGAGACATGTCCGGAGGTGAAGCCGATGAGATCGGAAGATCACGCGATGCGGGCTCCCGAATGGCTGTTGTGGCGATTTATCCCGGTTCTTGGACTGAGCGCGGCGTTCGGCGTCGTGGTCGGGATTCTCAGGGGAGGAATGCCCTTCCTGCCGGGGATTCAGGGGATGGCGATCGGTCTCGCGACCGGCTACGCGGCGGGATGGCTCGGGAGGAACGATTCCCCGGAATATCTGTCCGTCGGTCAGCGGTTCTTCTTCGGCATCGCTGCGGCGTGCGTCTTCACGTCCGCGACGCTGTTGACGATGGGATTCATGCAGGCGGCCCCGTTCGAGGGACCGCTCGAATGGCTCGGCGAAGTGTCCTCGGGGTTCATCAGGGAGCCCTTCTACGGCGTCGGCAACTTCCGCAACTATTCCGGGATGCTGACGGGAGGCTGGTGGCGCGGCTTCACGTTCCTCGACTCAGGATTGTACGTCTTCCTGTTTCTCGTCGGCGCGATCGCGGGGATCCCCCGCGGGAACGTCCCGGCGACGGACGGTTCCGTAGCTCCGGAGGACGACGCCGACGACGGGGGCGACGATTCGGACGGGGCGCCGCGGGAGAAGACGCGCGTTGCGCTGGGCGGGCTCGTCGGCGTGCTGCTTCTGCTCGGAGCCGGGTTCGTGGTCCTCAACGCCTACGAAGACGCCGGAAGCCACGTGTCGCTTTCACCCGACACGCTGAAAATCATCCGGCCGCTCGTCGGGCGGTGGATCCTGAAAGACCCCGCGGGAGTCATCCGGGGGACGGACGAGGATCGGATGTTCGACCTCAGACTCGGCGGGTTCGATTCGCTTCGCGGAATATCGGTCCTGCCCGGCCGCTTTGCGATCGACTTCACCTGGTGGGGAGGGCATTACCGGGGGAAAATCTGGCTTTCCGGGCGGACGATGCCGCTGTGGGTGCGGATGCGGCCCGACGAGGGGAACAACAGCCTGCGCATCGTCCTCTTCATGTACGGAAACGGGCGCAGAATCGTCGAGATGCGGGCCGAACGAGTTCCGAAGTGAACGCCCCCGGCCCAGACATGATCGTCAGCGCGTCGCGCCGGACGGACATCCCGGCATTCTACGCCGACTGGATGATGGCCCGTCTTCGTGCGGGGCGATGCGATGCGCGCAACCCGAGGAATCCGCGTGTGCTGTCGCGGGTGGACCTCTCGCCGGAAGGCGTGCGCTGCATCGTCTTCTGGACGAGGAACTTCGCGCCGCTGACGCCGCATATTCCGGAAATCGAACGGATGGGGCACAGGTTTTACGTTCAGGTCACCCTCACGGGATTGCCCGGTGTCTTCGAGCCGCACGTTCCCCCGCCCGAAAACGCCGTACGGACCTTCCGGGAACTGGCCGACCGGATCGGTCCGGATCGCGTCGTCTGGCGCTACGACCCGATCCTGCTGACGGGCCGGACCCCGCCGGAATGGCACATCGCAACATTCCGGCGCCTGTCGTCGGCGCTTTCGGGCGCGACGCGGCGATGCGTCCTGAGCCTGTACGATCCCTACGCCGCGGCGGCCCGGAGGCTTCGGGCGCTCGGCCCGGACTGCGAGCCGCATGTCGCGCGATGCGCTGACGGGGCCCGGTCGCTCTTTCCGGGCGAAGTTCCGGAGGGCGTGGACATCCGACCGATGCTGCGCTCGCTCCGCGAATCGGCCGGGGAAGCCGGAATGGAGCTTCGTTCGTGCGCCGAACCGCTGATATGCGCGGACAGCGGCATTCTTCCGGGCGCGTGCATCGACGCCGATCTGATCGGAAGGCTCACCGGCGGCGTGTCGCTTCCGCCGTCCGCGGCGAAGGACCCGGGGCAGCGACATGCGTGCCGGTGCGCTCCGAGCCGGGACATCGGCGAATACGACACGTGTCTTTTCGGCTGCTCGTACTGCTACGCGACGCGGTCTTTCCGAAGCGCCCGGGAGTGGTGGAAACGCTGCGATCCGTCGTGCGCGTCGCTGATTCCCCGGAACGACGGGCGCGAACCGGTCGCCGGGCGTGATGAAGGGGGCGGATGTTCGTGACCTATCGTCTGTTCAGCTTCGCCATGGCGCTCTTCTGGGTGTTCGTCCAGCAGACGTGCCTGTGCTGCGCCAAATGGGCCTGCTATGATCTGCGCGGAACCCTGCTGGAAAATGTCCGGCCTGCCGGCGCCCCGGAAGAGCGCCCTCGCGACCTGCGTCGCTTCGTCGTGCAGCAGATCGCGCTGCTTGCCGCACTCATCGCGCTCGCGGCTGCGGACCTCTGGATCCTGCCGCCCGTCCATCCGCACTCGAACAACTCACCCTCGCTGGTCTGGCAATTCCTGTGCACGGTCATGCTGATCCTCGACGGCGGCCTCGTGTCGTTCGAGTGGCGGATCTACCGGCTCCACGCCGTGCGGGGCGCGGATCCCGGAGCCGCCGGCGCGCGCTTCGCATTCTGGTGGACGACCGGCTGCCTGATCCTCTACGCACTCTGGTTCGGCGGCGCGCTCTCCGTGACGCGGCGGTACGGGCTGAACCCGCTCGAGTGGGAGTTCCTCTGCCTGTTCTACTTCCGGATCGTCAACGGACTCTATCTCGTTCTGGAGGGGAGCATGGGCGTGATCGCGCTGCTGCTGTGGCGCAACCTGCGGCGGGAGGCGGGGGAACATGACTTCGCTGCTTGACGTCTTCTACCTGTGGATCGCCCGATGGGAGGGCATCCGCGGACTTCTCGGAACGTTCGAGGTCGCCACGAACATGATGTGCAGCGCCGCGGACATTCTGTTCATCTTCTGCTTCCTCCGGATCGCGGACACCGCGCGGAAAGAAGAGCGCCGTCCGCCGATCCGGGCGCGTTACGGAATCATTCTGATCTTCCTGGTCCTGACGCCCGCGCTGCTCTTCTTCAAAGGACCGGCGCTGATGATCTGGACCTCGGCGATCCTCGGCATCCCCTATCTCGTGCTCGCCTGGAGCGTCGTCACGGACGTGTCCGGCATCGTCCGGCTGATCCGGAGGCGGATCGAACGGCGCGGCAACGCCTGACGGTTCGCGCCGGTCACATATTCCGTCTGTAGAAGTCGATGTTCGCGCATCCCCACCCGTAAATCACGTCGACGACGGGAACGAGCGTCCGGCCCCGGTCCGTCAGCCGGTACTCCACGTGCGGCGGCGACTCGGGATAGATCGTCCGGTCGACGATGTCGTCCTGCTCCAGCTCGCGGAGCTGTTTCGTGAGGATCCGGTTGCTGATCTCGCGGAAGAGCCGGTGGATCTCTCCGTAGCGCATGGGGCCGTCGTGCCCCAGATGCCACAGGATCACGACCTTGTACTTCCCGCTGATGATGGACATCGTCAGTTCCTTTTCGCAGTGGAATTCCCCGTTCGCGAGCTTTTTCCGCAGATCGTCCCGCAACGTCGAAGGCATCTGTTTTCCCCCCGTTTCTCCCCGTGATCCGTCGAAGGGTACAAAATTGTTCCCTGCTTACAAAAATGTGCGTAATTTACGGGAAAAAATAAACGGAATAAAATTGCATCAGTATTGTGACGAATAGCGTCGGATTATGTGACTTTCGTCCTATTGTACGGCGTCGACCGGATCTCTTCCAGTGTGTTTCAGATGGGGCATCGAAGCTTCACGAGTCACGAACTACGAGGAGGGGGACAGAAAATGCTGAAGGCGCAAGTTGGGTCAAGCGTCGCGGCGGATGCGCGCCGGGCGGGCAGGGAAGCTGCGGAAAAGGCGTCGCGGGGGCTGAACGGAAGCGTCGCGTTCGTCTACGGCAGCGCAGGGTACGACGCGGAGGAATTTCTCTCCGGCGTCAAGGAAGGTCTCGGCGGCGTCCCGTTTCTGGGGTGCAGTTCGTTCACCGGCGTTCTCACGCCCGAAGGTTTCGTCGGAGGAGCCGACGGGTTCGCGGGGGTCATGGCGATCGAGGATCCGTCGATGACCGTCGGCGTCGCCTCCGGAGAGCGCGGCGAATGTCCCCGCAAGGCCGGACACAGCGTTGCGGAAGCGGCGCTGCGGAATTCCGGGCGGACGGACGATCCCGACTGGTTCTACATGGTCGCGCCTCCGGGCGAGGAGGAATCGTACCTTGCGGGAATCCAGGAGGTCGTCGGCCGGATCCCGTTCTTCGGGGGAAGCGCGGCGGACAACGACCTGACCGGAAAGTGGCATGTCTACGGACAGAAAGCCATGCCCTCGGGCGTCGCGGTCGCGTTCTTCTGGAACAAGCCGTTCGGAAACCGCTACACCGGGGCCTACCGACCGACCGGAAAGCGCGGCATCGTGACGAAGGTCGATAACAAACGCGTGCTGCGCGAAATCGACGGAAAACCGGCGCTCGAAGTCGTCGCCGGATGGCTCGGGAATTCTCCCGACACACTGATGGGGGCGAATCTGCTCTTCCGGACGATCACGAATCCGTTGGGGCAGCGCGACCTCGTGGACGCGAAACACGTATGGATCCGGCATCCCATGGGCGGCAACCCGGACATGAGCATCAACGTCGGCAACAACCTCGTCGAAGGGTGTTCCGTCGAACTCATGGAGGCCACAGTCGACGAACTCGTCGGCTCCGTCGGTGATGCGGTCGGCGTCTGCCGCGAGCGCCTTGCGGGCGAACCGGGCGCGCTGATCGCCGTTCACTGCGGCGGACGGCGGGGCGGCATCGGAGATCGCATCGGCGAGGTCTCCGAACAATTGAAGAAGAGCGCGAGAGGCCTTCCGTACATCGGCGTCTTCACGTTCGGCGAATACGGATTCGAGAAGGGCTCGGCCAACGGCTGCGGCGGTCTGATGCTCTCGTTCATGCTGCTCGGGAAATAGCGGCGAAACGAACACGGAGGTGTTTTGAAAATGGCGAAGATGATCATCGGAGGAAAGAAAGTCGACGCGCGCGGCGGCGCGACGATCGACGTCATCAACCCGGCGGACGGAACCGTCGTCGATACGGTCCCGAACGCCGCGGCGGAAGATGTCGACGAAGCGGTCGCGAAGGCGATAGCGGGACAGAAAGTCTGGGGCGCGGTTCCGCTCCACGAGCGCGGACGGATTCTGCGCCGTTTCGTCGAGATCGCGCTGTCGAAGAAGGAAGAGCTTGCATCCTTGCTCTCGCGCGAGACGGGCAAACCCATTCGCGAGGCCCGGGCGGAGATCGGCAACATTCCCGCGCTGTTCGAGGGATTCGTGGAAAAGGCGAAGCACCTGTACGGCGAGGCCATCCCCGCCGGAACGGAGCCCGGAACCGAGGCGACGCTCCAGATAACGGTCCGGGAGCCTGTGGGCGTCGTGGCGTGCGTCATTCCGTTCAACTTCCCGGTGGACCTGTTCGGACAGAAGATCGCCCCTGCGCTCATCGCGGGCAACGCTGCCATCGTGAAGCCCTCGACCGAGAACCCGCTCACGCTGATCCGGCTCTGCGAACTGCTGATCGAGGCGGGCGTTCCGGACGGCGCGATCGAAATCGTCACCGGCCCCGGATCCACCGTCGGCAGCCGGCTCTGTGCGAACCCCGGAATCGGCGTCATCAGCCTGACCGGCAGCACGGTGGTCGGCATCGAGACGATGCGCTCCGCCGCCGCGAACCTGACGCCCTGCGCGCTCGAACTCGGCGGCAACGACGCCTTCATCGTCCTCGAAGACGGCGACGTCGACCTCGCGGTCGAGGAGACGATCTTCGGCCGCACCTACAACACGGGCCAGGTCTGCTGCGCGAGCAAGCGCTTCCTGATCCATAACTCCGTGAAGAAGGAATTCACCGAAAAGATCGTCGCGCGACTCAAAACGCTCGTCCAGGGCGACCCCGCCGACGAGAAGACGACGGTCGGGTGCCTCATCAGCGAAAAGGCCGCGAAAACCGTCGAAGAGCAGGTCGCGAAGACGGTCGCGCAGGGCGCGAAAATCGTCGCGGGCGGCGTGCGCAAGGGAGCCTTCTACGCGCCGACCGTTCTCGCGGACGTCACGCGGACGATGGACGTCGCCGTGGATATGGAGATCTTCGGCCCGGTCATTCCGATCATCGGCTTCGACACGGACGAAGAGGCCGTCGACATCGCGAACGCGTCGAGCTTCGGGCTCTCGGGCAACGTTTTCTCAGGGAACATCAACCGGGCGATGAAAGTCGCGCGCGCCATGGAGTGCGGCGGCGTGGTCGTCAACGGATGCAGTTTCTTCCGTTCCTGCGAAATGCCCTTCGGCGGCTACAAGATGAGCGGCATCGGCAACGAGGGCATCGCCTGCACGCTCGACGAAGTCACGCAGGTCAAGACCGTCGTCCTGAAAAACGTTCTGCGCTGAAACAGCGGATTCCTATCCGTTTTGAACGCATGGCGAGGGCCCCTGGGCGCAGTTCCGGGGCCCTCGCCGCACGCCGGAATCCGTCGTCTTTTCGTTTCTTCGCGACCGAGCCCGCCGGGACAATCGCCGTGTGGTACAATGCTGCCGCTTCAACCGAAGCGAGCGAACTTTGGAAAACTTTGACGCATTCCGAAAAATACGTTCCCCGAGGGGTGGTTCCGGGTGCGAAGCATCGCCGAACTGATCGTCTCGAAGTTGTTCATGAAGCGGATCCCCGCGCCGAAGGGCTTCTACAGCCAGTATGGACAGGACGCCTACGTCCTCGACCTGCTCGGAAACATGCGCGGCGGCGTCTTCGTCGACGTCGGCGCCTACGACGGCGTCGAGCTGAGCAACACGTACCACATGGAAAAAGAGCTCGGCTGGACCGGGCTCGCCGTGGAGCCGCACCCCGCCGTATTCGAGGAACTCCGAAGGAATCGCACGTGCAACCTGTTCCGCGGATGCATCGGCGCGGCGAACGGCACGGTGCGCTTCCGGGCGGTCGAGGGCGCCGCGAGCGCGATGAGCGGCATCGAAGACGCCTATAACGACCGGACGTTGCGCCGCATCGAACGTTCGGGGAAGCACTCCGACTTCATCGACGTCGAATCCGTGACGCTGAAGGACCTCCTGCGCCGCTTCGGGATCGATCATGTGGACTTCCTCTCGATCGACACGGAGGGCAGCGAATACGAGATCCTCGCGACATTCGACTTCTCCGTGCCGATCCGCGCGATCACGGTGGAAAACAACATGCACACCGTGCCGATCCGGCGTCTGCTCGAACGTCACGGCTTCGCCCTCAAGGCCACGATCGAGTGCGACAGCGTCTATCTGCGGAAGGAGTAAGCGCCGAAAAAGATCGGTGCTTATGTCTCCGACGACTCGGTCCCCGAGATCGACCGGCGCGACTGAAGGTCAGAAGGCTTTCAGTCGGTTCGCCGTGATGCCCGAATGCGACCAGTGTTCTTCGATAGACTGGATGAACGCCGGGCGAACCAGCTTGGCTCTTCTTGCGAGCCAGTCGCCCTCGTCGGACCGGAGATACAGGCCTTCGGCCGGTCTGTCGCCGAAACGCGACCGCGTCAGGAGTCCGCTCAACTCGTCGATGGTAAACCGGCCTCTGGCGACTTGCGGAACGGGAATTATCCCCGCTTTTTTCAGCAGATCGTTTCTTCGCGCCGCGGAGAAGAAGCGGGCCGCTTCCCTGTCGTATGCGTCAAAACCGAGAAACCAGTCGGGCAACCTGTCATAGGCGACCGTGTGCCGCGCATAACACCATTCTCCGAAAAGAATGAACCGGTCCGTCAGCTGTTCGAAAAGAGCGTCGACCTTCGGAGCCAGCCATTCGGCCAGCTTCTTCCACTGTCCAGCGCACGGTTTGCAACCAAAGGCACGTTCGTATCGACGACGCATTTGCTCATTCTGCGGAACTCTCTTTCTTCTCATTCCGCTCCATGCGTTTTCCCATCGCAGTTTTTGATTGTTCCGTGATATCTTCCATTTCATCGCCGAAGAAATTTTCCGGCCAGTTCCTGATACGTCCAAACTCGTCGATTTCCAAGTGTTCCAGCGTTGCCGGATGCTGCGACACGTTGGCGAAATACGCCGCCACCTTTTCCTGGGGGACTGCGTCCTCCGCAATACGTCTTTGAAGGCGGCGAAGAAAGTGTTCCGAATGTGTCTCAATGATCATCTGGATGTTGCGCGGTTTGCCGTTTTCCCGCGAGTTGATGACGTCGATCATGGCGTCCGCCAGAAGCGACTGCGCCCGGGGGTGCAAATGGATCTCCGGCTGTTCCATGAGGATGATGGAGTTGCTGGGGGCGTAGAAGCACTGAACGAGTACGGGCAGCACCTGTGAGATACCGAATCCCACATCGGGAAGATCCACAAAGTCCGGAGAACCCTTTGTGCGAACCTTGACCTCGTATTCCTGACGCTGCTCCGAGATCGGGTTGACTCTGAATTCCTCGATCAATTCCATTTCCTTCAGTTTTCTGGCTATAACACCTTCGAATGGAAAAGTGGGACGTTTCGGACCAAAGTTGATTCTCCGCTTTTTGGCCGCCAGGATGGCGGCGACGGTATGTTCACCGGCGTACCCGACGCTCTCCGGTTCGATCCCCGTCCAGGAATACAATCGTTCAGCCTTTGTTCGCAGCGGCCCCAGATAGCTGAGAGAACGGAACAGCATTTCATGCCGCAGGTTCAGCTCCTGGACGAAGTCCGCGTTCTGATAATAGGCGACGACTTCGTCCGGAAATCCGTAGAACCGGACCGGCGCTCCGGGATTCCACGCACGCCCGGGATTCCGTTTGAGTTGGTAGTCCTCGAACTCAACCTTGTATTCGGCCTTGGCGCCGGAGTTCCGGTGCATTCCGACGAACAGGACCATACTGTCCTTTTGCAGAAGCCGGTACGAAAAATGATCGACGATCAACGAATGTTGGTCCTTTTCGTCCAGTCCGATTTCGCCGTTGAAAGACACGGCGTTTCCCGAAAACTGGGTGCTAGTCTTCGCATCCCTGAATCTGAGCGTCTCGGGCACGTCCCATTGATATTCGAACGCGATCTTTTTTGGGATCGTGATGAAAGACGATGTCCTGATACGAACCGAGCTGTACGGCCGTGTTCCTCCCTCCGGGGTAGAAGACGGCCTTTCTGTCGGGAGACTCCACGGTCTGTTTGAGCATCATCAGGAACTGCCCGATGCTCGACTTCCCCGAGCTGTTAGCCCCGAAAAACAGCGTAATCGGAGCCATCCGGATATCCGAGGTGTCCTTCCAGATCTTGAAATTTTGAATGCGAAGCCGCTGCAACATTATTCCACCCTCCAATCCGTGCCATTCCCCAGCTAAGCCTGCTTGGAATGTAATGTCTCCGTTACAAGCGCCGAAAGGTTCATCGTCTTCCGTTTTTCCGATGCTACCCGCCTATTTCTCCGGCATGACGGACGAGTGGTGGCTGACGATGCGCCAGTTGTCGCCGTTCCAGCGGTAGGTGAAGCTGTAGCGCGCCCGCACGCTTTCGCCCGTCGTCGCGTAGTGGAACGTGTACAGGCCGGTGTCGACGGCGATGTCGGCTCCGATCGAAATCTGTCGCATGACGATCTCTCCGGACGGCCGACGCTCGAGAAAGTGGCGGAAGTAGTCGACCTTTTCTCCGCGCGTGAGGCGGGGCGTGTTCGAGAGCGTCGGCAGGAGGATCGACCGTTCGGCGTACAGGTTGGCGACCTTCTCCGGATCCCCGGACCTGAGCGCCTCGTTCCATCTGTCGAACAGCGCGGCGATGTCCAGTTCGGTCGCCCCGGCCGCGACAACGCATTTCTCCGGGAAAACGGCGGCCGTTTGGGCGCCGCAGGGAACGGCGGCGACGCATCCTGCGAAGAGCATGGCGCACACGGCAAGCACTGCGGTGGATCTGGCCTTCATCTTTCCCCTCTCCCTCGTGTTCCGGATATTCGGACGACGGACGCGTACAACCGTCACGATCCATATCATATGGTACGAAAAAAGACGCGGGACGCAAGCTGTTTTTTTGCGTCCCGCGTCGTTCCCTGTTGTATCACGGTCATCCTGACAGATGAAAGCTACTCTTCGAGGTAGTGCTCCATCGGGTAGGCGAGGTACTTCGCCGGCGGCAGCTTCTCGGTCGTGACGTAGCCCGTCGGGGCGTTCAGAAGCTGCGGAATCCGGTTGACGATCGTCGCGCACGTCAGTTCGACCGTTGCGGGGCAGGCGATCTTCACGGTCGTGTCCGGCTCGCCGAGGATCGTCCAGTCGTTGCAGTCCGTCTCGCCGGGGGCGTAGACCTTGCCGACGCACTGCGTCTCGATGACCGGCCCCTGGAAGGTCTCGGTCGTGACGACCGCCGACATCCCCGTTGCGTGCCCCTGCGGGATGTCCATCCCGAGCGTCGTCGAGTGAAGCGTGACGTTCGCCGTCGTGGGGACGAGCTTCTGCTTCATCGATTTGATCGTGAAGCCGAGCTGCGAGCAGAGCCATTCGTTCGAGTTCCACACGTAGGACGGCAGCGAATCGTTGCGCGCGATGTCCCGGTCGAAGTCCGCCATCGACAGGCCCGAGCCGTGGACCTTCGCGAGCGCGATGCCGTAATCCTCGACGTTATAGCTCGTCACGCCCTCGATGCGCGTTATTTTATGCGTGGCTCCGGCGAGGACCGAAATCAGGTTGCCCCAGAAGACATCCTGGTAGCCGCACCCCGTGACGGTGCAGCCCATCTCCTTGGCGAGCCGGTCGAGCCGGTTCGTGAGCGACGGAGACGTCGTCCACGGGTAGAAGGCCTCCTCGCAGGTCGTGATCGTGCTGACGCCGTAGCTCACGGGGATCTCCAGGTGCGCGTACATATCGGTCATGAGACTGGCGACCGCGACGATGCAGGCGTCGGCGTCGCACTCCTCGAAGACTTCGCGCGCGTCGCTCCGTATTGGGACGTTGAGACGGAAACCGAGCCCGGCGACTTCGCCCGCGTCCCTTCCGACGACGGCGGGATTGCTGTCGATCGCTCCGACGATCTCCGCTCCGTTCTCGTAAAGATACCTGAGGAACACGCGCCCCATCTTTCCGCACCCGTACTGGACCACTCGAATCTTTGGCGAAAACACTGCGATCCCTCCTTAATTGAAGGTGATTGTGTTCACAATACTAGCAGAAGAGGCGCATAGATGCAACTCTGTTGCCCGTAATTTTGGATACATAAAAGGATACAGTTGATCCGGATAGCGAAAAGGCTATAATAAACTTGTATTTCGGATTCATTCTGTTCCCGGAAGGAGATCGAAATGAGCCGGTATATCTTTCAGCGTATCTGGACCAGCGCCGTCACCTTGTTCGTCGTCATCACGCTCACGTTCTTCCTGATGCGCGCCATCCCGGGCGGTCCTTTTACCGACGAGAAAGCGATCCCCCCCCAGATTCTCACGAAGGTTCTCGAACGCTACCACATGAACGATCCCATCCACGTCCAGTACTTTCACTATCTTCAGAGTCTCGCACGCTTCGATCTCGGACCGTCCTTCAGGTACGAGGGAATGTCGGTCAACGACCTCATACGCAACAGCTTTCCGATATCGCTTCTCATCGGGTCGCTTGCGATCCTGATCGCTCTCGGCGTCGGCGTTCCGGCGGGGATTGTCTCGGCGCTCAGGCGCGGCGGGTGGCAGGACAAGAGCGCCATGGTCGTGGCGACGCTCGGCATCACGATCCCGAACTACGTGATCGCGACCCTGATGGTCTACATCTTCGCGTACCGGCTTGGAATCGTGACGGTGGGCTTCTGGGAGGGGATCTCGACGGCGATCCTTCCGGCGATCACGCTCGCCGGGTACCCGACGGCATTCATTTCGCGCCTGACCAGGTCGAGCATGCTCGAGGTCATCCAGCAGGACTATATCCGGACCGCCCGTTCCAAAGGACTGCGCGAACGTACGGTCGTCTACATCCACGCGCTCAGGAACGCCGTGATCCCGGTCGTGACGTACCTCGGTCCGCTCGCGGCGGGAATCCTTACCGGAAGCTTCGTCGTGGAGCAGATCTACGGTGTGCCGGGGCTCGGAACCTTCTTCGTGACGAGCATCCAGAACCGCGACTACACGACGATCATGGGAGTCACGGTCTTCTACAGCGCGTTGCTCGTGAGTCTGAATCTTGTCGTGGACATCTGCTACGGCTTCATCGACCCGCGAATCAAGCTCGGAGGCTGAGAGGCGACCATGGAGACGATGAGAAGCGGAAACGGCGCCTCGGAAGCGTCGCTCTCGACGATCGATCCGGCACTCTTCGAGCGTGTGAGCGACGACGAGAAACGAAAGGACGAATTCCTCCGCGAGAGCGTGAGCTACTGGCAGGATGCGTGGCGGCGGCTGAAGGCGGACCCGCTCGCGATGGGAGGGCTCGCCGTCATCGTGATCGTCGTGCTCTTCGCGGCGTTCGGCCCGATGTTGTCGGCCTACGAATACGACGCGCAGGACTTCCTCGTCGCGAACGAGGCGCCGTCCGGAACGCACCTTTTCGGAACGGACATGTTCGGGCGCGACCTGTTCGTGCGGGTGCTGTACGGCGCTCGGATATCGCTGGCCGTCGGCCTCGTTGCGAGTCTGATCAACCTCACGATCGGCGTGGTCTACGGCGGAATCTCGGGGTACCTCGGAGGGCGCGCCGACAACGTCATGATGCGCATCGTCGACGCGATTCACAGCATCCCGCTGATGATCTACGTCATTTTGCTCATGGTCGTCATCGGGCCGGGACTCAAGAGCATCTTCCTGACGCTCGGGATCTCGTACTGGGCGTCGATGGCCAGGATCGTCCGAGCGGAGACGATCCGGATCAAGAACGAGGAGTTCGTTCTCGCGGCCCGCGTCCTCGGCGCGTCGCCCCGGCGGATCCTGCTGCGACACCTGATCCCGAACGCGATGGGACCGATCCTCGTCACGCTGACGTTCTCGATCCCGCAGGCGATCTTCGTCGAGGCGTTCCTGAGCTTCATCGGCCTCGGCGTGTCGGCCCCCATGGCGAGCTGGGGCGTTCTGACGAGCGACGCGATCAACACGCTCGCGATCTATCCGTACCAGCTCTTCTTCCCCGCGGCTGCGATCTCGGTCACGATCCTCGCGTTCAACTTCCTCGGCGACGGTCTCCGCGACGCGCTCGACCCGAGGCTGCGAAAGTGAGGTCCCAGATGGATACGCTTCTCGAGATCACGAACCTCTATACGTCGTTCTTCACGCCCGCCGGAGAGGTCCGTGCGGTGCGGGACGTTTCGCTCTCGCTGCGGCGCGGAGAGGTTCTCGGAATCGTCGGAGAGTCGGGGAGCGGCAAGAGCGTGACGATGCTCTCGATCCTGCGCCTTCTGGGGACGTCCGGACGCGTCGTTGGCGGAAACATCCGTTTCGACGGAATGGAGCTCGCGGAGGCGGACGACGAGACGGTCGCACACCTCCGCGGGAACAGGATCGGAATGATCTTCCAGGATCCGATGACGAGCCTGAACCCGGTTCTGAGCGTCGGATACCAGCTTATGGAACCTCTGATCCGGCACAGGGGAATGACGAAGACGCAGGCGCGCGAACGCGCGATCGAAATGCTCCGTCACGTCGGGATCTGTCCGGCGGAGAAAAGGATCGACCAGTATCCGCACCAGTTCTCCGGTGGGCAGCGGCAGCGCATCATGATCGCGATGGCGATGACGTGCGACCCCGCGCTCCTGATCGCCGACGAGCCGACGACGGCGCTCGACGTCACGATCCAGGCCCAGATCCTCGAACTCATGAAGGCGCTTCAGGCGCGTACCGGGACGTCGATTATCCTGATCACGCACGACCTCGGCGTCATCGCCGGGATGGCCGACCGCGTGGTCGTCATGTACGGCGGACGCATCGTCGAACGCGGAACGCGAAAGGATATCTTCTACGCACCCGGCCATCCGTATACGAAAGGGTTGCTGCACTCCGTGCCGAACCCGGACACTCTCGTCCGCGAACGCCTGGTTCCGATCGAAGGGCAGCCACCGGACCTGCTGAACCCGCCCCCCGGGTGCCCGTTCGCGGCGCGGTGCCCCGAGACGATGCGCGTCTGCATGGAATTGCCGCCCGGACCGACGTCGCTTTCGGAGGGGCACGTCGCGACCTGCTGGCTTCACGACCGGAGATGTGCCCGGTCCGTCGCGGGGGGTGCGTGCGCATGAGCGCGCTTCTCGAGGTCAGGAATCTCGCGATGCACTTCCGGGTCGGACGGCATCAGGCTGCCCGGGCGGTCGACGGCGTTTCGTTTTCGATCGGGCGCGGCGAGACTCTCGGGCTCGTCGGCGAGTCGGGGTGCGGAAAGACGACCGTTGGGCGGTCGATCATCCGGCTGTACGACCCGACGGCGGGGGAGATCGTGTTCGACGGGACGGACCTCGCGCATCTCTCGCAGCGCGAGATGCTCCCGTTCAGGCGGCGGATGCAGATGATCTTCCAGGATCCGTATGCGTCGCTGAATCCCAGGATGACGGTTGGGGATATCGTCATGGAGCCGATGACGATCCACTCGCTTCACGCGCCGAGGGAACGCCGGGAACGCGCGCGGGAACTTCTGCGAACCGTCGGCCTCAACTCGGAGCACGCCAACCGGTATCCGCACGAATTTTCGGGGGGGCAGCGTCAGCGGATCGGGATTGCCCGGTCGCTCGCCGCGTCGCCGGAATTCATCGTCTGCGACGAACCGATCTCGGCGCTCGACGTCTCCATCCAGGCGCAGATCGTGAACACGCTCGAAGATCTCCAGAAGGAGTTCTCCCTCACGTATCTCTTCATCGCGCACGATCTCTCGATGGTCAAGCATATCAGCGATCGCATCGCGGTGATGTACCTGGGGACGATGGTCGAGATCGCCGGAAGCAACGAACTCTATACCAGGCCGCTGCACCCGTACACCGAAGCGCTCCTCTCGGCGATCCCCGTTCCCGACCCGGACCGGGCGGACGAACGGCGGAGAATCCCGCTCGAAGGAGAGATCCCGAACCCGATCAATCCACCGCCGGGCTGCAAGTTCCATACGCGCTGCCGATACGCCGAATCCAGATGCAGGGAGGTGGTTCCGGAACTGACGGATCGCGGCAACGGTCACTATTGCGCCTGTCTCGTCAAGTGATCCATCGAAAAAAACTGAGGAGGGATTGGTTCACAATGTCGAGGAAAACGCTATTCGCACTCTGCACCCTGGTGATTATGGTGTGCGCGTCGCTGGCCGGCGTTGCGGCTGCCGACGAGAAGACGTTCGTCTACAATCTGCGCGTCGAACCGAGGACGATCGATCCGGTCCTGAACAATGCCGTGGACGGTTCGACCGTTATCTACAACATCTTCGAGGGACTTGTCCGCATCGGCTTCGACGATCGTCCCGAGCCGGGGTACGCGAAGAGCTGGGACGTGAAGGACGACGGAATGACATGGGTCTTCCATCTCCGCGACGGCATGAAGTGGTCCGACGGGAAGCCCATGACGGCCGAGCACTTCCGCTACGGCTTCCTGCGGTTGATTCGGGCCGACGTCGGTTCCCCGTACTCGCATTACGGGTTCTTCATCAAGAACGCCCAGAAGTTCTACGAGGGCAAGGCGAAGGAAGAGGAAGTTGGGCTCAAGGCGCTCGACGACAAAACGTTCGAGATCCGTCTCGAGTACAAGTGGCCGCTGATCCTGGATTACCTGGCCTATCATGTCTTCTACCCCGCACGGCCCGATGTCGTCGACAAGGACCCCCGGGGCTGGACGACGAAGCCCGAGACGATCGTCTGCAATGGCCCGTTCGTCCTGACAGACTGGCAGCACAACAGCGAAATGACGGTCGCGAAGAACCCGAACTACTGGGACGCGGCGAACGTCAAGATCGACAAGGTCCGTCTCGTCATGATCGCCGACGACAATACGTCGCTCGCGGCGTTCAAGTCCGGCAAGATCGACTACTTCAAGAACGTCCCGCCCGCGATGGTGCCCCAGCTCATCGCCGCGGGAGAGGCCAAGGTCGCTCCGACGCTCGGGACGGCCTTCGTCTGCTTCAATCTGACGCGCAAACCTTGGGACGACCCGCGCGTGCGCAAGGCTTTCTCGCTCGCGATCGACCGCGAGGCGATGGTCGCGAAGGTGACGCAGGGCGGACAGAAGCCAGCCGTCGGCTTCATCCCCGATGTGATCCCGGGAGGGTCGAAGGACAAGGATTTCCGTGCCGAGTCGCCGAAGTATCTCCCGGTCCGAGCGGATGTCGCCGAGGCGAAGAAGCTCCTCGCCGAAGCCGGGTATCCGGACGGCAAGGGGTTCCCGAAGGTGACCTACACCTATAACACGAGCGTCATCAACAAGGGTGTGGCCGAAGCGCTCCAGGCCATGTGGAAGCAGAACCTCGGCGTCACGGTCGAGCTGGCGAACCAGGAGTGGAAGGTGTTCATCGACACTCGGATCCAGAAGAACTACGACCTTGCGCGTCATGCGTATCTCGTCGACTTCTTCGATGCGGGAAGCCTCTTCGAGCTGTTCGTGACCGGATTCCCCGAGAACGTCATCGGGCTTGCGAATGCCGATTATGACAAATTCGTGAAAGCGGCCATGTCCGCCGACGATCCGGCGAAGCGCGCCGAAAACTTCCGCAAGGCGGAAGAGATCCTCATGAAGGATTCGATCGTCGCGCCGATCTATTTCTACGCGACGCCGTACATGGTCAAGCCGACCGTGAAGGGGCTCTATATCTCCCCGCGGAACTGGGACTTCTTCCGCGGCGTCGAGATCGCGAAGTAAGGCGACGTCGACGCGCGAACGAAGGCCGCCCGGAGTGATCCGGGCGGCCTTTCGCGCTTTCCGGACAGGGGATTCAGGCGAGGATTCGAGCGAGGAGACCGTTGTCGCGAAGCTCGCCGAGGGCAGAGACGACGGCCGGGTCGAATGCGTCGCGGGCCGTTTCTCGAAAATAACGCATGACGGTGTCGAGATCGTGCGCCGGACGGTACGGCCGGTGGGAAGCCATCGCCTCCGCGACGTCGGCGACGGCGAGGATTTTCGCCTCGCGGCGGATCGAATCCCCTGAAAGTCCCGTCGGATATCCCGATCCGTCGAGGCGCTCGTGGTGCTGAAGGACGATTTCGGCAAGCGGCCACGGAAATTCGATTCCCGAGAGGATTTCGAACCCCGCCGTCGGGTGGGTCTTCACGATCTCGAATTCCGCCTCCGAAAGCGGACCGGGTTTGTTCAGGATCTGCGATGGAATTTCGACGTTGCCGATGTCGTGGAGCAGCGCCGCGATCCGGATGGATTCCTTCGTGTCGTCGTCGACGCGAAGGAGCGCCGCGATAGCTTCGGCGAGCGCGGCGCTCCTTCGCTGGTGCCCTCCGGTATACGGATCCCGCTTTTCGACGATGCAGGAAAACGCCGTCACGATACTGTCGAAGAGACCCCGGAGACGGGCGTAGTTTTCCGCGAGGCGGACCTCGGCTTCCTTCCACAGCGTGATGTCGGACGTTACGGTCGCGAACGTGTCGTGCTCGGGAGAAAAGACTGAGATCCGGAAGTGTTTTCGCAGCGGCGGGTAGTAGGTGTCGAACGCGAACGACTGCCCCGTTTCGGCGACCTGCGCGTAGACCGAGATATAGGGAGCGTCGCCCGTGCCGTAGAGATCCGACGCGGTTGAGCCGATGGCACGGCTCCGCGGGAAGCCGATGATTCTCTCGAACGCCGGGTTGACATCGAGAATCCTGTAGTCGACCGGAACTCCGCGTTCGTCGCGGATCAGCCGGTGCAATGCGACGACCTCGGACATACATTGATAGAGGGAGCGGAAACGACGTTCGCTGTTCGTCAGCGCTTCCATGAAATTCCGGACGTCGGTCACGTCGGTGCAGACTCCGAGAATCCTGGGCTCCGGGTCACCCTCCTCGTCGAGGACAAGTCCCGATTCGAGCACGTTCCGGTACGATCCGTCCCGGTAACGGAGACGATATTCCATACGGACGGGGGCGGCCGTACGACACGCGATGCGACAGCTGTTCACGTAGGGTGCGCGATCTTCCGGGTGGACGTCTTCGAGCCAGCCCCATTCGAGTTCGTCCTGCATCCTTCTTCCCGTGAAGTCGAGCCGCGCTTGGTTCACGAACTCGCAGTGTCCCTTCGCATCCAGAATCAGGACCGGAAGCGGAATGTTGTCGAATGCGTAATGGAACTCCGGGCTCATGCGTCACTCCCCCCTGCCGTTGCGGGAGGAGCGGGAAAACGCCCTCCTCCGCAACGGAATTCTAGTGCGAAACGTCCGCTGGGGCTAGTCCCCGTTCCGAGTGATCGATCCGGAACCGCGAGAGCAGTTCCTTGAGGCGCTCGGCCCCCGTCGCCATGATCTCGGCTTCCCTGGCGACGCCTTCCGACGCCTTCGATGTATCGGTCGACGCGTTGCGGATGGATTCGATCATTTCGACGATCCGGATCGTCGCCTTGGAGATGGTGTCCATGGCTCCGGCCATCTGTTCGCCCGATGCGGCCTGCTCCTCGGCGACGCTCGCGAGATTGTGGATGACGTCGACGACTCTTCCGATCGCGACGAGTCCGTCCCCGAGCTTTTTCTGCGAGGATTCGGCGCGTTCCATGGCGCCATTCATGATTTCCCCTGCCTGCTGGGTCGCCGTGATCGAACTCTGCGCGTGCGACTGGAGCGATCCGATCAGTCGGGAAACCTGCTGCGACGCCTTCGCGGACTCTTCGGCGAGTTTTCTGACCTCGTCGGCGACGACGGCGAAACCGCGTCCGGCTTCTCCGGCGCGTGCCGCCTCGATCGCGGCGTTGAGCGCGAGGAGGTTTGTCTGGTCTGCTATGGATGCGATCACGGAGACGAACGAGGAGATCTCTTCGACGGATCCGGCCAGCGTCCGCATCTTTTCGACGCTTTCCTGCGACTTTCCGCTGACGGTGCGGATCTCGGCGATGACAGCCCCGACGTTATCGACGGCGTCTTTCGCCATAACTCCCACGGTCGTACCGAAGTTCGCGCCTTCGGATGCCGATTTCGCGGCCGTCTGCGTCCCGGAGGCGACTTCCTGGATGCCGGCGTTGGTCTGCTGGATCGCGGCGCTGTTCGATTCGGAGAGAGTCGTGACCTCCTCGATCGACCCCTTGACTTCCTCGATGGCGGCGTTCGTCTCCTGCGAGAGCGCGGCGAGGTTTTCGGCCCCCTGCGTGATGGTTTCGGCGGTATTTTTGATCAGGCGCATCGTATCGGCCTGATTCCGGACCATCTTCGAGAGCGCATTGCAGAGCACGGCGATCTCGTCGGATCCGTCGTAGCAGAAGTCCCCGCGGGAAACGGTCAGGTCTCCGGCGCCGACGCGTTCCGCAAGCTCTACGGTGCGCTTCAGCGGTCGGGTGATCATCCGGGTCATCAGAATGCCGAGGACGATTGCGAGGAGCGCCGCCGTCATGGGGACGATAACGAGCAGCCTCGACGCCAGCGCGGCTTCGCTCATGTTTTCGGCGTTTTGCTCTCCGGCGAGTTGACGTGCGTGCTCTCCGAGCGTTCCGAGTTCGTCCGCCAGATCCTTCATGACGGGCGCGAGGGATTTCGCGTACAGCGCGTACGCGTCGGCGGAGCGGTTTTGCGCGACGAGATCGAGAATGCCGAGGCGCTTTTCGCGATATGCGGACAGGATATTCCGGATTTTTGCGAGCGTATCCGTGGAGAACGGATCCAGCGGCGTTTTCGCGTATGCTTCGAGGTTCTCGTAGAATTTCTTGACGACGACGCCCATTTCGTCGAGGATGTGTTTGCGTTCGTCCTCTTTCGTGACGAGAAACAATGTGAGCATCATCGCCTCGAGTTGCCGGTTGAAGGTGCGGTTGTCTCCGAGAAGCCGGACCGGAACGAGCTTGTTCGAGTACATGTCGCTTATCGTTTCGGTGCTTTTTCGGTTGAACCAGTATCCCGTCGCGCTGATGCCCGCCATGAGGACGAGCATAAGTCCGAGCATCACGAACAGTTTCGTTCCGACGCGCATGGTGCAGCAGATTTTCATCGCGGTCCCTCCTTTTTCCCCGTTGTGTCGGTTTCCCGTAATTATGGAAAAAGGGGAGAGGGGGCGGCAATGTTTTCGCCCTATTTCCCACGATTCCGCCCATTGATGCGCGGTTTTTCTCCATTAATCGTCACGGAGTCAGGCGGTACCGGTTCACGGGGCGTCCCGCCGAGCGATATTCAAATTCGACGACGATGCGTCCCATCTGGGTCAGATGGGCGACGTACCTTCGGACGGTGGACTGTGAGAGGGACGTTCGCGCGACGATGTCGTCCGAAGAGAGAGCCTCTCCCCCGCGAAGCGCGTCGAGCACGCTCCGGAGCGTCGCGTCCTGGATTCCCTTCCTGATGACGTCCGCGTTTTCCTCCCTGGGCGAGGAGAGCATGATGCCGTCGACGAGTTCCTGCGTCAGCCGGGGAGAACGATTGATCTCGTCCATAGAGCGGCGAAAGGTTCTGAAGAGGGCCAGCGCCGTCGAAAACCGTTCGAACGTGTAGGGTTTCACGAGGTAGTCGAGAACGCCGAAACAGAATGCACGCCGGAGGAGTCCGCTGCGGTTGCCGGACGTCAGGACGATCACGTCTCCCTCGTAGCCTCGGAACCGAAGTTGGCGCAGCGCTTCCAGTCCGTCCATCCCGGGCAGGAAGAGGTCGAGCAGGATCAGGTCCGCCCAGCCGCTTCGCGAAAACGCATCGAGAAGCGCGGCTCCGTCCGGAAACCGCCCCGCGACTTCGAACCCTTCGAGGCAGGAGAGGTACTTCTCGTTGATCGAAACCACCATGGGGTCATCTTCGCAGATGAGCACCCGGTATCGCATTCGCTATTCCTCCCTTCCTTCCGGAGATTCGACCTCATCCCGCATCTTCCGGGCCATCGCGATCGCTTCGTCGATCCTGGGAGCCAGCGAAGAGAGGATCTCCGCGAGCCGGTCGGTTTCTCCCGCCGCTGCGGCCCTTTCGGCGCGTTCCGCGAGTTCCGCGCAGACGTGGAGATCGAGATACGAGGCGCTTCCACGTATCCTGTGGCACACGAAGGCGAGGCGATCCGTATCGTCGCTATTCCGGGCCTCGTCGAGCTCGCGCCGGAGAAGCGTCATTCCGGAGAGGAACGTGTCGATCAATTGAACGAAGAACATTCCGTCGTTGCGAAGGACGGACGGCATCGCGGCGCTCACGGCCGGGGCGCGCTTCGCCAACAGGGGGCGGAGCGTTTCGAAGAGCGTCCCCGGGACGACGGGTTTCGAGAGGTATCCGTCCATTCCCTCCGAGAGGCAGCGTTCCCGGTCCCCCTCCATCGCGTAGGCGGTCAGGGCGACGATGAGCGTCCTGTGCCCACGTTTCCCGTCGATGTTCCGCAGTTTTCGCGCGGTCAGGAATCCATCCATCCCTGGAAGCTGGATATCGGTCAGGATCAGGTCGTACGGGCGTTTTTCGTGGAGTTCGAGGGCTTCCTGTCCCGTGGACGCGCTGTCGACCGTCCATCCGGTCTCCTCGAGATATCCCCCGACGACTGCTCGGCCGAACGGATCGTCGTCCAGGACGAGAACCCTGAGCTTCTCTCCTGAATCGACGTCCGCGAATGTCACGGTCGTTCCGGAGACGTTGCGGTCGTCGCGTGGATCGATAAGCGTGCAGCGAACCGAGAATCTGACCGTCGTTCCGTTTCCGGAGACGCTCGAGACGTCGATCCGGCCGTTCATGGCTTCCGCGAGACGTTTGCTGATCGCGAGTCCGAGACCGGTTCCCGAGTAGTGTTTCGAAGGGGAGACGTCGAGCGGCGAGAACGGATTGAAAAGCGACGACAGCTTCACGGGGTCGATTCCCGGCCCCGTGTCCCCGACTTCGAACTCGAGGTCGGTTCCGTCCGGGAAGGTTTCGCCGAGTTCCACGCGGAGGGAGATTCGCCCCTTTTCGGTGAACTTGACGGCGTTGCCGAGGACATTGAGCAGAATCTGGCGAAGGCGGAGCGGATCGCATCGGATATAGTCCGGGGTTTCCGGATCGACGCGGACCGTCACGGCGATTCCCTTGCGGATGGCTTGCGGCGTGACGATATCGAGAACCTCGTCGACGAGTGCGCGGAGCATGAAGGCGCGGCCCCGGATGTCCATTCTGCCGGCTTCGATCCGGGAGTAGTCCAGGACGTCGTTGACGAGCTCCATCAGGTGCAGGGCGGCCGTTTTCACGGCCTCGAGCGCCCTGCGCGTCTTCGGCTCCCTGGTGTCGCGCAGGGCGAGCGTGGTCATTCCGATGATCGTGTTGAGCGGCGTGCGGATTTCGTGGCTCATATTGGAAAGAAATTCGGACTTCGCCGCACTGGCCTTCTCGGCGGCGTCGCGCGACACGCGAAGCACCTCGCCGAGGACCGCGTTTTCGCGGACCTCGCGTTCGAGCACCCGGATCGTCCGGTTGAGCGTCGCGGTGCGCTCATGGACGCGCAGCTCGAGAGTCTCGTCGAGTTCCCTGAGCAGACGTTCGTTTTCGACCTGTTCGGTGATGTCGCTCCAGAGCCCCGCAAAGCCTCGGAATTCTCCATCCGATCCGAAAAAGGGGGCCCCGTTTTCGAGGATCCGGCGGTACTCCGCATTCGTTCCGATCGCGGGGCGAACGCGGAATGTACACCGAAAGGACTCCCGCAGATTCCCGGGGTTCGCGAAACGGTCGCGGACCCGTTCGCTGTCGTCGGGATGCACACATCCGGCGAACTGTCCGTCGAGGTCGTCCCCAAGGGACAATCCCATGTATTCCGCGGCCGTCCTGCTGACGGATACGAGCCTGAAACGACTGTCGGTCCGCCAGAGCATCGCCGGGATCTCGTTCCAGAGGGAATGTGGGGCTGAATCCGGCGTCACTGCGTCTGTGCCCCTTTCGGGTCCGGGGCGGGACCTGACGTCACGCGCAGGATCTCGGTGTTTCCCGAGCGGAAGATCGTTTCTCCCAGTGATCGGACGACGGATTCCTTCATTCTGGGAAAGCGCGATCGCTCCCGTTCGCCGAGGACGATGTGGGTGACCCCGTAGGCGTCGAGAATCCTTCTTGCGGCGTCCGGCGTCGTCGCTTCGTAGACGGACCGAACGTCGGCGCTGCGTTTCTGGGGGATATCGGGAGAACCGCGCCAGAGCCATTCGTGCGCGAACCATCCGAGGAGCGTCGGCAAGCCGGTGGCCATGGAAATTCGCCCGAAAAGCGTGTAGCTGTCCCCGTCCGATTCGAGAACGACCGGATTTCCGCGGACGGTGTCGTTCAGCCGGCGGATCGCGTCGCGCTCGTCTGCGGGCAGGAAGGCGAGTCCGTCGAGGCGTTTGTAGTTCGCAGGTGTGGGGCGCGCGTAGAAGCCGTTCATCGCCTTCCATGGATACGTCATCGGGAGAATCGCGACGCACGCGACGACGAGTCCGGCCGCGAGTCCCTTCCACCCGTGAAAGTGTGCCGGGACGCGGACCGCCGTGTACGCGGAGACGATCGCGAGGAGCATGAACGCGTGATACGTGAGCTTGAACATCGTGTTCGACCGATGATAGGTCGTTCCGTAGATATCCTTCACGTAGATGAGCTCGGGGAGGAGCACGAGAAGCGCTCCGGCGGCGGCGAGTCCGAGAATGAAGAGATCCTCGGGCTCGTGGCGCGTCAGGAGGGCGGGAATCCGTCCGGGCGTATCCCTCTCGCGGAGGATCGCGACGCTTCTGACGGCCAGAAAGATAAGGAGTGAGACGACGAAGAAGCCCTGATACCCCCAGAGTACGGCGAGCTGCCAGAGGGGGCTGCGCGACATGACGGCGTGAATCCCCTGCGTGATGTTGACGAAGTGGAGCGTGAACGGGACGCTCAGGAGAACCGAGCAGAGGACGACGATCATGGCGGCGGCGAGACCATCGATCGCGGACCGGGCCGTCGGGCGGACGGCGAGGCGCGCGAGGAGCATGCTCCCCGTCGCGACTCCCGCGACGATCGGGAAATCCCACGAGTTCGTCATCCAGATGACCGAAAGGAGCGGCGCGAGAAGCCACTCCGCCGGTTCGATCGCCGGAGCGCGCGCGGAAGAGTCGCCCGGTCGCCTCCGTCGCGCGAGAACGGCTGCGAGGCAGCAGGCGATCGCTGTCAGGACGACCGGGATATCGAGGACGTGCCCGTGGAGATCGGAGACGACGAACGAGTAGGACGGGAACTCGTGAATCGTCCTGTCGTCGGTCTCCTTCGGGTAGTATCCGATGAAGCGCGTCGCGTCGGGATAGTGATACGGTTTCAGTTCGAGGGACACGTATCCCCGCTCCTTCAGGACGGGGAGCAGATCGCCGAAGATGAAGCCGTGAAGGTTGCCGCCGAGCGCGAGAAGGCAGCCCGCGAGAAGCCCGGCGATCGTCGCGAGCCGCGGTCTGTCGGAAAGGAACCGCGCGGCGAGGTTCGCCCCGAGGGAGAACGCGAGCGTGAAGGCGAGCGCGAACAGCGTCGCGATCATGAGGTTGTAGCCGACCTCGGGAGGGACTCCCGTGAGACGGATCATGAACGCCGTCAGATAGTGCCCGAAATAGTAGTAGTTGATCGGTTCCCCCGCGAGCCACATGTCGACGGGGGGCATCCATTCCGCGCGCAGCGCGGCGTTGACGAACCCGAAATCCATGAATTTCTCGAGCCCTTCGATGTCGGGGCGGAAGCTCCGTACGAACGCCCATCCCGCGAGGCAGATCAGGAAAAGGTATTCGGTCGTCAGGATCGCGGAAAGGGACGGGAAGCAGGACCGGAGTCCCTCGCGGCGCGCCGTCGCGAACGCCGCGGCGAGCGAAAGGATCGCGAGGGCCGCGACCGAGAGAAGGATCGTCTGACGCGCGAACGGAAGGACGCGGAGGATCGACGCGAGAAAGACCCCGAGCGCCGGGAGAAGCCATCCGGTCACGCGCGCGAACGGATAGCCGTGGTCGGAAAGGCTCCCCATGAAGACGCGCGTGAGCGGCGCGGCGATCAGTCCGAGCAGGACGATCGCGCCCCACCACTTCAGGAACCAGACTCCGTATTCTCCGGCGAAGAGGAGCTTCAGCAGGGCGGGGTAGTCGCTCATCGCGGCCCCTCCGGCGAAAGCATTCTCGCAGCGGCCTCGCGGCCGATCCGGACGGCGTAGTTCATTCCGCGGTCCTCGGGGTAGATCTGCGGCATCGAGGCGAGGAAGATCGGGCTCCCGGGAGCGGGGTCGAACGGGGGGATCCTGTCCGAATAGCCGCGTGGGATTACGGGTTGGGCGTAGCGCGCACGCGTGACGCGCGCGGAGAGGACCGTCGCGGGGTCGAACCCGGGAGCGATGCGCTGCAACGCGGCCATGAAACAATCGAGAACGTCGCCGTCCGTCGCCGTGAAAAGTCGCTTCGACGCGTCGAGGTAGCGGCTCAGGTAGACGATGTGCCGTCCGTACGGTTCCGTTCCGACGAGGTTCGTGTGTTCGATGACGGCGACGAACGGGATCGAGGGGTCGGCGACCGAAATCCAGTAGCGGGACGAAAGCGGCCGCGACAGTTCGAGCAGGGCGCAGACGTTCGCCTTGTAGCGGACGCCGCGGAGGACGCGCGCGGCATCCGGTGGCAGGGCCGGCATCGCGTCGGCCAAGAGCGACGGAGCCGCGGTCCAGAGAACGCGGTCGAAGATCCGGGCGCCTGAACCGTTCGGCCCCGTCGCCGCAATCGAAAGACGGCCGTCTTCCACCCGTTCGATCCGGTCGACGGTCGTTCCGGTCGCGACCGTTCCCCCACCCGTTCGGATCCGGTCGGTCAGCGAGAGCGCGATGCGGCCGAATCCTCCGTCCATGTAGCCGAGAAGTTCCGACTTCATCCCCGAGGAGCGGGTGTGTCCGCGCAGCGCAAGCTTGTTCCAGAGCCAGACGGCCGACACGTCGTCGGCGTCGTCGTCGAACTTCGAGCGCATCAGCGGCTCCCAGACCGTGCGCCAGACGTCGCGTCCCGCGGTCCGGACCACCCAGTCACGCGCGGTTTCCCCTTCGAGCGCCCGCCAGTCGCGTACGCGCTTCGCGCCGAGCACCGAGATCCCGAGCCGGAGACGTCCGACGATTGAAAGCGGCGAGAAACGCAGCAGGTCTCCGGGGGTCGTGAACGGATGGAGGGTCGTCTTTCCTCCGGGGCCGGGGAGCGCGACGGCGTTGTCCGGTTCGTGCCAGCGGATGGATCCGCCGAGACCGAGCTCAGCCGCGAGGTCCAGGATGTTCGTGTCGCTCGTGAAGATATGGCGGTAGAACGCCTCGACGCGCCCGTGCCCGCACGGAACGTCGAAGGCCAGTCCTCCGGTTTCCGGAGAGACGTCGAACAGCGTGACGGCGTCCCCTCCGGCGATCAGGTCGAAGGCGGCGGCGAGTCCGGTGATTCCGGCCCCGACGACCGCAACGGTATGTGTCATCGTGATTCCTCCGCGTCAGGAGAATTGGAATGCAGGCGTCCGCGCATCATTCTACAGCAACGCCCCTCGCGGATACCACGCCCGGACGGACGAAAGCGTCGCGTCATCCCATTGCCCGAAAGCGCATCCTGCCGTAGGATTGACTACGGTTCCGCAGAAACGGCCGAAGGTCCGTCACGAAGGGAGAATGACCATGATCCTCGTCACCGGCGGTGCAGGGTACATCGGAAGTGCGGCGAGCCTCGCGCTCATCGCGGCGGGGCACGGCGTCGTCGTCTACGACGATCTGAGCCGCGGACATCGCGACCTCGCGTTCGGGGCCGTCTTCGTCGAAGGAGACATCCGCAGCCGGAACGCGCTCGACGCGGTTTTCCGGGCGCACCCGATCGATGGCGTCGTCCACTTCGCGGCCCGTTCGCTCGTCGGCGAATCGATGGAACGGCCCGACGAGTACTACGACGTCAACGTCGCGGGGACGCTGGCGCTTCTCGAAGTCATGAAGGCCCACGGCGTGAAGCGCCTCGTCTTTTCGTCGTCGGCGGCTGTCTATGGCGAGCCGGATACGACGGTCATCACGGAAGACGCGCCGCTCGCTCCTGCGAACCCCTACGGGGAGAGCAAGGCCTTCGTCGAAACGGCGTTCAGGCGCTTCCACGACGCGTTCGGCCTGAAGAGCGTCTCGCTGCGGTACTTCAACGCGGCAGGAGCCGACGTCCTCAGGCGGACGGGAGAGCATCACGAGCCGGAGACGCATCTGATCCCGGTCCTTCTCGACGTTGCGCTCGGCCGTCGCGACGTCGCGACGCTCTTCGGAACGGATTACCCGACGAAGGACGGAACCTGTATCCGGGACTACGTCCACGTGAGCGACCTCGCATCGGCCCACGTGAGCGCGCTCGAACGCCTCCTGAAGGGAAAGGGCGGATGCGAGGCGTTCAACCTCGGGAATGGAACGGGGTATTCGGTCCGCGAGGTCATCGATACCGTCCGCGCCGTAACGGGGCATCCGGTTCCGGTCGCCGAGGCCGGGCGTCGGAGCGGAGATCCGGCAGTTCTCGTCGCCTCCTCGAAGAGGGCCGAACGGACGCTCGGGTGGAAACGCGCGTTTCCGGCGATCGAAGATATCGTCCGGACCGCCTGGGAATGGCATCGGCGGCGTTTCGGTCCGAAGAAGGACGTCTTCTCCGACAAGCGTCTCCGCGCCTCGACGCTCGGAATGGAAGATGCGGAGTGATGGCACCGGTCCTTTCGGTCGTCGTCCCGTGCTATAACGAAGAGGCCGTCCTGCGGGAGACGCACCGGCGCCTGTCGGCCGTTCTCGACCGACTCGGCGCGACATGGGAGATCGTCTACGTGAACGACGGAAGCCGCGACGGGACGCCCGGAATCCTCCGAGAGCTCGCGGACGCCGACGACAGGGTCCGGATGGTGTCGTTCTCGCGGAACTTCGGGCACCAGATCGCCGTCACCGCCGGGATGGACCACGCCTCCGGAGACGCCGTCGTCCTCATCGACGCGGACCTCCAGGATCCGCCCGAGGTCATCGCCGAGATGCTCGACGCATGGAAGAAGGGCTTTCACGTCGTGTACGGACGGCGGAGGAGCCGCGAAGGGGAGACGGCCTTCAAGCTCGCGACGGCGAGGGGATTCTACCGGATCCTGAACGGCCTTTCGGATACGCCGATCCCTCTCGATACGGGCGACTTCCGACTCATGGACCGGTGCGTCGTCGAGGCCGTGCGGCAGATGCCCGAGCGCGACCGGTTCCTGCGCGGCATGATAAGCTGGGTGGGCTTTCGGCAGTGCGCTATTCCGTACGACCGCGCGAAACGTTTCGCGGGAGAAAGCAAGTATCCCCTGAGGAAGATGCTCGCGTTCGCGCTCGACGGCATTCTGTCGTTCTCGACGAAACCGCTGCGCGTGGCGACGTTCACGGGCTTTTCCGCGAGTGCGATGGCGCTTCTCGGAATCGTCTACGCGCTCGTGCTGCGGCTGTTCACGAATATCTGGGTGAGCGGCTGGACGCTCATGTTCATCGCGTTGCTCTTTATGGGCGGCGTTCAGCTCCTGTGCCTGGGGATCATGGGGGAATACATCGGGCGCATCTACCGCGAGGCGAAGGGACGACCGCTCTACTTCGTCGCCGAGCGCGCGGGGTTCCGCGAGGGAGAAGGGACCGGAGTGGGGCGCTCCGGCCTGTGAGAGAGAAAACGACGAAGGGACGGATGGGTATGAAGGGGTATTGGGGACGGGTTCTCGTTGTCGATCTGACCGAGGAAACGGCGCAGGAGCTGCCGCTTCCCGAGGAGTGGCTGCGCGCGTATGTCGGGTGCGAGGGGATTGCGGTCCGGCTTTTCCGGTATATGGCTGACCCGATGGTTCCCGCGGCCGAGGCGGACAACCCGGTGGTCTTCACGGCAGGGCCGCTGACGGGCGCGCCGATGGACGGGTTCGACCGTGGGACCGCCGTCTTCAGGATGCCGGACGGTGCGGGAATCGGAACGGTACGTCTCGAAGGAGCCTTTCCCGTAGCGCTCAAGAAGAGCGGATTCGACGCGATTGTCGTCATGGGAGCGTCGGAAGCCCCGTCGCTGCTCTCCGTCGACGACGACGAGGGGGCGCAGGTCGTGGACGCCGGGGATATCTGGAACTCCGAGGCCGAGGAGACGGAGGACGCGATCTCGGAGACGCTCAGCGGAGAGGGGTACGGCATCCTCGCGATCGGGAACGCGGAAGGGGAGGACGAACTGTCGCCCTTTGAATCGGTCCTCTCGGACAAGCGCCTGAAGGCCGTCGTCGTCCAGGGAACGTCGGAACCCGAATTCGCGGACCCGAAGGCCATGAGGCGCCTCGCGGGCGACGGCGCTCCGGAGGAGGACGTTTCGTTGCCGTGGATGACGGGAACGGCCGGAAATCCGGACGGCCGCATGGCCGGAATCCTCTCGGCCGCGGTCGGATGGCAGTATTCCGAAAGCGAGCTGAAAGCGGCTGCGGAACGAGTCTCGACGCTCTCCCGGGCCGTTGACGCGGGATTCGGCAACGACGCCGACGCCGACCCGATTCCAGCCGGGACGCTTCTCCGGCTCGGGCTCGAGTGGCTCCTGTAACGCGATGACGCGACCGGGGGGCGAGGACGTGATGCGTTTCCAGCCCCCCGGATTCGTTTTTCGCCCCTATGCGATGCGCACCGCCAGGTGGAGCGCCGCGTCGAGCATGATGTCGGCCCCCTTCGCGATATCCGCGTAGTCGGTCCATTCCTCGGGGCAGTGGCTTCGTCCGCCCCGGCTCGGGACGAAGACCATTCCGACGGGCGCGAGCCGCGACATGACCATCGCGTCGTGTCCCGCGCCGCTCACGATCCTCCGGGCGCTGTAGCCGCGGCCGCGGGCCGAATCCTCGAACGCGCCGACGATCTCCGGATGCATCGCGACGGGCGGGATCAGAACCTTTTCGTCCATTCGCCACCCGAGTCCGTCGCGCGCGGCGATGCGTCCCATGAGCGTCTTCATGTCGTCTATGACGCGCGTCATGCGCGATTCGTCGAAGGAACGGATGTCCATCGTGAATGTCGCGGTCTCAGGGACGATATTCGCACCGCCCGGCGAGACGGCCATCTTTCCGACCGTGCCGACCGTCCCTTCCCCTTCCCGCCGCGCCGCCGCCTGAAGCGCGAGGACGACCTCAGCCGCCGCCGCCAGGGCATCCTTCCGGAGCGTCATCGGCGTGGAGCCCGCGTGGTCCGCGCGTCCCGCGAAGGCGGCCTCGAACTGGCTCACGCCGATGATCGCACTCACGACTCCGAGGTCGATTCCTTCGGTTTCGAGGACGGGTCCCTGTTCGATGTGGAGTTCAAGGAAGGCCGCGATCGACCCGGGCGCCCTTCGGGCCGTCGCGAAACGTTCCGGGGCGAAGCCGGAATCGCGGAGCACCGAACGGAGCGTCCTGCCGTCCCGATCTTTGAAGGCGTCGAGATGCGTGTCCCCGAGAAGTCCGGTCATCGCCCGGCTTCCGTAAAGTCCGCACGCGAAACGCGCTCCCTCCTCCTCGACGAGTGCGGCGAACTCCATCGGCTTTTCCGTGACGACGTCGTGGTCGCGCAGGATACGCGCGATTTCGAGGGCCGTCGAGACGCCCGCGTCGCCGTCGAACGCGCCTCCGTTCGGCACGGAGTCGAAGTGCGACCCCACGACGACCGGCGGCGCGTCGTCCCTTTGCCCCTCGCGTCTTCCGAAGAGATTTCCCGCGCCGTCCTCCCTGGTGCGGAGTCCGGCGCTCTCCATCTCGCCGCGGATGTAGGCGCGCGCCTTCCGGTCTTCGTCCGAGAAGCTGTACCGGGTCACCCCGGCGCCCGGCGTCGCTGTGAAGGCTGCGAGGAGTTCGATATCCATTTTGATCCGTTCGACATCCGATCTCATGGCTGCACGTCCTTTCCCTGGTCTACGCGTCGTCTTTTCGCAACGGGACGATATCGTCGTCCCCGTTCCCCCCGGCGACCGAGAACTCGAGCGGAGGGAGCAGGAACGGCTTGTATGGCCCGAGGTGCGTGATGTACTTCACGGCTTCCCGCAGCGCGTCGTAGAGCATCGACGCGCCCAGTTCCCCCACGGACCTCCGTGTTTCCGCCGGAGAACGCTCGTCACCCTGCCATGCGAAGACCCCGACCGCGACAAGGGAAAACTCGTACAGATAGGTCGGCGTATTCGGGGGATTCTTTTCCGAGTGGAGCTCCACCTGGATGAGCCACTTCTTCGGCGTCTCGTCGAGTTCTTCGGCCTTGACGGAAAACCGTCCCATTCCGGGTGGCTTGAGTCCCGGCGCGGCGTTCGCCGGGAAGGCGTGATACTCCATTGCCGGGAAGAAAACGTTTTCCAGACGAACCTGACTGTTGCGCGGCGTGACGTTCACTTCCATCTTCACGCCCTCCTTCTCACGGATTTTTCCGGACGAACGTCCCGATGCCGTCCTTCTCGAGTTCGTCCAGGATCAGGGTGTCGGCGATTCCGTTCCGCAAAGTGAAATGAGCCCGCCCCATCTCGGGGTCGAAATCCGGCACGCCCATGATGAATTCGTCGCGATCCCTGTGGCGAAAAACGATGCGGACCCTGTCGGGCCCCATGACGCCGGTCAGCGTGTCTCCCGAAGCGACGAGCGCGAGAGATCCGAAGACGGGGTTGTCGTACGTTCCCTCGTAGACGTCGAACGGCATCGGTGGGACCGGGGACTCCGGCGCGGTGACCTTCGGCGCGGAGGAGGCTTTCCGTGCCTCCGCGAGAGCCTCGGCGCTCCAGTCGCGCAAAGGCTTCGTCCCGCAGAAGAGGTCGATGAAACGTTTCGCGACGGCCTCGGGCGCCTGCGTATCGGAGAGGTTCGTGAGAACCGTGATTCCGAGGCCGATCTCCGGCGCGAGCATGACGACCGAGCAGACGCCGCTCGTCGCGCCGTTGTGCCAGAGAAGGGAATAGGGACGGTATTCGGTTCGGACCCACCCCATGCAGTAGGCGTTGTTTCCCGGATACGCTGCGGACATCGGGAGCGACGTCCTGGGTGCGTGCGTCGCGTCGAGGTTTCGTTTCGAAACGATGCGCCTGCTGCCGGCGACGCCGTCCGCGAGCTGGAAGCGCATCCATTTCGCCATATCGGAGGCCGTCGAGGCAATTCCGCCCGCCGGAGCGTACGTGTACACCCATCGCATGAAGGGCCAGTCCATCGGCAGCGCTCTGACGCCGCCCCTGTCCCTCACGTGCAGGAAGGCGACGTTCGACGCACCCGTGAAGGATTTCTGCGACGCGCTGCTCTCCCTCATGCCGATCGGGTCGAGGAGCTGGGTTTTCAGCGTGTCTTCCCAGCTTTTCCCGGAATACTTTTCGACGAGAAGCCCCGCGACGACGAACAGGTTGTTCACGTACGAGAACTCGGAACGGAAGCTCGATACGGGGCGGAGGAACCTGAGAGAACGGAGGATGTGCGCGCGCCCGAACCCGAGCAGGGGGAGAAAGTCCCCGGCGTACGGGGAAAGTCCGCTGTGCTGGGACATGATGTCGAAAACGCGGAATTCCCGCGTCACCCAGGGGTCGTACATCGAGAAGTCCGGGAGATGGTCCGTCACGGGATCGGTCCATTCGATCTTTCCGCGGTCGGCGAGGATCGCGACGAGCGTCGCGGTGAACGATTTCGAGATCGAGCCGATCTGGAAGAGCGTATGTTCGTTCACGGGGTCCGTTCCGCCGATCCCGCGGACGCCGAACCCGCGCGCGTAGATCGTCCGGTCTCCCAGAACGACCGACACCGACATCCCGGGAATGTCCCAATCCTTCATCGCGCGGACCGCGTAGGACTCGAATTCAGCGATCACGGAACGCATCGTCTCCTCCGGAGGTTGCCCCGAAAGCTCCGCCCACGACGGGACGGGCAGGAGCGAAAGAAGCGCGAGAACGACGGCGAATACCCTTTTCATGCGACACCCTCCCCGAAAATCTGGAACGAATTCACCCTGAATACCATGGTATCACGGACTCGGACGGTCGTAACGCATCCGTCGCATTTCGGCAACCGTCGCGTTATACGGTCTGTGGTATGCTGTCGACATGAAAAATACGACGATCTCCTCATACCGAACGGTATTCCTGTCCGATATCCACCTCGGGACGCGATGGTGCCGGGCGAAAGAGCTGACTTCGTTCCTGGCGTCGTTCCGGTGCGAGCGTCTCTACCTGGTCGGCGACGTCATCGACGGATGGAAGCTGCGGAAACGTCCCCGATGGCCCCGGTCGCACAACGAGGTCGTTCGGTGGTTGCTCAAGATGTCGAAGCGGACCGACATCGTCTATATCCCCGGGAATCACGACACGTTCATGGATGAATTCGACGGGTACCGCTTCGGAGGCATCTCGGTCCGGAAGGAAGCGGTCCACACCGGGGCCGACGGACGCAGCTTCCTCGTCGTCCACGGCGATGAGTTCGATGTCGTCGTACGATGCCGGAAGTGGCTTACGCGGCTCGGCGACCGTGCGTACGACGTGGCGCTCTGGGCGAATGCGTTTCTGAACGCGGTCCGTTCTCCGCTCGGGCTCGGGTACTGGTCGCTCTCGGGATTTCTGAAGCGGAAGGTCAAGGATGCCGTGATGTACGTGGGGCATTTCGAGGACTTCCTCGTCCGGTCGGCGCGGAAACGCGGCGTCGACGGCGTCATTTGCGGACACATTCATCACCCTGTGATCAGGAACATTCGCGGACTCGCGTACGCAAACTGCGGCGACTGGATCGACAGTTGCTCCGCGCTCGTGGAACATTTCGACGGGGCGATGGAGATCGTCCGCTGGCGGGAAAGACGACGCCCTGGCGGAAGCTCTTCTGACGGCGTCGTGTTCATCAACAAGGATGTCCCGTGCGGCCCGGCGCTTCGTGACGTCACGGATGTCCCCTCCGCCGCGGGGTAAGGCGGCGTTTTCATAGAGAACCTCCCCTTCCTTCGGGAAAGAGCCCCGATGCGATCGCACAGGGCTCTTTCTTCCGTTACGAATGCCCTTTCCGTCGGAAATCGCCCTGCGCGCGGACGATTCCGCTCCGGCGCATCCATCGGAGCACCGCATCCCCGAGCTCCAGACGGCCGCTGTCGAAGCCGTGTTCCTCGTCGAACGTTTCCTCGGAGACGTTCGCGCCGTGCGCCGCAAGTGCGGCGACGAGTGGCCGGTGGTGGAATTCCGGAATGGACGTACTATCCCTGAGAGCGCAGACGAGAAGGACGTTCTTTCCCGCGAAGGAGGATGCGTGCCCGCAGACGTTCCACGTCGCGCCATGCCGTTCGACCTCGCGGAGGAGGATCCCGTCGCTCGTTCCCTTCAGCGGAAGGACGGAGTCCCGGAACATCGCCCGGATGCCGTACGCGTCGCCGGGATCGTTCTTCAGGAGCGACGCGACCGCTCCGAGGTCGTACCCCGCGATCGAGCAGACTGCGCGGATTTCCGGGACGGACGCGCCTGTCATCAGGGAAGCGAATCCGCCAAGGCTGTGCCCCATGAGGACGAAGCGCTCCGGATCGATACGGAGCCGTTCGCGCCACTCCGGCGTCCGAAGCAGTGTGACGACGGAGCGGACGTCTTCGAGGACGTGTTCGAAGGAGTACTCTCCGTCGCTTCCCCAGCAGCCTCTGTAGTGGAACTGGACGACGGTGCAGCCGGCGCGTCGCAGCATCTGGGCGAGGTCGAGATTCTTCTCGTTGCCGGGAAAGCCGTGAAGAAGCAGGATGCACGGATGGGGGCCGCGACCGCCCGGGAGGTAGGCGATTCCGAAAAGTCGCTGCTCGCCGTTTTCGGGCGCATAGGTCACCCGGAAGACGCATCCGTGCATCGTCGCCGGGAAATCGGGGTCTTTCGCGGGATCCTCGCGAATCGGGTCGTAGGGGATGGAATCCATCGTAACCAGCTCCTTTTCGTTTTTGCCGGAACGTTCAGGTTATTATAGTACCGTGCGAGAAACCGGCCACGCTGCGATGAGCCGGGAATCTCCACGTTGCCACGTTGCCCGCTTTTCGTTCTGAGATTATGATGCTTTGCGGGGAAGACAACCGAACGGATGACGGCGGAAGAGGCTCTCCGGCGAACGGCGGAAGCCGACGGACGTCGCGTCCATTCCTGAAAGGGGCGATTTGAAGAATGATCGACTGGGAAGCCGTCGAAAAGGAAGCGATCCGTATCCGGCGGGATCTTCATACCTACCCGGAAAGCGGGTGGCTCGAATTCCGTACCACCTCGATCGCGGCGTCGATGCTGGAGGGATTCGGATACGAGGTCCGCACTGGGCTCGACGTGATCGCGCCGAAGTCCGTGATGGGGCGTGCGCCGCAGGACGTGATCGAGCGTAACATCGCCCGTGCCGTCGAACAGGGGGCCGATCCGAAGTGGATCGAACGCATGGACGGCTACACCGGGGCGCTCGGGATCCTCGACACGGGGCGTCCGGGGCCGACCGTGGCCTTCCGGTTCGACATCGACTGCGTCGACGTCGCGGAGACGCAGGACCCGGACCACCGGCCCCGGAAAGAGGGCTTCGCGTCCGTGAATCCGGGCTGGATGCACGCCTGCGGGCACGACGCGCACACGGCGATGGGACTCATGCTCGCGCGCGTTCTCTCGGAGGAGAAGGACGAGCTCTGCGGCAGGATCCTGATCGTCTTCCAGCCCGCCGAGGAGGGCGTCCGCGGCGCACGCGCAATGGTCGACAGGGGGATCCTGCTCGGCGTCGACGCGCTCGTCGCGATCCACATCGGCGGCGGCATCCCGTCCGGAACGGTCACGACAGGGTGTCACGGATTCCTTTGCACGACGAAATTCGATGTCACCTATACGGGCGTGTCGACGCACGCCGCCGGGTCCCCGCAGGAGGGACGCAACGCGCTTCTCGCGGCCGCGACGGCTGCGCTGAACCTTCACGCGATCGCCCCGCACAGCGAGGGACGTACGCGGATCAACGTCGGGGTCCTGACGGCTGGGACGGGGCGGAACGTGATTCCCGGCAAGGCGTTCATGAAAGCCGAAACCCGCGGCGACAACGACGAAGTCGCGTCCTACATGTACGAGCGGGCGATGGCGGTCGTTCGCGGAAGCGCCGAAACCTACGGGGTCCGCTCCGAGGTCGAGAAGACGGGAGAGGCGATTTCGGCCGACAGCAACTTTGTCCTGCGCGAAATCATCCGCGACGCGCTCGACGGAGTTCCGGGAATCTCGAACCTGCAGATGGACGGGGACGCGCTCGGCAGCGACGACGCGACGTGGATGATGCGAGCCGTCCAGGACCGCGGCGGCGTCGCGACCTACATGCGCCTCGGCTCCAATACGGGAGTCGGACATCACAACGATCACTTCGACGTGGACGAGGCGACGCTCGTGACGGGCGTCCGGTCTCTCGAAGCCGTCGTCCGCAGGGGAGCGAGGTTCCTTGACAGGAAAGGGTAGGGGAGCGTAGAGTGGATTTTTAATTGGATCCAGTAATAGCGGTACGTGATTCACCTATCCCGAAATGGCAAGGAGCGTGGAGATCCATGTATCTTGCGGGGCTGAGCTGGAAGAAGGCGGAGCGGCTGCTGTCCGACGGGACGATCGCCGTAATGCCTCTGGGAAGCGTCGAGGAGCACGGACCGATCGGCCCTCTGGGGACCGATTACCTGATCCCCGAGGAGTTCGCTCGAAGGATCGAGACCTCCTTCCCGAACGACGTCGTGGTTCTCCCGGCGATGCCGTATGGCTACGCGCCCACACTGACCTCGTTTCCGGGGACGATCGATATCGGGATCGAGACGCTGACGGCCGTCCTGAACGGGATCGCGACGGGGATGCTGCGTTCGGGGGTACGGAAATTCCTCTTTCTGAACGGTCACGGCGGAAACAACGTCGCCCTCGACAGGGTCGCTCTCGAAATCTACCGGGCGGGAGGCCAGGCGGCCACCATCGACTGGTGGATCCTCGCTGGACAGCTGAACCGGGAGTGGATCGGCGGCCACGGCGCCGGGCAGGAGGCAGCGATGATGATGGCGCTGCGCCCGGAATGGGTGGACCGTTCGGATCTCTGCGACGCGGAAGTGAACCATTTCAGCGATGCTCTCCGGAATACGCACCTGCACCAGATCTCGTTCGGCGGTGGATTTGTCCGGATGATCCGCGACGTGCGCGACTCCGTTCCGACCGGAGGATTCGGAGGTCCGGACGAATCGTCCGCGGCGACCCCGGAGTGGGGGGACCGAATGTTCGACGCGGTGACGGAGTATATCGAAGCCTTCATCCGCGAATTCCTCAAACTGGACGTCGGACGCTGACATGCGTTTCCCGTTCGATGAGATCGAGCGGCACCTCGCCGTCATCGCGTCGCATCACCGGCGGACATGCGGCGAGGGAGAGGCGGCCGCACGGGCGTATATCGCCGACGTTCTCGGAAGCGCCGGCGTGAATGTCCGGCGGCTCCGTCACAAGGCTCTGCTCGGCGTCCCGGGACGCGGGACGCTGCACTACGCGGACGGAACGGAGATCCCGTGCCGCGTGTGGGGGTTCTCTCCGTCCACGGACGGCGCGATCCGGGAGGGACGGGCGGCGTGGGTTCCGGAGAACGGCTTCGGAACGAATCCGCTCGTCTTTATGGCGGAACGGTCGCTCCCGGGAGAGCGGGATCTCGACGGGGCGGTCGTCGTCACGGAATCATCGTCTCCCCTCGCGGTTCTCGAAGCGCAGGCACGGGGAGCGATCGCCTTCGTCATCCGATGGTCATACGGCGACGAGAGGCAGATCCACGAAAGCGGCATATCTCTGCCGTGGGGAATTCCGCTTCCGGAGGAAATGCCCCTCCTGACCGACATCCCCGTGATCGCGATCAACAGGGCCGACGGGATCGAGCTGGAGTCCAGGATGCGGACCGGCGACGTCCGCCTCCGGTTCTCCGTCGAAGCGGAGCGCGGCGTCCGTGAAATCGAGCAGATAGAGGCGACCATCCCCTCCACAGAAGAGGATCCCCGGTTTCTCCTCGCCGGAAGCCATCTCGACGCGAAACACTACGGGGCGACAGACAACGCGACCGGATGCGCCCTGACGCTCGCCCTCGCGCTGCACGCGGCGTCCCTGCCGCGCCGCCGGTACGGGCTCCGCGTGTGTTGGTGGTCCGGACACGAATACGGAAAGTACGCGGGATCATCCGCGTACGCCTCCCTTCGCTTCCTCGACCTGTACCGCAACTGCATCGCCACGGTGAACGCCGACATGCCGGGACTCCGCGGCGCCACGGATTTCAGCCGGATCACGGCGGGACCGGACTTCCTTGCGCTCGCGCAAAAAGTCGTACGGGACGTCACGGGGCAGACGGGGCGATGGCCCGATCCCGTCCGGGCCTGGGACCAGTCGTTCCAGAACATGGGGCTTTCGACGCTCTTCGCGTGGGGGTCGACGTTGCCCGATTCCAGCCCGGACCGGACGGGGAAAGGGTTCATGAGCTGGTGGTGGCACACGGAAGACGACCTCCTGCAATATCACGACCCCGCGATCCTCGCGACGGACGCGGAGGTGTACGCCCGGGCGACGGAAGCGCTCGTTTCGGGCGACGACCCGTCTCCGGACGTCGCCGCCCTCTTCGGATTTCTTCTCGACCGTCTGACGTCGGCGTGCGGGCGCTATGCGCGGATTGCGGATCTCAGAGGCGTCCTCGGGGAATATCGCGACCTCGCGTCGCTCTGGGGGGGGCTCCCCTCGCGGGAGCGTCCGGTCGGACTCCGGCTCGCGGTCGTGAGGAAACTCAATCAGGCCCTGTACGTCCGGTGCCCGGCGTACGGGCAGGATCCGGGGTGCGCGCAGGGATGGCTTCCCGGAATCGTCATGGCGGGAGATCCTCTTCTCGACTGGAAGGGCTCCGCTGAAGGGAGGCTGGTCCTGGAAGGATACGTCGGGTCGCAGATCAACCGCCTGTATTCGCTGGCTGAAGATATCCGTCACATCCTGGGAAATCCGTAACCATCGTCATCAAATCGCAAAGGGGGAACGGCTATGCGATTCCATCGTTTCACGGCGCTGGCGTTCGGAAGCGCCCTCGCGTTCCTGCTCTCCGGAGCGGCTTTCGTTTCCGCCGCACCGAAAGACACTCTCGTCGTCGCCAACATGTACGACGCGAAAAGCCTTGATCCGCACGTGACTCCGGATCTCGCGTCGGCGCATATCATGGTCCAGATCTACGATACGCTCGTGAAGGTCACCGACAAGGGCGAGGTCGTTCCGAACCTCGCGGAAAAGTTCGAGCGCGTCGACGACACGACATATCGCTTCACGCTCCGGAAGGGAGTGAAGTTCCACAACGGCGACGAGCTCAGGGCGTCGGACGTGGTCTTCACGTTCAGGCGGGCCCTCGACGTCGGCAAGACGATCGCCTACATCGTCGGCAACATGGATCCGGAGGGTCTTCGGGTCATCGACGACTACACGGTCGAGATGAAGACCAAGACGCCGGACACGAGTTTTCTCGCCCTTCTGACGCACTTCGGAGGCGGCTGCATTCTCAGCGAGAAAGCGGTGAAGGCCGCCGGCAACGAGTTCGGCTCGCGTCCCGTCGGGACGGGCCCCTATGAATTCGTCTCCTGGGCGAAGGGCGACCGGATCACGCTGAAGCGCAACGAGAACTACTGGGGCGAGAAAGCGAAGATTCCCAATGTCGTCGTCCGGTCGATAACGGAGGAGACGAACCGCACGATCGAACTCGAATCGGGCGGCGCGGACATCGCCTACGCGATCCCGCCGATCGACATCAAGCGGGTGCAGGAGAACGACAAGCTGGTCCTTCTCCGCACGCCCGACACTTCCGTGCAGCACATGGGCTTCAACTGCAGCAAGAAGCCTTTCAGCGACGTCCGGGTCCGGCAGGCCATCACGTACGCGATCGATCTCGATAAGCTCGTGAAGGCCGTCTTCCGCGGCATCGGCAAGCCGGCTCTCGGGCCCGTACCGCCCGGCATCCGCTACTCCAACCCGAATCTGCCGCCCGTGAAGTACGATCCGGCATTGTCGAAAAAACTTCTGGCCGAGGCAGGATACCCCAACGGGTTCAAGGCCGAGATCTGGACGAACGACCGGAAGGAGCGCATCGACATCGCGACCGTGATCCAGAGTATGCTCAAGAAAGTCGGGATCGACGTGAAGATCCAGGTCATGGAGTGGGGGGCCTACCTCGAGAAACTCAAGGAGAAGAACCACGACATGTACATGATGGGGTGGGGGACTCCCGTGCCGGATCCTGACTACGCCGTCTACGGCATCTTCCACTCTTCGCAGATCACCGGAATGAACAAGGCCGTCTACTCGAACCCGGAGGCCGACCGACTCATGGATCTCGGACGGACGCTCAAGGACGGTCCGGAGCGGGAGAAGGTCTACCATGACCTGCAGGTGCTGCTGTGCGAGCAGGCCCCGTGGGTCTACGTCGAGAACGGGGAACAGGTGGTCGGCATCCGGAGGAACGTGAAGGGCTTCGTGCCGAATCCCGCGGGATACCACAGGCTTTCCACGGTCTTCTTTGAAGAGTAGGTCGTTGAATGAACGACAGGGATCGAAGGGAGTGTCCGTAATGAAGTGGAACCGTTTCTGGATCCTTTTCCCGGCGGTCGCCGCGATTCTCGCACTGTGGTCGCTTCCGACCCTCGCTGCGGGAGACACGCTCGTCGTCGCCACGACGTCGGACGCGAAGACGCTCGATCCGCACGAGTCCCCAGACGGAGCGTCCGCGCACATCATGGTGCAGATCTACGAAACGCTCGTGAAAGTCGGGCCCGGCGGACAGATCGAGCCGTCCCTGGCCGAGAAGGTCGAGCGCATCGACGATCTCTCCTACCGCTTCACGCTCCGCAGGGGAGTGAAGTTTCACAATGGCGAAGAGCTGAAGGCGAGCGACGTGAAGTACACGTTCGAACGCAAGGCGGCCATAGGAAAGATCAACTACGTCCTCGGAAACATCGATCTTGCGAAGACGGAGGTTGTCGACGACTATACGATCATCATCCGGACGAAGGTTCCGGATACGAGTTTCCTCGCGCACCTGACGCATTGGGGCGGCGGATGCATCCTCAACGAGAAGGCGACGAAGGCCGCCGGACAGGACTTCGGGACGCACCCGGTCGGAACCGGGCCGTATGAATTCGTCTCCTGGGCGAAGGGCGACCGGATCGTCCTGAAGCGATTCGACGGCTACCGGGGCAAGAAGAGCGCGATTCCGAACATCGTCGTCCGCACGATCACGGAGGCGACGAACAGGGTCATCGAGCTCGAGGCGGGCGGCGTCGACATCTCCTACGCGATCCTGCCGATCGACCTGAGCAAGGTGCAGTCGAATCCGAAACTCAGGCTGCTCCGGACTCCGGACGCGGTCGTGCAGTACATGGGATTCAATCTCTCGAAGAAGCCGTTCGACGATATCCGTGTCCGGCAGGCGATCGCCCACGCGATCGACGTCGAGAAGATGGTGAAGGTCATCTTCCGGGGTGTCGGCGGTGTACCGAAGAGCGTCTTCGCTCCGTCGGTGAAGTACTACGATCCGAACATGCCGACGTATTCCTACGATCCCGAAAAGGCGAAGGCCCTTCTCGCGGAGGCCGGGTACAAGGACGGCTTCAGGTTCACGATCCTCACCGCGGACCGCAAGGAACGCATCGACATGGCCACCGTGATCCAGAACCAGCTCAAGAAGGTCGGCATCGAGGTCGGCGTCAACGTCATGGAGTGGGGCGCATTCCAGGAGAAACTCAAGGACAGGACTCACGAGGTCTACCTGAACAGCTGGACGACGGCGGTTCCGGATCCGGACTATTCCGTCTTCGGACCGTTCCACTCGTCACAGGCCAGGATAGGGCTGAACAGGTCGATGGTCGTGGAAAAGGATATCGACGATCTCATCGAAAAGGGGCGCGTCACGCCGGAAGGCGCGGAGCGGGGAGCGATCTACAGCTCCATCCAGAAGCGGATCGCCGAACTGGAGCCGTGGCTCCTGCTGCACAACGGCGAACAGCTCGTCGGAACCCAGAAGTACGTGAAGGGCTTCTCCCCCGATCCCGGGAGTTACCACGTGCTCCATACGGTCTATTTCGAGGAATAGGAGACCGGAAATGATATTCACGGGGCGGAGGGGAGGTTCCTCTCCGCCCCGTCGGAAAAGAGGCTGGGACTCATGTGGAGGTACATTCTCCGCCGTGTCGTCGCATTCATCCCCGTGCTTCTCGGGGTGAGCTTCATCATCTTCCTCCTGCTGTACATGACGCCGGGCGATCCGGCGCGGATGCTCCTCGGCGATATGGCCACGGAGGACCGCGTTCAGGCCCTCCGGCAGGAGATGGGGCTGAACGACCCGTTCTTCGTCCAGTTCGGCCGGTATATCCTCAACGCACTCCAGGGGGACATCGGACGTTCCTACATCACGAAACACCCCGTAACCGGAGAGATTCTCGCGGCATTCCCCGCGACGCTCAAGCTCGCGATCTTTTCGGTCATCATCGCCATCGTCCTCGGCATTCCGCTCGGGATCGTCTCTGCCATACGGCAATATTCGCTGTTCGATACGGTGGCGATGGTCTTCGCGCTTGTCGGGATCTCGATGCCGGTCTTCTGGCTCGGCCTGCTCCTGATCCTCTTCTTTTCGGTCCACCTCGGATGGTTTCCGGCCTCGGGATTCGATTCGTTCCGGGCGATGGTCCTTCCGGCAGTGACGCTCTCGACGCCGTCGCTCGCGGTCATTTCGCGGATGACTCGCTCGAGCATGCTCGAGGTCATCCGCCAGGATTACATCCGGACCGCCCGCGCCAAGGGACAGAAGGAATCCATCGTCATCTGGCGGCACGCGCTCGGCAACGCGCTCATCCCGATCGTCACGATCGTCGGGCTCCAGTTCGGCGGTCTTCTCGAGGGAGCGGTGCTCACGGAATCGGTCTTCTCGGTTCCGGGGGTCGGCCGTCTCATGGTCGAGGCCATCAAGACGCGCGACTACCCGCTCGTGCAGGGAGGCGTGCTCTACATGGCCGTCGTGTTCAGCCTGATCAACCTTCTGGTCGACATCGTCTACGCCTATGTCGATCCCCGGATCAAGGCGCAGTATCAGGGACGGTAGTGGCATGGCCAAGAGACGAAGCAACGCCCGGGAGATCCTCTCCCGATTCCGCAGGAACCGCCTCGCGCTCTTCGGGGCGGCGATCCTGATCTGCCTGTGCGTCCTCGCCGTGTTTGCGGATTTCATCGCGCCATACAGCTACGAGGAACAGGATCTTCTCCTCTCCCTCGACCCCCCGTCGCGCGATCACCCGTTCGGTGCGGACGAGTTCGGGCGCGACATCCTGAGCCGTGTCATCTACGGTGCCCGCGTATCGTTGCAGGTCGGGTTCGTGGCGGTCGGAATCGGAATGATCCTGGGAGGACTCCTCGGTGCCGTCGCGGGGTTCTACGGCAAGAGGACGGACAATATCATCATGCGGACGATGGACATACTGCTTTCGATTCCGTCGACGCTGCTCGCGATAGCGATCGCCGCGTCGCTCGGTCCCGGTCTTTTCAATCTCATGGTGGCCGTCGGCATCGCGAGCGTTCCGCGGTACGCCAGGATCGTCCGGGGGTCGGTGCTGTCGATCCGCAACCAGGAGTTCATCGAAGCCGCGAAGGCGGTCGGATCGTCGGATGCGCGGATCATCGTCCGCCACGTGCTTCCGAACTGCATGGCGCCGGTCATCGTCCAGGCGACGCTCGGCGTTGCCTCCGCCATTCTGAACACGGCGGGGCTCTCGTTCATCGGTCTCGGCATCCAGCCGCCGATTCCGGAATGGGGGGCGATGCTGTCGAGCGGACGAACCTACATCCGCGATTTCCCGCATATTACGCTCTTTCCGGGACTCGCGATCATGATGACGATTCTCGCGCTCAATTTCGTCGGCGACGGACTGCGCGATGCGCTGGACCCGAAGCTCAAGCGGTAACGCGGGATTCGCCGCCGGACATGGAGGGACGATCGATGCCGGAACGGAAACAGGGACTGCCGAGAGCGCTTCGGCTGCGGCAGGGGAGCGGTAACGAGGAGGCGGGCGGGCGCGAAGAGGCTCCGGCCGAACGCGGCGAAGTCGTCGCGTGGGAGGTTCTCGTCCCGATCGTGACGAACCCGTGCATCATCGGAGACGTCCTGATGTTCTCGTGCATGGCGTTCGTCTTTCCGGCCGTCATCGTTCCGGTTGCCGCGAATTTTCTCGGGTATGTCCCCACGCGCCCGGGGCTCCTGGCTTTTTTCGGACTCCTCGTGATCATTATCGCCGCGTTCGACGCGGCGTACCTTCTCTTCTCGCTCGCTGGTCTCGGGAATCGCTTCGCCGCGCGTTTCGTCATGAACTCGAAGGGAGTCTCGATGGAGAACGGGCGCCTCGCGAAGGGCTCCGCGTCGGACCTCTCACTGGGGCAGTCCCTCTCGGCGCGGGTATACGCGCTTCCACCGCAGGCGCGGGTGGACTACAGGACCTCGAAGTGGCTGCCGTGGGACCGTTTTCGCAAGGCGGTCCCGCATGACGGCATCGGCGTCGTCTCGCTTTCCTCCGGCGTCCTGCCGCTCATGCGGCTCTACTGCGCAGACGACGCGACGTTCCGGAAGGCCGCCGGATTCGCTTCCGCCCGAATAGCGGCCGCGCGAAGACGCTAGCGGGGACGGCCCCCGTGTACGACATCGCTGGAAGAAAAGCGGGGCTCGCCACAGGGGCGGCCCCGCTTCGCATTTTCCCTCCCCGCGAGGTGCGTTCCGAAGGCGGGACTACGCTCCCGCGGCGATCCCCCGGAACATGAAGTACGCGGCGCCCGCCATGCAGAGTCCCGCCCAGAGAAAGTCGAGCGTCACGCGTTCGCGCATGTAGAGGATGCTGAATCCCGCGAAGACGCACATCGTAATGACCTCCTGCATGACCTTGAGCTGCCCGAGCGAATAGATCGAACTCCCGAGCCGGTTGGCGGGAACCTGGAGGCAGTATTCGAGGAAGGCGACCCCCCAGCTCGCGAGAATTGCGACGATGAGCGGTTTCGCCCGCATATCCTTCAGATGCCCGTACCATGCGTACGTCATGAAAATGTTCGAGAAGACGAGGAGAACGATCGGCAGAACGCGGTGCACACTCATCACTCTTTTCCAGGAGATATACGGTCCGGCTGCGAGGACCGCACGAGAAGGCATTCTACCAAAAAGTCGCGAAGTACAGAAGTAAGCGGGATTTCTGGAGAATACGAAAAAATATGCCGGTCTATTTGTTCCATATGCCAGAACGCATTGCCGTCCGGTGACATTTCCGCCGTATCTCTGTTACAATGCTTGCATATAACACTCGCAAACAATGCTCGCAAATAACGCTCGTAAGTAACGCTCGCAAGAAAACCACCAGATCGCCAGATCGAGGGAGGGGTCGTCATGCGTGCCATCGAAGTGACACGACCCGGAGAACTCCGGATCGTCGAACGGGAAGTTCCGACCGCGCCACAGTCCGGACACGTCCTCGTCCGGGTCCGCGCGATGGGGATCTGCGGATCGGATATCCACATCCTTCACGGACAGAACCCCTTCGCGTCCTATCCCCGCGTCATCGGCCACGAGGCGGCGGGAGAGGTGATCGCCGTCGCGCCGGATGTCACAACCCTGTCGCCGGGCGACCGCGTCGTCGTCGATCCCGTGATTTTCTGCGGCGAATGTCCGGCTTGCCGGATCGGCCGCAGGAACGTCTGCTCGAATCTCCGCGTCCGGGGCGTCCACACCGACGGCATGGCCCGGGAACAGCTGCTTCTTCCCGTCTCGTCGCTCCATGTTTTCCGGAAGGATATCCCGTTCGAGACCGCGGTGCTCTGCGAACCGTTCACGATCGCGGCCGAGACGCTCTGGCGGGGGCGCGTGACGGGGGACGACACGATGCTTCTCTTCGGAGCAGGCCCGATCGGCCAGGTGATCCTCCAGGGAGCTCTCCGCCTCGGGACGAGGGTTCTGGTCGCGGACATCATCCCCGAGCGACTTGCGCTCGCGAAGTGTATGGGAGCGTCGGACGTCTTCGACTCGTCGGCGGGGGATATCCGCGAATGGGTCCGCTCCGCGACGGGGGGCGTTGGTCCTTCGGTGACCGTCGATGCGGTCGGCCGCGCCGACATCTTCGAACAGTCCGTCGAAATGGCGGCTCCGGCGGGACGGATCGTCGTCCTGGGGTTTGGCCCCGAACCGTCGAGGATTGCGGAACGCTCGATCACGGCGCGGGAACTCGACGTTCTCGGATCCCGCCTCCACAACGGAAAGTTCCCCGAGGCCCTCGGGTGGATCGAGCGCGGCGAAGTCAACCCCCGGGCGCTCGTCTCGCACGTCTTCCCCATGGAGGAGGCCGCCGGGGCGATAACGATGATCGAACGCTCTCCGAAAGAGACCTGCAAGGTGATTCTGACGTTCTGATTCCGTCGGGAACGTCTTTCGTGCGGCTATCCCCCCGACCGAAGGGCGGGGCTATTCGAAGGAGGGAACAGGATGAGGAAACTGGGTATCGTACTGCTCGCGCTTTCCATTTTCGTTGCATGTGCTTCCGCCGCGCTCGCGGCTGACAAGATCGTCCTGAAGTTCGGACACCTTGCCGACGAGAAGAACACCTGGCATCTCGGCGCCCTGAAGTTCAAGGAACTCGTCGAGAAGAATTCCGGCGGCCGCATCGAGGTCAAGATCTATCCGAACGAACAGCTCGGCAAGGAGAAGGATCTCGTGACGTCCATCCAGACCGGAACGGCTGACATGGGGATTTTCGGCGAAACGCTGACGACCTTCGGCGCCGACAAGACCATCTTCATGGCGACCCCCTACCTTCTTCGCGACGCCGCTCACCTTCACAAGGTCGCCGGCGGCGAGATCGGCAGGGAGATCGAGGCCCAGGTTCTCGAAAAGGCGAAACTCCGCGTTCTCGGCTACATGGAGCGCGGCCCGCGCGAACTGACCTCCAGCCGTCCCGTGAAGACCCCCGGCGATCTGAAGGGGATGAAGATCCGCCTGCCGAACGTCCCGATATTCCTCGCCGCGTGGGAAGCCCTCGGCGCGAAGCCGATCCCGATGGCGTTCTCCGAGGTGTTCACGAGCCTGCAGCAGGGGACCATCGAGGGGCAGGAGAACCCCTACGCGCTGATCTCGAGCGCGCACTTCTACGAAGTCCAGAAGTACCTCAACAAGACGTCGCACGTGCGCGGCTGGATCTACGTCTGCATCGGCGAGAAGCGTTTCGCGTCCCTTCCGGACGACCTGAAGAAGGTCATCCTCGACGCGGGCAGGGAGATGCAGGCGTACGAGAACACGCTCTTCCTCGAAGAGGAGGGCAAGCTCGAGAAGTTCCTGAAGGAAAAGATGACGTTCGTCGACGTCGATCAGGCGGCGTTCGCGAAGATCGCGAGCGAAGCCGTCCTGAAGAACCTGAACGACGGCCAGAAGGAGATGTACAAAAAGATCCAGGCGATCCAGTAATCGACCCGCGGCAGGCGCCCGCGCACGCGGCGCCTGCCGTTCTTTCTTGCAGGAGGTGCGATTCCGCGTGAAGGCTCTCAGGAACATATGCGAAGGAATTCTCAAACTCGGAAGCATCGCGAGCCTGGCGGGAATGGTGAGCGTCGTCATGCTCCAGGTCGTCGCCCGGCTCTTCTTCCCGAAGGTCCCGACGTGGACGGAAGAGGTGTCGCGGCTGATGCTGCTCTACACGGTCGGCTTCTCCGCGGGGCTCGCGGTCAGGGAGCGGGCGTACGTGAACGTCGATATCCTTACGTCGCGCCTTTCGGCGCGCGTGAACACCGTCCTCGCAGTCTTCATCGACGTCGTCCTCGCGGCCTTTTTCGGGGCCGTGACCGTCGAGGCGTGGTCCATCGTCGTCGCGGTGGAGGGACAGACGTCCGCGGCGCTGATGATGCCGATGAGCGTCTTCTATTTCAGCATGTTCCTGGCGGCCCTGACGCTGACGGTCTACCTCGTCGCCGATCTCGGCGGAGCGGTCCGCGCGTTCCTTTCGGGCGGAGACGCGGGAAGGGAGGCGCTCAAGCCATGATCCTCACGATGTTCGCGGTCTTTTTCCTCGCCATGCTGATCGGTTTCCCCATCGCCTTCTGTCTCGGCCTTTCCTCGGCGGTCTACCTCATCGTCGCCGATATCCCCCTCAATATCATCCCGCAGCGGATGTTCAGCGGCATCGACTCGTTCGTCATTCTCTGCGTGCCCGGCTTCATCCTCGCCGGAAACCTCATGAACGTCGGCGGGATCACCGAACGGATCATCGACTTCTCGAACGCCCTCGTCGGACGGATTCGCGGCGGCCTGTCGCTCGCGAACATCGCCGCGAGCGTCTTTTTCGCCGGAATTTCCGGAACGGCGGCCGCCGATACCGCGAGCATCGGCGCGATCCTGATCCCGGCGATGAAGAAGGCGGGGTACGAGGCGGACTTCTCGTGTGCGGTCACGGCCGCGTCGTCGATGTGCGGCCCGATCATTCCGCCGAGCCTTCCGATGATCGTCGCGGGGACCGTCGCGGGGCTGTCCGTGAGCAAGCTGTTCATCGCGGGAGTCGTTCCGGGACTTCTTTTGGGTCTCGCGCTCGGCGTCGTGTCGTATTACATCTCCGTCAAGCACAACCACCCGAAGGAACCCCCGATGTCGCTGAAGCAGTTCTTCGCGTCCATCTGGAACGCGGTCTGGGCGCTTCTCCTCATCGTCCTCATCTTCGTCGGGATCGCCAACGGATACTTCACGCCGACAGAGGCCGCGATGGTGGCGGTCGTGTACGCGATCGTGATCGGCGTCTTCGTCTACCGGAATCTCGGATGGAAGGATCTCACGAAGATCTTCTTGGACACGGCGATCACGACGTCGTCGCTCATGATGCTCGTCGGTCTCGCGAACCTCTTCGCGTGGATCCTCACGACGGAGCAGGTCCCGCAGATGGTGGCCGAGTGGATGCTCGACCTGACGCGGAACAAATACCTCCTGCTGCTCATGATCAACATTCTCCTGCTCTTCGTGGGGACCTTCATGGAGACGATCGCGGCCGTCATGATCCTGATGCCGATCCTTCTCAATGTCGCCGTCCAGGTCGGCGTCGACCCGATCCAGTTCACGGTCATGTGCGTCCTGAATCTGGTCATCGGGCTGAATACGCCCCCCGTCGGCGTCTGTCTGTTCATCGCCTCGGGAATCGGAAAGGTGTCCATCATGGATATCACGAAGGCACTCCTGCCGTTCCTGGCGGCGAGCTTCGTCGTCCTGGGGCTCGTGACCTACGTGCCGCAGGTCACGCTCTTCCTGCCGAATCTCCTTCTCGGCAGGTAGAAACGCAAACACAGGACCCGGAACGGGTCAGGGAGGCTACGGAACTATGGCGCACCCGTTTTCGCTCGAAGGAAAGCGCATTCTCGTGACGGGAGGGGGGCAGGGCATCGGACTCGCGATCGCGCGGTCGATCGTCGACGCCGGTGGCTTCGCGGTTCTCTCGGGACGTCACGAAGAGACGCTCGCTGCGGCGTGCAGCGAGCTTGGCGAACGGAGTTCCCGGTTCGTCGGCGACGTCGCGGATCTTCCGTCGATCCCCGCGTTCGTCGCGAAGGTCGAGGAAAAGGGCCCGCTCTGGGGGCTCGTCAACAACGCCGGGAGAAATCTCAAGAAGGACGTCGTCGACACGTCGGACGAGGAATTTCTCGCGGTCCTGCAGATCAACCTTCTCGGCGCGTTCGCGATGACGCGCGAGGTCGGCAAACGGCTTCTTGCGCGCGGCGAGGGGAGCGTTCTCTTCGTAGCCTCGATGACGTCGCTGTTCGGAATCCCGAAGGTCTGCGCGTATACGGCGTCCAAGGCGGCCGTCGCGGGACTGGCGAAGCAGATCGCCACGGAGTTCTCGCCCAAAGGGGTGACCGTCAACGCGGTCGCTCCCGGGTTCATCGACACGGCCATGTCGCGCAAGGCGTTCGAGGGCGATCCGAACCGGAGGGCGAAGGTCATCTCGAGGACCCCGATGGATCGTCTCGGAACGCCCGAAGAGGTCGGAATGGCCGCGGCGTTCCTGCTCTCGCCCGCCGCGAGGTACCTGACCGGCGTCGTGCTGCCGGTGGACGGCGGAACGAGCATCGGGTTCTGATCCGGGGGCCCGCAGAAAAGGAGGAAGCGCATGGTTCAGTTTTCGTTCCGATGGTACGGCGACGACGATCCCGTGACGCTCGAGCGGATCGCACAGATCCCGGTCGTCACGGGAATCGTCGGCGCCCTGTTCGATATCCCGCCGGGGCAAGTCTGGCCGTCCGACCGCATCCTGGCGCTCAGAAAGAGCGTCGAGGACAAGGGCTTCTCGCTCTCCGCGATCGAGAGCATCCCCGTCCACGAGGACATCAAGCTCGGGCTCAGGGGAACGCGCGACGCCTATATCGACGCGTTCTGCGAGAGCGTCCGGAACATGGGGCGCGCGGGCGTCGGCGTCTTGTGCTACAACTTCATGCCCCTGTTCGACTGGGTGCGGACCGATCTCGCCATGCGGCTTCCCGACGGGTCGACATGCCTTTCGTACGACCACGACGCGATCTCGGGGATGAATCTCTTCTCGTGGGGGAAGTCGCTTCCCGCGTGGATCTTCTCCTACGGCGAAGAGGAGATGCCCCGCCTCGTCGACGCGTACCGGGACATGGGCGAAGAGGGCGTCTGGGAGAACCTCCGCTACTTCCTCGAACGCGTGGTTCCGGTCGCGGAGGAGGCCGGCGTTCGTATGGGCATCCACCCCGACGACCCGCCGTGGCCGGTGTTCGGCGTTCCGAGGATCATCACGTGCGAGGCGGCGCTCGAGCGGATGTTGTCGCTCGCCGACAGTCCGAACAACGGACTCGCGCTGTGTTCCGGATCGTTCGGCGTCAGCCGCGACAACGATCTTCCGGAGATCATCCGGCGTTTCGGGAAGCGCATCCACTTCGCGCACGTTCGGAACGTGAAGATCCTCGAGGGGCGCGACTTCCACGAAAGCGCCCATCCGAGCGCCTGCGGATCGCTGGATATCTTCGAGATCATGAAGGCGTACCACGACGTCGGCTTCTCGGGCCCGATGCGTCCGGACCACGGCCGCATGATCTGGGGCGAGACGGGGAAACCGGGGTATGGGCTCTACGACCGCGCACTCGGGATCATGTACCTTGCCGGGCTCTGGGAAGCCATCGGGAAGGAAGCTGCGGGAGAGGGCCGGTGACGGCGGCAAAAGGGCGGCGCTGTGCGGCTTTCGCCTGACAATGGCAGGATCGGACAGGGGAACGGAATATGATAGTATATGGCGGCGTTCCTGAAGACCGGGGCGCCGTTTCGCATTTCCGGCATCCGTCTGGAAGGAGTCGATCGTTCGTGAAAAGACCCGTTGAACCCAGGGATATCCTGCGTTTCCGTTTCCTCTCCCGTCCGGGATTCTCGCCGGACGGGACGAAGGTCGCGTTCTTCGTCCATCAGGCTGACCTCGAGGCCAACCGATATTCGTCGGACATCTGGCTGTACGACTGCGTCCGCGACGCGAGCCGCCGTCTCACGACATCCGCGAGGGAAAAGTTCTTCTGCTGGAGCCGCGATGGATCCGAGATCATTTTCGCGAGCGACCGCGCCGAAATTCCGAAGGGGCAGACGAGAATCTACGCGCTCTCGCCGGACGGCGGAGAGGCCCGTCCCGTCTGTACGATCGCCCGCGACGTGACGAGCATCCGGGCGCTCGGCGAGGCTCGCGCTCTCGTTCTCGCGGCCTTCGAGCCCGAGATCGACAATCCGGAGCAGGCCGACTATATGGTATTCGAATCGGTGCCGTTCTGCTCGAACGGCAAGGGGTTCACGGGAGGGAAGAAACACGCGCTCTGCCTGTGCGACCTCTCGACGGGCTCGCTCACGCGGCTGACGCCCGAGGATATGGATGTCGAACGATATCGCGTTTCCCGGGACGGGACGAACGTCCTCGCGCTCGGACCAGTCTACAGGGACGTCCGCCCGCAGAGAAACGTCCTGATGGAGATCGCGATCGACGGCGGAGACCGGAAAATCCTTCTCGACGGAGAAAAGGAAGGCTTCTCGTGCAAGTGCGCCGACTACGCGCCGTGGGAGGGCGCGGACGACGCGATCCTGCTCACGGGGAGCGACTGCCTCGCCCACGGGGTGAACGAGAACGTGCGGTTCCACGTGCTTTCGGGCGGGAAACGCGCGTGCGTCACCCCGGCACTCGACAGGGGCCTGCGAAATTCGGTGGCGTCCGACTGCCGCTACGGGTGCGCGGATCTGAATCTGAGCTTCTTCTCCGGCACCGGGAAGGCGTGGTTCGTATCGACGGAAGGCTCCCGTTCCGTCCTCGAACGGGTCGATGAGTCAGGGGCCGTCGAATGGCTCACGAAGACGATCTCGACCGTCGACGACTACGACGTGAACGGCGACAGGGCGGCTGTCGTCGGCATGGAGGGGCAGGACCTCGAAGAGCTGTACATCGTCGATGCGGACGGTGAACGGAGGGTCACGAACTTCAACCGGGAGATCCTGTCGGAAATCGACGTGATCCGCCCCGAACACGTCCGGACCGACCCGGGGTCGGGCGATCCGCTCGACGTCTGGTTCATGAGGCCCGTCGGTTTCCGCGAGGGCGCGAAGTACCCGATGATCCTCAACATCCACGGCGGCCCGAAGATGACGTTCGGCGACGTCTACTTCCACGAGATGCAGTGCTGGGCCGCGAAAGGGTACGTCGTTGTGTACGCGAACCCCCGCGGGAGCGACGGTTACGGCAACGCGTTCGACGACATCCGCGGAAAGTACGGCACGATCGACTACGACGACCTCATGGCCGTGACGGACTGGGCGACCGCGAACCTCCCGTTCGTCGACGCGGGGCGTCTCGGCGTCACGGGAGGCTCCTACGGCGGCTACATGACGAACTGGATCATCGGCCATACGGACCGATTCCGGGCGGCCGTCGCGCAGCGGAGCATCTCGAACTGGATCTCGAAGGCGGGGATCTCCGACATCGGGTACTACTTCGTGCCGGATCAGCAGGCCGCCGACATCTGGACGGACGTCGACAAGCTCTGGTGGCATTCGCCGCTGAAATACGCGGACAGGGCGAAAACGCCGACGCTCTTCATCCACTCCGACGAGGACCATCGCTGCGAACTTACCCAGGGGCTCCAGATGTTCACGGCGCTCAGGCGTCATGGCGTTCCCTCGAGAATCTGCGTCTTCAGGGGCGAGAACCACGAACTCAGCCGTTCCGGGCGACCGAAGCCCCGGCTCGCGCGCCTTCGGGAGATCGTCGCCTGGTTCGAGCGGTATCTCAAAGCGTAGGCTTCGGTTTCGGGGATCGCGCAGGGGCGGACGCGAACGGATGCTCGTCCGTCCCGCACGGTCCGTCAGGCGACCGGCTTCCTCAGCGACATCGCGTATTTCTGCTCCGTCACCGTCTGTCCCCATATCACGTGGCGATCTTCCTCCACGAGCGAAAACCCCTGTTCACGGTAGAGCTTCAGCGCGGCCCTGAGCGATTCGAGCGTCCACAGGAACACTTCGGAGAACCCCTCGGAGCGGCAGTGTTTCACGGCTTCTCCGACGAGATAGCGTCCGAGGCCGAGTCCTCTGATGTCCGGGTGGAGCAGGAACCATCTGAGCTGCGCGACCTCCGGGGTGGACTCCACGATCGCGATGCACCCCCGGAGCGACTGTTCCCGCTCGACGAGCCATATCTTCTGCCGTTTCGACGGCTGAAGCACGAAATCGCAGAGAGGTCTGGCGACATACGTCTCGAACGTCGTGTCGAAGCCGTACTCCTTCGCGTAGAGGGTTCCGTGCAGATGGACGATCGCACCGAGATCGCCGGGTTTCATTTCGGTCCGGATCCAGACGTCGTCGAGATCCTTTTCGGAGAATGTTTTCACGGATGATCCTCCTTTCGGATTGGAGAGTTCCAGAGCAATTTCACTCCAGACGGCGATTTTTGTAAACGGATGACGTAGAATATTTGGAAAATTTGCGAAAGTCGGAGATGGTCGTCCGGATGATCCGTCCGATGCGTTCTTCGGATGCGGCTGCGGTTCTCGAGATCTACAGGGAAGGGATCGAGGGGCGGAACGCCCTGATCCTCTGACGGCGCACGGGCCCGAAGCGAAAAAAAGGGCGCATTCCCTTCGCCCGGGACGCGCCCCGTTCGTTTGCGAAACTACTTCTTGTACTCCCTGACGAGCTTCATGACCTCGTCGACGAGCTCGGTTCCGATTTCCTTCGCGAACTGGTCATAGACGGGCTTTACGGCCTCCTGGAACTTCGCGCGCTGTTCGGGCGTCAGGATGGTCACGTCCATCTTCGTCTTGAGCTTTTCGAGGTACTCGGCGTTCATCTCGCGGTTGAGCTTCCGGTTGTGAATCTTCGACTCGTTCGCGGCGTCCTGGACGATCTTCTTCAGATCGTCGGGGAGTTTGTCCCAGAACTTCTCGGAGATGAGCAGGACGAACGGCGAATAAATGTGGCCGGTGTCGGTCGCGAACTTCTGGACCTCGAAGAAATTCTGCAGGTAGATCGTTCCCCACGGGTTTTCCTGTCCGTCGACGACCTTCTGCTGCATCGCGGAGAACAGCTCGCCGAACGCCATCGGCGTCGGATTCGCGCCCATGGTCTTGAACGCGGCGAGGTGGATGGGATTCTCCATCGTCCGAACCTTGAGCCCCTTCATGTCTTCGGGGGTTTTCACGGCGCGAGTGCTGTTCGTGAGCTGACGGAATCCGTTCTCCCAGTACGCGAGGCCGACGAGCCCCTGCGCGGGGAGCATGTCGAGGATCTTCTTCCCGACGGGGCCGTCGAGAATATAATCCGCGACCTCTTCGCTCGGGAAGATGAACGGCAGGTCGTAGATCTTGAACGCGTTGACGAAGCCGGTCATCGGGGCCGTCGAGGGGCAGGTCATCTCCTGCGTCCCCATCTTGAGCGCCTCCATCATCTTCCGGTCGTCTCCGAGCTGGCTGGAGTGGTACAGATCGACCTTGATCCGGCCCTGGCCGTTCTTTTCGACGAGATCCTTGAAGAATACGAGAGACTTGTATTGTGCGGACTTGTCGTTGAGGCCGATCCCGGCCGAGATCTTGAACGTTTCGGCTGCGAAAGCGACGGAACAGACGGACAGAATCGGTACGAGAGCTGCAAGAACCGAAAAAGTCTTTTTCACGATGACGTCACGTCTCCTTTCATGCAACGCCCCTTTCCGGAAGCGTTGCCGGAAATCGCCGAACACCGGCGCCCGACATGCCGGAAGGACCGGCCTGTCTCCATGATCCCGAACTTCTCCGCTCCGTATCTCTGTTCGTCTCCTCCCCCGAGCCGCCCCCTTCCTTTCCGACATTGCCGCGACGTCGGATGAAACGCCGGCCCTACCGCATCACCAGGTTCGGGACGAAGAGCACGAGCTGCGGGAAAAGAAGCAGCAGGACGAGCGTCGCGACCTCCGCGACGACGTACGGGACGATCGAACGGACGAGGTCGTCGAAGCGCACGTTCGCGACGCCGCAGCTGACGTAGAGCACCGTTCCGACCGGCGGAGTGATCAGTCCGATGCCGAGGTTGACGGACATGACGACTCCGAAGTAGACGGGATCGATGCCGACCGACTGGACGAGCGGAAGCAGGATCGGCGCGAGGATGAGCATCGCGGGCGTCAGGTCCATGACGAAGCCGACGAAGAAGAGGATGACGTTTGTCAGGAGCAGGATTCCCATCCGGGAATCCGTCAGCGAGCGGACGGTCTCCGCGAGCTCGAACGGAACGCGCGCTCGCGTCAGGAGCCATGCCGTCCCCATCGCCATGCCGCACAGGAAGAGCACGATGCCCGTCGTTTTCGCCGTCGAGAGGAAGATTCCCGGAATGTCGCGGAACGAGACTTCCCTGTAGACGAAGAGTCCGAGGAAGAGCGCGACGAAGGCGGAGACGGCTCCGGCCTCGGTCGCGGTGAAGATTCCGCCGAGGATGCCGCCGACGATGATGACGGGGATCGAGAGCGCGAGAGCCGCTCCCTTGAACGTCTCCCATACGCGGGCGCCGGAGAAGCGGCGCTCGGTCTTCCGCGTCGCGATGTTCCGTTTCTTCGTGATGAAATAGGTCGTGACCATGAGCGCGAGGCCGACGAGGATCCCCGGGATGATGCCGCCGAGGAAGATCTTCGCGATGGACGTGTTCGTGACGATTCCGAACAGGATGAATGGAATGCTCGGCGGGATGATGATCCCGATGACGGCCGCGGACGCCGTGATCGCGCCCGCTAGGGGGGATGGGTACCCCTGTTTGACCATCGGCGGCACGAGGAGTCCGCCGATCGCAGCGGCTTCGGCGACGGCCGAACCGCAGATGCCGCCGAAAAACATGCTGCTCAGGATCGACACGTGCCCGAGTCCGCCCGTGATATGCCCCACGAGCGAATCGGCGAAGTCGACGAGGCGTTTCGCGATGCCGCCGCGGTTCATGACCTCGCCGACGAACATGAAGAACGGAATCGCGAGCAGGGGGAAGCTGTTCATCCCCGAGATGATCTCCGCGGGGAGCACCATGAACGGAAGGTCCATGACGACGAGCATCACGAGGTTCGCGACGCCGAGGCTGAAGACGATCGGAACCCCGAGGATCGTAACGCCGAAGAGGATGGAAAGAAAGATCAAGAGCATCAGCCGTTCCCCTCCGTTCCGTCAGCGGGGTGGCGTCCCGCCCCCGCGTCGTGTCCGAAAAGGGCCATGACGCGTCCGGCGATCTTGGCCAGGTTCAGGACCGCCATGAACGCGCCCGTCGCCGGGACGATCATATACACCCACTTCATGGGGATGTAGAGCGCGGGCGAAAGATTCGTCGCGGAGTCGGCGACCGTCCATCCGTAGATCGTGATGACGAGGATGACCGCGCCGATCGAAATGTCGCCGAAAAGCCGGACGAAAAGCTGGAGCCTTGCGGGTCTGATGCGGTCCACGACGAAGTCGAGGCCGAGGTGTTCGTCGTAGGCGTACGCGTAGGCCGCTCCGAGGAACGAGATCCAGATGAAGGTGAAGCGCGAGAGTTCATCCGCCCAGCCGAGGGAGCTGTTCAGGAAGTAGCGCGTGAAGACGGAGGCGCCGACGACGCAGAACAGGACGATCGCCATGATCGTGAGAAGCAGTCGGTAGAGCCCCTCCGCGACCCCGAGGACGCCTTTCATGTCACGCTCCTCCTTTTTCGGGCGCGTAGACCGGAAGCATGTCCCCGCCGTTCTTGACGACGGTCACTCGCGCGTCCCTTCCGTGGCGTGCGAAAGCCGCCGCGAGCGCCTCGGACGGAGTCGCCGCATACTCCATGTGAAGTCGTTCCGTCGTCGCCCTGTCGATTCCCGGGCTGACGAGAATGCCCCTGCGTCCGTTGTCGAGCACGATGCGTCCGACGTGGGCGATGTGGGCGGCGAGCGTGAGATCGTCGATCTTCCTGTCGCGGACGAGCGCGTCGATTTCGGCGAACGGGAGGTATCCGATCTTCGAGAGCTCCGGATGTCCGTTCGCGACACCGTCGGGACAGGGCGTGACGAGGATGAGCGTTCCTCCCGGCGCGAGCGCGAGGTCGGCCGAGTAGATGCCCTTCGCGGCTTGCCAGAGTTCGCAGTCGGCCGGATAGGAGTCGGCGACGACGATATCGGCGTACCGCCCGAACGGGACGCCGAAGATCTCGCGCGACGCGTCGCATCCGGCCCTGTGGGCTTCTACGGGGTCGCCGCAGACGCAGCGGTAGATCCGCTCGTGCCGGTCGAGAATCACGTTCACGATGAAACGAAGCCCGGCTGCCTTCGCTACGGAATCCATCTCGCGCCGGACGGGGTTGTCGCGCCTGCCCATGATGTCCTTCCCGTCGTATAGCGCGCTGATCCAGTGTGTCTGTCCGGTCGTGACGCCGCCCGAGACTCCCGGCTGGACGATCTTCGATCCGCCCGAAAAGCCCGCGACGCGGTGGGGCGTGATGTGTCCGAGGCCGATCACGAGGTCCGACGAGAGCAGGATTTTGTTGACCCAGACTTCAGTGCCGCCCTCCGTGTCGTCAAGCCGGACAAGGCCGTCGGGGCGGTCCCATCGGTGCTCGACGATCCGGCACGTTTCGAGGATCGCGCGCCCGACCTTGCGTTCCGTCTCCTCGCGCGTCATCGGGCGGTGGGTGCCGAGCGCGATCATGATCGTAACGTCCTTCGGCGCGACGCCGCTCTGTTCGAGTTCTTCGAGCAGCAGCGGCAGAATCCGGTCCGCCGGCGTGTTTCTGGTGTTGTCGTCGATCAGGATGAGGACCGATCCCCCGCGCGGCGCCATGTCGCGGAGCCGCGGCGTTCCGATCGGGGAGGACATCGCCCGGCGGACTTCCGCCGTATCGTCCTCCGCGGCGGGGGGTGTCGCCCTGGGTTCGAGAATCGCCGTCAGATTTGCGTCCGGAATGTCCGCCCCTGCGATTCCGGGGTAGGGAAAATCGATGCGCGCCATGGAATCTCCCTCGCTTTCCACAGGTCCGAAACTCCGACGGACGCCCCTATTTCTCCGTTTCTTCGCATTCGATCGCCGGAAGAGGCCCGAGTCCGAATTCCTTCGCGTACTCCTCCATCATCTCATATGTGGTTTCGTCGAGAACGACGCCGTCCTTCAGGGCCGTCGCTCTCCGGAGGGCTTCCTTTTCGCCGTGCGTAAGGACGCGTCCCGCCGGTTCGCCCGGGGACGAGGCGCGAAGCGCGCGGAGCACGTCGCCCACCCGGCGGCGGACGTCACCTTCGTCGCCGAAGAGGTCGAGCCGGAACGCCGAAAAAAAGTGCCCGACGTTCGCGTCCTGCGTCTGGAAGACATCCCGCGTCCACGGACCGTGGGCGAGGGGGCCGCAGAGCATGTCAACGAAGAGCGCGAGCCCGTATCCCTTGTGGCCGCCCATGATCTCGGTCGTTCCGCCGAGGAATACGAGGCCGCCGTGCGTTCCGGTCGGATCGGCGAGAATGGAGGTCGCCTCGGCGGGATCCGTCACCGGTTCGCCGTTTTCGCCGACGAACCATCCTTCGGGCAGCGGACGATTGCGTCGCTTATAGACTCCGAGTTTGCCGCGCGGTGCGGTTGTCGTCGCCATGTCGAGCAGGAACGGAAGCTCCTCGTCGGAGGGGAGTCCGAAGGCGATGGGGTTCGTCCCGAGGAGTCGCTCGCAGCCAAGCGTCGGAACCGCGCACCGGATCGTGTTCGTGAACGCGCTCCCGCCGAACCCCTCCTTTACGGCCATCTCGGCCCAGAGCCCCGCCATTCCGAAGTGATTCGAGTTGCGCACCGACGCGTAGCATGTTCCGTGCTCCCGCGTCTTTTCGATCACGCGCCGCATCGTGAAGTCCGCGATATGCGCCCCGACGCCGTAATGGCCGTCGACGACGATCGAGACGGGAGTCTCGTGAACGATCTCGGGTTCCGCTTCGGGATTGACGTGGCCCTGTTCCATCTCGTTGCGGTAGACCTTGACGCGCGTGACGCCGTGCGACGGGACGCCTCTGGCGTCGGCCTCGGCGAGAACCCACGCGGTGATGTTCGCTTTGTGCGCCGGATATCCGATCTTCTCGAGAATTTCCTGCGTCCGGGAGAGCAGACGCTCGTATCCCACCCTATGGTACATGATTCCATCACCTCCGCGATGTAATCGTACCATAAAGACGCGGGAAGTTCCCATGAAAGTTTCCAGTGCCGGGGTCCCGCAGGAGGGCCGCGGCGACGAATCCGGCTGTCGTCGCGCAAACTGTTGACATACGGGCGGAGCGGTGGTATAAACATCCGCAATCCGAGCAGGGAGAGGAGCGTGCGACATGATCGCGCGTACCGGGGTATCCGAAAAGGCAGGGCAGACAACCGTTTTCTCCTTTACCTTTTGGCGCAGATGCGTGGGACCCCGGGGGTGGGCCGACGCCTAGGCGTCGTTGGTCCGATCTCTCAGGCCGGGTTCCCACGTGGGAACCCGGCCTTTTTTTATGCGCGGAACCAGGAGAGGAGCGTGAGCGGGATGACGTTCAGGATGGAGACGGTCGAGCGGTTGCGGGATACGGTGAATCGGGTTTTCGGGGTGAACGCCCTCTTTAGGGAGCGGATGCGTTCTCTCGGGATGCTTCCGGACGACGTCAGGAGCATTGCGGATTTCCGGAAGGTCCCGTTCATGACGAAGCAGGATCTCCGCGACCGCGGACCCTTCGAAAGCATGAGTTGCCCCCGTGAAGCCGTCGTCAGGTTGCACGCCTCCTCCGGAACGAGCGGGACGCCGACATTCGTCCCGTACTCGAAGGCCGATCTCGAAAACTGGACCGAAGCGATGGCCGATTGTCTCCGGATGGCCGGAGTGACCGCCGACGACATCATCCAGGTGGCGTTCGGATACGGTCTGTTCACGGGCGGGCTCGGGTTTCACTACGGCGGCGAGCGGATCGGAGCGACCGTGATTCCGGCGGGGGGCGGTTTCACGGAGCGACAGCTCATGCTCATGGAATCCCTCGGGACAACCGTTCTCGCCTGTACGCCGTCCTATGCGCTGCACCTTGCGGAGCGGATCGAAGAGATCGGTGTCCGGTCGCGGCTCAGCCTCCGGATCGCGATTCTCGGAGGCGAGGCGTGGAGCGGGGAGCTTCGGGATTCCCTCCAGGAGCGCCTCGGCGTGACCGCGCTGAACATCTACGGTCTGTCGGAGATCATGGGACCTGGGGTCGCGATGGAGTGCCCGCATCGCGACGGGATGCACATCGACGGGAGACGCTTCTTCGCGGAGGTCGTCGATCCTGAGACGTTCGAGCCGCTTCCGGACGGGGAAACGGGAGAACTTGTCCTCACGCCGCTCGGCAAGGAGGCGTTGCCGCTCGTCCGTTACCGGACGCGCGATCTCACGAGTCTGACGCAGGAGCCGTGCGCGTGCGGACGTGGGGGCGTCAGGATCGGCCGTGTGCCCGGGCGGAATGACGACATGCTCATCATTCGGGGAGTGAATGTCTTTCCGTCCCAGATCGAATCGGTGCTGCCCCGCGTTCCGGGGTTGTCGATGCAATACCGGATCGATGTCAGCGAACGGGAGGGGCTCAGCGAGCTCGCTCTTCTCTGCGAGGCGGAGGCGGACGTCCCGGCGCATTCCTACGACGCGCTGGCGCGCGAGGCTGTGGCCGCTCTCAGGGATGTTCTCGGCATCCGCGTCGGTTTCCGGATCGTGGAGCCCGGGGCGCTCGGCCGGAGCGACGGAAAGGCGAGTCGCGTCCGGCGGGTCGCGTGAGGATTCCTGCAAGGGAGGTGACGACGATGGAGAAGAAGGAACAGCAACAGGCGGCGGTTCGCGGAACGTGCGACAGTGTCGATATGGAGCGGGATTTCGAAGGCCTCTGCCTCGCGTACCGTTCGGTCATGGCGTCCGAGAAAAAATCCTGAAAGGATCAGGGAATGCGGCGTTCGGCCTCTCCATCGTCGGGGAGACCGGACTTTTCCGTTCCGGTCGTGTATGATGGAATCCGGAGTACGATCCCGGATCGGAGGCGCATGAAATGCCCATTGACGAAGACTCTGTTCTCCGGCAGCTCGAGGGCGTTCCCGAATATCCGAAGTGGCGGCGGCGCAACGAACCGGCGCTGCTTGCGGGCGTTCTCGAAGAGGGCGAGGCCCTTTTCGGAATGACGGGGTGTCTCTATGCGGAATATACGTGGGTTCTTTTCGTCACGGACCGAAGACTCCTGTTCCTGAAACAGGGAGCCCTGACGCCCAGGAAGGACGAACTCCGGCTGGACCGCGTCCTGGGTGTGACGTGGAAGTCCGGGTTCTTCTTCGGTGCGTTGCGCCTCGATACGGATGGCGGCCCGAAAGTCGTCGACTCAATCGTGAGGCGCGACTGCGTCCGGCTCGGACCGCTCGTCCGGGATCTCGCGGCGGTTGCGCGGCTCGGGGGAAACGCCACTTCATACACATGAAAAAAAACGCCCCGGTCCGGGGACCGGGGCATTTCCTTGCTGGTACAGAGCGCTTTCCTCCCGCCGTCTCAGGCGTGTCGGACCCTCCGCCGGGTCATGATCCAGTGCAGCGCGACGACGGCCGCGAAGGCGGCGATCGCTCCGAACCTCATGTCCCGGACCGGATTCACGAGTGCGACACCCGAGGCGAAGAACAGAATGCGTTCCCACATCGGGGTGACGCTTCGCCAGATTCCGATGAACGCCACGGAGAGCGCGAAGATCCCGAGCGCCGCGATCGCGAAGTCGAAGAGGAAGAGGGACCAGGAAAAATCGATCAGCAGCAGCACGGGATTGTAGACGAAGAGGAAGGGCAGGATGAGTCCCGACGACGCGAGCGCGAGGCCGACGATGGCGACCTTCGTCGGCTTGGCTCCGGCGAGCCCCGCGGCCGTGAAGCTCGTGAGCGCGACCGGCGGGACGACGCCGGACATCGTGCCGAAGTAGAACGCGAAGAAGTGCGCCGCGAGCGGGTGGACGCCCATCGTCTGCATCGCGGGCGCCGCGATGGTCGCGGTGACGATGTAGCATGCCGTCGAGGGGAGCCCCATGCCGAGGACGAGCGACGCGACCATGCAGAGGACCGACGCGATCCAGAGGTGTCCGCCCGAGAACCGCATGATGTTCATCGCGATGACCTGGCCGAGCCCCGTCATTCCGACCGCGCCGACGATGAACCCGACCACCGCGCACGAGACCGCGACGGGGGCGGAGCTTTTCGCGCCGTCGTCGAGCGCGTTGATGAACGCCCGGAAGTTCATCCGCGTCGATTTCTTGAGCGACGAGACGACGATGATCGCGAGCAGCCCCATCATCGCCGAATACAGCGGCGTGTATCCGGCGATGAGCATGTACATGATGAAGGCGAGCGGGAAGAGCATGTGCCCCTTGTCCTTCATCGTCGCCCGGAGCGACGGCAGCTCTGATTTCGGGAGCCCCTTCATGCCCACCTTCTTGGCCCTCAGGTCGACCATGAACATGATCCCGAGATAGTACAGGAAGGCGGGAGCGAACCCCGCGAGCATGATCGTCGTGTACGGGAGCCCGAGGAACGAACTCATGATGAATGCCGAGGCTCCCATGATCGGCGGCATGAAGATTCCGCCCGTGCTCGCGGCCGCCTCGACGGCTCCCGCGAAGTAGTCCTTGTATCCGATCCTTTTCATGAGCGGAATCGTGAACGCTCCGGTCGTGGCGACGTTGGCCTGCGCGCTGCCCGAGATCGTCCCCATGAGCCCGGACGCGACGACGGAGACCTTCGCCGGTCCGCCCCGGAAGCGTCCGGCGAGGGCCATCGCGAAGTCGTTGAAGAACTCGCTCGTCTTCGTTGCGGCGAGGAACGATCCGAACAGGATGAACATGAACACGTAGGATGCCGAAACGGTCAGCGTGGTGCCGTAAATTCCCTCGTCCGTGAGCGCCATGCGGACGATGATCCGTTCCCAGTTGAACCCCCGGTGTGCGAAGAGTCCGGGGAAGTATGGCCCGAAACGCGTGTAGGCGAGGAACAGGACGCTCAGGATCGTGAGCGGCAGGCCGATCGAACGGCGGCTCGCCTCCGTGAGGACGGCCATGGTCATGACGGACACGGCGAGATCCATGAACAGCGGCTCCATATTGGAGTCGAGAAGGCGATTGTAGACGAGGAGCAGATACGCCATTCCGAAGAGGGACAGTCCGGCGAGGATCCAGTCGGGGATTGACGGCCGCTCCCTCGGTGAGCCTGGAAACGCGGGATAGAGCAGGAACGTGACGGCCATCAGCGTCCCGAGGTGGATCGCGTTCATCTTGATCGTCATCATCACGCCGAACGTGTTCATCCAGCAGTGGACGAGCGACGTCGCGACGGTGAGGCACAGCGCGAACAGACCGATGCGTCCCGTCAGGGATCTGGTCGGGATCTGCTCGAACGGGGAGATCGCTTTCAGAAGGGAATTCAGTGCCATACGGTAATTCCTCCACTCGAATCAAACCGGGGCGGCCTTTCGGAAGGCCGCCCCGTTCCGGACTATTCTGTCGCCTGCGGTGCTATTTCGCGATCAGGGAATCGGGGACGGGAAGCCCCTTCTCCTTGAAGAACTTCACGGCGCCCGGATGCAGCGGAGCGCCGAAGAGGCCGTCGGCCGGATGTTCGAAATCGATCTTCGTGAATGCCGCGTGTTCCTTCTTCATGGCTTCCCGGTCGTTGTAGATGACCGTGAGCATCTGGTAGACGACGTCCTCGGGGACGTCCTTGGCGACCAGGAGCGCGGATTTGATGCCCGCGACCTTCAGGTCCTTGTCCTGCTTCGGATAGGTACCGGCGGGAATGACGACCCTGTAGTAGAACGGGGCGTCGGTCTTGAGCTTCGCCATGTCCTCGTCCGAGAATTCGAGCATCCCGGCCTCGGTGCGTCCGGCGTAGAGTTCCGCGACGGCTCCGACCGGAACTCCGGCCTCGGCGTTGAACGCGTCGATCATTCCGTTCTGGAGCGCCTGGGACGCCTCGTTATAGCCGACGCGTTCTGGGACGATATCGTCGAACGTGAAACCGGCGAGCGCCTTCAGGAGGACGCGGCTCGAGAACTCGGTGCCCGAGGCGGCCGGTCCGACGGCGATCTTCTTGCCCTTCAGGTCGGCCCACGTTTTGATGTTCGCTTCCTTGCGGACGACGAATTGCGTGACATCGGGCCAGAGCCCCATCACGTAGCGCAGGTTCTCGATTTTCTTCCCCTCGTACCGGACGGTTCCGGTATATGCGAAACCGGTCAGGTTCGCCATCGCGATGGCCATTTCGGCCTCGTTCTTTTTCATCATTTCGAGGTTCTCGGCGGTTCCGCCCGAGCTCTGCGCGGACCATTTGATGCCCTTCGAACCGAGGACGGTGTTGAAATGGTTGGCGAGTATCGTTCCGACCGGGTAGTACGTTCCGCCGGTGCTGCCCGTGACGATCGTGACGAAATTTCCGGCCGCGGCCGCGGGAAGTGAAAGGATCGCGAGAGCCATGACGGCAACGAGAAGAACGCCAAGCTTTTTCATCGGTGGAAAGTCTCCTTTCGAAATATGTCGTTGCGATATGTCATTGCGGTTCTGTCGTGTCGCCGTTGCTTCCCGATCACCTCCGATCGGCGGTAGGTATCGCGTTGAACGTATATGTTTCTGATTCTACAGGAAAATGAAATTCATGGCACGGAACGCGAGCGTCCCATTTCAGGATATACTGCATACGTCCCGTCTGAAAAATCAAGGAGGGAAGCGGCGTGCCGCTTCCCTCCTGTCATCGGTTCCGATCTACGCCTTTTGCGTTTCTCCCGTTCCGGGGACAGCCTTCGGCCTCAGGACATAGACACTGCACGGAGCGTGCGCGACGACCTTCGCCGCGACGCTTCCGATGAAGAAGCGTTCCAGGTTGCTCAGCCCCTGATGGCCGATCATGATCATGTCGGCGTCCTTTCCCTTCGCGAAGTCCACGATCTCCTGGTAGGGCACGCCGAGAACCACGGTTACGGACATGTTCGGGATCTCGTGCGGAAACGATTTCCGCGCTTCCTGCACACCGGCCTCGATCGACGCCCGCGCCTGATTCATGCGATCCTCGTCGCAGGGAAGGTACGCTCCCGTCCAGAGCGGCCCCGGCTCGAAACCGGCGTATTTCGTGGTTTCCACGACGTGCAGGAAATACAGCTCCGTATCTCCCTCGCGGTACGCGTAATGGAACGCGTACCCCATCAGTGCCCTGCTGACCTCGCTTCCATCCACCGCAACAACCACCCGTTTCATGGCTCTCGCCTCCCCGATCGTATGTTCGGACTTGCACGACAAGGATATCACGTTTCCGTTGCCGGAGCCAGATGGAGGCGACGGGCCTTCCGGACCTCAACCCTGGAGCGCCTGGATCAGATTCCGCACTTCGTTCGGCGATTCGATGCCGTCGATGACGATTTCCCATCCTTCCGTTCCGGCCGTGGCGATTCTGAGGCGGCCGATGCCGAGAATCCTGTTCACGAACGTCTGCTGGACGTCGATCGTCTTGATGTCACGGATCTTGACTTCGGTTGAATCACGCGAAAGGAGTCCCTTTTCCAGCGTGATTTCGTCTTTTTTGATCAGGAGGTGCGTCGAGGCGCGGACGATCGCGGCGTAGCCGACGGGCAGGATGCCGAAGACGAGAAGCCAGAGCCACCAGAGACCGGCCTTGTACATGACGAGGGGTACGATCAGGATGCAGAGAAGGAAGAGATGCCAGCTGTACTTCCAGGAGGGGCGAAGTTCCTTTTCAGTGAACGATTCCATATCGCATACTTCCTTTCATTACGAAGGTCAGTTCCGTCCTCCGCCTGTGCGGGTCCGGTACCACGTTTCGATCGGATCCTGATAAAGCCAGATAAGCCCCGAGAGCAGCATCGCGACGGCGAAAACCACCCTCGCGGTCATGCCTCCCGTATCCGTGCTCGCTCCCACGAGCGTGAGAACCGCCATTCCGGGCAATCTTCCGATGACGCACACGAGCACGAGGCGACCGAGCGGCAGTCGGGAGAGTCCCGCGACGAAGCAGATGGCGTCGTCAGGAAGCGCGGGCAGCAGGAAGAGCAGAAAGTAGCCGAAAAGCCCTCCGCCGTCGATGAGATACGCGAACTTGTCGAAGACGCCAGTGCCCGCCATGCGGACCACGAACGGGCGTCCCAGAAGGCGGCTCGTTCCCATGGCAAGTCCGGAGCCGATGCTCAGACCGACCATTGTCAGCGCGAGTCCGTCGCGAAAGCCGAAAAGGACGCCGCCGAGAAACCCCGTCACCTGACCGGGAATCGGAGCGAAAAAAACCTGGGCGCACTGCACCCCCAGGAACGCGGGAATTCTGGCCCATCCCAGCGAATCAAAGGCATCCCGCAGTCTGCGGACGCTCTCTTTCCAGTCCGACTGTCCGAGTTCGGCGAGCAGGGATCTGACGGATTCGGGGAGAAACGGAAAAAGAGCCCGGTAGAGAACCCACAACACTACGGAAAGAAAAAGAGCGGCGGCGGTCACCGTCGCCAGTGACATAAACCGCCGCCGTACGTTTTCCGGATTCAGCTTCCACATAAAGCGGTCGCCTGTGTCCGCTCCGGAGCTGGCGTTACTTGACTTCCTGCCAGCTGTTGACGTATTTGCACGGAGCGACGTTTCCGGTTGAAGCCGTATCCTCGAGAACTTCGGCGTGGACGAGCTTCACGTTCTTGTTCTCGAGGTAGTAGATGTCCGCGAGCATGGAATTGTTCTTCGTCCAGCCCTTGTAGAATACCTTGACCCGTGCCTTGATGAGGTCGCCGTCCTGGACGGGTTCCTTTTCGTATTCGACCTTGGCCTTCTCGGCGCTGGCCGTCGGATGGACGCAGCCGAGAAGCTCGCTCTGGGCGAAGCCGAGGAAGTCGAACGCCGCGAACGCTGTCGCGGACGCCAGAAGCAACATTGAGACGACGAAAAACGGCAGAAGAACTTTTTTCATGAAAATCACGCTCCTCAACGGCAAAAGTTATGAAACGACATGATCCGTCATCGTTGCGACGGACTCCAGAACCACAAAGGACCGGCGACTCTTCGGCCTCCCTCCCTTCCCTTGCGTCTTTCTCAGAGAAAATTGTAGAGCACGCCTGTGCGGAATTCAAGAAGCGTCTGCGTCGGGCGAAAACGGATGTATCATTGCAGGAAAGATGCGAAGGGGGAAGATACGATGCGACGTGCAGTGTGCCTGTCGGCCGTTCTCGGCATATTGCTCGCCTTTCAGGCGTCCGCGACCGTGCGTTCGTTCGATGTCGTCGTCGTCGGAGGGGGAGCGGGCGGGTGCGCCGCGGCGATCCAGGCGGCGAGGCTTGGGATGCGCGTCCTGATTCTCGAAGAATCCGACTGGATCGGCGGGCAGATGACGGGAGGCGCCGTCTCGACGATGGATGACGTCGGCCGGACGAGGACCGGAATATACCGGGAGTTCACGGAGCGCGTCCGGGCGCGCTACGCCGCGCTCGGAAAGAGCGTCTCGACGTGCTACTGGGGGCCGGGCACGATCGCGTTCGAACCTGCAGTCGGGCAGGAGATCCTGCGTGAAATGATCCGGAATGTCCCGCCCCCCGGCTCCGTGACGGTCGAGACGGAAACGCGCGTGACGCAGGCCCGGCGCGAAGGAAACCGACTCGTCTCCGTCACCGCCGTGCGCGACTTCCGCCCTACGGAATACCGCGCCGCCGTGTTCGTCGACGCGACCGAATGCGGCGACCTGCTGCCGCTTGCAGGGGCCCGCTATCGGGCCGGGAACTCCGTGTCCCCGGATATCGACATGGATGCGAATATTCAGGACATCACGTACGTCGCAGTGATCCGGAAATACGGATCTTCATCCGTGGCGGAGGCGACCGCCGCGACCGCGCCACCCCCGGGGTACGGGGCCATGCTCCCGGATTTCCGAAAGGTCGTGACGCGCGACGGGAACCGATGGCCGGGACGCTATCCGTTCGACGTCGTGAGCCACAACGCCTACCGCGGCCTTCCCGATCCGGCGAACCCGCTCCCTGTGGACAGCGGAACGCCGTCGACGTGGCCGAACGTCACGAAGACCGGCGTGAACTGGGCCAACGACTGGCCCGGCCGGGGCGGCGACGTCCCCGGGCTCACGGTCAGGTACCTCGAGGACCGGCTTTTCCGAAAGCACGCCGACCGCGGGGCGCTTCTCAAGACGCTCGGCTTTCTTCACTATTTGCGGTCGGAACTCGGGCAGACGGACTGGTCGGTTGACGATTCGCAGGGATACAGCGGCCGCTCGACGACCGCGTGGGACGTGTGGGGCGTCACAAAGGACGCGTTCGCGGCCGCGCTGCGCTGTTTCCCGCCCTTTCCGTACGTCCGGGAGTCGCGCCGGCTCGTCGGGCTCGAGACGCTGCGGAACGCCGACATCGTCCGCTCGGACGGACGCGCGCTCAGAAACTGGCCCGAGGCGATGGCTCTCGGCGAGTATCCCGTCGATATCCACGGATCGCACCTCGACCGCTTCATGGAACACGATCTCGGCGAATCGGCCGCGTCGTTTCCGAGAGGATGGGAACCGAGCAGGGGTGTTTTCCAGATTCCATTCGGCGTCTTCGTGCCCGAAAGGATCGACGGCCTCCTCGCCGCGGAGAAAAACATCTCTGTATCGCGGCTCGTGAACGGAGCGATCAGGCTGCAACCTGCCGTCATGCTCGCGGGACAGGCCACCGGAGCGATCGCGGCCCTCGCCGTCCGGAATGGGTGCGAGGTCCGCGATGTGGACCCGATAGATGTCCAGCTGATTCTTCTCGACGCGAGGAGCCGTCTCTCGATGGAAGCGTTTGCCGATGTCCCCGAGGGTACTCCAGAGTGGGAGGCCGTCCAGATCGCGACGCTTTACGGTCTCCTTCCGGGAATGACGCGCGATCTGTACGCGCCGTCGCTTCCGATGACCGCGCGGCAGGCGAGCGAGCTCCTCGGACGTCTGTCTGTCGCGTTTCCGGGACGCTTTTGCACTCCCGGCCGGCTCGCTCAGCCCGATCCGTTTCCCTCCGCGGAAGTATTCAGGCGTGCCCTCGAAACGATTTCGATCCGCGACCGTTCCTCCGGGCGGGGAATCCTCCTCCCGGGGGGGATGGCCGCGGAGGATACGCTCACGCGCGGCGCGGCCGTCACGATGGTTCTGGATGCGCTTGATGCTCCGGGTCGGAGTGCCGCGGATGTGCGCGTCGGGCTGGAATCAGTATGGTAGCGTATCCTCTTGCGCGGAAGGGAGCACGCGGAGGGTGACCCGAGCCGCGAAGCCGCGTCCGGCCGCATCCCGACCGCCGAGGTGGAAGTCGGAAAGACACGGGACGGCCGCTTCCGTGAGTTCGCGGACGCGGAAACGCACCGTCCAGCCGTCTCCGTCGGATCTCAGCGTACCGGGAAGAGGAGTCGCCCAGAGCGTGTGGGAGACTCCGTCCTGTCCCATGCGGATCGATGGTTCGTCCGGCGTTCCGGCGCAACGGAAACTGACCGCCAGTTCGCCCGAACGGTCGCCTCGCGTGATTCCGCTCCTGTCGCATGATGCGTCCGCCGGGACGAACGGACGCAAGACGGCTTCGATTCCGTGTTCGGCCTCTTCCGCGATGCGGGCTGCCCAATCGTTCAGAATGGTCCGCGCCTCGGAATCGCGCCCTTCGTCGAAGAGCGCCCGCGCCCGTGAACGCACGTCGGCTTCCTCCGCGTCAATATCCGTCTCGAACGAGGCGATCCATTCGCCGAGAGTCCCGCGAACGTCGTTCCACCTGAGGTCGATGATCGCCTGGCGGCGCCGTACGCGCCACCAGCCTTTTCCGTCCGCGTCGAGGAGGTGCGGCTTAGCGGCGCAGTGTGTCTCGAGCTCCGCCGCCGGATCGTCCATCGGATCCAGTGACTCCGGAAGGGAAGAGACTCCGGCGTGAAGCGGGAGGAAGGGCGCCGAGCACGGGTGCCCCTGCGCGATGACGAGCCGCGTGAGTTCCGGGTGTTCGTCGAGTTCGGCGATGAGTCCTTCCACCGTGGTCCCGGAGCAGATGCGGCGGATCGGCGTATAGTGCGGCGACCGTCCCGCGAACGGGACGCGTCTGTCGTCGGGCGTCCCTTCGTAGTGTGTTCGGAGAATCGCCGCGACTTCTCTCCGGCTCACGATCCGCTCGGGGCGAACGCCGAAGGGAAGCTCTCCGTCGGCGTCCCACTCGCGTCCGGTCAGAAGTCGCAACGCATGCCGGTGCCGGAGGGTGTTGACGTCCTTCCGCCATCCGGAAGGATCCTGGAAGGCCCGGGCGAAGTCGAAACGCTCCGGCGACGCGTCGTCCACGTCGCACCAGCCGCGGTCCCGGGCATATCCGATGAGTCCGTCCGACATCCGGAACCGGTGCGTCGCGAGATCTCCGGCGCGGATCGTGTAGTGGTTCGGGATGAAGGCCGCCTCGTCGTCGCGGACGCGGATCGCGCAGAAATGTCGTCCCTGTGCGATCTGCAACATCCACGCTTCTCTCGCGTCGGCGATGAGATACGTTCGTCCCGACCCCCGGTAGCCGTAGCGGTCGAGAAGCTCCGCGGCCAGTTGGACGCCGTGCGCCGAAGATGTCGCCCGCTCGGCCAGGATGCGCCGGAGGGCGTATTCGATACCGCCGCCGATCAGGTCGGGTTCGTTGTCGAGCCGGGAATCGCGGCAGCTGTCCGTTACGATGCAGACGCCGCGGTCGTTGTGGAAGACGTCCGCGTTCGACAGGCCGCGTTCTCCCCTGACCTCGCTCCAGAAGAAGCCGAACGTTTCGGATGCCTGTGGAACGCGCGCCGAACCGTCCTCGGCGACGATCACCGAACCCGAGGCGTGCGTTCGGGCGGGAACCAGTCCGTGCCGCACGAGAAGCCTTCCGCCATCGTCCTCTACGTGTCCTACGACGACGCAACCGGTCGGGGAGACGTCTTTCCCGAGAATCAGTCCGCTACAGGCGAATGCCTTTCGCGAGGCCAGAACGATCGCACAAACGCCCAGAATGATGAACCACATCGGAATACCGTTCCTCCTTAAATGCGCACGCGCTGACACGAAATTGGAATCCATAACCGGATCCACAGTCATCATAGCTCACTCCGCGGCGGATGTCAGCAACGAAAGGACCGGGACGTAGTCCGTCCCGGTCCGGAGGAAGTGGGCGACGACAGGTCCCCAGGGGGATGGAGACAGCGTCACCGAAGAGTGTCGTTGTGTGTGTGCGACGGCTATTCCGCGTGCGTCCGGAGCCACTCCGAGGCCATCGTTGCGAGAAGCGCGGATCCGATCGGGAAGACGCTTTCGTCGAGGTCGAACTTCGAGTTGTGGTGCGGCCAGGTCTGTCCCTTCGACTCGTCGCATCCCGGAAGGAAGAAGAAGGTCCCGGGAACGCGCTCCTGAAAGAAGGCGATATCCTCGCCGCCCATCGACGGCACGGTGATTTCCTTGACGTGTTCTTCTCCGACGACCGCGACGGCGACATTCCTGAACATGTCGGTAAGGGCGGCGTCATTGACGACCGGCGCGGGGCCGTCCCATCCGTATGTGAACGCGATCGAGCCGCGCATCCCCTGCGCGACGGACGAGGCGATCTCTTCGATTCGCTTCGCGAGGAACGTTCGCGCGTCGTGGTTGAGCGCGCGGACCGTCCCCGTGATCGTGCATTCTCCGGGGATGATGTTGAAGGCACTCCCCGCGTGGATCATGCAGATGGAAATGACCGCGGGTTCGAGAGGGTTCACCTCCCGGCTCACGATGGTCTGGAGTTCCGTGACGATGTGGCTTGCGATGCTGATGGGATCGATCGAGCCGTGTGGATAGGCGCCGTGCGCCCCCTTGCCCCTGACGACGATCTCGAAGCGGTCCATGCAGGCCATGACGCCGCCGTATCGGTATCCCACGTCGCCGGGGACGAATCCCTCGCGCCAGATCGACCCCGTGTGCAGGGCCGTAATCGCCTCGACCTTCGGGTTCTCGAGAACGCCGTCGTCGATCATGCGCTTCGCGCCGCCGGGGCCGCTGACACACCCTTCCTCGCCGGGCTGGAAGATCACTTTCACGGTTCCTGAAAGCTCTTTCCGGTGCTCGTGGAGGATCTTCGCGGCGCCGAGCCCCATCGCCGCGTGCGCGTCGTGCCCGCACGCGTGCATGCAGCCGTTGGTCGACGCGAACGGAAGTCCGGTCTCTTCGCGGATCGGAAGGCCGTCGCAGTCCGCTCGGATCGCGAAGACGCGGCTGGGCTTTTCGCCTTCGATCAGGGCCGCGACGCCATGACCGGCGATTCCCTTCCGGTACGGGATCCCCATCTCGTCGAGCCGCGCGCAGATGTACGCTTCGGTCTGCGGCGTGTCGACTCCGGTTTCCGGAATCCGATGCAGATCGCGCCGCCAGGCGACGATTTGTTCCCGGATGCCGTGCGCTTCTTCCTTGAACGTTCGCATTGCTTCCGTCCTCTCTTTCCCCGGGCGCGTCAGATGATGTGCGCCTTATAGAAAATCCTGCCGACAAGAATCGTTCCGAACACGGAGGCCACGATGAGAACCCACGTCTGGGCCAGGAAAGGGAGCCCGAGCGCCGGAGCCCCGAGCGCCAGCGCGACCGGAATTCCGAGCCCGACGAGTCCGAGCTGGGGATATTTGAGCGTGAACTGGCCGAACATGGCGCCGAAAATCGCTGCGACCGTGTAGTTCTTGAACGCGTTGGCGATGCTGACGGGCAGCATCGAAAGAAGCGTCGCCCCCGCGATCGCGGCGAGCGTGGTGAAGAAGAGGTTCGTGATGACGGATCCCGTGATTCCGAGGGTGGAGACGATCTCCGCCTCGGGCGTCCCCGGTTCGACGCCGACGACTTCCTGCGCGACGGCGGAGCACGGAACGCGAAGATTGCCGATGTTGCCGCTCAGAAAGGAAATGTAGGTTCCCGTGAGGCCGAGGATGGGGTAATAGGAAATCGGTTCGACGATGTAGAACGCGCCGAAGATCGCGGCGATCATGCCCCACGCCTTGAACGCGACGCCCCAGGGCGGGAAGACGCCGTGAACGACGTACAGATACACGTTGGGGAGGAAACACATGAGCATCGGAACGACGACGGTGACGACGCCGATGCGGATCGCCGGTCCCTTCCAGATGCGTTCGAATTCTTCGTGATTGACGGTGGACATTCGGGATTCTCCTCTCTCAGGGTCAGGCGAGAATGACGGCCGTGGCCATTCCGATCAGCATGGCGAGTCCGAGGTTGTATTCGCGAAGCGCCGGGATCTTCTGGCCGAGCTTGACGAGAAGCATCATGCTGACGAGCCCGCCGATGGTGGCGTAGAAGGGTCCGCTCGCCTGCGTCGAGCCCGACGAGAGCGCCTTGACGCCGGCGATGATGGTTCGGGAGTTCAGGAAGCCGAAGCACCCGAGAATCGCCGCGCTCGACAGGATCGCCAGCCACTTGACGTCTCCGCCTCCGACCTTTTCGCGGAGATCTTCGAGCTTATGGGTGAACAGCGCGGTGACGAGGAGCCACCCCGTTCCGTTGACCGCCATCGTCCACCAGGATGAAGCCAGGGCCATGAGATCGTATTGCGGGGATCCGAACTTGACGCCGAGCGCCTCGGCGCCCACCGTGGCGGCCGTGAGTTCCGTGGGGGCCGCTCCGATGATCGACAGGCGAAGCCACGTGATCGGGCCGCCGACGACGGACATCATTCCAACCATGACGATGAAGACCGCGATCGACGGACCGATGGCCGAGATCGCTCCGGACCGGAACCCGAGCATGCACTTTTCCTTCGGGAAGCCGATCGTTTCGGCCGTCCGGAACGCCAGCCGCGCATACAGAAGCGCCTGTGCGAGAACGATGGCGATGATCGCGATCGCGATTCCCCAGACCATACCGGCATTCGCCGTTTTCAAAACTATATCGGGCATAACCTGCACCTCCGCGTCGTGTTTGCGTGCGCGCCGCGCCCTCCTTTCCCCCTTCGCGGTGCGACGACGCCATGATAGGAAAGGTGGCGAGAGGAATCTATGGCTGTGAAGGACGAAAGTATACGAGGAAAAGGCCTTTGAGGAACAATGTGCCGGAGAGGGGGATAGATGTGTGGTTATTAGGGACAAACTAATATTGTTTTATTATCTATAAAGGATAAGGCAGAGCAGGCGGCGCTTTTGTAGATGTCCTTCAGGAACAATGTCACTTGAAGAAACTGTTCATCATGTATAGTTTGAGGGAGAGGGCGATGTCGAGTCGCTGTTCGCCGTCGTTGATGTCGAGTCCGATGAGCTCGCGGATTTTCCTGAAACGATACTTCATCGTGTTGTAATGGATTTTAAGATCCTCCGCGGCCTGCTTCCCCTGCCAGTTATGCCGGACGAGCGCCTCGAGCGTCTTCACGAGTTCGCCGCGTCGTTTCCGGTCGTATTCGATCAGCGGACCGATGTAGTCGGTATAAAACGCAACCGCGTCGCGCGAATTGAAGAGGGGACCGAGGAGCTTGTAGACGCCCAGTTCCTCCCAGAAGACGACGCGCCCGCCGCCATAGGAGGTCCGGACCATTTCGAGTCCCTTGCGCGCCTCGTCGTAACTCTGGTGGCACTGGAAGACGCTCTCCTTGACGCCTCCGATCCCGACGGTCACCGTGAAGTGGGTCCGGTCGCGGATGTCCTGCTGGATTTCGGCCGCGAGCGAGTTCAGTTCGGAGCGGAACTCCGCAGGCGGGGTGTTCCGCGCGGGCAGGATGAAGACGATGGAGTCGCTGAGTTCGGCGTAGGGCGTTTTCGGGAAGCGATCCTGGACGTGAGCCGCGGCGACGGTGTAGATGCGCTTCTTGCCTTCGTCGATGAGCGTCGCCGACTCGCGCTCCCTGAAGTGTTCGAACTGAAGCTTGTAGTTGTCGATATCGACGTCGACGGCGACCTGCGGGCCGCTCAGGTCCCACGAGAACATTTTCGCGCGGTTCCAGACTTCCTTTTCGAACCGGAGGTTGTTGAAAAGGATATCCTGGACGAACTCGTCCCGGTACCGGCGCTCGGCCTCCGTCTGGGCGATGCGTTTCTGGATGCTCAGGAGCAGGACCGTCTTTGCGTGGTCGACGCAGATGTCCCACTCATACCCCGTTCGCGGCTCTTCGGGAAGAACGTCGAAGACGAGATATCCGTACGTCTTGTTATCGAGCGTGACCGCCACGTTGCTGCGATTGCTGAGAAGCTGCGGAAGGCTCATGTCCCGGACGAGCGAATCGAAAGCCGGGTTCCGCGACGCGAGGATGTTCTCGCCGAACGTCGTGTCGACGAACGCGAGGTCGCAGCCGATGAAGCGCCGGAGGGCCGCGACGATCTCCGCCGTCGGGCCGCCGTTCATCATGATTTCGGAAAACGACCGGAGAACCGATTCCGAGAGCCTGAGCTGTTCTGCCTGGCGGTTGACGACGGTCGTCAGGACCGGGTCGATGACGTCCCGGAAAGCGAACGGAAACGGGATATCGAGAAGGGGAAAACCGAGTTCGTCCGCGTGGCGGAGCACCTCGTCCGGCACTTTTCCGATGTATCTGCTGACCTTGATGCCGAAACAGGACATTCCGCGGCTCTGGAGCGTGTCGATGACGGGGATGAGGCTCCTGGGATCGTCCCGGAAGATATAGCCCGAGGTGATGACGAGCTCGCCGCCCTGGAGCCAGTTGACTCCGTCGGGCGCGTCGAGCACGGTGACGGACGTCACGCGCCGGTCGAGCCCGCGATGCCCCGCGAGCACGGTGATGCCCTTCAGAAGAGGTGTTTCGAGGAGTTCGCGCAACGTTACGCTCATCGTGATCCGGCTCCTATCCCTGCTTCGGATACCTGTGAGCATACGCGAAATCCCCCGGGTTTCGCAAGTGGAATGAACGACCATGCGGGTCGGGAACGAAACGATCTTGTTCCCCGGCGCACGAAGGAGTACCATATCGTTGCATTTTCGTTTTTTTTCGGAATCATGCACCATATCGGCGGGCGAGTGTGTCCGTCATGCCGACAAGGAGGGACGCCATGAAGAAGGCATACGTCATCGGAACGTGCGATACGAAGTATGAGGATCTCCACTTCGTGAAGGAGCGCATCGAGGCGGAGGGGGTTCCGGCCGTCCTCGTGGATGTCGGGACGACGGTGCGTGTTCCCGGACCGGGAGTCGACGTGTCGAACCGGGATGTGGCTGCGTGTCATCCGGACAGGCCCGGTTTTCTGGACTCCGTGAGGGACAGGGGGCAGGCCGTCGCGGAAATGGGAGAGGCGCTCGCGGCGTTCCTGCTGACACGGGGCGACATCGGCGGCGTCATCGGCCTCGGCGGGTCGGGCGGTACCTCCCTCGTGACGCGGGGGATGCGATCGCTCCCGATCGGCGTGCCGAAGCTCATGGTCTCGACCGTCGCTTCCGCGAACGTCGCGCCTTACGTCGGGCCGAACGACATCTGCATGATGTACTCCGTCACGGACGTCGCCGGGATCAACCGGATCTCGCGCGTCGTCCTCTCGAACGCGGCTAACGCCGTCTCGGGCATGGTTCGCGGAACGGTTCCATCCGGCGAGGACAAACCGCTCGTCGGAATGACGATGTTCGGTGTGACGACGCCGTGCGTGGAGCGAGTGAGACACGCGCTCGCGAAGGAATTCGACTGCCTCGTGTTCCACGCGACCGGAACGGGCGGCCAGTCGATGGAGAAGCTCGTGGATTCCGGGTTGATCCCCTCCGTGATCGACGCGACGACCACGGAGGTCTGCGACCTTCTGATGGGCGGTGTCTTCAGCGCCGGCGAGGACCGGCTCGGGGCGATCGTCCGGACCAGGATCCCCTACGTCGGCTCCGTCGGGGCGCTCGACATGGTCAATTTCGGCGCGATGGAGACCGTCCCGCCGCACTATAGGGACCGGAAGCTCCACGTCCACAACCCGCAGGTCACGCTGATGCGGACGACTCCCGAGGAGAACGCCCACATGGGCAAGTGGATCGGGGAAAAACTCAACCGGTGCGAGGGACCGGTCCGCTTCCTGCTGCCGCTCAACGGAGTCTCGCTGATCGACGCTCCGGGACAGCCGTTCCACTGGCCGGAGGCGGACGCGGCGCTCTTCGATTCCCTCGAACGCACCGTGATCCAGACAAACCTGCGGAGGCTTGTGAGATTGCCGTACAACATCAACGATCCGGAATTCGCCGACGCGCTCGTGGCGAATTTCCGCGACATCACCGGACATTAGGCTCCGGAGAGGGAGGGGAACGACGGTGGTGCGACAGACGCGATCGGAGCTCATGTCCCGTTTCCGGGACATGGTGCGGAAGCGGGAGCCGATCATCGGCGGCGGCGCGGGGACGGGGATCTCCGCGAAGTGGGAGGAAGCGGGCGGCATCGACCTCATCGTGATCTACAACTCGGGCCGGTATCGCATGGCCGGGCGCGGATCGCTCGCAGGGCTGCTTGCCTATGGGAACGCCAATGACATCGTGAAGGACATGGCGAAGGAGGTCCTTCCGGTCGTGAAGAAGACCCCCGTCCTCGCCGGGATCAACGGGACCGACCCGTTCGTCATCTGGGACTGCTTCTTAGACGACCTCAAGTCCCTGGGATTCGCGGGCGTCCAGAACTTTCCGACCGTCGGCCTCATCGACGGAGTCTTCCGGGCGAACCTCGAGGAGACGGGGATGGGGTACGCGCTCGAGGTCGAGTCGATCCGCATGGCGGCCGAACGGGATCTCCTGACGACGCCATACGTCTTCAGCGCGAAGGACGCCGTCGCGATGACGAAGGCGGGCGCGGACATCCTCGTCTGCCACATGGGGCTCACGACGAAGGGCTCGATCGGGGCGCAGACGGCCAAGACGCTCGATCAGTGCGTCGGGCTGATCGACGAGTGGGCCGCGGCGGCGCGGGCGGTGCGCGACGACGTCATCGTCCTGTGTCACGGCGGGCCGATCGCGATGCCCGAGGATGCGGCGTACGTCCTGAAGCGTTGCAAAAACGTCAACGGCTTCTACGGGGCGAGTTCGATGGAGCGCCTGCCGACGGAGACCGCGATCAAGGCGCAGACGCAGGCCTTCAAGGCCGTGAAATTCTAGTCCGGGGCGAACCGGGGGGAGGAATCGGGCAATGCCCAGAGTATACTACAGCACTGTCATCGATACACCCGTCGAGGTCGTGTGGAAAATGGTCCGGGATTTCAACGGCCTGCCGAAATGGCACCCGGGCATCGTGGACAGCGAACTGGAGGAGGGGACGGACGTCGGGTGCGTGCGGCATTTCACGCTCGCCGGAGGGGTGAAAATGCGCGAACGTCTGCTCGGGATCTCCGATATCGACCGAACGGTGGCCTACAGTATTCTGGAGACCGGCATGAAGCTGAAAAACTACATCGCGGTGATTCGCGTCGCGCCGGTCGTCGCCACCGGACAGACGTTCGCGGAGTGGTCGGCGGTCTTCGACGTCACCGACCCCGCCGCGGAGGATGAGACGACCGCGACCGTGTACGGCGTCTTCAGCTCGGGACTCGAGAGTCTCAGAAATTTGGGGTTCGATCGCAGGGAATATATGGACAGGGAATAATCGTGCGGTTTCCGGCACAGGAGCGCCCCCGCTTTCTGCGGGGGCGCTCCTGTGTATCCGCCTTGTTTTCAGAGAGGTGCGTTCGGAGAAGCGCTACTTCTTCGGCACAAGCCCCTTCGGCGTTGCGTCGTCGCCGATGATGAACCGGGAGACGAGATTCAGAAGGTTTTCCGACGTCGAGGCCATGTCCTGCGCCTCCGTCGCGATCCCCTCGGCGGCCTTCGTCGTCTCCCGCGACGCCGCCTGAATCGACGTCACCGATTCCACGACTTCTCCCGTCGATTCCGTCACGCTCTGAACCGCGCTCGTCATCTCCTCGCTCGCCGCGGCCTGCTCCTCCGATACCGCCGCGATGCTCTGGACCGCCTCCGCCATCTTCGCGATGGACTCCACCGCGGCCGTCAGTTTCTTCTGCGTCGCCTCGGCGCCTCGCATCGTCTCTTCCAGGATCGTCCCCGTCTTCTCGGTCGCCGCGATCGAGTCGCCGGAGTGCCTCTGGAGTCCGTCGATCAGCTTGTTGACCTCGTTCGCCGCCCGCGCCGATTCCTCCGCGAGCTTCCTGACCTCCTCGGCCACCACCGCGAAGCCCCGTCCCGCCTCTCCGGCCCTCGCCGCCTCGATCGCCGCGTTCAGCGCCAGAAGGTTCGTCTGGTCCGCGATCGACGTTATCGTCGTCACGAATCCCGAGATGTCCTCGACCGACTTCGCGAGCGCCTTGATCCGATCGATGCTCTTCGCCGATTCCCCCGCGGCGTTCCTGATGTTGCCGATGGCGAGGTTGACTTCGGAGAGAGAGCCCTTCGCCGCCTCGGAAGCCTGCGTGGCGCCCTCGGCCCCGTCGCCGGACGCCTTCGCGGCCGACTGCGCGCTCGACGCGATCTCCTCGATCGATGCGTTCGTTTCCTCGAGGGCGGCCGAACTGTGTTCCATCATGGCCTGCACCTTCTCGATCGATCCCGAGACCTCCTCCATCGAGGAGAGCGTCTCCTCCGAAAGCGACGCGAGGGTTTCGGCGCGCCTGGCCGTCTCCTCGGACTCCTTCCGGATCGAAACCATGACATCGCGCAGCGAAACGACCATTCCGTTGAGATTCCGAGATATGTCTGCGATTTCGTCCTTGCCGGAGTCCGCGTAGTGGACGGTCAGGTCCCCGGCTCCGAGTTTTTCGGTGGTTGCCTTCATCGACCCGATCGACTTCGTGAGTCCCCGGACGATGACGAAGATGACGCCGCCCGTCACGAGGATCGCGATGACCGCGATCGCGAGCAGGACGTTCGTAAGTCCCCGCACCATTCCGGTGACGACGGATCTCGGAAAGAAGATTCCGAGGAAGAAGTCGCGGCTCGCAGGTGCGAAGAATATCTGGCGGTCTTCGCCCTGGTAGGTGTAGGTTTCGAATCCGCTCTCTCCGGCGACCATCTTCTTCGCGATGTTCCGCACGGGCTCTGGAAACTTGCTGTCCGTCATCATGTTGGCCTTCAGGACGTCCTCCGCGACGCGGTATGCCGCGAAGACTCCGCTCCTGAGAATCATGACGCCGCTCCCCTGTCCGAAGATCTTGAGGTTGACGACGTATTCGTTCAGCGCCGTCGTGTCCATGTCGCCGGTCAGGACGCCGAGAAGTTTTCCGGCGGTGTCGTAAAGGGGCGTCGCCGCCGAGACGACGACCTTCTTCGTATTCTGGTTCACGTACGGCTCGGTGAAAATGACCTTTCCCTTTCCGGCTGCCGCGGCCTGCCTGTACCAGGCGCGGACGCGCGCGTCGTAGCCCTCGGGTTCCTTCCAGCCGCGACCGTGCGCGAGTTTGCCGGTCGATTCGATTCCGAAATACAGGTCGGCGATTCCGCTATCCGAAGCACGTTCGACGAGCGAGGTCAGAACCTTCTCGACACCTTCCTCGTCGGTCGTTCCGAGAACGAGCCACGCGTGAAGGACCGAATCCGCAGCGGTCGCGACGATTCCCTCGATCTTGTCGAACTGTGAATTGACGGCCTCGGCCGCTCCTTTCACGATCTCCATCCCCGACGTCCCGACCTGATCGAACATCATGGCGCTGCCGCGATAGTACGTCACGCCCGCCATTGCCGCGATCACCAGAAGAACGATGCACGCCATTCCGATAAGCTTGTTCCGTATAGTCATCTCTCATTCCTCCTTCTCTTTTTTCGAAAGAGTTTCTTTCTCCATCTCTCTGAAGACCCGTTCCGCAACGCCCCAGATTTTTCCCGCCCCGTCACGGATGGGGAAGGTATCGATCCGGTAGCGGGTTCTCTTCTTCCTGCCCCCGGTCTCCGTGAATAACGTGTGGGGCATTCCGTCGCGCATCGTTTCGAGGGTCGCGCACTTGCGGCATGGGGCCCGTCTCCGGTGGAAAACGCGATAGCATTTCTGCCCCGCGGTCTCCTCTCCGAGCGTTTCTCCCTCGCGAACGGATCCCTCGGATACGATTACGTTCAGACTCAGATCCACGAGGAACAGGGCCGTTTCCTGCCATCCGTCTTCCTTCGCGCCGTTCGTCGACAACGCCGACGCCAGCGTCCGCAAAATCGTCTCTCTTCCGCTATCCAGAATCTCCACCTCCCTCCGGTCGTATTGTGAATAGAGTACGGGAAGCCCGAAAAATGACAATCCATTTGCGCATAAATTCATGTATCTGATCATATTGTTTTTAACGCCATTCGTGTCGATGGGGATTCGAAGCGGATGGTATAATTCTCGAAATGATCGGTGATATCGAAGTCCCTCCTCCCGAGGGACCACTATCCTGAAAACATGGGGGCATGTTCATGAAACTCCGGAGTCACCGTTGCACCGTATTGTTGTTGAGTGCATTCTTCATCGCGGCGCTTTCCGGCGTCGCATCGGCGAAGATGCGGATCGCCGTTCTGGAGTTCCAGAACAACGCCACGGAAGCGAAGGAAGTGACGGAGGGCGTCCGGCGCGGCATCACGGACATGCTCACGACGGAACTCGTCAAAACCGGAGCCTTCACCGTCTATGAGCGCAGCCGCATCGAGGCGATCGCGAAGGAACAGAAGCTTTCGGCGTCGGGGCTCGTCGATCCGACCACGGCCGTTTCCCTCGGGCGGCTCGTCGGCGTCGAGGCGATCGTAACGGGGGCCATCACGGAATTCTCGACGAAGACTTCGGGCGGATTCATCCCGCTCGGCGGCTTTACGGGCGTCGCCGTGGGGAGTTCGACGGCGAAGGTTGCGCTCGATCTCAGGGTCGTCCGCGTCCAGACCGGCGAGGTCGTGTCGGTCGTACGCGAGACGGGGACGGCCGACCGCTCGGCGGGAGGCGTCATGATCTCCGGACTTGCGTTCGGCGAGGGGGAATCCGGAGGCATCCTCTCGGCCGCGACATACAACGCGATCCAGAAGATCGCGCAGCGTCTGCGACAGATGGTTTCGGGGTCCTCGTACCACGTTCTCGCGTATGCCGGCGATGTGGCGACGGTGGACGCCGGCATGTCGCAGGGGATCCAGCCGGGCCAGATGCTCGCGGTCTACCTCGAGGGAACTCCCGTCGTCGGGCTCAAGGGAGAGGTCCTCGGAATCGAAAAGAACTACCTCGCGATTCTGAAGGCGAAGGAAGTTCAGAACGCCTATTCCAAGTGCGAGGTCGTCCGGATGGAAGGAGCTCCGGGCCGGGGCGACCTCGTCGAGCTGTTTTTCGGAAAGCCGGATCAGGTTCCGCTGAAGCGGCGGAGCATTGCGACCGCGCTTAACGTCCTCGGTGGTGGCTCGGCGGCGACTCCTGCGGTCGAACCGACGCCCGAACCGAAGCCGGAACCGACGGGCGCGCCGAAGGGAAAGACCGCGCGGCCCACTCCGGAGCCGGTCCGTCCCATACCCGAGCCCACGCCCGAACCGCAGCCGACGCAGGCTCCCGTGAATCCTCTGTCCGGCTCGACCGCGAACAAGTCGGACCAGATCGACGTTCTCGACGCGATGCCGCTGACGCCCGAACAGAAGGCGAATATCAGCATCGTCCACAAGGCGGGGTACTATAACCTCACGAAGGGAAATTTCTCGCGCGCCCTGAAGCAGTTCGAGGAAGCCGTGAAGATCTACTCCGGAAATTATCTCGACATGTACTGGGCCGGCGTCACGGCGTACAAGATGGGCAAGAAGAGTGTCGCGCGCGAGTGGATCGACCGCTCGATTTCGACGAATCCGAGCTACGAACCCGCGATCGACTTCCGGGACAGAAACCTGGCGAAGAAGAAGTAGCTGAGACGCTGCGCTGTTCCGGCGCACTGGGAGGGGCGAATAAAGACGAAGGAGGGGAAGTCCGTGCTTCCGTATCCGAAGGATCGTGCGAGATGGTGGAAAGTTGCATTGACCGCATGTTTCGCGGTTTTCGCCGCTTGTGATATCGCCGTAGCGGATTCGCGTTCCCTGTCGCTTCGGGATCTCGGGTATCCCGACGAGATGTTCTTCGAGGGGCCTGCGACACCGTTGTCGGTATACTTTCCGGTGCCGCGGGTCGCCATCGAAGAAGGGGTCATGACGTGGGAGCTGCGCCCTTCGTCCGCCCTCAATGCGCTTTCGAGCTTCTCGTTTTTCCTCAACGACCGGCTTGCGACCCGACGAAGCGTTGCGGATCTCCTGAAGAATCCGGTTGTCTCATTGCCGTTGCCGGAGGACGTGGCGTCGCGAGGATTCCTCCATGCTCGAATCGAACCGCGGCTGTTCATCACGGAGGATTTCTGCAGCGATATGTCGCGCGGAGGACTGTACTACGGTATTCTCTCGGATTCGCGTCTGACGGTCCGCTACAGCCATCCGCCGGTTCGTTCGGCATCAGATTTTTTCGACACACTCGTTGCGGGCGCGGCGATCTTTCTCCCTCCGTCACCGACGGTCGGAGAAGCCACTGCCGGCGTCTGGATCGCGTCGATGCTGCGAAAAACGTATCCGGGGCAGCCCTTTCCGTTGCATGTGGCCGGCGAACCCTTCTCCGCCGCGCAGCCGAAGATTCTGATTTCATCGGGAAAAAAACGTTTCCCGGATCTGCCGCTTCTCCCGGACGGATTCTCTCCGGTTTCCGGAGACCTTTCGATCGTCGGATCGGACGACGCGGCCTTGCTGTTGCAGATCTCGGCGCTCCCCGCGCGGAATGTTTTCCCCGTTCTGGGGGATGCGTTTTCCGTGCGAAAATGGACAACAGGGAATCGAAGCCCGGCGTTTGCGGCCGAAACGGAAGGCTCGGGGCATTTCTCCGCGGCGGCCGATCTTCCCGTCTACCCCGGACTGATGTCGACGCCCCCGGCGGATCTCTCATTCCATCTCGAAGGGGTCTATACGCCTGTCGATGACGCGATCCGGCGTCCGAGACTCGATCTTTTCTGGAACGGAAAGCTGGAGAAAAGCGAAAGGCTTGACAATTCTGGAAGTTTCGCCGTGAATCTCCTGGTGCCGAAGGAGTCGGGCCTTTTCACGCGTAACACTCTCCGGGCGGTCGTACAATACCCGTCCACGGAGGGTCTGTGCCGGTATCTCCGAACTCCGTCACGTTTGCGGCTTCTTTCCCGGAGTTTCGTGACGGGGCATGGAACCTTCCCGATCGGGAATCTGGCGTTCGACTCGTTCGGACTCTTCGGAATGTCACGCGGTGCGGTCTATACGGATGGAATTCGCGATCCGGAGATCCTCAGGACGACGGTTGATCTTCTCGTTTTCCTGAACCGACAGTATCCTGAAGACGTCTTTTTCCTCCCCGACCTTCATCCTCTGGAGGATCTGAAGAATGAAGGAGAGCGGGGATATGCCCTCATCGTCGGATCACTGAAAAGCGTCGTTCTTCCGGAGCAGCTGCGAGGGACCCTTCCGCTCGATCCCGGAATCGGGGGTGTCGTTTACCGGAAGAGCACGGGAGAGGTTGTTTTTACTCATGAACCGTCGAAGGGATACGCAATGCTCGAAATCGGGAGTTTCGCCGGCCGCCCCGTACTGCTGGCGACCGCGGCGGATTCGGAGACGCTGCGGCGGGCCGTCTCGTTCGCGACGGATCCCGCGCGTGCTGGAGAGATGTATGGAACGCTCTTCATTCACGGGAAGGATGGACTCTCGCGAAGTTTCGATACCAGAAGCCCGGAAACGGGCGTCCGCACGCTCGAACCCGTGGCGACGGCGGAACGGATCTGGTTCCGGTACCGCGGCTATATTCTGCTCGGTATCTGGGTTCTCGTGACCGCTCTTCTGGCGAAGATCGCGCTCGGGAACAAAAGGAAGGTGTCCTGATCCCATGAATCGCCCGAGGGCGATCGGCGGACTGTTTCCGGTAGTCCTCGTCCTCGCATGTGTCTCCGCCGCCCACGCGGGAGCGTGGACGCAGCCCCAGGGCGCACTGAACATGACCGTGACGGTCGCGCGGTATGAAAGCTCCTGGTACTGGGACGAACAGCGGGAGAGCAAAAAGGCTCTCGATGGGGCGTTCTCGAAGACCGAGGCGCGGCTGTACATGGAGTATGGCATGACCGACCGGTACACGGCCATTCTCAATCTTCCCTGGAAACGCCAGGAGAAGGCGTCGCCGTCCGATCTCTCGGACAGCGGCGTCGGAGACATAGAAATCGGACTCAGACGCCGGCTCTGGAACCGCGGAAGCGAGGCCGCCGCCCTGCAGCTGCTGTTCGGAGTCCCGGCCGGATATGACGACCGGATTCCGGTCGCGCTGGGAACCGGGAACCGCTACGCGGACCTCCGCTATGTCTGGAGCAGGAGCTGGCCCCTGCGCGGCGGCTACGGCTACGTGAATCTCGAAGCCGGGTATCGCGCCTTCGACGGCGACGAGCCGAACCAGTTCCGGTTCGACGGAATCCTCTATACGCCGTTGTCCCCCTCATGGGGAGTGCAGCTGGCTCTGAACGTCGAGGAGAGCGACCATATCGCACGCCCGAACCCCGCGGATCCGACCGCCCCGAAACGCGGACACAGGCTCTGGAAGGCGGGGTTTGGACCGGTCGTTCATCTCGCGGGCGGATACTCGCTGTCGCTTATCGTCTATCGGGACATTCTGGGAGCCTATACGGGGGAGGGGACGAACGTGGAACTCTCCATTTCGACGATGTTTCCGTCCCGTCGCTGAGGCGACATGAAACTCGGAGCGATTCTTCTCAGGCAGGGCGCAATCGATCAGAAAACGCTGGACCGGGCGGTGGAGATCCAGAAGACGTGGACATCGCCGATAGGAACGATCCTGATGGCGCTGGGACTCGTGAACTCCCGGCAGATCGCGCTCGCGCTCGCGGAACAGTTTTCGCTCTCGTACCGCGATCCGGGAGCCGAGCCGCCGGATCCCGCCGTGCTCCGCCATGTTCTGTCCCGCGTCAGCGAATCGTTTCTCCGCGCGCATTCGACGCTCCCTCTCGGGGAAGAGGGCGGAAAGATCGCGTTTGCGACTTCCAACCCCACGGACCCCGTTTTCGGCGGAGAGCTTCCGGAGCGCCTCGGGCGGGAGATCGTCCTGTACGTCGCGAGCGAGCGGGACATGTCCCGCTCATTCATGTCGGTCTTCAGACAGACATATATCGACGAAACCGTGATGGGACTCTTCTACAGAACGCCCGAACAGTCGGCGATCCAGACCTTCACGAACGCGCAGCTTGCGGCGATTTTCATTTTCGTCACGGCCTTGCTCTTCGGTATATACGAATGGCCGCGTGTTGTGGGGACCGGGATCGTCCTCCTCGTCAACATCCTGTATCTCGTCTCGATTCTCTTCAAATTCACGGCTTCGATGGCCGGCGCGCACACGGAGATCCGGCAGCAGGTTTCGGACGAAGAGGTCGCGGAGCTGAAGGATGAGGATCTTCCCGTCTATACGGTTCTTCTCCCGATGTACAGGGAGCCCGTCGTAGTGAAGATGCTGATCGAGTCGGTCAAAAAGCTCGACTATCCCACGAGCAAGCTCGACGTGAAGATCCTGCTCGAGGAGGATGACGTCGAAACGTACGAATCGCTGCGGCGGATTCAGCCGCCTGCGCACTTCGAGATCGTCCGCGTGCCGTACTCGTTCCCGAAGACGAAACCGAAGGCGTGCAACTACGGTCTTCTCTTCGCGCGCGGGGAATTCCTCACGATTTTCGATGCGGAGGACGTTCCCGACAGAGACCAGCTCAAGAAGGCGCTCGTCGCCTTCGCCAAGGGGCCGGAGAATCTCGCGTGCGTCCAGGCGGCCCTGAACTATTTCAACGCGCGGCAGAACTTCCTCACGAAGATGTTCACGCTGGAATACTCGTACTGGTTCGATTACATGCTGCCGGGCATCGAGACGCTCCGCTTCCCGATTCCTCTGGGGGGAACATCGAATCACTTCCGGGTGGAGACGCTTCGCGCCCTCGGAGGGTGGGATCCCTTCAACGTCACAGAGGACGCGGATCTGGGCATCCGTGCGAGCGCCAGGGGGTACCGGATCGCCACCATCAATTCGACGACGTACGAGGAATCGAACAGCCGCGCGGGCAACTGGATCCGGCAACGATCGCGCTGGATCAAGGGATTCATGATGACATATCTCGTCCATATGCGGCATCCCGTCCGCTTCGTCCGTCAGGCGGGCTGGCGCGCCTTCTGGGGGTTGCAGCTGCTGGTGGGGGGAACCTTCCTGACGTTTCTGATCAACCCGATTCTCTGGCTCGTCTTCATTCTCTGGCTTGCGCTCCGTCCGCAATGGATGGATGCGTACTTTCCTCCCGCCGTAGTGGTTATCTCGAATATGAACCTCATTCTGGGGAATGCCGTCGCGATCTACATGAACATGCTCGCGGTCTTCCGGCGCCAGTACTTCTGGCTGACACCCTATGCGCTGCTCAATCCGGCCTACTGGATCCTGCACTCCACGGCGGCCTACAAGGCGCTCTGGCAGCTGCTGACGAATCCGTTCTATTGGGAGAAGACGACTCATGGACTTGCGTCCCATACGGAACACCCGACAGCGTAAGTTCTTAGGCGCGCTTTTCGCACTGGCGCTGTTGTTGCCGCTGTTCTGCACGGTGACGGTCCCGCTTGCGGAAAAATTCCTTCTTCCCGAGGCATTTCCGATGCTCCTCGAAGCGCGGGATCCCGAGGGGCTTTCCGTGGCCGACTCGATCCTGCGAAAGCCGCTTGGCGTTCATGTCCTCTGGAAAGCCGTTTTCCCGTTTTTCCGGAGGACGCCGGACGGCGTCGTCGCCGGATGGGGGGTGCTCTGTGCGCTGGGCGTGTCCACGCTTACGGGCGTCCTTCTGTTTCTTGCGACGCGATCTCATCTTGAAGGTCCCGGATTTTTCGCGTTTTTCCTCGCCGCCCTCTCGTCGCCTTCGTTGCTGTTCACGGGGACGACGAGTCCCGGCGGGGCGCTGCTTCTGGCGTTCTGCTCCATTGCGGCGTTTTCCCTCCTGTCCTATGCCGTTCTGGAACGGACGTTCTTCCTTTTCGTAGCGGGCCTTGCGCTCGGGGCGGCGCCGTTCGTCCACCCCGCGGCGCTGTATTACGTCATCGGCATGGCGATGATCCTCTGGATGCTGTTTCCCGGAGATCGCGACAGGAAGCTGGCGCTCTATATCGTCCTGTTCTCCCCGTTTGCCCTTCTCGGAGGCGGCTGGGCCTTCCTGCACTGGATCTACGAGCGCGGCGGACCGCTCTTTCCGAACGTCCGGGCCCTGTATGCAATATGGGGTTCGAGCCGGCTTTCCCTTCTCCTTCTCGCCTGTATTTTCTTTGTGATTGGCCGGCAGTCCTATCCGGAAAACGACGCGTCGTGCCGACTGATGCTGACGCGCGACGGAGCGTTCACGATCTGCGACAGGGGCCGGATGGTTCGTTTCGAATCCTTCTGGATCGCGCATCTTCTGATTCTGGCGGCGCTGTTCGTTCTCGGAAGGGATTCCGACGAAAAGATTCCCGTCCTCGTTCTCGCGATGGGGACGATGCTCTGCCTCGCGGCCGTGGCCGCCGCCCCCCGCGGCTGGCGGCGAAATGTGCCCGTACTGACGCTGCTCGTCGTTCTCTCGGCTGTCGGGTGGTATGAACTTCCACGGACATGGTCGCTGTTGGAGATGTGGGAACAGGCGCTTCAGGGAGAACCGGAGATCGCCGCGCTGTACCCCGAGGACGCGGAAACGGCCGCATTCCTCAGAAGCGTGACGCGTTCCCGCGAGCCGGTGTCGTTGCCGGAAGACGGCGCGGACGTCCTCGCCTTTCTTTCGGATGTCTCCCGCGCGCCCAGGGGGAGCGCCTCGCGAATCGCGGTGCTCCCGTCGTCCGCGACGCGGGAGATCTCGGAAAGAATCTTTTTCGGCAACGGATTTTGGAAGGTGATCCTTCGGGAAGAGGCGACACAGCATGAACACGTTCGGCCGGTTTCTGTTCCTGTTGTGCGTCCATAGCCTTCTTTTCCCGGCGGTTGCGCCGGCGCGATCCGGAGTGCCGTCCCCGGTCGGGAGCGCAGCAGACGGGCTTTCGACTGCGCTTCGGGCTTCGGGCCCTCCGGGCAGGATTGCGCGGGAGGACGGGTTTTCGTACGCCGTCGACGGTGCGACGATGTGGATCGCCGCCGCGGCGGCAGGGGACAGGCGGCTGTTCGATGAGATCCGCGCCGGGATGGAAGGGTATGTCGTTTCGGTTGACGTGGCGGGGCGCATCCGCCGGACGGTTTCGTGGCGTCTGGGCCGTCGAGGGGAGAAGGACGCCACGGGAACGACGGAGATCCTGCTGTGCGTCGAAGCGCTCGTCGCCGGAGCGCGCCGCTTCGGCGACGAGGAACTGCTTCGGGAGGCGACGGACCTTGCGGACGGGTACGCGATGCACGAAGACGGGGTCGGACGGACATGGCGCGTCCGGAACTACTACAACTACGGAACCGGCGCGTTTTCGCCGAACAGCTACACGCTCGGGTACGCGCCGGATCTGCTCGACGAGCTTGCGGCATCCGCAGGCGACCCGGGAAAAGGCGACCTCCTCAGAGGGCTTGCTGCGCGTTCACGCGCGTTCGTCCTCGAAGCGTTTCTTCCGAATGGCCTCTTCCACAGCTCCTTCGATCCCGAACTTCACTCTCTTTTCGGAGGGTGTCTTCCATCGTTCCATTTTTCGCCGAACTTCATCGTCAAGCCGGGGGATTCCGCGGCGATCGCGCTCGGAATCGCGCGAAGCGTTCCGGAAGCGGCACGGAGAACGCTCGCATTCATTGCCGCCCGATGGCCGGATATCGGAGACGCCATCTATGGCGACACGGGAGAGCGGGCTTTCGTCGACCGTGGATGCGACCGGATGTCGGCGGGCCACATGGCGATCGTCCTGCGCCTTGCGCTGGCGTGCGGCGACCGGAACTTCGCGGAGCGTGTCCTTTTGGATGTTTTGCCGGAGGCGCGGCGTCTCGAAAGGGAGGCGAAAAATGGCGGCGCCTGGATCTGGGACGCCGCCACGGTTCTGCTCGCGCTTCGGGAGTATCTCGAAATTACCGGGAAATGATCGCGGCGTCTTCCCGCCTTTACCGGTTGAAGTCGTCCTGAATTCGGATGATGTCGTCCTCCCCGAGGTATTCCCCGTTCTGGATCTCGACGATCTCGAGCGGGACTCGCCCGGGGTTCTCCAGTCTGTGGACGGCGCTCTTCGGGACGAAGACGCTCTCTCCCTCGTGAAAGAGCTGCTCCCTGTCGTTCACGGAGACCTTTGCGGTTCCGCGAACGACCACCCAGTGCTCCGAACGGTGGAAGTGATACTGTAGACTCAACCGCATACCGGGATTGATGGTGATATGCTTGATCTTGAACCGGTCTCCCTGGAAGAGAACGCGATATGTTCCCCACGGCCGCGTGCTCTCCGGTGTCTCGACGAGTTCGCGGCGGTGCAGCGATTTCAGGGCGTGGATCATGCCGCGCATGTTTTGGCAGCAGCCGCGGTTCGCCACCATGAGCGCGTCCTGCGTGTCGACGACGATCATATTGGTCAGTCCCATTCCGACGACCAGGCGCCTGTCTCCGCGCACCAGCGTGTTGGACGAGTCGAAAAGCTGAACGTCGCCTGATGTCGCGTTTCCCGAGACGTCTTTCGGCGAAACGTCGTAGACCGTGTCCCAACAGCCGACGTCGGACCATCCGGCCGCGAGCGGTACGCATCGGATGCCGCCGATCTTCTCCATGATGCTGTACTCCAGCGGAGCCGGAGGAAGCGACGGGAACGCCTCCGTCAGCGCGGCGCTCCCCAGCCGGGCGAGCGCTCCGAGGTCCGGGATGTATTCGTCGAGAGCGGACAGGAAAGATGTAATCGAAAAGCAGAAGATCCCCGCGTTCCAGAAAAAATTCCCCGAATCGATGTACGCTTGCGCGGTCGCCGCGTCCGGTTTTTCCACGAAGCGCGATACATTGCGCCAGGGGAGAGATTCGTCAGGAGGAGCTTCGATATAGCCGTACCCCGTCTCAGGCCACTCCGGCACGATGCCGAACGTGACGAGCGCGTCATCCGACGCCGCTTCGGAAGCGATTTCGACGGCGCGAGAGAATGCCTCCCGGTCGGCGATATAGTGGTCGCTCGGGCAGACCAGCAACAGATCGTCCGGGGCCGCTCCTTCGTCCAGAAGGTGTGTCGCGCCGAGCGCTATGGCGGGCGCGGTGCTTCGCGCGGCAGGCTCGCCGACGACGGGATCCTTCGGAATTCCGACGATGTCTTTCAGCTGATGGGTGACGAGACTCCGCCATCGTTCCGACGCGACGACACGGATCCGCGACGGAGGCACGACGGCGCACATCCGGTCGACGGTTTGCTGCAACAGCGTCCGCGTTCCCGACAGGGACAGAAACTGTTTGGGAAGCTCCTCGCGCGAGAGCGGCCAGAGCCGGGTCCCGCTTCCGCCCGCAAGAATGAGCGCGTGCATCGTTCTATGCGTGGCATTGGCCATGTACGGATCTTCCTCCCGTCCGGAAATTGATCGGCGACGTTCCGTCGCATACCGGGGACCATTCTAACATGCGGCGTCGGGTATAATTGTGGCGTTCGTGTCCGATATCACGCATCACAATCACACGGAGTCGGGAGGTTTCGGCATGAGGCCGGTGCATATCGTCTACGTGACCGCCGGGAACGGTCACCGCATGGCGGCCCGTGCGGTCCGGGAAGAGTTCGACCGCATGGGAGTGCCGAACGTGATCATGGATCTTCTGGATTTCTCCAGCGATCTGTTCAAATGGTCGTACAGCGACGTCTACGCGTTCGTGAGCGAGCATTCGCACCTCGCGTGCCGGATGATGTACGATCTCACGGACCAGAACCGCGAGGAGAGCGTGATGCTTCGCTTTCTCGAGAGCATCACGATGAACCAGGTCACGAAATTCATGCGGTACATCGCGGAAAATGAGCCGGAGGTCATCCTCTGCACGCACTTCTTTCCGCTGAACGTCGTTTCGCGCATGAAGAAACAGGGGCTCTACGGCGGCCGGATCTATACGATCATCACGGACTACGGCCTTCACAGGATGTGGCTCAACGAATACGTCGACCGCTATTTCATCGCGAGCGAATGGATCCGCACCGGCCTGCTCGACGGGGGCGTTCCGGCGGAGCGGATCACGATGTCCGGAATCCCCGTCATGCGTGCGTATGCCGGGTGCGACGGAACTCCGCCGGAGCCGTCCTCCGATGGACGTTTCAGGACGCTCTTCGTGACGAGCAGCATTCCGAATTCACTCGCGCTCGACATCATGGGATCGCTCGGGCGAACGGGCGTCGAAACGGATCTCACGATCGTGACGGGACGGAACCGGGACCTTCTGAGGGATCTCGAACGCGTCGATATGCCTCCGAACGTCCGTCTTTCGACGTACGGGTTCGTGAGCGATCTCGACTCTTTCATGCGGCGTTCCGACCTGCTGGTCACGAAGCCCGGCGGCCTGACCGTCAGCGAGGCGCTCTGTACGGGAATTCCGATGATCCTCGTGAACCCCATCCCGAAGCAGGAGATCAACAATTCCATGTATCTCCAGGAGAACGGCGCCGGGATCCTCGCGCGTTCGGCGGACGACGTCGGCTCGATATTCCTGCGGCTTTCGCGCGACCGGCGGCAGCTCGCGACGATGCGGAAGCGCTCGCGCGCCCTCGCGTTCCCGAACGCGGCGACGACCCTCGTCGAAACGATCCTGGGCGAGACATCGCTCGCGGCGGGGAGCTGAATCGCCGCATGGACCGGATTCCGGACGCCGAATTTCGAGAACGCGGTGTCGACGTGAGGCGACTCTTCGACGTTTCCCCCGATATGTTCGTAATCCGGGACGGAACCGGTCGGTGGCTCTTCGCCAACGGGACGGCGAAACGTCTTTTCGGGATCGACGAAAGGGAGTATGCCGGAGCGGCATTTCAGGATCTTGCGGCCCTCTTCCCGTCGTACGGCGACCTCTTTCTGCGCGCATCGGAAGCTGACGAAGAGACGTGGAGGAGCGGGGACGTCACGCGGCGAGAGGTCGCGATCCCGGATCGCGACGGAGCGGCCAGGACCTTCGATGTGATCCGCGTCCCGTTCTTCTCGAAGGACGGAACACGGAACCTCCTCGTCGCCATGGGACGGGATATAACGGAATACACGCGGACGCTCGCGAACCTCAGGCGGAGCGAGGACATGCTCAACGAAGCGCAGACTCTCGTGAACATGGGGTCGTGGGAGATGGATCTCGTCTCGGGGACGATGATCTGGTCGGACAACATCTTCCGGATGATCGGCTGCGCGCGGAATGAATGCACGCCGGGCCGGGACGTGTTCTATCGGTTCGTCCACCCCGACGATCGCGGGCAAATCCGTGCGATTGCGGAACGAATCCTTTCGGGAAAGCTCGATTCCGCGTCGTACGAATACCGGATGCTGCCTCCCGGAGGCGGCGAGCGGACGCTGCTCGCCGTCACCAGGACGGTCCGGGACGATGCGGGGAATGTCGTGCGCGTTATCGGAACGACACGGGACATTACCGAAAGCCGGCGCGCCGAAAAGGAGCTCCAGCTTGCCACGAGCGTCTTCGACAACACTATCGAAGGGATCGTCATCACGGACGCGGCCGGCACGATCAGGCGCGTGAACGCCGCATTCACCGCGATCACGGGGTATACGGCGCCGGAAGCGGTCGGACGGAATCCGAGGATTCTCAAGTCCGACCGTCACGACGGCGAATTCTACGAGGGGTTCTGGAACACGCTCCTGCGCCGCGGAAAGTGGGAGGGCGAAATCTGGAACCGGCGGAAAAACGGAGAGGTCTACCCCGAATGGATGACGGTCACGGCCGTATACGACAGGGAAGGAAACGTCTCCGAATATGTCTCGGTTTTCAACGATCTGTCGGAAGTGCGTTTCGCGGAGGCGCAGCTCGAATTGCGGACGAACTACGACTACCTCACGGGGCTCCCCGCACGGTCGGTCTTCCTCGACCGCCTGCAGCAGGAACTCGCGGACCGGGAACGTCCCGTACCCCGCATCGGCGTTATGGTTTTCGACATCAACCGCTTCAAGAACATCAACGACACGCTGGGGCATCTCGTCGGCGACCAGGTTCTCCAGGCGGTTGCCGAACGCCTGTCGGCATCGCTCGGCGAGGGGCCGACCGTGACGCGCGTCGGAGGGGACGATTTCTACATTCTTCTCCCGGACGCGGAATCGGTCGAACGGATCGCGTCGCTGGCGGACTCGCTCGTGCGGAGCTTCGATCGTCCCGTGCTCGCGGGGGGACAGACGCTCTTCGTCAGCGCCTCGATCGGCATTGCGGTCTGTCCGGAGGACGGAACGAGCCCCGATGCGCTCCTCAAGAAGGCCGACATGGCGATGAGCAAGGCCAAGGAGATCGGAACGAGCGCATACCGGTTCTTCACGCCCGAACTCGGCGAACGCTCGTCGATGCGGCTTCGCATGGAAAACGCGCTCAGGGGCGCGATCGAGAAGCGCGAGTTCGTGCTGCATTACCAGCCGATGATGTCGCTCGCCGACGGCCAGATCCGCGGCATGGAGGCGCTTCTCAGATGGAACGACCCCGAACGGGGGCTCGTTCCTCCGATGGACTTCATTCCCGTGGCCGAAGATTCCGGACTCATCGTCCCGGTCGGGGACTGGGTTCTCGCCGAAGCGATGCGGCAACGCGCCGAGTGGACGAAGGAGAACGTCCCGGCTTTCCGCGTCGAGATCAACCTGTCTCCGCGGCAATTCCACTCGTCGAAACTTCTCGAGCGTATCCGGTGCGTCATGGACGAGACAGGCGTTCCGCCGTCGGCCGTCGGCGTCGAGGTGACCGAGCAGGGCATCATCGGGAACGTCGACAGCGCGAAGAATACGCTTTTCGGACTCCGGGACATGGGCGTCCACATCCTCATCGACGATTTCGGCACGGGCTATTCGTCTCTCTCTCGCCTCAAGGCGTTGCCGATCGACATCATCAAGATCGACAAATCCTTTCTCTCGAACATCCCGGAGGACGCGAGCAACGTCGCCATCTCGCGGACGATCATCCATCTCGCGCATTCGCTCGGGATCTCCGTTCTCGCGGAAGGGGTCGAAACGCCGGCGCAACTCGAATTCCTGCGCTCGGAGGGGTGCGACCTGGTCCAGGGGTATCTTCTCGGTCACCCCCTGCCGCCGCGGGAAGCTGTCAGGAATCTGAAGGGCGGGGACGCCGGGGCTTCTTTCATACGGAACACCACTCCAGGAAGGGGTTGAGCGTTATGGAGCACGTCAGTTCCACGACACTGTACGACCGGGGAGGGCACAGATTCCTCTTCCTCGGATGGGAGGAACAGGAAGAGGAGACCGCGGTTCAGACGAACCAGTACGTCATCACGTCGGGCGACGAGGTCATGCTCCTCGATCCGGGCGGAGCGCACGTCTTCCCGAGGGTTCTGGCCAACGTCGCGGAGATCGTGGATCTCCGGAAGATCCGTCACATCTTCTACTCGCACCAGGATCCGGACGTCTCCTCGGGAATCACGCTCTGGCTCTCGATGGCCGAGCGCGCAACCGTCCACATCTCAGGACTCTGGGTCCGCTTCCTGCCGCACTTCGGCATCTACGACACGAAGAGGATCGCCGCCATCCCCGACCATGGAGAGACGCTGACCTTCGGGAACGGCGCAGCCGTGAAGCTGATTCCGTCGCACTTCCTTCATTCCACGGGATGCTTCTCGCTGTTCGACCCGCTCTCTCGCGTCCTCTTTTCCGGGGACATCGGCGCCGCGATCTTCCCGAAGGGCGGCCGGTATCCCGAGGCGGGCAGTTTCGAGAGCCACATCCGCCTCATGGAGGGATTCCACAGGCGCTACATGGCGTCGAACGCCGCGTGCAGAAAGTGGGTGTCTCTCGTGCGCGCGCTCGATCCCGCGGTGATCGCTCCGCAACATGGCGCCGTCATGGCTGGGGAGAACGTCGGGAAGTTCCTCGACTGGTTCGAGCGCCTCCAGTGCGGCACGGATGTCCTGGGTGACATCTACGGGAAGTGAGGAGAGATCCGGTATGGATGCCGCCTATTCCGATGTGATCCGCCGCCTCGCGTCGGCGTATTTCGCCGACACCCTGATGAATTCTTTCATGTCGCAGCTCGACGAGGTCCTTGTCAGCCGGGTCCGGCGCGTCGAGGGCGAGATCTCGAACACGACGGAGCGCTTCTCGACGCTTCGGGATATGCTGTCGGAGCTCGAGAGCGACTTTTCGCACAAGAGCGAGGAGACGCGGGAAAGCGTCGGACGGATCGCCAAGATGAACGAGACGCTCGCGCGCGACCTCGAGAAGTCCGGCACGGACCTCGAGGGAATGAGCGAAGATGTCGGCCGGACGGTGGACGCGACCTACGGGACGCTCCAGTCCTTCCTTGAAATCGAAAAGATGTCGAAGGAGATCCAGCGGATCGCCAAACAGACGAACCTTCTCGCACTCAACGCGTCGATCGAGGCCGCCCGGGCGGGGGAGCACGGACGCGGTTTCGCGATCGTGGCGAAAAACGTCCAGGAACTCGCCGCCGAGACGAAGAGCGCCTCGGAATCCATCGCGAAAAAGGTCACGGAAATTTCGTCATCCGTCCAGGATGCGATGGACGATATCCGCAGGGTTACGGATATGTTCGACGTGATCCGGACGTCGCTCGCGTCGTTCACGGAGTTTCTCTCGACCAACAAGAATTTCATGGAACGAATGGATGCTGCGATGACCGATGCGGGCGGAACGATCCGGAGAAGTTCCGACGAGATGGAAGCATCCGTGAAGGTCATGGAGGATGCGTCGCTTCAGTTCGAATCCATGGCCGCGACGATTTCGGCGATCGTTCACGCCCAGAAGAATCTTAAGACGATTCGTCTGTAATGCAATCCGACATGAGATGTGATAATCTCTTGCGGTTATTGAAAAACGACATATCGGCTGAATCAGAGGGAAACGCATGGAGATCCGGAACAGAATTCCGTTGGACGAACTGAAGGACGTCGCCGGTCGCACCGCCGAAGACGTGCTCTCCTCCGACGGCGCCGTCCTCGTCCCGAGAGGCAGCGATATCGGTGCGGTGCTCAGGAGCATTCCGGATTTGCCAGATCAGCTTCGCCGACGGGGCATCGGATACCTTTCCATCGTCAGGAACACAGACGTGTCCTTCGAGGAGTTCTCCGGGATGCTCGATCGTGCCGAACCGTCCATCGAGCGCCTCGATCCCGATCTCGCACGGCACACGCTGCACCAGGTCCAGGAAGTCTATCAGAGGATCGTTTCGGACGCCGACAGCCGCGAGGCGGTGTGGGGACTCGTCCGGGAGGGGCAGACCCTCGCCCGCGAGGTCGCGAAGTCGCCGCAGATCCTTTTGTGTCTTGGACGTGTCCGGAGCTGGGACGAATATACGTTCGTCCATTCCCTGAACGTCTCGCTCCTCGGCTCGTACGTCGCGTCCCATCTCGTGCCGGAACGACCGGATCTCGCGGAAGCGATGGCCGTCGGCGGACTTCTCCACGATCTCGGGAAGGCCTCGATCCCTCTCGGAATCCTGAACAAACCGGGACGACTCACCGAGGACGAGTTCGCGATCATGCGCAGGCACCCCGAATACGGCGAAGCCATTGCGCGGAACTCCGGCGTCGCGGATCCGAAAATCCTCTCGGTGGTCCGCGGTCACCACGAACGATGGGACGGCTGCGGCTACCCCGACGGGACCGCCGCTGAGACGGCCTCCCTCGAAGCGAGGATCGCGGCCGTCGTCGACGTCTTCGACGCGCTGACGACGAAGCGGATCTACAAGGACGCGATGGGGAGCCGGATGGCGGTCTCGCTGATCGTCGGGAGCGCCGGAACGCACTTCGACGGCAGGGTAGTCCGGGCGCTGCTCCGGCAGCTCGGACTCTACCCGCCGGGGACGGTCGTCGAGCTTTCGGACTACAGTATCGGCGTCGTCGCCGGAGCCATGGACCAGGACCTCGTCCGCCCGAAGGTGATCATCGAGCTGGACGGCAAAGGGCGACGGCCGTCAGAAGACGCCCGGTTCGTCGACCTCGGCGCCGGAGACGGCAGGTATATCATCAAGGCCTTCGACGACCTCGGGAAGGGAGGAGACTACTGACCATCGTCCGGTATCCGCGAGCGACAGCGTGTGCTCGATCTCGCCGATCCGCTCCTCGAAGCCGAAGATCGTCGGGTCGATCGAATCGACGGCGGTGTTCAGGTCCCGCATCCCCCGGAATCGGCATCCCTTCGGGAGACGGTTGGCGAAACGCTTGATCTTGAGGAGCGCCTGCAGGTAATTGCGCTCGAACGGGACGACGAGCTTCGCCGCCTCGATGGCGCTCGGCGTGTCCTCCCGGAAGAAGAGCAGCGCGACCTCGAGGTTTTCGTCGACGTCCATTTCCTCGTACCAGATGTTCGCGAGGATCTTCCGGAACCGTTCCCGCGCCTTGACGGGAACGAGCCTCCGGAGGGCGCGGTCGATCTTCTTCAGGCCGTCCCTGAGCATGCCCCCTACGATCGCGGGATCCTGACGCGGCAGCGAATAGTCGCAGATATAGGCGGCCTCGTCCTCGAGAGTGACCTGCTTCCGCAGCAGCCGCCCGAACGCCGGGCGCAACGTCACGCACGCACCCTCCGGCTCGGCTTCGAGAAGGTCGCGGAAGACGAGGTCCGTCCTGAAGTCTTTGTGCTCGAACGGAGAGTCCGCGAGCCACGTCACGTACCCCGTGTCGAAGAGCCCCTTTCGTCCCGCTCGTCCCGCCATCTGCAGGAACTCGATCTTCGAGATCGGCGCATTGTCGTGGTAGTGGACGAGCTGGGCGAACACGGCCGTCTCCGCCGGAAGATTCACTCCGAGCGAGAGCGCATCCGTCCCGACGACGACGTCGAGGATCCGTTCCCGAAAGGCGGCTTCCACCAGAAGCTTCTCCTTCGGCAGCATCCCTCCGTGATAGACGCCGACGCCGCAGAGCAACGGCATCTGAACTTTCGGGACGTCGAGGATGTCGGCGAGTTCGTAGAGGCGCTTCCGCCCCTCGGACGGGATTCTGCGTCGCGCGCGTGCGATCCTGTACGCCAGCTCCCTCGCCCCCTTCTGCGAAAAGACGAAAACGAGCGCGTCGCGGACTGATTCGACCGTCGCTGGCGGTTTCGGACGAAAGATCAGTTCGGTCACGCGTTCGGTGTTCTCGTATACGGTAAAGGGGCGTTCCGACACGGCGGAGAGGTACGAACCGACCGTCTCCGATCCGCCGAACGTCGCGGACATCACGAGGACGGGCGTATCGGGGTGCGTGTCGCGCAGGCCGTCGATGTACGCGCGGGCACGGTCGGGATCCGAGAAGACGTAGTGGAATTCGTCGACGACGAGCCGCTGCCCCGGAAGGCGGCAGTACTTGAGCGTATAGATCTCCTGCGTGCAGCAGACGATCGGAGCGCCTTCGTTCCGCTTGAAGTCGCCCGTCTCGATGCCGACGTCGAGCCCCATGCGCCGCAGGTCGAGATAGCGTTCGTTCGAGAGCGCCTTGATCGGCGCCGTGAATATGACCCGTTCGTCCGGGACTGTGATTCGTCCGTCCCCGAGCATGATTCCCGTCCACAGGTAGGCCACGAGGGTCTTGCCCGTACCTGTCGGGGAAGAGAGCACGGCGCTCCGTCCCCTGATGTGTTCGAAGGCGCGCAGCTGCCAGTCGTAGAAATCCATCGAGTCCGCTCCGTCCGTTGAAGTCCTTTGGTGTGCTCCATGCTAGAATAGCATAGAATCATCGAAAAGCAGGAGGATGCCATGGATCGCTATCGTCACAGCCAGACGGCGAGAATCACGCTCGTGATGTGTCTCGTCATGACGCTTCTTTTTTACGGGATTTACAAATTGGCCGCCGGAGGAGGCTCGACGAGAAATTTCGTCGTGACCCTCGGAATGATGGCGTTCGTGGCGATTCTGTTCTTCAGGATGGAAACCCGGGTGACGGAAGACGCGCTTCTCCTGCGTCTCGGAGTCGGACTCCTCCGGAAGAGGGTCCCGCTCGACTCGATAGCGTCCGTGACGCGGGTCCTGGTTCCGTGGCATTCGATCGGCATCAAGCTCATTCCCGGAGGATGGATCTGGAACGCTTCCGGACGCACCGCGCTGGAGCTCCGTTTTACGAACGGACGGCGCCTTGTCGTCGGGACGGACGACCCGGACGGTCTCTACGCGGCGCTCGGCAAACCCGAAACGGTTTTCGGGGAGGACTGACCTCATGGCGGAGACGCGCATCGTCGTCGGGGACGAAGAACCCGGACCGGGGTGGAGTCGGCTGTTCACGCTGGACACGTCTCCGGTGTCCGACATGCGGGCGGGGGGACGGCGTGAGTTCTTTGCGCAGTCGGGGACCCGCCTTTCGGATATCGTCGCGGAGCGGGATCTCCCCTTCGAAATCGTCATGGATTTTCTCGACAGGAGCCGCAGCTGTCCGGAAAGCCGGGTGCATCTCGACACCGAAAACGAAGGAGGGAACGAAAATGGCTGATCTTGCGACACGCTGGCTCGGAATCTCCCTCGCGAACCCCCTGATCGTGGGCGCGAGCCGTCTTACCGCGGACATGGGCGTCATCAGGAAGATCCAGGATGCCGGAGCGGGCGCCATCGTCACGGCGTCGCTCTTCGAGGAACAGATCACGCTTCAGAACGACCTCCTCGAAGACTTCGCGATGGACTACGACAGCCGGGAACAACCGGAGATCTCGTTTTCCCCGGGGATGGCCTACGCCGGTCCCGAAGAGCATCTCGAATGGCTCGTGCGGGCGCGGAAAGCCGTATCCATACCGATGTTCGCGTCGCTGAATGCGGACACGCACGAAATATGGCGGAACTGGGCGGAGCGCCTCGCCGGGACGGGAGTCGACGGCCTCGAACTCAACCTCTATTCGACGCCCGTCGATCCGTCGGTCGCGGGGAACGCCATCGAGGACGACCAGGTGGCGATCGTGAAGGACGTCTGCCGGACCGTCGCGCCGCTTCCCGTTGCGGTCAAGATGTCGGCGTTCTCCGCGAACCCGCTCAATCTCGCGTCGAGAATGGCGAAGGCCGGCGCGCGCGGCGTCGTCTTCTTCAACCGCTTCTTCCAGCCCGATCTCGACGCGGCGACGGAGGAAAGCGTCTTCACGTTCGACCTGAGCACGGGCATGGAAAACCGGCTCCCGCTGCGTTTCACGGCGCTCGCGAGCGGACGGATCGGCGCGGACATCTGTGCGTCCACAGGGATCGCGTCGGGATTCGACATCGCGAAGATGATCCTCGCCGGAGCGACGGCGGTTCAGGTCGTGAGCGCGATCTACAGAAAGAAGATCTCCGCGATCGGGGCGATGAAAAAGGAACTCCAGCAATGGATGGATATGGCGGGCTACGCGACCGTCGCCGATGCCCTGGGGCGGCGGGACGCGCTCCACAACACGGACCCGCACGCCTGGAAGCGGGCACAGTACGTCCGCATCCTGATGGGAGCGAGGGCGAGCGTCGGACAGTATCCGCTCCTGTAGGACGCGGGAGCTGACATCTCGGGGGAGGCGAAGGAGATGGAACAGGAGAAGAAACCGCTCACGGAAGAAGATCTGCAGCGCGCCGAGGAGATCATCCTCCGGCTGAAGGGGGAGGCTCCCGTTCCGACGGAGCAGGACCTCCTTCTTGACGATGAGGACCTCGACGAAATCCTGAAAGTCAAAGAGACCGGCGAATAGACGACCCTGCAACAAATAAAAGACGGGATCCACCCCCCTCAGGGGGAGGGGCCCGTCTTTTTTTGTCGCCGGTACGAAAAACAAGTTGTGCTATAATACAAAAACATTCTTGGTATCATATCCTATTTACAGACAACTCTCCCGTTTCAGGATTTTCACCGCGCTTCGCTCCCACCGCAATTTCCAGGAGGTGATACGGCAATGACCGAGAGGAATTCCGGCGACGCTCCATTCGAAGTTCGCACGTGCGAACTTGTCACCATCAGCACGGGCATCCATGCGAGAACGATCGGCGAACTGCGCCAGGCCGTTACGATCGTTCCGGAAGGGTGCCTCCACTATCATTTCTGGGGACGAAGACTCCGTCCCCAGATCGGAGAAACGGAATACTTCAACGATTTCGCCGAATGGATCGCCCGTTCCCTGAGAGACATCACTCTCGCGGAACGACTGAGCGCCGTGAACCCGGAGGAGCACGAATCGCTCGAAGGCGTCCGGCGCGAAATCCTCGGAAGGATCGACGAACGCATGGACGAAGACGATTCGCTCACATGGGCGAAGAGCGATCATCCGTTTTTCTTCGTGCGGGCGCAGATCCTCGTCTTCCCGACGGACAAACGCTTCTCGGGAGTCGAGGAACTTCCGGAAGCGGTGAGTTCCTTCGATCGGGGAAGCGTGTTTTATCACATCATCGACGCCAGGAGACGGACACGCGCGAAGGAGGACGATATCTCGTCCTGGCTCGCCGGTTTCGGCAGTCGGACGGATTCGCTGCGTCGGAAGCTCGGGAGGATCGACCCTTTCATCTTCGCGCTCGACCAGTTGCGCGAGGAAATCGTCGCGGCCGTCCGCGGCGACGGAACAGGCTCCGAAGGGAGGTCTCCGGAATGAGCGGAATGCTTCAGGAGTACGAACGCGTCGTCCACCCGACCGTTCTCTCGCAGATTCGTCTTCTCGGGCGCAAGCTTGCAGGGGCCTCCGTCGTCCATGTGAATTCGACGCGTTCAGGTGGAGGCGTCGCGGAAATTCTCGACCGGTTCGTCCCGCTCATGGAGGAACTCGGAATCGACGTCCGATGGGAGGTCATCTCGGGCGCGGATGAGTTTTTCGCGGTCACGAAACGGATGCACAACGCGATCCAGGGGGCGGGACAGGCGCTCTCGGACGCGATGAAGAAGACATACACGGAAACGAATGGAGCCAACGCGGAAGTGCTGAGAAGCGTTCTCGAGGCGGCGGATTTCGTGTTCATCCACGATCCTCAGCCAGCCGCGCTCCTCAGGATGTGTCCGGGACGGCGCGGAAAATGGATCTGGCGGTGCCACATCGACTCCGGACGCCCGGAACGGCGTGTCTGGGACTTCCTTCGCGAATGGGTCGAACCGTACGATGCGAGCGTCTTTTCGATGGCCGAATACGCGCAGCCGTTGCCGCATCCGGAATATATCGTTCCTCCAAGTATCGATCCCCTGAGCGAAAAGAACGTCGAACTCCCGGAAGACGAGATCCGACGGGTTCTCATTTCCTTCGGAATCGATCCCGAGCGCCCCGTGACGCTCCAGGTATCGCGCTTCGACCGCTTCAAGGATCCGGTCGGAGTCATAGAAGCCTACCGGCTCTGCAGGCGTTCGATGGACCTGCAGCTCGTGTTGGCCGGGGGCGACGCCGCGGACGATCCGGAGGGGGCCGCAGTGCTCCGGGAGGTTCGCGAGGCGGCCGCGGACGATCCGGATATCCATGTCCTCACGCTGCCGTCGGATGCGCACCGGACGATCAACGCGCTGCAGCGCGGCGCGGATGTCGTCATCCAGAAGTCGACGAAGGAAGGATTCGGGCTCACGGTCGCGGAGGGGATGTGGAAGCACCGTCCCGTAATCGGGGGAGACACGGGGGGCATCCGCATCCAGGTCATCGATCACGTGACGGGCTTCCGCGTCCGGACGCCGGAGGGCGCCGCGCTCTGGATGCGCTATCTGGTCCGGCATCCCGGGGAAGCGAAGACGATGGGAGAAAAGGCGTATGCGTTCGTCCGGGAGCACTTTCTGATCACCCGACAGCTCCGGAACGAACTCAGCGTCATGGTCGCTCTCGGCGCCGGAGAAACCGACAGCCTCGAGGTCTTCCTGTGATCGGGACGCCTCCGATTCCCGAGGGGTTCTGGAGGAAAGCGGCCGCGAGCGAATCCCCCGTTCTGATTCTCGATTACGACGGAACTCTCGCGCCCTTTTGCGACGATCCATCGCGTGCGGTTCCGTATCCCGGAGTCCGGGAGCTGCTTATCCGTATCTCCCGCAGCCGGACGAGAGTCGCGGTCGTTTCGGGGCGCCCCGCGCGGGAGATTTTCGGACTTCTCGACACGCCGGGGATTGATCTGTGGGGCGAACACGGCGGGGAACGTTTCCGCGACGGCGCTTCTGTTTTTCTCTTCCCGCCGGGGGCGGAACAGGAGACGCTCTTTGCCAAAGCCGTTGAAATGGCGCAGAGAGAAAGCCCCGGGGTGCGACTCGAGCGCAAGCGACTTTCGCTCGCGGCCCACGTGCGCGGCGTTCCGGAGGGAGAACGCCGTCTCGACGTTCTCGAACGCGTGTGGCGCTCCCTGCTCGGTGAGAGACGGGAGGAAATCTCGTTGCAGCGGTTCGACGGAGGAATCGAACTGCGCCCTCAGCGAGTCGGCAAGGCCCTGGCCGTCTCGGAAATCCTTTCCGGAACGGGGAAAGACGACGCCGTTGCCTATCTCGGAGACGATTTCACGGACGAGGACGCGTTTCTCGCTCTCGGAGCAAGGGGACTCGCGGTTCTCGTCCGGAAGGAACCGAGACCGACGGCAGCCCGACATCGGATCGTTCCGCCGGAGGAACTCCTCCTGTTTCTCGGACGATGGGCGGCGTCGGTGGAAGGAGGGGGCCCCGAATGAGGAAGCATGCGCGGTTTGTCGTCGTCTCGAACAGGCTTCCGGTCGTCATCGAACGGAACTCGGACGGACTCCGCGCGATTCCGGGATCGGGAGGACTCATTTCGGCAATGACTCCCGTGCTGCGGGCGCGGGGAGGGATGTGGATCGGGTGGCCGGGACATTCGGACGGCGTCCCGGAGCCGGAGGTCCTCCAGACCCTCGAGGCGGGGAGTGCGGACTGGGGATTCGACCTGGTCCCGGTCTTTCTGCCCGAGGACGTCGCGACAGGATACTACGACGGATTTTCCAACGCGACGATCTGGCCGCTGTTCCACGATCTCCAGGGACGAACCGTCTTCGAGATCGCGTACCACAAGGCCTACCTCGATGCGAACCGGATGTTCGCCGACTGCGTGGAATCCTGCACCGAGGAGCGGGACTTCGTGTGGGTGCACGACTATCATCTCATGGATGTCGCCCGGTTCCTCAGGGAGCACGGGACGAAGAGAACCTGCGCCTTCTTCCTGCACATTCCGTTCCCGCCGCCCGACATCTTCATGAAACTTCCGTGGAGGCGGGAGATCCTCGAGGCGCTCTTCCACTACGATCTCTTGGGGTTCCAGACATTTCGCGACCGCAGGAACTTCCTCGATTGCGTGGACGACATTTCCCCATGTTCGCACCCTTCCGGTCGGGGCAACGTGATCCGCATCCGGAGGGAGAACCGTCAGGTCGGTCTCGGGGTGTTTCCGATAGGGATCGACGCGCGTGAATTCGAGAATATCTCCCGGAGCGCTTCGGCGCACCTCGCCGAGCAGAGCGTTCGGGAGACCGCCGGCAACCGGAAAATCATTCTCGGCGTCGACCGTCTTGACTATACGAAGGGAATCCCCCACAGGCTGAAGGCGTTCGAGAAAGCGCTGGGGACGCACCCCGAGCTGTGCGGAAATGTTACGTTCCTTCAGATAGCGGTCCCGAGCCGGGAAGGAGTCGAAGGGTACCTTCCCCTGCGGCGGGAAATCGAACAGATCGCGGGGCACATCAACGGACGGTTCACGTCATCCGGATGGGTTCCCGTCGTCCTCATGGTCAGGGGCGTGAACCGGGAGGAACTTGTCGCCCACTACAGGGCCGCCGATGTGGCGATGGTCACTCCGCTCAAGGACGGGATGAACCTCGTGTGCAAGGAGTACTGCGCGGCCCGGACTGACGGGGCGGGCGTCCTTGTCCTCAGCGAATTCGCGGGAGCGGCGGCGCAGCTCTACAGGGGCGCGATGCTCGTGAATCCGCACGATATCGACGGGACTGCGGACGCAATCGCCGAGGCGGTCTCTATGCCGCGGAAGGAGCAGCGGAGGCGCATGCGGCTGCTGCGGAACACGATCCGGCAGAAGGATGTCTACTGGTGGATGGACACCTTTATCCAGGTGGCTTCGGGAAGAAAGGCGAGCGAGTTCTTCGACGGAGAGTCGCTTCGCCCGTATCCCCAATTTCTCTACAAGGGAGAAGCGACGGACGTCACTCCTTCGCCGCCGGCCGGAAGTTCAGGACGGCCGGGATCGCGAACAGCGGCGCCAGTCCGAGCAGAACCATCGTGACGTGAAGGCCGAACGCGTCGGCGACGGCGCCGAGCGGCGCCGTGAAGAGGCCTCCGAGCCCGAACGCAAACCCCATAATGATTGAACTCGCCATCGCGCGCGCGTGCGGGGCGGCCTCCTGCGCCATCGCGTTCGTGATCGGCTCGGTCGCCGTCAGAGCCCCGTATCCCAGCATGTAAAGGAAGACGGAAACCCACCCGTCGGTCAGCGCGGCAGGAACGAGAAGCGCCGGAGAGACCGCGAGCAGCGGCGCGAGCGTCCTGTTGCGTCCGCGGCGTTCCGCGACACGGCTGAATACGAGCGGCGACACGGCGGACGAAATCACGACGACGAAAAGCACCGTTCCGATCATCTCGAGCGTTCCCCCGCGCGCGGCGACGACGACGGGCAGGAAAAAGCGGATTCCCTGCTCGGAGATCGAACGGAACACCGACACGAGCCAGACCTTCCAGACCTTTCCGAAAACGTCCCCGAAACTGCGGATGATCCCCGTCGAGACAAAGACGCCGTCGCGGTCCCTGAGTTTCGGGATCATAACGAACGCGAGTGCCGTCGCAGCGGCGACCGGAACGATCGCGACCGCCCACATCCACCTGACCCCGATAACGCGGGCGAGCGTCACGGCGTACAGGGGGCTCACGGAGGCGGCCAGCATACCGCCGAGTCCGAAGATCGCGATGTACGTCGAGAGGTTGCACCCGCCGCAGAGGTGTCCCACGCCGCCGCTCCCCTGCGGATGGAAGATCGCGCTTCCGGTGCTCCAGAGACCCGCGAGAAACAGTGCGGCGGCGTAGTTCGGCGAGATCGGGAAGAGTGTCGCGCCGATGCACGCGAGCAGCGGACCGAGGAGGATGCACCACGGCCGTTCGGTCCGATCGGACCAGTAGCCGAAAAGTGGCTGGCCGAACATCGTGATGAGCCCCGCGAGCGAGTTCAGCGCTCCGGCCTGCGCGAGCGAGAGGCCGAGCCTCCTGACGATTTCTGGCACGAACGTCGGCAGAAAGGCGACATTGACGTCGTTCAGAAAGTGCAGCAGGCTGAGCAGCGCGATCTGTACTGGAGGGCGGGCATTTCGGACATTCATGGGAATCACTCCTGGTTCCGGGACGGGCTGTCCGGCGGCGAATTGTATGCCATTATAGCAGTCCCACACCTTGTCCAGAAGAGTGATTCGGCGTTTCGTTCCGCGAGACGCGATGCCTCTTCCCAGGAGTCCTGCCCTTGACGGAGTGCTCACGGTGACGGATTATACGCGTATCAGGAAAAGAACGACGAGAGGTGAAACGGGATGACCTCGCTCACGAACATGCTTCTGGCGCTCTGGGCCCTCGTCGCGACGTCGGCGGCCGCGCTGTTCCTGTTCCGTTCACGCAGGAGGAGCCCTCGTGTGGACGTTCAGGGAGGGATCGAACAGCTCCGTTCCATCGGACATCTGTCGGTCTACCGCGCATTCACGCGCGAAATCGTCACGGAAACGGATCACTCGTGGGGAGACTTCGGGCGCAAGTATCTCTCCTGGATCCTGTCGTCCCGCAAGATGGCGATGATTTTCGAATTCGAGATCGATTTCAGGTACGACCTCCGGGACCCGGGGTTCGCCATCGAGCCCGTCGACGACGAACTCGTCGACATAAGAATGCCGCCCTGCCGCTGCGAGACGCGGATCCGCGACATCCGGTTCTACGACGAGCAGAGATCCCGCCTGCTTCCGTGGCTTCTGCCGGATCTCGTGAACGGATTTCTCGGGGACGACTTTCGGGAGGACGACCGGAACCGCCTCGTCAGGGCGGCGCGCTCGCACGCCGAATCGCGCGCGATGGCGCTCGTGCGCGACATACAGCCGGAAGTTTTCGCGTCCGCGCGGGCGACTCTCGAATCGCTCGCCCGCGGCTTCGGGATCCGCGTCGCGGAGATTTCGTTCGCGGAAGGGAATACGATGACAGTTTCACAGGACGTCGGAAGCAGGGCGGCCTGACCGCCCTGCGGTCATTTCGTCCCTTCCGGACCTCCGACGTGCGTGCGCAACTCCTCCATGGTGACCCTGGTCAGCTCGGCCGCAGGAAGCATTGAGATCAGGTACCATCCCATGTCGAGCGACTGCCCGATTTCGCGGTTTTCGTCCGATCCCTGCGCGATGAAATGCTCTTCGAAGGCCTTCCCGAATTCGAGGTACTTTTTGTCCGTGTCCCCTATTTCATCCTCGCCGACGACCCCCGCGAGGGATCTGGCATCCTGCGTCCGGCTGTATGCCGCAAAGAGCTGGCTCGATACTCCCGGGTGGTCGTCGCGCGTGAACCCCTTCCCGATCCCGTCTTTCATGAGACGCGAGAGACTCGTGAGGGGATCGACCGGCGGGTAGATGCCGCGAGCGTCGAGTTCGCGCGACAGTACGATCTGTCCTTCAGTGATGAACCCCGTCAGGTCCGGGATCGGGTGCGTGATGTCGTCGTTCGGCATCGTCAGGATCGGAAGCTGCGTCACGCTTCCCGCACGTCCCCGTATCACGCCCGCGCGTTCGTACATCGAGGCGAGATCGCTGTAGAGGTACGCGGGGTATCCCTTGCGGCTCGGAACTTCGCCGCGGGCGACGCTGAGCTCACGGAGAGCCTCGGCGTAACTCGTCATATCGGTCAGGATGACGAGGACGTGCATCCCGAGGTCGAATGCGAGGTATTCGGCCGCCGTCAGGGCGAGTCGCGGCGTCGCGATGCGCTCGATGACGGGGTCGTCGGCCGTGTTGAGAAAGAGGACCAGGTTGTTTCCCTGCCCCGATTCCTGGAGCCGGGTCGTGAAGAACGCCGCGTCGTCGTGCCGGATGCCGATCCCGGCGAAGACGACGGCGAAGTTTTCGGCTCCGACAAGGCGCGACTGCGTTGCGATCTGGACGGCGAGCCGGTTGTGGGGCAGTCCGTTGCCGGAAAATATGGGAAGCTTCTGCCCTCGGATGAGCGTCATGAGAGTGTCGACGACGGAGATTCCCGTCGAAATGAAATCCCTCGGATACTGGCGCGCCATCGGATTGATGGGAGCTCCGTTCACGTTCCTGAGTTCCCCTCCGAGAACGGTGCCGCACCCGTCCAGAGGGCGGCCGAGACCATCGAACGTCCGACCTATCATCGACGGAGCGACCGATATCTCGAGCGGTATTCCCGAGAAACGAAGGCGCGTATCCGAAGGCGCGAGCCCTTCCGTGCCGGAGAATACCTGGACGAGAGTCGCATTCTCGCCGACGAGCACGACCTTACCCTGCCTCCGGGATCCTCCCGGAGCCTCGATCTCCACGAGCTCGTCATATCCCACACCCTGAATGCCGCCGAGCATCAGGAACGGTCCGTCTATCGCGTCGACTCCCACGTATTCGGTGCGTGCCACGGGTTTTACGCCCTCCCTTCCGGCGCCATGCGCTCCGACCCGATTCGCGAAAGGGATTCGTCGATCCGTTTCCCCAGATCCTCCAGCCTTTCGGTCTCTTCCGGAGGAATCTCTCTCGCGTGAATCAGTTCCACGAGTTCGTCCATGTTTCGTATCAGCGACAGAGGACATCCTGCGGCCACGAGCTTCTCGGCCGCCCTGTGGAAACGGAGGATCAGATTCAGGATCGCGAATCCCTTTTCGGGCGGGCAGAAGGAATCCGCCCCGAACGCTCCCTGCTGGAGATATCCGTTTCGCAGCAGAGACGCCGTGAGGTCGACGAGACGCTGATCGTTGGGAAGCACGTCTTCTCCGACCAGCCGGATGATCTGCTGGATCTTCTCGTCCTCGGCGAGGATGCTGCGCGCTTCATCCCTGAGACTTCCCCACGAGGCGTCGACGTGCGCTTCGAACCAGGGTTCGACCTCTTCGGCGTATTCGCTGTACGAATCGGTCCAGCTGATGGCCGGGAAGTGGCGCGCGTTCGCGAGCGACCTGTCGAGCGCCCAGAAGCACCGGATGAAACGTTTCGTGTGGCGCGTGACTGGTTCGGTGAAATCTCCGCCCGGAGGAGATACGGCGCCGATGATCGATATGCTTCCGCGTTCGCCGCCGAGCGTCACGACATGTCCGGCGCGCTCATAGAACTCGGCGAGACGCGTCGGCAGGTATGCGGGGAACCCCTCTTCCGCCGGAATTTCCTCGAGACGTCCGGAAATCTCCCGGAGCGCCTCGGCCCATCTGGATGTCGAATCCGCCATCAGGGCGACGTCGTACCCCATATCGCGATAGTACTCCGCGATCGTGATGCCCGTATAGATGGAGGCCTCTCTCGCGGCCACGGGCATGTTCGACGTGTTCGCTATGAGGATCGTTCGCTCCATGAGCGCTCTTCCCGTTCGGGGATCCTCGAGCGCGGGGAATTCCTCGAGAACCTGGGTCATTTCGTTGCCCCGCTCGCCGCACCCGATGTAGACGACGACAGTCGCGTCGCTCCATTTCGCGAGCTGATGCTGCGTGACGGTCTTCCCGGTCCCGAATCCGCCGGGAATCGCCGCGACCCCTCCCTTCGCGATCGGAAAGAGTCCGTCGATCACGCGTTGCCCTGTGACGAGGGGTTCGTCGGGAAGAAGCCGTTCGCCGTAGGGGCGAGGCGTGCGCACCGGCCAGGGGGCCGCCATGCCGATCTCGTGGTTCTTTCCCATCGGATCCCTGATTCGCGCGATGACGTCCGATCCCTTCGCGAAGCCGGACGGGGCGATATATTCGACCTCGCCGGACACGCCGGACGGGACGAGGATTCTGTGGTCGAGCAACGGGGATTCGCGGACCGTCGCGAGGACGATCCCCTGCGTGACCACATCGCCCGCGGAAACGACGGAGCGGATCTCCCACGATCGGGAAAGGTCGAGCTGCGGCACGGAGACGCCGCGGGAGATGAAGTCTCCTTCTTCCTTCAGCAGTGCCGAAAGCGGTCTGCCTATGCCGTCGATAATGCTTCCGACGAGTCCGGGGCCGAGAGTCACGGAAAGCGGACGTCCCGTTCCCTCGACGGATTCCCCCACTCGGAGCCCCTGGGTGTCTTCGTACATCTGGACGAGCGCTTCGTCTCCCTCGAGCCGGACGATTTCGCCGAGCAGGCCGAGCGATCCGACGCGAACGAGCTCCCGCATCGCCCTGTCCCGTGCGCCCAGAATTCTGACGACGGGACCGTTGACGCTGGTAACGCGGCATTCAGGCATCGTCATCGGGAGACCTCGCTAGAGGATGGCCATGAGCCGTTTCGCGACGAGTTCCGCGTGTTCCTGGACGACGACGCTCCAGTCGGCGAGGGACTGGCGTTTCCCGTTCTCCGCGACGAGCCACAGCCCTCCCGTGATCGGTGCGGGATCCGGATCGAAGGAGATCGTCACGCCCCTCCCGGGATCGGAGAGACGCGCCGCGAGCTCCGGGCCGAGGGCGGCATCCGTCGCGGCCAGACGCAACCGGATCGCGTCGCTTCCCGGCAGACTGTCGAGCGCGCTCTTCCCGAGTCCAAAGAGGATATCCCCATAGTCCGGCCTGTTTCTGAACTCGGAACACGCCTGCTGCATCTGTTCGAGGGTCTGAGCCAGAAGCCTGTTCCTGAGCCGGAGCATATCGTGCTCCCGCTCCCGTTCGGCCGTACTGACCTGCCTCTGACGGATTTCAGCGGCGCGTTTCCTCGCATCGTCCGCGATCGAATCGATCATCGAAACGAGGCGGGACTCCTCTTCACGCAGCCATGCTTCGGTTTCCCGCGTCTCCGTTTCCAGGATTCTGTTACGCTCTTCCGCGGCCTGAGTGAGAAGGAGGTTCTTCAGGGCGGAAAGACGTTCTTCCGACATGTCCTGGAATTCGGGTGCCGGGACGCGTTCCTGCTCCGTCATCCGACCTTCACTCCGATCGCGTTCGAAATGTAGCGGGTCAGCGCGTCGTTGCCTCGGACGCTGCCGTGCCGGTCGGGGATTTCCACGAGAAGCGGAAGCTTGCCGCTCTCTCTGAGCTCTCTCGCGAGATCGGGCACGGCCGCAACGGCTTTTTCCGTCATGACGAGGATTCCGAGGTCGCGCATCGAGAGCGCCTGCTGCACCGCGGAACGGGTACCGTCCATCCCCTGTGCGATGACTCCGGTGATGCCTGCCAGTCGGAGCAGGACGAGCGTATCGTGGTTGTCGCTGACCAGGAATGCGCGCATCGCCTACACCTTGCCGAGGATGAGCAGGGAGACGATGATGCCGTAGATTGCGATCCCTTCCGCGAGGCCGAGATAGATGAGTGTCGTTCCCAGCATTTCCGGTTTCTCGCCCACGAGACCGAGGGCGGCTGCGCCGACCATTCCGACCGCGATCCCGGCTGCGATGCAGGCGAGGCCGGTGGAGATCCCGGCCGCGATGAATCCCATGCCCGAAGAGCCATCCGCGGCGACGGTCTCGCCCGCCGCGGATGCGGACGAGACGAACCACGGAACGCACGCCGTGAGCAGAAGCGTAAGGAAGAGCACGGCGGATGCGATCGCGAGAACCGCGTGGGGACGTTTCACGGCATGTCTCCGAAGCCGGAATCCGATGGAAATCACGGCGATACAGACACAGGGAAGCGTGAAGAGCGCATTCACGAGCGACCAACTCCTTTCGTTCCGACAGTCTTTCCTGAAGCCGGGGACGACCATGTGACCGGGATAAACGGACGTCCTCCGCCGGAGAAGAACTTGCCGAAGAACTCGTAGTATTCCAGGCGGAGCGTCTGGATGAAGACGATCAGACCTTCCAGCGAAACGATGAGAATGTGCCCCGCGATCAGGATGAGGAGGCGGGCGATGATGCCTCCCGGAAGGTGCTGGACCATGTCCGCGAGCATGAAAACCGCCATCGAAAGCCCGGCGTGATTCAGGGCGAAGGCGGCGAGACGCATGAACGATGCCGTGTTGCTGACGAAGGAAAGAAGGTGGTGCAGCGTCGAAAACGTATGGACGACCGGGCTTTCCCGATGCTTTTTCCGCGCTTCGCGCCGAACGAGAAAATCCGAGAGCACGTTGCCGAAGAGAACGACGAGAAAGAGTGCGGCGATGGCTCCGCCGACGACGGTTCCGGAAACGGGGAAGGGGTGGCCGGCGAGGATCGCCCACACGGGAAGCGCCATGGTCCAGTAGAGCAGGAGTCCGGCGAGTCCATGTCCGTCGAAGAGCATTTCTCCGAACTCCCGGCGCTTGTATCGGATGCGGATATTGACGAGAATCCCCACACTCAGGGAAATGATTCCAACGGCCATGGCGGCGACGATGAGCGCGTTCGCGTCTTTCATGGGAGAGATCCAGAGCGGACGGAGCAGGTTCTCGGATCCGAAGACGCTGCCGTAAAGCAGGCCGAAAACGAAGGAGGAGACTCCGGACAACGCGAGGATATGCGCGAACGTCGGCTTCATCATTCCCCGCCGTTTCAGCAGTGCGGCCGCTCCTATGAGCATCGGGCCGTGTCCAGCGTCGCCGAACATGAATCCGAAGAAAAAACAGAAACTCAGCGCAACGAGCAGCGACGGATCGGTTTCGCGATACGAAGGAAGGCTGTAGAGCGCCACGATGTCCTGAAACCACCGGACGAACGGCAGATTCCTCAGAAGAGTGGGGATCGTCCGTCCGGAGCGGTCCGCCGCCTGTCCGTCCTCGCTGAGCAGAATGACGTCCGGCGCCTTTTCCTTCAGGTATTCGCGGAGCATCGGCAGCGCGTCCTCCGGGAGCCAGCCCGAGACGACGAACATGTCCCCGAGTTCTCCCCGGCGTCCGCAGAGTTCGTAGACCCGCTGCATACAGTAAACGCGGTTATAGAACAGGTCGAGTTCCTTTCTGTGTCGCCCGAGAAACTCCTTCGCGGCTCTGGTGAGTCCCCCGATCGCGCGTTTGTGGTTTTCGATGCGGTGCCGGAGCGTCTCGAGCCGCCCTTCTTCCGTGTGAACGAGAAGGTCGGCGAGATCGTACCGCGTCATGTAGACCGAATCGAGCATATGGGTGACCTGATCGCGCATTGATGCGGGGGAGAAGACGAAAAACCAGGCCCTGCGCTCCCGCCTGAGAACGGGAACGAGAACGACGGGCAACAGGGGAGCGGATTCCCTCAGTCGGGCGAAGTTGTCTTCCGTGACGCGGCCGAAGAAGACGTCGAACGTCGTTGCGGCAAGTGCCCCGCCGACGACGGAACCCGTATCCGACAGGGATTCGACGAAAAGAGACGCGGCCTGAAGTTCTTCCATCTCTTCGACGAGCTGTTGGCGGCGCTTTTCCCAAAGGGTCAGCCGCTCGGCCGTCGCTCGGATTCCCGAACGAGCATCGTCGAGCGGAAGGAGTCCGGTAACCTTGCCGAAGTCGGGTTGGGGAAGGGGTTCCCCCGCCGTGTCCCACACGGAACGCAACTGACCGAGAATCTCCTCGTACGGGTTGTCGCGCCCGGGCCGAACGCGCGAAAGCGTCGTCCGGTCCGTCATGAGCAGATCGAGCGGGACGGGCTGGAATCGTCCGGTCGCGAGGAGACGGAGCGCCACGCTCTCGACGGATTGTCTGGGGCCGACGAGAGTGACGCCGGACATTCGCACGATGCTCATGCGGGATTCACCTCCGCCTCGATGTCGCGCGACAGGAATCGGCGCGCGGAAGCGCGGTCGAGCCGATATCGGACATCCTCGATAATTGTGATGATGTCGAGGATTTCGATTTCGAGCAGCACGAGCCACGCGAGAACGACATGGATGCCTGGGGTCCCGCTGTCGCGGACCCTGCAGGCGGTGTTTCGGATCAGGCGATACATGGAAGCTTCCAGGGCCATCTCCTCGATCTCGTTGCGCTTCGCCGGAATGGTGGAAAAAACGGACGCGTAATGCGACGACTCGATCAACGAACGGAATGAGTCGGGCGATTCCGCCCGGGCGAGCGCCGAAAGGAGTCTGAACGGCGCCCTGTACCTCAGGCGGAGCAGCCGTCCGATGATTTCCTCGGGAGAGAGACCGAAAAAGCGCTTCGCGCGATAAATCCAGTACATGTTCAGGAGGTCCGCCCTGGTTCCGAGAAGAAGCAGAAGCTGCCGCTTCTCTTCGCCTCCCAGCGGAGCGAAGGAAGCGGTGAGAGCGTCGATGACGGACGTGTCGATCGCCATTTCTGCGGAAAAGAGCGTCTCTCCCTGGCGTCGCATCCGCCGGAGGGGTTCTTTCAGGACCTCGTGGAAGGGAGAACCGGAGAGCGCCGCGAGAACGTCTTCGATCGATTCGGCGGAGAGAAGACGTTCTCCGTCGACCGACGTGAGAGGAACTTTCGCGACCATGCGGCCGAGTATTTCCCGTTCTCCTCCCTGCGCCTGGACGAAGCGGAGGACGCGCTTGATCACGTCTCCGTCGAAACGGGCCTTCCACGACAGGAGGATTCTCCTGCGAACGGGGTCCGCGTAGTGAAGAAACGGAAGCATTCTGGCGAACGGGACGAGATAGAGGCGCGCCTCAAGATCCGATCTGTGAAGCGTCTCGGGATGGGCGTCCCCGAAGACGTCTCCGTATCCGGAGACGCCGGACAGACAGACGGCGATCTCTCCGACCGTCGCGCACGCGAGCAGGGTCCGAAAGAGTTCGTTGGTCATCAGGGTTCCCGAAAGGGTTCGTGCCTTGACGGAAATGGCGGCGCGGATCCCGAAGCTTGAAATGCTCATTGCGCCGAGCTCTTCGATACCAGGGAAACGGCGATCTCGAGCGCGAGAGCGGAAACGACGGAATCCGCACGTTCGCGGAACCTGTCTTCCGCACGGGAGCGATCCCGCGCGCCAAGCTGCAGGATCTGCGTCGCTTCCGCCTCTCCTGCGGTCCGTGCGTTCTCGATGATCGTCCGTGCCTGTTCCCGCGCTTCCGCTATACGCGCCTCGCGATCCGAGGCGAAACGTTGCCGCGCTTCCTGTCGTTTCACGGCTGCGGTTCTTTTGGCCTCCTCGACGATCGATTTCGCCTGATCTTCCGTCGCGATCAGCGTAGACAATACCTCCCGCAGATTCATCTTTTCCTCTTTGCCTCCTTTCGCCGGAGGAGTTTCTGCGCAGTCTTCATCCGCACGAAATCCTCTCGTTCCGCTTCTTCCAGCGATCCGGCGATCCTGGCCATATCCGCCTTCAGCCCGGGTATGACGACCTTTTCGAGCGCATTGACCCGCCGCCACGTCTTGCGGATATGGACCGCGAGGCGGTAGACGCTCGTTTCGACCTCGGCAAGACGCGCGATAAGGGAACAGACTTCCCTCGCCCTGAAAAACGCCATATCGAGCGAAGCCGAGGTCCCGTACCAGGAGTAGCATGGGAAAGGGGTGGAGGAAACGGGGTCCACGTCCGGAATCTCGGCTCCCATCACGGCATGGAGCCGGATCGTGAAATCCGATGTCTCGGGAACGGAGTGCGCGATGTCCTCGACGGTGTCGATGCCGAGCGAAAGTCCGGCCGTCTGGAGGCTCGCGTACGCCTTTTCGAAGAGACGGCGGGTAGTCCGCTGGATTTCCCCGGCCTCGTGAATACGTCGGGACAGTTCCATCATAAGGACCTGTCGCTTCCGTTCGAGGATGTCGTGGCCGCGAAGCGCGAGGGTGAGCGCGCTTCCTGCCCGGACGAAGGCCCCTCTCGTAGGTGGCGTTTTCCGCATGCGTTTCCCCCCCGATACGTCGCATTATACCCCCGCGCGCACTTTCCGGTTGCGTAACGCGCGCGAAAAGATACAATACTTCTACATGATCGTGATGCACCGTCAATCTCAAGGAGGTGGGTACGAATGAGGCGGAATATCCGAGGTCTCCAGATCGTCCTTCTCGCACTATGTATCCTTCCTGCCGCTGCCTTTGCGGCGGGAACGCCGCTCAAACCGGCGGACGCGCTGCTCCCATGGACGGCGGAGTCCCAGTATCTCGTGGGACACGTCGAAAACGTCCCGGAACTGGCGAAAACGGTCCTCTCATGGAGCGCGCTCTCCGGTGACGCGTCCGAGGAACTCGGACTCGAAGAGGCGAGGGCGATCATCGATCAGCTCCCCTTCGTTTCCGTGGCGGCCGGCGGAGGCATCGGCAAGGGAGTCCTTCATGCCCACATCGCGGCGACCGTGAAGGAATCCTTCCAGCCCATGCTTGGCAGGATGGTGACGGGAACTCTTACGTCGGATGACAAGGGCACCTTCGGAGCTTTCGGCATCCAGCTCGAAGGGCCGTTTTCTCCGAGAGAGAACGTTTCCGTCTATCGGGTTCAGGGACTCTCCTTCGGTCCCATAGGGTTCTATGTCGGCGCGAAGGAAAACCTCCTGCTCATGGGATTCACGGCCGACGAAGTGCTTGCGTGCATGGACGCGCTTGCGGATCCCGCGAAACGGATCAACGTGCCGCGTGCCTTCAGGGAACCGAACTTCTTCCTGTTCAACGACAACGGCCTGCTCCAGATGGGGCTCCTCGCCGGCGGTGTCCCCGTGCTTCTGAGGGACGTCGTTCATTTCGAGGCGGCCTTCGGCATGAAGGGCGACGACTGGTCGGCCGGAATATCGACGAACCTCGCGAAGGCGATGTTCAGCGCCGAGGATCTCGCGAAGTTCGCTCCCGTAAAGACCCAGCCGTTGCTGATCGGCGGGGGAAGCGTCGTCTCCGTGATGCACACTCCGCTCGTGTTCGACCAGTTCCGCCGCTCGCTGCTCCAGTATGGCGGCGAGGAGGGGGCGGACGCCTACAAGGAGATCACCGAAGGCATCAGGCAGTTCGGGCTCGAAGAGGACGACCTCAGGAATCTGCTGACGGGAACCGTGACCGCCGTGATCGGCGGCACGGCGAACTACGCCGGAACGGCCGGCCCCGGAGCCTACGTGGTCCTGAACGGACAGGGCGACGCGGCGAAGAAGGTCTACGACGCCCTGACCGGTGTGGTTTCCGGTCTCGGCGCGCCTATGGAACAGCCGAAAGTCGAGGGATGGGACTCCGTGACCGCACTCGACATGATGGGAACGCTGACCTTCGCGGTCAAAGGCCCGACGCTGCTTCTCGGCGTCCTAGACGCGAAGCAGCTCGCGTCTCCGGCGAAGCCGTCGCAGGAACTCGCGACGCTTCTCGCCCGGAACGATCTCTACGGGTGGATCTTCCTCGACAACCAGGAGCTCCTCAAAGAGCTTCTCAACGTCGTGAAGAATCGCGAACACTGGCGGCAGTTCATGGGGTCGGATACCGACGACGTGATGAAGGGAATCTTCACGATCCGCGACGCGGTCGCGAGAATGCGTTCCTTCCGGCTCGAGGCGTCCGGTCTCGATACCGTCCGGATGATTGTCGGCATGGTTGTCCCCGGAGGAGATGTCGAGAAGGCTTGGATGGAAGCGGCCTCGGCGTGGAAGACGGATGTCGAGATGCGCCGCAAGGCCCTCGAAAACGCGAAGGAAGCTCCGAAGGATCTCCAGAAGAACCCCAAAAAGGACGAGAAGAAGTCGAACTGACCTGCCCTGACGGGCAGGCACCTCGCTGAACTTCACACTCGGGACGACGAACGACAGGCGCCTGCTCATGTGCGAGCATGGCGCCTGTCGTGATTTTCGCCGGGGAAGCGACCGACCCTTCGGGCGGGGGCGGAAAAAGAGGTGATCCAAAAGGAAGCTGCGGTCGGTCGGAGGATGACGGAATGAGTATTGAAGGCTCCGGAGTCGAATCCGTCCGGGCCGATCGCCCGGACGGAAACAACGGGAGGAGAGACGACAGATGGCGAAGATGAACCCGTTCGAGATGTTCCTGAAACAGGTGGACGAGGCGGTTCCGTACCTGAGTGTGGAACAGGAGTACATCGATATCCTCAAGGAACCGAAGGAAGTTCTGGAGGTCAGCATTCCACTGAAACTGGACGACGGGACGATCCAGATGGTCAAGGCATGGAGATCGCATCACAACAACGCGCTGGGGCCGTACAAGGGAGGGGTCCGGTACCATCCGAACGTTTCGCGCGAGGAGGTGACGGCGCTCTCCGCATGGATGTCGATCAAATGCGCCACGGCGATGCTTCCCTACGGAGGGGGTAAGGGCGGCGTGCGCGTCTCGCCGCACGACCTCACGAAGAACGAGCTCGAGCGCCTGAGCCGGGCGTACGCTCTCGCGATCGTCCGTTTCACGGGAACCGACGTCGACGTCCCCGCCCCGGACGTCTACACCGATCCGCAGATCATGTCCTGGTTCATCGACACTTACGAGAAGATCGTCGGCAGGAGCGAGCCCTCCTGCTACACCGGCAAGCCCATCGCGCTCGGAGGATCGCTCGGGCGCGGCGACGCGACCTCGAGAGGCGGGATGTACGTACTCCGCGAGGCGCTCAGAGAGCTGAGACTTCTGGGGAAACCCCTCACGGCGGCAATCCAGGGATTCGGAAATGTCGGCGGTAACGCCCACAAGCTCTTCGGGGAGATCGGGATAACGATTGTCGGAGCCGCTGACAGCAAGGGAGGCGTCTATAACCCGAAGGGGCTCGAATACGCGCCCCTCGTCGCGCACAAAAAGAACAGCGGAACGGTCGCGGACTATCCGGAGGGCGATCGCGTCACGACGGACGACATCCTCGAACTGCCCGTCGATATCCTCATTCCGGCAGCGCTTGAGGGCGTGTTGACCGAAACGAACGCGAGCAGGATAAAGACGAAGATCGTTCTCGAGCTTGCGAATGGTCCCACGACGCCTGCGGCGGAACAGATACTCACCGACAACGGGGCGCTCGTGATCCCCGACGTCCTCGCGAATTCCGGGGGCGTGACGGTGAGCTGTTTCGAGTGGATCCAGGGGCGATCGGGAGACTACTGGACCGAGAAGACCGTTCACGAAAAGCTCGACGAGCGGCTTTCGATGGCTTTCCGCGAGATCTGGGAGATCAGAAAACAGCACAATATCCGCATGCGACAGGCGGCATACGTCCGGGCCATAAGCAGAATTGTCCTGGCCATGCGCTTCCGGGGAATCTGGCCCTGATCGGCGCACGGCAGTCTGAATACAGGCTGTAAACGCCAGGAGGGGAGAGGAACGTCTTCCTCTCCCCTCCCATTTTCTCCCGTTGTCCTTTCAGCGCAGAAAGACGCTGCCGGTCTCGCTCTCTCCATCCATGTATGCGGCGAACATTCCCCTGTAGATACGGACTGCGGGGTGGTTTCCCTTCGTGTATGGTTTCCCGTCGAACCATTCTTTCGCGTATTCGTTGCGGGGTTCCCCGGCGAAGACGGGCAGGTAGAGGATTTCGTCGACGTCCATGTCGAGGAAGAAGTGCGTTCCGTAGGAAAGCTCGGGCGTGAAATCGCGCTCGCGAATGCCGATTTCGACGATGCACCCCGCGTTGCACAGTTCGTCGTACTGGACAGGGACGCCGAGATCAGGGTTCGTGCTGCCCCATCGTCCCGGACCGACAAGAACGTAGCGGCTGCCTTCGAGCTGCCGGTTGATCCGGCCGATCTCGCGGGCGATCTCGTGATTGCGTCCATCGGTTCCGTACAGATCCGGATCCACGTAGACGAGCCACTTGGTCCGCTCGATCATCCCCGTGCTCACCATTCTGTCGCCCCGCAGAAGCACCCGGTCCTGCGGAATGTCCGGCGCGACGACGCGGGCCGTTTCGGAATACGCGGCGAGAGGCCTGAGTTGAATCAGGTGCAGGATACGATCCTCCGTGTCGTAGGTGAACTCGATGTCGACGGGCATTCCCATGGCGCTCTCGAGGTACGCCAGGAGGTTGCGCACGAGCCGGAAAAAGTGCGGATGCTTGCCGGGAAACGACGAAAACGAAAAGACCGGACGCGACGTCGCCGTCTGGGTATATCCGGCCCAGTAGAGCAGATTGTCGGCGAAGACCTCGACGAACGAATGGACGGATTTGTGTCGTGAGAGGATAAACGGGAGATACTGTCCGAGGGATCCGGTCATGAAGCTCCCGAAGGTCCGGTCGATATAGTCGAACTCGGTCTGCGCGGCGCGCGCGATGTCCCGGGGCTGATTGCCCTCGGGGCGCAGATCGGGGTTCGTGAGGTAGAAGACCCGCGCGTTCGACCGCTCGACGGTCCGGGTTCCGAGACCGAAGCACAGGCGAACAACTCCGTCCTCCTTCCGGACGCGCGGGGTCGGACGCCGGTAGACGCGGGAAAACGCCGCTCCCGCGAGCTCCGGATAGTAAAGGTCGTCGCGGAGCGTCCCCATGATCGGCTGGATCAGGACAGCCATCGCCTCGTCCCGGTCGCGACAGCCGTGCTTCGCCCTGTAGGCGCGGGGGGCGGGCTTGAACAGGGAGGCCCAGACCGTCCGCAGAGAGTCCCCGATCTCCCGCATCCGGCGGACGGGAGTTCCGGTATTGGCCGAAAAGCACGTGTCGTACTTTCCCGCGAAAGACAGCCGGATCGAGTCCTCGAGGACCGAACTCGAACGGATGGCCACGGGCGCATCGCCGAGCTTCGCGAGCCCGCGTCCGATGTCGGCCGTGAGGCTTTCGCGGAAACGTCCCTTCGAAAAAGCGATGGCGATCCGTGTCCAGTCGGGCTCGTCGTACACCCAGTCCATCGCGTTGTCGGCCAGAAAACCGAGGAATACGTCGGCTCCGACCGCCAGCGTTACGGGAGGGAAACGAACCGATGCCGACAATGCGTTTTCCGAAAGAGCCCGGTGGGCGAACGCGAGCCCTCTGGCCTTGCCGCCGACCGGACCGCACCCGAGAAGCCACCTTTTTTCGGCATAGAACGGCGTTGCGTCGAAACGGAAGAAGAACTCGCGGTTTTCCGACTCCGGCATGATACTCCCTCCCGATCATCGTTCGTTCCGGCCGGCGCGGAGGGAGACGAACCGGGATCGAAGGGCCTGCCGCATTATTGTTCCCCCGTGTTTTTGCCGGGGACACGTGTATGATATAATTCCGAACCGGACGAAACAACAGTCCGAACGATCGATGACAAGGAGGTGTGCGCGCCCATGGTCCGGGTATTCCGGTGACGGTGTGAATCGGCAATGCACGGGATGCATTCATCGCAGACAACGCTGTCGGCTGACCGACGGACGCCCGCACCGACCGGATATCGTCCTTCCCGATTCTGTATCGCCTCCTGTCGCTGAACGGTCGATCCGTTCCCCCTTTCTGTCGTACGTCGATTTCCCTGTAGCCGCACGGTACGCGTCATACCGGCCGCGTCGTCTCTCGCTCCCGAAGCCGCGCCTGTCGCCGGGCGTTGGCGGGCGCCGTACGCGCGCGCCCCGATACTGATGATCGCGCAGCGATCGAAGGAGATGACTCGTATGGCGGACTATCACAGGATGTGGGAATCCCTCGGCATGGACCTGCCGACGCATGACCTTCTCTGCGACGCGCTTCCTCCCATGTTCGAGGAGCACTTCCTCGGACAGGAGAAACGCCCCGAAGGAATGGGCTACTACAACATGGTCATCGCGGAGGTCCACGGACTCCGCATTCAGGAGCTCATCGAACACAAGTTCCGGGGAGAAAAGATCATCGGTTCGTTCTGCATCTTCGTTCCGGAGGAGATCATTCTCGCGCTCGGCGGGGTTTCCGTCGGGCTCTGCGCCGGGTCGCAGTTCTGGGTTCCGGCGGGAGAGGCGGCGCTGCCGCGCAATCTCTGCCCCCTCATCAAGGCGGGAGTCGGCGCGAAGCTTTCCCGAACCTGCCCCTACTTCCAGTCGGTCGACCTCATCGTGGGGGAAAACACCTGCGACGGCAAGAAGAAGGCGTGGGAGATCCTCGGCGACCACGTCCCCATCCACGTCATGGACCTTCCGAACACCAAGAGCCCCGCTGGATTCGCGCTCTGGCGCGCCGAAATCGACGAACTCGTCCGCGTGCTCGGGGAGAAGACCGGCAACCGACTGACCTCAGAGGGGCTCCGGAAAGCGATCGACGTCGTGGACCGGAAGCGAACGGCTCTCTCGCGCCTTTACGACGCGCGAAAGGCGACGCCATCGCCGATCTCCGGAAAAGACGCCCTTCTCGTGAGTCAGATCGCGTTCTACGACGACCCCGAGCGTTTCATCGCGAAGACGAACGAACTCGCGGACGAGTGCGAGAAGCGCGTCGCGAGCGGCGAGAGCCCCTTCGCGGCGAACGCCCCGCGCATTCTCGTTACGGGGACGCCGATCGTCGTCCCGAACTGGAAGATTCACCACCTCATCGAGACGAGCGGCGCTTCCGTCGTCGTCGAGGAAAACTGCACCGGAACGCGGTATTTCGAGCAGCGTGTCGGAACGGACGCGTCCGATGTCCCGGGGATGATCGACGCGATCGCGCACCGCTACTTCGATCACATCAACTGCGCATGCTTTACGCCGAACGGCACCCGAGCCGACGATATCGTTCGCCTCGCGCGGGAATACAAGGCAGACGGAGTCGTCAACGCGAACCTGAGCTTCTGCACGACCTATCAGGTCGAGGCCGAAAAGCTGCGGAAGCGTATGCAGGCCGAGAATATTCCTTTTCTTGCCTTCGAGACCGATTATGCGCCCGGCGACGAGGGGCAGCTCAAAACGAGGATCGAAGCCTTCCTTGAAGGTCTTCGCTGACCGAAGAACGGCACGACGATGCTCCGGACGGACGCCGTCTACGCCGTGTTCGGGTCGCACACCGACGGCATGAGGTTCCACGAATCCCTCGTACGTGCGGGGATTCCCCACGACATCTGTCCGACGCCGCGGGATCTCGACGCGAGCTGCGGCATCGCGCTCCGCTTCCACGCGGACGTCGCCGGCGCGGTGGAACGTATCGCAAACGAATGTCCGGTTCCGGTCAGGGTCTTGCGCCGGAGCCGGATGACGAATACAGACGGCGGCGACGCCGGGAAGGGAGCATGAAGCATGGTGCGAATCGATGCGATGGGAAAGGACTGTCCGCAGCCCGTGATGATGACCAGGGCGGCCGCGGACAACGGCGCGGGGGAGCTGGAGGTCATCGTGGACAACCAAGTCGCCGTTTCCAACGTCGAGAAGTATCTCCGGAGCCGGGGGTATGAGACGACCCGTGCCGGCGCGGCGGGGAGATTCACGGTGTATGGCAGGAAGACCGGCGAGGCGGTCTCAGAGGCTGCGGCCGATTGTACGTGCTCGCCTGAAGCGCCCGGAGGCGGCGACTATGCCGTGCTGATCCTCGCGAAGACGCTCGGGAGCGAGTCTCCCGAACTCGGGGACGTCCTCATGAAAGCGTTTCTCGGGACGCTTGCGCAACGGAAGGATTTGCCAAGGGTCGTCGCGCTCATGAACGGCGGCGTCTTCCTCGCGCTGCCCGAGCACTCCACGTGCGACACGCTGAAGGAAATGGAGGCGAAGGGCGTTACGATCCTCGTCTGCGGCACCTGCGCGAAGCACTTCGGCGTGACGGACGCCGTCGGTGTCGGAAGCATCTCCAACATGTTCGAGATCACGGAGGCGGTCTTCGCGGCGTCGAAAAACATCGTGATCGGATAGACCGCGAAGGCTGCGCAGCTTCAGACCGGCCCGGTATTTCACGGAGACGCTCCGATACGTGCGGGGACGTGTTGCGCCAGAAACGCGGCGTCCCGTGAAACTGCGTCCCGCAAAATTCAGTTGAAGACGAACGGAAACACACTATCGAACCACAGGGAGGACATTCATATGACGACGAAAAATCTCATCCGCACCCTCGCCGCCTTCGCGGCGGCCGCAACGCTGGCCGTGCAGGCGGAGGCGGCGACGTTCATCAACATCGCGACGGCCAGTACCTCGGGATCGTATTATCCCATCGGCTCCGTCATGGCCAAGATCTGGAACGACGCTGTCAAGGACATGAAGGCTGGCGTCCAGACGACGGGCGGTACGGTGCACAACATCCAGCTCATGGGAAACAAGGAGGCCGACGTGGCCTTCATGGACGGCGTCTCCATCCCGGCATACAGGGGCGAGGGCAAGTACGAAGGCAAGCCGCAGACGTTCATCCGCGCGATGGTTCCGCTGTTCCCCGAGGCGCTCCAGCTCATCGTCGCGAAGGACAGCGGCATCAGGACGTTCGCCGACTTCAGGGGCAAGCGCGTCTCCATCGGAGCGGTCGCGAGCGGAACCGAGGTCATGGCCAGGCAGCTTCTGACCGCGGCGGGGATCGATCCCGACAGAGACATCGCGCCCGAGCGCCTGAGCATCGCCGACACCGCGAAGGCCTTCGCCGACAAGCGCATCGACGCGGCCGTCTTCGTGGGATCCCTCGGAGTTCCCGGCGTCGTGGAGATCACCACGCTCGGCCTCGTCGACTTCCTTGATGTCCCGGACGACGTCCTGGCGAAGGTCCTCAAGGATCTGACGGCGTGGGACAAATTCGTCATTCCGGCGAACACGTACAAGGGGCAGACGAAGGATGTCGTCGGATACGCGAGCTGGAACATGCTCACCGTCCGCGACGACCTGGATGCGAACCTGGTCTATGAGATGACGAAGGCGCTCTACGAGCACAAGGATGCATTGATCCAGAATGCGCCGAAGATGAGCGGAATGACCTTTGAAAATGTCGCGCACATCATGCTGCCGCTGCACCCGGGCGCCGAGAAGTACTATCGCGAAAAGGGCGCAGTGAAGTAGAAGGTGAGGCCATGAACCGGCGGGACAGCGACACGGCGCGAGGAATAGAAACGGAGGAGGCGTCAGCGCTTTCGGGCCCGCGCCGGCGCATGCGGGCCGGGGTATCGGGAACACTGCTGACGCTGTGGCTTGTCGCCATGTCCTGCTTCCACCTCTACACGGCCGGATTCGGTCTGATGCCGACGGAAATTCACCGTGCGATCCACCTCTTTTTCGTTCTGACGGCGGTGTTCGTTCTCTATCCCGCCGCGCCGGGACGGAACGAGAACGCTTCATGGTTCGACTGGCTGTTGGCGCTTCTTGCCGGCGTCGGCGTCGGATACCTCGTGATCGCGCACGACGCCATCATGGAGCGTGGGGCGCTCGTGCAGCCGCACGAACTCTGGCTTGGTCTGCTGACGTTCGTTCTCGTCCTGGAAGCCGGGAGAAGGGTGACGGGGAACGTCCTCCCGTGCATCGCCCTCGCGGCGCTGCTCTATTGTTTTCTTGGCCGGTATATGCCCGGGATTCTCGCGCACAAGGGGTTTTCGCTCTCCCGGGTGGTGCAGCAGATGTACCTGACGACGGAGGGAATCCTCGGAATCGCGCTTGGCGTATCGAGCACCTACGTGTTTCTCTTCATCCTCTTCGGAGCGTTTCTGGGCGCGAGCGGCGGGGCGCGTTTCTTCAACGACCTCGCGCTCTCGCTGGCGGGGAGGAGTCCCGGTGGTCCGGCGAAGGTCGCGGTGGTGGCGTCCGGTCTTCTCGGGACGATCAACGGGTCGTCCGTGGCGAACGTCGCCACGACGGGAACCTTTACGATCCCGCTCATGAAGAAGATCGGCTGCCGGCCGGAATTCGCCGGAGCCGTGGAGGCGACGGCCTCGACCGGGGGGCAGCTCATGCCTCCGATCATGGGCGCGGGCGCCTTCATCATGACGGAGTTCCTGGGCGTTTCGTATCTCACGATCGCCGCGGCTGCGCTATTCCCGGCGATCCTCTATTACCTTTCGATCTATTGCAACGTGGATTTCAACGCGCGCCGGAACGCCCTCGGCGCGCTGCCGCCGGACGCGGTCCCGAACGCGCGGCTGGTCCTGCAGCGCGACGGGCATCTGCTTTTGCCCGTGATCGTCGTGATCGCGCTGTTGCTCCGGAAGTACACGCCTTTGACGGCGGCCTTCTGGGGCGTCTGTTCGACCGTTGCGTGCAGCGCGTTGCGGCGTCATACGCGGATGTCGTTCCGGGCGATATGGGACGCACTGGCGGAAGGAGCGCGGGAAGGTCTTGGCGTGGCGGTCGCGTGCGCCCTCGTCGGATTCGTCGTCGGGACGGCTGCGCTGACGGGCGTCGGCCTGGCGATCTCGAACAACATCGTCGGCCTGGCGGGAAACAGCCTTTTCCCGACGCTCTTTTTCTCGATGGCGGCGTGTCTCGTCCTCGGGATGGGGCTTCCGACCACGGCGAACTACATCGTCACGAGCACCGTCGTCGTCCCGGCGCTGGCGGCGCTGAAGGTCCCCCTGCTGGCCGCGCACCTGTTCGTGTTCTACTTCGGCATTCTCGCGGACGTGACGCCGCCCGTGTGTCTCGCCTCGTTCACGGCCGCGGGGATAGCCGGAGCGAGTCCGTCGATGACGGGGAAAACGGCGTTTTTTATGGCGATTCCCGCGTTCGTTATCCCGTATGCGTTCGTCTACAGTCCGGAAATGCTGCTGCAGGGGACCTCTCTCTTCGGGACGACGGCCGTTCTCGCTCTCTCCGCGCTCGGCGTCGTCGTCGTCGCGTTGGGCGCGCAGGGGTGGTGCTTCCGGAATATCGACATTCCCGACCGCGCGGCCTTCGCCGCGGCGGGGCTCGCCCTGCTGACGCCGTTCCCGGCCGCGAGGACGGCCGGGCTGGGTGTACTGGCGCTGTTGCTGTTCCGGTCTCTCCGCGCCGTGCGGCGCGCAGCGGCTGATGTTTCCCGGGAGGGGCTCTGAGAGGAAAAACCAAAGCTCCTCTGCGTGTACAGTGATATCAGAATCGATCGACATACTATGACAGGAGTGGATCCGTTTTGAAAAAGATCATTTTCGCGTTTCTCGCGGCGGCGACGCTCGCGCTTGCGCCGGCCGCGTTCGGCGGTGAATTGCCGCGCCTTTCGGTGAGCTATATTTTCACGACGCACCAGGAGCCCTTCATGGTCGCGCTCGCGCGCGGCGATGCGTTCGCGGATTCGGGCGTGTATCTCAAGCCCGTCGTTGCGAAGGAGAAGTACGACCTCATGGTGAAGGGGAACGCGGTCGCGCGCCTCAACGTCATCGTCGCGAAGAGCGGGGCGGAGACATCGACGCTCTTCGCCCAGAAGCACCTCGACGTCGGTCTCGGGTCGCTTCCGGCCATGATGACCGCGATCGACAAGGGGCTTCCGATCAAGGTCCTCTGCCCGGTGCATACCGAAGGTATGGGGCTCGTGGTTGCCCCGACGAATCCCGTCTCCGACTGGAACTCCTTCCTCGCGTGGGTCAAGGGCGCGAAGCAGCCGGTCAAAGTGGGCTACCACTCTCCGACGAGCGCCCCGCGAATCGTCATCGAGGGCTCGCTGCGCGAATCGGGCCTCGCCGTGACGGAGGACCCCGGGGACTCGAAGGCCCAGGTGCTTCTCGTGGACCTCAAGGAAACGTCAAATCTGATCATGGCGCTGACGAGCGGACAGGTGGACGCGTGGGTCGGGCCGGACCCGATTCCGGCCGTCGCGGCAGAGAAGAAGGCCGGAAAGATCGTCATGGATCTGAAGGACCTGCCTCCTGCGGGCCGCTGGTCGAACTTCCCGTGCTGCGTCGCCGCAGCGCGGACGGAGATCCTCGAGGCGCATCCGGCCGAAACGGCAGCCCTCGTCGATCTGCTGACGAAGAGCGCGGCGTGGATCAACGCGAACAGAGGCGAGGCCGCGACGATCACGGCCGAGTGGCTCGGAATGCCCCGTGAGGCCGTCGAACGCTCGACGATCGTCTTCGGGACCGACCCGACCGAAGGCTGGATTCGGGGCGCGGGGGCCTATCTCGACGTCCTCAACGCGATGAACAAGCTCTCGGGGTCGCTCAAGGGCAAAAAGATAGAGGACGCGCAGGAGATCCTCTTCGATTTTTCGCACGTCCGCAAATAGGGACGCGTACAGGCTGAGGTTCGGACCGTCCCCCGGTTTCTTCCCCCCTTTTCTCCGGGGGGCGGTTCCTCCTCTCTCGTCATGAAGAAACAACGGACGTTTTCGCTCGTTCCATTCGTCATCCCCGCGCTCTTTCTTCTCCTGTGGCATGTCGCGGCCGTGAAGGCGAACAATCAGGTGGTCGTTCCCCAACCGGAACAGGTGGGGGAACTTTTCGCGTCGCCGTTCGCGTCTGTCATCGGGATGGGGTCGCTCGCGTCCAACATCCTCGTGAGCCTCGCCCGCGTCCTGACCGGCTACGCGCTTGCGGTCGCCGTAGGAATTCCCCTCGGGATCGCGATGGGGCACAGCTCGCGGTGCCACGAACTGCTCAACGTGTTTTTGTCCCTCTTCCGGCCGATTCCGCCGCTCGCGTGGGTGCCGCTCGTTCTCGCGTGGTTCGGCGTCGCCAGCTTCGCGACGATGGCGGGCGTGGAGGAAGGGAGGTTGTTCGTGCCGCTGAACAACCTGAAGCTCTCGATGCTCTTCATCATCTTCATCGGCGCCGTCTATCCGATCCTGAGCGGCGCCATCCACGGCGTCAGGGGCGTGCGCACGATCCTGATCGACTCGGCGAGGACGCTTGGGGCGTCGGATCGCGACATCTTCCGGTCGATTCTCCTTCCGGGCGCGATGCCGTCGATCGTCAACGGCCTCCGGGTCGGGCTCGGCTTGGCCTGGATGTGTCTCGTCTCCGCGGAAATGCTTCCCGGAAGCATCTCCGGCGTGGGGTACCTCATCACGCACGCGTACACGCTCGCGCGGACGGACGTCGTCGTGGCCGGAATGGCAGGCATCGGTTTCGTCGGCGCGCTCCTGGACTACGGCTTCCGGCGGATCGAGGAAAGGAAGTTCCAGTGGGTTCGCCTGAGCCGATGAAAGCTGTTCCCGTCGTGTCGGTCCGGGACCTTTCGGTGACCTTTCCGAAGCGTTCCGGCGGGACGCTGACGGCCGTGGACGGAGTCTCGCTCGATGCGTGCGAGAACGAGTTCGTCTGCATCGTCGGCCCGTCCGGGTGCGGCAAGTCGACGCTGCTCCGCGTCGTCGCGGGACTCGAACATGCGTCGGGCGGAACCGTGGAGTATCGCGGGATCCCCATCGCGGGTCCCGGACGCGAGCGCGGCATGGTGTTTCAGGAGTATTCCCTGCTCCCGTGGCGAAACGTCTTGGACAACGTCGCGCTGGGGCTTGAATACGCACGGGCGCCGGGGTGCGAGCGCATCGAACGCGCCCGGGAATTTCTGGATCTCGTGGGGCTGTCGTCCTTCGAGAATGCGTTGCCGCACGAGCTTTCGGGCGGCATGCGCCAGCGCGTGGCGATCGCGCGGTCGCTTGCGGCGGAGCCCGACGTCCTGCTCATGGACGAGCCGTTCGGCGCGCTCGACGCGCACACGCGGATCCTCTTGCAGCGGGAGCTGCTCCGGATCCGCTCGGTCCGGAAGAACACCGTCCTGTTCGTGACGCACAGCGTCGACGAGGCCGTCTACCTCGCCGACACGATCGTGGTGTTTTCCGCGCGCCCCGGACGCGTCACGGCGATGGTCCCCGTCCCGTTCGACCGTCCGCGCCGCCGCGACGATCCCGAGTACGGGCGATTGACGGCGTCGATCCTCGATACGCTCGACGCGGCGATTTCCGGGGAAGGGTACGGAAACGACGATGGCCCCGAGGCTCAGGATTGACGCTCTTTCGAAACGCTTCGAAAGTGTCGTCGTGCCCGATGGCGCATCGCTCGGCGCGATGGAATATTACCGGCAATACGCCGTGGGATGCGTCATTCCGTCTTCGGTGGTCCTGTCCGAAAATCAGGACGAAACGGCGATACACACGATAGGAGAGAAATCATGCACGATATCGACAGCATGCTGGAATCCATGAAGGATTCCGTGGCGGCGGCACCGGTCAGGATCAAGGAGTCGAAGGAATCCGGGACGCCCGTCGTCGGGACCTTCTGCATCTTCACGCCCTGGGAGGTGATTCGCGCGGCGGGGGCCGTCACGGTCTCGCTCTGCAGCACGAGCGAGAAACCGATCGCGGCGGCCGAGGAACACCTTCCGAGAAATCTGTGCCCGCTCATCAAGTCGAGCTACGGCTTCGCGATAACGGACACGTGTCCCTACTTCCACTTCTGCGACTTCGTTCTGGGCGAGACGACGTGCGACGGAAAGAAGAAGATGTTCGAGTATCTGAACGCCCTGAAACCGGTCCACGTCATGTATCTTCCGTATCGGTCGGCGGTGCCGGAGTCGCTCGCGGCCTGGAAGGAGGAGATTCTCCGTCTGATCCGCTATGTCGAGGAGGTGTTCTCCGTGACGGTTACGAACGACGCGCTCCGTGACGCGATCCGGCTCAGGAACCGCGAACGAAGCGTCCTCAACCGTCTCTTCGCGCTCGCGCGAACCGATCCGCCGGCGCTGAGCGGGATGGACATCCTCACGGCGTCGGACTACGTCAAATACGGGTTCGACTACGAAACCGTCCTCACGCAGGAGGAGACGTTCATCCGCTGCGTCGCGGAGAACTACGAGGCCGGCGAACGCCGCGTCCCGGAAGGGGGAAAACGCATTCTCGTCACGGGGTGTCCGCTCGGCAGGAGCCTCCACAAGGTCGTCCGCGCGGTCGAGGACGGCGGGCTCGGGACGGTTGTCGCGTTCGAGAACTGCGGAAACCTCAAGGGAACGACCGATCTCGTCGACGAGACGATCGACCCCGTCGACGCGCTGACGGAAAGATATCTGAAGACGCCGTGTTCCTGCATGTCGCCGAATCCGCGGAGGCTGGAGTTTCTCGAACGCTTCGGGCGAGAGTACCGGGCCGACGGCGTCCTCGACGTCATCCTGCAGGCGTGCCACACCTACAACGTAGAGACGCACGGACTCCGCGAATCGTTCAGGGCGGATGGGACGCCGTATATGGCGATCGAGACCGATTACTCGCAGGGCGACGTCGGGCAGCTTTCGACGCGCGTCGCGGCCTTTCTGGAGATGCTCTGAGATGACGCCGCTCGTCCTCGGCATCGATCTCGGATCCGTCGGGATCAAGGCGGTTATTTACAGGGAGAGGATTATCGACCGGATTGTTGCCCCAACGGGCTGGAATCCCCGCGAAACGGGGGTGGCGGCGATGGAAACGCTGCTTGAGCGGAACGGTCTTCGTCGCGACGCGCTCTTCCGCGTCGTCGCGACGGGGTATGGCCGCAACGCGTTCGTTTCGGACGACCGCGTGACCGAAATCACGTGTCACGCGGCGGGCGCCGTGTTTCTGCATCCGGAAGCCCGGGCCGTCCTCGATATCGGCGGTCAGGACAGCAAGGCGATCCTCCTGGACCGCGACGGCTCGGTCCGGGACTTTCTCATGAACGACAAGTGCGCGGCCGGGACCGGTCGTTTTCTCCAGATGATGGCGTCTCTGCTCGAATACGATCTTTCGGACTTCGGCGCGATTCCCGACGACGTGGCGCCGCAGCCGATCACGAGCATGTGCACCGTTTTCGCGGAATCGGAGGTCGTGAGCCTGCTCGCGCGTGGCGTCGACAAACGCTCGATCGCGCTGGGGCTGCTCGATTCGGTTGCGGCGCGCGCGGCGTCCATGCTTCAGAAAGTGGGCGGCGACGGACCGATTGCCTTTACGGGCGGTGTCTCGCGAAGTTCGAACCTGGTGCGCCTTCTGGAACGGAGGACGGGCCGTCCGGTTCTCGTATCGGAAGACGCCCAGATCGCGGGGGCTCTCGGCGCCGCGATCATCGCGGCGCGGAAAGCCTGACGATGACCGCCTCCGGTGATCTCCGGACCGGCGTTCTCCTCTGCGACCGCGCGAACGCGTTCTGGACGGATATGGAACGCGCGTATTCCGTCCTGTAGGACGGGGCGGGAAAATCACCTGTATCCTCCCGGGGTGCGGGGGAACGCCGGACGCACAGCCTTGTCGCGCTCAGAGAGATGATCGAAGGAGGATTCGACGCGCTCGTCGTCAATCCCCTCGACGAAACGAACGTTGTTCCGGAGATTCTGCGAGCTGCGGATCAGGGCGTCGGCGTCTTCGACGACGGAACGAAGGGGAATTGCCCGTCGGCGGCGTGATCCCGGACGATCCCGGGGCGGAATTCGACGAAGGACAGAAGGCGGGGGAGCCGTGTCCTGCGACTCCCCCGCACCGTTTCCGAAGAACCGTGTCATCGCTTGAGGGTGATCCGCCCCTCGAGTTCGGGCTTCATGCCTCCCTTGAGCCGGACGTATTCCGCGACGGCCTCCGCGTCGAGAATGTGGAGATCCGTGAGGTCGCGGGCGTTCTTCCTGAGAACCGTCATCTTGTCGCCGCCTCCCGCCACCCACGTCGATGTCGTGACTGTATAGGTCTTTGCGTCGTCGAGCGGACTCCACGCTCCGGGCTTTTCCTCGACGAGGATCGACGTGACGCGCCGCCCCGCCTGCCTCGTGACGCCGTCGTTGTCGATGAGCGCCGGCGGAAGCCGGAGGTCGATCGTGACGCGGAGCCCGGAAACCTGCTGGAACCCGCCCGTGGGCGTCCGGAGCTTCCCGTCGTACTGGTCGCCCGCTCCGATGAGCGCCGAGGCGGAAGCCTCCATCGCCTCGCGGATGTCCCTTCCGGTCAGCGTCATGCGGACGAGCGAGTTCCCGTAGGGCATGAGCTCGACCATCGTCCTGTAGGAGGCGTTCCCTGCCGGGATGACGCGGTCGCCTCGGATGCTGCCGCCGTTCTGGATGCCGATCTGCGTGTTGCCGCGCCAGCGGAAGGCGTCGGCGATGAAGTCGCCGACGGCGGATTCGGTCGCGCGGACCACGATCTTCCTCACGTCTGCCTGGTCCATCGGGCCGATCGGAACGCCGAGCTTCTTTTCGAGCTCCGCCTGGTACGGATCGAGAATCAGCGATACCTTGAAATCCTGCGGGACGTCGGCCGCCAGTTCCCGGACGGTCCACCGCGATACGCCGGAGTCGAGCGCTCCGTCCTTCACGCCGAGCGTCATGACGCCCAGGTACCGGCACATGGACCCCGCCTGGCCGATGATGGTCTTCCACCCTCCGGGTCCTTCGACGATCTCGGGCTTCGTCAGGAGATCGTGCGAATGTCCGCCGACGATCGCGTGGATTCCGGACGTCGACGCAGCGAGCGCACGGTCGGCGTAAAGTCCCGCGTGGCTCATCGCAACGACGATGTCGCAGCCTTTGTCCCGGAGGAACGGCGCCATGCGGTTCGCGACCGCAGCGAGATCCTGCTCCGCTCGAAACGCGTCGCTCCCGCTCGTGACCATCGCGAGTTCGGGTGGCACGAGGCCGAAAAGGCCGACTTTCAGACCGTTTTGCATCGTGAAAATCGCGTACGTCTTCCATGGTACGCGCGTGTCGGAGGCACGGGGCTGAAGGTTCGAGACGACGATCGGGAAGCGCGCCCACGCGAGCGCATCGCGGAGAACGTTTTCGCCGAGATCGAATTCGTGGTTGCCGAGCGTCCCGGCGTCGAATCCGGCGAGCGAAAGCCCGCGAAGCTCCACCTCGCCGTGGTAGAAGTAGAAGAGCGGCCCTTCGTCGACGTCGCCGATCGAAAGCGCGAGAACGTTTCCCGGATCTTTCGCCTTTTCTTGCCGGATGAGCGTCGCGGCGCGGGCGAGTCCGCCGACCTCGACGTCTTTCCGTCCTTCCGTGCCTTCGACCGAGATCCTGTACGGGAAGACGTGGCTGTGCATGTCGTTGATCGAAAGCAGCGTCACGACGCCCGACGCGGCGTCCGCCGTCCACGCGGCCGCGAAAAGCAGCAACACAAATCCGAGCGCCCCGAGGGCGCGGGTACGGATCGTCCGTTTCATGGAATCTCCTTTCCGGGGAAACCCTTCCGGTTACTTGTATTCGTCGACGACGATCTTTCCGTCGGCGATCTCCTTCGTAATGGCTTTCAGTTTCGCGGCGACATCCGCAGGGATGAGCCTGAGGGCGCTCTCGGACCACGAGAGGTCGACGCCGCCGTTCTTCAGATCGTAGGAAACGGTCGTTCCTCGCGGAAAACGCCCTTCCGTCTTTGCCTTGATCATGTCGAACGCGGCGACGTCGAGACGTTTGAGCATCGACGTGAGAACGACGTCCGGGGCGAGACGCTCCTGCGGGGAGTCGACGCCGATGGCGTAGAACCGCGCCTCCTTCGCGGCTGCGATGACACCTTCTCCCGAACCCCCCGCGACCTGGAAGATCACGTCCGCGCCGTTCTTGTGCTGGTTCAGGGCGAGTTCCTTCCCCTTCGCGGGGTCGTACCAGCTCCCGATGAACCCGGTGACGACCCTGCAGTTCGGATCGATGTACTTCGCCCCCTGCTCGTAGCCGACGAGAAAGTTGTGGATGACCGGGATGTCTTCGCCGCAGACGGCTCCGACGATCGCCTTTCCGGAGACCATCGGGTCGCCCTTCCGCGTCGCCATGAGCGCCGCGAGGGCGCCAGCAAGGAAGCTGCCCTCGTTTTCCTTGAAATCGACGTAGGTGACGTGCTCGGTCTTCCCGGCGACGTCGAAGTACGCGAAGTCCGTCTGCGGGAACTTCGGAGCGACCTGCTCGATCGCGTCGATGAATTCGAACCCGACGACGATCACGAGGTCGAAATTCTTCGCGGCCGTCGCCATGTAGGTCACGTAGTTCGCGGGATCCATGTTGCACTCCATGACCTTGACGATGACCCCGAGCTCCTTTTCGGCGCGGCGGAGTCCCGCGTTCGCGGAATCGTAGAACGACGCGTCGCCGAGCTGCCCCGCGACCAGAAGGGCGACTTTCGTCTTCGCCGCCGCGAAGACGGGGGACACCCACGCCGCACCCGCGAGAAGCGAGAGAAGCAGCGTTACAGCCAACGTTTTTTTCATAGTGATCCTCACCTCTTGTGTCTGGGATTCCCCTGAGCCGGGGCCGAACGACCCGGTCTTTCACGACCGGGGAGACGCCACTGCTTCGCGACGAGTACCGCGACGACGAGAAGGTACGGAAGCATGAGCGCGAGATGGCTCGAGAAACCATGCGATTGTAGTTCAATTCCGGTTGCCTGCGCAAGCCCGAACAGACAGACGCCGACAATGGTCCACCCGAGGTGCCCATTTCCGAAGATGACGGCCGCGACGGCGATCCACCCTCGTCCGGCGCTCATTCCGACGACGAACGCGACGAGATACGATGTCGAGAGGTACGCTCCGGCGGCACCGACGAGAACGCCGTTCACGAGCAGCGCGACGTACCGCATCCTCGTCGGGGAAACGCCCGCCGAAGCGAGCGCGTCTTCGTTCTCTCCGGCGCACTTGAGCCGGAGGCCGAAAACGGTGGATCTGTCGATCCGGAGCATAACGACGAGTACGACAATGGCGGCCCACACGGCGACAGACAGTCCGTTCAGCCATTCGGGCAGAAAGGGGAGCGAGATATCGGGCATCGGAACGATGGAGGGATCGCGGAATCCCCCCTTCGTGTGGAAGAAGAATTTCATCAGAATCATCGCGATGTCGTCGGCCAGAATGTTCATCGTCATGCCGACGACCCAGATGTTCGACCGCAGCGTCACGCAGAGGAGTCCGAAGAGAATGTTGTACGCGAGCGACGCGGCGATCGCGCAGAGGACCCCCGCGATCCATCCGCCGAGGAGGTAATTCCCCAGAATCGCGAAGAACGACGCCAGGAGCATGGCCCCCTCCTGGCCGATGTTGAGGATTCCCGTCTGTTGCGTCCACGCTCCGCCGAGCGCGGTGAACAGCAGCGGCGTGACCATTCTGATGGAGGCCCGGACGAGCTCCACGTCAGTCCTCCCGGATGCGGTTCGCGAGACGGTCGGCCACGGCGATCCCCGCCGTGACGAAGAGCACGGCGCAGCAGACGATGAGCGAGACGAGTTCGGTCGGGACGCCCGTCGCGAGCTCCATTTCGAGCGCTCCCGAACTCATCACGGCGTAGACGATCGCTGCGGCGATTCCGGCGGCCGGAGCGTTCGCGACCATCATCGCGAGGATCATCCCGGTCCACGTGTACCCCGCGGAGATCGTCGTCATGAAACGGTAATGGTCTCCCATGACGAGCAACGCGCCGGCGAGTCCGGCGAGCGAGCCGCTCAGAAGCATCGCCTGCATCTTGCGCGCAGGCACGTCGATGCCGCCGTACCGTGCGAAGATCGGGTTCAGGCGGCAGCAGCGCCACTCGTAGCCGGCTACGGTCGCCGTCATCATGACCGCGACGGCCGCGACGGCCGCGACGGCCGCGAAGACCCCCCAGTTCAGCGTTCCGAACGCGCCGAAATGCGGCAGGCGCATACTTTCGACGATACGGTCCGTCGTTCCGGCGTTCGCGCGGGCGCCCGCGTACGGACCGGTCGCGAGCCATGTCGTGAAGAGAATCGCGATCGAGTTGAGCATGATCGTGAGGACGACGATATTGATCCCCCTGTCGAGGCTGAGTCGCGCCGGAATCCATGCCCAGAACATCGCGACGCCGATCGCGGCGGCGAGGCCGAGAAGGATGAGAACGTACCCCGGCAGGAACTTCAGGTCGATTCCGACCCAGGCGGCCGCGAAGGCACCCAGAAAGAGCTGCCCCTCAGCGCCGATGTTCCATATGCCGCCGTTGAACGCGACCGCGATGCTCATCGTCGAAAGGACGATCGGAACGGCGCGCGCGAGCGTCGCGATGAGCGCGTCCCGGTCGCCGAGAGCTCCGCGGAGCATGCCCGCGTAGGCATCGATCGGATCGGCCCCGTAGAGGAGGATGAAGAGGGCGCCGAGGAACAGGCTGATGCCGAACGACAGGATGACGATCAGAAGATCTCGCTGTTCGCGGAAAACGGAACGGTTCACGTGGGATCTCTCCTTTTTTTCTTTCTCGCGCGACGGGCCCGTCACTTCGCGGACGCGAGCATGAGCGCTCCGATCCTGTCGCGCGAAGCGTCCGACCTCGGAAGCACCGCCGTAAAGAGCCCTCCGAGAAGCACCGCGATACGGTCGCTCAGAGAGAGGATTTCGTCGAGATCCGCCGAAATCAGGAGGATCGCGCCGCCGTCGCGACGGAGCGAAAGAAGGCGTTCGTGGATCGCCGCCCGGCCGCCGATATCGACGCCTCTCGTGGGTTGCGCCGCGAGAAGGAAACGGGGGGAATGCTCGAGTTCGCGCGCCATCACGAGGCGCTGCATGTTTCCGCCGGAGAGCGTTCCGGCCTGGATCGCGTCGTGCGCCGCCGCGATCCCGTACGAGGCGAGGAGCGTCCGGACGAAGTTTCCGACGGCCCCCCTCCGGACGAACGGACCGGATCGGAATCGCGTCTCTCTGTGATGGCCGAGGATCGCGTTGTCGCGGACGGCCGCGAGCGGCGCGAGGCCCGTCCGAAGCCTGTCCTCCGGGATGAACGCCATTCCCGTGTCGCGCCGTTCCCGAACCGGACGGCGCGTGATGTCGGTTCCCGACAGAAGGATCCTCCCGTGCCTGACCGGGCTCAGACCTGTCAGGAGGTCCTCGAGTTCCTTCTGGCCGTTTCCCGTGATTCCGGCGATTCCGAGGATTTCGCCGCCCCGAACGTCGAACGAGACCCCTTCCTTCGAGGAAGGGAAGAGGCCGAGGTCGCGTACTTCGAGCACCGGGGCGGAGGAACGGAGGAGTGCGTCCTCCCCGGGAGCGGCCGGGAACGGGACGTTTCGCCCGACCATCAGACGCGTCAGGAGGTCCGGTGTCGCTCCGGCGCGATCCATCGTCGCGACGTGCCTGCCGTGCCGCATGACGGTGATTCTGTCCGAAACGGCCAGAACCTCCGAGAGATTGTGCGCGATGAAGATCACGGTCTTGCCCTCATCGCGGAACGTCCTGAAGATGTCGAACAGTCCGAGGATCTCTTCCGGGGCGAGGACGGCGGTCGGTTCGTCGAAGACGAGCAGCGTCGCCCGGCGGTAGAGGAGCTTCAGGATTTCGAGACGTTGCCGGAGGCCTACGGACAGTGTGCGAACGGGAGCGAGCGGGTCGATATCCATCGAATAGCGGTCCATCAGTTCGCGGACTTCGTCGAGCGCGCGGTCGCGGGCGAATCGGACGCCCTTTCGGGGTTCGTTGCCGAGGACGACGTTCTCGAAGACGGAAAGCGACGGAACGAGCATGAAGTGCTGATGGACCATCCCGATTCCGAGTCGCATCGCGTCGCGCGGCGAACGGATCGACACGGTTTTCCCGTCGAGGAGGAACTCCCCTCCGTCCGGGCGGTACATGCCGTACAAACACCGAGCGACGGTCGATTTGCCCGCGCCGTTCTCTCCGACCAGCGCGTGAATCGACGCGGACGCGGCGTCGAACGGGAAATCGTCGACGGCTCTGAGAGCCCCAAAGGTCTTCGAGAGCCCGCGGATCGAAAGCGACGGCATGGAACTCATCCTTTCGGCGGAATACGTTCGGGGCGGAAAACAAAACGTATTGTAACACTCTCCGCTTCCTGGGCGCTGGTCAGCGGGCGCCGCCGAGGAACGCCGCGAAGTCGTCGGGAGGCAGCGGACGGGAGTAGTAGTATCCCTGGATCAGGATGTCACTTCCCAGGGATGCGATGAAGTCGCGCTGCTCGATCGTTTCCACCCCTTCGGCCGTGATCTCGAGCCGGAGCTCCTTCGTCAGCGACACGAGCATGCGGAAGATGGCCTGCGTCTCCGTGTTTCCCGTGATGTCCGATATGAAAGCCTTGTCGACCTTGATGCCCGAGAGCGGCAGATGCCGGATGTACGACAGGGACGAATACCCCGTACCGAAGTCGTCGAGAGAGAAACGCACGCCTTCCCTGCGGAGGAGCTCCATCGTGCGGACCGTTCCGCTCAGGTTGTTCATGACGACGCTCTCGGTGATCTCGAGTTCGAGGAAGTTCGGATCGAGTCCGGCCTTCTCGATCGCGTTCATGACGGTGAAGTGGAAATCGGGGTTCGAGAACTGGTGCGACGAAACATTGACGCTGACCGTGATCGGGTGTCCCATCGCGAAGAATCCGGTCGCCTTTTTGCACGAGTCGAGAAGGGCGAACTCCCCGAGCCGGTTGATCTCTCCGATTTCCTCGGCGAGCGGAATGAAGTGCGCGGGGGAGACGAGCGTCCCTTCCGCCGTCATCCACCGCATGAGCGCCTCGGCTCCGGCGATCGCCTGCGTCCCGGCGACGATCTTCGGCTGGAAATACATCAGGAACTCGCCGCGCTGGATGCCCCGGCGCAGGTTTCCCTCCATCCGGATCCGTTCGTGGATGAGTTCGTTCATGTCGTCGGTGAACAGTTCGTAGGTGTTCCCTTTCTGCTTCTTCGCACGCGCCATCGCGAGAGATGCCTTCCGGAACAGTATTTCCGAAGAGTTTCCGTCCTGCGGGAAGAGACTGACGCCGGCGCTCGCGGTCATGTAGATATCGTGCGAATCCGGGAAAAACGGCGTGCGGAGGGCTTCGAGCGCGCGTTCGATTCTGCCGAGGGCCGCCATCGTGCTCTCGCGGAACGGGTATGCGACGACGAATTCGTCGCCTCCGAAGCGGGCGAGAGCCCCATCTTCGGCGAAGACTGCCTTCATTCGCCGCGCCGCCTCCTGGAGCAGACGGTCTCCGAGAACGTATCCGAGTGTCTTGTTGACGGCGTCGAAACGGTCGAGCCCCACCATCGCGACGATGACCCCCAGACCGGACGCCTGGGCGCGTTCGCACATCCCGCGCAGGGATTCGATGAACAGGAATCTGTTCGGAAGGGACGTGAGCGCGTCGTGAAGGACCTGGTGCCGCAGACGGTCCTTCGTCTCCTGGAGAGCGCTCATGTCCCGGAGAACCGCGATGTAGTTGATGACGTGTCCTCCGGCATCGGTCAGGCTCGTGATGTTCACGAGGCCGGGGAAGGCCTCGCCGCTCTTCCGCCGGTTCCATACCTCGCCGCTCCAGCGATGCTGCTGGATCAGCGAATTCCACATCTCCTCGTAGAACTCCCGGGGGTGACGGTCCGACTTGAAGACTCGGGGATTTTTCCCGAGGATTTCTTCCTTTTCGTACTCCAGGATGCTTGTGAACGCGGGGTTCACCGAGAGGATCGCGCCGTCCGGATCCGTGATGAAGACGGCTTCGCCGACGTGATCGAAGACTGTCCCGATGAGCGCGAGCTGTTTTTCCGTCTGCTCGAGAGCCGTCTGCCTGCTGTGGAGTTCCTCGTCGAGCGCCCGCAATCCGTCCTCGCGGGATCGGATGAGCGCTTCGAGTTCCTGATTGGTCGACAGGAGCTTCTGTTGTTCGGTGATGTCCGTCATCATCATGAGGATGCAGGGTTCCGTGCCCGTTTCCATCGCGACCGCCGAGAGCAGGAGTATCCGTTCCTCCTCGGGCGAGGGGCGGAACGAGATGAGGATTCCGTCCGGTGATTCGCCGCGTCCGATGGGGACGACGACCCGGCGTTCGAGCTCCGCGACGTCGAAAAGGGCGAGGCGGGCGAGTTCCCTTCCGATGATGACGGACGCGTCGCGTCGCGCCATCTGCTCGAAGGTCCGGTTGGCGTTGAGGAGGACTCCGTCCCGTAGGCGGTGGAGCGTGATGCCGAACGGGCTCGAATCGAAGAGCGCTCTGAAGTGCCGTTCGCTTTCGCGCATCCGCTTGGACGCGGCGAGCTCCCGCATGCGGATCCGGGCGGCCGTTACGGACATGGCGAGCGAGACGATCATCGCGGACGCAACCATCAGCAGCGCGATCAGGACGATGTTCCGTTTCAGGAGCGCAAGCTCCGTCTCGATATCGTCGATGTAGATTCCGGTACCGATGATCCAGCCCCATGGTTCGAAACGGGCGACATAGGCGGTTTTCTTCCCCTTTTCGGACGGCTTGTCCACGCGGGTCCATTCGTAGTCGATGAAACCGCCGCCTCGGGAGAGTGCGATCCCGATCATCCGCCGAAACAACGCTGAGAGTCGTTCTCCTTCGACTCCGGGAAGTTCTCCGGGAGCGCGTCCGACGATATCCGTGCGGAACGGGTGCGCGAGAACCCGTCCCTCGTCCGACATGATCCAGATGTAATCCCTGCCGTTCGGGCCGAACCGCAGATCCGGAAGGCGCTTCATGGCGACGCGTTTCGTGTCCTCCAGCGAGATTTCGCGAGAGAGGACCTCGTCGTTCTTTGAACGGAGGTAACTCAGGAAGACCTCTGCGATCGTGCGGCAGGTTTCGTTCTTGAGACGGCGGAAGTTCCTGTCGACGAGGGGAACGAGGGCGTAATACGTGATGAGGAGGAGGAGCGCAAGCAACACAAGCGACGGGATTATCCCGATGAGGAAGTACTGAAGGAAAAGTCGGGATTTCCCGGGGGCAGACCTGTAAACCGGTTCCTGTTCTCCGTGCGATCTCCCGAAAGAAAACGATGTCATCGAACACACCCGCGTGTCGTTCCGATTTGAAAATATTTATAATAGTACATGATGGAACGTTCAGGCGCAATTTTCCGGCAAGACGTGCAGGACTGGTATCGTCCATAATAGGCGGGACGATTCGGTGAGATTCTTTCCAAAGTCCGGTTGTCCGGGTATAGTGTCGACATCGGTCATGACTCCGGGCGAGGAGGGGATGTCCATCCGGAAAGAGAACGAAAGATCGCGACCGCACGGACTCTTTGTCTTTGCGGTTGTTTTCGATGCGGTCGCCAAGGCCGCCGCGCGGGCCTTTCTTTCCGGAACGACGGTTTCCCTGCCGTTCGGTGCGTTCCTTCGTCTTCACGCCAACCCCGGTGTCGCGTTCGGGATGGCCGGTTCATGGGGGGGGGCGCTCGGAGTCGTCGGAGTCGCCATCCTCCTGTATCTCACGTATGTTGTTCCCCTTCGCGGACGGGCGGGCCGGTACGGTCTCGCGCTCCTCTGGGCCGGAGGCCTCTCCAATGCCGTCGAACGACTTGCGCTCGGTGGGGTGACCGATTTTCTCTTTCTTCCGCTCGGCCTCGCGGGAATCCCCGGGCTCTTCGTCAATATCGCGGATCTCTGGGTCGGACTCGGAGTGTGCCTTCTCGCGGCGGACGTGTTTCGTCAAAGAGACGGGGCGGAACCGTAGCGATTTCTCCAGTGCGCTATAATCATCACGATGAATGTGCAGGGACGGGTCCTGCGCCGTCACCACGGGAAGGAATTGACACGGAATGAAGCCGGTTGCCGAGGTTTCCCTGAAGAACGTTCTGATTGCCTCGATGATCGCGGTCATAATTCTGACGACCGGTCTTGTCGGATATGTCGCGTTCGATGGCGGGCGACATGCCGTCGCCGATGTATCGAAAGTTTTGCGGGACGAGATTTCGTCCCGCATTGAGGAGCACGTAAAAAGTTTTCTCTCCGTTCCGCATCTCATAAACCGGGCCAATGCCGGAAGCCTCAGAAAAGGGCTCCTCGCCCCGGACGACCCTTCGGGGCTTGCCAGCCGCTTTCGGGAACAGATCGGCATCTTCGGGGCCGTCTCGAGCATCTCCTTCGGCAATTCCAGTGGAGGACTGGTCAACAGCGGGAGGGAAACGTCCAGCGACGCGCGATACGTGATCCTGACAGATGGATTCGTCGCCGGAACTTTCCGGAAATATGAGGTCGACGAAGAAGGACGGCTCGGCCGGCTTCTGGCGCGTATTCCGAATTTCGACGCTCGGACGCGCTCCTGGTATATCGATGCCGTCCTGAAGGGAACGTCCGTCTGGAGCGATATCTATGTTCTCTTCACGGGACAGGACATGGCCCTTCCGGCGAGCCTTCCCGTCCATTCGCGGCAAGGGGAACTGCTTGGCGTCGTCACGGTGGATGTCTTCCTGTCGCACATCGCCCGCTTCCTCTCGAGACTTCATTTCAGCCCCACGGGGCTCGCCTTTGTCATGGAGCGTTCTGGATTTCTCGTGGCGTCGTCCGTACGGGAAATGCCTTTCACGGTCGTCGCGGAGACCGGAATGCAACGACGCGTCAATGTCCTCGACAGCGCCGTTCCCGAGGTGCGACGCGCTGCGGAGTCGATTGCGAAGCGCTTCGGGACGTTCGGTAATGTCCGTTCGGCGGAGGATCTTTCATTCACGCTCGACGGCAGGAGATACACGTTGCGGGTCTGTCCCCTGCGGGATCTTCCCGGAATCGACTGGCTCGTTGTGGTCGTCCTTCCGGAGACTGCCGTCATGTCGGGCGTCATGAGGGAACATCGCGTGACGATCGCTCTGATTGCCGGTATTCTCGCGATCGTCATCTTTTCTGGAGTTTTCCTTTCCGGACGGGCGGCGCAATCGGTTCTCCGGTTGAACGACGCCGTCGCCGCGCTTGCGAGGGGCGAGCGTTCCGAAGTCGCGGATGCCGGCGGACGGATCCGCGAGTTCAACACGTTGTTCCGCTCCTGCTCCGACCTGGCGAACCGGATCCGGAAGACTGCGGACGACCTGGATTCAGAAGCCTTGCGGCGTGTCCGTGCGGAAAAAGCGCTCTCGGAGAGCGAACGGGAGTCGCGCGAACGTTCCGCGTCCGATCCCGTAACCGGACTTCCAAACAGACGGGCGTTCCTCGCCCGTCTCGAAGGCGAATGGATTCGCCTCAGACGCCACGGAGGCATTCCGGTTCCGTTGCTTCTGATCGCTTCCGATTCTCTGAGGCGTGTCAACAATCGATTCGGATTCGCGAAGGGCGACAGTGTCCTGACGACCATCGCAAGGGTGATTCGCGAATGCATCGGCGCCGAAGGAGTTGCGGGACGCATCGGCGACGCGGAATTCGCCGTACTCCTTCCCGGAGTGGAGGAAGAGACGGCGGTGCTGTTGGCGGAGCATATCCGTGAACGCTCGGAGGAGCAGCGCGCGATATCGGGGCTCGGTCGGGAGTTCTTCGTATTGCGTGTCGCCGTGACGTCGATCCGCGCCGACGATCCCGATGTCGATGCGCCGCTCATGCGTGCGGGCGTTGCGCTGGGCCGCGACGGGAGGGACTGATACCATGGCGACACTGACCAATGCGATCCGACTTCTCGAGGGAATGGGGATCGCCCTTGACGTCCGTACGTACGAACCGGACGAGGACGACCTTTCGGCGGGACGGGCCGCTTCGCTACTCGGTCTCGACCCCGGCCGGGTCTTCAAGACGCTCGTCGCGAGCTGCGACGGGCGGGATATCGTCCTCGCGTGCATCCCCGGTCCCGAAGAACTCGATCTCAAGCGGCTCGCCGCCGCGATGGGGCACAAGAGGGCGGAGATGGTCCATCTTTCGGAAGTCCGTCCGCTGACCGGGTATGTCCGGGGCGGCGTCTCGCCGGTCGGGACGAGAAAGGCCTATCCAGTCGTTCTCGACGAGTCGGCGTTCTCCCACGAACGAATCTGCGTCAGCGCCGGAACCCGCGGAGTCCAGATGCTTCTCTCGCCCGACGACCTCCGGCGTGCGACCGGAGCGGTCGTTGCGAAGATCACGCGCGGGAAGAGCGGCGCTTGACGGATCACCGTACGTGGAATAAAGTATCTGCGCATACACTTAAAAGGGACGGCGCTCATGGAACGATCTGAATTCGTCCGAATATTCAAGGCTCTTTCGGTGGAGACACGGGTTCGTATCGTGGAACTGCTGCTTCGGCGACCACTTTGCGTGAACGCGCTGGCGGCCCGCCTGGAGGTCACCCCGGCGGCAGTCTCGCAGCATCTTCGCGTTTTGCGCGAGGCCGCAATCCTGGTCGCAGACAAGAGGGGCTATTTCGTCCACTATCGCGTGAACGGGGAAACTCTCGACCGCTTCCGGGAGGGGCTTGAGGGGCTTCTTTCGACGAGACAGTAACGACGCGGGCGCCGGGAGCGAAGGGAGCGCAGGCATGTCCGCAATAGTCGTCAATGCGTTGCGAAAGAGATTCGGCGCGGTTCAGGCGGTTTCAGACGTCTCCTTTTCCGTCGGAACGGGAGACTTTTTCGGGCTTCTGGGGCCGAACGGCGCGGGGAAGACCACGACGATTTCCATGCTGATCGGGCTGGCGCGTCCCGACGGAGGTACGATTTCCATCGGAGGCGTCGACTGCTCCAAAAACCCGCGAGCCGCGCAGCACCTGATCGGCGTCGTGCCGGACGAAAGCAACCTCTACCCAGAGATGACGGGGCTCGACAACATCGCGTTCTGCGGGGCGCTTTACGGCCTGCCAAAGGCGGAGCGGCTCGTGCGGGCGAAACGCCTTCTCGACGAGTTCGGTCTTTCGGAAGCCGGGGATCGGCTCTTCGGAGGCTACTCCAAGGGCATGAAGCGCCGCCTCACGATCGCGGCCGGGATTATCCACGAGCCGCCGATTCTCTTCCTCGACGAGCCCACGACGGGGATCGACGTCGCGAGCGCCCGCGCGATCCGGCAGCGCCTCGCGGCGCTCCATGCTTCGGGGACGACCATCCTTCTGACCACCCACTATATCGAAGAGGCCGAACGCCTCTGCACCCGCGTCGCCTTCATCGTCAAGGGGCGGATCCTGCGCGTCGACTCGGTGTCCGATCTTCTCGAACCAGTGCGCGGCGTTCGCGCGGCGGTTCTGACGGTTTCCGGTTCCGGCGACGTCTGCGAACAGCTCTCCGGAACATTTCCCGCTCTCCGGTTCGACTCCGCGGGGCAGGGGCGCGTCCGCGCCGAAGGGACGGAACCCTTTCGGGTCGGGCCGATCGTGCGGTTTCTCGAAGAACGCGGCGTCGAGGTCGAAGAGGCGCGGAAGGTGCGTCCGTCGCTTGAGGATATTTTCGTCCGGATCACGGGCCTCGAAGCGGAGTCGATGAAAAAAGAAAAGGAAAAGGGCGGTGGCAACGGATGAAGCGGTGGATCGCGTTCTGGAACATCCTTCTGAAGGACACGAAGACGTACTATCTCAAGCCGCCGAACGTCAGCTGGGGACTGATCTTTCCGGTCGCGTGGACGGCAATGTTCTTCATCCGCTCGGGGCAGGGCGTCGAAAGCATCGCAGGCGTCCTGCCTGGGGTTGTGGCGGTTTCGATCCTGTTCGGGACGACGTCGATGCTCGCCGTGACGATCACGTTCGAAAAGAAAAGCCGCTCGTTCGAACGGCTCCTGCTCGCCCCGGTTTCGCTGGAGCTTCTGATGTTCGCGAAAACGTCGGGAGCGATCCTCTTCGGAGTGCTCAACGCGTTCGTTCCCGTGGCGATCGCGTCGTTCCTCGCGGACCTCTCCGAGGTTTCGTGGGGTGCGTTTCTCGTCACGACCTTCCTCATGGCCGTCTCATGCACATTCCTCGGACTCTTCGTCGCCGTGTCGGTCAGCGAGGTCTTCGAGGCGCAGACCTTTTCGAACTTCTTCCGATTTCCGATGGTCTTTCTGTGCGGGCTGTTCTTCCCGATCGAGCGGCTGCCGCTTCTGCTTCGGCCGCTTTCCTACGTTCTGCCGCTGACGTACGGCGCGGACGCGCTTCGGAAGTCTCTCTCGAACGGCGCGTCGATGCCGCTCGCGCTCGATTTCGCGGCGCTCGCCGGCTTCTGCGCCGTACTTTTCGCCTTCAGCGTGCGGAACGTGCGGCGGAAGTGGATCGTGTAGCGTCAGAGACGAGGCTCTCCGCTACGGCGAGGACGTTTCGGGAACGTCCTCGCACCGGAATTCGAAGCTATGCCGGAAAAGCGAAGACAGTTCCGGAGCCCATGGTTGCGAACCGATCGCCGAAGGCCGCGTAGATGGCCGCCTGTGCCCGGAACCCCGTGCAGTGTCCGGCCGCTAGGAGGGATGGCGAGAACTCCGAGAGTGCCGCGACGGTTTTCGCGATTCGTTCCTGCGATGCTTCGACGAGATGCAGGCCGCCGACGATCCCGGCGATGCGCTCCCCGGGAGCGGTGGCGTGTTTCAGGATATTGACGATCCCCGCATGGCTGCACCCTGTGACGATGACTGCGCCGCACCCGGCGACGCGCGCCGCGACCGCGATATCGTCCGGCATGGCGTCCGGGACGGCGTGACCCCGTTCGTCGATTGTCGAGAGGGCGATGCCGACTTCCTCGAAGTCCGTGACGCGTGGGACTTCGCCTGTCGTGACGAGTCCCGGCATCAGCTGCAGCGGTCCGGAAACCGGGAAGAGCGTTCCTCCCGCGGCGCGGATGTCCTCCGGTTCGTCTTCCTGCATGATGCCGACGTGACGAAGAAACGGCGCGGTGATGAAATTGGGCCGGAAGAGCGCCGGATGCGCGATGACCGGAACGTCCCTTTTCCCGATGGCCTTCACGACACGGGCGAGACCTCGGGTGTGGTCGTAGTGGCAGTGCGTGATCACGACGGCGTCCGCTTCCCCGAGCGGAATTCCGAGAGCTCCGGCGTTGTGGAGCAGGGTATCGGCGTTCTGTCCCACATCGACGAGAATCCGCCGTGTCTTGCCTCCGGCTGCAGCCTCGAGCCAGAAAGAGACTCCGTGTTGCCCGAGAAGCGGACTCTCGTACGGTGCGCTGTCCTCGACGAGGACGGTAACCTTGAGCGAATCGAGCATGATCCCATCATCTCCCGGAGAGACGCATTGTTGTGTTTCTTTTGCTATTATCGCACATCGTCGAAGACGCAACGCGCGACAGGCTCTGTTTCACGCGATGAAAAAACCCCGAGAGGGTTACAAACGAGGCAATCTGCGGTACAGTATGTGGTGTCCGTTCCACAGACGGAACGGGGGGCGAATCACACGATTTCCGAGCCAGGGAGGGGTTTTGTATGAATACCAACATCGTTCGGGTGGGGATCCTCATCTGCAACCGATACCACACCTGCGCCGGGGGGAAATGCCTCCGGTCGCTGCGGAACCGCGAAGGGGCCTTCAGCCTCTACAAGGGCAGGGAGGTCGAGCTCGTCGGCTATACGACATGCGACGGATGCCCGGGCGGGAATGTCGAGTACGCGCCCGCCGAGATGAAGAAGAACGGAGCGACCGTGATCCACCTCGCGACGGGGCTCGTGGTGGGATACCCGCCATGCCACAGAATCGATTTCTTCCGGCGCTACATCGACGAGGCGTACGGGCTCCCCGTCGTCATCGGAACGCACCCGATCCCGGAGAAGTACTACACGATCCATACGGCTCTGAAAACCTGGGAATCGCCTTCGTGGCAGGAGATGATCTCGCAGGTCGTCTGCGATCCGGAGACGCGGCTCGCCTACAACTGAGCCGCCGCAGCGTCGTACAAAGAACGGGCGTTCCGCCGGAAAGACGGAACGCCCGTTCTTCTCCACCTTCCGGCGATGCATCCGTCCGCCTCATGTGCGGGCGTTCTTCCGGAAGATCAGTGGTCGCAGGCGTTTTCGCCGCATTGCAGCGTTCCGGCGAGATAGTCGCGAACGACCTCGTCCGGAGTTCCGACCGCCGCTCCGGTAACGACGGCGATACCCCGTTCGCCGAAAAGTCCCTGCGCGCGCGACCCCATGCCGCCGGCGATGATCGCGGTGACACCCTTCTCTCCGAGCCACCTCGGGAGCAGGCCGGGTTCGTGTTCGGGAGCTTCGAGAATTTCGTTCGACGTGACCTTCTTCGTCGCGTCGTCGACGGTCAGGATCGCAAACTGCGGCGCGTGGCCGAAGTGCATGCACAGTGTTCCGTTCGCTACGGGTACGGCTATCTTCATGTTCGTGGTCCCTCCTTGAAATTGGATTTTTGCCGTGTTCAAATACAGCGTTCGGCGGCTTCGAGCCCGAGTGCGCCGCGAAGCGCCGAAAAGATCGTCCGGATCTCTCCGGCTGCGGTCCCCCCGTGTTCTGTAACCGTCCGGCCTGAGACCTGCGCGTCCGTCACGGCCGCATCGTACGAAATCCTGCCGAGGAGCCGTACGTTCTCGCGCGCCGCGAACGTTTCGATGCGTTTCGACATCGCCGGATTGATATCCCACTTGTTGACGCACAGGTATGCGGGAACGCGAAAGTGACGCGCGAGCCCGAGAACGCGCTGCATGTCGTGTTCTCCGGATACCGTCGGCTCCGTCACGATGACGGCCGCGTCCGCCCCGGTCAGGGAGGCGATGACGGGGCATCCGACGCCCGGGGGGCCGTCGGTGAGGAGAATCGCCCTGTCCCGTTCCTCCGCGATCCTGCGCGCCTCTCGGCGCACGAGGCTCACGAGCTTTCCCGAATTCTCCGCGGCCGCCCGGAGACGGGCGTGAACCATCGTTCCGAAGCGCGTCTCCGATACGAACCATTCGCCGCACTCGCGTTCGGGGAAGTCGATCGCCTGTACGGGACAGTTCCAGACGCAGACGCCGCACCCCTCGCAGGACGACGCGTCGATGAACGCGTGTCCGATCGCCGTCGTCCGAACGGCGCCGAAACGGCAGACCTCCGAACAGCGGCCGCAGGCCGTGCATGCATTCGTGCGAACGGTTGCGAGATTCCCCTGAATGAAGGCCTCCCGCCGCCGGGTTTCCGGCGCAAGCACAAGGTGGAGGTCCGCCGCGTCGACATCGCAATCGGCGACCACGGCATCACGCGACAGCGCGGCGAACGACGCCGTGATGCTGGTCTTCCCCGTTCCGCCCTTGCCCGAGATGACGAGAACTTCTTTCATCGGCGGACTCCTTTCTCCGAGGCCCGTTCCGCAGCACTCTCGGCGACCCGTTCGCACACCCTCCGCATGAGAGGAGACTCCGCCGTCGGGATAACCCCGCGGGAATACGCTTCCGCAACCCTGCGATCATCCGGAATGCGCCCGAGGATCGCGGTTCCCGTCGCGTCGCAGAACGCTTCGATGATTCCGTCGCGCTCGCATGACCGGTTGATGATAACGCCGAAAGGGAGAGCGAGTTCGCGGAGCGTTTCCACGGCGAGCGACAGATCGTGCAGGCCGAAAGGGGTCGGCTCCGTGACGAGCGCGACGTAATCGGCGCCCCGCACCGACGCGATCATCGGGCATGACGTTCCCGGCGGGCAGTCGAGGAGAACATTCTTCTCATCGTCCGCGGCCTTCTTTGCGGCCCGGATCAGGGGAGGTGACAGGGGAACGCCGACATCGATCCGTCCCTGAACGAGCGTGACGCGTTCCAGAACGTCGCTCGAGCCGGATTCGACGACACCGATCCGGTGCTGCTTTTCCGTTATCGCGCTCACGGGGCACGCGATCGTGCATCCGCCGCATCCGTGGCAGAGTTCTTTAAAGACGAGCGTCATCGCCGGAAGTGAGGCGATCGCTCCGTACCGGCAGATGGACGCGCATTTCCCGCAGTGGGTGCATCGCGTCTCGTCCACGAACGGAACAGGGATACAGATCTCGTCGGAACGGTCGATCCTGGGGTTGAGAAAGAGGTGCGCGTTGGGCTCCTCGACGTCGCAGTCGACGTAGATAATCCTGTTCTTTGCGACGGACGCGAGGGACAGCGCGACGGTCGTCTTTCCCGTACCTCCCTTGCCGGAAGCCACGGCAAGGATCATGCCCAGTGCCCTTCCACGTCCGCCGCGTCGATCCGTTCGAGTTTTCCGGTCTGAAAGAGCCGCAACGCTTCGGCGACCGATGGGGCATCGCTCGCGAACACCTCGATGTCGGCCGCCCGGAGAACATCGAATGCCTTCGGGCCGCAATGACCTCCCGTGACGACAGCCTTCGCGCCCGAACGGATCACGTTCTGCGCGGACTGGATGCCCGCGCCCTGTGCGGCGTTCAGGTTCTGCGTGTTTTCGACCGTACCCCAGGTTTCCATTTCCGGGTCGAAGACGAGAAAACGAGCCGTACGACCGAACCGTGCGTCGAGCGGCGATTCAGGCGTCGTTCCCTTTGCGGAAAAAGCGATCTTCATGAATGACGAACCTCCTCGACAGATGAATGAAGAGGTTCCCACATAAACCGGAAGCCTCTTCCCCGGACGCGGGAAGGAACGGAAAAAAGTGAATGGCGCCTCCGTTTTTCGCGCCGGTCGCGCGATACCTCTCCGCCGACTCTACGCGATCTCCGAAAGACGTTTCTTGAGCTCGGCGAGATTCCATTCAAGCGCCGCAACCTGATTTTCGAGCGCAGTCCTTTCCTGTTCGGGGCTTACCGGCGCAGCCGGAAAAAACCCATACGCCGGCGGAACCGCGCGGAAAAAGCCGCGTCCCATTCCGAACCCCCGTCCGAATCCGAAAAAACCTCTGCCTCCGCGGACATAGCCGGGGAACCCCGCTCCGGCGCAATACCCCATTCCGCGTCCCGTCATCGACCCCAGTCCCGTCGGTCCCGTTCCGTCACCTCGTGGCATTCTCAATCGCTCCCTTCGTTTGAATCCGGCGGCGCCCCATCGTCCCCGACGGGGAACACCCCTCCCATACCACCCTGTCGTCGTCGCGCTCCCGGAAGACTGTCGCTGCGAGAGGCGCCGCAGCGTCCCTTCCCGCGTCCCGTTCCGGGGCCGGCTCCGCACGGTCCTGTTCCGTCACCTCGCGGCATGATCGCTCCCTCCTTCCGCCAAAGGCACAACGCCCGATTCTTTTGCCCTTTCGAGGAATGCGTTCATCGAGCGCGTCATGTTCCCGAGCACCGTCACCCATTGGCGGAGGCGGTTCTCTCCCGCCGGAGTGATCGCGTACATCCTGCGGGCCGCACCCGCGCCCGACGTGTCCCATTCGGACACGACGAATCCCTCTCCCTCGAGGCGCTGAAGGATGCGATAGAGCCCTCCCAGATCGACGGAAGAGTCGGTGAGCGTGCACTCGGCGAGATCCCCGGCGAGTTCGTATCCGTGAGAGTGGCCTTTGGTTTTCAGAAGAAAGAGGACGACGGGTTCGACGAAACGGTAGATATTCCCCATTCCGCACGAACACGGGCCGTTCCCGTGTCGTCTGCATCGCCCCTGCGGCATGTCGTCGCCTCCGTTCCGTGATTCGGGAAAACCGTTTCATTGCGTTCCGCTGAAAGAGTACCACATAAATCTTATATATGCAAGTTGCATATATAAGACAGATTCCCTTCGGCCGATTCTCGTGTCGATGCCCCAAAAACGACGAGCGGAACCGTCATCGCGGTTCCGCTCGTCGTTCCCCCTGTCATTCGGCACGTCCCCGCGCCTTCCGGCCGTCCGCGCGGGGAATCATTTCTCCGTGACGACGGCGTCTCCGCGACGGACGACGCCGCTTCGGATCACCGAGAGGAAAAAGCCGACCGTCGGAAGCAGGCAGTATCCTCGATAGTCGTACGAATGCGGTTCACCGGGGCGTTTGCCGCGTTCGACGACCCGAAGGAGCGCCGTCCCGGCCTCGATGACCGTTCCCGTCGGAAGGTCCGACGGGAGGCCCGAGATCACGAGATTTTCGGCGAGCGCCCCCGGCGGGAACGGAAATCCGGCCTTCTCCGCCGCAGCGTTGATGTCTTCTTCGCGCAACATGCTGACCTCTCGCGATGAGACGCCGAAGTGCGAATCCCCCCTGATGCCTCCGGGTTCGAGAAACGCAATGTCGACAGGAACCTTCGGTTCCCGTCGCGCCGGGCTCACGCACACGGCGACGATCGTCGCATTCATGGGCGATATCCTCCTTGTTGGACCTCGAGCTGTGTTGTATTTCTCCATTCATGTATTATAGACGCACGATACGCGAACAAAAGGAGGGGGAAGCCATGAGTTCCCGAAATGTGCGCCTTGCGGTGCAGGTGGCGTTTCTCGCGTTCATGTCGTGGATGGGCTACAGGCATCAGGTGCTCGGCGGCGGCCCGACGGGCGTTCCAACCGTGGACGCGATGTGTCCGTTCGGCGGCCTCGAATCCCTGTACGCCTTCCTGGGTACGGGAGGATGGCTCCGACGCGTCGCGCCGAGCGCCCTCGTCCTGTTCGTCGGCGTCGTTCTCGTAACGATTGTCGTCGGGCGCGTCTTCTGCGGATGGATCTGTCCCCTCGGGACGATCGGCGAGCTTTCGGCCTCCGCAGGGCGAAAAGTCGGGATCCGGAGACTCTCCCTCCCTTCGTCGATCGATCGTCCCGCGCGGTATCTCAAGTATCTCACGCTCGGGATCATCATTTTTCTGACGTGGAAGACCGGGACGCTCGTTTGGAGAGGTCTCGATCCCTGGGTCGCCTGGATGCACCTCTCGGCGGGAATTGGAGAGATGTCGGAGAACCCGTGGGGGTACGCAGTTCTCTTCGGAGCCGTGATCGCCGCGAGTTTCGTCGGCGTCGAACGCTTCTGGTGCCGCTACCTCTGTCCGCTCGGAGGCGTTCTTGCGATCATCCAGAAGCTGAGCCTCGTGAAGATCCGGCGGAACGAAGCCCGGTGCGTCAACTGTCATGCCTGCGGCCGCTCATGTCCCGTCGGACTCGACCCCGAGACCGTTCCCGTCGTGAGAAGTGCGGAGTGCCTCGCGTGCGGACAGTGCGCCGAACGTTGCCCGGTTCCCGATACGCTGCGCTTCGGAACTGCCGCACGAAACCATTCCGTTATGTTCGTCGGACTTCTCGGCGTCGCACTGTTTCTCGGCATCTGGGGAGGCGCGAAAGCGACGGGGCTGTGGGTGACCTACGCGTCGCCGAAGACGGCGCAGAGCGCCTCGGCGGATTCCATATTCGGATGGATGACGATTTCGCAGGCCGCGAAGGCCGTGAAGCTGCCCGAAGACGTCTTCATCTCGGCCGCGGGGCTTCCGGAGACCGTGTCCCGGGATGTTTCGATCAAGAAGCTGCCGGGAGTCAACGACGAGAAGGTCCGGGAGTCGGTCGGCGATTATCTCAAACGAAAGGATGCACAGAGCCCGAAACCGTAATTCCGGGGTTTCTTCCGAACGGTTTGATGCTATAATACCTGTATAGAGTAATTTCACAGAGTAAAGGGAGGGATTCCACATGCAGGAGGGAAAGGCGAGTTGCGAGCGGCCGGCGGCGGTCGTCGCCGCGATGGAGAGCGCCGGGACGGGCGCTCTGGAAGAACCGAAGAAGGAGGCGAAGGGAATGACGATCATGGTCGGAAGAAAGGCTCCGGATTTCACGGCGCCAGCGTACCACAAGGGAAGTTTCACCCCGGTGTCGCTGTCATCGTTCCTCGGAAAGTGGGTTGTCGTCTGCTTCTATCCCGGGGACTTCACATTCGTCTGAGCGACCGAAGTATCGGCGGTCGCCGATAAATACCCGGAATTCCAGGCCCTCGGAACAGAAGTGATTTCCGTCAGCGTCGACAGCCAGTTCGTTCATAAGGTGTGGAACGACGTCGAACTGTCGAAGATGGTCGAAGGCGGCGTACCCTTCGCGATGGCGTCGGACAGCGGCGGAGCGATCGGCCGCGCCTACGGCGTCTATGACGAGGTCGCGGGAGTTGACGTCCGCGGGCGCTTCCTCATCGACCCGGACGGCGTGATCCAGGGCATGGAGGTCCTGACGCCCCCGGTCGGACGCAATGTCGACGAGACGCTGCGGCAGATCCGCGCCTTCCAGCACGTCCGCGAGACGAAGGGCGGAGAGGTGACCCCTTCGGGCTGGACGCCGGGCGGCAAGGTCCTGAAGCCGGGTATCGGTCTCGTGGCAAACGTCTGGAAAGAGTGGAATCCCAAAGACGTCTACGGCAAGCGCTGAAGTGAAACGCCGGGGGCCTTCGCGGGCCCCCTTCGTGTCTCCGGTGATTCCCGGAGGAGTGAGAGAATCGGGGTGAGGGGTATGGCGGAACGCAGGGACGCATTGTGGAACCCGTATGTGTCCGGCGCGCTCGCGGGGGTGCTCTCCGTCGCATCGGTCGCCTTTGCGGGCAAGTACCTGGGGGCGTCGACGACGTTCGTCCGCGCCGCGGGCTACGTCGAAAAGGCATTCGGCCCGGAACGGGTCGCGCAGATGGCGTACTTCATGAAGGAAGCCCCGAAGATCGACTGGCAGTTCATGTTCGTGATCGGGATCTTCGTCGGATCGCTCGCGGCGGCCGTTCTCTCCGGGACCTTTTCCTTCCGTTCGGTTCCGGACATGTGGCGGGAGCGTTTCGGCGCGGGGATCGGCAAGAGGAGCGCGGCGGCGTTCATCGGCGGCGTCGTCGCGATGATCGGCACGCGCCTCGCGGACGGCTGACCGAGCGGTCACGGGCTGAGCGGGTCGCTTCAGCTTGCGGTCAGCGGATTCATCGCGCTCGCGATGTTCTTCGTCGTCGGTGCCCTGGTGGCCAGGATGCTGTACGGAGGTGACGACACATGAACCGGGAAATGGTTTTCGGACTCGTCACGGGAATCATCTTCGGCGTCCTCTTGCAGCGCGCCGGCGTGATCCGGTACGACAAGCAGCTCGCGGCGCTGCGCCTTCGCGACATGACGATCCTCAAGTTCATGCTCTCGACGATCTGCGTCGCGATGGTCGGAACGTACCTTCTCGTCGATCTCGGAATGGCGAAACTGTCGACAAAACCGACGATTCTGGGCGGCGTCGTCATCGGCGGCGCGCTCTTCGGCGTCGGATGGGCGATCTTCGGGTACTGCCCTGGAACGGCGATGGGTGCGCTCGGCGAGGGGCGGCTGGACGCGGCCTTCGGCCTTGCGGGGATGCTTGTCGGGGCGGGAATCTATGCCGAAATCTACCCGCTTATGAAGAATACGGTCCTCACCTGGGGCGACTACGGAAAGATAACGGTCCCGCAGTTGCTCGGCGTCAATCACTGGATCGTCATTGCTGTCTTCGTGGCGGGAACGCTTGTGCTTTTCCGGTGGTTCGAGAAGAAGGGGCTCTGAACGACGCGGGCGGAGGGAATCCCCTCCGCCCTTTTTTGCGGTTCTTCGCGGCTACAGGAACTCGACGCCGCGCTCGATCCTGTTGAAACAGGCGATGCAGAGCGTTGCGCCCCTGTAGAACCGTCCCCTCGGCTCCATGAAAGGCTCGCCGCACTTGTCGCAGACGAGCGTCGGAAAGAGCCGCGCCCGATCGGGAAGCGCGAACGGAACCCTCCCGATCTCGAAGAGATCGTCGAGGTCGGCCTCCATGATCAGGTCGCAGCGTTTGAGCTGTGCGGCGTCGAACGCCTTCTCCTCTTCCGGCGTCGCTCGTCCCGACGCGATCAGCATCCTGAGTTCGAGTCGCGCGCGGTCATCGGGACGCGGAGCGTGCTTCGCGACGATCCTGAATGATCGCCCGTCGCTCCGGCGAAAAAAGCTGAACGCGACCTTCCCGTGGTCGAGGAAGAGGAGGTTGCCTTTCCCGAACGTGCATCCCGTGAGGAACTGAACGGCGTCTACGGCGCACATGTCCGTCTCGGTCACCGCGACAATCTCTTCGTCCCGGCTCGAACCGACCTCCCGGAGCGCGATCTCCGACGCGCGGATTCCGATGGAAAGGCCCGGGCACCGGTGCCCGTGGAACGCGATCGTACGTCCGATCGTCGCTTTGTCGATGGTACATCCAACCACGTGTCATTCCTCCGTTCCGTGTGACGATATCATAGAATTGTAACACAGGTGCGCTGAGCTGCTTGGGTGCACACCAACTATATGCCTCTCGCGTGCTTTTGCGACCCGACCGACGGAGAAATCATAGCACGTAAGTAATATTTCGTGCTATTATAGAACAAACCATATTGCGGGAATTCCCGCGGGAAACGGGAGGCATGGAGATGCGTCGTCGTTATGCGTTCATGTTCGCGTTGTTCCTGCTTTTTTCACCGGCTTTTTCGTCACTCGCCGGCGCGCGTGCGATACGCGACGGAATGGGGAGGACGGTTGAGATTCCGGACGCCGTGGAGCGCGTTCTCTGTTCCGGGTCGGGGTGTCTCCGCCTCCTCGTGTATCTGAATGCGCAGGATCGCGCGGTCGGCGTGGATTCGGCGGAAAAGCGCACAGGGCCGCTCGCTTCTTTGCATTCTTCGAAACCGTACCTCGCTGCGCATCCGGAACTGTCCGGACTCCCGCTCTTCGGCGAATTCCGGGGAATGGACAACCCGGAGCTCATTCTTGGATTGTCCCGGCAACCTCAGGTAATCTTCAAGGTTTTCGCCCCATCGGCGGTTCAGCCCGACGAATTGCAGGCAAAGACGGGTATTCCCGTCGTCGCTTTTGAATACGGGAATCTGTCGGACCAGAAAGAGACGTTTTTCGCGGCTTTGCGCCTCATGGCCGATGTCCTCGGAGTGAAGGAGCGAGGAGAAAGCGTGGTCGCCTTCTTCGAGGAACAAATGAAAGGCATCCGCAGTCGCACTGCCGGCGTCGCCCCGGAGAAACGGCGTCGCTGCTACGTCGGCGGCGTTGCCTATAAAGGGCCGCACGGCATCACGTCGACAGAGCCGGGGTATCCTCCGTTCGCGCTGGTTGGTGCGGAAAACGTAGCTTCGGTTCCGGCCGGCAAGGGGATGGGGACCGCGACGATCGCGAAGGAAAAACTGCTCGAATGGGATCCGGCCGTTTTCTTCATCGACCTTTCCACGACAACGGGAGGGAAGGAAGCGAACGCGCTGATCGAACTCGGAACGGACTCGTCCCTTGCAACCATCGCAGCGGTGAGGAATGGCGAGATCTACGGAGTGTTGCCCTATAATTCCTACTCCATAAACTTCGGTTCGATCCTGGCGGACGCATGGTTCGTCGGGAAGATTCTGTATCCTGAGCTTTTCGCGGATGTCGATCCCGTGAAGAAGGCCGACGAAATCTATTCATTCCTGGTCGGAAAACCCGTTTTCCCGATGGTGAATTCCGGGTACGGAAACCAGGTTTTTACGAAACTTTCGCCGCAGAAGGACTGATGCACCTCGAGCAGGGGAATGTCCCGGACGGATATCTCCGGTATGTCGCGCGCAAGAGAACTCTGCTGACGGGACTCTTTCTCCTTACGTGCGTCGTCGCGATTGCCTCCGTGTGTCTCGGCGCGGTCAGGATTCCCCTCCCGGATGTCCTCGCGGCGCTTTCGGGGAGCGGGACGGCGCCGCGGATCTCGGCGATCGTCTGGAACATCCGGTTGCCGCAGACGCTGACGGCGATATTCGCCGGCGCCTCGCTCGCGCTTTGCGGGACTTTGTCGCAGGCGCTCCTTCGCAATCCGCTCGCATCGCCGTTCACTCTCGGGATCTCGAACGCGGCCGCGTTCGGCGGAGCGTTTTCGATCATCTTTCTCGGGGCGGGGCGTATGCAGAGCACTGTAGCCGACGCGGTGCGCGTCTCGAACCCACTTACGGCCACGTCGTGCGCCTTTTGCTTCAGCGTGCTCGCTTCGGCGCTGGTCCTGCTGATCGCACGCGCGGGCCGCTCGAAGCCCGAAGTGATGGTCCTCGCCGGTGTCGCTCTCGGATCGCTCTTCACCGCGGGGACGATGTTTCTCCAGTATTTCGCCGATGACTCGCAGGTTGCGGCCGCCGTGTTCTGGACGTTCGGCGACGTCTCGCGTGCGACGTGGCGGGAACTCGCGATCATAGCCGTCGTTTTCGCGGGCGTCTTCTCCGGGGCGTCGTTTTTCGCGCTCGATCTGAACGCGCTCGAAGCGGGGGACGAAACGGCCCGGAGTCTTGGAATCCCGGTCGACGTCCTGCGGGTTCTCGGAATGGGGGTCGTGTCCCTGCTGAGCGCCGTTGTCGTCGCATTCCTCGGAGTCATCGGTTTTATCGGGCTTGTCGCCCCGCATATGCTCCGGCGCGTCATCGGCAACGACCATCGATTCCTCCTTCCTGCGTCGGCCGTTGCGGGAGCGTGCCTGCTGCTCGCGGCGGACACGGCGGCGCGTCTTGTCTTTGCGCCGCGCGTGTTGCCGGTTTCGGTGCTGACGGCGTTTCTGGGCGTTCCTGTTTTTCTCGCGATCATCCTGAGGACGAGGACCGCATGACCGAAGGTCTCTCGGTCCGATCTCTCGGATTCCGTTACGCCGACAGAGTCGTCCTCCGGGACGTGTCGTTCGACGCGCGGGAGGGGGAATTTCTGGCGATTCTCGGCCCGAACGGCGCGGGAAAAACGACGTTGCTCCGGTGCGTCGACGGCGTTCTTCCGGCGTCTTCGGGGAGCGTCGAAACGAACGGCGTCCCGATCACGCGTCTCCCGCGCGCGGAGAGGGCGCGGCGTCTCGCGTACGTTCCACAGCGTTCCGTTCTCGCGGGAGTCACGGCTTTCGATGCCGTGCTTCTCGGAAGGCGTCCCCACGTCCGCTGGAGCATCGGAGGGGCGGATATCCGGGCGGCCGATGCCGTGATGCGGCGTCTCGGCATCGAAGGTCTGGCGCTGCGGAGCGTCGACGAGATGAGTGGAGGAGAGCTTCAGATGACCCTTCTCGCCCGCGCTCTCGTGCAGGATCCCCGCGTTCTCCTCATGGACGAGCCCACGGGCAGCCTCGATCCGCGACACCAGATGGAGATTCTCGGGATCGTCCGGCGCATTGTCCGCGAGCACCATATCGCGGCGGTCATGACCATTCACGATATCAACATGGCGCTCCGATTCGCGGACCGGGTGCTCTTTCTCTCGCACTCTCCGGATGAAGCCGGTGCGACCGTGATCCACGCGGCGAAACCTGAAGAGGTGACGGGAACGATGATCCGCGACGCGTTCGAATTCGATGCCGAGATCGTCGACCATAACGGCGTCAGGGTTTTCGTTCCCGCCGATTTCGGAGAGACTCCCTCGTCTCGTGCTGACGCTGATCTCTGAAAGCGTTCCTTTCCCCCGGCAGTTGACGTAACGGGGCGCGGCCCCGAAAATGAGTGACGTCCGGGGGGGTGTCCTGAATGGGAGATTCGAAGGAGACGCGGTACGGCGGTCCGGATTTCAGGCAGGAGCTCGAAAGGTTCATCGCCGAAGGGAAGACCGTCGGCGACATCGTCAGGGATCTCGGGATCAGCCCGGAGATCATCAATAGGTGGAAGCAGGACGAGAAGAGCCGGATCGGTGCGTCGGCGCTCGCCGCTCTCGCGGGGAAGGTGCGCGCTCCCGAGATCGACGTCAGCGCTTCCCGCCGGGAGTTCACGAACATCTACAGTCACGGGTTCGTCCGGGTCGCCGCGTGCGTTCCCGAAGTCCGCGTCTCGGACCCGGCCTTCAACGCCGCGAAGACCGTCGAACTCGCGGGTGCGGCGAAGGAGCGGAACGTCCTTCTCGCGGTCTTCCCGGAGCTCGGGATTTCCTCGTATTCGTGCGGGGACCTCTTCTTCCAGGAAGCCCTGCTGCGGTCCGTGCTCGACGGAATCAGGGCCGTCGCTGACGCGACATCGCTCATGGAGATGGTCGTCGTCGTCGGCGCGCCCCTGAAAATCCGCGACGCGCTCTACAACTGCGGCGTTGTCCTCTGCAACGGCAGGATCGCCGGCGTCGCCGTCAAGAGCTTCCCTCCCAACTACCGCGAGTTCTACGAGCTGCGGCACTTTCGTCCGGCCCGGGAACTGCCCGTCGAAACGATCGACCTCTGCGGCCAGAGGAACGTTCCGGTCGGAGCGGATCTCGTGTTCGAGGTCGACGGCATCCCGGACTTCCGGTTCTACTGCGAGATCTGCGAAGATCTCTGGGCTCCCGTCCCTCCGTCGAGCTACGCGGCGCTCAACGGCGCGACCGTGATCGCGAATCTGTCTGCCTCGAACATCACGACGGGAAAGGACGACTACCGGCGCAATCTCGTCGCGAGCCAATCCGCCCGCTGCGTCGCGGGGTACGTCTACTCGGCGGCCGGACCGGGGGAATCGACGACGGATCTCGCGTGGGACGGACATGCGATCGTCTGCGAGAACGGCGTCCAGCTCGCGGAGACGGAGCGTTTCTCGTGGAAGCCGGGCGTCGCCGTCACGGAGATCGACGTCGACCGTCTCTCGAGAGAGCGGATGACGCTCACGAGCTTCTCGAAGACGGAGACGGTTCCCGACTTCCGCAGGGTGAGCGTCCCGCTGCGAGCGCCGTTCGGGAAGATCCTCCCGATCCGGGAGTTCCCGCGTTTCCCGTACGTCCCGCAGGATCCCGCGCTCCGCGACAGGAGATGTTCGGAGATCAGCGAGATCCAGGTTCAGGGGCTCGCGAAGCGCATGAAGACGACGGGTGTCACGAATCTCGTGGTCGGGGTTTCGGGAGGACTCGATTCCACGCAGGCGCTCATCGTGTGCGCGAAGACGATGGACTGCCTCGGCCTGCCGAGAAGGAATGTCGGCGCCTTTTCGATGCCCGGATTCGCGACGTCGGCGAGAACGCGCGACAGCGCATCGCGGCTCATGAAGGCCCTCAGGGTCGATACCGGGGAGATCGACATCCGGCCCGCGTGCATCCAGATGCTCAAAGACATCGGGCACCCCTTCGCGCAGGGGAAGCAGGAGTTCGACGTGACCTTCGAGAACGTCCAGGCGGGGCAGCGGACGTCGACGCTCTTCCGGCTCGCGAACCTGCGGCGCGCGCTCGTCGTCGGCACGGGCGACCTGAGCGAGCTCGCTCTCGGATGGTGCACCTACGGCGTCGGCGACCACATGTCGCACTACAACGTGAACGCGAGCGTGCCGAAGACGCTGATCCAGTACCTCATCCGCTGGACCGCGGCGAACAACCAGTTCGGCCTCGACGCCTCGACGGTCCTCTACGATATCCTCAACACGGAGATCAGCCCGGAGCTCGTTCCGGGGAAGGACGGCTCCGCGCCGGGACAGAGCACGGAGGCGGTCGTCGGACCGTACGAGATCCAGGACTTCACGACGTATTACATCACGCGGTACGGATTTTCGCCGTCGAAGGTCGCATTCCTCGCGTGGAACGCGTGGCGCGACCGCGGCGCGGGGGCGTGGCCGGACATCCCTCCCGCATCCCGGCACGAGTACACGCTTGCCGAGATCCGGCACTGGCTTTCGGTCTTCGTCCGTCGTTTCTTCAGGACGAGCCAGTTCAAGCGGTCGTGCGTTCCGGACGGCCCGAAGGTGGGGTCGGGAGGGGCGCTGTCGCCGCGGGGAGACTACCGCGCTCCGAGCGACGGGGAGGACGCCCCCTGGCTCGAAGACCTCCGGAACATCCCGGGGGAGGAACCGTAGACGCGGCGTATCCCCCGGAACGTCTTCTGTTCCATGTTCTCCCTGTGGTACGATGAGCGCAAATGAGGAATGACGCTCACTGGGAGGACTCGCCATGAAGACGCTGCATTCTCCGCCGCCCGAAAACGAATCGTTCCGACATGATCCGGCGCGCCTTCCGGATGTCGCGTGGTTTTTCCTCGGGCCGAAGCCCGACGGAAAACATGGTTTGAGACGATGACGCCGCATCTCGTCGTCTTCACGGTCGGACTTCTCGTCTTCCTGAGCATCTTCGCGAGCAAGATCTCCGGGAAGTTCGGACTGCCGGTCCTCCTGATGTTTCTCGCCATCGGAATGCTCGCCGGAGCGGACGGACCCGGGGGAATCTATTTCGACAACGCCGAGGTCGCCAATCTCGTCGGCACGTTCGCTCTGGCTTTCATTCTTTTTTCGGGCGGAATCGACACGAACTGGGACAGCGTCCGCCCGGTCCTCGGGAATGCGCTGGCGCTTGCGACGCTCGGAGTGGCTCTCACAGCGGCGCTCGTCGGTATTTTTGCATGGAAGGTCCTCGGTTTCGACATGTACGAGGGATTTCTTCTCGGATCCATCGTGTCGTCCACCGATGCGGCGGCGGTCTTCGCCGTCCTGCGTTCCAGAGGCGTCGGCCTGAAGGGGAATCTGAGGCCGCTTCTCGAACTCGAGTCCGGCAGCAATGACCCGATGGCGATCTTTCTCACAACGGCGATGATCGGACTCATCTCGGACCCGTCGAAATCCTGGGTGTCGTTGCTTCCGTCGCTCGGCGTCGATATGACGGCCGGTTTTCTCACGGGCGCGGCGACCGGATTTCTCGCGGGGCGGCTCTTCGACTCGGTCCGGCTCGAATACGAGGGACTCTACCCCGTTCTCGGCATGAGCCTTGTCCTGCTGACGTTCGGAGGCGCGGAAATCCTGCACGGCAACGGCTTCCTCGCGGTCTACGTCTGCGGCATCGTTCTCGGAAACACGGACTTCGTGAACAAACGCACGCTTGCGAAGTTCCACGATGGTCTCGGCTGGCTTATGCAGATCGTCCTGTTCCTCGTCCTCGGGTTGCTCGTGTTCCCGTCGCGACTTCCCGCCGTCGCACTCCCGGCTCTGATCGTGTCCGCGTTCCTGATGTTCGTCGCGAGGCCGATCGCCGTCTGTCTCGGGCTTCTGGGAAGCTCCTTCTCCCCGGCGCAGCGGACGCTTGTCGCGTGGACGGGGCTTCGCGGGGCCGTCCCGATCGTTCTCGCGACGATTCCCTTTACGGCGGGGTACGAACGGTCGGACATTCTCTTCAACATGGTGTTTTTCATCGTGCTGACATCCGTCCTGCTGCAGGGCAGGACGCTCATGTCCGTCGCGAGACTGCTCGGCGTCGACGAGCCGCTCGTATCCCGCCCGCGATATCCGCTCGAGTTTGAAAGGACCGGTACGGGAATGCCCGGCGAAACGCGCGAGATCGATATTCTGCCGGACGCCGCTGTGGTCGGCAGGCGGGTTTCGGAGCTGTCGCTGCCACAGGGGTCGCTCATCCTGCTGCTCCGGAGGGGACCGGGATTCGTCGTCCCGAATGGGGAGACGGTGATAGAGGCGTTCGATACGTTGCTTCTCATTGCGGAAAAAAAGCTGCTTCACGAGGCTCAGGCGATCCTCACCGCTTCAAGGGACGGCGAAGGATGACCCCGGCGCCGGAAGAGCGGAACGAACTCCATTGTCAACCGCGCTTCCTCCCGAGTGGAGTCCGAAGATGTTACACTCCCGTGACATCCGGGTGACGGCGTTCTGACACATCGACGGCTCGGGCGGCGTACTCTCTTTCCGGAGGTGGTTGTCATGGTCCGGAAAAGAGCGTACGTCGCATGCGCGATCATGGGGTTCGAGGTGTCGGTTTCCCTGATGGGATTCGGAGGGTTCGTGAAACGGGCCGTCGCACAGGAGAAGCCCTCGGTGGTTTTCGAGGTCGCGACGGATATGCCTGTCGTCGAGGCGAGACGCGGACAGCGCGTGATCGTCCGGGCGCTGGTCCGGCCCGATGGGCGCCGCGTGCTCACGCGGTCGCCGCTTGCGGTCGCGATCGTCCTGGATAAGTCCGGGTCGATGGGCGCGGACGGAAAAATTGAAAACGCGAAGCTCGGTGCGCTCGAAGCGATGAATGTCCTCGATCGGCGGGACGTCGTCGCGCTGATCGCGTACGACGATGTCGCGAGGGTTCTCGCCTCGCCGAGAAGCGTCGGAAACGGCGCGGACGATCCGGCGCTCGCGAGAGCGATCCGGCGGCTGTCTCCGGGAGGTTCGACGGCGTTGTACGACGGCCTCGCGCTCGGAGCGGAGCAGTTGCGGACGTTCGTCGACGAGGGGTACATTCCGCGCATCGTGCTGCTCTCCGACGGCATCGCGAACGTGGGACCGTCTTCGACGTCGGAGCTCGCGGCCTTCGGCCGGAGGCTCGCGCACCGGGAGATGACGATCACGACGATCGGGCTCGGTCTGGATTACAATGAGGACCTGATGACGGCCGTCGCGGCGTCGAGCGGCGGAAATGCCTACTTCGCGCGGCACGCCGGGATGCTGCCGGAGATCTTCGCGCGCGACATGCGGGACGCGGTCGAGGTGACGGCCAGAAGGGTCCGCATCACGCTCCGGTGCCCCGAGGGCGTGCGTCCGGTCCGAGTTGTCGGACGCGAGGGAATCCTTCGCGACAACGCTCTGGAGACGACGATCGACAATCTCTACGGGACGGGGGAGAAGTACGCGCTGTTCGAGGTCGAATTGCCCGAGCGTCCCGCCGGAACCTCGTTCGATGCGGCGGAGCTCGAACTCGAGTACACGGACGCGTCCACGGGGGAGGTCCGGAAGGAACTGTCGAACGTCAGGGTCTCCTCGGCGGAGGACAGGGCCGACGTGGAACGCTCTCTCAACCGCGATATCGTCGCCCAGACGGCCCTTGCGAAGAACGCGGAAGTTCGCGAGGAGGCGATCCGGCTCGCGGACGAAGGGCGGGCGAAGGAAGCGGCGAAACTGCTCGAGCACAGGAAGGGGGACCTGCGCCTTCTCGCCCCGAGCGTCGGACAGGCCGCACCGAAGCTCGAAGCTGAGGCGGGGCTCTTCGAACAGCTCGCTCAGAGCATCTCGGCGGCGGGAGGAATGTCGTCCGCCGAACGCAAGCAGGTCATGAACGACGCGTATGTCCAGAAGAACCAGCAAGCCCCCGTGACGGTCAGCGGAGATGTCAGCGCGGACCATCAGTAGGAAGGGACGGCGTCGCCCCGCGTGACGGCGCTGCGGGAAGCGTGGTGATCGCACGATGTTCGGACGAACGTCAGAAGATCGGAAAGAAAGGCGGGGGGGCGGAGGAATCCGCCTCCCGCTCGCGTTCGTTTTCGTTCTCGCCGTTCTCCTGCCGTGCGTCGCGCTGAGCCTTCTCGCGCTTCGCGCCGCAAACAGGGAAGCGCTCTACGTGGAGCGCAGACTCGAGAATACGCTTCTCGCCGAAGTGAACCACGCCGCAGGCCAGATCGCGGACCTGCTTCGCCGGATCGGGCGCGAACTCGCGGACGATGCGCCTCTGGAGGATTCCGTCGAAGCGGCGCTCGAATCGTGGAGACGCCGGAACGCGCTGGTTGCGGTTCCGTTCGCGCTCGAAGCGGGGCGCCTCTCGACTCCGGATCCGGCAGGGGCGGATGACCGAGCTTTTCGGTCGGCCTTCGGGGCATTTCTCGAAGGTCGCACGGAGCTTCCCGTCTACGACGATATCGCGAATGTCTACCGGAGACGGATGACCGCCGATGCGGACGATGGCAGAGAGTGGACGCCGTTCGCGTCCTTGCGGTCGAAGACGGAAGCTCCCGGTGCGACGGAACGGAATGAGGAACATCCATCCGGCGGACGAGCGCCGGAGGCGGAACCTGAAAACCATATCGCGGCGCCGGTTGCGGAAGAGGCGCCTTCGGCGCCGAAAGCTCTTTCCGCTCTTCCGAAGGGCACTCCCGCCGTACCGGAACGCGCGTGGGACGGAGTCGAAAGACAGAAGGCCGCCGGACGGATCGCGACCGATTCGACGCTTCGCGAGGAAACCTTCCGGAAAGCGGAGAAGGAAGGGTTCCGTCTTCTCCAGAGAAACGTGATGCCGCAGGCTCAGGTCCAGATGACGCCGCCCGGAGGGGCGAAGGAAGAGCGCTCGAAGACCGTCTCGCGCGGCAGGTCGTTCCGGGATCTTTCGCTCGAAGGCGAATGGGGACTTCTGCCCCGGCTCTCGGAGACGGGACTCGATCTCCTTTTCTGGATGCGCCGTCCGGGCGGCGCGGTCGGATGCACGGTCTCCATGGGAGAACTCAGGAATCGTCTCGCGGACGTCGTGCCGGAAACGCGTTCGGAGGTCCGTATCCTGACGGTCCTCGACGAGAGCGGGAAGCCCGTGTTCATTCCGGAGAACGCGCCGCGGCCGGACTGGCGGCGCCCGTTCGTCGCACGCGAAATCTCGCCGCTCCTGCCGCGCTGGGAGGCGGGAGCGTGGCTCTCCGATCCCTCGCTCGTGGAGTCCCAGGCGCATTTCGTCTCGATCGTGGCGACGCTCCTCGTCGCGACGCTCTTCGTCGTCATCGCCGCGGGCGGGGCGGTCGTCATCAGGACGCTGTCGTCCGAAACGCGCCTCGCGCGCCAGAAGACTACGTTCGTCGCCAACGTGTCGCACGAGCTCAAGACTCCGCTGACGTCGATCCGACTCTTCGCCGAAATGCTCCTTCAGCGGCGGCAGCCCGACGAAAGGAAACGGGACGAATATCTCCGGACGATGCTCTCCGAGGCCGAGCGGCTCTCGCGCCTCGTCGACAACGTTCTCGCCTTCTCCCGCAAGGGGACCGCGAAGGCCGACTACGCCATGGAAGATCTGGATCTTTCGCGACTGGCCGGAGAAACGGTCGCGCAGCTCAAACCGAACTTGACGCGAAACGGCTTTTCGCTTTCGACTGACCTCGAGGAGTCGGTGACCGTGCGGGGAAACCCCGAGGCGTTGCGGCAGGTTCTCATGAATCTTTTCTCGAATGCGGAAAAGTATTCCGGGGAGACGAAAGAGATTTCGGTGTCCACCTGCACCGATGATGACGAGGCAGTTGTCCGCGTGATGGACCGGGGCATCGGCGTGGATCCCGGCAAGGCGACGCGCATCTTCGAAGAATTCTATCGGTGCGACGACTCCCTCTCGTCGTCCCGGAGCGGAACGGGGCTCGGACTTTCGATCGCGAGGGACATCGCGAGGCGGCACGGAGGCGACGTGACGTACGCGCCGCGGGAGGGAGGCGGCAGCGTTTTTTCGCTTCGCCTGCCGGGGCTTCCTCGGGAAAACGACCGAAGGAGGACACCGTCATGAACGAACGCATTCTCGTCGTCGAAGACGACTCCGCGATCCTCACGGGGATCCGCGATCTTTTCGAAAGCGAGGGGTACACGGTCGACATCGCGCGCGACGGAACGGCGGCGCTCGAGCGTTTTCGCGCCGCACGTCCGGATCTCGTTCTCCTCGACATCATGATCCCGAAGATGAACGGATACGACGTATGCCGGGAGATCCGCGTCATGGACCGCGTCACGCCCGTCGTCATGCTGACCGCGAAGGGGCAGGAGATCGACAAGGTCATCGGCCTCGAACTCGGCGCCGACGACTATATCGTGAAACCCTTCGGCATCGCCGAACTTCTGGCGCGCGTGCATTCGGCGCTCCGGCGCGGCGCCCTCGCGTCGTCGCTTCCGAGGGATGGAGGAAAAGACTCGGGGCTCGTGACGCTCGGCTCCGTCGAACTCGATCTCGCCGCGCTCCGCGGCAGAAAACCGGACGGGACGGATTTCCCGTTGACGCCGAAGGAGGCGGCGCTGCTCCGCTTCCTGCTTGCGCACGAGGGGCGCGTCGTGGACCGGAACACGCTTCTCGAAGATGTCTGGGGCATTTCGTGCGAGGTGACGACGCGCACGGTGGACCAGCACGTCGTGCGACTGCGGCAGAAGATCGAGAACGACCCTTCCGAGCCTCGTCACCTGCTGACGGCGTACGGGGCGGGATATCGCCTGGTCCGCTGACCTTCCCTGCGCATCTTCCGCGAGCTTGACGTCGCAAGGATGTGACGGTAGAATTCAACTTGTCTGAAGAGTAGACGACTTCACAGGATCGACTCAAAAAAACATCCGTGCGAGCGTGACCATGGGACCGATACCGAGGATCCGCCTGTCCGACCGTGTGATCGACGCCATTGAGACGATGATAGCGGGGGGCCGTTTCGCCCCTGGCGACCGTTTCTTCTCGGAAAACGAACTCGCCGCGAAGCTCGAGGTCAGCCGCTCCTCGATACGGGAGGCGGTTCGGATCCTCGAAGTGACGGGGCGCGTCGTCGTGCGCCACGGGAAGGGCATTTTCATCGCGAACCCCTCCGAAGATCGTTCCGATCCGTTCGCGGGCTGGCTCAGGAACAACGAAACCTCCATTTTGGACCATTTCGAGGTCCGCCTCATCATCGAACCGCAGGCCGCGCGGCTCGCCGCCGAAAAGGCGGACGCCGAAGCGGTCGCACACATACGGAGGGCGCACGACGCGTTCGTCTCGAATGCGCGGGGCGCGGCGTGCGATATTCCGACGCTCATCCAGGCCGACGAGACCTTTCACCGAAGGATTGCCCGGGCCACGACCAACAGAACGCTCTATTACCTGATGCGAACGATGACGAAATCATTGCCGGAGGGATGGATCACGAGCCTGCACATACCGGGGCGCGTGCTGAAGACCGTGGATGAACACGGGGAGATCCTCGAGGCAATCGGAGGGGGGGATCCGGAGGCGGCGGAACGGAGGATGACGTTGCACCTGAACAACGCGCTTGAAGACATCAGGGCATCCATGGAGCGGCCACAGCCCGCCGGGATGCGGGATACGGAGCGGATCGGAAGGTGAGCGAACGATGCGCATCACGACGCTGATCGAAAACTCTCCCGGAGAGCATCACGCGTTGCGCTGCGAACACGGACTCTCGTTCTGCGTCGAGCGGGACGGAAAAAAGATTCTTTTCGATACGGGACAATCCGGGGCATTTCTCGAGAACGCGGCGCATCTCGGAATCGACCTTTCGGACGTCGCTTTCGTCGTTCTCAGCCACGGTCACTACGACCACTCGGGCGGCCTGCGGGCGCTCGCCGGAATGACCCGGTCGTTCGAACTCGTCGTCGGTCCGGGGTTCTTCCGGGAGAAGTACGGGTACGGGAAGAGTGGCTGCTCGTTTCTGGGCAACGACTTCGACGAGCACTTCCTTTCGGAAAGCGGAATCCGATATTCGGTCGTGCAGGAGGAAGTCCGCGAGGTTGTTCCGGGTGTTTCCGCGCTTTCCGGCTTTCCGAGGATCCACGACGACGAGCGGATCAACCCGAGGTTCGTTCTCCGGACGCCGGACGGGTTCGAACCGGATGCCTTCGAAGACGAGATCCTGCTCGCCGTCGAAACGTCTCGCGGGCTTGTCGTCCTGCTCGGCTGTTCGCACCCCGGGGTCAGGAACATGCTCGACGCGGTCCGGGAACGTATGAAAAAGCCGATATACGCGGTGTTGGGAGGAACGCACCTCGTCGAGGCCGACGAATCTGGCGTCGAGAGCGCGGTCCGCTACTTCGGGGAGAACGGCATCGGGCGGATCGGCGTGTCGCACTGTACGGGAGAGACCGCGATGGCGCGCCTTCGCGCCGCGAACGGAGGATTTTTCCATAACGTCACGGGCAGTTCGTTTTTCGTCGAATAGACCTCAACGCTCCTGAATTGCGGGGTTCCACAAATCCGGACCACTGCGGACCCCGGAAAGACATCGAAATTGGAGGAGGGTACGCAATGACGGTTCTGAAGAAGGTTCTTTTCGCAGCGATCCTGTCGCTCGTTGCGGCCGGAATGGTTATCCCGTGCATGACGGGCGAGTGCGCCGACGCGCCGAAGAAGATCGTCTGGAAATCCTCGGGCCACGGCCCGGCGTCCGACCCCTCGCAGATCTACCATGACAAGCTCTGCAACGCGATCACCGAAGCGACCGGCGGGCGTCTCGAAGTGAAGCCGTTCGTCGGCGGGTCGATCGTCCCGGCGTACAAGGAAGTCGACGCCGTGAACGACAACGTTCTCCAGATGTGCTACACGTGCCCGATGTACAACCTCGACAAGTGGAAGGCGGCCGGTCTCATCAGCTCCCGTCCCGGCGCGCTCGCCGGCGAAGCGCTCCGGACGTGGTTCAACTACGGCGGCGGCGCCGACCTCATGAACAAGATGATGGGCGATTACAAGGTCATGACCTTCCCCGGCGCCCTGTCGCCGCTTCCGGAAGAGGTCTTCTTCCATTCGAAGGTGAAGATCGAAAGCCTCGCCGATCTCAAGAAGATCAAGGCGCGCTGCATGGGCGACGGAGGCGAGATCCTCAAGCGGATGGGCATGGCGACCGTCATCATCCCCGGGGGCGAACTCTACGAGGCGATGAAGCGCGGAACCATCGACGCCTTCGAGTACTCCACGCTCGCGTCGAACTGGAACATGCACTTCAACGAGGTCGCCAAGTACGTCTACATGTCGCCGACCCGCGCTCCGAGCGATCCCCAGGTCTTCTTCGTCAACAAGGACGCGTGGAACGCGCTTCCGAAGGATCTCCAGGTCATCGTCCAGGGGCTGATCGACAAGTACACGCAGGCGCAGCACGAGTACCTCGTCTACGAATCGATCCTCGCGCTCGAGAAGTTCAAGAAGGCCGGATGCGAGGTTCTGCGCGTGCCGAAGGACGTCGAGGACGCGCTGAACGCCGAAGCCGCGAAGTTCTACGAGGAAAAAGCGAAGTCCGAAGCGCCGATTTTCGGCGAGATCTATCACTCGATGAAGGCGTTCGGAGAGTCCTACAACTCGATGCGCTGATCCGTAACGACACGAAAGGACAGGGATGCGACGCATGTCCGGCGTACGAAAGGTTCTGAAATATATCGATTCGCTCAGCGAAATGTCCGGAGCCATCGGGAAGTGGGCTGCGTTGCTCCTTGTCCTGGTGGGAACATGGGAGACGGTCTCCCGGCACTTTTTCGACGCCCCGACGATCTGGGCGTACGACAGCCTCTGCATGGCGGGAGGAGCCCTCTATCTCCTCGGGGCGTCCTACGACTATCTTCATGACGCGCATACGCGGGTCGACGTGTTCTACAGCAAATTCCCTCCGAGAGCGAAGGCGGCGATGAATGTCGTCTGCTCTCTCGTTCTCTTCTTCCCGCTCATGATCGTCATGTTCCTCCAGGCGGTCGCATGGACCGTCAAGGCGTGGAAGATCAACGAGGTCATGTTCAACAGCTTCTGGTATCCGCCCGCCGCGCCGTACCGGACGCTGTTCGCCGTCGGGCTCCTGCTCCTGATCCTTCAGGCGGTGGCGAATTTCGTTCGCGACCTCTATTTCGCGGTGCGGGGTGAGAAGCTTGATTGAACTCAGTGCGGAACTCGTTACCGCGTTGATGCTCGGAGGAGTCTTCTTCCTCGTCATGACGGGATATCCGATCGCGTTCGTGATCGGAAGCGTGGCGTTCATCGTCGGCGTTCTCGTCTTCGGACCGACGACGACGTATCACATCCTGTACTCGCGATTCTACGACCTCTCGCTGAACTACCCGTACCTCGCGGTTCCGCTTTTCACCTTCATGGGGGTCATCCTGCAGCATTCGGGCGTGACGAAGGACCTGTACGAATGCCTCTACGAGGCGCTCGGACGGCTCAAGGGCGGACTCGCGGTCGTCACGATCATCTTCGGGACGATTCTCGCGGCGTGCCTCGGCGTCATCGCTGCGTCGGTGACGATCCTGACGCTCATCGCGCTCGCCCCGATGGTCACGCGAGGGTACGACAAGGCGATCGCGGCCGGCTCGATCGTCGCGTCCGGGACGCTCGGAATTCTCATCCCGCCGAGCATCATGCTCGTCGTCTACGCGCCTCAGGCGGGACTCTCGGTTGGCCAGATGTTCATGGGCGCGGTCTTCCCCGGACTCCTGCTCTCGGCGCTCTATATCGCGTACGTCGTGATCCGCTGCCGGCTCAACCCGGCCCTCGGCCCGTCGATCCCGGCGGATCAGGTCACGCCCTTTTCGGGCGCGAAGTTCCTCCGGCTTCTCAAGGCCCTGCTCCCGCCACTGATCCTCATCGCGGCCGTCCTCGGAACGATATTCCTCGGAATCGCGCCGCCCACGGAAGCCGCCGCCGTCGGGTGCTTCGCGTCGATCGTCCTCGCCGTCTGCTACGGGAGATTCAGCTGGGAACTGATCCGGCGCGCGTCGATCGAGACGCTGAAGGTCAGCGCGTTCGTCGTCATGATCGCGGCGCTCTGCTACGCGTTCGTCGGAATCTTCATGAACGCCGGGTCGGGCGACGTCGTCGCGAAGTTCATCCTGTCGTTCCCGGGCGGACGGTGGGTGACGTTTACGATCATCATGGCGATCGTCTTCATGCTCGGAATGTTCATCGAATGGATCGGGATCGTGTTCATCGTGGTGCCGATCTTCACCCCGATCATGACGTCGCTCGGGTTCAACCCGCTCTGGGCCGGGATGATGGTCTGCATCAACCTGCAGATGGCCTTCCAGACGCCTCCGATGGCGATGTCGATCTTCGTCCTCAAGGGGACGGCGCCGAAGGAGCTCGGCGTGTCGATGTGGGACATCATCAGGGGGGTCATCCCGTTCATCCTCATCATCATGCTCGTTCTCGTGCTGTGCTCGATCTTCCCGGAGATCATCCTGTGGCTTCCTGAGAAGATGATCGGCTCGGCGTAGGGCGTTCGCGGAAGACACCGGAGAAATATCCGGAGTATCGAAGGGTGGGGAAAAGCGGGGGGCGCCGTCAAAGCGTCCCCCGCTTTTCCGTATTCGCAGTCAGGCGGTGCTGCGTCGCGTCCCTCTCCCGGTGATGAGAAGCGACCCTGCGAGCACGAGCGCGACGCCGGGGTAGAACATGGCTCCGGGAGTTTCGTGGAGGAACAGCATCGCGAGAATCGTCGCCGTCGCGGGCTTGAGCATGAATACGAGCGACGCCCTCGTCGCCGAGAGGCGTTCGACCGCCTTCATGAAGGTGACGTACCCGACGCCGCTGACGCCGACGCCGAGATACAGAAGACTCGCCAGAGCCCGGGGATCGCCGGCAAGCGATGAAGGGACGGAAAGACCCCGGTCGGTCAGGAGCAGGACGCTTGCGATCGCGACGACTCCGAACGCGAACGATCCCGCGTTGAGACAGAGCGGCGACATTCGGCGGAGGGCGCGCCGGGACGCGATGGTATAGATGGCGAAACTCAGCGACGCGAGCAGCGCGAAGGCGATCCCGCGATCGAGGCGCAGCCCCCCCGACGACGCCACGAGAAGAAGCCCCGTGATCCCGGCGGCCAGGCCGAGGAGCGTCCGCGGATTCGCCCGCTCGTCACCCGACGCGACCGAAATGAGATAGACGAAAAGCGGGTTCGAACAGAAGACGGCGGCCGCTGTCGCCGCGGTCGTGTGCATTACGGCGGCCTGCAGCAGCGTCATCGAGATGGCGACGTTCAGAACGCCGAGCAACGCGAGCGTTCCCCAGTCGCGCAGACGAAGCGACAGAAGCGCGCGATGCTCTCCTCTCGGGATGAGCATGACGACGAGCGTGATCCACCCCGCGAGAAATCGCAGGAACGTGAGCTCGAGAGGGGCGATCAGCCCCATAAGGGGCTTGCTCGCCACCTCGAGCGAACTGAACAGCAGCAGCGTGATCAGGAAGTGCGTCACCCGTTCCGTTCCTCCAGCAGCGCGGCCACGGAGGTTCCGATGTCCGCGAGATTCGCCACGACGGTCACTCCAGCGGCCCGGAAGGCGTTGACCTTTGAGCACGCGCTCCCGCTCCGCCCCATGATGATCGCGCCCGCGTGTCCCATGCGGCGTCCCTCCGGAGCCGTCTGCCCCGCGATGAATGCCACGAGCGGTTTTGAGTACGCCGTTTCGCGGATGAAATCGGCCGTCCGTTCCTCCATGGCCCCCCCGATCTCGCCGATCAGGACGACGGCCTCCGTCTCGGGATCGTCCGCGAACGCCTTCAGCCAGCGGATGAAGTCCGTTCCGATGATCGGATCCCCGCCGATGCCGATCGCCGTGGAGATCCCGAGTCCGTGCGAACAGACCTGCGACGCGGCTTCGTAGAGGAGCGTCCCGCTTCGCGAGACCATGCCGACATGTCCCGGAAGGAATGTCTGTCCGGGCATGATTCCCGCCTTCGCGTGCCCCGGAGTGATGATCCCCGGACAGTTCGGCCCGATGATCGTAGCGCCGTACGTCGTCGCGACCCTCTTGACGCGGATCATATCGTGGACGGGAACGCCCTCCGTTATGCAGACGATGTGGCGGACCCCCGCGAAGACGGCTTCGAGCATCGCGTCGGCCGCAGCGTTCGGCGGGACGAATACGAGGCTCATGTCCGGAGCGCGGTGGGCGACGGCGTCGGCGACCGTATCGAAGACCGGAACCCCGTCGACGGATTCGCCGCCGCGGCCGGGGGTGACTCCGGCGACGATGCGGGCGCCGTATTCGGCGCAGAGCTTCGCGTGCAGGCGGCCCTCCCGTCCCGTTATTCCCTGGACGAGGATTCGCGTGGTGCCGAACAGTTCGACGGCCATGATCAGCGTTCCTCCTCTTCCGGAAGCCGGGTTTGAACGGGCTCCGTCCCTGCCGCGATCGCCGCGGCGATTGTCCGCGTCGCCTCGCCGATGTCCGACACGATCGCGACGTTCAGTCCGCTCTCCTCGAGGAGTCTGACCCCCTCTTCGACATTGGATCCGGAAAGCCTGATGATGACGGGGACCGTGATTTCAAGGCTCCGGGCGGCGTCCGCGATGCCCTGTGCGACTTTGTCGCAGCGGACGATGCCGCCGAAGATATTCACGAAGATCGCGCGGATCTGCTTCTGGCGCGCGAGAATTCGGAACCCATGTGCGATAGTCTCCGGCGTGGCGATGCCTCCCACGTCAAGAAAGTTGGCGGGATCGCCGCCCGCCATCTTGACGAAATCCATCGTCGCCATCGCGAGTCCCGCGCCGTTGACCATACACCCCACCGTTCCGGGGAGCTTGATGAAACTGAGACCGTAGGACCGGGCCTCGTTTTCGTCCATGTCCTGTTCCGAAAGATCGCGCATCCGCGCGACGTTCCGCTGGCGAAAGAGCGCGTTGTCGTCGACGTCCATCTTGACGTCGACCGGGACGAGTTCGCCGTCCGCCGTGACCGCGAGCGGGTTCAGCTCGAGGAGCAGGCATTCGTGATCCATGAAGACCCGGTAGAGCGTTTCGAAGAGGGGGTGGATCCTGTCCCTGCGGGCGGGGTCGAGGTCGAGGAACGCCATGATCTCCCGCGTGTGGAATGAGCTGTACCCCGTATACGGGTTGATGGGGATCTTCCGGATTTTTTCGGGTTGCGCGATTCCGATGGTTTCGACGTCCGTTCCGCCCTCCGAACAGACGACGATGACGGGGCAGACCCGTTCCCTGTCCAGGGAGATCGATACGTAGAGTTCCCTTCGTATATCCACAACCTTTTCGACAAGAACCTTCCGAACCGGAACGCCATCCGTTCCGGTCTGCTTCGTCACCAGCGAACGCCCGAAGAGGTCCGCGGCTTCTCTGCGGACTTCATCCGCGCTCCGGCACAGACGCACGCCCCCCGCCTTCCCCCTGCCCCCGGCCAGGATTTGCGCCTTGAGGACAGAGGGGAACCCGATTTGCATGGAATGCAACCACGCTTCGTCGGGGAAGTACGCCAGGCGTGCTTCCGGAAGCGGGATTCCATGACGACCGAGGATTTCTTTCCCCTGGTACTCGTGAAGTCTCATGTTCTCCCTCCTGTCGAGATATATGATGCGGACAGAGTATATTCAGCTGGCACCGATGTGTAAATAGGATTTTTTTTAATTATTAAAAGATAATAATGATAATATTTTATTATGCTTCGCTCCATCCGAAAACGTTCCTTCGGATCCGAATCATGCGGTGGTCGTCAAACTTGCGTATCGGACGCCGTTTTGGCAATGGCATGCGTCTTTATGATTCCCGAAGCGACACGACGATCGACCAATACGCCCGATCCGCCGACACATCCGCCACAACAAGCCATTCCTTCGATGAAGTTCACGTCGCGTTTTCCCGATATCGCCTCAGCGACGACTTCCTTGCACCCCTTCAATCCTTCGCAACAGCATCCATTCAAACATGCGGCATCATTCGATTCGTTCAGGACATTGCCTACAGCCCGCAGGACTCCGCCTGAACACGCAAATCCATTGCCGTCACCGGGAGCGCGACGTTCAGAAACGCCCGCCCCGGTCCGGGATGTTTCGATTCCCGCTCCAGTGAACATTGCAAGAAGTTCCTCGTAGGTAATGACGAAATCGACGAGAGTTGTATATTCAAGCGCTTCGGTTTTTTTTGCCGCGCACGGACCGATGAATACCAGAATAGCGTCAGGATGTTTCTTTTTGACGACGTTCGCAATCGTTGCCATTGGGGAAACCGTTTTTGAGATATGAGTGACGCTATCTCCAAAATTTGTCCGGATCATGGATACGAAAGCCGGACAACACGAAGTGGTTAAGAATTTTTCGTGACGCTCGATAACGGATTCTTTGAATTCACGCGCTTCGTTGCGGGCCGTTATCTCTGCCCCTTCGGCCGTTTCGTAGACATTTTCGAACCCAAGCGCTTTAATGGCGCTGATAATCTGGTTCAGGCTTACGCCGACACCGAATTGTCCTTCTATCGACGGCGCGATAAGTGCCATGATCTCTTTTCCCCGCCTGATTTCCTGAATCACCTGGACGATGTATGTACGTTCTCCGATTGCTCCAAAGGGGCACGCATTGATGCAGGCTCCGCACTGCACGCATTTGTCGTAGTCGATGATCGCGCGACGGTTGCTGTCTGCGTGTAACGCGCCGAGTTCGCAGGCCCGCTCGCATGGTCTGATGTTTTCGATGATTGCGCCGTATGGGCACGATTTTCTGCACATGCCGCACTTGATGCAAAGAGTCTCGTCGATGCAGGCTCTGTTGTGATGAATGCTTATGGCCTTCCGGGGGCAACTGGCGATGCAATGATGTGCGATGCAATTCTGGCACGCGTCGGTGACGAGGAACTTGTCGAGCGGGCACTGATCGCACGCTTCCGGAAGAACATTGACGATCGGCATATCGCTTGCGACGTGCCCTTTCGCAGCCAGTATCGCCGATTCCCGGACATCGTTCGTCAGCGGCTGGCTCAGCGCGATATTGATTCTCTCCCTGAGCACCGCGCGTTCTTTGTGGACACAGCATCGGTATCTCGGGCCTTTCTCTGTCGCGATGCCTGTCATGATGGTTGCTACTTTATCAGCCAGAGCGCCTTCACGAGCGAGTTTCGCCAGTTCCGTGAGCACCCTGCGACGCAACCGGACCATTGCCGTTTCGCTACGCATGATGTCCTCCTTCTTTCATTTGCGTTGGGTTTATTTCCCGAATCGGAGCGGCGGTTCGAGGTCGCATCGCTCGAGGAAATAGCGATCTTCGAGGATCCCCGGGAGCGATCCTGTCCCCGCGACGCTTCCGCGGTACAGAACGACGGCGCTGTTGCATACGTCGAGCGCCATGTCGAGATCGTGAGTCGCGATGACGAGCGTCGTTCGGAGCGAAGAAAGAACGGAGATCAGCATTCTGCGGGATTTCGGGTCGAGCGACGCCGTGGGTTCGTCGAGGGCGAGAACGTCGGGATCGGTGACGAGAACTCCGGCGAGTGCCACGAGGCGTTTTTCTCCTCCGGACAGCCGATGGGGGATTCGTTCCGCAAGGTGCGCCGCGCCCAGAGCCGCAAGTTCCTCCAACGCCCTTCGTCCGGCGTCTTCGCGAGGGATGCCTCGGGCGACGAGGCCGAATGCGACGTCTTCGACCACCGTCGGCATGAAAATCTGATCGTCGGGGTCCTGCCACGTCATGCCCACAGTCCGGCGGGCGGATTTTCCCTCGCTGTCGACCGGAATTCCGTCGATCAGACAGGTTCCCGAATCGGGGGCGAGGCACCCGGAGAGGTGCAGGAGGAGGGTGGATTTCCCCGAACCGTTCGCGCCGACGAGTGCGATCCTGTCTCCGCGGTCGGCCCGGAAATCTACGCCGTCGAGCGCGCGAGTTCCCTCCGGCCAGGAATAGCTGACGTTCCTGAGTTCGATGAGCGCCATTCCGGTCCTCCCGAAACCTACAGCAGGAGGATCGCGGCCGATAGCGCCGCGGCGGCGGCGGCCAGCGCCGAGTCCTTCATGTCCCATGCGCCGGGGCGTTCCCCCGAAAATCCGTTCTCCCCTCCGCGGCAGAGCAATGCGAGGCGGACCCGTTCCGCCCTGTCCGCGCTCCGGACGAGGGACGACCCCATGACGCAGGCGTAGGCACGCCATGACTCGCGTCCGTGAAGGCCGGGGGCGCGGAGCCCGAGCGCGAGAAACATGCGCCGCATCGAGCCGGCGAGCGTCATGACCGAACGGAAAGAGAGCAAAAGGAGCGTCTTGAGCCGCGCCGGGCACCCGAATCCTTCGAGCGCGGCGGAGAGCGAAGCGAGGTCCATGCTGGTCGCGAGTCGGATCGCGAGAATCGCCGCGATGTTGACTCTGAGCGTGCAGAGCAGCGCGAGCGCGATTCCGTCGTTCGAGAGGAATCCGTAGGATTTTGTCCCCCCGCCGGTGAAGGGGAGCGTGAGCCAGAGAAAGAGGACAAAAATATTGACGCTCCTGAGTCCGGATGCGATTCCCCCGAACCCTCCCGTGACGAGCAGCGCGACCGCGCTTCCCGCCGCGAGCGCCAGCGATGCGAGGGAGCGCGCGGTTCCGACGGCGGCTGCGAGCAGGAGCGCGCACAGGAGGCGCGCCCTCGGATCGAAGATGTCCATGCGGGAAGCGAGCCCTGCGTCCCGCATGGAATTCGTGTCGAGACGCATGGTTACCGTCGGGGAGAGGCGAGAACGTCCGGCGCGACCCTGCGCAGGAATCCGACTGCCGCGGCGGTGACGACTCCCTCGACGATGGCGACCGGAACGTGCGCGGCGAACAGCAGCTTCGCGGACGCGACGAATGCGTGATCCGACGCGCCGATGAAAAGCGCGACCAGCGTCGCTCCCGCGAATGTCGAGAGGATTCCAGCGAGGAAGGCCGCGATCGTCGCGCCTGCGGTCGTTCCGTTGCGGACGATACGCCCGAAGAGGACGGAGGCGAGGATCGCCCCGATGCCCATCGTCGTCGTATTCGCTCCGAGGGAGAGAAGCCCTCCGAACTGGAAGAGCAGCGATTGCAGCAAGAGCGCCGTGAAGATCGCGGGGAACGCCGTCCATCCGAGCGCGAACCCGGTCATCGCAAGGAGCGACAGGTGTGCGGATCCCGGGCCGATGGAGACGTGCACGAGCGACGCGAGAAAGAAGGCGGAGGAGAACACGGCCGTCCGCGCGATCGTATCGGGCGTCAGTCGCCGGATTCCGACGGCCACGCCCGCCGAAGCGATTCCCCAGCCGACCGCGAGCAGCTGGGGCGTGAGAATGCCGTCGCTGATATGCATTCCCGTTACCTCCGGGCGCGACGGCGCAACAGCACGAACGCCGCGACGTTGAACAGCAGGCTCACGCCGAGCGCCGCCCGGATCGCGAGCGACGTCCCTTCGGGGAGAGAGCCTTTGCCTGATACGGGGGTTTTCGGAACGGAAGGCGAGTCGGACGAGAGCGGAGCGACGGGAATGGCTGCCTCGACGCGATGCCCCTCTTCGTCGCGGACGACCACGCGCCACGGACCGTCACGGTCGGGCGTGAACGCGAAGCGCCCAGCGGCGTCGGTACGGCCCGACTGGAACTCTATCGTGTCTGCCGGGGCGTACACTTTCGTTTCCGTATAGGCCATGGTTTCTCCCGTCGAATAGAAGAACTCGAGCGAGATCGGCGCACGTTCCGAAAATCGGTACCCGACGCCATGTGCGCAGGCGCTCACCGTCGCGAGGGAAAGGAGCGGCAGCGCTATGAGGAAGACGCGATACATTCGGTTCATGACGATTCACGACTCTTTCGTTCGGAAAGATAGGGCGGGTCGCGACTCTTGCGGAATCACAACCCGCCCCGGGGGTGGGAGCTATTTCACCAGAAACGTCAGGACCGAACGGAGCTGTCGGCTGTCGTACTCGCCACTGACTCCGGTCGGATCGTTCGTCATCGCGCGGACCATCCAGAACCCCGGCTGCGTGATCTTCACGTGGACGACGCCGTCCTTATCGCCCTCGGAATAGAACGCATAGGTATTCTCGTACTCGGGACAGAAGCCGTCATAGGTCGCCCAGACGGGGACTGACGTCGGCTGTCCCTTGCAGATCACCTTGAAATCGGCGTATCCGCCGACCTTGATATCGGCAGGGTTCGTGACCGGGACGATTTCGAGCTCCTGTCCGACGACGGTCGCGAAGTTCGCATCCCCGGCCTTTGCGTTTACGATCACTTTGGCGAATTTTTCGTATTTGATCGAACTCATGACCTTGAGCCCCTGGGCCTCGAGCTCCTTGCGGGTTCCGCTCTTCGCTCCCTGGTTCGTGCGGCTGTAGGGTTTCACGGGGCGCTTCTCGCAAACGACGAGCGTGGCTCCGTCGTCCGCTACCTTGAAAGACGAGTCGATGCGGAGCTTCGGTTCGTTACCCTTCAGGCCGATCGGTTCGATCGTTCCGTTCCTGAAGACGCCGGCCTTCATGACCGAGACGTCTTCCATTTCCTCCGGAACGACGAATTTGTGCGTGGACTGGATCTCGAGCGCCACTTCGGTTCCCTTCGGAGCCTCCATCTTTTCCGGCTTCAGAATCAGTTCGTGAGCGCCCGCCGCGCCGGCGATCCCCAGAAACGCCGCGACAGCGACCAGGACAATACATTTGCGGTTCATATCCGATTGCCTCCTCGAAAAAACGTTGTGTTCCCTCCGGATACCGGTGAACATTTCTTCCGGATATCGCGACGCACCCTCTCGGGTCCGGACTGCGCCATCCGGACGGATACGCGCGCCGCGGATTTCCGGCGTCTTGGAAACGTCATGCGTTCAGCTGAATACATAACACGAAAATATTAGAACGTAACACGAAAGCTGTCAAGGAACCGTCGTTATGTCGAGGAAGGTGGGAAAGGTAAATGCTTGACAACGAGCCCGTTGCGTTTATACTATCGTCACAATTCAATATCGGATGAACGTCGCACGAGAGACTCCCGGATACGGGAGGCGCCGAAGGGGCAAATTCCCTCAAGGGGACGGAAACTCTCAGGCTGAAGGAATGCGGCGGGACGCTCTTTGGAGTGCATATGGCGCACGACAGAGATTGCGGGGATTCTCCCGCGATTTCTGTCGTGTTTTTTTATTCCCGGGGGAGGGAAGCGAATGCAGCCACGCGTATCTGAGTTCGATCTATACTATCCATTTATAGTGCTTTTTGTAAACCTTCTGCAAATTTTTTGCCAATTAGTGAACGTATTGACTAATGGTATGGACAATGGTATCGTTTTCTCCAGAGGAATAGTGAAATGCTTCTCATGATTCGAGAGAGGGAGGGGAGCGAATGCAGCCGTTCACAAGCGAAATAGTCACATCTCCGTCGTTCGACCCCTGGACGAATCTCGCGCTCGAGGAATACTTGCTCGGCAGGATCCATGACGATTCCATGACCCTCTACCTCTGGCGCAACGAACATACCGTCGTCATCGGACGCAACCAGAACGCGTGGCGCGAGTGCCGGACGGAACTCCTCGAACTCGAGGGTGGCCGTCTCGCCCGACGGCTGTCGGGGGGAGGCGCGGTCTATCACGATCTCGGGAACTGCAACTTCACCTTTCTCGCTTCCCCGCGCTCCTACGACTTCGACAGACAGATCGGCGTCCTCGTGGAGGCGCTGCGCGATCTCGGAATTTCCGCCTCTTTCGGCGGCAGGAACGACATCTTCGTCGAGGGGCGCAAGATCTCCGGAAACGCCTTCTACCGGGGCAGGACGGGGCGCTATCACCACGGAACGATTCTGATGGACGTGGATATGGATCGCCTCACGCGCTACCTCCAGCCCTCGAAGGCGAAACTCGAAGCGAAGGGCGTCGCCTCCGTCCGCTCCCGCGTCGCAAATCTCCGCGAGTTCGTTCCATCCCTGTCCATGGACGACCTGCAGCACGCTCTTCGCACCGCGTTCCACAGGGAGTTCGGCGACGGACCGGAGCGTGACGCCGCGACGTTTCTCGCCGACCCGTCCATGCGCCGTCTGCGCGACACGTACGCGAGCAGGGAGTGGATCTACGGCAGAACTCCCGTTTTCGACGCGGAGATCGGCCGTCGCTTCGACTGGGGGGAACTTCAGATCTGCATGACCGTGGAGCGGGGCGTCATCAAGGAGTGTCGCGTCTTTTCCGACGCGATGGACGCCGACTTCATCGCACGCCTTGCCGAGCTCTTCCCCGGTGCGACGCCCGACGGAGCGTCCCTCGCGGCGCGCGTACGGGACTCGCAAAGCGCGCGTACGACACCAGAAACCGGCGATATTCTCTCTTGGCTCGAATCGGTCGAGAATGGTCTGATCTAGGACAGGAAAGACGTCACAAGGAGGGATCGACATGAGGAGAACACCGTTTTACGAACAGCACCTGGCGTCAGGCGGCAAGATGGTCGATTTCGGCGGATGGGAACTTCCCGTGCAGTACCCGACGGGCATCGTCGAGGAACACCGTCTGGTGCGGAAAGCAGCGGGACTCTTCGACGTCTCCCACATGGGAGAGATCTGGGTGGTCGGCGCGGACGCGGAAGACTGGGTCGACGGCATCGTCACGAACGACGTCAGGTCGATGCACGACGGACAGGTCATCTACGCCCAGATGTGCTACCCGAACGGCGGCGTGGTTGACGACCTTCTGGTCTACCGGTACGGCCCGAAACGGTACTTCCTCGTCGTGAACGCGTCCAACGCGCAGAAGGACTACGAATGGCTCGCGGGACACGCGGCCGGGAACGTGACGGTCACCGACGCGTCCGCCGAATTCGCGGAACTCGCGCTTCAGGGACCGAAGGCGGAAGCGATACTCCAGCGTCTGACGAAGCACGATCTGTCCTCGATTCCGTTTTTCCATTTCGCGGACGGAGTCGAGATATCGGGGCTCGTCGCGATCGTCTCCCGCACCGGATACACCGGCGAAGACGGATTCGAGATCTTCGTCCCGTGGGATCAGGGGCCGAAGCTCTGGGACGCGATTCTCGAAGCCGGAAAGGCGGAGGGCGTTCGCCCGATCGGACTCGGCGCCCGCGACAGCCTGCGGTTCGAGGCGTGCCTGCCCCTGTACGGACACGAACTGTCGGTTCACATCTCGCCGCTCGAGGCGGACCTCGGTTTCTTCGTCCATACGGAAAAACCGTTCATCGGCAGAGACGCTCTCGCGAAGATGAGAGAAACCGGCATCCCGCGGAAGATCATCGCCCTCCGCATGGAAGAGAAGGGCATTCCCCGTTCCGGGTACGAGGTCCGTCGGAACGGACGCGCCGTCGGGACCGTGACGACCGGAGGATATTCGCCGTCCCTCGACGCGAGCATCGCGCTGGCTCTCGTGGACGCGACGGTCGCGAAAGAGGAGGCTCTTCACGTGGTGATTCACGGGAAGGAACGCCTCGCACGACGCGTGAAGAAGCCGTTCGTCCGGAAGGGCTACAAAAAGTAGACGTCACAACTCACAGGGGAGGAATGGGACAATGTCGCAGATACTCAAGGACAGGAAGTATACGGAGACGCACGAGTGGGTCATGATCGAGGGCAATATGGCGAAAATCGGCGTGACCGATTTCGCGCAGCACGCGATGGGCGACGTGGTGTACGTCGAACTCCCTGAGGTCGGCGCGTCGTTCGCCAAGGGCGACGATTTCTGTGTCGTTGAGTCGGTCAAGGGAGCCAACGACGTGTACGCGCCGCTTTCCGGGAAGGTTGCGAACGTCAACGAGGGTCTCGACGGCGCTCCCGAAAACCTCAACAAGGATGCGTACGGAAGCTGGATCGCGGAAATCGAGTGCTCCGATCTCTCCGAAGCCGACAGCCTGATGGATGCCGCAGCCTACGAAAAACTGGTGGAAGAGCTCGAAAAGAAGGAGGGTTGACGTATGCAGCGATACATCCCCAATACTCCTGAACAACGGAGCGAAATGCTGAAGGTCATCGGCGTCCGTTCCACCGGCGACCTCTTCGCCGATATCCCGGAGAAGCTCCGATTGAAAGAAGGCATCAGCCTGCCTCCCGCCCTTTCCGAAATGGAATTGTCGCGTCTCATGGAGGGAATGGCGGCGGACAACGCGAACGCGGAATCTTCCGTCTGTTTTCTCGGAGCGGGGACCTACGATCACTTCATCCCTTCCGTGGTCAACCATATCGTGCTCCGGCAGGAGTTCTACACGAGCTACACGCCGTACCAGTCAGAACTGAGCCAGGGAACGCTGCGCGTGATCTTCGAGTTTCAGACGATGATCTGCGCCCTCACGGGCATGGACGTCGCGAACGCGTCGATGTACGACGGCGCGACGGCGGCGGCCGAGGCGGCGCTGCTTGCGGCCGCCTCGACGAAGCGGCATGAGATACTCGTATCGCGCGCCGTCTGCCCCGATACGCGCAACGTACTTGCGACCTACCTTCCGTGCCAGAACGTACGCTTGCGCGAATTCGGACACAGGAACGGCGTATCCGATGCGGACCAGCTGAAATCCCTGATCGGTCCGGATACGGCGGCGGTCCTCGTCCAGAATCCCAATTTCTTCGGATCGCTCGAAGATCTCGCGGCCATGGGCGATATCGCGCGCAGCGCGAAGGCGCTGTTCGTCGTGGCGACGAACCCCGTTTCCCTGGCGTTGCTCGAACCACCGGCGTCGTTCGGGGCGGACATCGTCGTGGGCGAGGGGCAGCCGCTCGGAAACGGAATGAACTTCGGCGGACCGGGTTTCGGATTCTTTGCGGTGACGGAGAAACACATGCGGAAACTCCCGGGACGAGTGATCGGAGAGACGACCGATCGCAACGGGAAGACCGGCTACGTCCTCACCCTCCAGGCGCGCGAGCAGCATATCCGGCGGGAGAAGGCGACGTCGAACATCTGTTCGAACCAGAACCTGTGTATCCTCATGGCGACCGTCTACATGAGCCTTCTCGGCAAAAATGGACTTCGGGAGGTCGCGACGCAGTGCCTCCAGAAGGCGCACTACGCGCGGGAAACCCTTCTGAAAAACGGCTTCGAGCCGCTTTTCGACGCGCCGTTCTTCAATGAATTCGCGCTCCGGACGGAAGCCCCCGCGGAGATTCTCAACGAACGGCTCGCGGAAGCCGGATTCATCGGCGGGTACGGTCTTTCCCGCGATTATCCGGAGCTCCCGGGCGGATATCTCGTCGCGGTCACCGAGAAGCGGACGAAAGACGAAATCGACCGGTTCTCGGTCTGCGCGGGAAGGGGGAATAAGGCATGAAACGGCTTGAACCGACGATTTTCGAACGCTGCGTTCCCGGAAGACAGGGGTATTCCCTGCCGGAACTCGACGTTCCGACGCAGGATGCGGCGAGGCTCCTGCCGCCGGGCTCTCTCCGAAAGACTGCGGCGGAACTGCCCGAGGTCAGCGAAGTCGACGTGGTCCGTCACTATACCCGGCTCTCGCAGCTCAACTTCGCGGTGGACGAGGGGTTCTATCCGCTCGGCTCCTGTACGATGAAATACAATCCGAAGATCAACGAGGACATGGCGCGGCTTCCGGGCTTTGCGGCCGCGCACCCGCTCCAGGGGGCTGAGCGGTCGCAGGGCGCACTGCGATTGATGTACGAACTCTCGGCGATGCTCGCCGAGATCACCGGGATGGCGGGCGTGTCGCTCCAGCCCGCGGCCGGGGCGCACGGAGAACTGACCGGTATCATGATCATCCGCGCCTACCATCGCAGCCGGGGCGACGCGAAGCGCACGAAGATGATCGTTCCGGACACGGCGCACGGAACGAACCCGGCCTCCTCGGCGACCGCCGGCTTCGACGTTATCGAGGTGAAGTCGAACGAGCGGGGAAATGTCGATCTCGACTCGCTCCGTGCCGCCATGACGGACGAAGTGGCGGGGATCATGCTCACGAATCCGAACACGCTCGGCCTGTTCGAGGAAGACATCCTCGAAATCGGACGGATCGTCCACGAGCGCGGCGGACTGCTGTACTACGACGGAGCGAACTTCAACGCCATTCTGGGGCAGGTTCGTCCCGGGGACATGGGATTCGACGTCATCCACCTGAACCTCCACAAATCGTTCAGCACGCCGCACGGCGGCGGCGGCCCGGGCGCGGGTCCCGTCGGCGTCTGCGAGAAACTCGTCCCCTTCCTCCCCGTCCCGGTCATCGCGAAGAGGGGAGACGCGTACGCGTTCGATTTCGACCGGCCGCACACCATCGGAAAGGTGCGTTCGTTCTACGGAAACTTCGGCGTCCTCGTCCGGGCATACGCCTATATCCGGACGATGGGCGCGGCCGGACTCCGGGACGTATCCGAAAACGCCGTCCTCAACGCGAATTACCTGATGCATCGGCTCAAATCGGAATACCTTCTCCGGTTCGACCGCACGTGCAAACACGAATTCGTCCTTTCGGGCAAGAAGCAGCACGACGCGAACGGCGTGTCCACGCTCGACATGGCGAAGGCCCTCATGGACTATGGATTCCATCCTGCAACGATCTACTTCCCGCATCTCGTCGAAGAGGCCATCATGATCGAACCGACGGAAACGGAGGGGAAGGAGACGCTCGACGAATTCGCGGACGCGATGGTCGCGATCGCACACGACGCGGAAACCGATCCGGAAAAAGTCAAAAACGCGCCGCACACGACGATCGTTTCCCGCCTCGACGAGACGGCGGCCGCCCGAAAGCCCGTGCTTCGCTGGATGAAGGGCGCGTGAGGCGCGTGTACGACGTCATCATACTCGGTGGCGGGCCGGGAGGGTACAGGGCGGCGGAGCTCGCGGCAAAGGCCGGGATGAAGGTCGCCCTGGTCGAGAAGGACGCACTCGGTGGAATGTGCCTCAACCGCGGGTGTATCCCGACCAAGGCGTACTACGCCCGGCTCGTCGGCGGACACGGCTCCTCTGCGTCGCTCTGGGAGGACAAGGAAACGGTCGTCTCCAAGCTCCGGGAGGGCATCGTGACGCTCATGCGCATGACGGGTGTGGATGTCGTACGGGGAACGGGGACCATCACCTGCGCGGGAGACGTCAAGAGCGTCGAGGTCCGCGGCGCCGGAGATCCCGTTGCGCTCAGCGGAAAAAACCTGATCATCGCCACGGGCTCGCGTTCGATGCCCATGGATTTCGACGGCGCCGACCTCCCGGGCGTCATCACGGGCGACCGGGCCGTCGCCTGCCCGGATCTCTGGAAGTCGCCGGATCACGAGACCGTTTCGTCGGTGGGCGTCGTCGGTGCGGGCGTCATTGCGGTGGAACTCGCGGCGATGCTCAAGGCTCTCGGCAAAGACGTCACGATCTTCAAGCACTCCGACGAGGTCCTGCGACGGGCGGACGGCGATATCAAGAAAAAGCTCGTTCAGGGGTTCAAAAAACGCAAGATCCGGATGGTCGACTTCTTCCACCCGGAGACGATCACGGCGGAAGGGCCGTTGCTGCGGATCTCGGGCTCGACGAAGAACGGCCGCGAAGAAGCGGTCTGCGACCGCGTCATTCTCGCGTCGAGCATGGTCCCGATTCTCGACGGCTACGGACTCGAAAACACCGGGGTCCGGTTCGACCCGCGAAAGGGCATCGCCGTGGACGCATCCATGCGGACGAACATCGAAGGCGTCTGGGCGATCGGGGACGTGACCGGAGGCATGATGCTCGCTCATCTCGCGGAGTATCACGCGCTTGCGGCAGTGGAGGCGATGCAGGGACGCAGCGTTTCGATCCCACCCGACTCGGTTCCGTGGTGCGTCTTCTCGGATCCGGAAATCGCGGCCGTCGGCCTTTCGGAGGAACAGGCCGCGTCGCAGAATCTCCAGTTTGTCTCCGCCCGATCGTACTTCCTCGGGAACGGAATGGCTCTCGCCATGGGCAAGACGGACGGGTTCGTGAAGGTCGTCGCCGCTCGCGACGGAAAGCTGCTCGGCGTCCACATGATGGGGCCCGAGGCGGCTTCGATGATTTCGGAAGCGGCTCTGGCGGTACGATACGGAATGTCGGTCCGGGATGTGGCCTACACGGTGCATCCGCACCCGACATTGAGCGAATGCTTCAAGGATGCGCTCTTCAGGACGCTCGAAGAACTCGAAAAATCGCGATGACGGCGCGATTGTGCGCCAAGCTTGCAGTGACGATTCGCGTCTGCCCCCCAAGCGACTGAGTCGGACACTGTCACCGCCGCCCGGTGCGAGTGAATTTCGCCCTGGCGGCGGTTTTTTTATCGCATTACGGCGTATCTGCAGCTGTCCTGAACCAGGGTATGCGTCCCGTTTCCCGCGCTTGACGTTTCCCGAACCGGAAGGGTAGGATACGGACACGAGAAACAGCAGTCCGCAGATGTTCGGGAATCCGGTGTGAATCCGGAACGGCCCCGCCACTGTAACCGGGACGAAACCGCAGGGTCACCGAGGAAGATGTCGGGAAGACGCGGAAGTAGGATGAACGGAAGTCAGGAGACCGGTCCGCGGACGGTGTTCAGGTCAGGTCTGCGCGGGCGGACGCTGTCCCCGGATGGTGTGGAAGTATGTCTCCCCATTTGTGGATTTCGGTGTGTGTGCCGCCGCGCGACCCGCGGCGGTTTTTTTTGTCCCCGCACGGGGAGGAATTCGACGAGGGAGGGGAAATATCGCATGGAGACAGGGATGGAAACACCGGCGCGAGAATACGACTCCGTTTCATTCGCGGAATTCGCACCGACGTCGTACGTCGAGTGGCGACGGGAGGCGGAGGACGCGCTCAAGGGGGCGCCGTTCGAAAAACGGCTGCTGACGAAGACATACGAAGGAATCACGCTCGAACCGCTGTACACGGCGGAACATACGAAGGATCTGACGCACCCGCGGACGCATCCCGGTTCTCCCGATTTCCTCCGGGGGACGGAGCCCGCCGGATACTTGGCGGCTCCGTGGGCCGTCGCGCAGGCGTGCGACGCCGCTCTGCCCTGGCAGGCGAACGAGCAGCTCCGGCAGGAACTCGCGAGGGGAAGCGACGCGATCCATGTCGCGCTCGACGGCGCGACGCTCCGGTGCAGGGACGAGGCGGAACCGGGCGCGGAATCGTCCCGGGGGTTGTCGCTCGCGACGCTTCGGGATATCGACGAGACGTTCCGGGACATCGACCTCGCGAGCACGCCGCTCCATATCTTCGCGGGAGCGTCGGCCGCGCCGCTGCTCGCTCTCCTCGTCGCACGGACCCGGGCGCAGGGCGCCCTCCGGTCTGTCGCGGAGTTCGGCGGATGCGTCGGGGCCGATCCGCTCGGCGTTCTCGCGCGCGAAGGAATGCTCGACTGTCCGCTCGGCCAGCTCTACGACGAGATGGCGCTGACGATCCAGTGGACGCGGACGAACATGCCCCGGATGCGGACGATTTTCGTCCGGGGAGACGTGTATCACGACGGCGGGGCGAACGCCGCGCAGGAAATCGCCTGTGCGATGGCGACCGCCGTTTCGTATCTCGACGCTATGCGTCTTCGCGGAATCGACGCCGATTCGGTCGCCTCGCAGATGCGGTTTTCTTTTTCGCTCGGCGCGAACTTCTTCATGGAAATCGCAAAGCTCCGGGCCGTCCGGATGGTGTGGTCGCAAATCGCGGAGGCGTTCGGCTGCGGAGAGGGCGCCCGAAAGATCGACATTTTCGCGACGACGTCCGCTTTCACGAAAACCGTGTACGACCCCTACGTCAATATCCTGCGGAATGCGACGGAGGCCTTTTCCGGCGTGGTCGGCGGCGTCGGCGGCATGAATGTCCGGGGCTTCGACGACGCGGTGCGTTCCGGCGACGAACAGTCGCGGCGGATTTCGCGCAACATCCAGATTCTGCTTCGCAACGAGTTCGAACTGCTGCAGCCGGTCGACCCGGCCGGAGGGTCCTGGTATATCGAGTCGCTGACCGAAAGCGTTGCGGAACTTGCGTGGGCGCAGTTCCAGAAGATCGAGCAGGCCGGCGGTATGCAGGAATCCCTCCGGAGCGGCGCGGTTCAGGCCGAAATAGAGGCCGTGCTGCAGGCGCGCTTCAAGAACCTGTCGACGCGTTCCGACCGGGCCGTCGGAAGCAACATGTACGCCAACACGACCGAACAGCCCCTCGCCGTACCCAACCGGGACGAAAACGCGATGCGCGAGATCCGGCGGCTTGCGGTCGCGGAGTATCGCGAAACGGTCGACGACGCGTTCCGGCGCGAACAGCTCGAGCGGATCCCCGATTCGATCGGAGGGGCGGAGGGAGCGTTTCTGAACGTCCTGGTCGACGCGTTCCTCGCGGGTGCGACTCTTGGCGACGTGCGCCGGGTGCTCGACGACGGCTTCGACGGCGACGAGCGCGTGACGCCGATCCGGCCGCACCGGTGGACCGAGCGGTTCGAGGCGCTGCGCCGCGCGACGGAGGAGTTCGTCGCGCGAACGGGCGAGAACGTCTCGGTCTTTCTAGCGAACATGGGGCCCGTCGCGCAGCACAAGGCCCGGGCGGATTTCAGCACGGGCTTCATGGAAGTCGCGGGCTTCCGCGTGCTCAAAAACGACGGGTTCGCGACCGTGAACGAGGCCGCGCGAGCGGCCTGCGACTCCGGGGTGGATGTCGTCGTGATCTGTTCGACGGACGACACGTACCCGGAACTCGTCCCGCCGCTCGCGCGCGCGATCCGCGCGGAGCGTCCGGGCGTGCGGATCCTTCTCGCGGGGGCCCCCGCGCCCGAATGCAGGGACGCCTATACCGAGGCGGGCGTGGACGATTTCATCCACGTCCGGGCCGATTGCCTGCGGATTCTCCGCGATATCCAGACGATGAGGGGGATGGCGTGATGCGCGCAAAACCGGATTTTACGAAGATTCCCTTCCGCTCGTCCGCGCCGGAATCGTCCCGCGGGGACGCCTCGTGGAAGGAATCGGTCGAACGTTCGACCGGTCGGCCGTTCGACTCGCTCCACTCCCGGACGATGGAGCAGATCGACGTCGCCCCGCTTTACACGGAGGGGGACTATGCGCGCGCGACGCATCTCGGGTTCATGGCCGGAGTGCCGCCGTTCCTGCGCGGCCCCTACCCGACGATGTACGTCACGCGTCCGTGGACCGTCCGCCAGTATGCGGGCTTTTCGACCGCCGAAGAGAGCAATGCGTTCTATCGCCGGAACCTCGCCGCCGGGCAGAAGGGCCTCTCGATCGCGTTCGACCTCGCGACGCACCGGGGGTACGATTCCGACCACCCGAGAGTCGTCGGGGACGTCGGCAAGGCGGGCGTCGCCGTGGATTCGATCCTCGACATGGAGATCCTGTTTTCGGGCATCCCGCTCGGGCAGATGTCCGTCTCGATGACGATGAACGGCGCGGTCCTGCCGATCATGGCCTTCTACATCCTCGCGGCCGAGGAGCAGGGCGTCGACAAATCCGTCCTGACCGGCACGATCCAGAACGATATCCTCAAGGAGTTCATGGTGCGCAACACCTACATCTATCCGCCCGCCGCGTCGATGCGGATCATCGGCGACATCTTCGCCTACACGTCGAAGCACATGCCGAAGTTCAACAGCATCAGCATCTCGGGCTATCACATGCAGGAGGCCGGGGCGACCGCGGATATCGAACTCGGCTACACGCTCGCCGACGGGCTCGAATACATCCGAACCGGCCGGAACGCCGGCCTTGGCGTCGACGACTTCGCGCCGCGCCTGTCGTTCTTCTGGGCGATCGGCAAGAACTATTTCATGGAAGTCGCCAAGATGCGCGCCGCACGGATGCTCTGGGCGAAGATCGTCAAACAGTTCGAGCCGAAGAAGGCGAAGTCGATGGCGCTTCGCACGCACTGCCAGACCTCGGGCTGGAGCCTGACCGCGCAGGACCCGTTCAACAACGTCACGCGGACGTGCATCGAAGCGATGGCCGCCGCACTCGGTCACACGCAGTCGCTTCACACGAACGCGCTCGACGAGGCGATCGCGCTTCCCACGGACTTTTCGGCGCGCATCGCGCGGAACACGCAGCTCTACATCCAGGACGAAACGAGCGTCTGCAAGGTCATCGATCCCTGGGGAGGGTCGTACTACGTCGAATCCCTCACGGACGAACTCATCCGGCGTGCGTGGGCGCACATCCGGGAGGTCGAGGAACTCGGCGGAATGTCCAAGGCGATCGACACCGGGCTGCCGAAGATGCGGATCGAGGAGGCCTCGGCGCGGCGGCAGGCGCACATCGACTCCGGACGGGAGAAGATCGTCGGCGTCAACGCCTGGCGCCTGGAGCGGGAGGATCCGATCGACATCCTGGAAGTCGACAACACGGCCGTCCGGCAGGCGCAGATCGAACGGCTCGCGAAGCTGCGCGCGAATCGCGACGGCGACAGGGTTCGCTCGTGCCTCGACGCGATCGCGCATTCGATGGAGACGGGCGAGGACAATCTTCTGGAACTCGCCGTGGAGGCGGCCCGGGCCCGTGCGAGCCTCGGCGAGATATCGGACGCGGTCGAAAAGGTCTGCGGACGCCACAAGGCGATCATACGGTCGATATCGGGTATCTACAGCAGCGAGTTCGCCGACGACGAGATCATCGAAGAGGTCCGGCGGATGACCGACGAATTCGAGGAGCGCGAGGGGCGCCGCCCGCGCATCATGGTCGCGAAGATGGGCCAGGACGGGCACGACCGCGGGGCGAAGGTCGTCGCGACCGCGTACGCGGACATGGGGTTCGACGTGGACGTCGGCCCCCTCTTCCAGACGCCCGCGGAAACGGCGCAGGACGCCGCGGACAACGACGTCCACATCGTTGGCATGAGTTCGCTCGCGGCGGGACACAAGACGCTCCTGCCGCAGCTCATGGAGGAGCTTCGCCTGCGCGGCCGCGAGGACATCATGGTCATCGTCGGAGGCGTCATCCCCGCGCAGGACTACGAATTCCTTCGCTCCCACGGGGCCGCGGCGATCTTCGGGCCCGGAACGGTGATCCCGGCCGCCGCGAAGGAGATGCTCGAGATCCTCAACAGGCGTCTCGCCGCGACGGGGAAGAGAGAATTCTGATGGCGGAAACGTACAGACCCGAGTGGACGCCGGAAGATGCCGACTCCCGGTTCGCCTGCCGCGTGATGACCGGCGTGAGCGACGCGAAAGACGGAGCCGGACCGGGACGCGTTTCGGCGTCAGGACCGAAAGCGCTCTCCGTCGACGACTATGTCGATGGGGTCCTGCGCGGTGACCGGATGATCCTCTCGCGCGCGATCACGATGATCGAAAGCAACGCGCCGAAGCATTTCGGGACGGGGCAGGAGATCGTCGGAAGGATCCTCCCGCATTCGGGAAGGGCGCTTCGCGTCGGAATCACGGGCGTTCCCGGCGCGGGGAAGAGCACGTTCATCGAGGCGCTCGGATGTCTTCTGTGCGGGCGGGGACATCGGGTCGCCGTCCTCGCGGTGGATCCGAGCAGCAGCGTGTCGCGCGGAAGCATCCTCGGCGACAAGACGCGCATGGAAAAGCTCGCGCGGGAGGCGAACGCTTTTATCCGTCCGTCCCCTTCCGGGGGAACGCTCGGCGGCGTCACGCGGAAGAGCCGGGAGACGCTGCTCCTCTGCGAAGCCGCGGGGTACGACGTCGTCCTCGTGGAAACGGTCGGTGTCGGGCAGGGGGAGACGACCGTCCGTTCGATGGTCGATTTCTTTCTCGTGATCGTTCTGACGGGGGCGGGTGACGATCTTCAGGGAATCAAGAAGGGGGTCATCGAACTTGCCGACGCGATCCTCGTCAACAAAGCGGACGGGGATAACAGGGAAAGGGCGATGGTCGCCCGCGCCGACTACAACCAGATCCTGCACTACCTGCGGCCGGCGACCGACGGATGGGCGACGCACGCGTACGCATGTTCGTCCGTCACCGGCGAAGGAATAGAGAACATCTGGAGGGTCGTTCTCGAGTTCCGGGATCGCATGAAGATGTCAGGGGTTTTCGAGAAGCGGCGACGGCTTCAGGCCCTCGCGTGGGTCGACGGCATGGTCGACGAGCATATCCGGAACCGGATGGCTCGGAATCCGATGGTTGTCGCCCGACGGAAAGAGATCGAACGACGCGTCATGGCGGAAGACATTTCTCCGACGCAGGCGGCGAAGATACTGATCGATACGGTCGACGAAGCGATGTCGCTGAAAGAATTCTGACCGTATCCGTGCTTTATCATGCAGAACAGATACTACGGTATTGTTGTGCTTGACAATGGAAACCGGAGGACCTACGATATCCGGCAATTCGCGGTTTGAAACTCTTTTTTGTCAGGAAGGGGGCGGGGATTCGTGAAGCGATCGAGTGTGGTTTCGCTTTCCGACACAGGACTTTGGTTCGTCTATTTCGGCTTTCGCGGCGGATCCTCTTCCGAATCCGACGACTGAGAGTCGTATGGATGCGAAGGAAGAGCCCCGCCGGGAGTCATCGGCGGGGCTCTTTTGTATCGAAGGGGGCGTCGATATTCAGCCGGAAGAAAAACGCGCGCCAAAGAGGGAAATAGCGGACCGGAGCCCATATTTCGGGAGAGAGACGGAGGGTTGAATCATGGCTGAAGAAAAGCGTGAAAAAGGATCGAGTATCCTGACATTCTTTATGGACTGCGACTGGTACAAAAAATATCTTCTTCCCGGCTTCATCGCCCAGTCGGTTCTGATCGCGGGCGGTTACGGAACGGGCCGGGAGCTTGTGGAGTATTTCGTTCAGTACGGACCGACGGGCGGTCTCATGGGCATGGGGCTCACGACCGTTCTCTGGGCGGCGCTCTTTGCGCTCAGCTTCGAGTTCGCCCGGGTGTTCAAGGCCTATGACTATCGGACGTTCTTCGAGAAGCTCATCGGCAAGGGGTGGGTCGTCTACGAAATCTGCTTCATCGTTCTTCTCTTTCTCATCATGGGGGTCGTCGGCGCGGCATCGGGCAGCATTCTTCGGGACACGCTCGGCATTCCGCCGATCGTGGGCTCCGGAATATTCCTCGTCTTCGTCGCCTGGCTCACGTACAGCGGCAGCAAGATGATCGAGGTCGCCCTTTCCTGGTGGTCATACGTTCTGTACGCCGTCTACATCTACTTTCTCTATCTCGGCATCACGCAGTTCGGCGGCGCGATTTCCGCGAACTTCTCGGCCGGAACCGTCAAGGCCGGATGGGCCATGGGAGGCTTCCAGTACGCCTTCTACAACGTCGCAGTCGTATCGACGGTGCTCTTCTCGCTGAATTACCTCGAGACGCGGCGGGAGGCGATCATCTCCGGAATCGTGGCCGCCCTGATATGCATCGCTCCTGCGATTCTCTTCTACATCGTCACCGTCGGCTTCTATCCCGATGTCCTGAGCATGGAAATCCCTGCGAACGGCATCATCGCGAAGCTCGGCGGCAGATTCCTGCTGCCCGTCTGGCTCGTTGTGCTCTTCGGAACGATGATCGAGACCGGAGTCGGATTCTTCCACTCGATCAACGAACGGATCAACTCGGCAGTGACCGCGAAGCGCGGCTACGGCATCAGCAACATGACCCGGGGGCTCGTCGGCGCGGGGCTCGCGATCATGGGACTCGGGATCTCCAACTTCGGGCTCATCGGCCTGATCGCGAAGGGCTACGGAACGATCAGCTGGTTCTTCTTCATCCTTCAGGGAGTCGCGCTGTTCACGATCGGTATCTGGAAGATCAGACGACATACGGCCGCCTGAGACACCGGCGATCGAACCGGGGGCGGGGCCTTCCGAATCGGGGAGGCTCCGCTTTTGCGTCTTTCAGATTCAGCCGGGAGGATAAAAAGAAAGAACAGTTTTATTTACATACTAATTTGCAATAGGCACTTTATGAATGCAATCCTATAATGGTCCCCGGAGACGATCTGCCGGGAGGGTGAGAGGGATGGCGGCACGAGTCAGGCGACCCATAGCGGTCAAGTTGATTCTCATGATGGCAGTCATGATTCTCCTGTCGGTGATCTGCCCCGCTGCGCTTTCGATTCGTCGCTTCTCGCGAACACGCCGGCCCTGCGGGAAGTCGTCCGTTCGGGCGATCCGGAGGCGATCGGAAGGGAGCTCGCGGCGATTGCGGGGCGCGACAACGGAGCCGGACGAAAGGTCGATTTCCTTACCGTGACCGACGCGGCCGGTGTCGTCGTGAAACGCTCCTACAGCGACAAACGGGGAGATTCCGTCGCGAACCTGTACACCGTTTCGGAAGCTGTCGCAGGAAAGACGGTTTCCGCGATCGAGCCCGGGCGGTCATTTTGCTGATGGCCTGCGCGGCCGTTCCGATACGGGATTCGGACGGAAAAATCCTCGGCACGATCGTTGCGGGGTACGACCTGTCGAAAAACGAACTCGTCGATGGAGTGAAACGCCTGTTCGGGACGGATGTCACCCTTTTCGGAGGCGACGTGCGCTATTCAACGACGATCGTCGCGGACGGAAAACGCGCGACGGGGACCAGACTCGCAGCGCCTGTCGCGGACGCGGTCCTGAAGCGAAAGGAAGAATTCAGGGGACGGACAGGTATCCTCGGCGTCCCGTTCCTGACATCCTACAGGCCGATGCTTTCTCCGTCCGGCGAAGTCATCGGCGCCTGTTTCGCGGGAAAGAGTCTCGTCGGCGTCTTCGACGCGACGAAGACCTTCGTGATCTTTCTTTCGATCGTCATGGGAATTTCGGTCGGATTCTTTCTCGTCGTAACGTTCCTGTTCGCGCGAAAGATCTCCCGGCCGCTGAAACTCCTGGTCGAAGTGATCCGGCATGTCGAAGACGGCGACCTTTCCGTTTCGGGAGGTGGCATTTCGACGGGGAGCGGGGATGAGATCGAGATCCTCGCCGCCGCACTCGCGAAGATGGTCGAGACGCAGCGTTCCACGATCGAAAGCGCGCGGGCGAGCGCGGTTGAGACCGAAGAAAAGGCGAGGGGTCTTTCGGAACTCTCCGGCAGGACGACGGCCGCGATGGAGCGGATCGAGCGGCAGGTCGGACGGCTCGCGGATCTTGCGGCGAATAATGCGGCCGCCCTGCAGCAGAGCGGTGCCGGAGTCCACAAGATCGTGGCGGACGAGGTTCGCAAGCTCGCGGAGGAATCGGACCGCGCCGCGGGACAGGTCGACAGGATCGTGGGGGAACTCAAGAACAGCGCGAACACGGCACTCGCCTCGATGCACGAAGTGGATGCGATCGTCGACGGGACGATACGGAAGGCCGGAGATGCCGGCAGGCAGCTCGATGCCGCGTTGCAGGAGATCACCCGGATCAGCGACGAGATCCACAACATCGCCGCGTCGGCCGAAGAACAGGCTGCGGCGAGCGAGCAGGCGACCGAGGGCCTCGACAGCGTCACGAGGGCGCTCGAAGAGGAGGTTCACTCCGTCGAAACGATACGGGGCGCCGCATCGGAAGCGACCGTCGCGTCCCGGACGACCGACGACGAATCTCGCGCGATGCAGCGCGACGCGCGCGGACTCCTCGAGGTTCTCGCCCGTTTCCGGACGACCGCCGGAGAATCGGACCGCCTCATGCCCACCTAGAAAAGATTCCTGTATACCTCTTTTTCGTATTGACAGGCAACGGAAAAGAGGTATACTCACACCGTGACGTAAGTTTGATTCATAAAACATTCGAGCGGCTCGGACGATTGAGAGAAAGAAATCGTGCGTTTTCATGGAAAGGGGGATGCCCCTTTTCTTTTTCGCCCCGAGCGAGTTTGAGTAATAAAACAATGTCTTGCGCAGTAGAGGAGGGTGATTTCGCGATGCAATGGATCTTTGTCCTGGCGGTTCTCGGGATTGCTTCGTGGGTTGTGTACCGACAGATTCTCGGTGTCTTCAGGGGAGAAGGGTGCGGAAGCTGCAGTGCCTGCGGCGGATGCTGCGGCGCGGTCCACCGGAAAGGCACGCCTTCTCGCGGCGGAAACGCAAAAGACGGGAAGTCCGACAACTGATGCCGATATCGGGGGGGAGCGCCCGGTCTCTGTGCTCGAAACAAACGCGCCTCTGCCATGGGTGTGAAGAATTGCAGGTTTGCAGTACCTCCTTCCGGCTCAGAAGCGCTTCCTCCCGCCCCTTTTCTGAAACGACTCTGTCTTCGAGGTGATTGCAGTGACGCTTGACGAGATGAACCCCGGCTCGCGAGGCCGGGTCCTCCGGAATCGCGCGGCCGGAGTGTTGCAGCGGAGGCTTATGGATATGGGGTTCCATCGTGGGGTAGAAGTCGAGGTTATTCGCAACGCTCCGCTCGTCGATCCGGTTGAATTTCTGCTTGACGGGCAGTATGTGAGCCTGCGTCACGCCGAGGCCCGGAATATCGAGGTGGAATCGCAGTGAAAGAGAATCGCGTCGTCGCTCTCGCGGGGCAGCCGAACTGCGGCAAGTCGACGATCTTCAATATGCTGACAGGGGCCAGACAGTATGTCGCGAACTATCCCGGCGTTACGGTCGACATCAAGCGGGGGTTCCTTCGTTCCGGCGCGGGTGCGATCGAAATCGTCGATCTTCCGGGCGCGTACAGTCTGACGCAGCGGGACGAGGCCAAGCGCGTCGTCGACTGGCGATCTTCCGGGCGCGTACAGTCTGACGTCGTATTCGTCGGAAGAGATGGTAACGCGCGATTTCATCCTGAACGACGCCCCGGATGTCGTTCTCAACGTCATTGACGCGTCGAATCTCAAGAGAAGTCTGTGCCTGACCTTCCAGATCCTCGAGATGGAAGCGCCGCTGATCGTCGATCTGAACATGACCGACGTCGCGGCGGGACGCGGAATGTCGATCGATGCGAAGGTCCTTTCGCGGGAGCTCGGCGTTCCCGTCGCATCCACCGTCGGAAACCGCAGGAAGGGCGGCCGGGAACTCAAGACGCTCCTCGAGGCGGTCCCGAAGGGATCGAGGGAGTTCCGCTTGGACTACGGAACACTCGAACAGGACCTCCTCGAGACGGAAGTCGAGCTCGGGACGATCTTTCACGAACAGACGCTGCCGTGGCGCTGGATGGCGCTGAAGCTGTTCGAAAAAGACGACAGCGTGTGCACTCGGGTCGCGTCGATCGGAGAGAGGGGCGTCGCGCTCCTGAAAGAGGTCGAACGTCGCGCGAAAGAGTTCGAGAAAAAAGAAAAGGACGACCCCGCAAGTCATATCGGATATGTCCGCCATCTCAGGGCGGAAGAGATCGAGCGAGCGAGCGTCGTGCGCACTCCCGGCGCGAATCGCGATCTCACGGACCGAATCGATTCCGTCGTCGTCAACCGGTTCTTCGGACCGGTCCTGCTACTCGGAATCATCTACGCGCTCTACGAATTGTCGATCGTATGGGGCTACAAACTGACGGAATATGTGGTCCCATGGCTCAGTCGTTTCCAGATGTCCGTCGAAGGATATCTCCCGGTCGCGGGTTTCTGGCAGTCGCCGATGCTCCGCTCGCTCGTCGGCGACGTTCTGACGTCGATCAATTCAGTGCTCATCTATATCCCCATTTTCCTGATTCTCTTCGCATGCATCGCGTTTCTCGAAGATGTGGGGTACATGCCGCGGATGGCATTCATTCTCGATCGCGTCTTCCGCCGGTTCGGCCTGCACGGCCAGTCGACGCTTCCGTTGATCCTGGGGGGGATTTTCATCGGCGGATGCGCCGTGCCCGGAGTCATGGCGACACGGGTGATTGCCGACGACCGCGCGCGCTTCGCGACGATCCTGGTCGTCCCCCTGATGAACTGTATGGCGAAAATTCCACTCTACACGCTGCTCATCAGCATCTACTTCGTCGGTTCCGAGGGTGGAATGATGCTCTTCATCTCGAGCATCACGATCGTCGCGGCGCTCGCGGTCGCAAAGGTTCTCTCCCTGACCGTACTCCGCCAGCGTCCGTCCTCGCCGTTCGTCATGGAGATGCCCCCGTACCATATGCCGACCGTCCACGGGATCGCGTCCAGGTCGATCGAGCGGACGTGGCTCTTCTGCAAGAAGATCCTGAGCGTCATCATGCTCGTCTCCGTCGCGGTCTTCTTTCTGACGAACTACCCGGGGTTGCCGGAGGAAAGCGTCCGGGGATACGAAAGGAAGGCCGCGGACATTCGCGCGGGATTCCTTCGCGAGATCGAGGGGACGTCGTACGCCAAGACTCTCCGCGACGAGGATGCTTTCCTTCGGTATCTCGACATGTCAGACAGGTTCCGCCAGTCCCGCCTCGCGGGCGCCGACGCCGAATCGCTCGTGAAGCGCTTCTCGGCTGAAGACGCGACGCTTGCGTCGATGATGGCGGGAAAGGGAGACGAATTCCGGAAGCTCGACAAAGCTGCAAAGAAACTCAGGAACGGCCGCCTGTCCCTTATCCGGGACGCGTCCTCCGAGAGACTGAACGGAAGCGTCCTCGGCCGGATCGCCGCGTTCCTGGAACCCGCGACGCGCTTCGCCGGCTTCAACAGGAAGGTCAATGTGGCGCTCCTGAGTTCCCTCGCGGCCAAGGAGAGCAGCGTCGCGACGCTCGGCGTTCTCTATCAGCCGCAGGACGACGCGGGAAAGACGCTCGGAGAGCGGATGAAGGAGCAGGAGCGGGGGTTTACGCCGCTGCACGCTCTCGCGCTGATGGTGTTCATGGCGTTCTATCCTCCCTGCGTCGCGACGCTGCTGATGGTTCGCGTCGAAACGCGAAGCTGGCTCTGGTCCCTGTTTGCCCTCGTGTACCCCACGGCGCTCGGACTCGGATGCGCGTCGCTGATCTACAGCGGCGGCAAGGCTCTCGGCCTGACCGGTTTGCCGGCGGCATGGGCGTTCTTCGGTCTTCTGGGAGCGGTCGCGCTGCTGCTCGGGATGATTCCTTCCGCGAATATTGAAGACGAAGCGGACGGAGTGGTTTTTGAGAGGAGGTGAACGAAGTGCGACGCATCATGATGTGTCTTCTGGCGCTCATTGTCTGTCTTGCGGGCGTGAATCCCGCCGCTGCGCATACGCCGCTGTGTTCCTGCTATCTCAATTCCGACGGGACGGTGACGTGCGAGGGGGGGTTTTCCGACGGTTCCTCTGCAACGGGAGTTTCCATGACGGTCAAGGCCGCGGATGGTTCCGTGCTGACTTCCGGCAAGATCGACGAAAACGGCGAGTTCTCATTCGAGAAACCGAAAGTTCCGTTCGTGGTCGAGTTCAACGCCGGTCCAGGTCATGAAGTGACGGTCAAGGGCGAGGATATCAAGTAGAAAGCTGTTTGAATGTCAGGGCGTCCAAGGCGGGGAGTCCCGGGCGAAGGACGCCGTACCGAAAACGAGGAGGACGAAATTATGTTCCATGGAACCGTGAAACATGCAGTACTGCGCGCAGCAATCGCGATCGCCGTTTTCTCAGTGTTCATGACATCGGGCGCCGCGTGCGCGCACGATTTCTGGGTCAATGCCTCCGGACCGAAGGATGGCATCGTCAGAGCCGAAATCGGCTACGGACACGATTTCCCGAAACCCGAACCGATACCGGCGGATCGCACGAAAATCTTCGAGGGGCTTCAGCTTGCGACGCCGAACGGCATGACGCCGCTCGCGCAGATCGGAGAGAACTACGCGTACGAAGGGAAAGCGGAGTTGAAGAAGGGAAGTTTCCTTGTTCTCGGAACCTACCGTCCGACCTTCTGGTCCAACGGACCCGACGGCTGGGCGCAGAAGGACAGGACGCAGCGCGCGGACGCTACCTACTGCGAAGAGGTCACGATGTTCGCGAAAACGATTCTCGACATCGAGGGGAGCCGTGAGGCGGATTTCATCTCGAAGCCCGCGGGACAGCGCCTCGAGATCGTTCCTCTGGTTCACCCCGCGACGGTCAGGCCCGGAGAGAAGTTCCCGGTCAGGATTCTTTTCGAGGGAAAGCCCATGAAGACGGCGAAGCTCGAAGCGACGTTCGCCGGCTTCTCGAATAAGGAATACAAGGCGTTTGTCGGACGGACCGATCTCGACGGCGTCGTCGAGATCATCCCGCTGAAGGCGGGGTACTGGTTCGCCGAGGCGGAATACTCTTTTGCGCACCCCCAGAAGGATAAAGCCGACAAAGTTCTGCTGCTGACGACGTTGAGTTTCCGTATCGGAGAATAATCTGCGAACGGTCGTCCCTCCGGAGCGGTGCGAACGCTGAACCGCTCCGGAAGCGGCGAACGTTCCGGTATGGCATCCCGGTGTCACACGACGCTTTCTTCGGGTTTTTCCGGAGAAGCGAGCAGTAAGGAGGATGTGATCGTACGATGAAACGACTTGCGTTGGGATTCGCGGTTGCGTGCCTGTGCGTCGCGTTCGGATCGGCGCCCGCGTGTGCGCACTTCCAGATGGTCTATACCCCGGAGAGTGCCCTTCAGAAGTCGCAGGATGTGACGCTCAAGATCGTGTTCACGCATCCCTTCGAGGCGGGGCACACGATGGACATGGCGGGGGTCGAGGAGTTCTTCGTCGTCCACAAGGGGAAGAAGGAAGACCTCAAGAAGCGTCTTCTTCCGATCCGGTGGACCAGTCTGACGAACGACGGTCTGGGATACGAGGCTGCCGTTCCGCTGAAGGGAATGGGAGATTACGTCTTCGGACTCGTTCCGGCGCCGTACTTCGAGAAGGCGGAAAACGCATGGATGCAGCAGTGCACGAAGACGGTCGTCAGCGTTGCCGGATTGCCGACGGACTGGGACGCCGAAATCGGGCTTCCTGCGGAGATCGTTCCTCTCGACAAGCCGTACGGGCTCTGGACGGGCAACGCTTTCCGGGGCGTCGTGAAGGCGAACGGACAGCCGGTTCCGTTCGCGGAAATCGAAGTCGAATACATGAACCACGAACCCGATGTCGCGCACAATTGTTTCGCGAAGGACGCGAAGGTCGAGGCGCCGCAGGACGCTTTCGTCACGCAGACGATCCGTGCGGACGCGAACGGAACATTCGTGTATTCGATCCCGAAGGCGGGGTGGTGGGGCTTTGCCGCACTCGGAGTCATCACCCGCGACTATAAGGGAGCGGAGCTTGGGGTCGACGCCGTTATCTGGGTTCAGGCGCGGGATATGAAATAAGGTTCCGATGCCGGGGAGGGAAAGGTAAGGCTTTTCCCCGTTGACCCTTCGCTCCTTTCTCTCTCCGGCATCGGGTTTCTCTTCGGCATTTCGGCGAGGTTCTCCATGCGACGACGCTTTCTTTCTTTCATATGCACACTCCTTCTGGTCTTCCTCTCTTCCGAAGAGGCTTTCGCGTACGGAACACTGACCGTCGCGGTCGAGGCGGGGAATCAGCCCTTCTCGCAGGTCAGTGGCGAGGAATCGGCCGGATACGACATCGATCTGTGGATGGCGCTCGCGCAGAAAGCGGATGTCGAAATCCGGTTCGTCCGCGTCCCGCTGGGGAAGCTCGCGGATGCGCTCCGGGACGGAACCGCGGGGGGGGGCGATTCTTCCCGGGGACGGGGATCCCGGTTGTTCGATTCCCGTGGACACGCTCCGTCTCGCGCTCTTCGGGACGAAAAACGCTCTCGGGAGCCCGGGCTGCGTTTCCGTGGCCGTCTCCGACGCGGCGTTTCTTCCGCTCGGGCTGTGCTCCCGATTCGGGGCGTGTCGCATCACGAAAACGCGGGAAGAGGCGATCGAAGGCGCGCGAGAAGGAGCGCCGGCGCTGATCCCCGAGTATCAGGGGCTGCATCTCGTTCATGGAACCGATGCGTCGGGGTTGAGCGTCTCGATCATCGCCGACGTCGGCGTTCCCCGGCGGATCGTGCTCGCGGGAGAAGCGAAGCCGCTGCTGTCGGCGCTTCGCCGGGCCTATACCGCTCTCGGAAAGGACGGAACGATATCGACGCTTCACGACCACTGGTTCAGTATCTATGAAAATGGGCACATCGATACCGCTCGCTTCGAGCGGGGAATGAAGGTCATCGCGGTCGCGGGAGGCATAGCGGTTATCTGGATTTTCGCGCTTCGTTGCCGGGTTCGCTCGAAAACCCGGGAACTCTCCGTCCAGCTCGCGAAAAGCGAATCCGCGGAACGGGAAGTGGTGCGTCTCAATTCCGAGCTCCTGCGTACGCAGTCGGAGATTGCGTACACGCTCGGAGAGGTGATCGAGACCCGCTCTCACGAAACGGCGAACCATGTCCGGCGCGTCGCGGCGATCAGCGAGTATCTTGCGATGAGACGCGGCGTCCCGCCGGATGAGGCGAAAACGATCGGGCTCGCGTCGTCGTTCCATGACGTCGGAAAAATCGGCATCCCCGACGCGATCCTGAACAAGCCCGGCCGTCTGTCGGCGGAGGAATTCGAGAGAGTCAAGACGCACACAACTATCGGTTACAGAATACTGAGCGCGACCGGGGGAGCGTTTTTCGATCTCGCTGCGGCAATCGCGCTCGAACATCACGAACGATGGAATGGCGGAGGATATCCCAACGGATTGAATGGAACCTCGATTCGTCCTGAAGCGAGGATCGTCGCGATTGCGGACGTGTTCGACGCGTTGTCTGGAAAGAGGGTATACAAACCGGCGTGGCCACTCGATCAGGTGATCGAACTCATTATGCGGGAACGCGGCGGACATTTCGAACCCGCTCTCGTCGATCTGTTCATCGCGTCGATCGACGACGTGCTGACGATATGCCGGGAGTATCCGGATGCGAAGGCGGATTCGGAACACCCGCGTGAATTGGTCCGTCTGGCGTGCGTCTCCTGACGCGCGCCGATTGCGGAATGGTGGCGAACCGCACGGAGGCGTTGTGCGATTCGTCGGGGAAAAACGTACTGAGGAGGAATACGGTGTGAGGAAGTTCGGTTTTCTGATTGCTGTGCTTGCGCTCGTCAGCGTTTCCGCGCCGGCGTTCGCCGCGAATCCGTTCATGGACGTGCCTTCGGGGCATTGGGCGTACGACGCCATCGGGCAACTCGCGGCATCCGGCGTCCTGTCCGGATACCCCGACGGGACGTATAAGGGGAACCAGCCGGCGACACGGTACGAAATGGCTTCCGCGCTCGCCCGGTCGCTTGCGAACGTCAATATGGCCAAGGCGAGCAAACAGGATGTCGAAATGCTCAAGCGGCTCGTCATGGAATTCAGGGACGAGCTTGACGCGCTCGGCGTCAGGGCCGACAAGATCGATCGGCGCGTCGCGCAGCTCGAGTCCGACATCGGCGGATGGAAGGTCACGGGATCGTTCCTGATCTCCATGAAATGGGCGAAAGAGGAAGGAACCCTGTACGCGACGGCGGGAAAAACGGATTATGCTTTCCCCGAGGACGACAACTACATCGATTTCGAGAAGCGCGTCGATGACAAGGTGACGTTCTCGGCGCGGTTCCAGTACGACGGGGAAGACGGAATTCTGTGGCGCCGCATGTATCTCACCGTCGCGCTGCCGTGGGATATCTCGATGCGCGTGGGAAAGTTCTATGTGGAGTATGAAGGCGGCTTTTTCGACGAGGACTGCGGCGACAGTACGTTCATGTACAAGAGCAACTGGAAGGGACTGGAGTTCACGAAGCTCTTCTCCATGGGGTCATGGTACTTCCTGGTGGCGCATCAGGAAGAGAGCGACAGCGACGGGTACCCGGACGCCGCGTACGGATGGAGCGAGGTCGAGGCGAATCTCTTCCACATGGGGGTGCGGCTCGATTTCAACGAACGGTTCAGCCTTGGGCTGAACGGAATGCTCTTCGACCAGCAGGATGACGACGGCCTTACGTGGAAGACGTCGGACAGGAGCGTCTACTGGGCGGATTTCACGGTCAACTTCACGAACGCGGTCGCTTTCAAGGGCGCCTTCTACGGTCAGAAGTGGGATATAAAAGGCGGATACGACGATTCGCCGAAGGCCTGGAAGGCGATTGTCGACATCAAGCAGGATGCGCTCAAATTTACGGACCTCTGGCTGGAATACGCCAAACTCGATGCGAGCTTCGCGCCGATGAACGATCCGTTCGATTCGACGCCGGGGAACGTGGCGTTCCTGAGCGTCCGCGAGGAAGAAGATATCCGGAATCCGGGACGCGACAGCGAAATGTCGTGGGTGTTCCTCTCCGCGCGGCAACAGTGGAGCGACCAGTGGACGACGTTCTTCCGGTACGGAGCGTTCGACTACGACAAGGCTCCGCTCGCCGACGGGACGTATTCCGACCGGACCATGTGCGGCCTGGGCGTGCGCTACTACTACACGCCGGCGCTCATGTTCGAGCTTGCCTACGACCAGGTCGATTTCGACCATTCGGCTCGCCTCGACGACAGCGCCGTCCGGCTGAAGACGCAGGTGTCGTTCTGAAATCTTTCTCCCAGAATGTCAGGAATGAAAGGGATCCCCGTTGTCGGGGATCTCTTTTGTTGCGACGTTGCAACAATGCCGCAATGGACCGACAACACATGGAATCTACAATTGGTCCGGGGAGTCCATCATGTCAGGAGGGATACGAGTGACTGCGAAGGTACGGCGCCCGATAATGCTGAAAATGGTTCTTATGACCGGCGTGATGGTTTTTCTGGCTGTCGTGTGTACCGCCGGGTTCTCCATCCGGCGTTTTTCCGGTTTTTTCACGAATGAAGTTCAGCGGGAAGCGGACCGGGGGGTCCAGGGGATCGAAAACACGCTGAACGAACTTCGGCAGGATGCGGAAGTCCTGGCCGCGGTCCTGGCCACGACGTCATCCGTCAGGGACGCGATCCTTTCCGGCGACCCGGAAGCGATCCGAAGCGAAATCCGGGCGATGTCCAAGCGAAGCGATTCGTCCGGGAAGAGAGCGGACTTTCTCACGGTGACCGACGCGAAGGGGGTTGTGCTCGCCAGAACGCACAGCGACCGAACGGGAGACTCCATCGCGTACCAGTACAGCACGTCTCGCGCGCTTGAAGGAAAGGCCGCCTCGGCTGTCGAACCGGGAACGACCATCCTCTTGACGGCGCGCGCGGCGGTTCCCGTCACGGATGCGAGCGGAGTCGTCGCCGGAGTCGTGACCGCGGGATTCGACCTGTCGAAGGAATCCCTGGCCGATCGCGTCCGGGAACTGTTCGGGACCGAGGTCACCATCTTCGGCGGGGATACGCGATACGCGACGACGATTATGCAGGACGGGAAGCGGGCCGTCGGAACGAAGCTCGATCCCGCGATCGCGGAACAGGTGCTCGGACGAAAGAAGACGTATCGGGGCCGGACGGAAATCATGGGAATTCCGTTCCTGACGACCTACAAGCCCTTGCTCTCCCCCGACGGAGAGCCGATCGGCGCGCTGTTCGCGGGGCGCAGCCTGCTCGGCGTGATCGGCGAGACGAAACGACTGGTCATGTTTCTGACGCTCGTCATTGGGTATCTTTTCATCGTCTTTCTCGCCGTGACCGCGTTCTTCGCGCGGAAGATCGCCCGTCCGCTGACGAAGCTCGTCGAAGTCGCCGAGCGAGTCGGGGAAGGAGACCTGTCCGTTGCGCCCGATCCGTCGATCGCGGGGCGCGGCGACGAGACGGAAATTCTCGTAACGGCGTTCGCCGGAATGATCGAAGCGCAGCGGGTCACGATCGACAGCGCGAGAGCGAGTGCGCAGCTGACTGGGGAGAGGGCGAAGGCGCTCTCCGAACTTGCGGGGAACACGGCCGACGCGATGCAGCGGATCGAACTCCGGGTGGCCCGGCTTGCGGAGCTGGCGGCGGCCAACGCCTGCGCGCTGCAGGAGAGTGACGCTGGAATCCAGGGGATCGCGGGCGCCGCGAATGCGGCGGCCGTCGCGTCGACGCAGGGGGCGGAGTCCGCGGAAAAGACGGCGCGCATCAGCGAGGAGGCCGGCGCGATGGTTCACGCGACGCTCGTCGCGATCCGGGAGATCGGCGAACGCTCGACCGGAACGGTTGCGGCGATGGAACGCGTCGACGGAGCCGTGAAGGCGATCACGTCCTTCATCGGACGCATCGAGTCGATCGCCGACCAGACGAACCTTCTGGCGCTCAACGCCGCGATCGAGGCGGCGCGCGCCGGAGATGCGGGGCGCGGCTTCGCGGTCGTGGCGGACGAAGTCCGCAAACTCGCCGAGGAATCGAGCGGGGCGGCCCGTGAGGTCGAAAAAATCATTCTGGAGCTTCGCGAAAGCGCGCGAGTTTCCGTTTCGTCGATGCACGACGTGAAGGCGCTCGTGGAGACGACGGTCACCGGATCCGAAGAGGCCGGCCGGCGGCTCGACGGCGCGTTGCGCGAGATCGGCCGGATCAGCGAAAGCATCCAGGGCATCGCGGCCGCGGCGCAGGAACAGGCCGCCGCGAGCGAACAGACGGCTGCCGGAATCGAGAGCGTCACGAAGTCCATCGAGGAGGAAATCCAGTCCGTCGAAGCGATCCGGGACGCCACGAACGAGACGGCCGCCGTATCGCAGACGACGGCTGCGGAATCCCGTTCGATGGAAGAGGAAGCGCGGGGGCTGCTGCGGGTTCTCGACCGCTTCCGGACCGGCGGCGCGACGCCCGCCCTGACGCCGGGGGCGTGATTCCCGGCCGCCCGACTTCGTTTGTCCGGGGAGACGGATGCATCGTCAGCATCCGTCTCATCAGCGTCCGGAGTGTGCGCCCTCGCACGAAGGGCAGATTCCGGACAACACCTCGTGATCGTCCACGATATAGCCTTCCGGGGCAGCCTCCTTCTCGTTCAGCGCGCATCCGGGGATGTCGAAGACGCTCGGGATTGTCGACCGGATCCCCGAAAAGAAGGCCGGGCGATCTCCACGTGTAAGAAACCGTAGCGTTGTTTACGCTTTCCGGAGTAACCTTAAGAAGACCGGAGGTGTGAACAGCATGGAAATCCGCGGGAACACCCGACTGGCTTCGTTTCAGCGGGAAGAGAGCTTTGCGAAGCACCATCAGGATCATGTCAAAGCCAGTCAGTTATGGACGCGTATCACGTGTCCCGCCCGACGATGTACCAGATACTCTTCCGCGGAAGCCGGCCCGTCCCTTCATTGCGTCTCGTCCGGCGCGTCTTTTTTCGTCGCTTTGAAATAGAGCAGGGATCCGTTGTTTGCGTGTATCGGATCGAAATGAAACCCCGCGTCCTCGAAGAGCGTTTCCAATTCTCTTTCCGAGTGCAGGATGCCTCGGATCGTGCTTTTGCGCCCGTTTCGCTCCGGCACGGGAACGCTGCACGCGACAATCGCATGCGCCGCCGCAACGCGACGGATTTCCGCAAGGACCGCCGGGATATCCTCGAAAAAATTAAGCGACAGAATGCAGAGAACGACATCGAACACGCCGTCGCGGAACGGGAGGTCCTCTGCGCGCGCGACATAAAAGGCGGCGTTTTCGAAGCCGGCGCGGCGGAATCGCGCGGCGGCTCTTCGCAGCAGCCCTGGGCTGATATCGATGCCGGCGTACCGGTTATCGTCCGGCAGGAAATTGACGGCGCTGCCGCTCCCCGCAGCCAGTTCGAGAACGTTCCTCCCATGGACGTCTTTCAATTCGTTCCTCAGGATTTCGAAGTGTCGCGTCGCCTCTCCGCCGAATTTTCCGGGGAAAACGCACTTTTCCATGATGGGATCGTACGCAAACGAAAGGATGTCCCCGAGCCAAGGCCGATGGTTCACGATCCGGCCGTCGTCATTTATGATATGGGACACCCCGTTTTTTTCGATGTACTTCACTCCGTCTTTCAGAATACAGCGTTCCTGCATGACGTCGCCCTCCTCCACATCGCACGTGATCCATAACGGAAACTTCCGGAACGCGAAAATTGCGTCTTATGCTGCCTCCACGGGAAAATATACGCCATCCGAAGCGAAGTTCCACGATCCCGCCCGCCGTTCCCTTCCCGCTGTTCCGGAGGAAGATGCTCCCCTACGAAGCCGCGGGAGTACGCACGAGCCGCCAGCCTTCGGATTCCTCCTGGTTTCTCCACATGGACGCATACCGGCCCCCCGCCGCGATCAGTTCGTCGTGCGTCCCGCATTCGACGGCGCGTCCTTCGTCCAGAACGACGATCGCGTCCGCCGACCGGATTGTCCTGAGACGGTGGGCGATCACGAGCACCGTTCGCCCGCGAAGCAGTCGCGCCAGCGCCTCTTGGATCTCTCGTTCGTTCTCGGGGTCGAGCGACGCCGTCGCCTCGTCGAGAATGACGAACGGAGCGTCCTTGAGAATGCATCGGGCGATCGCAATGCGCTGCTTCTCTCCGCCCGAGAGGTTCGCTCCGCCCTCCGAAAGGACGGCGTCGTATCCGCCCGGCAACCGTCGGATGAAATCGTCCGCCCGGGCCGCCTTCGCCGCTGCCGTTATCTCGGCGTCGCTCGCCCCTTCTTTCGCGATCGCGATATTGGCGCGGACGGTGTCGTTGAAGAGATAGACGTCCTGAAAGACGACGCCGATCCGGTAGAGCAGGGTCTCCGGTTTGATCGTCGTGATATCCTGTCCTCCGAAGAAGATCTTCCCGGAGGGGATGTCCCAGAGACGCATCGCGAGATTCGCGGCCGTCGTCTTCCCGGAACCCGAAGATCCGACGAGCGCGACTACGGATCCCTTCGGAACGGAGAAGGAGAGTCCGTTGAGCGCCTCGTTCCGGTCGTCGTACGAGAAACGGACGTCTTCGAAGCGGAGGGAGACGTCGTCGAGATCGAGCGTCGTTGACGTCCAGCGCTGCGCGGGTTCGTCGAGAATCCCCCGGATGGTGGCGGCGGCCTGTTCGGAGTTCCGGAACTCCGCGTAGAACTGCGATACGTTCTTGAGCGGCTTGTAGAAATAGAACGCGAGCATCGCGACGACGACGAAATCGGGAACCGAAAGAGTCCCGCCGGACAGATACCGGAGCCCGAGCAGGAGCGAGCCGGTGAGTCCGACGTCGAGCAGGAGCTGGAACGCGATGATCGCCGGGGCGAGCCCCGCTTCGAGACGGATGCTGACCCGCATGGACTCGTCGATGCACCCCTTGAGGACGTCGAGCTTCTCGAGTGCGAGGTCGTGCGCCTTGAGCGTCCGGATCCCGGAGAGAAACTCCACGAACGCGTCGTTCATCTCGCCCGCGACGGCGAATTTCCGCTTGCCGAACTTCCGGAAGACGAGGTCCGTCAGAAAGAACGTCGGAAGGCCGACCGGAACGACGCACAGCGCCGCGAGCGCGAGCCTCCAGTCCGTCCGGAAGAGGCACAGGGCGATCAGGAGCGACATGACGACGGCCGTGACGATGTCCGTATACAGGTGCGTGAGGACCATCTCGACGTCCTGGATGTTGCTCATGAGACGACTCGTGAGATCTCCGGCCTGATGTTTCCGGAAGAAGCCGAGAGGAACCCGCCTCAGGTGCTCGCCGAGCGCCATCCGCGCGTCCCGGATGAACCGCGCCCCCGTGATCTGACATTCGAGTATCGCCCTGCTTCCCGTGAACCAGCGAAGCCCCATGACGACAACGAGGGTCGGCAGAACCATCGCGAGCGTCCCCCACGAGAACGTCCCCGCGGCGATCTCGTGGACGGCGAGCATGAGCATCCCCTGGACGAAGGCCGCGAGAAATCCCTCGAAGGCGGCGTGAGACGCCGCGCGCCGCATCTTCGGGCGCTTGTCCGAACCGAGCATTTCAAAGACGGAATCGAAGAGCATCCGCGTCCTCTCCTTCATGCCGTCCGCCCGCGGGCGTCGGCGATATTCCATTCGAGCGCGGCGAGCGCGCCCTCCCAGAGCCGTGCGAAAGTTCCCCCGGCCGCGATCAGATCGTCGAATCGGCCCTGTTCGACGATGCGGCCGTCGTCGAACACGAGGATGTTGTCCACGTGCGCGAGGGTTTTGAGGCGATGGGCGACGACGATGACGGTCCGGTCCGCGAGAAGTTCGTTCAGCGCCTCTTGGATGAGGCGCTCGTTTTCCGGGTCGGCGTAGCTCGTCGCCTCGTCGAGGATGACGACCGGCGAGTTCTTCAGGATCGCGCGTGCGATGGCGATCCGCTGCACCTGCCCTCCGGAAAGGCTCCGGTCGCCGGAAAGGACGGTCGAATACCCGTCCGGGAGCGCCGCGATGAAGTCGTGCGCCCTGGCTGCGCGGGCGGCCCGCTCGACGTCGGCGAAGGGCGCCGTGCGGTTTCCCATCCGAATGTTCTCCTCGATCGTTCCCCGGAAGAGTTGCGATTCCTGGAAGCAGATCGACACGCGCCGGAGGATTTCGCGGGTTCCGACGGACGGATAGGGCGCTTTCCCCATCCGGATCGTTCCGCTCGTCGGATCGTAGAATCGCGCGGCGAGAAGCGCCGCGGTCGTCTTCCCCGCGCCCGAGGGGCCCGCGAACGCCGTGATCGTCCCCGGACGCGCCTCGAATTCGAGGTTCGAGACGACCTGCGCCGAATCGTAGCCGAAACAGACCTTCGAGAAGTCGATTCCCTCCCCGGCGGGAACGATCGCGTCCCAGGGTTCCGGAAGGGGCGGCGTTTCGAGCACCGCGCGAAGGCGGGAAACGCCCCGCAGGTTCATGCTCATGATATTGGTCATGAAGAACAGGAGTCGAAACGCGGAAACGTAGGCGGGACCCAGAATGAGCGTAATGAGAAACGCCGGAGCCGTGATGGCTCCCGTGAGATAGAGCGGTCCGCCTATCCCGAGGATGAACAGCGAGCCGGATTCGAGCGTCGTGAAGAACCCTCCGTAGCCGTTCATGGCGCGGATCGTCCAGTTCTTCCAGAACTCGAAGTACTCGTTCACCGACGTCCGGTAGTTCCCGAACGAAGAGGCCGTCCGGTTGAACGCGCGCACGACGCCCATGCCCCGGATGTATTCGATGATCGTCCCGTTCATCCGGGCGAGAAGGCGGTAGTATTCCGCCATGTTCCTGTCGTAATGCCGGAAGACGCTGACGAGGAACACGGGCGAGAGGAGCAGGGGAATCAGCGAAACGACGGCGAGGCGCCAGTCGGCCGAAAGCAGGAGGATGAAGGTCGTCGCGGGAGTGGCGACGGCGCGCGTGATGTCCGGAATGTGATGCGCGATGAAGAGTTCGATCTTCTCGACGTCTTCCGTGAAGAGCTTTCTCGTGTCGCCGCTCGTCTGCTTCGTGAACCAGCCGAGCGGGATGTCGAGGAGCTTGCGGGCGAGGGCGTAGCGGAGGTCCCGGAGGATCCGGTACGCCGTCACGTGGGAGAATACCATCGAAAGCGCGTAGACGAGAATCTGTCCCGCGGCGGAGTACAGGATGAAGAACCCCCATCGCGAAAGCGCCTCCTGCCCCGCGCCGCCTTCGAGAAGCGTCGAAATGAGGCGGAAGAGTCCGTAGAACGGGAGGACGGACAACACCCCCGAAACCGCGCTGATCGCGAGCGTGAGGACAAGGAGCCATCCGCCGCGCCGCGACACCGAAAGCAGGTAGCGGAAGAGGGCGCCGGTGGTTTCGCGTTCAGCGGCGGACGCCATCGCGTTCGTCTCCCTTCGTGCGGATGTCGACGATCATCGGCGTGATGTTGCGCGCCCAGGGCAGACGCGAGGCCGTCCGGAGCATGGCCCCCGGAAGCCCCCGGAAGGCTCCGTACGGAGCGAGCCGGACTTCCGACACCCGCGGGCTCCATGCCCGCATCAGGGGTTCGATCTCGTCGCGCCCGATTCCCCACGGCATCGCCGGAGACGTGTAGTGTGCGGTCTTTCGGAATCCGCGCACCGTCTTGCGGGAAAACCACCGCGGAATGACATCGAACATGATTTCGACCCCCGGAAAGCGGTCGATGACCGCGACGATCACGCGCCGGGCTTCGTCTTCCCGGTAGTAGGGAAAGACGCCCTGGGCCGTCACGAAGACGCCGCGGGACGGATCGACGGCGTCCATCCACGTCGCGTCGAAAACGTCCTTTTCAATGTACCGGCATCGGTCCGTCTGCGGAAGGAAGCGTTCGCGCACGGCGATGCTCTCGGGCAGGTCGACGCAGAGCCAACGGACCCGGCCGTCGTCGCACCGCTGGAACTGCGTTTCGAGGCCGCACGCGAGTTCGACGACGGAGCCTCCCGGATGCGCCGCGAGCCACGGCTTCAGCGCGTCGTCGAAAATCCGGGAACGCATCGGGTGCGACCCGTCGGGCCGCCCGAAACTACGGGCGAAGTCGTATTCGATCGACGAGTAGATCCTTACGCACTCGGGATCGCGGATCAGGGCGTCGGGCCGCAGGGCCTCCTCGGCCCGGTTGTAGAGCGTCCAGAGCATCGTCTCCGGAACGCCCGAAAGGGTGACGGTCGTTTCCATGTTCATGAATGGCTCCTTTCATTCTTCGACGGACAGGATTCGTCCGTGCTTTCGGGAGATTCCGCATGCGCGATTTCCGCGGGCGGAGGCGCGGCGCACGAGAGAAGCCGGAAACAGAGGTCGAGATAGGCCTTCTCGCGTGCGTCCGCGTCTCCGATATGCGCGAGCCTGGACGCGTAACGGGTCCGGTAGAGAATCCAGCCGCGCATGAGCCCGCCGATCAGGATCAGAAAGAGATCGGGGTCGATGTCCTCGGGAACCCGCCCCGTGGCCTGCACTGTGCGAACGCGTTCCGCGAGGTCGTCCATCAGCTCTTCCTCTCCGGGCCACGGAGCGCCGTTTCCCTCGAGGATTCCCCATTCCATGAGACGCATCCACTCGGGGTGCGAATCCAGAAACCTGAAGTATCCGGTGAGTCCGCCCCTGATGAACGGGTCGAATTCTTCCTGCGGCAGGTCGAACTGCGGCCTCTGCGCGCGGAGGTATTCGGAGAAAACATATTCCCGGACGGCTTCGTAGAGTTTTTCCTTCGTTCCGAAGTGATACTGGATGAGACCGGCGGAGATCCCGGATTCCGCTGACAGGTTGCGAAACGAGGTTCCGGCGAAGCCGTGCTGCGAAAAGAGCTTCGCCCCGGCCTCGAGAACCAGGGAGCGCACTCGGTCGGACCGGCACGTTCCCCGCGACATCTTCTCCGATGTGGTTGCGTGTGGCGATGACGCCATTGCTCTCGTCCTCCTTGTCGTACGATCGACAAGTTTTATATATCAAACATTCTTGGAATGCGCAAGCCCCCGCGCGGCGTTCCGCCGAATCCGGAGAGCGATCGGCGGAACCGCGTTTTTCCGGAAGATACGCCGAACATCCGTTTGCACCAATTTGAGTTTCAGGCATAATACACCGGGTGTTTTCCGGAGAGTCTTCCGTTCAAAGAAACTGATCCCCGGGAATCAGGCCGGTGCGATTTCCGCGCGCTGGACGCCATAGGGAGGTAGTTGTAAATGCAGATGAAGGATACGGAAGAGACGACAGCCCGCTCCGAGAATGGGATTCCGAACGCTTTCGGAAAAAAGGCGGCTCCCGGAACCGGGGGAAATCGCATTGCGTCCGTTGGACTCGCGCTTCTGGCCGTCGGAGTGTTTTTCGCGGTCCGATCGCATCCGGAGGTCTCGCGTGCGTTCGTCTCAATGGTGCGGTACTTCGACGGACTTGTCCGCTCGGGATTGCGGGGAATCCGGGAAAATCCGGCGCCCGGAGCGCTCCTTGCCTTCGGCGGCGTTTCGTTTCTTTACGGACTCGTCCATGCCGCAGGGCCGGGACACGGAAAGGCGCTTGTCGTCGCGTACTTTCTGCGCAGGCGACAATCGTGGAAACAGGCGTTCCTTCTTGCGGGGATCATCTCTTCGGTTCATACGGTCGGCGCCATCGCGTTCTCGTTTCTTTTCGCGATGCTTCTGAAAGGGGCCGGAGCGTTTTTCAAAATCAAAATGCAAGGGTATTTCATCGTCGCAAGCGGCATCGCGATTGCGGTCATCGGATCCATTCTCCTGTTCCGGAAATATACGGGACGGGGCGACAACGAATCGCATGCGTCGCGCGTCGACAATCCCGTGTTGCTTGGTCTCTTGGCGGGGATCGTGCCGTGTCCGGCGGCCATGTTGATCATGATGTTCTCGATCGCGCACGGAATCATCGCGCCGGGGCTGATCTCGGTTCTCGGAATTTCGCTCGGGATGTTCCTGCTCCTCGGCGCGATCGGGGTGCTGACGATTTACGGCAGGGAGCGCGTTCTTCGCTCGCTCGACAGGTCCGGCGACGGGATGGTTATCACGTCCGTGCTCGAGTATCTGTCCCTTGCCCTTGTCATCTCGATCGGTCTTCTGATGGTTTCGAGCATTCTCCTGTAGGAGCCGTTCTCCGTGCGACAGACTCTCCTTGCGTTGCTGCTGTGTTTGACGATCGCTTCTCATCCGGCCGCCGCGCATCCGCACCTTTTCATCAACGCCGGCGTAGGGCTCGTATTCACGGGAAACGAGGTCGCCGGAATTCACGTCAGATGGAAGTGGGACGAGTGGTGGAGCGAGGAAGTTACAGGCGAGTGCGACAGGGATCGGAACGGGAAGTTCAGCGCGTCGGAAAACGAGGCGGTTCGCCGCGATTTCTTCGACGGGGCCCGGGACGTCGGGTATTTCACCAAAGTTCGCGTCAACGGGAAGAAGGTTGCGTTCGGAAACGCGAAAGATTTCAGGGCGACGATCCTTTCCGACGGGTGCGTCGCGTACGAGTTCACGCTCTTTTTCAAGAAGAACGAAGCGGCGTGCGGCGCGATCGAAATCACTTTCAACGATGACACAATCTATACGGCTTTCGATGAAGAGGTCGACATCATCGGTGATGCGACGCGGATAAAAAGGAGCAAATCGGAAATCTATGAGGACTTTGGCGTCAGGGTGACGCTGGATCTCTGATCGGGCGCAGTCGGCAAGGGAACTGAGATGCGGGCGAATCCGGAGACTTCGCGCGCACCGCTGACAGGATCCGGAGCATCGCGGCGTCCGCAGAGGAGCAGGCCGCCGCGAGCGAACAGGCGAGCGCCGGGATCGATCGCCTGACGAAGTCCACCGAGGAAGAAACGGAATCCGTCGATGCGATCCGCGACGCGGCCGTCGAGGTGTCGGCAGCATCGCGGATGACTGCGGGAGAATCCCGGTCTCTCGAAGAGGATGCGAGCGGTCTTCTTCGGGCGCTTTCGCGGTTCAGGACCGGAGATGCATATCGCTTGAGCCTTGGGAAGCAAGTTTGAAGGCATTTGCTGGTCGGCACGAAAAAACTTGCGAAAGATTCCTTGACATTTTCCGAATGAATCTGTACAATCCCCGCAATTCGATATGCGGAACGGCGATGATCCGCGATGCCGAGGGAGGAACTTTTCGACAGAGATGGACGTTCAGCGGCTGAAAGGCGTCCTCGAGAATTCCCGGTGGCCCAAAGCGCGGTGAGCCGGAACGGAAAGCCCCGCAAGGGGGGTGAAGTACGTTCCCGGTCTGATCCCACGTCACGGGGTTCGAGAGTCGTCATGCCTCCGGCATGGCGTCAGCAGGGTGGTACCGCGGGCTTTTCACAAGAGGCTCGTCCCTTCGGGGACGGGCCTCTTTTTTTACTGACCGTCAGGTCGGACAGCAGAGGGAGGAATGCGAGATGCGTGCAGCGGTGGTCGGAGCGACGGGCGAAGTGGGGCGCATGATGACGCGCGTGCTCGAGGAGCAGCGCGTTTTCCCCGACGAACTGGATCTTTTTGCGTCGGCGAAGAGTGCGGGGACTGAAGTTGCCTTCAACGGAAAGAAACTCGCGGTGAAAGAGCTGACGAAAAAATCCATGAAAGCCGGGTACGACTATCTTCTGTTTTCCGCGGGGGCAACCGTGTCGCGGGAGTTCGCGCCCGTCGCGGCAGAGGCGGGGTCGGTCGTGATCGACAACTCGTCGGCGTTCCGGATGGACCCGGCCGTTCCGCTCGTCGTGCCGGAGATCAACGGCGCGACGCTTGCGGGCTACCGGGGCATCGTGGCGAACCCGAACTGCTCGACGATCCAGATGGTGCTGTCGCTGTCGAACGTCCATTCGCGGTTCGGCATCCGGTCGATCGTCGTGAGCACGTACCAGTCCGTCTCCGGCGCGGGGAAGAACGGGATGAACGAACTCGAAGACCAGATGCGCGGACACATCGCGCCGAAGAAGTTCGTGAAGCAGATCCACCTCAACGTCGTGCCGCAGATCGGATCGCTCCTCGAGAACGGCTTCACCGACGAGGAGATGAAGATGGTCAACGAGACGCGGAAGATCTTCTCGGACCCGGATATCGCCGTCTGGCCGACGACGGTGCGCGTTCCCGTGCTCTACGGGCACTCGGAGGCGATCCTGGTCGAGACGCGTCGCCCATCTTCGGTCCCGGAGATCTGCGAGGCCATCGAGGAGTCGGAGAACGTCATTCTCGTCGACGATATGGTCACGCCGCTCGAAGCGGCGGGGAGCGATGCGGTGTACGTCGCGCGCGTGCGGGCGTTCGACGCGACGCGGTTCCTTCTGTGGAACGTGGCGGACAACATCAGGGTCGGGGCAGCGACGAACGCGGTGCGGATCCTGAAGAAGCATAGAGAACTGAACGCATAATACGGGAGGTGCGGACAATGTTCAGAGGTACGGGTACGGCGGCGGTCACTCCTTTCAGGAACGGAAGCGTGGATTTCGAGGCGTTCGGGAAGTTCCTGAACTGGCAGATCGATTCGGGCGTGGAGTTCCTCGTCATTCTCGGGACGACGGGCGAAGCGGCGACGATGACGGCGGACGAACGCAGGGAGGTCATCTCCTTCGCGGTGAGGACGGCGAACAAGCGGGTCCCGGTCGTCATCGGGACGGGCTCCAACAGCACCGCGGCGACGATCGAACTTTCGAAGGCGGCCTTCGCGCTCGGCGCGGACGGCGTTCTTGTCGTCACCCCTTATTACAACAAGCCGACGCAGGAAGGGCTCTTCCGGCACTACAAGGCGGTTGCAGAATCCATCTCCGGCCCGCTCGTGATCTACAACGTCCCGGGGCGCACGGGGGTCAACATGCTCCCCGAGGCCGTGATCCGATGCGCGGCGATCCGGAACGTCGTCGGGGTCAAGGAGGCGTCGGGCAATATGGCGCAGATCGACGAACTCATCCGGGGCGTCCGGAAGGTCCGTCCCGATTTCGCGGTGCTCTCCGGCAACGACGACCAGGCGTTCCATCTCGTCTGTTCGGGCGGAGACGGACTGATCTCGGTGCTGTCGAACGTCATGCCGAAAGAGACGTCCGATATGGTGCGCCTGGCGCTCGACGGACGCATGAAGGACGCGTGCGACCTCCACATGCGCCTCTTCCCGCTCATGAAGAACCTGTTCATCGAGACGAACCCGATCCCCGTCAAGTACGCCGTCAGCCGGCTGGGCTTCTGCGCGAACGAACTCCGGCTGCCGCTCGTCGAGGCGACCGCGAAGTGCATGTCGGTGATCGACGCGAACATGGCGGAGTGCGGAGCGCGCGCATGAGGTACGGAGTCGTCGGCTCGAACGGCCGGATGGGGCAGGAACTCCTGAAGGTCTTCGCCGCGCACGAATGCGTCTACGCGGCGGACGTCGACGGCGTCCGCGAGACCGGCGCGCCGCAGGTCGTCCTCGATTTCTCCTCGCCGAAGGCGCTTCCGGTGACGATCGGCGCGTGCGAGCGCTTTCGGGCGGCGTGCGTCGTCGGGACGACCGCGCTCGGCGACGGCGACCTCGCGGCGCTGCGCGACCTCGCGACGCGCGTTCCCGTCGTCCAGAGCTTCAACTTCTCGCAGGGCGTCACGATCCTGAAGATGATGCTCCGATCGTTCGCCCCGCTCCTCGCGGCGTGGGACGTCGAGATCACGGAGACCCACCACAACAAGAAAAAGGACGCCCCGTCGGGGACGGCGATACTTCTCGGGAAGGCGGTCGGGCGCGACTGCCCGACTCACTCGCTGCGCCTGGGCGGCGTTCCCGGCGACCATTCAGTCGTCTTCGCGAACGACGGCGAGGTTCTCGAACTGTCGCACCGGGCGATATCGCGCTCGGTTTTCGCGCTCGGCGCGCTGCGCGCCGCGGAGTTCGCGCTCCGGGCGAAGCCCGGGTATTACACCTTCGAGGAGGTCATCGAATGCCGGAACGCGTAGATCAGCCGACCGCCGAACAACGGCCGGAACTGGACACCGGGGAGATCATCCGCTTCATCAAGGAATCGAAAAAGCGCACCCCCGTCCGCGTCTTCGTCTCCGGGAAGCTCAAGGGGGCCGACTGGGAGGGCGTCGCGTACGTCGGCGGCAACCGTTTCGGGCTGCTCACGGGAGACATGGCCGAGGTCATGGCGGTGGTCGAGGCGAACCGCGACCGCATCGAGGCGACGGACGTCGAGGTGCTCGCGCGGAACTCGGCCGTGCCGCTCGTCGATCTCACGCAATTCGAGGCGCGGATCGAACCCGGCGCGATCATCCGCGACCGCGTGTCGATCGGAAAGGGCGCGGTCATCATGATGGGCGCCGTGATCAACATCGGCGCGGTCGTCGGCGAGGGGACCATGATCGACATGAACGCGGTCCTCGGCGGACGCGCGCAGGTGGGGAAGAACTGCCACATCGGCGCCGGGGCGATCGTCGCGGGCGTGATCGAGCCCCCGAGCGCGACGCCGGTGGTCGTCGAGGACGACGTCCTCGTCGGCGCGAACGCCGTGATCCTCGAGGGTGTTCGCGTCGGAAAGAAATCAGTTGTCGCGGCGGGCGCGATCGTGACGGCCGATGTCCCGGCCGGAAGCGTCGTTGCCGGGTGTCCCGCGAAGGTGATCAAGAGAGTCGATGCGAAGACCGAGGGAAAGACGCAGATCGTTCAGGCGCTGCGGGAACTCGGAAACGACAGGTAGGGGGTCGGAAGGATGATCGTCCGGAAGTACGGAGGTTCTTCCGTGGCGACCCCGGAACGGATACGGTCCATAGCCGAAAAGATCGTTCCGCTCGTCCGGCAGGGCGAGCGCATGGCAGTGGTCGTGTCCGCGATGGGCAAGACCACGAACTCTCTTCTCGATCTGGCGGGAAACGTGGCGAGAAATCCCGTTCCGCGCGAACTCGACATGCTTCTCTCCACGGGTGAGCAGGTGACGGCGGCGCTGCTGGCGATGGCGCTCAACGAGGCGGGCGTTCCCGCGGTCTCGTACAACGCCTTCCAGCTCGGGATGGTCACGACTCCGTCGTTCGGAAACGCGCGGGTCGTCGACCTCAACGTCGGCAAGCTCGCGAAGGAGCTCGAAAAACGGGGTGTCGTCGTCGTTACCGGGTTTCAGGGCGTAACTGAGGACGGCGACCTGACGACGCTCGGGCGCGGCGGATCGGACACGTCCGCGGTGGCTATCGCGGCGAAGTGCCGGTGCCGCTGCGAGATCTACAGCGACGTCGCCGGCGTCTACACGTGCGATCCGCATGTCGTGCCCGGAGCACGAAAACTCGAGTACATCACGTGCGACGAGATGCTGGAACTCGCGGCGCAGGGGGCGAAGGTGCTTCACTCCCGCGCCGTCGAGATCGCGAAAAAACATTCGGTGGAGCTGTACTGCGCCTCCACCTTCTCCGCTGAAAGGGGGACGTATGTGGTGGGCACGCTGCCTGAATGGCTCGAACAGCCTGTGGTCACCGGCGTTACGTCGGACACGAACCAGATGAAGGTGACGGTGAACTGTATTCCCGGCGATACGGCCGTGTTCGCTGCGGTCTTCGGGGCTCTTGCCGACAAGGGAATCAATATCGACATGATCTCGACGGTGAGCGAGAACGGGCATTCGCATCTCACGTTCACGGTCGTCGATTCCTCGGTCCGGGTCGCGCGGGAAACGTTGGAAGGAGTGCTGTCGCGATACGCGGGATGGATCGTCGGCGTCGACGAATCTGTCGCGAAGGTATCCGCCGTGGGTGTCGGGATGAAATCCGCGCCCGGCGTGGCGGCGAGATTCTTCGTCGCGCTCGACAAGGCCGGGGTCCGCATGGTCGGGACGACGACGTCGGAGATCAAGATCTCGGCGCTCGTTCCGCGGGATGAGGCGAAACGGGCAGTGGAATTTCTCGCAAAAGAGTTCGGACTTGCGGACGAGACGGATGACTGAATGATGCTGAGGCGGGGAGGAGGGAGCACCCTCCTCCCCGTTTTTTTCTTTTGGGGCGAAGCGCGTCTCCGCATGTTGCGGAGACGGGAACAGGCTTCTATAATCGAATCATTAAATCGCCGGATCCTGCCGCTCCGAATACCGTTCGCGCTCCACGATCGTCCATTGGATGATCGTGCCTTCCCTCTCTCGCAGAGCCTGACCGCAATTGCTGGGGAATCCGGCCTGACACATCCGAAAGGGTGGCTGTTCGTGAAGAAACCAGCGTTTCTGCAAGCGGCCTTTTTCCTGAAATTTTTCTGTCTCGCGCTTCTCGTGCTGGCGTGGTCGGTGCTCGTTTTTTCGCTGCGTCGCGACCGACAGAACGAGATCGCGGCCGCTTTCCGGCAGACGGACAACCTCGCCCGGGCGTTCGAGGAGCACACATTGCGGACGGTCGAGAACGTCAGACAGGTCCTCTCCTCGATGAAGGAGCTCTATGAAAAGCGCGCCGGACACATCTACGGAAGTTTCGCCGACGCCGCGAACGCGGCCATCGCCCGATATGCCGTCGAGAGCAACGTCGCGCAGGCCGAACTGTTGAATCTCCTCAGCATCGCCGACGCGAGCGGCGACCTCGTCCTCAGCAGCCAGATCCCGTTCCGGAAGGTCAATGTCGTCTTCCGACCGTTCTTCACGGACCATCGCGGCGACCCGTCGAAGACCTTTCTTATCGGCGACCCGATTCTCGGGAGCGCGACGGGGAAGTGGTATATCCCGATGAGCATGCGGCTCGAAAACGCGGACGGATCGTTCTCGGGCGTCGTCCTGGCCTCGGTGAACCCCTATTACTTTTCGGACTTCTACCGTCAGGTCCGCCTGGGGGAAAAGGGAAGCGTCCTTCTCGTCGGTCCATCGGGAAGCGTCCTTGCGGGGTTCATAGGAGACGAGTCTCTTCCGTTCGGGACGTCGGTCGCGTCGAGCGACGTCGCCAGGACTATGAATGGCGCTACCTACGGCGTGTGCATCTGCGACGGTCCGACCGACACGGTGCGCCGGATCGTGAGTTTTCGCTCGGTCGACCCCTACCGGAATCTCGTCGTCATCGTCGGAATGTCGGAGGATGAAATCCTCGCGGGGTACCGGAACAGGAGGAATTACGAAATTCTCGCGATCCTCGCGTTCTCCGTCTTCGTCGGGGTTTTCTTCCTTTTGTCGAGCCGGGCGATGCAACGAGAACAGGAGACCCGGGACGCGCTCCGACTCAAGGTCGAGGAAGAACGGCGGGCGCAGGAAATGCTCGTGCATGCTCACAGGGAACTCTCGCAGGCCTATGAGGATACCATCAAGGGATGGGCCGGAGCTCTCGAACTCCGGGATCTCGAGACGGGGGGACATTCGAGTCGCGTGACGGAGTTGACGGTCCGGATCGCCCGAAGGATGGGCGTCCCGGAGGATACTCTGCCGTATATTCACTACGGCGCCCTGCTGCACGACGTAGGGAAGATGGGAATACCGGACGGGATCCTGCTCAAGCCCGGCCCGCTCACGGAGGATGAATGGGGCGTCATGAAACGGCACCCGTCCTATGCGGCGGACCTTCTCTCGCAGATCGGTTTTCTGTCTCCGGCGCTCGAGATTCCGACCTCTCACCACGAGAAATGGGACGGCACTGGATATCCGAAAGGCTTGCGCGGCGAGGGCATCCCGATCGCCGCAAGGATCTTCGCTGTCGTCGACGTATGGGACGCGCTGCTGTCCAATCGGCCTTACAGGAAAGCGTGGGCCGAAGAAGAAGCGCGCGCCCACATCCGCGAATCGAGCGGAACACACTTCGACCCGCGCGTCGTCGATGTTTTCTTCAGCGTCCTCGACGAACGCTAGTCGAAGAAACGGTCCCATCCCGAGTATCCCGAATTGTATACTAAGTTTATTGTAACATGTTTTTATTGAGGATTGAATTCGATAAAATTTGTCTTATAATATTCCGCATACTTGTTTCGACGGGGGAAAATATGTATCAATCATGAGGGACGAACGCCCGGTGTTTCGCTCCGGAATCAGGGAGAGTGGTCGTGATGAAGTTCAGGCTGAAGTTGCAGTGGAGGATCACGTTGTTTGTTCTGGCGGCGGTTTTATCGGCTTTTGTGGTCATCATCGGGGCGACGAGCTTCATGAACCGGAAGGAAAGCATGAAACTCGCCGAGTCGTTCGCGATCAGTCAGTCGCAAGCGTATTCTGGCGTCGTTCAGGAGTCTCTTGGTAAGCCCCTGATTGCCGCGAGAACACTGGCGCACATTCTCGAGGGAATCTGCGAGTCGGAGAGTCCCGACCGGGAGGCGGTCAACAGGATTCTCCACAGGATTCTTGAGAGAAATCCGGAGTTTCTCGGCGTATGGACCTGTTGGGAGCCGAACGAGTTCGACGGAAGAGACGCCGAGTTCGCGGGAACGAAGGGACATGACGCGACGGGGCGCTTCATTCCGTACTGGAACCGCGGCGCGGATGGAAAGAAAACCTTTGAGCCGCTTTCCGGATACGACAAACCGGGAGATGGGGACTATTATCTTCTCCCACTGAAACTGGGCCGGGAGTGCCTTCTCGAACCCTTCGAGTACGAGGTGGCTGGGAAGAAGACGCTGCTCACGACTCTTTCCGTTCCTGTGGAATCAAGGGGGAGGCGCGTCGGCGTCGCGGGTGTCGATGTGGCTCTGGATTCTCTCAATGAAGTCACGAAGAATCTGCGGCTGTATGAAACGGGCTTCGGGCGGCTCCTCTCGTACGGGGGGCTGGTCGTGGCGCATCCGGACGCTTCGAGAGTCGGGAAGCCTGCGGGAGAAATCGGACAGAATGGCGGAGATCGATTCCTGAAACGTCTTCGGGATGGAGAAACCTGGTTCGAAGACGCGTGGTCCGAATCGCTGAAGCGAATGACGCTGAAAGCGTATGTTCCCGTGCGGATCGGCGATACGGGAACTCCATGGTGTTTCGGAACAGTCATTCCCGAAGAAGAGGTCATGGCATCCTCGAATCGCCTTCTTGGCGTCACGCTCATTTTCTCTCTCGTGGGAACCCTTTTCGTCGTTGCTGCGGTCTGGTTCGTCGCGCGAAAAATCGTCAAGCCGATCAGGCAGGTCGTTATCCTGGCGGGCAGGGCGCAAAAGGGCGATCTGACGATCGGGCGCGAGGAATTCGGAATACGGTCGAACGACGAACTCGGAGATATGGCCGACGCGCTCGCAGAAATGATATGGAATCAGCGAAATTCGATCCGGGCCATCGCCTCCGCAGCAGGGAAGCTCGAGAGCAGCGCGGAGGAGTTTTCATCCCTCGCCGAAGAATCGAACGCCGGTGTCGGAGAATCCAGGTCCGGAGTATATAACGTTTCCGAACAGATGGAGAGTCTTGCCGCCGCGAGCGAGGAAATCAACGCGAGCGTCGAGGAGGTTGCGGGCGGAGCGCAGTCGTCGGCGAACAAAGGTACGGAAATGGCTGCGGACGTCGAACGGGCGCGACTTGCCGGAGAAGAGGGAATGACGGCCGTCGAAAAGGTCGTGTCGAGTATCGGTGGCGTAGCGGAGAGCGCAGGGAGATCGGCGCAGGAAGTGAGGACGCTTGGGGCGCGTGCGAGGGAGATACAGAACTTCGTGACGCAGATCGGAGGGATTGCGGACCAGACGAATCTGCTGGCGCTGAACGCGGCGATCGAGGCTGCCAGAGCCGGGGAAGCGGGGCGTGGGTTCGCGGTCGTTGCGGAGGAAGTGAGGAAACTTGCCGAAGAGAGCAACGGTGCGGCAAGCAAGATCGCTGTTCTGGCGCAGGAGATTACGACGGAGCTGGACAAGGTGGTCGTTTCCTCGGAAAAGAGCGCCGGAGATTCCGGGGAATCAAGCGTCCTTGCGCGTGAAACCCGAGAGACCATCAGGAAGATGATGGAGGTGCTTTCTCGAATTTCAGCGGCGACGCAGGATCTGGCCGCAGTTTCGGAGGAACAGGCGGCTTCGAGCGAGGAGATAGCGGGAGCGGTTCAGAGTATTGCGGAGCGCGTTTCCGCTTCGGCATCGTCTGCTGAGAAGATTCGTTCCCGGATGGCGGAAGTGGCGACGGTTTCGGAGAAGGTGGCGTCCGGATCGCAGGATCTCGCGTCGCTGTCGGTGGAATTGCGGAGGTTGGTAAGCGAGTTCAGGATCGACGACGGATGTCAGGAAAGCGGGCTTGTTGCAACGACGAGAGGTTGAGGGCACGGAAGGTCCGGCTCCGTGGACGTGGAGCCGGACCTTCCGTCGGATGGCAGTAACTCGAAAAGGGCTCTCGCCGTCCGACGAACGTTAGTCGAAGAAGCGGCAGACCTCGTCGACGGAAGCGCGCGACGAGCAGAATTCGTTGGCAGGGCTCGCGGGATTCGGATATCCTGCCGCGACCGCGACGACGAACGCAAGTTCCGGCGGAACGGACAGAACCTCCCGCATCTGCCGGTCGGCCGTCCGGACGAAGCCGATCGCGCACGTTCCGAGGCCTTCGGCGTGAGCTGCGAGCGTCAGGTACGTCATGATCGACCCGCAGCAGACGAGTCGTCCCGGCAGCAGATCTTCGTGGACGTACACCATGACGACGGCCGGAGCTCCGAAGAACCGGAAGCTCCCCTCCGGAATGAACTCCCCTCCGCACCCGATCCGGCGGAAGAAGGGCTCCGCCTCCCGGTAGAGACCGCGGCGACGTTCGGAATACCTCTCGGGAGCCGGTTTCGCGAGTCCCGGCGAAGCGATGGCTCCGTCCCCCTCGAAAGCGGCGTTGACGGCGCTCCGCAGGCGCTCCATGGTTTCCCCGCATACGGCGAAGAGTTCCCACGGTTGCATGTTTCCGGCACTCGGCGCGCGCTGCGCGCTCTCGACGATCCGACGCAGCGTATCTTTCTGAACGGGCGTATCGAGAAAGACGCGTGTCGAACGGCGCGTCCGCAGTCCTTCACTCAGTTCCATGTCGATTCCTCCTCCTCCGTCGCGTGTGCGACGGAATCTCTTCTTCACGAGAATCATACCCCGGAAGCGGAACCTCCGCACGAGAACATCCAGGGTCCGACCAGGTCCGGAAGGGAGTATACTCATCGCGTCGCGCTCCTTTCCCCGGAGTGGGCGGACGCGCCCGGCAGGGGGATCCCGCATAATCGCCTCACGTATGGACGACGCGACACCAACTTTCTTCGGGGGGGGGCATTTTCTTGTATTCAGAAGCGCTCCAGAAATATCTTCCCGCATTCCTCGACCGCGAGGAACGCTTCCTGCGCGCGTACGATCCCGCTCTTCGGAACGGACTGGAAGGGCGTTCGTGGACCCGCGGCGAGTTCTGGGACATGGCGCGCCGCGCCGCGGCCGTATTGCGGCGTTGCGGCCTCGGCAAGGGGGATACGTTCGTCAATGCCTACGGGAAGAACACGCCCGAGGACATGATGTTCCGGCTCGGGGCGACGATGGTCGGGGCGGTTCCCGTTACGGTCAACTGGCAGGCGGACGGCGTCGAGCAGATGGCCTACAAGATCGGACTCACCGAATGTCGTCTGATGCTCCACGACGCGTCGTTTCTGGATCTCGCCGCTCCCGAGATGACGGCGGACATGGGCGATTTCAGGACGCAGCTCCTCGCGCGCTTCCCGAAACTCGCGGAATACGACGTCGCGAACCTTTCCGGCGAGGCTCCGATGTCGGAAGACGAGTTCCTTCCGGATCTGACGGGCGACGACGACCGGATCGTCATTTTCACGTCGGGGACGACGGGGCACCCCAAGGGAGCACGGCTCACCTACGGAAGCTACGAGAACAACGACGCGGCGCTCGGAACGTATCTCCTCCTCGACCGCGTGGGAGCTCTGCCGGGCGGAAGAGGGTCGCTCTTCCTGCTCATCAATCCGCTGCATCACGCGAACTCGACGGCCGTATCCGATATGCTCGTCCGACGGCCGCATTCCGAGATTCTTCTCTTCCCGCGTTACGGGACGTTCTACTGGAAGGCCGTGGCCGAGTGTGTCGACGAAGGGGATCGACGGCGGATCGCGCCGACCGTGGCGCGCCACTTCGACTATCTTGAGCATCTCCGGGAGACGAACGCTCTTCCCGTCGACGAAGGGCGGCTCCGCGAGGCGATGAGGAAAGTCGAGTTCGTCCTCGGTTCCGCTCCCGTCGGGCCGACGACGGTCGACCGCCTCAGGCGCTGGACGGGCCGGATCCCGAGCGTCCGCTTCGGTTCCACGGAGACGTGTTTCCACGTTCTGGGGACGCCGCTCGACATGTCGGACGAACGCCGGATGGCCGCTTTCGAACGGGGGTGGAATCACGCGCCCGAGACGGGATACTGGATCGGACGGCCTCACCCTCCCCTCACGGAGGTTCGGATCGTGGAACAGGTCGACCCCACGAAAGAGGGATATATGCGCGAGTGCGCCGAAGGACAGTCCGGATACATGGTCTGCCGGGGCGGCAATGTCATGAAAGCGTACGTGAAGAACGACGAAGGGACGGATCGCGTGTTGCGGGACGGCTGGTACCTCGGGTTGCTCGACATCGCGTTCCGACTCACGAATCCCGACGATGGCGGAACCGATTTCTACTGGGTCGGGCGCGATTCGGCGCTCGTTATCCGCGGGGGAGCCAATTACGCGTGCGACCAGATCAATGTCGAACTCTGCCGGTTTGTCGAGAAGAGGTACGGGTTGCCCTGTGACGACTTCGATCTCGCCGTTGCGGGGCTGCGGCTCGTCAGCGAGCACGAAGATTCCTGCTGCGTCACGGTGGAGCTGAAGAGCGAGCGAGCCAGGGAGTGCGCCGACGAGATCCGAAGAACATTCCTTCCCGAGGCGAGACATTCTGTCTCCAAGGGGGCGAAGCCGGACTTTCTCCGTTTCGGCGAGGTCTTCAGGACTTTCAAGGGGACGATCCGATTGGCGGAGATCAAAAGGGCTTGGATGGACGACTTCCGCCAGAAAGAGTGACGTCCGTCGCTCTTTCTGGCGGATCTAGCGGTCCCTTCCGCCGTCGAACGGAAGGGACCGCCCTTTTTTATCCGAGCGGTCTCTTCCCCACCAGCCGGAGGGAGAACAGGCTGGTCGCCATAGCTATCAGCACGACTCCGAATCCGGCGAGATATCCCGACGCGGTGTATGTTCCAGGGACGGCCGCCGGAAAGAAGTTGATGATGACCCCGGTTCCCCATTGGAAGACGACGGCCATCAGAACGACGATCATGTTCATGGCTCCGAAGATCGCGCCATTGTTCCCCTTCCCCGAGAGCGCGTTGACCCCCGCCATCGCGAACACGCCCCGCATTCCGGAAGAAACGCCGACGAGAAGGGTCGCGATTCCAGCGATCTGGAGCGGCAGCCCCGCCGCGACGACGCCGAAGAGTATCGCCCACGCGAGGGTATTGCCGATGCAGACGTTCCGGATCGTTCCGGGAAGCGTCTCGGGACGGATGATGCGCCCTCCGCTGATGAGAGGTCCGAGCATCATCCCGAAGCTGATCATCGACGCCCAGAAACGGGCCGCCCCTGGAGCCGCGCCGTAGGCCGCCACGAACCAGGAGACGCCCCAGAGTCCCTGGAACGTCAACATCGAGGCAGAGGAGATCGCCCAGAGGATCAGGAGTCCCCGCATCCGACGATTGCGGATCACGTACGCCAGCGCGTCGCGTATCTCAGGGAGCAGGGAGGAGAGCGGACGACGTTCTCTTCGCGCCGCGACGGCGCGAAGCGGATCGCGTTTCGCGGAACGTCCGAGGACGACCATGACGGCGAGATTGACGGCCGTGAGAAACGCGAAGGTCGTCCCGATGCCGAACGTATCGAGTACGAACCCGAGCGGGGCGACGGAAACGATCGCGCCGAGATTCGAAAGCGCGAAGTTGATGCCTGCGTAGAAACAGTAGCGCTCCTGCGGGAACGCGAACGATTGGAAGACGAGCGTCGCTCCGTACATCGGCGCGACGCCGAGACCCGAGAGAAGCCGCCAGGCGCCAAGCGTGAACGGCGTTCGCATGAACGTCATGAGCAGGCTCGACGCGGCGGTTACGAACAGCCCCGCAGTGACGACGCGCACGGGGCCGAACCGGTCGTGAAGGACTCCGGCGACGGGCTGCATGAACGCGTAGGAGTAAAAGTGAAGACTCGAGACGAAGCCCGTCATCGCGGCGCTCATCGCGAGTCGTTCCGCTTCCATCGGCATAACGACCGAGGCCGAGATCCGGAAGAAGATCCCGATGAAGTACGCCGAGACGAGCAGAAGAAAGACCGGGAACGGCGGGTCCGATACGAGTTCGCTGAGATTCTTTCTCGACAGCGGCATTGTTCGTTCTTCCCGGCACTCAGCGGAGACTTCCGCCGGAAAGGGCGCGAAGCGCCGAGAGACTCGCGGCGAGGAGCGCAAGGATGATCCCGAAGCATACGAGATATCCCGTCGCGTCGTGCGTCCCCGGAATCGCCCTCGGGAAACGGTTGATGATCCATCCCGTCCCGAACTGGAAGGTCGCGGCCGTTCCGACTACGAGCATGTTCATGACGCCGAAGGTCGCGCCTTTTTCGTTCGGAGCGGAGAGGGCGTTGACGCCTCCCATCGTGAAGACGTCGCGGATCGCACAGGAGATTCCGAGCAGAAGGCTCGCGATTCCGGCGACCCGGATCGGAAAACGGAGCGCGATCACGGTGACGAGAAACGCCCAAAAGAGCGTATTGCCCAGGCAGGAGACGCGAATGAGCTTCGGAAGGTCTTCGGATGTAGCGCGTACCTTCGCGGTCAGCGGGGAACCGGCCATCATTCCGAGGCGGACGGCCTCCATCGGGAGAACGAGCGAGGCGGAGATCCTGAAGAGCGGACTCATGAAAGAGGCGCTCACGAGGACAGCATACAAAGTGTGAGCCTGTTTCATCGGAAGGGGAGAGAAAGAGCCCGTTTCGTGGGGATCGCATTGTTTTGCCTGACGAAATATCATCGAATTCTTTCCTTTCGTACGTCTGACGGCGATACGATGCGTTTTTCCTGAGCGCAAAGCATAACACAAATCTGCATTTCGGGGCGGCGGATCGCCGTCGGAATGAATGGAGTGGTACACTGAAAAAAACGGACGCCCTCCCGGATCGGGGGCGTCGCATTCTGAAGGGACGTGACGGGAATGGACGAACACGACGCTCAGGGACGGAGACGCCATGCAGGAGACGAATTCATCCGGGCGACCCTGTATCGGAACATGCCGCAGCAATCGGACCAGGAGCTGACGCTGCCCCAGCCGCCCTACGAACTTCCGGTCGCCTCCGGCGCGGCGCTTGTGCGCTTGCCGTCGCCCGAGAGCTGTGTCGTTTCCCCGGTGGACCTCAGGGCGGCGATCGAAGGGAGGAGAAGCGTCCGGGAATATTCCGACAAGCCGCTCTCTTCCGACGAGCTTTCGTGGCTCCTGTGGGCGACGCAGGGGGTTCAGAGCATCTGGACGGAGCGGAAGGTGACGCTCCGCACGGTTCCTTCTGCCGGATGCCGGCACCCCTTCGAGACGTACCTCGCGCTGTCGCGCGTCGACGGCGTCGTTCCGGGGATGTATCGCTACGTCGCGTCGTCGCACGCGCTCGAACCTCTTTCGGCAGGCGTCGGATCCATCGAACGCCTCGTCGCGGCGTGTCACCGGCAGAAGTTCATGCTCTCGGCGGCCGCGATCTTCTTCTGGACGGCCGTGGCCTACCGTTCGGAATGGAGGTACAAGGAACGGGCGTGGCGATATTTCTTCCTCGACGCGGGGCACGTATGCCAGAACCTCTACCTCGCGGCCGCGCCGATCGGGTGCGGCGTCTGCGGCATCGGGGCCTTCGACGACGAGGAAGTCTCCAGGATCCTCGGTCTCGAGGATCCCGCCGCGACGCGGTCCGGGAGCATCCCCGTGTACGGGGCCGTCGTCGGAAAGCAGTCGTTATAGAGCGGCGTCGGGCGTTTTCGCGGACGCCAGATATCGCTTCGTCCACGGGCATGCGGCGATGCAGCGTCCGCAGATCATGTGCGACAGTGCGCGTTCGTCCCTGACGCGCAGGAGTTCCGCGGCGCAGGCCCGGATGTCGAGGAACTCGTCCCTGTGGAGCCCGGCGCGCCACGATTTCCCCGACGGAGCGTGCGCCGGGCAGAGACGAACGCATTCGGAACACGCTCCGCAGGAGGCGACCTCGACGGGATCGCCGGGATCGAGCGGGGCGTTCGTGAGAATCGTCGAGAGCCTGACGGCCGATCCGAATTCGCGCGTGACGAGGATGTCCGATTTCCCGATCCATCCGATTCCCGATCGCGTGGCCGCGATCTTGTGCGGCAGCGGTGATGTCCATGTGATCCGATCGTAGTTCCCTGCGGACGCCGCGTAGGCCTTCGCGTCGTATCCGGCCGCCCGGAGGAACGCCGCCCCTTTCTCGGCGAGGTCCGTCAGAAGCGCGTTGGAACGTGTGTATTCCCCTTCGTATTCGCGCGTCGGGCCGTCGGAGACCCCGGCGATGATATCCGGGTCCAGTGCGACGACGATCGAGACTCCTGTCGGGAGGTCGGGCCGGTCGCGGTCGCCGATGGAGCTGAGATCGGCGATCCCGACGCGGTCGGCCCCGGCGGACAGAAGCAGGTCGCGCAGCGATTGCGTGAGTGTCATGAATGGCCCCCCTTTGCGGAGCTATGTGCGCCGCGTCTGTCTGCAAGAATACCACGAATTGCCGTTACCCGTCCTCTCCGCGATAGCGGAGAGGATCGTAGCGGAGCGCTTGACTTCCCTGTTTCATATCGTATACTTCCTTTTCACGTGATTCGGCTGGATATTCCTACGCTGCGAGGTGTTTCCCATGATGGAATTCTTCACGCACATCCCCCTTCTCGGCACGGCGCTCAACAGCGGCGCGATTCTCGTCGGAGGCGCGGCCGGCGTTCTGCTGACCTCGCGCTTCCCGAAACGCATCATGGAGACGACCCTGCTCGGGATGGGGCTCGTGACGCTCTTTCTCGGACTGAGCATGGCGCAGAAGACGGCGAATATTTTGATTCTCGTGTGCAGCATCGTTCTCGGGACGATCCTCGGGGAGGTTCTCCGGCTCGAGGGTCGTACGGACGGCCTCGTCGATCGGCTTCGCGCGCGGCTCAAGATCGGCGGCAAGGAGTTCTCCGAGGGGATGGTGACGTCGTCGCTGCTGTTCTGCGTCGGATCGGTCGCGATTCTCGGGGCGTTCGAAGAGGGACTTCGCGGGACGCACACGCTTCTCGCGACGAAGGCCGTCATGGACGGCGTGGCGTCGGTCGCGCTCGCCTCTTCGATGGGCATCGGCGTGCTTTCGTCGTCGATCCCCGTGTTTCTGTATCAGGGGACTCTGGCGATTCTCGCCCGCTCGTTGCAGTCGGTGCTCGTTCCTGCGGTCGTGGCGGAAATTACGGCAACGGGAGGCGTCCTCCTGATCGGGATGGGAATCTCGATCCTCGGAATCAGGAAGATCCCGGTGCTGAACATGCTTCCGTCGCTGTTCTTCGCGGGATTGCTCGCCTTCTGGCTCGCCTGACGCCGTTTCCGGATCGCCGAAAAGCGATGAAGCGAAGGACGTGCCCCCTGTCGGTTGTCCGAGGGCGCCCTTCGCTTCGCCTATCTGATCCAACGGCCGACGTCTCGGTTCATATCATCGACGCGATACCGTCTCCCGTCGCGCTCGTCGTCCCCTCGCCTCCGAATTCGAACGGAAGGTCGCGTTCGGGAACCGAGGCGAGGTGTTTCGCGACGGCATCCTCGACGGCCCGTGCGGCGTCCCTGTGTCCGATGTGTTCGAGGAGCAGCGCGCCCGTCAGAATCGCCGCGATCGGATTCGCCTTCCCGATTCCCGCGATGTCCGGCGCGGAGCCGTGGATCGGCTCGAACATCGAGAGCGAGTCGCCGATGTCCGCCCCCGCCGCGACGCCGAGTCCGCCCGCGAGACCCGCGAGGAGGTCGCTCACGATGTCGCCGAACATGTTCGGCGCGACGATGACGCCGTAGAGATCTGGGGTCCGCACGAGGTGGTAGCACATCGCGTCGACGTTCACGGGACGGATGGACACACCGTGTTTCGCCCCCTCGTCGGCTGCGACTTCCTCCCAGTATCCGTAGATCTGGGGAAGCGCGTTCGACTTCGACGCGAGCGTGACGACGGATTCGCCGCGTTCGAGCGCCGCGCGGCACGCGTAGGCGACGATCCGGCGGATTCCTGGTTCGGACGCGAGCCCGATCTGGAACGCCCCGCCGGTTCCGGACGAGAGCGTTCCCTGCAGGGTTCCCCGCAGCGAGTAGAGTCCGCGTTCCATGTTCATGTCGATGTTCGCCGCGCCGCCGACGGTTCGTCCTCCGATGCCGACGTAGAAGTCCTCGGTGTTCTCGCGGACCACGAGCGTGTTCAGCCCCTTTCCGCCCTTCGGCGAGACCGGGAGCGGAACGCGCGGATAGCTTCTCGCGGGACGCAGGTTGGCGTACTGGTCGAAGTGGAACCTCAGGTGGAGAAGGATGCCCCGTTCGAGGATTCCGGGACGCACGCGAGGATCCCCGACCGCGCCGAGAAGGAGCGCGTCGCATTTCGCCATCTCCTCGACGGCCGAGTCGGGCAGGATCTCGCCGGTCTTCAGGTAGTGTCCCGCACCGAACGGATAGTCCGTCCATTCGATGTCGAACCCTTCGCGCGCCGCGGCTGCCTCCATGACCTTATGGGCCTCGCGGATGACCTCCGGTCCGATTCCGTCGCCCGGAAGGCAGGCGACGGTGTGACGGAGGCGGCTCATACCGCCTTCCTCCGTTTCGCCAGTTCGGCCCTGACATAGGGGACGAGTCCGCCCCTGTCGATGAGTTCGCGGAGGAAGGGAGAAAACGGGACCACGGAGAAGGTTCGGTTCGTGGTCCGATCGACGATGATTCCCTCCGACGCGTTTACCTCGACCTCGTCGCCCGCCGCGATAGCCGTGGCTGCCTCGGGGCACTCGAAGATCGGAAGTCCCACGTTGATTGCGTTGCGGAAGAAGATCCTCGCGAACGACGCCGCGACGACGCACGAGATTCCCGACCCGAGGATCGCGAGCGGCGCGTGCTCGCGCGACGATCCGCAGCCGAAGTTCTCGCCGCCGACGATGACGTCGCCCTTCGAGATCTTCGACGCGAACGCGGGGTCCGCGTCTTCCATACAGTGCGCGCCGAGCTGTGCGGCGTCACCGGATACGAGATACCGAGCCGGAATGATGACGTCCGTGTCGACATTCTCTCCGAACTTCCACGCGTATCCTTTCATGATCGCGTCCATTTTCCGTCCCCTCCGGTGAAAGCGTCGAAAATAGATTCGTCCGCGATGTCGCGCGGATCTGTGATGTGCCCCGTGATGGCGCTCGCGGCCGCGACGAACGGGCTCGCGAGATAGACTTCGCTCCCCGGGTGTCCCATTCGGCCGACGAAGTTGCGGTTGCTCGTCGAGACGCATCGTTCTCCCTTTGCGAGGATTCCCATGTGGCCGCCGAGACAGGGGCCGCACGTCGGCGTGCAGACGACCGCGCCTGCCTTTGCGAATGTCGCGATATACCCTCGTTCGAGAGCGGCGTTGTAGACCTCGTAGGACGCCGGGATCACGATGCAGCGGACCGACGGAGCGACGCTCCGTCCCTCGAACATCCGGGCCGCGCGCGCGATGTCGGAAAGCCTGCCGTTCGTGCACGAGCCGATGAAGACCTGGTCGACGGAAATCCCGGAACAGTCGCGCGCCCGCTTTACGTTGTCCGGAGAGTGGGGAGCGGCGACCATCGGCTCCATCGGGGAGACGTCGATCGCCTCGCGCCGTGCGTAGGTCGCGCCTGCGTCCGGATACGCCGGATCGAATGCCCGTTTGGCGCGCTTGCGAGCATAGCGGATTGTCCGTTCGTCCGGTACGAAGAGCCCCGTCTTCGCGCCGCACTCGACCGCCATATTCGCGATCGTGAAACGGTCGTCCATCGGAAGATCCGCGACCGTTTCGCCGCCGAATTCGAGTGCGAGGTACCGGGCGCCCTGGACGCCGATCCGTCCGAGAACAGCGAGAATCATGTCCTTTCCCGTGATCCAAGCCGGACGTTTCCCCGTGAAATCGATGCGGACGGTGGGAGGAACCTTCATCCAGGTCTCGCCGAGCGCCCAGACCGCTGCGAGGTCGGAACTTCCGACGCCCGTCGCGAGGGCGCCGAGCGCGCCGCCCGTGCAGGTGTGGCTGTCGGCTCCGATGACGATGTCGCCGGGGAGGATGAGTCCCTGCTCGGGGAGGAATGCGTGTTCGACGCCGACGCGCCCGACCTCCCAGTAGCGGATTCCCTGAGCGAGCGCGAAGACGCGCCCCTTCTTCGTCTGTTCCGCCGACGCGATGTCCTTGTTCGGCGTGAAGTGGTCGGGGAGGACGGCGCACCGGTCCGGGGCGAAAACGCGTTCCGTCCCAATGTGCCCGAACGCCTCGACCGCCGGCGCGGCGGTGATGTCGTTCGCGAACGCGAAGTCCACGCGGACGCGGCAGATTCCTCCCTCGCGGACCGGATCGGCCGTGTGGGACGCGAGGATGGCGCTAACCAACGTGTGCTGCATACAAAGACGCTCCTTTCGATGCCGCCATTCGGAACAGGCGGTTGATTCCGTCGATGTAGGCCTTGATTCCGGCCTCGATGACATCCGTGCTGCTTCCCCTTCCGGTCGACCGGAGCTGCCCGGTCCCGTCCTGGGGATCGACCGACAGAGTGACGGTAGCCTCTCCGAGCGCGTCGGACGCTTCGCCGACGGCTCTGATGGAGAACTGCTCGAGTTCCGGCTCCATTCCGACGATGCGCCGGATCGCCGAGTACGCGGCGTCGACCGGGCCGTTTCCCGTCGCAGCGTCGGTTTTCTCGACGCCGTCCTCCTCGATCGTGACGGTTGCGGTTCCGCGTCCGCCCCCTACCTGGACGAGGTAGCTCCGGAGAGTGATCCGTCGGCCGTCCGACGCTCCGAGGATGTCGTTCGTCACGAGGCTCTCGATGTCGTCTCCCGTGACGGTTCCCTTGCGGTCGCAGAGATCCTTGAAGAGCGAGAAGGCTTCAGAGATCTGATCTTCCGTGAGCGCGAAGCCCGATTCTCCGAGGTGCTTCGCGAAGGCGTGGCGTCCGGAATGTTTCCCGAGGACGAGACGGCTCCCCATGGCTCCGACGTCCTCGGGGCGCATGATCTCGTAGGTTCTCGCGTTGCAGAGCATTCCGTGCTGGTGGATTCCGGCCTCGTGGGCGAACGCGTTCGACCCGACGACCGCCTTGTTCGGGGGCACGGGAAAGCCCGTGAGCCTCGACACGAGGGCGCTCGCGGCGCACAGACCCGTCGCGTAGATTCCCGTATCGGCGCTGAACGAATCGGAGCGCGTCCGGAGAACCATGACGATTTCCTCGAGCGATGCATTCCCGGCCCGTTCGCCGAGACCGTTGACCGTGCATTCCACCTGCCGGACGCCGGCTCTCACTGCCGCGATCGAGTTCATGACCGCGAGTCCGAGGTCGTTGTGGCAGTGGACCGACCAGAAGACATCCGGAACTCCGGTACGGTCGATAATGTCTCGGACGAAGGCGCCGAATTCGTCTGGAATCGCGTATCCGACGGTGTCCGGTATGTTGAGCGTCGTTGCGCCGCACTCCGCCGCCGCACGGAAAGCACGTGCGAGAAAATCGGGGTCGGAACGGCTCGCATCCTCGGCCGAGAACTCGACATCCTCTGCGAGCGACCGCGCGTATGAGACGCCGCGACGGATCTCTTCGATCACCTGATCCGGCGTCATTCGAAGCTTGTACTCCATGTGGATCGGACTCGTAGCGAGAAACGTGTGGATTCTCGGGCGTTTCGCGACGCGGACGGCCGCCCACGCCGCGTCCAAATCGGTCGTTCTCGTCCTGGCGAGCGCCGCGATCACGGGACCTGAAACGCGTTCGGCGACGGTTCTGACGGCATCGAAATCGCCCTTCGATGCGGCGGGAAATCCCGCCTCGATGATGTCGACGTTCATTCGGGAGAGTTCGAGCGCGATCCGCAGTTTTTCCTCCGTATTCAAATTGATTCCGGCGGCCTGTTCGCCGTCGCGCAGCGTCGTGTCGAAGATTCGTATGGACGGTGTTCTCGTCATTGCTGTCACACTCCTGACATCTGGCGTTCGTTCATCTATGCAGTCTCTTCCGGCCGGGAAAAGAGCATAAAAAAAGGGCCGGAACCTCTTGTGCGAGAGGTTCCGGCCCGGGAAGCCGAGGATGCAGCCTGTCAGGCTGCCGGCGTTCCTGGGGGGAACCGGCAACCGAGGAGGAGGCACAGGGAAAGAACATTCCGCGTGGTGCGAGGACGTGCGATCTTCATCGTGCTGATTCCCTCCTTTGCCATAATATCGTCGGAAAGTCAGTAAATTGACGGGAATTCTACCCTCATATTCCATACCGTGTCAATATGCAACTTTTGTACGAAAAAAGTCAACCTTTTGCGTTCACGGGTTTTACCGGGTGGCAGCACTGTTCGGATTCGCTCCCGAAGCTGATTTGTATTTCATGATCTGGAGGGCGGACGATGTCGTTTGAGGAGGATGCACGCTTTGTATTCTTAAAACAAATTGTGTCTTGTTTCGAGGCGGGGTATAATTTGGATCCATTTCAGTATTCCACATTACGCTATGAGGAGGGAACAATGCCATGAAAAAGGTGTACGGTCTCATTCTCCTGTTCTTGTGTTTCGGATCCGCCGCGTTTGCGGCCGTGACCGGAGCGGAAGCGCCCAAAGGGGAGGAGCCCCTGCTGATAACCAACGCGGGGCAGGGACCGGGGGGCAAGATGGGACGGCTCCTCGTAACCCGCGCGGCCGTCGTGAAGGAGCTGACCTACAACGCCGAACCGAAGCCCGACGATCTCGCAGCGGGCGGGTACAAGACCATGCTCGTCGTCATCGGGTCGTCCGCCAAGGGGCTCGGCGCCTCTGGAATCACGATCGACCAGGAGGTCGACCGCCTGAACGCCATGATGGCGAAGGCGAAGGAACTGAAGATCCAGGTCATTGCGGCCCATATCGAGGGCAAGGCCCGACGCGGCAAGCCCGGCAGCGCCGACGAGCGGTCCATCGACGCGATCCTTCCGTTCGCCTCGCACATCGTCGTGAACCGGGAAGGGGACGCCGACGGGAGGTTCACCGACTTCGGGAAGCAGAACAATATCCCCGTCAGCTATCTCGACAACGCCATGGACCTCAATGAGTTCGCAAAAAAGATGTACGCGAAATAACCCCCTCCCCGGCATGAACGATCATCCCCGGCGCGGACGGGAGGTCCTGTGATGTACGCCGAAACGTCTCTTGTCCTCGCCGCGATGGTGCTGACCTTCGCGCTCGCGAGCTGGAAGCTCAAGTCGCCGGAACTCTCGATGGTGATCACGGCGATCGTCGGCGCCTTCGTCGGACGTCTCGGCTTTCCCGTGCGTCTCCTCGTCGAGGGGACGTTCACGTATTTCGACGTGGCGTTCACGTTCCTGACGGCGTCGATCTTCATCAACTTCTACTCGGAGACGGGCGCGATGGACGCGCTCGTCCTCAAGATGGTGGATCGGTTCTACGACCGGAAGTGGGTGCTGTTTTTCCTCCTTGCGGTTATCATGCTGATTCCGGGCGCGCTGACCGGGGCGGGGAGCGTCTCGATGTTCGTCGTGGGCGGAATGGTGGCGACCGTGCTGCGCCTGAGCGGCATCGCGGAAACCAGAATCGTCGCGTTCATCTACGTGACGTCGATGCTCGCCGCCGTCGCGCCGCCGATCAACCTCTGGGTCATGCTGATGTGCGCGCAGGCGAACATGCCCTACGTGGGCTTCGACCTACCGCTGCTGGCGCCGATTCTCCTGATCACTGCCTTTACCGTGTTCTACCTGTTGCGCGGCGGCAAGCCCGAAAGCAGGGAAACGGTCTTGGCGTCGTTGCCGAAGGCCCCTGAGGGGATGAACTGGCTGCGGATCTCGGCGCCGCTGTTGACCTTCGTCGTCCTGCTGCTGCTGTCGAAATACGCGGCGTTCCGGATGCCGATCCTCGGCATTCCGCTGATCTTCCTCATCAGTACGGTCGTGGCAATGTGCGCGACGCCGCAGCGAAAGGGGCTGCGACGCTGGTACGAGGTCCTCACGAACACCTCCGAGCAGGTCTTCCCGCTGCTCGCCACCGTCATCAGCGTGGGCGTCCTCGTGAACATCATGACGGCTACGGGCGTCCGCGGCCTCATCGCGATCACGTTCGTCACGCTTCCGGTGTCCCTCATCTACGCGTTCGCGCTCGTCGTCCTGCCCCTGGCCCAGGGATCCCTGAGCTACAGCAGCGGCATCATCCTCGGAACGCCGCTCATCTTCCTGTTCAACTCCATCGGCGTGAACGTCACGATAGTCGCGACGGCGCTGAGCCTGATCTTTCCGCTGGGCGACTGCCTGCCCCCTTCGCGGATCTCCGGGCGCGTCGCGATCGACGTCTCCGGGTACGAGGGAACGTACATGTCGTTCCTGAAGGCCATCTTCGTCCCCGCGCTTTTCATGGGGCTCGTGGCGCTCGGAATGCTCATGTACGCCAACGACTTTCGTTGGCTCATCGTGTACTGAGTGAGGAGTGAGACGATATGGACGAGTTCCTTCGCGTATCCAACGAACTGATCCACCAGATCTATTTCGGGCTGGCCGGTCTCTGCGGCCTCGTGCTGCTGCGCGGGCTCTTCTTCCGCAACACCCGGAAGACGATCGTGTACGACATCGTGTACGCCTACACGATCATCCCGTTCCTGCTGCGCGCGTTGCACATCAAGTAGGGGGCGCGCCATGTCCGCGTACGAAAACTACACGATCCCTCGAAAGATCCTGCTGCTTGCGCTCGCGCTCCTGTTCGCCCTGCTCGGCGGCAGGGAGTTCGTCGAGCTGCGGACGATGAAGGAGACGGTCGTCGTATCGCCCGCCTTCACGAAGGTCGTCATGCTCAGTGAATACTTCCCGCCGATCCGCGGGACGGGCGTCGATACGCCGGTGTATATCTACGACTCGGGGGTTCCCGGAGGCTCCATGTTCTACCTCGGGGGTACGCATCCCTACGAGCCGGCGACGACCCTATCGGCGTATGTCATGATGGAAAACCTCAAGGTCGAGAAGGGGCGCGTCTTCGTTTGTCCGCACGCGAACCGGAGCGCCGCGACCGTCGGAATGCTCGGGAACGCCTATCCGAAGTTCCTTCACGTCGAGACGCCGTTCGGGCCGAAGGCCTATCGGATCGGCGACCGGAACACGTCGCCGCTGGACCAGTGGCCCGATCCCTTCACGTACGTCCACTACCCGTCGGGGCAGAACCTCGACTATACGGACGCGCGCAACCTGAACCGCACCTACCCCGGACGTCCGGACGGGAGCCTCACGGAGCAACTGACCTACGCGATCATGGAGCTGAACCGGAAGGAGAAGATCACGCTCTTCGTCGATTCCCACGAGGCGTCGCTGATGTACCCGGTCGTGGCGACCTACGTGGCGCATGACCGTGCGCTCGATATGGCGATGATGGCCTCGATGGAGCTGTCCGCGACGGAGTTTCCGATGAAGTGCGAGGCCTCCCCGAAGGGGCTTCGCGGCCTGAGCCACCGGGACGCGGGCGATTTCTGCGACTCGCTCGTGATTCTGATGGAAACGCCCGAGCCCTTCATCGACCGGGTGGCTGGGAAGATCACGGAAAAACTCATGATGGACGGAAAGGACGAGTTTCTGCAGACCGCCGCGGATCACGGACTGCTGTTCACCGACTACACCATCGAAACGGGCTGCCCGATGTGGGACCGCGTCGGCCGGCATCTTTCCGGGACGCTCGCGATGATCCGTCAGATGAACGAGTTTCTGATGGATCCGTCGAAGGAGCTTCGCGTCGCGTTTCCCGCCTATCCGGACTTGAAGGAGCGCGGACTGGGCTCCTTCCTTCATGACCCGGCGAAAGCGGATCCAGCGAAGGTCTTCCTGAACTGATCCGCATCATGGTTTTTTCCCGGGCCGGATACGCCGGTCCGGCGCACCGCGCGCTCTTGGGGTGTCTTTTGGAGATTCACCGTGTGTCTGAAGACAGGAGGGAATGTATGTTGAAATCGTTGAGGAAGATTGTTTTCGCCGCTCTGGTCGTCGCGTTGACGTCGTCGTCCGCTCTTGCCTGCACCGTCGTGGCCGTCGGGAAGAACGCGACCGTCGACGGAAGCGCCATCATCACCCATAACGACGATTCCCGGGTGGCGAATTCGCGCCTCTACATCGTGCCGGAGGCCGACTGGCCTGAAGGGGCGAAGCGGAACGTCGTGAAGGACGCGCACGGCTACGACGGGGACGCGCAGGTGATCGGGCAGATCCCGCAGGTTCCGCACACGTTCCGGTATTTCGCGTCGCGCTATTCGTTCATGAACGAAAATGGCGTGGCGATCGCCGAATCCACCAACTCCGTCGAAGTGACGGACGATCGTTCGAAGAACATCAAGCAGATCATGGGAAAAGACGCGGTCGGAATGATGGACGCGTGGATCATTCAGGATATCATGCTCGAGCGCGCATCCACAGCGCGCGAGGCCGTTCAGATCATGGGCAAACTCGTCGAGGAATACGGCTGGTTCGACGCGGGCGAGACCATGCCGCTGACGGACGGCAATGAAGTCTGGATCATTGAGTTCTACGGCAACAAGATCTGGGCCGCGTGGCGCATGCCGGACGACCACATCTTCGTCGGCGCCAACCGCGCGAGACTGCGGAACCTGGACCTCACCGACGCGCAGAACGTGATGGCGTGCCCCGACATCGTCGACTACGCCGTGAAGAACGGGTTCATCGCCGAAAAGGACGTCGACAAAAAGAACTTCAGCCCCGCGGATGTCTACGCACCGAACACGAAGCTCTATTCGACCCGCCGCGAGTGGAGAGTCCTCTCCCTGGCTGCGCCGCAGTCCTTCAAGCTTGGGCCGGACGAACTCAATTATCCCATTTCGATCAAGCCGGACAAGAAACTCAGCGTTCACGACGTTCTTGCCATCAAGGGAGACTGGTACGAAGGGACGCCGTTCGACCTGAGCAAGGGAATCCAGGCCGGACCGTGGGGGAACCCCATCCGCTTCGCGAACTCGAGCAAGAAGGTTCCCGGCGCAGACTGGGAGCGTTCCGTCAACATGATGCGTTCCTGCTACGTTCACATCGCGCAGGTCCGCGGCGATCTTCCGGCCGAAGTTCGCGGCATCAGCTGGTTCGGGTACGGCGCGGCCGATACCACCTATATCACGCCGCTGTGGCCGATCATGACGAAGCTGCCTCCGCTCTACGGCATCGGCGACCGCTATCACGACTACGATCCGAAGTCCGGCTGGTGGGTCAACACGCGCGTTCAGGAGCTGGCGGGATTGCGCTATCAGGACGCGCGGACCGAGATCCACAAAGCGCGCGACGCGAAACTCATCCCGCTGTATATCCAGACGCCCATGATCCAGGACAAGGCCGCGGAAATGCTCAAGGCCGGCGACAAGAAGGGCGCAGTGGAGCTGATCACCGACTTCGCCTACGCTCACGCGGTCGACTTCAACCAGCGCTGGCTCGCGCTCGGCGACCGGCTTCTGAGCAAGTACGCGCTCGGATACACGGACGTCAAGGCGACGCCGTATCCGGAGGAGTGGAACGAGATCGTCGGTTTCGGCGTCCCGAAACGCGGAACGGAACAGAAGAAGTAAATTCGCTCCTGCGAGTGACGAAACAGCGCGGCGGCCCCGACGGCGCCGCGCCTTTTGTATCCGGCGGCGTCCGGATGCTGATCGAACGGTGGAGGAGCCGCATCGTGAACTGTCGTGTCGCGTGTCTCGTGTGTTTCCTGCTTTTTTCGGCGCTCGCGGTGCTCGCGGCGCGGGCGGACGAACGTCCGGGCGCCGGCGCGGCGTCAGCGCTCATGGCCCGGTGCGAGGCCGTGCTGTATGCGGAGAAGCGCCGTCTCGGCCTCGTGAACGAAGCGCTCGATCCCGAACGGACCGGGCTGATCGGCGTCGAGTTTTCGCCGCTCACCACCAGCCTCGGGCGCCTGTCCGACAAGCGCGCCTCGTCGCGTCCCGTCATGGCGGACGTGGTCGCCGTCTACCTCCGCCGTGCGGGAGTGAAAAGAGGGGACTGGATCGCCGTCAACGCGAGCGGGTCTTTTCCCGGCTTTTCGCTCGCGACGCTCTGCGCGGCCGAGAGCCTCGGCGTGAACGCGCAGGTTGTCTTTTCCTACGGATCCTCGATGTACGGCGGAACGGATCCCGGCTTTACGTTTCCGGTCATTCTGGACCTTCTGAACAGCGCCGGACTGCTGTCCGCCCGACTTCGCGCGATCGCCCCGGGGGGAGCGAGCGATCGAATGGCGGAGACGCTTCTGGAGTCCCCTTTTCCGACCGTGACGGACCTGATGCGCGCGCGTCCGGAAGAGCGCATCGAAGGGACGACGCTCGAGGACGCCATCGCGCGGCGGCTTCGGATTTTTGCGGAGACGCCGTCGCCCGTCGCGTGCTTCGTGAGTTGCGGCGGACCGGGCGTCAGCCTGGGGAGGACCGAAAGCGTTCTCAAGCTCCCGCACGGCCTCATCGCGATGGCGCGCGATATTCCGGCGGGGGCGGACAGGGGGCTGCTGTTCGAATTTCTCGCGCGGGGAGTGCCGGTGATTCACCTTCTGAACGTCCGGGGCGTTTGCGGGGACTTCGGGCTGCCGTACGAAGAGATCCCCGACCCGTGAGGCCTTGAGAATCTGCGTTTCACGGGTCGGAGCGCTTTACATGATGCCCAGTTTTTGCGGGATGTAGAACGCGATGGCCGGGAACATGGCCACGAGAAGCAGAATGATGAGGTCTGCCGCGATGTAGGGCAGGACGCCGCGCAGAGAACGTTCGATCGAAAGATCCGCGATCGAACCGGCTATGAGAAGGCAGAGCCCGTACGGAGGCGTCACGAGCCCGATGGCGAGCGTAATGACGACGACGATGCCGAGGTGGACCGACGTGATCCCCAGCTTCAGAGCCGTCGGAAGAATGACCGGCATAAACAGGATCATTGCCGGAATCGCGTCCATGAATGTCCCGACGAAGAGGAAGAATGCGATGACGATGAGCATGAAGATCTGCGGACTGGCGATTGTGGCGGCGAAGAATGCGCCGATGTGATCGGACGCCTTGTAGTATCCGAGGAGTTCTCCGAGCGCGCTCGCCGTGGCGAGTGCGAAGAGCGAGAGCGAGCTGAGCTTCAGCGTCTCCTTGATGATGTCGGGAAGATCGCGCAGCGTGAGCGTTCTGTAGAAGAACAGGCTGATGAGAAGCGCATACACGGAGGCGAACGCGGCCGCCTCGGTCGGCGTGTACCAGCCCGTCGTGATGCCGCCGACGATGATGACGGGCGTCAGCAGGGCCGGGAAGGACTGCCGGAAGAGTCCCCAGACCTTGCGGAAACCGGCGCGTTCGTACTTCGGGAAGTTTCTCTTCCGGCCGATCACGCAGACGATGAGCATCATCGTGAGTCCGATGAGGATTCCAGGGATCATGCCGCCGATGAAGAGCGCGGCGACCGAGGCGTTCGTGAGTCCCGAGTAAACCACCATCGGGATGCTCGGCGGGATGATGACGCCGATCGTCGAGGACGCGGCCGTGACGCCGACGGTCGTCTCCTTGTCGTACCCCGTGTCGATCATCGCGGGGATGAGCATCTTGCCGACGCCGGCCGTGTCCGCCTGCGACGAACCGGAGACGCCCGCGAAGATCATCGAGACGAGGATGTTCGCGTGGGCGAGGCCGCCTCGGATGTTGCCGACGAGCGCGATGCAGAAGTTCACGAGCATCTCCGTGATCTTTCCGCGGTTCATGATGTTCGCCGCGAGGATGAACAGCGGAATCGCGAGCAGGACGAACGAATTCAGCCCGTTGAACATCTTCATGAAGACCGTGAGGTTCGGGATCATCGGGATGGACATGATCCCGAGAAGCGAGACGATGCCGATGACGAAGGCGATTGGGACGCCGATGAAGATCAGGACGACGAAGAGACCGACGATTGCGAGCGGCGTCATGCGACGGCCTCCCTCCGCAGCAGCGTCCGGATGTCCTCGACGACGTGCTCGACGATGTAAAGCGTCATGGTCGCGCCCATGATCGGAAGGCACATCCAGGTGTATCCCATCTTGACCCACGTGAGGGTGATCCAGTTGTAGTCCCAGAACTCCGAGACGATGGTGACGCCGTACAGGGTCATCGGGACCGTGAAAGAGAGCAGGATGGCGCAGATGACCACGTCATAGACGAGCGAACTCCTGCCCCTGAATTTTTCGATCAGGAGCGTGAAGGCGAAGTGCGCCTTGTAGTGGACCATCACGGACGCGCCCATGAATACGGCCCAGATGAAGGAGTAGTTCGCCAGCTCTTCCGTCCAGAGCAGCGGGATGGCCATGTACCGGGCGGCGATCTGCGCCAGGATGGCGATGAAAAAGACGGTGAGCAGAATCATTCCCATCGTCTCCTGAAAGCGTACGAGACTCGAAACCAGTTTTTTCACGGTGTTCCTCCTTTGCGGAAAGACCGCCGGATAAAGAAAGATCCCCCGCGCGGCGCGGGGAATCCGGGGAGCAGTCCTTCAAAGAAACGCCGTTCCCCCTCCCATCGGGGGAGGGGGAACGGCGTCCGGAGCGCAGGCTACTTTCCCGCGGCCCGGATCTTCTCCACGAGGTCGGTCAGCTTCAGCGACTCGGCGAGTTTGTCCTGGATGGGAACCGCTATGGCCATGAACGGAGCCTTGTCGAGCGTGTTCACGACGCCGCCGTCCGCGATGACCTTCGCCTTGGACTTCGCGAGCATGTTGAAAGTCACGGCGCGTTCCTCGGTCGTGGCTTCCTTCATCGCCGCAGTGATCCATTCCTTCTGCTTGTCGGTCAGCGCGTCCCACTTCTTGCCGTTCATCAGGACGAACCGCGTCGTGTAGTCGTGCTCCGTCTCGGTGATGAACTTTCCGTTGACGGTCTTGTGGTGGTCGAGAAGGCTGAAGTTCGTGTAGTCGTTCTCGGCCGCGTCGACGATGCCCTGCTGCAGCGCCTGGTAGAGTTCGCCCCAAGCGACCTGCGTCGGGATCGCGCCGGTCTTCTTCCAGAACTCGGCGACGACGCCGGACATCTGGGTGCGGATCTTCATGCCCTTGAGGTCGTCGATCGCATTGACGGGTTTCTTGCCGTAGTAGTTCCGGACGCCCGCGGACCAGAACGCGGCGATCCGGAACGTGTTCTTCGACTTCTCGTTGATGATCTTCGAGAGCGTCTGTCCGACCTCGCCGTCGACGACCTTTCCCCAGTGGTCGAAGCTCTTGTAGAGATAGAGCAGCGAGAAGAGATCCACTTCGGGGATTCCGATCTTGGTCATGAAGCCGGGGGATGCGACGACGACGTCGGCCGCGCCGAGCTTGAGCTTCTCGACGAGTTCGTCCTCGTTCGTGCCGATCGTTCCGGCGTGAACGTCGACCGTGATTTCGCCGCCGGAGATCTTCTCGAGAACTTCCTTGAACTTCTTCATGCCGTACTGGTAGGGGTTCTCCTGGGACGTCTGGTTGTGCGCCGCGACGAGCTTCAGCGGAGCCGCGTCGCTCCGTGCGGGAACCGCCTGGACGGCGAAGACGAGCGCAAGAGCCGCTGCGAGAAACAGTGTCGCAAACTTCCTCATTCCGTGGTACCTCCTCTGAGAGTATGAGATTGTGATGAGAGCGGGAGGCTTTCCTCCCGCAGAACTCCTGCCTTACGCGCCGTGAAGCTCGTCGAGAATGCCGCGCCAGATGTCTTCGACGACGGGAATGCCCCGCTCGAGGTTCTCCCTGTGCGTCCGGCCCGCCCGTTCGCCGGGATAGAGAATCTCCCCATCCTCCCCAACCGGTGTGGCTGCCCGAAGGTCGGCGATGACCGATTCCGTGATTTTCTCCACGAAAGCGTCATCATGGGGGGCGAAGGCGATGAACACCTGCGAGACCGAGAATTCGTCGCCAAGCTTGCCGACCTCGGTGACAGTGTTTCCGCCCGACAGGATCGCGCCGATCATGTCGAGCGCGATCGAAAGACCCGACCCCTTCCAGAAGCCGATCGGAAGCACGCGCCACGTCTCTTCCACGGAGGCCGGATCGGTCGTCAGATTTCCGTTCCGGTCGTACCCTCCCGGAACGGGAAGCTGCTTGCCGGCGAAACGCGCGCTCTCGATCGCGCCGTACGAGAACTGTGCGAGAGCGCCATCCATGAGAACGGGATACTCCTTGTGCGGTATCGCGAGGACCAGCGGATTGTTGCCGATGCGCCGGTCCTTCGCGCCCCATGGAGGCATGTTCGGCTGCGTGTTCGTCCAGCAGACGCCGATGTATCCGGCGCGGGCTGCCTGGAGTCCGTAGGCGCCGCCGCGCATCCAGTGGTTCGTGTTGCGCATCGCGACGCATCCGATTCCGGCCGCGTCGGCCAGGGCCATCGCGCGGTCCATCGCGAACACCGCGTTCGTGTTGCCCATCGCGAGATTCCCGTTCCATCGCTCCATTGCGCCCCACGACGCTTCGAGCGACGGCTCGGCGTCGGGACGGATGTATCCCTTCCTGATATAGGAGGTCACGCGCGGAAAGCGGTTCACGCCGTGGGAGGAGACGCCGTCGCAGCTATTGTCCGTGAAGAGCCTCGCCGAGATGTCGGCCGTCTTTTCCGGAAAGCCGTATTTCAGAAGGATCTGTTCAAAGACGCCCTTCATCTCGTCGTACGCGACTCGCATGATATGCGCCGCCCTTTCGTCGAATCGTCGGGAAATTTCATCGCTTGCAGGGTAATCTTACTGACCACGGGGAGCTTCGTCAATGTTCGACTGGATAGACTATTGTTCTGTTATATGGAACGTAAGTGTGCGGAAGAGGAGAACGCGCATCGGGACGGAATGACGAATCGAAGTTTTGCACGAAATGCGGATTCTGGGGATTAATTATCTTGACGACCGTCGACAAGTTTCCTGTACTGCTCTGCCCAAACAAAGGGGAAAACCCTTTACGGTTTCCCCGTATCAAGGCTCCGATCCCTCGGAGTCTGTTTTTTATGCGGCACTCATGTGGCGGGGGCGTCTTTCGGACGCCCCCGCGTTGTCATCGCCTAGAACACTGCGTAGTCGCTGTCCTTGACGCTGGTGATGAACATGTGGCCGGGTGCGTGCGTGATCGCAAACGGCGGCTTGCAGTCCATGAGCGCGGCCTGAGGCGTGCAGCCGCAGGCCCAGAAGACCGGGACCTCTCCCTCGTTGATCGGGACGGGGTCTCCCATGTCGGGCTTCATGACGTCCCTGATGCCGATCGCCGCGGGGTCGCCGATGTGGATCGGCGCGCCGTGGACGGCCGGGAAGCGGCCGGTCGCGAGCGCCGCCTTGACGACCTGATGGTGCGGGATCGGACGCATGCTCACGACGATGGGGCCGCGAAGTTTTCCGGCGGGGGTGCATTGGATGTTCGTGATGTACATCGGCACGTTGCAGTTGCATTCGATGTGGCGGACCGGGATCCGCGCGTCGAGAAGCGCGCTCTCGAACGTGAAGGAGCATCCGAGCAGGAAGGCGACCATGTCGTCGCGCCAGTATTTCTTCACGTCCGTCGGCTCGTCGACGCACAGGCCGTCCTTCCAGACGCGGTAGCGCGGGATATCCGTCGTGAGATCGGCCCCCGGGGCCACGAGCTTCGGTTCGGGGTTTCCGGGCTCCGTGACGTCGAGCACGGGGCAGGGCTTCGGGTTTCGCTGGGCGAAGACGAGAAAGTCGAAGGCGAGTTCCTTCGGGAGCATGACGAGGTTCGCCTGCGCGTACCCTTTGCACATCCCCGGAGTCGGGAGCGACCATTCGCCCGTGCGGATGATCTTTCGGACATCCTCCGGGGACCACGCAGCGTAATCGGCTGCCTTCATCATTTCTTCAACACCTCCGAGAGCGGTCGGACCGCGATATTCGCCCCTTCGAGGGCCTTTCGGACGGCCGCCGCCATGGCGACCGCGTGGGGGCTGTCTCCGTGAAGGCAGACGGAGTCGGGACGCATCCTGACGATCGTTCCGTCGACAGCCTCGACGGCGCCCTCCGTCGCCATGCGGACGACCCGCGCCGCCGCGGCATCGAGGTCTTCGATCATCGCGCCGGGTTTGTTCCGGGGTACGAGCGTTCCGTCGGCCTGGTAGCCTCTGTCGGCGAACGCCTCGGAAGCGAAGGGGACGTCTTCCTCCAGCGCCGCCTGCTCGAACAGCGAGTTCGCGAGCCCGAGCAGGATGAGCCCGTCGGCGGCGTCCCTCGTCGCGCGGGCGATCGCCTTCGCGAGCGCGAGATCCTTCGCGGCCTGGTTGTAGAGCGCTCCGTGCGCCTTGACGTGCTGGAGCCTGACGCCTGCTGAACGGCACACGGCCGCGAGAGCGCCGATCTGGTACAGGCAATAGGCGTACGTTTCGTCGGGCGAACATGCCATCGTCCGGCGTCCGAACCCTTGGAGATCCGGGTGTCCCGGATGCGCTCCGACGGCGACGCCAGCAGCGGCGGCGAGTTTCACGGTTGTGAGCATGACCTCGGGATCGCCCGCGTGGAACCCGCAGGCGACATTGGCGGACGTGACGCTCTTCATGACGTCGTCGTCCATTCCGAGCGTATAGGCCCCGAAGCTTTCCCCGAGATCGCTGTTGAGATCGATCATGTTGCCGGCCTCCCTTTTCGGTTCATTCCGACGCGGTTTCCCACGTCACGTTGTAGGCGGTTCCGTCGACGACGAGTTTCAGAGATCCTGTCGAAGAGAGTCGCTGCGTCGCCAGGAGTCGCTCTTCCGGACTGCCTCCCGCATGCGGCGCGTCGTCCGGCCGCGTCGTCCGGAGGGCGCGCGCCTGTCGCACGAGAGCGATTCTTTCCCGCTCCGCGCGTGAGATCGAAAGCGCTTCCCCGAACGTGACGCGGCGGAAGCGAACCTTCTGCCCGGGCAGGCGTTGTGCGAGCGAGGCGATGTCCGGCGTGCAGAGGACGCCGATCTTCGTGTATCCCCCGGTCGTCTGGCGGTCGGCGAGCATCGCGATGGGCTGCCCGTGTCCCGGAATCTGGACCGCACCGAGGGGTATGGCGTCGGAGACGATGTCCGGCGCTCCGGTATGTGCGACGGCGGGGCCTTCCATTCTGTATCCCATGCGATCCGCCGAATTCGTGATCGTGTATTCGGAACCGTAGAACGTATCGATGCCTTCCTGCGTGAAGAGGTCATCCTGCGGGCCGGGTACCACTCTGAGCGGTACGTTCATGTCCCGGCAGGGACGCAGGTCATCCGGGCACGCGAATCCTTCCGCCCGCTTCCAGAGCACCGGGAGCGCGCCCGATTCCAACCGGTCGCCCGTCTTGAGCGCCCTGCCTCCGAATCCTCCGAGGGCCGCGCGGAGATATGTCGAGCGGCTTCCCATGACGAGAGGGACGTCGATGCCGCCCGCGACGCAGAGGTAGGCCCGCGCCCCCGCCCCCGCGGGACCGGAGAATGAGATCCGGTCCCCCGTCGTGACTTTCAGAGCGGTCCAGCAGGGTGCCGGACCGCCGTTGATCCGGAATCCGAGATCGGCGCCCGCCACCGCGACGAGTCCATCGCCGTCGACCGTCAGTGACGGTCCGAGGAGCGTGATTTCGAGCCCGGCGGCCCCTTCGTCGTTGCAGACGAGGATGTTTCCGATCCTGAGCGCGTCGGCGTCCATGGCGCCGGCGACCGGCATTCCGGCCTGCTGGTACCCCCAGCGTCCGAGGTCCTGGACGGTCGTGAGCATCCCCGGGTTACCGACCACGAGCTTCATGCGCGTTCACCAGCTTCCGGGCGCGAGTCGTGCGTAAAACGTTCGATATCGGCCTCTCCCCGGGCGCGAAGTGCGGCGAGACGGTCATATTCGGTACGGCCGACCGCCCTGAAACGCACCCACATTCCCGCCTCGATCACGGTCGGCGGGGTGCGTCCCGCATCGAACATCCTGAGCGGCGTCCGGCCGATGAGCTGCCAGCCTCCGGGGCTTTCGATGGGGTAGATTCCCGTCTGTTTGCCCGCGACGCCGACGCTCCCCGTCGGAATCTTTTCTCGCGGTTCCTTGAGCCGTGGCGTCGCGAGCGTTTCGTCCATTCCTCCGAGATACGCGAAGCCCGGCGTGAACCCGAGCATGTAGCAATAGCAATCCGTTCCAGTGTGGCGGCGCACGATCTCATCCTCCGGCAGGCCGGTGTGCGCGGAGACGTTCGCCATGTCGGGGCCGAATTCTCCTCCGTAGCACACGGGAATGACGACCCCGGCCGAACGGACCGCGGTCGCCGTTCGCTCGTCCCGGGAGAGCGTCTCGAGCATCGCCGTGAAGCCGGCGGGGTCGGTCGTGTCCGGCTCGAAATATACCGCTATCGAACGATAGGTCGGGATGAGTTCGCGGATGCACGACAGTCCGCTGTTCGCGAGTCGCTCCTTGAGCGCCTGGACGCGGGCGTTGACCTCCATGTCGATCGAATCGCCGAACTCGACGACGACGCATGAATCCCCGGCGTTGAGCAGCCTGGGGTATTTTCCTCCGGTCACATTTCTCGCCTCCTTTGCATGCCCCTCCATTCTAGCTGAACATCTTCAGGATGTTCGGAAGCGATTTGAGTCCCATCCAGAGCGTGAATCCGGCCATGATGTAGCCGCACACGGTCAGCCATACCGGGTGTTTGTAGTCGCCGACGACGTCCTTCTTGTACGCCGCGAGAAGGACGGAGATGAGCGCAAGCGGGAGGATGAGTCCGTTGATCGATCCCGCGAAGATGAGGAGCTTGACGGGCTGGCCGACCGTCGCGAAGATCGCTGTCGATGCGCAGATGAACCCGATCATCCAGTAGCGGAGGTTGGATTCGACGGTCTTGAAGAGCGTCCGGAGGAAGGAGATCGACGTATAGGACGCGCCGACGACGGACGTGATGGCCGCCGCCCAGAGGATGACGCCGAAGATCTTGTAGCCGATTTCGCCCGTTCCGATGCGGAACGCCGAAGCGGGGGGATTCGCGGGATCGAGTTTGTTTCCGGCGACGACGACGACGCCGAGGACCGCGAGGAAGAGGAGGAAGCGCATGATTCCCGTGATGCCGATGCCGTTGACGGCGCCCTTGTTGATGTCGCCGATCGATTCCTTGCCGACGATGCCCGCGTCGATGATCCGGTGCGCCCCGGCGAAGGAGATGTAACCGCCGACGGTGCCGCCGACGAGCGTCAGGATGATGAGCCAGTCGATCTTCTCGGGAAGCACCATCTGCTTCAGCGCTTCGCCGACCGGGGGCTGCGTCTTGAACACCTGGTAGAACACCATCGCGATCATGATGAACCCGAGGATCTGTGCGAAGCGGTCCATCGCCTTGCCCATCTCCTTGCTCAGGAAGAGCCATATGGCGATGGCGGCGCTGATGATCGCGCCGTATATGAGCGGAAGGTCGAAGAGGACCTTGAACCCCATCGCCGCGCCGCCGATGTTGCCGATGTTGAAGACGAGCCCGCCGAGCGCGACCGCGAACGCGAGGAAGTATCCCAGCCCCGGAAGAACCTTGTTCGCGACGTCCTGCGCGCGCATTCCGGAGACCGCGAGGATCCGCCAGATGTTGAGCTGGACGATGACGTCGATGAGAATGGACACGAGGATAGCGAAGGCGAACGCCGCCTTCATCTTTTCCGTGAACACCGCCGTCTGCGTGAGAAACCCGGGACCGATCGCCGACGTCGCCATCAGGAACGCCGCGCCCAGAAGGACGCTCAGAACCTCTTTCTTGCTCTTGCCGCCGGTTGCATCAAGCCGTTCTCCTGCCACACCAAACACCTCCATAAGGATGAATGAATGGATCTCCGTCGATATATATGCAAAAAAGTTGCCGAACCCGGAAGGTGGAAAAATAGGGATGGGGGAAGGGGGAAGGGAAATCTGCGCCATGTCGCATCGTGCGGATATCGCACGCAACCCTGTCAGGATGTGCGATTTGTGCGCGTGCGGTGCCACGCGACGGTGCGGACCGGGATGCGGAGTTCGGCCGCGATGCGGCCGTCTGTCTCTCCGCCGGCGCTTCTGATGGCGATCTCGTTGCGGACGCGGTCGACGGACATGTCGGGACGGGATCTCAGGGGGCGGGAGAAGAGGCGCGACAGAGGCATGACTCCCCCGGGAGCGATTGCCCAGACCGAACGGGAGATGCGCTGTACGGTGGATGTGTGAAGGCCCGTCGTGCGCGCGATCTGCCCGAGCGTACAGGGGAGGAGAGCGGTTCCGGGCGACCGGATCGCCGCATTCTGGATCCGGGCGAGTTCCATCGCGACACGCATCCGTCCGCGTGTCCGGACCGCGAGAGCGAGAAGCAGGGATTGTCCCCGTCGCCAGAGAGCGGAGAGTACAGGCGTATCGATGCCCCGGAAGAGATCCGTCTCGACGAGAACCCGGGGAAGCCTGTCCGGGAGATATCGGGTTCGGACTCCGTCGCCCGGGGTCGGAACGAATTCGATCTCCGGGATGACCCGTCCTGTCGTTCCGAAGGCGCCCCCCGGATGCGGATCGAGCATCCGGAGGCGTGACAGGGCGGCATCCAGACGTTCCTTCGACCAGCCGAGAGTCTTCATGACGAACGCCGGACCGCCGTCGGCGAGTTCTTCCGCGCCCGAGCGGAGCAGTTCGGCCGCGTCCCCGGAGTTCTCGCCGCGTCGCCTGAGCTGGATGAGAAGGCACTCTGTGAGGTTTCTCGCGAAGAGACCCGGGGGATCGACCCAGTCCTGTACGGCTGCGAGAAGTGGAGAAACTCGCTCGGGGGCGATTCGGAGCAGCGAAGCGAGTTCGCCGTCGCCGACCGTCAGGCGTCCGTTCGTGTCGAGGCATTGCGGCAGGATTGCCGCCGCGTCGCCGAGTTCCCTGATGGCGGGGCAGGACGCGAGCTGGAAGCGCAGTACCGTGTCCATGTCGGGGATGTCTTCGATACCGTCCTCGCCGGCTTCCGGGATGTGCGCGGACTCCCGCGGAGGCGTCAGGGTGAAGAACGGATTGTCTCCGAAGAGCGTCAGGAGCGTCTCGTAGAGGTTCGCGGCGGGTGTCGTGACGAGCGAAAGCCTGGCGAGGAGGAGCGGAATAGGTATCTGTCTGAGTTCGTTTTTCAGGTGCGGTTCGAGCCCATGGTGGATCCGCATCAGGAAGCGCCGCCCTGCTCCATTCCAAGCCGCTGCATGCGGCGCAGCAGCGCGAAGCGCGAGATGCCGAGTTCGCGCGCCGCGCGTCCGCGTTTGCCGTCGGATCGGGCAAGCGCGTCTTCGAGCAGGCGTCGCTCGTATTCCTGAAGCGCTTCGGGGAGCGTTCCCCCCCTCGGAATGTCCGGGGATTCCTCTCTGGGGAGCGCGTCGAGCATATCGGCGGGCAGATCCCGGAGCGCGACGTCGCCGGCGTCGTTGTCGCGGAGGATGAAGATTCGCTCGATGATGTTCTTCAGCTCCCGCACGTTGCCGGGCCACGGATAGCGCAGGAAGGTTTCCCGGACTTCGGGAGTCAGTGAGACTGCGTGGGCTCCCGAACGCTTCCGGAAGGATTCGATGAAAATATGCGCGAGCTCGATGATGTCCTCGCCCCTCTCCCTGAGGGGCGGCAGCTCGAGCGGCAGCATCGAGATGCGGTAGTAGAGGTCGCTCCGGAACGTGTGTTCGACGATCTTTGCGTCGAGGTCGTCGCATGTCGCGCAGATGACGCGAAGAGACACCTTCCGTTCCTGTCCGCCACCTATCGGGCGGAAGGAGCGCGAGTCGAGGAACCGCAGGAGTTTCCCCTGGAGCTGGAGCGGCATTCCTCCGATCTCGTCGAGGAAGAGCGTCCCCTGGTGCGCGATCTCGGCGAGTCCCGTACGATCGGCGGTCGCCCCCGTGTAGGCGCCGCGCAGGCATCCGAAGAGTTCGGCTTCGAGCAGCGATTCCGGTATCGCCGCACAGTTCAGCGGCACGAACTCTCCCTTGTCGCCGGAGACCGCGTGGATCATGCGGGCGACGACTTCCTTGCCGGATCCGCTCTCGCCCCGGATCAGAATGTTGACATCTTTGTAGGGTGCTACCTTGCGGGCGAAATCCTCGACGCGGCGCATTTCCGGCGACGAGCCCGCGAGTGTGACCGACGTTCTTTGTTCCATGCGCGTGACGCGCCGGTAGAGCGCGATGGATTCCGAGGCGCGGGCGATCATGTTCAGGGCGGCTTCGAGCGGGAACGGTTTGTCGAGGTAGTTGTAGGCTCCCTGCTTGATCGCCCGGACGACGATCGAAGAGTCTCCGAACGCCGTCATGACGATGATTCTGGCCTCTTCCGAACTCTTCAGGATATGCGGGATCGCCGTAAGTCCGTCGCCGTCGGGGAGACGAATGTCGAGCAGAACGACCTCCGGGCTTCCCGATTCGAGAAGCCGCTGGAGCGATGCGAGATTGGCGGCGGTCGAAACGGTGTAATCCCGTTTCTCGAGCGCGGCGCGAAGCCCCTGAGCGAGATGCGGTTCGTCCTCTGCGATCCAGACGTTCATTGGCGGATTTCCTCCCGTTGCCCCGGGATATGAACGACGAATGTCGTCCCCTGCGGGGATGTCTCGTATTCGATCCGGCCGCCGTGAAGCTCCACGATCCGGTGGACGATGGAAAGCCCGAGACCCGTTCCGTCCGCTTTCGTCGTGACGAACGGGTCGAAGATCCGCTCCTGAATGATGTCCGGAAGGCCTGGGCCGGTATCGGACACCCGAAATTCTACCCCATTCCCGTTCCTTTGCGCCGCGAAATGGATGGTCCCTCCGTGCGGCATCGCCTCGACGGCGTTCAGGAGCAGGTTCAGAAGCATCTGTCTGAGCTGTTGCGGATCGCCCCAGAGTCCGAGATCATCGTCGACAGGGGAGACGTCCCATGTGATGCCCTTGCGGAGCGAGGCGTGGAGCATCTGGCGGCACCACTGGAACAGATCGCTGACATGAATGGGGCCCACGAGCGGAGGACGCGGGCTCGCGAACGCGAGGAGCTGCGAGACGGTCCGGTTGAGCCGGTCGAGTTCGTCCCCGAGAATCCGCAGCGATTCATCTCCGTCCGGAGAGACGCTTTCGGACAGGAGGTCGAGGTGGATCCGCATGCTCGCGAGTGGATTGCGGATTTCGTGCGATACGCCGGCCACCATTTGCCCGAGCGACGCGAGACGGTCCATGCGGGAGATCTGTCGTTCGAGCTTCTGCCATCGCCGCAGCGTGTCGACCATGTCGTTGAAGATCGCCGTGAGACGCCGGACCTCGTACGGCTGCCGCCTCGACGGGGGAAGCGTCACCCACGATCCGGAACGGATCTGCTCGAACGCCCACGCGAGCCTCTTGAGAGGGCGCGACAGGCTCCATGCGAGGAAGATCGCCGCTTCGACGGCGAGCAGGAGTCCGATGACGCCCGCGACGAGGACGTGGCGCTGCCGGAAGACGATCGCGGCGAGGATGGTCCGTCCGTCGGGGATCGCGTAGAAAGCTCCCGCGGCTGTGGTCAGCGGGATTGCACCGCGCTCGTGAGTCTGGGAGATGGTCCAGTTTTCGGCGATCTTCCGGAGGAGGCGCGTCGCGCCGATCCGGTCGAGAGCGGAAAACTCGTCGCGCATGTTCAGAATTCTTGCCGAATCGTCCTCGATGCGTCCGATGTATCCCTGATAGAGCGAAACGCCGGCGAGCGACGCGATGAGGATGATCGAGAGGAGCGCGACGACCGCCTTGATTCTCGTTTCCACGGCGTCACCCCTGTGGCCTATCGGGCCCGGCGAGAAGGACCGCCAGCTCCAGAAGCAGCGAAGGCAGCATCGTGATCTCCGCCGGGAACGGCAGGAGGAAGAGCAGAGTATGGTGCATCGCGAGCGCGACGAGGACGGCCATGAAGAGGCGTCGCCTGCGGTACCGTTCGGGAAGGTACATCGGAAGGAAGAAGCAGAGCGCGACGACGGTCCAGCTGTAGCGTCCGAGGCTCAGGATGCCGGGTAGCGGGAACTGGCTGATGCAGAGGCAGAGCGACGCGATGGCGCCGATCGCGACCCTGTTGCGGACGAGAAACAGTTCTTCGCTCCCGAAGTCGCCCCTGTGGAGCGTCCTGTTCCTGAACGGAAGATCGTAGCACCACGAGCACGCCGCGAGGAGCAGTTGCGAGTTCGCCGTGCTCACGGCCGCCGCGAGCACGGCGACGAGAAGCAGCATGGCGGGCAGCGGCGGCAGGATCGCCGTGATGAGCGTCGAAAAGGCCGCGTCGTCTCCCGGACCCGTGAGCGACGGAAGCAGGACGCGTCCTCCCATGCCCGTGAGAGTGAGGCAGACGTAGATCCAGCCGACGATCAGCGGCGTCAGGATAAGCATCAGGTACGCGGTCCGGCGTGAGCCGGCGGACATGATCCGGATGGCGTACTGAGGGTTGGCCGCGACGCCGAGCCCCCATGCGAGCATCATCGGGAAGATGAACGCTGGGCTTTCGGATCCGAACGGGCGCATCAGGACCGGGCCGAGGGCCGCGAACGCGTGGTGGAGCTCCCTCGGCGTTCCGAGACGCCAGAGCATATATGCGGCCGGAACCGTCACGCCGACGAGGATGAGCGCGAGGTTCATCTCGTCGCTCGACGCGACGGACGCGAGACCGCCGAACGTCGTGTAGAGGACGAAGAGGTAGACGAGGAGCGATGCGACCCACGACGGGATGTCGAGCATGTGGGAGACGATGCCGCCGAAGGCCTGGAACTGCGTGACGATGTAGAACGTGTACGCGAGCAGAAGCGCCGACGCGCCGATCGTCCGGAGGCGCGGGTCGCCGTATTCCGTCGCGAGCCATTCGGGAAGCGAGAGAGCGCGACTTTTCCGCAGGCGCGTGACCGCGAAGGGGAGCGCGAGAAGTCCCAGCATCCACCCGTTGACCGAACCCGTGAACGCGACGTAGCCGTCCCTGTAGAACCAGAGCGTGTACCCGACGAGGGATGCCGCGCTCATCCACGTGGCGCAGAACGTCGACAGCGACGAGCGCAGTCCGAGACTCCTTCCCGCGAGGTAGAAGCGCGTCCTGTTCTCGTTCCACGTGAACGCCTGCCCCGCGAGGACGACGAGCAGGATCGCGTAGAATCCGAACGCGATGAGATTTCCGACCGCCTGCGACAGGATCACGGCCGCCGCTTCCTTCCGAACAACGTCCGGACGATCAGGGCGGGGAGCACGAGAAGCGCCGCGAACATCCCCCAGTCGAGAAGGACGGTCTCCCAGGGCATGGCGCGGTCAGGGCTCCGAATCGTCCGCGGGACGGATCCTGCGTTCGAGTTCGCGCAGGAGCGCCGTTTCGTCGGGAATCCCCCTGAAGAGGAGCCGGCCGTCGAGCACCCACGTCGGCTCCGTCGCCCGCACGTTGAAGCGCACGAGATCGAAAAGGTAAAAAAAGCACCTCGGATCGATTAGGTCGACCCGAAGACGATTCTCGAAACGTCCGCGCACCTTCCTCAACAATCTTCCGACCGCCTCACGGGCGGTCCGCATGGGAAAGGAGCGCATTTCGTCCTCTCCGTACATGAAGTTGCTTCAGCAGGCCGAAGACATCGGCCGTTCGATGTAAATCCTGAGTTTCGACGTCATCGCGATTCCTCTCCCGACGGCCCGAGCGCTCCGCTGCGAATCGCTTCGAGCGGCGCGGCGCGATACTGCATGTACTGCTTTCCCGGAATGCCGATCGCGTGTCTCGGGCAGAACGAGACGCATCGCTGGCAGTACTCGCAGGAGTTTCCCATTCGAGGCGTTCCGTCCGGATCGAGCGAGATGTTGCCGACCGGGCAGAGATCCGCGCAGAGTCCGCAGTTGTCGCACTTCGACCGGTCGAAGAAGAGACGGTACCTTTTCCGGAAACTCCTTACCGCCCACTCGTTCCGGGAGATCGCGGCGACCATGTCGGAAAGGACCGGAATGCGTCCCCACGACGAACGGCCGTCGGCGAGATCGTTCGCGAACGACGCCGCTTCGGCTCTCGCCTTCGCGATCCTGCGTTCGTTCGTCGCGCGGTCGATCGTGGCGTTATGGTAGTTCGACGGCATCAGGAAGACCTTCGCGCCGACGGGACTGTATCCCCTGTCGGTCAGAACCCTGCGGATCGAGCCGACGGCGCCGCCGGCGAATCCCGCCATCGTGCCGGCGTAGAAGACCTCGACGCCCGCCCCGTTCGCGTCCTTGGGCGACGGAGGGAGCGATTCGAGGAACTTCCAGATGAACGGATAGGTCGAAAAGTAGGCGACGGTGACGGCGAAGCCGAGACACTGCCCCGGTTCGATGCCCGCAAATCCCCTTTCTATCCTGTGCCCCGCGACGGCGATTCCCCGTTCCCGAAGGGTGCGGGCGATCTCCTCCGCGACCGTCAGCGTGTTTCCCGAACCGCTGAAGTGATACAGCTCCACAGATGCGCTTCGCATATCTTTCCCTCCTTATGTCGTATTCCGGCAGGTCAATTGTAGCAGGAAGCCGGGAATGGTCCGCCCTTCAGGATTTGCGGCCGGAAGCCTCGGCGACGGCCTTCTTCGCGAGTGCGTCCGCCTCGTCGTTCCATGGATTGCCCGAGTGCGCGAGAACTTTCACGTAGTCGATCCGCAGGCTTTCCGCCGCCGCCCGCATGGTTTCCGCGTACGCCTTCGTTCCGGGACGCCCGGTTTTCCAGTCTCCCCTGGGCCAGCGCGCGATTCCCTCGTAGTCGTGGTGGATCACGATGCGTTCGGCTCCGTGTGCGCGCGCGAACTCGACGGCCGCCATCGCAGCGAGAATTTCTCCCGCGACGTTGTGCATCGCAGCGAGATCCGGGTCGGTCCCCGAACGGCGGATCCGTTCGACGCCCTCCTCCCAGTAGATCACGGCCCCCGCGCCGTAGACGTTCGTCTTCGCGTCGAAGCTGCCGTCGACGTAGGCGATCATTTCCCCCCTTCGGGGATCGGGCGGTACGTTCCCGAGTTCCGCCGGAGCGGAAACGGATTCGTTCAGGTACGCCTCTGCCTGCTCCCTCGTCTGAAAGCTCTTGAATTCAGCGCCGGGGAAACCCGTCACCTGCGCGCGACATTCGTCCCACGACGCGAAAATTCCCGGAGTCCGCCCCCTTCGGACGGCGTAGACCTTCGATCCCACGGGATCACCTCCATCGTACAAATCACTATGGTATCACGCGGACACGTGGCGGATTGCCCGGTTATTGAGTACAATCAGACCCTGAAACGTATATTCGAGATGTCTGGAGGGACGGGCATGACTGTACGGTATCTTCGTTTCGAACACGGCGGCCGACGCTGCGCAGGAATCGTGACCGAAGGCGACGTGATCCGCGAGCTGCACGGAGACATCATGGGAGAATGGGGACTCGGAGAACCGGTGTGTACGCTTGCGGACGTCGATCGATACCTTCCTCCGGCGTGTCCGGGAAAGATCGTCTGCCTCGGCCTGAACTACCGGGATCACGCCGCCGAGATGAAGCTTCAGCTTCCCGAAGAGCCGCTTCTGTTCATGAAGCCGTCCACGGCCGTCATCGCGCACGGCGATACGATCCTGCGACCTTCGATATCGAAGCGCGTGGACTACGAGGCCGAACTCGCGATCGTCGTCGGAAAGACTGCGCGCCGTGTCTCCCGCGACGACGCGGACGACTACATTCTGGGCTACACCTGCGCGAACGACGTCACGGCGCGGGATCTTCAGGCGAAGGACGTCCAGTACACGCGCGCGAAGTCGTTCGACACGTTCGCGCCCATTGGTCCCTGGATCGTCATGGGGCTCGATCCGTCGAACCTCGAGATCCGCATGTGGCGCAACGATACGATGGTCCAGCATTCGTCGACGGCGAACCTGATCTTCCCGGTCCCCGTGATCGTGGAGTTCGTCACGCAGGTAATGACGCTCCTCCCGGGCGACGTCATCATCACGGGAACGCCTTCGGGCGTCGGCCCCCTGTCGCGCGGGGATGTCGCGCGCGTCGAAATCGAGGGAATCGGGACGCTTTCGAACACTGTGGAAGACGAGATCGTCGTCCGCTGACCGGGGACGCATACGGAAGCAGCGGGCGGTGCTGCCGGACGATTCCCGGCGGTTTCTCCTGCCGGAGAACGGCTTGAAAGAATACGAGGTGAACGAATCAATGGATCTTCGGACGTTGAGAACGCAATCCGCCGCCATCGGGCCGGACGTGGTCGCGTGGCGCAGACGGTTTCACGAGAACCCCGAGCTCCCCTGGAAGGAACGCGAGACGACGCGGTTCATCGCGGAAAGGCTCCGCGAACTCGGATGCGAGAATATCCGCATCGGGGTCGGCGAGAGCGGAACGGGCGTGATCGCGGATCTGAACGCGAACCACTCCGGACCGTGCGTCGCTATTCGCGGCGACATCGACGCTCTTCCGCTCGACGAGGAGACGGACGTTCCGTTCCGCTCGAAGGTGAAGGGCGTGATGCACGCGTGCGGACACGACGCGCACGCGGCGATTCTCCTCGGCGTCGCGACGGTGCTCTCGAAGGTGCGCGGAGAGATTCCGGGCCGCATTCGCCTGATCTTCCAGCCTGCGGAGGAGGCCGGATTCGACTCCGGCGCCGGACGGATGATCGAGGGCGGGGCACTCGAAGGCGTCGACGCGATCATCGGCCTTCACGTCTGGTCGTCGTTGCCGAGCGGCGTCTTCGGCCTCCGGAGCGACGGCATGATGGCGTCGGCCGACGTGTTCGAGCTGACCGTGAAGGGAAAGGGCGGGCACGGCGGCCGCCCGCAGGACGCGCTCGATCCGACCATCGCTGCCGCGACGATCATCACGACCATGCAGAGCATCATCAGCCGCGAGATCGATCCTCTCGAAACGGCGGTCCTCAGCATCGGAAAGATCGAGTCCGGAACGGCGCCGAACATCATTCCGGAGACGGCCAGGATCACGGGCAACGTCCGTTCGACGAGCCCTTCCGTCAGGGCGTCGATGGAGGGCCGCATGAAGCGGATCGCCGACGGCATCTGCATGGCGACGCGATGCGAAGCGACGCTCGTCTACACCCCGATCTACCCCGTGACCGTGAACGACCCGGCGATGACGGCTCTCGCGCAGGCCACCCTGACGGAAATGTTTGGCGCCGGGCGTGTCGTCGAGCCCCCGGTCGCGATGGGGTCGGAGGATTTCAGTTACTACGAGGAGAAGGTCCCGGGAACGTTCATCTTCGCGGGAATGGCCGATCCGGCGAAGGGAACGGACGCACAGCACCACAATCCCCGCTTCAGAGTCGACGAGGATATCTTCCCCGATTGCGTTGCCGCCCTCTGCGGCATTGCGTGGCGCCGGATTTCGTTCAGGCGCGACCGGGTATAATACGAGAAAGTGTACGGAAAAGACGCTCTTGTTTTTTTTAAAATCCCTGAACGGATTGCGAGGAGGAACGGCGGATGACGAAGAGAACGTTTTTTTTGACGATGATGGTGTGTATTCTCGTGGTGCCTGCTTCGGTTCTTCCGGCGCAGGCGATCGGGGAACCGGTTCTTCCCGATGTCGCGTCCGCGGACGAGCCCCCGCCGCTTCCGTCCGGAATGCCGGGGCAGTCCGGAGGCGGGAGCGGACTCCCGGCCCTCCCGGGGCTTTCGGATCTCGAAGTCGACCTCGAGCCGCTCCCCGGGCTCGATACGCTGAATCAGGAAGTCGCGTCGGCCGATGCGCGGGCGGCGGCGATCCGAAAGGCGCTCGACAAAGTCGACGAAGCACGCGCTCTCTGGCAGCGCGGTGATCTCGACGGGGCGATCGCGCTCGTCGAAGAGGCGCTCCGGCTCGATGCCGAGTCCGAAGAGGCCCGGGGAGAACTGCTCTCGATGACGGAGGGGCGGAAGAACTTCCAGGCGGCCCGGGCGCTTCGGGAAGAGGGACGCGCCCTGCTGTCGCGGGATATGGCCGCGGAAGCCGTCGTCAAGTTCCGCGAGAGCCTCGGCCTCTGGAAAGACGACGAGACCTCGGCGCTGCTCGAACAGGGTGTGAAACGACAGACGTATCTCGGAGAGATGCGGGAGACGGCGTCGAGGCTCCTTCGGGAGGCGCTCGCCGACGAAGGGGCGGGAAAGTTCGACGACGCGCTCTCGAAGCTGCGGGAAAGCCTCCGGGCGGTTTCGCTCCCCGAGGCACGCGAAGCGGCCGGGCGCATCGAAGCGCTCGTCCGGGAGCGGGACGAGCGGAAGGCCAAAGCGGACGATCTGAAGACGCGGGCCCAGGCGCTCGAAAAGGATGGCAGACTCGAAGAGGCGCTCGATCTTTTCGAGGAAAGTCTGCGCTACGTCCAGGATAAAGCCGTGAACGAAACGGCCGCCCGACTTCACGCGACGATAGACGCCCGCCTTGCGACCGACGAGCAGAAGAAAACCCGTGCAGCCGCGCTCGCCCGAAAAGGCGCCGAACTCGAGCGGATCGGAAGTCTCGAGGAGGCGCTGGCCTCCTACGAAGCGAGTATTGCGCTCTGGCAGGACGCGAAGGCCGAGGAGGCAGCAGGCAGGCTGGCTGCTGCCATCCGCGAGAAAGCGAGGATAGAGGGCGAGAAAAAGGAACGTGCGTATCGTCTCTTCCAGGAGGGGTACGACCTCGAACTTACCGACCATACGGAGGAGGCGCTGGCGAAATATCGCGAAAGCCGCCTGACATGGCCCGACAAAGAGGCGGAGGACGCCGTCAGACGACTCCAGGCGCAGCTCTCGGAACGCCGTGACCGCAAGGCGAAGGCGACGGGCATGGCCGCGAAGGCGTCCGAACTGGAGCAGTCCGGGAAGGTCGAAGATGCCCTCGACGAGTACCTCGCGAGCCAGGCGCTCTGGCCCGATCCGCAGATCGCGAAGGCCGTGGACCGGCTCAGGGTGGTCATACGGGAGCGCATCCAGTCGAAGGAGGAAAAGCAGCTTCGCGCGGGCAGGCTCTTCCGCTCCGGGTCGGAACTCGAAAGGGCCGGCGATCTCGACGGGGCGCGCGAACGGTTCGCGGAGAGCCTTGCGCTGCTGCCTGATCCGAAGGTGGAAGAAGCGATGACGCGCCTCGAGGGAAAGATCGTCGAGCGCGGACGGAGCGAGGCCGACGCCCGTGCGAAGGCGCTATCCCTCTTTACGGAGGCTTCGGACCTCGAACTGAGGGGAGAACTCGAGGCCGCTCGCGTGAAACTTCGGGAGAGCCAGTCCGTCGTTCCCCTCAGGGACGCCGAGGAGGCGATCCGGAGGATCGGCGAGAAAATCCGGGCTGCGGACGAACGGAAGGCCCGTGCCGCCGGGCTGAGCAGGAACGGAGCGAGACTGGAACGCCTCGGCAGGCTCCCCGAAGCGCTCGCGGCGTACGAGGAAAGCGCCTCGCTCGTCACGGCGGCCGAGGTCGACGAATCCATCCTGCGCGTTCAGGGAAAGGTCGACGCGCTTGCCAGGGAATCGGCGGAAAAAAAGGAGCGTGCGGTCAGGCTCGCGCAGGAATCGGCGGAGCTCGAGTCGCTCGGAAGGCTTGACGAGGCTTTCACGGCGATGCGTGAGAGCCGGACTCTCGATCCGACGAAGGAAAAGGACGAAGCGTTCGCGCGTCTGAACGCCCGTCTGCTGGAGCGGAAAGCGTCCGAAGACCGTGGGAACGAGCTCTACACGAAGGCCGAAATTCTCGAAAAGGCCGGACGGCTCGAGGACGCGCTCGCGGGGTACGAGACGAGCAGAAGCGTGTATCGTTCCGATCGTGTTCTCGAAGCGCTTGCGCGCGTCCAGTCGGCGATCCTCGATCGCGCGCGGACCGGGGAGGAACGGCGGGCTCTCGCCGCGGCCCGGGCAGCCCGGGGAACGGCTCTCGAAGGGCAGGGGCAGCTCGACGAGGCTCTCGCCGAATTCAATGCGAGTGCGGAACTTTCTCCCGATATCGGTACGGACGCTGCGGTCGCGCGACTGCGCGGAGCGATCGGCGAAAGAGACAGAATGCGCGCGGATGCGCGCGCGGATGCCGGACGACTTCTCGAAGATGCGTTGCGCCTCGAGCGGGCGGGAAAACTCGACGAAGCCCTGGCGAAGGCGCGGGAAAGCGCGTCGAAGGCGTCCGACAGCAGGAGCGATACCGCGATCGAACGTATCGAAAAGGCTCTCGCCGAGAGAGAGGCCGTTATCGCCGGGGCGCGGGCGCTCTTCCGCGAGGCGCTTGATCTCGAGGTCGGCGGGAAGTTGCAGGATGCTCTCTCGAAGCTGCGCCAGAGCAACAGGACATGGGAAACCGCCGAAACCTCGGAAGCCGTCGAACGCGTGACGAAGGCCATCCGCGAGCGGGAAGAGAAGCAGGAGCTCGCCCTGAAGTCGTATCTCGAGGGAGGGAAGCTCGAGGCTTCCGGGCGTCTCGAGGAGGCGCTCGCGAAATTCGAGGAAAGTCTCGGATTCTTCCGGGACAAGGACGCGTACGATGCCGTCACGCGCGTGAACCGGAAAATCGTCGACGCGGCGAAGAAGCGCGAAGCAGCGCGCCAGATCGCGACCGAAGCGGAGGAGCTCAGGAAGATCGGCGACCTCGAGGGCGCCTTCGCGAAATATCAGGAGAGCTACGCGCTCTTCCCGGACAAGGAACTCGGTTCGGAGCTCGCGAAGATCGCGGCGGAGGCGAAGCTGGACCGCGACCGCCGCGCGAGAGCGGAGAAGCTGGCCGATGAAGGACATTCCCTCCTGAAGGAAGGGCGCGAACGCGAGGCGTTCGAGCGTTTTACGGAAAGCCTCGCGCTCCGGTCGGACAGCGTGCTTGAAAAACGGACGAAAGCGCTCGGAGAAAAGGTCCGGGCCGACGAGGAGCGTCTCGCCAGGGCGCGAGGTCTTCGCAGCGAGGGAATCGCACTCCAGAAGCAGGGGAACCCGGAGGAGGCGCTGAAGAAATACCGGGAAAGCCTCGGCGTCCGTCCCGATCCGGAGCTTCAGGCATATGCGGATCAGCTCGAAACGCTGCTCCTGTCGGAAAAGGAGCGTAGAGAGAAGGCGGCCGCGTTCCGCGCCGAGGGCATCGCACTGCAGAAGAACGGACGCAACGCCGAGGCGCTCGAGAAGTATCGTCAGAGCCTTTCCTACCGAAAGGACCCGCAACTCGAGACGCACGTGAAGAAGCTCTACGAGAAGATCCAGAGGGACATGAGAGAGGCGGTTCGCCTTCGGAACGAGGGCGTCGCGCTGCAGAAGACGGGGCGCCTGAAGGACGCGCTCAGAATCTACAAACTGAGCCTGTCGCTCTATCCGATGCCGGATCTCGAGGCCCACGTGAAGGGCATCGAGCGGAAGATCGCGGAGCAGGCCGAGAGAACGAAACTTGCCGCATTGCTCTACAACGAAGCGACCGTCCTGCGAAAACAGGGGAAGATCGAAGCCGCGCTCGAGAAATACCGCCGGAGCGTCGAGCTCGTGCCGAACAAGCGCGCCGAGGACATCATCAAGGCTCTCGAAAAGGATGTCGTGAAACTGAACGAGCGCAGGGAACGCGAAGAGGCGCTCCGGAAGGGGAAACAGGGTTCCGGGAAATAGGACGGCTCTCGGGAGGGCGAATACGGACTCGGTATTTTTGCCGTGCCGGGGGGAGTTGCGTCCATGTCCCCGAAAGGTATACTACCAGAGACATGGCTGATGAAATTTCAGGACGCAGGGTAAACCTCGAAGAGATCGTCAACAAGAGCCCTTCGGTGTTCGTCGAATGGATGGACGCCGAAGGGCTTCCCGTGTCCTATATCTCCGACAATGTCCGTCAGTTCGGCTATACGGCCGGGGAATTCCTTTCGGGAAAGGTTCGCTACGAGGATCTCATTCTCCGCGAAGATCTGAAAAAAGTCCGGCAGCAGGCGAGGTGCTTCAGGGACCGGAATCTGAACGAATACGCCCAGGAATACAGGATCCTCGCGCGAAGCGGAGAAGTCCGCTGGGTCGAGGACCGGACCTTCATCACGAGGAACTCGAACGGGGAGGAAATCCTCTTTCAGGGCGTCATAACGGATATTACGGCGCGGGCAACGAGCGAGATCATCCGGAACGCGATGTACCGGATCTCCCGCGCAGCGAACGCGCCCGGATCGCTCTCCGAGACGATGGAGGCGATCCGGGCCGTTCTCGGTGACATCATGGACGTCCGGAACTTCTTCATCGCGCTCTATGACCAGAAGCACGAGATGATCAGCTTCCCCTATTTCGTGGACGAACGGGACGAACCACCGACTCCGATGAGAGGCGACCAGGGGGTGACCGGATATATCATCCGGCGGCGGAAGTCGATGCTCATCTCCGATCCGTCGGATCTCGAAACGTACGCGTCGGAAGACGGCGTCGACATCGTGGGGAGCGTTCCGGAGAGTTTTCTGGGCGTTCCGCTCTGCAACCGGGATCGCGTGATAGGAGCCCTCGTCGTTCAGAGCTATACGCCGGAGGTCCGGTTCGGGAACAGGGAGCTCGAGGTTCTCACGTTCCTGTCGGAACAGATTGCGCTGTCGGTGGAGTCGAAGCTTTCGCAGGAATCGATCTACCATCAGGCCACGCACGATACGCTTACGGGATTGCCGAACAGGTCGCTCTTCGCGGACCGCCTCCGGGTCGCGCTCCGGCACGCGGAACGGAGCGGCGATTGCGTCGCCGTCTTCATGCTGGATCTCGACAATCTCAAGGCCGTCAACGACAATTTCGGGCACGCGACGGGAGATGCTCTGCTGCGGAGAATCGCGGAATGTCTCCAGTCGCACGTCCGCGAGATGGACACCGTCGCGAGAGTCGGCGGCGACGAATTCTTCTTTGTCCTTCCGTCGATTCAGGGCGCCGCCGAGGCCGAAATGATCGCGCGACGCATCCTGGGAGCGATCTCGCGCCCCGTTGAAATCGACGGCAGGAACTTTTCCCCCACGGGAAGTCTCGGGATCGCGATCTCTCCGGCGGACGGGGTCCACGCTGAGGAACTGATGCAGAAGGCGGACGCCGCGATGTACATGATCAAGGCCAGGGGCAAGAATAACTTTCGCTTCTGGGGGGATTCTTCGGGAAGCCCCGACGGATCGATCGAAGAGCCGTTCGGGGATTTCCGCCGCGCCCGGGAAGCCCAGCGAAGAAGCGAAGCCTCGCTCCGTTCGCTGCTTTCGAGGATTCCGGACACGTTGGCCGAGTTCACGTCCGAGGGGATACTCATCGCCATCTGGTCCGACCGGCAGAGGATCCTGCGTTCCGGTACGACCGTCGAAACGCTCCGGGGGGCGGAGGATCTCTTTCCCGCATCGGTCGTTCCCGATTTTCTCGCGACGATACACCGCGCGCTTGCGACTGGGGCCGTCCAGGAAACCGAGTACGAACGGGATCGCGGAAAACGCCGCTGTTTTTACGAGATCCGGATCGTCCCCAAGGAGGGGGAGAGCGTATTCGCGTTCATCCGGGACATCACGGCTCGCAGACTCCGGGAGGATACGCTCCTGCGCGCCCTCTCCGGGAAAGATCGGACGGAGAGGCCGACCGACTGACGCGGGAAGGGCCGGGAATGAAAAAGGCGAGGGGGATTTCCGCCCTCTCGCCTTTTTGGTTGGCCGGTTGACGGTTTCCGCTAGCGCTTCTTCGGCATTCCGGCGAGAAGCAGGGCCGGAAGCGTCAGCGGCGAGGCGAGGATGCCGCCGGTTCCCGCGTCGCAGCCGCTTCCCTCGCCCGACGAACCCGATCCGGACGGGGCTTCCGTCAGCTCAATGACGTCCTCGCCGGTGAGTTCGACGGCCAGATCCGTCTCACCCACGGAGAGGAACGGGGGGACGACACCCATCGGACCATCGTAGGTTTTTCCATCGGAGACTTTCTTCGTGAGTTTCTGCGGAACGGAGACGATTGGGACGGCCTGACGGAAATTCACGACAGGGAACGGAACCTTCTTTACGATGTAGAACGTCTTCGACGCATCCTGTGCGGAATCGTTCGCGACCTACGCCGTCACGGTCGCCTTCGCGCTCTTCGCGACCGGGAAAGAACGGCCATCGACATCCAGTCGTTGCCGCCCTGGTCGTACACGCTCGAGCCCATCGAGTTGATCGTGAACCCTCCGTTCGGGTCCCTGTACGCCTGGTAGGCGAGATGGAATTCGCTGAAGTCGTTCGTCTCGCCGGGTTTCAGGACGGATTCGGCCGATCCCATCGTCGAGAAGGTCCAGCAGGTTCCGTACGACCCCTGATTTTTGACCTGAGTGACGCGGTTTAGCGTCCGAAGGTCGTACAGAGCGGGAAATGTTGTCGCGGCGCGGACCGCGTTTTCCCTGTCGGGGTGCTCGCCGAGCGACGGAAGGACCATCGGGGGCGGCATGTAGCCGTACCCGGCCGCGTCGCTTCCCTCTCCGCCGTGGAGCGCTCCGCGCCGTCCCGACGTCTCCTCCAGATACGCGAGAAGCGCGGGATTCTGTTCCGCCGTAACGATCTCCTCTCCGGCACGGGCCGAAGTCGAGAGGAGTGTGAGAAGAAAAAGACACGCGACGAAAAATCGTCTCATGACACGTCACCTCAGAAGGAAGATTTGCGCTTTTCACGCATATCATGAGGAAAAGAGACCTGAACGCGGCGGACGCCGGGAGGATATTTCGTGAGGGAAGGTGCCTCCATTGCGATGATATGAATTGCTCATGTGGTAGCAGGTCACCGGACCCGCTAAGTGAAACGAGGGGGCGCGATTTCCGTGCCCCCTCGCGCCTGCCGGTACAAACCGGGTCGGAAGACGTTACTTTTTATCGATCCACTTCGCCTTGAACGCGTCGCGATTGGCTGTGACGACCTCGTCGATCACGGTCTTGAGATCGGATCCCTTTTTCATGGCGACTCCGTAGTTTTCCTCTGTGAGGTACGTATCGATATACCGGAGATCAGGGGTCTTCCGCACAACGTCGAGGACCGTCATCCCGTCGAAGATTCCAACCTCGACGACCCCCATCGTGAGTCCGTTCTCGATATCGGGAACCGTCTCGAACGGGAGCATTTTCGACTCCGGGTACTTCTTTTCGACGAGAGTCATTCCCGTGGATCCCGAGAGGCATCCGATGGACTTCCCCTTGATGTCTTCGACGGTTTTCACGGGAGAGGTCTTTTTGACCATCGCGAGCTGCCCTGTCTTGAAGTACCATTCGGAGAAGTCGCAGACCTGTGCGCGCGCTCCGGTGATCGTGATTGAGGTGCATGCGATGTCGAAGAGGTCCCACGCGTATCCCGGCGTCCACGCCCTGTCGATTCCGTTCGCCCATGGGAGGCGGACGATCTGCATCTTCACGCCGAGTTTTTCGGCGACCTTCGTCGCGAGGTCCATGTCGAACCCTGTCACCCGGTCGCCCGGTCCCATGACGAATGGGACGATGTCGAAATCCGCCATGGCGACCTTGATGACGCCGCGCGCTTTCACGTCCTGGAGCGTCGAGGCGGAGACCGCGCCGGCAACGCCGATCGCGCAGAGAAGAACCGCCGCAAAAACGAACCGCCGAGAGAACGGACCCATTTCATACAGCCCCCCTTTGGAATCGAACGTCTTGCCTTAGAAGTGTACGCCCAGCCGAAGTTTTCGTCAATTGTAAAATGAATGAATTAAAAGAAAAAACATGGTATCTTGAATAATCGTCGGACAAATCCGGAGTGATGTCGAGCGTGACGAAATCATCTTCGCTGTGTATCATAATCGAAAAGATGGAAGAAAAGTTCGGACCGGGGCGATGAAACGACGTTCCTCCGGGATATATGAGGAGATGATCCGGTGTCGGTAGCGACGTTTTTCCAGGTTCTCGGAGGGGTCGGACTGTTCCTGTACGGAATCAAGCTGACCAGCGATTCCCTGCAGGCCCTTTCGGGAGACCGGCTGCGGCAGATCGTGGGATCCCTGACGCGGACGCCGGTCCGCGGCGTCCTGATCGGGGCGGGCGTCACGATGCTCATGCAGAGCAGCAGCGCCACGACGGTCATGACGGTGAGTTTCGTCCACGCCGGGCTCATGACGCTCAAGGAAGCGGTCGGCGTCATCATGGGGGCGAACATAGGGACGACACTCACGGCGCAGATCATCGCGTTCAAGATCAAGGACCTCGCGCTTCCAGCGGTCGGCATCGGAATGCTCCTCGCGCTCTTCGGAAAGACCAAGCGGCAGCGCTACATCGGAAACGGGCTCGTCGGATTCGGCCTCATCTTCATGGGGATGCAGACGATGGAGCATTCGATGAATTTCCTGAGGGACCGGAAGGATCTTTTCCTCGCCTTCAGCTCGAATCCCCTCCTTGGCGTCCTCGTCGGTACCGTCGTCACGATGCTCGTCCAGGCAAGTTCGGCGACGATCGGACTCACGATGGCGATGGCGTCGCAGGGACTCCTCTCGCTCGACGCGGCCATCCCGATCATTCTCGGCGACAATATCGGGACGACGATCACCGCCGTGCTCGCGTCCATCGGTGCGAACCGGTCGGCGAAACAGGCCGCGGCGGCGCACGTTCTCTTCAACGTCATCGGCGTCGTCATTTTCGTCTCGGCTCTGCCCCTCTTCGAATCGATCGTCGCCCGAACGTCAACGGACATCGCCCGCCAGCTCGCCAACACGCACTCGCTTTTCAACTGCATCAACACCCTGATTTTCCTTCCCTTCACGGGACTTTACGCCAAGGTCATCACATTTCTCGTCCCGAACAGAGAGACCGTTGCCTATCGCGGGCCGCAGTTCCTCGACGAAAAACTCATCCAGGCTTCGCCGGCCGCGGCTATCGACGCCGTAAAGGCCGAAATCGTCCACATGGGGCGTCTCGCGCACGAGATGTTTCTCTACGTGCGTACTGCTTTCATCGAGGACAATCCGAAGATGATCGACGAGGTCAACGAGACGGAGAAGAGCGTGAACGCGCTCAACCACGCGATCAACCGCTACGCGACGGAAATCTGGCAACGGGGGGTTTCGAGTGAACTGTCGCAGGTCCTCGCATCCTACGTGAACGGCGTCGGAGACATCGAGCGTATCGGCGATCACGCACAGAACCTGATCGAACTATACGACTACAAGCGCGAGAACGGCGTCGAGTTCTCCCAGATCGCGCGCGACGAATTCGAGGATATGTTTCGTTCCGTCGAGCGTGCCGTCTGTCTGAGTCTCGAGTCGTTCGCCGAGGAAAACCCCGCGAAGGCGCGCGAGGTTATCGACGTCCTCGAAGAGGAGATCGACCGCAAGGAAAAGACCATGCGCAAGAGCCACATCGCGCGACTGAACCACGGGGAGTGCAACCCGCCGGCAGGGGTCATCTTCATCGATATCCTGAGCAATATGGAGCGCATCGGGGACCACGCCCATAATTTCTCGTTCATCGCTCTCGATATCGCAAAGCTGCACTCCTGATCAGTCGCATTCGACAAGCCATTTCCGATACTTCTTCGGCAGATGGGAGCGTTGCAGGTCCGGATTCCTGCGGAACGCGATCGCGGCGTTTCTGAAGTACTGCCGGAACAGATCCTGAACGGTCTGTTCCTCTTCTGTCTCCTTCGGCCGCGACGGAGGGTCGAACGGCGCGGTCTCCCACGTTCCTTCGCCGTGGAGGATGGCCTCTTTCCTGCGGACGTCGTGGATGACGAACCGTTCGAGGGGAAGACGGGCGGCGAAGTGTCCGCCGAGGAGCGGAAGAATGTGAAAGTCGGGTTCGATCGGCGCGTACAGCACCTCGCCGATATCGCGGAACCTGACGAGCCCAAGGAAACGACGCCGCTCTCCGGCGACGCGACGGGCGGCTTCGTGAACGGCGGCGACGGACTCGTCCGCGAGGCGGCGGCCGAGTCGCGCGCCTTCGCGCCACGCGAGTGCGAGATACCGGAGAACGTGTACGTCGATTCCAGGCAGCTCCGAGAGGAACGCGTGGTACGCCCCGGCTGCCGTCCGGAAGGACGTCCGCTCCCGCAGGGCGCGGGAGACGGACATCGCGACGCGTTCGTCCGTCAGGATCTCCTCGGGAGAGAAAAGACATCTCTGCCCGTCTTTGGGCCGGAGAATATCGTCCGGCTCGCGTCCGTCCCGCGCGACCTTCAGGAGCAGACACAGGAAGCCGTTGTACGTCCCGTCGTACCGATAGATTGTCATGCCATGTCGAGGACGAGCTGGTTCACGGAAGGTCGCTTTCCGGAGCCCGAGAGGAGTCGCCTCCGGAGAACCGGGACCGGGATTCGGGGATCTCCGCAGAAACGCCCCGAACACGCGATGAAGTGACGCGCCCTTGAGTATACGATGCCGAGACGGACGAGGTTATCAGGCGTCAGCGTCCGCGCCGAGCGGGCCGCGAGAATCCGTTTCGCCGAACGGACGCCGATTCCGGGAACTCGAAGGAGCGTCTCGTACGGGGCGGTGTTGATCTCGACAGGAAAGATATTCATGTTCCGGAGCGCCCATGTCGCCTTCGGATCCAGCAACTCGTCGAAGTCCGGAGCGGATTCGTCGAGAAGTTCGTCCGCCGAGAAGCCGTAGAACCGCAGGAGCCAGTCCGCCTGGTAGAGACGGTGTTCGCGGAGCAGGGGCGGCTTCGCGAGCACCGGAAGGAGCGGATTTTCCGATACGGGGACGAACGCGGAGTAGTAGACGCGGCGAAGGCCGAAACGACGGTAGAGCCCCTCGGAGAGCCTGAGAATCGTCAGATCGGATTCCGGTGACGCGCCGACGATGATCTGGGTGCTTTGCCCGGCGGGGGCGAACCGGGGCGTAGCGTGCCCCCGGAGCGCAAGGCGTCGTTCCTGCCCGTTTTCGATGATCCTTCTCCCGATGTATTCCATCGGATGGAGAATCGCGTCGCGGTTCTTCTGCGGCGCGAGCGCGTTCAGGCTTCGTTCCGACGGGAGTTCTATGTTGACGCTGACGCGATCCGCGAGGCGTCCCACGCGTTCGACGAGTTCCGCTGACGAACCCGGGATGGTCTTCGCGTGAATGTACCCGTTGAACCCGTGGAGACTTCGAAGCAGCGTAAGCGTGGTCGCGATGCGTTCCATCGTTTCGTCCGGAGAGCCGAGGACGCCGGAGCTCAGAAAGAGGCCTTCGATGTAGTTTCTCCGGTAGAATTCCATCGTCAGATCAGCGATCTCGCCCGGCGAGAAGACCGCGCGGGGAACGTCGCTGCTCCGGCGGTTGACGCAGTAGGCGCAGTCGTACGCGCAGACGTTCGTCATGAGGATCTTGAGGAGGGAAACGCAGCGCCCGTCCTCCGTCCACGTGTGGCAGACGCCTCCCGGAACGGTGCTTCCCGTTCCCCCTGCGTTCCGGCGCCGGCTGCCGGAGGAGGCGCAGGAAGCGTCGTATTTGGCCGCGTCGGAGAGTACGGAAAGCTTCGTGACCGTATCCATGGATTGCCCTCCTTCGATAATGTTGACCCAATGTTATCACATTATTTCAGAGAAAAGAAGATTATAATAGGCGGGTCCAGAGACCCTTGTGAGGAGAGCTGCCTGGGTGAACTTCCTGTGGAAGCCATTCAAACGATTTGCGACTCTTCCGCCGGCGACGGCGTTTCTCTGCCTGTCGCTGACGGGCCTGTTCGTCGTGGCCGCCGTTCTCTTCTTCCTCGACCGGGAGTCCGTTGACAGACAGAGGAAGGTCATCAACGCGTACCAGGCGCAGCAGGTCGGTACCGCACAGGTCGGAATCGAGGATCGGATCGGATGCATTCTCGCGGCGGAGCGCTTTCTCTCCGGAAACGTCTTTCGTTCAGGTGCCCGCTCATGGGATGATTCAGGTATGATCGGGAACATGCTTCTCGCGATGGCGTCCGGAACTCCAGATGTCGCCGGCTATTTCTATCTCGGTTCTGACGGCCGCGTCACAAAGGCCTTCGCCGCGCATCCCGGAGCCGCCGGGACGGAAAAGCTCGCAGCGGAGACCGCGAAGGCCTTTCTCGACGGCAAGTCGGTCTCCGACCGGGAATTCCCCGTGACGGGACCATTCGACACGGCGTCGGGGAGCCGGTACATGCCACTGGTCGACCAGATCCGGGAGGGCGGGAAGACGACGGGGGTTCTCGTCACGGTGATCGATGTGGAAAACATCGTCAGCCGCTATGTCGCTCCGATCCGTTCCGGCCCGGACGGACGCACGACTCTCATGGACACTTCCGGGCTGATCCTGTACGACAGAGACCCCTCCCTGTCGGGACAGATGCTCTCCCGGACGGCTGCGAAGCATCGTCCGGAAATTGTGGCTCTCTCCGAACGGATTGCCAGGGAAACATCGGGGACCGCCGAAGTCCGCCTCCCGGGCGACTCCGGGGAGACGTGCCGTCTCGTTGCGTGGGCCGGAATCCACCTCGCGGACCGCACCCTCCGTCTCCTGATGTCGACGACGGACCTGCAGGTCAACCGCTCCCTGTCGGAACTCCGGAAGAACAGAAACCTCCTCGGCGTGTCGCTCTTCCTCTTCATCTGCGCGTCAGCGGCTCTTCTCCTCCGATTCCGTTCATTGCGGGACCTGCGCGAACGGAAGGGGGAGCTCGAACGGATCGCCACGGATCAGGACACTCTGCTCGAAATCTTCAAGTTCTTCGGAGAGTGCGTGACCGTCAACGACCTCTACCTCGTCCTCAACGGATCGCTCGCGTCGATCCTGAAATTCCGGAACTTCGTCATCGGTCTCAGGACATCGCGACGCGGCGACGATACGGTCGTCATCGATTCGCTCGGGGACGTGACAGCGAGTTGTCAGGCCGATTTCCTCGCATCGGGGAAGGGCATCATCGGGCACGTGATGCGAACCGGCGAGCCCTACAACGCGGGAGATCTCTCCGTCGATCCCCATTACGTCCCCCACAACGGCGAGGCGCGTTCGCTGCTCGTGGTGCCGGTCGTCTACAAACAGTTCCAGTGGGGGATCATCGGGATCGAGGGACATCTCGTCAATGAGTTCGGAGAGAGGGAGACTCGGATCCTCGGCATCGTCGCGTCATACATCGCGCTGCATATGGAGGAGATGGAGGCCCGACGCGAACTGGACCAGAGGGCGGGGCAGTTCCGCTTCCTCAACCGCTTCGCCCGGGAGATCGCGGGCGAGCGCAACAGCCGCGCGTTGTGCACCCGCGTGACGAAGGTTCTCGCCCACGATCTCGGGTTTCCCTGGGTGGGGTATTACGAGACCTCGTCGGACGGAGGCGCGCTGCGTCCCGAACCGGCGGAGTCGCAGTACGCGGGCGACGAACGGCAGGCCGGAATCGCGGACTGCCGCGAACTCGCCGAACGGGCTGCGCTCCTGCGTCTTCCGCGACGCGAGAGCTATTCGTCGGGAATCGTCTATAAAATGGCCATTCCGCTGCAGTTCGGCAATACGCTGTACGGAGTCCTCTGCGCCGTGAACGAACGCGGCTTCTCGGGGACTGATTCCGATCTGTTCGAGATCACGGCGGAGCACATGAGCACGTTTCTGGCGCTGAACAATCTCATCGAGCGACGGCGGCAGGAGGCCATGACCGACGCGCTGACCGGAGTGTGGAACCGCCGGTACATCATGCGGCGGCTCGAGGAGGAATCCGGTCGTCCGAAGTCGGATGACCGGCCGGGATGCGTTGCTATCGCCGATCTCGGGAATTTCAAGGGGATCAACGACCGGTACGGACATCTCGTCGGGGACGAGGTGCTCCGGAAGACAGCGTCGGCCCTTCGCGACCGTCTGCGCGACGGCGACATGATCGGCCGGTACGGGGGCGACGAATTCCTGTTCTACCTCTCCGGCGTCTCGCGCGAGGAAGCGGAGGAGACGATGGAGGATCTCGCGCAGGTCGCGGTATCGGTGCATGTCCCCGGGGTCGCGCTTCCCGTCGTCCTCGACTGGGGGATAGCGTTCTGCCCCGGAGACGCGGACAATCTTCTCGACGTTGTCAGAATCGCGGATGAACGCATGTACCAACGCAAAAGCGAACGAAAACGACGGCAGGGAGAGTGACGGATATGACGGCGATCGCGCATTTCGGCATCACGGTCGGGGATCTCGACAGGTCCATCGCGTTCTACAGAGATGTTCTCGGTTTCGGAGTCGGCCCGACGATCGAGCGCCCGGGGGATTACGCCGAACGCCTGACGGGAGTTTCCGGAGCCCGGCTCGCGATCGTGGCGGTTTCGTCTCCCGGCGCTTCCGTTTTTCTCGAACTCGTGCAGTATCTCGACGGCGCCGGAACGCGCGCGAAAACCCGCCCGTGCGATTCCGGAACGGCGCACGTCTGCTTTACGACCGATCGTTTCGACGAGACGACAGCGGCGCTCGAAACGGCGGGAGTTCCTTTTCTCGGCGAGGTCTGCCGCATTCCCGCGGGGCCGCGTGCCGGCAAGCGCGTCGTCTACCTGCGCGATCCCGACGACGTCGTGCTCGAACTCGTCGAGGGATGACCCCGTCCGAAATCCTCGTCCAGGCAGCGGACGAGCGTCGCTTCCCTCGATTCCCTCACGGCGGCGAGTGATTCCGCCGACCAGTCGTAGAGCCCGCCCCCCGTCTTCGCGCCGAGACGTCCGGCGGCGACGGCCGATTCGAGCGCTTCGGGAGGGGTGACGTTTCCGGAGAGATCCGGGAAGAGGTACCGGCTGATCGACAGAAAGACGTCGAGCCCGCCGAGGTCGGCGGTTTCGAAGGGGCCCGTGTCGCGGAACCTTCGTCCGATGCCGTTCCGGACGGTTTCGTCGACGTCCTCCATCGAGGCGGCGCCCGTCTCGACGATATGAAACGCCTCGCGCAGCAGCGCGAACTGCAGCCGGTTCCCGATGAACCCGGCGATCTCCCGCCGCAGGACGACGGGTTTCTTTCCGAGCGACCGGAGGATGTCCGCGATCCGGGGAGCGAGCCCCCGATCCGTCGTCGGTCCGGGGACGACTTCGACGAGCGGAATCAGGTGGGGCGGGTTCCAGAAGTGAGTGACGACGAACCGCTCCGGGTGCTTCATGTCCGCCGCGAGAACCGACGGCATCAGCCCCGACGTGTTCGAGAGGATCGGGACGTCCGGCGCGACGAGACGTTCAGCCACGGCGTAGATCGCCTTCTTGACTTCGATATCCTCCGGCGCGGACTCCATCACGAGATCGGCACCCACTGCGGCCTCGGCGAGCCCGTCGCGCGGATGGAGGCGCTCCTTCGCGTCCCGGATGGCCTCGCGACGCGCGATTCCCGATCGTTCGAGAAGGTCGAGCGCGGAGAACGCCCGTTCCCTTCCGGCCAGGGACTTTGCCATATCCCGTCCGGCGAGCATGACTTCGTGCCCTCCGAGGGCGAAGACGGCCGCCGTCGGGGCTCCCATCGTTCCGCATCCAAGCGCGCTAATGCGCATGAGTATCCCTCCCCGTTTTTCTTTTCCGCCGTTCATTATAGAATCTGAGCCGGTAGATCGATATCCCGGAAGGAGTGATTCCATGCGGGTTCGAAGTATGATTCTTTATGCGGCTCTTTTTGTGTCGGCTCTGGCCTCCGCCGTGTCCGCCGAAGCGGCCTCCACGCTCTCGACCTACCGGAACGCGCGGTTCGGCTACGCGGTGGATGTCCCTTCGGAGTTCAGAATGGGCGAAGCTCCCGTAAACAACGACGGACGCGTCTTTTACGATCCCTCCTCCGAAGGCGTCATTTCCGTGTTCGGCATGTACAACGCGCTCGGGGCGTCCCGCGAGTCGTACGCGACGGAGCGAGAAGAGGACTGGAGAGGACTCGGTGGAACGGTCACGTACAGGGCGAAACGGGAGAACTGGTTCGTGCTTTCGGGAACGGTCGGCGGAGACATCTTCTACGAACGCGTCATCTTTTCGGCCGACGGCGATACGATCGCGACGCTTCTGGTCCGCTATCCGAAGTCCGAAAAGGCGCGTTTCGATCCGCTCGTGGCACGGGCCTCCCGGACGCTGCGTTTTCTTCGTGCGGAGTGACGGCCCGTTTGTTGTGGAGTCGGAACGTCGTTCCGTCATATAATCGAACCCATTCCTGCACCGCGCCCAGGCGCCGTCCCACCGCAGGAGATTCGGAGGGAGAGAGATGCAGTATACCGGGAAAATAGAACGCTTGGGTCTGTTCCATCTCCGTTCGGTTCGGGAGGATATTCCCGTTCCCCTTCTCGTCGAGGAATCGCTCGGCAGGGGGGAATCGACGCTTGCGTCAAACGGCGCGCTCGCACTGTTCGGCGAGCGGACGGGGCGGTCGCCGCAGGACAAGTATATCGTCCGCAACGCGGCGAGTGCCGGCGTCCACTGGGGAGACGTGAACACCCCGATGGATCCCGGGGTCTTCGATACCCTTCTCGATCTGTCCCGCTCGTACCTTCAGGGACGGGATCTGTTCATCTTCAACGGGTACGCGGGAGCTGACCCGGCATACCGCCTCCGGATCCGGGTCGTCAGCGACTTCGCGTGGATCGCACTGTTCTCGAGGACGCTGTTCATCCCCCGCGATCTTCAGGACGACCACGATGCGGATGCCGACTTCACGGTCGTGGCAATGCCGAAGCTTGCGGCTCCGGGATACGAGCGGCTTGGTCTCAGGTCTCCCGCCTTCGTCGCGATCGATTTCGAACTCCGGATCGTCCTGATCGGCGGCACGGAGTACGCGGGCGAGGTGAAGAAGAGCGTTTTTTCCATCATGAACGCCCTGATGCCCGCTCGCGGCGTGCTGCCGATGCACTGCTCCGCGAATGTCGGGTTGCGCGGCGACACGGCCCTTTTCTTCGGACTCTCGGGTACGGGAAAAACGACGCTGTCGGCGGACCCGGCCAGACGACTCGTCGGCGACGACGAGCATGGATGGAGCCCGAACGGAGTCTTCAACTTCGAGGGGGGATGCTACGCGAAATGCATCAGGCTCTCCCGGGAGGCCGAGCCCCAGATCTACGGCGCGATCAGGTTCGGATCAATCATCGAGAATGTCGTCCTCGACGAAAACAGGGATCCCGACTACGATTCCGATCGTTATACGGAAAACACGCGGGCGACCTACCCCGTGGGGCATATCGGAAACGCGCTCGTTCCTGGAACGGCGGGGCATCCGAAAAACATCTTCTTTCTCGCCGCGGACGCGTTCGGCGTTCTGCCTCCGATCGTACGGCTTTCGGCCGAGGAAGCCATGTACCATTTCCTCTCGGGCTATACGGCGAAGGTCGCGGGGACCGAGGCCGGTCTCAGAGAGCCCCAGGCCACCTTTTCGGCGTGTTTCGGGTCTCCTTTCCTGCCGCTGCATCCGTTCACCTATGCGTCCATGCTCGGGGAGCTTCTGAAAACGCACGGGACGAGGGTATGGCTCGTCAACACCGGATGGAGCGGCGGCCCTTATGGCGTCGGCGTCCGGACTCCGATTCACGTGACGCGGGCATTGCTGTCGGCGGCTCTCAACGGCGACCTCGACCGGACGGAATACGTTCCGGACCCGATCTTCCGGTTCCAGGTACCCCAGCGATGCTCCGGGATTCCCGACGAACTCCTGAACCCGCGGCGGATGTGGAAGGACCTCGCGACGTACGAAGAGGCGGCTCTCGGGCTCGCGAAGCGGTTCGCGTCGAATTTTTCGATCTTCTCCTCGAAGGTGTCACCGGAGGTCGTCGCGGTCGGTCCGATCATCCGGTCGTAGCGACGGAAAGAGCTTCGGGCGAACGGTGATGTCCTTCTCGGTAGCGGAGACGATTCTCGCGTTCGGAGCGGCGACGCTCGTCGCGCTTCTGCTGTTTCTGCTGGTGCGTATCCGCGAAAGTGCGCGCGCCGCGGAGGACATCGGAGAGACCCTGAACGACATGCGCGACGACCGCGATCGGGATGTCCGTCTCCAGGCTGAGGCGCTCGCGGCGTTGCGCGAGGAGTTGCGCGCGTCGACGCGCGAGAACAGGGAAGAACTGGGGGCGGCCCTGGACAGTCAGGGGCACGTCCTCTCGTCCCGTCTCTCGGAAATCGCGATGCTTCAGAAGGGGCAGCTCGAGACGTTCACGAACCAGCTGTCACGCCTGACGGAATCGAATTCGTCGAAGCTCGACGGTATCCGCGACGCGGTCGACAGACGGCTCGGCGAACTCGACGCGAGGAACGAACAGAAGCTCGACCAGATCCGTTCGGTCGTCGACGAAAAACTGAACGCGACGCTCGAACAGCGCCTCGGAGAGGCGTTCCGAAGCGTTGCCGACCGCCTCGAACGCGTCCACCAGGGGCTTGGGGAGATGCGCGTCCTCGCGGCCGACGTCGGAGATCTCAAGAAGGTGCTCTCGAACGTCAAGACGCGCGGTACCTGGGGGGAAATCCAGCTCGGCTGCCTGCTCGAACAGCTTCTCTCGCCGGAACAGTACGCGACAAACGTCTGCACGCGGCCGAATTCGACCGAACGCGTCGAATTCGCGATCCGGCTGCCCGGTAAAGGAGAGGAGCCCGTCTGGCTTCCGCTCGATTCGAAGTTCCCCCAGGAGGACTACCTGCGCCTCCTCGCCGCGCAGGACGCCGCCGATCCGGAGGCGGCGCGTTCCTGCCGGAGGCAGCTCGAAAAACGGGTCCTCTCGGAGGCGAGGAATATCCGGGAAAAGTACGTCGAGCCTCCGTATACGACCGACTTCGCGATCCTCTTCGTTCCGGTCGAGGGCCTCTACGCGGAAGTCCTTCGGATCGACGGACTCTGCGAGACGCTCATGCGCGAGTCGCGGGTCGTCGTGGCCGGACCGACGACGGTAGCCGCGCTCCTCAACAGCCTGCAGACCGGGTTCCGGACGCTCGCCATCGAGAAACGTTCGGCCGAGGTATGGGGACTTCTCGGACAGGTGAAGACGGAATTCGGAACCTTTGCCGCGGTCCTCGAAAAAACCCATCGCAAGCTGCTCGAGGCCGGCGATTCGCTCGAGGGAGCCGCGAGGAAGAGCCGCGCGATCGAACGCAGGCTCCGCTCCCTCGAAGTCTATCCCGAAGCGGGAATTCCGTCCGGGACCGGGGATATCGCCGACGGGCCGGAGGCCGTGCCCCCGCCCGTCCCTTCCGGAGAAAACCGGAGCTAGAACTGCGTCGAGTGCAGATAGGGCGCGGGATCGACGACGCGTCCGTGCCGCAGGACGCTGAAGTGGACGTGATTGCACGTCGCGCGGCCGGTACGACCGACGGTCGCGATCTTCTGCCCGCGGCGGACGTGGCCCCCCACCTTCACGGAAAATCCGAGGCAGTGGCAGTAGCGGGTGACGAACCCGTTCCCGTGGTCGATCGTGACGGTTTTGCCGTACCCGCGCTGGGATGCGGCCGAGACGACCTTCCCGTCGAGCGCCGCGACGATGGAAGTTCCCCTCGGGGCGGGAATGTCGATTCCGTCGTGGAAGTGGCCTCGCCGCGAACGACCGCCCCTGCGGACTCCGAACGGAGAGCTGACCGTTCCCTTCACGGGCCAGGTCATGATGCGCGATACCACCATCGCGGTCGAACGCGGCTGTTCCTTCGGTCCGGGGAGGCGGATTTCCTGCCGTCGTCCGGCGGAATCTGGAACCGTTCCCTTTTTTCTGGCGAGAACTTCGGTGAGAACCGCGCAGGCGTCGTCGTCGGTCTTCGGGATCAGCAGAGTCGCGCCCGGCTCGAGATCGCCGCCTTTGTGGACGGCGTTCGCGAAGCGGAGATTCTTCTCGGAGATCCCGTGCGCTCGCGCTATCGAGTCGAGCGTGTCTCCGGAAACGACCCGGTACTGCGTCCATGGCTCCGTTGCGGGAGCGGAAAGGGCCGGCGATGCGAACCCGAAGAACAGAAGAATGAATGCGAGGAATGGAATGAAAGTGCGTTCTTGCGTTTTATGCGTCATACAGGTGCCCTCCTTCACCGTCTGGAAAATTGGCAGGTCATTCGCCTGATGGCGTCGATGTCTCTTTCGGCTGGAGAGGAAGCTCCAGCGTCGGAAGCCGTCTCTCTCCCGAGCAGGCGGGAGTGTCGCCGGTCCTGATCGCTCCCGCGCGCAGGTAAAAAGCCTCCGCGTTCGGATCGGAGACGATGAACAGCGTCCGCATCCCGAGCCGGAGCGCCTCGTTGCGAACGCGTCCGAACATTGCTCGTCCGACGCCCCGGCCCCTGGTTTCGGGGTTGACCCAGAAATGATCGAGTTCGATGACGTCGGGGCGGTCCGTCGGGATCAGCGAGAAAAAACCGAGAATGCGACGATCGTCCTCAGCGACGAAAACCGTGTTCTCGCGGATGTAGCCCGGCGTGACGGTCAACGGACCGCAGTCATCATCCAGCTCGTTCTCCGGATACCCCCACGACCGTTTCGACGCATAGGCGAAATCCGTCAGTTCCCGAGCCTCACAGGGGCAGGCCCGGCGGATGCTGAAGCCTGTGCCTTCCAGAGCGTCGTCCAACGTACTCATGAACCGCCCTCCCGCTCGCTTTCTTCGTGGTCGTATCCGTGAAGTCGGACACAAGAGAGTATAGCATGAAGGAAAAAGCGATATTCCTGAAGAAATCGGGAACACTCCGGTCATATGGGAGACACATCGGGAGTGGTTTCGGTGCCGGTCCCAAGCGGGCTGTTTTAGGAATTATTGTTTTTCATGAAAAAAACAATAATGATATCGGAATCTGGTATGATTCGCCCTGTGGCACGCCGTCATCATTCCCGAAAGAGGTGCTTTGTATGTTTGATGTTCTTCTGAAACACTGTCGGATTGTGGACGGAACCGGGGCGCCGTGGTTCCGTGCGGATGTCGGGATCTCTGGAGACAGGATCGCGGTCGTCCGGAGAGAATTGACCGGCGACGCGTCGGTTACCCTGGACATCGGGGATCGGATCCTCTGCCCGGGATTCATTGACATGCACACGCATTCGGACCTTCGCGTCTTCACGCAGCCCGGAGAGGACGCGAAGATCATGCAGGGCATCACGACCGGGCTTGTCGGACAGGACGGACTCTCCGTCGCCCCCCTGTCGCCCGGAGCTCGCCCGATGATGCGGACGCGCCTTCTCGGGCTCGACGGTCGCTACGACGCCGAATGGGAGTGGAGCGGAAGCATGGGAGCGTATCTCGACGCGATCGATCGCGTTCGTCCGGCCGCGAACACCGCGGCGCTCGTCGCGCACGGAGCTGTCAGGGCGTCCGTGGTTGGCTGGGACGACCGTCCGGCGACGGAGGATGAAATCAGGAGAATGACGGAACTTGTCGGTGCGGCGATGGCGGAGGGAGCGTTCGGTTTTTCGACGGGGCTCGTCTACCCGCCATGTCTGTTCGCCGAGGAACGCGAGTTCGTCGCCCTTGCGGCGGAGACCGCACGACACGGCGGATTTTTCGTCGTCCATATGAGAAACGAGGCCGACCACATCGTACAGTCGCTTCGGGAAGTTATCGGGATCTGTACGAAGGCCGGATGTCCGCTGCATGTCTCTCACCTCAAGATCGCAGGCAAGAGGAATCATGGACGGGCCGGCGAGATTCTCGACGTCATCGACGCCGCCCGCGCGGGGGGACTTGACGTGACGTTCGACCAGTATCCCTACACGGCGGGAAGCACGATGCTCGACGCGCTGATTCCGCCCCCATTCCACGCGGAGGGACAGATTCGGATGCTGGAACTCATCAAGGATCCGAGCGTTCGGGGCAAGATCCGGGATATCCAGAAGGGAAAGACGGATCTTCTCTGGGAGAACTGGGTGGATTCCTGTGGCTGGGATGGCGTCCTCATCAATGCGGTCCGGTCCGATGCGAACCGCTGGACCGAAGGGAAAATGCTTGCCGAGATCGCTGCGACGTCCGGCAAGGATCCTGTGGACGCTCTCTGCGACTTGCTTGTCGAGGAAGAGGGAAACGCGACGATGACACTCTTCTACGGCTGCGAGGATGACGTCCGGACGATCCTCTCCCACGAAGCCATGACATTCTGTTCCGACAGTATCGTCGGAGGGAAGCCGCATCCGAGGACGTACGGATCGACTGCGAAGATTCTCGGGCAGTACGTGCGACGAGAAGGGATTCTCTCCTTGCCGCAGGCGATCCGGAGAATGACTTCCGCGCCCGCGGCCCGGCTTGGACTTCAGCGGAGAGGGGTGATCCGCGAGGGAGCGATTGCGGATCTCGTCGCCTTTTCGCCGGATGATGTCCTCGAAACCGGCACATATCGGGACCCGGTCAGTTATCCGAACGGGTTCTTTGCCGTGATGACATCCGGAGAAATCGTGATGCGCGACGGCAGTCTTACCGGCAGACGACCGGGAAGGGCGCTGCGCAGAAACGACACGACGAGGTAGAAGCCGGAGAGCTATGGCGGTGGCGCGAAGGAGCGAAGCTCCTTCGCGCCACCGTATTCTCTTCGGGGAAGCGCCACATTTCAGCAGTACCCGGTGGAGTTGACAAGAGTACGGAAGAGTTATAAAATTAAACGCAATTAGGCGCTATAAAGACGCAAGAGACTGCAATCCACGAACACCGGGGGAATTCCATATGATCTTAGGTGTTATCGGTCCTTCGTTGATTGTCGAGAAGTTCCAGATTGTTTCCAGGGATCTTCCACAGCTTACGATCCGTCCCATGCTCTACGAGACGATGCTGGACGCGCCCAGCATCGCCGCGGGGAACCAGTCCGACGTCGATGCCCTCTATTTCAGCGGTGTTCTCCCGTATTTCATGGCAGCGAGCGTCGTCCAGCCTGTCGTTCCGTGGTTCTATCTCGAACGTCCCACGAGCGGCCTGTCGTTCGCATTCCTCGAAGCCAGGGCTTTCATCGGTGACGATGTACGCTTCAGCATCGACACGTTCAGCGACCTCGACATCAACGACTCGATGCTCGATTGCCACTTCCCGATTGGCGCCATTTATACGTATCCTCTCAAGCCGTCCGAGCGGTATCACGACGAGCTCGTGGAGTTCCATCTCTCCCACTTTCGCGCCGGACGGACGACGTTCTGCGTCACGTGCGCCTATGTCGCGTACAGGCGCCTTCAGGAAATGAGCGTTCCCGTGTTTTTCGTCTCCCCGTCGGTCAGTTCGGTTCGCGAGGCGCTGACGGCGTCGCTCCGGGCATTCGGCGTCTCGGACAAGGATCATCTCAAGCTCGTCGTCGGACTCTTCCTGCCGGAAAAGCTCCCCGTTCAGCTCAATCAATACGAGCAGGCCATGCGGTCCATACACCGCACGATATCCGCGTACGCCAAAAAGAAGGGAATCCTGCTCTTTCAGCGGAGCGCGTCGATATTCCAGAGCGTCCAGACGTACAGCCAGTTTCTCATGGAAACGAATAGCTTCGGCAGGGTTCCGGTCATCGACGAAATTCTCGAGTCGACGCCCGATATTCGGCTCCGGATCGGGTACGGGATCGCGTCGAACATCACGACGGCGGAACGGTACGCCGAAAAAGCGCTCGACATGGGGTTCCGCAAGGACGGGAACGAATGCCATCTCTTCGACGGAGAGAGCGGCTGGAGCGTCGGGGAACGGAGACCCTCCTATATTCTCGCGGCTCCGGACCCCGATTTCCAGGAGATTTCCGGGAAGCTCGGCATCACGCCGGCAACGCTCTCGCGGTACCTGAAGGCGTTCGACCTGCTCGATGCGCCGTTCAGCGCCGCCGATTTCTCGCATGTCCTCGGTCTCCAGGCGAAAAGCGCGCGAAAGATCCTGGCACGGTTTCGAACCGCGGGGCTGATTGTGATCGAGAGTTCCCGGGCATCTCTCCGGAAGGGAAGACCCGAGATTCTCTACAGGCGCGTCGTGGACGCGTCCGGTGCCCGGAGCGGGCGCGACTGAACGGAAAGGAGGTGGCCGCGGGAAGGATAATGCGTCTCCGGACGGAAGTCGGAGTGTCTGTGGCTGTTCGAAAATGCTGAAGGAGGGAATCGAATGCGACGCATGAACGGAAAGACGACTGCTTTGATCCTTGCAATGGCGCTTCTCGGATGCCTTCTGGTTGCCGGCGTGGCGGCCGCCGCCCCGGAGTACAAATGGAAATTCGGTGTTCCCTGGCCTCGTCCGACACAGAACGAGTATCACAAGATGTTCTGCGACCTCGTCGGAAAATACTCCAACGGACGGATAGAAATGAAGTACTACCCGAACGGACAGCTCGGAACGCACGACGAGCACTTCCATGCCGTTCAGGAGGGGAGCATCCAGGTTTCGGTCTTTGCTCCGTATGTGAACCTCATCCCCGGAGGAATGCTCAACTGGATGCCCTGGACCATAGAGAACTGGGACGAGGCGAAGGTGGCGTTCGAAGCCGGCAAGGGCATTCTGTGGAAGGTCATGGAGGACGCGTACAACGAAGTGGGCATGCACATGCTGTACCAGACATCCTTCGGCGCCTACGGACTTGGGAACAACGCGCGTCCGCTGAAGTCCCCCGAAGATCTCAAGAACCTGAAGATGCGCGTATCCGCCTCGCTCGGACTTGTCCGTGCGCTTGAGAACATGGGCAAGGGGACTGGAATGACACTCCAGACCATCCCCTGGGGCGACGTGTACGACGCGCTTTCCAAGGGCGTCGTTGACGGGATGTGGTCCATGTGGCCGTCACTCATCGAAGAACGACATGCCGAAGTGTTGAAGCACTATTCGGATCTTAACTTCTGCTGGGATACAAACAATGTCGTCGTCAACAAAGAGATCTGGGACAAGCTCCCGCAGGATCTGAAAGATGCGGTGAACAAGGCGGCGCTTGAAGTCGAGTCGACTCTCTACGCAAAGCAGCAGGAACTCGAAAAAGAATACAAGAAAAAGCTTTCCGAGATTAAGAGTTTCCAGATGGTCGAGCTGACCCCCGAGCAGCGGGACGTCTTCCGGCAGAAATCAAACACTCCTGCGATCTGGGACGAACTCTGCAAGCCGTGGCTCGAGAAGAAGTATCCGGGCCAGGACATGACCCAGAAGATCCAGGACGAACTGAAGAAGATCCACGAGCAGGTTTCCGCCAAAAAGTAACCAGGGATGTTCCGGACGGAGGGGGCCGTATATCGCCTTTTCCGTCCGGAGTTCGTGCACCGGAGAGGGGAGGTATCGTATTGAACAGATTCGGAGATGTCATCCGAAGTTTCTACAGGGCGCTTTGCATTTTTGAGAACGTCATCTGCGGCGCGGGGCTTTTCATTACGACGTTCATGACGTTCTTTCAGGTTCTGAACCGCTACTGGCTCCATTACGAAATCATCTGGCTGAGCGACCTCGCACTCTACATCTTCATCGCTTTCATGTTTCTCGTCATCCCTCTTACGACCCGCCAGGGAGGACATACGGCCGTCGACGTGTTCGTCGAGTCCGTCTTCGCTGGGCGGCCGCGCGGCCGCGTCGCGTACACCGCGTTTCTGAAGATGGTCTCGATCGGCACGGTCGCGGTCTTCCTGATTCCGACGTGGGCCTTCGCTCTCCGCGCGGCGAAATACCCGCAGTTCGCGACGCTCGTGCGTTGGTTCAACACGAGCTGGCTCATGGAGATGCTCTTCGTCTCCCTGGTGCTCTGCCTCCTCCATCTCCTGCACGGCCTTGCATGCGATATCGCGACGCTCGTCGCGATGCGCGGCGCCGGGGAAGGGAAGTGACCGTCATGTCCTTCGGGGTTTTCGTCACGCTTGCGGTATTTCTCGTCGGCATTTTCTTCGGCCTTCCCCTGGGATGGGGATTTCTCACGAGCACGGCGGCGGGACTTTTCGCCCTCGACGATGCCCTGTCCTTCATGTCGGGAACGTTCTATCACTCCCTCGATAGCTACGTCCTGATGGGAATCGGCTTTTTCATCTTCGCCGGAAGTCTCATCTCCGACGCGGGGCTCGCGGACCGGATCGTCCGGTTTTCCTACGCGGTCGTCGGACGGGTCAAGGGAGGGATGATTGTGGTCGGCCTCGTCGCGACGCTCATCATGAGCGCCCTGACGGGATCGTCGCTGCCCTGCATCTCCGCGCTGATCCCCCTCCTCGTCCCGCGACTCGAGAAGTACGGCTACAAGAGAGTCTATACCACCGCGGTTCTGTGTTCGGCGAGTTTTCTCGGGTATCTGATTCCGCCGAGCGTCCCCGCGATGATCTACTGCCTCGTCGCCCAGCAGTCCATTGCGGCGGTCTTCCTCGCGACGGTCTTCCCGGGCTTGTTGCTCGCGCTGGGGTATGGCATCCTGAACTACTTCATCTGCGACAGGTACATGGATCCGACGGTTGCGATCCCGCCGCTCGCCACGGAAGGCCGGGCGCGGATCAGGGAACTCGGAGAGGCGACGTGGAGCGCGTTGCCGGCTCTCGGAGCGCCGATCGTCATTCTGGTCGGCATCTACGGCGGTGTGTTCACGCCGAACGAGGCGGGGGCTGTCGTCGTCGTCTATTGTCTCATCGTGGGTTTCTTCGTCTATCGCGAACTCAACGCGAAGAGCCTCTGGAGCGCGACGCGGAGTACGATGATCAGCCTCGGAATGATCGGGCTGCTGATCGCCGGCGGGACGGTCTTCACGCGGCTGCTGATCCGCGAGGGCGCCGCGCAGGCGCTCGCGGAGGGTATCCTCGGGCTCTTCCAGAACAAGGTGCTGATCCTGTTGTCGCTCAACGTCTTCCTGCTGATCCTCGGGATGTTCATCGACGGAATTCCGATCCTGATCCTTGCCGTCCCCATGGTCCTGCCGCTCATCGCGAAACTCGACATGAATCTCGTCCACCTGGGATCGATGATTATCGTGAACGTCGGGCTCGGCGTCGTCACGCCGCCCTATGCCGTGTCCATATTCGTGGGATCGCGGCTTTCCGGCGTGTCTTACGGGGAACTCGTCAAGCCGATGCTTCTCTTCCTGTGCCTTGTCGGAATCCCCGTCCTTCTGCTGACGACGTACGTTCCAGCCCTTTCCTGCTGGCTCCCGACCCTTCTGCTCGGCAAGCAGGTTGTCGGTCCATGGTGACCGGCGAGACAATCCGGAGGTGACCGCAGTTTGAAATCGTTCGATCTGATCGTACGCAACGGGCGCATCTGTGACGGAGCCGGAAATCCCTCGTTCCACGGCGACGTCGGTATCGTCGGCGATCGCATCGCGAAGATCGGGAGACTCGACGGGGAAAACGCGAAGGAAACGATCGACGCCGCGGGCAGGGTGGTGGCGCCCGGATTCATCGATATGCACAATCACGTCGACCACGCGATTCTCGCGTTTCCGGACGCCGAGAGCTACATCATGCAGGGGGTCACGACATCGGTCGTCGGGAACTGCGGTCTCTCGATGGCGCCGGTGTCCGACGCGCACAGGGACGACGTTCGCAAGTATCTCAAGCCGTTCCTCGACAAGAAGAGCGAGTACTCCTGGGACTGGTCGATGCTTCCTGAATTCTTCGACTGCGTCGAACGTTCGGGCACGATCCTGAACATCGCGCCGCTCGTCGGCCAGGGGACGCTCCGGATCGCGGTCAAGGGGTTCGATCCTGAACCTGCGACGCCGGATGAGATGGCGCGGATGAAAACGCTGCTCCGTGACGAACTCGAGCACGGGGCGTTCGGAATGTCGTCCGGTCTGATCTATCCACCCGGAAGCTATACGTCGTGTCGCGAGATGACTGAGCTCGCGGAGGTCCTCGCGCCGTTCGGAGCCGTCTATACGACGCATATCCGCAACGAGGGCGACCACCTCATCGAATCCGTGGACGAGGCCATAGCGGTCGGCGAGGCGAACCGGATCCCGGTGGAAATCTCCCATCACAAGGCGGCGAGTCGCGGAAACTGGGGAAAGGTGAACGCGACGCTCCGGATCATGGAGCAGGCGAGGGAGCGCGGCGTCGACGTCTCGTGCGACGTGTATCCGTATCCCGCGGCGATGACGACGATTACGGCGCTCCTTCCGTCGCAGGCGCTCGAAGGCGGTATCGGAGCGATGCTCGCACGTCTCGCGGACCCGGCGCAGCGCGCTGAATTCGCGGCGGCGATCGGCGAAGGGACGATGAAAGAGGAAAACTGGATCCGCGGTATCGGCTGGAAGAATATCGTGATCGCGGAATGCCGCACCGAACCACGGTATGACGGCATGTCGCTCGAACAGATCATCGCGGGACGCAAGCCCGACGATCCGTTCGATTCGTTCTTCGACTGGCTCCTCGATGTGAAGGCGGAGGCGACGATGGTTCTCTTCGGAATGGACGAGGAAGATGTTCGCACGGTGATCGCGCACCCGCTCTCCGCCGTGATTTCCGATTCGTGGGTGACGGCGCCGCGCGCGGGGGGACGTCCGCATCCGAGGGGATACGGTTCGTTCCCGCGCCTGCTCGGGAAGTACGTCCGGGACGAACGCCTCCTTTCGCTCGAGGACGCAATCAGAAAAATCACGTCGATGCCGGCCTCGAAAATCGGTATCCGGGGCAGAGGCCAGTTGCAGGAAGGGTTCTTCGCGGATGTCGTGGTGTTCGATCCGGCGACGATCAGGGACATGGCGACTTTCACGAATCCGCACCAGTATCCCGAGGGAATCGACCATGTCATCGTGAACGGAAGGGTCGTCGTGACGCGGAATACACTTCTCGGCGCGCGCCCGGGGAAGGTACTGCGGAGGGCCTGAGCGCCGCTCCGCTGGCGATTCGGGAGGAGGACTGAAACGATGACGTTGCGACCGACGTGGATGGAAGTACGACTGGACAATATCAGAGCGAACTACAGGGCCATCATGAAGCATATCCGTCCGGACGGATGGAGCGGGAAAGACCCCCGCGTCTTCGGGGTCATCAAGGCGAACGCGTACAATCTCGGAGCCGTTCCCGTCGCGTGGGCGCTGAAACAGGAAGGCGCGGACTACTTTATCGTCGCGACGGCCGACGAGGCGATAGAGTTGCGCGAAGGAGGCATCACGGACGCAGTTCTCGTGCTCGGCGCGTCGCCGTACGATGCGGCGGGCGAATATGTGCGGCACGGAATCCGGGCTTCGATCACCGACATGGAGATGGCCCGCGTCCTTTCGGCCGCCGCGGTGAAACAGGGGAAAAAGGCGCTCGTCCACATCAAGATCGATACGGGAATGGGACGCATCGGGTTCTTGCCGGACAACGCGGCGTCGACGGTCTCGGAGATCGCGGCATTGCCCGGGATCGTCTGCGAAGGAATCTTTACGCACTTCGCGACGTCCGACGGCGCCGACCTGACGTATACGAACGAACAGCACCGGCTGTTTCTCGAAGCTCTCGCCGCGATCGAGAGAAAAGGGATCGCTATCCCGATCCGGCACTGCTGCAATTCCGGCGGAACGCTTTACAGGCCCGAGTGGGCCATGAGCGGCGTCCGTCCGGGGCAGCTCGTCGCCGGAATGTACCCGACGGACGACGTTCCGCGCTCGGTACCGATCCTTCCGGGATTCTCCTTCAGGACGACCATTTCGGCGCTCCGGACGGTTCCGGCCGGCAAGGGCGTCAGCTATGGCCTGACCTACACGACGCATTCGGACGAGAAACTCGCCGTCCTGCCGGTCGGCTATGCCGACGGTTTCGCGCGCGCCCTCTCGAACAGGGCCGATGTTCTCGTGCATGGGAAGCGGTGCCCCGTCGTCGGGAGAATCTGTATGGATCAGTGCATGGTGAACGTATCGGCGATTCCTGACGCGGCGGTCGGCGACGAGGTCGTCCTGATCGGTCGCCAGGGCGTCGAGGAGATCACGATCTACGAATACGCTAAGAAGCTCGACACGATCGTGGCCACGATCGGCGCGATGATAGGTCCGCGCGTCCCGCGGCGCTACGTCGACGGGACGGCGCCGGAAGCCCGCTGATGAATTTCTCCGCGCGGGCGTCGCAGCTCGCGGGGTGGATGACGGAGGTCCGGCGCGATCTTCACCGGCATCCCGAACTGAGCTTCCGCGAGGAACGTACGGGAGCCAAGATTGCCACGTTCCTCGACGAATGGGGGTATTCCGTCCGGCGCGTCGGCGGAACGGGGGTTCGGGGCGTTCTCGACGGTGTCCCCGGTTCGCCGACGGTCGCGATCCGCGCGGACATCGACGCGCTCCCCGTGCAGGAAAATACAGGGCTCGATTTCGCGTCGACGTCCCCGGGGCTGATGCACGCGTGCGGGCACGACATCCATACCGCCTGCGCTCTCGGAGCCGCGCGGATGCTCGCCGAGGCGCGCAGGGATGGGACGGTACCTGGCGGCGTCGTGATGCTCTTCCAGCCCGCGGAGGAAATCAACAGGGGAGCGGAGGCGATCCTGCGCGACGGCGCTCTCTCGGACCCGACTGTCGGTATGATCTTCGGTCTGCACAATCATCCGGCGTATCCCGCCGGAACGATCGTCGTGAAGGAAGGGCCGCTGATGGCCGCCGTGGACACGCTGAAAATCCGCATCCTCGGCGTCGGGTCGCACGGCGCGATTCCTCATCGCTCCGCCGACCCGGTCGTCGCGGCGGCGTCGGTCGTCATGAACCTGCAGACGATCGTGAGCCGGAACGTCGATCCCCAGGACGCGGCCGTCATCTCGTTCGGAACGGTCCACGGCGGCGCGGCGAACAACGTGATCCCCGAGGATGTCGAAATGACCGGCACCGTTCGGTCGTTCCGCCCGGAGGTCAGGAATGCGCTTCACGAGCGGATCCGGCGCGTCGCCGAATCCGTTGCCTCGGGACTCGGATGCTGCGCGGAGGTCGAGATCCGGCGCGACCTTCCGGCGGTGACGAACGACGTCCGCTCGTATGCCTGTTGCGTCCGTGCGGCTGAGGCCATCGTCGGAAGAGAGCTGATCGTCCAGGCGACGCCGTCGATGGGCGGCGAAGATTTCGCGCTCTTCCAGCAGGTCGTCCCGGGATGCATGTTCTGGCTTGGCGTCGGCAACGAGGCGATCGGCGCCGTTCATCCGTGGCATAGCCCGAGGTTCGTCGCGGACGAAAGCGCCATCCCGGTCGGGGCGGCGGTACTGGCTCAGGCCGCGCTCGCTGCGATGGACGTCTGATCGGGAGCGTGGCGCGTGAACTGATACATCGCAAATAAGGGCAGCCGCCGGCTCGAAGCCGGCGGCTGCCCTCTTTCCGCGGAGAACCGGTTTTACTGCGCGATGAGCTCGGGATCGTCGATGACGGCGTAGTGATGGAAGTTCCCGTCCTTGACGATCTGGACCTGAAGCGGTTTCACGACTTCGCGTTCGGGGGTGAAGCCCTTGATGACGCCCGTCATTCCGTCGAAGTTCTTCGTGGTGGCGATCGCGTCGCGGATCTTCTTCGGTTCGAGACTTCCGGCCGTTTTGATGCCGTTGATGATGATCAGAAACGCGTCGTATCCGGAAGCTCCCGTCATGCACGTGTCGATTCCGTAGCGCTCCTTGTACTTCTTGAGGTACTCCTGGACGAACGGGCGCTTGTCGTCGCGGTCGAGGTTCGTGACGATGATGAACCCGTCGGCGGCCTTCCCGGCGATGTTGAAGAGGATCGGGGAGTCCGCTCCCTCCTCGCCGACGATCTTCGCGGTGATTCCCATCTCCCGGGCCTGCTTGAGCAGCGGGCCCATCTGGAAGAAGTAGCCGCTCGCGATGATGACGTCCGGGTTTTCGGCCTTGATCTTCGTGAGGTAGGCGGTGTAGTCCTTCTCGGCGAACGGATAGACGGCCTCGTGGACGATCTTCGTGTCCGGAGCGTACTTCTCGACGTACTTCCTGGCGCCTTCGGAGAGCGTACGGCCGAAATCGTTATCGGCGTGGATGAGGGCGAGCTTCTTCGAACCGAGCATTTTCACGGCGACGTGGGCGCACCCGCGTCCCTCGACGGTTCCGAGGAAGCCGTTCCGGAAACAGTAATCCCCGGCCTTCGTGATGTCAGGATGCAGCGCGTACGCCGCGACGAGCGGAACTTCCGCCTCCTGGAAGATCGGGGCGACCGCCCGCGTCGGGAAGCTGTAGGATCCCGCGACGAAGCCGACGATCTTGTCCTGTTCGATGAGCTTGTGCGCGAGAGCCACGGCGTCCTTCGGCTCGGCCCTGTCGTCGTACGTGATGAGTTCGATCTTCTTGCCCAGAACGCCGCCTTCGGCGTTGATCTTTTCCACGGCCATTTCGACGGAGTTCTTGACGTTGAGGCCGTCGTCGGCCGCCTTGCCCGTCAGCGGGGCGAGAAGACCGATTCTTATGGTTCCCTCCGCTCCGGCTGCGGAAACGAAAAGCGCCGACAGACACAGGACGACGAAAGTGGTACGAAACACCTTTCCGATTGCCATGGTGCACACCTCCTCCAATGATCGCCGCTCCTCTCCGGGAAGCGGTCGTGATGCCGTGACGAATGAAACTAGATGCCGAGATAGGCCTCGCGGACCCCTTCGTCGCGGACGAGCGACTCGGCGGTTCCCTCGAGCGCGATGCGCCCCGCCTCCAGAACGTACCCGCGGTTCGATATCCTGAGCGACGCGAGCGCGTTCTGTTCGACGAGAAGGATCGTGATTCCGTGTTCCCGGTTCAGGTCGCGGAGTGCCTCGAAAACGGTTTCGACGAGTTTCGGCATGAGCCCCATCGAAATTTCGTCGACGAGAAGGAGCTTCGGGTCGGAGATCAGCGCCCGGGCGATCGAGAGCTGCTGCTGCTCGCCGCCGGAAAGCGTCCGCGCGGGTTGCGAGGACCGTTCCTCGAGGATGGGAAAGAAGCCGTAGAGCCACGACAGCTTCCGGTCGAGATCGATCGTCCTGCGGAGTCCGTAGGCTCCGACGAGGAGGTTGTCGCGGACGGTCAGGTGCGCGAACACCCTCGCGCGTTCCGGGACGATGCGCATTTTCCGCCTGGCCCGGATGTGCGGCGGAAGCCGCGTGACGTCCGCGCCGTCGAATTCGATGCGTCCGCCCGCGGACGGGACGAGCCCCATGACCGCGTTGAGGATCGACGTCTTTCCGGCGCCGTTCGCGCCGATGATCGACACGAGTTCGCCCTCCTTCACCGAGAAGGAGGCGCCGGAGACCGCCGTGACGCCCGCATAGGCGACCGAGAGATCAGAGACCGACAGCAGCATCCGTGATCCCCCCCTTTCCGAGGTAGGCTTCGATGACGTCGGGGTTCGACGCGACGTCGGCGGGGCTCCCCTCGGCGAGCTTCCTGCCGTGGTCCAGGACGACGACGCGATGCGAGAGCGTCATCGCGACCTTCATGTTGTGTTCGATGAGAAGAATCGAGAGCCCGGACGCCGACAGCGAGAGGATGAGCTTTTCCATGACGCCGATTTCCTCGTGCCGGAGCCCGGAGAACGACTCGTCGAGAAGCAGGAGTTTCGGCTCGAGCGCGAGCGCCCTGGCGATTTCGAGGCGCCGATGGTCTCCGAGCGGAAGTTGCCCCGCCTTCCTGTCGGCGTAGGATGCGAGTCCGACCCTTTCGAGGAGCTCCATCGCGCGTCGCCGCGTCCCCGTCGTGTTCCATGCTCTGAGGATCGCGTGGAGTCCGGAATAGTTCGACCGTCCGAGGGCCGTCATGACGTTTTCGGCGACGGTCATCGTCGCGAACGGTCGAACGATCTGGAACGTCCGGCCGACGCCGAGCTCCGCCATCTCGTGGGGTTCGAAGCCGTCGGTCCTCCTCCCGCCGAAGAGAATCGTTCCCCCGGTGGGCGCATAGACGCCGGAGATCATGTTGAAACATGTCGTCTTTCCCGCGCCGTTCGGGCCGAGGAGTCCGAGGATCTCTCCCGTCATGAGGTCGAACGAGACTCCGTCGACGGCCCGGAGACCGCCGAAATGCTTCGAGAGCTCCCTGACGGAAAGGATCGGGGATGTTGTATCACCTGGCATTCCCGTTTCCCCCCTTCATGCGTGCGAGAATGTTTTTCAGGATGCTCGCCTCGCCGAGAAGTCCGCCGGGCTGGAAGCGGACCATCAGGAGCAGCAACGCGCCGTAAAGCAGCATCCGGTAGTCCGCGAGCGGACGGAAGAGCTCGGGGAGCGCGCCGAGGATGACGGCGCCGAGAAGCGGGCCCCACAGTGTTCCGATGCCTCCGAGGACGATGATCGAGAGCATCATCGTCGAGACGGGGAAGCCGAAGTCGGCGGGAGTGATGAATCCCATCCTGTGGGCGTAGAGCGCTCCTCCGAGACCGGCGATCACGGTCCCGAGCACGAACGCGAGGAGTTTGAAGCGAACGGGGGAAATCCCCATGCTCGACGCGGCCGTCTCGTCCGAAGCGATCGCGCGGCACCCGAGGCCTGCCCAGCTCTTCGTGAACCACCGGCAGAGCAGGATGACGATCGCGAGGCAGGCGAGACAGAGCGCGAAAAGCGATTCCCCCTTGAGACGGGTTCCGAAGAGGACGATCTTTGGGATGCCGCCGAGCCCCATGGCCCCGCCGAAGAAGGGTACGTACAGGAAGACGGCTTCGACGATGAAGTTGATTCCGATCGTCGTGATGGCGAGGAAATCCTCCCTGACGCGCAGGCTCGGAAGGCCGAGGATGACGCCGAGGACGCCGCAGATCAGCAGGACGAGCGGAAGCGCGGCCCAGAAAGAGAGGCCTCCCTTCGTCGCGAGAATTCCCGCCGAGTAGGCGCCGATGCCGAAGAACGCCGCGTGTCCGAGCGAAATCTGTCCCGCGTATCCGACGATGATGTTGAGTCCGTAGGCGACGATCGCCTGGATTGCGATAAAGGTCGAGATCGTGATGAAGTAGGTGCTCATGTGTCGATGCCTCCTCCGGAACGGCGTGTCACGACCTGGTCCCGAAGAGGCCCGTCGGGCGCCACATCAGGACGACGATCATCGCGATAAAGGCCAGTGCGTCCCGGGGGAGCGGAATGGCCGCGAATCCGATCAGCAGCGTTTCTGCGACGCCGAGGAGCAGCGACGCCGCGACCGCGCCCTCGACCGATCCGAGTCCGCCGACGACGATCAGCGCCAGCGACTTGTACGCGGGCATCGCACCCATGTCGGGATGGACCTCGTTGTAGTAGATCCCGACGAGAATCCCCGCGACGGCGGCGATGGCGGAGCCGAGCGCGAATGCAGTGTCGACGGCCAGGGCGCTGTTGATCCCGACGGACGATGCGATCGGAGCGTCCATCGCGGTCGCGCGGAGCGCGAGTCCGGTCTCGGTCTTCGTCGTCAGGAACCAGAGCAGGAAAAAAATCGTTCCCGAGATGACGTACACCCCGACCAGGTTCGGCGAAAAACGGACCCCAGCGAACGAGAGGGCCGGAAAGGGGAGATTCGTGCTGAACGACAGGACATAAGGTCCAGCGACGAGTCGGCATACCTCTTCGACGGCCATGAAGAGCGCGATACTGCTGATCAGGGGAACATAAGGGGGATATTTCATCAGCGGAGCGTAGACGAGCCGTTCGATGGCGATTCCGCAGAGCGCGCAGAACGCCATGGAGACGGCGAAGGCGAGCGCGAGGTTCCCGGTTGCCGCGAACACGCCGTACCCCACGTAGGCGCCGATGGTGTAGACTCCGGCATGCGCTACGTGGAGGACGCCGAGGATGCCGTAGACGAGTGCGAGTCCCAGCGTGATGAGGGCGTATATCGCTCCGATCGCGAGACCGTTGAAAAGCTGTTCGAGAAACAGGTCCATAGAATGTGCACCATCCCTGTCGATCCGTTTCGTGCGTTAGTGTATCACGATGCGAAGTCGGTCGAAAGATTCGTGAAACCGGAATTGCGGTCGTCCGTTACGTCCCGTGATGACCTGACCGTGCGAAGAGTTCGTCCACGGCCTTTTCCACGGGAGAGTCCTCCACCGAATACGGGAGCGTGATGTGATACTCTCCAGGATACTTCCGGTTCACCTCGCGGCCGACCTCCATGGCGTTCCGGTTGCGCGCCCAGGCCCTTCGGGCCACGCCTCCGAGGACGTCCCACATCATCGCGGACCTGATGATGTCGTCGGTTTCGGGACGGCCGTCGAGCAGCAGGCCGAAGCCGCCGTTGACGCACTTGCCGATGCCCACGCCTCCGCCGTTGTGGAGCGCGCAGAGCGTCATTCCGCGCGCCGCGTTACCCGCGAAGGTTTGCGTCGCCATATCGGCGCAGATGTTGCTTCCGTCCCGGATGTTGGCCGTCTCGCGGAACGGGCCGTCCGTCCCTGAAACGTCGTGGTGGTCGCGACCGAGCATGACGGGACCGATCTCGCCGGATCGGACCATTTCGTTGAACTTCAGCGCGATCCGGGTCCGCCCCTCGGCGTCCTGATAGAGGATCCGGGCCTGCGTCCCGACGACGAGCGCGTTTTTCTCCGCGTCGCGGATCCATGCCCAGTTGTCGTAGTCCTGGCTCCGCCGGTTCGGGTCGATGCACTCCATCGCGGCCCGGTCTGTCGCCGCGAGATCCTCGGGTCTTCCGCTCAGGCAGACCCATCGGAAGGGGCCGTACCCGTAGTCGAAGAGCAGGGGACCCATGATGTCCTCGACGTAGGAGGGCCAGATGAACCCTTCGTAGGTGTCCTTTCCGTTCTTCGCGACCTCTGTGACGCCCGCGTCGAAGATCGCCCGGAGAAAGGAGTTGCCGTAGTCGAAGAAGAAGCTCCCTCTGTCGACGAGGCGGTGGATCGCCTCGAAGTGGCGGCGGAGCGACGCATCGACGAGCGTTCGGAAGCGTGCGGGATCCTCGTGAAGCATTTTCGTCCGCTCTTTGTAGGTCAGGGAGTCGGGGCAATAGCCCCCGTCGTAGACCGCGTGGCACGACGTCTGATCGGAGAGGAGCTGGATCGTGATGTCGTGGTCGCAGGCGTACTCGAGCAGCGTGACGATGTTGCCGTGGTAGGCGATCGAGAGGGGGCGCCGGGCGTCGAGCGCCTCGCGAGCCATCGCGAAGGCCTTTTCCGGAGTATCGACGATCTCCCTGACCCACCCCTGGCTGTGCCGCGTCCCGATGCGCGACGCGTCGACCTCCGCGACGATGGCGACCGCGCCCGCGATCTCGGCCGCCTTGGGCTGTGCGCCGCTCATGCCGCCGAGACCGGACGTGACGTACAGGATTCCCCCGAGGCTTTCGCGGGGACCGACGCCGAACTTCATGCGCGCGGCGTTGAGGATTGTGTTGTACGTGCCGTGGACGATCCCCTGCGGGCCGATGTACATCCATCCCCCGGCTGTCATCTGGCCGTAGTTCGTCACGCCGAGCTGCATGCCCCTGTGCCAGTCCTCCTGGTTGTCGAAGAGTCCGACGAGGAGGCCGTTCGTCAGGATGACTCTCGGAGCCTGCTGGTTCGACCGGAAGAGTCCGACCGGGTGTCCGCTCTCGAGAACGAGCGTCGTCTCATCGGTAAGCTCTTCGAGATAGCGCTTGATGAGGCGGTACTGGAGCCAGTTCTGGCAGACCTGCCCCGTCTCGCCGTACGTGACGAGTTCGTACGGGTAGAGCGCGACGTCGAAATCGAGGTTGTTGTCGATCATGACCTGAAAGGCCTTTCCCGCCAGACATTTCCCTCTGTAGCTGTCGATCGGGAGTCCCTTCAGGCCGCCCTTCGGGCGGAATCTGTAGGCGTAGATTCTTCCCCGGGTTCTGAGTTCCTCGAGAAACTCGGGAATGAGAACCTCGTGATGCTCTTCCGGGACGTATCTGAGAGCGTTTCGGAGAGCGAGTCGGGTCTCGTTCCTGTCGAGGGTCCATTTCCGGTCGGGGGCCCTGCGGATTCCGGATACGAATTCCGGGTGCTCCGGCAGCGGTCCCTCGAGTCTGATCGTCATCGCCGCGCGGTTCAGTTCGTTCTGTTGCAGCATTCCATCGTCACCTCCGTGTCGTTAGAGCCTGCTTCGTATCGACTGCGCCGCCTGCCTGAGACGCCGCAGCGTCTCGTCGAACCGTTCGAAGACGCTCTCGGCGACGCCGGCGACGCCGAGCTGAGCCACGAAATTCCCCTGTGCGTCGAAAAGGGGGACGCTGATATCCCCCGCGTGAAGCATCCATTCCTCGCGGCTCGAGGAATATCCCTGAGCCCGGATTTTTTGGAGTTCCTCCCGCAACGCGACAGGATCGATGTCTCCGGCACCGAGCGGAGAAGGGAGAGGGGACGAGAGGATATACGACCGGACCTCGTCCGGCGCGTGGGCGAGAAGGATCTTTCCCGTGGCTCCCGCGTGGAGGGGAACGGAGAGTCCCCTGCGTGCCGTGAACTTTACGGGTGTCGCCGGTTCGACCGTTGTGATGCAGTACCCCCGGTATCCCTCGAGAACGCTGAGTGTGACGGTGTTTCCGGTGGAATTCATGAGTTCGTCCATTTCGGGTTTCACGGTGAGGATCAGCGCGTCGTAAAGTGACGGCCGGTTCGTGAGGAGCAGAAAACGGATTCCGGGGCGATAGCCGTCGGTCAGAGGGTCGCGCGACACCCAGCCGCAGGTCTCGAGGGAGAGGAGCAGCCGATGGACCGTGCTTCGGGGAACGGAAGCGGATTCCTCAACTTCGCGCACCGAGAGGGGATCCTTCGAGGAACAGAGCGCCTCCATGACGGCAGTCACTTTGAGAGCGCCGTTCAGCTTACCGTTTGCATCGGCTTCGATCATCCCGAACCTCCGTCGAAAAACGGGACAGTATCCATAATAAATGGGACGCTACGTCCCATTATTCTACGAGCAGAATAGTTTGTCAACTGAGGCGAATCGAGCCAAAAAAAACGGCCCCCGACCGAGCGGGGGCCGCCGAGGCAGTCCGGCGAAACGAACGGTACCTGTCATTGCCTCTTCGGGACGAGTCCGCTTTCGTCCGTCCCGAGGCGGAAGCGGCGGAGCGACTGCAGGAGGCGGTCCGCCTCCGAACGCATTTCCGCGGCGGCGGTGTCGACGCGGCCCGAGGCTTCGGAGGATCGCGCGAAGTCCTTCCGGACGCCCGAAACGGCGTCGAAGACGGCATTCGTCGCCGACGAGACCGTCCTGATACCCTCCTCAAGTTCCTGGCTCGCGGCGGCCTGTTCCTCGGCGAGTGCGGCGGCATTCTGCATGACGTCGTTGATCTGGGCGATCTCCTGCAGCGTCTCGTTGAGACGTTGCTGCGCCTCCTGCGATCCCGCGACTGTGGTCTCGACGATCGAGTCGACCTCGCGCATCGAGACGATGGACGTTTCCGTGCTCTTCCGGAGATCCGCTATGATGGCCTGAACTTCGTGAGCGGCCTTGTTGGATTCTTCGGCGAGCTTTCTGACTTCCTCCGCGACGACGGCGAATCCGCGCCCCGCCTCGCCCGCCCGTGCGGCTTCGATAGCGGCGTTCAGTGCCAGAAGGTTCGTCTGATCGGCGATGCCTGTGATGGTGCCGATAAATTGCGAAATGCTGTCGACCGATTCCGCGACGCTGTTCATGTTCGACGTCGTTTTGCCGGATTTTTCGCCGACCTGCCGGATCATCGCGATCAGGTCGTCCATCCGTTCGACGGCGAGGCGGCTTCCATCGGTCGTTCGCGATGTCGCCTCCGCGCCCGCCGCGGCCGACGACGCGGCGCTCGCGGCACCCGCGGAGATTTCCCCGATACCCATGCTCGCGCTTTCGAGCGCGCATCGGTTTTCTTCCGAGAGCTCCGATACGCGATTCATCATGGCGTCGACGTCGTGCATCGCGGAGGACATCTCCTTCGCGTCGGATGAAAGCGCGTGCGCCCGGCGCAGGGATTCCTCGGATTCGTCGCCGAAGGATTGCAGAATATTCCTTTGACCGTCGATGAGTCCCGAAATCGCGTCCTCCATCGCCGCGATCTCTCTGATCGCGGCGATGCCGAGATCCTCACGTGTCGCGGTCAGGTCGCCGTCGTGGACGCGCGAGAGGATCTCGATGACCCTGTCGATCGGCGCGACGACGCGCTTCGTCATGACCAGGAGAATCGCCATGCCGAGGAGCAGCACGAGGATGGAGGCGGCGACGGTGTACAGGATGATCATGTTGCGCGCGGCGTGGGCCCTGTCGAGTTTTTCGCCGGAGAAGTACATTCCGACCGGTTTGCCCGACGGGCCGGGAATTGGTTTATAGGTGACGAAGTACGGAACCCCGAAGATGTCGATCTGTCCCTGGTAATCCTGTCCCCTGACGAGGACCTTCTCGACGACTTCCGGGCTCGCCTTCGTCCCGACGGCGCGTTTTCCGTCTTTTTCGATCGTCGAGGCCGCCCGTTCGTCTCCCTGGAAGATCGTGGCGTCGGTGTGATACCGCGCCTTGATCGCGTCGACCACGGCGTCGGTTGTCACGGAGTATCCGGTCGTCACGGCGCCCGCGACGCGCCCGTCGCGTCCCCTGACCGGAACGCCCGCGCGCGCCGAAAGACGGACGACGGTTCCCGGTTCGAGAGCCGCGAGGGGTGTCCCCCTGAGTGCGGACACGACGTTTTCCTGGTTGAGGACGCTGTCGCCGAATTTATCGGGCGCGTGCGTCCGGGCGATGACTTTTCCGGTTTCGTCGGTCACGGTCACGAAGTCGACGCCGGCTGCCTTCGCGAGCGGCGTCGCGGCCGCGAGAACGGCGGCGCGATCCTTCGACGCCACCGCGTCGGCGAGCGCCGGGTGTTCGGCCATGAGGTAGGCATACCGGAGCGCGACGTCTCGCATCGTTTCGACCGACGACCGAAGACCTTCGACGCCGATTCCCGCGTTCCTGACGGACGCCTTGTCGACGTACCCGGAAAAGAGCGTGACCGAGATTCCGACGGCGGCGAGGGTGACGATGACGATGACGATTCCGGTGACCCCCAGAAACAGTAATTTGAGGGGTATTTTGTTCTTGTTGATATTAATCACCTTCTCTAAATTGTATGAAAGTAGATGTTTCAATAAAGTATAGAGATGAATTATTTTCTGTCAATGGTAATCCGGGTGTTTCCAGGTCTGTCGGCCCGGTAGTTCGTTCGCCCCGCCACGCACATACCCCGCGAGGTCGAGGAGAATTCTCGAAAACCCCGCCTCTTTGAGTCCCGAGAGAACCGTCAGACGGGTCGTTTCGTCGAGAAGGGACGGGAAGTCGGCCGGATCGATTTCGACGCGGGCGTCATCTCCGGTCGTCCTCACGCGGACCCTGCTTTCCGGCGGAAGCGCGTCACGAAGAATGCCCTCCGCGCGTTCGACGCGGCAAAGGAGCTCCCCGGTCAATGGGGTGCCGTGCGGGATTCTGGACGCGAGGCATGCCGCGGCCGGACGTGTCGCTCCGGGTATCCCCCACTCGCGGGAGAGTTCCCGGACCATAGCCTTGGTCATCCGCGCCTCGATCAGCGGGCACATCGTCATCGGGGATTCGAGGACCGCGCGGTATCCCGGCCGGTCGTCGCCGAGATCGTCGAGGTTCGATCCGTCGAGTATTCGCGTGGCGCCGCGTTCGCGCGCGAGCGGTTCGAGCAGTTGGATGCGTCGTTTCTTGCAGTGGTAGCACCGGTCCGGCGTATTCGAGCGGAAATCGGGGTCGTCGAGTTCGTCGAGGCGAACGTACTCGTGGAGGACGTCGAGCGTTTCCGCGATCTTCCCGGCGTCCCGGACCTCCCACGAAGGAAGCGTCGGGGAGAGTACGGTGACCGCGATGGCCCCGTCTCCGAGCGCCCTCCGGGCTGCGGATGCGACGAGCGCGCTGTCGACGCCGCCCGAATAGGCGACGATCACTTTTCCGAACGGCCGGATGGACGCCGTCAGGCGTTCAGCGGCGTCCCGGATTTCCTGTCTCATTATTGTCGTTCTCCCTTCTCTGCCCGTATGGCTTCGCACGCGTATCCCGGCCCGTCGTCCGGTCGCTGCGTGTCCTGCGACGGGAATCCGGCGCAGGACACGCGAGCTGCGATATACTTGAATCCTCAACTTTACGCTTGATTGTACGCCCGAAACGCGGGACGGAGGGAGATGTACGTGTGCGGATCATCGAACGTGTCGGAGGATGGGGGAGGGGCGCCCCGGGCACCCGCGTCGCGGTTCTCGTGAGCGGCGGTGTCGACAGCGCCGCGGCTGCGGCGCTTCTGCTCCGCGAAGGTTACGATGTCGTCGGCGTGACGATGCGGATTCCCCGGTGCGTTCCGGGCGGCGGGGCATCCGGTCCGGATCCGGAGCGGACGCTCGAAGGCGTCCGCGAGCTTTCCCGTCTGCTTGGCATTCCGCATGTCTCCGTCGATGTCGATGACGAGTTCCGCGCGTTCGTGACGGATCCCTTCAGGGTGTCCTACGCGTCGGGACGGACGCCGAATCCCTGCTCGGACTGCAACGCCCGCGTGAAGTTCGGGGTCCTCATGGACTTTGCCGAGCGGGAGCTCGGCGCATCGTTCGTCGCGTCCGGACATTACGCCCGGATCAGGACGGACGCGCGGGGCGGATTCGCCCTTTTGCGCGCGGCGGATCGCGCCAGGGATCAGAGCTACTTCCTCGCGGGTATCTCCGGCGACCGGCTCGGACGCATTCTTTTCCCGCTCGGGGATCGCCGCAAGAACGAAGCGAGGACGATCGCCGCGGAGGCGAGGCTCCCGGTGGCGACAGCCTCGGATAGTATGGAGATCTGCTTCGTGGGGCAGGGGAACTACAGGCAGGCTGTCGGGGATCTTTCCCGCGAGGAGGGGGATTTCGTCGCCGCGGATGGGCGCGTTCTCGGTCGTCACGGGGGGATTCCGTTTTACACGGTCGGACAGCGCAAGGGGCTCGGGCTTGCGCTTCCCGAGCCGCTCTATGTGTCGCGGATCGACCCCGGGACAAACAGGATCTTCCTCGTCCCGAGAGAACGGATCTTCCGTCGCTTCGTCGATGCGGTCGACGTGAATCTCCTGCTTCCGGAGCTTTTCGACGACGGTTCGACCGCCGGGAGTGAACGCCCGCTCGCGGGAAAGATTCGCTCGCTCGCAGGGAAAATTCGCTCGCAGGGAGAACCGCTCCCCTGCAGCGTCGTCGGATACGACGGGAAGACGCTTCGCGTCGCGTTCGAACCTCCTGCTTTCGCACCCGCGCCGGGGCAGCGCCTCGTTCTCTACGAGGGCGAACGTGTCGCCGCCGGGGCCGTCATCGCGGGAGCGGACGACGGAGGTGGAGCGGAAGAGTGAGCGGAGACGCTTCCTGCGAAGTCTATATGGTTCGCTGCCGGGACGGGAGCCTCTATACGGGCTGGAGCACGTGCGTCGAATCCCGCGTCGCCGCGCACAACTCCGGGCGCGGCGCACGCTATACGGCGGGCAGGCGCCCCGTCGAACTCGTCTACCGCGAAAGCGTTCCCGACAGAGCGACGGCGCTGAAACGCGAGCGTGCCGTCAAGCGGCTGCCGAGAGAACGAAAAGAGGTTCTCGCCGCGCGCTGGCTCGGGGAGAGCGGAATGTGAGAGTTCCGTTCAGCGGCGGCGGGGCTATAATTTATGATGCGTTTGTGTTCCGCCGATGACGGATATACGGGAGGAATGAATATGAGAATTCGGGAATTTCAACTGGAACGCTACTTCGCGAAGTACGAGTTCCACGTGAAATACATGCTTTCGCCGTCCGACTGCGAACCGCTCGGACTGGCGGAGCTCCTCGGCATGGCGGATCGCGAGTGCCGCGCCCTGTGGGATACCCTGCGACTCTCATACACCGAACCGTACGGACATCCGGCGCTCCTTGCGGAGATTGCGGGGCTGTACCGCCACCTGTCAGGGGAGATGGTCGTGACCGCCGCACCCGAAGAGGCGATCCTTCTTTCGTTTACGGCGCTTCTGGAACCCGGAGATCACGTCGTGGCCGTCGCCCCGGCCTATCAGTCCCTTCACGAACTCCCGAAGGCGCTTGGCTGCGAGGTGACGCCGTGGTTTCTCCGCGTTCGCGACGGCAGATGGACGCTCGATACGGACGAGCTTCAGCGTCTCTTCCGCCCCGAAACGAAAGTTCTTGTCCTCAACTTTCCGCACAATCCGACCGGCTTTCTTCCGACCGCGGAGGAATTCATGACCGTTCTCGATCAGGCCGCGCGAAGGGGCGTCTTCGTCCTTTCCGATGAAATGTACCGGGGGCTCGAGCACCGGACGGCGGACACTCTCCCTGCCGCCTGCGATTTTCTGCCTCGCGCGGCATCGCTTTCGGGGCTCTCGAAGGCATTCGCCCTGCCGGGACTGCGTCTCGGATGGCTCTGTTCCCAGGATCGAGCGTTCCTTCAGCGCGTCGCGGCGCTCAAGGACTATACGACGATCTGCATGAACGCTCCGGGTGAGATACTGGGTATCATCGCGCTGCGAAACGCCGCGTGGATCCTCGAGCGCAGCAGAAGTCTCGTCGCGGGAAACCTCCGTCTGACGGAGGCCGTCTTCGGACGTCACCCCGAGTCGCTTTTCTGGGTGCCGCCGCTCGGGGGATCGACCGCCTTTCCGAAGTTCCACGAGGAAATTCCGGTTCCGGAGTTCTGCCGCAGGGTCGTCGAGGAGCGCAACCTGATGGTCCTGCCCGATACGGTCTTCGACGTCGGCTGGAACCACATACGAATCGGGCTCGGACGAAGGGATTATCCCGCGGCGATCGCGGTGTTCGAGGATTTTCTCGCGGAGTACGAGACCTCTCCGCGAGGCCGGTGATTTTCGTTCCGCGAGGAGGAGATCGGGATGATTCGGGGAATTGTGGCGATGATCGCGTCTCTGTCGGCGTTTCTTCCGGGCGCGGCGGCCGAAGCGTCGGCGGAGACGCGACCTCCCGTCGATCTTCGGCCGATCGGCGAACTCCGGACCGCGACGTTCGCACTCGGCTGATTCTGGGGTCCCGACGCCCGGTTCGGGCTTCTGAAGGGGGTCCGCCGGACGAGAGTGGGGTACGCGGGGGGGACGAGCTCCGCCCCCGTGTACCATAATCTCGACGGTCACAGCGAGACGATCCAGGTCGATTTCGATCCGGAAACGATGTCGTACGAACGACTTCTCGAAGTGTTTTTCGCGTCCCATGATCCGACGAGACCCTCTCCGAGCCGACAGTACGCTTCGGTGATCTTCTGGAGCGACGGGGAACAGCGCCTCGCGGCCGAAGAGATGAAGCGCAGCGCCGAAGAACGACTTGGAACCAGAGTCTTTACGGAGATCAGGCCGCTGAAGGTTTTCGTGCGCGCCGAGGACTATCACCAGAAATACTATCTTCGCAACGACAGAATCCTGTCGGAAGCATTGATGTCGATCTATCCGGATGCGACCGATTTCACGGATTCGACGGCCGTCGCGCGCGTGAACGGATATCTCGGCGGCGACGGGACGCCGGAAGATCTCTCGCGCGATCTGCCGGAACTCGGGCTTCCCGAAGAGGCGCAACGTCGTCTGAGGCTCGTTGTGGACAGGATGTACCGGTGAAACGACCCGGACGACGTATTCCTTCGTTCCGGAACGACGGAGGCGGAGCATGAAGCACCCAGTGCCGGACAGGAGGCTCCGGAATATCACGATTCTCGCGGCGGCCCTGTACGTCTTCGGCGTACTGGGCTATGTCGTTTTCGTCTACTTCTCGGAAGAGAAAGACGCGATCCGCGTGATCGACGATCGTCTGGCACTCTCGGCGAGGAGCCTGAAATTCATGCTCGCCCCCGATTTCCACGACCGCGCGCTCGACGAGACGTCGATCCCGTTCGACGAGGAACTCCGGAACCGGGAGGCGATGAACGACTTCTCGAGGGACGGGGGGTACACGTACGTCTATACGATCGTCGAGCGGAACGGTCGGTTCTTTTTTTCGGCGCCCTCCGTGACCCTGGAGGAGGCGAAGGAACGCAGGTCGTGGTATTTCTACCCCTACGACGACATTCCGAAGGAATTCGTCGAAGCGTTCGAATCCGGTACGCCCCGTTACGTCAGCTACAGGGACCAGTGGGGGACGTTCAGGTCCGTCGCGTGGCCCGAGACGTCCCCCGGGGGGCGCCGCTATCTTTCGTGCGTTGACCAGAGCGTCTCGCACATCGACGCGATGCGTCGCAGGAAGGCTTGGGCGGCGTTTCTGACGGGAGTCTTCTTCTTCGCCCTGTCGCTTCCGACGGCGCTGCTCTACCGCAGACTCATCGTCGCGTACCGGGCGAAATCCGACGAACTGCGGGTACTCTCCGACTCCATCGAAACGCAGATCTGGCGGATCGACTCCCCCGACGAGTACAGCACGGTCAACCGGGCCCACGCGGCGTTCTTCGGCCGGATGCCCGAGGATCTGTGGTTCCGCAGACTTCGGGACATCCTCCCTGAGGCCGCCGCCGCCGTGCTGATCGGAGGAAACGAAGTCGCTTTCCGCGAACGACGCCGGGTGCGATCGGAAGAACGACTCAGGAACGCGGACGGGGATGACCGGCTTCTCTGCGTGACGCGGACTCCCGTGCCCGGACAGGATGGCGAGGTCGGGTACGTCGTCTGTTCCGCGGAAGACATCACGGACCGGAGGAACGCGGAGAACGCGCTCGCCGGGAGCGAGGAGCGCCTTTCCCTCGCGCTGCGCGGCGCCGATCTCGCGCTCTGGGATCTCGATTTCGAGAATAACCGCGCGATCTTCAACGACCGCTACGCCTCCATGCTCGGCTACACGGTCGAGGAACTTCAGCCGCATCTGGAGACCTGGACGCGCGTCGTCCACCCGGACGACTTCGAAATGGTCTCCGGGGTATGGAACGATCATCTCGAGGGGCGGACGCCGTTCTACGAATGCGAGTACAGGCGCGTGTCGCGGACGGGCGAAGTCGTCTGGGTCCTCGATCGCGGGATGGTCTTCCGGCGCGACGAGCGGGGAAGCCCTCTCCGGGTCGCCGGAACGTTGCTCGACGTCACCGAACGAAAGCGGACCATGGAGCTTCTCCGTCTCGCGAAGGAACAGGCGGAAGCCGCCAACCACGCGAAAAGCGCATTCCTCGCCAATATGAGCCACGAGATCCGGACGCCGATGAACGCGATCCTCGGATACGCCCAGATTCTCCAGCACGACGAGTCGCTGACGGACGAACAGCGCGCAGGGCTCGACATCATCGCCCGCAGCGGCGATCATCTTCTGACGCTCATCAACGACGTCCTCGAAATGGCCCGCATCGAGTCAGGAAAAGTCGCGCTCACCGAAGTGTCGTTCGACTTCCACGGGCTTCTCAACGACATCGTGCGGATGTTCCGCATCCGGACGGACGCGCTCGGCGTCGCGCTGAACTTCGGGGAGACCGGGGACATTCCCGCGATTCTCAGGGGAGACGAGGGAAAGATCAGGCAGGTGATCATCAACCTCGTCGGCAACGCGGTCAAGTTCACGGAACGCGGGGCCGTGACGCTGCGCGTCTCGTCGGAACGCCGGGAGGGGGACCAGATCCACTGTTCGATCGACGTCGAGGATACGGGATGCGGCGTTGCGCCGCAGGACCGTGAACGGATCTTCGAGGCGTTCGAGCAGACGGGAAAGGGGAAAAGCATCGGCGGAACGGGGCTGGGGCTTCCGATCAGTCGCCGCTTCGCACGTCTCATGGGCGGGGATATCGAACTCATCAGGACTGCCCCGGGCCGCGGCAGCCTCTTCCGGTTCACGTTCGGCGCGGTCGTGTCGGACCTCTGCGACCCGAAGAATTCGTCGCTGAAACGTCGCGGAACGTGGCGATTCGCCGACGGAGAGCCGAAGCGTTCGGCGCTCGTCGTCGACGACCGGGAAACGAACCGCGTCCTGCTTTCGCGGATTCTGGCGATCGCGGGCTTCTCCGTCCGGGAGGCTTCGGGAGGGGAGGAGGCGCTGGCGCTCGTCGAGCGGGACAGGCCCGACGTCGTCTTCATGGATATCATGATGCCGGGAATGGACGGGGTGGAGACGGCACACCGGATCCGGATCCTCGCGGGCGACTCTCTTCCGGTCATCGCCGTTTCGGCGCGGACGCTCGACGTCGATCGCGAAAGCGTCCTCGCCGGAGGTCTTGCGGGATTCGTCGGCAAACCCGTCCAGGAGGACGAACTCTTCGCGGAAATCCGCAGAGTCACGAAGTTCCGTTTCGTCTTCGTTCCGATCGGGCGACGTCCTGAGCCAGCTCCTCAGGTGCGTGCGCATCTGGACGCCGACGCCCTCGCGCGGATTTCCCCGGAACTCTTCTCTGAACTCGCGGAGGCCGTCAGGGCCGGAGACCGGCAGCGCATTCTCGACGTAGCGGACAGGATCACCGTCGAGGACCGGGCACTCGGCGAGGCGCTGCGCACGATGGCGACGGACTACGACTATCTTTCTCTTTCCGGGATCATCGAAGGGCGGTGACGGGGATGCGATGCGGGGACGCGACGACGAAGATCATGATCGTTGACGACGTGCCGATGAACCTGAAGGTTCTCGACACGATTCTCCGTTCGCTCGGGTATTCGGTTTTCGCGTTTCCGAGAGGGGATATGTTCCTGCGCGCGGCGCGCAACTCGCCTCCGGATCTCGTGCTTCTGGACATCAATCTCCCCGATATGGACGGCTACAGGATCTGTACCCTTCTCAAAGAGGATGCCGCGCTCCGCGACATCCCGGTCATCTTCGTGAGCGCGCTGGCGGAGCCGCTCGACAAGGTCAAGGCATTTGGAGCCGGCGGCGTCGATTACATCACGAAACCCTTCGACCTCGCGGAGGTGCAGGCGCGAGTCACGACGCACCTCGAAATTCACAGACTGCGGCGCGAACTCGAGCGGACGAACCGGGCGCTCGAGGAGCGCGTCCGCGACCAGGTCAGGGAAATCGCGGATTCGCAGCTTGCCACGATCCTCGCGCTCGCGAAGCTTGCGGAATCCCGCGACGACGAGACCGGATGCCATCTCGAGCGCGTCAGGGGGTACTGCAGGATTCTGGCGGAGCGCGTCCACGACGTCGTTCGGGACATGGACCTGCACGCGCACGAACTTTTCGTCCAGTGCATATCGGACGCCTGCGTCCTCCACGACATCGGCAAGGTGGGCATCGAGGACGCGATTCTCCGCAAGCCGGGACGTCTGGTGCCCGAAGAATTCGAGATCATGAAACGGCACACCGTGATCGGCGCGGATACGCTCGAGTCAGTTCGTGTCCGGTATCCGGGGAACCCTTTTCTCTCCATGGGCATCGACATCGCGCGGTCGCACCACGAACGGTGGGACGGATCGGGTTATCCCGACAGACTCGGGGGTACCGGAATCCCTCTCGCGGCCAGGATCATGGCGATCGCCGACGTGTACGACGCGCTTCGCTCCGAACGCTGCTACAAGCCTCCAATGGCGCACCGGGAGTCGGTGAGGATCATCTCCGATGCTTCGGGCAGCCAGTTCGACCCCGATCTCGTCCGTATATTCCTCTCAGTGCAAGCCGCGTTCGAAGCGGCATACCGAGCGGACTCCGTCGCCTGATTCCCGATATTTCCATACCTCCGACGATCTGTTATAATTCAAAAATGTAACCCGGTTGCGATTATTCCATCCCATGCGAGGAGGGGTGCGAATGCGTGTCAGAAACATTCCCGTACGGGAGGCGATCGGCCTGTCGCTGTCCCATGACCTCACACAGATCGATGTCGCGTCAGGATATAAGGGGGCGCGATTCAGGCGCGGCCATGTCGTTTCCGACGATGATATTCCCGCGCTTCTCTCGATGGGGAGGGAGCATCTCTCGATCATGGAGCTCGACGACGACGACGTTCACGAGGACGACGCGGCGCGTGCTCTCGGGCGCGTGCTCTCGGGCGACGGTCTCTCGATGGATGGCCCGGAAGAGGGAAAGTGCCGGCTGAACGCGACGCGGGACGGAATGCTCTTCTTCAATCCGGCGATGGTCGATGCGATCAACGAGGACGTCATGTGGATCCTCGCGACGCTTCCGCCGTTCGTTCCGGTGAAGAAGGGCGAGAATGTCGCCGCGTTCAGGATCCTTCCGCTCACGGTCGGAAAGACGGATGTCGACCGTGCGATCGCGATCGCACGCCCCGTCTCCGTGCTTCCCTTTGCGCCCTTGCGCGTCGGCCTCGTGACGACAGGGCGCGAAATCGCCGAAGGCCGCGTCCGGGATGCCTTTGCGCCGAAACTGGCGGAGAAACTCTCGACTTTCGGCGGAACGCTGCTCGGTCACCTCACTGCGGGAGACGATCCGGCCGAAATCGAGGACCGCATCCGGCAGCTTCTCGACTTGGGCGCCGGGATGGTGGTCTGCACGGGCGGCATGAGCGTCGACGCCGACGACCTCACTCCCGAAGCGATCCGACGAGTGGCCGACCGAATCATTTTCCGGGGCGTTCCGTCGCTCCCGGGGTCGAACCTGATGCTCGCCTATGCGGGGATCGTCCCGATCATCGGAGCTCCCGCATGCGTCGTCCACGACGCATGGACGTCGTTCGACCCGCTGCTCACGCGTCTCTTCGCGAGACGCGAACCGACGCTTGCCGAGGTGCGCAAGTGGGGCGTCGGCGGACTCTGCCGCCGCTGTTCCGTCTGCGGGTACCCCTCGTGCGCGTGGGGAGCTCGTCCGTGAGCGCCGGAAAGGACGCTTCGGATCTTCTGAAGGCGGCGGACGTCAGGACGACTCCCGTGAGGGAGGCGACGCTGAGGGCGCTTCTCGACGCGGAAAGTCCCCTCTCGCAGCGGGACCTCGCGAAAAGTCCGGAACTCGGGCGGGTCAACAAGGTGACGCTCTACCGTACGCTCGAGACGCTCGTTCGGGCCGGAGTCGCGCACAGGGTCATCGGCGCCGACGGGGAATGGCGCTTTTGCGCCCGCGCGGGGGAGAAGGGGCGCTGTGCCGGGAACCATCCGCACTTCCTGTGCCTGAAGTGCGGCAGAATGGAATGCCTCCGGGAACAGCGAATGCCGCGCGTCGATGTCAGGGATGGCTCTGTCGTGGAAGGGAAGCAGCTCATCGTGTACGGAACGTGCCCCGAATGCGGCGGGAAAGGGCGGAACGCAACGGAAGAGTAATGACTCGAAGGAAATAAAAGAAAAAAATTATTTAAGTTTAAAATGCAATCGGGTTGCATTTCCCCGTACTGTGTTTGTTGTGTTTTTTCATCACTCCCCCCATTGACAAATTCACTGACCATTCAGTACATTACAGAGGAAATTGTCCATGCGCGGACGTTTGCGTCCCGCGCATCAGTCGGATGAATGTCGTCCGGTTCGTTCCGAATCGCGGAAAGGAGGGCGCGTGCAGGCGACGGAAAGTCCGGACCGCTTTCGACGGCCCGTATCTCCCGACGCGACCGGGCGGTATGGACGTGGTATCCCCTCGGAACAGCGAGGAACAGGAAAAGGAGGAAATTACGGGATGCAGCTCTATTCGAAGAAGACCCTTGTAATCAACGGTGTTCCCCGAACGGTGATCTCCAATCCCGACGCCCTGCTGGCCGACGTGATCCGGAAACAGCTCGGCCTCACCGGGACGAAGATCGGCTGCGGCCAGGGCCAGTGCGGCGCCTGCAACGTCATCGTCAACGGCAAGGTCGTCCGGTCCTGCGTGACTAGGATGAAGCTCGTCCCCGACCACGCCCATATCCTCACGATCGAAGGCATCGGAACTCCCGACACGCTTCACGCGATCCAGTGGGCGTTCATCGAGAACGGCGCGGTCCAATGCGGCTTCTGCACCCCCGGATTCATCGTCGCCGCGAAGGCGCTCCTCGACGTGAACAAAAATCCGACCCGCGAGGATATCCGCGACTGGTTCATGAAAACAAAGAACCTCTGCCGCTGCACGGGCTACAAGCAGATCACGGACGCGGTCATGGACGCCGCCGCGGTGCTCCGCGGCGAGAAGAAGATGACGGATTTCTCCGGGAAGCTCAATCCGGACGGATCGCTCTTCGGCTCCCGCTATCCGCGGCCGAGCGCGGTCTACAAGGTCACCGGAACGTGGGACTTCGGCGACGACCTCGGGCTCAAGCTTCCGGAAGAGACGCTCTTCTGCGCGCTCGTCCAGGCGGAGGTCTCGCACGCGAACATAAAGGGCGTCGACGCGTCCGAAGCCGAGGCCATGCCCGGCGTGGCGAAGATCGTCACGGCGAAGGACGTCAAGGGAAAGAACCGGATCACCGGACTGATCACCTTCCCGACGAACAAGGGCGACGGCTGGGACCGGCCGATCCTCTGCGACACGAAGGTCTTCCAGTACGGAGACGCGATCGCCATCGTCTGCGCCGACACCTACGAACACGCGAAGGCCGCCGCCGCGAAGGTCAAGGTCGACCTCGAAGTGCTTCCGGCCTACCTGAACGCGATGGACGCGATGGCCGACGACGCGATCGAGATCCATCCCGGCACGCCGAACGTCTATTTCGAGCAGAAGGTCGTCAAGGGCGCCGATACGAAGCCGATCATGCAGTCGGCCGACGTGACGGTCGAGGACGACTTCTACCTCCAGCGCCAGCCGCACCTCACGATCGAGACCGACGTGGGATTCGCGTTCTTCGATGACGAGGAGCGCCTCACGATTCACTCCAAGAGCATCGGCATCCACCTGCACCACGCGATGATCGCCCCCGGCCTCGGAATCGCGCCGGAGAAGCTGCGCCTCGTCCAGAACAACGCGGGCGGAACGTTCGGCTACAAGTTCAGCCCGACGATGGAGGCGCTCGTCGGCGTCGCGGCGATGGCCACGGAACGCCCCGTCTTCCTGCGCTACGACATGAAGCAGCACATCACCTACACGGGAAAACGCTCCCCGTTCTTCGTCAAGATGAAGTACGGCGCCGACAAGACCGGAAAGATCAACGCGATGGAGCAGACCTTCTACGTGGACCACGGTCCGTATTCCGAGTTCGGCGACCTGCTCACGCTCCGCGGAACCCAGTTCATGGGCTCGCCCTACGGCATCGCAAACGTCCGGGGCGCGGGGTACACCGTCTGCACGAACCACGCGTGGGGCTCGGCCTTCCGCGCCTACGGCTCGCCGCAGTCCTTCATCGCGACGGAAGTCCTCGTCGACGAACTCGCCGAGAAGCTCGGCATGGATCCGCTCGATGTCCGCGAAGTGAACGTCCTGCGCCCCGGCGATACCTTCCCGACCGGGCAGGCGCCCGAAGTCTACCCCTTCCCGAAGATGGTCGACATGATCCGGCCGAAGTACGCGGAAGCCGTCCAGCGTGCGAAGAACACTTCGACGGAGACCGTGAAGCGGGGCGTCGGCCTTGCGCTCGGCGTCTACGGATGCGGCCTCGACGGTCCCGACTCGTCCGCTGCGTGCGCCGAGCTGACGCGCGACGGAGTGACGATCTACAACGCGTGGGAAGACCACGGACAGGGCGCCGACGCAGGGACGGTCGGCACGGCGTCGAAGGCGCTCGCGCCGCTGAACCTCAAGCCCTGCCAGATCCACACCGTGATGAACGACACCGCGCTGACGCCGAACAGCGGCCCCGCTGGCGGAAGCCGTTCGCAGGTCATGACGGGCAACGCGGTCCGCGTCGCGTGCGGCATGCTGGTCGCGGCCATGAAGAAGCCCGACGGAACCTACCGGACCTACGACGAGATGGTTGCGGAAAAGCTCCCGCTGAAGTACGAGGGAACCTGGGGCGCGACGATGTGCAAGGCCTGCGACGACAAGGGGCAGGGCGCCCCGTTCCCGGTCTACATGTACGGACTGTTCATGGCGGAGGTCGCCGTCGAACTTGTCACCGGAAAGACGACCGTCGAGAAGCTCACGCTCATCGCCGACGTCGGCAGGGTCGTCAACCGCGACGTCGTCGACGGACAGCTCTACGGAGGACTCATTCAGGGGCTCGGGCTCGCCCTTTCGGAGGACTTCGAGGACATCCGGAAGCAGACCTCCCTCGCCTCGTGCGGTATCCCGTACATCAAGGACGCGCCGGACAACATGGAGCTCCACTATATCGAGAGCGACCGCGAGGACGGACCGTTCGGCGCTGCCGGCTGCGGAGAACTGCCGCTCACGGCGCCGCACCCCGCCATCATCAACGCGATCTACAACGCCTGCGGCGCTCGGGTGACGAAGCTCCCGGCGTACCCGGAGAAGGTTCTCGAGGCCCTGAAGGCGAAAGAGGGCGGCTGCTGCTGAGGCGTGTAACCCGTCGGAGCCGGCGGCTCCCTGAAAACGTCCTTCTAATGAAGCGGGAGGACGGAAACATCGAATAGCGTAACAAGGCGGGGGGCTCTCTCCGCCGGGGCGGACTTTCGCGCCGGCGCGACGGGCCCCCTCGTTCATGACGACAGGAGGAACCCGCATGGGACTGAATGGCGAACGACAGCCGCCGCTTTCGACGGCGCATGAGGAGCTCGAGGCCCGCTGCATCCAGGAGGAAGCGCCCAGATGTCAGGCCGCCTGCCCGGCGCGCGTGGATGTCCGAGGGCTCTGCGCGGCGCTCGCGGGTGGAAACCCGGACGAAGCGCTCAGGATCCTGCGAAAGAGCGTCCCGTTTCCCGAAATCCTCTGCCGGATCTGCGACGAGCCTTGCCGCCCGACATGCCTTCGGGGCGAGAGAGGCGATCAGGTGAGGATACGGATGCTCGAAAGGGCCGCCGTCGAGTTCGGACGCGAGGCTCCGTCGAGGCGTCCGATGGTGCGGAAGAAGCAGCGGATTCTCGTCGCCGGTGGAGGGCTCGCGGGGCTGACGGCCGCGAAGGAACTCGGGCGGAAGGGGTATGCGGTCACGCTTCTCGTTCCGGAGGACCGCGTGGGGGGAGAGCTTCTCGGACTCCCCGGTGCGATCCTCCCCGCGAATGTTCTCGAGGAAGCGGTCGCGTCGCTTCCGGAGACGGTGACCGTCCGGACCGGAGCGCGCGCGGAGCTTCCGCCGAACGCTGAGTGGGACGCGGCGTTCCTCGCCGATCCCCGCTTTGTCGCGGATGCGGCCGGAGACGTCCTGACGCTGCTCACGGCGATTCCCGGCGTTTTCGCCCCTCCGGAGCGGGCGGCTCTTTCCCCGGTCACGCGGCTCTCGTGGGGGAAGCGGGCGGCGATTTCGATCGACCGTTTCCTCCAGAACGCGTCGCTGTCCGCCTCGCGCGAGAGGGAGACAGCGACGGAAACGAGGCTCTTCACGTCGCTCGACGGCGTCGAACGCGCGGAAGCGATCGCTCCGGCCGAGGGGGAGCGCTACGACGGGGACGAAGCCGCCGCCGAGGCGCGGAGATGCATCCAGTGTTCATGTCTCGAGTGTGTGAAGCGGTGCCCCTTTCTTGACCATTACGGGTCGTATCCGAAGCTCCACATCCGAACCATCTACAACAACCTCGCCATCGTCATGGGAAACCGGACCGCGAGCCGCATGATCAACTCGTGCGCCATCTGCGGACTGTGCGCCGACGTCTGTCCGAACGCGCTCGACATGGGGGCGGTCTGTCTCGAGGCGAGACGCGCGCTCGTCGCCATGAAGAAGATGCCGACATCGGCGCACGACTTCGCGTTGCGCGACATGGAATCGAGCGGTTCGGAGGAGTTCTCTCTTTGCAGGAACGAACCCGGGACGGAACGCTCCGCGTGGCTCTTCTTTCCTGGCTGTCAGCTCGGTGCGTCCGACCCGTCGCTCGTGTTCCGCGCCTACGCGTACCTCAGAGAGTGCCTCCCGTCTTCCGACGGAGCGGGTGTCGGCATCCTGCTGCGATGCTGCGGTGCGATCGGAAGCTGGGCCGGACGCGACGATCTCGCGAACGCGGAGCGCGGCGCGCTGCTCGGGGCATGGGAGGCGATGGGGTGTCCCGTCCTCGTGACCGCCTGTCCCTCGTGTATGCGCGAACTCCGGAATATCCTGCCCGAAGACTCGCTCCGGTCGCTCTGGAGCGTGATGCGCGAATACGGCCTTCCCGTCGCGGAAGCGCCCGCCGGAACGCTCGCGGGAATGGGTGGCCTGACGCTCAGAGATCCCTGTCCGGCCCGCGGCGACGCGCGGACGCGCGTCGATGTCCGGGAACTCCTTCGGCTCCGGGGACTTCCGGAAGCTGCGCGGAGCGACGCGTCTCAGGCGGAGTGCTGTGGATACGGGGGGCTGGTGACCTTCGCGAATCCCCCCGTCGCCGAGGCATTCGCGCGCCGGGCTGCCGACGGCGCCCGCGTCGTCACCTATTGCGCGATGTGCCGCGATCTGTTCGCGCGAACCGGCGCGGAGGCGTATCATCTTCTCGACATCCTGTTCGCGCGTCACCCCGAAGAACTCGTCCCGCGTCCGTGTCCGAGCTGGTCGGACAGGCGCGACCGCAGACGGGCACTCCGGGCGGAACTGCTGCGGACCGTCTGGGGGGAGCGTGTGGCGATGCGTGAGTCGGCCGTTCGCGTGCTGTTTTCCGGCGAGGTCGAGGCGGTCATCGATCGCCGATGGATCCTTCGCGAGGATATCGAGTCGGTCGTCGAGACGGCGGAGCGGACGGGGCGGAAGTTTCTGCACCGATCCTCGGGGCGCTTTCTCGCGAGCCGTCGCGTCGGGACGGTGACCGTCTGGTGCGAGTACGAGCCCGAGGGGGGCGCGTTCCGGGTCGTGCGCGCCTACAGCCACAGGATGCGGGTCGGGGAGGAGGAGGACGATGGTCGCAAACAATAGCGATGTCCGGCGGGAACTCGCCGTTTCCGAAGAGTGGACGTGCTTCGCCTGCAACGAAGCGCTCGTGATGCGCGAAGCCCCGCTTTCGTACCAGGGGGCGACCTTCCGCGTCGAGCTTCCGTGCTGTCCGAAGTGCGGACAGTTCTTTCTCCCGGAATCGGTCGCTCTCGGGAAGATGGCCGAGGTCGAGCAGGCGCTTGAGGACAAGTGATCCCGCGGACGCGGCGAGACTGCACGGCATGACGCTCCGTCCCGGAGGCCTGCGCCTGACGGAAAGGGCCTGCGATCTCGCGGGCGTCGGGGCGGGGGCGAGGCTTCTCGATGTCGGATGCGGCGCCGGAGGAACCCTTCGTTTCCTGCGGTCCCGCGGCGTCGACGCGTGCGGCGCCGAACCGGACGAGCGCATGCGATCCCTGTGTCTCGCCGACGGCCTTCCGGTCGAGGACGGCCGCGCGGAATCCCTTCCGTTCGGGAATGAGGCGTTCGATGCGGTTCTCTTCGAATGTGCGCTGTCGCTCGCGGCGGACAGGAAACGGGCGGCGGCCGAGGCTGCGCGGGTTCTCGTCCCGGGAGGACGCGTCATCGTCGCGGATCTGTGTCGTCCCGAACGGGACGCCGGGGCGCGGGACGATTTCGCGGACTGCGGCGGGAGCGCCGGAGGGTGCGCCGCGGGCGCGCTGACGCCCGGCGGCTGGGTGGCCCTTCTCGAGGGGGCAGGATTCACGGTTATCGTCCTGGAAGATCATACGGACGACCTGAAGAGCTTCGTGGCGAAGTGCATCTTTTGCGATCTTTCCCTGCCGTTCGCCTGTCCGCGCGCGGGGCGGCGGTCGCGGCGGGGCTATCTGCTCCTTGTGGGGCGAAAGGGAGTGTCCGACGGTGAGTGAACTCATGATGGATGTCGCGGCGCTGAAGGCGAAGGGGTTTCACTGTGCGCAGATCATCGTCCTTCTCGGGCTCCGGATGCTCGGGAAGGAGAACCCCGATCTCGTCCGAGCGATGCACGGCTTCACGGGAGGACTTGGCCGCTGCGGCAGGCTCTGCGGGTGTCTCGCGGCGGGACTTTCTCTCTTCGGACTGTACGCCGGAAAGGGAACGGAAGAGGAATCGGAGGACCCGATGATCTACATGATGGCCGCGGAGCTCGGGGATTGGTTCCGTGAGCGTTTCGGATCGGACCAGTGCTGCGACCTCACGAACAACGATCCGGATGTGAAGAAGACGGTCTGCCCGCCGATCATGGAGGAGACGTTCGCGAAGGTGCTCGAAATCCTCGAATCTCGCGGATACGATCCGGAGGACGCCTCGCGTCCGGCGGGCGGACCGGGAGCATGACCACCGCGTTCGGAGCGACGAAGAGCGTCTGCCCCGTCTGTCTGCGGCGGATTCCTGCGTTCCGGGAGCGTTCCGGGGGGGATATGGTTCTCGTCAAGACATGCCCCGAGCACGGGGAGTTCCGCGCCGTCGTCTGGCGCGGTGCCCCGGACCCGGAATCGTGGTATGGTCAGAAAATTCCGTCCTTCGCCGGTTCGCGTGAACCGGACGTCCGGCGCGGATGCCCGCTCGACTGCGGCCTGTGCCCGGATCACCGGCAGGGAACCTGCACGGCGATCCTCGAGGTCACGATGCGGTGCGATCTTCGCTGCTCGGTCTGTTTCGCGGACGCCCCCGGCCCGTTGGGGGACGACCCGGCGATCGGGGAGATCGAGGCGATGTGCCGGGTCGTGGAGGCGGCCGCGCGATGCAACGTCCAGCTCTCCGGCGGCGAACCGACGATGCGCGACGATCTCCCGGAGATCGCGGCGATGGCCGCGAAGGCGTGCGGAGGTCTCGTCCAGGTCAACACGAACGGTCGTCGCCTCGCTCGGGACGCGTCCTTCGCCCGCTCTCTCGCCGATTCCGGCGTGTCGTCGGTGTTTCTGCAGTTCGACGCCGCGGATGACTCCGTGTACGAAACGCTCCGCGGCCGTCCGCTGATGAAGGAGAAGAAGGCCGCGATCGAAACGTGCGCTGCCGCGGGACTCGGCGTCGTTCTCGTTCCGACGCTCGTCCCCGGCGTCAACGTCGCTCCCGGCCCGAAGGGACACATCGGAGCGATCCTCGACTTCGCGATCGCGCACTCTCCGGTCGTCCGCGGCGTTCACTTCCAACCCGTGAGCCGTTTCGGCAGATTCCCTGGGGACGACAGGCGACGCGTCACGCTCCCGGAAGTCCTGCGGCTGATCGAGGACGAGACGGGAGGGCGCATGAAGGTCGCGGACTTCGCGCCTCCGGGGTGCGAACACTCGCTGTGTTCCTTTCATGGAGACTACCTCGTCCGGGGGATCGGGGACGTCGCCAGTCTGAGACCGCGCCGGGAGGACGGCGGGTGCGGATGCGCCGACGCGGGGGCGGGACGCCGCGCGGCGGTGGACTACGTCGTGCGAAACTGGGGAGCCGCTCCAGGGGGGACCGGTGGTAGCGACACCGGAGGATTCGACGCAATTCTCGAGCTCTGCCGGAAGGGGCGCTTCACGGTTTCCGCGATGGCGTTCCAGGATTGCGAGACGCTCGACCTCGAACGACTCCGAGGCTGCTGCATTCACGTCGTCACGAGGGACACCGCTCCCGGAGGCGGGAGAACGTCGTCCGGCGGATACCGTCTCGTCCCGTTCTGCGCGCGGTATTGTACGTCCCTCGACGGAACGCGTCTCTACGCTCCGCATTCCGGCTGACGGCGATGCCGAAGGCGACGCTCGACGACCGGATCGCCCGCGGGCTCGGCCTGCCGTCGCTGTCGCGCGAGGCGCTCGACGCGCACAGACTCCTGGCGCTCAACGCGACGCTCGCGCGCGTCGTCCGCGAGAGCCCGTTCTATGCCCGGCGCCTCTCGGATGTCCGTCTGCCGCTCCCCTCGCTCGAAGCGGTCGCCGGCCTCCCGTTCACGACCCCGGAGGATCTTGCCCGGGAGCCCGAATCGTTTCGGTGCGTGGCCCCCGGCGAGGTCGAGCGCGTCGTCACGCTCCGGAGTTCCGGGACGACCGCACCGCCGAAACGGGTGTTCTTCTCGCGAAGCGACATCGACGACACGCGGGCCTATTTCGCGGCAGGGCTCACGACGCTGGTCGATCCCGGCGACGCGGTGTTCGTCCTCTACCCGTCGGAGACGCCTAACAGCGTCGGGGAACTTCTCGGAAAGGCCGCCGGAGACATCGGGGCCCGGGCCATCTTTCCCGTTGCAGGAGAAGATTTCCGCGCGCTGTCCGCGCGTCTCGGACGGGAACGCGTCCGCCTTCTCGCGGGCGACCCGATCCAGCTCGTGACGTTCGCCCGTTTCGGCCGGTTCTTCGGGACCGGATTCCGGGCGTCGCGGGTTCTCCTGTCCGCAGATTCCGTCCCGACATCGCTCCGCCGGGCCGTCGAATCGGACCTCGGGGCCGAAGTCTTCGCGCACTACGGGAGCCGCGAGACGGGGTACGGCGGGGGGCTCGAATGCGCCGCACACGGGGGGTACCACATGCGGGAAGCGGACCTTCTCGTCGAGGCGGTCCCGCATGGCGGTGCGCACCCTGCCGTCCCCGGGGAGGCAGGGGAACTCGTCGTGACGACGCTGCGCAGGGAGGCGTTTCCGCTCGTCCGGTACCGGACGGGCGACGAGGGACGGCGCGCTGCCGCCCCATGTCCGTGCGGAACGCTCCTCGAAACGTGGACCGATGTCCGGCGAATCGGGCGGGAGTCGCTCCCGACGCCGCTCGAGTCGAGAAATACGCTCGAGGAAGAAGCCTTCACGCTTCCGTTCGTCCTCGACATCCGAATCCTCGCCACGGAAGACCGGATCCGGATCGCACTCGATACCCTGCCGCTCCCCGCGTCCGCGGACGCGGATCTCGAACCGCTCCGTCGCAGCGCCGCGGCCGTCGGGTCGGTCCGCGTGACGCTCGAGATCAGGGAAATCGCGGAGCCGGACCTGTCGCCGCGGCCGAAACGCCGGATCGAACGGACCGATTCCTCCTCCAGTCAACACGACTGATCACCGGGCAGTTTTCCCCGTTCCGCAGGAGAAACCGTGATTGCCGCGATCTTCTCCCAGAAAAAATACCGATTCCGCCTATTCATGCATCGTGATACATAATTAGCCCGAACGGAGGGACGAACGATGACCAAGGGGATCATTCGGATTTCGGACGCGGCGTCGATCGCGCTCCGTGCGACGGCGTTTCTCGCCGCCTGCGACGGTGTGGCGAAAATTCCGGATATCGCGGCCGCGATCGGCGCGTCGAAGAATCATCTCGCGAAGGTTCTCGCGCTGCTCGCGTCGAAGGGGCTCGTGCGATCGGAACGCGGCCCCGCGGGAGGCGTCCGTCTCGCCCGCCCCGGACGGGAGGTATCGCTCGCCTCCGTCTACGACGCCGTCGAGGAGTCGTGCGCCTCCGGCGCGTGTGATCGGGCGGCCGGACCTTGGGGGCCGTGTCTTCTCGGAAAGAGGGGATGTTCCTTTCGGGAATGTCTGTTCCGTCCGTTCATCGGCGAAACGCAGCGACGCTTCCGCGCCGTCCTCGAGTCGCATTTCCTTCCGGATCTGTCGGGCGTCGGGGACGGAAGTGGCGGAGCAGGCGGGGAGACTGACGGCGTTCCGGACGCGGGGAGTCCGGCGACGGAGGAAAAACGGGTATCGCGAAAGGATGGGAGAGAGCTGTGTTGAAAAAGTTGTGTCTCGTTGCTTCGTGTGCGGTGATTATCGCGGTGATGACGGCGGCCCCGTCGCGGGCCTTCTGGGGAAAGTATTCGTCCGTGGCCGTGACGGAAGGGACGGTTCGTGTCTCAGCGGCGGATCTCGAAAGAGGCAGGGCTCATTTTTACAAAGCGGATATCGGCGGAAAGGATATCGCGTTCTTTCTTGTCAGGGACATGGAAGGGAACGTCCGTGCGGCGTTCGACGCGTGCGATGTGTGTTTTCACGCGAAAAAGGGATACTCCGAGGGGAAGAACGCTCTCATGATCTGCAATCAGTGCGGCATGCGCTTCCCGGTCGCGCGGATCGGTTTCGAAAAGGGCGGCTGCAATCCGGCTCCGCTCGCGATGGCACTCGATGGCGAAAGCGTCATCGTCAGGGCGGACGACCTCGCGGCCGGCGCACGGTTTTTCTAGGGAACAGGCGATGAACATCCTCACGATTCCGTTCCGGAACATCAGGCGGAAACCAGCGAAGACGCTTCTGCTGCTCCTGGTCTTCACGCTCGGCGTGGTGTCGATCGTTTCGCTCGTCTCATTTTCCCGGGTGGCGCGTCACAGCCTCGAACAGAAGCTCTGGGCGTTCGGCCCGAACATCCTCGTCTTCCCGAAGACCGAGCAGATCCGCCTGAGCTACGGAGGAATGAACGCCGGAAACGTCACGACCGACGTCCGGTTTCTCGACGAACGTGCCGTTCTCGCGGGCATCGACGCGATCCCGAACCGGGGCAACGTCCGCGCGGTCTCGCCGAAGCTCGTGACAGTCGCCGCGATGACCGTTCCCGGGAAGGCGTCCGCATCGGGAGCGGACTCGAACGTCGGCGTCGTCGGCGTCCTCTGGGACAGGGAAAAGCTCATCAAGAACTACTGGATGCCGCAAGGCCGCTACCCTGAGACCGAGGAGGAACTTCTCGCGGGACACGCGGTCGCCGCCCGCCTCGGGCTGAAGCCCGGAGACCGCGTCGGGCTCTTCGGGCGCGAGATGCTCGTGAGCGGCGTCCTCGAACCGACGGGAAGCGACGACGACGGCGTCGTCTTCGGAAATCTCGCGCTCGTCCAGGAGAACGCCGGACGCCGGGGGAAGCTGAACTTCCTCGAAGTCGCCGCGATCTGCGCCGGGTGTCCGATCGGCGACATCGTCGACCAGATGCGCGCGGCCGTTCCCGACGCCGAGATCACGGCGATGATGAACGTCGTCGAGCAGCGGATGTACTCGCTCGACTTCGTGTCGAACCTCATCCTCGCGGTGAGCCTCATCATCCTCTTCATCGCCTGCGCGATGGTCGGACTCTCGATGATGTCCCAGGTCAACGACAGGAAGCGGGAGATCGGCCTGCTGCGCTCGATGGGCTTCTCGAAGGGCCGCGTTTTCCAGATCGTCTGCTTCGAGGGTTTTCTTCTCGGCGTCGCCGCAGGAGGCATCGGCTATACGATCGGATTCGTCGCCTCGGAGAAGATCCTCGGTGCGCTCAGGATGCTCGAGGACGCGTCGCTGACCTTCGAACCGGCGCATCTTGCGATCGCGTGCGGCGTCTTCGGCCTCGTTTCGACGGCCTCGTCGCTCCTTCCCGCCTGGAAGGCGTCGAGGATCGAGCCGTCGGAAGCTCTCGTGAGCATCTAGGAGGGACGGAACATGATCGAAGCATTCGGAATCGGCAAGACATTCCGTTCGAACGGAAGTGAGATCCATGCCCTCCGCGACGTCTCGCTCTCCGTGCGGGACGGGGAGTTCGTCTCCATCGCGGGACGCTCCGGGTCGGGAAAGACGACGCTTCTCAACGTCCTCTCGACGCTGATGCGCCCAGACTCGGGAACGATCCGCTACGACGGCCGGGATGCGGCCTCGATGGATGCCCGCGAGCTCGATGCGCTCAGGAAGAACGAGATCGCGATGGTCTTCCAGTTCCATTATCTCCTGCCGTACCTCACGGCCATCGAGAACGTCGCGCTTCCGTTCATGGACTCCATGATTCCCGTGAGCCGGGACCGGACCGACCACGCGATGCGCTGTCTCTCGCGTGTCGGTCTGAAGGGAAAGGAACACCGGCTTCCCGGACAGCTCTCCGGGGGCGAGCAGCAGCGCGTCGCGATCGCGCGGGCGCTCGTCACGTCGGCGAAGATCCTCTTCGCCGACGAACCGACCGGGAGCCTCGACAAGGGGACCGGACGTGAAATCATGGAACTCATCCGCGGGTTCACCGACGACGGGCTCTCGGTCGTCATGGTGACGCACGACAGAGAATACGCATCCGTCGCGGACCGCGTTGTTTCCATGGAGGACGGACGGATCGTCGTATAATGAGAGCAACGGATCCCGGACTCCGGGGCCGCATCGGAACAGAGGAGGAGACGGCATGGATATCGTGATCGCGGGACTCGGAGGCATCGGCGGATACTACGGAGGCAGGCTCGCGGCAGCCTTCGGCGGTGGGAGCGCGCACCGGGTGACGTTTTTCTGTCGCGGAGCCCATCTCGACGCCATCCGGAATGAGGGGCTCGAAGTGCGTGCGGTGGACGGGACCTTCACGGCGTGTCCGTCATTCGCGACGGACCGGGGCGAGAATCTCACCCCGTGCGACCTTCTTCTCGTCTGCGTCAAGACGTACGATCTCGACGTCGCAATCCGCGAGGTCCGTCCGGCGATCTCGCCGTCGACGGTCGTCCTGCCGCTCGCGAACGGCGTCAACAACGCGCGCGCCATCCGGAACATCATCCCCGGATCCGTCGTTCTCAACGGCCTCGTCTATATTTCGTCGTTCATCGAATCTCCCGGAGTGGTCCGGCAGATCGGCGGCAGCCGCACGCTCGTCTTCGGTCCCGAAACGGGGCCGACGGATCCCTTCGAGCCGCTCGCCGCACTCCTGAAGGAGGCCGGGATCGCCGCGACTCTGTCGGCGGATATCCGCGCCGAGGTCTGGTCGAAATTCATCTTCCTGTCGCCTCTCGCCGCCGTTACGACGCTGTCGGCGAAAACCTTCGGGGAACTCCAGAAGGACGCTCCGAAAATGGCGCTCCTGAAGGATCTCATGGAGGAGGCCAGGCTCGTCGGAAAGGCGCTCGGCGTGACGTGGCCGCCCGATGTCGTCTCGAAGTCGCTCGGGAAGTTCGAAGGTTTTCCTCCCGAGACGAAGACATCGATGCAGCTCGACGCGGAGAGGGGAAAGCGCACCGAACTCATGGAACTCGTCGGCTCGATCGTCGAAATGGGAAAGGACGCGGGCGTCCCGACGCCGAGGTATGCGGCCGTCTTCGCGGAACTCCGCGGGAGGGTGAAAAGCTGAAACCCGGATGCGCGCCCGATACGTCCGCCCCTGGAATACGGATCCCCCGCTGTGGTCCCTGCGCCCGGCGGGGGATCCTCTTTTATGCGGCGCATTCCGGTGTCTTTCGACAGAAAAACGGAAGGAGAATCCCTCGGTGCGCCGATACGGCGGATAAAGACGCTGAATCTTGATGCCGCTTCCCCCGGCAGACTTGATTTTTCACGAAATACGTGAAAACATGAGATAAACAATATTGCTTCAAAATTTGTGTTACTAAAAATTATATACGTGCTACGTAAGAGGGAGGGAATCGGAAGCGCTTTTCCGGACGGAGTCCGTGTCCGCATTCGTTGCATGGGGCGAACAGCCACATCACACTGCCCGTCTTTCGACGGGAGGTTGGGACAAAGGAGGGGGAGTATGTCGTTCAGCGCCCAGGAGATGGTCGAAAAGACCAGAAAGATCGTAGCCCCCTGGAAGGAGAAAAAGGGAGGACTCATTCCCATTCTCCAGGAAGTCCAGAAGGAACTGGGGTACATTTCGACGGAGGCGATGGAGACGATCTCGAAGGAATTGAAGATTCCGAAATCAGAGATCTACGGGGTTGCCACGTTCTACGCCCAGTTCCACCTGAAGCCCAGAGGTCGTCACGTGGTCCGGGTGTGCCGGGGGACGGCGTGTCACGTTCGCGGAAGTCTCGCTGTACTTGAAAAAGTGAAGGAAATCACGGGCATCCAGGAAAACGAAACGACGGATGACCTCCGGTTCACGATCGAGCCGGTAGCCTGTCTGGGAGCCTGTGGCCTCGCTCCCGTCATGATGGTGGATAGCCAGACCTTCGGTCGCCTCGTTCCGGGGAAGGTCCAGGGTATCCTCGACACGTTCCGGTAGGACGATCCGTCCGGAGCGAAGGGGAGGAATCGGAGCATGACGAACAAAATCAGGACCCTCGACGACCTGCGCCGCATCCGCGAAGCTTCCACGGACCTCACCTCGGCGAGGAGCAAGGGACGCGCGAGCATCGTCGTCGGAATGGGAACCTGCGGCATCGCCGCGGGAGCGCGCGAGGTCATGACGGCGGCGCTTCAGGAACTCGAGAAACGGAACATCCACGACGTCTCTGTGACGACGACGGGCTGCATCGGAATGTGTCAGCAGGAACCGCTCGTCGACGTCATCGCCCCCGGGATGGGGCGCATCACCTACGGTCTCGTGACGCCGGAGGACATGGCGGCCATCGTGGCGGAACACATCGTGAACGGCCACATCGTCGAACGGCTCGTTATCGGACGGGCCGACTGAGGGGGGGGGAGACCATGCCTATCTTCCGTTCCCACATTCTCGTGTGCGGCGGCACCGGGTGCTCGTCCAGCGGATCTCAGGACGTCCAGAAGGTTCTCCGCGACGAAATCGCGAAACGCAACCTGGACAAGGAAATCCTCGTCGTCCAGACCGGATGCCACGGAATGTGCGAAATGGGGCCCATCGTTGTCGTCTACCCCGAGGGGACGTTCTACTGTCGGGTGCAGGCATCCGACGTCCCCGAACTCGTGGGGGAACACATCGTCAAGGGCCGTCCCGTCCAGAGGTTGCTCTACTCGGTCCCCGAAGACGCCTCGAGGGTGCCATTCTACAAGGATATCCCGTTCTACGGCAAGCAGCACCGCATCGCGCTGAAGAATTGCGGCTACATCAATCCGGACAACATCGAGGAGTACATCGCCCGCGGGGGATACGAGGGGCTCGGAAAGGCGCTGACGTCGATGACATCCGCGCAGGTGATCGACGAGGTCAAGGCTTCCGGCCTCCGCGGCCGGGGCGGCGGCGGCTTTCCCACGGGCCTGAAGTGGAGCTTCGCCGCGAAGTCGCCCGGACCCAAGAAATACGTGATCTGCAACGCCGACGAAGGCGACCCGGGAGCGTTCATGGACCGCTCCCTCATCGAGGGCGATCCGCACGCGATCATCGAGGGGATGATGATCGGCGCGTACGCCATCGGAGCCGACGAGGGGTACGTCTACTGCCGTGCGGAGTACCCGCTCGCGATCGAACGGCTGAAGACCGCCATCGCCCAGGCCGAGGAGTTCGGCCTGATGGGAACGGATGTCCTCGGAACGGGATTCAACTTCACGCTGCACATCAAGGAAGGCGCCGGAGCGTTCGTCTGCGGCGAAGAGACGGCGCTCATGGGCTCGATCGAGGGACGGCGAGGAATGCCGATGCCCCGGCCGCCGTTCCCGGCCGTCCACGGCCTCTGGGGAAAGCCGACCAACATCAACAACGTCGAGACGTGGGCGAATGTGGCGCAGATCATCGTCAACGGCGGCGCGTGGTACGCGTCGATGGGGACGGAGAAGTCCAAGGGAACCAAGGTTTTCGCCCTGACGGGGAAGGTGAAGCATACGGGGCTCGTCGAAGTCCCGATGGGGATCACGCTCCGGGAGATCATCTTCGACATCGGGGGAGGCATCCTGAACGACAGGAAGTTCAAGGCCGTCCAGATCGGAGGTCCGTCGGGCGGATGCCTCACCGAAGAGCATCTCGACCTTCCCGTGAGCTACGAGTCGCTGACCGGCGCGGGCGCGATCATGGGGTCGGGCGGTATGGTCGTCATGGACGAGGACAACTGCATGGTCGACGTCGCCAAGTTCTTCCTCGAGTTCACGCAGCGCGAGTCGTGCGGAAAGTGCGTCCCGTGCCGCGAGGGGACGAAACACATGCTGCTCCTTCTCGAAAAGATCACGTCGGGCCGGGGAACCATGGAGGATATTTCGACGCTCGAGCAGCTCGCCGAAATGGTCAGGGAGATGTCGCTCTGCGGACTCGGCCAGACGGCTCCGAACCCGGTCATCACGACGCTGCGCTACTTCAGGGACGAGTACGAGGCGCATATCAGGGACAAACGATGTCCTTCGCACGCCTGTACGGCGCTCCTGCGGTACGAGATCGACCCCGAAACGTGCAAGCGCTGCGGCCTGTGCGCCAAGAACTGCCCGGTCAGCTGCATTTCTGGTTCCCGGCAGGAACCCTACCGCATCGACCAGGAAAAGTGCATCCGGTGCGGGACGTGCTTCCAGAAGTGCCCGTTCGGCGCTATCGGGAAGAACTAGCGCGGCCAGATGGAGGAATCGACGGATGAGTGACATAACCCTGAATATTGACGACATCGTGTGCAAGGGGAGCCGCGGCGACACGATCCTCGAGGTCGCCCGGAAGAATGACGTGTACATCCCCACGATGTGCTTCCTCGAGGGGCTTTCCCCGATGGGATCGTGCCGGATGTGCGTCGTCGAGGTCGAGGGGAACCCGAAGCTCATGACATCCTGTACGACCCCCGCCTCGGACGGGATGAAGGTCCATACGAAGACGGAAAAGCTCCGGGCCTACCGGAAACAGATTCTCGAACTGCTCTTCGCCGGACGGAATCACTTCTGCATGTTCTGTTCCCAGAGCGGAGACTGCGAACTCCAGCGCCTCGCCATCGAACACGGAATGGATGCCGTGCGGTACCCGTTCCTGTATGCGGACTTCAACAACGATACGAGCGACGGGGCGATTCAGGTCGACCACAACCGCTGCGTTCTCTGTCTCCGCTGCATCCGGGTGTGTGCCGAAAAGGTCGGGGCGCACACCCTCGATCTCGACAAGCGGGGCTGGGCGTCGCGCGTCGTCGCCGATATCGGGCTGCCGCTCGGAAAGAGCGATACGTGCGTCACGTGCGGTGCGTGCGCGCAGGTCTGTCCGACGGGGACCATCACGCTTCGGGAGTTCGCCTACCGTGGTCGCCGGCACGACTGCGACGACCAGGTCGAAAGCATCTGCCCGCTGTGCGCGATGGGCTGCCGCATCCGGGCCTTCGTCCGGACCGGCAGCGTCGCCCGCGTCGAGGGCGTCTGCGTCGACTGCCCCGACGGCGGACAGCTCTGCCGCAAGGGAAGATGGGGGTTGCCGGAATCGACCGAGCGCGAACGCGTGACCAAACCGATGATCCGTCAGGGATCGACGTTCCGCGAGGCGACGTGGGACGAAGCGCTGACGCTCGCCGCCGACAGGATCCGCGCCGCCGCACCGACTGGCCGTGCCGGAGCGGTCGTCTCCGAGCTCTGCACGGACGAGGAATTGTCCATCTTTGCGGATTTCTTCAAGGGAAGTCTGCGTTTCGACAAGGTCGACTGCTTCGCGGGCGACGCGCTCCGCGGATTCGTCAGAGGGTTCGAGCCGTTCACGAAGCAGGGGCTGCGGCCGTTTACGGGCGCTCACGATATTCTCCAGGCGGATGCGATCCTCCTTCTCGGCGCGAATCCGCAGGACGAGGCCCCCGTGACGTCGAGCTACATCCGCGTCGCGACCATCCGGAACGGCGCAAAGCTGCTGAACGTATCGCACTGCTGCGATCCATACCCGAACATCTCCGACGCGGATCTCCGGGTGCCGGTCGAGGATATGGGAACGACACTCGCAACGCTGACCGGAGCGCTCGAAAGGAGAGAACCGATCGAATGCGCCGGGATGGCGGTTCTCGACGCGATCGCGTCTCACCTCCGGAACGCGAAGAAGCCCGTCGTCGTTATCGGCAGCGCAGTGGCGCGCTTCCACCCGGAACTGGTGACGGCGGCCGTCAACGTCGCAATAGCGGCGAAGGCGTTCTTCGGGGACGGCCTCGGCGTCGTCCCGATGGTTACGACCGGAAACGGCCTCGGAACCGTGAATACGATCCTCGCCGACACTCCGTGGGTGGAGGACGCGAATCTCGATTTCATGTATGTCTTCTCGACCGGCATGGTCCCGGACGCGAAACCGGTGCTCGAGGCGATGTCCCGTGCCCGGTTCGTCGTCGCGCATACGCCCTACATGGTTCACCCGCTCGTCAACATGGCGGATATCCTGTTGCCGGCACCTGCGTGGTACGAGCGCAGCGGACACTACTGCACGCTCGAGGGGGAACGGAGGAGAATGAACCTCATCGTTTCTCCGAAAGCGGAGCTTCGCGGTCTGTCCGTCATTCTTCACGATATTGCCGCCGGCGCGGGTGTTCCGTTCGAAACGGGCAATTCGGCGGTCCCCTGCGAAAATGTATTCAAATCGACGCTGCCTCCGGAGCAGGCGCGAATCGCTGCGGTATCCGCGCCCTCCACGGCCGGCGCCAGGGAGGTGTAGCCCGTGGCCAAGCCAAAACTCGCATCCGTCTGGCTCGAAGCCTGCGCCGGGTGCCACATGTCGTTTCTCGATATCGACGAACGTATCGTCGACCTGATCGGCAAGGTCGATCTCACGTCGACGCCGATAACGGATATCAAGGAGATTCCGGACGTCGACGTCGGCGTCATCGAAGGCGCTCTCGGCAACGAAGAGGAGGCTCACATCGCCCGGGAACTCCGTTCGAAGTGCAGGATCCTCATCGCGTGGGGCGACTGCGCAGTGTTCGGCGGCATCAACTGCATGAGGAACTTCAGAAGCGTGGGTGATGTCCTGAAGAAGGGGTACGTCGATACGATCTCCACGGTGAACCCCGAGGGCGTCATTCCGGGCGGAGACGTCCCGGCGCTCCTGAAGCACGCGATCCCCGTGGACCGCGAGGTCCGGGTGGACGTCTACGTGCCCGGATGCCCCCCGGACGCGGATACCATACTGTACGTCTTCCAGGAGATCCTTCAGGGCAGAATCCCGAAGGTTCCTTCCGACAAGATGCGCTACGACTAAAGAGGAGGAGCGCACCCATGGCACAGGACAAGAACACAATCGTCATCAATCCGATCACCCGGATCGAGGGACACGGCAAGATCACCGTGCAGCTCGACGAACAGGGACAGGTGAAAAGCTCCCGGTTCCACGTCACCCAGTTCAGGGGCTTCGAGGCCTTCTCCGAAGGACGGGACTTCCGCGAAATGCCGGTCATCACGCCGCGGATCTGCGGTATCTGCCCGGTGAGCCATCACCTCGCGTCCGCGAAGGCATGCGACGCGATCCTCGGCGTCACGATCCCGCCGACGGCGCACAAGCTCCGCGAACTCATGCACATGGCCCAGATCGTGCAGTCGCACGCGTTGTCGTTCTTCCACCTTTCGAGCCCCGATCTCCTTTTCGGGTTCGACGCGGATCCGGCCGTCAGGAACGTCGCCGGACTCGCGAAGGACTTCCCCGAGCTTGCGGTCATGGGGATCGGCATGAGGAAGTTCGGACAGGAGATCATCAAAACGCTCGGCGGTAAGAAGGTCCATCCGTGGCACAGCATTCCGGGCGGTGTCAACAGGAGTCTGCGCGTCGACGAACGGGATTCGATCCTCAGGGATCTTCCGGGCATCAAGCAGAACCTCAGGAAGGCGCTCGACCTGATCAAGAAGTATCTCGCCGAACACGATTCGGTCGCACGCGGTTTCGCTACCGTCGAGACGTCGTATATGGGACTTGCCCGTGACGGATTCCTCGAACTCTTCGACGGCGACATCCGTCTGAGAGGACCGCGGGGCCGCGTCACCGACGAGTTTCCCGACACGGAATACCATCGCTACATCGGCGAACACGTCGAAGCGTGGAGCTACCTCAAGTTCCCGTTCTACCTGCCGCTCGGCTACCCGCACGGCTCCTACCGGGTCGGACCGCTCGCCCGGCTCAACGCCTGCGACGACATCGCCACGCCGGAGGCCTCCGCGGAACTGTACGCCTTCCGGAGAACGACGGCGGACGGCGTCGTGCATTCCACGATGTACTATCACTACGCGCGGCTCATCGAGATCCTCTACGGTCTCGAGCGCATGGAGGAGCTTCTGAATGACCCGGACATCATCGGAAGCGACCTCCGCGTGACGAGCACGGACCTGCAGCCGGAGGGAATCGGCGTCGTCGAGGCGCCGCGCGGAACGCTCATCCATCACTACCGGGTGGACGAAAAAGGAGCGATACGGGACGTCAACCTGATCGTCGCGACCGGGCACAACAACTGGGCGATGAACAAGGGCGTCGAGATGGTCGCCCGGGAGTACATCAAGGGATTCGACGTCGCCGAGGGAGTCCTCAACCGCATGGAACACGTCATCCGCTGCTATGACCCGTGCCTTTCGTGTTCCACGCACGCGGTCGGGAAGATGCCGCTCGCGCTCGAAATCCGGGATGCGCAGGGGCGGACGATCCGGACGTTGAAGAAGGATTGACGGAATCGATATCCATTCCGGATGAAGGGCGAAGGGAGGGGCACGCATGAGGGCGATTGTATGCGGATACGGCAACCCGTCGCGCCAGGACGACGGAGCCGGACACGTTCTCGCTCCAATGATCGCCGCCTGGCTTGAGGAACGGGGCGCCGACGTAAGGCTCGAGTGTGCGCACCAGCTCCTGCCCGAACTTGCGGAGGACCTTGCGGATGCGGATCTTGCGGTATTCGTCGATGCCTCCGTCTCCGGGGAGGATGGGAACGATGCGGAGGACCGGTGGGGCGCGGTGCGGGAACTGGCCCCCGATCCCGTTCTCGAGGGAGCGAACCTGCATTCGATGGGACCGGAGTGGCTCCTCGACCTCATGGACACGCTTCGTCTGCGTCGGCCTCGGGCTGTTCTCGTGACCGTCGCGGGCGTTTCCTTCGACTTCGCCGACGTCCCGACGCCTCTGTGCCTCTCTCGCGCCGGTAAGGCCTTCGACGCGTTCAAATCGTTTCTCGGGCGGCCGACTCCGCCCGGATCCCCCGAAGCCCCGTTCCGGCCGTCGCGGACCTGACGGAAATCGGCGCACTGGTCGCATGAATATGCCCCGAACCGGATGGAGATATCCATCCGGTTCGGGGCTATGCTTTTCCCGGAGATGAAAAGTCGCCTCGCCCGGGGACGTTCCCGAACGGGGCGACGGAAGGAGGAATCACTTCATGCGATTGTGGCGGACGAGTCCGGTGTCCGGAGTGACGCTCGTGAGGGGCGAGGGGACGAGGGTCTGGGATGATCGCGGGAGATCCTACGTGGATCTCCTTTCGGGAACGTGGTGCAACGTTCTCGGGTATGGATGCCCGGAGTTGGTGGAAGCGATCCGCGATCAGGCGGGAAAACTCGTTCACAGCGGGACGCCGTTCGGAACGCGGGAGGTCGACGACGCGCTGGACGCACTGCGGGAGATCGTGCCTCCGAAGCTCGACCGCGTCGTTCTGACGAATACCGGGAGCGAATCGGTCGAACTCGCGCTCAAGATCGCCTGCGCGGCGAGCGGAGGAGCTCCCTCGGCCGTGGTCGGCGGCGGGTACTACGGAGCGACCTCGTATGCGTACTCGCTTTCCGAGGCGGGCAGGAACGCCACCTGGCTGCCCGGAAGCGAATCGACCCTGCGCCTGCCTACGCCGCACTGCGCGCGCTGTCCGAAGCGCGAGACGTGCAGGGGAACATGCCCGTGCCTCGACCCGTTCTCGGACCAACTCGAAGCGGCCGGCGGCCGAATTTCCGCAGTCCTCTACGAACCCGTCATCGGCGGAGGGATCCTGGTCCCGCCCGTCGGATACGGCAAACGGCTCCGGAAGTTCGCCGATTCCTGCGGCGCGCTGCTGATAGCCGAAGAGGTCACGACCGGAATGGGGCGGACCGGAAAATGGTTCGGCTTCGAGCACGACGATATCACGCCCGACATCCTCGTTCTGGGCAAGATCCTCGGGGGAGGACTTCCGGTCGCGGCCGTCGTCACGACGGAAGACGTCGAGCGCAGAAGCGCGGATGTCCTCGGCCGACACGTCCAGTCGCACCAGAACGATCCGTTTTCGGGACGGATCGCTTCGACGGTGATCGGTATCCTCAGCAGGGGAGGGTTCGTCGAACGCGCGCGGGTCGTCGGGGAGCGACTACTCGGAGGACTCCGGAAACTCGCCCGCGAGTTTCCGGCGATCCGCGACGTTCGGGGCCGCGGCGCGATGGTCGGCGCCGAGCTCGCGCCGCAGTACGCCGACCGGGGGCCAGAGCTGTCCCGCGCGCTTCTCGACGCGGGATTCATTCAGGACTTCCACGTTCCGACCTCGACGCTCAGGCTCTTTCCGCCGTTCGTTACGGAAACGGACGATCTCGACGCCTTCACGGGCGCCTTCGGTCGCTCCGCGGCTGCGTTGCTTCGCTGAAAGGCGGCTGCGCGATGTTCGAGAGCACGGATTTCGCCGGGTTGTATCTCGTCGCCTTCGGGCGCCGGACCGTGAATCCTTCGTGGGACCAGAAGATTCCGGAGAACGACGGCTTTTCGCTTGACAGGTGACTAGGAGCGCAGTACCATTCAATCATACCATGCGCTGTTTATAAAATAATGTATTTTTCTGAAAGAAAGGAGGATTCGCCTCTATGTCGAATAGATCGGAAAAATGTCTTTTTTCGTCCATGTTGATGTGCATGCGGTGCGGATCCTCCCCTGGAGCGATCGGCGCCTAGTCGCCGCGTGCGTCTCTCAGGGCCGGGGATCCCGCAGAAAGGGATTCCCGGCTTTTTTTGTGCGCGTACGAAAGGAGGTGGTGGACCGGTGGACGACGACATGTGCGATATGCGCGCGCCGCGAAAAACTAATGAAGGTCCCGGAAGAGACGAAACGCCGTCGCGGTGTCTTCGTGCCGGGCAAACATCAGAAGGAGGAATGATTCTCATGAAACGAACGATTCTCGCTCTTGCGTTCATCCTCGCCGCAGCTTCTTGTGCTCCTGCCGCCGCAGGCCGGATCGTCATCGGGGTCAGTCCGTTCCCGCACGGGGCGATCGCGCGCGTCGCGAAGGACGTTCTCGCGAAGGACGGCTATACGCTCGAAATCCGGGAGTTCACGGACTACGTGACGCCGAACGTCGCGCTCTCGGAAAAGAGTCTCGACGCGAACTTCTTTCAGCACGTGCCGTATCTCGAGAATACCGTCAGGGAAAAGAAGTTCGACCTGACGTGGGTCGCGAAGGTCCACATCGAACCTCTCGGAATGTACTCGAAAAAGATTCGGAACCTCGAAGGATTGAAACCCGGAGATACGGTCGCGATCCCCAACGATCCGACGAACGGCGCCCGCGCCCTGCGCCTTCTCGAGAAGAACGGACTCGTCAGGGTGAAAGCGGGCGACCTCGTGACGGTCCGGGACGTCACGGAGAATCCGAAGTCGCTCAGAATCGTCGAGCTTGACGCGCCGCAGCTCCCGAGAAGTCTCGACGACACGGCGGCGTCCGTGATCAACACGAACTTCGCGGTCGAAGCGGGGCTCCTTCCGTCGAGGGACGCGATCGTGATCGAAGATCCGGACTCCCCGTATGCCAACGTCCTGGCCGTCCGCGCCGGAGACAGGGATTCCGCGGCGGTCCGGGCGCTCGTCGGGGCCTTCACCTCTCCGGAAGTGAAGCGCTTTATCGAAACGGAACTCGTTCCGAAGGGAATCGTCGCCGCATTCTAGCGGCGGATTCGGAGGGACGGATGATTTCCGTCGAACACGTGTGCCGGAATTTCGGGAATCTGAACGCCCTGCGCGACGTCTCGTTTTCCGTCGCGCGGGGGGAAATCTTCGGGATCGTCGGGCATTCAGGCGCGGGAAAATCGACGCTGCTCCGGTGTCTCAACGGTCTCGAACGGTACGGGAGTGGAACGATCCGCGTCATGGGGCGCGAGGTTGCGGGGCTCGGGGAGGAGGAACTGCGCGACCTCCGGCGCGGCATGGGAATGGTGTTCCAGAACTTCGGCCTCATGGAGCGGAAGAATGTTGCGGAGAACGTCGCGTGGCCGCTCGACGTCTGGAAGGTTCCGCGCGACGCGGCGGAGCGGCGGGTTGAGGAACTTCTCGACATCGTCGGCCTTTCGTCGAAACGGGCCGGACGGATCCGCAATCTGAGCGGCGGGGAGAAACAACGCGTCGGCATCGCGCGCGCGCTTGCCCTTTCCCCGGGAATTCTTCTCTGCGACGAGCCGACCTCCGCGCTCGACCCCGCGACGACGGAATCGATCCTCGGGCTCCTCGGAGACATCAATAGGAACCTCGGAGTGACGATCCTCCTCGTAACGCATCAGATGGAGGCGGTCAAGAGGATCTGCGACAGGGTTCTGCTGCTCGACCGGGGGCGGGTGTGCGGCTGCGGGCGTACGGAGGACGTCTTTCTCTCGCCGTCTCCGGAGATGAAGCGATTCGTCCGAGACGATTATGCCTCTCCGGAGGAGGGTGTCTGCGTCAGGGTCGCGTTTCCGCGCGAGGTCGCGGGAGAGAGCGTCGTCTCACGGATGGCCCGCGATCTCGCGATCGATTTCTGCGTGGTCGGAGGGCGCCTCGAACGATATCGCGATACCGTCCTCGGGTTTCTGATCATCAGCGTCCGCCCGGAAGATCTCGAAGGCGTCGCGGGCTACCTCTCGGGGAAGCGTCTTCTCTGGGAGGTGATCGACGATGTGGCGTGAACTCGCGTCCGCCCTGGCGGACACCCTGTATATGGTCTCGGCGTCGACGTTCTTCTCCGTCGTGTTCGGATTCGTTACGGCCGTGGCGATGGTACTGACGCGCCCCGGAGGCCTGCGGCCGAACGCGGCCGCCCATACGGCGCTCGACCTGGTCGTGAATCTTCTGCGGTCCTTTCCATTCGTCATCCTGATGATCGCGATCATTCCGCTGACCCGCTTCCTCGCGGGAACATCGATCGGAAGCACCGCCTCAATCGTGCCGCTCACCGTCGCCGCGACGCCGTTCGTCGCGCGGATCATCGAGGGAAGCCTTCTCGGAGTGGATCCGGACGTCATCGAAGCGGCGCGTTCGTTCGGCGCACGCGACCTCCAGGTGGTTTTCGGCGTCATGGTCCGCGAGGCGACGCCGTCGATCATCCTCGACATCGCCATCGTCGCGGTCAATCTCGTCGGGTATTCCGCGATGGCCGGGGCGCTCGGAGGGGGCGGGCTCGGAGATCTCGCGATCCGGTACGGGTACAACAGATTTCAGACGGATATCATGGTGTATTCTATCATTGTGCTGATCGTCGTCGTCCAGCTCATCCAGCGGACCGGAACGCTCCTCTCGCGGAAGATACGGTGAAAAAAACGTCCCCGCCGTACCTGAACAGGTGCGACGGGGACGTTCCTTTACCCATTCCGTCCGACGAAGGCTCCCATCGCGATGTCCGGCTCCGTGTATCGCTCGACGAGCGATAGGCCCGCGGAGCGGAAGAACGAGACGTATTCCTCCTCCGAGAAGAGGCCGATGTCCATCGTCTGCGTATGGTAGCGAACCTGTCCGTTCTGGCCGATGAGATGGTGGAACGAGACTTCGACGACGCCTTCGGACTTCCGCCGGACGTTCTCCATGCGCGCTATGCCGATCTCCGGACGGTTCACGGCGTCGACCACGAGCGCGTCATGGAACGTCTCCTTCGTCATCCACGGAACGAGGACGAGAACGCCGCCGGTGGCGAGATGGCGTTTCATCGAGGCGACGGCCCGACGGGCGGCCTCGGGTGTTCCCGTGAAGCCGATGCCCCCGTACATGCAGATGATGGCGTCGTAGGAGGCGTCGAACGAGAAATCCGTCATATCGGCGAGATGGAACGGGATGTCGGGGAAGTTCTTCCGGGCGATCCGCAGCATGTCTTCGCTGAGGTCGAGCCCTTCGACCTCGTATCGGTCCTTCAGGAACGGCACATGTCCTCCCGTTCCGCACGCAACGTCGAGGAGTCGGACTCCGCGGCTTCGACCGTGGCGCTTCAGGATCCGGTCGACGGCGCCGGCCTCGATCCGGTACATGTCCGGACGCACGTACAGTGCGTCGTAATATGGCGCGATGTCGCTGAAGCTCATGTCGCTCATGGTATGCCTCCCTTTCGCGGAATGGGGCGTCGATCCGGCCGATGCCGGACGAAATTGGGAATATACTGTTCGGAGAGCGAGAATTATAAGCGTATGTGCACTGGTGCGCAAGGTCGGCGAATCCGGATATTATAGTCGGAAAAATCTGATATGACTGTCACGTTGACAGGCTTCCGGCGACTTCATAGAATACTTCGCAATTTACCGTGAATGCCGAACGATTTTGACACGAAGGAGGGCTGCCCGATGAATCGATCGATTGCGAACGACAAAACTTGCGTAATTTCCGTTTCCGTCATCGTTATTATTCGCTGCGGGGCCCCTCCCGGAGTGCCGGAGGTCGTGTAGACCCGCGGCGCCTTCGGGCCGGAGCCCCGTTTTTTTCGGGGTTCCGGCCCTTTTTTTATTTCCTGGAGGGAGGTGTCGATTGAACGAACCCGGGGAAAGCGAATCTCGCCCCCGGAAGAACCGTGTCGCGGGAACGGTGAAGGAGCCGCGCGGAGGACCGGGACCGCCGGGTGGGTTTCGAAAAAGCCGGAAAACGAACTGAATGGAGCGTGAATGCAATGGCGACGGTACTGTTTGACAGGGATGCGGACATAGGGCTCTTTTCGGGAAAGACGGTCGCGATCCTCGGGTATGGAAGTCAGGGGCACGCGCACGCACAGAACCTGCGCGACAGCGGAGTTTCCGTTGTCGTCGGACTGCAGGAGGGGAGCAGGTCGAGGGAAAGAGCCGAAGGGGACGGGTTCGAGGTCCTGTCCGTCCGGGAAGCTGCGGCCCGTGCGGACGTGGTCATGTTTCTGATGCCCGATCACGTCCAGGCGGATGTCTATCGCGAATCGGTCGCGCCGGCCCTGAAGGATGGCGCGGCGCTCGGGTTCGCGCACGGTTTCTGCATCCACTTCCATCAGGTCGTTCCGGGGACGGCGAACGATGTGTTCATGGTCGCGCCGAAGGGGCCTGGGCATCTCGTCCGGCGCATGTACCTCGAAGGACGGGGCGTTCCGTGTCTGCTCGCGGTATATCGAAACGCCTCGGGAAAGGCCCGGGAACTTGGACTCGCCTACGCGTCGGCGATCGGCGGCGCCAGGGCCGGGGTCATCGAAACGACGTTCGAGGAAGAGACTGAGACGGACCTTTTCGGGGAGCAGGCGGTGCTGTGCGGCGGCGTCTCGGAACTCATGAAGGCTGGATTCGAGACGCTCGTCGAGGCCGGATACCAGCCCGAGATCGCCTATTTCGAGTGCATGAACGAAATGAAGCTCATCGTCGACCTGATCTTCGAGGGGGGGCTGAACTGGATGCGCTTCTCGGTAAGCGATACCGCCAAGTACGGTGACATGACGGCCGGAAAAACGATCATCGACGATCGAGTCCGCGCGTCGATGCGCGAGTTGCTCGATCGCGTCCGTGACGGATCGTTCGCGAAGGACTGGATCCTCGAGAATCGATGCGGACGTCCGCGGATGAAGCAATGGCTCCGGCGCGAGAAGACGCACGAAATCGAACGGGTCGGGGCGGCGCTGCGAAGCATGATGCCCTGGCTCGACGCGAAGTCGGCGCCCGAAGAGTAGGGCCGGCGGAGAGAGGGGCATCCCATGAGGATGACGGGAGCGGAAATGGTGGTCCGACTGCTCGAGGCGAACGGGGCGACGCACGTCTTCGGAATTCCGGGAGGTTCGGTCATTCCGCTGTACGACGCATTCTCCGACGCGCGTTTCACGCACCTTCTCATGCGCCACGAACAGGCGGCCGTCCACGCGGCGGACGGCTTTGCCCGCGTCTCGGGCAGGCCGGGAGTCTGCGTCTGTACGTCGGGACCCGGGTTCACGAACTGCCTGACGGGGCTCGCGACCGCGTTTGCGGATTCCGTTCCCCTTGTCCTCGTGTGCGGGCAGGTCGCGACGTCGCTGATCGGAACGGACGCGTTCCAGGAAGCCGATGTGTTCGGCGGGAGTCTTTCGGTCGTCAAGCACAGCTTCATGGTCCGCGATCTCGCGGGGCTTGCGCGAACGTTCCGGAGCGCATTCGGAATCGCCGGAGAAGGACGTCCGGGACCTGTCCTCATCGAGATTCCCGTCGATCTCCAGCGGGAAGTTGGGGATCTGCCATCCGGGACGACCGATGGCGAATGTCCGGTGCGGGTCTCCGGAAGAGGCGGCGCGACGCCTGAACTCCGGGAGGCGCTCCGGCTTCTCGACGCGGCGGAGCGCCCGATGTTTCTGGCCGGCGGCGGCGTGATGATTTCGAGGGCCTCGGAGGCGCTTCTGTCGTGCGCCGAGCGCTTTCAGGCCCCTGTCGCCACCACTCTTCTGGGGAAAGGGAGTTTCCCCGGGAGTCATCCGCTGTCTCTCGGGATGGCGGGAATGCACGGAACGCCGCAGGCGAACCTCGCGCTCTCGGAGGCGGACGTCATTCTGGCCGTCGGAACCCGCTTCAGCGACAGGACGACGGGAAACACTGGTTTCTTCGGAAAGGCGGCGGCCGTCATTCATATCGATATCGACGCGTCTGAAATCGGGAAGGTCGTCGCTCCGAGTCTCGGAATCGTCGCGGATGCGGGGGATGCCCTCCGATTCCTGAACGAATGTCCGGGAAGACGCCGCGATCCGTCCTGGGTCGCGCGCACGCGCGAGTGGAGGGCGCGGTACGCCGCGCCCGGGATGATGCAGGGGGGATTTCATCCCGGAGACATCGTCAGGAGGATCCGGAATGCGTTCGACGACGTCGTCCCCCTCGTCGCCGATGTCGGACAGAATCAGATGTGGGCCGCGCAGCACTGGTCGGCGGAACATCCGGGGACGTTTCTGACCTCCGGCGGGCTCGGGACGATGGGATACGCCCTGCCCGCCGCGGTGGGAGCGTCGTTCGCCGCAGGTCTCTCCCCAGTCGTCTGCGTCGCAGGAGACGGCGGATTCCTGATGAATGTCCAGGAGCTCGATACCTGCGTGCGCTACGCCGTCCCCATCCGGATATTCATTCTGAACAACGGCTGCCTCGGCATGGTGCGGCAGTGGCAGGAGCTGTTTCGGGACGGCCGTTACTCCCAGACCGTGACCGGTTCCCCGTGCGACTACGTCAGGCTTGCCGGCGCGTTCGGCATTCCGGGATTTTCATGCTCCTCGCTCGAAGGGCTCGATTCGGTCCTGTCCGAAGTCGCTTCGGTCGAAGGGCCGGTATTGGTCGAATGCCGGATCGCGCAGGAGGAGAACGTCTTTCCCATGGTCCCACCGGGGGGCGCTCTGGGCGATTTTCTGTTCCGCGCCGGAGATGCCTGAGATTCTTGTGTGAGAGGTGACGACGATGAATGTTTCCGAGAAAAGACTTTCCGTTCTCGCGGCGGATTCTCCCGAAGCCTTTCTGCGACTTACGGGAGTGATGGCCCGAAGGGGGTTTCGCCTCCGCGGGATGAGTCTGGCCAAGACGATGCATCCGGGGGTCGTGCGGTACACGCTGGTGTTTCCCGGGGATGACGGTGCGGCGGAACGGGCCGTCCTGAACCTCCGGAAGGTCGTCGACGTCCTTCGGGTCGAAGATGTCAGCGGAGAGGCGTTCCGGGAACGATGGGTCGCTCTGATACGGTGCGCCTGTCGCGCGTGCGACGTCCCGGAGACGCTGCCGCTGCGCGTTCTCGAGGAAGACGCGGATTCCGTGCTTTTCGAGGCGAGCGGCGACAGGGAGACGGTTGAATCCTGCATATCGGCGATGGCCTCGTTCGGAATCGGCGACGTGATCAGGGGAGGTCCCTTCGTCATGCCCCTCGCGCCCGGAACCGAGCCGCCGGTCTGAGATCGCCCCGCCGGGGGGCGATTTCCCGGATATCGCGTATCGGCGCTACAATACGCGTGTGAAACGCTACGCAACGCACGCGAAGGGAAGGGATCGTTCATGCGGATATGCGACGGTATCGGATGCTGCGCCGCGGAGCCGTGTCCGGACGTCCGGGACGGGAGCTTTCTCGTCCCGGACGTCGACATCGATCCGGACGCGGTCAGGGTCGTGCTGATCTCGGAATCGGCGCCCCGCGCCTCGGAGGATTTCTATTACGCCCCAGGGGATCCTCTTTTCGCCCGGACCACGATGGAGGCGTTCAGGAGCGCAGGCGTCCATGCCTCGTCCATCGAGGATCTTCTCGCGCTCGGCGTGTATTGCACCACGGCGGTGAAATGCGCGAAGGCCGGATACACGGTGTCGACGAAGACTACCGGAAGATGCTCCGTTCTTCTCGAACGGGAGCTGTCGCACTTCGGCGGCGTCCGCGCGTGGCTCCTCATGGGGGATACGGCGATCGCGTCGGTCAACGCGATCGCGAAGCGAGAGGGGGCGGCTCGCGTCATTCCGGCGGGATCGACGTACAGGATCCGGGGCGGAACGTATTTTTTCCGTGGTTCGCGGGCCTTCCCGTCGTATCTTCAGGCTGGCCCTGCGTTCTTCGTCGAGAAGAGCAAGCGCGCGATGATCGCCGCGGATATCGCGTCCGCGATGGCGCTTGCCTCGTGACGAGCGGAAAGGAGAGGTGTCCGCAATGACGTTCGCAACGAGAGTCTTTGGTTCGATCCTGCCGTGCTGTATGGCTGTCATGTTCTTTTCCGCGCCGTGCCTTGCGCGGCCGCTTGTGCTCGTGCCGCCCGGGCCACTGATTCTGGCGACGATTGGAGCATCGATCGACGGTCGCATCGGAATTTCGGTCTGGAAGACGCAGGAGGAGGCCGTCACGAAGCTCGTGACGGGAGACGCGGCGGCAGTCGTGCTCCCCGTCACGGTCGGAGCCGCCCTCGCCCGGAAGGCGGATATCGTCCTCCTCGGCGCGTTTCGCGAAAATGTGTTCGCGCTGGTCGCGCGCGACAGCGTCGCGGACGGAGGCTGGGCAGACCTGCGAGGAAAGGAAATCCTCGTCGCGCAAGGGCGGGGGACCGTTCTCGACTCGATCCTCAGGAGCGTCCTTCCGGCGTACGGTTTGAAGCCGGGACGCGACGTGTCGCTCGTCTACGCGCCCGCCCCCGAAGTCGCCGCGCTCTATCGGCAGAAACGGGCGTCGCTCGTCGCCTTGCCCGAACCGTTCGCGTCACTCGCGCTCGAGTTCGGCGGACGCGTCCTCGATCCCCAGGAGGCCTGGGCGCGTCTGACGGGATCTTCAGCCCGTTTTCCCGTGGGAGGCGTCTTCGCCCTGCGGTCGCGGATCGCAGCCGATCGACAGGAACTCTCTCTTGTGGTTTCGGCGTTCGCGGAGTCTACCGCCTGGTTCGCAAAGCATCCTGAGGAGGCGTGCGACCTGGCCGGGAAGACATTCGGGATCCCTGCGGAGCGATTCGCGAAGGCACTGCCTCAAATCCATATAGCGTTCGATCCGGCGGACGCATGCTCCGCCGACGTCGCGGCGCTTCTCGCGCGTCTTCACGACGCGCTCTCGCCGGATATGCCCCCGCCGCCGGACCTCTCGCTCTATCGTCCGGATTCCGCGGCAAATCCGGCGACGCGATGAAGCGACCGCTCTGCGGCCTGCTCGGAGCGCTCGCGCTCTGGTGGGGTGCGGCGCTTCTCGTCTCGTCGCCGCTCGTCCTTCCAGGTCCGGGAGCGACATTCTCGCGCCTTGCGGTTCTCGCCGACGCGTCACTCGCCGTGTCGCTGCTCTCTTCGGTCGGAAAGGTCGCGGCAGTCCTCGGAATCGTCGTCTCAATCGGAGTCGGTCTCGGAATGATTTTCGGACTCTATCCCGCGTTCCACGACGCGTTCAGGCCGCTTCTGCTGGCAGCGCAGGCGATGCCCGTCATTTCATGGCTCGCGCTCGTCGTCTTCGCGTTCGGAATAGGCTGGAGGGGCCCGGTCTTCATTGCCTCGCTCGCGTTTCTGCCGTCGGCGATCTTCACGACCGTCGCCGGAGTCCGCAGTTTCGAGCGGGATCTGGTCGAGATGGCCGACTTATACGGAGTTCGGGGCGTCCGGCGCTGGCGCGACCTCTACTTCGGGTCGCTCGCACCGTTCATGCGCGCGATCGTCGATACCGTCTCCGGAGGTGCCTGGAAAGCGGTCCTCGTCGCCGAATACCTCTGCGGAGGCGAGGGGCTCGGAGTCCGGATCGCGTGGGCGAGGCAGATGGCCGATGTCGAGGGGGTCTACGCGCTGTCGCTTCTTGCAGTGATCCTCGGGCTTCTCGGAGAATGGGGAATCAGGATGTCGCTTCGGAGGGTGAGACGGCGATGGATGCCATCCTGACCGCACGGGATCTCGGAGCCTCCTTTGACGGGGAGTGGGTATTCCGCTCATGGAACATTTCGATCGCGTGCGGCGAACGTGTCGCGCTTCTCGGACCGTCCGGGTGCGGCAAGACGACATTTCTCCGGATCGCTGCCGGATTCGTCCGACCCGCCGAAGGGGATGTCAGAGTCGCCGCGTCCCGGCTCGGGTATGTCTTTCAGGAGCCGAGGCTCATCCCCTGGCTGTCGGTGCGACGGAACCTCGCGTTCGCGTCAGATCGGGATCCGATGCGGCTTCTCGAAAGACTCGACCTCGCCGGGGTCGCGGACCTGCGCCCCCACGAGCTCAGCGGCGGCATGAGACAGCGCGTCAATCTCGCGCGGGCGCTGCTCGTCAAGCCGGATCTCCTGCTGCTCGACGAGGCGTTTTCGTCGCTCGACGTCGCGCTCAAGCTCCGTCTGTTCGCGGACCTCGAAACCGTATGGCGACAGCGCCGTTTCGCGTCGATCGTCGTGACGCACGACCCGAGGGACGCTATCCTGACGTCGGACCGGATTCTGCTTCTCGGGGGCTCGCCTTCACGGATCGTCCGGACGATCGATGTCGGGCTTCCTCCCGAACGCGGATATTCCGATCCGGCCGTCGTGGCGCTCGAAGCGTCGATCCTGCGCGAGCTGACGTCTTCCTGATCGCGTCCTTCCCGGCGAGAGCGGAAGCGAAAAAGGGGCCGTTCCGAAAGCGGAACAGCCCCGGCAGTACCTGGAAGGCGGAAAAAACTAGATCTTGTGGCGCTTGAAATAGTGCGTGTGGAGCAGATGATGCGACTTCTCGCCGAGCGGCTTTCCGAGATACTCCTCGTACAGCTTGATGATGTCGGGGTTCTCGTGCGACTTCCTGCGGACCTTGGCCTCGTCCTCGCGGTAGATTGCGCCCTGGCGTTTTCTGATAATTTCCATGTTGCCGTGGTGGTAGGGCTGACCGCCGCCGCCGATGCAGCCGCCGGGGCAGGCCATGATCTCGATCGCGTGGAACGGTTCGACCGTCCCGGCGCGGATGGCGTCGAGCAGCTTCCGCGCGTTGCCGAGTTCGTGGGCGATGCCGATGTGAAGCTCCAGATCGCCGACCTTGAGCTTCGCCTCACGGCATCCCTCGAGACCCCGAAGAGCCGTGAAGTTCACGTCTTCGAGCGGCTTGCCCGTGAGCCATTCGACGGCGCTCCGGGTTGCGGCTTCGATGACGCCGCCCGTCGTTCCGAAGATGACCGCCGCGCCCGTGGATTCGCCGAGGGGCGAGTCGAAATCGGAATCGGGGAGCGAGACGAAGTCGATGTTCGCCCGCTTGATCAGGTGAGCGAGTTCCCGCGTCGAAATGGAAATGTCGACGTCGGGGTTCCCGTCGACGGAGAACTCCGGACGGGCGCACTCGTACTTCTTGGCGAGGCAGGGCATGACGGACACGACGACGAGCTTCTCGCGCGGAATGCCGAGCTTCCCGGCGAGGTAGTTCTTCGCGATCGCGCCGAACATCTGCTGCGGCGACTTCGCCGTCGATGGAACGTCAAGAAGATCGGGGTACTGGTGTTCGAAGAACTTGACCCAGGCCGGGCAGCAGGATGTGAGGATCGGCAGCCGGACGCTCGTGTCGCCGGACAGGAATCGCTTGATCCGGTCGAGGAGTTCCGCCCCCTCTTCCATGATCGTGAGGTCGGCGGCGAAGTCCGTGTCGAAGACGTATTTGAAGCCCATCTGCCGGAGCGCCGACGCCATCTTTCCGGTCACAAGCGTTCCCGGTTCCATGCCGAAACACTCGCCGAGCGCGGCGCGTACGGCCGGAGCCGTCTGGACGACGACGACCTTGTCGGGATCCGCGATGGCTTCGATGACCTGCCAGGAGTAGTCGCGTTCGACGAGCGCGCCCGTCGGGCAGACGGCGACGCACTGGCCGCAGAACGTGCAGACGGACTCCTCGAGCGGCATGTCGAACGCGGGCGCTACGACGGCGTTGAAGCCGCGGTTGACGCCGGACAGCGCTCCGACCGTCTGGACTTCGTTGCACATCGTTTCGCAGCGGCGGCACATGACGCACTTGTCCATGTCGCGTGCGATCGCGGGGGATATGTCCTTCTTATATGTGGACTGCGAGCCGCCCTCGTAGCGATTCTCGCGGAGGCAGAAGCGTTCCGCGAGCTCCTGGAGATCGCACTGGCCGCTCTTCGCGCAGGTCAGGCAGTCTTTCGGGTGATCGGAGAGCAGCAGTTCGAGAACCGTTTTGCGCGCGTTGAGAACGCGCATGGTGTTCGTGTGGACTTCCATGCCTTCGGTGACCGGCGTCGCGCATGCCGGGGCGAGGTTCCGCCGGCCCTTGACCTCGACGACGCAGATGCGGCAGGAGGCCGCCTTGTTGACGACTCCGAGGTCGTGGAGATCGAGGTGGCACAGCGTGGGGATCTCGATGCCCAGCTGCTTCGCGGCATCGAGAATCGTGGCCCCCTTCGGGACCTTGACATACTTTCCGTCGATGTTCAGATTAATCATCGCTTCGTCCTCCTCAGGCTACCGCTTCGAGATCGCACCGAACTTGCAGGTGGCGAAGCAGGCCCCGCACTTGACGCACTTCTCCTGGCTGATGACGTGGGGTTCCTTGACCTTTCCCGCGATGGCGCCTGCGGGGCAGACCTTGGCGCACATCGTGCATCCCTTGCATTTCGCAGGGTCGATCACGTACTGCATAAGCGACTTGCACTTTCCGGCCGGACACCGCTTGTCGCGGACGTGGGCCAGATATTCGTCGTAGAAGTTGTCGAGCGTCGACAGGACCGGGTTCGGCGCCGTCTGTCCCAGACCGCAGAGCGACGTGTCCTTGATGATGGTCGCGAGTTCCCGGAGACGGCTGAGGTCCTTTTCGGTCGCCTTGCCGGCGCTGATCTTTTCGAGCATTTCGAGCATGCGTTTGTTGCCCACGCGGCATGGGGTGCACTTGCCGCACGACTCCTCGACCGTGAAGCCCAGGTAGAACTTCGCGACGTTGACCATGCAGTCGTCTTCGTCGAGGACGATCATGCCACCCGAGCCCATCATCGAGCCCGCCGCGATCAGGTTGTCGAAGTCGATGGGCGTATCGAGGAATTTCTCCGTGAGACATCCGCCCGACGGACCGCCCGTCTGCGCGGCCTTGAACTTCTTGCCGTTCCGGATGCCACCGCCGATATCGAAGATGACTTCCCGAAGCGTCGTGCCCATCGGCACCTCGACGAGGCCGACATTGTTGACCTTGCCGGCGAGCGCGAAGACCTTGGTACCCTTGGACTTTGCCGTGCCGATCGACGCGAACCAATCGGCGCCCTTGAGGAGGATCACCGGAATATTCGCGAAGGTCTCGACGTTGTTGACATTCGATGGTTTGCCCCAGAAACCGGACTCGGCCGGGAAGGGAGGCTTGCTCGTCGGTTCGCCGCGCTCGCTCTGGAGCGAGCGGATCAGAGCCGTTTCCTCGCCGCAGACGAAGGCGCCCGCGCCGTAGTACATGTCGATGTCGAACGAGAAGTCGCTGCCGAGGATGTTGTTTCCGAGCAGGCCGGTCTCGCGGGCCGCGACGATGGCCTTCTGAAGGCGTTCGACCGCGAGCGGATATTCCGCGCGGATGTAGACGACGCCCTTGCTCGCGCCGATTGCGTAGCCGCAGATCGCCATGGCTTCGATGATCGAATGGGGGTCGCCCTCGAGAACGGACCGGTCCATGAAGGCGCCTGGGTCGCCTTCGTCGGCGTTGCAGATGACGTACTTCTGGTCGGCCTTGTAGGACGCGGCGATTTCCCACTTGAGTCCCGTCGGGAATCCGCCGCCCCCGCGCCCTCTGAGTCCGGACTTCTTGACCTCGTCCACGACCTGTTTCGGGGACATCTCGAAGATCGCCTTGCCGAGGGCCATGTAGCCGTCGCGTGCGATGTATTCGCCGATGTTTTCGGGATCGATGAAACCGCAGTTGCGAAGGGCGATCCGGAGTTGTTTCTTGTAGAAGTCCATGTGCTTCGAATCGGAGATGTGTTCAGTCGTCTTGGGATCGACGTAGAGAAGGCGGCTGACCTTGCGTCCCTTGACGATGTGCTCCGCGACGATCTCCTTCGCGTCTTCGGGCGTCACCTGGACGTAGAAGGTGTTGTCCGGGGAAATCTTGACGATCGGGCCCTTCTCGCAGAAGCCGAAGCACCCCGCGATGACGACCTTGACTTCGTCGGCGAGACCCTGGGCCTTGATTTCGGCCCTGAGAGCGTCCACGATCTCCATGCTTCTGGAGGACGTGCACCCGGTTCCGCCGCATACGAGAACGTGCATCTTTATATTGGTCATATCCTGTTCTCCTTATCCGGGGGATGCCCTAGTCGTGAATGCTCTTGCTCGCCAGCGGAATGATCCCGTCCACCAGCTCGCCCTTCGCGATGTAGGAATCGAAGATCTCCGTGATGCGCTGTCCCTTCACGTCGCCGAAGGTCACGGGCTCTTCGCCGGGACGCACGATCGTCACGGTCGGCTCGGAATGGCAGTATCCCATGCAACCGGACTGAGTGAAGACGATATTCTTCATGCCACGCTTCGACGCTTCCTCCATCATTGCAGCCATCGTCTCCCTGGCGCCGGCGGCGATGCCGCAGGTGGCCATGCTGACCTTGACCTCGATGAGCTTGTCGATGTTCTGTCCCTTCTCGCGCAGCTCCGTCGCGTTCTGCATGGCTGCCTTGAGCTTGCGGAGGTCGTCCAGGGACTTTACCTTATCCATGACAGCACACTCCTTCACATGTCTTTTCCTGTCCGGAGGCCTGCGCCTTTTTTCGGTATTCCCCGATGATCCCGGCCACATCGGCCGGCTTCATGCGTCCATACACATGTCCCGCTACGATCATGACGGGTGCGAGCCCGCACGCGCCGACGCAACGGAGCGTATCCAGCGAGAATACCCCGTCGGGCGTCACCTGGCCGACGGTGATCCCGAGCAGCTTTTCGAGTTCGGCGACGATGTCGTCCGCTCCACGGACGTAACATGCGGTTCCGAGACACACGGAGATAGGGAATTTCCCCTTGGGAAGCATCGTGAAGAACGAGTAGAACTTCACGACACCGTACACCTTCGCGACGGGAAGCCCGAGCGCCGCGGCGATGAATTCCTGGACTTCGCGGGGAAGGTACCCGAAGATCCCCTGCGCTTTGTGAAGCACGCCGATGAGTCTTCCCTTCTTTTCCGGGAGTCCGTCGATGTACGTCTGGAGTTCCTTGTACCGTTCGACGTTTCCGTCACAACAGCCTGACATACCTGCGCCTCCTTGCCATGGATGTGGTATGGTACTTTGCTAATGCCCACGCTTTCACAAACTGGGACAAAAAAATAACCCTCCTCGATTCCGGCCGGTTATCCGGAAGAATCTTCGGGAGGTGTGATTTTCGGCGCACGAACACAAACAGTATACCACCGAATACCACGCTGCCGCCGCAAGAGGCTGCCGAATATACGCACTCCATACTCGGCTGCTATTGCGGAATCAATTTTATAAAACTGTCTGATTTTGTCAAGGAATAGTTGAAATTACCCTTGAGATGAGGGGGGCCTCCGGACGAAGCAGCGTTCGTACCCGAGGATGATGAGGGTCGTGATGACGGTGAGGAGGACGGCGAGCGCGTCGGCCTTCGCGATTTCGGTCGAGAGTTCGGAAACGTGCGTGTAGATCACGAGAGGAAGGATCTTCACGCCGATGCCGGTCAGGGAGAACGCCGTGCCGAATGCCCCCATGCTAACGGCGAACAGCAGGGACGACCCCGCGAGAACGGCCGGACCGATCATCGGAAGCAGTACCTGCGCGAGGATCCGGACCGGACCTGCTCCGAGGCTCCGGGCGGCCTCGAGGAGGCTCCAGTCGGCGGTGCTCCATGCGGCGGTCATCGTGAGGATCATCCGCGGGATCAGAAAGTAGCAATAGGCCGCGACGAGTCCCCTCCACGTGAACAGGAACGCGGAAAACTCGAGAGGATTGACGTCGAAGAACTTTTTGAGCAGAAGCGTCACGAAGCCGCTCGTTCCGAGAAGCACGATAAAGGCGAAGCCGACGACGAGGCCGCTGAACGTCAGCGGGATCGTGGCGAGCGTCATGATCGCGTTCCGCATTCCCGGGCCGCTCCGGTGCATCCCGTACGAAAGCGGCAGACCGATGAGGACACCGAGAAGCGTCGTGCTGACGGACAGGGCGAGGCTCGTCGTAAGCGATTCACGGTAGAGCTTCGAGACGAACATCGCCGTGTAGTTCGACAGGGAGAACCTTCCTTCGGAGAAGAGGCTCTCCCTGACGACAAGCGTAAGGGGCCAGAAGAGAAAGAGCGTCAGCACCCCCGCGAGCGGGAGAAGCAGGATCCAGGTCCGGCCCCGCGAGAGCATCTAATTCTCCCCGAGAACCTTGCTGCCCCACATCCGGGCGGCGTCCTTCTGGACGGTCTGCGCCTTGACCCAGTCGACATCTTTTGCGCGGGCGTAGTCCGCGTCGGGGAGGAACTTGTCCGCCACGTCGGGCGGGAGTTTGAAGCCCGGCAGGATCGGGCGCACGAATCCCTTCGCGAACAATCCCTGCCCCTCCTCAGAGAGGATGTAGTTCAGCCAGAGCTTGCCCGAGTTCGGGTTCGGTCCGCCCTTGACGAGCGAGAGCGCGTAGGGGGACGTGATCGTTCCCTCGGCCGGAATCACGATGTCGATCGCGTCACCGAGCCCCGCGATGTACTTCGCGCGGTACGCGTTCATGTCGTAGGTGATCCAGATGGGAATCTCGCCCTTGAGGAACTTGTCGAACTCGGTGGTCTTCTCGATCATCCGGACGTTGCCCGATTTCTGGAGAGCGGCGAGGTAATCGATTCCCGCCTCGAGCCTGTCGAGGTCGCCGCCGTGCGCGTACGTCGTCGCGATCACGATCGCGTACCCGATGCCGGTGGTTCGGGGATCGAGGTAGACGACCGACTTCGCGTACTTCGGATCGAGAAGGTCTTTCCAGCTCTTCGGCGTTTCTTTCACGAGATTTTTGTTGATGACGAAAACGACCGTGGCCTTGTGGACACAGAACCAGTTTCCCTCAGCATCCTTGAGGACATCGGGAATCTTGTCGAAGTTCGTCGGCCTGAAGGGTTCGGTGACGCCCTTCTCCTTCGCAGCCGGTCCGAAGGGCATGAAATAGTACGCAGTGTCCGCCTGCGGGTTGTTCCGTTCTTTGTCGAGACGGACGACTGTCGCGCCGCTGCCGAGGTCGTTGAACGCGACCTGAATGCCGTACCGCGCCTGATACCCGTCGAAGAGCGCCTGCCAGTTCGCCCAGGTGGGGCCCGTATCGTAGCTGTTGATGCCCTTTTCCTTCAGCGCCGATTCGAAAACCGCCTTCTCGCCCGGATAGAGTTCCTTTCCGAGGTCCTTCGCCGTCGCGGTCGTTGCGGAAAATCCCGCGAACAGCGTCACGAACGCCGCGCACACCGCCAATTTCCGGAACATGGATGTACCCCTCCCCTGAATGCCTGATATCGAAATCGGGAATCCCCGATTCCCGGTGTTTCCGTTGATGGACTGCCGTTACCCGAACAGGACGCGGACGTCGGATGCGGAGAAACGGAGTTCCGCTTCGGTCCCCGCTTCGAACGACGTCCCCTCCGCGTTGAGAACGTCCGCGAGGACCCGTTCCCCCCCGACATTCACTGCGACGCGGATCAGAGGGCCGAGGAAGATGCGTCCCTCGATCGTCCCGCGGACGAGGCGGCATCGATCGTCTCCGGGCGCTTCCCGGGCCGGGCCCGCGACGACTGCGACGCGTTCCGGCCGGATGACGAGCTTGCAGACGCCGTTCTCGTCTCCCGAAAGTCCGGGGAAGGTCATGACGCTGTCGCGCCATCGGACGCGCCCGGCCCCGAGGTACTCCGCGGCGAGGAGATTGTTGACTCCGATGAAGTCCGCGACGAAGAGCGACGCCGGCGAAGCGTAGATCTCGCGCGGCGTTCCCGTCTGCTCGATGCGCCCTTCGTGCATCAGCGCGACACGGTCGGAAATCGAGAGCGCCTCCTCCTGGTCGTGCGTGACGTAGATCGTCGTGATGCCGTATTCCCGCTGGATCCGCCGGATCTCGAAGCGAAGCGCGTTGCGGACCTTCGCGTCGAGCGCCGAGAGCGGTTCGTCGAGCAGCAGGACGTCCGGTTCGATCGCGAGTGCGCGCGCGAGCGCGACGCGCTGCTGCTGTCCGCCGGAGAGCTGTTTCGGAAATGACGTCGCCCGATCCGCGAGCCCGACGAGTTCGAGGAGCTGGGCGATCTTCGGCGCGAATATCCGTTCGGAGAGCGATCGCGCCCTCGGTCCGAAGGCGACGTTGTCGTAGACGCTCAGGTTCGGGAAGAGTGCGTAGTTCTGGAACACGATCCCGATGCGACGCTCCTTTACGGACACGCCTCTCATCGAACGTCCCCCGATCAGGACATCCCCCCCGTCGGGGGAAAGAAATCCCGCGATCAGGCGCAGTGACGTCGTCTTACCGCATCCGGAGGGACCGAGAAGCGAAAGGAACTCTCCTTCGCCGATCGTCAGCGAAACGTCGCGCAACGCATCGAACTTCCCGAACCGCTTCGAGACGTTTTCGAGCCGGACGGTTTTCATGTGCGCTCCGGCTCCCCGGCGAGACGGAACGCGAGGCTGACCGCCTCCGCGGGATCGGCTGCGGTGTGCGCCGCTGCGGACACGCCGCATTCGTCGACCGGATCCCATGTGCTGAGGAAGACGACGGGCTTGCCGATCTTGAGCGCGAGTCCGATTTCGGAGAGCGTCCCCGGTCCGCCGCCGATCGAGATGACCGCATCGCCAGACGAGACGACGACCACGTTCCGCGCTTCGCCGATGCCGGTCGTGACGGGAATCGTGACGTATGGATTCGCCTCGCCCCGATTCGTCGGCAGGATCCCGACGGAGATTCCGCCCGCCTCGCGGACTCCGCGACAGACGCCTTCCATAACGCCTCCGCGCCCGCCGCAGACCACGACGGCGCCCGCCTCCGCCAGGAGACGCCCGACGCGGAGCGCGAGATCGTACTGTTCCGGGGTCGCGACGGATGCTCCGATGACGCTGATGATTCGTTCCGCAGGATTCATGACATCCTCCTCGGAGAAAATTCTCGTATGGCCGCCCGGGGTCATGCGCCGACGATCTCGGCCTGGCCGCCGCCTCCGAATATCTTCCGAAGTACCAGAACGCCGGTCAGGCTGAAGAGGCTCAGGAGAACGAGCAACGTCGTCGCCGCGCAGGCGAAGCCCGTACTGACGTAGAACGCCTGATAGAGGACGACGGGGTAGGTCTGGCTCGCGGATCCGGTGACCATCACCGCGAGCTGGAATTCGCCGAGAGACATCGCGAATGTCATGAGTGCGCCGGAAGTCAGCCCGGGCAACAGATTGGGGATGAGAACCCGCTTCGTGACGAACCACGGCGACGCGCCGAGCGACGTCGCGGCTTCCTCGAGCGTGTTCCAGCGGAGGAGCTCAAGGTTGGCCATGAGCGGCCGGAGCATGAACGGGAGCGTGTAGACGACGTGTGCGGCGAGGAGGAGATGCCACGTGCCGACGAGCGAGAAGGACGACCAGTTGAACGCCTGCACGAATCCGAGCCCCATGACGACGGGGGGAATCGCGATGGGCAGCAGGATGACGAAGTCGAAAAGCCGCCGGAGCCACGGCTTCCGGAGCGTGTGGACCGCATAGACCGCCGGAATGCCGATCGCGGCGTTGAGAACGGCGGAGAGCGACGCGACGAGAAGGCTCATCATCATCGCCCGGACGTACATCGCCTTCGAGAACAGGTCGAGATACCACCGCCAGGTGAAGCCGGTCGGCAGGAGCGTACCGAACCATTTCTCGCCGAACGACCCCACGAACATGAGCAGGATCGGCGCGAGAACGTATGCGAAATAGAGGCAGAACAAAACTCCCCAGAAAGCACGTCGAACCATGCCGCGCACCCTTCCGTACGTTCCTGGCGGCGAAACCCGGAAGTGTGCACCGCCAGAACGGGATCTGGACGAATGGGTTCATTGTTGCGATCACGTAAGAATTGTACATTATATTGACGGGAAGGCAACGACCGCGGGGTGTGAAAGGAAAAAAACGGAGGTCTCAGGCGGAGGAGGCTGACTGCTCCCCGAGAATGCCGATTCCAGCGCTCGTCCCGATGACATCGGCTCCCGCGTCGAGAAATGAGAGGGCGTCGGCGAGCGTACGGATTCCGCCGGAAGCCTTGATGCGTCTCCTGCCGCGGAGGCGTTCGCGGAGGAGCCGGACATGTTCCGTCGTGGTGACTTTTCCGGAAAATCCGGTGCCGGTCTTCAGGAAGTCGGGACCGGGCCCGGAGAGGGAAATGTCGCAGAGTAGGGCGATCTCTTCGGCGGACAGGAGCGGAGTTTCGATGATAAGCTTGAAAATACGCGCACCACACGCTTCGCGCAGCGCGCGGATCTCCAGCTCGACGGTTTTCCAGTCGCCCGAACGGATCGCGTAGACCGGAGCGACGATGTCGAGATCGCTGACGCCCGAAGAGACGTACGTCTCGACTTCGCGGAGCTTGACGGACAGGGGAACGGTCCCGTGGGGGAACCCGACGACGGCAGAGACACCGCAGGCCGTTCCCGAACACGCCGACACCGCCAAGGGAATAGCCCACGGGGGAACGACGAGCGTCCGGAACGAAAAAGGAAGACTTCGTTCGAGAAAATTGCCAACATCCTCGCGTGTCGTATCGGAGCGAAGGAGGGTATTGTCGATCTGTGATGCGGATATTGCGCTCGCGTGAGGCATTGCCTCCGGATTCTCCGGGCGGGCGTCACACAAACGTATCAAGTCCGTCGTCGTCCTCGTCGTCATTCCGACGACGCTTTTCGAGGGCATATTCGAATGCACGTCTGCCGTCTCGATAGTCCCTCTTCCGGTTCTTCGGCTGAACGCGTCGGCTTGGAATCGGGAAGACGTCTCCCCGAACGGGATCGATTCGCTCCGTCATGTCGCCATCCTCCCCGTCGATGAAAATCTGATCCTTCTGAATACTCATCGGCAATTCGGAAGTCGAAATGAACGAATGTATTCGATTCGCCCGGAGATTCCCGGGATGCTGAGCGGGCCGCGCGCGGTTTTCCGGTCCCCGCTGCACCACGATATATCGCGGAGTTATTTCTCCCCAGTGTTCGAATTCCTGTTGCGGAGCTTCATAACAATCATGACAATACCAATAACCGCCATGATGCCAAGCCAGATAACAGTCATCTTGTTCACAGACGCCACCTCCCCCTGTGACGAGAGAATTACACGCGTGCGTTTTGTACGGCCCGAGCGCTTCCTGGGCGGAAACAGGAAAGACGATAGATAAAAATGAAAATCATTATCACTATTGAGAGTACCATTCCATGGGGAAGATGACAAGGCAAAACCCGAGAAAAAGCATAATGCAAAATTGGGAGAGTTCATAAGGGAATACAATCTGCGGGAACGCGCAACATGTCGCCATCTGTTTGCCACCGCGGGGAGACGGTTGCCGGCAAAAAGGTCCGCCTGATATCCGTCGGGGTGTGCTGTATCCGGAAGGGGACGGAAACGACTTTTGTCAGGCGACGAGGGACGGCATGGAGAACGGAGACGCCCTATCCGCACCTTTCGCCATGTTCCACGCGCTGTAGGCCCTTCCCGCCTCGGTTCGCGAGATTTCGCGCTGGGCGCGTGCCTTTGCCGAGGCCGCCTTCGCGGCGACGGAAATATCCTGGGGAGACGGATCGCCGGCTGCGAGCGCGGCGCGCTGAACCTGGTCCATGATCCGCGCCGTTTCTTCCGGAGTGCGTCCCGCCGGAGCCGAAATCGGAACCTCGCCGCCCGTGATGTACCTCTTGCCGTCGGGGCCGGTCGTGTAACTGTATGAGACGGGGCCGGCGTACTGTCCCCCTGCGGCCTTGTGAGCCGCCTCGTGGGAAATGACGTCCCGTTCGATCGCCTTGAGCTTCTCGATCGCCTGCCGGACCTTCGGGGAGTAGGTTGCGTTCCTGTCGGCCGTCGAGAGCGGGCGGAGAGGCATTCGTCCATTCCGGTTCTCTTCGTCCGGCTCGGATGTCGTTTCGACGGAAACGCCCTTTGCGCCGCCGTCGATACGGTCGACGATTTTCTCCGGTCCCGAGATCGTGATGGAGATCGACGTGACGTATCGCTTTCCGTCTGTTCCGACCGTCGTATGTTCCTGCGTCCGCACCGATGCGCCGGCCGCCAGCGCCCTGATCCTGCGCTCCTGGGCCAGGACCTGCGCTTCGGATCTCAGAAGTTCCGGATCTCTTTGAATGCCGGCGGCGAGAGCGACCACGACAGAATCTCCTTTCGGGGAATACGTTCAACTATCGATATTGTACAATGACACTGAAAGAAAAGACAGCCGCGACGAAAGCGGGGAGGGATTGCGAATGACGGATCGGATTCTGTTCGACAGGATGCTTGACGTGATCGAACGCGACATCGTCCCGCTGACCGAGGCGGGGGTCAGACGGGGTGACAAGGTCTTCGGAGCCGCCGTCCTCAGGAAGAGCGATTTTTCCCTGGTGATCGCCGGAACGAATCATGAAAGCGAGTGTCCCCTCTGGCACGGGGAGATATACGCGATCAGGGAGTTTTATGCGATGTCCGATCGCCCCGCTCCGTCCGAATGCCTCTTCCTCTCGACGCACGAACCCTGTTCGATGTGCATCTCCGCGCTCGCGTGGTCCGGGTTCGACAGGATCTGCTACCTGTTCGGATACGAAAGCACGCGGGACGACTTCAACATTCCGCACGACCTCCAGATTCTGCGGGATGTCTTCGGGTGTCAGGCGCCGACGCGGAAGAACCGGTACTACGAGATGACGTGGCTTCTCGACATGATTCCTTCTTTCGACGATCCGGGAAGCGCCTGGGCGCGATACGAGGACCTCCGCGGGACGTACGCGCGCCTGTCGGCCGTGTATCAGGCGGGAGAGAAGAAGATGGTCCGCTCGTGAAGGAGCCGGCGATTTGAGCGGGTCATCTGCGGCAACCCGGGGCGCGGGGCGTTCCGCACCGGATATTTCTTGCCAGGCACTCGGAGCAGACTCCGAAGATCTGGATCGACTGCGGTGAGATTTCGAACCCCTCCTCGGCTGCCCATACGGACAGGACGCGGAGCTTGTTTTCCTGTTCGCCGAAATGCCGGACGCGTCCGCACGATGTGCAGAGCAGGTGGAGTGTCACATCCCTGCCGGGGACTTCGTAGCGATTGAATCCCTCTCCGAGATTCAGCTGGCGGACGAATCCGGCATCCTCGAGGACGAGAAGCGTCCGGTACAGCGTCGCGAATCCGAGCGTCGGATCCTTCTTCTGCGCGAATTGGAGGAGTTCCCGGGCGTTGGAGTGCACCCCCTGGTTTTCGACGAGCGTTTCGACGATGATCCTGCGTTGTTCCGTGATGCGGAATCCCCGTTCCCTGAGGTTTTTGAGAAGTTCCTGTACCTGATTCCCCGCTTCCTCGGACGTCATAGGACTCTTCCTTTCTTGCCTTTTCCGGCGGTTGGCATATCATACAGATATCGCGCCGGACTGTCCAAGGGAACGGCGGGAAAAGGCGACCTCCGGCATCGCCCGAACACCCCGCCGGAAGAAGTTGTTCGCGCGTTTCCGAACGGAATCTCGCGATTCACGGGGGAAATGAAACGATTATCGGAATCAGGGAGGTTTTTCGATGTCCTTTTTCGCGCGTTATGTTGCGCCGGTCATTCTCATCCTGTGCGGCCTGACTCTGATCTACGCGGGAATCCGAAAGATCCGCTTCGGGTACCAGGGCAGGGGAATCATGGATTTCATATGGGCGTGCGTTCTTTTCGTGATGTCCTGGATCATGGCGGGATCGTCGTGAATTTCCGTATTTCCTCGCATGTTGGCTGGCTTTGAAGTATGATACCCTCGCTTTCGATCCGGAAGCATTCAAGACACACACCAATCGGAGGAGGAACCTCAACGTGAAACGAATCAGCGCATGTGCTTCTGCAGCGATTATGGTCCTTGCGGCCTGCGGTTTTGCTCTGGCCGAAGCTCCCGTGTCCCCGGACGCCGCCCCTGCGGCGGTGACGGCTCCGTCTCCCGCCCGTCCCGCTCCGGAAACCGTCCTTGCGAAGGTCGGCGACAGGGAGATCCGGGAAAAGGACGTCGACGACATCCTCGCGACGCTCGATCCGCAGCGCGCTGCGATGTACGACACCGAGCGTGGGCGGAAGGCCGTCCTCGACGAAGTGATCACGATGGAGGTCTTCTCGCTCTGGGGGAAGGAAAACGATGTCGAGAAGGATCCGGAGTTTTCCAGGGCTCTCGACGCGATGCGCAAGGATCTCGTCCGCTCGTTCGCCGTGAAGCGTCTTTTCAGGGACGTCGCGGTATCCGATCAGGACGCCAAGATGTTTTACGACAAGAATCAATCGGCGTTCGCGGTTCCCGAGAGCGTGAAGGTGAGCCATGTTCTCGTCAAGGAAGAGGCCGAGGCGAAAAAGGTGCTCGACGAAATCAAGGGCGGGCTCGCTTTCGAGGAGGCCGCGAAGAAGTATTCCTCATGCCCGTCGAAGGAGCAGGGCGGGGATCTCGGCTACATCCAGAAGGGGCAGACCGTTCCCGAGTTCGAGACCGTTGCCTTCGCGCTGAAGAAGGACGAGATGTCTGCGCCCGTGAAGACGCAGTTCGGATGGCACGTCATCAAGCTCTTCGACAGGAAGGCCCCGGGAACGAAACCGTTCGCGGACGTGAAGGATGAAATCAAGACCGAACTGCTGAAAGACAAAAAGACGAAGCTGTATACCGACGAGGTCGCGAAGCTTCGCGAAAAGTACAAGGTCGAAGTCGTTTCGGCCGACGTCGCGCCGAAGAAATAGCGCGCCGGACTCGAAAGGACGCCAACGGAAAAAGGCCCGGGGTCAGCCCGGACCTTTTTCCGTTTCCTCCTCGAGAATCCTGATGAAGTGAACCACGAGTTTACGGACGGTCGTTCGTCATGGCGTCGAACGCGGCGGCGAGCGCGAGCATCCTGCATTCGAGCGGGATGTCGTGTTTGCTGAGGCCGATCGGATAGCCGCTTCCGTCCCGGCACTCGTGGTGTTTCAGGATCCAGTCGGCGACCGGAAGCACGTCGGGAGTCGAAAGCGCGATCCTGTGCCCGATCTCCGAGTGTCCCCTCATGACGACGAGTTCCTCCTTTGTGAGCGGACGGGGCTTGAAGAGGATGCTGTCGGGGACGCCGACCTTGCCGATGTCGTGGAACTTCGCGAAGAGCGTGAGGTCGGCGCGCAGCCGTCCGGAGAAGCCGAGAGACGTAGCGAGCCTGTCGACGTGGCACTGAAGGCGGTCGGCGTGTCCCTCCGTAATGAAGTCCCTCGCTTCGAGCATCGTCATGACCGTGTGGACGAGCGGATTGTGCGTTATCGGCTTCCCTGAACGGTTCCGTCGGGTTGAACCCCTGTTCGTACGCGACCGCGAACCCCATCGAAAGACTCAGATAGCTCTCCCCCATGGTCGTGTTGTACTTCCCGACGTGTGTCTGGATGTCGCGACAGATGCGCTCGAGTTTGAGCCCGTCTTCCCTTCCGGAGTCTCGTGTAACAGGTCTTCCGAAATGAGTGCTCCCCCAAGCCGATGAGTCTGTCGAGAAGGTCGCGTTCCGCCGAGACTGTGGGTGGCCGCGCGGACGTCCGTAAACGGCGAATGGACGTGGGAAACGTACGCTTCGACGGCGTGCGTGAGAGAGTCCATTCCCGTGAATGCCGTGAGTGTGGGCGAAAGGGTCGTCAGCGGAAACGGATCGATGAGCGCGACGTCCGGGACGAGGGCCTTGCTGACGAGCTCCATTTTGACGCGACGTGTCGTATCGGCGATGATCGAAAACTGGGAGACGTCCGCCGAGCTGCCGGCCGTCGTCGGAATGCGGATGAGAGGCGTCGTCGCCGCGCTCACGAGATCGATGCCCTCCCAGTCCGAGATCCTGCCGCCATTCGAGGCGATGATTCCGATCCCCTTCGCGCAGTCCTCGGAGACCCGCTTCGTCCAGCCGGTTCGACGGACGCCGGGATCGGAAACGAGAAAGATGCGGGGCGCTCCGGAATTCCTGGCGTACTGCCCCGCAAGATCCATGGTGCCCATGCCGAATATGAACTCGGGAGCGCCGAATTTGCGGAGTCCGACCATGGGTGTCATGACGACGCCCACTCTCCTTTCACTGCCGCATCCGGAGCCCTTTTACCGTTCCTGTCTGCCCGAAAACGAGAACGTGTCGCGACCGCTCTCCTTCGCGCGGTACATTGCCGCATCGGCGCGCCGCATAAGCGTCTGGACCGAATCTCCGTCATCGGGGAAGAAGCTGATGCCGATGCTTCCGGTAACACTGAGCGTATGCTCTCCGATACGGATCTCCCGGCTCACGGAGCGGATCAGGCGATCCGCGACCGTGGCGGCCTCGTTCGGTGCGGTCAGGCAGGGAACCGCGAACATGAACTCGTCCCCTCCCATACGGGCGACGGTATCCATGTCGCGGACGTTTCCGCGCAGCCGGTTCGCGATCTCGACGAGCAGGAGATCGCCCACGTCGTGCCCGAGCGTGTCGTTGATCTGCTTGAAGGAATCGAGATCGAGAAACATCACGGCGACGAGCGTTTTCGTCCGGCGTGCGAGCGCGATGGCCTGCTCGAGACGATCATGGAAAAGAACCCGACTCGGCAGGCCGGTCAGCGAATCGTGCGTTGCCATGTAGCGCAGTTCCTCTTCGACGCGTTTGCGTTCCGCCACCTCGCGCGTGAGTTCCGCGTTCGTCGCCTCGAGCTCGAATGTCCGCGCGCGGACCTGTTCCTCGAGCCGGTCCCGCAACGATATCAGTTCGGCTTCCGATCGTTCGAGGCTCGCGATTTTTTCCTCGAGATGCGTGTTCAGTGCGACGATCCTGCGCGTGAGAAGGAATGATTCGAGAACCTCGGCGGTCGTCGCGAGGACGATGGAGAGGAAGTCCGGGTATGGAGCGACTTCGTCGAGATCCTGCGAGTCGTCGAGTTCGGCCATGCATAAACCGAGGATTCGCGTGGGGGTGGCGAGGGCGTTCAGGAGAATCCGCCTCGTCCTGTCCGACGAGGAGACGATGACCGGTTTTTCGCGTCGCAGCGTCCACGCGATCGTACGGTCCTGGATCAGCGGGATTTTTTCCGTCTCGAAGAAATCAGCGGCGTCGGCCGGTTCGCAGTGGACGAGCCGGAAGTTCATCTCTTCCTCTTCCGCGATGTAGAAGCAGATCGAATGCACGGAGATGATCGTTCGGACCCGTACGGTCGCTTCCTTCAGAATGGCTTCGACGGAATCGAGACCGTTGATGCACCGGGCGAAGTTGCCGATGTTCACGGCGACATCGAGGCTCTCGATGATCGCGCGGCGTTCCTGCATCAGGTGTTCGAGGCGGCGCTCGAGTTCCCCCGCGTCGAGTTCCGGGGTCACTGGTCCCCCTCCTTTCCGAGGAAAAGCGCGAGTATCTCCGAGATCTGGCGCTCCGCCTGCATGATCGCGGGAGCGATCGCGCTCGGAGGAAAGTGTACGGCATCCCATGCGTCGGGTGCCACTTCCGGCACGAAGAACGATCCGGATCGCCCCATGCGGAGTCCGATCGTCGTGATGTCGGCGAGCGTGAGAATCGCCGACTCCGTGACGTTCTTCGACTCCTCCGGCCGGTGATGGAAGAGGACGATCTGCTCAAGCATCGACGGGAAGCCCCATTCGTGGAGCAGCACTCCTCCGACCGTCGCGTGGTCGTATCCGATGACCTGTTGCTCGGCGATGTGGATCGGCAGTCGTCTGCGGACCGAGAGGCGGATCGAGGCGATCATGTGCCGCGGCATTGCCTCGATCATGACGAGTCGTCCGATGTCGTGGAGAATGCCCGCGACGAAGTGGCGCTCCTCGGAAAGGCCTACTTCGAGGGACGCGTAGATTCGTGCGAATACGCCGCACGCGATGGAGTGTTTCCAGAAGGATTGCATGCCGAATACGTCTTCGGGGACGTCCCTGAACGCTGAGATCACGGAGATTCCGATGGCGAGCGTGCTCAGTTCGTTGACGCCGATGATCGCGACGGCCCTCGGAATCGAGTCGATCCTCGCGGGGAAGCCGTAGAACGAGCTGTTGACGAGTTTCAGGAGTTTCGCCGCGAGGCTCGTGTCTTTCGAAACGACGTCGGCGATATGGTGGGCGGAGCTCTTGGGCGACGCGAGAACCTGAGAGATCTGGAAGTAGATGTCGGGGAACGACGACAGTCGCGTGGAGTCGCTCACGAGGTCGTGAATAGCGGGGACCCGTTCGTCGTCGTACGAAACCGCCTTTGCGGAATCCCGGAACAACTCGTGGGGTTCGAAATCGCCGAACGAGTCGCCGTTCGCGTATCGTTTCGCGGACTCGAGGAGTACCTGGCGCCGGAGTTCCCCGCCGAACGGGGTCGCGGGAGGCGACGAAAAAAGATACTCTGTCCGTTCCTCCGCCTTCCGGAGGATCTCCGGATCTATCCGGGACATTTCGCGTTTTGCGATATCCTCCTCCGAGATTCCTTCCACATCGGCTTCGGAGATGCCCCAGATCTTGATCGTCTGGATGCTCTTTCCCGTCAGGACGGCTCCGCGGGGCAGAATGAGAATCCCTCTCGGTCCCAGAAGATCTGCTGTCAACTTCATGCCCGGCGTGAGATTGTCCGTATGAACTCTTCCCATGGCGGCTCCCTCTCTTCCTGAAGCATGTCGAAGCTTCATGCGGGACACAAACCGATATGATAGGATAATCATATAACGATCCCCGACAGGAGGAAAGCGCCCGGCAATGGATTTCATCGGACTTGCGCTGATTTTTTTCGCGAGAATTCTCGACGTGAGCTGTTCGACGGTCCGCATCCTGCTCCTTGTCAGGGGGAGGCGTCTGCTTGCCGCATCGATCGGTTTCTTCGAAGTGATGGTATATCTTCTTGTTCTCGGCAGAATTCTCGGTGGCGGACGAACGCTTTCGTTCCCCGAACTCGTGGCGTATTGCGGCGGGTTCGCGTCGGGGACGTACTTCGGATCTCTTGTCGAAGAACGGATCATGAACGCGTTCGTCATGCTCGAATTGATCCTGGAGTTCGGTCCGGAGACGGATGCGCTCGTGGCACGCATCAGGGCCGAGGGGCACGGAGCGACGGTCATCTACGGGGAGGGGCGCGACGGTGCGAAGGCTGTGGTGAAGGTCATCTGCCGCAGGAAAGATATTTCGTCGATCGCCGGAATCATCGGAGACCGCGGATTCGTCGCCATTTCGGACGTGAAGGGCTGCTGGGGCGGACAATTCAGGATGCACCGGAAGTAGAGGGATGTCCATGGATGATCAGATGGAACGGTATGTTCAGCTCGAACGCGACGCCGCCAGATGGAAACGCGAGGAAAAGGCGTTGCGCGAGATGGAGCGGCGATTCTACGCGGTATTCGACAATCCGCTCTTTCTCGCTCTCGTTGTCGTCAGGGGGCGCATCCGCCAGATGAACCGGCGCTCGGAGGATGTCCTCGGTTTTTCGCTTCGCGACCGTCCCGGTGCGGATCTCGCGAATCTTCTTGCGCCGGGCAGCGCGCGCGTCGCTGAAACGCTTCTCGATTCGAGGTCGGGGACGGAGACGGCCTCGCTGCGCATCCGGAGCGAAAAGGGTGCCGAGAGGTGGCTCGATGTCGTGTCCCTTCCGGTCGAGTATTCCGGTGAAAGCGCCCGGCTTCTCCTCGCTTTCGACGCGACGGAAAGGGAATCCGTCCGTTCGGAGCTTCGCACGGCGGGAGCGACTCGTGAAGCGGCGCTGCGATCTCTCTTCGCGGAGGATTCCGGTCTGAACGGAGCGCTTCTTGACCGCGAGGGAAGGATTCTCGCGGCCGGAGGCGGCTTCCGGAGAGCGTGCGACGAATACTTCGGTCTGGATGCCGGAGTGGGAACGCCGCTCTTCGATGTCCTGCCGGATTCGACGGTCGTGACGCTGAAGAATCTCTGGCAATCGGCTCTTTCAGGCGCGGATGTCTGCGGGAGTACCGATTCCGGCATGAATCTCGATGTCTGCTTCGTCCCGCTCACCGGAGAAAACGGGGACGTCTCCGCCGTCATGCTCTCTCTCTCCCGCGGAAACGCGGCCGCCCTTGCGCCGGAGCGGGAATCAGGGGACGACGCCTCTGCGGAGGACACGCTTCGCGACGCGGCGGAACGGGTTCCCGTCATTCTCGGAACCCTGCGCGTCTCGGAGGGGGTCTCGGTTGCGGGGAACGGTGCCTTCCGGGAGACGTTCGGCATCACGTCTTCCGGGATGATTCCGATGGATCCCGCCCGTTTCTTCAGGACGGGCGACGAATGGAACGCCTTCCTGACCGAGCTTCGGAAGGAGCGGGATGCCTGCGTTTTCCCGGTGTGTTTCCTGACCGGAGGAAAATCGCGAAAGTTTCTCTTCCGCGGTCGCAGAGGAACGGAGGAAGGAAATATGGCCTTCGTCCTCGATGATGTTCGGGAGGACGGGACGTCCGTTCCGCAAGAGGCGCGGCCGCAGCGCGAGGACCCGAACGATCCCGCGACCGGGCTCCCGGGGCCGGTCGCCTTCGAACCGGTCATCGCCCGCGAGGTGACGCGTTCGGAGCGGTATCGCGGGAGCCTCTCCCTGCTCCTGCTTCGCATCGACGGATACGAGTCCCTGCCGGACCGGATGTCGGAGGGAACCCGCAACGGCGTTCTCCGGGAGTTCACGGCCCTGCTGAAGGCGCGCATCCGCCCGAACGATTTCCTCGGGCGGTGGAAGGACGGCGCCTTCGCGATCCTCACGCCGCTCGGCGCGACATCGGCGATCCAGCTTGCCGAGAAGATCCGCGACCTCGTGAATCACTACAAGTTCTCGGGCGATATCCGCCTCACGGCCTCGCTCGGAGTGGCCGAACACTGCGCGGGAGAGGGAGCCTCCGACCTCGCGGAGCGTGCCGCCGGGGCGCTCGGTGAGGCGTTCTCGTCGGGCGGGGACCAGGTCCGGGCCGCTTCGTGACGCGACCAGACGTCGCGGTGTTCTATAATACGGGGCGTGTGACAGAGGAGCGTCCGCGCGAAGATCCGTCGTCGCGGACGGACGTGTGAGGGGGAAGGTTCATGGGACGGGTTCGAATCGTAGTCGAGGGGATGACCGCGAGCGGGAAATCCACGGTCGTCGATCTCTTGGCGGAACGTCTGGGGCTGAAGGTGATGCCGGAGGAGTTCAGGGATCAGTACGATCTCCTGAGGCGATTCCACCACGAGCGGCGATGGGCGTTCCCGATGCAGCTCAACTTTCTGGTGACGCGTTTCGCGCAGTATCTCTGCGCCACGGAAGAGGAATCCTACGTCCTCGACCGGAGCATCTTCGGCGACAAGATCTACGCGACGCTCTACCATCGCCTCGGGTACTTCAGCGACAGCCAGTACGGAATGTATCTCACGCTCTACGACAACATGATCCGCCATCTGGTCATGCCGGATCTCCTCGTCGTGCTCCACTGCCCGTTCGACGAGATCATGCGGCGCATCCTGCTGCGCGGGCGCGAGGACGAGATCAGCGCGGGCGAAGCGTACTGGCGCGAACTCTATCACGCCTATTCGCGCTTCCTCGAGGTCGTCCGCTCGGAAGTGGCGACGCCGCGCGTCCTCGAACTCGATCTTTCCGATCCGGGTTTCATCAGAAGCCCCGGTCGCATCGACGCTTTCCTGTCCGAGGTCCGCCGAATGCTGGCGGACGCGGATTCGGAGAGAATTCCGACGTAAGGACGTGATGCAAATGTACGATGCCGTCATCGTGGGGACAGGCCCTGCCGGCATCTTCGCCGCGCTCGAGCTTGTCGGGGCGGGGAAAAAGGTCCTGATGGCGGACAAGGGGCGGATCGTCAGCGAGCGGACGTGCCCGATCGTCGAAGGTCGGTCGAAGGTATGCCTCAACTGCGCCTCGTGCGCGATCGTATCGGGGTGGGGCGGCGCGGGTTCCGCGTCGGACGGCAAACTGACGCTGACGACCGGCTTCGGAGGCAATCTCGAGGAGAGCATCGGCGAGGTTCGCCTCGCGGACCTGATTTCGTACGTCGATTCCCGCTTCGTGGAATTCGGCGTCGAGAACCACTGCTACAGTCCCGAGGGGGCCGTCGTCAGGGAGACGATCCGGAAGGCCGCGGGCATCGGGATCAAGATTCTTCCCGCGCGGATCCGGCACATCGGAACCGACGCGTCGCGAGTCGTTCTGAACAACATGTACGAGTTCCTTCGCGAGCGATGCGATGTCCTCATGAACACGACCGTTTCGGATATCCTCGTCGAGGAAGGGGAAGCGAGGGGAATCGTCCTCGCCGACGGGACCGTGTACCGGGGAACGCGGATCATCGTGGCGCCGGGACGCGAAGGAGCGTCGTGGCTCCAGAGGATCGTCGACCGGCTCAACCTGCCGATCGCCTCGATGCCCGTCGACATCGGCGTGCGCGTCGAGGTCCCGGACAGCGTCTGTTCCGATCTGACCGAACACTTCTACGAAGTCAAGTGCCTGTACAATACTCCGACGTTCGATGACCGCTGCCGGACGTTCTGCATGAATCCGTCGGGATTCGTCGTTTACGAGTACAACAAGGAGCACGACCTCGTGACCGTGAACGGACACAGCCTCAAGAACACGAAATCGAACAACACGAACTTCTCGATCCTCGTGACGAAGAACTTCACCCAGCCGTTCAGCGATCCGATCGGGTACGCGACGCACGTCGCCAAGCTCGCGAACATGCTCGCGGGCGGCGGCATCCTCGTTCAGCGCCTCGGCGACCTTCGGGACGGACGGAGGTCGACGCAGTCGCGCATCGAGCGCGGGATGATCGTCCCGACGGCCAACGCGCAGCCCGGCGACCTGAGTCTCGTACTGCCGCACCGCTACCTCACGGACATCGTCGAGTTTCTCGACGCGCTCAACGTCATCATGCCGGGCGTGAACCAGAACGACACCCTTCTCTACGGTGTCGAGATCAAGCTCTATTCGCTGCGCCTCAGACTGAAGGAGACGCTCGAGGTTCCGGTCGTGAAAAACCTCTTCATGGTGGGAGACGGCGCCGGTGTCAGCCGCGGGATCATCCAGGCGGCGGCGAGCGGCGTCGTGGCCGCGCGGGCGATCCTCGCGGCATAGAACGGGACTATCGGAAACGAAAGGTGGACGTGACATGACAGCGAAACGAATGATTCTCTCCGCGGTATGCGTGCTTTTTGTCGTCATCTGCACCGGTTCGGCCCTTGCGGCTCTTCCGACGATGGACGCGGTCAAGCCGTTCCTGCCGAAGATGGACGGATGGCAGGCCGACGACCCGACGGGAATGCAGGGAAAGGATCTCCTGCTCGTCGAGCGGCGGTACGTGAAGAACGACGATACGAATCTGACGGTTCTGGTCACGATGGGCGAAGAGGCGAACCACGCGCCGATGTTCGATGTCTACAGCGAACAGAAGATCGACCGCATCGAGACGGGCGACGGGTACGTCCAGTTCGTGAAGATCGGGAAATTCCAGGCCATGGAGCAGTTCGTGAAGTCAGACGGGACGGCGATGGTCTGGGTGGACCTCGGGAACACCGCATGGCTCGGCGCCACGGGTGAGAAGATGAGCGTCGACGAGGTCAAGGCGGTCGTCACGGGCATGGACCTCGCCGCTCTCGCCGCTCTCGCTCCGGTGGCCGCGAAATAGTGCGGATCAAGGCATCTCCCGAGGATTTCCGTGTCGAGGAGCTGACGGATCTTCCGATTTCCCCGTCACCCTCGCGCTACCGGGTCTACAGGATGACGAAGCGTTCCCGGAACACGCTGGACGCCGTGCGGACGGCGGCCGCGGCCGGGAACGCGCCGCTTTCGGAGGTTCGCGTCTGCGGACGAAAGGACCGGCAGGGAATCACTGCCCAGTACGTGACCGTTCCGGCCGCTTTCGACATCACGCTCGACGAAGAGGAACTCCGCGTCGAGCAGGTCGGCTGGAGCGCCATTCCCGCCTCTCCGTCGCTCATCGCGGGGAACCGGTTCGATATCGTCCTGCGGGACATGGGCGAAGAGGAAGCCGCCCGGGTCGGACGCGGGCTCGACCTGACAGGCGGACTGGGATTCCCGAACTATTTCGACGAGCAGCGGTTCGGAGAGGTGGCCGACGGAGGTCCGTTTCTCGCGGAGCTCCTCGTGAAGCGCCGTTTCGACCTCGCTCTCAGGCGGTATGCGACCGCGATTCACCCCGACGCGCCGCCGCACCTCAGACGGCGAAAGCTCGAAATCAGGGCGAAGTGGGGAGATTTCGGGGCCGTCATTCCGCTCTGTACGGAACCGGAACTCCGTGCGATTGTCACGACGGCGCGCGACAGGGGGTATGTCGCGGCGCTCAGGGAGATCCCGAGAGAGACGATGGGAATGTTCCTCTCGGCGTACCAGAGCTTCATCTGGAATCAGACGCTTTCCGCGCTCATCGGCGATGCCGGGATCCCGTGGAACGGACCTGCCGGGCAGAGCCTCCGACTCTGGACGCCCGGGGAGTGGCGGGCGGGATCGGAAAGAATCTGGGAGATCGACATTCCGACGGTCTCGAGCGAACTCCCAGACATGCCTGCCGATGTCCGCCGGGCGATCGATGGGATCCTGTACTCGCGAAAGGTTCGGCGCTCGCAGTTCCATGTTCCGGAAATCACGCAGTCGTACTTCGCGTCGTCGCTTCGTGCCGCGCTCGTCGTACCGGATGAGATGAGATACGAACGCGTTCCCGACGAACGTTACGGCGGGCGATGGAAGATCCTGGCGCATTTTACGCTTCCAAGGGGAAGTTTCGCCACGCTGGCCGTCCGGATCGCGGAGATCGCCGCGCGGTAGCGGAAACAATAGCTCGAAGGCGGGAAACGAACCGAGCCGTCCTGCGATCGGAATCGCCGGATGGCTCGGTTTCTGCGGGGTGCGGGATCCGTTTTTCCGGTCGCCGCGTCAGCGGGTAAAGCGGTATGTCCTTCCCGTAAACGGTTTGGGCTTGGTGAGCGTCGAGAATGTGATCGAGTCCGGGGTGATCCGGAACGAGTCGATGGAAACCGGGAACGTGAAGCCTCGAAGGCTGAACAGCGGCTGCACCTTCCGGATCTCCTCGTGGATGAGGTCGGTCTTCTCGGCCGTATTGATCACGAGCCTGTAGTCCTTCAACCAGAGCTCCTTGCCGCCTTTGACCTCGAGCCCGCTCGTCACCTCGATCGCGAGGTCGGACCATGGAGAATCCTGGTGGTAGTACCCCTTCACGAAGAGGCTGTCCTTCCGGAAGTCGAGCGTGATGTGACGCCACTTGCTGTTCGTGTGGAGATCGAGATACTTCCGGACGAGGGCGTTCACGTCCTCTTCGAGGATGGTTCCTTCGAACGTGGCGCTCGCCGCCCCCCGGACCTCCAGCGGGCGCGTCTTTTTCGCCGCCCAGTCCCTGATCGGGTTGAGTTCCGCGAACGTCGCCTCGGACTTCAGATTCTCGATGCGGACGTCGTCGATCACTGCCCCGCGAACATCCAGATAGATGTGACGCACCTTTCCGCTGTTGTCGGGTTCCTGGTCGATGATCATCTCCATGGATTCCGGATTCAGAAGCTCCACGAGATGACGGAACAGGGTGACCCCTCTCGTGTGTCCCTCGACCGTGCCGCTGAATTCGAACAGCTTCTCTGCGGAAGCGCTTCCCGCCAGCGCGAGCAGGAGAACCGCGGCTCCGAGGACGATTCTTTTCTTCATGGGTTTTCTCCCTCCCTGTGAACCAAGGTGAATGACGTGACTATTATAGTCGAAGAGTCTTCTTTTTTCAGTCGGGTTCTTCGATCCTTTCTTCAAATGACGCCGGTCCCGAATGGCGCGAAGGGGCATGGACTGGCTTCGTGCGGCGTTATGCGATACCATACGTATCCGACTGGAACATCATACCGCCCGAAGCTGGCAGAGACACGAAAGGAGTGGCATCATGCGGATTCTCGCGTTTCAGGGAAGTCCGAGAGCGGACGGAAACACGGCGGCCCTGTTCGCCGAAGTCGTGAAGGCGGCCCGGGAGGCCGGAGCCGATGTCACGGAGATTATGCTTCATGGCAAAAAGATCGCCCCATGCACGTCGTGCTACGCGTGCAAGGCCCCGGGCGCGTCCGGGTGCGTGATCCGGGACGACATGGATGCGATCTGCGAGGGTGTCATGGGGGCCGATGCGTTTCTCTTCGCGACGCCGATCTACTGGTGGTCGGTGAGCGCTCAGATGAAACTGCTCTGGGACCGGTTCTTCGCTCTCGACTACGAAAGGGCGATGAAGGGAAAGCGGGCTGCGCTCGTGATGACGTACGGCGGAGCGCTCCCGAATCTCGGTCCGGAAGGAACCGAGGCCGCGTTCAGGGATATCTGCCTCTACCTCGCGATGGACTGTGTGGGTGTCGTTGGGGCCTGCACGGAGACAGTCTCCGCGTCGCGGAACGAGTCGGCGATGAATGCCGCACGGGAGCTCGGGAGGATGCTCACTGCGTCGCACCCGTGATGGCTCCGGCCGGTTGAAAGATGCTTCCTGTCAGAGGGAGGCGTCTTTCAGCCGGTTTTCGGGTTCGAAAATGTGCTGGTTCGGAATCGCGACCCTGCCGGGATGCGGCGGTCGATCCGGGCGGAGCGGTCAGGCCGGATCGACCGCGCAGAGGAATCCCTTGAGATAGTCCGTTTCCGGAATTTTGGGAACTCGCGGGTGATCCGCGGGCTGATGGATCTCGGCTGCGACCCGGATGCGACGTTTCGCGTCGCGGGCCGCTTCGCCGAGCGTGTCGAGCAGCATGTCGCGGCCGTATGCGTGGCTGCACGAAAGGAACAGGAGCGTCCCTTCGTGGGCCAGAAGCCGGAAGGCCCGAAGAGCCAGATCTTTGTACCCTCTCCGCGCCGAATCGAGGCGATCCTTCGACGGAGCGAACGGTGGCGGATCCATGACGACGACGTCGAATTCCCGTCTCTCCCGTTCGAGATCCCGAAGGATGTCGAACGCGTTTCCGCAGAGCCATTCGACGTTTTCCGGGAGGTCGTTGAGACGCCTGTTGCGTTCGGCGACGACGATCGCCGCTTCCGACTGCTCGATGGCGGTGACCGATGCCGCACCTCCGGCGAGGGCGGAGAGCGCGAAGTGTCCCTGGAAGCTGAAGCAGTCGAGCACGCGGGCTCCCGGCGCGACTGGGTTCAGGCAGACTGGGACGTGCCGGATATCGAGGTATATCCCCGTTTTCTGTCCGGCTTCCGGCAGAACGATCTCTCTCAGGTCGCCCATTCTGACGGCTATTCCGTCCACAGGCGGTCGCGGTCCGGCGAGGAGCGCGATTTCGCGTGGGATTCCCTCGCGTTCCGGGTGACGGACATCGTTCCGGAGGATTACGGATCGGGCGTCGGTGAGCTTGAGCAGGACGCGCACAACGGCATCCTTTCGGAGGTACCATCCGGCCGAGAGAAGTTGGATGGAGAGGACCGGACCGTATCGGTCCGCGACGAGTCCCGGAAGCCCGTCGGCCTCTCCGTGGATGAGACGGAACGCATCGTCGCGGGGCAGGAAACGTCGCCGGAGGTTTTGAGCGCGTTCGATCCGTTCGGCGAGGAGGCGGATGGGATCAGGCCGTTGCGTGTCACGCGTCAGGATGCGCAGGCACAGCGACGAGTCGCTCCAGAACCCCCAGGCGACGACGTTCTTTCTGTCCCGGATCGCGACGAGATCGCCGGGGGTCGCATCCGGAAGCGAGCGGAGATTGCCCCGGAAGAGCCAGGGGTGACCGAGGCGAAGACGCGCCGTGCCTGAGTCGTTGAGGATTGCGTCCGTCATGAAACGTCCGGGCGGCCGATCGAGAAGTATCTGAACCCGAGCGCCTTCATCTCGGCTGGGGAATACTGGTTTCTGCCGTCGAAGAGGATCGGCGTGAACAAGAGCGTTCTTATTCTGCGGAAGTCCGGCTGCTTGTAGGTGTCCCATTCGGTGACGAGCGCGAGCGCGTCCGCGCCGTTGACCGCATCGTACTGGTTGTTGACGTAGATGACGCCATGGAGCTCCCCGAGGGACTCGCGCGTCTCGTCGATGGCCTTCGGATCGTGCGCGAGGACGCGTGCTCCCGCGCGTACGAGATCGAGAATCAGGCTCTGTGCGGGAGCCTCGCGGGTGTCCGATGTCTGAGGCTTGAACGCGAGCCCCCAGATGCCGATGGTTTTTCCCCTGAGCGAACCGAAGTGCTGCTCCATCTTCCTGAAAAGAAGATGCTTCTGGTCTTCGTTGACGTCCTCGACGGCCTGGAGGATCTTCGGTTCGTAGTTTTCGTTCCGTGCGAACTCCTTCAGGGCCCGGATGTCCTTCGGGAAGCACGAGCCGCCGTAGCCGCAGCCCGGAGAGAGAAACTGGTATCCTATCCTGGGGTCCGATCCGATCCCGACCCGGACCTTCTCGACGTCTGCGCCGACGCGTTCGCAGATCGCGGCGACCTCGTTCATGAACGAGATACGCGTCGCGAGCATCGCGTTCGCGGCGTATTTCGTCATCTCCGACGAATGGACGTCCATGAGGATGCACTTTTCGAGCGGCAGGAACGAATAGAGCTTCCGCATGCACTCCTCCGCGCGCGGAGTGTCCACGCCGATGACGACGCGGTCCGGTTCGAGGAAGTCGCGAACGGCGTTGCCCTCCCGGAGGAATTCAGGATTCGACGCCACGTCGAACGGAATGTCCTTTCCGCGCTGCTGGAGTTCCTCGGCGATGGCGTTCCGGACGCGGTCGCACGTAGATACCGGGACGGTCGACTTGACGACGACGAGTTTGTAGTCGTCCATGGTCCGTCCGATCGTCCGTGCGACGGATTCGACGCCGTTGAGGTCCGCCCTCCCGTCGGGCAGCGACGGAGTGCCGACGGTGATGAAGCACATCAGGGCGTCGTGGACGGCCGTCGCGAGATCGGTCGAAAAGGTGAGTCGCCCCGACTCCATCGTATTCTCGATGATTTCCGCGAGGCCGGGTTCGTAGAACGGGACGATCCCCCGCCTGAGGGATTCGATCTTCTGTTCGTTCGAGTCGATGCAGGTCACGTCGTTGCCGAATTTCGCGAGGCACACGCCGGTCACGAGTCCGACGTACCCCGTTCCCACAACCGCCAGTTTCATCTCCGTTCCTCCTCACATGCGGTCATCTGGATCGTCAGCGTTCCAGCCCTTCCGGCGAGACGTCCGGCCGCTACCCCGCAGACGGGAGCGAGCGTGCCTTCGCACCGGGCCGCGATATCGTCGAGCGCCGAGAAGACGGCGCCGGCCTCCGCGCAGCGATCGAGAATCCGTTCGAAGAGATCCATCTGACCGAGTCCCTCCATCTCCGCGTGGATCGTATGCAGGTTGAACCCGGGCTTCAATTGCGCCGCGTAACGCTCCGGAATGTCCGACTCGGGCATCGTGCCGTAGATCTCGTCGAGCGTCGGCAGCGTCGTCGGAAGCTGGAGCGTCTTGAAAGTCCGTCCTCCCGCCTTCGGGTAGAAGGGGTACCGCCCCTCCCGGACATCGCTCGCGTAGTCGAGGTCGAATCCGTCCTGTACGGAAAGGCTCGCGGGCGTCGTCTGCCAGCCCGGAGCGGCACACGATTTCGCGGCCCGCCCCGTCACGGAACGGAAGAGATCGAAGGCGCGCGCGAAATCCCTGCGGATCTCGCCTTCGGACAGCTTCGGCAGACGGTCCTGCCATTTCACGTGGTCCCAGCAGTGAACGCCGCAGTCGTGTCCCTCGGCGGCGGCGTTCGCGAGGATGCCGGGATCGGTTGAGACGATCATCGGGGCCGGGAGCAGCGTCCCGTAGAGCAGCGTCCGGAAACCGTACGTACTCGGGGCCTTCGTGCGGAGCATCTTCGCGAGGAATCCGGGCCTGAAGACGCGGCGGATCGCCTTTCCCGAGTTGTCCGGTCCCATCGAAAAAAAGAACGAAGCCCGGATCCCGCGCTTCCGGAAGAGAGCGAGCAACGCGGGAACGCCCTCGAGGTATCCCCGGAGAGTATCGACGTCGACCTTGATGCCGAGCGTCGCGTCAGTCATTCGGAACCATCGCCGAAAGCGTCAGGCGAACGGCCTCGCGCAACGGAACCTTCGGGCGCCAGCCGAGAAGGTTCGTCATTTTCCCGATCGAGGGAATCCTGTTCTGCATGTCCGCATACCCCGGACCGTAGAACTGCGCGGCAGGTTGGTCGACGAGGCGGGTCTCTCTCGCGGCGTCACGGAATGCCGGGAACTCGCCCATGATGTCGAGGATGAGTTCCGCGAGTTCCCTGATCGATGCGTTGTTTGCGGGATTGCCGATGTTGAAGATCTCTCCCTCCGCCCGCCCGTCCTCGTTCCTGAGAATCGATACGAGCCCTTCGATGCCGTCGTCGATGTATGTGAAGCTCCGGCGTTGCGATCCGCCGTTCACGAGCGTGATGCGGCGATGCGTCAGCGCGTCGTGGACGAATTGCGTGATCGAACGCGCCGAGCCTGTTTCAGCGTCCTCGAAGGTGTCGAGCCTCGGACCGATCCAGTTGAAGGGGCGGAAGAGCGTGAAGCGAAGGCCTTCTTCCTGGCCGTATGCGGCGATCACGCGATCCATGAGCTGCTTCGACGCGCTGTAGATCCACCGCATCTGCGAGATCGGGCCGACGGTGAAGGGGCTCGAGTCCTCGCTGAGTTCCGCGTCGGGGCTCATGCCGTAGACTTCGGACGTCGAAGGGAAGACCACCCGTTTCCGGTGCGTCACGCACATGCGGACGATCTTGAGATTCTGTTCGAAGTCCAGTTCGAACGTCCGGACGGGGTGCGTGACGTAGAATGCGGGCTTGGCGACGCCAACGAGCGGAAGAACGACGTCGTGGTCCCGCACGCGGGCGTCGATCCAGTCGTCGGACTCGAAAATGTCCCCTTTTCTGAACGAAAACCGCCTGTCCGACGCGAACGTCTCCAGGTTGTTCCCGCCGAGGTCGAAGGTCGTGACGTCCCAGTCGGTTGTCGCGAGCAGGCGTCCCACGAGGTGAGAGCCGATGAATCCGTTGGCGCCGAGTACCAGAATTCGCATGCGGTCGTTCCTCCGTTTCCCGTTTTCTCCGTCCGGTCCGGCGAGAGTATAGCGTCGGGACCGGAGAAAGACAAGAATTCCGTGGAGGACGGAAGAACTACGAACCGAAGCGCGAGTCGTGCGTCAGATTGTACTCGGCGAAGACCGTGCCGTCGATTTCGTCCTCGCCTTCGGGCTGGAGCCTCGTGATTTCGAGAATTCCATTTCCCGTGACGACGCGCAGCGGCGAAAGCGCGACAACGGAACCAGGCAGTTCGTGCCACGATTCCGCGTGCGCCAGCGCCTTCCAGACGAAGATGCGCTCCCCGCGAAAGGTCGTGAAGGCTCCGGGATAAGGGTGCGTGACGGCGCGGATGAGGTTGTAGAGCTCGTAGGCGCTCCTGTTCCAGTCGATTCTGCCGTCCTCGGGATGGCGGCGTCCGAAGGTCGTTGCCTGGCTTTCATCCTGTGGCGTGAGGACGGCCGTTCCCGACTCGAGCGCGTCGAGCGACCTCCCGAGGATGTCCCTTGCCGCGTCCGCGACCTTATAGAAGACATCCTGGGCCGTATCCTCGAACGCGATCTCAACGGCCTTCCGGTCGACGATATCGCCCGCGTCGGCGCGTTCGGTCATCGTGTGAAGCGTCGCGCCGGTCTCTTTCTCGCCGCGCAGGACGGCCCAGTTGATGCAGGCCCGGCCGCGGTATTTCGGGAGCAGGGATCCGTGCATGTTGAAGGCCCCGAGGCGCGGGATGGAGAGAATGTCCTTCGGGATCATGGAGCGGTAGTAGAACGAAAAGATCAGGTCCGGCGCGAGGGTCCTGACGATGTTCCGGACCTGTTCGTCGACCGAAATGGGAGTGTAGGTCGGAAGGTTCGCCTCCAGCGCGAGGCGCTCGACGGAAGAGAACCAGATCTCCTCGCCGGGGTCGTCCCGGTAGGTGAAGACTCCGACGACGTTCGCGCCCCTGTCGAGAAGTTCCGAAAGGCATGCGTAGCCCACCTCGTTATAGGCGAAGACGACGATCCGCGGCCTCGATCCGTTCATTTCTCGATCACCCTCCGTATGACATACCGCGGACGCTTCCGGACCTCCTGGTAGACGCGTCCGATGTACTCTCCCGTGATCCCGACGCTGAACATGGTGACTCCCATCAGGAAGAAGTTGATGTCGAGCAGCGTGAAGACGCCTTCGGCTTCGGGGCCGACGACGATCCGCCTGAAGAGGAGATAGACGCCGAAGAGGAACGCGAGCGCGGAGACGACGATCCCCGTCATTGTGACGAACTGGAGCGGGATGAGCGAAAACCCCGTCATGAGATCGAAGTTCAGGCGGACGAGGCGAAGGAGGCTGTATTTCGATTCTCCGAGCTCGCGCTCGTTGTGTCCTACGGGAATTTCCGTGGGGTTCAGCGAGAATTTCTGCGCGAGGGCGGGGATGAACGTCGTCGTCTCGCAGCTCTGGTTGATGATTTCGATGACCGGTCGGCGATAGGCGCGGAGCATGCATCCGTAGTCGTGAAGCTTGAGCCCCGTGATCCGGTTCGTGACGGCGTTGACGATCCGGGAAGCGGCCTTCCGCATCCACGGGTCCCGCCGGGCGACGCGAATCGTTCCGACGACGTCGTGTCCGGCGTCGAGAGCCTCGACGAGGCGCGGAATCTCCTCGGGAGGGTTCTGGAGATCGGCGTCGATCGTGATGATGTAGTCGCCGCGCGCTTTTTCGAATCCTGCCATGATGGCCATGTGCTGTCCGAAGTTCCCGTTGAAGTCGATGATCCGCAGGATGCCGTCGTGCTTCCGGAACAGGTCGTTGAGGATCCGGAGAGACGCGTCCCGGCTTCCGTCGTTGACGAAGACGAGTTCGTAGGACCGGCCCATCCCCTCCATGACGGCGAAGAGGCGATCGAACAGCGGCGACAGCGACTCCTCCTCGTTGTACACCGGGATGATGACGCTGATTTCCGGCATGGTCGCCATCGCGTCTCCCTGGTCAGCGGGCCGGACGAGCGGCGAGGATCTCCGTCGCCGCGTCCGCCGCGTCCGCGAGATCCCCGTCCGTCATCGCGGGGAAGAGCGGGAACGATACGATCCGGTCGGAGACGTACTCCGCCTCGGGGAAATCGCCGCGCTTCCATCCCAGCGTGTTCCGGTAGTATGTAAAGAGGTGGACGGCCTGGTAGTGGAGCGCCGTACCGATGTTCCTTTCGCGCATGAGAGTCATGAAGGCGTCCCGGTCGATCGAGAGTGCGTCGGTGCCGATCAGGGGCGTGAAGATGTGCCACGAATGCGTCGTCCCGGCGGCGGGTTCGGGCGGGAGAACGAGGCCGGAAACGTTCCCGAGCCGTTCGCGATACTGCGCGACGAGGGAACGGCGCCGTTCGTTGAATGTGTCGAGTTCCCGGAGCTGCGACAGGCCGATCGCGGCCTCGATGTCGAGCATGTTGTACTTGAGCCCAGGAACGAGGATGTCGTAGTGGGGGGTCCCGGTCGCGGCATAGCGGTTCCACGCGCCTTTCGACATTCCGTGCTGGCGCATCACGGCGACCGCTTCGGCGATGTCTCCGTCGCCGGTACAGAGCATACCGCCCTCGCCGGTCGTGATGTTCTTCGTCGGATGGAAGCTGAAGACGCAGACGCGCTTCTTCCCCTCCGGCATTCTCCCGACCGGACCGCCGCTCCAGGATGCCCCGAGCGCGTGGGCGGCGTCCTCGACGACCGAGAGACCGTGACGGTCCGCGATCGAAAGGATGGCTTCCATGTCGCAGGGACGCCCCGCGAAATGAACTGGGACGATCGCCTTCGTCCGCGGCGTGATCGCGGCCTCGATCGCGTCGGGGCGGATGTTGAGCGTGCGCCTGTCGATGTCGGCGAGGACGGGACGCGCCCCCGTGAACAGGATCGTGTTGATCGTCGCCGCGAATGTCATCGGCGTCGTGACGACTTCGTCGCCGGGGCCGATCCCGAGGGCCATGAACGCGAGGTGGAGCCCCGCCGTGGCGGAGTTGACCGCGAGCGCGTATGGCGTATCGAGCATTCGGGCGAATTCCTTCTCGAACGCGAGCGTCTTCGGTCCGGTCGTGATCCATCCGGAGCGGACGGATTCCGCGATGTCCCGGATGGCGTCTTCGCCGATGGACGGTCGCGCGAAGGGGAGGAATTCATTTCTCATGGGGCTGTCGCCTCCTTGGGCGTGTTTGCGATGACAAGTCCCCGCTCCGTGGCTCCGAGAAGAACCGGCTGCGGGGTTCCTGCGGGGAAGAGACGGTCCTTGTGGCCCGCCTCCACGACGAGAACGACGCGCCTGTCGCCGTTCCAGAGCTTCGTGAACGCCTCGTCGCCGATGAACCACGACGGATCGGGCTCCTGCATCGCGCCGAACTCGAGTTCGCCGAGGTAGCGGACGAGGACGACGCGCCGCCCGAGATAGAACGGAATCCCCTGGTCGTATTCGGCGTACTGGGCGATGATGTCGTCCGGCCCGGAGTTTCGGCGGATCAGATCGGCGGTCTCCCGGGCCGACAGGTGATGGCCGAGGAACCCGAAGAGCGGCTTGAGCGACAGGCAGAACAGGAACGAGAGGATACAGAACGCCGCGAGCGCTTTCGTCCTGTATTCCGGTCTCGTCATGGCCCACGCGGCCGCGGCCGCGGCGAAGAGCGCGACCGACGGGATCGCGGCGTACCAGAGGAGCGTCGCAGCGGGGTACCGGCCTCCGAAGGCCGCGTACCCGAGCAGCGCGGCGCCGAAGAGCGCGAGGAGGACGGATGTCGAGATGGCCGCGAAACGGTCGCGCTTCGCGCCGGCGCCGGAGAGCATCGCGTCGAGGCACCCCCCTGTCAGGACCGCGACGGGCGGAAGGCACGGAATGATGTACGGGATGAGCTTCGATCGCGAGAAGGAAAAGAACGCGAAGACGACCGCGAACCAGATCAGGAAGAAGAGTTCGGCGCGCTTCTCCGTCCCGAACGACCTCAGCCGTCCGGGCAGGGCGCCCGCGATCGCGGAAACGAAGAACCCCGTCCAGGGGACGAGACCCGCGACGAGGATCGGGATGAAGAACCAGACGGGTTCGTATCGGCCGTGAAGCATCGTCGTATAGCGCAGGAAGTGCTCCCGGACGAAAAAGAAGTGGAAGAAGTCGGGGTTTCTCGAGCATACCGTCCAGAACCACGGAACGACGAGAACGAAGAACAGCAGAATTCCCGACGGTGCGAGCGTTCTCCACGCGATCCGGAAATCGCGTGTCGCGAGCATGAAGCAGAAGATCACGGCTCCGGGCAGCACGATCCCGATGAGCCCCTTGCTGAGCGTCGCGAGCGCCATTCCGGCGTAGAGCAGCAGATAGAATTTCCTGTCGCCCGACGTATACCCGAGGTGGAACCCCCCGAGCGCGACCGTCAGGAAGAACGACAGCGTCATGTCCGTGAGATTGATGTGCGACGACGCGTAGAAGAGCAGCGACGTCGACAGCACGAATCCCGCGAGGAAGGCTTTCCGGAGATTTCCGGAGCGCGCCGCGAGGAACGCCGTGAAGAGCGCGCCGCAGACGCCGAGAAAGGCCGGCCAGAAACGGCTCGCCCACTCGTTCTGCCCGAAGGCCGCGAACGAGGCGGCCGTCAGCCAGTAGTGAAAGACCGGTTTTTCGAAGTATTTGACGTAATTCAGGCGGGGAGTGACGAAATCGCGGGTTTCGAGCATCTCGCGCGGGATCTCGGAATACCGCCCCTCGTCGGGCTCGAGAAGGCCGTGGCGCCCGAGCGCCGTGAAGAAGAGAATTCCGGCGATGACCGCCAAGGCAAACAGAACGCGTCTCATAAAGGCTTCGTCACTCCAGACAGGAAGAAAGTCCGCGTACGCTGCGGCGGAACCATTGTACCCCAAGCTTTCCCGCTTCGCATCTTCCGGACTATAATATGCCCGAAGGGTGGGGACGTTATGGACAAACTCGGAATACTCCTGCTGCTTGGGTCGGCCATCTTCAACGCGGGTGCGAACACGCTCATGAAGGCTGCGTTCGGGCATCAGGGCGACCTCCTCGCGTCCGGTGCAGTCGCGGCGTTCGTACGGATCGCGACGAACCCGTTCGCGATCGGCGGCATCGCGTGTTTCGGAACTTCGTTCGTCTTTCTGAGCGCCGCGCTCAGCCGCGTCGATCTCTCGATCGCGTATCCGTTCATGGCGGGCGTCGTGTTCCTTCTCGTCCTGTCGGTGTCCGTGCTGTTCTTCCACGAGCCGGTCTCGGCCTGGAGGGCCGCCGGCATCGGCACGATTCTCGCGGGAATCCTCATACTCTCGTTCAAGGGGTAATCGTATCCGTTCCGTGCCGGCTCCCAGGAGACGCGGGCACGCGTACAGGGGGAGGGTTCATGGACGACATTCACGATCATTTCGAAGAAGTCCTTCAGAGTTTGTACGATGGCGTCTATGTCATGGACCGGAGCCGGAGAATAACGTTCTGGAATCGCTCGGCCGAACGAATTTCGGGATATTCGGCGTCCGAGGTGACGGGTCGTCGCTGCTCGGAGAACGTCCTGACGCACGTCGGCGAGGACGGATGCCGGTTATGCCTCGGAAAGTGTCCCGCCGCGAAGGCCATGGAGGACGGAAAGGAGAACGAGACGCGGGTCTATCTCCATCACAAGTCGGGGTTTCGTCTTCCCGTGATGATTCGCGTCTCGCCGCTGCGCGACGCGCGAGGCGAGGTTATCGGCGCCGTGGAGATCTTCAGCGACAACTCGCTCCTCGATACGTCGCTGAAGAAAATCCGTGACCTCGAAACGCAGGCTTTTTCCGATGCGCTGACCGAGCTGCCGAACCGGCGGTATGCGGAGATAACCCTCGGGACGAGACAGGATCAGGCCGATAGGTACGGTCTTGCCGGATTCGGAGTGATCTTTGCCGACGTGGATCGTTTCAAGAGTGTTAACGACACATACGGGCACGAGACGGGAGATCTCGTACTTCGGATGGTCGCCGGTACCCTGAAGTACGGAGTCCGCGACGGAGACGTCGTGTGTCGCTGGGGCGGGGAAGAATTCGTCGCCATCGTCGGTACGGATGAGGAACGGGTGATCTCCGATGTCGCCGAGCGGCTTCGCGCGCTGATCGCGCAATCGAGCCTCGATACGGCCCGGGATGTTCTCAGGGTAACCGCTTCGTTCGGAGCGACGATGCGGAAAGCCGGGGAAGATGCGGGAGTTGCGGTGAAACGCGCGGACGCGCTGATGTACGCGAGCAAACAAAACGGAAGGAACCGCGTTACCGTCGGGTAGGGAGTCTCCCCATTGCGCCGCGCGGCGGGGGAAGGGCTACAGATCCTTCGCGCCGGTGAACGTCCGGAATTTGTTGAGGTTTTTCGAGACACGGGCCCAGTAGACGGACGGCGACCCGCCGTAGTACCGTCCAAGTGCGGCCTGTGTCGTCTCGTACGCTCGGAGGTACCGCGAGAGCAGCAGGCATCCGGCGCTGATCCCCTTGTCGGGTTCGAAGAGTTCCGCTTCCGACGTGATTCCGTTCGCCGCGAGCAACGCCGAATGGATCTTCCATGAGACCTGCATGACGCCCGCCGCGCCGTAGTCGCTTCTCGACGACGGGGAAAAATGGCTTTCCGTGTACCCAACGGCAAGAGCGAGATCGAGGGGAATGTCGTACTTGAACGTATATTTGACAAACGCTGCCGCTTCGCGCGCCGCGATCGTCTTTTCGAGCTTCTGATTGTGTTCGCCAATGAAGAGCGTGACCGAACGGACGTCGTCCAGAATTTCTCCCGTAAGCCGCAACAGGGTAAAGAGAGGGGAAACAAGATCCTTCTCGCAGCTGCGGGCGATTTTTCCCGTTATTCGAGACGCCGTCCGGATCAATTGTCTTGCATCGGAATCCGAAGACCAGTTGCGAATAGCGGTCTCAAGTGCATGAGTGGAGCATACCGCCGGGGGAGCCGAACGAGATGGGGCGAACACGAACGACGCGGAGCTCCATCCTCCGGTCCAGAGCGCCAGAAACGCGACGTACGATCCAAAGACGAAAAAAACGACCGCAAGACAAACATTCTGTCGCACGGGACACCTCCCTTATTGTGAGTGGTAAGCAGAAACAGTGTCTTTAAGTATGCGGGCGATAATTTCTCCCGATTATAGATATAATCGGACTTTCCGGCAAATAATGTCCATCTCTATTAAGCGGGGCTTACCTGTGTTCCGGAGCGAGGTCGGGCGATGCCGACGACAGTCCGGCGATCCGTGCCAGAATATCTTCCACCCGTCGGATTCCGTCGCCATAGGTTCCCCAGTCTCCGGACGCAAGCGCCCTTTTCGATCGGCTCATGATGTCGACCCCCTCGCGGGCGAGTGTCGCCGCCCGACGATCCGGAGCCGCCGGGACACCTGGAGCCACGGGGCCGGAAAGCCCCGCACGCGACCATTCCGTCTCGGAGGCTTTCGGCGTCGTCGCGGATTCCGAACCGATGAATCGTGCGAGAGCCTCGTCGAGTGTCTCACCCCATTCGACGCGCCCGCCGCTCGATACGATCACGCGTTTGAGTTCGGGAAGGTCGCTGTTTTCCGCCTTGAGATAGAGCGACTGCGTGTAGAGGAGCGAGTCGCCGACAGGTGTCACGATGTAGCTTCCCCGGATGACGTCGGATCCCCGCTGGCTCCAGAGTGACAGTTGCGCGGAAATCTCCGGGTGCTGGTTCGTCAGTGCCTCGACCTGGGCGGGGCCGTACACGAGAAGCTGCTTGGGAAGCGTGTAGACCACGAGTTTCCCCCGGTTCGGGGCATCGCAGCGTCCCGCCATCCACGCGATGAGATTGTCCTTTCCGGTCGGCATGAACGGAGAGATCAGGACGAACTCGACGTCCGCCTCTCCCCTGAGGCGCAGCGTCGTGTAATAGGAATCCATCCCCTGCCGCTGTCCGTTCCGGGTTGTCCGCTCCCAGACGTCCTCGCGATTGTAGAAGGTATTCGGTTCCTTCATGTGGTACGTGCGGTAGATCTCCGCCTGAATGGAAAAGAGGTCTCGCGGATATCGCAGATGGTTTCTGAGATCGGGTGTCATTCTGTCGCCGGGAGTGAAGATGCCCGGATAGATCCGGGACCACGTCTTCAGGATCGGGTCGTCGGGATCGGTCGCGTAGAGCGTGATCGTTCCGTCGTAGGCATCTACGGTCGCCGTGACGCTTCCCCGGATCGCGTTGATCCGTCTCGGCTCCGAAGTGAGCGGGTCGCGAACGGTCACGGGGTACGAGTACGGGTATCCGTCCGTGACGGTCATCGCGTCGACGATCCACACGAGCCGTCCGTCCGTCACCGCGAGATAGGGGTCCCGGTCGAACAGCAGAAACGGGGCGACCGCGCGGAGACGTTCCGTAACCGATCGCCTGTACAGAATCCGGCTCTCCGGAGTGAAGACGTTCGTGAAGAGGATCTTCGTGTCTCCGAATCGAACCGCGAACGCGACGCGCCGGGTCAGGGAACCGATTCCGACGCCGCCCTTTCCGTCGTAAACCGTTCGAGCGTTGCTGTCGCCGAGCGGATAGTCGAACTCCTTTACGGTCGTCCGGACGAAGACGTAGGGAGCCGGCTTCTCGCCGAAGTAGATCTGCGGGCGGTCGATCCTGACGGGAACGGACGATTTCGGCGGAATGTCCCGTATCCAGAGCTTCGGCTGTCCTCCGGACGCGATTTCGGTCACCGGATTCATGACGAGTCCGTAGCCATGCGTGAATTCGAGCCTCGTGTTGACCCACGTCCGTGTCTGGAGATCGTTGAGATCGAGTTCCCGCGCCGAGAGCATCACCTGCCTGCGCTCGTTTCCGACCACATAGCGATCCATATCGACCTGCTCGAAGTCGTAATAGGTGCGGATCTCCTGGAGCTGCTTATAACTTCTGAGAAGCGGCGAATCGTCCCAGATGCAGATGTTCCTGAGAGTTTCCTCCTCGCGGCGAATATCCTCGGCCGTGATGGAGGCGGCGGGAACGACCGTCTCTGTTTTCACCGAGTCGAGCCCGTACGCCTTCAGCGTTGAGGCGATGCAGCGTTCGATGTACGGGCGCTCCCGTTCGAACTCGTTCGGTTCGACGATGAAACGCTGGACGAGCGGGGGAAGAACGCCGATCGCCACGACGTGGACCGCGAGGACGACGGCGGCGAGGGCGAGCAGGGGCTTCATGCCCCTGCGGAGGGGAAGGATCGCCAGAATCGCGGCGGCAGCCCATGAGAGGAGCGCGAGGATCGTCTGGGCCGGAAGCGTGACGGCCGAGTCGACGAAGCTCGCTCCGAAGAGAACTCCGTGTGTCGAGAAGAGGACATCGTACCTCGCGAGCCATCGTTCGGCACCCCAGAGAAAGACGGCGAACGCGCCGAGACGAAGGAGGTGTCTCGTCGCCTTGCCATCGATCCGAGCCCTCCGGAAAGAGGTGTTCCCGAGATCCGGAAGCGAACCGAAGACGTAGATTCCCGCGCAGCCGATCAGAGAGAGCAGCGAGAGAGAAAAAAACCACCCGGTGATCGAGGAAAGCGCCGGGAGCGTGAAAACGAAAAAACCCACGTCGAGTCCGAAAACGGGATCGACTGTGCCGAACGAAGCGCCGGCGATCGCGGAGAAGAGCACCTTCCATTGTTCGCGGAGCGTTCCTCCAAAAGAAATTGCGAAGAAGGCAGCGGCGAACAGAAGTCCTGCGCGAATCTGCCTCGCCGAGAAGCGGGCTCCAAGAGACTCCTCCGGAGAACGCGCGATCCGGCGTCGCGCGGTCCCCCATTGGAACACGAGGAACAGGAAACTCACGACGGAGATGAACGCGAACGTCGCGCCTGAATAAAGGATGTCCCGGAGCCACATTGAAAGGAATCCTTCCGTGTGGTACCAGAGGAAATCCGTATAGATCCGGGCGAAGCCGGGAAAGAAGGCGAAAAGGAGCAGACCTGCCGCGGTGAACGCGAGCGAAAGTTTCCATCTCATTCGGAAATTACCTCCTGAAAGCATTTCCCCGAAATCTCGGGGGATCTTTCGGAACCGATCGTGACATTCATGAAACCTAATTGTAGGGCAACGAGGGGCAGCAGGATAGTGGAATCTGCGCGGGATGACCAGGCCGCGATGTCTTATGTATTCAGTATCCAAACTTGACAGAATAAAATTAAGGAGTAGCGTTATGATTAATTGAATTGTCGACAGTAGACATACTATCCCTGAAATCAGAGGAGAGAAACCCTATGGTCACCCATATCGAACATCACTCGCTCTCTGAGGAAGTCGCGGAATACCTCCTGACACATCTTCTCGTGTCAGATCAGTACCCTCGCGGAACCTACATCCGGGAAGAAGAGGTGGCCCGATCTCTCGACATCAGTCGCGCTCCGGTGCGCGAAGCGCTCCGGATACTCGATTCCCAGGGACTCGTCCGCTCAATTCCCCGGCGCGGTGCCCTTGTCCTGGATTACTCGGAAGAGGATGTCGCGGAACTCTACGACATTCGTTTCGCTCTCGAGAGCCAGGTTTTCGACGCGATCGTCCGCGGCGGTCTCCTGACGCCGGAGATCGCCGGACGGCTTCGCACGATTCTCGACGAAATGGTCGAGGTCAGCCGGAGCGGCCTCGGCAGAGAAGAGAAGGTCATCGCCTTCACGAAGAAAGATCTCCAGTTCCACCTCCTTCTCTCCGAATGTTCCGGTAGGAGATGGACTCATCACCTTCTCAAGGGAATCTACAGCCAGCTCCAGATAGCAATGATCCGGGATCTCAAAGAGGAAAAACACCTCGAAGTGTCTGCCCTCGAGCACGTGAAAATCCTCGACGAGCTCCTTGCCGGAGATCTCGAAAATATCAGGGAAAACCGGCATTACAGCTATTTTCACAGACGATTGCATCGTGAAAACGCGCAGGGAGGTGAATAGCGGCCGATCAGGCGGTGGTTCCGGAAGTATCGAGAGAGGCAACCGGGATAACGTACTACTATCACACAGGGAGAGTGACGAATATGAAGCGGATGATGAAAACGGCAATCTTTACGATAGTTGCTGCATCGCTTTTCGTGCTCGCGGGGGCCGCGTTCGCGGCAACCGAGTTCCGAATTTCCAACCAACTTCCTCCATCCCACCACATTTCCAAGGGAATCCAGCTCTTTGCGCAAAAAGTAGCTGAATATTCCAAGAACGCAGTCACGGCGAAGGTCTTCGATTCGGCGCAGCTCTTCAAGGACACGGAAATCGTCGAGGCGCTCCAGGACAACACCGTCGAGGTGGGACTCGTTTCCGTCAACAAGTGGTCCGGAATGATTCCGGTCGCGGACTTCTTCGAGCTTCCGTTCGTCTTCAAGGATCTGACGTCCCCGAAGAAGTTCATCGAAGGTGGCGCGGGAGTCATCTTTGACGCGGAGTTCCAGAAAAAGGGCGTCAAGGACCTGTTCTGGGTCGACTACGGGTACATCCAGTTCTTCAACAGCAAGCGGCCGCTCACGAAGCCCGAGGACTTCAAGGGGCTCACGATGCGTTCGTTCGGCAGCGGCGACGCGGAGACCCTCACGGCGCTCGGCGCCGCTCCGACCGTCATGAGTTCGTCGGAGATGTACATGGCCCTCCAGCGCGGAACGGTCGACGGAGCCACGACCGGAATGCCCGCCGCCGTTTCCCGGAAGATCTTCGAAGTCCAGAAGTACCTGACGATAGCCAACTATACGACGGCGCAGTTCGTCATGCAGGCGAACCTCGAGTGGTGGGACTCCCTGAAGCAGGACGAGAAGGACGCCATCCTGAAGGCCGGCAAGGAAGCCGAGGAATGGATCCGCGGCGCGATCGCGCAGTCCGAGGCCGACGCCGAAAAGGTGATCCGCGACGCCAAGCTCGAAGTCCATACGATCACCGACGCGGAGCGCGAGCTGTTCGTGAAGGCGACGGAACCCGTTCGTGCGGCGTTCGAGAAGAAGACCGGAGACCTCGGCAAGAAGCTCCTCGAAATCGCACGGGGGAAGTAGTCCGGTTCCGTTCGAGCGAGCGGAGGGCGTCAGTTGCCTGCCCTCCGCTCGCGTTTTGAAGAAAGGAGTGTCAGTATGTTCGGAGGCTTTCGCGCCATCGTCGAGCGATGCAACGCCGTTCTCGGATACATCAGCGGCCTCGGCATCCTCATCATGGGACTCATTCTTTCCTATGAAGTCGTGTGCAGATATTTCTTCAATTCCCCGACGATATGGGTCCAGGAAGTCGCGGTCTATATCTATATGTGGACGATGCTGGCGGGGTGTTCCTATACGCTCCAGAAGGGAAAGCACGTCCGGATCGATCTCGTCCTCGAGAAGCTCTCGAAACGGACTCAGAAGATGCTTGAAGTCGTGACGTCGATCGTCGGAATGGGCTTTTCGGCCGTCGTCGCCTGGCAGGGATACCTGATGCTCGCGTCGTCCCTGAAGTTCTCCAAGGTGTCCGCGACGCCGCTCCGCGTCCCGATGTGGATCCCGCAGTCGGCGCTCTTTCTCGGCTTCGCGCTCCTGACGCTCCAGTTCCTGATCATCGCCGTCGTCCGTTTCAACGAAAGCGTTCTCACTCCGAAGGGAGGCGTCGCGGAATGACCAGCTTCCTATTCGTCATCTTCCTGCTCCTGCTGATCCTTTTCATCGGGCTTCCGGTGGCATTTTCCCTCGGGACGACGTCGCTGCTCCTCGTCCTCATGTACGACCTTCCGATGAAGGTCGTCGGATCGTCGGTGTTCACGGCGCTCGACAGCTTCGTCGTCCTGGCGATTCCGCTCTACGTTCTCATGAGCCAGGTCCTTCTCGACGGACGGATCGGCGACGACCTGTTCGACGTCGCGAACGTCTGGGTCCGCCATCTGCCCGGAGGTCTCGCGATCGCGACGGTCGTTGCGTGCGCCTTCTTCGCGGCGATCACGGGATCCGGCGCGGCGACGGCGGCAACGATCGGAATGGTCGCCTACCCGGCGATGATCGAGCGCGGATACGACAAGAAGTTCACGCTGGGGCTGCTGGCCGCCGGAGGAACGCTCGGCATCCTCATCCCGCCGAGCATCCCGCTGATCCTCTACGGCTCCATCACCGAGGAGTCCGTAGGAAAGCTTTTCATCGCCGGCGTCATTCCCGGACTCGTTCTCACGGCGATCTTCATCGCCTACGCGGTCTACAAGAGCAAGCGGGGTGGCTTCACGCCGCTGCCGAAGGCCGCATGGGGCGAACGAATGTCGATTACCCGCAAGAATCTGTGGGGGTTGTTCCTGCCTTTCCTCATCATCGGCGGCATTTACACGGGGGCCTTCACGCCGACGGAAGCCGCCGCGGTCGGCCTCGTGTACAGCCTCTTCGTGACGCTCGTCGTCTACAGGACGCTGTCGCTGAAGGATTTGCCCGGCATCTGCCTCAAATCGCTCACGACGTCTTCGATGATCGCGATCATCATCGCCTCCGCGGTCCTCTTCGGCCGCGTCATGACGATGCTCGAAATTCCGCAGAAGCTCACGGAACTCATCATCGAGAACCAGTTTTCCCCGATGATGTTCATCATCGCGATGAACCTTCTCATGATGGTCCTCGGCTGCCTCCTCGAGACGGTGTCGATCGTCCTGCTGACGATGCCGCTCGTGACGCCGATCCTTCACGCGCTTCACATCGACCCGATCTGGTACGCGATCATCCTGACGGTCAACATGACGATGGCGCTCATCACGCCCCCCGTCGGCATGAACCTGTACGTCATCAACGGCCTTCGCGAGGATATCCGCATGTCGGAAGTCATCGAGGGCGTCTGGCCCTTCGTGATCCTCATTCTTGCGATGCTTGTTCTCACGATGATCTTCCCAGCGATGAGCACGTGGCTCCCGTCCGTCATGTAGGGACCGGTTCGAGGAGGATTTCCATTTTGGAGAAGAATACAACGCGTCTGCGTCGGCTCCTCGGGCGCGACAGAATCCTGGTCGCACCCGGGGTCCACGATCCGCTCGTCGCGAGAATCGCCGAGCACGAGGGCTTCGATGCCGTGTACATGACGGGATACGGAGCGAGCGCGAGCATTCTCGGGAGGCCGGACGTGGGACTGTTGACGCTGACGGAGATGGCGGAACGGGCCGCGAGAATCGCGGACGCCGTGGATGTCCCGCTTATCGCGGATGCGGACACGGGCTACGGCAATGCGGTCAACGTCCTACGCACGATCCGCGAGTACGAACGTGCGGGAGTCGCCTGTATCCAGCTCGAGGATCAGGTCGCTCCGAAGAAGTGCGGGCACATGCTCGGAAGGGAGGTCATCCCGCTTCCCGAAATGGTCGGGAAGATTCGGGCCGCATGCGACGCGAGACTCGACGACGATCTCATGATCATGGCGCGTACGGACGCGCGGACGGGGCTGGGGATCGACGCCGCGATCGAGCGCGGAAAGGCGTTCGAGGACGCGGGGGCGGATATCGTTTTCATCGAATCCCCCGAGAACGTCGACGAGATGCGCCGGATCACGTCCTCGTTCGGAGTCCCCGTCATAGCGAACATGGTCGAACACGGCCGGACGCCTTTCCTTTCGGAGTCGGAACTCGGGGAGATCGGGTTCGATCTCGCGATCTTCCCGGTGTCGTCGACCTACGTCATCGCGAAGGCGGTGACGGAACTGATGCAGGAACTGAAGCGCGACGGCTCGACGAAAGCCTTCGTTGACCGGATGATTCCCTTCGGAGAATTCAACGAACTGGTCGGACTGCCCGAGGTCCGCGAAATGGAGAAGAAGTACGCGACGGGCAGGGACGCGGATGTTTCGAAAGGACGGTAAGTGACGTGACGCGGATGAAAACGACGACGCGATTGAGGGAACTTCTCAGGCGTCCGGGGGCCATCGTGGCCCCCGGTGTGTACGACGCCCTGAGCGCGCGAATCTGCGAACTGGCGGGATTCGAAGTGTTGCAGCATTCTGGCTACGGCACGGCGGCGGTCCTTCTCGCGCAGCCGGATGTCGGACTGATCGGCTTCGGCGAGATGTGCGCGCAGGTCAGGAACATCGCGCACGCCGTTGCCGTTCCCGTAGTCGGCGATTCCGACAACGGCTTCGGCAACGCGGTGAACGCGTCCTACACGGTGCGGGAATATCTCCTCGCCGGAGCGGCCGGCCTCTTCATGGAGGATCAGGTAGCGCCCAAGCGATGCGGACACATGGCCGGAAAACAGGTCGTGCCGCGCGGAGAGATGATGGGAAAGCTGAAGGCCGCGCTCGACGCGCGGAATGAACTCGATCCGGATTTCGTCGTCATGTACCGCACGGATGCGCTCGCGGTCAACGGACTCGACGACGCGATCGACCGGGCGAAGGCGGCGGTCGACGTCGGCGTCGACATGATCTTCGTCGAGGCGCTCGAGACGCGCGGACAGATGGAGCGCGTGTCGAAGGAAATCGACGCGCCGCTGATGCTCAACCTCATCGAGGGGGGCAGGACGCCGCTCGTGAGCGTCAGGGATGCGGAAGCCATGGGGTTCAAATACATAGTCCCGGCGCTGACGAGCCTCTATGCGGCGGCCGGAGGAATGCTCTACGTCATGAAGAAGGTCCGCGAATGCGGCGTTTCGGACGCGTATCTCGACAGACTCTGCGTATTCGGAGAGTTTGCGAAAATAGTCCGCCTCGACGACATCCGCGCGAAGGAAGACGCATACCTGCCGAAAGACGTTCTGGAGTCGAAGTATCACGGGAAAAAGCATATCGTCGGAGAGTGACCCGTCACCGCCGCGCTCCCGTAGCCGTGCCTCCGAAAGCGGTATAATCCGGCTGCGAAGTGCGCGTCAATCATGTGAAAGGAGACGGCGACAATGCATGCGACGATAAAGGAAAGACTCCGTCAGGGGGAAACGGTATACGGGCCCTTCTTCGGGACCGGATGTCCGGACTTCGTTGAAATCGCGGGACTCGCGGGGTTCGATTTTCTGATCATCGACACGGAGCACGGACCCGGGAATCCCGAGTCCATCCAGAATTCGATCCGGGCTGCGGAACTCAGGGGCATCGCTCCGGTCGTCCGCGTCACGTCGGCCGATTCGCAGACGATCCTCCGGACGCTCGACGTCGGTGCGGCGGGTGTTCAGGTGCCCCAGGTGAACGATGTTGAATGCGCACGAAACGTCGCACGGTGGTCGAAGTATTTTCCGCTCGGTGTCCGGGGCGCCGCGATGCCGCGGTCGTCCTCGTACGGAATGCGTCAGCTCGACGAGTACTTCCGGCAGGCGAACGAGGACACGCTCGTCGTCGTGCATTGCGAGAACGTCGAAGGACTCGGACGGCTTCCGGAGATCGCGTCGGTCGAAGGAATCGACGTAGTCTTCGTGGGACCGTACGACCTCTCCCAGTCGCTGGGTATCCCGGGGCAGATCTCGCACCCGAAGATGGTGGAGGCGGTGGACAGGGCGCTGCGGATCACGCAGGAGGCCGGAAAGATTCCCGGAATCTTCGCCACGTCGGTTGAAGAGGCGAAACGCCGGGTGGCGCAGGGGTTTCGCTACATTGCCTACAGCATGGATATTCTGCTCTTCGCGAGCGTCTGCCGAGAGGTCGTTCAGGCGCTGAGAAAAGCGTGACGTATCGACGAATAAAGAAGCCCCCGGATCCGGGGGCTTCTTTATTCGTCGCTATTTCCGCCGGGCTTTCACTGCCTTTTCGATCCGCTCGAGTCCTTCGCGCAGAAGCGCCCGCGGTGTCGCGATGTTCATGCGCGCGAAGCCTTCGCCGCCGGTGCCGAACCAGTTGCCCCCATCCATGGCGACTCTCGCTTCGTTCACGAAGAACGCCTGTTGCTCCTTCGCGTTCATTTTCAGGGTGCGGCAGTCGAGGAACGGGATATAGGTTCCCTCGGGATAGATCAAGCGTATTTCAGGGATGTTCGCCTTCAGGTACGAGTCCAGAAACTCCAGGTTCCCCCTGAGGTATTCCATAAGTTCTTCGAGCCACGGCTCACCCATGCGGTAGGCGGCTTCGCAGGCAAGCGTGCCGAAGGCGTTGCCGCCGTCGATATGGAGGAATGAAATCGTGTTGCTGTAGCGTTTTCGCAGCCGGTCGTCGGGGACGATCACCATGGACGTCGAAAGCCCGGCGATGTTGAACGTCTTGCTCGGGGCGATCGTCGTGAGCGAGATCGACGCGGCCTTCTCCGAGATCGACGCGACCGGTGTGTGCTTCGCCCACGGGAAGACGATGTCGGAATGGATTTCGTCCGCCACGATGAGGACGTTCCGCTCGGCGCAGAGATCCACGATTCGGGTGAGTTCCTCGCGCGTCCAGACGCGGCCGACCGGATTGTGCGGCGAACAGAGGAACATCATCGTCACAGAAGGGTCGAGCTTGCGCTCGAGATCCTCGAAATCGATCTCGAAGCGATCTCCCGTGAACCGGAGCGGATTTTCGACGATCCGCCTCCCTCGTCCGCCGATGACGTCGAAGAAAGGATAGTACACGGGCGGCTGGATGAGAACGCCATCACCGGGCTGCGTATAGGTCAGGATCGCCATGGAGAGCGCGGGGACGACGCCGGGCGAATGGCAGATCCATTCCGGCTTGATCGTCCATCCGAATCGGCGCGCGACCCACGAGACGATGGCTTCGTAATAGGACGGCATCCGCTTCGTGTAGCCATAGATTCCGTGTTCCACGCGTTTCCGGAGAACGTCGCTCACCTCGGGTGGCGCCTTGAAGTCCATGTCCGCGACCCACATGGGCAGTAGGTCGTTGCGCCCGAAAAGCGGCGTCATAAGATCCCATTTCGAGCTGCACGTATTCGTCCGTTCGATGACGGTGTCGAAATCATATTGTCCCAAAAATCTCTCTCCTCTCTGAGTATCAATCGTATCCATTGTCGGATACAAAACCGGTGTGGATATACTACACCATCGTCCGCGAATCGTCCCGAAGACATTCGCGCGGTCCGGATCACGGAAGACGGGAGACTGATATCCGGCTGAGATTGGGCTTCCCGGCTTGCTCCGGCGTTGCGGGTATGATACAGTGTGTTCCCGTGATCACACAACATATAACGTTTTTACTCGTTATTTTCAATAGAATACGCTATTTATGGAAGGATGGATTCTCCGATGGACTATCGCGACCGATTCGTTCCGTTCTCCGCTTCCGCTGCCGTACAGCCTCCGGATCTCTCGGAGAACGCGGAGTGGCTTCTCGCCCAGCGCTATTTTTCGCTCCGATACGACGATGCGACCGGAGCTGTGAGGCGGGAGGCGAGCTTTCACGAATTCGCGCGCCGCGTTTCGCGGATCGTCGCGTCGGCGGAGTCGCTGTATCTCGATGCGGATGATCCCGCGTCGCTCGAATGGCTCCGGACGCTCGAAGCCAACATGTACGCCGACCTGTGCGCGCGCCGTTTCCTGTTCAACTCGCCGTGCCTCTTCGGCGCTGGGGCGGGGCTGACGATACGGTCGGACATGGCCGCGCGGATCTACGGGGATCCGGAGACGCTGACGTTCGCGGATTACGCGCTGTTGCAGCGGTCGAAGACGAAGAACCAGCAGCTCTTCGCGTGTTTCGTTATCTCGGTAGGGGACAGCATCGAGGGGATCTTCGACTCCGTGAAGGACGCCGCGGTGATCAGCAAGTTCGGCGGCGGCGTCGGCGGAAATTTCGGAAACCTGCGCGAACGGGGGTCGGAAATCAACGGCGGCGTCGGCGGCAAGGCCTCCGGGCCGATATCGTTCATGGAGACGTGGAACACGATGGGGGCGGTCGTCGTCCAGGGCGGTCGCCGCCGCGCGGCTCTCATGGGGATGCTCTACGACGATCACCCCGATATCCTCGACTTCATCCGGAGCAAGGAAGAGGAGGGCAAGTTCCCCTACTTCAACATCTCGGTCTGCCTTTCCGACGCGCTGATCCGCGCGGCCGGGGCCGGAGAGGGATTCGCGCTGCGCTCCCGGAAGGACGGTTCGGTCGTCCGGACGATTCCGGCGGCCGAACTCATGACGGCGATCTGCGAAAGCGCCTGGAAACGCGGCGACCCCGGGGTCTTCTTCATCGACCGGGCGAACGCCGACAACCTTCTCAAAATGGGGCCCGAGTGGCGCATCGAGTCCACGAATCCCTGCGGCGAACAGCCGTTGCCCAATTATACGAGCTGCAACCTCGGTTCGGTCAATGCGGACACCTTCGTCGGTTCGGGATTCGACGCCGCCGCGTTCGAGAACCAGGTCTTCCGCTCCATGTACTATCTGGACCTCGTGATCGACGCGTGTTCCTACCCGCTGCCGCGGATCGAGGACCGCACGAAGCGGATACGTCCCGTCGGTCTCGGAATCATGGGGCTCGCGGATGCGGCGATCCGCCTGCGTCTCCGGTACGGCGCGGATGACTTCCTCGCGTTCTGCGACCGCCTTGCGTCCCTGATGTCTTCGGCCGCGCTTCAGGCGACCGTCGATATGGTCGACGAGATGGGCAAAGCGTCCTTCCCGGAGTCCGGGCTCGTCCGCGAGCTGTTTGGGGCGTGGAGGACCGACGGCGGAACGGGGCGCATTCCCGAAGAGGTCCGCCCGGAGAACCTTGCCGGACTGGTCGAGGCGATGCGCGGCGGGGATCGGATCCCCTACACGCTCGTCAACGCGGTCGAAGCGCTTGCGCGGCGATCTCCCGAAGACGCCGCGCGCGTGGTCCGGGCGCTCTTTGAAGGACGGCTGCGCAACAGCCGCAGGCTTTCGATCGCACCGACCGGGTCCATCTCGATGCTTATCGATGCGAGCCCCGGCGTGGAGCCGAATTTTGCGTGGTCCTGGTCGCGCCGGATCGTCCGGACCGACGCCTCGGGCGCCGAAACGCGGGAGTTCTGGCACCGGCTCCTCTCCCCCGACCAGCGCGAGGAACTCCGGCGTTCGGGACGGATCGCGGACCCCGTCTTCGTCACGGCCTACGACATCGGGACCAAGGAGCACGTCAGCGTCGTCGGACGCTTTGCGGCGCATGTCGACAGCGGCATCAGCAAGACCGTGAATCTCCCGAACGAGGCGACCGTGGAGGACGTTCGCGGCGTCTACGAGATGTGCTATCGCTTCGGCGCGAAGGGAATCACGATCTATCGCGACGGATCGCGCAACGACCAGCCCGTCGACGTGAAGGGCAAACAGGAAGCCGCAGGAGCGAAGCGCGAGCAGCAGGTTCCGCACACCAGCCGCGTGAAGGAGCGCCCCGGAATGATCGTCTTCGGGAAGACGATCAAGGAGCATACACCGTGGGGGAGCGTCTACGTCACGCTGAATTTCGACGGGGACGAACCGTTTGAAGTGTTCGCGTCGATCGGCAAAAGCGGCTCCGAACTCAAGGCGATGACCGAGGCGCTCTCCCGGGCGATATCGATCGGCCTTCGGAGCGGCGGTAAGCTGGAGGACTTCATCGCGACGCTCAAGGGCCTTTCGGGCAAGGAGGCGTGGCTCTTCGACTCCGACGAGGAGCAGGTGGCGCGTTCCATTCCGGATGCGGTGGCGCTGCTTCTGGAAAAGCTGATCCGGCGCGAGACGCCGCACGGGGGCGACGACCGCGGGAAGAAGTGTCCCGAGTGCGACAGCCCGATGGAGATGGTCTCGGGCTGCGCCTACTGCTTCAGCTGCGGCTATTCGCCGTGCAAATAGCGGACGATTGACAAGCTCTTGCTATCGCGTATAATTCTCTGGCGTTTGTGATTCTTTGACAACTGAAAATCTCTTATCGAGAGCGGCGGAGGGACTGGCCCGATGATGCCCGGCAACCTGTTTTTCCAGACATGGTGCCAAAACCAGCGCCCGTGCGGCGGATGATAAGAGGAAAGCGGCTGTATGCGAATGAAAGGCCCTTCCTCGGGAAGGGCCTTTTTTGTGTCGTATTTGCGGGAAACGTGTTTTCAGATCGAAGAAGGGGGTTACGACATATGGCGGAAAAGTTTCTGTTCACTTCGGAATCAGTGACGGAGGGGCACCCCGACAAGGTGGCCGATCAGATTTCCGACGGCGTCCTCGACGCTATCCTCAAGGACGACCCTAAGGGACGCGTGGCGTGCGAAGTTCTCGTGACGACTGGGCTCGTGCTCGTCGCGGGCGAGATAACCACAAGCACCTACGTGGATATCCCGAAGCTCACCCGGGATATCATCAAGGATATCGGCTACACTCGCGCGAAGTACGGCTTCGACGGCGACACCTGCGCGGTCATTTCGGCGATCGACGAGCAATCCGCGGACATCGCCCAGGGCGTGAACGCGGCGCTGGAAATCCGTAGCCAGGCGGCGCATGAGGAAGAAATCGCGAAGACCGGCGCCGGGGACCAGGGGATGATGGTCGGCTACGCGTGCAACGAGACGCCCGAATTCCTGCCGATGCCCATCGCCCTTGCGCATCGGCTCGCGAGAAGGCTCGCGAAGGTGCGCAAGGAGGGGACCATCCCGTATCTCCGTCCCGACGGAAAGACCCAGGTCACGCTGGAGTATCAGAACGGCGAGGCCGTGCGTGCGGACACGATCATCGTGTCGACGCAGCATCATCCCGGCGCGACGGAGTCCCAGATCCGCGCGGACATCATCGAGCACGTCATCAATCCCGTCATCCCCGACTATCTCATGAAGGAAGACACGCGGATGCTCGTCAATCCGACGGGGCGTTTCGTCAAGGGAGGACCGATGGCGGACACCGGCCTCACGGGACGAAAGATCATCGTGGACACCTACGGCGGGTGGGCGCCCCACGGCGGCGGCGCGTTCTCCGGAAAGGATCCGACGAAAGTGGACCGTTCCGGCGCCTACATGGCCCGGTATGTCGCCAAGAACGTCGTGGCGTCCGGCGTGGCCGACAAGTGCCAGATCCAGGTGGCGTACGCCATCGGCGTGGCGGAGCCGGTTTCGATCATGATCGATACGTTCGGAACGGGGAGCGTATCCGACGAGCGGATCACCGCGATCGTCCGGGAGCTTTTCGACTTCCGCCCCGGCGCGATCATCAGCCGGCTCGACCTGCGGAAGCCGCAGTACCGCCGCGTCGCGGCCTACGGACACATGGGCCGGATCGATCTCGATCCGATGCCTTCATGGGAGCTGACGGACATGGCGGAAGCGATTCGCAGGGCGGCCGAAAAGGCGTAGGCAGGGCGGAACGCGGAGAACGAAGACAGGGAAGGGGACCGGCCTCTCGCCGGTCCCCTTCCCTGTCTTCGTTTGATGTCGGTTGCGTCGCGGGTCAGCGAATCGCGTACAGAAAGCCGTCCATACTTCCGAAGAAGAGTGTCCCCCCGTCGATCGCGGGAGAGGAGAGGATTTCGCGTCCCGTCGCGAACGACCAGTGGGCTTTGCCGGTTGCCGCGTTGAGCGCGAACAGAATCCCCTGGTCGCTTCCGAAAAAGACGAGTCCGTCCGCGACGATCGGTGTCGAGTGGATGCCGCCCGGGGAGTTGAACGACCACATCGGAACGCCGTTTCCGACGCCGAGGGCGACGAGATTTCCCGTTACTGTGCCGATATAGGCACGACCGCCGGAGATCGTCGCCGATGTCGTGACGGATTCCCCGACCGAAGCCTTCCAGAGCGGGATGACGCCCTTGATGCGGACGGCCTGGAGCGTTCCGTCCCAGCTTCCGAAGTAGACGATCCCATCAGCGGTCGTCGGTTGAGCGTTGATCGGGCCCGACGAGCCGCCGCCCCAAAGCTTTTTTCCGCTTTTCGCGTCAATCGCGTGGAAGAGCCCGTTGTAATCGCCGACGTAGATCGTGCCGTTCGCGTAGAGCGGCGAGGAACGGAGTTCCCTCCCCGTGTTGAACGACCAGACGAGCGATCCGGTCCGCGAGTTCAGCGCGTAGACGCGTCCGTCGGCGCTGCAGAAGAAAACCTTGCCGTCGGCGGCGACGGGCGATGCCCAGATCGCTCCCGGCGTGGTGCCCGAGCCGGAGCGGTACTCCCAGCGGATGGAGCCGTCCTTCGCGCTCAGCGCGAAGAGCGTTCCGTCGCGGCCGCCGATGAAAACCGAGCCGTCCATGAGGGCGGGAGCCCCGTTGATCGTCGTGCCCCCCTTGAATTTCCAGACGAGCTGCCCCGTGGCCGCGTTCACGACGTGGAGCGTTCCCTCTCCGTCTCCGACATAGACTTTGCCGTCGGAGACGACGGGTGTCCCCGTTATTCCGAACCCCGCATCGTATTTCCATTTGAGATCGCCCTTCCACGGCGCGTCGCCGACGGCGAACGTGCACGGAGCGACGAGGAGGACGAACGCTGCCGTCGCGATGAGTTTCGAAAGATTCCTCAATGGATGCATCTCCCTTCGTGTGTTATGGTATGCATTCCATTATAGGCATAACGGCAGTGCTTGTCAGTCCTCGGGATAAGTGGGGTATAATACCCACTTGGATGTTCCACCCGAACGAGGTGTCTCTTACAATGAAGATCTCCCAGCTCATTACGACGCGTCAGTGGTTCGAAACGTACGTCGACGGCTTCGCCGACGAGGCGGGAAAGCTGCCGTCCCTCATGCGAGTCAAGAAGGAACACAGCCTTCGCGTCGAGACGAATGTCGCCACCATCGCCCGCTCCCTGCATTGGGACGACTCGAGGATCCGCCTTGCGGACGCTGCCGGCCTCCTGCACGATGTGGGGCGCTTCCGACAGTTCCGTGATTACGGAACGTATTCCGACGGCGATTCGATCGACCATGGCGACACGGGAGCGGACACGCTCGAGGATGTCTTCCCGTGGGGGGACGTCGACGCACCGGTCAGAGGGATCATCGTCGACGCGGTCAGGCATCACAACAAGAAACATCTGCCGCCGGGGATCGATTCGGGGAGCCTTCCGTACGCGAGGATCGTCCGTGACGGGGACAAACTCGACGTCTACCAGCTCGTGCAGGGGTACGTCCGGGACGGAAGAATCCGGGATCTCCTGCCGCGCGTCCAGCCCGACGGACCGCTGTCGCCCGCTCTGTGCGATGAAGTCCGGGAGAATGGGGCTGCGAGCTATGCGTCGGTGCGGTCCCTGGTCGATTTCCTGCTCGTCCAGATGACGTGGGCGCTCGACCTGAACTTCTCTCCGTCGTTCGATATACTTCGGGAGCGCGGCTACATCGAATGGATCGAAGCCCGGATGCCGCGCGACGACGAGACGAAAACTCTTCTGAGAGATCTCAGGGAGCGGATTCACCACCATCGGGAGTCTCTTCCGGAATAGACTGGACGACGCAAGAGGGCTCTTCCCATGTCGGGAAGAGCCCTCTTGCGTCGTCACGGTGGCGTCCGTCGGACGCGCCGGATTTTATTGCGCCTTTTCCATGCGCCTCGAAACCATGCCGATGACCGTTCCGTCGACATCCTTCATGGCCTTGAAGCTGATGTCGGCGACGTTCTGGACGGTCGCTTCGATCGTCTCGTCGACGACTCCCTGAGGATCGAGGTCCCGGTCGTTCATCGCGAGCAGCGTCGCGTGATACGCCTCCATCGCGCCGGTTCCGACCTTGAGGGCGCAGGTGTCCTTCGCGCCGTCGCAGAGCATTCCGACGAGGTTCGCGAGGACGATGGACATCGCCTTGACCGCCCGCCGGACGTCTCCCGTGAGGAGCCAGGTCATACCGGCCGCGGCTCCCGCCCCGGCGGCGACCGTGCATCCGCAGATCGGGCTCAGGCGTCCCGTCCGGCTCTTGATGAAGCTGGTGGACAGATGGCTGAAGGCGACAGCCTTCGCGATCTCCTCGCGGCTCTTTCCATTCTCGCGCCCGAGAATGGCGACCGGAAGAATCGCCGTGACGCCGTGATTGCCGCTTCCGGCGCTGCTCATGACGGGCATCGGCGCGCCGGACATCCGCGCGTCCGCCGCCGCCGCAGAGAACGCCTTTATCTTGATTCCCAGGTCGCCGGTCTCGAGACCTCCCGCGTTGCGGATGGTCTTGCCGATCTCGAGGCCGGACCTGTGATGGTCGTCAAATCCGTATTCGGCGATGGCAAGGTTCATGTCGACGCCGTTCATGACATAGTCGACGTCCTCCTGGTTCATGTCTTCGACCATTCGGACGAGTGCCGTGTACTTCATGCCGGCTATCTGTTCGGAGAGCGCCGGGGGCTTCGGCTTCGAAGCGTCCGTCGCACTGGTCGTTTCGAAGGTCGTGACGCCGTTTTTCGTGACTTTCGTGATCGAAGTGTGGGATCCGTCGATGGTGCAGGATGCGGTTCCGTTTTCCGTGGTGACGTCGGTTTCGACGTAGACGCCGTGTCTGTCGGGGAGTGCCGTTACGCGGACCGTTCCGTCCGCCGCCATTTTCTTCGCGCGGATCGCGTCGTTTTCCGTACAGTCGCGGAGCACCTCGAGACCGTAGGATGAAACACCGGCAAGGGCGCCGAGCGCGGCCGCTATGGCGTTTCCCTTGAGCCCGCTGGTTCCGGGTATTCCGACCGCGACACCGTTTTTATAAATGCTGTCGCTGACGGTAACGTGTATGGACCTGACGTCGGAGCCGCCGATCTCCTCTTTTGCCCGTGCGACGGCCAGAGCGACCGCCCCGGGCTCGGTACACCCGAGCGCCGGTTTGACTTCGGAGCGCAGAAAATCCCTGATCGTAAACATCGTATTCCCTCCCCTGACGGGGGGATCACCCCCCCGAATGTATGAAATCATTGTAGCAGAAAGCCTGCTTCCCTTGCACCGCCGTCGGGTTTTGGGCTAAAATAACCCAGTTTTGGTCAGAGAAGACTATTTTTGTCGAGGAGAGGAAACCAGTGACCATAGAACGACCTGTTTTACGGCTGGGAAAGCATCAGCCGAAGTATCCCCTGATCCAGGGGGGGATGGGCGTCGCAATTTCCGGACCGTCGCTCGCGGGGAATGTCGCTCTTTGCGGCGGGATCGGAACGATTGCGAGCGTCGGGCTCGCGTGCAATCACCCGCTGTATGACGGGAAGAACTACTTCGAGGCGAACAAGGTCGCCGTCAGAGACGCGATCCGGAGTGCCCGCGCAATCGCCGGAGGCGGCGTGATCGCGGTCAACTGCATGGTCGCTCTGACCGATTACGATCAGCACGTCCGATCCGCCTGCGAAGGCGGCGTCGATGTCATCATCTCCGGTGCGGGGCTGCCGTTGCGTCTTCCGGAATACACGAAGGATTTCCCCGACGTCGCACTCGTCCCGATCGTCAGCACGACAAAGGCGGCGAGTCTCATCCTGAGGCGTTGGGAGAAGCTCTACGGCCGTCTCCCGGACGGCTTCGTCGTCGAGACGCCGCTCTACGCCGGGGGGCATCTCGGCGTGACGAAAATGGAACAGGTCGATGCGCCGGAATTCTCCCTCGAGACGGTGGTCCCCGAACTCGTCGCATACCTGGCGGACGGAGGCTTCGGCATCCCGGTCGTTGCGGCGGGCGGCATCTGGGACCGGAAGGATATCGAACACGCGTTTTCGCTCGGCGCGCGCGGCGTCCAGATGGGGACGCGCTTCGCGTGCACCGTCGAGGGGGACGCTTCGGACCGCTTCAAGCAGGCATTCATCGACGCGAAGGAAGAAGATGTCGTCATCATCCAGAGTCCGGCCGGACTGCCGGGACGCGCCCTGAGAAACCCGTTCATCAACCAGTACCTCAATGGGCATGTGGAAAGCAAGCCCTGCATCGCGAACTGCCTCACCCATTGTCGCTACAGGAACGAGCGGGAGACCTTCTGTATCGCCCAGGCGCTCGTCGACGCGTTCCAAGGGCGCTGGGAGGAAGGGCTCTTCTTCTGCGGCTCCAACGTCACGCGGGTGACGCGACAGGAGCGCGTGCGGGATATCGTCGCGGAACTCTTCCCCGACTGAAGGCTCCGCCGGAACACGCACGATCTCTTCACGGAGGCGGGGAGACCCGCCTCCGGTCGTACCGGAAACCAGGAAGGGAGGCGCGTACATGACGATCCTGAAGTGTCTGTTCCTGTTTCTGTTCCTTCTCACCCCGTCTCCTTCCCCGGCAGCGTCGCCCGATTCGGGCGCCGTCGTCGTGGTCTCTTCCGACGCGCTTCCGGCGCAACCCCAACCTAGGCCGTCGGGCCACAACGGATCCCGGCAGTATGAATTCACGCCCGATCAGGTCCGGAAGCGTGCCGAGGAGATCCAGAAACTCCTCGACACGCTGAACGCGACGACGTCCGAGGCCGAATCCATCTCCGAGGATCTGTTCTCACGTCGCGTTTCGCTTCTGAATACGCTGCAGAACATGTACGGACGTCTCGGATCCCAGATGGACGTTCTCGAAAAGACGAAGAAGGACCTCGAGCAGACCCGAGCGGAAAGCGAGACGAAGCTTCTCGTGGACGCGAAGCCACCCTATCCCCTCTCCGTCTCGGACGCGATCCAGGATGGGTACGACGATTTGAAGCTCAGGCGGAACTCGCTTTTGGCGGCGGCGTCCTATATCGACAATTCGCTCGACTCGCTCCGCGACCAGACGCAGAAAGCTGAAAGCGCTCTTCGCGATCTTCAGACCTCAGCGCCGACGACTTCCGCCGAGGCATGGGAAATCGCGCGATCGAAGGAAAACGTCGAGTCGATGAAACTCGATATGGCCCTCAGGAATACGACGCGGACCATCGCGAAACTGCGCCTCGAGATGGTCGATACGGAACTCGAGAAGCGGCGTTCCGTCCTCGATAAGATCCGGAAACAGCATGCCTACAGTCAGGAGGATCTCGATCGGCAGATCGCGGCCCTGCAGACCAGGGTCGACGAGGTGAAGGCCGCGCTGCCGAAGATGCTCGACGAGCGCTCGAAAGCGGAACGCCTTCTCTCGAAGGCGCAGAACGACCTCGCGGGTGCGGGCGGCAATGAACGGAAAAAAGAACTCGCGACAGCGCTCGTCGCGGAACGCGAGGCGTGGTTTTCGTACTGGCAGGGTCTCGTCGACCGTGCGGAACAGGAGGCCCTCTACCTCGGACTGGCGCAGACGATATGGCGGAACCGCTACGACGTCGTGAAGGGGACCCTCAGGAGCGCAGAAGTCTGGACGATCAGGGGCGAAGCCCAGGCGAGAATCAAGGGCTTCGAGACGCAGCTCGTTTCCGTCCAGAACGAACAGGCGCGGACGAACGCGGCGATCGTGGCCACGAGAAAGGATATGGACCGTGTTTCGGCGGACAGGGACCTCCTCGTTCGCTACCGCTCGCGGCTTGATGCTCTCAACCAGACCGCAGAGGATCTCGTCCGGTTCGCCTCCCGGATGACGACCGTCTTCACGCTCGATACCCGCATTCTGGCGGAGATCGACGAGACGCTCAACGCGCTGCGCCTTGCCGAACACGTCACGGACCTCGGAAAAGAAAAGGTCATGTCGTTCCTGAACGCCCGGCTCTGGAGCGACGACGGCTACGACATCACCGTTCTCAAGCTCCTCGTCTCCATCGTCCTCTTTCTGTTCGGATACGCAGCGAGCCGGATCATCGCCTCGGGATTCCGGCGGTTCGTGCTGAACAGGTTCAATCTCGATCCGACGAAGTCGGTGATGATCCAAAGCGTGTTCTTCATCTTCCTTATTTTCGTATTCCTCATGGTGGCGCTCGACATCATCAACGTCCCGATAACGGCCTTCGCCTTCATTGGAGGCGCCTTGGCGCTCGGCATCGGCGTCGGCGCGCAGAATCTCTTCAGCAACCTGATCAGCGGCTTTATTCTGATGTTCTCCAAACCCTTCCGGATCAATGACGTCATCGACGTGGACGGCATCACGGCGACGGTTGAGGAGATCGGAGCGCGTTCGACAAGCATCAAAACGTACGACAACTTCCATGTTCTGGTTCCGAACAGCTACTTTCTCGACCACAAGGTTACGAACAGGACCCTCACCGACCAGAAAGTCCGGCTGAAGGTTTCCGTCGGCGTCGCTTACGGATCGGACGTTCGCGAAGTCGAACGCTTGCTCATTCTTGCGGCGTCGGAACATAGCCGGGTGCTCAAATCCCCCGAACCCTTCGTGGTCTTTGGAGATTTCGGCCCGAGCGCGCTTGAGTTTACGTTGTACTTCATGATCGACATGGCGAACGCCTCCACGCTGAAGGTCCCGAGCGACATCCGGTTCCGTCTCGTCTCGATGTTCGAAAAGGCAGGAATCGTCATCGCCTATCCGCAGATGGACGTCCATCTCTCAGGAACCGCTCCCGTCGATGTGCGTCTCGCGAAACGCCACAGGAAAGAAGGGGAACAGCATGATTCCGATCCCTCGACAGGAGAGAATCCGCGAGATTCTGACGGATCTGGTGAGGATCAAAAGTCTCTCCGCCTCCCCTAGCGGAGAGAACGAAGCCGCGCGGTACATTGCCGTGACGCTCTCCCGGTCGCTGCCCGAAGGGGATGTGACGCTCGTTCCGATCCAGGGAGACGCACTCGGGAGAGTTTTCGTCATTGCCCGTGTCCGGGCGCGGCCGAAGACCGACAGGACGATCGTCCTCACGGGGCATTTCGACGTCGTTGGCGCGGAAGGGTACGGCTCACTCGAATCCGTCGCGTTCGATCCCGATGTCTGCACGCGACGGATCGGGGAACGGAATATTCCGGATGAAGCGCGACGGGACCTCGAATCGGGTGACTATCTGTTCGGACGGGGAGTGGCCGACATGAAATTCGGGATCGCGCTCGAAATGACCTTCCTCGAGGCCGCAGCCGCGTCTCCCGGATCGCTCGGGGCGAACCTCATGATGCTCGCCGTCCCCGACGAGGAGAGCGACTCCGCGGGGATGAGGGCCGCGATATCGGAGCTCGCGAGGCTCCAGGATTCCGGGGAGACGTTCCTCGCGTGCGTGAACACGGAACCGTGCGTGGGCGACGGCGGTTCAGGCCGGGCGATGATCCATCTCGGAACCATCGGAAAAATCATGCCTCTGTTCTACTGCGTCGGTCGTGAAACGCATGTCGGCGACTATTTCGAGGGATGCAACGCCGCGCTCGTCGCAGCGCACCTCGAGACGCTCTGCGAGGCCGACCCGTCGACGTCGGAAACCGTCGACGGACGGCGCCTTCCGCCGCAATCCTGCCTTCGGATGCGCGACCTGAGACCACACTACGCCGTAACCCTTCCCGACCGGGCCGTCGTTTTCTGCAACCGGCTCATCGTGAACGAAACCCCGGCGTCGGTTCTCGCCGGTATGCGGGCCGTCGCTGCGGAAGCCCTGAGACGCACGGATGAGCAGCTGCGCTCGGCGGCCTGCGCTCTCGGGAAACAGTACGGCCCGGGAACGGCGGCCCCGGCGGTGTACACCGTGGATGAGCTGATTCGGAACGGGACGGGGAGCGAATCAGATCCCACGGACCTTCCCGGAGATGTTCGCGACCATGCGATCGCGGAACTCGGGAGGGTCGTTCGCGAATCGGGAATAACGGGACCGGCTGTCGTCCTCGGATTCCTGCCGCCGTTCTATCCACCCCGGCGGAACCGTCGGACGTGCAGAGGCGAAATCGCGTGCGCGAGAGCGGCGGAGATTGCCGTGAAAACCGCCGCCGCACGCGGACACGACATCGACGTGCGGGAGATTTTCGAGGGGATCATGGACCTGAGCTACCTCGGTTTCCAGGGGGCGAGGGAAGAACTCGACCCGCTGAGTGCGAACATGCCGTTTTGGGGAACGGAGTACGGCATACCGCTCGACGATCTGTGCCGGCTGGATATCCCCGGGATCAACATCGGCCCGATCGGAAAGGACGCGCACAAGGACACGGAACGGCTCAATCTTCCCTATTCGTTCGGCGTGCTGCCTCCGGTGCTCGCGTCGGCGCTCGAGACGCTCGCCCGTTCCTGAGGGTGCCGCCTGCCGGACCTCGTGAAGGCGAGGCCTGACTGGATCCCCGCCGCGCTGCGGTCAATCGCCGCAAGCTGTTCGAACACCCTGGAGCGCGTCCGATAGGCGCGTTCCAGGGTGTTCGCGTCTCCGCCCCTGGCGTGCTGGATCGCCTCGTCGAGAAGCGAAAGGGCGTAGCGGATCCGGGTTTCGCTCCCGAGCGGAGTCGAGAGTGTCGAGAGGATCTCGTCCGCCCGATCGAGAAGTGTTTCAATCGACGTCTGCTCCGACGCGAGGGATTCCTTCATCCTCGCGATCTCCTGCAGTCGCTCCGAGGGACGCGGCGTCGCCACCGGAGGATCGAACGCGTCGTACGGCAGAAGCTCGGAAATCGCGGCCGCCGCGCGGTCGAGATATCGGACGCGCATTTCCCCCGACGCCGACGATTCCATGGCCTTCAGATTCGCGACGCACAACCGGACCCGTTCCTCCGAAAGCGCCTCGATCTCTTTCCGGCACGAGGAACAGAGATTCCATTTCGAGATACGGACGAACAATCCCTGTTTTCCGCAACGTTCACAGACTGACATCGGCGTCGCCCCCTCCGCTCCTGCGGATATGCGTCGCATATCAATTGTATCAAAGGAGAGACTCTTCCCAAAAATAAATTTTAGTTTATCTATTGACATATAAAAAACTATGGTTTATCCTTCCCCCTACATTCTTGTTTCTAGGGAGGCGTATGTGATGGCAGCTCAGGTTTCGTGCGTCGTGTGCGAGGGGAAGGTTGTGGTCCCGGACAGTGTCCTTGTCGGTGAGATCCTGACGTGTCCCGACTGCGGTTCCGATCTCGAGGTAACGTCGCTCGACCCGCTGAAAGTCGAAGAGGCTCCCGAAATCCAGGAAGACTGGGGCGAATAGAAGGGAATGGCACAGCTCCGGATCGCCTACACCCGGCTTCGGGTAGAGGAAAAGTTGCTCTTCGAGGCGGCGCAGCGCCTCGGGATTCCTGTCGTCGCTGACGATGTAACCGACAGGATATGGCCCGGGATCGAAGCGGACCCCGGTGACGTGGTGCTCTGCCGATGCATCGGCCAGACGCATAACATCGCTTTGGCGCAACTTCTCGAATCCCGGGAGATCCGGACGATCAACCACTCGTCGGTTATCTCGCTGTGCGGCGACAAGGTGACGACCGCTGCTGTCCTGACGCGCACCGGAGTCCCGCAGCCGCTTTATTCGGTCGCGTTCTCTCCGGAAGGCGCCGTCGAGGCCGCGGAGCGTCTGGGGTACCCCGTCGTCTTCAAGCCGCCCGTCGGAAGCTGGGGGCGGCTCCTCGCGAAGGTCGACAGCAGGGAGACGGCGGAGGCCATCGCCGAGCACAAGGCGCATCTCGGACCGTCCCACTCGGTGTTCTTCATCCAGAAGTACGTCGAGAAGGGAGGGTACGACGTCAGGGTGACGCTGATCGACGGCAAGCCCGTGACCGCGATCAGACGGAAGAGCGATCACTGGATCACGAACACGGCGCGCGGAGGCGTCCCCGAGGGACTTCCGATAACGGAGGAAATGGAGTCCGTCCTGCGCCGGACGCACGCGGCGATCGGCGGGGATATCCTCGCCGTGGATCTCTTCCTCGGTCCCGATGGATGGCTCGTCAACGAGATCAACGGACAGCCCGAGTTCCGGAGTTCCATCACGACGACGGGCGTCGATCTTCCGGGACTCATCCTGAAGCATGCGCAGTCGTGCCTGGAGGCCTCGCGGTGAACGCGCCCGCCCGCGCGCTCGTCTTCGGGGCGGGCGGCATGGCAGGCGGCGAGGTGGTTCGCCTCCTCGCGGGACACCCATCGATCCGGGCGGAATGGGTCGTCTCGCGAAGCCGGGCGGGAAGTCCGCTCTGGAACGTCCATCCTCACCTTCGGGCCTCCTTTCCCGAACTTGCTTTCATCGCGCCCGACGAGGCGGCAGGTCTTTTGCCCGACGTCGTGTTCCTCGCGCTGCCGCACGGCGCTTCTTTCCCGTGGATCCGGCGCTTTCTCGACCGGGGCGTGAGGGTTGCCGATCTCTCGGCGGACGTCAGGCTCTCCGAGATGACGGCCTACGAGAGGTGGTACGGATCGGCGCATCCCGATCCCGGGCTCGTGGAGCATCGGGTCTACGGACTTCCAGAGCTCTACCGGAACGAGCTCGCCGGGGCGTCTCTCGCGAGCGGTGTCGGCTGCAACGCGACCTGCGCGATCCTCGGGCTCTTCCCGCTCGCACGGGCCGGGCTCGTCGACGAGGTCCGGATGGAGCTCCGCGTCGGATCCTCCGAGGGGGGCTCCGAGCCGTCGCAGGGGGGACATCACCCCTACCGGAGCAATGTGCTTCGAGTGATCGATCCGTTCAGACACAGGCATCTCGCGGAAGTCGTCCAGGAGACGGGAATTCCGGAGGAACGCATCCTCATGAGCGTGACGGCGGTTCCCGTCGTACGGGGGGTCCAGATGTTCGCGCACGTCACCCTGTCGAAGAAATGCAGGGAGAGCGAGATATGGTCCGCATACCGGAAGGCGTTCGAGGGACAGCCGTTTCTTTCGCTCTGCCCGGCCCGCCCGGCGCACCTCCGTTTCCCGGATCCGAGGCTCGTGCTCGGAAGCAACCGCTGCATGGTCGGCTTTGCGCTCGAGGGCGACGGACGGAGGCTCGTCCTCGTTTCGGCAATCGACAATCTCATGAAGGGAGCCGCGGGAAGCGCGGTCCAGTGCGCCAATATCATGCTGGGACTCGGCGAGACGGAAGGGCTCGCGATGATCCCGGTCTATCCGGCCTGAGGAGGATGATCGAAATGGAATCGCTGCGCATGAATGCCGCGAGAGTGACGGGAGTCGTGAAGATCGGAGGGGCGCGCGGAAATTCCGTGTCCTCGCTCGTTCGGGATATCGCCGGCAGGGTGCGTTCCGGCGAACGTTGGGTCCTCGTCCACGGCGCGAGTTCACAGATGGAGGACCTCTGCACCGCAGCCGGAATCGAACCCGTGTACGTCACGAGCCCGAGCGGCTACCGGAGCCGATTCGTCGGCGACCGCGAGATGGCGCTCTTCCTCGCGGCCTGCGGAACCTATTCGCTCGGGATCACGGAGGAATTCGGCGAGTGCGGCCTGTGGGGGATGCCGCTCTATCCGGGACGCGGTACAACCGCCGTCGCGTCCCGGAAGGACATCTTGCGCTCGCAGGAAAACGGACGGGTGCGCCTTCTCCGGGGCAACCGGAGCGGGTCCATCGTCTCCTTCGACGCGGCTCCGGTGCGCCGCGCGTGGAATGCGGGAGCCGTTCCGCTGCTTCCGCCTCTCGCGGCCGACGTCGAGGGAGTCGGCGCGCTCAACGTCGACGGGGATCGGATGGCCGCTTCGGCCGCAAGCGCTCTCGGCGCGGACGTCCTCGTGATCCTGAGCAACGTGCCGGGGCTCCTTCGGGACGGTTCGGACCCGGATTCGCTCGTCTGCCGCGGAGGTCTGGACGACTGGGACGCGCTCGAATCGTACGCGAAGGGGAATATGAAGCGAAAGCTTCTGGCTGCGAAGGAGGCGCTCCTCGGCGGCGTTCCGCGGGCGATCATCGCGGACAGCCGCGTGGAGGAGCCGCTTTCGGAGGCTCTCGCGGGAAGGGGAACGGAACTGTGTCCCACATCTATGGCGGCCGTGGTGTAACCGTCGCGTCCGGAGCGGGCTGTCGCCTCCGCGACGCCGACGGGCGCGAGTACGTCGATTTTGTCGCGGCGCAGGGGGGCGCGCTCTTCGGCCACGCGCACCCTGATCTCGTCGCGGCGCTTCGCGAAGCGGCAGGGGATCCGTGGACGATCGGGCTCGGGCTCGATAGCCCGGTACGGGACGCGTTTCTGGATCGCCTCCGGACGTTGCGTTCCGGAGGGAAGGCGTTTCTCTGCAACAGCGGGACCGAGGCGATCGAAGCCGCGCTGAAGCTCGCGACGGCGCTGCGCCCCGGGAAGAAGCGCATCCTCGCCGCCCGGCGGGGCTTTCACGGACGGACCCTCGGAGCGCTGTCGCTGACGTTCAATCCGCAATACCGGAAGGCGTGGCTCCATCTGTTGCCGCCGGTCGAACATTTCGCGCCGGAAGAACTCGCGGCGAACGTCGACGGGAGCGTCGCGGCCGTGTTCGTCGAGCCGGTGCAGGGGGAGGGCGGCGTCTACCCGATGTCCCCGACCGTCGCCGCTTCCCTGAATGAAGCGTGTGGCGCGTGCGGGGCCATTCTCGTCGCCGACGAGGTCCAGAGCGGATGGGGGCGCTGCGGGGGCCTTCTCGCGAGTACGATTGTCGGACTCGAACCGGATATCGTCGCGCTCGCCAAGGGCGTTGCGGGTGGTCTTCCCGCCGGTGCGATCGTCTGGAGGGGAGACCTCGGAGACTTTCCAGCCAAGGGCCACGGAACGACATACGGCGGCAACCCCCTCGTCGCCGCCGTCGGATGCGCGGCGTGGGACGCGCTCAATGCGCACCGCTATCCGCAGAAGGCCGCAGCGCTCGGAACGTTTTTCCGCGCCGCGCTCTCGGAGATCCGATCCCCTCTCGTGAAGGATATCCGCGGTCTGGGACTTCTCGTCGGAGTCGAGGTGAGCGTGAAGGCGCCGGATATCGTGAAGCGTCTCCAGGAAAAGGGTGTTCTCGCGCTTCCGGCGGGGCCGTCGGTCGTACGCTTCCTGCCGCCGTTCGTCGCCGGGGAAGACGACTGCCTGTTCGTCCGCGACGCGCTCGCGTTGGTTCTGGAGGCGTTCGGTGACGCCGGAGATTGACCTCCTCCGGTCGCTCGTCTCGATCCCGAGTCCGAGCCGTTTCGAGGATGCGGCCTGTTCCTTTCTGGAACGGGCCCTTCCTTCCTTCGGCTGGGATCGGGTTTCCCGCGACGGTGCGGGCAGCGTCGTCGCGGAACGCGGGAAGGGCGGACGAGAACTCGTCTTTCTGTGTCATATCGACACGGTTCCCGGTGGCCCAGATGTCCGGATCGACGCCGATGTCCTCTGGGGACGCGGCTCGGTGGACGCGAAGGGCCCGCTGTGCGCGGCGGCGGTCGCCGGAGGGCGTGTGGAGCTTCCGGAAGGGTGGCGGATGACGCTCGTCGCGGCCGTCGGGGAAGAGGACGATTCGCGCGGGGCGCGCTTCCGGCTCGGCCTTCACCGTCCGGCGGGATGCGTCGTCGGGGAACCGTCGGGGACCGACGGGGTGACGATCGGGTATCGCGGCATGGCGCGCGTCTCGTTCACGGCCGCGGATTCCGGAGCGCACCGGAGCGGCGACGCCGGTCCGCAGACCGCCTGCCTGACCGCGGCCGCCGAAATGATCTCGGCGATACGGGCGACGGACGATCCTTCCCGTCCCGTCATCGAACGGCCGTCCGTAGCGGTCTGTCTCATGGAGGGGGTCGAGAACGGAGGTCGCCGGGCCCGCATCGATCTCGACGTCCGCATTCCGCTCGATAAGGGAGGAGATCCGCTCGCTTCGCTCGGAGAGACGGCCGCGAAACACGGCGTGAACGGCGCGGTACTCTCGAGGATTGAGGCGGCGATGACGGAACCGGGCGACCCGCTCGTCCGCGCGTTCCGGGTCTCCGTCAGGAAGGCCGGTCGTACGCCGCGCCTTCTCGCGAAGGGAGGAACCGCGGACTTCAATCTCGCGGCCGCATGGGGATGTCCGATGATCGCATACGGTCCGGGAGACAGCCGTCTGGACCATACCGCGGAGGAACGTCTCGACCTGCGCGACTATGTCGCGTCGATCGGGATCCTGTCGTACGGCGTCGAAGAGTTTCTGTCCCGTGCTATTTGAAGAGGGAGATCTGATCCTTCGAGGCGAGCGGCGGCCGGGAAGACGTCATTTCAAGCCCCGACTGGATGATGGAGATGTTCCTGTCGATCTTCGCGAGCATCTCGTAGACGTGCGAACGCAGCTGATACGATGCCGACACGGGCTTTCCCGCAGCCTTGGCCCGGTCGATGGCCGTCGTCAGGAGACGCAGGGCCCGTTCGACGTCGCTTCTCGAGCCCAGCGGTCCGCCGATGGACGCGAGAATCCGCTCGGCCTCGAGGAAGAGCTCCTCCGGTTCCCGTTCTACAGCCGGCGTCTGGGGCGCGAGGAACGATTCCACGACCGACAGACCCTCCGAAAGCAGACGGACGAGACACGACGGGAGCACGTGCTCGCGGTCCAGCTCGCGCCGCAGGGTCGTCACCCATGCAAGAGCCCTTGCGGTACGCTGATCATCCTCCGGCTGCATCACGCCACCTCCCCGCGAAAAGACGGAACGTCTCCGTTCCGTGCGTATGGTATCCCATGTCCGTGTCTCCGGCAAGTCGTCACGAAGCCGGAGGTGTGGTTGGGGGAACGGAGACGTCCGCACGCCGCTCGAGCTTGTTCCATCCGACGAGACCGCCGCGGACGGCCGCGAGACCGGAAGCTATAGCGACGATATAGAGCAGCTGCCTGTAGAAGAAGCGCTGCAGGGCCATCCAGGTGATGAGAGTCCACTGCTCGCGCCGTTCGAGCGCGAAGGCCAGGCAGGCCGAGAGTATTTCCGCGGTCTGGAAGAGCAGGTAGAACGCGATGACCGTGTAAAGCGCCCCGACCGAGTATGTCGAGGGGTGCCGGATTTTGTCCAGAAGTGTCGTCCCGGCGACCCAGAGGGGGATGATGTCCATGACCGGCGATATCAGCGGAAAGAAAATCTGGAAGATCAGAACGTTCGGGATGAGCACGAAGCCCGCGGCGCCATAGCGCGGCCTGAAAAGGATATCCCTGTGCTTCCAGATGACCTGAAGCGTGCCGAAAGTCCATCGGAAGCGCTGTTTCAGAAAGGCCCGGATGGTTTGCGGGGCCTCCGTCCAGGCGACGGCTCGCTCCTCGTATTCGATCCTGTACCCGGCCTTCAGAACGGCAAGCGTGAGATCCGCGTCTTCGGCGAGCGTGTCGGCAGGAAATCCTTCCGATACGGCCAGTGCGTCGCGACGCCATGCCCCGACGGCGCCGGGGACGACGGAGATGCAGTTGAGGACGTCGAATGCCCGGCGGTCGAGGTTCTGACTCGTGATATACTCGAGCGCCTGCCAGCGGGTCAGCAGGTTGACCCTGTTGCCGACCTTCGCATTTCCCGCGACGGCTCCGACACGCGGGTCGTTGAAGCGGTGTACGAGCGCCCCGATCGCGTCGGGAGCGATGACCGTGTCGGCGTCGAGAGTGATGACGATGTCGGCCGTCGTGTGGCGGAGCGCTTCGTTGAGCGCCGCCGCCTTTCCGCCGTTCGGTTTCGTGATCAGCGTCACCCTCGGATCTGTCGCGAAGCGCCCGGCGAGGCGCGCGAAGGTTTCGTCGGTCGATCCGTCGTCCGCGACGATGACCGAAAGATCTCCATAGTCCGATTCGAGCAGTTTTTCGACGGTCCGGCAGATGACCTTTTCCTCGTTGTATGCCGGAATCAGCACGACGACCGACGGCATGGCGGAGGAAGCCGGCGCCGGAGCGCGGAGCTTCTGGGCGATCGCGAGAAGTCCGATGAAGAGCATTCGCGAGAGTCCCAGGAAGATCCCGGCCACGAAAAGTATCCGGAGTCCGAGGTCGAGCCACTGGAAGGTGTTGAAGACCATGTCCGTGCCGAACGCGAGAAAGTGCTCGTTGCTCGTGACGGGAGGCATGACCGCGTCGCGCGGAAGTCGGAGAAGTTCGGAAACGGTCACCGTCCTGTAGCCCAGTTCCTTCAGCCGTCCGATGAGGATCGGAAGCGCTTCGAGCGTCTGGCGCCGGTCTCCGCCGCCGTCGTGAAGGAGGACGACGTTTCCGCGTCCCGCCTCGAGTCCCTCGATCACGGAAGAGACGATGCGTTCCGTTCCGGGGTTCGTCCAGTCTTTCGGGTCGATCTGCATGCCGATCGTATAGTATCCGAGTCCGCTCGCTGTGAGCAGCGGCCTGATCTGGTCCGGCGTGACGGGCTCGACGTCCTCTCCGTAGGGGGGGCGGAAAAGAAGCGATTTGCGCCCGAGCCTGCTCTCGAACAGCCGTTCCGTCGCGTTGAGTTCGAGATTCAGTTCTCCTGCCGTGATCCGGCTGATATCCGGGTGCGTGAACGTGTGGTTTCCGATCTCGCATCCCTGTTCGAGCGCGCGGCGCATCAGCGACGGATACGTATTGCCGTTGGCTCCGATGACGAAGAACGTCGCCCTCGATCCCGTTCGCGAGAGGATATCGAGAATCGCCGGCGTGTATTTCGGATCCGGGCCGTCGTCGAACGTCAGCGCGACCTCACGTTTCTTTCCGCCGCCCCACCGAGTGATCTCGTACGGTGTCGGAAACGAGACGACGCGCTCATCCGAGATCAGCCCGGACTTCCGGTCGTATTCTATCGTCCGGCGCCCTCTCCGCGGACTCGACGTGACGCGCAGCACCTCGCCCTTCCCCTCGTAGTCGAGATCGTAGCCGTAGCGCATCTCCGAAAGGAGGAGCGCGTCTTCGGAGGTTGGAGTCGGCTTTCCGAGAAACCCCCAGATCCCGGGATCCTCCGATCCGAGTCTCCAGAGCGCGAACCCGAGGGGGCGGGATCCCGACGCCGCGACAACCTGATTGAAACAGCTGACGGCGTCCAGAAACCAGACGCGATGGGGCTGGTCGTTCTCGTCGTAATATGAGAACGTCGGATTGCCTGCCGCGCGGTCAAGCCGGATATCGCCCTCGGATTCCCGCGCGACGCGCAGCGCGTCCTGGAAGGAAAGCTCCGTGCCGTGTCCCTTTGCGGGCCAGTCGTATCCGTAGTTGCCCAGGGCGATGACGTATTTGTATGCCGGAAGTTCGGAAAAGCGCTTTTTCAGTCCTTCCTCGAACCAGGATTGCGACGCCAGCGGGCCCGGCTTACCGGTCGTCCAGTGTTCGTCGTACGCCATCAGGACGAGAAAGGCGCAGTGCTTCGCGAGTCCCCTGTAGTCGAACGCAGGGTCATCGAACGGGACGGAACAGGAGACGAGGAGCCCCTCGCTCCTGAAGCGCGCGGCGAGATCTTCGACGAACGAAAGGAAATCCTTGCGGTTTTCCCGGGGAATGGACTCGAAATCGATATTGATCCCCGCAAAGCCGCTCCCGTGGACATAGTCGAACAGCGCCGAAAGAAGACGCGTCCGTTTTGTCCGGTCTCTGAGAATTCCGGCGACCTTCGCTCCTTCCCACTTCTGCGTGTCCGGGCTGAAATTGTTGACCAGGGGAAAGATCCGAAGAGAGGGGTTTGCCTCCGCCACGAGTCGCCGTACGTTCTCCTGAAGCGACGGATCGTTGAGCGATATGCCGCCGTCGTTTTCGGAGAGATGGAGCCACTCGGGGATCAGGATATCGAGTTTCCCCGCGTTCCGGCTCAGGGATGTCAGGCTCGTGTCGTCCCAGTTGACGAAAAAGCCGACGACGAGCGGGTGGTCCCTGCGCGGGAGCGTTTCCGGATACAGCTTCGAAAGGTGCGCCGCCTGCCGCGTCGCGGGAGCTCGGACGTTCCGGGGAAGCTTTCTGACGCGTTCCTTCGCGTCGGTCCGCGCGTGCGGCGAAACGAGAGCGTGAAGCCGCGAAAGCGCGAAGGGGTTCGGAAGCTTGGGGTCGGGGAGGTCGGGGTTCTTCCAGAGACTCCACGCGAAAATGGCAAAGAGACCGATCCCCAGTGCGAACGCGCACCTGAGGAACGCGACGGAACGCTTCCAGCGGCGTTTGTCGGGATCGAAGAAGACTGGCTTTCCGGATTCCGGGATCATTCGGTTCACTCGGCTTTCGGGAGATGTACGGAGAGAATACTACGATTCGGAGCTCCGGAGGAAGAGGAATTTCGGCGGATACCGGAAACGAAACAATTTACCCCCTGAAGAACCGAACGACCCAGGAAACCGCCGCGACGACCGCCGCGGCCAGAACGACAAGGATTCAGGGCGGACAGACGAAGGCGCGAGATGCTCGTTTCATGGCAATCACCCCCAGGGGGTACTATAGCATCAAAGTGTGCTTTCGGGAATCCACAGCGGAAGAATATCCGTTCCCGGGACGCAACGGGCGGATTTCTCCGGAAAAATGGTATGGTATAGTCTGTCCCGAGGGACCATTCTGACGGACTCTGGGGAGGCGCGTATGATCGTCTTCGGTCGGTTTCGGGGGATACTCTGCGTCGTTGCGGCGAGCTTCATCTGGGGAACGATGGGGCCCGCCGGAAAGGCGCTGGCGATGCTCGGGACGGACATGGGAACGGTCGCGTGGTCGCGGGCCGTCTTCATGCTGTCCGGGTTCGGCCTCTGGCTGATTTTCCGCTCGCCGCGGGACTTCCGGATCTCATGGAGGCAGGGGTTCTTTCTGGCGATCTTCGGCCTTTTCGGAACCTACGGGATGTATGCAGGCTTCTTCCGGGCCCTGTCGCATCTCTCCGTCGCGCTGAACGAGGTCGTCATCGCCACATACCCGCTCATGACGGCGGTCGCGGCCGTCTTCATCAACCGCGAGGCCCTCTCGGCGCGAAAGCTCCTTCTCGCGTTCCTGTCCCTCGCCGGAATCCTGATCGCGGTCTTCCCGTCGTTCGTGGACGGCGTCGCGGCCGTATCGGGCATCGGGCTCTTCTGGTCGTTCGCGACGGCCGTCGCGATGGCGAGCTATTCCCTGTTCGGGAGGCTCTCGGCCCAGACGGGCTTCGTCTCCCAGGGGACGCTCCTGTTCTACAGCCAGGTCTTCGGCCTCCTGTGGCTGTCGCTCGACAAGACGATCGCCTCGGGGTGGGGCGATCTGCTTGCGCTTTCCTCCCGTCAGATCTCGCTCATGGTGTATCTCGGTCTTTTCGCGAGCGTCGGCGGGTGGACGCTGTACTTCTTCGGTCTCCGGACGGTTCGGGCGTCGATGGCGAGCATCATCGGCATGAACGAGGTCGTAACGGCGATGGCGATCGCGGCCTTCTGGCTCGGACAGGCGCCGGCGTGGAACGAGATCGTCGGCGCCGGCGTCATCGTTGGCGCCGTGTGCGCCGCATCGCTCGAAGAGACGTCGGAGGCGACGACCTGATCGGCGGAAGGGCTCAGGCGATTCTTCGGATCGGGCGCGCCTGCGACGCGAACAGTTCGTGGACGTTGTCGAAAGGAGTCCGGACGGACAGAAGCGATTCGACCGATATCCCCCAGACCTCGAACGGAAAGGCCGGCGCCGTCAGGTCCTCCCCGAACGGAGAAAGCAGAGCGGCGATGCGTTCCGTCTCCCGTTCGGCCTCCGATGCGAACACGAGCCAGTTGATCTGGTCCTGGTCCTGCGAGTCGCGGTCGACGTAGCCCGGAATGACGGCCCTCCTGAGATACTCCATGACGCGATGCATCCGGCCCGTCGTCGCGAGGAGCGCCTCGACGGACGCGGACCCGGGAGTCCGGAAGCAGAAATACCGGTCCCGGTTCAGGAGTCCCGCAGTATCGTTCGGGTGCGGCGGAAAATGAATATAGTGCTGGATGTCGTACCCGCACAGCATCAGGAGATCGACATCCAGCTCTCCGGCGCGGACGCCTGTTTCGGCGAGCCACGAACGGACATCGTCCGGCGACGGAAAGCCTGTTCGCGCTCCCATTCCCGTATTGGGGAAACGAAGTCTGAACGCCCGTACCCACTCGTTTTTTCCGGCGAGCCATACGGGGCGCCCGCCGGCGAGTCGGACCACGGCGTCGTCGGGCGGCGCCGGAACGTACCGCATCCGCTCGCCGGGGCGGAATTCTCTCGTTCCTCCCTGCTGCACGAAACTTCGCCGGAAGGCGGTCTCGAGCCTGACGCGGAAGACATGCGACCCCGCCTCTCCTGACGGATGTCCGGGTTCGGCTTCGAGGAAGCACTCCGCCGCGAGTCGCCGGAAGGACGAAGCCCCCTCGGGGGTGAGGAACATCGCGTCGTCGTCGCCGGCGAGGACGCCATCGGAAACGAGCGAATCGATTCCGGAGCCGGAGGCCCCTTCCGAGAGCAGAAGGTCACGTGGCCAGAATGGGTGTCCGGAGTCGAAGCGGAGAAGAATCCCGTCGCGGTCCATCGTCGTTTTCCTCTAGTCGAGCCGGTTCTTGAGATGAACGAGAAAGTCCTGGACGTTGGCGACGATCGGGACGACTTCGAGCGACCCCCGATCCCGAAGTTTGTTCACCGCGAATTCGGAAACATCCACGGAATAGATGAAAACGGGGCGTATCCATCCGTCCACGACCGTGAACGCCGGCGTCATGTTTCCGGACGCGATCGTGTGGAGCTGCGTCGCGAGGGCGACGACCGTCGTCGCGCGGCGCAGATGGGTCCGCATCGCATCCTGCGCTTCATAGGCGTTGCCGCAGACTCCGGGAAGCGGCCCGTCGTCGCGGATCGACCCGGCGAGGACGATGGGGAGCTTTCTCCGGAGCGCCGCGCAGATGACGCCGGAAGAGAGTTCGTGGTCCCTGACGAACGCCTCGAGCGATCCCGACCGGCGGGCCCGGTTGATGACCTCGAGATGGTGGTAGTGTCCTCCTCGGACCTGTTCCTGCGTGTAGATGTCCTGACCGAGGGCCGTGCCGAGCATCGCTCCCTCGAGGTCGTGCGTCGCGAGGGCGTTTCCCGCGAGAAGGGCATCGACGTATCCGCGTTCGATCAAGGTCGTCATTGCCTCGCGGGAATCGTAGTCGAAGACGACAGCCGGACCGAGCACCCATACGATCGAACCATGGTCGCGCTCGTAGCGGAGCAGCTCGTACAGCGTGTCGTAGTCCTTGGAATACGCCGTTTCGCGGGATCGACCGGTCCTGAAGCTGAAGATTTCCCCGTCGCACTCCGTGCATTCGAATCCGGTGCAATGGACGCAGATGCCCTCGCTCCCATCCTCGGAACGACCGAGAACGACCCGGTCTCCGGCGCGAAGTCTGCGGAACTCGACGACGTCGACGCTGCCGGAATCGCGGACGACCGGGACGCAGTCCATCCGGCTTTCGGTCGCGAGCGTCCATTCTCCGGAGATCCTGAAGTATTCCGGATAGATGGAAAACGCATGGAACCCTTCGGGAGCGACCCCATCCCGATCCACGACCGCCGTCCGGACATCCGGGGCCGATACGAGCGGCTCCTTCGAAAAATCCGGCGCATTGTACGCGGGAAGCTCGAAACCCATACAAATCCCCTCCGATGTGGCGGCTGTTGCGCCGCGTATCGCATCCCGGACATTATACACTCTTCCGATTTTTCTCCGGATGGAGCGTAATTCGAATTGATATCGCGACTAAAGCGTAGTACAATGTATATGCTATAAGGAAACTAATTTTCAGGAGGGGATAGGGATTGAAAAAGTTCGTGTTCTGCGGACTGATTGGGGCACTGCTTCTGTTTTCCTGCGGGATGGCGCTTGCGGCGGATACGCTGAAGATCGGGTATCTCGCGGCGCTGACGGGCGACTGGGCCGCCTACGGTCAGACGGAGGAAAAGGCCGCGAAGCTCGCGGTCGACGAGATCAACGCAAAGGGCGGCATCCTCGGAAAGAAGCTTGAACTTGTAGTGTACGACTTCCGGACACGGGCGGAAGACGCGGTCAACGCCGTCCGCCGGATGATCGAGCAGGACAAGGTCCTCGCCATCGTGGGCGCGAACGGGAGCGGAATCAATATCGCCACGGCTCCGGTCGTGAACCGGCTCGGTGTTCTCCAGCTCGGCACCGTTTCGACGAACCCGCTGGTCACCGTCGACGAAAAGGGCACAGTCCGCCCATTCTCCTTCCGGATCTGCTTTACAGACCCATACCAGGGCAAGCTCATCGCCTTCTTTGCGGCGAAGGAACTGAAAAAGCTCGATGCGGCGATCCTGTACGACGTCGGCAACGACTATTCGCAGGGGCTCCGGGAATTCTTCATGAAAAGCTTCGGAGAATACGGCGGCAAGGTCGTCGCCGACCTCGGATTCCGGGGCGGCCAGGATGTCGACTTCCGTGCGCAGCTCACCGAGATCCGCGACAAAAAGGCGAATGTCCTCGTGCTTCCGAACATGGGCAAGGAGATGGCCCTGATCATGAAGCAGGCCCGCGAGCTCGGAATGAACGAGATCGTCTTCGTCGGCGGCGACGGATACGGCGAGTTCATGTGGGAGATCGCCGGAAAGGCGATGGAAGGCTCCTACTGGATCAACCACGTTGCGCCCGAAGATCCCGCGATGCAGCCGTTCTTCAAGGCATACAAGGAAAAGTGGAGCGACGACTGCAAGGAATTCGTCAACGGCGTTCTCGGCTACGACTCCATCTACCTCGTCGCCGACGCCATGGCGCGCGCCGGCAAGGCCGATCCGAAGGCCATCGCCGAAGCGCTTGCGGTGACGAAGGATCTGAAGCTCCACCACGCGACGATCACGATGGATCCGAAGACGCACAACCCGCTCGACAAGGACGGCGTCGTCCTGATCGCGAAGGACGGCAAAGGGCAGTACTTCAAGAAAATCAAGCCTTAGGGGAAACAGCGTTAAAGGGGCGGTCTCCTTCGAAGGAGACCGCCCCTTTCGCGTTCCGATATACCCCTCTATACCCCTCAAAAGTCCGTCCTGCGAAATCCCGGTTTTTGTAGTATCATGTTCCTGGTCGCAATGAATCGTTCATTGTGGCTGTAGTTGCAGCATGTTTTCATGCTGAAGCGATGCGCGCCTCAGGGAAGCAGGAAATGCAGTGGAGTCTGGCACCAGGAACAAAAACAGGATAGGGGGGTAATACGTATGGGTGGTTTCAGCAGTATGCGTAAGGTAGCAGGCCTCTTGTGTCTTCTGTTCCTCGTCGCGGTTCCGGCATTCGCAGCGGATACGATCAAGCTCGGCGAGATCGCCACGGTGACGGGCGATTTCGCGGCGTACGGCGTGGCGGAGGTCGAGTCGGTCAAGATAGCGGTCGACGAGATCAACGCGAAGGGCGGCATCCTCGGCAAGAAGATCGAACTCGTCATGTACGACTGCCGCACGAGGCAGGAGGATATGGTCAACGCGGCCCGGCGCCTCGTCGAACAGGACAAGGTCTGCGCCGTCATCGGACCGAGCGGCAGCGGACTCTGTATCGCCGCGTCGTCCGTCTTCAACCGCGGAAAGGTCCCCCATATCGGAACGCTTCCCACGAACCCCCTCGTGACCGTCGACGAGAAGGGCAAGGTCCGCCCGTACAACTTCCGGATCTGCTTCCTCGATCCCTATCAGGGGAAGATGATCGCGAACTTTGCGGCGCTGACGCTCAAGAAGAAGAACGCCGCAGTCCTCTATGACGTCTCCAGCGACTACTCCCAGGGGCTTCGCGAGTTCTTCATCAAGTCGTTCAAGGACTACGGCGGAACCGTTGTGGCCGATGAAGGGCACAGGGGCGAAGACGTCGATTTCCGGGCGCAGCTCACCGTTATCAAGCAGAAGAATCCCGACGTCCTCGTCATTCCGACGATGGGCAAGTGTCTTCCGCTCGCGGTCAAGCAGGCCCGCGAACTCGGAATCACCGTCGAGATCATCGGCGGCGACGGCTATGGCGACTTCATGTGGGAGATCGCCGGCGACGCCATGAAGGACACCTACTGGGTGAGCCACGTCGACAAGGCCGACCCGGCGTTGCAGGGCTTCTTCAAGAAGTACGAGGAGCAGACGAAGACCGAATGCATGGAATTCATGAATGCGGTCATGGCCTACGACTGCGTCTACTGGGTCAAGGACGCGATCGAGCGGGCGGGCAGCGACGACCCCGTGAAAATCCGCGAGGCGCTCGAGAAGACGAAGAACCTGAAGCTCATGCACGCGACGCTGACGATGGACGAGTTCCACAATCCGAAGGACAAGGATGGAATCATCCTCGTCGCGGACATTAAGGCGAAGAAGGCCGTCTTCAGCAAGAAGATCAAGCCGTAGAGGACGGAAAGACCGCGATATCGCGGTTTCTATCAGAAGATCCAGGAACCGGAAGGCCGCTTTCCCAAAGGAAAGCGGCCTTTTTTTGCGCGCAATTCCCGATCCTCAGAGCGCAGGGACGATACCGCCGTTGACAAAGAGGACGCCTGTCATTAGGATATCGTATATCGGATACTATATCGGATCGGATGTCGGGAATGACGCCATTCGCGATGTCCGGCAGACGTCTCGGAGGTGGGGGTTATGAGAAAGTTGCTGTTGCTCCTCGAGGTTGCGTTCGTCTGTGTCGCTTCCGGCGCATGGGCGGATGACGTCATCAAGGTCGGGTATCTCGCCGGAATCACCGGGGATTTCGCCGCATACGGCCAGCCCGAAGTCAATGCGGTCAAACTCGCTGCGGAAGAAATCAACGCGAAGGGCGGAGTCCTCGGGAAAAAGCTCGAGATCGTCATCTACGACTACAAGTCGCGTCCGGAGGACGCCGTCAACGCCGTGCGACGACTCATCGACCACGACAAGGTCGTCGCGATCCTCGGATCTGCGTCCAGCGGAGCGAACATCGCGACCGCTCCCCTCGTGAACCGCGCCGGGATTCCGCAGATCGGAACCCTGTCGACGAACCCGCTCGTGACGGTCGACGAAAAGGGCGCCGTGCGTCCCTACATGTTCCGGATCTGCTTCATCGATCCGTACCAGGGCCGTCTGATCGGGTACTTCGCGGCGAAGGAGCTCGGGAAGAAAAGGGCCGCGATTCTCTACGACGTCGGCAGCGATTATTCGCAGGGCCTTCGCGAATACTTTACGAAGAGCTTCACGGAGTACGGCGGCGCAGTCGTCGCCGACTACGGATTCCGCGGCGGCCAGGATATGGATTTTCGCGCGCAGCTCACGCAGATCAAGGCGAGCGACGCCGAGATCCTCGTGCTTCCGAACATCGGCAAGGATCTCGCGTTGCCGATCAAGCAGGCGAGTGAACTCGGCATGAAGGATATCATCTACGTCGGCGGCGACGGGTACGGCGAGTTCATGGTCGAGATCGCGGGCAAGGCGCTCGACGGATCGTACTGGATGTATCATCTCGCGCGGCAGGATCCGGCGATGAAGTCTTTCTTCGATGCCTACAAGGCGAAGTACAACGACGACTGCCAGGAATTCGCGATCGCCGTCCTCGCGTACGACAGCCTCTACTGGCTCGCCGACGCGATCGCGCGCGCCGGAGCCGCGGAGCCGAAGGCGATCCGCGACGCGCTCGAGGCGACGAAGGAACTGAAACTGCATCACGCGACGCTGACGATGGATCCGAAGACGCACAATCCGCTCGACAAGGACGCGGTCGTGCTGATGGTTCGGGATGGAAAGAGCGTCTTCTTCAAAAAGATCAGACCGCAATAAAAAAAACGGAATTGATTCCTTCGTCACGAACGAATTAGTGATACAATCACCCCGGTCGGGTGTCTTCAAGCCGAGCGGCGGACCGTTCGGTCCGTCGCTCGCTCTTTTATCGACTCCCGTGTGCCGCCCGGCTCCGGAAGCAATGGAAGTGTGTTTTTCTCCGTCTGTACGACCGCAGCGTTTGAAAGAGCTGTTCCGTTCTTTTCCGTTCCACGAGATACGTCTCAGAATCGAACACAGCATGAAGAAAGAGGTGAGCCACGGGTTGGAAACATTTCTGCAGCAGGTCATCAACGGATTGTCTCTGGGGTCTGTCTATGCACTGATAGCGGTTGGTTACAGTCTGGTCTATTCGATACTGCTCTTTTCCAACTTCGCCCACGGAGGATTTCTCGTGGTCGGAGGATATGCGTGTTACGCAGCGCTGAAGGCGCTCGGAGCGAACATCTGGATCGCGAGCGCGATGTCCCTCGTTGGGGCGGGAATCGTCGCGGTCATGACGGAACGCCTCGCGTACAAACCGATACGGGAACGCACGAACGTCACGCTCTATCTCCTCATCGCCTCCATGGGCATGAGCATCGTCATCGAAAACCTCTTCGTCATCTTCGTCGGAGGCCGTTTCCGGGCGCTGCCCCCGGTCATTCCGACGAGCCCCGTCAGCCTCTTCGGCCTCGCGACGACCAGCGCGTTCGATCTTCTGTCGCTCGTCGCCTCGGTCGTCTTCCTCGGAGCGCTCCAGATCTTCCTGCTCCGCACGAAATGGGGCCTCGCGATCCGCGCGGCCGCATACGACCTCAGGACCGCGGGACTCATGGGAGTCAACGTGAATCTTCTCGTCTCGATCGTCTTCTTCGTCGCGGGCGCGCTGGCGGCCGTCGGCGGCATCTTCCTCTCCGTGCGCTACACGCTGTATCCGCAGCTCGGAGGCATCACGATCAAGGCGTTCGTCGCGGCCGTCATCGGCGGTCTCGGAAGCCTTCCGGGAGCGGTCGTGGGGAGCATCATCCTCGGACTCGCAGAGATGCTCACGGCCGGTTTCATCTCGAGCCAGCTGAGGGATCTCGTCGTCTTTTCGCTCCTCGTCATCACGCTGCTCGTGAAGCCGTCGGGACTCTTCGGCAAGAACGTCAGCGAAAAGGTCTAGGGTGATCCCCATGTCCGGATATACCGAAGGAATCATCATCCTGCTCTGCATCAACGCGATCGCGGGAATCGGCGTCTCGCTTCTCACGGGCTTCACGGGAGTGTTCTCGCTCGGACACGCGGCATACATGGCCCTCGGCGCGTACACGACCGCGATCCTGACCGTTCAGTACTCGGTCCACTGGTTCCCGGCGATCGTAGCCGGGGGAGTCATGGCGATGATCGTCGCGTACTTCATCGGAGTGCCGACGCTCAAACTCATGGGCGACTACTTCGCCATCGCGTCGCTCGGACTCGGCGAGGCGATCCGCCTGATCCTCGAGAACTGGCAGTCCGTCACGCGAGGCGCGCGCGGCTACCCCGGGATCGACCCGTACACGACGCTTCCGGTGGCCGTCGGAGCCTTTCTGATCCTGACGCTCTTCATGTTCAACTTCATCAACAGCCGGTACGGACGCGCGTGCAAGGCATGCCGCGATGACTACATCGCCGCGTCGCTCCTCGGCTTCAACACGGCGAACATCCGCGTCCTCGCGCTCGTGATCTCGGCGTTCTACTGCGGAGTCGCCGGAGCGCTTCTCGGCGGCTTTCTCTCGTTCATCCAGCCCGTCATGTTCGACATGATGAAATCCACGGAGCTGACGGCGGTCGTCGTCTTCGGCGGATTGGGATCCATGAGCGGAACCCTGATCGGAACGGTCGTCATCACGCTCGTCACGGAGCTGTTCCGTCCGATCTCCCAGTACCGGATGCTCATCTACGGCGCCGTCCTCGTCGTCATCATGGTCCTGAGGCCCGAGGGCATCCTCGGCAACCGCGAACTTCCGTCGTTCTTCCGGCGGCTCGTACGGAGGGATTCCTGATGGCAGCGATCATCGAACTCGCGAACATCACGAAGACATTCGGAGGCGTCCGGGCGGTCGACGCGATCTCGTTCTCGGTGGAGCCGGGCGAACTCATGGGACTCATCGGTCCGAACGGCGCCGGCAAAACGACCGTATTCAACCTGATCACGGGCGTCTACGACCCCGATCAGGGGAACATCGTGTTCGACGGCGTCGACATCACACCGCTCAGAGCCTACGAAGTCATCCGCAGGGGCATCGCGCGGACGTTCCAGAACCTGCGTCTCTTCCAGCGCTCGACGGTCCTCGAAAACGTCATGACGGCGGCGCAGAACGGCTTCCCGTACGCCTTCTGGGAGGGAGTCACGCACCTCGGCCGGTGGCGCGGGACCGAGCGGAAGATCCGCGAGCGGAGCATGGAGCTTCTCGATCGGGTCGGACTCGCGGACCGGGCGCTTCAGGACGCGGGAACGCTTCCCTACGGCTACCAGCGACGGCTCGAAATCGCCCGCGCGCTTTCGCTCGCCCCGAAGCTCCTGCTGCTCGACGAACCGGCGGCGGGAATGAATCCCGAAGAGGTCTTCGCGCTCAACGACCTCATAACGGGCATTCACCGCGACTTCGGGCTGACGATCATCGTGATCGAGCATCACATGGACCTCGTGATGGAAATATGCCCGCACATCGTCTGCATGAACTTCGGCGCGAAGATCGCCGAAGGCGGTCCGGAAGAGATCCAGCGACAGCCGGAGGTTCTGAAGGCCTATCTCGGGGATGAGGAGGAAACGGCATGACGGAAGAACGCACACCGCTCCTCGAGGTCACGGACCTGAAGGTGAGCTACGGGGCCATCGCGGCGCTCCGGGGTGTCGCCCTGAAGGTGTACGAGGGGGAAATCGTCTGCGTCATCGGCTCGAACGGAGCGGGGAAGTCGACGCTCATGAACGCGATCATCGGACAGGTTTCCCGGGAGGCCGGAGATATCAGGATACAGGGAGCGCCACTCGAAAGGCGCAACTACCAGGTTGTCCGGCAGGGGGTTTCTCTCGTTCCTGAAGGACGGCGGATCTTCGCGCCGCTCACGGTCGTCGAGAACCTCACGATGGGGGCGTTCCCTCGCACGGACCGCTCGAAGATCGGAGAGGACCTCGAGTGGGTCTACACGCTCTTCCCGCGCCTCAGGGAGCGCTCGTCGCAATACGCGGGGACGCTCTCCGGCGGGGAACAGCAGATGCTCGCCATCGCGCGGGCGCTCATGTCGCGGCCCCGTCTCCTGCTGCTCGACGAGCCGTCGCTCGGACTCGCGCCGATCATCATCAAGGATATCTTCAGAGAGCTCCGGCGGATCAACGATGAGAAGGTCACGATCCTTCTCGTGGAGCAGAACGCCCGTCAGGCGCTGCTGCTGTCGCACCGGGGGTACGTCCTCCAGACTGGACGCGTCGTTCTCGAGGGAGACGCGAAAGACCTCCTCGTGAATCCGGAGGTCACCGCCGCCTACCTCGGAACGGGCGCCGCCCGTTCCGCGAAAAAAGCCTAGTACGGAGAAACGGAAAACGAAGGGGGCCTCGATTGTACGGGGCCCCCTTCGTTTTTTTACAGAATATCCGTCGTGTCCTTGCCGCGGAGCTTCGCCTTGATCAGCGCGTCGGTCACGCGCCCCATCGCAGTCTCCACGGTGTCGTCGGCTTCGATCTGCGTCACGCCGACGCTCGATCGCAAATTGCAGGCCGCGGGGACTTCGTGTTCCGCGATGAGATCCTTGAGCTTCTCCGCGAGCTGCATCGAATGCTCCCCATCGACGGGCGCGAGAATCGCGAAACTGTCCCCGTCCCACCGAGCGAGGGAATCCGACGTCCGGATATACCCGCCGATGATCCGCGCGACGAGCTTGAGAAGGCTGTCGCCCGCGGCGTAGCCGTACTTCCGGTTGATCTTCTCGAACCCGTCGAGATCGAGGAGCAGGACGGAAACAATGGTATCGTAGCGTCGCACCTTCAGGATCTCCCGGCCAAGGATATCCTCGAAATACTGCCGGTTGAGTACGCCTGTCAGCTGGTCCGTTGTGGCGGTCCTGAAGAGATCTTCCTGGATGCCGCCGATCTGCTCGTGCAGCTTCCGGTGCTGCCCTTCGAGCGTTTCCAGTTCGAAAATGCGCTTCCGGAGAGCTTCAAGTTCCTTCAGGAGCTCCTCGTTGGTCTTGCCGGCGGCGTCGGTCATTCCGCGAACCCTCCTAGTATGCCTCCGCGGTGACTGTGTTCGCCGAGATCCCCTGTATCCGGATCTGGAGTCCGGTTCTCGAGAGAAGCCCCGCGAAGGTCTTCGGCGAGTCGAGGCTCTTGAGTTCGATCGTCGCCGTTCCGCCCTCGTAGCCCGTCATCCTGGCCTCTGAGACGCGGGATGTGTGCTGAACGGCCGAGAGAATTTCGTTTGCCTGCGAAAACGACGATATCCCGGTCACGACGAGCCTGATCGCCCCGGCCGGGCCGACGGGACCGGAGTCAGAACCGACGCCTCCCGCGCTTCCTTCGCCGCTGATGATGTTCCGGGCCATCGTCTGCGCCGCGGCTGCGAGCGCCTTTTCACGGGCCTCGTCGGGCGTGTAGCCGACCTCTTTGGCCATGATCGTGTCGGAGAAAATGTATTTCCCGTTCGCCGTCGAGTACGCCTGCACCGAAATGTTCGCCGTCGCCGTGTAGAGCTGGAATTCGTTGAGCCTCGGCTCGTGCATCGACGCCTGTCCGCGGAGCAGGATCTTTACGTTGTAGGATTTTCCGAGCTGCATGATGGCTTCCGCGTTTCCCTGAAGAGCCATTGCGGCCGCCTTGCTTCGTTTGATCTTCTCGAGCTGAGCCTCGTTGACTACGGGGTATCCGCTCGCGAGGAGTTCCCGTTTCACGATCGACTCAGCCGCTCCGATTCCCTTCCCGGGAGTGTACAGGTCGCGCGTCGATTCGTAGATGACGACCGCGATCGTCTTGCCGGTCGGAATGGCCGCCGCGTACAGGCTTCCCGTTGCGACGAGCAGAAAGAGTCCCGTCAGAACACAGAAAAACGTGTGTCGGATCCGGATATCCATGAGGCGTCTCCCTCCTTCGGTTATCGTTACTCCCCGAGTTTCAGCGCGTCCGGTTTCCCGAAATACGGCTCTACCTTGTCTCCGCGGCGGACCGTGGCTCCCCTCACGATCTCGCAGACGGAATACTTCGGCTTTGCCTCGCGGATGACGAGAAGCGCCGTGTAGATCTTTTCGACGTCGAGAATCTCTCCCTTGAGCCCCTTGACGACATCCCCCTCGCGGAAGACCGCGTAATACTGTCCGGGCTTCGCGCCGCCGTTCGTTTCGCCGACGTCGATGAGGACCCTCGCGCCGGCCTCGATCACGTTGAACGAAGCCGAGCCCGCCCCGCTCGCCGCCGCGATTCCCCGAAGCTTCTGAACGACGTTCTGAACGGCCTTGTACGTCGCCGCCCCGAGAATGCCGCCGGTTTTGCCGGTTCCGAAGACCGCCCAGTTGTACGCGACGCCTCCCATTGTCTGGTTCGCCGCCCCCCGTTCGCGAGCGACCATCGTGACCTCTCCCGTCTGTGCGTTGATCACGCGGACGTCGAGCGTGACGTACGCCGTATGCGACCCGACCGCGACACCTCCGAACGGAAGCGGAACCACGCCGCCGCCCGTTTCGGACTTGTATTCCGTTATGGATCCCGTCATGAGGGCGTCGACGCCGAGAAGGCGGCCGACCTGAACCGCCGTGTTCGTATCGACGAGGCCGGACGCGCCGAGCGCCTGTTCGCGGCCGATCGCGTCGAGCCGGGAACGTTCGACGACGGTGAAGAGCCCCGTATTGAAGATCTCGGTCGTCATCATGTCAGTGATCGCCGCGGCAGGAGCTCCGGAACCTGCGTTGTCCTGGAACTGGAGAATGGCGATCCGCGTTTTCGCCTCCGCCGGAATGCCGAAGCACACCAATGCGCAGCAAAGAACCGAAAGGACTGCAGCAGCCCTGAAACCGACAGAACGATGATTCATTGAGGTGACACCTCCCCTAACGGATAGCCCCCTTTCCGGGAGCATCGTCAACGCCATTACTTTATCGGTTCGGATGCGCTTTTTCAACGGAATTCTGTCGATCCCAGAAGTATCTTGAACGCATCGGACCGATCCGGTACGCCGGGGAAGATCGAGTCTCCGCAATATACTTGACAAAATTAGTAAGAAATAGTATCGTACCTGCGTGCGAGGAGAGGAGGCGAGACGATGAAGCTCTCCACAAAAACGCGATACGGGCTTCGGGCGCTGATCGAGCTGTGCTCCAGGTACGACGGAGAAACGGCGGTTCCGATCGGCGATATCGCCCGAAGGCAGGGCCTTTCGGAGACGTATCTCGAGCAGCTCTTTCAGAAACTCCGGAAGAGCGGCATCGTGAAAAGCGTTCGCGGAGCCCAGGGGGGCTACATTCTCGGGCGGCCCCCGGGCGAGATTTCCGCAGCCTCGATCGTCGAAGCGCTCGAGGGGAACATCGTATTCTCCGAGTGCCTCGAAGGAACGGGATGCGACAAAAGTCCGGAATGCCCGACGAGACGGCTCTGGTCGAAGATCAAGACGAACATCGATTCGATCCTCGAGGGGACGACGCTCGAAGATCTTGCGGAAGATCAGGAGCTGGTCCATTTCCAGGGAACCCCGTGTACGGGCGGGGTATGCGAAACGCTTTCGGAAGGGAAGGATGATGCATGACGAAACACGTGTATCTCGATTATGCGGCGACGACGTTCACGCACCCGAAAGTCGTCGAGGCGATGCTCCCGTATTTTACGGAATCCTTCGGGAATCCGTCCTCGATCTACTCCTTTTCCGACCGGAACCGGACGGCGATCCGGAAGTCGCGGGAACAGGTCGCGCGGGTTCTCGACTGCTCGCCGGATGAGATCTTCTTCACGAGCAGCGGCACCGAGGCGGACAACTGGGCGCTCCAGGGCGTCGCGTGGGCGAACGAGAAGAAGGGAAAGCGGATCATCACGACGAAGATCGAGCACCACGCCGTGCTGCATACGGGGCAGTTCCTCGCGGAACGTGGATTCGACGTCGTCTATCTCGATGTCGACGCGGAGGGCCGGATCAGCCTCGAAGATCTGAAGCAGGCGATGACGAAGGAAACGATCCTCGTCTCCGTCATGTTCGCGAACAACGAGATCGGGACGATCCAGCCGATCGCGGAGATCGGCGAGCTGTGCAGGGAGCTGGGCGTTATCTTCCACACCGACGCCGTACAGGCGACGGCCCACGTTCCGATCGACGTTCAGAAGATGAAGATCGACCTCCTCTCGATGTCGGCCCACAAATTCTACGGACCCAAGGGAGTCGGCGTCCTCTACGTCCGCAAGGGGACGAAGATCGGCTCCTATATGCATGGCGGCGGACAGGAGAAGGGCAGACGCGCCTCGACCGAGAACGTCGCGGGGATCGTCGGTCTCGGAGCGGCGATCGAACTCGCCGCCTCGCGCATGGACGAAGAGGCGCGGCGCGTCTCCGCCCTCAGGGACCGGCTCATCTCGGGCGTCATGGAACGTATCCCGCACTCGAAGCTGAACGGCGCGAGCGGCGACGGCAGACTGCCGAACAACGCGAATTTCAGCCTCATCGGCGTCGAGGGCGAGACGTTGCTCATGGACCTCAACGCGGCCGGAATCTCCGCGTCGACGGGCAGCGCGTGCTCCTCGGGGTCTCTCGATCCGTCGCACGTCCTCATGGCCATCGGACTGTCGCACGAACTCGCCCACGGGTCGCTGCGGATGACGCTCGGAGAGACGACGACGCAGGAAGACATCGACTCCGTGATCGACACGCTCACGGAGATCGTCGGGCGGAGACGGGCGATGTCGCCGCTCTGGGAAGACTATCTCGCGGGTCTGAAGCGCTAGATAAAGGAGAGACGAAAATCATGTACAGCCAGACCGTTATGGAACATTTCACGAACCCTCGGAACGTCGGCGAAATTGCCGACGCGGACGGTGTCGGGCAGGTCGGAAACCCCAAATGCGGGGATATCATGAAAATCTATATCAAGGTGATGGATAACGTCATCTCCGATATCAAGTTCAAGACGTTCGGATGCGCCTCGGCCATCGCGTCCTCGAGCATGGCGACCGAGCTCGTTCTCGGGAGGACCCTCGAAGATGCGTGGAAGCTCACGAACACGGCGGTCGCGGAAGCGCTCGACGGTCTGCCGCCGATCAAGATGCACTGCTCGGTTCTCGCCGAGGAATGCATCCACGCCGCGATAAACGACTACCGCCGGAAGCGCGGCCTCGAGCCGTGGGCCGACAAGTCCCACGACGAACTTGTCGAAGAACACAGCCATCACCACCATTGAGCGGAGAATGACGACGCAGCGGAACGACGAGCGGGTCCGATGCCCCTGGCCGGGCACGGACCCGCTTTATGTGCGGTATCACGATGAGGAATGGGGCGTTCCCGTTCACGACGACCGGAAGCTCTTCGAGTTCCTGACGCTCGAAGGCGCCCAGGCGGGACTGAGCTGGATCACGATCCTGCGGAAACGCGCCGCATACGCCCGGGCTTTCGACGATTTCGACCCGGAACGCGTCGCGTCCTATGATGACACGGACGTCGCCCGACTTCTGTCCGACACCGGGATTGTCCGGAATGCGGCGAAGATCCGCTCCGCGATCGGAAACGCGCGGGCGTTCCTTCGTGTCCGGGAGGAGTTCGGCTCGTTCGCCGCGTATATGTGGCGCTTCGTCGACGGTGATCCGATCGTCAACGAATGGGCCGCCGTTTCGCAGATCCCCGCGTCGACGCCGCTCTCTGAGGCGATGAGCCGGGATCTCAGAAAACGCGACTTCTCGTTCATCGGGCCGACGGTGTGCTATTCACACATGCAGGCGGTCGGAATGGTCAACGACCACATCGTTTCGTGCTTCCGATTCGCGGAACTCACGAGACGGCCCGTCGTCCCTTCGGAAATCTCTCGTATTCCAGAGAGTCGATGATCTCCCTGAGGGCCCGGGCGACGAGCCAGACCTCTTCGAAGGTCGAATACATCGCGACGGGAGCGATCCGGATGACGCGGTCCGGGCGGAAATCCGGGATGATTCCGCGCGTTTTCAGAGCCTCGCAGATCCGGAGCGCCTCGCGCGGATGTTCGACGGCGACGTGCCCGCCCCGTCGCGAGGCGTCGCGAGGCGTCGAATACGAATAGTCGTACGGCGGCTTCGAGAGTTCCGCGTCGATGAGGTCCATGAGATACCCTGTGAGTTCGATGGATTTTTTGCGGATCCCGTCGATTCCGGCCTCCGCGAACATCCTGAGAGACCCTTCGACGGCCGCGGCGGACATCATGTGCGGCGTCCCGAGCTGCCACGCGCCGGCCGTCGGCTGCGGATCGAACTCGAGGGCCATGTCGAACTGCCGTTCCTTGCGGAACCCGAACCACCCGGCGAGCCCGGGAGTCCGTCCGAAGTGTCGCTCGTTCACATAGAGGAATGCGGGCGCTCCCGGTCCTCCGTTGAGGTGCTTGTACGAGCAGAAGAAGGCGAAGTCGGTCCCCCAGTCGTCGAAGCGGTGCGGCACGGAGCCGATGGAATGGCTGCAGTCGAATCCGATCGGGATGCCGCGTTCGCGCGCCGCGCGCGTGAGTCGTTCCATGTCGAGGAGCTGTCCGCTGCGATACAGGACGGAAGGAAGCAGGACGAGCGCGATGGAGTCGTCCATCAGATCGATGATTGCGTCCTCGTCGAGCGTATGCCCGTCGCGGCTTTTCGCGAGGATGAGGTTTTCGGGGGAGCCTCCGTGGAGCGAAATCTGGCTTGAGAGGGCGTAGAGATCCGAGGGGAAGTTCTGTTCGTCCGCGAGGATCCTTTTTCTCGTTCCCTGCGGCCGGTAGAACGTCGCGACGAGAACGTGAAGATTCGCCGTCGTCGATCCGGCGAGGACGACCTCCTCCGCTTTCGCTCCGATGAGCGGAGAAACGAGTTCTCCCGCATGTTCGGGAAACGTGAACCACGCAGGCTTCGCATCGAGCCAGCCGCCGATTCCGAGGGTTTTCCACTCTTCGAGAACCCTGAGAATGCACGCTTCTGCGTCACGGGACGCAAGCCCGAGAGAATTTCCGTCCATATAAATGCACCCGTCAGGGACGTAGAACCGTTCCCTGAAATGCCGAAGAGGATCGTCCCGGTCTTTCCGTATCGCCCATTCCCGTGTCGTGTCCATTATCCGTCAGCCCCCCTAATGTATGATATTCGATAACAGTATACATCATGAGAAGCTGCTGGGGGGCAGGAAGCTTCAGTGTCCATCGCTTCTTCCGGCTTTTTCCGCAGTGCGTGCAGTGGTGCGGAAAAGGCCGGAGAAGCGCGGAACGTGATCACCGAAATGTCCGGAATACGGCTATCTGTGACCTTCGAAGGGGCCGCGCCACGTGGAGTCCAGTGGCTGGGAGACATCGGGCGCGTCGATGCGGCGGAAGAACGTGACGCCCTCGAAAGGTCCGCGCCAGGCCCCGGAGAACATATCTTCCAGGTGCCGGTCGTCGCGACGGAAATAGGAATACATATTTGTCAGATTCTCGAATTCTTTCTGTCCCATGGTGTCACATCTCCTTTTCGGTATAAGAACTTCAGTATGAGAACGACGGGGCTTTCCTCCGTTTTCTTCATCTTTGCTGCGCTGTGTGGCTGCAGAAGTTCACGCATCACCTCCCAGAAAAAAAAAGAGCCGGGACCGCTTTCGGCGGTCCCGGCTCCCGGTTTCAGGTATACGGCTCAATCGCCGGACCCGAAATCGAGGGGACCGCCGTAGCCGATAATAACGAGGACGAGGAGAAGGCTGCTCGTAACGGATGATATCGTTGCTCTCATGATGATCCCCTCCTTCTGTCCGAAAATTTTAAATACATAGCTTTCAGCATATTGCGTAGGATGATAGACCCGTTCCGGACACTTGTCAAGCGGTTACGGAATTCTTGTTTTGTCGGAAAGCGATAATGGTCATCCGAAGGGCGCGCCGGAGCAATAGCCCTGACGGCATTCGATTCCGGTGTCCCGCGCGATGCGGTGAATCGCGATGGGAATGCATGGAATGATACTCGTGGAGGCGAGTGCCGCGAGAATGGCTCCGTACGTAAATCTCTCGCCGCCGAACGCCGGCTTTCCGGAGAGAATGGACGGCCGTTCCGTTTCCCGAGGGGTCGGTATGTCTCGATTTTCCAGGGTATCGTCGCCAACTCGTTATCGCCTCATGGATCCGGAAGCGCCGACGATCAGAAGGGAGTGTACCAGAAAGAGCAAAAGGCATGAAGATGCCGACGTCGTTCAGGAAAAGCTGTGGTACCTTAATCCGAAAGATGCGGAACGCATCGCTTTCGTTCCGCGGGGAGGGGATGAGCGAATGGGTTTTGCGGACATCATCGGACCGGTCATGATCGGTCCCTCGTCGAGCCATACCGCCGGGGCTGCGCGACTCGCGCGGCTGGCGTCGGCCTGCTGGGGAAACGAACCTTTGCGGGAAGTCGTCGTGTTTCTCCGCGGCAGCTTCGCGTTTACGAGCCGGGGGCACGGGACGGACAAGGCTATCGTCGCGGGGTTGCTCGGAATGATGCCGGACGATCCCGGAATCAGGGACGCGCTCGGGATAGCCGCGGAGAGGGGATTCCCGTACCGTTTCGACAGGGACGAGATCGAGGGGGTACATCCGAACTCCGCCCGATTCCTGTTCACGGGGTGCGACGGTCGAACGCTCGAAGCGGTCGGCGCGTCCGTCGGAGGCGGCGCCGTCGAACTGCAGGAGATCGACGGCTTTCGGATGCAGATCACGGGGGAGTTTCCGACGTTCGTCACCTTTCACAGGGACACGCACGGCGTCGTTGCGGCGGTGGCCGCCCTGATGGCGGACCGCAGGATCAACATCGCGTCGTTGACGCTCCACAGGAAGGCACGAGGCGGGCTCGCGTCCCTCGTCGCCGAAATCGACCACCCCGGAGCGCCGGACGAAACCCTTCGCGACGCGGTTGCGGCAGCGCATCCCGCGATTCTGCGGGTGGTCGAACTTTGCACGTCGGGAGGGAACTGACGATGAGATCGATTTCGGAAATACTGTCCGCGTGTTCGGAATCCGGATGCCGCTTCTCGATGCAGGCTCTCCGGATTGAATCCGCGGAATCCGGAGCGCCCGAGGAAACGATCCTGGCGCGCCTCGCTTCGCGACTCGACGATATGGAGCTCTCCGTCAGGGAATCGCTCGCGAATCGGTGGCGGGGGCATATCGTTCCCGCCGAGGCGCAGCTCCTCTCTTCGGTCGAGGGGACGACGCTTTCCGGAGATTTCATCCTTCGTGCGAGCCGGATCGCGATGGCCGTGGCCACGTACAACGCAGCGATGGGGCGGATCGTCGCCGCACCGACGGCCGGAAGCTGCGGCATTCTGCCCGGAGTCCTCTTCGCGTTCCGGGACCTTCGCGACGCGACGCGGGAAACGCTGCTTCGCGGGCTCGTAACGGCGGCGGCGGTCGGTGAGGTCGTCGCCGCCCGCGCGACGCTCGCCGGAGCTTCCGGCGGGTGTCAGGCCGAATGCGGCGCTGCGGCGGCGATGGGGGCCGCTGCCCTTGTCGAAATGCGCGATGGAACGCCGGAGGCCGTCGCACACGCCGTCGCGCTGACCTTCAAGTCGATCCTCGGACTCGTCTGCGACCCCGTCGGTGGTCTTGTGGAGTCTCCATGCATCAAGCGGAATGCGCTTCTTGTGGCGCCAAGCATCCTCGCCTCGGATCTCGCGCTTGCGGGGGTCCGTTCGCTTCTTCCCGCGGACGAGGTCATCGACGCGATGGGTGACGTCGGGCGGGCACTTCCCGAGTCGTTACGGGAAACGGCAAAGGGAGGGCTTGCGGTTACGCCGACCGCCAAGGAACTCGTGCGGCATTTTTCGTTGTAGGCGTGAGCCGGAAGTCGACTGAGGGGAGACCGGCTTGTCCGGACTCCCCTCAACGAAACTCTGCGCCGTCTTCTGATCGACTATGGGTTCCGCGACAGAAAAAATGACGGGAGCGAATACTGGGTCGGAAGGTGAACGACGAGCGTCCGGGCGCACCGGCGTCAGGAAGCGCCGCCGCGCCTCCTTCCCGTGAGGCGGGAGTCTTTCCGGTTCGCCTTCGCCGCTTCCCTTCCCCGATATTCGTTCCGCTTTCTGGACGGTGTCTTTTCCCTCGTCCTCCTTCGGGTGGTATCATTCTTGAAATCGGATCGTTTCACTTTTTCGATAATCAGGGAGGTGGTCTTGAGAATGGAGCCGGTGAACACCATCGTGCTGCGGCACATCGAAAGCGTCATGAACGAACAGGGGTATCGCGTCTTTACGACGGAGGATGGAAAGATCCTCGCGATGGACGATTCCTATCAGGTCCGTTTCAAGTTCGATCCGATGTTCACGGACAACGATTTCAGCTGTCAGGTTCTTGCATGGACCGAAAACGGTCTCCGTATCCGCGAGAGTTTCAATATCTCGTGGACCAATGGAGAGGCGATCAGGAAGTTTATCGAGTACATCAAGAACCTCTGAAGGGCGAAGAGATCGCCGGAACGGAAGATGAGCGGGATTTTCGCTCGTCAGGACGGATCTTCACGCACCATCGCTACGCTTGCGGGCGTCCTTTTTCGGAGGGGAAGGCGGATTCTCGGAAACGAAGCCGGGAGGGAAAACGAATGAATGAAGAAAGCGTGTCGTGTACAGACGGAGACGAAACGACGGATGGCAGGGAAGCCGGTTCGCCGGCGAAGCTCAGGAACGATGCGGAACGGATCGCCAGGTCGGCGATCGACGAATGTCTCCCCGAGGCCGCTGTCCGGCGCGCGCTCGACGGCAGGTCCTTCCCGGGACGGGTCGTCCTCGTCTCGGTCGGAAAGGCCGCGTGGCGAATGGCCGACGCGGCGCTCGGACTTCTCGGCGACAGGATCGCGCGGGGCGTCGTCGTCACGAAGTACGGGCATTCCGGGGGAGCGCTCCGCGACTTCGACATCATCGAAGCCGGGCATCCCGTTCCGGACGGCAATTCACTCAAAGGGGCCGAAGCGTCACTCGAAGCCGTGAGAAACCTCGACGAACGGGATACGGTTCTGTTCCTCGTCTCGGGAGGCGGTTCTGCCCTCTTCGAATGTCCTCTCCCCGGCGTGAGTCTCGCGGATCTCGAGAACGTCACGAGGCGGCTTCTCGAATCCGGCGCCGACATCCGCGAAATCAACACGATCCGGAAGCGGCTCTCTTCGGTAAAGGCCGGACGTTTCGCGCTGGCCGCCCGTCCCGCGCACGTTCTGACGCTTGCCCTCTCGGACGTCCTCGGCGACAGGACCGACACGATCGCGTCAGGTCCAACCGCCCCGGACGGTACGACCTCGGACGAGGCGTTCCGCATCCTTTCGGGGTATGGAATTGTCATTCCGGAGTCCCTTTCCGGGCGTCTTTCGATTGAAACGCCGAAGGTACTCCCGAAAAGCGAATACGTCGTGGTCGGCAGCGTTCGCACGCTCTGCGACCACGCCGCGGAGAAGGCGGCGGAACTGGGGTACCGCGTCGTCGTTCTGACGACGTCGTTGAATTGCGAAGCCCGTGAAGCAGCCCGTTTTCTCGCGTCGATCGCACGCGAGGAACTTTCGGCGGACCGTCCCGCCGAATGCCCGTGCGCGGTGATCGCGGGCGGAGAGACCGTCGTTCGCGTCACCGGAAGGGGACTAGGCGGACGGAACCAGGAGATCGCACTCTCGGCGGCCTGTTCGCTTGACGGAATCCGTGGGGCTGTCCTGCTCTCGGTCGGATCCGACGGTTCAGACGGCCCGACTGACGCTGCGGGCGGAATCGCGGACTGGAATACGGCGGCACGGATCCGGACGGCCGGCGGAGACCCGGAGGCGTTTCTGCGGGACAACGATTCGTATCATGCGCTCGATCTCGCCGGAGACCTTCTGAAGACGGGCCCTACGGGAACGAACGTCAACGATCTCGCGATCGTTCTGTGCGATCGGTCCTGGTGATGCAACGCGGAATTCGTCGACCGTTCTGAAGATGTTCTTGACATGACACAGGAGGGAAGATATAAAATGACAGCCGTAAATGGATCCATTTTTGTGTCCACAGGAGGCGACGATCCTGAAGGAAAGGCTTAATGCGGACGAAAGAGCGTTTCGCCACATCATAGCGGCCATTGTTTCCCACAGGGTCCGTCCCGGGGACCGGATCTACGAGCCCGCCCTGTCGCAGGAGCTCGGGTTGAGCCGGACTCCGATCCGGCATGCGATCAGCCGATGCCTCTCAGAAGGCATCCTCGAGAAGAACAGGGGACAGAAGGGGTATGCCGTTCCGATCCTGACTCCCGAAGACATGGAACAGGTGTTCCAGGCCCGCGAGGCGATCGAAGGGCAGGCCGCCCGGCTTGCTGCTCTCAAGGGCCTTCCGGAGGAGATCGAAGAGCTCAGGCTTCTGAACCGCCTGGAGCGTGAAACGTTCGAATCCGCCACGCGGGAGGAATACGCCGAGCTCAACAGGAAGTTTCATTTCCTCATCGCCTCCATGAGCAGAAACGTGTATCTCGAACGCTACGTGACGCAGGTTTACTGGCGCTCCCAGCTCTATACCTTCTATCTCGGGTGGTTCTATTCCTTCGGAGTGGAGGGAACGCGGCGCCTGGACCACCACGTCAGTCATCTGGAGCACGCCGGAATCATCGACGCGCTCGAGAGAAAAGATCCCGACGCCGCCCGCGAACAGATCGTCCAGCATCTCCGGGCGACGTATCACGTGAGGTTTCTTCCCCGCTGAGAGAGGTGAGGCCGCGTCGACCGATTCTTCGTTTTGACCGATGCTGTTTGCGCGTACTGTCGAAGGCTTCCTGATCTGTCGAAGGAGGGGTCGGTTCCATGGATGTATTCAGCAACGCTTTCGAGAAGAAATGGTTCTGGGTTTTCACGGTCCTTTTTGTCGTCATTATGATTCCTTTGCCGTTTTTCTACGTCGAACGGTATATTCCGTCCCTTTGGGGACTTCCGCTCTTTATCGTCGGCTGGACGGTTCATACGCTTGTCGCGATGTTCCTGATCTTCGTTTTTTACATACAGGCGATGAAACGGCCCGAATATCACGAGTTTGACGAAAAGTAGGAGGGAAGCGGAATGGATGCCGTTTCGAAACTGATATCGCCGGTTCCGGGAGTGTTCTTCACGGTTCTCGGCGGGTATTTCGTGATTATGGCGTGGATCGGGTATGTCGCTTCGAAGAAGACGACGACGCTCGGCGAATTTTTCGTCATGAACGGCAAGGCGGGTGCGGTCGTCAGCGGCCTTGCGTATTTCGCGACGCAGTACAGCATGAGCACGTTCATGGGATGCCCGGCGACGTGTTACAAGGTCGGGTATGCGGGACTCACGATTTCAGTCCCCGGGCTCGTTTTCAGCATGATCATCCCAGCGCTGCTCATCGGAAGAAAGCTCATCCGGCTCGGGCACAGGTACGGATTCCTGACGATGGCGGACTATCTCGCCGATCGGTACGAGTCCGACGGAATCCGCAGCCTTCTCGCGGTCATGATGGTCGTTTTCATGATTCCGCTCATGGGGGCGCAGACGATCGGAGCCGGAATCATCTGGCGGACGTTCACCGGGCAGCCTGAATGGGTCGGCATCGTCCTGATGGGCGTCATCGTCATTATCTACTGCATGTCCGGCGGCATCAGGGGGGCGATGCTGACCGACGTCATCCAGGGAAGCCTCATGGTTCTCACGGCGATCTTGACATTCATCATTTCGGTTCGGATCGGCGGGGGGTTCGAAGCGATCAACAGGAAACTGCTCGAAATGAATCCCGCCTACCTGAGCCACCCAGGCATCGGCGGCGTTTATGGCTGGGGCAACTACGTCTCGATGATCGTCATGTGGAGCTTCTTTTCGATCGGTCAGCCGTCGCTTTCCACGAAATTTTTCGCCATGAAGGATTACAAGGTCATGTTCAAGGCCGTCATTCTCGGGACGATAGGCATGTGGCTCGCGGCGACGCTCATCGAATGGGCCGGAGTGAACGCGATCGTGTCGATCCCCGGACTTGAGGGGAAGCAGATCGACTTCGTCGTCCCGCTCATTCTGCAGCAACAGATCAGCCCCGTCTTCTCTGCGCTTCTCATTGCGGGAATCGTCGCGGCGGGAATGTCGACGATCGACAGCCTGCTCATCGTTTCGACGGGCGCGATCACGCGTGACATCTACCAGAAGATCGTCAACAAAAACGCCTCCGATGCCGACATATTCCGCCTCTCGCGGTACGTTACCATCGTCATCGGCATCGTGGCGATCGTTTTCGGAATCTCGCGGCCCGGGACGATATTCAAGCTCGTCCTCTTCGCCTTCGGCGGTCTCGGCATCTGGGCGGCGCCGATCCTGATGGGGATGTACTGGAAACGGGCGACGAAACAGGGCGCGATAGCCTCCGTAGTGGTCGGCGTGGCCGTGTACATCGTTATCTCGATGCACTTCAAGTCCTGGGCTCTGGGATTCAATCCCCTTCTCGTTTCCTGGTGCATCGCGATGCTCGTTCACTATGTCGTGAGCCTCGCGACCTCTCCGAATTCCGAGTCGACAATAAGGCGTCACTTCGAACTGGAGTAACACCCTCTCATGAAAGACGACCCGCCTTATTCCCCCGGGGCGGGCCGTCTTTTTTCAAGGTGGTTTCGTCTCTCAAAGGAGGCTGGTATCATGTATCTGGAAAATATGACGTGGAAACGTGCCGGAGAATGCATGGGATCATGCCCGCTCGTCCTGATCCCGCTCGGAAGTGTCGAACAGCACGGTCCGATCGGGCCGCTCGGGACGGATTTTCTGATTCCCGACGCGTTCGCCCGCAGGATAGAGGAACGTATGCCGGACGACGTCCTCGTCCTTCCGGCCATGCCGTACGGCGTATGTCCGTATCACATTGGCTTCGCCGGGACGATTGACATCGGAACGGACGCCCTCACCCTCGTCCTGCGGCGGATAGCGGAAGCAATGATGCGCCACGGGGCCCGGAAGTTCTTCTTCCTGAACGGTCACGGCGGGAATGGTCCGGCACTCGATGCGGCAGCGCTTTTCATCTATCGGGAGGGCGGACTCGCGGCCGTCGCCGACTGGTGGAGCATCGCGGGACAGCTGAATCCGGACTGGGTCGGCGGGCACGGAATGGGGCAGGAAGCGTCCATGATGATGTCGATACGGCCTGGAACGGTCGATATGGAGACGTTTTTCCGGGGACGCGTCAATCATCTCGGCGACTCGCTGCGAAACACGCATCTGACGCAGGTCAGGTTCGGCAAGGGAACGTTCCGTATCGTCAGGGACGTGTGCGATGTCGAAACGAGCGGCGCCTTCGGCGGGCCGGATGATCCGGCGAAGGCCTCGAAAGAGTGGGGCGACGAGATGTTTGCGACCATGACGGAGTACTTCTGCGACTTCCTGCAGGAGTTTCAGTCGGTTCCGTTGCGGTAGGAAACGGAGACGGCATCGGCGCCGCCGTTGCGGGTGCCGGTGAGATTTGACTGCTGGGGGTTGCGTGCGATTGAAGAGTCTTCTGATATGCGGTGGAGAAGTGTTTACGCCCGATCCCGCTGGATTGGCTGATATCCTTGTCTTCGGCGGGACCGTTCATTCCGTGGCCCCGGATATCTCCGGGGAGGCCGTGCGTGGAGTCGATGCGAACGTCCGCGTGATCGACGCCGGAGGGTGTTGCGTCGTTCCGGGACTTGTGGACCAGCACAACCACATCAACGGCGCTGGCGGCGAAGGCGGACCGGAATTCCGGACGCCTCCGGTGACGGCGGGAACCCTTTTCCGCGCCGGAATCACGAGCGTCGTCGGGATGCTCGGGACGGACGGGGTCGGGCGTTGCCTGCAGGAACTTCTCATGAAGGCCCTCGGGCTCGATCGGGAAGGCGTCAGCGCGTGGATCCTCACGGGCGCGTACCAGCTTCCGGGGCCGACGATCACGGGAAGCGCCCTCGGCGATATCATGTTTATCGATAAGGTCATCGGGACGAAGATGGCTCTTTCGGATCACAGAGGGTCCCATCCTTCAGAAGAGACGATCCGCCGGACGATATCGGAGACACGTCGCGGGGGAATCCTCTCGGGCAAGGGTGGCATGTCGGTCGTCCACATGGGGTCCGAAAAGACCGGATTCCGTCCCATTTACGATGCCATCGGTGAGACGGACATTCCGCTGACCCAGGTGTTGCCGACGCATTGCGGCAGGAACCGAGCCCTTCTCGACGAGGCGATCGAATGGGCGCTTCGCGGCGGCTGCCTCGACATCACCACGAGTGGAGGCGGGGGACGTGCCGGAATCTCGCTGTCGGCGCCCGACGCGGTCATGCGATGTCTCGAAGCCGGAACGCCGCTCGACAGAATCTCGATGAGCACCGATGGGAACGGCAGTCTCCCGTCGTTCAACGAGCGGATGGAATTCACGGGCATGGACGTCGGAAACCCGGCGAGCCTGCACGACGCGATGGCCGAACTCGTCCTGCGATGCGGGCTTCCGCTCGGAGACGCGCTTTCTCTGTGTACGCGAAACCCGGCTACGCGAATGCGCCTTCCCCGAAAGGGGGAACTGAAGGCGGGATCGGATGCCGATATCCTCGTGCTCGAGCGGAACTCCCTGAGCGTCAGGGCTGTCGTCGCGCGCGGGGAGATCGCCTTTCTCGACGGAAAGCTCCTTCGGCGGGGGACGTTCGAAAGGGAATAGCGCCCCTCCGATTCGCGAGATGAGGGAACGAATCGTCGACGCGACAGGCGATCCTTCCGGGATCGCCTGTTCGCTTCTGCGGGATTCGGTCGGCGAGAAATAGGAAACGTCTCTTGTAGAATGGGAAAAACACGCTATACTCATATAGGTCAATATAGGTCAAGGATGTGATCGCATGGGTGTCGCCTACAAGAACTACTATGAGATTCTCGGCGTCGGAAGGGACGCGACCGAAGATCAGATCAGGAAAGCGTACCGGAGGCTCGCGAAGAAATATCACCCGGATGTCAACAAGGACCCCGGTGCCGAAGCGAAATACAGGGAGATCAACGAAGCGTACGAAGTCCTCAAGGACCCCGGGAAACGCGGACGTTACGATACGCTCGGCGAAAACTGGCAGACCGGGCAGGACTTCCAGCCGCCGCCCGGATGGACGCATCGCGGACCGGGGGGGCAGCCCGGAGACGAATCGTGGGGCGGGTTCAGCGACTTCTTCCGGGTGATCTTCGGAGGCCAGGGGCAGGGAGGAGTGGATCTCGGCGACATTCTCTTCCGTTCCGGAGGAAGAAGACAGGAGTCCCCAGCCGCCGAACTCGAGCTGACTCTCTCGCTTGACGAGGTCATCGCCGGCGGTACGAAGTCGATCGCCTACGAAACTCGGGAGCCAGGACACAACGGAATGATCGTCCCTCAAAGGAAAACCGTCAACGTGAACCTGCCTCAGGGCGTTACGGAAGGATCGCGTATCCGGCTCGCCGGGAAGGGCCCGGGGGGCGGCGACCTCTACATAACGATTCACGTCGACGGAGCCGGATTCACGCTCGACGGACACAACCTCAAAACGACGGTTGCGGTCGCTCCGTGGGAGGCGGCGCTCGGCGGGGTCATTCCCGTGCGGACGCCGGGAGGACGCGTGGCGATGCGTCTTCCCGAGGGGGCTCAGGGGGGGCAGACGTTCCGTCTCAAGGGAAAGGGGTTGCCGCGACGAAAGGGGGCCCTTCCGGGGGATCTTCTCGTCACCGTGGAGATCGCGGTCCCGAAATCGCTGACGCCCAGAGAGCGGGAACTCTTCGAGGCGCTCGCCTCGGAATCGTCTTTCGAACCTCGTCCGGCCGAACGGGTCGAGCGCGCGAAATAGCGATCAATCGAGGGAGAGGGTGTCGCCGTCGTGCCCTCTCCCCCGGGTCTTTCCGATCCTGACGACCTCGAACGACGTCGTCGCGCTGCTCCCCGCGGAGTCGGTCACCGCCACACGGTGCTTTCCCTGTGCCATCGTCCAGAAGAGAGACCCCGGATCGGTCTGCTTTCCGTAGAATTCCCCGTCCACGAACCAGAAGAAGGGTCGGACGCCGCCTTCGCACGTGAACGCGATCCGTCTCGAACCGTCACCCGGCGCGAGATAATAAATCGATTCGGAGAGAGGCGACGTTACGGTCACGCCCTTCGCGCGTACGGTCGCGGAGGTTCTGCGCGCGAATTCCTCGAGTTCCGCCGGCCATACGACCGCCGTCGCTCCGTCGCGCTGGACGTGGATGTCGCACGGCGTGTTCGGCGAAACCCCGACGATGTACCAATCCTTCTTCGTGTGGGGGCACAGCGGGGATGGAGGCATCCCCGAAAGCGAACAGACTTCCCGCCGGGAAACCGAATCCGGGGAATCGTACCAGTCGCTGCGTCCTTCCGAAAGGTGGCGGATGATCTTCAGCGCGGCGGGGGCGGCCGCGTGGAGTCCGACGAGACTCGGGTGGGACGCGGCCGCCGTGTCGCCGACCCAGACCACTGCCGTGTAGGCGGGAGTGTAGGCCGCCGCCCAGGCGTCCCTCAGGCCGTATGATGTCCCCGTCTTGAAGGCGATGTTTCGTTCTTCATGTCGGAAAACCTCCCGAAAGATCGGCAGAAGACGTCCCGTATCGCGGAGAATATCCGCGACGATGAAGGTTGCGCCTTCCGAAAAGACCCGCCGGCTCTGCGATGTCCGGAACGACGTCCGGATGGAATCCGCTCGGAAGAGAAGCGGCTGACGCCGGATGCCGAGCGTCGCGAGCGTCACGTACCCTTCGAGCATCTCGAGAAGCGTGACTTCGCAGCCACCAAGGATCAGTGAATCCCCGTAATGGCCCGTGCCATGGACGAGCGACGTGAATCCCGATGTCCGCAGGCGCTGAAGCGCCTCCTCCGCGCCGACGAGCCGGAGAACGCGGACCGCCGGCGCGTTCAGCGAATCTGCGAGCGCCGTCCGGGTGCTCACGGGACCGCGGTAGACGAGGTCGAAATTCCGGGGGGCGTATCCGGAAAACGCGAGAGGCGTATCTGCGAGAATCGACGAGGGAGTGAGCAGTCCGTATTCGAACGCGGCCGCGTAGACGAACGGCTTGAGTGCGGAACCGGGCGACCTGGGAGCCTGGCCGCAGTCGATCCAGCTCCCCGGTGCGCCGCTGCCGAAGCGGGCGTTGCCGACGTATGCGACGATCTCGCCGGTCCGGTTGTTCGCGACGGCTCCGGCCGCGGTGATCGATTGGGGAAGGTCGATGATCGTCTCGGAGAGAGCGTGTTCCAGACGATGCTGCACCGCGGGATCCAGGGACGAGATGCAGAACGTCCGGCCGGGAGAGCTTCGCAGGAGGAGATTGACGAAGTGGAACGCCTCGTCCGGGATGTTGCCGCGGTTCGCGGGGAGCGCCTCCTGTTCCGCGAGGTAGGCTTCTTCCGCGCTTACGATTCCCCGGTGTACGAGAAGATCGAGGACGTTCGCCCGCCGTGCCCGGGCGCTGTCGGGATTTCTGTCCGGGCGGTAGACGGAGGGTCCCTTCAGCATGCCTATGAGAAGCGCCGCTTCGGAGAGCGAAATGTCGGATGCGTTTTTGCCGAAATAGGCGCGGGCCGCCGCTTGGACCCCGCGGATGTTTCCGCCGAACGGCGCCCGGTTGAGATAGAGTTCCAGAATCGTATCCTTGCCGAGGTTCCGCTCCATAGAGATTGCCTGGAGAAACTCGAGCGCTTTTGTCCGTATCGTTCTCGGGCGGGGGATCGAAAGCCGGATGAGCTGGCTCGAAATCGTGGACGCACCTGAGACGACGGTCCCCGATCCGACGTTCTGGACGATCGCCCGGAAAAGCGCTATCGGATCGACGCCGAAGTGACTCCGGAATCTATGGTCTTCCACTCCGACGGCGACCCTCGGAAGCCACCGGCCCATCTTGTCGAGCGAAACCGGAACGCAGTACTCGGAAGCTTCCGAAAGGCGGATGGCGAGAGCCCGCTCGTATCGGTCGGTGATGAACGGCGACACGGGGTATGACAGGATCCGGTCGAGGGGGAGGGGAACGCAATGCACCGCCGCGACGAGCGCGGCGGTGCATGACGCAAAGAGAAACAGGAGAACTGTCGCGAGAAGCCGCAATTGAAACCGTGTGCGCACCGACACATCCCCCTGTTCGTTTCCGACGGAAGCTTCCTAGCGGATTTCTATCCTGCCGGCGCCGCTCAGGCTCCGGATTCCAGGGTTGTACATGCACTCCGCCGCGACCGGCGGCAACGAGAACGTTCCCTTGGTGACGGCGCGGACGGCGTAACGGTAGACCATGGGTTCCGCGACGCGATCGATGAAGACTACAAGCCGATCGTCACGGATTTCGGCCCGGATGCCCCTGTTCCTGTCGCCGCTTTCGGCCGCTTCGGTCCTCTCTTCGTCTTTCGAAAGGCGTGGGTTTTCGATCTCGAAACCGGCGGGCAAAACGTCCGCGACGACGAGGTTCTCGACCGGTGCGGACGGAGTGATCGTCAGCGTGACGACGATCCGCGCCCCCTGCCTGAGGGCCCCCGGCGCGAGCGGTTTTCCGTCCTGATCGGCGAACGAACGCCGGATCCCGATTCCCTGATCGTATTCCTTCGCGGGTTTCACCGGGACGCCTGAAAGAGCCCATGAGTAGTATACGCTTCCGGCGCCCTTCGTGACGACGGAGAGCGACGAAGGAGCGTCCGGACCGATGGATGCCGAGGCCTTCCCCCCGACGGCCATGGACGCGATGTTCTTTCCGGACGCGTCTTTCACGGTCGCTTCGACGGGTTTTCTCGCGTTTTCCGTTTTTTCGAGGAATCGCGAGAGCGCGAGAACTCCCATTCCGTTTTCCTGCGTCGTACGCCACTGATTGCCGGAAAGCGACGACATCAGTGTCCGGGCGACCGACATCGCCTCTGCCGACATCGGGTCGACCGCAGTCCACGCAAGGAGATGCAGCGCGTTGTTGCGGACGCCCGACTCGAGAGTTCCGCTGCTCTGCGGGGCGATCGTCGAAGGCGCTATGCCGCCGAGAATGCGCTTCGCCACCTGCGGCTGGTTCGCCGTCGCGTACGCGGCCGCGAGCAGCAACCGGCCCGACGGATAGAGCGAATCGATACTGTCCGCGAGGTGCATCATCCATCCGAGCGGCGCTTCTCCGGCGAGCGCGAGGACGTAGGACGCGTACGCCTTCGACGTGTTGACGCTCCGGCCTTCGTCGGCCTCCGGATCTTCCTCGCGGCCGAGAAGCTGTTTCAGCCAGTTCAGGGATGCGTCAAGAACCTCGTCCGGGAACCGGAAGCCGCCTTTTTTCGCTTCGAACAGGAAGTGGGTCGCATAGACGCTGTTCCACGTGCTCGTGGAGGTTTCTCCCGGCCAGGCGGTGAACGATCCGTCGTACAGCTGCAGCGCCTGGACGGATCGGATAATGCGGTCCATGGCGCGGTTCCGTTCTTCGGCGTTCACGAGGTCGGGATCGATGTCCGCGGCGATCGCCGGTGAGGCGAGAATGGGCCATGCTCCGGAAATGGTCTGTTCGAGACAGCCGTAGGGGTAGGACATCAGGAACTGCGCCGCGCGCGCGAGATCGACGGCCGGCGACGCTCCGACGACGAAGACACCCTGCTGCGTTCCCCTGAGCCATCCGGCGGGAAGGTCGATCGTCGAGCCGGAATCGCCCGACACGATGCCGGAACCTGACATCGTCACTCTCGGGGACGAGGGACGAACGGCGAGCTCAGTCGTCTCGGAGTGCGTCTCCGTTCCCCACGCGGCCTCGACCGTGACGGACGAGATCCCCGCCTCGTCTCCGGCCCTGATCGTAAAGAACGCGAGATCGTCCTTCCTGTCGCCCTGCAGGCGGACAGTCGTTTCCGAAGCGCCCTTCACCGACAGGCTGCCTGTTGTCGTCACCTTCAGTGAGACCGATGTTTCGCCGTTTCGCGTCGTGAAGACCTTCACGGGCATGACGAACGAATCTCCCGGCGCCGCGGCGCGCGGCAGCGTCGGTTCGACGACGACGTCGCGCGCGATCTGGACCATACGCTGTGCGGATCCGGACTGCGCTCCGGCGACGGCGATCGCCATCAGACGTCCCTTGCCGCTGAATTCCGGGATATCGATGGTTGTGGAAATCTTGCCGGACGCGTCCGTCCGAAGGGATGGGACGAAGATCGACAGGATTCTGAAGCGGCGTGCCTCGACCGGCGAGAGGTTCGCACGGAGCGCCGCCATGGCGTCTTCTCCCGCTCCTCCGGCGGGGTGAAGAAGGGCTGTCGTCCGGGATTCGAGCGGCATGAGCTGGTCGTACAGGTCGAAGATTCCCGTTCCGAGCGCCCGCCTGGCCGTGAAAAACGCCCACGGGTCGGGCGTCGCGAAATCAGTCAGAGAAAGGACCCCTTCGTCGACAAGCGCGACGGCCACCTCGCCCGAGACCGGAGAACCGTCGGGTCTGCGAAGCGATACGTCGACGACGAGGGGTGCCCCGGGTACGATCGTCTCGGGGGCGGCGAGGGCGACGTCGAGACGCGCGGGCGACTGATCGACTGCGATCGGAACCACGCCGACGGCGCGGTGCGGTCCCCATTCCTCGTCCGCGACGACGGGACGGATCGCCGAGACGACGCAGTAGGCGTTCGGCCCCATCTCCTCGGTTACGAGGAATTTCACGGTCGTGGACGTATCGTCCACGCGGACGATCTTTCGGAAGACCTCTCTGTCGGTCTCGACGGAGAAGTGGAGCAACCCTTTGAACGGCGAACGAATCGCGATCTCCGCCGTTTCTCCGACGGCGTAGCGTTCCTTGTCCGGTTTCAGGACGACGCGGTCGAGGAGCGCCGACTCGGCGCCAGCGGATCCGGACCATGCGTAGAAGCGCATGGATGCGGAGCTTCCCGACTCAGGATCGTCGAAACGGATCAGATATTCGCCCGGGGATGCCGGGGTGACCTGGTACGTTCCGATTCCGCCGCTCATACGGACCTGGGCGTCGTGGACGGGCACCAGTTCCTCCTGTTTCTGGGCGCGCGTCTGGTTGCCGTAGCGGACGAGCGAGTAGTGCGTCACGACGCGTTGGAGCGACGCGCGGATCTCCGCGAGCTGGGCCGGTTTCCCGTCGGGCGTCACTGCGGCGACCCGGAACGACGACGCCTTTTGCGGCGAGATGTCACCCCTCGGCGCCTCGATTCCGACCGAGAACGGGTAGGGATAGAACGGAATTTTCATGGCTTGCGGCACCCAGCGGCCCCCGTCCTCCATGACGCGGACGATGAACAGGATGTCGAGCATGGATTGCGGCGAAAGTCCCGTCTTGACCTCGTATTCGGCCGCGGCGGCGCCGCCTGCGTCGAGCCGTCCCTGTCCGAGCGTATCGGTGAAGGGCTCGAACTGTCGTTCCCTGTCGCCGAACGCAAACGCTTCCCATCCCTTAGCCTGGAACGTTCGCGGCAGGAAGCGGACTTCCCCTTCCCATGCGAGCCCCGAGGCCGGGGCGCCGAAGAGATATTTCGATGCGATCGAAACCGGGATCGCGCCGCCCGAAACGAGGGATGCGACATCGGAGCGGAGCGAGACTTCGAGCCGGGGCGCCGCGAACTCCTCGACATGGAAACTGCATGAGCCGATCGATCCGCGCTCGTCTCCCGGAACCGAGACCTGCGCCGAGTAGGTTCCGGTGGGGGCGCCGCGCGGAAGTTCGACCCTGAACGTCGCGCCACCCTGATCGGAAAGCATCGCCGTTCCCTGCCTGAGGAGACGCCCCGTGGAGGTGCGGACGGAGAACGTCAGCGGGAAGGGCGCCGGCGGCAATCTCTTCCCGTCGCGGACGAAGGCCGCGATGTCGACGGCTTCGCCGGGGCGGAAAACGCCGCGCGGAGTGAAGCAGAACGCTTCGTACCCGCGCCTCAGATAGGGGCGTCCGCCGATATCGAACCCGGCTTCCGCGAGAAGACTCTGGTCGAGCTTCAGATACGAGACGTCGTCTTTCGTGGAGACTGTCACGACCGAGGGAAGGAGCTGTTCGTCCCACGGGTCTCTGCGATACGCCGAAAAGGCGCCCTCGGCGTCGGTCGTCCCCTCGGAGATGAGCTGATTGCTCGAGGAGTATACGCGGACGGAGGCGTTCGCGATCGGGGTCAGTCCGGAGATCGAGTTCGCCCAGAGCGTAATTCCGTCGGAGTAGACCTTCGCGGCGATTCCGATGTCCGTCACGGAGACGACCTGTTGCGCGTCGCTCCAGTATTCTCCCTTGGCGTCCTGCGCCGTCAGGAGGAATAGCCCCCTGGCGTTTTCGGCGAGTTCGCGCAGGTTGATCGCGCGACGCGCCGTTTCGTTGAACGGGGCGTCGATACGGGCGTTTTTCTTCGCGACGAGACGGGACAGATCCTTCGGGAGCATGTCATAATTCTGGGGGCGCAACGCGAGCGGAATGTTATTCTCGTAAAGCCGCCACAGCGTCAGCGTGACCTCCTCCATATTCACCGTCTCGATCGGGATGCGCAACTCTCCTGTCGGGGAGAGGAAGGTCCCCGATGCGGGAAAGTTGATGGCAGGGTCCATATCCGGGAAGATGAACGCCTTTTTGAAATCCTCCTTCAGCGGTTTCCCCTGCTGGGCGGGAAGACCCTTCCGGATCGTGACGGTCACCCGCTGCCTGGGTTTGAAGTCGCCCTGAATCGAAAATCCGTTGTATTCCGGTTCCACGGTGAAGTCCATCTTCGGAGAGAGTTCGATGAACCGCGGCAGCGAACGCATGTCGGGCGGAACCGACGTCGAAATGAAGATCCCGCTCTTTTCCGGGTATCGGGACTGCGGGTTCGCCTCCCGGATGTCGAGCTCGCGGGAGATGGAGAGCTCCTCTTTCACGGGCTTCTCGAGGCCCATCGGACCGGCGGCGCCGACGAGACCCGGAGCGATGTCGACGACCACCTTCGGACCCTGATATGCTTGTGTCGTGACGACGACCGTCGGAGCGGGGACCGTTCCCCGTACGGAATAGGAGAGATATTGCCCCTTGTCGTTCAGGACGTTCAGGAAACCGCGGATCCTGACGGGCGAGACCGGCATCGAAAACGACAGTTCGATGACCACGTTGTTGTTCTGCGTCAGGTCCACCTGACGGGCTTTCAAAAAACGCAAAGGATCGGTGTAGAATTCGAATATCTGCCGTCCGGCGATCAGGCGTCCGTTCACGTCGCGCAGGTTTTCGTCGATCATGACGCGGTATTTCGTCGCCCGCGCGAGGTTTGAGAGCGGCGTGAAGACGAACGTCGCGGGGTCGGTCCACTTTCCTTCGCCCGCGAGCCACGGAGTCGCGATCAGCGGAAACTTCTCCGGCGCGACGGGTTTGTTGATGACGGACCTGTCCACTACCGGAGCCGAAAATGAAACCCTCAGAGTGGGACGTCCCTGGACGAGTCCGACGGGAGAGAATGCCGCGACAGTAAAGTCGCCGGTCGGTGCGGGACCCGCATACAAGGGATATGGGACGCACGCGAGAGCGATGGAGAGTCCGATCGCTCCGAACAGCTTCAGCCAGGTGGACATGGTATGACCCCCTTTTTCAGATCTGAATGTCATATCCGTTCATCACTGTATTATACGCAAAACGCGAAGAGATGGGGTGCATGTCTATGAATTCGGAATCATCCCCGATACGGGGCGTCGTGTTCGATCTGGACGGGACGATCGTCGACAGCGAGGAGAACTACTACCAGTCCGACGTGAGGATCCTCGCGCGAAGGGGAGTCGCGTTGACGCGGGAAGACAAGGGACGCTTCATCGGGTACGGCAATCGCTACATCATGGAGCGGTTCATCGCGGAATTCGGTCTTGCCGACACACCGGACGCGCTTCTCGAGGAGAAGAACCGGGAGTATCTCGCGATCGCTCGTTCGGATACGAGCGTCTTTCCTGAGATGCGGGCTCTCATCGAGGGGTTTTTCGCAAGAGGAGTCCCTATGGCCGTCGCGTCGGGATCGTCTCCTGCCGTCATCCGGGAAGTTCTCGGGATTACCGGGCTGCGACGATACTTCGGGGCGACGGTCTCTTCGGAGGAAGTCCCGAACGGCAAGCCTGAACCGGACGTCTTCCTCGAAGCGGCGGAGCGGATCCGTTCCGCGCCGCGCAACACGCTGGTCGTCGAGGATGCCGTATACGGCGTGATAGCCGCGAAACGCGCCGGAATGCGATGTGCCGTCATCCCGACATTTCCCGAACCTCCCTTCGATTCCAGGCTGCTCGAAGCGAACTACGTCGTCCCGGGAGGGATGCGCGAGTTCGTCGCGGAAGATCTTCTCCGGTGGGCGGACACTCATGGCAGATAATACGGCGATGCGGCGGAACTCCGCGTATGTTTCCGGTATCTCCGGGGCCGCTGGCGGTCATGCAGGGGCGCGCGGCACGCTTGATGAATCCATGGAGAAGCGCATCGGACGGCTCATGGGCGAGAGCCGGGGGAAGGTCGCCGGAGGACGGGTCGCGGACTATATCCCGGAACTCGCGAAAGTCGACGCGACTTAGGTGTCCGTCTGCGTCGTGAACTGGAGCTCGGGCCATATGATGTTCCGTCGCTCCGCTCCGGCCCTTTTCGTATGCGGCGGACGCTTTCCGTGTCGTCCTCAATAATCATGCGCCTCTCTCCACAATATATTGACAAATACTGACCTTAGTTGTATATAGACTATGGTGAAACTGTGTCAAATGGGGGGATGACGATGGACCTGTCCACGTTCACGAAAAAATCGCAGGAGGCTCTTTCCGAAGCTCAGACGCTTGCCGCGACGGCAGGGAACATGAGCGTCGAAGTGGAGCACCTTCTTTTGTCGATGCTTCGTCAGAAGGATGGACTCATTCCGAGGATTCTCGCGCGCATGGAAATAGATGCCGGCGGTCTCGCGCAGGATGTGGAAAGAGAGCTTGCGCGTTTGCCGCGGATCTCGGGACCGGGAGCCGAGCCCGGCAGGATTTACGTGTCCCAGCGCCTGAACCAGATCCTCGTGAACGCGCGTGAGCTGGCGACACGTCTCAAGGATGAATATGTATCCGTCGAGCATGTCATGGCCGCGATACTCGCCGAGGGGACGGCGACCCCGGCGGGAAAGATTCTCGGGGCTCGGGGAGTGACCGAGGACCGCTTCCTGTCGACGCTGGCGCAGGTCAGGGGCGCGCAGCGCGTCTCGAACGACTCTCCGGAAGAGACGTACGAGGCGCTTCGGAAATACGGACGCGACCTCGTTCAGATGGCGAGAGAAGGGAAGCTCGATCCTGTGATCGGGCGGGACGAGGAGATCCGGAGGGTGATCCGGATCCTGAGCCGGAAGACAAAGAACAATCCGGTTCTGATCGGAGATCCCGGCGTCGGAAAGACGGCGATCGTCGAGGGGCTCGCCGAACGCATCGTTCGGGGCGACGTTCCCGAAGGTCTCAAGGATAGAACGGTGTTCGCGCTCGACATGGGATCCCTGCTCGCCGGAGCGAAGTACCGCGGCGAGTTCGAGGAGCGGCTCAAGGCCGTTCTCAACGAGGTCCGGCAGAGCGAAGGCAGGATTCTGCTGTTCATCGACGAATTGCACACCGTCGTCGGAGCCGGTGCCGCGGAAGGCGCGATCGACGCCGGGAACATGCTGAAGCCCATGCTGGCGCGCGGCGAACTTCACTGCATCGGGGCGACGACGATGGACGAATACCGAAAGCACATCGAGAAGGACGCCGCGCTCGCTCGGCGCTTCCAGCCGGTTCTCGTCGAACAGCCGAACGTCGAGGACACGATCTCCATATTGCGCGGGCTCAGGGAGCGCTTCCAGGTCCATCACGGAGTGCGCATCCGCGACACCGCGCTCGTCGCGGCGGCGGTCCTGTCGAACCGCTATATCACCGACCGGTTTCTTCCGGACAAGGCGATCGATCTCGTCGACGAAGCGTGTGCGATGATCCGGACGGAGATCGACTCTCTGCCGACGGAACTGGATACCGCGTCGCGGCGCGTGATGCAGCTCGAGATCGAAGAGGCTGCGCTGACGAAGGAAAAGGACGCCGCGAGCCTGGAACGCCTCAAGACGCTCCGGAAGGAGCTTCAGGAGGCCCGCGAGGAGGCCGATTCGCTCCGTGCGCAGTACGAGGCCGAAAAGAACATGATTTCAGGCGTTCGCGACCTCAGGAGCCGGATCGAGGAGATCAACCGGCAGATCGAAAAGGCGGAACGCGACTACGATCTCAACAGGGCCGCCGAACTCAAGCACGGACAGCTCCCGCAGCTGAGGGAGGAGCTGAAGGCGAAGGAAGAAGACCTCGCGGCGCGGCAGGGAGGGCAAGTCCTTCTCCGGGAAGAGGTCACGGACGACGAAATCGCAGAGATCGTGAGCCGATGGACCGGGGTCCCGGTGACCCGTCTTGTCGAGGGGGAGCGGGAAAAGCTCCTCAAGCTCGACGAGATCCTCCACCGGCGCGTCGTGGGGCAGAACGAAGCCGTGACGCTCGTGGCCGACGCGGTGATCCGGGCCAGGTCGGGCATCAAGGATCCGCGACGTCCGATCGGTTCGTTCATCTTCCTCGGTCCCACGGGTGTCGGAAAGACCGAGCTCGCGAAGGCGCTCGCCGAGGCGCTCTTCGACAGCGAGGATGTCCTCACGCGGATCGACATGTCGGAATACATGGAAAAACACGCGGTATCGCGTCTCGTCGGGGCACCTCCGGGATACGTCGGGTACGACGAGGGCGGGCAGTTGACCGAAGCGGTCAGGCGACATCCGTATTCGGTGATCCTCTTCGACGAGATCGAGAAGGCGCATCCGGATGTCTTCAACGTCCTGCTGCAGATCCTCGACGACGGACGCCTCACCGACAGCCACGGTCGCGTGGTGAATTTCAAGAACACGGTCATCATCATGACGAGCAACCTCGGAGCGGAATACCTGCTCTCCGGGATCACGCCGGACGGACAGATCAGAGATGGTGCGAGAGAACAGGTGATGTCGGAGCTGCGGAGGGTCTTCCGCCCCGAGTTCCTGAACCGTGTGGACGACGTGGTACTGTTCAAGCCGCTGCGGCGCGACGAAATGCTCCGGATTGTTCGGCTCCTGACCGCGACGCTCGAACGGCGTCTGAAAGACAGGGATATCGTGCTCGAACTGACGGACGGGGCGGCTGAATACCTGGCCCGGACGGGATACGACCCGGTCTACGGCGCGCGTCCGCTCAAGAGGCTCATGGTCCGGACGCTCGAAACGAAACTCTCTCGCCTGATCGTGACGGGGGAGGTGCCCCCCGGATCGACGGTCAGGGTGTCCGAAAAAGGTGGAGAGCTCGATTACGAAGTGATCCTCGCGGCGTCGTCCGAATAACGCCGTCAGAACGCGTCCGGTCGAGAGCGAAAAAAAACAGCGGCCTGAAGGGAGCATCCCTTCAGGCCGCTGTCATACCCGCCGTCAGCGGATCTCGAACATGACCTTCCCGAGCGTGCCGAAGTCGGCGACGTATTTCCCGGGTTTGCCCGGAATCATGTTTCCGAGCGCTCCGGTCATGAAAATGTCGCCCGCCTCGATCTTCCAGCCGCTTTCGATCGAGCGGTTCACGAGCCAGAGAAGCGCCTTCCACTGATCTCCGAGGGCATCGGGCGCCTTTCCGGCGTTGATCTTCTCGCCGTCGCGCGTCAGGACGACGGCGAAGGAGTTGGGATCGACCCTGTGCCCCATGCGCGTCTTCGGCCCCGCGATGAAGCTCACGGCTGAAACGTTGGCGGCGATAAGGTCCACGCCGCGGAAACCCTGCATCGTCTTGAAGTTCATATCGGGAAGCTCGATCGACGGCATCACCGAAGAGAACGAGCGTTTCAGCTCGGCGACGGACTTTACGGGCTTCGTGATCGTGCGGCCCGCCTGGAAGGCGAGTTCCGTTTCGACCATGAGCGCGGCGTATCCCTTCGAAAAGATCACGGGGGAGCCGGTCATCTTTCCGGAACCGTAGAGGACGCCTGCAACGGGATCGGAAACGCCGAATTTTTTCTGGCCGGCTGCGGTCGTGAGTCCGGCCTTGAATCCCGCGACGGAATCGCCCTTGAGCCGCTGCGTCACATAGTCCCTCTGGACCGCATATGCTCCGGTCTCATCCAGTTTCGGATCGATCGCCGAAACGAGAGGAAGGAGTTTTCCCTGCTTATGTGCGTCCACAAGGGCATTAGCGAGGTCCGCAGTTCCGCAGAAGGCCGTCGTTGCGATCAGAACGAAGAGTACGGAAATCACAGGTATCCACTTGCGTCTCATGCCGTCCACCTCCAGAATGTGGTGCGTAGGGTCTCTACCCGGAAATTTATACTCCCTTGCGGCCGGTATCTCAAGGGAGTGCCCGAAAACCAGTGAAAGGAGCGTCGCTTCTCATGTGCCTGGAACCGATCAACCTGTTTGCGCTGCCGCGCCCCCTTCCGCCAAGGGACGCGGAGGAACGGCTCGATGTCCTGCTCCGGACCGGGAGCGTCCGGGTCGAGCGGATCGTGTCGACCGGCCAGTCGTCGCCGCCGGGATTCTGGTACGACCAGGACGAGGACGAGTGGGTCGCGCTTCTCGACGGAGAGGCGGAGCTTTCCTTCGGCGACGGAACGGGAGTGTCGCTTCGTCGCGGGGATTCGATCTTTCTTCCGGCGCGTTGTCGTCACCGGATCGAGTGGACGAGCGAAGAGCCACCCTGCGTATGGCTGGCGGTTTTCGCGAAAAATTCGTCGCAATGAGGTATGAATACTGTATAATTCCAAACTTCTGTGATATGTTGCCGCGGATGGTGCGATAATACGAATATTCGTTTCTCTGGAGGTCGTTTCATGCCGAACCGCTCGATCCGTATCCGGAGCTCGGGTTTCAAGCTCTCTCTCCTGTCCGTTGCGCACTTTTTCAACGACCTGTACGCGTCATTTCTGCCGACCTTCGTCCCGGGAATCATCGGACGCCTCGGACTCAGCATGGCGCAGGCCGGACTTCTCAATACCGTCGTGGGGACGGTCCACCTGTTCTGTCAGCCCGTCATGGGGTACCTTTCCGACCGGACGACCCGAAGCTGGCTCATCACGATCGGCCCGATCCTGACGTGCCTCGGGGCGACGCTTTTGCCGAATTCTCCATCCTACGGGTTCGCTCTCCTGTTCGCCGCTCTCTGGGGACTCGGGAGCGCGTCGTTCCACCCCCAGGGAAACGGCAGCGTCGGTCACGTCGTTTCGAGAGAGCGCCTGACATCCTCGCTCGCGATCTTCAGCGTCGCGGGAAACGTCGGTGTCACGCTGAGCCCGCTCTTCGCCGTGGCGATGGCGAAGAGTCTCGGACTTCCGGCGCTTCCTTTCGTAGCGACGATTCCCGTTCTGATTCTCGCCTGCTGCATCTTCCGCTACATGCCCAGGTTCAGCGACGATCCCCCGTCCGCGCCTGCCGCACGGCAGGGGATCCTCGGCGCGCTGACATCGGTCTTCGCGACGATCTTTCCGATCTGGGCGGTTTCCGTGGCCCGCGACGCGACGAGCCAGGGCGTCAGGTTTTTCCTTCCCATCCAGATTTCGGCGAACGGAGGGGATATCACTGCCGTCGGATCGATTCTCTTCCTGATGATGCTCGCGAGCACGATAGCGATGGTGATCGGCGGGAAGCTTGCCGACCGCTTGGGGAAGCGATGGACGCTGACGCTGCTGCTCGCCGTATCGTCGGTCGCGCTCTTTCCGGCGCTCATGACGAAAGGGGCGATCTCGATCGCGCTCTATCTCGTCGGCGTCTCCGCCGCGAACGCGACCCTTCCCGTGACGGCGGCCCTCGCGCAGGAAATGGCGCCGCAATCCCGGAGCATGGCGAGTTCGATCGTCATGGGGCTCTCGTGGGGCATCGCGAACCTGTTGACCGGGCCGCTCGGTTTTGTGGCCGACCATTTCGGGATCCAGGCGACGATGACCATCGTCGCGTCTCTCCCCTTGTGCGCGCTTCCCTTCATGGTATTCTTTTCAAGGAAAGGGCGGACTTCGGCGGACTGAGGGACCCCACCGGAACGCAGGAGGGTGCGGAAGAAAAATCCGCGTGGAAGCCGCTTCGTTCGGGGAGGTGTCGGAAGGTGGCGTGCATTGTTCGGTACGTGCTCATGGGTGCGTTGCTGGCGGTTTTTTCCGTTTTGCCTGCGTCTTCGGAAACGTCTTTCGAGAAGGTCGCGCGGTTTATGGAACGGACGATCGAGCGATACGGCAACATGGAAGCGTCCCTGACGGAGGCGCTCGGAGCTCCGTCAGAGCGGAGCGTTACGAAGCACACGAGTCCGCACGACCCGAACTACACGTATGAACTCGTGTCGATGGACTTCGGGCCGAAGGGAGCGCAGGCGGTGGTGTACCGTGATTCCGACAAGGAGCTCCTCGTCAATCTCGTCGCGACGACGCCGAAGCTCGTCTTCGGAAAGAACGTGCGTGTCGGGTCGCCGAAGAGCGCCGTCATCCGGGAACTCGGCGCTCCCGCCGAAGAGCGGGACAACGAAATGCGCTACGAGGACGAATCGGGGTATGTGGACATCGTGTTCCGGCTCGACCTCGGCGGAACGGTTCGCCGCATGAGTTTTTCCGTCTGGATGGACTGAACCGGAGCATGGCGAAGGGGGCCGGTACCGGCCCCCTTCGCCGCTATTCGCCTCTCGCGGCGCGCCTTCTGGCGTTCCGGGCAAGCCCCTCGGGTTCGAGGGCGATCCGGCTGCCGTCGAGGAGCGACTGGATGCCGCCCGACGAAAACCCCTTCTGCCGTTCGCACAGTTCCCTGCAGTTTCCCGGACACCGGCTCTGGTTGTCGTCCGGCTCCGTGTAGACCGTAAGGACCCCCTCGTAGTTTCTCAGGATCGTCTTCCGGTCGGACCTCGAGACGACGTAGTTCGGCATGACGGGGATCTTGCCGCCCCCCCCGGGGGCGTCGACGACGAATGTCGGGACTGCGAGCCCGGACGTGTGACCGCGCAGGAACTCCATGATCTCGATTCCCTTGCCGATGGATGTCCGGAAGTGTTCGATGCCGCGCGAGAGATCGCACTGGTAGATGTAGTAGGGGCGGACGCGGATCTTCAGGAGTTTCTGGTTAAGTTCCCGGAAGATGTACGGACAGTCGTTGATTCCCCTGAGGAGGACCGACTGGTTCCCGAGGGGGATTCCCGCGTCTGCGAGGCGGATGCACGCCTGCGACGACTCCGGCGTGATTTCGCGGGGATGGTTGAACTGGACGTTGATCCAGAGCGGGTGGAAGCGCCGGAGCATGCCGCAGAGGGAGTCGGTGATCCGCATGGGCAGGACGACCGGGACGCGCGTTCCGATCCGGATGATCTCGACGTGGGGAATGGCGCGGATTTCGCCGAGGATCCATTCGAGCGTCTCGTCGGAGAGCGTGAGCGGATCCCCTCCCGTGACGAGAACGTCGCGGATCTCCGGAGTCCTGCGGACGTACGCGATGCACGCCTCGATCTCCTCCCGGGAACGGGCATGGTCCGATTGCCCGGCGAAACGCCTTCGCGTGCAGTGGCGGCAGTACATCGAGCACTGGTCCGTGACCAGGAGGATGCACCGGTCCGGGTAACGATGCGTCAGACCCGGGACCGGAGAGTCGACGTCCTCGTGGAGCGGGTCGAGGAGATCCGTCGACGCGATCAGAGTCTCCTTGAGCGTGGGCACCGCCTGGCGCCGGATCGGACAGTTGGGATCCCCGTGGTCGATCAGGCTCGCGTAGTAGGGCGTGATCGCCATCCGGAGCGTCGCGAGGCTCTTTTTGACGATCGCGGCCTCGTTCCGGGACATCGTGAGTATCCGCGACAGGTCGTCGGCTGTCGTGATGCGGTGTTCCATCTGCCAGCGCCAGTCGTTCCAGAGCGCCGGGGCCGTCGACTCCCGACGGATGTCTCCGGACGGTTCGCTCCTTCCGACCCTCGGGCGGAGGGGGAGCATGGCGTTCCTAGTCGATGTGGCGTCGGATTTCCTTGCAATAGAGGACAAGATCGTCACCCTCCGAATAGAAGTTGGGAATGCGTCCGCACTCCCTGTAAGCCGCGCGTTCGTAGAAATGTCTCTGTCCGTCGTAGTCGGATCGCCCCGCCGTTTCCACGCGGATTACCGCTCTTTCCGCCCCGGCGAGGAGCGCGGCGCACATCGCGTCGTCGAGTGCGAGTCCGACGCCCTTCCGCTGTTGCGACGGATCGACGACGATCCAGTAGAGATCGAAGGCGAAATCCGTCATCGGTGTCGGACCGTAGATCAGAAATCCCCCCGCGATTCCGCACTCTTCAGCGTCGAGAAGCGTGTAGTCGCGGCCCGGGGCTTCGGCACACGCGCGCAGGACTTCGTCGAGTACTGCGATTTCGTCTTCGGAAAAGGCATTGGTCCGACGGGCCATGGCGAGATACCGCCCGAAGTCTTCAGGCGACACGGCGTTTCACCGCCTTTCCCTTCAGGATCCTTCCGGCCGGATTTCCGTTCGCGAGCGCCGCGTCGACGATGCGGCCGATCAGCGCGTCGTACGGAATGGCGTTGCGGGAGGCCTGACGCGCCATTCCGGCGTCTTTCGAGATATCGGGGTTCGGGTTCACGTCGATGACGCAGACATCCCCGTCGCCGGACCTTTCGCGGAGATCGACCCTGTAGTAACCCCGGCAGCCGAGGGCCGTTCCCGCACGTTCCGCGAGATCCCGCACGCGACGTACGACGTCGGGTGCGAGAAGATCTGCGGATTCGGGAATGATCGCATATTCGGGCGACGCCGGATCCCACTTTGAGGAGTAGTTGAGGTAGGGGGGTACATCCCGGTATCGCGCGTAGTCGATGACGGAAATTCCGAGCGGCTCACGGTCGCCCTCGAGGAATGCGGCCGAGAATTCGCGACCTCCGAGGAACTCTTCGACGAGGAGTCCTTCCGGGTATCGGGCCAACCCTTCGACGACGATGCGGGGAAGGTCGCCGGCGTCGCGCACGAGCGAAGAATCGTCGATCCCGACGCTCCCGTCCTCGCATGCGGGCTTGACGAAGTACGGAGCGGGAAAGGGGACTTTCGTCACATCGGATGGATTGCGGACCCTGATCCCCATCGGGACGGGAACGCCCGAAAGTTCGAGCCGCGTTCGGGCAGTTTCCTTGTCGCGGCATAGGGCGAGCGCATCCGGCCCGTTCCCCGTGTACGGAACGCCGGAAGAGTCGAGATGGCGGCAGAAGACATTTTCGAGGGAGCTGTCGTCGCCGAAGCCTTCGAAGAGATTGAAGACGACGAGCGGCGAGACGTCTCCGATGCGTCGCAGGAGAAGGGGCGCGTCAGCGAAATCGCCCTTCCTGACGTCGAAGGGAACCGCGGAAAACCCGAGGCGGGAGAGGGCGTCGAAAACGTGCATACGGCACCGGAGAGCGTCCGAAACATCCGGACGGCTTCCGTCCTCGACCGCGACGGCGACAGGGACGACTCCCCGGGAACGGATGCGTTCCGGAGGTTCGGGAGGCTCCGAAGAGAGCGGTGCGTCTTCGGTGTGCGTCTGCATGGGGCTCATTCGTTCACGCTCCGTTTCTCAGCGGGTTTGAGGGGAAGGACCGATCGGGAAATGCCATTTCTCCGGAGCGCGAGGGAGAGGATCGTTTTGATGATGTCGGCGTACGTCCCGCCGCTCAGCCTGTAAAGGATCGGAAGGTCGCTGTAGGTCGGAGAGAGTCCGGGCAGGGGATTCACGTCGATGACGTGCGGATTTCCCGCCGCGTCGAGGCGGAGGTCAATCCGGGAGACATCCCGCAGTTCGAGCGCGCGGAACGCCATAAGGGCGCACGCTTCGGCCTTTTCGCGCACTTCCGCGGGGATCATGTCCGGTCCTTCGTACCGGACGCGGTTTTTCCAGTCGCGCTTGTGTTCGAGCGAATAAAGGAACGTCCCTTCCTCTTTCGCCGTCGGCGCGATCCGCATCATGCCTCCTGCCCAAGGCTCCTCGTTGCCGAAGATGCCGACGGTGATCTCGTCCCCGGGAAGGAACTCCTCGACGATGGCGTCCTGGTCGTAGAGCGACCAGATGCGGTCGACACGCGCGCGGGCCTCGGATTCGTCTTTCACGAGGGAATCGGGAAAGATCCCCTTCGAAGAGCCCTCGAAGCGCGGTTTGACGACCCATCGCGTCTCCTGTTCCGGAAGCGACACACGTGCGCCTTTCCTGAAGAGAAAGGCTTTCGGAACGGGAACGCTCTCTCCGGCGAGCGCTCTGTTCGTAAGGTATTTGTCGAGCGAAAGCGACATTGAAACGGAGTCGGATCCGCTGAAGGGGATTCCGAGGCTTTCGAGGATCGCCGGGACCTGTGCCTCGCGTCCTCTCGAGGTTCCCCGGCCCTCCGCGATGTTGAGGACGAAGTCCGGAGGGTTCTGTTCGATCTTCGAGAGGAAACGGTCGTCCTGCTCGAGAATTTCGGCCGCGAAACCGAGATCCCTGACCTGACGGGCGATGGCTTCGACGGTTTCAAGGGAGTCATACTCTTCGTACGAATCGGACGCTCCCCGGCGGGATGCCGTCGGCAGTTCGCGAACGTCCTCGGGCTTGAGATTGCATGCGATGGATATGGTGAAACCGGCCGACGAGAGGTCAGCCTCCTGGCCGTACTCTTCCTTCATCCGAGATGGATACCCCCTGATATCGCGCATCGTACCCGCTCGTGCGAGCGGGGCGTTCCGGTGTTCGTCGCGATGGTTCCGACTGTCCCCTCTGTGCCGGGATACGTTGAGAAGCGAATGCGCGTATCCATCAATCCCTCCTCGGGGCACCGGTTCCGCGGACCTTGAATTTCCGGGGGATCGTCTGTCGGTTCCCGGCGGTTCCGGTGCGATGAAAGAATGAGGCCCTTTCTTTCGCGGATTATATGTCTTTCCTGCAGGAATACAAGTGGGGAAAATATGGCTTCTGGTGCGGGTTTTTCAGAAAACGCGACATTCGGCGCGAAGGAGAAAACAGGGAGGGGATTCCACCCGTTTCCGGCGAAATCCCCTGAGGACGGAACGGTTACTTCTGAGCGGAACGGATTCCGAGAAGCCTGCCGAGAAACCGCTCCATGGCGCGGTAGAAGTCGAAGCGATTTTCCTCGTTCGAGAAGCCGTGCCCTTCGTTGTCCTTGACCATGTAATCGACGGGAATGCCGCGGGAACGCAGCGCCTCAACGATCTGATCCGACTCGGCCTTCTTGACGCGGGGATCGTTCGCCCCCTGGGCGACGAGCAGCGGAACCCTGATCCGGTCGGCCGAGAACAACGGCGATACGTTCCTGAGAAGATCGCGGTCCTTCTCCGGGTGTCCGACCTGTTCGTAGAACATCTCCCGGACTGGCTCCCAGTACGGGGGAATCGACGCGAGCAGCGTGAAGATGTTGGAAACGCCGACGTAGTCGACGCCGCAACAGTAGAGATCCGGTGTGAAGGCCAGTCCCGCGAGCACTGCGTAGCCGCCGTACGACGCGCCATAGATCGCGATCCGCTTCGGGTCCGCGATCCTCTGCTTCACGAGCCACTGGACTCCGTCCGTGATGTCGTCCTGCATCGCGCGCCCCCATTGTTTGAAGCCCGCCTGCCAGAACGCCTTGCCGTAGCCCGTCGATCCCCTGAAGTTCATCTGCAGGACGGCAGCGCCGCGGTTTGCGAGAAACTGGACCTCCGGGTCGAATCCCCATGAATCCCTGGCCCACGGCCCCCCGTGAGGCAGGATGACGACGGGCAGGTTTTTCGGTTCCGTGTCGAGCGGGAGCGTAAGGTATCCGCGAATTTTCAGGCCGTCGCGCGCCGTGTATTCGACCGGCCGCATTCCGGCCATTTCGTCTTCCCTGAGCCAGGGGCCGAGGTCGGCGAGCTTCTCGAGCCGCTTTGCGGACGCGTCGTAGAACCAGTAGGTCCCGAGATCCCTGTCTCCGTGCGTTACGACGAGCCAGCGCGTTTCGTCCCTGCTCCGGTCGACGACGGAGACCTCCTTGTCGGGAAGCCGGGATTCGAGCTCTTTCTGGAGGTTTTTCCGCTCCTCGTCGAAGAAGGTGATGTGGATCTTGTCCGTGACATACGTCACGCCGGTGAGGACATGACGTTTTTTCGACCAGAGCAGGCCGCCGACATCGACCTCGGGGTGCTCGAAGACGAGCTTGCCGAGCTTCGCGAGCTTCGGGTCGTACTCGTAGACGGCGAGTTTGTCCCGTCCGAGGTTCGACGCGACGAAGAGCCGGGTGTCGTCGAACGAGAAGAGAAGCGGATTCAGGCTGTCCCTGAAGTTTGTCGTCAGAATCGTGGTGAACGGTTCGTTTTCCCTTTCGCGATAGAGGAGGCTCGTATTGACGCCGTCCGTGGAGATCGCGATTCGCAGTCTGCCGGCGTGGTCGGTCATCCAGCCCGTGATATTCCCGGGGTTTTCCGCGATCATCGACATCTCGCCCGTATGGATATTGAGGCGGTACACGTCGAAAACGCGGTTGTCGCGCCTGTTCAGGCCGACAAGCATCTCGTCGGGATTGTCCTCGAGGTCGTCGACGATCGACGCGCGAACGCCCGGGAAGGGCGTGAGTTCCTTGAGGTTGGAGCCGTCCGTGTTGACCGCGAAGACGTGGTAATTCTCGTCGCCGCCGTTGTCCTGCAGGAAGACGATCCGGCTGTCGCTGGCCCAGAAGAACGCCGCGATATTTCTCGCCGTGGCGGCCGTCAGACGCCGCTCCTCTTCGGAACCGATCCTGCGGACGAAGACGTTCATCCGTCGTTCCCACGGCTTGAGGTAGGCGAGTTGCGTTCCGTCGGGCGAGAGACGGAACATCGCCGTCTCGGGATTGCGGAAGAAATCCTCGAGAGGGATGAGTCGGGGTGCGGCCCATCCTCTGGCGGAAAGAAGCGTGACGGAAAGCAGTATCGCGCAGATGAGAATGGTGAATTTCGAATGTTCCATAAAAACCCTCCTCGCAGAGAACCTTGATCGTTTTGCGTAGGAGCATGATACCATCTCGGTGGAGAAGCGAAACCGACGGGAATACGGAAAAGAGCCGGCGTTCCGCGGGGAATGGCAGGGTCGCCCCGGGCGACGGCAGGAATAGGAGGGAAGATGAAGCACGCCGGAAGAGCCGAAAGGAAAAACGGCGCCCTCTCCGGGCGTATCCGGGAGGTCGTGTCGGGGATATCGCCCGGGGCGGCGCCGGGGTCCGTCCGGACGCGTCCGGACGCGTCGCCCTCCGTCGTGACCGTAACGCTGCTGCGGGATGGGGGAACGCTCGAGCGCGCGAACGTGCCGATCGAAGACGCGATCGACGCTGTCAAGAGAGGCGGTCTTTCCTGGATTCACGTCGACGGCCTCGGAGACGCGGACGTCGTCGGGCGTCTCATGTCAGAATTCGGATTGCATCCGCTGGCGATCGAAGATACGATGAATCCGCACCAGCGTCCCAGGCTGGACGACTACGGCGAGTTCCTCTTCATGTCGCTCCGTCTGCCCGAAAGCGACGGCTTCGGCGGACACTCGGGACAACTGAGCCTTTTCGTCCTCAGGGAAACGATTCTCTCATTCAGGGAGGGAGGGGATCCCGCACCGATTCTGGCGGTCCGCGAGCGCCTCAGGAAGGAGGCTTTCACGACCAGGGTCCAGGGGTGCGGGTCGGATTTTCTGGCGTATTCGCTTCTCGATGCCGTCGTCGACTTCTTCTACGTTGCCCTCGAACGTGCCGGGGAACGTCTCGAATCGCTCGAAAACGAGATTCTCGCCGCGCCGGGACCGGCCGTCGTATCGGAAATCAGGGGCGCGAAACGGGATCTGCTCTCGCTGCGTCGGGCGATATGGCCGCTCCGGGACGTCGTGAGCGAGCTGCAGCGGACAGAGACCCCGCTTGTCACCGGAGACACCAGGGTGTACCTTCCCGACTGCCTCGACCATGTCCTTCAGATTCTCGATCTGCTCGAAACCTACAGAGATATCGCGTCGGGACTCATGGACGTCCACCTCGCGACGGTCAGCAACCGGATGAACGAAATCATGAAGATCCTGACGATCATCTCGACGATTTTCATTCCGCTGACGTTCATCGCGGGACTGTACGGCATGAATTTCAATACGCAGCTCTCGCCGCTGAATATGCCCGAACTGAACTGGAAATACGGGTACCTGTTCGCGCTTGCGCTGATGCTCGTCTCCGCGGCCGGGATGGCATGGATGTTCCGGAAGAAGGGGTGGATCGGTTCGACGCGGGGCTCCGCTGCCACCGAAACCGTCGCGAAGCGTCCCCCGGACGAATCCCTCTGATCCCGTCTCCGGACGATCGCTCCCGTGAAAGCGGAAGGGGAAGCCTGGGGCTTCCCCTTCGTGCGCCCTCGAGGCGACGGCGGAATGAGAGGGGGTTACGGCAGGATCGCGAAGACCCGCGCCGGGAATCCCGAACCGAAGAACGGCTTCGGAAACGCAGCGACTACGAGGGCCCCGGCTTCGGGAAGTTTGTCAAGATTTGCCAGGAGCTCGATCTGATAGTGGTCCTGGGCAAGGATATAGGCCTCGCAGGAATAATCTCCCGCACTTGTGGAGACTCCCGGATCGGTGTCGGTCGTCTCGTGTCCCGATGCGGTGATCTTCCGTTCCTCGTAGAGATACTTCAGGACGGACATGCTCCATCCTGGATAGTGCGCCACGCCCTTTCCGTCCTCATTGCGCATGGCCTTCGCGTCGGGCCATTTCTTCGACCAGTCCGTTCTCAGCGCGACGAAGGCGCCCTCAGGGATCGGGCCGTTCTTCGCCTCCCACTTCCTCACGTCATCCATCGAAACGACCGCGTCCGGGTTGGTTGCGGCCTGCTCGTGAATATCGAGCACGACGAGCGGAAGGAGCATTTCCTTCACGTCGATCCGGTCGATCGTCCGCTTCCCTCTGGCGAAGTGAGCCGGGGCGTCGCAATGCGTTCCCCACTGTCCGACGTGAGAGAAGACCTGGGCGAAAAAGCCGTAGCCTGCTTTGCCGACGCCCTTGTCGTACCAGTACACGGTTTCGCGGGTCTCATCGGGAAATCCGGGCCAGTGGGGAATCCCCGGTTCGAAGGAATGCGTGAGATCCACGAACGTTCTGGTCTTCAGAACGCCGTAGATGTCCGTCAGGGATGGTGCGGCCGCCCAGACGGCCCCTGCGCAGAGGATCAGCGCGCAGAGAGCCGCAAAGAGTCCCCATCGACGAAATCGCATGGAGCAGATCACCTCCGGTTAGAGTCGTTTTTTTCGTTCTCATCGCCTCGCGGAACGTTATGGGAAAGAATACTCTGAAATGGTCGAATATGCAAAAGGGGGAGATACGGCCCTTGCGCCGCATCTCCCCCTTTGCGCGACGGGGGAAAATCGCTACGCGACCTTTCTGAAGGTCGTTCCTTTCGCCTTGCAGATCGGACACTCGTCGGGAACGCCGTTTTCCTGGACGTATCCGCAGAACGGACACAGGTAGTATTCTGCGTCGCGTCCCTTCTCGAGGCCGGCCATCGCCTTTTTGTACAGTTCCGCGTGGACCTTTTCCGCTTCGTTCGCGAGCTGGAAGCTCCGGAACGCGGCCTTGTTCCCATCGGTTTCGGCGTCTTTCATGAAAGCGGGGTACATCTCGGTGAATTCGTAGGTCTCGCCGTCGAGGGCTGCCTGCAGATTCTGCTTCGTGTCGCCGATGCCTCCCGCGACGCGGAAGTGCGAATGGGCGTGGAGCGTTTCCGCTTCTGCGATTGTCTTGAGGAGTTTCGCGACTGCAGGATAGCCTTCCTTTTCCGCCTGTGCGGCATAGGCGAGGTACTTCCTGTTGGCCATGGACTCCCCGGCGAACGCATCCATAAGGTCTTTCATGGTTTTCGACTGACCCATCGGTCATCCTCCTTCGGATTGTGGCATGTGATGAAACCCTGTCCTTCTGCTTCTCCGCCTCATATATCGATTGGGGACCTGCGGATCGGTCCCTCTCTCCGGGACGTTCGGGGAGAATGCGTGCTATGCGCCGATCGGAACGATTGTTTCCGGATTCACGACCCGGAACGTGAACGATTCGGTCAGGAAGCAGCGAACCCTGCCGGACGTCTTGTCCTCGTAGCCGAGGGACATGTCCTGCCCGATGACGAGCTCCATGTCGCCGCCGCGGGAGGAGACGACGAAGGAGGCGTCCGGGGAATTCGCGAATACCACTTTCGATACGAGTTTCTCGACTCGCTTGATCAGCGGATAATCGGCTGCGGAAGAGTAGAGCTTCTTCCAGAGTGCCGGGGATGCCGCGAGTACGTACGGTCCCTCGACGGACGCGTCTTGGAGCATGAGAGTCGCGTCCATGATCGCGCGGAGGATTCCCTCGATTCCGTCGCCCGTCGTGAGCGGACGGTGGGCGGCGGCGTTCCTCAGTCCCACGATGCACCCTTCGTCGAGTCCCGAGTAGATGGCCGTGTCCTCGAAGGTCGCGATCGCCTTCGCGGCTTCCTCGAGAGGCTTCAGATCGGGGTTTTTCGAGCCTCTGGAGATATTGTCGAGTTCCCACTGCTCGAGTTCGAACACGGCCCTCGCCTCGACGAGCGGAAGGATCATGTTGACGCCGAATTCGACTCCCTTTCTCGGAACCTCGGTCTTGATGTCGAGACGCCCGAGCGGATGTCCGGCGTAGTTCCAGCCTTTCGGCCCGATGACGTCAACGAATTTTCTGCCCGTGAGAGCCAGGGAAAGAACCCTCCTGGCCTGCGAATCGAGTTCCTCCCAGGCTTCCTGCGCGATCATTTCGGTGGAGCGGCGAAGAATTCCGTTCATTCGATTTCCTCCCTTATCGAGAAGTGTCCGGCCGGTGTCCGGTTACACCCTGAGGCTGCCGATCCCGAGCGCCCCATCTCCGCCTTCGGATGCGGCGTTTCCTTCGATCGCGACGATGGATTCCGATGTGAACAGGTATGTCCTGAGCGCTTCGTCCCATCCATCCATGTTCCTGCGCAACCATTCGAGAAGCATCGCCGCGTGCTCGATCTCCTCGTCCCTGTTGTGCGCGAGGATTTCCCTGATTGTCGGGTCGGACGTCGCCGCAACCCGCTGATGGTAATAACTGACGGCTTCAAGTTCTTCCTGGAGACTTTTGAGCCCCCTGGCGCAGTCGTTGGTCTTCGGGTCCAGTGATTCGACGGGTTCCGTGTACTGCATGCTCTCGCCCCTTTCGTTCTCGCGTGATAGGTCCGGTTTCCATTCTTATTATACCCATGAAGGGTACCGAAGCAAAGCCGTAAGGGAAGCGGGCATTTTGTGCCCGCTTCCCTTACGGCGCCGGACATCGATTATTCGGTCTGCTGAATTGAGACTTTCCTGCAGGTTTCGGTCTGCGTCTTTTCGGTGATCTCGATCTGAAGAACCCCGTTGCGGAATGATGCCTTCGCGCTGTCGGGATCGACTTCGACCGGGAACTGGATGGAACGCGAAACGGTTCCGTAATAGCGTTCCGACCGGAAAACGTTGTTTTCCTCGACCTTTTTTTCGTCCGTCTTCTCGGCCTTCAGTTCCAGCCTGTCGGCGTAGACGTTCAGCTCGACCCTCTCCGGATCGATCCCGGGGAGTTCGAACTCCGCGTAGATCTTCCCGTCCTTCCGGTAAAAGTCCCCGCGAGGTACGGCCATATTTCTCGAAGGATCGGCGTAATAGCCGAGATCTGCATTGAATTCGTCGAAAACGCGCATCATATCTCGCACCATCCTGTCGACGCCTCCGAACGGAACGGTCGGGAAGAGACTCTCCGCCGGTCGGACCGCAAGCCATCTTCGTGTCATTTCGAAACACCTCCTGTATTGATGTATGTTGACCTTAGTTGTCATCATTATATATATCAGCATTGGTTAGACAAGTGCATTCAGAAACGTCTGCTCTCACTCACGAAGGAATATATTCATTTTGCGGCGCTTCGGTTAAGATTTCTCGTGATTGCTTCTCCAATCGAGCGAAAGAGGATGATCGAGGAGTGAACAAGCAGTCTCTGGAGCTTCAGACGCCCGTCTATCCGGTGCCGGTGCTGATCATAGGGTGCTATGACGCGAACGGGCGGGCGAACGCCGTGGCGGCGTCGTGGGGAGGAGTATGCTGCTCCGTACCGCCCTGCATCGCCATCTCGGTCCAGAAGTTGCGCTACAGCTACGAATGCATTCGTGACAGAGGGGCGTTCACCGTGAACATCGCGTCGGAAGATCAGGTTGCGCAGGCCGATTTCTTCGGCTTGTTTTCTGGGAGGGACTACGACAAGTTCCGCGAGACGGGATTGACGACCGAAAGGGGAACGTTCGTCGACGCTCCACTGGTCGTCGAGTGTCCGATCTCGATCGAGTGCAGGGTGACGCACACCCTGGAACTCGGTTCACATGTGCAGTTCGTCGGGGAGGTGCTTCGTTCGTGGGCTGACCCTTCCGTTCTGGACGGAAACGGGCTTCCGGATCCCCTGAAGGTCCGTCCGCTGGTTTTCATGCCGAAATACGGGACGTACTACGGAATCGGCCGGCCCGTCGGGAAGGCCTATTCGGAGGCCCGGAAATACCTTGGTTCCTCAGGGAGAGGCGTATAATCTGCGGGGTGTTGTTCATCGAAACCCCGAAAGGATGGAGAATATGATCGGAAGAAAGAAGGGGCTCGTCCTGGCGGCCCTTCTGGTGCTTGCGGCGATGTCTGTCGCGGAGGCGGCTCCTGCGTCGGTTGTGGTCGGCATTCCGCCTCTCCGTTCGTTTGTCGAGCGGATCGGCGGTTCGAGAGTGAGCGTGGAAGTTCTCTTGCCGGCCGGAAAGGATCCCCATGTTTTCGAACCTCTGCCGAAGCAGATGGTGGCTCTCTCGAAAGCGAAGGCCTACGTGTCGCTCGGTTTGCCCTTCGAGTCCGTCCTGATCGAGCGCGTGGCGAAGAACGCTCCATCTCTCCGCGTGATTCGCGCGGATGAGGGAATATCTCCGATTCCGATGGCGGAAAGCATGCGTGTCGCTCCCGCGCCGAAGAAAGGAAAGGAAAAACACGACGAGGGGGGGATCGATCCTCACGTCTGGTGCAGTCCGAAAAACGCGACGCTTATCGCGTCGAACATTCTCGGCGGGCTCGTCGCGGCGGACCCCGAGGGCGCGGCTGAATACCGCGCGGGATACGAAGCGATGCTCAAGGACATCGCATCGCTCGACGACGAACTGACATCGCTCTTCTCGGGACGTATGGGGATGCGATTTCTCGTCTTCCACCCGGCGTGGGGGTATTTCGCGCGTGACTACGGTCTCGTCCAGCTCGCCGTCGAGGTCGAGGGGAAGGAGCCGCGCGCCGTCGATCTGCAGCGGATCATGAAAATCGCCGCGGATGCGAATGTCAGGGTTCTTTTCGTATCGCCGCAGTTCTCGAGGCGGGGTGCGACGACGATAGCGGAAGCGCTCGACGCGAAAATCGCCGAGGCGGATCCGCTTTCTCCGGACTGGATCGCGAATATGCGGGCGGTCGCGGCTGCCTTCGCCGCAGCGTTGCGGTAGGGAGGACCGAAGATGGTGAGCAGATTCGGAACGTTCCTCGCCCCCGAGGGATCGACGGGAGACATTCAGGGGTTCACGAAAGCCGGAGAACTGCCGGAACGTTCGATGATCCCCGAAGAAAGGCGGTGGCGCCTCGAGGATATCTTCGCGTCGGAGGAAGACTGGGAAGCCGCCTTCGCCGAGGTGTCGGCGGCGTGCGACGATGTCGCCGCGTACAGAGGCGTGGTCTTCGCCTCCGCCGCGCGCCTCGCCTCGTTTCTCGCGTTTCGGGAGCGCATCGAGATCCTGGCGGGAAAGGTCTATGTCCACGCGGTCATGGGGAGCCACGAGGACTCGTCGCTTTCGGCGAGGCAGGCGATGGCGGACAGGGCCACGGCTCTTGTCGTGAAACTCGGGACTGCGTTCGCTTTCTTCGTTCCGGAAGCGATGAAAGCCGGCAGGGAGGAAATCGGGCGGCTCCTCGAAGAGCTTCCCGAATTGAAGACGTACGCATTCTTCTTCGAAAGCATCCTCAGAATGAAGGACCATACGCTCTCGACCGGGGAGGAGGAAATCCTGGCGCGGTCCGGCGATCTGGCACGCGTGCCCGAAAACGTCTTTTCGCTCTTCTCCGGAGCGGACATGCGTTTTCCGAGGATCACCGACGAGCTCGGCGAAGAGATCGAACTGACTGAGGAGCGCTACTACCGTCTCAGCCGTTCGACGGACCGCAGGGTCCGGAAGGACGCGTTCGAGGGGATCCACGGAACGTACGAAGCGTTCAGAAACGCCCTCGGAGCCATGTACTCCGGAAGCGTCAAGGGCGATCTCTTCTACAGCGCGTGCCGCCGCTACCCGTCGGCGCTCGATGCCTCGCTCTACGGGGACAACATCCCGGCTTCAGTGTACGACACGGTGATCGATACGGTCAGGGCGAACCTCGCGCCGCTGCACGAGTATATGGCTCTCCGCAGGAATGTTCTCGGAGTCCCCGAACTCCATATGTACGACATTGCGGCGCCTCTCGCGAAGGAGCCGAAGGAGGGGATCCCGTACGATCGCGCCGAGGAGATCGTGACCGATGGGCTGCGGCTTCTCGGCGAGGAGTATCTCTCGGTCCTTCGGAAGGGGTTCTCGTCGCGATGGATCGACATCTACGAGAATAAGGGTAAGCGGAAGGGCGCGTATTCCTGGGGAAGCTACGGGACGCATCCCTACGTGCTCCTGAACTACAACGGCACGCTCCGGGACGTGTTCACGATCGCGCACGAGATGGGGCACGCGCTTCATTCGTGGTTCTCGCACGCGACGCAGCCGTGGGTGTACGGAGACTACACGATCTTTCTCGCCGAGGTGGCCTCGACGACGAACGAGGCATTGCTTTCGGAACATCTCCTGTCGACGAGCGACGATCGCGAACGGACCCTGTCGCTTCTCAATCACGATCTCGAACAGACGCGGACGACGCTCTACCGCCAGACGATGTTCGCCGAGTTCGAACGCATCACGCATTCCGCGGCGGAGCGGGGCGAGGCGTTGACGCCCGATATGCTCTGCGACGCCTGGCGTCAGCTGAACGAGGCTTACTACGGGCCGCTGATGACGATCGACGGGCCGCTCGCGATGGAGTGGGCGCGGATTCCGCACTTCTACAGCGCATTCTATGTCTACAAATACGTCACTGGATTCTCGGCGGCGGTTTCGCTCTCCCGGATGCTTCTCGAAGGAGGACGCGGGGAGCGCGAACGGTACATGCGCTTCCTCTCGCGGGGCGGATCGGCGTGGTCGCTCGATATCCTGCGCGAGGCGGGAGTCGATATGACGACGCCGAAGCCCATCGAGGACGCGGTCGCGGCGTTCAGCCGGAAACTGGCGCTTTTCCGGAGGCTGCTGAGCGGCGACTGACCGGCTGAGACTCACACATCCGGCGCCGGGGACGCGAAAATGTCGCCGGCGCACCGGTCGAGGATGCGGACCATTTCCCATCCCGCGTACGAGAGTCCGCGGATCGTCGAATAGCAGACCTGGATCTCCCAAGGAGACTGCTCTGTTTGTCCGGCGCCGATCCTCCGGAGACGCCCGTTCCCGATCTCTTCCGCGACGCACGAGGCCGGGAGGAGCGCCTGACCTGCGCCGTGCAGTGCAAGGGCTTTCGCGGCGTCGATGCTGTTGACCGTGAGCGCGTCCGGGGATTCAGAACGGGGTCGGACGAAAAGCGAATTCGCGAAGGGGGCGAGTGGGCAGCCGGGAGCGTAGCGGATCAGCGGCAATCCCGAAGCCCCCTCCGTCGCGACGGTGACGAGGGGATCGATGCCGAGGACGCGGCAGGTCAGACCGGGCTCGGGGGGGTATCCGGAATCCTTTCCGAGAAGCGCGAGTTCCGCGGAGCCGTTTGCGACTGCTGCCGTCGCTTCGCGGCTCTCTCCCGTGGAAAGAGAGAGCGAAATGTGGGGAAACTGTTCCCGGAAGAGGCGGAAAGCCTCGGGAACGAGCCGGTACAGCGCATAGGACGTCGCCGATATCGCAAGTTTCCCGTACTTGAGAAGCTGCATCTCCCGGAACCTAGCCGGAATGTCGTCGGCCTTCCGGAGGAGATCGGTCGCGAGGACGTGAAGGGCCCTTCCCTCCGGGGTCAGGGAAACGGAACGTCCCCTGCGCTCGAAGAGCCGGACGTCGTACTCGCGCTCGAGAGCCGCGATGTGCTGGCTCACGGACGGCTGCGAGAGGAAAAGCCGCTCCGCGGCACGGCGGAACGACCCCTCCTCGACGATCATGAGAAACACGCGAAAGCGTTCGATATTCACTCCTCGCACCACACTTCCCTGATATAAGGAAAAACGATCACTCTCATTATAATGTCTTTATTGAAAATAATCGCGGATGGTATATCCTCCGATGTAGAGGTGGATACGTTCATGGGTGCCGCCTTTTCGGGAGGAATGTCATGCTTGACGGAAAGCGTACGTCCGACCTGATCGTATTGTGTCAGGATCTGATCCGCAGACCCAGCGTCTCCGGGCATGAGGTCGATGTCGCACGCTGCGTTGCCGGGTACATGCACTTCCTCGGATATGACGACGTTGCCGTCGATTCGTGCGGAAACGTCGTCGGCCGGATCGCCTTCGCCGCACCGGGGGGGCGCCTTCTCATGGAAGCGCAGATGGATCACGTCGATACGGGAGATCCCGCGTCTTGGAGCCGTTATCCATACGGCGCGTTCGTGGAGCGGGGCCGGATCTACGGTCGCGGTGCCGCCGACCAGAAGGGCAGTCTCGCCGCGATGATCCTCGCCGGAGCCCTTCTGAAGGAAGATTTCGGAGCCGCACTCTCGGGGGAGCTTTTCGTCGCGGGTACCGTCCAGCAGGAACGGTTCGAGGGTTTTTCGTCGCGCGTTGTCGGGGAATCGGTCCGCCCGGACTGGGTGATTCTCGGCGAGGCGACGGATCTCCGTATCGCCCGCGGGCAGCGGGGCAGGGCGGAGATCGTCGTCGAGACCCGCGGCGTCATGGCGCATTCGGCCAACCCGGAGTATGGGATCAATGCCGCGAACAAGATGATCTCTCTCATCGCGGCGCTCAAGGAACAGTTTCTCCCGCCGATGGATTCCTTCCTCGGCAAAGGCATTCTCGTCCTGACGAGTCTGTGCTCGTCGCCTCTTCCAAGTGCAGGCGCCATTCCCGATCGCTGTACGGCCACATTCGACCGCAGACTCCTTCTCGGTGAAACGAAACAGGCGGTTATCGCCCAGATACAGACGACCGTCGACCGGCTCGCCGCGACGGACCAAACCCTGAATGTCGACGTGTACGTCTCGAAAGGGGAAGAGCGCTGCTATACCGGATCGATCCTTGCGGGAGAACACTTCGCTCCGGCCTGGGTGCTGTCGTCCGACGACCCGTTTCTCGGGCGCGTCCGGGACGGCCTGCGGCGGATGCGTCTCCCGCTTTGCGTCTCATCGGGCCCTGGCTTCGGGACGAACGGGTGCCACTATGCGGGAACGCTCGGGCTTCCGACGGTCCTGTTCGGACCTTCGAGACAGGATCGGGTGCACGGCGTCGACGAGTTCATCGAAATCGAAGAGCTTCTGGCCGCGTGCCGAGGGTATTACGGCATCGCCTCGGGTGTTCTTGCCGCGTGATCCGGGGGGAAAACAGGAGGGTGTTCGTTTGACGAAACCGGTGAAAATGCAGTGCGTTCTTTGTGGAAGGGAATTCGCTCCGGGAGATGTCCGTTATACCTGTCCGGACTGTGGACTCGACGGGACGCTCGATGTCCTGTACGACTACGACGAGGTCCGCAAACACATGAACAGGAACTCGCTCGCTTCGGACGGAACCCGGTCGCTCTGGCGCTATCGCGCGGTGCTCCCCGTCGAAGACGAGTCGCACATGCCGCCGCTCTCCGTCGGATGGACGCCGCTCTACGAGGCGCCGGCGCTGGAACGGGCCTACGGAATCCGAAAGGTTTTCGTGAAGGACGACGGGCGGAACCCGACGGCGTCCCTGAAGGACCGTGCGAGCGCAATCGGCGTCGCGAAGGCTCTCGACGCGGGACAGACCGTCGTCGCGTGCGCGTCGACCGGAAACGCGGCGAGTTCGCTCTCCGGATTCGCCGCAGTGAGCGGTCTCGCGAGCGTCATCTTCGTCCCGCAGACGGCTCCGGCGGCGAAGGTGACGCAATTGCTCGTCTACGGGGCGACGGTCGTCCTCGTCCGGGGAGATTACAGCGACGCCTTTCTGCTCGCGACGGCCGCGATCGATGCCTACGGCTGGTACAACCGGAACTGCGCAATCAATCCGTACCTCGTCGAGGGGAAAAAGACCTGCGCGATGGAAATCGCCGAGCAGCTGAATTTCGAGGTCCCCGACAGAGTGTTCATCTCCGTAGGGGACGGATGCTGCATCGGTGGACTCCATAAGGGCTTCCTCGATCTCATGCGCCTCGGACTCATCGACCGGATGCCGAAGATCACGGGCGTTCAGGCCGAAGGGGCGCGTCCGATCCACGACGCGGTGGAATCCGGTTCCGGAAGAGTCACATTCGGCCCTGCCGACACCGTCGCCGACAGCATTTCCGTCGGAGCTCCGAGGAACTGGGCGAAGGCTCTTCGGGCGGTCCGTACGTCGGGAGGGACGACCGTGGCCGTGAGCGACGCCGAAATCCTTTCAGCGATTCCCGAACTCGCGCGCTCGGTCGGGGTCTTCGGAGAACCGGCCGGAGCAGCCGCTTTCGCGGGTTTCAGGAAAATGGCGGCCGAAGGCCGGTTGGCGGCGGATGAGAGCGTTGCGATCGTTGTCACCGGAAACGGTCTGAAAGACATAGAAAGCGCCCGCAAGTCGGTCGGATCGCCGATCGTGGCGGATCCGGATCTGGATGATTTCAGAAGCAAAGCGAGAGGAGTGGTGTCGTATGTTTGGTAAGGCGTCGGAAATTCTGAGGAACACGGACCCGGAAATCTTCGAAATCATAGGCCGGGAGAAGAAGCGCCAGCAGGACGGAATCGAACTCATCGCTTCAGAGAATTTCGTTTCCCCGGCAGTATTGGCGGCAGCTGGATCCGTACTCACGAACAAGTACGCGGAGGGCTATCCCGCCCACAGGTATTACGGCGGATGCCACGTCGTGGATGAAGCCGAAAACCTCGCGCGGGACCGGGCGAAGGCCCTTTTCCACTGCGACCATGTCAACGTCCAGCCGCATTCCGGCTCCCAGGCGAACATGGCCGTCTACTTCACCGTTCTCAAGCCCGGAGACACGATTCTCGCGATGAATCTCGCGCACGGCGGACACCTCACGCACGGATCCCCCGTGAATTTCTCCGGCAAGCTCTTCAACATCGTCCCGTACGGCGTGAGCCGCGAGACGGAAACCATCGATTTCGCCGAGGTCGAACGACTCGCGAAGGAGCATCGTCCGAAGCTCATCGTGATCGGTGCGTCGGCCTATCCGCGCGAGATCGACGCGGAGCGCTTCCGGACCATCGCCGACTCGGTCGGGGCCATGCTCATGTTCGACGTCGCGCATATCGCGGGCCTGATAGCCGCCGGATTGCACAAGGATCCGGTGCCGTTCTGCGATTTCGTCACGACCACGACGCACAAGACGCTCCGCGGCCCGAGGGGCGGAATGATCATGTGCAAGGCCGCCTATGCGAAGGATCTCGACAAATCGATCTTCCCGGGAATGCAGGGCGGCCCGCTCATGCATATCATCGCGGCGAAGGCCGTCGCGTTCAGGGAAGCGCTCCGTCCGGAATTCAGGGAGTACCAGAAGCAGATCGTCTCGAACGCGAAGGCGCTCGCGGATGCGCTTCTCTCCCGCGACTTCCATCTCGTTTCCGGAGGAACAGACAACCATCTCATCCTGATCAACCTGACGAGCAAGGGTGTGACGGGAAAGGCGGCGGAAGCCGCCCTCGACAGGGCCGGAATCACGGTCAACAAGAACGCGGTGCCGTTCGACACTCAGAGTCCGATGGTGACGAGCGGAATCCGGGTCGGAACGCCCGCCGTGACGACGCGCGGCCTGCGGGAGAGCGACATGAAGACGCTCGCGGCGTGGATCGACAGGACGATCAGAAATATCGACGACGAGGCGACGCTTGCGACCATCCGCGCGGAGGTTCTGGAGCTGTGTTCCAGGCATCCGCTGTACGCGGACCTCTAGGAGCGGGGCGATGATCGACCTCACAGTCGACGAAGGGAAACTCAGAAAGGCCGTCCAGCGGGCAAGGGAAAAGAACATCGTCATTCCGACGTTCCGTCAGATGAAGGATCCGGAGACGCACACTCCCGCCGCCCTCAAGGAACGTCTCCGTCGCGTGGGGCTCTGGGACGTCGATTCGGCGAACCTCTTCCGGATTACGTGGAAGAACGAACCCGTCAGACAGGGAGGCCTGTACGGCGATGTGAACTACATCGAAATCCCGTCCTGCGTCACGGGTGTCGACGCCCGGATCGTGGCACTCGTCGGCAAGTGGTTCCCGACGGGCGCCCACAAGGTCGGTGCGAGCTTCGCGTGCCTCGCTCCGCGTCTCGTTACGGGACAGTTCGACCCGACATCGCAGAAGGCCGTCTGGCCTTCGACGGGAAACTACTGTCGCGGCGGCGCGTACAACGCGCAGCTTCTCGGGTGCGATTCGATCGCGATCCTTCCGGAAGGCATGAGCCAGGAACGGTTCACATGGCTCCGGACGGTCGCCGGCGAGATTATCGCGACTCCGGGAACCGAGAGCAACGTCAAGGAGATCTACGACAAGGTCTGGGAACTCCGGAGGACGCGGGACAATATCGTCGTTTTCAACCAGTTCGACGAATTCGGGAACCATCTCTGGCATTACGAAGTCACGGGGCACGCGATGGAGGAGGCTCTCCGGGCCGTCATGGGGCCGAAGGACCGCTGCGCGGGCGTCGTGGTTACGTCGGGCTCGGCGGGAACCACGGGCTCCGGCGACTACCTCAAGGAGGTCTTCCCCGGAAGCTTCCTTGGCGTCGGCGAGGCGCTCCAGTGTCCGACCCTGCTCTGGAACGGTTTCGGCGCGCACCGGATCGAAGGCATCGGCGACAAGCACATACCGTGGATCCACAACGTCCGGAATACTGATCTCATCATCGACGTCGACGACGCCGCTTCGATGGCGATGATCCGGATCTTCAACGATCCGGCAGGAATCCGGTACCTGAAGGCTGCGGGAGTCGACGATTCGTTCCTCGGAAAACTGCCGCTCATCGGCATATCGGGAGCGGCGAATATCCTGATGGCCATCAAGGCCGCGAAATACTACGACCTTACGGGACACGACGTCGTCGTCACGGTCCTTACGGATTCCATGGAAATGTACGGGTCGCGGCTCAAGGAAATGGACGCCGAGCTTGGCGCGTATTCCGAGACGCAGGCGGCGGTCGATCACGGCCGTTACGTCCTCGGAACCGGCACCGACTGTATGCTCGAGATGAACTACCAGGACAGGAAGCGGGTCCATAATCTCAAATACTACACGTGGGTCGAGCAGCAGGGGAAGACATCCGAAGAACTGAACGCCCAGTGGTATGACCACGAGGAGTACTGGGGCTCCATCCACCGGATGGCGAAGGTCATCGACGAACGAATCGACGCGTTCAACGATATGACGGGGCTTTTAAAGCAAGGGCTACTCTGACAGGTAACTTGGGTTTTGTCCCGGAAGATTCGAGATTCGGAGACACCCCTCATCTTCCGGGACGGAATACCCGTCGGGAATGACGGGAATCCGTTTCAGGGGAGGTTGTGAACGAAATGCGGAAGTGGCTTGGGCGTTTTGTGTGCGCGGCTGTGTTGTGCGGTTCGGTTTTTATGGCGTTGAATGCGGAAGCGGCGAATCCGGAGTACAAGTGGCGTTTCGGGCAGACGTCGACGAGGGCGACACAGGCCGAGTCGTACAAACTTTTCTGCGAGCTGATCGAGAAGTACAGTAACGGCAGGATAAAGGTGGAGTTCTTCGCCAACAATCTCCTGGGGACGCACGACGAGATCTTCCACGGCGTACAGACGGGAGAAATCGAGATGGCGGGCGTTGCGCCGTACGTAAGTCTCGTCCCCGGCGGAATGTTCAACTGGATGCCATGGACCATGGAGTCGTGGGAAGAATCGATGCTTGCGTTCGCGAGACCGGACGGAGTCCTTTACTCCGTACTCGAGAAGGCGTTCAACGAAGTCGGGATGCACATTCTCTTCACCGTTTCCCAGGGATCCTACGGTCTCGGCAACAATGTCCGCCCCATCAAGAAACCGGAAGACCTCGCGAAACTCAAGATGCGTGTTTCCTCCTCGCTCGGGAGCGCGAAGGGACTGCTGAACATGGGAAAGGGAACTGGCATGACGGCGGAAACCGTGCCCTGGGGCGAACTGTACAACGCGCTGAGCCGCAAGGTCGTCGACGGGTGCTGGTCCATGTGGCCGTCCCTCGTCGAAGAACGGCATTATGAGGTTCTGAAGTATTACACGGCGCTCGACTGGATGTGGGACGCGAATCAGGTCATCATCAACAAGGATCTTTGGGCGAAACTTCCGGCGGATCTGAAGGCAGCCGTGGAAAAGGCCGCCGCAGAGGCAGAGATTCACCAGTACGATGTCCAGAAAAAGGCCATCAAGCAATTCATAGAGTTCCTGTCGAAACAACCGAACTTCCAGATCTACTATCCGACGCCCGAAGAGAAGGCAGCCTTCAGGGCCAAGGCGGACTCTCTGGCGATTTGGGAAGAGATTTGCACTCCGTGGCTGGAAAAGCATTACCCGGGACAGAACATGACCAAGAAGATCCTTGACGGCCTGACGGCAATTCACGAGAAGGTTCTGGCCGAGAAAGCCGCAAAGAAGTAAACTCTTTCTCCTCGGCAAAGACGGGGCGAGACATATTCGCCCCGTCTTTTGCACAGTTCCAGCCGCACTTCGGAAAGGAGATGCACCAATGAAACGGTTTTTCGACAGATTGACGAACGCGGAATTACTGCTCGGGGCCGTAGGTCTTGGAATCGCCATAATCCTGAATTTCTGCCAGGTTGTGAACAGGTATTGGCTTCATTACGAAGTAATGTGGCTTGGAGATTTGATGTTGTATATATTTATATTTGCGATTTATAGCGCTATTTCATACGGTTCTGCGGTAAAAACTCATATTTCGGTAGATATATTTCCGGATGCTTATTTGAAAAATAATAAATTAAAATTAGAAATATATCTTTTGATAAAATATATCGTTACTGTCGTCATGATAGTGTCGTTTGTCCCTTCCGTATGGGTTTTGTTCAAGCGCTCGATGATGTATCCCGAATACGCAACGATGGTTCGCTGGTTTAACCTGAGCTGGCTTTCGTATGTGATGGCTGCGATGGTTGTTCTTGCCATTGCGCACTATTCCTGGCACGCGGCGCAATCGGCCTTCGAGATCCGGAAATGCCTGTGGCTCCGAAGCGAAGGGAAGGAATAGGAAAATGGACTGGGGTTCGACCGTTACGATCGCAGGATTTCTCGTCGGCATTCTTTTCGGGCTCCCGATCGGGTGGCTTTTCCTCGGAGCGACGGCCTTGGGACTGCTCGTTCTCGGAAGTCCTTCAACGTTTATGGCGAATACGTTTTTTCACTCGCTTGATTCCGCGACGATCATGGCCATCGCGTTTTTCGTCTTTTCCGGGGCGCTCATTTCCGATGCCGGGCTCGCCGACAAGATCGTTCGCTTCTCCTATGCTCTGGTCGGCAGGCTGAAGGGAGGGCTTCCCGCGGTCGGGATCGTGGCGACGCTGTTCATGGGAGCCCTTACGGGATCTTCAGTGCCGTGCATCGCCGCGCTGATTCCCCTTCTGGTCCCTCGGCTGGAGAAATACGGCTATAAACGGGTCTACACGACCGCAATCCTGTGTTCCTCGAGCTTTCTCGGGTACCTGATCCCCCCGAGCGTCCCCGCGATGATCTACTGCCTTCTGGCCGGACAGTCCGTCGCAGCATTGTTTCTCGCGACGGTGTTCCCAGGGCTGCTGCTCGCGCTTGGCTACGGGATCATGAACTATTGCGTCGTCAACAGATTCGTGATTCAGAGCGTCGAGAAACCCGTCTTGCCGGCGACATTCGGAGAATCGCTCCGCGAGCTGGGGAAATCGACGTGGGTTGCGCTTCCGGCTCTGGGGTGCCCCGCTCTCATTCTCGTCGGAATCTACGGCGGGATTTTTACCCCAAACGAGGCGGGAGGAATCGCGGCGGTCTACTGTCTTTTCGTCGGGTGGTTCGTCTATCGAGAGCTTTCGTGGGATCGTCTGAAGAACTCATTCTCGAGCACCGTCGGCACTTTCGGAATGACGACGCTTCTTCTCGCGGGCGGGACCGTTCTGACGCGTTTCCTCACCCGACAGGGCGTCGCCCAGGAACTCGCCGCCTTCATGCTCTCCCTGTTCGAAAACAAGTATCTCATCCTGCTCATGCTCAACATCTTCCTCCTCTTCCTCGGAATGTTCCTGGACGGAATCCCGATCCTCGTCCTCGTAGTGCCGCTCGTCATGCCGCTCATGACGCAACTAGGGATCAATCTCGTCCAGCTCGGTTCGATGATGGTCGTCAACGTGGGTATCGGGGTCATGACGCCTCCCTTCGCGATGTCGATTTTCGTGGGATCCCGTCTGGCCGACGTTCCGGCCGGGGAACTCACAAAGACGATGATGCCCTTCCTTCTTTTCGTCGCGATTCCGGTTCTCCTTCTGACGACGTATATCCCCTTCCTCTCCTGCTGGCTCCCCGAGGTCGTACTTGGACCGGAAGTCGTCGGGCTCTGGCGGTAGGGCGGACGTCGCTTGCAGCATACTGGAGGTGCGAATGAATGGATTATGATCTGATTGTCCGGAACGGCGTGTGTTATACAGGAGACGGCAGCGAAGGCGAAATTCGCGATATCGGGATAAAGGACGGAACGATAGCCGCAATCGGCAGGCTGGACGGTGCCGCGGCGAAAAAGATCATCGAGGCGGAGAGGATGGCCGTCGCTCCGGGATTCGTCGATACCCACAGCCATTCCGACCTGGTCGCGCTCTTCGACCCAGCCATCACGAACAAGACCGCTCAGGGCGTTACGACGGACATCATCGGACAGGACGGCATGTCGCTCGCGCCGATCGTTCCGGAATACCTGGAATCGTGGAAGAAGTCGATGGCGGGGCTCGAAGGGCAGTACGAGGTCGAGTGGGACTGGAATTCCTCCGCCGAATACCTCGACCGGCTGTCGCGGCAGAAACTGGGGCCGAATATCGCGTATCTCGTACCGTTCGGAAACGTGCGGCTCTGCGTCGTCGGCCTCGGAATCAGGGAGGCGGCGGACGCCGAGATCCGGAGGATGGCGGACCTCACCGAGGCTGGGATCGAGGCGGGAGCCGTCGGTATGTCCATCGGTCTGATCTACCCCCCGTGTCCGTACGCATCACATCGGGAACTTGTCGAGGTGACGCGGGTGCTGGCGAAGTACGGCCTGCCGTTCGTGATTCACCAGAGAAGCGAGGCCGCCGATATCCTGAAGTCCATGGACGAGGTGTTCGCCATCGGCAGGGAATCGGGATGCCACATTCATTTTTCCCACTTCAAAGTGTGCGGCAAGAAACACGCCAGTCTTTTCGAACCGGTCATGGAGAAGCTCGAGGCGGCGGCGCGGGAGATGCCGGTCTCCGTCGACCAGTACCCCTACACTGCGGGAAGTACGACCTTGAGCGTCGTCATGCCGCCCTGGGCGCACGACGGGGGAACGGAAAAGGCGATTCTCCGCCTGAAGGACGCCGAAGCGCGCGCGCGGATGAAGAAGGATATCGACGCCGGCATTCCGGGGTGGGACAACTTCGTGGATTTCGCGGGGATCGACAACATCTTCGTCTCGTTCGTCAAGACAACGAAAAATGCCGATGTGGTCGGGAAGAGCCTGTCCCAGATCGGCCTTCTCCGTGGAAAGGATCCGATCGACGCAACGCTCGATCTCCTGCTCGAAGAGGATATGTCGGTCGGCATGGTGAATTTTTACGGTCTCGAGGAACACATCGAGAAGATCCTCGCCCATCCGCTGCAAAACGTCTGTACGGACGGAATCCTCGGGTCTCACCCGCACCCAAGGGTCTACGGGACGTATCCCCGTGTCCTCGGGCGGTATGTCCGGGAAAAGAAGGTTCTCGATCTGCGTACGGCCATTCACAAAATGACGGGGCGTCCGGCGTCGATCTTCAGGATAAAGGACAGAGGCCTGCTCCGGGAAGGCTATCGCGCGGACGTCGTCGTCTTCGATCCCGATTCCGTCATCGATACGGCGACCTACGAGGCGCCGAAGCAGTACCCGAAGGGAATAACCCACGTCATCGTCAACGGTCGGATCGTCATCGAAAATTCCGGGTTCACGTCGTCCGGGGCCGGCGAGGTCGTCCGTTTCGCCCGGTGACGTCGTTCAATCCGGTAGCAGAATTCGTGAAGGAGTGATCTTTGCCATGGAAGCACGCGATCGAGAGGCCCTTGTCGCCTTTTGCAGAGAGATGATCAAAAAACCGAGCCTATCCGGCAGGGAGCGCGATGTCGCGGATCTTCTCGAACGGGAGATGCGGGCGCTCGGTTTCGATTCCGTCGAACGGGACGGATACGGAAACGTCATCGGACGCGTTCGTCTCGGTGACGGAGGAAAAAGGATCCTGTTCGAGGGACATATGGATCACGTCGATGTCGCCGATCCGTCGCTCTGGACGCACGCTCCGTATTCCGCGGACGTCTCCGGCGGAAAGATCTACGGCCGCGGAACGACCGACATGAAGGGAAACCTGTCGGCGATGACGCAGGCCGCCGGTCTGGCGAAGAGGAATCTCCGGGGTATCTGCGGAGAAGTCGTCGTCGCGGGATGCGTTCATGAAGAATGTTTCGAGGGGGTCGCTTCGGAAAGTATCGGGAGCCGATGCGCGCCGGACTGTGTCGTCATCGGAGAGCCTTCCTCGCTGAACCTGATGCGCGGACAGCGTGGGAGGGCGGAAGTAGTGCTTGAAACGTACGGCAGGTCCGCGCATTCCTCGAGTCCCGAGGTCGGCGTCAATGCGGTCAAGGCAATGGTACCTCTGCTTGCCCGTCTGGAACGCCGGTTCGTTCCGGACGAGCACCCCGTTCTCGGAAAGGGCATCATGGAACTCACGGACATCATATCGACTCCGTATCCCGGAGCCAGCGTCGTTCCCGAGAAGTGCAGAGTGACGTTCGACCGGCGGCTCCTCACCTCCGATACGGAGGAGCATGTCCTCGAACAGGTCCGGCATGTGATCGACGAACTGATCGCCGAAGGGAGCGACCTGAAGGCGTCCGTTTCCATCGCGAGGGGAGCCGACACGTGCTATACGGGGGAGAAAATCGAAGCCGCCCGCTTCGCGCCCGCGTGGTTGTACGAGGAAGACCACTGGTTTGTCGCGGCTGCGTTGAACGGCCTGCGTTCCGTGGGGCTGGAGCCGAAAGTCGGGCACTACGCGTTTTGTACGAACGGAAGCTACTACGCCGGAAAGGCCGGAATTCCGACGATCGGTTTCGGAGGATCGAAAGAACATCTCGCGCACGTTGTGGACGAATACATCGAGATCGAACAGCTCGAAAGAGCCTGCGACGGGTACCTGGGGATCGTACGGTCCGTTCTCGGGGGGAAAGTGACGCGATAGCGCGTCCGGACGAGAGCCGGCCCCTTTCGAAAATGTCGGAAAAGACGCTGGGAAAAAAAACTGGAGAAAATGCTGTACAATATTGCGTATGGAACGCGACAATCATAACGAAGCGAAATAACTGAGAGGGGGGGCTCGGATGCCTCCCCTTTTGTGGTTTGGGGACCTGTCCCGATGAGATGTGAAGGAGGTCTTTCATGTACGATCTCGTCGTTCGCGGAGGAACTGTTGTAACGGGAGATGCGGTTCTGGACACTGATATCGCCGTGGCGGACGGGCGCATCGCCGCGCTGGGGTCCGGATTTGCGGGCGCGAGGGAGATCGATGCGGAGGGCAAGCTCGTTTTTCCGGCCGGAATCGACCCGCACACGCACATGGCACTGCCCGTCGGCTCTTTGTGTTCGAGCGACGATTTCGAGTCGGGAACGATCGCCGCCGCCTGCGGCGGTATCGGAACGATCATGGATTTCACCGTCGGAAGCGCCGGGAGTTCCCTGACGGAAGACATCCGGAGGCGACTGTCCGACGCGTCGTCTTCCGTCGTCGACTACGCGCTGCACGCGGAAGTCGTCGGATGGAGCGCGAAACGGCCCGCGCAGATTCGCGAAGCGGTCGAAACGGGCATCCGGAGCTTCAAGTTCTACACGACCTACGAGTCGTCCGGAAGACGTTCGGAGAACGGCGCCCTGTTGCGCGCCTTCGACACGATCGCCGGACTCGACGGAGTCGCTCTCGTTCATGCGGAGGACGAGAGCATGATCCGGACGATCCAGTCGGAGATGAGCGCCGGAGACAAGGCGAAGATATCCGGACTTCCGCTCTCCCGCCCGGATTTCTGCGAGGCGGCCGCAATATCGTCGATCGCCTGGCTTGCGTGGTACACGGGAGTCCGGGTCCACATCGTCCACGTGAGTTCCCGTATGGGGCTCGACGAAGTTCGCCGGGCGCGCGACGATGGAGCCGACATGACGGCCGAGACCTGTCCGCAGTACCTTCTGCTCGCGAAGGACGCTTACGACCGTCCCGAGGGACATCTCTTCTCGGCGGCACCCGCGCTCCGGACGCAGGAAGACCAGGACGCCCTCTGGAACGCGCTCGCCGACAGGGAAATCGACTTCGTCGCCACGGACCATTGTCCCTTCACGAAGGAACAGAAGACGTGGAAGGGATCGTTTGCGGACCTTCCGTACGGACTGCCGGGCGTCGAGACCATGATGTCGCTCGTGTATTCCGAAGGGGTCGACCGGGGTACCCTGACGTTGTCCGATATGGCGTGCGTCTGTTCCGAGAACGCCGCGCGCCTCTACGGCCTGTATCCGAGAAAGGGGGCCATCCTTCCGGGAGCGGACGCGGACCTCGCGATCTTCGATCCGTCCGTCGAGTGGCGCCTGTTCGCGAAGGATCTTCACATGAAGACTGATTTCTCTCCGTATCAGGGGTGGACGATCCGGGGGAAGAACCGAATGACCATCTCCCGCGGCGAAGTGATCGTCGAGGACGGAGAATATACGGGCGCAAAGGGGCGTGGTCGTTTCCTGCCGCGATAGGACTGATAGATGCCATAGTTTTTGCCAATCACCCCGCCCGTCAATGTGCGGAGTGTGCGAAACCAGAGCCAGAGGAGGAAGTGTGTTTATGGAAAAGCGGATTCCAGTACCCAGCGACATCGAAATCGCACAGTCTTCGAAGATGGAACCGATCGTCGACATCGCGAAAAAGCTCGGCATCGACGAAGAGGAACTCGAGCTCTACGGTAAATACAAAGCGAAAGTCATGCCCTCCGCTTGGGAGCGCGTGAAAGACCGAAAGGACGGGAAGCTCGTCCTCGTGACCGCCATCACGCCAACTCCCGCGGGAGAGGGCAAGACGACGACGACGGTCGGGCTTGCGCAGGCGCTTGTCCACATCGGAAAGAGCGCGTCGCTCGCGATCCGCGAACCGTCGCTCGGTCCGAGTTTCGGCGTCAAGGGAGGAGCGGCCGGAGGCGGGTATTCCCAGGTCGTTCCGATGGAGGACATCAACCTTCATTTCACGGGCGATCTTCACGCGATCACGACCGCGCACAACCTGCTTTCCGCGATGATCGACAACCACCTGCACCAGGGGAACGAGCTGAATCTCGACCCGCGGAGGATTACGTGGCGGCGAGTCATGGACCTCAACGAGCGGGCGCTGCGGCACATCGTCCTCGGACTCGGCGGCAAGGCCGACGGAATTCCGAGGGAAAGCGGATTCGACATCACGGTGGCCTCCGAGGTCATGGCGATCCTGTGTCTCTCGCTCGACCTCATGGACCTCAAGGAACGCATCCGCAAGATCGTCATCGGGTTCACCTACGACGGGAAACCCGTCACGGCCGGCGACATCGGGGCCGCCGGGTCCATGGCGCTGCTTCTCAAGGACGCCATCAAGCCGAACCTCGTCCAGACGCTGGAGGGCGTTCCCTCGTTCATCCACGGCGGGCCGTTCGCAAACATAGCCCACGGCTGCAACAGCATTCAGGCGACGCGGCTCGGTCTCAAGACCTCCGATTACTTCATCACGGAGGCGGGATTCGGCGCCGATCTCGGGGCTGAGAAGTTCCTCGACATCAAGTGCCGTCTCGCGGGACTGACCCCGTCGGCAGTCGTCATCGTCGCGACGGTTCGCGCGCTCAAGATGCACGGAGGCCGCAAGAAGAACGAGCTCACGGTCGAAGATCTCGCAGCGCTCGAAAAGGGGATGACCAATCTCGAGAAACACATCGAGAACATCTCCCGTTTCGGTCTGCCCGCAGTCGTCGCGATCAACCGCTTCCCGACGGACACGAAGGCGGAACTCGACCTCATCGAGAAGAAGTGCAACGCGCTCGGTGCGTCGGTCGCACTCTCCGAGGTCTGGGAGAAGGGCGGCGAGGGAGGCGTCGATCTCGCGAAAAAGGTCATCGAAGCGTGCGAAAAACCGTCGAAGTTCACGCACCTCTACGACGCGGAACTTTCGCCGAAGCAGAAGATCCAAGCGATCGCGAGGGAGATCTACGGTGCGGACGGCGTGACGTACACGGATCAGGCGGAAAAGGATCTTCAGATGATTCACGAACTTGGAAAGGACACCCTGCTCATCTGCATGGCGAAGACGCAGTACTCGCTTTCCGACGATCCGGCGAAGCTCGGCCGTCCGTCGGGATTCACGATCACGGTGCGCGAAGTGCGCCTCTCGGCGGGAGCCGGGTTCCTTATCCCGATCACAGGGGCGATCATGACGATGCCCGGACTGCCGAAAAAACCCGCCGCCCTCTCGATCGACATCGACGAGAAGGGGCAGATCAGCGGACTGTTCTAGGCAGACGCCCGGCGATCTGCGAGCGAAGCGAGCAAAGAAGCCGAGGCGGTCGCCTATCCCGAGACGGAGCCGAGGGGAAGCGGACGCCCCGGGGTGAGAGCCTCTTTATGAGAAAAGGAAGGTGTTTGTATTGAGCGCACAAATCCTCGACGGGAAGGCGATATCCGCTTCGATCCGGGAACGGGTCAGGGCGGAAGTCGAACGGCTGAAGGCGCGGGGGATTGTCCCCGGGCTTGCGGTCGTCCTCGTGGGCGAGAACCCGGCGTCCAAGGTCTACGTCGGGCAAAAGGAAAAGGCTTGTCTCTCCGCGGGATTCGCATCTTTTCTGCATCGTCTTCCGGCATCGACGTCGCAACATGAGCTCCTCGAACTCGTCGACGGACTGAACAGGGATCCTTCGGTTCACGGCATTCTCGTCCAGCTGCCGTTGCCGCCACAGATCGATCCGGATACGGTGATCTCGGCGATCCGTCCGGAGAAGGACGTCGACGGATTCCACCCGATCAACGCCGGCAAACTGCTTGCGGGACTGCCCTGCATCGAACCCTGTACGCCGAAGGGCGTCATGCACCTCATCGCCGAGACGGGAATCTCACTCGAAGGCAGGGAGGCGGTCGTCGTCGGGCGGAGCAATATCGTCGGAAAGCCCGTCTCCCTGATGCTGCTTTCGAAGAACGCGACCGTCACGGTGTGTCACAGCAGGACGAAGAACATCGCGCAGCACCTGCGGCACGCCGACATCATCGTCGCCGCCGTCGGCCGGCCGCGCTTCGTCACGGCCGACATGGTCAGGGAAGGGGCCGTCGTGATCGACGTCGGCATCAACCGTCTCGACGAAGGACTTGTCGGCGACGTCGATTACGAAACCGTCGCGGAAAAGGCGTCGTGGATCACGCCGGTTCCGGGCGGCGTCGGTCCGATGACGATCGCGATGCTGCTGCAGAACACCCTGGACGTGGCTTCCGGCAGGATCTGACGCAAACGGACACGCACGCTAAAAAGGGCCTTTCCGGAAAACGACCGGAAAGGCCCTTTCGCTTTTTCGGGGCCGGGGCGCTACGACTGCGTCCTGTTTCTGAGCTGACCGCACGCGGCGTCGATGTCGGATCCCTTTTCCCTGCGGACTTCGTACTCGAGGCCGCACTCCGCGAGGGCGGCTCCGAACGCCTTGAGGCTCTCTAGGGGAGAACGCGCGAACGCGGAATCCGTCGAATTGCAGGGGATGAGGTTCACGTAGGCGGACATTCCCGAGAAGAGGGCCGCGAGCTCGTAAGCGAGGCTCGGATCGTCGTTGACGCCGTCGATCGTGACGTATTCGACCGTGATGCGCTCTCCCGTCTTCTCCTGGTAATACCGGAGAGCGTCCATGAGCTGCGGAAGGGGGTAGCGTTTGTTGACGGGCATGAGCTTCGTCCTGAGCTGGTCGTTCGGAGCGTGGATGGAGACCGAAAGGCGGATCGGGAGCCCCGAGTCGGCGAGGTTCCTGATACCGGGGACGATGCCGGACGTCGAGATCGTGATGTGGCGGGCGCCGAGGTTCCGCATCTTCGGGTGATGCAGGATTCGGATGGATTTCAGGACAGCATCTTCGTTGAGAAGGGGTTCGCCCATTCCCATGAAGACGATGTTCGAGACGGGTTCTTTCGATCGCCATTCGATCGCGAGAAACTGTCCGACGATCTCGCCGACCGTGAGGTTGCGCCGGAAGCCGGACTGTCCCGTTGCGCAGAAGGAACAGTTCAGCGGGCACCCCGCCTGGCTCGACAGGCACGCGGTGCTGTAGTTCCCGTGATCCATGAGGACCGCCTCGATTCTTTCCCCGTCCTCCATCTGCCAGAGGAACTTCCGGGTTCCGTCCTGCGACGTCTGCTCCCTGACGAGTACGGGCGGCATGATCAGAAGCTCGTACACGAGACGTTCCCTGAGTTCTTTCGAGAGATTCGTCATCGAATGGATCTGGAAGACCTTCTTGTCGTAGATCCAGCCGCAGATCTGGTCCGCGCGGAAGCGCGGCTGGCCGAAGCGCTCCGTCACGAGCGACACCCATTCGCCGTATTCGAGATCAAGCGCCTTCACCGGTTCCTGCATGATTCTCCATTCCTCCCCGTGGGCGCGTGGCCCCGTCGATTTCTGCGTTCATTATATCGTCCCGGAAGTCCTTCGGAAGGGGGAATGGAGACGAGTTCTGTGTTCGGGAATCACGATGGAATAAAAATACCAATAGTGGGTATTTCGTCAAATATTGATTTATGGAAAAGAAAGACAGAAAAGCTGGACATCCCGATGCTATCGGGTAGACTTCAAATATACAGAAAATTATGTATGCGCGGTTCAGACCGAGGAGGGGTAGAAATGGCATCGATTCGAAAACTGATACTCGCAGCGTGCGTTCTCCTGTGTTTCGCGGGTGCTTCCCTTGCGGCGGACATAGCCCTGACATCGGCCGGACAGAGTCCGGACGCGATGATGGTCCGCGTCGTTCTGAAGAAGCTCGGCGTCGAGGCGGATTACGATCCGCTGATGAAGCCCGAGGCATTCACTCAGAAGATCCTGATCGTCGTCATCGGCGGAAGTTCGAAGGGGCTCGGCGCAGCGGGAATCGACAAGGACCAGGAGATCGCCCGCCTGACGGCGCTCCTGGAGACCGCGTCCGAAAAGGGCGCGAAAATCCTCGCGATGCACGTCGGCGGCGAAGGGAGGCGCGGAAAGCTCTCCGACGAGTTTATCACCGCGGTCGCTCCGTCGGCCGCGAAACTGATCGTCGTCGACGGCGGCGACGCTGACGGGATTTTCGCGAACATCGCGAAGGAGAAGAAGATTCCCGTCCTCGGGGCCCCGAACGTGAGCGGAGTCGCCGGGCCGTTGAAGGCGATCCTGACGGAGTGGGGCGTCGCGACGAAGTAGGAGGCCGCCATGAGCTGGTTCTGGCCTGAAGGCTTCTACGCGGCGGCAATGCTCGGGGCGTTCGCGGCGGGGGCGTTTGTCTTCCGGCTCCCGATCGCGATCGCGATGTCCGCCGCGGCGGTGCTTGGAGCGCTTCTCGGAGGCGAAGGCGTGCCGATCCGTCACCTGGTTGAGGGCGCGTTCGGATACATCGACACGATCCTCATTATCGCGTCGGCGATGATCTACATGAAGACGCTCCAGAAGACGGGGCTTCTCGAATCCCTCGCGGCATTCGTCATAAGGAAGTTCCGCAACAGTCCGCTGTCGCTGTCCCTCGGACTCGTGGGGATCGTCATGGTTCCCGGTATGATCACGGGATCGTCGACGGCCGCTGTCCTCACGGCGGGAGCGCTCGTCGCCCCGGTGATGATGCGTCTCAACGTCCCCGCGGACCGTGCGGGAGCCCTCATCGCGATGGCGGCGATCTACGGGATGATCGCCCCTCCGGTGAATATCCCCGCGATGATCATCGGCGGCGGCATCGACATGCCATACGTCGGGTTTGCGGGCCCCCTTCTCGCGTGCACGCTTCCGCTTGCGGCCTACTCCGCGGTGACGCTCGTATATCCGTATCTCCGCGCTTCGGGCGGAGGAGGAACGGAACTCGAGACCGAACTGCAGAGGATGGAACGTGTCCCGCTTTCATGGCGTCTCCTGATTCCCGTGTGGGTACTCGTGATTCTGATGGCCGGGGAGCAGTTCTTTCCCGAAGTCTGGCCGCCCCTCGGTCTGCCGGTCGATTTCGTCCTCTCGGCGCTCTCGGCGCTCCTGTCCGGATCGCGCTTCGATCTTCCCGAGGCCTCGACCGAGGCGATCCGCGACAGTCTGCCGGTCATGGGAATCCTCATGGGCGTCGGGATGTTCATTCAGATCATGACGCTCATCGGGGTCCAGGGGTTCGTCGTCGTCTCGGCGCTTGCGCTGCCTTCGGTCCTCATCTACCTCGCGATCGCGACGACGATCCCGCTCTTCGGTGCGATATCGGCTTTCGGAGCGGCGTCGATTCTCGGAGTCCCGTTCGTCCTCGCGCTTCTCGGAAAGGATACGATCGTCGTGACGGCGGCGGTCAGCCTCATCGCCGGGCTCGGAGATCTGATGCCGCCGACGGCGCTCGCCGGGATCTTCGCGGCGCAGGTCATCGGGGAGGACAACTACTTCGTCGTCCTGCGCCGGTGCATCGTTCCAGGACTTGTCACCGCGATCTGGGGCATCGTTCTGATCCTCGGTGCGAACGGTGTTGCCGCAATGCTGAACTAGGGAGGGGCGTCGCATGACAATGACACTTGTGTACCGTTTTCTCGTCCTCGTGATTCTGGCGCTCGCGATCCGTTGCATGTTCCGGGAGCGGGACTTCTGGAAGCAGGCTACGGCCGCGCTCGTCGTCGTGCCGCTCGTACTGCGGCTCCTGATGATCAAGTGAGGGGGGAGGACATGAAGCGACTGCCTGCGCCCTCGTGGAAGACGGCGTTCGTGCTTCTGTGTCTCGCGATCCTCGTCGCGTATGTCGCGGCCCGGGACTTCGGCTCGATGCGCCGTCCCGACGAATTTGTCCCGACGGAGGGGTTCGCGAGGAAGATGCTTTCGGAGTACTTCCCGCCGCTGAAAGGGACCGACGCGGATACGCCCGTCTTCATCCGGGAAGGCAAGGAGCCGGGAGGAACGGTGCTCATCCTTGGCGGGACGCACCCGGTGGAATCAGCCGGGATCCTCGCGGCGACGGTCTTTCTCGAAAACGCGTCCGTTTCGCGCGGCCGCCTGATCGTCATTCCGAACGCGAACGCGATGGCGCTGACCCACAACTCTCCGCAGGAGGGGCATCCGCAGCGAATTGCGCTCACGCTCCGCGACGGAAGTGTCCGGACCTTCCGCTACGGGTCGCGCGCGACGAACTCGACGGATGAGTGGCCCTTTCCGGAGATCTACGTCCACCCGGCGTCGGGACAGAAGCTCTCCGGAAAGGAACGGAGCAACCTGAACCGCTGTTATCCCGGCGTACCCGACGGATCGATGACGGAGCGTCTCGCCTACGCGATCGTGCAGCTTATCCGGAAGGAAAAGGTGGACCTCGCGTTCGACCTTCACGAGGCGTCGCCGGAATATCCGGTCGTCAACGCGATCGTCGCGCACGAACGGAGCATGGAGCTTGCGGCGATGGTCGCGATGGAGCTCGAGGGACTCGGCATTCCGATCCGCCTCGAACCGTCGCCGAAAAATCTTCGCGGACTGAGTCACAGAGAATGGGGCGACGCGACAGATGTGTTGCCGATTCTCATGGAAACGGGGAATCCGAGTCAGGGGCGACTCCGCGGACGAACCGACGAACGTCTGGTCCTGACGGGCGAGGACAAGGCATACACGAAAGCCGCCGCGCTCGGTCGTCTGTTCATCCCCTACGGGGGGAATCAGCCCATAGCCTATCGGGTTGCGCGCCATGTGACGGCGGTCAGGATATTCGTCGAGAACCTCGACATGGTGCGACCCGGGAAAGGGGTGACGCTGGAAGGCATTCCCGGGTACGAGGAGATCCTGAAACAGGGTGTGGAATCGTTCCTGAAACCTGTTCCTAAAAAACGGGAGGTGGAGATATGAAACGTGTTCTGATCTGTGTCGGGATTCTTGCGCTTCTTGTCACGGGAGCGGCGGGCGCCGCCGATGTCGTCGACGTGCGCGCGAAGAACGGGATGGTCTCGTCGGCGCACGAGCTCGCGTCGAAGGCCGGGGTTGAAATCCTGCAGAAGGGCGGCAACGCGGTCGACGCGGCCGTTGCGACGCAGCTCGCGCTGAACGTCGTCGAGCCCAACGCTTCGGGAATCGGCGGCGGCGGATTTATGACGATCCGGATTGCGAAAACGGGCGAAGTCGTCGTTCTCGACTATAGGGAGATCGCTCCGCTCTCCGCGACGAAGGATATGTTCGCCTCGGAGGAATCGAAAAAGGCGAAGGAGTCGGAACTCGGAGGAAAGGCGATCGGCGTCCCCGGCGCGGTCAAGGGGATGTTCACAGCGCTCCGGAAGTACGGGACCATGTCGTTCGCGCAGATCGCCGAACCCGCACTTCGCCTCGCCGAGGAAGGATTCGAAGTCCATCCGATGCAGCAGCAGATCATCACGGATGAGTTCGACAAGCTCACAAAATACAGCCCGAAGTGCGCTTTCATCGTCGACGGACTTCCCGCGCAGAAGGGAACGATCCTGAAACAGCCCGAACTCGCGAAGACATTCAGGATGCTCGCGAAGGACGGTCCGGACGCCTTCTACAAAGGCTCCATCGCCGACGCGATTGTCGCGTCCGTGAATGCGGCGGGCGGCAGGATGACGAAGAAGGACCTCGCGAACTATGAACTCGTCGTACGCGAGCCAATCATGGGGAACTATCGCGGATACTCGATCTTCTCGGTTCCGCCCGCATCGAGCGGCGGAACGCATATCGTCGAGCTGCTGAATATCATGGAAACCTTCCCGGTCGGAAAGTGGAAGCACAATTCGGCGCAGCACCTCCACACGCTCGCCGAAGCAATGAAGCTCATGTACGCCGACCGGGGCGCTTTCATGGCGGATACGGCGTTCGTCACGGTCCCGCTCAGGGGGCTCGCCGACAAGGGATATGCGGCCAAACGCGCCGGGCTCATCAAACAGATGGAGGTCATGAAGGAAGTCGCGGCCGGAGATCCCGCCGCGTTCGAGAAAGGCGCGCAGAAGACTGCCGATCTCCGCGGTGGCGGCGAGAAACACATCTCCACGAGCCACTTCTCGGTCGTCGACGCTCAGGGGAATATCGTCGCATCGACGAACACCGTGAACTACTTCTTCGGATCGGGCGTCATCGTCCCGGAATACGGCTTCGTGCTGAACAACGAGATGGACGACTTCGCCTTCAGCCCCAAGAGCGTCAACGCGCCCGAACCCGGCAAGCGACCGCTCTCCTCAATGTCCCCGACGATCGTCACCGATCGCGAGGGCAGACCGTTCATCACGTTCGGCTCGGCCGGAGCGACGCGGATCATCAGCGCGCTCGCGCAGATCCTCATGAACGTCGTCGATTTCGGGATGACAATGGACCAGGCGATCGAACAGCCGAGAATCTTCAATTTCACGAGCGGCGGCAAGGCCGGCAAGCTCCTCGTCGAAACGGGCGTCGACCCGAAGGTCGTCGACCTCCTGAAGCTCCGCGGGCATGATCTCGAGGTTCGCCCCTTCGGCGGCTATTTCGGAACGTCGCAGGGAATCATGTTCGACTGGAAGAACGGAACGATGGACGGTGGCGCCGACAGCCGCCGTCTCGGAGTCCCCGTCGGATACTGATCGGGTCCGACGGTTCGTTTCCGGCGGACGGGAAAGACCGGGGCGGGAAACCGCTCCGGTCTTTTTTTCCCGGAGACACCTCGCCCGGGGTAGAATAGAACCGACAGGAGGGGGTCGGAAAGTGTCGTTTTTCTCGTTCCAGCGGCGTCCGGCGCCGGAAGTCCGGATTCTCGTCACGGGGTGTCGCGGCAAGAGTTCCCTCGTGCGCCTCGTTACGGTCGGACTTCTGGCCTGCGGTCGTCGCGCACGGGGACGGATCACGGGGGTCGTACCGAGGGAGATCGGCCCGGAAGGAGAGTTCCAGATCCTTCGCGCCTCGGGTGCGCACATTTCCGAGATGCGGTGGTGGCTCCGCTCACTGCCGGCGGATACGGACGCTGTCGTCCTCGAGAACAGCGCCGTATCGCCGGATTTCCAGGAGGCCGCGGTCCGTTGGCTCGATCCGACGCTTGTCGTTTTCACGAATGTCCGGGAGGATCACCGGGAGGTCTGGGGGGTGGGGACCGACGACGCGGCCCGTGTTCTGACGCGCGGCCTCGCTCCTCGAGTTCCGGTCGTGATCCCGTCCGGAGAAGCTGCGCACCCGCTCGTCTCGGCGGCGGCGGACAGACTCGGATGCCGTCTCGTGCGGGTTCCCGAGAATCCGGACTTCCGCGAGGGGAATATCGCGCTCGCGCTCGCGGCCTGCGGCGCATCGGATGCTCGGGGAGAGGCAGTCGAGGCTGCGATGCGGTCGCTCCCGCCGGACATCGCGGACTTCCGCATCTTCCCGCTCGAGGGCGGGGAGCTCGCATACGCCTTCTCCGCCAACGACGTCGAGTCGACGACGCGGCTTTTCGAGTCGCTTCGCTGGCTCCCCGAAGAGACGACGCTCCTGTATAACGGACGCGGCGACCGGCCCGGACGTGATGCCGCGTTCGAGAGTCTGTTCGCCGAAAGGCGGTGGAAGGGAATCGTCAGGATCGACAGCGAAAGCGCCGGGGAAGGAGACGACGCGACCCTCCTGATGTCGATTTCGGGGAAGGGACACGTATTCGGCTGCGGCAACGTCGCCGGGGCACCGCTCCGTCTCCTGTCGCTCCTCGCCCGGGGGAGCTCGCGATGAATCATCCCGATGGAGTCGCGATCCTCCTCGGCATCCTTTTCGGTATGTTCTATGTCCGGCAGACCGGTGAGAGTCCGGGGGGCATCATCACCCCGGGGCTCGTCGCGATGCGTCTCTCCGATCCCGCGGCCATCGGCGTCTCCCTCGGCGTCGCCCTCGCGCTCGGCGTCGCCCTCAGGCTCCTTTTCAGGGTCATCCCCGTCTACGGCCGCCAGCGCGTCGCGCTCGCGATGGCCTGTGCGCTCGTCATCCGGCTCCTCCTTCCCGGGGAATGGTTCCGTGAAGGGACCCCCTGGCTCGGATGGGTGGCGCCGGGACTCATCGCCGCCGATGTGGAGCGGCAGGGGATTCCTGCGACTCTCTCGGGGCTCGCCTCCGTTTCGATCGCCGTGTCCTGGGGAACGTCCCTCGTTGCCACGGTGACATCCCTGTGGAGGTGACGTCACCGTGACTCCGGAGGAATTTCTCGCGGCCCAGGCGCGCTTCGCCCGCGTTTGCCGGTTCCGTCTCGTGCTGCTCGCGTGCGTCCTCGCCGGGCTCTGGCTGCTCTCGCGGAGGGCGACGCTCACTCCGGACGAGGCCGCCCTCCGCGACAGGGTCCGTTCTGCGGAAGCGGCTCTCTCGATCATGCGATCCGCGGAGAACGCGGCGGATCCCCGGCGACTCGGCGTGATCGGTGTCGAATGGAGCCCGATTTCGACCACGATCGGAAATCCCGCGGCGAAGCGGACGGCCGCGGATCCGCTCTGGTCCGTCGTCCTGTTGCGGGAGATGCGGCGAATGGGACTCCGGTCCGGGGATCGAGTCGCGATTCTCGCGTCGGGGTCGTTCCCGGGGTTCGTTCTCAACGCCCTTATGGCCGCCGAGTCCCTCGGATGCCATGTCCTGTTCGCGGCGTCGCTCGGCGCGTCTCAATGGGGAGCGAACGATCCCGCGTGTCCGTGGCCCCTGATGGAGATGTTTTTCCGGCGTTCGGGGTTCATCCGGACACCCGCGTCGTGGTACACGCTCGGCGGCGACGGCGAAACGGGCGGCGGCATCGGCGACGAGGGACGGATTATCCTCATGCGCGCGGCCGCGGCCGCAGGGGTTCCTGTTATCGCCGAAGGCGGATATGGCGAAGTCCTGGCGGAGAAGATACGTCGCCTCGAGGCGTTCTCTCCGCGTCTCCTCATCACGATCGGCGGATCGAGTACCTTCTTCGGCGCCGGCAACGAACACGCCGGAAACGGATTCCTTGAGAGCGGCGTTCCCGTCAGAGACGGGAGCGTCGTCGGATGGGCCATGTCGCGCCGGATCCCGGTCTTTCACGCGATCGACTTCCGTTCGCTTTCGGAGCGTTTCGGAGTCCCGTTCGACGGGGCGTCCTCCGGACCTGCCGTGATGCGGGCGGCGCCGGCGATCGCGGGGCTCGCGGTCTTCTTCGCAGCGCTCGCGACACACGCGCGATGGAGGATCGACCGGAGATGAAGAAGGCGATTCCGAAGGGGAAAACGTTGTTCCTGACGGGAATCGTCGCGCTGATTCTCTGGGTTTTCGGACACAGGCTTCCGGTCCGGGATGTCCTCGAACTTCTCGGAACGGCCGTGGAACGCTCCGACAGCGGGTATCTCCTCGCCGCCGCCTCGTTTCTCGTCGGCATCAACTGCCTTCGCGCGACGTGCCTGTACGTCGGCTGGTTTCTGATCGGCGACAGCCTCGCGGAGATGTTCCCCGGATGCGGACGGCCCTCACGCCTCATTCCCGTCATCGGCATTCCAGCCTGTTATTCGCTCGCGCCTTTCTTCATCGAGCGGACGTTGCTTCATTTCGGAACCCCGGCAGCGCTTTCGATCGCATCGGTCGTCCTCCTGAAATACCTCACGGCGGACATCAGGGACTGGGGCGGGCGCACGATCGCGCTCGCGATGTTCGTCTGTTCCTTCCAGTGGCTCGACGTCATGCCCTGCGTGACGGCGTGGGGCGCCGGGCGCGGGGAACTTTCGACGGCGATCAAGGCCGTCGCGGGACTCATGGGGATGGGGAAAGCGCTCGACATCGCTGGCGCGCTGATCGGGACCGGAATCTTCCTGTCGGGCGTCATCATGACGCGACTCCTCGTGAGTTACAGCTCGCGGCTCCACCATCTCGCGCTCCTCCGCCGGCGAGAGCGGGAGCTCGCCCGGATGCGCGAGGAACGCCTCCGCGACCGAACGATCCGCGAGCAGCAACACCTCGTGCATGATCTCAAACGGCCGCTCACGGTCGTTACGGGGCTCGCCGACGTCATCCGCGAGACGGGGAGCCCGGACGCGAAGGCACACGCCGACGTTATCCTCAGGTCGTGCCGTTCGATGGACGACATGGTATCGGAGATCCTTCACGGCGAGTCGAAGCGCATCATTCCCCTCTCGGCGCTTCTCGAATACGTTCTGAGCCAGGCGAGTTCCCTCTCGTGGAGGCAGCGAGTGGTCGTCAGGGGATCGAAAGAGGATCTCGCCGTTCCGGTCGGGATCAATCTGGTGCGCCTCTCGCGCGCTATCGTCAATCTCCTCGAGAATGCCGCACGTGCGAGCGACGGAGCGATCGAACTCATTTTCGGCGTCGAGGGGGACGATGCCGTGATCTCCGTCCGCGACCACGGGCCCGGATTTCCCGAAGAGGAATCCGGAGCGGGATCGGGGTGGAATTCGACGGGGATCGGCCTCCGGTACGTTACAATGGTTGCGGACAGCCACGGCGGTTCGCTCTCGACGGGTAACGACCCGGATGGCGGAGCCGTCGCCGAACTGAGAATCCCGACGGGAAGGAGCGAACTGCGGCAATGACACTCCACATCGGCGTGATCGACGACGACAGGGGAATCCTCTACACGCTCGAAGCCATGGGGACGACGTCCGGATGGTGCATGCACTGCACGACGGAGCCCGAGACCTGCCTGGGCTGGGTGCGCCACGACGAAATCGACATGCTCCTCGTCGACTACCACATGCCGGTCATGAACGGTCACCAGGTCATCAGGCGCGTCCGGACCCTCAGTACGCGCGTCGTTCTGATCGCGCTCACGGTCGAGGACGACCCGAACCTCGCCTCCGAACTGATCCTCGCCGGGGCGGACGATTTCATCACGAAGCCCGTGAGGCTCGCGGATTTCGCGGCTCGCGTGAGGCTTCACGAGCGTATCCTCGGGCACAGGGACCAGCTCAACTGGGAAGAACGCAAGAAGGGAGTAAGCCGCGATACGATGCGCACGGTCATGGAGTTCGTCAGAACCGCGCCCGAGCCGGTCGTCTGCGACGATGTGGCTGCCGGGTGCGGTCTCGCGTACGTCACCGCGCACAGGTATCTCGAACACCTCGCGGAGCGCGGAATCGTCATCCGGCGGGATGTCGTGGTGCAGGACGGACGCCCGGGACGGCCGAAAGCATTTTATGAATGGCGTCCGTAAATTTGTGCTATTATAACCTGCACTTGCGTTCAGGTTTATCCTATTTTGTGAACATGGGGGTGTTGCTGGTGAGAAAGGTCGTGGGATTTTTTGCCGTTGTGTGTCTGTTTTCTCTTCTTTTCGGGATTGCATGGGCTGCGGAACCGATAAAAATCGGGTATCTGGCGACGCTGACAGGCGAAGGAGCGACATGGGGAGCGCATGAACGGGACGGCGCGATTCTGGCGGTCGAAGAAATCAACGCGGCGGGCGGCCTTCTCGGACGTCCTCTCGAACTCGTGACCTACGACGTCCGCGGACGGGCGGAGGACGCCATCAACGCGGCGCGCCGGCTCGTCGAGGTGGATAAGGTCGTCGCCATAGGCGGCACCAACTACAGCGGTCTCAACATCGCGATCGGACCTATCGTCGACAAGGGCATGGTTCCGCAGATCGGCACATTCTCGACGAATCCGACCGTAACTGTCGACCCGAAGACGCAGAAACCGCGCCCTTATTCCTTTCGGATCTGTTATACCGATCCCTATCAGGGAAAGGTCATGGCCGAGTACTTCTACAACAAACTGAACGTCCGCAAAGCCGCGATCATTCACGACATCGGCAGTGAATACTCCGAGGGGCTCAAGGAGTACTTCGTCAAGACGTTCAAGGGACTCGGCGGCGAGATCGTCGGCGTCGAGGCGTTCCGGAGCGGCGACGTAGATTTCCGCGCGCAGATCACGAACCTCAAGAAGAGCGGTGCGGAGGGGATCGTCCTGCCTCTGCTTTACAAGGAAATGGCGCTCATCATCAAGCAGACGGCCGAAATGGGATGGAAGCCGTATTTCATCGGCGGCGACGGCTACAGCCCGAACATGTACGAAATCTGCGGCGACGCGATGGAGGGAAGCTACTGGGTGTATCACCTGAGCCCGGATGATCCGATCCTGACGCCGCTTAAGGAAAAGTTCACAAAGCGCTTCAACGCGGAACCGACGGAGATCGTCAATACGGTTGCCGCGTACGATCTGATCTACTGGGTCGCCGATGCGATCCGGCGCGCCGGGAAGGCGGAGGGACCCGCGGTCCGCGACGCCATCGAGTCCGCGAAAGACCTGAAGCTGCTTCACTTCACGCTGACGCTCGACAAGGCGACGCACAACCCGCTGAACAAGCCCGCGGCGATCCTGCGGCAGGAAAAGGGAGTCCTCAAGTATCTCGAGACGTATCAGCCACAGACGGAGTTCTAGCAGAACGCAACTGTCGGGCGTGTGACGCGTCCGTCACGAAACAACGAAAGCCCCCGCGAGTCAGACGGCGGGGGCCTTTTTTCATACCGGAAGGGGGGCTGCCTGAAATCTTGGAAGCAGCCCTCCCCGACCGCGGTCGCGCGCGGGAGAGCAATACGGCGGCACAGAAAAAGGACCGAAGGCTTGAGCCTCCGGCCCGGGGACTCCGATTTTACGACGGCCTCATCAGGATCGACGCCCGCCTACTTGAACCACTTGGCTTTCATCTTGTCGAGTTCGCCGGATGTTTTCATCGCATCGAGCGCCTTGTTGACCGCATCGACGAACGCCTTCTCGTCGAGATTCATCGCGAGCGCCTTACCGGCGCCAGTGATTTCCTGCTCGAACGCGATCCTGATCTTACCCGCGAAATCCTTCTGCTCGACGAACTTCTTCGCGACGGGGATGTCCATGAGCGTCGCGTCGACACGGCCGAGAGAGACCTCCCGGGCGCAGTCGTCGAACTTCTGGAACGCCTTGACGGTCACGCCTTCGATCGTCTTCGCGAAGGTCTCCTGGACGGTCCCGAGCTGCGCCGCGACGCTCTTGCCCTTCAGATCGGCAAGGGTTTTCAGCGAGTCGTTGTCGGCCTTCACGAGAAAGGCGCTCATGGAGATTTCGTAGGGCGTCGAGAAGGCGACCTTCTTCGCGCGTTCGGCGGTGGCGCTCATGCCGGCGGCGATAAGATCGATCTTCTTCGAGAGCAGGGCCGGGATGAGGCTGTCGAAGGGCATGTCCACCCACTCGACCTTTTTGCCGAGCTTCGACGCGATCGCTTCGGTCATTTCGATGTCGAATCCGACGAGGTTGTTCTTGTCGTCGCGCGACTCGTACGGAGGATACGTGCTCTCCGTTCCGACGCGGATGACTGCGTTATCGAGAACGGCGGCTCCGGCGGATGTCACCATGAGACACAGCAGTGCGGCGATTCCCAAAAGACGTTTGACCATAAAATCTCTCCTCCTCAGTAAAATAAGGTTCATATCCATCCTAGAAAGTGTACCCGCTTTTCTATGCTTGTCAACGCCAGGAGAGCGTGATTCGGAGCGTCCCCTTCACGCCCTTTTCCGAGGGGTCGACGAGAACGATCCTGAGAAGCTGACCCTTCCGGTAGAAGAGGTTGAGCGGACGTTTCCCCCCGGAGACGAGTTCCGAGAGGCGGATCCGCGCTCTGGGAGTGACCGGATCGTCGCTGAGGTAGAGGAGGAGCTGAACGTCGTCCGCGAACGGATCGCCCGAGTAGTCGGCGGCGATCCCCGAGAGGGAGGCGGTTTGCGGCAGTCCGCCGAGCTTCGTGCCGAAGTCGACGAGTACGGCCTCATTTCCCGAGAAGACGGGCGTCCCCTCGAACACCTGGAAGGTCTTTGCGGAGGGGTCCGCTTCACCGGCCTTCGATTCGTGCGCTGCGGAAGGCTGCGGCGCTCCGGCGCCGAAGCCCCCGTCGAGCATCTCGAAAGCGCCCTTTCGCATCTTCATGGCCGCGGGGGCCGGAAGCGGGGCGCCGGGAGAGAGAAACGCGTCGGACCATCCGGCCGGAAGGGCGTTCGCGACCGGAACCGTGCCCTTGATCTTCTTTCCAGCTTCGGTCCGCGTCGCGACGAACGCCGTCTCGGAGCACGCGACGCCGTATTTCAGCGACTCCGCGACAAGGAGGCCGCGAAGGAGCTTTCGCGCCTCCGCGCGGGTGTTTTCGGCGTACACCTTCGGCTTTGGCGCGTCTCCGGAGAGCGGGAGGCTGTCGGGGTCGTACCCGAGGTTCCGGAGCGCCGTGAAGAGCGATTCGCCGCTCCGTCCCGCCGTCAGGAGAAATTCGAGCCCGGTGACTCGTCCCGCTCCGGCGAGAGCCCGGATCGCCCGGGACTGTTCCGGCGTCGCATCGATGACGGCGGCGTCGATGGGGTCTTTCAGGAGCGGTGAGGAGAGCCGGAAAAACGGCGTTCCGTCTCCGGCGGGGTATGATCCGGCGATGGCGATCGACCGTTCGGGGGGAAGGTCTCCGAGATCGAGAACCGTCCGTCCGGCGCCTGCCTGGATGACGCGTCTGCCCGCGGCGATGGCGTTTTTCCGTCCGATCTCGAGAACGGCGTCCGGAATCACCGGCGCGGACCACTCCTCGAGGACCTCGGAAAATGCGGTCGTGATGTCTTCCTGTTCGGGCGAACTCGTCAGGAAGCGCGCGACGCCGCCCCCACGCTCGGCAAGCTGCGTCGCGAGGAAGGAGTTCGGCGCGGCGTCGATGCACAGGACGCTGATCCGCCGCCTTTCGGGATGTCCGAACTCCCCTTCGGCGAGCCGGAGGAGGCGTCCCTCGTCGGAGACCTGCGCGTCCGTGACGATGACGATGTTCCGCGAGAACGGCCCCTTCTCCCGCGGGATGGCGACGGCCTGCTCGAGAGCGACGCCGAGTTCGGTGCCTCCGGTGAGCCGGCTCTTCAGGACGAACTCCGTGATCTTCGCGATGTTCTCCCGCGTCGCGGGGAGCGGCTTCTCGGAATACCACATCGTGAAGTTGTGGAAGACGCCGACGGCGACGCGGTCGCGGTCCGTGAGTCCGCCGAGGAAGCGTTTCACGGTCCAGTCGGAGGATTCCCACTTCGCACCCTCCATCGAACCGGAGTGGTCGATCAGGAGGATGACCTCGCGCTGCTGCGTCGCGATTGCGCCGGGGGACGGAGGGGTGAGCGTCGCGAGGAAGAACGTCTCGCCGGTTTCCTTCGGGTCGCGGATGATCTGGAGACGCGGGGCGTCCGGATTCCGGAGAGGCGTCCAGCGGAGGACGAAATCGCGGTCGGGAATGACCTCGCCGTCCTTCAGACGGACGACGGCGCCATTCTCTCCGGGGGTTGCGGAGATCGCGTGAGACGGGCTCTCGATGCTTCCCGGCCCCGTGACCGTGAGATCGAGGGAGAAGCGGTGCCCCGGGTCGCGCATCGTGAGGAGGGGCTGTCCCTTCGCGTGGGGGGACGTCAGCTCGTCGCTGCGGACATAGCGCGGAGCCGTGGTCAGCGGGACGCGGAGGGTCCACCCCGGTCCCTCGGTCCGGGCGAGCTGGACGTACTCCGTCGTGACGCGAACGTCTTGGCCGGGATGGATCCCGGCGACCCAGAGCGTGAAGACGTCGGGCGATTCGCGCGTCAGGAGCGTCGACTGCCGTCCCTCGGATACGGCCTGGGCGTGTTCCTTTTCGGCCTGTTCGCGCTCCTTCAGAACGGCCTCGATCCGGACGTCGCCGAACGCGACGGAAACCCTCGTGACGGCCGCGTCGCCGGGATTCGGAAAGCGGTAGACCGCCTGGATGACCGCACCGGACTGTTCCTTCGAGAAGCCGAATGTGTGCGTGACGGAGATCGACGCGAGCGGCCCGGAGAGCGACCCCGAAAGTTCCGTCCGCCGGAGCGGAACGAAAACGGGAGCTTTGTCGGCGTCCTTGTTGACGATGGTCATCGCGGCGTGTCCGTCGCCGCGGGAGTTGTAGTAATGGACGCGGTTGAACGCCGCCGGGGCGGGGGAGGCCGCGAGGATGACGGCGGTGACCGCCGCGGAAAGCGACATTCCGAATGAACGCAGGAAACGTATTCCGGTACGCATCGGACTTCACCTCGATCATGGCCGGTTCCCGCTTCCGAAGCCCATGATCCGCTCCCGCGGGACGCGACCGTATATGATGGAATTTTACACAATGAATTCGCCGGATTACAGAGGGGAAACTGCGGAAAAAGAGCCGAACCGCGAAGGCGGAATACTCTCCCGGATGTCAGTGCGGGAGGGAGGAGGGGATCGAAAGGGCTTCGAGCCGCGCGATGCGGCTCTCGAGCGACGGGTGCGTGCTGAAGACGCTGTCGCGTCCCAGCTTCTTTCCCTTGAGCGGATTCACGATGAAGAGATGCTGCGTCCCGCGGTTCGCGACTTCGAGCGGCTCCGTGTCGTAGGAGAGTTTCTTCAGTGCGGAAATGAGACCGTTCGGATTCCGGGTGAGTTCGACCGCCGAGGCGTCCGCAAGGTACTCCCGCTGGCGGCTGACGGCCATCTGGATGATCGCCGCGAGGATCGGCGCGACGATGGATAGGACGACGGCGACGAGAGCGACGATCGCCTGTCCGCCGCCGCTTCCCTTGCCGGAGCTGCGTCGGCGCCCGCCGCCCCGGATGACGCTTCGGCGCATGACGTCGCAGAGCAGGACGATCGCGCCGACCATGACCGCCATGAGCGTCGCGAATCTGATGTCGTAGTTCCGGACGTGGGACATTTCGTGCGCCATGACGCCCTGAAGCTCGTCGCGCGTACACTTTTCGAGAAGTCCTCGCGTAATCGCGACGCTCGCCCGTGAAGGATCTCTGCCGGTCGCGAACGCGTTCGTCGCCGTGTCTTCGATGAGATAGACGCGCGGCATCGGAATTCCGCCGGCGATCGAGAGCTCTTCGACGACGTTCCAGAGTTGCGGGAAATCGGAATGGGAGATCTCGCGGGCTCCGCTCATCGAAAGGACGATGCCGTCGCCCTGCGTCCACGCGATCAGCCCGTAGAGGCCGCCGACGACGAGGGCGACGACGAGCCCTCCCTGCCACGATTCTGCGAAATAGGTCCCGATGACGCCCCCGACGAGGATGAAGAACAGCGTCATCACGATGAACAGAAGGATGCTGACGCGCCTGTTGTGCGTGATCAGACGGTCGAAGTTCGCCATGGTTCCGGTCCCCCCCTTCTCCCGAGCGGCGCTACGATCCCGCGCCCGGGAAGGTCACGGAGACGGCGTCGCGTTCCGCCGGAAGGTCGATGGTCCACATGTCGCGTCTTCCGAATCCTGCGATCCCCGCGACGATGGAGCTCGGGAACGACGAGACCGCGATATTGTACTCCTTCACGCTGTCGTTGTAGTACTGTCGTGCGAAGGCGATCTTGTTTTCGGTCGATGCGAGCTCCTCCTGAAGCGCGAGGAAGTTCGCGTTCGCCCTGAGTTCCGGGTAGCCCTCGCTGACTGCGAAGAGCGTCTTCAGCGCGCCGGAGAGCTGCGCCTCAGCTACGCCCGCCTCGGCCGGCGTGGACGCCCGAATCGCTTCGGAACGCAGCGCCGCGATCCGTTCGAAAAGTTCGCGCTCGTGATCCGCGTACCCGCGCACCGTTTCGACGAGATTCGGAATGAGATCGTGACGTCGTTTGAGCTGGACGTCGATCTGACTCCACCCGTTCCGGACGTTCTCGGACTTCCTCACGAGCGCGTTATAGATGTACACTATAAGTAAGAACACGATCCCCGCGAGGGCGGCGATCTGTACAAGAGATCGCATGGCGGAAATCATCCCCTTTCCGGATATATACGTATAATAGCATGGACAAGATACGAGAGGAGTGCGAGGTTCATGGAGTGGGAAGGATACCTGAACGCGAAGGCGCATCGTCTTTTTCCGTCGGTTATCCAGGAGATGATGCAACGCGCGTCCAAACCCGGAGTCGTCTCTTTCACCGCCGGCCAGCCGTCGGGGGATCTCTATCCCGTCGACGCGCTTCGCGGCGCGATCGACAAGACACTCCACGACGCGCCGGAACTCCTGGCATACCCCGATTCCCTCGGCGACGCAAAGCTCCGCGAATGGCTCGCGTGGTGGCTCAAGGCACAGTGCGTTGTCCCGGAGAGCGTGACAGAGCGAAACATCGTTCTCACGACGGGCTCGCAGGAGGGGCTCAGCATCGCCGCCGATCTCTTCATCTCTCCCGGCAACGCCGTGATCGTCGAAGATCCGACCTATCCCGAAGCCCTGCTCGCGTTTTCCCGCGAAGGAGCGGAACTCCTGACGGTTCCGTTCGACGACGACGGCCCCGATCCGGAGGCGCTCGAACGCATCCTTTCGACCCGGAGGGCATCGTTCTTCTACACGATTCCGACCTTCCAGAACCCGAGCGGACGAAGCACGACGCTCGGCCGGAAGCGAGAGATTCTCGACATCCTTCGTCGTCACGGCACGCTTCTGCTCGAGGACGATCCGTATCGCTTCCTCTGGTACGACGAGATGCCGGACCCTCCCTACGCCGCCGTCGCCGGAGACGGAGACCGCATCATCTCGCTCGGGAGCTTTTCGAAGACCGTCGTCCCGGGAATCCGGTGCGGATGGGTCATCCTCCCCGAACGACTCGTCCCGAAGGTCGCGATGTTGCGTCTGACGTTCGAGATCGGACTTCCGACATTTCTCCAGAGAGCCGTTTTCTCCGTCGTCTCGGGACCGAGCTTTGCCACACACCTCGAACGGTTGCGCCAGGTTTATTCGGAGCGGCGGAACGCGCTCTCCGACGCCCTCGCGAGGTTCACGGACAACTGCGGCTTCTCTTTTCCGTTCCCGAAAGGAGGGTTCTTTATCTGGGGGAGCGCCGAGGGTATCGACTCGCTCGAATTCTCGAGGTTCGCGGCCGAAGAGGAGCGCGTCGGCGTCATTCCCGGTTCGATCTTCCACGTCAGGCCCGGAGATGGAACGACGTTCCTCCGCTTCTCGTTCGCGACGGTCTCCCCGGAACAGTCATGGGAAGGTGCAGGTCGTTTCGCGCGCGCGCTCGAACGATACCATGCGGGTGAGGGGCGCGTGCGTTCCGAATGACGGAAAGAAAGACGGTTGTAAAATTCGGGGAACGGTTCGTTGACGCATCCCCCGGCCTCCTGTATAATCCGCATAATTTCACAGGGAAAAAGCGATGAAGCGGAGTGCTTTCGGACAATGTCGCCATCAGAGAAGGGATCTCACCGGCTGGAAGGATCCCCTGGCGACGCCCGGAGGCGAAAAATCCGCGGAGCCTGAACGGAAAGCCCGCGTTGCGGCGCGGAGTACGTTCACGGTCGGGATCCCCGTCATAGGATCCGAGCGGGGCGCATGCGCGCTCAAGTTGGGTGGTACCGCGGGTTCAGGCCCGTCCCTTGTGGGACGGGCCTTTTTGTATTCTGGAGGGACGAGAATGATTCGGGACGGACGGCTGATCTGGGGCGGCTGCGATGCTGCGGAACTCGCGAGGCGTTTCGGGACTCCCCTGTACGTGATCGACGAAGGTATGGTTCGGGAACGGATATCGAGGATCCGGAGCGGATTTCTCGAGAAATGGGACAACACGCAGGCGGTCTACGCGGGAAAAGCCTTCCTTCCGCTCGCCATGTGCGCGCTCGTCGCGTCGGAGGGACTCGGGCTCGACATGGTTTCCGGCGGCGAGATCCACGCCGCCTCGGCGGCGGGATTCCCGATGGAACGGGGTTACTTCCATGGAAACAGCAAGACCCGCGCCGAGCTTGAATACGCGCTTGACGCGAGGGTCGGACGGATCGTCGTCGACGGCGTCATGGAACTCGAACAGCTTCGCGATATTGCGGCGATGAAGGGACGCTCGGCCGATATCCTGATTCGCGTCGCTCCGGGAGTGGACGCGCACACGCACCGGTACGTGATCACGGGACACACGGGGTCGAAGTTCGGCGTTCCGCTGATCGGAGACAGCCTCGAACGGTGCGTCGAACTCTGCGGGGGTGCGAAGGATCTCAGGCTCCACGGTTTTCACTTCCACGTCGGGTCGCAGATCTACGAGAATACGTCGCATCTCCTCGCGGTCGACATCCTCCTCGAGCACATGAGCGAACTCCGGAAGCTGTACGGCTTCGAGACGGAAGAACTCAACGTCGGAGGGGGCTTCGGTGTCGCGTCGCTGCCGGGCGAGCGGACTCCCGCGATCGGGACGTTCACCGACCCGCTGATGGAACGGATCACGGCGCGGTGCGCCGAATACGGCGTCAAACGACCGAAGGTGATCATCGAACCGGGGCGATGGCTGATCTCGGAGGCGGGCATCACGCTGTACGGCGTGACGACGGTCAAGAGGATCCCCGGCATCGTGACGCACGTCGGCGTCGACGGCGGCATGACCGACAACCCGCGTCCGGCGCTCTACGGCGCGAAGTATTCGGCGCTCCTGGCGGAGCGGGCCGACGCACCTGCGGCGGGGAAGGTCTCCATCGTCGGGAAGTGCTGCGAGACCGGAGACATTCTGGCCGAGGGCGTCGATCTCCCCGAGACGGGGCCGGGCGACATCCTCGCGATGCTGAACACCGGCGCCTACACCTTTTCGATGGCGAACAACTATAACATGACCCCGCGTCCCGCGGTCGTCTTCGTGCGCGACGGGACCGCGGAGGTCGTCGTGAGACGGCAGACGTACGACGACCTGATCCGGGGACAATCGGTTCCGGAGCACCTCGCCCGGAATGCCTGACGAATGCGGAGGTGGTCGGAGGGGAAAACGGAAAAAAGGTCATTCCCGGGCGGCGGTTCGCGCGGTTTTCCTCCGCGTCTCGCGGGGGAATTCAAAAGTACCACATACGGATCCGGAAAGGGGAGTTGTTGTGTGCGGAGTATGATTCGGGTTCTCGTTGCTGCGGTTCTGGTTCTGTGTCTCGGTGGAGCGGCCGTGGCCGCGGATGTCGTCCGCATCGGGCATACGGTTTCGCTGACGGGCGGAGCGTCCATGTGGGGGCAGTCGGAGGCCCGGGCGATCGACATGCTCGTGAAGAAGATCAACGACGCGGGGGGAGTCCTCGGCAAAAAGATCGAAGTCGTCCGCTACGATAACCGCAACGACGCGGTCGAGGCCGTGAACGTCGCGAAGCGCCTCGTGAGCGACGGCGTCGTCGCCGTGATCGGGCCGGCACAGAGCGGCAACTCGATCGCGACGGCGCCCGTTCTCGAAAAGGCGAAGGTCCCGATGGTCGTGACCACCGCGACGAATCCGTACGTGACGATCGACCAGCGCAGCGGAAAGGTCCGTCCGTTCGCGTTCCGCCCCTGCTTCATCGATCCCTTCCAGGGAACCGTCGCGGCGCGCTTCGCGGTCACGGACCTCAAGGCGAAGACCGGGGCGATTCTCTACGACGTCGGTTCGGACTACGGCCAGTGGCTCTCGAAGTACTTCGAGGAGGCCTTCGTGGCGAAGGGCGGCAAGATCGTCGCGAAGGAAGCGTTTCGGAGCGAGGAGCTCGACTACCGCGCCCAGCTCGGAAAGATGAAGGAGCTCAAGCCCGACGTCATCTTCATCCCGACGAGCCAGAAGGAGGCCGCGATGGCGGCCAAGCAGGCCCGGGACCTCGGTATCACCGCGGTCCTGCTCGGAACCGACAACTGGGGGAGCCCGGACCTGATAGACCTCGGCGGCAGTGCGATCGACGGGGGATATTTCGTGAACCTCGCTGACCTTGCGGACCCGGATATCAAGGATTTCGTCGCGGAATACAAGGCTGCGTTCAACGAGGATCCCGTCCTGCCAAATCCAGTCATGGCGCAGGACGCGCTTCTCATGATCGTCGATTCGATCAAACGCGCGAACTCCGTCGAGGGGGAAAAGATTGCGAAGGCGATGGAGACGATCAAGGACCTGAAGGTCACCAGCGGCCCGCTGACCATCAGCGCCGCAGACCATAACCCCTTCAACAAGCCGGCCGTCATTCAGAAGGTCGATGTGAAAACCAAGACGTTCCAGTTCGTCAAGAAATACGTGTCCGTGGAATAACTTTTCGGGTTTTCCGGCGCCCGGACGCGACGCGCCCGCTCTCCCGCGGGGAGCCCGCGTCCGGGACTCATTTTTGAAAGGACTGTGGCGGGTGTTTCTGCAAACCCTCGTAACCGGGTTATCAATAGGCGGCATCTACGCGCTGATGGCCGTCGGGTATTCGCTGGTCTTCAGCGTTCTCAGCTTCAGCAACTTCGCGCACGGGGCGGTGATCATGCTCGGCGCCTATCTTGGACTGGCTCTCGCGACCAAGCTCCACCTCGGGATCGGGCTCGTTCTTGTCGGCGCGATCGTCGGGGGCGGGATTCTGGCCGTGACGAACGAACGTCTGGCCTATTCGGTCCTCCGTCGCCGCAAGGCGCCGTCACTCTACCTCATGATCAGTGCGATGGGATGTTCCGTGTTCCTCGAAAACCTCGTATACGCCACGATAGGATCCCGGTTTTATGCCTTCCCCGAGTTTTTCTCGAGGCAGGTCGTTCAGTTCGGGGGCAGCTCGCTCAGCCTGCTGGATCTTTCCGCTTTCGTCGTCGCTTTTCTTGCCATCCTGGCGCTTCATCTGTTCGTGACGTACACGAAGACGGGCATCGCGATCCGCGCCGGTGTCTGCGATATGACGATGTGTTCGCTCATGGGCGTCGATGTCGACCGTCTGATCATGGTGGTTTTCCTGCTCGCCGGGGCGTTTGCCGGGGTCGCGGGCGTCTTTCTGGGCGTCAAGTATCTCGTGTATCCGACAATGGGCTGGGTCACGAACAAGGCCTATATCGCGGCGGTCATCGGAGGCCTCGGGAGTCTGCCGGGCGCGTTGCTCGGCGGGTTGATCCTCGGCGTGGTCGAGACGTTCGTCTCGACGTACGTCTCGAGCGTGATGCGCGACGTTTTCAGCTTCACGCTGTTGATAGCGCTCCTCGTCTGGATGCCGAACGGCCTGTTCGGCTCGGATACGGAAGAGAAGGTGTAGCGGAGATGGATTACATTCTTTCGGTTGTCACGCTGGCGGCCATCAATATGGTTGCCGTTCTCGGCCTCGCGGTCTTCACCGGGTTCACGGGACTCTTCTCGTTCGGCCATGCGGCCTTCGTCGGCGTCGGCGCCTACGCCTCCGCAATCCTGACGTACTATTACTATGTGCCGTTCTTTGCGGCTCTCGCCGCCGGTTCGGTCGCCGCGGCGCTCGTGAGCCTCGTCATCGGAATTCCGACATTGCGCGCGAAGCTCCGGAGCGACTATTTCGCGATCGCGATCCTCGGTTTCGGAGAAGCGCTTCGCGTGATTCTCGAGAACCTCGACATCACGAACGGCGCGAGAGGATTGCCGGGAATCGATCAGTTTACGACGCTGCCGATCGTCCTTGCGTGTCTCGCCTTCTCCGTCTGGATCACGCGAAACTTCCTCCGCTCCCGCTACGGCGCCGCATGCATCGCGATCCGCGAAGACCCCGTCGCGGCCGAAATGGCAGGGATCGACCTGTTTCGGACCCGGCTTCTGTCGCTCGTTCTGAGCGCGTTTCTGTGCGGCCTCTCCGGAGGGCTTCTGGCTCACTTCCTCTCGTTCATCCAGCCAGTGATGTTTACGCTCGTGCAGTCGACGCAGCTGCTCGCCGCCGTGATCGCCGGAGGGATGGGAAGCGTGACGGGGCCGCTTATCGCGTCATTCCTGTTCATCGTGTTGCCCGAGGCGCTCCGGGTCGCCAACATGTGGCGGCTCGTCGCCTACGGCCTCATGCTGGTCCTGATAATGATCTACCGTCCGCAGGGGATCATGGGATATCAGGAATTGCCGGATCTGTTCCGCCGGAAGGTTTCGGCGAAATGAGGGATGGGACGATGACCGGACTCCTTGAAATCGAGTCCCTCACGAAGGACTTTGGTGGCATCCGCGCGGTGGACTCACTCACGTTTCGGGTGCGCGAAGGCGGCATCACGGGGATCATCGGTCCGAACGGAGCCGGGAAGACGACGGTCTTCAATCTGATCACGGGCGTCTATCGCCCGACAACCGGCGACATCCGGCTCGAAGGCGTGTCGGCCGTGGGAAAACGCCCCGACAGGATCGTCGCTCTCGGGATTGCGCGGACCTTCCAGAACATCCGTCTTTTCAACCGGCAGACCTGCATCGAGAACGTCATGACGCCTCTTCTGCAGCGCGCGGAGTGCCCTCTTTTCTCCGCGCTCTTGCGGATGCCTCGTGCGCGCAGCGTCGAGCGCGAGACGCGAGAAAAAGCCATGCGCCTCCTCGCCGCGATGGGCATCGAGGCGTACGCGGATGCGAGGGCTTCGACGCTGCCGTATGGCCTCCAGCGGAAGCTCGAGATCGCGCGGGCGCTGGCGGCGGAACCGAAGCTGCTGCTTCTCGACGAACCCGCGGCGGGCATGAACCCGGAGGAGACGCGTTCGCTCGCCGACCTGATCGTCAGGGTTCACGACGAATTCGGCGTGTCGATCCTTCTCATCGAACATCATATGGACCTCGTCATGAACATCTGCTCCTCCGTCGTCGTCATGAATTTCGGCGCGTTGCTCGCGCAGGGGCGTCCGGACGAGATCCGGACGGACGAACGCGTGATCCGGGCGTATCTCGGGAAGAAGAAGCGGGAACGAACCGCCGCGGAAGGGGAGGAGAGCCATGCCGGCGCTTGTCGTTGAGAACCTGCACGTCCATTACGGCACGATTCATGCCGTTCAGGGGGTCTCGTTCGGAGTCGACTCCGGCGAGATCGTGTCGATCGTCGGGTCGAACGGCGCCGGAAAATCCACGATCATGTGGACGCTCGCGCGCGTCGTTCCTCCGTCCGAGGGAGCGATCCTTCTCGACGGCGCGCCGCTTCCCGACCAGCCGCACGTTGTCGTCGAGCGCGGCGTGGCGCTCGTCCCCGAACGGCGGCGTCTCTTCGCGGCGCTCTCCGTGAAGGAGAATCTCACGATGGGAGCCTACAACCGTCGGGACACGGACGGAATCGAACGCGACACGGAGCGCTGCTTTTCGCTCTTTCCCGTGCTCAAACAGCGACTTTCGCAGCGCGCGGGAACGCTTTCGGGAGGCGAACAGCAGATGCTTGCGATCTCGCGGGCGCTCATGAGCAGCCCGCGCGTGCTTCTGCTCGACGAGCCGTCGCTCGGACTGGCGCCGATGCTTGTGGATACATTGATGGAGACGATCCTGAAGATCCGCCTCGAGGGGATGACGGTCCTTCTCGTCGAACAGAACGCCGCTCAGGCGCTCGAGATCAGCGACCGCGGGTATATCCTCGAGACGGGTCGGATCGTGAAGAGCGGAAGCGGACGGGAGCTCGCGGACGATCCCGAGATCCGCAAGGTCTATCTGGGCGGTTGATCCGTTCGGTTCGTTTGCCGGCGCATGGAACTGAAGGGGACCCGCGAGGCGTTGCGGGTCCCCTTTTTATTTTTCCGGTCGGGTTTCGAGCGAGTGGAGAAACGCCTCTTCGGTCGCTCCGAATCGTTCTTCGATGGCGCTTCGTGTCCGGATCGCGCCCGACGCCATCCGGCGGACCATCGCGAGCGTTTTGCCGTTCCACGCGTTTCCTCGGCGCGCGCGGCGGCTCTTCTGACCCGGCGCGATATAGCGGATCGGGTGCAGCGAGAGCGTCGCGCCGAGGCGCTCCGCGATTCGGGACGCGAAGGAGATCCTGCGGTAGAGCTCTGCGGGAGTGTCCCGAAAATCGTAGAGGAGGAAGGTCTCGAATGTCCGGAAGCCCCTCTCCGCGAAAGCTTCGAGGGCCTTCCGATAGTCGTCGCGTTCGTTCCACGCGTCGAAGGCGATCCTGACGGGGTGAACGGGAAGAAGCGCGAAGAGATCGATCAGGTGTCGGTTTTCCGGCGCGGCGGCGAATGTCGTCTCGAACCCCTGCGTGAAATCGACCCGTCTCGGGACGCGTCGCCTTCCCTGCGGCCATGTCGCTCCCGCGAAGAATCCGAGCTCCGCGATGTCCATGACGATCCGCGGCAGGAAGCGCGAGGCGAGGACGTTGTTGTCGAGCATGAGGAGGTCGCGTCTGGGGCCGAGCGATCGCTCGAGATCGTGGACCTGCTCACCGATCGGGATGTGTTCCCGACAGTCCGGTTCGATCCGCGACACGGTGCAGAACGGACAGCGGTTTGAGCACCCGCGCGTCGCCGTCGCGAGCGCTGCGCGGGCGACGACGTACGACGGCGCGTATTCCCGGATGAGGTCGTAGTCGGGAAGGAGCGAGTCGACGTCCGTGTCGTCGTCGAGCCCGAGAAGTCTCGCGCTCCGGATCGTTCCGGAAACAGGGCGGCACGGAACGGCTTTCCGGAGGTCGTCCGCCATGAGCGTCGCGAGGACGCCTCCGACGAAAAGCGCCTCCTCCGGCTGCTTGACCGTGTGTGGTGCGTAAAATCTGAGCGTCCGGACGACCTCGTTCCAGTGATACGTAAAGACGCAGGCGACGTAGATCCGGTCCCACCCGAAGGAAGCCGCCTCTTCGGAGCGGCCTCTCACGAACCGGACTCGGTGCCCGCGATCGCGGTGGAACCTTCCGATCTTCAGGAGTCCGAGAGGCGGATAGTGCGTCGGATATCCGGGCTCGACGAGAAGGACGTTCATTCCCTGGTTACGACGCTGGCCCGGACGGCCCCGATGTTTTTCATGATGCGTTCGGCGATATCGGGCCGGTTCATCGTGTACAGGTGGATTCCGGCGGCGCCCCAGGAGACGAGATCGACGATCTGCTCGGTCGCGTAGGCGATTCCGGCCTCGCGCAGCGCGTCGGGGGCGTGTTCGTAGCGCCGCATGATGCGCGCGAATTTCGGGGGGATCGACGCGCCGCACAGCGACACGACCCGTCCGATCTGGCGCGCGTTCAGGACCGGCATGATTCCGGCGACGACCGGGACGTCGATGCCCGCGCGTCCCGCGAGATCCATGAACCGATAGAAGATCTCGTTGTCGAAAAAGAGCTGCGTGACGAGAAAATCGACTCCGGCGTCAACCTTCATCCTGAGGTGTCGTATGTCCTCGTCGAGGGAATCGCACTCGACATGCCCTTCCGGGTAAGCCGCTGCGCCGACGCAGAAATCGCCGAACTGCCCCGCCCGGATCTGGCGGATGAGGTCGAGCGCATGGCGGAAGTCGGAGCGTTCCTCTGCGTCGCGCGGATCGCCCCTGAGAGCGAGAACGTTCGAGACGTTCTCCTGATCGAGTTCCTCGAGGACTTCCATCACCTCCGACCGCGTCGAGCCGATGCAGGTGAGGTGCGCGAGCGCGACCTGCCCCCAGCGGTTCCGGACGAGCGAGGCGATATCGACGGTTTTGTTCCTGCTGCTCCCCGCCGCTCCGTACGTGACGCTGATGAAATCCGGCCTGAGGATCCTGAGGGCGGCGACGGTCTCGTATACTGTCTCGAGCGGTGATTCCGGCTTCGGGGGAAAGATCTCGAACGAAAATGTCGGGCGCTTCGCATTGAGGATGTCCCGGATGAGCGTCATCGCGGGGCCTCCGATCCATGCAGGAGTCGCGTGACGAGACGAACCGAGGCGACGGCGTCGGGGGCGTAGCCGTCGGCGCCGATGCGATCCGCGAACGTCGCGTTCACGGAGGCCCCTCCGACCATCACGCGGATGCCGGGAAACCGTCTCTTCAGCAGGGATGTGGCCCGTTCCATCTCCTCCATTGTCGACGTCATGAGCGCCGAGAGGCCGACGACGTCCGGTCGTTCGCGTTCCACGGCCGAAAGGAGCCTCTCAGTCGGGACGTCCTTTCCGAGGTCCGTGACGGCGTAGCCGTGGCTTCTGAGAATCGTTCCGACGACGTTCTTGCCGAGGTCGTGAAGGTCTCCCTCGACGGTCGCGAGGAGAATCCTGCCCCGGCAGACGACCGTCCCGGCGGATTCGAGACGGGCGAGCGCCGCGTCGCAGACGCGTTGCGCCGCATGGGCGGATGCGATGAGCTGCGGAAGGAAATAGCGTCCGTCGTCGTAGAGTCTGCCGACCGCGTCGAGCGCGGGGATGACGCCGCCGTTGACGGTTCCGAGCGGTTCGGTCCCCGACGAGAGAAGACTCTCGGCGGCGCTCAGGGCGGCCTCGCAGTCACCCCGGATAATCGCGTCGGCGAGAGGGGAGAACTCCGGAACCGCGCCGCAGGCAGTCTTCCCTCCCGCGCCGGAAGCGGCGGACGGTCGTGGCGCCTGGGTCGCCGACGACTCGATATCGGTCAGCGTCGCGGCGTCCGAAAGGTAGCGCTGCGCGCCGGGGTCGCGTCCCGAGAGAAGTTCGGCCGCACGGATCGTCGCGCGGAGCGGAGCGTCGAGAGGGTTCACGATGGCGGCGTCGAGTCCCGACGCCATGGCCATTGCGAGGAACGTCCGGTTCAGGAGGGCTCGGACGGGCATTCCGTGCGAAATGTTGCTTACGCCGAGAATCGTCCGGACTCCGAGGGCGGACACGGAACGGATCGCGTCGAGGGTATCGCGCGGAGCCTTCTGGTCGGCGCCGGCCGCCATGCAGAGGCAGTCGACGAAAAGCGCGCTTCTCGGGACTCCGAGACGGTCCGCTTCGGCGACGATCCGTCGTGCGATCGAGACGCGCTCTTCGGTCGTGGATGGGACTCCGTTCTCGTCGATCGTGAGAACCACGAGATTCGCTCCCCATTGCCGGACGAGGCGGAGAGCACGTTCGAGCGAATCGCGCTTCGCCGTGACGGAGTTCAGGATGGGGATTCCGACCGCTTCGCGGAGCCCCGCGAGAATGACGTCCATATTATCGCTGTCGAGCGAAAGAGGCAGGTCCGTCGCCTGCGAGACCGCTTCCGCGCATTCCCGCATCGCGCGCACGCGGTCGATCTGGGGAAGTCCGACGTTGACGTCGATGGCCCCGGCGCCGGCTTCTGCCTGAAGCCGTGCCTCCTCGCGCGCGGATGACCAGCTGAATCGCGCGGCGTCGTCCCGGATGGGAGATTTCCGCGAGACGTTGATCCGTTCGCCCACGACGAGAAACGGATGCCCGGGCCCCGCTCCGACGAGTCTGCTCCGGCTCGCGAGCGGCGTCAGGTTCGGGGTGACAGGAACGGAAAGTCGTTCCCGGGAGAGCCGTTCCTTCAGAACGTGGATGTGTTCGGGGGTCGTCCGGCAACATCCGCCGATCACCGACGCGCCCGAACGCGCGAGGCGGACGCACGATTCGGCGAAGCGTTCGGGCGTCCACGTCCCCTCTCCCGGGAGCCCGCCGTTCGCGTAGACGAACACCGGGATCCCCGAATGCGCCGCGAGCGTTTCGACGACGGGGATATAGGCGTCCGGGCCGACGCCGCAGTTCGCGCCGATCCCGGCCGCTCCGACCCGCCTCGCCCAATGGGCCGCGACCTCGGGCGGCGTTCCCGTGACGGTGCGTCCCCTGTGCTCGAACGTCAGGCTGACGACGAACGCGACCGAATCGTCCGGATCGACGGCTTTCAGAGCCTGGACCGCCGCCTGGGCTTCCCGGAGGTCGATCATCGTCTCGATCAGGATGAAATCCGCCCCGCCGTCGAGAAGCCCCCCGATCTGAACGGCGAACGCATCCCGGGCCTCGTCGAACGAGAGGGGACCGAACGGCGCGAGAAGTTCTCCGAGCGGTCCGACCGATCCCGCGACGAGCGCGCGACCGTCCGCTTCCTCGCGGGCCATCCGCGCGGATACGGCATTGATCTCCCGTGCCAGCGACTCGAGACGCCGGTGTCCCAGCTTGCGCGGAGAGGCACCGAACGTATTCGTTTCGATGATCTCGGCTCCGGCGGCGACGTAGTCCCGATAGACGCCCCGGACGACGTCGGGACGTTCCGTGTTCATTTCTTCCGGCAGCATCGGGGGACGCCAGCCCCGCTCCGAGAGCAGGACCCCCATACTGCCGTCGAGAATGCGGGCCGTTCCGCGACTTCGGATCCAATCGGCGAGCTCAGCGCGATTCACGGGAAACCACCTCGTTCCGGCCATGCGGGCGACGGAGAAATTTCGGATATTGGCGGCGATTATACAGGAATAGTCCGGAAGCAACAAGGGAAGCCGGAGGGTCCGTCCCTTGACGCCGTCGAAGCCCCATGCGTATGATGCATTCCGGAGCCCCTTCCCGGATATTGAGGGAGCGGGAGGATCTTTCGGATGACCGGAGGATCGGGAGACGATTCATCGAAGGGAGGATCGCCATGATCCCTTTTACGAAGATGCACGGAAACGGAAACGACTTTCTCGTGATCTGCAACACTGATCTCGCGTTTTCGACCGGGGATCTCTCGGCGCTCGCGCTCGACGCGTGCCGCCGCAAGGAGTCGGTCGGAGCGGACGGAATCCTCGTGATCGAGCCGTCGGAGCGCGCGAATTTCCGAATGCGGATTTTCAACGCGGACGGGAGCGAGGGGGAAATGTGCGGGAACGGGGCGCGCTGCATCGCGCGATATGCGTTCGAAAACGGCATGGCCCCCGAATCGATGGTATTCGAGACGCTTGCCGGGCTCATCCGGGCCGGAGTTAACGGAGAACGGGTGAGTCTCGATCTCGGGGAGATTTGCCTGAAGGACGGATGGTTCGGGGACCGACTGATGGTTCGGGGCGCTCCCTGCGCGTCCGTCTACCTGAAGGTCGGGGTCCCGCACTGCGTCGTGTTTCTCGACGACTTTGCCGGGTACTCGCGGGACGATCTCAGGGAAATCGGGCGCGAAATCCGCAACGACGCGGCGCGCTTTCCGGAGGGGACGAACGTGAACTTCATCGTCCCTGAACCCCCTTCGGATGTCCGCGCCGTGACGTACGAACGCGGCGTCGAGGACCTTACCGAGTCGTGCGGGACCGGATGTGTCGCGGGAGCGATCGCGTGCGCCGTGACGCAGGGAATGGAGAGTCCGATATTCGTACACAATCCCGGTGGAACGAACGAGGTCGGGCTCGTGTTTTCGGACGACAACGAGCGCTGCCGAGCCACGCTGACGGGCAGGACGGTCGTCGTCGCGCGAGGGGTGCTTCTGTCGCGGGACGCGATCCGGCGGTCGATGGGGAGGAATGAATCGTGAATATTTCGAAAGGAAGACTCTACGCGCTCTTTGCGTGCCTCGGAATTGCGGGGGCGGCACTTATTGCGGGAAGCCTCGATTTCGGCGGGGACGCGGTCCGCAGAGGTGCCGCCGCCGCCGTCAGGACGTCGCTCGGGGCGGACCTCGCGATCGGAAAGATCCGGGGGAATCCGTTCAGGGGATACGTTCTCGAAACGGTCGACCTGAAAATGAAGGGAACGACGTTCGCATCGGCGGCCGCGCTGACCGTTCGCCCCGCTCTGGCGCCGATCCTTTCCGGCCGGGTCGTCGTCGATTCCGTGATTCTCGAAAGAGGGCGTATCGACGGAGACCGGGCTTTTCCGATTTTCGCCGGACTCGGCGGAGCGGGCGGGAGCGGTCCCCTGCCGGTGCGATCGGTTCGTCTCCGGGACGTCAGAATCGCGTCGAGCCGGTTCGCCACCGATCTTTCCGACGTAACCGTCTCGCTCGGGGAGAACGACGTCGGAGTTGACGGGGCCGCGACGGTTCGCGGCGTCTCCGTGTCGCTCAGGTCGCGTATCACGATGCCGTCGAAGGACGGCGCCGTTTCGATCGAGTCGCTGTCCGCGAAGATTGGCGGGGGATCGCTCGACGCATCCGGGGCGGTCCTTCCGTCTCTCGGTCTGAAGGGGACGCTTTCGGATCTCGACATCGCCTCGCTGGCCCGCCTGTGGCCCGACATGAAGCCGGACGGGTTCGACGGCAGACTTTCGGGGAGCGTCGAGGCCCGCGGCGTGTGGAACGATCCCGTGTTCTCGGGAACGCTCGCGTACGCGGGGTCCCTCCTTTCCGGATACCCCGTGCAGTCGGCCGAGGGACACTGGGCGTTTTCGAAAATGTCTCTTTCGATTGACGGGATGAAGGTCAGGGCTCTGGGAATTCCGATGCGGGGAAGCGGCAGAATGTCGTTCGGCAAAGGCGTTCCGTCTCTCGCCCTGGATCTGACGGGAGGTCCGGTCCCGGCCGCCGAGATCGCGAAGGCCTTCCCGAAGATTCCCGCCATGACGGGAACCATGGAACGCGTGTCGGTGTCCGTTCAGGGGACGACGGCTGCTCCCGGCGGGACGGTCGGCCTCCGCGCGTCCGAACTCGGGGCGTTCGGAAGAAAGATGCGCGACGTCGCGGTCGACGTGAAGTTCGCGAAGGACGGTTCCGCCGCGATATCGGGAAAGGCCGAATTCGAAGGAGCGCCGGTGACGGCGAAAGGAACGCTCCGGGTCAACGCGCCGAAACCGAAGATCGACCTGGCGCTGACGTGCCGTTCCCTCAACGCGGAGGTCATCCGCTCGTTTCTGCCCGCAGGATGGGGCACACTCGCGGGGGTTCTCAACGGGGATCTCCGTTTCTCCGGAGGGCTCGACGCTCCGAAGATCTCGGGGGCCATCTGGTCCGACCGCCTCGCGACGGAAGGCGAGGCGGTGGAGACTCCCGGCGTCTCATTTGCTTGGGACGGAAACGCGCTGTCGCTCGGGACCGTAAAGGGACGCTGGCGCGGGGCCGATATCGGGGGTTCCGGGACGGTTGGAAATCTGAAAGGAACGCCGACACTCGACCTGAATATTTCCGCGTCGGTCGGTGCGGGATTCGTGACGTCGTTCTTTCCCGACTTCCCGTCCTGGGGGGGGCAGGGAACGGCGAACGTGACCGTGAAGATCGCCGGAACGACGCAGAAACCCAGACTGTCAGTGACGGCGCGCTCGAAGTCGCTTTCGGCGAAGGGAATCGCGTTCGGAGGCGTTTCCGCGTCGACGGGATTCGAACTTCCTGTGACATCGAAGGGAATCGGAATTCCGGGAAGGGACGTCCCGCTTGCGATCGAGCTTTCGGCGGAGTCGGCCGCTCAGCTGAAAAATCTTTCGCTGTCCGTCAAAAAGGAAAAGGAGACCGTGACGATCTCGACGCTTCACGCGAGGAGCGGAGAGGGACTCATCGAAGGGGGGGGGACGGTTACACTCCCCGGCGTCGCGGGCGGGGAACCCGAGATGAAGCTTTCGTTCAGGCTGGCGGGCGCCGACCTGCATCCTCTGGCGCAGAGCGGCGGCATCGCCCTTCCCGTCTCCGGACGGGTCGACGGCGCCGTGTCCGTCTCCGGAAAGCTTTCGAAACCCGAGGTCACGGCGGCGCTGAAGTCGCAGAAGATCGCCGCGGCGGGATTCGCGGCGGAAAACGCCGATGTATCCGTCTCCGGAAACCCGTCGCTCGTGACGATCGAGAAATTCGCGGCGGAGGCCGGAGGAGGCAGGCTCGAGGGGAAAGGGACGTTCGTTCCTGGAGCGGTGCCTTCCGGGACGATTTCACTATCGGGAAAGAAGCTCGACGCGGCGGTTCTGCTTGCCGCGCTTTCGAAGGAGCTGAAGCCGTCCGGAACGCTCGACGTCTCCTTTACGGGGCGTTTCAGGGGGATCGAAGGGAACGGCGATGGAACCATTTCGTCGCAATCCGTGACTCTGTACGGAATTCCTGTTTCGGGCGTCTCCATTCCGCTGAGGCTTTCGGGGGCGATCCTCGAGACGAAGGGGGCACGCGCGGAGATCGCGGGAGGAAAAGTCGCCGCCGACGGGACGTTCGATCTCAGGACGCTGCGGTTCTCCAAAAAACTCTTCGCGTCCGGGGTGGATCTCGGCGAGGTCGTTCAGGCGTTCCGCGGTTCCGGAGAGAAGAAGCGGATGCTTTCCGGGCGCGGCAATCTCGATCTGGCACTGACCGGAATCGTCGACGGCAGGAAGATGTCGCTTTCGGGAAGGGGAGAACTGGCGGCCGGAGAGGGGCTCGTCGAGGGAATCCCGCTCGCCGGACTTCTCTCCCCCCTGACCGGGCAGCCGGGAATCAGGTTCGCCTCGGTAAAGGCGCCATTCGTCGTCGAAAGCGACCGCATCCGGCTGCTTCAGGGAAGCCGGGTCGTCGCCCCGGAGAACGATCCGATCTACAGGAAACTCGATGCCGAGGGAGCGGTGACGTTTGCCGGCAAACTCGATCTCAAATGCGTCGCCTCGGCGAATGTGGCGCTGCTTTCGGCGGTCATCGGAGGCGGTGTCGCCGCCGGGACGGCCGGGAACGTGTCGGAGATGATTTCCGGGGTGCTCGGGAGCGTGAAAAGCGGCCTCGGAGAACGCGACTACCGGGACGTCTCTTTCAGAGTCGGCGGAAAGGTCGATGCCCCCACCGCTTCGGACTTCAGCGTCGCCGGCGCGAAACAGGAAATTCAGAGTCCGACTCCCGGTGCCGCGCCGCAGGCTGCGAAGGCGACGCCGACTCCGCCCCCGGCGAAGTCGCCGGAGGAGAAGCTCCTGAATACGCTTCTCGACGTCGTCGCGCCGAAAAAGAAGTAGCGGACGATAAAACAGCCCCCGGGAGCGAACCGGGGGCTGTTTTTCTGAACGGATGCTTCAGCTGAAGGATGTGTCCCACTCGAACCGGCTTGTGGGAGCCTCGATGTTTTTCCTGAGCTGTATCCGAGGCATTCCGACCACGACGATGCCGCCGGCGGGGTCGACGGTGTAGGCCGAGGCGTCCCGTTCGGGGTCGAATCCGATGGCCGAACCGGGCTGAATCTGATTGTGCGCGTCGACGATGACGCGCTTGAGACGGCAGTTTTCTCCGACGACGACCCCCTGCCCGATGATGCACTCGTCGATTTCGGCTCCGGGAAGGACCAGACAGTTCCGGGAAAGAACCGACCTTTTGACGCTTGCCCCGAGGATGCGGCTGCCTTCCGCGGCGAGGACGCTGTCGACGCGGCAGGGGAATCCTCCCGCCGGGTAGGAGTAGGAGGGCGGGTCTGCATAGGAAACCGTCCGTACGGGCCACTGGGGATTATAGAATGTCATTTCGGAGTCGATGTCCAGAAGGTCCATGTGTGCTTCCCAGTACGCCTTTATCGTGCCGACATCACGCCAGTACGGTTTGTCGAGGCGCCAGTACGGATGTCCTGTTCCCGGGAGATGGTTGGTCGAAAAGTCATATGCGAACACGCAGCACCGGGAGACGAGTTTCGGGAGGATGTTTTTCCCGAAATCGTGCGACGAGGATTCGTCCTTCGCGTCTTCGATCAGACATTCTTCGAGGACCTCGCGCTCGAAGATGTAGTTCCCCATGGACACGAAACTGAAGCCGGGGTGTCCCGGGATCTCGGGCGGGGTGGGAGGCTTTTCGACGAATCCGGTGATCATCCCGCGCGGATCGACCCGGATGCAGCCGAACTGATGCGCCTCGCTGCTCGGGACGACATTGGCGGCGACGGTGATGTCGGCCTTCCGGTCCATGTGGTATTCCAGCATCTGGGTGACGTCCATCTTGTAGATGTGATCGGCGGCGAAGATGCAGATCCGGTCGGCGTCGTAGAGCGTGATCAGGTGGAGGTTCTGGTAGACGGCGTCGGCCGTCCCCTGGAACCAGTGTTCTCCGCTCCACATCTGCGCCGGAGCGAGCGTGATGAAATAGTCGCGGCCGCGCAGTGCGCCGCCGAAGTGCCAGCCTCGTTCGATATGTTCGTTCAGGGATTGGCTCTTGAATTGGACGAGAACGTATACCGAAAAGATGCCGCTGTTGACCAGATTCGAGAGTGCGAAATCGACGATCCTGTACTTTGCGGCGAAATGCACGGCAGGTTTTGCCCGATACCGGGTCAGGGGCATGAGACGTTCCCCTTTCCCTCCGGCCAGGACCATGCCCAGAACGCGTCCGAACTGGCCCGACACCATGGAACCATCCCCCTTCATCGAAAGATCCCGGAGCGAGGGTCCGCCCGGGTGATTACGGCTTCTGCGAGAGGAGCGACAGATAGAGCGCCTTGTATGCGGAAGCGGACCGTTTCCATCCGAAGTCGGTCTTCATGCCGCGTCTTCGGATCTCGTTCCATCGTTTCGTGTCGCGGTAGGCGTCGAGCGCGCGGGAGACCGCCCCGACGAGGGCGTCCGCGTCATAGGCGTCGAACGTGAACCCGTATCCGTTCGGGGATGCGTCGGCGTCGCTGATCGTATCCGCCAGACCGCCGACGGCGCGGACCACCGGAACGGCGCCGTATCGCAGGGAGATGAGCTGCGAGAGGCCGCACGGCTCGAAGTTCGACGGCATCAGGAAGATGTCTCCCCCTGCGTAGGCCGCGTGCGCGAGACGTTCGTCGTATGTCAGGATCGTCCGGACCCTGCCGGGAAACGTCGGATCCATCGCGGCGAGGCGTTCCTCGAATGCGGATTCCCCCTTCCCGATGATGACGACTTTCGCGCCGAGCGAAAGAATGCGCGGAATCGCCGGGATGAGGATATCGAGCCCCTTCTGCCGGACGAGGCGGGAAACCACGATGCACAGCGGGGAGCCGTCGTCGTCCCATCCGATATCCTCGAGAAACGCCTTCCGGCATTCGAGGCGCCCTTCGGGGCGTGACGCTCCGAAACGGCAGGAGATCGCGGAATCCCTCTCGGGGTTCCAGAGGGTCGTGTCGAGTCCGTTCAGGATTCCGGAGAGCTTCCCGGAATGTTCGCCGAGAACTCCCGAGAGTCCGCGCCCGCCCTCTTCCGTGAGGATCTCGGCGGCGTATCGCGGGCTCACGGTCGTGACGCGATCGCTCGCGACGATGGCTCCCTTCAGAAGATTGACGTCCCCGTAGAATTCGATCCCGTCCATCGCGAAAGCGTCTTCCGCGATGCCCCACTCGTCGAGGACCTTCCTGGGAAGAATCCCCTGATGGGCGAGATTGTGAATCGTGAGGACCGAGAACGGCTTCCGAGGGATGGTCCTGTAGTGCCGGTGCCATCTGAGCGCGATCGATGCGAGCGATGTCGGCCAGTCGTGACAGTGGATGATGTCCGGTTTCCATCTCACGGCCGCGTGAAGGTCGAGCGCGGCCAGCGAGAGGAACGCGAAGGGAACGACGCTGTCGGGGGTCAGGACGTCGGGATATGGAGCGGGAGAACCGTAGAGCGCGTCGTTCTCGAGAAGGTATACGGGAACGCCGTTCACGAGCGCGCGCCAGATGCGCGAGCGGATCACGCTCCAGCGGAGCGCGGTTTCCACCGTGCGTGTCAGCCTCGTGAGGCGGAACCCCTCGTCTGAAACCCGGTCGAGAACGCCTGCGTATGCGGGAATCAGGACGCGGGCGTCCGTATCCATCGCGTTCAGGCTCGCGGGCAGGGAGCCGACGACGTCGCCGAGCCCGCCGACCTTGACGAGCGGCGCCATCTCCGAAGTGACGTGCAGGACTTTCGGCTGTACCGGCCCCTCCTTCGTTCGGACGTTCCGGCTCCTCCGTGACATTGATTACACCCCCCGGAGACCGATGTGGTACGCCTTTTCGCAATACTCCCGGACGACTCTGTGCGTGTTGAAGAAGCTGGCGTTGAGCGCGATCGCGTGTTTCATCATCCGGATCCATCCGGGACGATCCTCGTAGTATCTCGGGATGATCGCCGTTTCGAGCTTCGCGTACAGATCGATCGCGTCGAGCGATTCGTCGTAGTGGATGAGATCGGATTCGCTCGGTTCCGGCCCGATGGACCACCCGGTCACTCCCTCGATCCACCCTTCGATCCACCAGCCGTCGAGCACCGAAAAGTTCATGATCCCGTTCAGCGTGCACTTCATGCCGCTCGTCCCCGAAGCCTCCATCGGCCGCTGCGGCGTGTTGAGCCACAGATCGACCCCCTGCGTCAGGAGCGCGCCGAGTTCCATGTCGTAGTTCTCGAGAAAGATGATGGGGATCATTTCCTCGATCTTCTGTGCCGAGTTGAACAGTCTCTGAATCAGCGCCTTGCCTCCGTCGTCGCGGGGATGGGCCTTGCCGGCGAAGATGCACTGGATTTTCCTGGCGCCGACTTCCGTCAGTTTCTTGACGTTTGAGAGGAGCAGCTCGGCGCGCTTGTACTGCGCGGCCCGCCGTGCGAAGCCGATCGTGAGGATGTCCGGGTCGAGCTGTCGTCCGGTCGTCTCGAGAATCCGCGCGAACAGGCGCATCTTCGCGGCCTGATGCGCGGCCCAGAGGTCGTCGTCCGGAAGCTGAAGCGCCTGGACGAGGCGCCCGGGATCGTTTTCCCATCCGGGAATATGCCGCGTGAAGAGTTTCCCCATCCCCGGGCTGACCCACGTCGACGGGTGAACCCCGTTCGTGATGCTGTCGACCGTCTCGTCGTTGAACATCCTGCGGCTCACATCCGCGTGGCGCTTGGAGACCGCGTTCGTGTACCGGCTGAATCTGAGCCCGAGTTCCGTCATCGAGACCCCTTCGGCGTTCGGCAGCATCCGCTTCAACGTCGAGAGCGGTTCCGGCGCCATCACGCGCTCGACGAGATCGAACCTGAAGAAATCATGCCCCGCCGGCACCGGCGTGTGGGTCGTGAAGACGACCTGATCGCGGATCTTCTGCTCGTCGTAATACCCGAGTTCCCGCATGAGTTCGAGCGTGAGGAATCCGGCGTGTCCCTCGTTGAGGTGAAACGTACTGGTGTTCGTATAGCCGAGGTCGCGGAGCATCCTGAGTCCTCCGACGCCGAGGATGATCTCCTGACAGATCCGCGTGAGCTGGTCGCCTCCGTAGAGGCTCCAGCAGAGCTTGCGGTCGTCGGGGCTGTTGCCGTCGACGTCCGTGTCGAGGAAGTAGACCGGGATCGAGTATCCCGTATGCCCGATGATCTCGTACACCCAGCTCCGGACGCGCACCTCGCGTCCCTGGATCATCACCGACACTTCGTTCGGAAGCTGGGTCAGTTCCTGCTCCGGATGCCAAAGAACGGGTTTTTCGATTTGCCAGTGTTCCGAATTGAAGGTCTGCTCGAAGTATCCCTTCCTGTAGAGGAGCGTGATGCAAACCATCGGTATCCCGAGATCGGCCGCGCTCTTCAGGATGTCTCCCGCGAGGAGCCCCAGGCCTCCGGAATACGTGGGGATCGACTTCTTGATGCCGACTTCCATGGAAAAGTAGGCGACAGTCCGGAACGATGGATCGTACTCCATAATGCTCCGCATGTTGCCTCCAGCAGTCATCCGCGCGTGAATCTGGGTCATCGGCCTTGTCCCTCCCGTTCTCTCGTCTTCAGGATCATTATCCCACATCCGGACGATCTGGCATCATTCCCTCCCGAAAAGCGACGTCATCCGGGCGAGGGCGGCCGAATCAGCGGCATCGAGTGTTTCGGAACGGAAACGCCACGTCCAGTTCCCAGATCTTGTCGACGGCGTGTTCATCCGGGCGTCGGCGCCGAGACAGAGGATGTCCTGGAGGGGAATGACGCATTCGTCGGCGACGGACGACATGGCGAGGCGGACCATGTCGGCGCAGACGGTCCGGTGCGTGACGTCGCGCCCGACATATTCCGAAAGGTTCCGGCGTTCCTCCGGCGTGGAGTCGGAGAGAAACCAGCCGAGCGTCGTGTTGTTGTCGTGCGTTCCCGTATAGACGATATTCGCCTTCGTGTGATTGTGGGGCGCGTAGGGATTTGCCGCGATTCCATCGCCGAAGGCGAAATGGAGGACGAGCATCCCGGGGAGCGCGTTCTCGTTCATCGTCTTCGTGACATCGGATGTTATGACGCCGAGGTTTTCGGCGAGAAAGGGCATGGTCGGAAAAACCTCCCTGACGCGGCGGAAGAACACCTCTGTCGGGACGGGGAACCACGAACCGTTCCGGGCGGTCTTTTCGTCTCTCGGGACGCCCCAGAACGCGACGAGTCCGCGGAAGTGGTCGATCCGCACCCTGTCGTACAGCGACAGGGCACGGGAAAGACGCGAGATCCACCAGTCGAAGCCGGTCGCCTCGTGGCGTTCCCAGGCGTAGACGGGGTTGCCCCATCGCTGCCCGTCCCTGCTGAAGTAGTCGGGGGGGACGCCCGCGACGCGGACGGGGCGGAGCGATGCGTCGAGGTCGAACAGCTCCGGGTGGCTCCAGACGTCGGCGCTGTCGCCCATCACGTAGATCGGCAGGTCGCCGAGGATCGAGACTCCCGCGTTGCGGCACCGCTCTTTCAGATGTCGCCACTGCTCGTCGAAGCACCACTGCTCGAAGACGACGAATTCGATCTCGTCCGCGCGGGCGTCCCGGAAGTTCTCGAGCGCCTGGCTGTCGCGCGTCCGGAGCGGTTCGGGCCATTTCCACCACGGCAGGCCGCCCGAGGTGTGCCGGATCGCGCGGAAGAGCGCGTAGTCCTCGATCCACGCCGCATGCGTTTTCCTGAAAGACTCCAGTTCGTTTCCGAGGCGTTGAGCGTTCCGCGAAAAGGCCTCCCGGAGAAGGGCGTCCTTCAGGACGAAAGCGGCCTCGTACGAAACGGAGTCCTGAGAGAGCGAGGCCATGCCGGCGGCGTGCGCGCGATCGCAAAGAGGTGCGTCCGGCAGCAGTTCGGGACATATCAGGAGCGGATTTCCCGCGAACGCCGACGGAGCGCTGTACGGGGAATGTCCGAGACCTCCGTCCGTCGCCGTGACCGGAAGAACCTGCCACGTACGCTGGCGGGTTCTTACGAGGAATGACAGGAAACGGTCGGCGCCTTCCCCCATGTCGCCGATTCCCCACGGGGAAGGGAGCGAAAAAACGGGAAGGAGAATGCCGCTCGAACGGCTCATGGAAGGCTCCTCCTCGAAGAGTCGGGCTTCAGAACGTTGTCGGGTTCCGTACGGACGGATACCCTGCGCGTCCGGAAAATTCCGGAAAGGAGATCCCGCGGAAACAGATGAATTATACACGTCCGAACGGACCAATTGGTATAATCTTTCGAAATAGGCAGAGAAACCAGAAGGGGGGAACGCGATCATGCATCCTTCCGTCCGTCACGATATCCCGGCCTTCAGCCAGTACGATATTTTCCTTTTCAGGGCCGGGAACCATTTCACTCTGTACGACAAACTCGGATCGCACGTTATCCGCGACGATTCGTTCAGCGGAGTCCGTTTCGCCGTCTGGGCCCCGAACGCGCAGTCGGTCTCGGTCGTCGGCGATTTCAACGGCTGGGATCCCCGCGCGATGCCCCTCGCTCCCCGGTGGGATCAGAGCGGTGTCTGGGAGGGAGCCGTCGGAGGAGTCCGCCCCGGTGCGCTCTACAAGTACCGGGTCGTCGCGAAGCATGGATCCGCGCGTGACAAGGCCGATCCGTTCGCGTTCAGGTGCGAGGTTCCGCCAAGGACCGCAAGCGTGGTTCACGAACACGTCCACGAATGGCGCGACGACGGATGGATGACGTCGCGCGCGTCGAGGACCTCGCTGGAGGCTCCCCTCTCCGTATATGAGGTGCATATCGGATCCTGGCGGCGCGTTTCTGACGAAGGGAACCGATCGCTTTCCTATCGCGAGATGGCCCCCCGGCTGACGGAATATGTCGTTGCGAACGGCTTCACGGCAGTGGAATTCCTGCCCGTCATGGAACACCCCTTCTACGGTTCCTGGGGATATCAGACGCTCGGATATTTCGCCCCATCGGGTCGCTACGGAACACCGGAGGACTTCATGTACCTCGTCGATGCGCTCCACTGTGCGGGGATCGCGGTCATCCTCGACTGGGTCCCGTCGCACTTTCCGGTCGATCCCCACGGGCTCTCGCAGTTCGACGGAACGTGTCTCTACGAGTACGGAGATCCGAGGGAAGGGTTTCATCCGGACTGGAAGAGCTCAATCTTCAACTACGGGCGCAACGAAGTCCGGGAGTTCCTCGTCAGCAGCGCGTGCTTCTGGTGCGACCGTTTCCACGTCGATGGGATCCGTGTCGACGCCGTCGCGTCGATGCTGTACCGTGACTTTTCGAGGCGCCCGGACGCGTGGATCCCGAACCGGTATGGAGGCCGCGAGAATCTCGAAGCGATTTCGTTTCTGCGGACGCTTTCCAATACGATCGCCATCCGGTTTCCGGATGTCGCCCTCTTCGCCGAGGAATCGACCGCATGGCCGATGGTGACTCGTCCGGCCTCGGTCGGCGGACTCGGATTCCGGTACAAGTGGAACATGGGGTGGATGCACGATACGCTGGCCTATATGGCCCGGGATCCGGTACATCGCCGCTTTCACCACAACGAGCTGACCTTCGGCATCTGGTACGCGTTCGCGGAGAATTTCTGTCTGCCGTTGTCGCACGACGAGGTCGTCCACTGCAAGGGATCGCTTCTCGGGAAGATGCCCGGCGACGAATGGCGGAAGTTCGCCAACCTGCGGCTTCTCCTGGCGTACCAGTATACGCAGCCCGGTAAAAAGCTCCTGTTCATGGGAGGAGAGTTCGCGCAGCGCGCAGAGTGGAACCACGACGCACAGCTCCAGTGGGATCTTCTGAAATACGCCCCGCACGAAGGCGTGCGGACGCTCGTCTCGGATCTCAACAGACTCTACGCGTCCCTTCCGGCGTTGCACCGCGGCGACTGCCACCCCTGGGGGTTCGAGTGGATCGACTGCTCGGACACGGACCAGAGCGTTCTGTCGTACCTCAGGAAGACGGAAGACGACCGGGAGGTCGCGCTCGCGGTGCTCAACTTCACGCCCGAACCGAGAATCGGATATCGTGTCGGTGTTCCGTCGGGGGGATTCTGGCGTGAGGTCCTGAACACCGACGCGGGGGCCTACGGCGGGAGCGGTATGGGAAACATGGGCGGAGTCGTGGCGGAAGAGATCCCCTTTCACGGCCGGGGACATTCCGTGTCGCTGACGCTTCCTCCGCTCGCAGCTGTCGTGTTTCTTCCCGTCGGGGGAGACGGCGGGGAGGAGAAACACTCATGAAACCCTGCATCTGCATTCACGGGCATTTCTATCAGCCTCCCAGGGAAAACCCATGGCTCGATGCTGTCGAATCGCAGGATTCCGCCTCGCCGTGGCACGACTGGAACGAACGCATCACGGCCGAATGCTATGCGCCGAACGCCGCGGCCCGGATTCTCGGAGAGGACGGCAAAATAATCGCGATCCGGAAGAACTACGCGCGGATGAGCTTCAACATGGGGCCGACGCTTCTGACGTGGATGGAACGCGCCAAACCGGATGTCTACGGGGCGATCATCGACGCCGACGCGGAAGGCGCGGAACGGTTTTCCGGCCACGGCCCCGCGATCGCCCAGGCATACGGCCACGCGATCCTGCCGCTTGCTCCGGAACGGGACCGGAGGACGCAGATCGTCTGGGGCATCCGCGACTTCGAGCGGCGTTTCGGTCGTTTCCCGGAAGGAATGTGGCTTCCGGAGACCGCGGCCGACACGCCGACGCTCGAGGCGCTCGCGGCCGAGGGAATCAGGTTCACGATTCTGGCCCCGCGGCAGGCGTCGGAAGTTCGGCTCGCGTCCTCCGACGGGAGCGAGCGGTGGACGGATGTCGGGGGAGAGCGGATCGAAAGGGGGGTGCCGTATATCTGCTCTCTGCCGTCCGGCAAATCCCTGGTCCTTTTCTTCTACGACGGACCCCTTTCCCGGGATATCGCCTTCGGCCCGCTGCTTCGCAACGGAGGCGAGCTCGCGCAGCGACTGATCGAGGCGGGGCGTTCGCTGCGGACGGACGGAGCTGCGGAAGCGGCTCTGGAGATCGTCGCACTGGACGGAGAGACGTTCGGGCATCACCACACGTACGGAGACATGGCGCTCGCGTACTGCCTCGATCTCGTCGAAACGGGACGGGACGCGACGCTCACCGTCTTCGGAGAGTATCTCGACCGCTTTCCCCCGAAGAGGGAAGTCCGGATCGTCGAGAATTCCTCGTGGAGCTGCGCACACGGAGTCGAGCGATGGAGGGCCGATTGCGGCTGCTGCACCGGAATGCATCCGGGATGGCGACAGACATGGAGGGGACCGCTCAGGCAGGGACTCGACTTTCTCGGGGAATCGCTCGACGGACTGTTCGAAACCGGAGGACGGGAACTTTTCGCGGATCCGTGGACAGTCCGGAACGCATACGTCGATATCGCCGACATTCAACAGTACAGGGACGACGTTCGTGCCGATTCCGTCGACCGTTTCCTCGAAAAGCACATCGGAAGGAAGCCGACGCCGGAAGAACGGACTCGCGCGCTCACGCTGCTCGAGATGCAGCGCTGCCGCCTTCTCATGTTCACGAGCTGCGGGTGGTTCTTCGACGACATCTCGGGCATCGAAAGCATCCAGATCCTACGGTATGCCGCGCGAGCGATGGATCTCGCGGAGACCTTGTCCCCGGAATTCCGGCTCCGCGACATCGCCGGAGGATTTCTTCGCGAGCTCGAGAAGGCCCCGAGCAATATCCCGGAGCTTCTCGACGGGGCGCGGATTTTCAACGTCTTCGTCGAGCCCGAGCGGGCGGAACCTCTTCGCGTGGGGGCGAATATCGCCGTTTCGTCGTTTTTCCCGGTCCGAAACGGAACGTTGCCCGGGAACGACCGTCCCCCGGACATACCGGCGTTCCGCCCGGAGATCAGGAAGCGTGAAACCGGAGGGACGGAAGGAAAGACGTACGGCATCGGCCTGATCTCCATACTCGACATCCGTCTGCAGGCGCGTTACGATGTGTGCTACGCCATTCTTTCGCGCGGAGGGAAGGATCTCGTCTGCGGCGCGGGGTACTGCGGAACGGACGAAGAATACGAACGAAATCGTTCGAAGCTGTTGCCCTCTCTCCTTTCGGGCGACGAGCGCGGCATCGTGAGGATGTTCGGACACGACACGTTCTCGCTGCGTCATCTCTTCCGCGACGAGTTGCGCAGGATAACGCGGCGGATCATCGCGGACGACGCGCATGACATCGAACGGATCCTCAGGGATGTCGTCCGGAACTACGAAGGACTCCTCGAGTTTCTTTCCGTGGTATCCGTGCCGGTTCCCGAAGCCGTCCGGAGCGCCGCGGAGGTGATATGCAACGCCGATATCCGCCTCGAGATCGAGCGTCCCGTGCCGAATACGGAGCGGCTGCTTCGCCTGTGCCGGAACGCAAGAAAGTGGCGTGTCGAAATCGATGTCCCCGGACTGACCCATATCCTCGTCGGGAGGATGGACGAGTTCGCGGCGATGTTCGACCAGCCGGGACGGGAGGAGGATGCCGTCGAGATGATCGGGCGTATGGCGGCTTTCGTTCGTTCCGCCGGTTGGCCCGTGAATCTCTGGAACGTTCAGAACGCTTTCTTCCGGTTCATCGGCCGCCACCCGAAGACGAAGGAAACTGAAGACCTCGCCGGACTTCTCGACATCCGGATCGAATGACTGCCGGGATTCCCGCACGAATACGGAGGAGTTCTCTCGTGGAACGCAGTGCCATTTCGAAATGCAAGCGAATCGTCGTCAAGGTCGGGACGAGCACCGTCACGCACGCGACGGGCAAGATCAACCTCCATCGCATGGAACGTCTCGCCCGGGAAATCTCGGATCTCGCAAGCATGGGGCGCGAGATCGTCCTGATCTCGTCCGGCGCCGTCGGCGCCGGACTCGGAAAGCTGAACCGCGCGGAACGCCCCCGCACTCTGCCGGAAAAGCAGGCGATGGCGTCGATCGGCCAGGGACGCCTCATGCACATGTACGAAAAATTTTTTTCCGAGTATGGGAACACCGTCGCGCAGGTGCTCCTGACGCGCGATGTCTTCTCCGACCGCCTCAGGTTCCTGAACGCACGCAATACGATCCTCACGCTCCTCGAATGGGGCGTCATCCCGGTCATCAACGAGAACGACACGGTCGCCGTCGAAGAGCTCAGGTTCGGCGACAACGACACGCTTTCCGCGATGGTCGCATCCCTCACGGACGCGGACCTCACTCTGATTCTCTCCGATATCGACGGACTTTACGACGACAATCCGCGTACGAACCCGGACGCGACGATCATCCCCGAGGTCGCGGAGATCACGGACGCGATGTTCGATTGCTCGCACGGACGGGGCAGCCGCAACGCGAGCGGTGGAATGTACACGAAACTTTTGGCCGCGAAGATCTGTATGGCCGCCGGAATTCCGATGGTGATCGCGAAGAACGACGAACGGGACGTCATCCGCCGGATCGCGTGCGGCGAACCTCTCGGAACGTTATTTCTGCCGGCCCGGGACTCGGGAGACGGGCGGTGTCAGGGGCTCAGGAACGCCCGGAAGCACTGGATCGCGTTCGAGAGCAACCCGACCGGAAGGCTGATCGTGGATGAAGGCGCCGCGGAAGCGCTCCGTATCCGCGGCAAGAGCCTGCTCCCTTCGGGGGTCGTCCGCGCGGAGGGACTCTTCGACCGCGGGGCGGTCGTGTCGGTTGTGACGGAGGACGGCCGCGAGATCGCGCGCGGAATCGCGTGTTATTCGTCCGAAGACGTGTCCCGGATCGCGGGGCGTCACACGGACGAAATCGGCAGGATCCTGGGGAGCAAGGACTACGACGTCGTCATCCACAGGAACAATATGGCGGTGCTTTAGGAGGTCGGGACTCATGCTCGAGGAATATGTCCGCGGACTGGGACGGCGGGCGAAGGAAGCGGCCCGGGTTCTCGCGACGGCGACGGCCGAGACGAAGAACGCGGCGCTTCTCGCGATGGCGGAAGCGCTGCGGAACGGAAGAGGGGCAATTCTCGCGGCGAATGCGGAGGACATCGGGGCCGGGGAGCGCGCGGGATTGAAGCCCGCGCTTCTCGAGCGGCTGATGCTGAACGACGTCCGAATCGAGGGGATGGCGCGGGGACTCGAGGACGTCGCGTCGTTCGTCGATCCGGTCGGCGAGATGACGGGAATGTGGACGGTCGAGCAGGGGCTTCGCATCGGGTGTGTCCGCGTCCCGCTCGGTGTCATCGGCGTCATCTACGAGTCGCGTCCGAATGTGACGGCTGACTCGGCCGGACTCTGTCTCAAGGCCGGAAACGCGGTGATCCTCCGAGGTGGGAGCGAGGCGCTGCACAGCAACCGCGAGATCGCCCGGAGGATCTCCGGGGCGGCTGTTTCGGCGGGACTTCCGGAGGGGACGATACAGCTCCTCGACAGCTCTGACCGCGAGGCGACGCGGATATTGATGCGGATGACGGAGTACCTCGACGTGCTGATTCCGCGCGGCGGCAAGGGGCTCAAGAAGGCTGTCCAGGAAAACGCGAAGGTGCCGTACATCATGACGGGCATGGGGAACTGCCATATCTTCGTCGACGCGTCCGCGGATCTTGGCAGGGCCGTGCAGATCGTCCTGAACGCGAAGGTCCAGCGCCCCTCGGTCTGCAACGCGATCGAAAAAATCCTCGTTCACGAGGTGGTCGCGGAGCGATTTCTTCCGGCGGTGACGGCGGCGCTCCGCGAAAAGGGCGTCGAACTCCGCGGCGACGAGGCTGCCCGGCGGATCGTTCCCGACATGGTTCCGGCAACTTCCGAGGATTGGGACACCGAATATCTCGACCTCATCCTCGGCGTTCGCGTCGTTCCCGGGATACGCGAGGCGATGGATCATATCGCGGCGCACGGGAGCGGGCACAGCGAGGCGATCCTGACCGAGAGCTACGAGAACGCGCAGATCTTCCTGACGGGGGTCGACGCGGCGGCCGTGTACGTCAACGCGTCGACGCGCTTCACGGACGGCGGAGTCTTCGGCTTCGGGGCCGAGATCGGCATCAGCACGCAAAAGCTTCATACCCGCGGTCCGATGGGCGTTCGGCAGCTCACGTCGAACAAGTACGTCATTTACGGAAACGGACAGATCCGAAGAGGCTAACCTTGAGGGAAAATCTTTCCTCATGTTATGATTCCGTAACGGGTTTAATTTTATTTGTGAAGGAGTGGTGGGTGTGAAACGTCTTTTCCTGCTCGTACTTTGCGTCGTTATGGTTACCTGTGGGGCGGCTTTCGCGGCGACCGAGATCAAGATGGCCTATACCGGCCCCGCGGATGCCGAAAACAACGCGTTGCACCTGTACGCCATGAACTTCAAGAAGCTCGTCGAGGAAGCGACGAAGGGCGAAATCACGCTCAAGCTCTTCCCCGACAGCCAGCTCGGGAACGAAGAGGAACGCATGGAACTCATGTCGAAGAAGGGCATGAACCAGCCGATTTTCAACCTCGCTTCGTTCGCGGGCGTCGCGCCGGTCTTCCCGGAAATCTACGCCTCTGCGGTTCCGTTCATGTTCGACAGCTACAAGGCCGCGCATTTCTTTTTCGATGAGGGGACCTACTGGGCGAAGGCGAAGGAAGAGTTCCAGAAGAGGAGCAGCGTCGTCCTGCTCGAAGCGATCGAGGAGGGTGGATTCCTGGCGTTCACGAACAACGTGCGGGAAATCAGGAAAGCCGATGACTTCAAGGGCTTGAAGTTCCGCGGAATGGACGAGGGACAGGTCACCCTGTACAAGGCGTTCGGCGCGAGCGGCACGCCGATCCCCTGGACCGAACTCTATATGGCGCTCAAGACCGGCGTCGTGAACGGCCAGATGAACCCCGCGATGTACATCAAGATGGGAAGCCTCTTCGAAGTACAGAACTACCTGACCCTGGCGAACATCCAGTACTCCGACCAGTTCCTCGTCGCGAACGGCGACATGTGGAACGGTTTCTCGCCGGAGATGAAAAAGACCATCGCCGATGCCGCGAAGAAGGCGAACGCCCTGAACCGCGAAGCGATGGAGAAGCAGGACGCCTCGGACGTGAAGTACCTCGTCGACAAGGGCATGAAGGCCTACGCCCCGAACCCCGAGGAGATGGAATCCTTCCGGAAGGTCGGCCAGCCCGCGTACGTCGAGTGGCTCAAGAGCAAGATGTCCAAGGAATGGCTCGACCTCGCCCTCGAGAGCGCCAGGACCGCGAACGAAAAGGCGAAGGGAAAATAGCGCTCATGACGGATCCCTCCGGAAAATCCCGGATATCCGTCTGGACCGCAAGACTGGAACGCCTCAGCGCCTGGAGCGCCGGGGCGTTCCTCGTTCTTACGATCGCGGATATTCTTTTAGGAGTCTTTCAGCGTTATTTTCTCGGAAGTTCGATGATCTGGTCCGAAGAGGTCGCGCGCTTCTCCCTTCTCTGGCTCGTGATGCTCGGAGCGACGGGGGCCTTTCTCCGGGGCGACCACATGGCAATCGACTTCGTCATCAAGAAGATGCCCGTCCCGCTGCAAAAACTTGCCTCGCTCGTCCGCCTGCTCATATCGGCGGGAATGCTCGGACTCATGATCTCCCTCGGTCTCACGAACGCCCTGAGCATGTGGCACATGAAGACGATGGCGCTCAACATCCCGAAGACGTTCCCGTTGCTTTCCGTTCCCGTCGGACTGATTCTTTTGTTCGCGGCCGTCGTCCTGACGCATCTTCCCTCGGCGTCTTCGCGCGCCGCCGACCGGAAGGAGGCCTCAGCCTGAGATGGGTCAAATAATGCTCATTTCTTTCTTCATCCTCATGTTCCTCGGACTTCCGCTCTACCTGTCTCTTCTCTCGACTGCCCTCATCGGGATCGCGGCGCTCGGGGACTGGTCCCTGGTCCGGGTTCTCGCACAGCAGTTCTACGGCGGGATGGACGTCTTCTCGCTGATGGCGATCCCGTTTTTCATCCTCACCGGAATCCTCATGAACCGCGCCGGACTCACGGACCGCCTCATGGACTTCAGCCGTCTCCTCGTCGGATCGGTCCGTGGCGGCCTCGGCTACGTCAACGTCGTCGCCGGAATCATCCTCGCCGGCGTCAACGGTTCCGCGGCGGCCGACGCGTCGGCGCTCGGATCGATCCTCATTCCAGCCATGGTCAAGGACGGCTTTTCCCCGTCCTATTCCGCCGGACTGACGGCGAGCAGCTCCCTGATCGGACCGATCATCCCACCGAGCATCTTCATGATCATCTACGCCTCGATGACGAACACGTCAATAGGCGGCCTCTTCGCGGCAGGGATCATTCCCGGGTTCGTCCTCGGAGGCGCGTTCATGGTGATGAATTACTTCTATTCCCTGAAGCATCACATGCCCGTCCTCGATTCGAAAATGGTCCGCGCTCATGCCGGAGAGATCGTCAAAAAGTCGGCGAGCGCGCTCTTCGCTCCGCTCATCATCATCGGCGGCATCATCACCGGCGTCGTGACGCCGACCGAGTCGGGGGCGCTCGCCTGCGCCTATTGCCTCGCCGCCGGACTTTTCTTCACGCGGGAGCTGACGGTCAGGGCTCTCTGGGAGTCGATCTACGAAACGATCCGTCTCACGAGTTCGATATTCCTCATCATGGGCGCGGCGACGGTTATCGGCTGGCTTCTCAAGTGGGATCAGGTGCCGCAGCGTTTCGCGATGCTGCTCACGCAGAGCGGCGTCGTCCAGAGTCCGCTCATGCTCATGCTTGTGCTTTCGGCCATCATCTTCCCGATAGGGATGTTTATGGAAGAGGTTTCGACGCTGACGCTTCTGACACCGATCTTTTTTCCGCTCGCAGTGAAGGCGGGAATCGATCCCCTGCAATTCGGAATCGTGATGACGCTCAACGTTACGATCGCGCTGATCACGCCTCCGATGGGGGCCTGCAACTACATCGTCGCGGCTGTCGGCAAAGTCAAGCTGTCGGACGTTTTCATCCATATCTGGCCGTTCATCGGAGTGGCTATGCTGGCGCTTCTCGTCATCATCTTCTTTCCGCCCCTTTCGACCTTCATTCCGAGAGTTCTCGGTCTGTAGGAGGGGAAAGATGGTGTACGACGAACCCGTAGCGCGTTACGATTTCTCGTGGAAACGCTCGCAGTCCGTGCCGATCGTCGAAAACGGCGAACCGGTCGTTCCTGCGCACCTCTGCCCGGAATGCGTCGTGGTCCTCCGGCAATACTATCTCGAAGGTATCGACGGAGCCCTTCCCGAGGCATATCTTCGCGAGGGAAGTTTCCGGAGGCTCGTTTCGGCGGCCCGATGCCTGCCGACGGGATACAGAATGGTCCTCCTCGACGGCTGGCGCCCCGTGCGTCTTCAACAAGGGCTCTTCAACGCGTATCTCGGGAGACTCATGGACAAATGTCCGAACGCAGACGAAGAGGAGCTCCGCGTGATGGCGTCGAAGTTCGTCGCGCTTCCGTCGAACGATGCCGCAAGTCCGTCGCCGCACCTGACCGGCGGCGCGGTCGATTGCAGCATCGCCGATCCTGACGGCGTCATGCTCGATATGGGATCGGATTTCGACGAAACGTCCGAGCGGTCTGCATCCCGCTGGTTCGAGGATCGCCTCGAAGCGGGAAAAGCCCTTTCCGAGCGGGAGCGGTCGATGATGCGCAACCGGAGGTTGCTCCACGCCGTCATGCGCCAGGCCGGGTTCACGAACTATCCCGACGAATGGTGGCATTTCGACTTCGGCAACCAGAACTGGGCGTTGCTCTCGGGAGCGGCGAACGCGTTCTACGGTCCGGTGACCCCGAGATTCGCGTGGAGGAATCCGGACGTTCAGGACTGACGCGACAACCGGTACTCCCGCACGAGAGTAGGATATGACCGAGGGGCTCACCGGCACGTTCGGGAGCCCCTCGGTCATATCCATCCCTGAAGATTGACTTCCGGCAGCCGTCCCGTCAGTCGCGTTCTTCGCGGAAGAAGGGGACCCCGAGCGACGCCGGAGCCCCGAATATCAGACCGCGTCCCTTCTTCACGGAAATGACGAAGAGAACCAGAATCGTCGTGATGTACGGGAGCATCATCAGGAGAGGCGCCGGAATGCTCGTGCCCGCTGCCTGAAGCCGGAGCTGGAATGCCTCGACGCCGCCGAAGAGGTACGCGCCGAGCATCGCGCGGGCCGGGTTCCAGATCGCGAAGATCACGAGCGCGACGGCGATCCATCCGCGGCCTGCGCTCATCGCCTCGGCCCACATCTTGTTGTAGACGATCGACATATAGGCGCCGCCGAGCGCGACGATGCCCCCTCCGATAAGCGTCGCGGCGTAGCGGATCCGCGATACGTCCAGACCCATCGCATCGGCTGCCCGGGGATTGTCTCCCGCAGCGCGAAGATTCAGTCCCGTCCGGGTGGCGACGAAGAACCAGCAGAGAAAGGCGACGAGAACGTAGGACGCGTAGATGAGGATATCGTGGTTGAAGAGGATCGGCCCGACGTACGGTATCTCGCTCAGGACCGGAATCGGATACTTCGCGAGCCCTGGGATCGTCACGCCGATATAGCTTCGTCCGAGGAGGGAGCTCGCACCGGTACCGAACATGGTGAGAGCGAGTCCGCTGACGACCTGGTTTCCCTTGAGCGTGACGCAGACGAACGCGTGGATGAGCGACATGAGAACGCCTGCGACGAACGCTCCCGCGAGGCCGAACGCGGGACAGCCTGTCGAGAGCGACACGGAGAAACCTGTGAATGCGCCGACGAGCATGATCCCCTCGAGTCCGAGGTTGGAAATTCCTGACTTCTCGGTCAGAATCTCGCCGAGCGTCGCATAGAGAATCGGCGTCCCGCTCCTGACGGCAGCGGCAAGGATCGGAATGAGCATTTCCATGGCTACGCGTCCTCCCTTTGGAAACGGATGCGGTATGTCTTGAAGATTTCTCCTCCGAGGACGAAGAACAGGATCAGCCCCTGGAGGATCAGCGTACTCGAGAGAGGGAGACGCATGACGATCTGGAGCGTCTCGCCGCCGACGAGAAGCGCTCCGATGAGAAACGAGACGAAGAGAATGGCGATCGGATGGAGCTGCGAAAGCCATGCGACGATAATCGCCGTATAACCGTACCCGGCCGAGAAACCGTGCTGCAGGCGACCCTGAAGCCCGGAAACCTCGCACATTCCCGCGATACCTGCGATGGCGCCCGAGATGAACATCACGAGGATGACGTTCCGGACGTAATTCATCCCCGCAAATCCCGCGGCGCGCGGGTTTTCCCCGATCACGCGAATCTCGTAACCCCATCGTGTATGCCGGATCAGCACGAAGAAGAGCAGGGCGAGGAAAACCGCGACGAACAGCCCCATGTGGATCCGCGTCCCGAAGAGGAGCGGGAGTCTCGCGACGCCGGGAAACGGGGCAGTCATCGGGAATCCGAGACTTGCGGGATCCCGCCACGGACCGTAGACGAAGTAGTCCATCAGATGGATCGCGACATAGTTCAGCATGAGCGTGGAGATGATCTCGTTCACGTTCCAGCGTGCCTTGAGATATCCTGCGAGCGCGGCCCAGAGTCCTCCGGCCGTTCCAGCGGCCGCGATCATCATGAGGAGCATCGCGGGGGCGCTGTCGACGAAGCAGTAACGGACCACGGCGGCGCTCGCGATTGCGCCCATGAAGATCTGTCCCTCCGCGCCGATATTGTAGATGAGCATCGTGAAGGTGAGCATGACGGCGACGGCCGCCATCGAAATCGGGATCGACTTGACGATCGTTTCGCTGATGCCGTAGCCGTCTCCGAACGCGGCGCGGAACATCGCGGAATACGCTTCAAACGGGGAGACGCCCATGAGGAAGAGGAAAACAGCTCCGGTCGCCAGCGCCGCGAGAAGCGATACGGACGGAATGACGAATCGAAGCGCCCCTGGGGATTCGAGACGTTTTTCGATCGTCAGTGTGAGTTTTTTTCCGGAACCTGACCCTATTCGCATCGTTAGGCCCCTCCGGTGCAGAGTGCGACGGATTCGAGCGGGGTTCCCGCCATCATCAGTCCGACCGATTCCCGGGAGACGTCCGCCGGATTGTCGATAATCCCCATGAGTTCGCCCTTGCAGAGAACCGCGAGGCGGTCGCTGAGCGCCTGCAATTCGTCGAGATCCTCCGAGACGAGGAGGACCGCCGCGCCGTTCTTTCGTTCTTCGAGGAGCTGTTCACGGACGAAACGGGTCGCGGAGACGTCGAGCCCCCACGTCGGGTGCATGGCGATCACGACCTGAGGCGAATCGCTGAGCTCGCGGCCGAGCATGAGTTTCTGGAGGTTTCCTCCGGAGAGGTTCCTGACCGGTGTCGCGAGCGAAGGCGTGCTCACGCTGTACCGGCTGACGAGGGATCGTGCGAATTCGAAGACGCGCTTCCAGTCGATCATCATTCCGCGTGCGACGGGACGTGACCAGTACTTCTTGAGGATCGAGTTCTCCTCGACGTTCATGTTCGGGACGAGCCCGGTCCCCTTTCGGTCTGCCGGAATGTAGCGAATTCCCAGGTCGATGAATGTCCGCGAAGACATGCCGGAGATGTTCGTTCCCGAGAGGAGGATTCGTCCGGATTCGAGTTTCCTGAGACCCGCGAGAGCCTCGCAGAGTTCCTGCTGTCCATTGCCCGCGACGCCCGCGACACCGAGGATTTCGTTCGCGCGGACCTCGAGCGTCACATCGCTGAGGGAGGGAAAACCCCGATCACCGAGGACGGTGATCCCCTCGGCCTCGAGGATTCGTTCTCCCGGCCGCATCGGCGGCTTGGATACGGAAAACGGAATCTTCTCGCCCATCATCATTTCGGCGAGCTGTTCCTTTGATGTCGCGGCAGTATCGACACTTCCCGCGACGCGTCCCCTGCGGAGGATCGTTACGCGGTTCGTGATCCGCATGACCTCGTCGAGCTTGTGCGAAATGAAGACGACCCCATGCCCTTCGGATGTCATCTGGCGAATCGTCTCGAAGAGACGCTCCGCTTCCTGGGGCGTGAGGACGGCGGTGGGCTCGTCGAGGATGAGGACGTTCGCCTTTCTGTAGAGCATCTGCAGGATCGCGACGCGCTGTTGCTCGCCGACCGAGAGTTGCCAGACGTTCGCCATCGGGTCCACCTCGAGACCGTACTGCGCCGAAAGATCCGCGATGCGGCGGATGATATCGCGACGCGGAAGAATCTCCGGAAGGCTCTCCAGGCCGAGAATCATGTTCTCCCAGACTTTCTGGCTCTGAATGAGCATGAAGTGCTGGTGGACCATGCCGATCCCGGCGGCTATGGCATCCCTCGGCGAGGCGAACGTCCGTCCGACGCCGCCGACGGTGATCGCCCCGGAGTCGGGACGATACAGGCCGTACAGGATGTTCATGAGAGTGGATTTTCCGGCCCCGTTCTCGCCGAGCAGGGCGTGCACCTCACCCCTGCGGACGTCGAAATCGACGTCCTGATTCGCGACGACCCCGGTGAAACGTTTCGTGATGCCTTTCATTGAAATCAGGGGTGTTTCCGTGTCCGTCATGACATGCCCCTTCCCGAAAAGGAAAAAACGGACGGGCGGGGGGATATCCCCCCGCCCGTCCGAGGAAATCCGTTCTCTTATGATACAGACTCACTGTTTATTTGGGAATATCCCCCTTGACGCCTTCGACGAACCAGTTCATGGAAAGCATTTCGGCATCCGTCGCAGTCTTTCCCTGCGGGATCTTCACGACGCCCTTCTGGTCTTTGACCGGCCCCGCGAAGACATCCCACGAGCCCGAGATGATTTTCGTCTTTTCGGTCTCGATGAGCTTCTTCACGTCTTCGGGGACGTCCTTGCCGTACGGGGCGAGTCCGACGACGCCTTCCTTCAGGCCCCACCAGATGTCTCCGGTTTTCCACGTTCCCTTGGTGATCTGATCGATGTAATGCTTGTAGAACATTCCCCAGTCCCAGACCGGGGCGGTAAGGTGCTTCGTGGGGGCGAATTTGCTCATGTCATTGTTATAGCCGATGACGTAGACGCCCGACTCCTCGGCGGCCTGCGGCGCCGCGCCCGTGTCGGCGTGCATCGCGATCAGGTCGGCGCCGGAATCGATGAGCGCCTTCGTCGCTTCCTTTTCCTTGCCCGGATCGAACCACGAGAAGAGCCAGACCACGCGCACTTCGGCCTTCGGGTTGACCTTCTTCACGCCGAGCGTGAACGCGTTGATCATGCGGATGACTTCGGGAATCGGGTGAGCCGCCACGTACCCGATGACGTTCTTCTTCGTCATCCTGCCGGCCACGAGGCCGGAAAGGTACCGGGCCTGATACATGCGTCCGAAATAGGTGCCGACGTTTGCAGCCTGCTTGTAGCCGGAGCAATGGAGGAATATGACGTCGGGATGCTTCTTCGCGGCTTCCTGGACGAAATCCATGTATCCGAACGATGTCGCGAAGATGACCTTCGAACCGTTGCGGATGAATGTCTCCATGACGCGCAGCGAGTCCGGACCTTCCGGAACCGACTCGACGAAGCTCGACGCAACGCCGGGGAACGCCTTTTCCATTTCCACGCGCCCCTTGTCGTGCATGAAGGTCCATCCGCCGTCTCCGACGGGTCCGATATAGACGAACCCTGGTTTGATCTTGTCCGCAGGGATCGCGTCGAACGCGAATCCTGCGCCGCACACTACCAGAACCGCCGCCAATGCGAGAAACACCGCTCTTTTCCTCACTCTGCCGACCCCCTTCAGGAATTATGAAAAATGCGCCCGGCAAAACGCCGTAAAGTCTGGCTATAATTATACATAACCCCAGACGAAATGTGTGGGATTCCGGGGAAAAGAAACGCAATCGATGCTCTCGAGGAGGAAGGTACAATGGCTGCCGCAAACACGAACGAACGTTTCCGCCGGACGTATCCGGTGACCTGGGATCAGGTGCACCGCGACAGCAAGGCGCTCGCATGGAGGCTCGTCGAAATGCGACCGTGGAGCCGGATCGTTGCCGTAACGCGCGGAGGGCTCGTCCCGGCCGCGATCATCGCGAGGGAACTCGAGATCCGTCTCGTGGATACCGTGTGCGTCTCGAGCTACAACGTCCGGAATCAGGGGGAACTCTGCCTCCTGAAGGAGATGAAAGCCGAAGGCGCCACCGAGGACTGGCTTATCGTCGACGATCTCGTCGACACCGGAAAGACGGCGCGCTTCGTCCGGCAGATGCTCCCGAAGGCGCACTTCGCGACCGTCTACGCGAAGCCCGAAGGGCGTCCGTTCGTCGATACGTTCATCACCGAAGTGAGCCAGGACACGTGGATCCTCTTCCCGTGGGACTCCGAAGTGGCTTACGCGGAACCGATCAGGGAAATCAAACGATGACGGTCTCGCGTTCGAGAAAAATTCTCCTTCAAGCCGCGCTGGTCTGCGCGTTTCTTGTTGCCGCGCTTCCGTCGTTCTGCGCCGACGGGAGCGTCGCTTCGGAAGATGCGAAGCCCCAGGCACGCCGGGCACCGTCTCTCGTTTCCGTTCCCCAGCAGGAATCCCGCGTCCTTCTGAGTTCCGATATCGGAGAAAATATCGTCACGTACGAGGCGACGGTGGGCTTCATGCCCCTTTTCGGCGACGACGAAAAGGAAAATGCGAGCGTCTTCTACGTGTCGTACGAGAGAAAGGATTCCTCCGGATCTTCGGCCTCGCGCCCCGTCACGTTCGCGTTCAACGGCGGCCCCGGCTCAGCGGCGCTCCTGCTCCACCTCGGCGCGTTCGGTCCGAAGACCCTCGAATTCGGCGACGGAGGGAGCCGGCGTCCCGGACCCCCGTTCGACCTCCGTGACAATCCGTCCAGTCTCATCGACGTCACGGACCTCGTCTTCATCGATCCGGTGGAGACCGGCTTCAGCCGTGCTATCGACCGGAAGGACATCAAGTCCTATCTCGGCGTCAGGCAGGACGCGGCATCTGTCGCCGAATTCATCCGTCTCTGGCTTGCGGGGCGCCGGCGTTCGGGAAGTCCTCTGTTCATAGCCGGAGAGAGCTACGGCGGCGTCCGCGCGGGAGCGCTCGCAAAACTGCTGCAGGACAAAGGGATGGTCCCCGCGGGAGTGATTCTCGTCTCGCCCGTTCTGAGCTACGGGGATATCGTCCCGGACAGCACGAACGACCGGCCGTACGTTCTGACCCTGCCGACGATGGCCGCCGCCGCGTGCTACCACGGAACGATCGCGCCCCGCCTTCGGGAGAAACCGGAAGATGCCGTGCGCGAGGCGACCGAATGGGCCTCGGACGGATATCTCAGGCTTCTCTGGAAGGGAACTGGCGTGACGTCCCGGGATTTCTCCGAGGGAGTCCGGCGTCTCTCCGAACTGACGGGACTCTCAGAGACGACGGTTCGCGCCGCGTCGCTCCGGATCGATCCCGAGGTATTCGCCGGAGAGCTTCTCAGGGAACGCGGCCTGTTCACGAGCCTCTACGACGCCCGTCTCGTCGCTCCGGGAAACGGATACGTCTTCGGCGAGGATCCTGCGATGGTCCTCTGCGGAGGTCCGTTCGTCTCGGCCTTTCTGCGCTACCTGACGGAGACGCTCCATTTCTCCACCGACCGGGAGTACCGGAGTCTCAACAAATCGTTGTCCCGCCAGTGGGACTACCAATCGGGGGCGGAGTGGGAGGGGAACGGGCCCACGAACGTCGTCGGAGACCTCGCGACCGCGATGCGCCGGGACTCGGGATTGCGCGTCTTCGCGGCGCTCGGAAGATACGACCTCGTCTGCCCTCCCGATTCGGTCCTCCACAGCCTCGGAAAGATGGATATCCCGGGCGTCCGGAAGAAGGACATCGTCACGAAGTGGTACGAGGGAGGGCACATGATGTACCTCAACCCCGAAGCGAAGCGGAAGCTCAGGGACGATCTCGTCCGGTTTCTCGGCGAAAGCGTGCGGAAGTAGAGCGACGAAAAGCGGGGGAGCGGCCCGGAGCGTCGCTCCGTTCCGCTCCCCCGTGGGATGCGCGTCGTGCATCGGGTATTTCTTCCGGTTCGTTACGCCTGTATGTTGAGATTCTGGCCGAGGCCCATACTTTGAAAGAGCTGCGCCACCATTTCCGTCTGGACATCCATGGCTTTCTTCGCCACGTTCATCTGCACCGCGAGCTGGACTTCCTGCCCGGCCTGCGCTCCCGCGAGACCCATCATATCGACCGCGTTCATGGCATCCATCGAATCACCTCCGCGAGCATCCCACTCCTTATTGTTTCGGCCGTATCCCTTCCCATATTGAACCGGAAGTGCTGGTATAATGTTCCCGTTTCGAGTCGTGGTGAAGGGGAGTGTATCGGTGCGGTATCTCGAATTCATGATGCCCATTTTTCTCTGGGGGTGGGCGTTGTCGAGCATATATGCGCGTTTCGTCATTCCCCGGATCGCGTCGCTCGGAAAGGCCGTAACCGGCCTCCGACAGGGAGCGTACGGCGGCGGATTCTTCGCCGTCGCCACTGCGTACGTCATCCGCGTCGCGCTGTCGCTCTCGCAGATGTACGTCCTCGGGACATGGTCCGCCTACTGCGTCCTGCGCGCGGTCTCCTACGCGGCGGCGTCCGACGTGACGCGGTGGCACTACATGGTCGGAGGGGCGGTCCTTGCGGAATTCGCGCTCGCCATCGTGGGACGGGCGGAACAGTACGACGGTTTTCTCTCGGTTTTCCACACGATCATGGCCATGGGAGCAGTCGTTATCTTCAGCATGAACCCCTTCCACATCAAGGCCGTATATCCGTGGCTCATGAAGCTCATGGAGGTCTCCTTCTAGGGCATCGTCGGAAACGACGGTTGCGAATAGACGCCGAGACGCGTGTGTTCCTCGACCGCGCGCTCGATGTGCTCGCGCGAGATCCGTTCGGCTCCGGCGGCGTCGCCGTCAGTGACGGCGCGTACGATGCCGAGATGCTGGCCGAGAATGAGTTCCGGCCACTCCATGAGCGCGAAGAGACTCTTGCGGCTCGTCCCGATGTAGCGCTCGATCAGCACCGAGAGCCCTTCGTACACGCGAACGAGAAGTTCGTTTCCGGCGGCCCTCACGACTGTCATGTGGAGCAGCGAGTCCCAGTGCGCGCCTTCTCCTTCCCATGATTCTCCCGAGATATGGATCCGGCTGAGATTGTCCGCGCATTCCCGCAGCAGGGCCACGTGTTCTTCCGTGCGACGCCGCGCCGCGAGTCCCGCTGCGGGCACTTCGGTGAGCGTCCGCATTTCCATGATCTGCCGCATCGTGTCCTTCGGCCAGATCTGAAGAGTTTCGAGGGTTCGGGCGAGAAGGCCGAAATCCGGAGTCCGCGTGAAGAACCCCTCCCGTCCCCGACTTTCCAGAACCCCCGTACATTCGAGTTCGACGAGGGCTTCCCGAAGAATGTTTCTGCTGACGCCGAAACGCGCCGCGAGGTCGCGTTCGGCGGGCAGACGATCACGCAGACTGCCGTCGCGGACGCTCGCGAGTATATCGTTGACGAGGCGCTTTCGTTTCGATCCTTCCATCGGCCGGATACTTCCTCTCCACAATGAATGCGACGAAAAAACGTTCAGGCGCGGCGGTTATGATACAATACTTGAACGCATATTGGTAGTACCTTGGCACTACCAAAAATCCGGAAGGGGGAAGGAAAGTGAGTAAACGGTTCTGCGCTCTGGTTCTGTGTCTTTTTGCTGTTATATCGTTTTCGGCCGCGGCCTCGGCAGCGACGACCATCAAGGTAGCCCATGTCGTCAACGAAAAGGACGCCTTCCACGCCTGCGCGCTCAAATTCAAGGAACTCGTCGAGGCCGGGAGCAAGGGCGAACTGCAGATCGCGATCTTCCCGAACGCGACGCTCGGCGACGAACGGCAGCTCATCGAAAGCATGCGGATGGGTGTCGTGGACTCCGCCATTCTCACGGGAGGCCCGATCATCAACTTCCTGCCCGAATTCGGCGTTTTCGATCTTCCCTTCCTCTTTTCATCCCCAGAACAGGCGTACAAGGTTCTCGACGGCGAGATCGGCAGAAAGCTCCTTGCCGGAATGGAGAAGTTCGGCTGCAAGGGCCTCGCGTACGGCGAACGCGGATTCCGGAACCTGACGAACAGCAAGAGACCGGTTGCGACTCCCGAGGACATGAAGGGGCTCAAGATCCGGCTCATGCAGAACCCCGTGTACGTCGATTCCTTCAAGGCGCTCGGAGCGAACGCGGTACCGATGGCGTGGACCGAAGCCCTGACGGCGCTTCAGCAGGGGACCATCGACGGCCAGGAAAATCCGCTCAACGTCATCGTGGCATTCAATCTTTTCGAATCCCAGAAGTATCTCTCGATTACGAGACATGCCTACGCGCCGAACGTCATTATGATGAGCATGAAGGTCTGGAACAAGTTCACGCCCGAGCAGCAAAAGCTTCTCCAGGAGTCGGCGCAGGCGGCCGCCGAGTACAACCGGAAGCTCGACAACGACAACGCCGCCCAGTGGCTCCAGCTCCTGAAGGACAAGGGCATGCAGGTGACCGAGCCGGACATCGCCGCGTTCCGCAAGGCGGTCGAGCCCGTATATCGGAAGTACGAAGCCCAGTTCGGCAAGGATCTCATCAAGGCCATCCTGGAGACGAAGTAGGGGCTTCATGGAAACGACACGAAACGGAGGCGGGCGGATCCGCTCGCCTCTTCTCGGATTGAGCGATCTTCTGAACAGGGTGAGCGAACTCGCCCTCTTCGTCATGATGATGGCCATGATCGTGATTACGACGCTCCAGATCGTCTGCCGGTTTTTCTTCGACGCGCTGATCTGGTCGGAAGAGATCGTCTGCTTCCTGCTTGTCGCGGCGTCCCTTCTCGGCGCCGCGGTGGCCTTCAAGCGGGGAACGCACATTGCGGTGACCTCGCTTGTGGAGAAACTTCCGGTCGGATTGCAGAAGGTCGTTTCCGTCTGCGTCCAGCTTGTCGGTATCGGCTTTTTCGTCGTCGTGGCATGGTATGGCGGAGTTCTCACGAAGAGCGAATCCTTCCAGACGACCCCTGCCCTCGGGATCTCGATGAGCTGGATCTACCTCATGTATCCGGTCATCGGAACCATTACGCTCGTGCATCTCGCCGCACACCTGCACGAGACGTTCAGGAGGTGACGGGAATGGGACTTCTGCTCGCCGGTGGTTTCATTCTTCTCATGCTTCTCGGAATGCCCATAGGTCTTTCCATCGGCGTTGCGGCGCTGCTCGTGATCGTCGCGAGCGACCTCCCGCTCGAGATGATCCCGCAGACGATGTTTTCCGGAAACAATTCGTTCGCGCTCGTCGCCGTCCCGTTCTTCATTCTCGCCGGGGATATCCTCTCGAAGGGAGGAATATCGGAACGCATCGTCGCTTTCGCCGAAGCGATGCTTGGTCGTATCCGCGGCGGGCTTTCGATCGTCTCGACGATCGCTTCGATGTTCATCGCCGCGATCTCGGGTTCCGGTGCCGCAACGACGGCGGCGGTGGGCTCCGCCCTCCTGCCGCAGCTCAAGAAGAAGGGATACGATATCGATTTTTCCGCGGCTCTGATCGCCGCCGCGGGGACGATCGGCGTCGTCATTCCGCCGAGCGTCCCGATGGTTCTCTATGCCGTCATCGCCGGGATCTCGGTCGCGAAGCTGTTCATGGCGGGCTTTCTCCCGGGATTTCTCATGGGAGCGGGGCTGATCGTCTACGCGATCGTCATCGCCAACAGGAGGGGCTACCCTGCCGCCGGAGTCCGGAGTGGCCGCGAGAAGTGGAATCTCTTTGTCGACGCGCTCTGGGGGCTTATGACGCCGGTCATCATTCTCGGAGGCATTTTCTCGGGGTTTTTCACGCCGTCGGAGGCTGCTGCGGTCGCCGTGATCTACTCGCTTTTCGTCGCCTTCTTCATTTACAGGACCATCACGTTCCGGCAGCTCTATGAACTGGTCGTCGGAGCGGGCGTCACGTCGGCGCTCATCATGTTCATCATCGCGACCGCGAAGGTGTTCGGATGGGGGCTCGCGTTCTACCAGATTCCCGAGGCCGTCGCGGGCTTTCTCCTCGGACTCGCTGGCGGCAACACGTTTCTCATCTACCTCATGATCGCGATCATCCTCCTCATCTCAGGGATGTTCATGGAGACGGCCTCTGCCCTGATCATCCTGACGCCGCTCTTTCTGCCGGCGATCATCCGGGCGGGAGGAAATCTCGTGCACTTCGGCCTCATGATCACGGTCGGACTTGCGATCGGAATGGCGACGCCCCCCGTGGCGATCGACATCTACGTCGCGAGCGCCATAACGGGGCTCTCCCTCGAGGAGATCAGCCGTCCGATCGTTCCGATGGTCATCGTTCTCATCGTCGTATTTTTTCTCGTCGTCTATGTTCCCGAAATCGTGCTCTTGCTCCCGAAGCTCGTCTGGGGCGCGTCGGGAGTGTAGTCCGGAAGGATTCCGGCAACCGAACCGACAAAAACGGAGGGGGAAACTGAATGCGAAGCGATTGTGCCAAGAAGGGAACTGAACGGGCGCCGCACCGGTCGCTGATGTTCGCGAGCGGATATACGCGCTGGGAGATCGAACGTCCGTGGATTGGCGTCGTGAATTCGTACAACGCGCTGATTCCGGGACACGTGCATCTGCGGCGGATCGCGGACGCCGTCAAATCCGCGGTCTATGCGTGGGGAGGGCTGCCGCTCGAATTTCCCGTCATCGGCGTCTGTGACGGAATTGCGATGAACCACGAAGGGATGAAGTTCTCGTTGCCGAGCAGGGAACTCATCATGGATTCGATCGAGGTCATGGTGCGATCGCATGCGCTCGACGCGCTGGTGCTGATTCCGAACTGCGACAAGATCATCCCGGGGATGGCGATGGCTGCGGCGTCGCTGAACATTCCGGCGATCGTCGTCAGCGGAGGAGCGATGCTCGCGGGGAACCTCGGCGGACGCGACGTCGATCTGAACACGGTCTTCGAGGCCGTGGGCAAACGACTGACGGGTGACATGACGGAGGCGGAACTCGAGGAACTCGAAGATGCCGCGTGTCCGACGTGCGGGTCGTGTTCAGGGATGTTCACGGCCAACACGATGAACTGCATGGTTGAGGCCCTGGGGCTTGCGTTGCCGGGCAACGGAACGATTCCGGCGGTTCTTTCGGCGCGCGAACGTCTCGCGAAGGAAGCGGGGCGAATGATCATGACGCTCGTCGAGAAGAACATCACCCCCGACAAGATTCTCACGAAGACGGCCTTCGAAAACGCGGTCGCCGTCGATATGGCGCTCGGCGGATCGACGAACACGGCGCTCCATCTGCCCGCCATAGCGCATGCGGCCGGAGTGACGTTGACGCTCGAGATGATGGACGAGATCAGCAGAAAGACCCCGCATATCTGCAGCATGAGTCCTGCGGGACACCACCATATCCAGGATCTCTACCGGGCGGGAGGAGTCCAGGCGGTCATGTCGAGGCTTCTCGAAAGCGGGCTCCTGAAAGGTTCCGCACTGACCGCGACGGGAAGCACCGTCGCCGAGAATCTCCGCGGGGTCGCGGTCCGCGACGCGACGGTCATCAGGACGCTCGATACCCCATATCACGCCGAAGGCGGCATCGCGATCCTCAAGGGGAATATCGCTCCGGCTGGGGCCGTCGTCAAGCAGGCCGCCGTGGCTCCGGAGATGATGCGTCACTCCGGCCCGGCGCGCGTCTTCGATTCCGAGGATGCCGCGATTGCGGCGATCCGCGCGAAGAAGATCGTCGACGGCGATGTCGTCGTCATCCGGTACGAGGGGCCCAAGGGCGGTCCCGGGATGCGCGAGATGCTCGGCCCCACGGCGACTCTCGCAGGCATGGGGCTTGCGTCGTCCGTGGCGCTCATCACCGACGGACGTTTCTCGGGCGCGTCGCGCGGCGCGTCGATCGGGCACGTGTCGCCGGAAGCGGCGGCCGGAGGTGCGATCGCTCTCATTCGCGAGGGCGACATCGTCGAGATCGACATCCCTGCGAGAAGACTCGACGTGAAGGTCTCCGACGAGGAGCTCCAGCGGCGACGAAAGGAATGGAAGCCGGTCGTATCGTCCACGAAGAGCGAGTTTCTCGATCGTTACAGGGAATTCGTCACGTCCGGCGCCGAAGGGGCGGTCATGCGCTCCTGACGCTCCGTCTCGTTCGGCGGAGCGAGATCAGACGAAGACGGGTAACGCCGCGACAAAAAAAGCAGAAGCCACGTGAAAGCGGGCTTCTGCTTTTTTCATTATGCGGATAACTTACGCTGGCATCTTTCAGGAGTTCGTCGCGGGAAATGCGGAAGACGATTCGTCGGAGAGACGACAGCGCACGCGCGCTATCCGACCCGCCACTTCCTTTCGACGAACTGCAGGATCAGACTCGTGCCGCTCGTCAGAATCAGGTAGATGACGCCGACGACGATGAACGTCTCGAACGAGGCGTAGGTCACGCTCCGGACCTGTTGTCCGACCATCGTGAGTTCGGAGATCGCGAGCGTCGAGAGCAGGGAGGATTCCTTGATCAGCGTGACGAACTCGTTGCCGAAGGCGGGAAGCATGTTCCGGATGGCCTGGGGCAGGATGATGTGCCGCATCGTCCGGAAATAGGACAGGCCGAGTACCTGGGCGGCTTCCCACTGTCCCTTCGGAACGGCCTCGATGCCGCCCCGGACGATCTCGCCGACGTATCCCGCCGAGTTGATCGACAAGCCGATCACGCCCGACGTGAACGCCGGAAGGTTGACGCCGAGCGACGGGAGCCCGAAATAGATCAGGAAGAGCTGTATCAGGAGTGGTGTCCCGCGGATGATATAGATATAGACGGCGGCGATCATCCTGATCGGGGCGTACGGCAAAACGCGGAGCGCTCCGACGAAAATCCCGAGCAGCGCCCCGAAGACGACCGCGAGAGCGGAACCCTTGAGGGTGATCAGCGCTCCCGCGAGAAGCATGTGAAGGTATGGCGTGATCGCGGAAAAATCAAGCACCATGGGGAGTCGCCTCCATCCGGGCGGGGTGGGAGAGTCCTTCGCCGAAATGCGCGAGGATCCGCTGGAGAAAGATCTGCGTTCGCGCCATCTGCGGATGCATGAGGACGTCCGCTGGGTTTCCCTGTTCGACGATTCCCCCGTCGGCCATGAACACCACGCGGTCCGAGACTTCGCGGGCGAAGAACATCTCGTGAGTGATGATCAGCATCGTCATCCCGCTGTCCGCGAGACTCGCGATCACGTCGAGAACTTCGCCGACGAGTTCCGGATCGAGTGCGCTCGTCGGCTCGTCGAAAAGCATGATCTTCGGGTTGACCGCAAGCGCGCGGGCGATGGCCACACGCTGGCGCTGCCCGCCCGAAAGCTCGTTCGGCCACGAGCGCATCTTGTCTTCGAGGCCGACGCGCTTCAGGAGATTCACGGCGACGCTCTCCGCCTCTTCCCGTCCCATGCCGAGGATCTTTACCGGAGACAGCGTGATGTTGTCCAGCACCGAGAGATGCGGGAACAGGTTGAACTGCTGGAAGATCATGCCGACATACCGCGCGAGTTCGCAATGCGGATGTTTCCCCGTATCGACACGGTCGCCGTAGAGATATATTTCGCCGCCGTTGATCGGCTCGAGTCTGCAAATGCAGCGCGCAAGCGTACTCTTGCCCGATCCGCTCGGGCCTATGACGGATACAACCTCGCCTTCGTCAACCGACATTGAGACGTCTCTGAGGACCTCCAGCTGATCGAAGGACTTGCAGAGGTGTCGAACCTCGATCGCCTTCTGCAATAGAGTCACCTCCTGTTTAGCACAAGAATTATAGCTCAACTGAAAGTTACTGACAAAGGAATTCACAAAGGGAGGGAAAAGGAAGAAAAGGTGTACAATAAAAATGCCGGCACCGGGGGCCCGGGCCGGCACGCAACGCGACAGACGGAGCAGAAGTATCAGTTGTCGAACGGAGCCCGGACCATTTCCTGGTTCAGATCCGCCATGACGGCGTTGAAATCCTCGAGTCCCTGCCGCTCCTCAGTGGATATGACACAGCGAGCTTGGTTGTCCTTGTCCATGCCGTCGACACCTCCTGAAAAGGTCTGAAAATCCGTACCAATGAAATCATTTCTGATTTATGGTACGTACCATAGATGAGGAGAGTATAGCATTCTTATAGAAGAAAACGCCGAATAGTGAATAAATGTTCTTGAGTACATTTTCTCTGTTTCTGGGAGGGGTTTCCATGGATATTGAGATACGTCCGATCGCCGGAACGTCGTACTACGTTCCCGGCAGAGTCAATGTCGGGATATGGGTCGATGGCGACAGGGCGATCCTCATCGACAGCGGGGGGGATGAAAACGCGGGACGCCAGTTTTACCGGGCGATCACGGCGAAGGGGTGGACGCTCGAAGGAATCGTGAATACTCATTCGAACGCCGATCATATCGGAGGGAACGCGTTTCTGCAGAAGAAAACCGGATGCTGGATCGCGGCGACGCGAATCGAAAGCGTGTTCATCGAACGGCCGCATCTCGAGCCGACCTTCCTGTGGGGAGCGGCGCCGTTTGCGGAGCTGAGGAACAAGTTCCTCGAGGCGTGCCCGTCGAAGGTCGACCGGATTATCGGAGACGACGGAACGATCCCCGGGACGCCGCTCAGGGCGGTCCCGCTTCCCGGACATTTCCTCGACATGGTGGGCGTCCGCACGCCGGAAGGGGTACTCTACGCCGCGGACGCCGTCTTTTCCGCTGAGATCGTTGAGAAATACCGTTTCATCGTGACGCTCGACGTCGCGGCCGCGCTTGCGACGCTCGATGCGCTCGAGGGAGACGGTGCGTCGTTTTTCGTCCCCTGTCACGCGGAGGCGGGGACGGATATTTCCGCGCACGCGGACGCGACGCGGAGGGGAATTCTGAGCCTTTCCGAACGGATCTTCGATGTCATTGAGGCGGCGAGGAGCGAAGAAGAGATTCTCGCCATCGTTTTCGAGTCGTGGGGACTCGAAATGACGCCGCAGCAGTTCGTCCTGTCGAGAGCGGCGCTCGCCGCGCATCTGGCGCACCTCGCGTCCCATGGACGGATCGCGCCTCGCGTCGAAGGAGGGAGGCTGCTCTGGGAAAGGTCTCAGTGACCCCACTCGAACGAAGGAAGCCCCTCTTCGAGCATCCGGCGTTTCATGTCCGCGGCGATGGCGGAGAGGGCTTCTCGCGTTTTTCCCTCGCAGCGGGCGACGATGACGGGTTGCGTGTTCGAGGCTCGGGCGAGCGCCCATCCCTCGGAATAGAGAATGCGGACACCGTCGACGGTGATCGCGTCGTGGTCCCTGAGCGCGGCGTCCCGGATTCTGCCGATGACATCGAATTTCCTGTCGTCGGGACAGTCGATCCGGACCTCGTCGGTGCTCGGGTATTTCGGGATGTCCGAGAGGAGCTCCGAAAGAGTCTGCCTCCCGTGCGAAAGAATCCTGAGGAGTCGTCCGGCGGCATAGAACGAATCGTCGAACCCGAAGTATTCATCGGCGAAGAACATGTGTCCGGACAGTTCTCCGGCGAAGAGCGCGTTCACTTCTTTCATCCGGGCCTTGATAAGCGAATGTCCCGCTCTGCAGTACTCAGGAGACCCGCCGAGCTTTCGGGCTTCCTCTTCGAGCGCCTGGGAACACTTGACTTCGATGAGAACGGTGGTTCCGGGGTGGGACGGCAGGATTTCCCTCCAGTAGAGAGCCATCAGGATGTCTCCCCAGACGATATCTCCGCGTTCGTCGACGACTCCGAGGCGATCCGCGTCGCCGTCGAACGCGAGTCCGACATCCGCGCCCGCCCGTCTCACCGTTTCCGAGAGCGTCAAGAGATTTTCGCGCCTCTGAGGGTCGGGGTGATGGTTCGGGAAGGCCCCGTCGGGATCGCAGAAGAGCGGAACGACCTCGCACCCGAGCCCTTCGAGGTATTGTCGGACAAACAGCCCTGCGGTGCCGTTTCCCGCGTCCGCGACGACCCTGAGCTTCCGGCTCCCGAGCGAAACGCGGGACAGGAGCATGGATACGTACGCGTCTCCCACCGATCTGCGCGATACCCGGCCCGGGGTCGGTGACGCGGGAAGGGGACCGCGCGCGAGACGCAGAACTTCCTGTATCTCGTCGCCGTAGATCGTCGTCTTGCCGAGCGCGAGCTTGAGTCCGTTCATATCCTTTGGGTTATGGCTCCCGGTGATCATGACCGCGCCGTCGAGGTTCAGGTCGAAGAGGCTCCAGTAGAGGATCGGCGTCGTGACGACGCCGAGATCGATCACGGAGATTCCCGATCTGACGAGACCTCGCGTGACGGACTTCCTGATCCGTTCCGTCGAGAAGCGTACGTCGCCGCCGAGCGATATGCTTCCGACGCCGTTTTTCGCGAGATGGGCGCCGAATGCGGCGCCGATCAGTTCGACGTTCCCGTCCGAGAGGTCGGTGTCCGCGATGCCTCTGATGTCGTATTCCCTGAAGATGTTGTCGGGTAAAGACATGGCTTCCTCCCTGTTCCCGCCCCTGTCGGGCTGGTATGATACGTCAATTACGTATCTTAAGGGGTTTCGGAGGTGCTGTCCATGCACTCGTTTCTGATCATCCTCCCGATAGCGCTCGTCATCGGCGTCGGCGCCGTACTCAGGCGGGCCGGCTTTCTCGATGACCGTGCCGTGATCGCGGTCAACCGACTCGTCTACTGGGTGGCGATCCCGGCGCTGCTCGTGCGCCTGACGATGAAGGCCGAACCCTCGATGTTCGCGGACGTGAACCTGATCGTCGCGACCCATGTCTTTTTCCTCATCGCTCCTCCCATCGGATGGGGCCTCGCCCGCCTGCTGACGGCGGACAGACGGCGCCTCGCGGTTTCGGCGTTGGGATCAATCCGCTCGAACAACGTCTTCATGGGAGTTCCGGCCGTTGCATTGGCTCTCGGAGCTCCCGGAGTCGAGGTCGTTTCGGTTTTTTTCGCGCTCAGCTTCATCGGGTATCAGATTCTGTCGATCTCCTACGGACAGCTCGCGCTCTCCGGGGGACTGTCGTTTCGTTCCCTCGCGCGCGTGGTGGAGCGTCTTCTCAGGAGTCCGTTCATCCAGGCCTGCGTCGTGGGCATCGCGCTTTCGATCACGGGTGTCCACACGTTCCCGCGCTGGCTCGACGAACCCGTCAGAATTCTCGCGGATATGGGCACCGGACTTGCGCTCCTCTCGCTCGGGGCGTCGCTGCAGTTCGGGAGACTCTTCGGTTCCATGGCTGAGATGCGGATGGACCTGTTCTACAAACTCGTCGGCTGTCCCGCGCTGATGCTGCTGTGCTTCCGTGTCTGGCCGACGACTGCTATCGTCATGGATACGGTTATCCTGCTGACGGCGATGCCGATTGCCGTCAACACCTTTATCCTCGCGCAGGGGATGGGAATGGATGACGGATACGCGGGACGACTCATCGCGATGAGCACGCTCTGCTCCGTGTTCACGATTCCGCTCTGGATACTGACGCTCGGTATTTCGGCCTGAGAAGGAGTTCCCGGACAGTCGTTCCGGGACTACGGAACGGAGGCTTCCGCGACTTCCGGGTGTCGGAATGATGGAAATATGTTTTAATATACAAATGGGAACGTGCATGGACCTTTCAAAACGCATCCGATACGACACCGACGGAGAGATCGTGCCGGAGATGGATGACGAATGCCGATGATCGTGACTATCGATAACCTCAAACCCGGAATGGTTCTTGCGCGTCCTCTCATAGGGAGCGGTGTTCAGGTATTGCTTTCCGCCGGAACGGTTCTCGACGACAAGACGATCAGAAAGCTCGCCCGAAGGGGGATCGAAGCCTGTTTCATCGCTCTCGACGGAGAGCCGATTTTCCCGGAAGTCTCTCTTCCCGTTACGGAATCCCTCGAACAGATCCGGGAGAAGATGCGGAACATCTTCGATGCCGTCGCCTCGAATCGCGCGATCCGGAGAACGGCGATCCAGGAGATTCAGGAATTGATCCAGGAAATCATCGACGATGTCTGTTCCGATCCGAACGCGGTTCTCTGTGGTATCGGATCGATCGCGGAACACGACCACTACACGCTCGAGCATTCGGTCGGCGTCATGGTGGCATCGCTCGTGCTGGCGAAGCGCGCCGTCGAACGCGAGATTCTTCTTCTCGACGAAATCGATTACCGCAATCTCGGAGCTGGGGCACTCTTTCACGACATCGGAAAGATGATGCTTTCGCTCGAAGTCCTCAACAAGCGAACTCCGCTGGACCCGAGGGAATGGGAACTGATCCGCAGACATCCTCTCGAAGGGCTCCGCATCGTCCGTCAGTTCGACACGTTCCGTCCGATGTCGCGGGCGATCGTTCTGAACCACCATCAGCACTGGGACGGGAAAGGATACGGCGGATACGAGGGAAGGAGGATCATGGGGGAGCGCATCCCCGCACTCGTCAGGGTCGTGTCGATCGCTGACAGCTACGACGCAATGGTGAGCAATCGTCCGTACCGCGAAGCATACCTCCCGGCGGAGGCGGTGAGAATCGTCAGGGATGGCGCCGGAACCATGTTCGACCCCGGACTTGCGAATCTGATGGGAGATGTCGCCGTCTCCTATCCGTCGGGGAGCATTCTGGCCCTCGGGAGCGGGATTCTCGCCGCTGTGATCGAGGAGGACCGTACGATGAAAGACAAGCCGGTCTGCCTCATCCTGGCATCGTTCGTCGAAAGCGGGGAGGAACTTCTCGGTCGGGCCGTCGATCTCAGGAAGTCCCCGGAGGTCATCTGTTTCGGCGTGACGTCGATCGCGAATCTCAGGGGGCGGATGGAAAAACTCCTGCGCGACAAGACCCCCTGCGCCTTTCTGGATACAATCAGAAGGGAAAGCGGCGGGAGTCTTCCGCCGCTTCATGTTGTCTCGAACTGGGAGGCGCTGCTTCAGAAGACCTTTCCGCCGGAGTTCCGCGCTCTCCTTACGATTCAAAATCTCCTCTAGAGATCCTCAGAACGCCATCGATACCGACAGGACGAAGCTTCTCTCCGGGGAGAGATAGACCCGGTTGAGGGAAGTGAACTCGTACGGTTCGTCGAAAAGATTGAGACATGACAGTCTGACCCTGTAGTTGTTTCCGGCTTTGTTCCGCGGCGATGTCCATTCGACATACAGATCGGTGAGGAAGGATGAACCGTCGTCGCCGGTCGTGCTGTACGGGCGGTCGTCGATGTAGCGCACGGCGAGTTCCGCGGACCAGGGATTCCGGTCGTACCGCAGCGATCCCTGCATCGTCCACTCCGGCGTACGCAGCGAACGACGCCACTCCGCGCCGGAACTGCTCCGTTCCTCGGCGCGCATCCACGTTCCGGAAAGGCGCGCCGAAAATGGGCCGTCGAGTGTCCATGAACGTTCCGTCTCGATTCCGAAGGACCGGAATTCCGCGATGTTGGCGTACGTACCTTCGTATGTCACTGGGTCCGACACGAAAACGATCTTGTCGTCCATGAACATCGCGAAGACTCCGATCTGCCAGCTTCCGAGCCCGTCCTTGCCCCGGACGCCGGCGTCGTAACTCCAGCCCTTTTCGGGTTTCAGATTGGGGTTGCCCTTCACGAGCCACATCGTGTTCGTCGTGTAGAGCTCGTAGAAGCTCGGCATCGCGAAGAAGCGTCCCGCGGACAGGTACCACGTCTGTCCGCCAGGTGTCTGGTACTCGACACTGAGCTTCGGCATCAGCTCTCTGTGGTTTTCCGCATCCTCCTGGTCCCAGTATTCGTATCGCACTCCCGCGTTGACGAGGATGTCCCCCGCGGGAAGCGACACCTCGAGGTAGGGAGCGACGTTGCTGCGCGAATGGTCCTTTTCGTTCTCGGCGAGCTCTTCGCGGAAGGTCGTCCACTCCTTTCTGTAGAAAAGACCTCCGACGGCACGGGCCCGGCCTATCATGAACGGAGCGTAGATGTCGGTCGTCAGGCTCCGGTCGTCATACGAGCATCCGGCGATATGAGGGTATTCCCGTTTCTGGGTATCGTACCCGAGCAGCGCGTGAATGCGTTCGCCCGAGTAGGAGAGGGCATAGCGCGAGTACGTCTTTTCCTCTTTGTTGACGACTGCGGTGTAGGGAGGGGTGTAGGTCGGCGAAGACGCGTCCTCGAAGATGTTCGTGTAGCTTCCGGCCTCGGCCCTGAAGGACCACGCTCCTCGCGAAATCGTGATGCCGCCGGCGTCGCCCTCGTAACTGTCCGAATAGTAGAGTTTGCCGCCCTCGTCGGTTGTCCTGTAGATCCGGCGGCGTCCCTCCTCGGTCCTTTCCGCGTAGGCGTTGAGGCGGAACAGGTCGTTCGATGCGGCGGCGGTCGCCGCGTACCGTCTGAGACCGTCGGGCCCCGCCTCGATGGTGACGCGGCCGCCGCGCGAGTCTCCCTTTTGCGTGATGACGTTGATGACCCCTGCGGCCGCGAGGGAACCGTACATCGCGGAGGAGGCCCCCTTGACGACTTCGATGCGTTCGACGCTTTCGGCGGATATTGAGTGGAGGTCGATCGCCGCTCCACCCGCGATGTGCGAAGAGCGGTAGAAGGGAATACCGTCGACGAGAACGAGCATCTGGGTCGTGAGCCCCCGCACCGTCACCTCTGCGTCCTGCGCCCACCCCATCCGGTTCGACTGGTTGATTCCCGGAACCCGCGAGACGAGGATGTCGGCGACAGTTCGCGCGCCCGTAGCCGCGATATCGGCGCTCGTGATGACGTAGACCGGACTCGCGATCTCGTCGATCGACCCCGCGATCCTGCTTCCCGTGACGACGACTTCGGGGAGCGACACGACGCCCGGGGCCGCAGAAAGTGCGGGACATGCGGCGAATACGGACAGGAACGCCGCGAACGTGAAAAAAGACAGACGCTGGTTCATATGAAACTCCCTCCCTGGAAAATGACAGGGGGGAAGCCTGCATGCAACAGGCTCCCCCCCTCTATATGGACATCCCATATACAACGGGTTCCACGCTGCCGTCGCGCCCTCGCGCGCAGTACAGACTCCCATGTCCGGCCGGTCTCCTGGCTTCCGTTCCGCCTCCTCCGCGCCTTCCCGACCGAAGTCGGTGACGTTATGCGGATTCGTCCCGGATACAGTGGCGGGGCCGCTCCAGCGTTTCACTGGATTCCCGAGCACCGGACACGCGTATGATATTCTTTTCGTATTCTATCCGTTTTACCGACGCCCCGTCAATCCGACGGATGCATACCGAAGGAGACCGCATGAACCGGAAAAGGATCATCTTCTTGCTGGCGTGTGTATTCTCTCTCACTGTCTGTCTTCCGGAGGCGGCACGTACAGAATGTCGTGCCGTACCGCTTGCGAAAGCCCGGAACGTCGGGATCGAAAAGGGCGGCTCGTGGACGCGGCTTCGGGTCCGCAATCCGATTCCTGGCGCTTCCGAGGAGAACGTCTATATCCTCGTTTCGCGGGATGTTCCGCTTCCTCCCGATATCCCGTCCGGGCGCGTGATTCGCGTTCCCGTGAGAACGTACTGCAACATGTCCACGACACTCATTCCGTTCCTCGAGGCGATGGACGGCCTTCGCGGACTTCGCGGGCAGGGGGGACGCGCGTACGTTTTCACGAAAGCCCTCGACGCGGCAGTCGTCGCGGATCTCGGCCCCGGAAACGCGCCCGACCCGGAACGGATCCTATCCCTGGCCCCGGAAATCGTATTCGCGTACGCGAGCACTCCCGACGAACTCGAAACAATACGCAGGCTCGAGTCGTTGGGCCTCTCGGTCATGTCGGTTACGGAATTTGCGGAGGAACATCCGCTTGGGCGCGCCGAATGGATCCGCGTCTTCGGCCTCCTGTTCGGCAGGACCGGGGAGGCCGAAGAACTCTACCGGAGTATCAGAACCTCGTACGAGTCGCTTGCCTCCCGCGCGGCCGCGCTGTCCGCGAGACCGGGCGTCCTCGTGAACGATTCCTTCAACGGTGTCTGGTACGTCCCGGGGGGGATGAGCTGGCCCGCCATTCTGATCCGGGATGCGGGCGGCGATTATCTTCTCGATACGACCGACCGGACCTGGAGCGCTCCGGTCGACTTCGAAACGATCGCCGCGATCGCAGCGAAGGCGGATTTCTGGCTGAATCCCGGCGTGTGGAAAACCCTCGATGACGGAGTCCTTCAGGATCCGAGGTATCGCTCGTTTCGTCCATTTCGGGAAGGAAACGTCTACAACAACAACGCGCGGACGACTCCGGCGGGAGGATCGGATTTCCACGAGAGCGGGGCGCTCCGCCCGGATCTGATTCTCGCGGACCTGATCGCGATCCTCCACCCGAACCTTCTCCCCGCTCACCGCCTGTATTACTACAGGAAGCTCGAATGGAAGTCAGGAGCGCGGTGATGCGCGCAAGGAGCAATCCCTCGTTCTTCTTCCTCGTTGCGGCGGTCGGTCTGTTCATTCTCGAACTCGCTTGGGGAACGTCGGTCATTCCGTTCGGGGATGTCGTCGCCGCCCTGACGGGGGGCATCCCGTCAGAGTCCGGGACGGCCCGGATCGTTCTCGACGTGCGCCTGCCCCGCGCGGTGTCCGCGTTACTCTGCGGCGCGGCGCTTTCGGTAAGCGGCATCCTGATGCAGACACTCTTCCGGAATCCGCTTGCTGGACCGGATGTCCTCGGGGTCACTTCGGGCGCGAGCCTCGGAGTCGCCCTCTGGATTCTCGGCGCGAAGACGTTTGCGGGATTCGGGATATCGTCGTTTCAACATCTCGGGCTCGGCGGGGCGGCCGTTCTCGGTGCGCTCGTATCGACGGGAATCGTTCTTGCGGCGTCGCGGCACGTCGATGACGGCACGGGACTTCTCGTGTTCGGAGTCATGTTCGGGTTTGCCGTCAGCGCCTTCGTGAGCGTTCTCCTGAACTGGGCTCTCCCGGACCAGGTGCAGCGGTACGTCGCATGGGGGTTCGGCAGTTTCGCTTCGTCGGGCTGGGAACGCGTCCGGTGGCTCGGAGCGGTCATGCTCGTCGCGCTGGCCGCGTCGATCCTCCTGATGAAGCCGTGCAACGCGTTCCTCCTCGGCGAGACGTATGCCGCGAGTCTCGGGGTGAATGTCCGTTTCGTCCGGTTTGCGGTCATCTGCGTGGCGTCGGTTCTTGCGGGACTGACCACGGCGCTGAGCGGCCCCGTGGCGTTCATAGGCGTCGCGGCGCCGCACATGTGCCGGATGATCGCCGCGTCGACCGATCACAGGACCATCCTCCCGCTCGGGATCGTCGCAGGAGGCGTCGTCGCGCTTCTCGCGGATCTCGGCACCCGTCTCGGGGGCGTTACGGTGATCCCGCTGAACGTCGTGACGTCGCTTATCGGCGCGCCGTTCGTCATCTGGCTCATCCTCGCCGGAGGGAGGCGCGGACGCCGGTGAATCCCCTCCTCGAAATCCGCTGCGGCGCGATCGGATACGGATCAGTTCCCCTTGTCGCCGGTCTGGATCTTCGCGTCCATCCCGGAGAATTCATCTGTCTGCTCGGACCGAACGGCGCCGGGAAGTCGACCCTTCTCAGGGTATTCGCGGGACTTTCGCGGCTTCTTTCGGGCGATGTTCTTCTCGACGGGCGGAATCTACGGCGGCTTTCACGGTCCGAGATCTCGCGCCGCGTCGCGGTGGTATTGACGGATTCCCTCGCGATTCCGGGAATGACGGTCGGCGAGCTCGTCCGTCTCGGACGGCACCCGTTCACCGACTGGACCGGGCGCTTTTCGGGGGAGGACGCGGCGATTGTCGCAGCGGCTCTTGCCATCATGGACCTCGAGGGGTGGGAGGACCGACGGCTCTCCGAACTCAGCGACGGAGAACGCCAGCGCGCGGCGATCGCGCGGGCTCTCGCGCAGCGGACCGACATCCTGCTCCTCGACGAGCCGACCACCTTTCTCGATCTCACGCACCGCGCCGAGATTCTCGGGGTTCTTCGCGACACGGCGTGGAAAGACGGCCGGGCGGTCGTAGCGGCGCTTCACGACCTCGATCTCGCGATGACGTTCGCGGACCGCATCTGGCTCTTCGACTCGCGCAACGCGCCTCCGCGGATCCTTGTCGGAGCGCCCGAAGATATTCTCCTGACGGGAAGCGTCGGGCGCGTCTTCTCGTCGGATACGGTACGATACGACCCGTTCGCGGGATCTTTCGGGTTGCGGGAGGGTGTCTCCATACCGGTTCGCGTTTTCGGCGGCGACGGAATGTTCCGTCATCTCGCCGACCGAGTCGTGAAGCGTGCCGGGGGCATTCCGACCGATTCGCGCGACGCGGGAATATCGCTCGAGTGCCCGTCGGAACCGGGAAGAAAGTGGACGATCACGGGGCCGGGCGGGGCGAACGGCTTCGGATCTCTGGAGGAAGTTGCCACGGAGCTTCGCAGGCGATTCTCCGCGCCCGGATCCTGAAACGGGACTCCGTTCGTTCAGTCCGCGGCCGAGAGTCTGAACGAAACGGGAATCCGGACGCGAATGCGCCCCTCCGACGCGAAAGCCCAGCGTTGGATCGCATGGATGGCCGCCGCGTCGAGACGTTTGTATCCGCTCGATGTTTCGATCTCGACCGAGACGACACGCCCCTCTCCGATATCCGCGATCAGGACGACGGTCCCCTGTTCTTCGTTCGAGCGGGACGAAAGCGGATAGACCGGCGCGACTTTCCGGGTGACGGTGACGTCGGCGACAGAAAGTATTTCGTCGCGGATTTTCTCCCCGGGGAGTGAAGCATGTGCTCCGCCCATCTTCGGCGCGCTTTCTCCCCGACGCGCGTCGCCAGCCGCATCCTGAAGGACGGACGCGACTTCAGGGAGATCGGAGACCGGTCGCGGGGCGGGAATCCGGGATGCGGGGTGTCTCCGTTCCGGCTTCGGACGCGACGGTTTTTTCGGAGCCGGAACAGGCGTGGCCGCAACTTTCCCGGCTTCCGTTCGAGGCGGAAGAACCTCGGCTGACTCCTCGGCGGTCGTCGTGCTCCCGGATGGTTTTGGGATTGTCGTCGTGGGAATCCTCTCCTCGGCTCCTGCGAGGTGACCGCCCGTCGTTTGCGACGTTGCCGGAGTCTCCGGGGCGAACAGCGTGACGCGGATAGTTTTCTTCGCGTCCGGCAATTGCCGGAATGCCGTGGAATTCCACCCGGGCAGGGCCGTGAGGATACATGCGTGGATGAAAAGGCTCGCTGCGAGAACGAAAAGACGGGTTTTCACGGCGCGTTCCGCCCGGGGGAGCCTCCGGGTGCGAGCACGAGTCCTGCCGACGAGATCCCCCTCTGCCGCAGGAGATCGAGAACTCCTGCGACGGTACCGTAGGGAACGTTCGCATCGCCCTTGACGAAGACGACCTTCCCGGGGGGCAGCGCGATGTCGGACGAATCCGCGAGGGCCTGGGCCGTGACCGGTACGCCATCGACGAAGATCGTCCCGTTTCTGTCGACTGTAATGACGATTCCCTGCGAAGCGCCGGCTTCTCCCCGGCCGGAGGGGAGGTCGACGGGGACATGTCTCTGCGTGAACGACGTGGTCAGCACGAAAAAAAGGATAAATGAAAAGAGGATATCCACGAGCGGGGTGAGATCGACGTCGGGGGAGGCGCGTCGCCTCGACGATCGCATGATGCCGTCATTCCTTTCGCGGAGCGTCCGTGTCCGCGGCGTTTCGCGGCGTCGTCCGGCGCAGGAAGGCGATGTTCTCCCAGATGATGTAGTCCGCGCCCCGGTTCAGCGTCTCTTCCTCGTTGTCGATACGCGAAGAGAGGAACGAATGGCACAGGATCGCCGGGATGGCCACGGTCAGCCCCGCGACGGTCGTGAAGAGCGCCTTCCAGAGCCCTCCCGAAATCGATGCCATCGGTGCGTCCGTGGCGGACGGAAGTTCGCGAAAGATGTCCACGAGTCCGACGACGGTTCCGAGAAGACCCAGAAGCGGCGCGACGCGCGCGATCGTGGAAAGCAGCGAAAGTCCGCGTTCCCAGCGATAGACTTCGCGGCGGACCTGCTGTTCCATGAGAATCCGCATCGCTTCCGTTTCGATGCCGAAATGACCGACTCCTGCCCGGAAGAGACGGTGGAGCGACGACTCGCCCGACCTGGCGACGCTGGACGCGCGATCCCTGTCGAGGGAATAGAGCGCCTCTCCAAGGGCCTTTTCGAGGGATTCCGGATCCGTCGACGCCCGGCGGAAGAACAGGAGACGTTCGAGAATCACCGCGAGCCCGACGACCGACAGCGCAGCGATGACCCACATGATCGGCCCGCCCGTCCTCATCACGCTCATTGCTCTCTCGGTGCCTCCGCCGTCATGTCGGACGACCGGATTCCTTCGAGCGCGATTCCGTCCTGCAGGGTTCGGTAAACGCGCCAGACGTGATCGGTCATGAGTTTCGACGCCTTCCTGATGTCGCGCCCGAGAACCGCGTTATAGATGGCGTCGTGCTCCCGGAGGAAGATCTCCTTGTCGGCGAGCAGGCCGTAGATGCGTTCGTGCGTCACCATCACGAGATTGAACATCATCTTCATAATGTTGACGAAGATGAAGTTATGGGTGGCTTCGGCCATGAGAAGGTGAAAGTCGTAGTCGCATTCCGCGCGGTGCGCGAGCGATTCGACGTCCTTGCTCGTCTTCGTGAGGATCCGGCGGATTTTCGTCAGGTCCGACGGGGATGCATGCTTTGCGGCTTCGGCGGCGATGGCGGGTTCGAAGATCATGCGCGCCTCGACGAGTTCGAGGATCGACTCGTCCTGAAGCGGGACGCCGCCTGACGACGTGCGGTCGATTCTGGACTTGCGCACGAATCGCCCCTTTCCCGGAAGGCACTCGATGAGACCGACGTTTTCGAGAATTCTGTATGCCTGGCGGAGAGTCGTCCTGCTGATCGAAAAACGGTCGATAAGCTGGCGTTCCGCGGGGAGCGGCGTTCCGGGAGAAAGCTCCCCGGAGGCGATCATGGTCTTGAGGTCTTCCGCGACTCGTTCGTAGACTTTCAGCGGTGTTCCGCGTGTCGATTCCATTCGGCGTTCATTCCTTTCCGGCTTTCTGCGTTTCGGCACAGAGCAGCATAGAACATCCGGGCTCTTCAGGCAAGAAAACCCAATGCGAAAACTTTCGGGCTGTAGTAAAGTGAATGCGTGGAACGAATATCGAAAGGAGGCGGGGAAAGATGTCGATCACGATACGTGTTACCGATGGACCATATCTCTGCAGCGAAGTTCCGATGGCCGGGAAATCGGTGCTGGCAGAATGCGAACCGTGCCGGACCGTCGCCCGCTCCGGAGCCGGGATCGTCGCGTGGCGCGTGAACGGGTATCTTCGTTCCCTCGACTGGGTTCTCGACGAGGATGCGGAGGTGACCTTCGTCGACACGAGTTCCTTCGAAGGAATGGAGGTCTATCGCCGCTCGCTGAGTTTCCTGCTGGTCATTGCGTGCAGCCGCGCACTCAGCAGGGATGTGATCGTCCGCCACTCCATCAGCGAAGGATACTACTGGGAATTTCCGAGGGGGACCATTTCGGAGGAAGACATCCGTGCGATCAAAGCCACCATGGACGAGCTGATCCGTCAGGACCTTCCGATAACGCGCCGGGTCGTGCCGCTCGACAAGGCGAAGCGCATCTTCGAACGTCAGGGGAGTCCGGAAGGTGCGAGACTCTTCGCGTGGGCGGGCGAGGATCCCGTCGAACTGTACAAGTGCGGCGACCGGTATGGTTTCTATTACGCCCCGTTAGCGCCTTCCACGGGGTACCTCGGTTCATACGATCTCGCGCCGTTTTCTCCGGGCATGGTGCTCAGGTTTCCTACCGTCGGGTATCCGGACGGCTTGCCTCCCTTCCAGGCGTCCCGAAAGCTCTCGGAGGTCTTCCTCGATTACGCGCGATGGCTCAATGTCCTCGGCGTGGGGACGATGGACAGCCTTCACAGAATGGTCGCCGACGGCAAGGGGAACGAACTCATCCTGATATCGGAGGCGCTTCATGCCCAGAAGCTTGCGGGCATCGCCGAGGATATCGCGAAACGGGAGAGCGTCAAGGTCGTTGCGATCGCGGGACCGTCGGGGTCGGGCAAGACGACGTTTGCGGAGCGTCTGAAGATCCAGCTCCAGGTGTGCGGGAAGAATCCCGTCGTCGTTTCGCTCGACAATTATTTCCTCGACAGGGACCGGACCCCCCGCGACGCGGACGGCAACTTCGATTTCGAGATCCTCGAGGCGCTGGATCTGCCGCTTCTCGACGAACAGCTCAGAAAGCTCGTCGCGGGCGACGAGGTCTCGCTTCCGGTGTTCGATTTCCGCGAGGGGTGCAGGAAGACTGGATCGAAACTTCGTCTGGGGGCGCGGGATATCCTGATCATCGAAGGAATCCACGGACTCAACGATGCGATCACCGCACCGATTCCCGACGAAGCGCGCTATGGCGTCTTTGTGTCGCCGCTCACCGGGATCTGTCTCGACTGGCACAATCGAACGAGCACGACCGACAACCGCCTTCTGCGGCGTCTCGTCCGGGATGCGAGAAGCCGGGGGCATTCGGCGGAAACGACGCTCGCGCTCTGGCCGAAGGTCATCAGGGGTGCGATGGAATACATCTTTCCCTACCAGAAGCGGGCGGACGCGATGTTCAACTCGTCGATTCCCTATGAACTGGCAGTCCTGAAGAGCTATGCCCTGCCGGTCCTGAATAGGGTTCCGGAAAGATCCCCGGTCTACGGCGAGGCCCGCCGCCTTCTCGGCATGCTCAAGTTTGTGCCGATGATCCCGTCCGAGGCGATCCCGAACAATTCCATCATCAGGGAGTTCATCGGAGGGAGTTGCTTCGATGTCTGAGACGTCGTCGGCGGGGCATCTGCCGCGAATGGACGATGTCGCGCGGCTCGCCGGAGTGAACAAGGCCACAGTGAGCCGCGCGCTGAAGGGCGATCACCGGATTTCGGCGGCGACCCGGGAGAAGGTCTGGAAGGCTGCCAAGGTGCTCGGGTACCATCCCGACGCGGTAGCCCGGGGACTTTCCTCGAAGAGGAGCGATATGGTCGCGATCGTCGTCAGGCGATTGGATTCTCCCTGGATCGGCGGCGTTCTCTGTGGCGTGCTCCGGGTTCTCGAGCGACAGAGCGTGGACGTCCTTCTCAAGGAGGCTGCGGAGGAAAACCAGGCCGCCAGAATTGTCCGTGAGATCTCGTCGCGGCGCGCGGACGGGATTCTCTGGTTCGGTACGGCTCCGGATGCGGCGATTTTCGCCGACGGCGCAATCCGGAGAGTGACAGTCGGAGACTGTGTCTCCGAGGGGCCCTGTGTTGTCCCGGCGTTCGAGGAAACAGTCGAGATGCTCACGGCCCGATTCGGCGGCGAACCGGCCTATCTGGCGGGGGCCGAACCCCTGATGCCCGGCCTGTCGAGGGTGCTTTCCGCGGAGTGCCCGAACCCGAAAGCGGTTATTCTCGATGGTGCCCCGGACGGAACTGGCGGGAACGTCCCCGTCATCCGCCCCGCGGACTCCCCCGGGGAATGCGATTTCATCCTTCGCTGGCCGGCCTTCGAAGTCGGTACGGCATCCGCCAGGATTCTCATGAACCTCATCGGAGATCGCGGGCCGCTTCCGTCGCAAGTCAGGATACCACTGTTGCTCGAGGAGATAAATAAATTATAGTTTATTGATTGTCTTAGTCATAAACATAAGTTGACAAATTGCCTTCCATGGTGTATCGTACTCGCGTGTCCGGTTGAGGCGACCGTGACGTCGACATCCGAAGGGGAGGCGAACGGAATGTGGCAGAAGGACGAAAATGGCGAATGGTTCGTGGAAGGAATCGTGGCCATTCCCGAGGGAAGCGCCCGAACTTCGTCATGGAATAAAGACGAGAACGGAACATGGTATCAGTCTTTGCAGGTGGCTTTTCTGAAAACCGACGTAAGGCTCGGGCTCGCCGGGTAGACGGTATTTTTCGGCGGCACTCGCCGTTCCCTTCCCTGCAACGGAGTGAAGAGGGGCGGAGAAGAGCTCAGTCGCTTTCCGCGAGCGAAGCGTAGAGCCTCTGCATCATCTGGTCGAAAGAGAACGGGGTATTTCCGTTGTAGAAACACAGTCCGCACCGGATGATCGCCTTTGTCGGGCTCGATTCCACATAATTCTGCAATCCTTCCGGAAGTTGAAGCAGTTTCGTGGAGGTGTCCTTCGCGCCCTGTTGCGGCGTTTCGGGCAGCAAGATGACTATTTGCCTGTCTGGCATGATGAAGGGCAGGTCGCTTGCCCGGGTGTTCGTCTTAATGAATCCGCAGTATTCCGTCATGAAGCGGTTTTCCCACGTCGCATCCGAGCTCATTCCCGGCAGGGAATGAAATTCCACGCGAATCAGGATCGACGAAAGCCAGCGGCGATACCGTGAAGCCCTGCTGATTTCTTCGGGTATTCTCACGTCTCCGTACGCCTTCGTATAAAGCGATGTTGCCTGATCGACGATGTCGAGAACGGCTGCCGGCGTTTTCCCCGCAACGTCACCCGACTCCCGCTGTTCGAGAAGAGAGAAGTGAAAAACGTTGCCGACCTGCCGGTTTTCCATGCGGAAGACGCGTCCCTGCAGGGAGACCTCGTTCTCTCCGAGCGGAAGCATATCGGTCACCGGTTTTCCGAGCGTCGCCGCGGAATCTCTTCCCAAAAGCGCCAGCATCCGTTCGTTGGCTGCGATGACTGAGCCGTCCTCGGACGCCGAGAGAAAGGGAACGGGAATATCCTCGACCGAAATGGCGTCTTCAGTGGATGCTGTATCGTCGTGGGGACGCGCGAAGGGCTGTGAAGGGGGTTCCCCGGAATTCCGGACGAGGGACCCGGCAAGAAGCAACAGGCCCGACACGGTCGCGGCGTTTGCGGCCCACGCTAGGATCGGGTAGGTTCCAAGATGCTGGGATATGATATTCACGAAGATTCCCTGTGCGATGAGCTGGATCGGGAAACGCGGAAACGGCGACTGTCGAAGAGCCGAGAACGTGTAGAACGCAGTCAGGAACAGGTAAAGCGACCCGAGAAGCAGCAGTGACGCCCCGGAATAGACAAACCGGTCTCCTGTCCCCTGCAGGAACAGTGCCAGAAGGGCGAGCGGAATCGAGAGGACCGGGGGGACTGTCAGCCAGGAAAGGGAATTCACGATCGGAGAGACCGTCCGTCGTTGGTCCGGGCCGGGAAAACCGGGGTGTTTTTGTTTCCGGAGGGCGCGATTTCATATCCCTGTTTGAGTAGCGTCTGAAGAATCGCGCACATTCGTGTTCCTCTCCTCTCGTCTCGATGAAGTATTCATGCGTGGATGAAAACGATTATAATGCATCTGGAAGAGGCTGCACACCTTTCGGAGCAGGAGGAGTACGGCATGTTGAAGTGTGGTATCGTTGGGTTGCCTCTGTGCGGGAAGAGCACCGTGTTCAATCTGATCACGCGGGCCGGGGCGGAGGTCAAGCCCTACGCAAGCGGGAAGACCGACCCGAACAGGGCTATGGTGGCGGTGCCGGACACCCGTTTCGATCATCTCGTGTCCGTCTTCGAACCGAAAAAGGAGACACCCGCCACTGTGGAGTTCGTCGATCTCGCAGGGCTGAGCAGGGACGCGAGCAAGGGTGCGGGACTTGGAAACGCGTTTTTGTCGTTCGTTGCGGAGTCGGATGCGCTCGTTCATGTCGTCAGGGCGTTCGACAATCCCGACGTTCCTCATTCCGAAAACAGCATCGATCCTTCGAGAGACTGGCAGATCGTCGAGATGGAGCTCATCTACAGGGATCTCGGCGTCATCGACAGCAGGATATCCCGGTTGAAGGCTAAAAAGAAGCTCCAGGCCGCCGAGGAATCGGAAGTTGCGCTGCTCGAACGACTTCAGGGCGAGCTTATGGATGAAAAGCCGTTGCGCGAGGTCACCCTGACCGGGGAGGAACGTCGGTCGCTGAGCGGATTCGCGTTTCTGACGCTCAAACCGGAGCTCGTCGTCCTGAACCTCGATGAGACGCAGACGCCGGAAACCGTCGTCTGCGGCGAGGCCTTACGGGCCATCGTCGAGGCCCGCGGATTGGGGCTCGTGTATGTCTACGGGCGCATGGAGATGGATATCGCGGAATTGTCTCCGGAGGATCAGGAAGAATTCATGACGGGGCTCGGAATCAGGGAACCGGGAAGAGACAGGCTGATCAGGAGCGCGTACGGGCTTCTCGGCCTCATTTCCTTCTTCACTACGGGGAAGGACGAAGTCCGAGCCTGGACGCTCCACGAGGGAGCAACGTCCGTCGACGCTGCCGGAGCGATTCATACGGATCTGGCGCGGGGATTCATCCGTGCGCAGGTTGTCCGCTACGACGACTTCGTTGCGCAGAAGGATTCGTTTGCATCGTGCCGGGACGCAGGAGTCCTTCGTCTCGAGGGAAAGGAATACGTCGTCCGCGACGGCGATATGATCGAGATCCGCTTCAACGTCTAGTGGAGACATGTCCGCGATCGGTGGACATGGAAGGAAGAGTTGCTATAGAATGGCTCGCGTGACACACGCCATACTGAGGAGGTTGCCGGAATGCCGATGCAAATCAGCTTCGACGAATTGATTTCCATGATGCTCGCCCGTCTCGACGGGCTGGCCATGAGCGACGAAAACATGAAAAGCCGCTTTAACATCGTGACGCGGGTTCTCTATAAAAAGGGCCTCATCACCGATGCGGACATCATGGGCTCCATCAAGGAAGAGCACCGGATCCTGAAGGAACTGGGATTGATTCAGGAGGAGCCTTCGGATGACATGGTGAACGCCGTCGCCGAAAGCATTCTTCTGTGGATCAAGGGTGATGTCCAGGCGTTGAAGAAAAGCATGGAAGACTACGAAAAGAAGCTTCAGGACGCTATGTCGAAGCAGACGCAGAAGCCGAAAATCGACGTCGCTTCGCCTGCCGTTCTTCAGCAGCTCAATCGCATGGGCGGTCCGCAGCAGGGCGGAGGGAAGAAGATCATTCTCTAGGAGTACGTTCCGTTTCGAGGGTGCGCGCTTTTTGCGCGCACCGGCTGGGAGGATGATCCCGTGAACACGCTCCATGTCCGTTTCGTCTCCTGGTGGGTCGGGCTGGCCCGGAGAACCAGGAATGTTGTCCTGATAGATATCGTCTGTTGCTTCATCGCGTCGTATCTGGGGTTCGCCCTTCGGCTCACGCTTTTTCTCCCCTCGGTCTACATCGGAATCTTTCTCAGCAGCACGTCGCTCTTTTGCCTGATCGTGTGCTGTTCCTTCGCCGCGGGAGGAATCTATTCCGTGTACTGGCCCCAGGCGAGCGTCGAGGAGTATTCGCGGCTCTCCCGGTTCTACGTCATCGCGGCACTCATATTCTCTCTGGTCGGGATTTTCTGGAAGGGGCTCCTGCTCCCGAGGGTATCGCTCGCGATTCTGCTTCTTTCGGGAATCATCCTCTGTGGGACCGTGCGCGCGTCATGGCGCTTTTTCGCGTCCGGCGGCCGCGCTCCCCGCGAAGGAATCCGGACGCTCATCGTCGGGGCGGGCGAGGCGGGGACGTTGCTTGCCAGAGACCTGAACCGCAACGTGTCGGATCTTCTCCCGGTCGGGTACGTCGACGACGATCCCGACAAACGCGGAAAGACGGTTGCGGGAATTCCCGTTCTCGGTTCCGTCGACAGAATCGGCGGGATCATACGGGAAAAAGACGTCCGCGTCGTCGTGATAGCCATTCCCTCGGCCTCGGGAACGCGTATCAGGAAGATCTTCGACTCCGTCGTTCCCACCGGAGTCGAGGTCCGGGTCCTTCCGAGCCTTCGCGAGATCGCCGGCGGAAAGGTCTCCATCAGCAGACTCAGGAAGGTCCGGCTCGAAGACCTCCTCGGGCGCGAACAGGTCAGGCTCGATCTGGAGGAGATCTCGGGCGTCATCAGGGGCAGGACGGTCCTTGTGACGGGCGCCGGAGGCTCCATCGGCGCCGAAATAGCACGTCAGGTCGCGCAGTACGCCCCGAAAGAGCTCATCCTTCTCGGACACGGAGAGCAGTCGATCTACGCGCTTCTCGAGACCTTCACGCGTGAACGCATCGGCGTGCCGTACCGCCCCGTCATCGCCGACGTCGCCGACCCCGTGGCGATGGAATCGGTCTTTCGGATTCACGCTCCCGGGCTCGTTTTTCACGCCGCGGCGCACAAGCATGTCCCCCTGATGGAAATGAACCCGAGGGAATCGATGCGCGTCAACGCGGGCGGAACGCTTACGGTCGCGCGACTGGCGGGAAGGTACGGCGCCGAAAAGATGGTGCTCATTTCGACGGACAAGGCAGTCAATCCGACGAGCGTGATGGGAGCGAGCAAGCGCGTCGCGGAAATGGTGCTTCACGAGGTCGGGAGGGACTACGCGAAGACGGCGTTTATGGCGGTCCGCTTCGGAAACGTCCTTGGAAGCCGGGGAAGCGTCATTCCGAAGTTCGAGGACCAGATTTCCTCGGGGCTTCCCGTGACCGTGACGCACCCGGAGATGCGCCGCTATTTCATGCTCATCCCCGAAGCCGTCAACCTCGTGCTTCAGTCCGCAGCCCTCGGGACTGGCGGAGAGCTCTTCGTTCTCGATATGGGGGATCCCGTGAGAATCGTCGATATGGCCGAAATGCTCATCCGCCTGCACGGATACGAGCCCTACAGGGATGTTCCGATCGTTTTCACCGGGATCCGGAGGGGGGAGAAGCTTTTCGAGGAGCTTTTCTACGACCCGTCGCGCGTGCAGACGACGGCGCACGAGAAGATCTTCGTCTCGAACCTTGCGATCCGGAGTTCCGAACCCGGAAGCGTAACGGAAAAAGTGGAAGGCATCGTCTCCATGGAGGATGGGGATATACTCCGGGTCATGGAAAGCCTCGTCCCGGAATATACCCCATCGGCGCCCGTCAACGGCGCGAAATGATCCGGTCGAGTTCGGCGGTAACGGAACGGATGCGGGCGTCCGAAGCCCGTTTCGCGAGCGCGTTTTTCGCGCTCATGGTCGTCTTCCAGTACTCGTTGTTCGACGTGGTGTCGACGTTGACGGCCGCGCCTTCGAGCGAGATCCCGGCGAAGAGCCCCTTCGTCATGGAGTAGCTGTAGATCGATGCCTTCAGGTTGATATCTGTCCCGAGTTCTCCCCGGCGCCCGACCGGTCCGGCCGCGACGGCGAGATCGCCGTCGAGTTTCATGTTGTTTCCCATGAACCCTTCGAGTCCGCGGTCATTCGTGATGACGAGAACGAGTGCGATTGACTGCGCCCCTATCTGAAGCCCCCAAGAGGCCCCGGCGATCTTCACGAAACTCGGCCCGTACCAGCGCCCGGAGCCGTCGCGCTTCAGCACGAGCCCTTCGCCGTACGTTCCGCCGAAGACGAGTCCCGCCTTGACGACGGACGGAAAGACCACGACGCCCTTCGCCTTCGAAAGAAGGTCTCCCATCGTTCCCGCGTCCTTCTGGAGCGACATTTCCTTCAGAACCTTCGCGCTTTCGCCGATCAGTTTCGTCGGTCCGGCCGCCCATGCGGCCGAACACGCGAGAAAGAGGCACAGCGCGAAGACGATGCCCGGTATGTGTCGTATCCGTTGCCCGTATTTCCCTGCCATCCGTAATCCCCTCCCTGTCCTGGTCGTATGTTCCCGCGTACTCTAGCATATTTCCGGGAGAAGATAAAACTTCGCCTTCGTTGACGCACGCTCGGTGATCAAGTAGACTCGCGGCGGAAAGGGGAGGATTCGATGCGCAGGAACGACGCGGAAAACGACATGCGCCATCTTCTTGAGGAAGCCCGGTCGTCCCGGGGTTCTGAAAAAACGGCGCACTTCGCGCGGCGGATGCTCGAGGAAGATCCGGATAACCCCGAAGGACTTTTGCTGCTGGCGAAGACAAGCGATTCCGACCAGGAGCGCATCGATCTTCTCGAACGGGCCCGCGAGAACTGTGAATCGCGCCAGCAGGGAATCGGAAGCGATATCGGGCTTCTCGTCGACATCATGCAGGAACTCGTGGTCTCCCTGCTCGCCGAAGGCCGTGCGGCAGAGGGCATCGACGTCAGCAGGGAGATCCTCGAATACGATCCCGACAACATGACTCTCGCCCGTACATTGCTCTATCGCTGTCTGATCGAAGACGGCCGGTATTCGGAAGTCCTCGAGGAATCATTTTCCGATCCGGACCCGTCTCCGGCGCGGGAGCATTCGCGCGCGATAGCAGCCTTCCTGATGGAGGGAGTTTCGCCCGAATCGTGGAAGGCACTCTGGGAGGTCTTTCGGACGGAAGCCGCAATTCCCTTTCTGATGCTTGGCTATCTCGATACGAGCGGAGACGAGGAAACGGATGCCTTCGCAGAATTCTACGCGGACGCCTGGTCCGTCACGGTTCCGCTCAGAAACTGGCTCACGGGAGGCATGTTGCTCTTCGGCGAACTGACGGAACGGTTCGATGCGATTCCGGAGGAAACGCTCCGGATATTTTCGGAATCGTTGCGCCTGGACGATATCCTCGAAGAGGCGAAGACGAGACTTTTCGAAGCCGGGGATACCGGAAGAATGGAGGCTTCGGAACGAGATGCGCTCATCCTCGGTATCCTCGAGTCCATCACATCGGGCAGGAAAATCGGATAGAGGAGAGGGGACGGAACGCGGGATGCTCGAAGACCTTTCACAGCATATTCTCGACATTTCGGAAAACAGTCTCGGAGCGGGAGCGACGGAAATCCGGATCTCGCTGGCGGACGGAGAGGTTGCCGGACGCCTCGTGCTCGAGATCGGTGACAACGGACGCGGCATGGATCCGGGGTTTCTGCGTCGCGTCACCGATCCCTTCTGTACGAGCAGGACGACCCGCCGCGTAGGACTCGGCCTTCCGTTTCTCAAACAGTCCGCGGAACTGTGCGGCGGAGGATTGGAGATCCGGTCGGAAAAAGGTATCGGAACACACGTCCGCGCGGAGTTCCGGACGGACAGCATCGATCTTCCGCCGCTCGGAGATGTTCCGGCCTCTGTAGGAATGATGATTGTCCTGCATCCGGACGTCAGGTGGCTCTTTCGGTACGCGACTCCCGACGGGGAATGGACACTCGACAGCCGGGATGTCCTCGAGGCGCTCGGGGACGATGAGGCGCTTCGCGACCCTTCGGTGGCGCTTTGGATCCGTGAGTACATCCGGGAGAACATGAACGGCATCGGGAAACAGGAGCCATCCTCCCCGGGAGGAACGCAGGAAGAGTGAGCGAATCGCGGGGTCGGACCCCCGGCGGAAGCTTGTCCTCCATGAGATGCCGGAGACTGAACGTCTCCCCGTCGACGACGAACGCCCCGTCCCCTACGGCGTGGAACGTGCGGCGCTCGGTTTTATCCGTGTCGATCCAGGCCTTACCTTGGCGGCGGGCAGGGAAGTCAGTCCGAAAGATGTGAATTTGTCGATGTCCGCGCCGGAACAGTCGCCGATGCGGACGACTGCCTCCGCGATGTCGACCGCCGGAACGGCGAGAACGCATTCCCGTGCCTTCGTCAACGCCAGGAACGGGGGTTCCACGGGCCGGTCGTGAGCGCGATGTGCGGCGTGAAGTCCGTGACCATATGCCACGTGATCGTCATGAGGTTGCTCTCCTCTGAAGGATATGTCGGCTATGTAACCGTTGACGCGGCGCAAGGACCGCAGAGTCTGCGCGAGACGAATCCTTTCGGCCCCGGGTGTTCCGCTGCACTGTTGTGACACAAGTCGGAAACACAGTGCAAAAAAAGAGCGCCTCGTACGAGATGCTCTTTTTCCGGCAAGGTTCCGGACGTATCGGGGGCCTCGATTACTGTCCCCGCCGTCTGTTCTTTTCTCTGGCGAACTTTCGGGCGTTTTTGATTCCGCCCATAGGAGCGAACATTGCGGTGATCTTTTCGGTTTCAATCTGTCTCGAATTCAGTCCTTCGTAGCTCGCTTCCTTCTGTAGCTTGAAGTAACCGGCAAGGCGGCCTTCGGACAGAAGGCCATCCCGTACGGCGCAGTCCGGCTCTCTGGTATGAGTGCGGTCGTGAAACCTGCAACGCGTCGCCAGCTCGTCGATATCGGCAAATGCCTTCGTGAAGTCGGCACTCCCAATGCCGATCTCTCTCATCCCGGGAGTGTCGACGACGACGCCACCGCCTGGAACGGCGAAAAGCTCCCTTCTGGTCGTCGTATGCCTTCCCTTGTCGTCGTTTCCCGTATCCCGGGTTTGAAGAAGGTCGAGTCCCATGATCCTGTTTATCAGCGTCGACTTGCCGACGCCCGACGAACCGATAAACGCGCCAGTCTTTCCACTATCGATGTATCCCAGAAGAGACGCGTAACCATCTTCCGTCAGACTCGAAGTCGCATGAATGTCGACCCCACAGGCGATCGCTTTGATCTCCGTCAGCTTTCGAGGAAGCGATCCACACGTGTCCGCCTTCGTAAGCACGATTGGTTTTGACAACGCAAATCTGATCACCAGTGATAGCCGAATTTTGACCACCTCGGTCATTCTTCCGCGCCTTCCGTTTTGAGTTGTATCCGGCTTCTCTTCCGTCCCTCCTTCAAAGTTTCCTTCAGTCTGTAGCTCTCCCACGCGCACTCGATGATGTGCGCCTTGTGGGTCAGACGGTCAAGCAGGGCCGCCGTCATGTTCGGGTCGCCGAAGACTTCCGTCCAGCTGCCGAATCCAAGGTTCGTCGTTACTATGACCGATCCGCGCTCGTGTCGTTCCGCGAAGACCTGGAACAGAAGCTCGCCTCCTTCCTTCGAAAAAGGAACGTACCCGAGTTCGTCCACGATCAGAAGATCGTACCGGGTGTACTTTCCGAGGGTCCGCGCAAGGGTTTTCTCTCCCCAGCTTTCCAGAAGTTCGTTGACGAGGTTGCAGGCCGTCGTGAACCGCACCCGCATGTTCTTCCGACAGGCTTCTATTCCCAGGGCGGTGGCGAGGTGCGTCTTCCCGCACCCGCTTTTGCCCAGGAAGAGGATATTCCGGCGCCGGGAGATGTAGTCTCCGGCGGCCAGTTCCCCGATGAGCCGCCTGTCAAGCTGCGGAGCCTCTTCGAAGATGAAGGTTCCCAGTGTCTTGACCAGGGAGAACCGGGCTTCCTTCAACCTTCTCTTTTCCCTGTTCTCCGAGCGGATCTGGAGTTCCAGTTCCGTGACGTCAAGGAGAAATTCTTCGTAGCTCGCTCCCCGTTCCTCGGCCTGCCGGAGGCGTTCTTCAAGGTGTCGGGCGGCGTTGCCGAGGGTGAGGCTCTTCAGGTTTTCCTGAACCTGCATGAGGAGTCCCGCGTTCATTGTCTGGCCTCCAGGACAGAATAGGCCGATACGTCCGCCGGAGGAAGCACGGTCCACCGTTCCGATTCGAGGGGACGGACGAACTCCTCCCGCGTCCCGGCCGTTTCAAGCAGGCAGCGGATTCCAGCGGCGCTGCCCAGTCCGCTCTCAAGAGCCCGTTCCACCGCGTCCTCAACCGGCTTTTGCCCGTAATTCCTGGCGAGGAGCAGGACGTCGATGAATTCCTTGATTCCCCGGTTCTCTCCCCGACGTTCCCGGAACTGTTCCAGAAGGGTGTTCATGGATTCGCTCCATGTCTTTTTCCATTCCGTAAGCGGGCGGGCGTCCCGGAAGGCTCCCGGCCGTTCCCGGAGAAGCTCCAGGTAGTGGTCCGCATCGAGGATCCAGTGGTTGTTCCCGTATTTCCTTCCGTGGTCGGCGACCCGGGTTCCTCCGCTGTAGACCGATATCCTGTCCACCGTGAGGATCGCCCTGAGCGGCCGGCCGGCGTAGGAGGCGGGGACGGAGTACCGGTTCTTGTCCACCATGACGGTGGCGTATTTGTCCGCCTTCACCGGTACGGTCTGTTCGTTGCCGTAGGGGTGGCGCGGAAGGGGAATGAGGACCTCCCTTTCCGCCTCGTGAAGCTCCCTTACGGTTCCTTCCCGCCCGGCGATCCTGTGGGAGCCGTAGGAGAGACATTCCTCCACAAGTCTGTCATTGATGTCCTCCAGACTTTCTCCCTGCGGGACGGGCGTCAGGAAGTTCCGGCGCGCGAATCCCACGAGCCCTTCGACTCCGCCCTTCTCGTTTCCCCGTCCCGGCGAGCAGAAGCGGCCGATGAAGGTGTACCAGGAGCGAAACCGGACGAAGCTTTCCCGCTCTTTCCTCTCTTTCCCGAGAAGAACCTTCTCCACCGCCGCGCTCAGGTTGTCAAAGATCACTACGGGAAAGACTCCCCCGTAATAGACGAATCCCCGGCTGAGCCCGTCGAATAAGGCCTGCTGCCGTTCGCAGGGGTAGAGCCGGACAAAGGGCGTTCCCGAGTACTTCGATCTCATGCAGAAGCATTTCACCCGTACGGCTTCTCCGCCCAGGATTACAGCGACGGTTCCCCAGTCCGCCTCCGCCTCTCCTCTCGGTGACGGCTCCAGGGGGATGAATGCCCCGGAACTTTTCAAGCCGAGCGTTCTCTTGACCGCCGCCACGTGGCGCCGCACTGTCGTTTCGCTTCCGGTAAACCCGTATTCGTTCACCAGTCGGGTATATATCCGCTTCGCCGTATGGCGCTGCTTCTTCGGACTTTCAAGGTCCCCTTCCAGCCATTTGAATATGATCTCGTGATAGGGGCCGAGCACCGGAAAAGGCTGGATCTTTCTTGGAGAATAGCCTGTGAATTCCCCCCGAAGCACTTTCTTCACCGTGTTGCGTGAATGCCCCGTCTCCCTGGCTATTTCGCTCACGTTCTTGCCGTAAATCCGCTGAGCGGTCCGTATGTATTCGTACTGGTCCACTCTGAGCATCCTTTCCCCTCCGGCTTCATCGTCGTGGTGTGCGTCCCCGCCGATGATACCCGGAGCTATGGTCAGGTGGTCAATTTTCGGCTCTCGTTCGCCTCTAAAGTGGTCAATTTTAGAGTACCAAAACCACACGATGACGGGAATGGCTTCGTTGCCCCACGCGATCCCAAGATACCGTTCCGTTCTTCGAAGATTGTAATCGTTGTTGAGCGACATACATAGTATTCCCGAAGGAACCGATTGATGTGATGCTCATAGATCGAGATTGTCCCATTTGCCGCTCCTTCCGCTCTTTTCACGGTAAGAAACAACGGAAGCAGGATTTCATGAGATAGCTCCATTTTGAGAAAAGCGGTGACGGTTCCTCGTGTCATTTGTAAGCTTTCCCCGCTTTCCTTATATTCCACATATTGGTGAAATGTCATGAAGAGAAAGGGCGTTCCATAACTGATCACAGTACGTCTTTCCGATAAATAGTCGGAATTTTCCAGAACTACGTAAACCCGCATGAGCGCCGGTTGTGCTATAATAACATTGGACTGGAAGCCCTGCGGTGCCCGTGATCACAGTAACTGTCTTGAGCCAACACCTGACCTTAGCGGGGTTGACGTCCGGTTCGGCGGAAGCGGCGGTGTCCGCCGCAAATGCCAAGAATCGGCGGACTCCGAATATATGAGGACCGGGTCAAGACGTTCGTGACACGACATTGCGGGGATAGATTCGGGCGCGACGTGTGTCGCGCCTCTTTTTTTAGGGGAGGTGTGTTCGTGAGGAGCGACATTCTGTCGCCGTTGTGGCATCCGGCTCTCAGCGCCGCATGGATCCTTGATTGGGACGGTGTTCTGGCCGACACGAAACTGAACTTTCTTCCCTTCCGGCAGAAGTATTTCGGGGGACGTCAGGTTGCGATCCTCGAGGAGCTGAAAAATCTCCCCCGGGACCTTCGAGAGCAGGCGATCGACGACATGTGCACGATCGAGATGGAAGGGGCGGAACGGGCGACTCCCGTGGAAGGGGCGATCGATCTCGTCTCGTGGCTCGGACGCGAGCGTATCCCCTGGGCGATCGTCTCGCGAAATTGTCGGGATTCCATCGATTACGCGGCCGGGAGGATGGGGTTCGAACTTCCGGAGGTCGTCATGAGTCGCGAATCCGGTCCGATCAAACCGGATCCCGAGGCGCTCTGGAAGGCCGCTTCCCTTATAGGGACGAAGCCCGGGCGGTGTGTGATGGTCGGTGATTTCGTCTACGATCTCGTCGGGGCACGACGCGCGGGAATGCGGGCGGTTCTCGTCGAGCGTCCGGGCGCCGCGTATGCGCATTGGGCGGATATCGCCTACGACAGTGTTCGCGATCTCGTCGCTTCCCTCGGACATCCGGAACCGTGTATCCCATGGGAGTACGCGACCGTCGAGCGCGACAAGGGACGAAACTGGCTGCTTGCCCTGCGCGGTGTCACCGCGGCGCTCGATCCGGGCGATCCCGGCATCGTCCGGGTCATGCTCGAGGCGGCCTCCCTTGGAGTTCTCTTTTTCGAGGTCGCACGTGATGGAATCTTCGGACCGGAACACTTCCGCTCATCTCCTGTATGTCCCCCTTCCCGTCTCGGAGAGCCGCTTGCGGAGGCCCTCGGGGCGATCCTGCGAAACGGTTTCCCGATGGCGACAGTGTCCGAAGGAACGGGAGGAGTTCCTGTATCCTCTTCGGGGGAGGGCGTCGAGAGAATTCTGGAGGAAGCGGTCTCGTGGAGCGGATTGAAGGTCTGATTCCCGAAAGCCCCCTTGCGGACAGGATGCGTCCGCGAACGATGGACGAATTCGCGGGGCAGCAACATCTGCTCGCGCCCGGGGCTCCGCTTCGGGTGCTGCTCGAGGGAAGCCGCGTCCCGAGCTGTATTCTGTACGGTCCTCCCGGAGTCGGCAAGACGACGCTCGTGCGGCTGATGGCGTCCGTGACCGAAAGATCGCTGCTCGAGATCAACGCCGTAACCGCCAAAGTCGCAGAACTTCGGGATCTCGTCGAGGAGGCGAAACGCCTCAAGTCGATGGCGGGCGGACTCACGGCGATCGCATTCGTGGACGAGCTATACCATTTCAACAGGAGCCAGCAGAATGTTCTGCTCCCGTCGGTCGAACGGGGAGATATCATCCTCGTTGGAACGACGACGGAAAATCCATGGATCGAAATCAATAAGACGCTGCTCTCGCGAATGGTGATCTTCGAACTGCATCCTCTCGGGGAGAGCGACATCGTGAAGCTGCTCCGGCGGGCGATGACCGATCCGAGGGGGCTCGGACGACTGAGCCTCGAGACAGACGAGGATGTGCTCTCGTTCATCGCGGGGGCTTCGGGTGGCGATGCCAGGCAGGCACTGACACGCCTCGAAGTCATCGCGTCGAGTGTCGCGCTCACGGGGGCTTCGAGGTTCACGCGCGAGGCCGCAATGAGGCTTCTTCCCACGGCGAGCACGCGATACGACAAAAACGCCGACGATCACTACACGATCATATCGGCGCTCATCAAGAGTATGCGAGGATCGGATCCCGACGCCGCAGTCTACTGGCTCGCACGGATGGTCGAGGGGGGCGAGGACGTCCGGTTCATCGCGCGGAGACTCGTTATCTTCGCGGCGGAAGACGTCGGGCTCGCGGATCCCGAAGCGCTTCGGGTAGCGGCCGCTGCGGCGTACGCGGCCGATTTCACGGGGTATCCCGAGGCGAGAATCATCCTTTCCGAAGCCGTTCTGTATCTCGCGACCGCTCCAAAAAGCAACAGCGCTTATTTGGCGATTTCGGCGGCGCAGGAAGCGATACGCACAGGTGACGTACAGCGTGTTCCGGATCACCTGAATCCGCACGGGAGCGGATACAGATATCCTCACGACGACCCGAGGCACTGGGTTCCGCAACAGTACATGACGAAACCAGGACGTTTCTACTTCCCTTGCCGGAACGAACGGGAAGCCCGTATTCTCGCGCGGATGCAGCGTTTCTGGAAGCGATTCCGCGACGACGGGCAGGCGTCCGGACAGGGCGATCAGTGACGGAAGAAGCGGTACGCGAAGAGGCCGATGTATTCCCGGAGCGCCACGGATGTATTGTAAAGGCCGCCGGGTGACGGGATCCAGTTCGTTGCGGAGGGGCGCCCCGGCTCCGATTTTCGCAGTGCGGGCCATACGTGGATCCGGAGACCGGGCAGGAGGCGCGTCGCGCAATAGAGCGCCCGGGGAATATGGTATGCGGATGTGACGAGGACGACGTCCGTGAATCCGCCCTTCCTGATCTCCGGCGCGACGGATCCGAGGTTTTCCCATGTCGTTCGAGATGCGCCCTCGACCGTAATGTCGACCCCGCCCCCGAGTCGTTCCGCCGTAGAGAGGACCATGTTCCTGATGCCGTCCGCCTTCGTGCGTTCGGGGTATCCGCCGGAGTAGATCAGTGGCCATCCGTGTTTCCGGGCGAGAAGGAGTCCTTCGAGAAAACGAACGAGCGTCTCCGGTTCCATCTGCGGCACGGGGGAATCCGGAGCTATCCGGATCCCCCCGGCGAGTACGAGGACCGCAGACGATGCCGTTTTGCCGGGGATCGTACGCTCGACCGATTCAAGCGGCGTGAGCAGGAGATCCGACACGGCGGGAGTCGACAAAAGAGCCAGACATGACACGACGAGGATCCCGAATGCCGCAATGCCCCGATTTCCGCGACGTGACAGAAGAGACGCGAAAATCGCCAGAAGCAGGAAACAAAAAAAACCGGGTGGTGTTACCGCAGCCCCGAGAAGTTTGTACAGAACATAGGAGATGGACATAACCCCCGGTCTCTAGCGGAAGGTCTTCGAGCCTTCCCTGTGACGGTTCCTGAGATACCCGAGGAGCCCTTCCTTGCTCACGGTGATATGCCGGCGCATCTCGTCCATCGCCCTGTCTTCCTTTCCTTCGAGCAGAGCCTCGATGATGGCTACGTGTCCGCCGGCGAAGTTCGTGATCGGGTCGCGCTCGATGGAATAGGGGCGGCACAGGTTGATCAGGTCGGAAATGTTGACGAGCGTGCGACTCAGGAAGTGGTTGGAGCAGTATGTGTAGATCAACTGATGGAATGCGCGGTCTTCCGTTACGTACTGTTCGTGGCTGGTGTGGTCCGTCATGGCCTGGAAGATTTCCCTGAAACGGAGAAGTTCTTCTTTCGGAATATGCTTGCCCGCATCGGCGACGGCGAGGATTTCGAGCGCCATGCGGAGCTCGTACAGGTCCGACGCGTCCTTCTCCGTGGGGAGCGTCACGTATGCGCCGCGTCTCGGCGTCAGCGTCACGAGCCCCGTCTGCGCGAGCTGCCTGATCGCTTCCCTGACGGGTGTCCTGGAGACGGCGAGCTGTTCCGCGAGATCGATCTCCGAAAGTTTTGAACCGGGTTTGATAACGCCGCTGACAATCGCATCCTTGAGTTTTTCGTATACGATCTGACGAAGTCCCTGGTTGCTTGCCGGCGTCAACGGATTGATTACAGCCACTATAGTTCACCCCTGTTCTCGTTCATGGCGTGCATCCTTCGCATGAAAGCCCTTTCGGAGGATTTCCGTGGATGTCGCAGAAGATGGACTCCAATGCGATGATGTACGCATTATACAGCATTACATCCGTCCGACGCATTCCGCCCCTTTCGCAGGCGTTCCAGATGGTCGTACCAGAGGGACAATGCGTAGAGGGCGTCCGAAAACCTGTTGACATAGCGGTACACGTCATCATTCACGTCGCCGGCCCGATAGAGCCCCACCAGGATGCGTTCGGCGCGTCGGGCGATCGTCCGCGCCATGTGGAGGGCCGCCCCCGTCTTCGAATCTCCGGGTCTCACGAAGCGAAATGTCTCGCCCGTGACCTCGCGAACCTTCCCCGTTATCTGTTCGATCGCCCCGATCGAGGGACACTCCAGCCCGGGGTACAACGCAAGATGTCCCATCAGGGTGCCGAGATCGCGTTCGAGGACACAGAGATGTTCGCAGATCTCCGGGTATTCGCACATCGAACGAGCGAGTCCAACGGCGGCTTGGCATTCATCGAGCGTGCCGTAGCTCTCGACCCTCGGGTGGTCCTTGGGAATCCTGCTTCCGTCTCCGAGGCTCGTTTCTCCCCTGTCTCCGCCCTTTGTCGTGATCCAGTCGGCAGTCATCGATACTCCTCCTTTTCGGTCGATTCGCATCCGCCGCTAGTTCGGGAAGTCGGCGGGAAGCGGCGGAACGCCCTTCTCCCAGACGGCCCAGTTGTCGACGATGTAGTCGACTACGACTGCTCCGGCGCGGAATCCGTTCTTCATTCCGATCGAGAACGACCCGTTCGGGGCGGCGAGGCTTTCTTTCGGCGTCTGTCCCGCATGGGGCCGGTCGAAGTTCACGACGTCGCGCGCGATCATATACCGGCCGAGTACGCCGTACCGCTCCAGCACAAGCGCGACCGCCGAATCTTCCATCTGCGTGGTTACGTAGGTTCCGGCCTTATACAGGGTGCAGATATAACTCGCTTCCCGCGACAGCGTGCGGCCATGCCACCAGGTGTCGGACGTAACCGTCGTTCCGATGCCCACGAACGGCTTCCGCTGCGCCTGTTCTTCGCGGTACCGCAGACGGTAGAGGGCGGCGTCGACGGAGTCATCCAGTGGAACGGTGCGGCTCAGGTGGTATACCCATTTTGTCAGAAGCGGATCGAGCCGGAGAACCGTTTTCTTCGCCGTACCGTCGAGCGGCTGAAAGACCGGAGCCCTGTCGGTGACGTCGAGGGGAGACCACCGCTGCCCGAGATCGTAGTCGACGACACAGTCGGACCAGAAAACAGAACCGAGCGTGCCCTGCTCCGGAGGTGTTCCGGCGCAGCCGGATGTCAGGAAGTACGTCGACGAGAAATCGAATCTCGGATCGGAGAGAATCGCGGTGATGGTTGCGGCGGCGTTCGCCTTGCCGACGCCGATGATGGTGCCGCATACCCCCGAGGCCGAGCAGTACACGGGGGCAAAAGCGCCGCGGATGGATACGGGTGTCGCGTCCTTGAAATATCTTTCGTACCAGTGCTGGAATTCTCCGGCGAAATCTCCGGTATTCGCTCCGACCTCGAACATCGTGAACACGAAGATCTTCGGACGGATGACGTCGGCCGAAGCGCCGGTGGCGATCAGGAGCACCAGAAGGAGCAGAGCAAATATGCGAGCGGTTTTTTTCATAGTCTCGCCCTCCCTGTTGTGATGAATGGGCAGTTTTTTGTTCCCGGATAATTCAACGCTCCTTCGTTTGAAATGTCAACATGACAGTTGACACGACCTTGAGAATGCTGTATGTTCTACCGCAATTTTCGGCAAGAAAGCGGGATTCTGATGCGAAGTACCGGTGTCGTACGATCCGTCGAAATTGGCATAAATGTTCGGCTCTGGTGGTGGCGAAGCGATTCCCGCCACCGTAGCGCCTTGTGACGTCGCAGTTTTCGACAGGGGCCGCGGAGGTGGGTGATGCCTTCGCGGCCCCTGTCGCTTTCTCGAGCCGAACACCATCGGAACGAACGGGCGGAGGGGATTGATCTCCCTTCCGCCCGTTTCGTATTTCAGAGGGGCTGAAAGCCTCAGAGGAGGGATTCGGACATGGATGTTTCGATCGTCATTGCGTATGCGGCAGCGTGGATTTGTCTGATAGCGGGAATGTGCTACGCGCTTTCAGGAAAGGAGGGGAGACAATCATGACAATCGCGATCGTCCTTGGCGTCTACATTGCCGCCATGTTGGCGATAGGGTTTTCTTGCAGGAACGCACGGAACGCGAAGGATTTTCTTCTCGCGGGAGGGACCCTCGGTCCCGTGCTGCTCTCGATGTCGTTTGTCGCCACATATTTCAGCACGAGCTCGTTGCTCGGCGGGGGCGGTTCGGGGTATCTGTTCGGATTCGGGTTCAGCGCGTATCTGTTTTTTTTCCACGTCCTTTTCGCTGTTCTCGCCTGGGTCATCGTGGCGCCGCGGCTGCGACGGGTCGTCCAGGAAGAAGGAATCCTGACGGTTCCGCAGTTCTTTCGGCATCAGTTCAACTCGCGGGTGATCCAGGTCATTGCCGCGCTGATCATTGTCGTTTTCTTCCAGCTCTATATGAGTTCGATCTACAAGGGAGCGTCGAATCTTCTCGAAATTACGATGGGAGTATCGTATCCCGCCGGCGTTGCCATCGTCGCGATTCCTGTCGTGACCTACACGTGCATGGGAGGGTTCCGATCGGTTGTAATCACCGACCTCATACAGGGTATCATCCTGCTTGCGGGAGGAGTGTTGCTGTTCGGAACCATTGTCGTCTCCATGGGAGGAATTGGTGCCGGACTCGCAAGGCTGGCATCCACGCCGATCGGCGGCGGACTGACCGGGGAGGCTTTGATGCGCCTCGGTGCCACCGGGCCGAAAGAGCTTGTCGATTCGGGCATGATGACGCCGTTTCTGCTGAGTCTCACCTTCGCGATCAGCGTGGCGCAGATCGCGAGCCCACAGCTCATTATCCGCTTTTTCGCGGCGAAAGACCCGGGAACCGTGCGGAAGGGGATGCTTCTTACCCCGCTTCTGATCGCGATCTTCGCGTTCTGTGTCTTTTCTTCAGGACCTTTCGCCCATCTCTTCGTCCAGGGCATCAGGGATCCGGATCTCGTTATTCCGTCGCTCATGAGATGTGTTTTCCCGGGATGGGTTTCCACGTTGCTGCTTGTTGCCGCGATCGCAGCGGCGATGTCCACTCTGAGTTCGACCCTCATGGTTGCCGCCAGTTCGCTCACGCAGGATCTCCTTGGGAATTCGAGCGTTCCGTTGACGCGTCTCGCCGTACTCGGTACGGGCGTCATCGCTCCCCTTATCGCGCTGCGTCCCATCGGAATAATCGTCACGATAGTGGGGCTGTCTTTTTCAGTGATCTCATCGGTTTATCTGGTTCCGCTGCTCGCCGGACTCTACTGCCACAGGCCGTCCCGCCGCGCCGCCATCGCGTCCATGGTCGCGTCCGCCACCACATGCGTGATCTGGCAGTTGCTGGTCTTTCGGCGTCTGCCGGTCTATCCTGTCGTCCCCGGAATAATCGTCTCCGCGTTCGCGTACCTTTCCACGGATATTGTCGAACGCACCCTTGCGCCGAAAGGAGCGGAAGAAGGAGCGGAGTGAGGATTTCACGGACTCTGATACAATTGACGAAAGCAATTTCAGAACGCGAAAGAAGGGGCTTCCGGATGGATTGCAGGTGTGCGCCCGCCTATGCGGGGTTTGCGACATTTCTTCGTGCGCGGACAGGTGGAACGAAAGACGTGAATGCCGGAGATATAGGGATATACGGAATGCCGTTCGACACGACGTGCGGCTCCCGGCAGGGTGCGCGCTTCGGGCCGAGGGCGATACGCGAGGAATCGTTGCATTTCATGTATCAGATGGGGGCGCTGACGACGGACCGAAAGGAAATGGTCAATATCCACACCGGAAAGACCTTTCGCTTTCCGCCTCGCGATATCGTGGTCGATACGGGGGATGCGGACGTTTTCCCCGCTGACGTCGGCCGAACCGCCGCGGCGATTGAAGAGCATGTCTTCGAAATCGCGCGCAGGGGAGCGTTGCCGGTAGGCATGGGAGGAGACCATTACGTGACCTATCCGGCGGTGCGGGGCGTCGAACGTGCCTGCGCCGAACGCTTCGGACGCGCGAAAATGGGGTACGTCCACGTTGACGCGCACCTCGACCTTACGGATGACACGGAGGCATGGGGACGCCACTATCACGGCTCGATCGCGAGGCGCGTCGGCGAACTGCCCGGCGTCGACCCGAAACGAATGGTATGGATCGGCACGGGCGGGAGTTTCCAGACCGCGGAACGGTGGGATTACGTCCGGTCGAGCGGGGCGACCGTGTTCAGCGTCCGCGAAATGGAACGGCTCGGAGTGGAGGCGGTCGTCTCGAGGGCCGGAGAAATCGCGTCCGACGGCGCCGACGGCGTCTACCTCACGATCGACATCGATGTCGTCGATCACGCCTTCGCGCCGGGAACGGGATCGTTCGTCTTCGGAGGCATCACATCCGCGAATTTCCTCCATCTCATGGAATGCCTCTCGCGCCTTCCGGTTCTCGCGCTGGATCTCGTCGAGGTCGCGCCGAATCTGGATCCCACAGGGGGAACCCAGCGCCTTGCCGCGATGGGCCTCATCTCGTTCCTTATGGATCGTATTTTCTAGAAAAAGCCCGAAAGAGGCACATAGTACGGGAAAAGACGAGAAATCATGCCGGAGAGAAGAACACTTCCCCTCTCCGGCACTTGACATGTTATGCACAAACTTTATGATTGCTTTGTATGTAGCATCAAACTTTTACACGAGGAGCTCGGCATGATCACCACCCCACTGGCGGAACAGATCGGCATCGTCCTCTACGGACTGCGAAACAGCGGAAAGTCGTCACTCGTCAATAATATGCTCGAAGCGGACATATCGATCGTGTCGGATCGCCCGGGCACCACGACGGATCCCGTCGTCCGGAGCATCGAGATGGGGCCGCTCGGTCCCGTTTCGGTCACGGACACCGCGGGGTTCGACGACGACGACGACGAGCTTGGTGCGCTCCGCGTCTCGCGGACGAATCTCAGGCTCGAAACAGCGGATATCGTGCTCTTCGTCACACGCGGAGACGTCCCGCCGACCTCTGCGGAAGAAGCGGTCGTCGCAAGGCTGATCGAACGGAGGAAGCCTGCGCTGATCGTCCTGACGTTCGCCGACAAAGGCGTCTGCGGGGAGAAGCGTCGCTTCGCGCCCCATTATCGCAGGATCCACGTGGATAACCTTTCACGTCGCGGCATCCGGGACCTGAACGCGGCACTGCAATCGTTCTCCGACCTCGTCGAACGGGAGATCACGCCACTCGAGGGGCTCGTCCAGGCGGACGAATCGATCCTTCTCGTGACCCCGATCGACGATTCCGCGCCGAAGGCGCGCATGATCCTGCCCCAGGTCGAGGTTATCCGGGACATTCTCGACAAGGATTGCTTCATGTCCGTTACGAAGGAGTTACAGCTCGCTTCGTGTTACGCCTCGCTGAAAGAGCGCCCGTCTCTCGTGATAACGGACAGCCAGGCGTTCACCGAAGTAGCTGCAGCAATCCCCCGGGATCAGCTTCTGACATCGTTCTCGATCCTCTTCGCCCGAAAGAAGGGAGATCTTGCGTACTTCGTCGAGGGTCTGAGAAGGCTTTCCGAAGTCCCCGCGTGCGGACGTATCCTGATTCTCGAGTCCTGCAAGCACCATCGCGTCGACGACGACATCGGAACGGTCAAGATCCCGACCCTCTTCCGGAAAAAGGTCCGCCCAGATGTCACGTTCGAGCTGCTTCAGGACGTCCCGGAGCGCCTCACGGACTATTCGTTCGTCATCAACTGCGCCGGGTGCATGACGACGCGCAACAACATGATGCGCCGTATCGCCATGTTCCGGAACGCGGGGCTCGCAGGAACGAACTACGGTCTGTTCCTGGCGTGGGCGAAGGGGCTGCTTCCGCGCGCGCTCGAACCGTTCCCGCTCGAGCACGCGCTGTACAACAGCTTCGGAGGAGAGAACGATGACGTTCGACAATGAGGCGATCCGGGAACTGATGGATCTCCCGACGGATGTTCTCGTTGCGGAGGCGGACCGGATCCGGAAAGAACGATACGGGGACGGCGTCTGGATCCGTGGGTTGCTCGAATTCACGAACCGGTGCGCCTGCAACTGCCTGTACTGCGGCCTCCGCCGCGACAACCGAAGGATTCGCAGATACGCGCTCGAAGATCGCACGGTCCTTTCGGCCGTCGGCGACGCCTTCGACGTCGGAATCCGTACCTTCGTCCTGCAAGGCGGCGAAGATCCGTTCTGGACCACGGAACGGCTTTGCGCGCTCGTGGGCGCGATCAAGAGAAAGACGAAGGGGGAAGCCGCGGTGACCCTGAGCTGCGGCATCCGGTCCCGGGACGAATACGCCGCGCTCCGCGACGCCGGAATGGACCGGTATCTGCTGCGTTTTGAGACATCGGACCGGGAGCTTCACGAATGTCTTCGTGACGGCGTCCCGTTCGATCTCCGGCTCCGGGCGCTGTACGACCTGCGCGAAACCGGAATAGAACTCGGGTCGGGTTTCATGGTGGGCCTCCCTGGCGAAACCGAACGGACCCGTTTCGAAAACCTCCTTCTCTGCCGCGATCTCGAACTCGACATGATCGGCATCGGACCGTTCATTCCGAATCCGGACACGCCGCTCGGGAACGCCCTTCCCGGAACGATCGCGGAAACGGTCCGGATGACGGCGCTGCTCAGGATCATCCTGCCGGACGCAAACATTCCTGCGACGACGGCGGCAGGATCGCTCGCGGCGGGCGGTCGCGAGGCGATGCTAGCCGCCGGGGCGAACGTCCTCATGCCCAACATCACGCCGCTCGACGTCCGGACGTGTTACCTGCTGTACCCCGGAAAGGACACGATCAGACAGGATGGCGTTCAGGAACTCGGGGAGATCGGGGAGCGCCTGAGGTCGCTCGGGCGGACGATGCGCCACGATCGCGGAGACTCCCGTTCGTCGTCGGCGCGGACCGGCCTCCCGAAGGCGATCGGCGCGGTGAACTGACGCAATGATCCACGGAGAGGACTCCGCCCCCGTCCGTCGTTTCCGGCGTGCGCGAGAGGAGCCGACGCGGACCTGCCGCGACTCGATCGGAACCACGGCGAGCTCTTTTGTTTCCGGCGCGCTCTTCCCGGTCGCGGTGATCCTGCTCTGGTGGGCGGGCAGCAGGGCGGGACTCTGGAATCCGTTCCTCCTGCCGTCGCCGCAGGCTGTCCTCTCCGCGGCGTGGAAACTGACGCTCTCGGGAGAACTCCCGATGAACATTCTGACGAGCATGGGGAGGATCGTCGCAGGATTCGGCCTCTCGTGCGGTCTCGCGCTGCCCTTCGGGGTCATCCTCGGGCTTCGGCCGTCCTTGGGAAAACTCCTCTACCCGACGCTCGAATTCCTGCGCCACGTGCCGCCGCTCGCGATGCTGCCGCTGCTGATCCTCTGGTTCGGCATCGGAGAGGCGTCGAAGACTGTCGTAATTCTTCTGGCGACGTTTTTTCCCGTGTTCCTGAACACGCTCGACGGCGTCAGGCGGTGCGACGCGGGGCTCGTCGAGGTCGGACGCAGCCTCGGTTTCACTGGAACGCGGATTTTCCGCCGGATCGTTTTCCCTTCGGCGCTTCCCTCCATCCTGACCGGGCTTCGGCTCGGACTCGGGTACAGCTGGCGCGCCCTGATCGGCGCGGAGCTCATCGCCGCGTCGTCGGGTCTCGGATACATGATCCACGACGCCGAATCCCTGTCGCGTTCCGACGTCATCGTCGTGGGAATTCTCGCGCTCGGCCTCGTCGGGGCGCTTTCCGACCATCTGTTTTTCCGTCTCGCCCGCGCGGCGACGCCTTGGAAGGAGGCGTCCGCTTCCTGTGACGGTTGGGATTAGGCTGAATCGTGCCGGCAGAACCTACATCCTGCCGGACGGTCCGGTCCGGGCGGTCGACGCGGTTTCGCTGACCGTCGGGCCCGGCTCGTTCGTGACGGTCGTCGGACGGAGCGGATGCGGCAAGACGACGCTTCTGAGACTCATAGCCGGACTCGAGGAACCGACTTCGGGATCGATAGAATTCCTCCGGAACGGCCGTCGCGTCGAACGGAGGGACGCGGGGGTCGGCATCGTCTTCCAGGAGCCGAGGCTCATGCCGTGGCTCACGGTCGAACAGAACGTCCGGTTCGCGCTCGATGGCCGCCGCGACAGGGAAGAAGCCGATCGCAAGGCGACGTCGATCCTTCGGATACTGGGGCTCGAACGTTTCCGGGACGCCCGCCCGCAACAGCTCTCGGGGGGGATGGCCCAGCGCGTCGCCCTCGGACGGACGCTCGCGTTCGATCCCGAAATCGTCCTCATGGACGAACCATTCGGCGCCCTCGACTATTTCACGCGCAGGATGCTCCAGCGAGAGATCGCCGACCTTCACGCGCGCACCGGAAAAACCTTCGTGCTCGTGACGCACGACATCGACGAGGCGCTCGGGCTCGGGCGGAACGTCATCGTCCTCGAAGCGGGGCGGATTGTCGACGACATCGCACTTCCCGAAAGAAGCGGCGACGATGGAGGCGAAGCCGTCCTCATCCCGCTGCGCCGCCGGATTCTTCGCGCAATCACCGGAGAGGTCCGATTCTCCCCGGACACATCACATCGTCAGGAGGCTGGTATCGATGCGTCACATTAGGTTTTCGGCGATCGCGCTGCTGCTCGCGTGCGCATTCCCGACTCTCGCGTCCGCCGCAGTGAAGGAAATCGGCGTCACATACGTCAAGTCGCCGCTGAACGTTCCGGCGATCGTCGAAATGAAACTCGGGCTCTTCGAGAAGGAATTCGGTCCGGACGGAATCACGGTCACGCACCCCGATCTCAACGCGGGACCGAAACAGACCCAGGCGATCGCGGCAGGGTCCGTGCAATTCGCCAACTGTCTCGGCAATACCTCCGCGCTGCTCGCCGCCGTCGGAGGCGTGGATCTGAAGATCATCGGCATCTTCAGCCGCGCTCCGGAGGCCTTCACGATCATCGCGAAGGCTCCGGGAATCGCATCGGTCCGGGATCTGAAAGGGAAGAAAGTCGTCGGACCGAAGGGAACGCTGCTTCACCAACTATTGATCGCGGCACTCGCGAAGGAAGGACTGAAAGCGGCGGACGTCGAGTTCCTCTCGATGGGACTCATGGAAGGAGTCACCGCGATGCTCGCCGGAAGCGCCGATGCGGCGCTCGCGGCTGGGGCGGCCGTTCCGAAGGCGCAGGAACAGGGGGCCCGGATCCTAGCGACGGGGAAGGGACTCCTCGACGCGAGTACGGTCATCGCGGTCGGCGGACAGTTCTTGAAGGAACATCCCGATCTCGTCGCGCGCTTCATGAAAGTTCACAAAGGCGCACTCGCGTTCATGAAAGAAAACGAACGGGAGGCGCTCCGCCTCACGGCGGAGGAAACGGGACTCACGCCCGAAGCCGTTTCGGCGATGTACCCGCTCTACGACTTCGACGTGACGATCCGTCCGTCGGATATCGACGATCTCCGGAAGACGCAGGAGTTCCTGATCGAAAACGGCATGATGGAAAAGAGGGTCGATATCGACTCGCTCGTCGTCTCCATCGACGCCGGAAACGCGAAGTAGCGGGGATTTCAAGGGAATGCGCTCCGTGTCCGAAGCATAAGGGCCAGATCACCCGGAATCCACGGAAGGAGCGGAGGTACATGGAACGTATTCCCGCAGGCGTCGCGCCGCACACGGACGTGCCTGTGCAGCTTCAGGGAGAAATGCCGCAAGAGACGGGACCGAGGGAGCCGGGGAGACTTTCCGGCGAAGACGTTCTCGAACGCCTTCGCAAGGCCCTCGCGGAGATCGACGACGAACGCCTCGCGATCCTCGACCGGCACCACGAAATGGTTGCCAAGTCACAGAAGATGACCATGGAATACATCAGGAAAAAACTCGCCGAGAAACGGATCTTCGATGCCGAACAGCTCGACGACGCCCTCCTTGAAAAGGCGATCGTCGAACGTATCAACTCGAGAAACCGTCTCGAGGAGGACGCGCTCAAAAGAAACCTGAAAGACGGATAGCCCGTCTCCTTTCAGAGATACCGTAATTGCCTCGGACCCTCCCGTCGTGACTGCGGTTACTTGACAGAGTTTTAATCAGAATATTACTATCTCTATAAATATTTGAGACTCAATTGAAAAGGCGGCGAGTGCGATGTTCGATCTGCTGTTCAGCCCCGTGCGAATCGGGCGGGTCGAGATCCGGAACCGCGTTGCGATGACGCCGATGGGCGTCAACCTCGGCGCGTCCGGAGGCGGCGTTACCGACGACATCATCGCGTTCTACGAGGCCCGGGCCCGGGGAGGGGTCGGACTCATCGTCAGCGAACTCTGCCGCGTCATGGACGGGGCAGGGGCCGCAGACCCGTGCCAGCTCTCCGTGCGGAGCGTCTGCGACGTCCCCGGACTGGCGCGGCTCGTCGACTCGGTGCGAAAGTACGGCGCGAAGGTATTCCTCCAGCTGCATCACCCCGGACGCGAGGGGCACGCCGCGATCGGCGGCGAACAGCCCGTCGCGCCGTCCGTCGTCGAGCATCCCGGCGGCGGCGAAATGGCCCGGGAGCTGACGATTCCGGAGATCGAACGCATCCGGGATGCGTTCGTGAATGGCGCGTTCGTCGCGAAAATGGCGGGAGCGGACGGCGTCGAGATTCACGGAGCGCACGGCTACCTCGTCAACAGCTTCCTGTCGCCCTACCTCAACCGGCGGACCGACCGCTACGGCGGGAGCTTCGAGAACCGGATGCGCTTCCCGCTCGAGATTCTCGCGGGAGTCCGGAAAGTCTGCGGCCCGGACTTTCCAGTCGGGTTCCGGCTCTCGGCCGACGAATTCCTCGGGGACCGGGGGAACGATCTCGCCGCCACGTGCCGGATCGCCGCGGAACTCGAAAAGGCCGGCGCCGATTTCCTCGATATCAGCTGCTCCATCCCCGACAGCCCGAAGGCCATCGTCTGCATCGAGCCGGGGACCTTCGAACAGGGCTGGAAGAAGTACATGGCGGCGGAAATTCGGAAACACGTGACCATTCCCCTCATCGCGGTCGCGAACGTCAAGGAGCCCGAAGTCGCGGAGGCGATCCTCGAAGAAGGCTGCTGCGACATCGTCGGAGTCGCGCGCGCCCACCTCGCTGACCCCGATTGGTGCAACAAGGCGAAGGCGGGAAAGAGCGAAAGCATCACCAAGTGCATCGGCTGTCTCGCGTGTTTCGACGAAATCTGCCATCTGCGGCACGTCAAGTGTGCCGTCAATCCCAAAACGGGACGGGAACGCGAATTCGCCCGCCCGGAGCGCGACGGCACCGGACGGACCGTCGTCGTGGTCGGCGGCGGCCCGTCGGGATTCACCGCCGCGCGGGTTCTTCGCGAACGCGGCTTTCGGGTCGTGCTCTTCGACGGCTCCCCGAGGCTCGGAGGCATGCTGAACGTGGCGGACAGGGGCCTCGGCAAGGAAAAGATCACGCGGCTCGTCGACTCGATGGTCGTCCAGGCGGAGGGGAGCGGCGTCGAATTGCGACTCGGCGAGGAGGCGACCGTCGGAAAGGTGAAGGCGCTCGCTCCCTGCGGGGTCTTTCTGGCTTGCGGCGCCCGGCCCTTCATCCCCCCGATCCCCGGAATCGACGGAAAGAACGTGACGACTGCCGAGGACGTCCTTCTCGGCCGGTCGGAAGTCGTCGGCGACTGCGTGGTAGCGGGTTCCGGGATGACGGGCCTCGAGACCGCGGAGGTCGTCCTCGGCGCGGGACACAGGACGACGATCGTCGACATGCTGCCGGAAATCGGCGCGGGAGCGTTCCCCGGCGTGATCGCGGACATCATGAACCGTATGGAGCCGCACTCTCCGACCTATCTCCCCGGACACAGACTGTTGCGGGTCACCCCGCACGGCGTCGAACTCGAATGCATCAAAAGCGGACAGAAAGTGTCCGTCACGGCCGAAACGGTGATTCTGGCGCTTGGGGTGAGGCCGAGAAAGGACGTCATCGACGCCTTCAGAAACGACTTTCCCGATGCGGTGGTTCTCGGTGACGCGGTGCGCGGTGGACGGATCATTGACGCGACGCAGGACGCGTACGGGCGGGCATTCGTTTTCGAACCTCAGGACAGCTGAAAGGGGACGGGACAGATGAGCAGAACGGGCGAGTACTATTCGGGAAAGATCGCGGTCGTGACGGGCGGCGCTTCGGGGGTCGGACTCGCGCTGTCGGAGAGGATGCTCTCATACGGGGCGAAAAAGGTCATCCTCGCGGATTACAACGCGGAGAACCTCGAACGGGAAACGGCGAGACTGAACGGGGAACATCCGGGAAGTGTGCACGGTCTTCGGTGTGACGTCACGAAGGAAGCGGACGTGTCGGCGACGATCCGCGAGGCCGCCAGGCTCGGCGACGGACGGGTCGACATCCTCTTCAACAACGCCGGGGCGGGCTTCGGCGGAGGCTTCGACACGCTGACGAACGAAGATTGGGAAAAGGCCTTCGCGCTGAACTTCTACGGAGCGCTGTACGGAATCCGCGCCGTGTTGCCGATCATGCGGGCGCAGGGGGGCGGGCATATCGTCGATGTGATTTCCGGCATCGCCTTCATGCCCATGGCGCTGCAGACGATGTACGCGGCGACGAAGGCGGCCCTCAACGGGCTGACGCTCGCGCTGCGGTACGAATACTGGGACGAGAACATCCGCTTCACCTCGACGACTCCCGGCACGACGATCACGGGAATCTGGAAGGGGAGCGAGCCGCCGAAGGGGGCGCAGACGGCGCAGCAGTCCGCGACCACCATCCTCGAAGGGGTGGCGAAAAACGAACGCCTCGTCCTCGGCGACGCGGGAGACCTCGACGGCGCAAAGACCTGCTTCCACCCCGAAGCCGCGGGGGCGATAGACGACTACCTGCTGAACGTGGCCCGCAAGCGCAAGAGGGGCGAATGGGCCGTATAGGTACGAAGTCCGATGCAATTCACGACCGGCAAGGAGGGAGAATCATGAGAAACGGCAGTTTCTTCGTTCCGCGCGAACAGATCCGTCCGTTCTTCAACCCCGGTTCGATGAACAACGAAGAGGGGCTGTATCTCGCGTGGGAGACCGACCCGGCGACCGCCCGCCGCGTGCTGCCGCCGCAGCTCGACCTCTTCAGCGCGGAACACCCGATTGTGATGGTGTACGTCGTCGACATCCGCGAGCCCACCTTCGCTTCGTGGTACATGGAAGGCGGCATCATGATGCTCGCCCGCTACCGCGAGAAGACGGGAGCCTATATGCTGAACCTTCAGCTCAGCGGCCCGGGGGCCTGCACCGGAATGAACAGCGGCCGGGAATTTTCGGGGCTGCCGAAGAAAATCTGCGAGAAGATCGTCGTCGAACGGAACGACACGTTGGCGCACGCGGTCATCGAAAGCAAGGGACGGCGGATATTCGACGCGGAGATCGAACTCGGCGGCTACAACGAACCACTCATGGGAGAACTCCACCCGGACGCGGGCCCCGGCCGCAGGGAACGGGGAGCGTGCTTCCTGTTCCGCTACCGGACGGATACGGCGCCGGACGGGCACATGACGTTTCCGGAGGCGACCCTTCTCAACTACGACAGCGTGACCGACTATTCCTCGTGGGAACCGGCGGCCATCAGATCCATCACGATGGAGCCGTCCCTTGACGACCCCTGGGCGGAGATGACCGTCGTGAAACCGATCGGCGCGGCGTACAGCGTCAACTCGAACTGGGTCGCCGGACTCTCGTGCCTCGCGCAATTCACGGGCGACGAAGCGGATTCCCTGATCTCCTATCTCTTCACGGGTCGGTGGGATCGCTCGACCATTCGTCCCGGACACCAGCGCTACGGACAGTTATGACCGCGGGGCGCTCCCGTTCTTCGGCGATATGCAGTCGTATTTCATCGTTCAGCGAAGCGACGGTTTCCGGAGCCTGAAACCGGACTGGTGGATCGTCATGGAGGCGTACCGGAACGCTCCGTCGAAGGAAAACCTGGAGCTTGCCCGGCGCGCGTTTCCCGATGCGTATGTCCGGCGTGCGACCGCGCTCGTAACGAAGCCGATACCGGTATACGAAGAGCTGGTCGACAAATAATGTATCCCTGCATGAGGGAGAAAAGTCGGCAGCTTTCGCCCGTTCGTTTGTATCGGAGGCAGCCGCGGCTGCGCTACTGGACGGAACAACGGTTTTATGATAAAAAAGTGTCCGCTGCCGGAGTGGCGGAATGGTAGACGCAGCGGACTCAAAATCCGCCGGGGGCGACCCTGTGGGAGTTCGAGTCTCCCCTTCGGCACCAAACCTTGATAGCGACAGGATTGGCAATGCGCTTTAAAGCACGAAAGCAAAAGCGGTTTTTCCTCGAAAAAACGGTGAATCCACCGTGGTAAAAACAGGAGAACCGCGACGGATTTTTCAACGACCTTCCCGGATTCCGTTTTCGGCGGAAATCGGGGAGGTTTTTTAATGTCAGGTATCGAAGAAGCGAAAAACGGCGCTCAAGCAGGCTGGGAAGAGGCTTTCCGCTACTTCATCATTTTCAAGACCGCCGAGGGGCGAAGTCCGCGGACGGTTTCCGATTACGGGAAACACATCAGGTTTTTCTTCAAGAAATACCCCGACGCGTTCGCGCAAGGCCCTGCCCTTCGCCAATCGCTCCTCGCCTATTTCTCCGAACCCGTCAAACCCGCGACATACAACATCCGGTTCACCAATCTCAAGGTTTTCTTCGACTGGTGCCGTGCCGAGGGCTACCTGCCGGAAAACCCGAACCCTTTCCGCGGCTTGAAAAAGAAGAAAGCCGAGGGGCGCATTGTGCGGATCGGGCCGGACGTTCTGACCGCGCTTCTCAAACTTCCGAACAGGGAATACTTCAGCGGGACCCGGGATTATGCCCTGATATTACTCTCCCTGGACACCGGAATTCGCCCCAGCGAAGCTCTCGCGCTCACGACCGACGACGTGAATCTCAAGGCGTATGAAGTGTATATCCGTGCGGAATCCGCCAAGACTCGCGTGTCCCGAACCCTCCCCTTCAGCAATACCACCGCCGCTGCGATCGCAGATCTGATGCGGGTTCGTCATCCGCTCTGGAATTCCGGAACTCCCGTATTTTGCGCCGCTACGGGGAATCCATTCGGGTTGAGGGACTGGGAAGACCGAATTTGTATGTACTCCAAAATACTCGGAACAAAGATCCGCCCCTACGACCTTCGTCACACGTTCGCGTTGATGTACCTCAAGAGGGGCGGAAACACCTTCGCCCTCCAGCGGACGATGGGGCACACGGACCTCTCCATGACGCGCCGGTATATCGCCCTGAACGACGACGACCTGCGGGAAGAACACAGAAAGGCGTCTCCTGTCGAAGGGATCTTCAAGAAGCGGATCACCGTGCTGAAGGTGGCGAAAATCAAAAAACCCGAATAGCTATTTCAAAAAAAGACGACCACGTTTTGTTTCCCGAAGGCCCGACTCATAGGTTTCTATAAGAATGGGGGGCCTTCGGGCAAATCCGCTCCATTCACGAGGAGACGTGGTCACATGACCATGATGTCGATGGAGTATCCGGCGGGAGTAGCGGGGAAGTTGCAGCGAAAAAGGGCGAAGAACACCGTGCGCGGTTCTCTCGATTGCATGGCGACGGTCGGAGCGCCGGAGAAGGCGTCATTTGAACCGGGAAACGCCCTGACGGAGTTTCTCAGGTTGCGGCTTGCGCAGGGGCGAGGCGAACGGACGCTGAAAGATTACGCGAAGCACGTCCGTCAGTTTTTCCGGGAGCATCCGGAAGCCGTGGACGAGAAGAAACTGTGTGACGCGGTGATCGAGTACATGTCCGAGAGAATCGCCCCTGCGACGTACAACCTTCGCCTCTCGAACCTGAAGAACTTTTTCGAGTACTGCCGGGAAAGGGGTCTTCTCGAAACGAACCCGATGGACCTCTTCTCGAAGAAGAAGGACGCCGGCCGATTCTCGAGGATTACGGACGAGGCCGTTCTGGATCTTCTCGACCGCCCCGACAGAGGCACATTCGTCGGGAAACGCGATTACGCGCTAATGATGCTCTCGATCGACACGGGAATCCGACCGAGCGAAGCGCTCCATCTGATGCGCGACGATATCGACCTGAACGGACGGACCGTCACCATCCGTGCCGACGTTTCGAAGACGCGGGAACAGCGGATTCTGTTCCTCAGCCCGGAGGCTGCGCGCACGCTCGAAGAGCTGATTCAACAGAGGAAACGGTCGTGGAGGAGGAACGTTCCCCTGTTTCCGACATTCGACGGAAGACCGCTTTCCGAGCGCGAATGGGCGGATCGAATCGCGGAATATCGCGTGATGTCCGACAACCCCATCCGTCCCTACGATCTGCGGCACTACTTCAGCCAGGCGTATCTCAGGAACGGAGGAGACGTCTTTGCCCTCAAGGACATTCTCGGCCACAAGACGCTCCAGATGACGCAGCGGTACATCTCGCTCAACGGAGAGGATCTCCGGACCGACCACGTCAAGGCGAGCCCCGTCCAAAAGCTTTTCGGCGGAAGCCCGAAACCGCGCGGGCGCGACATCAGAAAACCGGGGAACGAGAGCGTCCTTCCCGGGAGAAAGACTAGAGCGCCGCGCACGGCCGAAGGCGGAGACGAAACGATGGAAACGCTTGCCGAGCTGTTCCGGTCGGATCCCGCGACGGTCATCCGGTTCGTCTCGAGGATGAACGACGTCATGTCGGAGTTATCGCAGGGAGGACGTTCGTGATGAAACGGGAAAACGTCAGGTTCGTCATTCAGGGAACGCTTCGGGAGGCGCTGGCGGAGGCGAAACAGCGCGTCGCGGAACTCGAGAAACGGGCCCGGGAGGAAAACGCACGGGTGCGGACGCGGGGACTCATCCTCATGGGCGCGGTCCTGATCGAACACGTCGAAGAAGAAAAACGCGAGGCGCTTTACGAACGCCTGATCGACCTCGACGCCGTCGTCCGCAATCCGAAGAGCTCCCCGGAAGAGAGAGACGAAGCGAAACGTCAGTCGAGAGAAATCATCGCGAAGATCGCGTCCGGAAACGCCGCGGAGCGGCAGGCGTGAAGCCGATGTGGAAGCCCTACATCCGCTTCAGCTCCTTCGCGTCGGGCGTCGACGCGGTCGCGAAGGCCGGCGCGCACGTCCGGTATCTCACGCGGGAAAAAGAATGCCTTCTCTGGGACATGACGTCCTTCGGCAGACACGTCTTCCGGAGAGAGGACGCAAAGAAGCGCTGGGTCGCCGTGGGACGAATGGAGACGGGAGGAGCGCCGCTTGACACGAAGGCGGGGCGCTCCCGCAGCGACGGGTGCATCCAGGTCCGGCTCTTTCTTCCGCTCCCGAACGACATCCTTGACGGAATGACGGACGACGAAAAGCGGCGTTCCATCGGGAACCTCGTGGAGGGATTCTCGCTCGACTCGACGGACGTCCTCTGGTCGCTTCACCGGGGACTCCCGAAGGAAACCACAGGAGGCGCGACTTCCTCTCGCGAGAAGAACCTCCATCTTCATATCTGCTACCGCCCGAGAGGCGAAAAGGGACTCAAACACAGGATTTCGATCAGGAGAAGCGTCGTGCGTCTTCGCGAAACACTCGCCCTCTGGCTCGAGCGACACGGGTGCGAGATTGACCGGAACGCGCTCGACCATCCGGGGCCGAGACGCCACATCTCGGCAGGAAAGATCGCCATCGCGGAACGGGGCGAAACGCTCGCGTCGGCGGAGGAACAGCTTCAGGCCGATCTCACGATGGCGAAGAGGGACGTATCGATGATCTTTCGCGAAGAGGCGAGGCGGATCGTTCTAGAACACCTCGAAGCCCTGACGACCGTAGAAAAGCGTGCGTCCCTTCAGGAAGTCCTGGACTCGAGAGGCTGGAAGCTCTCGAAAAAGCGGCGAGGGAAACGAACGACCTGGGTTCTCGAGGACGACGCGGGAAAGGAATATGCGCTCCGGCGGATCCTCGGTGCGAAGGAGGCGGATGTCGATCGAATGATGACCGCGCTCGGCAAAATTGAAAAAACCGGAGACACGCAACGCTCCGGACGAATACTCGAAGACATCCCGCGGTAAAAGAATACGAGCCGGACGAGAAGCGTGCGTCCGGCTCCCCTTTTCGAAGAGCCCGCTTCATTTCGCGGATCGATCGCATCGGCTCCCTTCGTCCGCCCGGCCGTTCGATCCTTTCGTGCCCCCTCCGCCATACCAAAGCTTCGATCCCGCGTTCCGAACGAGTGAAACTCCACGGGATTTTCCGTCCTTGTCCCGCAAGGCTCAAGGGTGCGTTGCCTGACGGCAACACTCCCTTTCGGCAGGGGGCTTCGCCCCCTTGCATCCCCCGGAAAGGACGCCGCTCTTTCTCGCGTCGCTCCACTGGAACGTCGTATCATGTCGTTCGGGAATGGTATTCTTTGGAGAAGAAAGAAAACGTAAACTTGCGAAATTCAATCTTTTCTCCTGTTTGTAATCGCGACATCCCTTTGTCGCCTGTATGAATGGAATGTCAAAAAAGTGGTGAGAAAAATGCACGTCGAGAAAACGATCAACCCTGCAAACTTTGCCGGAGTTCAGATTTTGCCCGGGAACCCGTTGTGACGGTTTGGACGGTTCAAAAGGATCTTGTCTCACTGGACGAGAGTCGGGAACCCGTCGGGTGCGATACGACCCCGGAAGGCGTATTTCCTGTTGAGAGAAGAGAGCTTTTGTGGGACGAGAGTTCATGAACGGAGAGATACGATGAAGAAAGGAGAATCGCACGGGGCGCCCGCGCGAAATACGGCGCGTGTTCGGAGCCGAAGGGGAGATTCGATTTTCGGAAACACGATCTGCCGGAGAGCAGCGCCACGCTGCCGGCCGACATACAATCCCTCAGGATCGTACGGGATTTCGGGCCCCTGAGCAGTCGCATGCTGCAACTCCGGCAATGCCCCGCGTGCGGCGCATATTTTCTGTACTGGAGCGACTTCGGATACCGGACCTGCGGAACCGTAGACGATGCGTTCCAGACGCGTCAGAGTGAGGAAGCTCTCAAGCGGCCCCTTTCAACCCTGACGTCGCCGAAGGAGATCGGTCCGGGGCTTCCGGACGAATGATCCGGAAGGGAAACGCGACAATAAACGAAGTAGTCGCATATTCGACCGGGAAGGAAAATCCGGGGCCGCACAAACGCATTGACGGAATGACTCAGGGGGAGAAGCTTCTCGAACATTTCTATCCTGGGAATCCGGAAACAACGCAACGGATTCTTGCATCGGTAAAGGAAGGGGAATCTGTGTGGAAATAACAATCCATCGTGGGACACAGGAGATCGGCGGCAGTTGCGTGCAGATTTTCTCGGAAGGACGTTCGATATTGATCGATGCCGGATCGCCCCTCGGAGAAACCCGGAGCGAAGTCAATCTTTCGGATATCAATTGTGACGCGGTCTTGATTAGTCACCCGCATCAGGACCATTACGGCCTGATCGAGAACCTTGATCCGGCCATGCCGGTCTACATAGGCGAAATCGCCGGTAAGATGATTGCCGCAGCCAGAGTCTTCACGGGCCGAAAGTCGCTCAACAACACCTTTACGTATTTCAAGGCGTGGACGCCTTTCGAGATTTCCCCGTTCCGTATCACTCCGTATCTGATGGATCATTCATCCGTCGATTCCTTCGGTTTCCTGATCGAAGCCGATGGGAAAAAAGTCTTCTACAGCGGAGATTTCCGAGCGCATGGCAGCAAGGAAAAAGCATTCGAGGCCTTTCTCGCCAGGCCGCCTCGGAATGTCGATTTGCTCCTGATGGAAGGCACGATGATGGGGCGTGAAAATGAGGCGTACAAGCGGGAAAAAAACATAGAAGAAGAGATGCTGAAGGTTTTGATCAATGAGACCGGGCCTGCGTTTCTGGTCTGCTCCGGGCAGCATGTGGATCGTTTGTGCGCCGCCTATAGAGCGTGCCGAAGGTCCGGGCGGATCTTTGTGGTCGATATCTACACGGCCTGGATACTGCAAATTCTATCGGAACACTTTGACACGACCCCTCACTTCCGCATGGAGGACATCCGTGTTTTGGCACATGGAGCGACCGCCAGGAGCCACTATCTGTCAATCAAGGGCGACTCGGATTTCGACGACTTCTTACGGGAGATCTACAAGCGAGACAACGTCATTACGGAGGCTCGGATCGGGGAATCTCCAAGGCGCTATTTCGTCAAAAACAGTCGCGTCGATCTTCTGCTGAAAGCGCTTAATCCTCCACAGTGCAGCCTCATATATTCGCAATGGAGCGGATACCTTGAAGAGAAATACAACCCTCAGAGCTGGAAACTGACGAACCTCAGGGACGACCCGAGGGTTGCGTTCCATGAGATTCACACCGGCGGACACGCCTTCAGGCCGGACCTGAAGCGTTATGCCGACGCCATGAACCCGAAACTCCTTGTACCGATACATACGGAAAAGAAAGATGCCTATGCGAAATACTTCAAGCCCATCCAGGTCAAGCCCGTTGCCGACGGTGAGATCTTTCGGGTCTGAAGGATGTGGTCAACGAAAATGACACTTCTCCTTTGCAAATGATAGAAAATGCCGTCGAAGACGGAAGGCGAACGGCCGTCGAGTCGATAATCGCCGTTGCGTGATGCGTCAAGATTTCGATATTGAGAGAAGTGATGTGCTGCCTCTGTCACGGAGATGAAGGAGTGCGTGCGACAGCAATATAGGTGTTTGCTGAGCTTTCATATCAGCTTACGGACGAGATGTTCTTGGCTGTTGCGGAAACATACAATTTAAAGGTAAAATAATTAGTAAATTTATTACCGAGTTCCTGGAGCGCTACGGGCATGGGAGAATGATAGCAAATAATGCCTATGAGCACTCTTGTCCAAATGCATTTGGTGATTTTTTGTTGGTGTTATATATAATTTTAGTAAAAATACTCCTCTCGGACTATCTTCTTCTGCTTTTTAAGAGACCGAATAATCCATGAAGGGGATAACAAGATGCCGATCATAGATCTGATCAAGGAAACCTGCGAGGATCTGATCAACTTGCACCGGAAGGATCCCACCCGTGCGAAGTTTTTATTCCCCTCCGGTATGCTCAGTGAGCAAGAAGCTCGCCGTTGTTTTGCCGCATCTGTCGAGAGAGGGACAGAATATCGTTACATGGCAGAGACGCCGGACAAAGAGCCGTGCAACTTTTCGGACACAGGTATGACAGATACTCAAACGAATTTGAGCCTTTGGAGTTTAGATGGCGAAGATGAATTAAGTAAAATCATATTTAGAACCGATAATCCTGGCGAAGAAAAAATAGATAGTGATATATATGAGTTGCTGAGCCAGAAATTGAAATACGAATATGGCCCTTCATTTATAATATTTCTCGCCAGGAGAGAAATGATTCAAAAAAAGAAGATCCCCGAAGCAGTATGGTTCCACCTTCTCTTGAATGAGGATTCGGGAACATTCCGAACATTGGCCCAGAAGTTCACGGTTGCTTTGGACAAGCATTCCGAAACTTGTCTGAAAGATGATACCACCTGGAAAAAGAACATTCTCTTCGCCGTATGCTCTGTTGAGAACGGCGTCGGGATGGCCGGAGAACTTTCGCTTCCCGCCGCCAATGTCGCCGACATCAAGAACTTTTTCGACGATGGAGCCACCTTTCTGCTTGATCCCGACATGAGAACAAAGGGGAATTGGCAGGTTCTTGTGCGTGACCGGGAACTGTAGAGGCGATTCCTGTTTGGCGTCTGCGAAGTCAGCGCCGCTATGCCCCGAACCTCTTCGGCCCCGTGATGGCGACGGTCGGATCGTCGAGCGTGGCGAGGATGTCGCCGATCGCCGCGGGGTGGTAGTCCCACACGTCGACGCCGGCGTTGATCACAGACCCGAGTGATTTTTTGCAAATTAGAAACGGCCGGAAGAGGGGGCATGCGACAGCAATACAGGTGTTTGCTGAGCTTTCATATCAGTTTACGGGCGAGATGTTCTTGGCGGTTGCCGAGACAATACAATTTCAAGGTAAAATAATTAGTAAATCTATTGCCGAGTTCTTGGAGCGCTACAGGCATGGAAGAATGATAGCAAAAATGCCTATGAGTACTTTTGTTCAAAACATATTTGGTGTTTCTGTTGGCGTTTTATATGGATTCAAAATATAAGCTTATCGGACTATTTTTTCGACTTTTTTAAGAGACTGAATGAATCCATGAAGGGGGTAACAAAATGCCGATCCGAGATCTGATCAAGGAAACCTGCGAAGATCTGATCAACCTGTACCACGGGCATCCCGCCCGTACGAAGTTTTGTTTCCCTTCCAGTAGGCTCAGTGAGCAAGAAGCGCGCTTTTGTTTTGCCGCGTCTGTAGAGAGAGGGAAAGTATATCGTTACGCGGTAGAGACGCCGACTCGATATAAATATAGGTTTAAGGGTAAAGGCAGTAGAAGAGCCCAAACAGACTTAAGTCTTTGGAGTTTAGATTGCAAAAATCAACTAATAAATATAGAGTTCAAGGCTAATAATCCTAGTTATAATAACATCGATAAAGACATCCAGAAGTTGCTGAAAGAAACTCCCGAAGCAGTATGGTTCCACCTTCTCTTGAATGCGAATGCGGGTACATTCCCAACATTGGCCCAGAAGTTCACGGTTGCCGTGGACAAGCATTCCAAAATTTGTCTGAAGGTTGATCCCACCTGGAAGAAGAAAATTCTCTTCGTGGTATGCTCTGTTGTGAAGGGTGTTGGGATGGCCGGGGAGCTTTCGCTTCTCGCCAATGTCACCGACATCAAGGTTTTTTTCGACGATGGAGCCACCTTGCTGCTCAATCCCCACCTGAGAACAAAGGGAAATTGGCAGGTTCTTGTGCCCTGACAGGGAACCGTAGGGGGATTCCTGGTTCGCGTCTGCGAAGTCAGCGTCGCTACGCCCCGAACTCCTTCGGCCCCGGGATGGCGACGGTCGGATCGTCGAGCGTCGCTAAGATATCGCCGATCGCCGCCGGGCGGTAGTCCCACACGTCGACGCCGGCGTTGACCACGGGCCCGAGCTTGCGGAAGACTCCGTGAACGTGTCCGCACACCTTCTTCTCTTCCGGGGTCTCCCGACGGGGAAGTGTAATTGTCGTCAGCCGGCCGGGTGTTTCATGCGGCGCGGAGGGAATGGCCTCCGCGCCCTTTTTTGCTCTTCCATTTCGATCAGACCGGTCGTGGCATTGATGACCTCAAGTCTCGAATCGATCATATCAGCCAAATTCTGCCACTTTCGGAATTTACCCCGTTTTGTCCGTTCGTCGTAAAGAACCTCCACCTTCGGAGTCGTGCCGTTGAAATTTGGAGCATTCCGCAGACGATTCTGGGCTACGTGTCGTTCAGAGCACTGTTGGTGGCCAGCATCCTGTCGGCAAGTTTTCTCTTGATCAAAAGCAGGTCGGAGATGCTGTACACCCGCTTGTGAAGTTCAACGGTCACCTTCAGATTCGTGAACCCGATCGAACGTTTGATCCTGAGGTACTCCGCACACAGATCGTTGTTCGACTGGATAAGAGACGCCACCTCTTTCGCCTGGTCTTCCTTCGTAAAGTATTGCGCCGTCCGGCAACCGTTCACGTCGTCGCCCCGAGCGCTGAAAAAAGTTTTTAGCCGTTTTCGGGGAAGGCCCGGTCGGTTGGAACGGAATCCCGGCCCCATAACACGTAAGTGGTCGCCATGAGCGTCTATCATGGCTGTGTTGTCGATGTACGAGGCAGTACGAAAGGGGGATGATCTCATGACGAATTCAAAAGGCCGGAATACGCATGAAGAATTCATGAGCCGGGAAACGACGCACGTTTCCTTGGAAGCCAAGGTGATTATCCCGCTCTCCGAGCTCAAAAGCATGCCGGTGTGGCAAGCCGTAGGGGTCTGCGAAGATCCGGAGACGTTGAAAAAGCTGCTGGAGTCGGGAGTGGATATTGAAGCGCGCGACCACAACGGGCGAACGCTCCTGATTGTAGCCGCGGAACAGAATCCCAACCACGAGATAGTGCGGCTTCTTCTCGACGCGGGAGCGGACGTTGCCTTCAGAACGAAATTCGGCGTCACGGCGCTCGGACAGGCCGCCCGGTGCAACCCGAATCCGAAGGTGTTGAACGTCCTGATCGGCGCGGGCGCCGAAATAGATTCACGGGGTTTCCAGGGCCAGACTCCGCTGATGCTTGCGGCCTACCGCATCACGAATGCGGAGTCGATGCGGCTGCTGATCGACGCCGGGGCCCGCATCGAAGAGAAAGACCTGGGAGCGGACGATGACGGCGCGGTATTGGAACAAAAGCTCGCCGACCTGGAGGAGATCGCCTTCCGGCCCCAATGCGCATCCCCCGCGAACGGCGGAAGCGCACCATGCGGGAACACGAAAGAAGGAGGATGATGCTTCATGGATGAATACGAACTCGACGACGATGGGCTTGGCGATGAGATGAATCGGTTCAATTTGCTTTATGGCGCTTTGCACGGTCTCATGGCTTTGGTGCTGAACCACAGTATCGCCGCGCTGCTTTCATCGAATCAACCGCGTTTGGCGCAAAAAGCTCAATATCTACAAGCAAATTGGGTGTTCTTTGCCGGCTGCGCTCTCCTCTTCGGAGTCGCGTATCTGTTGTTTTATAACATCTCGTTTAATTTCTACTCTTTTTTAGGCGACGTCACAAGTTTTCGATACAGAACAGTTGTCGCCATGCTGGGCGTCGTCGTGGCATGTCTTTTTGAAAAGTTAGTTGGCAGAGCGCTCTTCGGCGCGAGTGAACACAAGCTGCTCTTGTTCGTTGCATTCTTTCTCACGGATCGTGTCCTGATGATACCCGTACTCAGCGAAGCGTTGCTCTGGGTCGCGGAACACATCTTTGCGATAGCGATCGTCATAGCGATTCTCTTTTTCTTCTTCAAAATGTAGCTGCAAACCCCCGTAAGCGGTCGCACACATTGTGTATAGTCGACGGTGGATGGAACATTCAGATGAATCGACAGGAGGAGAGAGCATGGCGATAAGCACGGCGGTACAAAAAGGGAGCACAGTGTACGTGTATGACGAAAGAAACGCTCAGATCTGCGCCAGATCGGGAACCTTGACGGGGTATACCTCGACGACGTTCAGCGTCAAGCAGGGGAATACCGTCTACACTTTCAACGAAAAGGGCGGAATGATTTCCGCACGCTAGTACGATGCGGAGAGCTACGGCTCGGGGGTATCCAATGAAGAGCATCCGGTGGATTGACCTCGGGGCGTTGTACGGGCGAACGGCCTGAGGAACCGGAACGTTTTTATGAACTCCGGAGGGGAGGCGGCGTCATGAGCGAACGAAACACGCTGGAGCGCATAAAGGCCTTTCACACGCTGTGCACAACCGCCTCTCCCGAGGAGATCGCGGAGGCGCTAAGGAACGGAGCCTCTCCGGACGCCCGCGACGAGGACAGAATGACCGCGCTCATGTGGGCGGCGCGGAGGAACCCGGATCCTGAGGCTGTGCGTACGCTGTTCGCCGCCGGAGCCGAACTGGAGGCCCGCGACGAAAGCGGGCTGACGCCGCTGATGTGGGCCGCCCGAAACAACGCGCGCCCCGAGGTTGTCTCCGCGCTGCTCGCCGCCGGAGCCGATATTGACGCCCGGAACCTCGCCGGGGAGACGGCGCTGATCGTCGCGGCGGAACACACGACGAACCCCGAAGTCCTTCGGACGCTGCTTGCGGCGGGCGCGGAGATCGAAGCCCGAGATTTCCGGGGCTCGACCGCCCTGATGAAGGCCGCGCAATCCAACGACAACACCGGGACGACGCGCGCGCTTCTGGACGCCGGGGCGAATGTCGACGGCAGGGACGACACCGGGTGGACGGCGCTGATGCGCTGTGTTTCGACCTGCTCCGTGAACAGCTCCGATACGGGACTTGTGGGAATGCTCCTCGCGGCGGGCGCCGACGTCGATGCGCGAAACAACCGGGGCCGTACCGTTCTTATGGAGGCGCTGGAGGACGGACTGAACGCCGGAGTCGTCGAAATGCTCCTGAAGTCCGGCGCCGACATCCACGCGAGGGACGAAGACGGGCGAACGCCCCTTCTGTGCGCGACCCGCGTTCTGGACGAGGACGTTCTGCAGCTCCTCCTTGCCGCAGGAGCGGACGCCGCCGCACGCGACAAGAAGGGAAACACCGCGCTGCTGCAAGGAGCGTCGCGCCTGACTGCGGAGACGTTCCGGATGCTCCTGGATGCGGGAGCGGAAGTGGGAGTGGAAAACAGATACGGCCGTACGCCTCTGATGAATGCGGCAACCAACGTCGTGGCCGCCCGGCTGTTGATCGAAGCCGGAGCGGATGTCGGATCGCGGGACGTGCAAGGCTGCACGCCGTTGATCTACGCCGCGACCGGGGCGCGGTCTGCCGACTCGTTGAAAGCCCTCCTCGAAGCGGGGGCGGGGGTGGACGCCCGCGACGAGAACGGCATGACGGCGCTCATGCGCGCCGCCGCGATGAACGAACAGCTCTGCGTTGTCGAATGTCTTCTGGAAGCCGGAAGCGACGTACACGCCCGTGACAAGAACGGCAAAACGGCGTTGATCCATGCCGCCGAGTTGAACAGGAACACGGGAGTGCTCCGCGCGCTTCTCGCCGCCGGAGCCGATATCGACGCCGGGACGGAAACGGATGCGACCGCGCTGATGTACGCGGCGGCCCGCCGAAGGAACTCCGATCCCGCCGCCGTCCGCATCCTGCTCGAAGCGGGCGCCGACCCGAATGCCTCCGAAACCTACCACAGGACGGCGCTGCACTATGCGGTTCGCCATACCTCCTCCCCCGAGGTGATCCGGCTGCTGCTGGAGGCGGGGATCTTCGTGAACCAGGTCGACTCCTTCGGAGAGACGGCGCTCCATGCGGCGCTCGCGGCGCTCGCGCGGCGCAACGACGCGGAGGCGATCGTGCGCATGATAGCGGAAGCGGGCGGAGAAACGGTTTTTCCGGTCGAACGGAAACACTTCTATTCGAACTCTGAGAGGAGATGAATGCCCATGCTCACATTCGGCGCGCACCCCAAGGGCGGACTGGTGTTCACGGGAAACGGCATTCACGTAAGCTCTCCAACGCCTCAGGAGACGGTGGAGAAAAAAGAGCGTGACAAAGAGCTGTTCATAGCCAACTACCAACTTTTTTGGGAGAACAGGGAGCGCATCTTCGCCACACCCGAACTGTACGACGCCAAACTCTCCTTCCCCGCGCTCTCCTGCGCCTATTTCGGCGGAGGCCCCCTCTCCCTCGGCATCCTGCTGGAACTGTGGGACGCCGGCTACTGGACCGCGCCCTGCCCCGAATGCGGCGGAACCTGCCGCGTGACCTACTGGTGCGGTAGTCCGCTGAGCGGCATGAACTACTGGTGGGGCTTCTGCCTCGACTGCGGCGTCAGAATAAACAAGAATATCTACAGAAGATCAGACGAGGTAAATGACGACAGGGGATTCAGCAACGAGTCGCACAGGGCGTTGGATCTGATTAAAAAGCACAGCAAACCCATCATCGTGAAAGACCCTCCCGTACCCTCCGACTTCAGCACCTGGTCGAAAAAGGTCAGTGAGCGGTACGAAAGCGGCGCCGTCGTCCCCGTCGAGGAACCGGAAAATGAAATCATCCCCGTCGACGACACGAAGTCGCTGGAAGAAGTGATCGAACTGCTTGCGTGCGGCGCCGCGGACTCCGCATGTTCATCGGCTATTGCGCCTCCGTGGAGATAGACGGCGAACTCCTCGGGGATTGTCTTCGCGCTCAGAAACTGCGCCGAAAAACTGCGACGCGGGGCGTCGTGACGGACGCCCCGCGCTCTTTGAACGGTTTTACAAAGAAAGCGCCATATCGCGCAGCATCCCTGAACGAACTTGTGAGTGAAACGGGCAAAAGGTAAAATTCGCATGGCGATCGCAAGCGCAGTACAGCAAATGTTTTCGCACGCCTGCTCTGCTGATGAAGGGGGAAAACGACGTGACGGACTACCCGGCTTTTCCGGACAGAAGCGGCGTACTGGAAGGAGATGGGCTTTCCCCCTCCCATCCTCCGGCTCTCAGCGAGCGACTGAAGGAGGAAGTTTGCTCTCTCCCCTTCGAGCAGCTTTTTTCGGCCTGCGTGAACCGACTTCTCGCCATCTCCGAACAACGCATGGAGATGAAACGGAGTGGCGAAGCAAGATACGTCCGACCGGAGGCAGCCACGAAGGAGCTGGACGCTCTGGCCATGCGCTGGATGGAACGCGCGAACTCCTCGTTGCGCAAAGAACCGCGGATTGACGCCGGCGAAGCGGCGGGCATCCAGGAGAGCCTCGCCCTGCTTCATCTGAAGAGGGGGCTCGACATCCGCGCCCGACTCGCGAACCCGAACATGCTGCGGGTGCTGACGATCCGCAAGAGTCTGCCCCCGCATCTTCGAGCGGGCGGAACCGAAACGTCGTCGCATCTGTCCGTCACGGACGAAATTCTTGAAAGCCTCGACACGGCCGCGGAATACGCTCGCCGGGCTTTGCGGAGTTCCGAGAAACACCTCGGGAATGACTGCCCGGAGACCGAAGGCATACGGAAGACGCTGACGAAGATACGCGAAATATGCGACGAAGGAGAAGCGGTCCTCGACGCCGCCCGAAGACTTCTGAAGCTCTCCGGGGTGCGCACGGAGTCCGTGACGGATCTCCCTCCGGAAAGGCTCGACGCGCTCTCGCACCTCCATCTGCTCCTCGGAGAGGGCGAAGCGGCGGCGGCGCTCCAGGAGGAAGCGCTGAAGCGCCGGGAGAGAGTATTCGGCGTATTTCACCCCGAAACAGTGGCCGCCCAGAGGTCACTCGCACTCTTCCGCTACGCCCTCGGCGACGTCTCCGGAGCCCGGAAGCTCGCTCTGCGGGCTCTCACGGTGCTCGAGAAATCGCTCGGCCCTGATCATCCGTCGACCTTTGACGCCTTCGGCGAGGTGCTCTCGCTCTCCGAGGAGCGCGGCGACGCGGCGGCGGCCGACGCGCTCTATCGCCGGGGCGTGGAAATACGAAAGGAGTCGTTCGCCTCCCTTGCGGACGCCGCCTTCAGCCTTTATGAACTCGCCGAATTCCACGACAAGAGAGCGAACGCTTCCGGCAGTTCCTCCAAATGTTCGAGAGAGATCCGCGAGGAGGCGCTTCTCCTTTTCAACAGATGGGTCGCCGTCCGGGAAAACGAAATCGCAAACGCCCCCGTTGAAAGCGAAGAGCGCGTCGCATTCGCGAAACGCATGGAGCGCTTCGCCGAACGCTGCGCCCCCTTCGCGTCGAGCGACACGCTCAACATTCTTTTCGAAAAGGCTCGTGCGCAGAGAGAGAAAGCACTCGGCGTAGACAGGACTGCCGTTGCTTCGCTCCTGGAGAATTTCGCCGCGAAGCACTACAGGGAGGCGAAAGACCGGGAGAGAGCGTTCGCCATGTTCGAACGGGCGATGGAACTTCGCGAAGAGAGCGGAATCTTCGACGGAAGGCCCTTCGCCGACTACCTCGACGTGTTCGCAAAAGATCACTGGGCGGACGAGAATCGCCGAGCCGAGGCCTTCGAGCTGCGCAGGCGGGCAATGAGCCTTCGCGAACGGACCCCCCGAATACTGAAAGACAGCCTCATTTTGACGTACGAAAGGTTCGCCGACAGCTTCTATAGGTACCCGGAATTCCGCGCAGAAGCTCTTTCTTTCTATAAACGCGCTGTAAGCCTCCGTGAAGAGATGCTTTCGGCGAACCACCGTCTTTCTTCGATGATTGGGGAGACGCTTCAGCAGAAGAGAGAGCAGCTCGAAGCAATGCTCCTCGACTTCTACTGCGAGGAAAAGATCTTCGATCGTGTTCCCACCAAGGAAGAGTACGTCGCCGTCAAACGAAAGAGAGAGTGCTCCCTGCACAGACCGATAGAGGACTTCGCCGAGGTTCTCCCCTTCTACGAACGAGTGTGCGCTATCACGGAGGCGCTATTCGCGCCCGGCCATTCCGAAATCATCGATGCGATGAGCAGGCTGACGCGCTTTCTCGGCAGATACGCGGCCTATCTCGTCTCCAGGCGCGACGCGAAATGGACAAAGCACTCCCTCTGCTGGAACGCGTCCTCTCGCTCCGCGAACGAACGCACGGACGGGAACACCCAAAGACCGTCAACGCAATGGGCGCGCTCGGACTGCTTCACAGAAGCGCAGGCGTCCGCGAAAGAGGAGACGAACTGCTTGCCTGCGCTCTTGCGATGAATGAGCGACTCTTCGGAGCGGATCACCCGAAGACGGAATACCTCCGCCGCTGCCTTGAGGGAGGCGCGGAAACCTCCCCCTCCGGACGGCCGCGAAGATCCAAGAGAATGACATCCCGCTCAGGAATGAAGGAAGAAAAGGATGCGCACGTCGCGCCGTCTCCGGTTCCCGCGACAGCCAGCGGGCAGCACGCCGCAACGCCAGAAAGCGTCCCCCTTAAACCTTGCTCGATCTTCCGACGCGAAGAGGGGGCGACAGCCGTCAAAAGAGAGCGAATCCGCGGCATAATCGAGGACAATTTCTTCTGCGGCGGCGAACGCTCTCCCTCGCATTTTCTCTTCGAACGCCATTTTCCGGAAGAACCGAATCCCGCCCAGGACGAGGACTCGCTCATCTGGAACGGCCTCCTCCCCGGAGTTCTGGACACCACTCTTTTCTACCCCTGCTGCGGAAACGACCTGTACGACCCGATTCGCATCTTCTCTCCGTGGGTCGTGGACTTCCTCTTCGTCGACCGGGGGTACTTCAGGCCGGGCGACCAGGACACAAGATTTTACGGCTTCGACCGCCCCGCATGGAGCCTGCCTCATCTGCTCGCGGACGACATCGACTACAGACTCCTGAAAACCGAGATAGACGGCCCTCCAGTCGAAGACAGTAGCGTCCGCCACTCGGAGTCCTCGATCTGCATCCTGAAGGAAACCTACCTGCACATCCCGACGCGCAGAAGAATCAGCGTCCGCCGCTGCCGCGGAGACGGCCTCGTCGTCTTCCGCAGAGAGTTTGGCAGAGAGAACCGCTCGCTCGGCGTCTTCTTCTACCGGGGCGACAGCGAAGGAGAGGGCGGAAGCGGCATCTGGTGGCTCGGCTCGAAAATCTTCGGCGAAATCTGCCGGACCTTCGTCGACGGCGCTCTCATACTGACCGACGGCTCGCAGCAGAGAGGGCGGGAGTACAGCTTCTTCTGTCCGTGGCGACGCAAACACTCCGCCCCCCTGCGCTCCTACAGCGACGATGCGGGGAGAGAGTTCACCCGGTTCGACTTCCCGGAGAGCGTTGTTCCTTCATTCTGGCAAGTGCGGGGAGTGTAGAACAAGCGGACGTTTTTTCCTTGTAGAAGTGTTCGCGGTGATTCCGGCGTACATGGTTGACGGCGCCGGACAGGGTTCCGCCGGGTTCGGAGCATGTGCACGTAGTTGGCGTCTGCGAAGTCAGCGTGGCTATACCCCGAACCCCTTCGGCCCAGGGATGACGACGGTCGGATCGTCGAGCGTGGCGAGGATGTCGCCGATCGCCGCCGGGCGGTAGTCCCACACGTCGACTCCGGCGTTGACCACGGGCCCGAGCTTTCGGAAGACTCCGTGAACGTGTCCGCAGAGCCATTCGCCTCCGATACGTGGCGCGTCGATCTCGAGAACGACGCGGATCATGTCGTAGCCGCTCGGCAGATCGTCGGCGTCCGGGACGATGCCGGAGTAGATCGTCATGGGGGAGTGGACGCACCCGATCTCGCGGCCGCCCCGGCGGACGGAGAATGACGCATCCTTCGGAACGACGCGGTCGAAGACGCGTTCGTACCGCTCCGTCGGAAGACGGTCGTGGTTTCCAAGCAGCAGAATCTTCGTATCGCCGTGAAGTTGCCTCGTGATCTTCCGGAGCTCGTCCTCGTCGTCACGTTCCCCCCAGAGGTAGTCTCCCAGGAAGATGACGGTCGCGCCGCGCACGGGAACGGTTTCGTTGTGCCGTTCGATCAGGGCGCGCCGCAGCTCCGCAGTGTCTGCGAACGGGCGATTCTCGTACGCGAGCATGTTCCTGTGTCCGAAGTGGTGATCGGCGGCGAAATACGTCGCATCGCCGATATCGAGAACGGTGTTGTTCATGGGGCCTCCTTTTCGCAGTCGGTGATGAAGCGGCGCTGGATCGCTTTCTCCGTTTCTTCGAGAAAGAGCATTGTGAGACCGACTGGGGTGTTGGGTCTAGGAAATAATAGCACTCAGTGCTATTATTATTCCATGAGCCGAATCTTCAGCACGAAGAGCTTTTCGCATTGGATGCGCAAGAATGACATTGTGGATGCCTCGTTGGTCAAAGCGGTTGGAGAAATGGAAGCCGGCCTGATTGACGCTGAGCTTGGCGGCTCTCTCTACAAGAAACGAATCTCTCTTTCTGGAATGGGGAAACGGGGAGGCGCACGGACCATTATAGCAACTCTTTTTAAGGAGAAATGGTTTTTTCTCTACGGATTCAACAAAAACGAAAAAGCAAGTATATCCGCCAAAGAAAAAAGGACGCTGACAAAATTGGCGGAGCAGTTTTTGAGATACTCAGATGAGGAACTAAATAAAGTGATTCAGAAAAATATAATCAGGGAGGTGATACCATGAGCCGGATTCTTTCGGAAGTGCATGAAACCGCTCGGGATTTGCACGACATCGGACTCCTGTCGGATGATGACATGCACGAATTCGATGCCTTGTGTCTCCCCAGGATCCCGACCTATTCTGCGGAAAACATCAAGGCGCTCAGGTGTCGAACGAAGCTGAAGCAGACGGATCTCGCATCCCTCCTGAACGTCAGTGTCTCCACTTTGCAGAAATGGGAGACAGGAGCGAAAAAGCCTGTCGGGGCAGCTCGAAAGCTGCTCCATATCCTAGAAACAAAGGGACTCGTCGCGCTTCTGTAAGAAAACAGCCCCCGTGTTTTGAGGGGCTGTTTTCTTACGTCAACGTCCTTTCGCAGCTTCGCCGTCGGATCAACGGATCACTCGGTCGAGAAGAGCGTCAGGGAAATTCGGAACAGAAACGCGCTGCTCGACAAGGCGCTGACAGGAGTTGCACAATGACCGTCGAACATCGCGAATACGAACACGTCGTCAGGAACATCGTACGGGGGCGTCCCTACGACAAGCCGTTGCTCACCGGGGATGTCGTCAGGCTTTTTGTCAAACGGCGCCCGGAAATTCCGGTGGAACGGGCGAGAAAAATCGTCTACTGGGCGCTTGGGCGGCTCGTCAGGGACGATGTTGTACGACGATGCGCCAGAGGCGTGTACATCCGGACGAAACGGTACAGACTGGGAGACATGATCGATAAAACCGTCGGAATGACGCGCAGGGAAGCCATGTTCCGGTCTCGCGCACGCACCGGGCGACGAGGTCGCTCGTGAAGATCGCCTCTTCGGAGGGAGACGTTTCGATCATCTCCCGTATGCGCGGCGCGAACTTCACCGGTCGGGAGAGTCCGGAACGAAGGGAAGATCGACGCTTTCCATCCATTCCACATTCTCCTCGTATTTATTCTTGCGCTCTTTCCAGAAGTCCCATGTCTCCAGCATCTCTTCGGTTGAGCGGGGCTCTCTGTTTGGAGGAGTCGCCATCCGGAGGATTTTCCGGTATTCCACGTAATCGCAGAGGAGATCGAAGATTTCGATCGTATAGCAGGTTTCCCGCCGTTTGCCCTCGATGCGGCTGACGAACTGAACGCCCTTGAGCCGGTCGCTCCAGTACGTTTCGGACTCCTCCGAGATTGCTTTCAGGATGTGCCTGATCCGGGAGTCGTCGAGCCCGAAGACAGGCGCAATATCGCGGATCTCGAACGTAGCGAATTCAGCCTTGTCCTGGGGTCCGGAGAAGAATTTCCGGTCGTTCTTGAGAATGAGGAGTTCCATCCTGTTCTGCATCTTGGGGTCGGTAGACCGTTCTCTTCGGTCAAGGTGCTCGTTGCAGTACTCGACGGCGTTTTCGAGGAATTTCAGCGCTTCCTCCGTCGTCGGCGCCTCCGCCCGGGGCGCGAGTTTCCAGTACTCCTCGGCGGCGGCCCTGAGGATGCCCATCGTGAGAGGATCCACATCGAGAACGCCGGAAAAGGGGTCGTTTGTGTAGCTGACGTTGCACACCTGCGCGTATGCCTCCGCGAGGCTTTTCATGGCGCGCCTCTTGTGGTTGCAGCCGGCATGAATCTCGCGCAGCTCCGCCCTTCGCTCCGGTGTGAGGGCGAAGGGGTTCGGCGTCTCGTTGTGAGCGGCGTTTCCCGGTTTCATACGAAGACCTCCTATTTTAAATTATATTTTATAATTTAAAGATAAGGTAGTATGTTATACAGTCGTTCGAGATAATGTATTCATATATCTCCCATCGATGTCGGCGGACGCGCTTGCGTCTCCCGGGAGAACAGCGGCGGGATTTCGCAGAACCGCACCGGGCGCCCGTCCCACACGTCGACGCCGACATTGACGAACGGACCGATGCGCCGCCAGAGCCGATGGACGTGTCCGCTTACATACCGCCCCGGAATTTCCGCGATAACGTCGCTTAGCGCCCCGTAATCTTCTGGACGGCCCCTATAGCGGTCGCCGGCGCATCCGGCCCGCTTCACATACGGGGCGACGACATCCCGGGGCGAGTGCAGGACCGTGAACGTGTCCCCATCGGCCTGAAGGACCGCGACGTCGCCGAACCCGAGGAAGCCTGCGGAGAGATATTCGTCTTCGCGGAACGTGTCATGGTTTCCGCGAACGAGATACTTCCTTCCGCGAAGCCGATCGAGACAGCGCCGCATCCGCTCCAGCCGGAACCGCACCGTTTCCGACGACGCCGAATCCCCCCTGCATCCCTTCCAGAAGAAGTCGCCCGCGAAAATGACGACGTCACCGGGCCGGACGATTTCGTTGTACCGCGTGACGAGAGATTCTTCCATCTCCTCGATCGTGGCGGACTTCCGGTTGGGGCAGTACCGGAGGATGTTCGCGTGCGAGAGATGCCAGTCCGCAGTCAGCACGAGGGACGAAAGGTCGAGATCCCTCGGGAGCGCAAGCTGTTTCCGCTTTTTCGCCAGGAGAGGCGAGTCGGGCGCGGTCGTCATATCCTTCAGTCGCACGGCGCGGTCAGACGTCGTCGTAGAAGAGCGAAAAATTCCGCTTCCGGACGAAGCCTCGCGGCCCGGGAATCACGGTCGCCGGATCGTCAAGGAGCGCCAGCGCCGCATCGAGCGGAACCGGGGCGAAGTCCCAGAGGTCCAGGCCGACGTTCACGATCGGGCCGAGCTTTCGGAACGTCCTGTGGACGTGGCCGCAGAACCACTCGCCGGAAAGCGCCGCGCCCTGTTCAAGCACCGCGGCGACGCGGCCGTATCCTTCGGGCATGTCCTCGAAGCCCGAAACGAGATGTCCGACGACCGGCTGCGGCGAATGAACGCACCGGACGATCCGGTCGCGCCGTTCGCCGCAGCGCAGCAGGATCTCCTTCGTCGCCACGGCGTCGAACCCGGCCTCGAGATAGAACGGCGCCGGGAAGCAGTCGTGGTTGCCCCGCAGCAACAGTTTGCGTCCGCGAAGCGGGGCGAGAAACTCCCGGACAATCCGCAGATGCTTCGGATCTTCGGCGACCCACCCCCAATACAGGTCTCCGAGAAAGAGCACGGTCGCATCGTCCCGCGTCACGGCGGCGTTGTGCCGTTCGATGAGACCGTTCCGCATTGCGTCGAGCGAAGGAAAGGGGCGGTCCTCGAAATCCGTCACGCCCTCGTGTCCGAGGTGGTGGTCGGCGCAGAGGAACACTCCCGCGCCGCACGGGATGTCGAGAATGTCCGTTACGGCCGAACCGGAATCCGCCTGCGTCGTGTCCCTCGCCTCCGATCTCTCCTGATGTTGCGCTCTCGTCTCCCGGGGCGGGGACGATCCTGCGTCTTTGACATATAAAATATCATATGTTATCGTTCAATGCAAAGGCGGTGATGAATATGTCCTCATGGATCTCCTCGCGCGACGAATGGCTTCGCGAGGGCGAACGCAACGACGGGCTTTCTCCGCTCCGGGAATCCGGCGACGTTCCCGTGTACTTCCGCGGGGCGTATGCGGGAACGCTCTCCCATGACGACCGGGGCGTCTTCCGTTTCGCGCCGTCGGAAGCGGGGCGGGCGTCGACATTAGGATGCCTTCCCGGGCTTTCCGGAGAGAGCGACCGGCTCTTCGGCGTTTTCAAGTCGCTCCTGTCGGAGAGGCGGCGGTACGACCGCCTGATCAGCCTGGTCGGGCGGGCCGACCCGCTGTGTCTCCTCACGTCGATCCGCGATCACCCGGCGCTATCGTTTGACGATGCGCTCGCGAAAGACGTCCCGGAACACTTCCCGGAAGTCCCTTTCGGCGACGTCGTCGCCGGAACGCTGTCGATTCCTGAAGATGTCCTCCGGAGCGTCGCATCCAGGCGGGCCCGGGACGTTTCGCTCTTTTCCGGAACGCAGGACAAGATCGTCGTCGTTGCGGGGCCGGATGTCATCCGATTGCCGGAAGAGGGGGAGCGGGGGAACGCGATCCTCAAGACGGCCCCTTCGTGGTCGCGCCATGCGTCGCTTCCGGAATTCGTCGCGAACGAGCATCTGTTCTGTTCGCTCGCCGCCCGGATCGGCCTCGACTGCGCGAAGAGCGTTCTCGTCGATACCGGACTGCCGGACATCGGAGACGGGCTTTTGTCGCGAAGGTTCGACGTCGCCGGAGATGAACCCGAACTCTTTGTCGAAGCGCCCGTGATATGCGGGACCGGCCTAGGAAGCGACAGCGAGAAGTACGATTTCCGGGCGGAAGAACTCGTCACGACAATTCATGAAGAAGATGCGGCTTCCCGGGGGAGTCTCGCGGAAGGGCTCTTCTTCTCGATGTGCATCGGCAACACGGACATGCACCTTCGGAACTTCTCGTTCGTCGTGTCCGGTTCCCCCGCCTACGGAATGAAACTCCGCCCCGCGCCGCTGTACGACGTGTCGAACCTCGCGGTCTACAATCTGCCCTACTTCGCGCTCTTGTTCGATACGGACGAAGGGGCGCGCCGACTCGCCGTTCAAGAACCGGAGGACGTTGAAACGCTCTGCGCCTTCGTCCGGCGATACGTGAGCGCGGAACGGATGCTCGACCTCCTTGCGCGAATCGACGACGCGCTTCCGGAGATGCTCCCCGTATCGCGCATCGACGCGTCCCTCGCGTCGAAGATCCTCAGCGACGTGACGGAACGAACCGCCACGGCGCGCCGATGGCTCGAATAGTCCGACGCCCGGAGGACGCGGCGCGGTACACGCTGCGGCTGTACGACGAGCCCCTTCTCGAATTCGTCCTCTCCCCGGAAGACCCCGCGAGGAGGAGAAACGGATGCGCCGTGAGCGATGCGATCGTGCTGTCCGAAAAGACGCACCTGTTCCCGTACGGCCTGACGGCGTCTTGCGAGGGGATCGAATCGTGGCTGCGCGACCGGATCATTCCGGAAAACAGATACCACGCCGACGAGATCCTGGAGTCTCTCGGGCTTCGCCGGTCCGACATGAAGGGAATCCTCGACGCCTCGAAGGGCGTGTCGCTCAACGACAGCTACCGGGTGTCGCGGTCGGACGAAACGGGATCATTCGCCGAATGCAACGCATATGAAAATCCGTTCGACGACGCCCTCGGCGCCGTCGCCCTCACGGGACGCGCCACGCCCTGCCGCCGCGCCTCCGTCACTCCGGAACTCACGACCGGAGGGATGCTTCCGAAGGCGTGGGGGATCGAAGGAACCGGCATTTACCTGTACAAGGGCGGAACTTCCGGCTTCGCCAACTCCGGGCTCGAACCGTACAGCGAGTATTTCGCCTCGCAGATAGCGCGGAAGATGGAGCTCGACGCCGTCGAATACGGCCTGACGTTCCGCGAAGGGCGCCTCGTGTCGCGGTGCGGACTCTTCACGGATATCGACACATCCTTCGTGTCCGCGGGCGTCGTCGTTCCGCAGGGCGGCATCCTCGCCTGCATCAGCTTTTTCGATAGTCTCGGAGCCCGCTTTTCGGAAGCGATCCGCAGCATGATCGTCTTCGACGCCCTTGTGTACCAGCAGGACCGGCACTTCGGCAACTTCGGCGTCCTCAGGGACAACCGCATCGGAAAAATCACCGCGCCGGCCCCCGTCTTCGATAACGGGGCGTCGCTCTTCTGCTACGCGATGGCCGACGAGATCGAAACCGGGGAAAAGCTCGAAAACTACGCGCAGACGCGCAGGCCGCCCTACAGGGAAACGTACTCCGAACTCTGCGCGATCTCTCTGAAGAAACTTCAGCGCAGGCAAGTGAAACGGCTCGTCGACTTCTCGTTTGAAAGGCATCCGGAATACGCCTTTCCCGAAGAGAGACTCCGGACGATCGAAAGGCATTTGCAGCGGCGCGTCGTGCGGTTTTTGAACAACGAATGGTGAACGGCGTCACCGCCCGGGAATTGTCTCCGGAGACTTCCGCATCGACGATCCGGAAACCGGCGCGTCATTTCCACCCGTTCCGGCGGATCGTTTCGTCGGCCTTGCGTTCGATCTCTTCCGCGTCGGGGATATGAACTCTCAGTTTTTCGGCGTGACGGCGAGCTTCTGCGTGGCCCAATCTCCCCGCGATGAAAAACCAGCTGTAGGCCTCCCGTTTATCCAGCGGCACGCCCGTCCCCTTCGCGTACATCATGGCGATGTTGTTCTGCGCCTCGGCGTCCCCCTGTTCGGCGGCTTTCAGAAACCACGAAGCGGCCCGCAGTCTGTTTTGCAGCATGACCGGGCCGTACAGGTAGAACCGGCCGAGTTGGTTCCGGGCGCCTGTATGCCCCTGTTCGGCGGCCCTGCGCAAGCACTCTTCGGCCAGTATCACGTCCGGCAAAAGAATGCCCCGGCAGTCCGCGTACATCAGCCCGAGGTGGAACAAAGCCCGGGGATCCCCCCGTTCGGCGGCTCTGCGGAACCACTTCATCGCCTCCGCGTCGTCCTGCGGCGCGCCCAGGCCTTCCGAGTACGCCACGCCGAGGCGGACCTGCGCGTCGGGAAGCTCCTGTCGGGCAGCCTTGCGGAACCACTCAATGGCATCCGCGTCGCTTTTCGGTGCGCCCCGGCCGTTTGCGACCATCAGGCCGAGGCTGTACTGCGAAGCGGCATGCCCGCGTTCCGCGGCTTTGCGGTACCAAACGGCGGCCTTTGCGTCATCCTTCGGCAACCCCCAACCGCTCTCACGCATCAGTCCCAGAATGTATTGCGCTTCGGCGCATCCCTTCTCCGCATCATACCGGAACCACTCCAAAGCCTGCACCCCGGCATGTTCCTTCCCGGTCCGCATCATGAGGCGCATCGCCGTCTCCGGCCGCGAAGCGGCAAGAAACGGCGTCCCGAAATAACCCAACATCATGGAGCAGCAGAACACCGTCGAAAAAAACATCGCCGGTCGCACGTCATGCACCCGCTTCCTCCGACTTTTGCGCGCGAACGGACGACGCCCCTCCCGGAAGCGTCTGCGCGACCTTGTCGCAATCGGCCACGAAACGGCGCAGGATCGCCTTCGCGATCGCGACGAGGAAGACATTCTCCTCATCGTTCTCGAAGCAGTCATACCCTTCGGTCGTCGCCTGGAAGACGACCTCGCCCCCGCATCCGTCGTACTCGCAGGTCAGACAGCCGTATTTCAGGCGCACGTATCCCACCCTCCGCGTCCCGAGGTAGGCGTAGAACTGCTGGGGGCAGATACCCGTAATCTGTGCGAAGAAAATGCCCCCGATCGCGGAGTCTTTCGCCATCTCCAGGAGGATTTCGGGATCGACATCATCGCTGTTGCGCGGTTCCGTCCGTGGGTCGCGGAGGGGGAGCAGTTCGGCGGGAATCCGCTGAACATACTCCCGGGCGCGCTCCGCAAGCCCGGAAAACTCGGGATCGGCATCCATCAGCTCCTGCCGCTTCCGCTTGGTTTCCGCCTCTCGTTCCATTTTTCTCAGGCAGCCCTCAGGGGTATCGGAAAGCGCCTGCGCTTTCTCGATTTCCGCAAACCTCTCGTAAAGACTCTCGCTATCCTCCTCCGGAGTCTCGCTCTTGGTCAGCATGACGGTATACGGCGACGTAGGGAGTAACCACGCCTCCAATGTGTCCGGAGTCGCTTCAAACGTCTTTCTTTCCTCCGGAGAATACCAGTTGGCGAATGCGCCTTCGCCTGTGAGGATATTGCGCGCAAGAGCGGTGCGTTCCTCCGTGTCGCGCCAATCCGCACGGGAAAGCAGCGCTTTCAGGCTCTCCATTTCGGAGTCCCTGTCCTCGGATTCCTCCCACTCGACGCGGGAAGCGGCATCATCGGCATAATAGGGATGCGGCGTCTCGGTCGACACGAGAGACCAGAGCCCCCAATGCTTGAAGAGCAGGACTCCGCCCGAAAGCTCCGTCGGATCCTTTTCGCCGAGAAACGAGATTTTTCCGCTCCGTGTGCGCAGACGGGCGTTGACGAGCTTCCGGAAGAGCCGGAGATTCTCCTTCTTCCGGCACCGTCCGAAGAGAATGTCTTCGTTGTACAGCAGCGGCTCGACACGATTGCAGCCTTCTGCGTTCCACAGTCCGAACGCCGTGTCCTGATCGGTTTCGGGAACGCTGCATCCGAAACGCATGCAGCGTTCGATCTCCCTCTGGGTTTCCGCAGGGAGACGGTCGATGTCGGGAACAAGCATCGTGAACGGCTGCAACGCGATACGGAGCGCGTCGAAAAGGAAACGCAAATGCCATCGGCCGCCGAAATCCGACGGGCGGACGCGGAGGATTTTCGGCCCCCATTCGCGCATTTTGACGCCGCCCCTCCCCTGACGGAGGACGGGCGGAATCGTCTCGAGAATGCCCATCGGCATCTTGTAGTTGTCGTCGATTGCGGCGCGATCCGCGCACCGGCGGAAGATCGCTTCGGTCAGCGACACCGTGTCCCCCGCATCGATCCATGCCGGAAGGACGTCGGTGAAAAGCGATTCCAGCAAAGAACCCGCGGCGGAGAGGGAGGTGTCGAAATCCGCGGATGCTTCGTCTTCTCTTCTGCGCGCGAAGCAAGAGAACCGCAGGGCGGCTCCGAGAATGGACCTGGAGGCGAGGAGGCATTCGAACGCCGGGTCGATGACGACATTCGCGCCGGCGGCGAACACCGGCGCGGTGGCCGCAGCGTCGGGGAGGTTCGAAACGGTGTCGGATACGACGACGATCGGGTTGCCCTGTGTGAGATTCCAGGCAACCTCCCTGTCGAACCATTCCCGCACAACCGCCGCATCTTCGCAGATCAGACCTCGCTTCATCAGAACCCCTCCTTAGGGATATAATGTCGTTATCTTCTTCGTCGGGGCAATCGTACAACACCCCAAAGGACCCTGTCTGCGTTTTACTCCCCCCGGTTTTTCTTCCGCGGTGTCGGTTCCGCGAAACGGAGCCGAAACGAATATGAATCCGGCGGCGGGAACGTCCCAGGCTTCGGTCGTAATATCGCTCTCTGGTATTGATCAGAAAAACCGGTATTATATCCGGCAAAAAGAGGTCATTTCATGAACACATCAAATTCGACGGATACGAAGAACCCGGAGAAGACGCCCGGAGGAATCGACGAGCGCATCATGGAGTTTGCGCGACAGATGGGCGAGGGAAACCCCTTCTGGACGTGCGAGCTATCGCACCTCGGAAAGAGGACGACGGTTTCGCACGCGTTGTCGAGGCTGGTTCGCGCGGAGAAACTGTTTCGTCTGATGCGGGGGTTGTACGTTTTACCGAAGATGTCCAAGCTTTTCGGCAAAGTATCTGCGTTGCCAAAAGCAATCATGAAAGCGATCTCGCGGTTGACGGAAGAGGTCTTCGAGGTCAGCCCGGAGCGGGCGCTCTCCGCGTTGAGGCTGACGACGCAAAACCAGATGGCTCTAGTATGTTGTACTACGGGACGTTCGCGCGTGCTTCGATTCGATAAAGGACAACCGATATATCTGAAATCGGCGCCACGAAAAAAAGCCATAGCTCCGATTATGGGAAGCATGGCCGGCGCGGCGGCCATCGCATTGCTCTATCTCGGCCCGAAAGAGGTCGACGAGGACATCATGAAGACCATCAAGGAAAACATGGAGCCCGAGGATTTCGACCGGCTTGTGTCGGTCGCACCCAAAATGCCCTTATGGCTGGCGGATATCCTGCTTCACAATAAATTCCGGGCGTGAATTCGACGAATCCGTTGCGTCGTTTCGGAAAGTCTCTCCCCCGGCGTTCATCGGTCCGGTTCGTCAGGGAGACATTCAACACCGGGAACGCTCACGCGGTCCATCCATTCCGCCGGTTCTCTGAGCTTCTTCTTGCTGGCTTTCCAGAAGTTCCACGTCGCTTGCTTCTCCTCTGCGGAGCGCGGCTTTTTCATACGGCGGATCGTCCGGAATTCGTCATAATCGCAGAGCAGATCGAAAACTTCTTTCGTGTAGCAGGTTCCCCTCCGTTTGCCCCGGACGCGGCTGACAAACTGAACCTTCGTGAGCGTGTTCCTCCAGTAGGTATCCGGCTCTTGTTCTATCTTTTTCAGGATGCGCTCGACCTGGGGTTCGACGCGTTGATACAGGGGCGCGATGTCGCAGATCTCGAAAGGGGCGCAGTCAGCCTTGCCGGCGGGGCCAGAGAAGAGATTTCTGTTTTCCGCGAATACAATGAGCTCCATTCTGTTATTCATTTCGGGCTCGGAAGACGTATTCCTTTGGCTGCGAGGCTCACACGCGCGGATCACGGTTTCGAGAAGAGTCTTTGTATCCTCGGCCGTCGGCGCTTTCTTCACGTCGACATATTTCCAGAATGCACGGACGGCCATCCGGAGGTCCGCCATCGTGCGGGGGTCGACATCGAAAACATCGGGAGAGGAGGGGTTCGGCGAGAAACTGTCGCGACAGATCTGTTCGTATGCCCATGCGACATTTTTCTGGACTCGTTTCTTGAGAGTACATCTGACGCAAGTCCTCCACAGATCCGCTTCGCGTTCCGGGGTAAGGCTCCGCGGAAACGTATCTTCGATGGGGGCGTCTTTTTTCGGTTTCATGCAATACCCTCCAGTCCTGACGAGTCTGCCCTAAATACGAGCACGACCTGAATCTCCGGCGGCGCGGGCGCCTTTTCCATCCGCTCGGGGAGTCGGCCTTGAATCCTCCAAAGCGTGCTAGAACGAGTCGCGAATCTCCTCGGCGTACACCGTCAGTATCTTTTCAATGGTTTTCGCGTCGCCGGTGTACATCGCATAGCGCTCGGACATGAGGAATTTCATCTCTTCATCCGTTGCGCCCTCCCTCAGTCTCTTGGCGAGAATCATCGACATAATATCGACGGCGATATCTCGTTTGATATGCTCGTCAAGAAGGCCGTCCCGTTTTGAATCCATGCCTGCTCCTTCCTCCGTCCGGGAAGCCGGCTACAGACGGTCGAAGACCGAGCCGGAACGCGGCTGGAAGATCATCGAGTACAGGCGCGCAGCGTATTCGTCGGTCATCCCCGCGACATAATCGCAGAGCACGCGCATCTTCTGTTCATTCGGCGCTTCGGAATACTTCTTCCGTGCGGATTCGTTCAGAAAACTCTTCGGGTCTTCATTGAGCGCGGAAAAAAGCCGCTTGATGATCTTTTGTCCCTTGAATTCCAGAAGCTGTACGGTCTGGCTGGCGATGACCCTTTCCTGGACGAGCCTCGTCAGGAATTCGAGCAGCTTGCGCGCATTCTCGTTCAGCGTCACGATGTATTTCAGGAGTGGCATCGTAAAGCCGGCATCTTGTTCGATAATCTTCGAGTTAGAGATGAAGAAATGCACCAGCTCGCCGATCGTGTGTTTGACGAGATATTCGCGTTCGCTGAAGAGATTTTCCCGTATTCCGTCGAGATCGATGAGCCCCTTCGGAATGGACGATTTGAAGCCTTCCAGAGTCTCGTTCCAGTTCTTTTCGGTGATGAGTCTGAGCGATACGGCGTCTTCGAGATCGTGAACGCCGTAGGAGATGTCGTCCGCCAGCTCCATGATCGAGGTGCCGAGCGACTTGAACCGCGTCTTCAAATGCTTTCCCTCTTCCTTCGGGAAGCAACTTGTCAGGAGCTCGCGTTCGGATTCCTCCAGCGGCTCGATGATCCATTTGACGACGTCAAGCTCGTCGTCGAGATAACACTTCGGCGGCTTGAAGCGCTTCGGATTGGGGCCGCCGGAATACGCTTCTTCGTTGCAGGCCTCGCTATATGAGGCGGGGTATTTGAGGACTCCTAGCAACATGCGCCGCGTCGGGTCCATGCCGAAGCCGTTGGAATAGTTTTCGAGCTTCGAGAGGATCCGGAGCGTCTGGCCGTTTCCCTCGAAACCTCCGTGTTGACGCATCATCTCGTTCAGCGCTATCTCGCCGCCGTGGCCGAATGGGGGATTGCCGATGTCGTGCGCGAGGCAGATGGCCTGGATCAGGCGGTCTTCCGGCAGAATAGCCTGATATTTGGAGCGATCTTCTTCGGTATTTCGGCTGAGATACGTCGTGATCCCGGCGCCGACCTGCGCGACCTCCATCGAGTGCGTCAGGCGCGTCCGGTAGAAATCGCTGTCGCCGAGGCCCAGAACCTGCGTCTTGTTCTGGAGGCGACGGAACGCCGCCGAATGGATCACGCGGCCGTAGTCGTGTTCATACGGATTCCGGGGATCGTTCTCCTTTGCGCTTTCCTCCCCGGAACGGCGGTGTTTCCAGAGTTCATCAGACATTGGCCCAGCTCCTTGAAAGAGATATTATGGAAATTATATGACGCAAATTTATAATCGTCAACAATGTTTAATTAAAATGATGTAATTATAGTTCTTTCCGCACTTCATGGATTTATTCTCCAGGCTGTCCGTCGAAGAAGGGCCCCCCGTTTGCACGAGGGCCCTTCTTCGACGCCGCAGGCGGCAGAACCGTCGTTACAGGATCATTGAGAGCCCCCTTGTGACGCCGTTCCGCCGGGCGCGGGTTCCGGCTCCTGCGCGGCGTGCGCCGTCACGTTGTTCTCCGTGACGGAGAGCGTGAAGCGCCGTTCCGTCAAGCCTTCGTCGGATCGCATGAAGCGGGCCATCGGCAGCTTGACGAGTTTCCGAACGGTTCGGACGATGCCGCGAGCTCCATACCGCGTGACGTTGGAACGCTCGATAACGAGACTCCTGACATCGTCGCCGACCGTTGCGGAGTATCCTTTCCTCTCGGCGGTCCGGACCGCTTCCGCGATGCGAATATCGACGATCCGCCCCATGTCCCCCTTGCCGAGTTGATTGAAGAGGACGACGCTGTCGAACCGGTTCAGAATCTCAGGCGCGAAAAACTTCGACAGGAAAAGCCGCGCCTTGCCGTCCGTGTCTTCGTACGCGGTTTTCGGGTCAGAGCTGAATCCGATAGCCGCCTGCCTTGTCCCGATCGCCCCCTCTTCCGTGAAAGCCGCGTTTGTCGTCATCACGACGACTGCGTTGGCGCAGTTCACCGTTTCGCCCTGTCCGTCGGTGAGGCGTCCCTCGTCGAGAAGCTGCATGAAGACAAGTTGCACATCACTATGCGCCTTCTCGAATTCGTCGACGAGGATCAGGGAGTCCGGTCTGGTGCGGAGGCGTTCGGTCAGTACCCCGCCCTTTCCATAACCGACGTAACCGGGGGACGATCCGATAAGGCGAGAGAGGCCCATCGAATCGGAGTATTCGGTCATGTCGAGCGTGATGAAGCTGTCCTTGTCTCCGAAGATCGCCGATGCGGTCGCCTTCGCCGTCTCGGTCTTTCCGACTCCTGTGGGCCCGGCGAAGAGAAGCGACGCCGGTTTATTCGTCGGGGCCATGTCCGTTTCGCGAAGCACAAAAACGTCGCAGATGGAACGGATGGCTTCTTCCTGTCCGATGATGCGTTCGCGAAGCGTGTTCTCGAGCGTGCGCATCCGTGCGTGCGAGTCCTCCCGCCCGGCGAGGGAGATGTGGGTCATGTCGGAAACGCAGTCGCGGATGTCGACCGCCGTCACGGTGTCGCGGCCTTTCATCACGCTCCTGCTGCACGTGCTGTCGAGGACGTCGAACGCCTTGTCCGGCAGTCGGCGCGCCGTGATGTATCGAGCGCTTGTCCGGACGGCTTCGACGATCGCTTCCGGTTCGATCCGGAGGCCGTGATGCGCCTCGTATCGGCCGGCGTTGGCTTTGAGCGCCTCGATGCTCGCCTCCTCGGACAGCTCGGGAACGTCGATGATCTCGAAGCGACGCTCGAGCGCTGCGTCGGCGCGGACCAGTTCCCGGAATTCGCTGCGGGTGGTGGCTCCGATCAGACGGACGCCCCCGCGAGCGATTTCGGGCTTGAGGAGGTCGGCCATCCCCGGGATGCTCATGACGACGTGGAATTCGTCGATGAAGAGGATGACGTTTCCCACTGCCTGGCATTCCTTGAGGAGCCGCCGCAGTGTTTCCGCGAGGATTCCGTTTTGTGCAAGCGTCTTGAGTTGGTCGGGCTTCAACTGGACGACGCGCGCGTCTTTCAGGCGACCTTTGAGTTCTTCCCTGGCGGTGCGCGCGGCGAGTTCTTCGGCGATGGCGCTCTTGCCGACGCCCGCGACGCCCGTGAGAATCGCGTTTCCCTTCCCCTCGCGCAGAAGGGTGACGATGATCGCGGTTACGATCTCATCCCGCCCGATCGTTTTGGGAAGCGGCTCTCCGTTTGCGATCATCTGCGCCATTCGCGCCGTGAGGTCGATTCCGACGGAGTCGAAAATCGAAACGGGCTTTACGGCCGTCGACGTCGCAGCGGCGGCGGACGCCGCGTCATCCTTGTTTTGATCCGTTTCAAGGCATTTCGCGAAATATCTCCGGGCGCTGTACGTGAGCGGCAGGGGAACGCCCCCTGAGAAAACCTTCTTGTCGATTGATGACTTCACCTTCTTGATATGGGCGTAGGAGACTTTTTTCGCGCCCGCCTTTCTCGCGAGATCGGCCGCAATGCGTTGAATCGTCAGAGTCTCATGGCTCGGGATCATCGTGGTTTCCTCCTTTTTTCCGGCATCGCCGGGGCATCATTCCAAAAACGCCTGAAGTAAGGAGTCCGATTCGGACATTTCCTCGGGCGCTTCTTCGGCTTCCTCGTATCTTTTCCGGATGTACGCTCCCTCAGTTTCAATCAACGAAAAGGACGGCGTGCGAAAGTGCTTCCGTTCGGGCGTCGGATCTCCGGGCGCGATTTCTTCCGGCATGTCGACAAGTTCAAAACCCGAGGGGGAGAGAAAGATCGCTTTTTTCTCGTCGAGTTCGTCGGGAGCCTCCGCCGGAAGCCTCGTGAGGCGCCCGGAGGCTTCGCCGGTTACATTCTTCACGACGGATGCAAAGTCTCTGAGCATCTCCACGTCTCTCGTATGTCCCCAGGTCATGCTCTTCGGAGCGATTCCGGTCGCCTGGTTGGGAATGCCTCCAGTTCGTCGCGCCGTCCAGATAAGATCCCAGCCCGAAGAACTCTCGGAGTTTCCGCAATCCGAAAGTTCGATGATGCTCTCTTCGCGCCACGATTCGAGGTCGGCCGCTACGATCGTCCCTTCCGGAAAATTGACGAAGGCGCTTTCCAGAATCAGACGGGCAGCCTTGAGCGGTAACGCGGAGACGTCGATGAAGAGCGGACGGCCGGAGAGAGCGGGGAAGACGGGCTCGGAATACAGGCCGCTGAATGCTTTCAGGCAATCGACATACGGCGACAGGCTCGCGATGATGCAATTGGCGGTGACCGAGGAGTTCCGTCCGATCAGCCTCATGATCGTCGCTTTCGATTCTTCGTTTTCGATGCAGTCCAGCCAGTCAGGCGGGTCGAACGTGGTCTTTCTCATATCGTCCGTCTTTGAACCCGAAAGATCGTTGAAAAGCCCGAGAAGCCGGCCCGAGACATTCGGCTCGTCGACTCCGGCGGAATGCGCATATGCGCGCATCGACGTGAGGAGAAGAGCGGAGAGGAGCTGACGCGCGCATTGATCCCACCAGCTCAGTTGTCCGGAATTCCTGATCTCCCTGTCGCTGATGAAGAGCTGCGCAAGGTGGTCGGATGCCTGGACCGCAGTCCTGCCTGCGAAGCGCCCTCCCATGAACTCCGAGAGCGGATCGATCCGCGTGGAGTTCTCGCATCCGGGAACAATGAACGGATCTCCGGTCCGGTAGATCCCTTTCCAGGAATCCGCCTTGCTGAACAAAAAGATCGTTGTCGTGTTCTCCCGAAGGACATTGAGAACCTCTGCGAGGTAGCCTCTGCGCCGAAGATCCGTTCCTCCGAGAAAGCCTGCGGTTTCTTTCATCGCTGTCGCCTCCCGTTCGTATTGTGTTCCGTGATTTCATCCTACGACCGGGAGACGGACCCTATCTGCGTTTTACTCCCACCAAAATTCGGGGGATCCTGCCGGATTTGGCAGGATCCCTTCGTTGCGCTACATTTCTTCGGTTTCGGAGTCGTCTTTCGCGACGGGGTAGCGGCTTCCCGTGAACCCGAGGCGGACGCGGGAGCTGCCGTGGAAGACGACGGAATCCCTGTAGACGCCGCCGTCGCTGTCGGGGGTGATCCGGACGAAGTCCTGGTAGAGCAGACGGATGCGCTTTCCGGCGTGGTCCTTGTGATAATGGCCGACGAACCATCGCCTGAAAGCGAGGCAGCGATACACGTAATCGAGGTATCGGGCGACCGCGTCGTTCTGGTAATAATAGGGCAGGTTGTTTTCCGGAAAGGCGCCGCACGGACCGGCGTGCGTGAGAACGTAATCCACGGTGAAGTCCCTCGCGGCGAGGGCCTCGAGTCCGCGCTTCTCGTCGGCGCGGGAGAGCATCTCCTCCTCGAACCAGGTGACGCCCCGCACGCGCATCGCGCGGTCGATGCTCAACGCCCCGCCCATGCACCAGAAGGTGGTTCCGCCGATGTCGTAGACGCGCCCGCGTCTGAGGTGGAGGATGTTCGGCGCAATCACGCCAACGTCCGCGCCCCAGCGATTCGCGGTCGGCATGGAGGCCAGCGCCGGGAAACACTCGTGGTTGCCGTCGATGAACGCGGTCGTCCACGGCTTGGCCGCAAGACCGGCGATGATCTCTTTTTCTCTCTCGTCCGCCATCCACGGCAGAGCGAAGTCGCCAAGAACCACGACGACATCCTCCGGCGCGAGCGTTCGCAACTGGGGAAACGCATGGACGTTGTCCAGGATTCGATGCGCCTCGATTATTCCGTGCGTGTCCCCCGTGATGTAGATATTCATTGATGATCCGCCTCCTCGTTTTTGCATATCAGCGACATGGTATAGCAACGGAGGAGGGGGCTTTCTGCGTTTTACCCTCCCGGATTTTCAAACGGCCTTATTGCCGTAGGTCGTCGCCTTTGACCCATATAATATTATATGTTATCGTTCAGGCGTTGCCGGAGGTGAAAACATGAACGACAGCTACGTGTATCCTGCCCTTTTCACGCGCTGCGAGGGGAAAGGGATCGGCGTCGCGTTTCCCGACTTTCCCGGATGCGTCGCGGAAGGCCGGAATGATGAAGATGCCCTGCGAAACGCGAAGAAGGCGCTTTTGAAACGTCTGTGGGAATTGGAGGAAGACCGGGGAGAGGCCCCTCGTCCGACGCCCGTTCTTGAACTGGAACACGGGAGGAATTCGGTGGTGGTCCTTCTGGACGTCTGGATGCCGCCGTACCGGGACCGGATGCTTCACAAGGCGACGACGAGAGCGGTCTCGCTTCCGCTCTGGCTGGACCGCGAGAGCAAGGCCGCGGGGCTGAACTATTCCCGCGTCCTCCAGGAAGGGCTGATGGAGCGCCTTGGGATCTTTGGCCCCCGCGAATACCTCGAGAGAGTCCGCGAAATGCCGTATGAAAGGGGATTTTCGAGATGAACCTCGCCGAAATTCTTGCCGCCGTGCCGGTGAAAGGGAGAATCATCCGTCTCATCGACATCCCGAACCCGTGGCGCTCGGAGTTTCTGCATGATTCCTACGGATCGACGATGCCCGTCGTGCCGGGCGAAGGCCTGTGCGCCTACTCGCGGGACTGGCGCACATGGCTGTCGTTCCGCCTTGCGCCCGACTACCGGCCCCGTTATCCCGGAGCCATTCATCTCGTTTCCGACGAAGAGGCGATGCGCCCGCCGTTCTAAAACCGGAGACGGGCTTGATGCTTCAAAAGCCGTGAGAACTACGAGCCACGTACAGTGAGGAGGATCGCATGGATTTCCAATCTGTTCTCTTCGATATTTATTACCTTTCAGAAAAAGTGCAGGATTGCTCCAACGAGCTATCCGGGCTGGAATTCGCCGATGAGCGGGGATATCTCGACGATCGGGAAACCGACAGGCTCCGGCATTACAAAGAGAGCCTGGAAAAGGCGGAAACAATTGCTGGGGCGCGGCTCCGGGAGGCCCGCGAGAAACATCGCAACGATTTTCTCCGGCATCTCGACGACGTCGCGAAGCGCGTCGTGGAATTCAGGGACCTGCTTTCGGAAAAGAGCGACGACAGGCTGAAAGGCGACATCGGGATGATCGAAGAACTTCTCGAAAATCTCAGGGATGTACGCCTGGGAAGGGAACCGAAGTATTCGGTCTGGTGGGTATTCTATTACACACAGTCCGTCCTGTGCCGGTGCGGCGAATTTCGATTCTCGGGAAAAAAACTCGGGAGTGCTGCGACCGCACTTATCGTCCGTTGTCCCGCCTGTTCCCATCCGAACGACATCACGCAGACCATCGACATTTTCCTGCCGCCGACCGGCAACCCTTACAAAAGCGTCACCATTCTTGAAGAATACAAATGCACCGGCTGCGGCCAACGATTCCAGGCGATGTTTGCGATTCATTTTGAGGAACCGGTGCGGTTTGAGATCATCAACGCGGATTTCCCGCCCGTCCATTTTGAATGGTAGCGGCCTTCGCCGGACACAGGTGAAAGGGGAAATCGTCCGTATCATCGACATCCCGAACCCGTGGCGCTTGGAGTTTCTGCATGTTTAGTTGTTTTTGAGAAAAAGTGAAGCGACGACAGCCGGCGGTGAGAATGCCCGGGAAAGAGAGGGCGCACCGGATCCGGTTTTTTCCGTCAAATGTCCGGCCCTTCCGAAGAGCCGATCATCGGCTGCTTGAATCATAACCCTTGAGTCGTGATCCCCTGGTTATCGACGTGGGGGCCGTCTCAGTCTTGAGTCTTCAGTCGTGAGCCTTGAGGGTGCAGGCGAGGGCGCTGCACGACGCCCATTCCGCAGAAATCCGGCGTGTGTTGTATCAAGCAAGCGTCTTCACCCCGACCAGGGTCTTTCCCATTTTTCCGTTTTACGTCGCCGCTTCATCTTCTTTTTTCAAGGTGCGCGGAACCGTGAGGAAGGAAGAGAGGAGTCCTGCGGAAGCGCCTCCTCCCGGAAGCTTACTCCATATCGACCAGATCGGTCGTCGCGTTCACGACCTCGAGCCTCGAATCGATCGCGTCCTCGAGATCCTGCCACTTGCGGATGTTCTCGAGTTTTTCCCGTTCGTCGTAGAGGACCTCGACTTTCGGGGTCTCTCCGTCGAACTTCGGGGCGCTCCTGAGGCGGCTCTGCGCCATGCAGTCGTTCAGGGAGCGGTAGGTCGCCACCATCATTTTCGACAGCTTCCGCTTGATCACGAGAAGGTCGGAAATGCAGTAGGACTTTCCCTGAAGCTCCACGGTCACCTTCAGGTTCGTGTATTCGATCGAGCGCTTCGTCTTGAGGTATTCCGCGCACAGATCGTTGTTCGACTGAATGAGGGAGGCGACCTCTTTCGCCTGATCCTCCTTCGTCCGGAAGCGCGGCATCTCAGTGGAGAGCTTCGATGAATACTCGGTAATGGCTCGCTCCTGCGATTCCATTCGCTTTTCGATCACTCTGAGACGTTTCATGCCTTCGATGATTTTCATGTTCGAGCCCTCCTGGTTGGTTCGTCTCGGGAAGCCCAAGCCCCCCTGCGTTCGTCCTTCCGACAGGACTACAATACCGCATTCCGGCGACACTTTACGGCGTCATGTCGGAAAGCGCCGCATGTCGGAAAAAAATGATGCCGGCTCCCGTGATCGGGGCCGGAATCATTTCCGGACAGAGACGATGCTCTCCGTTGTTACAGAAGATGTCGGAGACAGAGGCACTCGCTTCTTTCACGAAATGCGCGGGCGCAGGCCATCCGGAGAACGTTCCGGAGTTCCCGGAAATTCCCCGGATAGTCCCGTTGCTCGAGCGCGTACACCGCATCGAGACTGATGCGTTTGACGGCCCTCTGCGGATTGACCTCGTCCTCCTGCAACGTGAGGCTGATGAGGAGCCGCATGTCCTTCCGACGTTCCGAAAGAGAGGGGATGCGAACGACGTGATCGAATCGGTGGAATAGATCCCGTCGGAAGGCTGCATCGTCCGTCTCGGCAAGACGGTCGACGGGTTTGTTGGTCGCGGCGACGACCACACACGGCGCAGGGATTGGGTCGCCGCTCCATCCGAGCGGACGGACCATTCCCTCGTCGAGATAGGTGAGGAGACGCACCTGGCACCGGGGATCCATATCGCCGATTTCGTCCAGAAAGACGACTCGGCCCCGGTTTTTCAGAAACTCACCGAGCTTTTCGGAATCGGCACCCGTGTACGATCCCTTCGTCACTCCGAAGAGTTCGCCGTCGATCAATTCCTTGTTGAAGGTCGAAATATTGACGCGGTGGAACGCTTCGTCGCCGAGAATCTCTCGCGCGATCCAGCGCGCGAGCAGGGTCTTCCCCGTGCCCGTCTGTCCGAGAAGCAGGATCGACGGGATGCGTGCGCCCCTGACGGCCGCGGTCGCCGAGCCCTTCTTTCGTTCCCGTATCGCCGTTTCATATCGTTCAAAGCAGTTGCCTTGCGGATCGAAATGCTCTGCGGCGATGTCGAACGACCGGGCCTTCTCCCGCATCTGCGAGATCGCGTCCTTGACGGAGCGCGACATTGATTGCGTTCCCGGATCGGCGAAGAGGCTGGTATACCCCGGAGACAAATTGTCTTCAGAGACCCGCGCCTTCCAGTGGATGTCCTTAACCATTCGTTCTTCGCCGATTTCGAGACACCGCAATTTGTTCCGCCAGAGCACCTTGAAAACCTCAACAAACATTCCGAACTCTTCCGGATCGGGCCACTCATTTCCGGGGCCGGTGAGAAGGCGACGGACCCTGCACACGCACCTGACATCGAAGACGCTCGATTGCAGCACGCCCGTCAAATCGGCGTCCCATATTTCGTGATCCCGAGGAATCAGGACGATCGTCGGAATGGAAGAGACGACCGGTCGTGCCGTTCGGTTGTTGGAATCCGCAAAGATCCTGAGAGGACGGGGCGTGCCGATCAACAGATCAAAAGCCGGACGATCCTGATCCGTGATATCCGAATTCCTTATCCCTTCAAACTCCGATTTCTCGGACGCCGTTCCCTCAAGATATTTGATGACTCGCTGAACAAGGTCGAGAATAGCGTCGCCAGCAGCGTCTTGCCCCATACGGATTCCGACTGTCAGACGTTTCAGGTCGTCGTTTTTCTGTTGCGGGATTCTTGTCGTTTCAGTGCTTTCTTGTCCCCCGGAAGCATTTTTCTTTCTCATGGCGATTCATCCCCTCCGATTTGAAGAAGGGACGTTCGAGATCCATTGCCGGTATTGCGAGAAGCGCTTCCTCTGAAGCGTCGATGCTTCCAGAACGTTCGGAAGAGCGTCTTCCGGCAACAGATCTCCGAAGACGCCCCGTAACGCCTTCGCCGCAAGCTCGACCGTACGCGTGTGGACGTCAAGGATTCGCTCCGGAACGTCGCTTTTCCAGAGGAGCTTCCCGGTCCCGCGTTCGTTCAGATCCGCGCAGTAAAATTCGATCATCCTCCGTTCAATCACCGTGGGCAGACTTGCGGCTCCGCGCCCCTGTCCGGCGAAGAACCTGTCGAGCCGGATCATGCCCCGTTCTCCGGGAACGAGGAGACCTGCCTTTGAACAGTTTTCGACCCAAGACCCCTTCTTCTTTCCGACGTTCGCATTATCGAGGAGAGGGAACCAGGATCCCCGAAAGACGCCGAGAGCGTATGCCGGATGCGCGGGATGAAAGGCGGCGTCCTCGGAAAGGATGCGAAGAAAGCGCTCTATGGCCCGGCGGAACGTTTCGCGATGCCGCAGGCCCCAGCCGAACTTCCCGCAACTCCAAATGATTCGTGATCCCGTCCAGAGCCAGATCGGCATAACGTTTCCGGTTTCGGCGTCATGTCGGTCTTCGTCCTCCGGGATGAACGAATCATCCTCATCGTCCGCGAAGTCCTCGAAGTCGGGTGACTCCGCCTCATCTTCGACTACCGGCTCGAAGAGATCCAGCGGCAGCGCCTCGTCTTCCTGAGTAACCGAAAAAATCGACGAGACTCCGCGTCGCCGCTGGTGTTTCCGTGCTGTTTCGGTCGTCGTTTTGCGCTGAACATCTCTCTGTCTCTCCGTGTTGCGTTCTCCGGACCGGTTTCGCTGAATCGGCGTCATCGATCGTCCCTCCCGTCACGCGGTTGGTTCCAGAGCAGACTGCTTTTGAAAGACGTTAACGTGTCGGTCCGGCTCTCGGAAGGGGCAATTTTTCCCAGGACGGAAAGCCCCTGTTCGTAGGCGAGTCGGGCCAGAATATCGCCGTCTCCCCGAGCCAGCGCCGCTTGCCTGAGCCCACGCGCGTCGCGCAGCGCGATTTCGTAGTGGATGAACTGCTGTGGCAGATCCTTCCGGGCTGTTCCCGGCTCTTTCCCCGATTCACATAACACATCCGTCAAAAGTTCGCGCAATCTCATGTGCAGCGCCTCGCTTCCGGAAAGCTCGGAATGTTTCAGAAGAACGGATTTCAATCTGTCGATCGGCGCGGCGACCGAGCCGACGCTGTGGAAGCGTTTCATCGCAAGCTGTGTCCCCCGTTCTCCGATGGCTTGCGCTGCGTTCACGCCGACGTGTGTTCCAATCGGGAGCAACGTTCTGCGGTCGTATGGCTTCCCGGAGATGTCGGCGCCGCAGCACAATCGGCACAGCCCCGGCGCCTCCGCCGTGCAGAAAAGCGGAGAGCGGAGCTGCAATACGCCGGAATTCCGAACGAGATGATCGATGAGAGGCGAGTTCTGTGCGTTCTCCGGACGAGCCGAGCCGGCGTTCCAGAACGACAGAACGGTCTGCAGGTCGCTCATGGAAAGCGGCGTGTTCAACCCCGTCGGGACGCGCCCCCAGGCCAGACGTTCCAGATCGGCGGCCGTATTGTTGGAAGACGGGAAGGGAATCGCCTCGCCGTTCGCCCGGATGAACAGACGGCCATCCGCGAACGAAACCGACAGCCCCTTCGTTGCGCCGCAGTCTTCCTGCGTCACCGCGGTCTCAAAGAGCCCCTCGGCGAGCAGGCGTGTGAGATACCCGGCCTCGGCGACGGAGAGCTTCTTCGACGTCATGGCGTCCCGGCAAACGGAGGAAAACCGGAACAATTCGTCGTCCGTCAGCCCTCTCCACAGGTTCCCTTTGATCCACGTATCGTTGTTCCAGATGTCCTCACCGAACCGGTCTTTCGAGTACACGTCCTGATGCCCCAGAAAACCCGTCATCGCCCTGAGCCCGTCGGGATCTCCCTTTGCCCCGCTTGTGACGAGAACGCTGATGTCCGATCGGCCGAAGCGTCGCAGGGCGGAATCAATCCGTTTGTCGGCGTTCTGTTTCGCCTTCGTCTCTTCTTCCGGCGAAGCGGGAACGGGTGTATCGGAAAGCCCGAGCGACGCCAGGCGTTCAAAATCGAGCGGCGGAATGCTCGCGGCGCCGGTTGAGGCGGCGCACAAATCCATCTGCAAGTCCCGAAGAATCTCGCCCCGGGCATCGGAGGAAATGTCGGCAAGTTCGCGGATCAGCCGCGGGAGGTATCCTTTGAGTTTTTCCGTCTTCTCCGGAGTTCTGTCCTCCGGTTTCAGGCGGTCGATCCAGGCTTTTCGGCGACCGGGGGCCATCGAATGCCAGCCGAGCGCAAGATCGAGGCCGCTTTGGAACGCGATTTCTCCCGTTCCGACAAGGCCCGGGTTCTCAAGGATCGAAAAAGCCTGAAGGTCTTTCGCGTAGGGTTCCGGCGGTAGAAAGACAGCCATTGTATCGCCGTCGAAATCGGCGTTGAATCCTGGTGTCACAAGGGGGGGAATGCCGATGACCGGCCTGTCCCACAGGCGTGCGCGAAAAGCCTGGACGCTGTGGCGGTGCAGGCTCGGCTGCCTGATGAGAAGGACCCAGACGGGGGAATCCTCGAAGGCCTGCCGGAGAGTGTCGCAGTCAGCCGGCCGGTGCTTGAGATTCAGACGCCTGGATACGTCCGGAGCGCCGGAGAGGATCTCGGCAGCCATGACGCAGGGGAGCAACACTTCGTCCGGACGGAGAGACGGATGCGGGATGATGACGGCGCGCCCGCTCGAAGAGAAGCGCCGCCCCATCATATCCGCGCGAAGAACGCCTTCCTTTCCGAAGAGAAGACTCGAAAGGAATCCCCTGTATCGCTTCAGTTCATTCTTGAGTTTTTCCTTGGTGCTTTCGGAGATGGACTCTCCTGTTCCAAGCTCGGCGTCACACGAATAGAGCGCGTCGGTGAGACGGCGCAACGCCAAAAATCCTTCGTTCCCGATGCGTTGGAGGACGGATGGGACGACGCAAAGAGCCCCGTCGGCCCTGAAGGGAAGCGGGATGTCCGCTCCGCCGAGCGCCGTGCGGGCGACATCGCCCGGAGTCCTTGAAGACGGGAGTCGTCGGCATACGAGCCGAACATCCGGTCCGCCCTTTTCATCCGCAGGAATGCGAAGCGCCCACGCGTCGCATTCGCGTTCCGCCGTTGCGTCGATTCCGGGATCGCCCGGGCGGGAGATTGAGAGCGATTCCCCGTGTTCTCCCCGAGTCGTTGAAACGGACATCCCGAGGCGCCTCAGGACATCCAGGACGAAGGAACGCAAAGAATCCGTACCTGAAGAAGATACGGATTCTTCTCTCCCCGAACGGTTTTTCCGCAAATCGAACAGCAGTTTCTCGCCGAGAGGGAGAGCCCCGCTGTTCACCGGATATCCCGCTACAGACCAATGTTCCATCTCGCCCATTCGTTGGGCCGTTCTCGCGCCGCCGCGCTCCGGGAGGCCGGTCAATGAGGAAACCGGTCCGTACGCTCCGCGCGCCTGGAGTTTTCGCAGGGCGTGGTGATGCAACCGCGCGAAGTATTGCGGGCCGACAAAGGCGCGGGCCGAACGCCCGTCAGCGAGACGAACCTCGAAAAGTCCCGAATCGTCGCTCCCCATCTCCTTCAACAGGGGAAGAAGCCGTACGAACTCTTCCGACGTCAGAAGCCTGTTTGACGGAACCTTGAACGAACCCGACGACTTCGTTCTCATGAGCAGGAGACCATGCACCATCTCGAGAACCTGTCCGAGGTTCTTCCTGCCGATCACCGAACACGGTGAAATCATCAGATCGACGGGAACTTCCTCTCCATCGATGATTGCGACGGGAGCCTCCCGATCCTCGAGAATCCGGGTGATGACGCCCTTGTTTCCGTGGCGTCCGGTCATCTTGTCCCCGAATCCCAGAGGAAGGTCCGCGACGAAATGAAGCGTCAGCTCGAGATCGATCGGAAGATAGCGTCCAGAGTCTTCGCCCTTCGGGCGTCCGAGCGTCATTCCCGCTTCGATATCCGCGAGCTTTCCCTCGAGAAAAAAGGGGTACACGCCGCAGTCCAGATCCTTGAATCCCTGTTCCGTTTGTCGTGCGAGCGGCGCAAGGGAGGGAAGAGGAGTCGAAAAACCGTATATTTTCCCCCTCACGCCGGAAAAACGATCGGCGAGAATTCGCCGGACGGATGCCTCGTCAGGGACATGCCCGCCGGAGAGAGGAATGCATATTTCCCGGAATATCTTCCGCAGCCTGAAACAATACTCGGGAATCCGAAACGCCTCAGCGGCCGATGAGCGGACCACAAGGCCGTCTTCATACGTAAAGCCTTCGTACGGCATGATTGCAACCATCAGGTTTCTGCCGAGGTACGGGGAAAAACGCCATGCTTCGTCGTGATGGTTTCCATCGACAAGAGCGGGGATCTCCTGCATCACATTACCCTCGATCGCACCGGGGACACGCGGCGGCTCCGGCGCGGCGATGCCGGTCTCCGCCTGTTTCAGATTCTTCCCTCCCATCAAAAGGCGGGGGCCGTCCGTGTGGTTCGGATACGGAATCATCCCGCATGCGATCGAAAGCGTCTGTCGCCCCCGGTCGATCGAAAGCGAGTCGCTGTTCCATGCGGCATCCGCGGCGAGATGGAGCGAGAGCCCGATGCGTTTCGACTCCGGCGTCTGAAACGGACAGATGCGGCGCCGATGGGTTTCGTGCGGACGCCGAAAAGTTTCGCCTCCGTGTTCTCCTCTCCAGTTGATTTCGATCTTCCGCTCGCATTCGATCGCCAGAAGCGGGTTTGAATCATCGCCAAGAGCTTCGGCATACAGCCGTCCCCTGGCGCGGGAATCGGTCCACGGGGCATTCAAACCTGCCTCAAGACGAATAATCTGATCCATTTGGATCGGTTCGGACGCCTCCCGGTTCACCGAATCCGCAAAATGCTTCCAGCATTTCCTGCAAAAGAGCCACCAGGAAGAGACGACGTGCGAATCGCTTGCGTCAAATGCGAGCCCCGGCTTGTCTTCCGGGGCGTCCGTTGTCCCGCTCCCAGGGCGGACGAGAAGGAGGGGAGTCCTGTAGGCATGACCATCCGGCAGACTGAAGAGATTTCGTTCGTCACCTTCAGGAGCGTCCGATTCAGGAAGCGGGACGGGAAGAATCCATCGTAGAGTCCACGAATGCATTCCTTCACCGGAGTCCCCCATGAGCGGAAGCTCCGGAATCCGGTCATCCGTCATCCTGATATCGAGGACGCTGGAACACATTTCAGCGCCCCCCGACGGCGAACGAAGCGCAGAAGCCGTTTCAACCGTGAAAGACACGCCGCAGAGTCGTTCCATCCTGTCGAGAAACGGACGGATGCGATTGTCAATGAATGATTGAGCCATCATTTTCTTCCGTTCGGAGCTTGCCCGATGAGGACGCGACATCAACTTTCACCGTAAGATTGCCTAATAAAATATGAGAAACCTTGTCGTATTCATTCTGGATGTCTTTCCGGATGTCTTTCAGTTTGTCGTCCCGAAGCGACTGAAACTCCTTCCTGGAATCCCCTCCTGTTTCTTGCGGGAAGATCGTCATCACGACGCTGTTTTCTGTGTCGCCCGGAACGGGGAGCACTGTGCTCACGAGGCGGTGCTTGTCGAAGTGAAGAAACTGTTCCCATTTGAACGCGACCCGGTTCGCGAGCGAAAGGGCATGGAAGAGTTTCGGCGAATGATTCTCCATCAGTCGCATGCCGCCCGCCGTCTTTTTGAGAGCGTCAAGAGCCTCAAACACCTTCGGGTAAATTCCTTTGATTGTCTCTCCGAAGGCATCAAGAAATTCTTTTTCATTTTCGGAGTTATTCCCGAAGAGTCGTTCTCCGGTTTGTGTGACTTCAAGACAGGTTTTCTCGAGAGAATCCGGAAGAGTTCCCTTCAGTCCGGCAAGACGGTTTCCAAGATGCCGCGCCTCAAGAAGCGTGCGCCGCTTCCGCGCGTCGAAATACACGGCATCGACGGTTCGGTCCACTTGAACGTCGCAACCGTCGATTATCCGCAACAATGCGGCCGCAATCAAGACTTTATTCACTGATAGATTGTATATATATTCTGAGGCGCAAGTTTTCTCCAGAGGGCTCAATGTCGTTTCAAAGCTCTCTTCGTACAGGAAGCGACCGACGCTTTGGATCGCTCTATTTGGCTGGGCCACGCCATCATTCTCCAGCTTTGTATAGCCTCTGTGATACGAGCATACCAACGGGACGAGCTTCTTGAGAAAACCGACATCAAGAGCGGCTTCCTCCGACCCTTTGGAATCGAAAAGGTCGTCCGCGAATTCGAGGATCATGTCGCGGGAAAGGATGTGATGCACTTCTCGAACCGCAGAGGGGAAGAGTCCGAGCGGGAAGGCACCCGACCCGTCTTTTCGGACCGGGAAACTCACCGCCGTATGTCCGATATCGTGAAGGTAGATGCACGCAATGAAAAGCGCCAATACTTTCGGTTCAAACATGCCAAGTTTCTCCAGAGTATCCGGGACGCAGCGGAAAAGATTCCCCGCGACCTCCATGAGGCGCTTGGAATGTCTTCGGCTGTGTTCGACGGTTTCCGGTATCTGGTCGCCGAGCCACAGCTCCGACCAGTTGCCGGCGATTCGCTTCTGAAGATACTCGGCATAGCGGCGACCTTCGCTCCCGCAATCGCGCAGCTTTCCAAGAAGAAAACGGCCGTGTCCGCCTTCGTACTCGCGTTTCTTTCCGTGGCGCTCGAGAAGCGTTTTCGTGAGACCGCCGAAAGAAGGCTTCCTCTCATCGGTCAGAAGGCTGTGCATCCATGGCGGAAGGGATCCCGCGCATTTTTCGAGAAATCCTTCAACCTCCGGTCCTCCTGCATGCAGCGCCTTGAGGACATTCATCTCCTCGTCGAGTTCGGAAATTGCGTAGGAAACCGGCAAGGCTGCCAGCTCGACAGACCGGGAATCCTCGGCTTCAAACGAGTAAATGGCGGGAAGCTCGTGAAGTTGCGCGTAGAGAACCGAATACGCGGCGAGTCCTTTATAGCCCCCCGAAGTGTTGATGATCACCTCTTCGTCATTCTTTCGCGCCTCTTCGAGATAAAAATCGAACCTCTCGAACAGTTCCGAGACGCTCTTCAGGAATGACTGGCGATCGTTCACCTTGATAGCGAGTTCCTCGATCTCGATTGGATTTTTCTCTGCAAGAGAGGATCGGAAGAAGTTGTTTGTTCTCTCCGGACCGAGAAGAAGCTGAAGATAGAGTCCGGCGAGTTCCGCCGTTTTTCTGGACATCAAGGCTTCCGAATGGAAAAAGACGAAACGCAACGAGAGGGGGTGAGAGAAAGCATCTTTGTCTTCAAGATCCGCCAGCCATCGGACAGTGCTCTGCAACTCTGCCGTCGGATACCGCTTCGCCCTGACGTGACCGCTCGAATCCTCTGGGACGCCGCGATAGATGAGCTCCCAGGACGCTTTCGAACGTGGATTCAGATACCCCGATAAGAAGGGATATGCCTGCGTATCAACGTTTTCCCGTTGGAAAAGAGCCGCCGATTCAGGCTTGGACAACGTTTCAGTCGCCTCTTTCGTTTTTGTGTCATTCCTGTCCAGGTTTCCACCAAGTGACGTTCCGACTGGACACAGCATGCACACCTTTCTCGTCCCCGACACACAACCGCCCCCTTCACATCTCGTTCCTTCACCGAATGAATTATTAAATAGAAGGCATACTCTTGATCCAAGTATACCCCTTTGTGAGAAAAGGGACACCGACATAACCTGTCGTCTGAAAAGCGTACTCTTTGTACGGAAAGGAGTGAGGCTCATGGGGAAGCCCATGTGCAAGCAGGATTCATGGATGTACACCGCGTCGACGAGGCGCGCCCGCCTGAAGGTCAAGCGCGCGGCCTCGAAGGGGCATCGTCGCAATGCCGGGCAAATCATCAGGGAATATCGGCGCAAAAGTCAGTAACGCGCGCCGCGGGCAGGAAAGCGTCCGAGCGGAATGAGGTGATATGGCGCAACAATCTCAGAAAGGAGGCGTTACGAATGACGATGAATCAGTTCGTCCGAACAGCGCTTGAAGAGGCTGGGATTCCGGTCATCGAGGAGGCGGGTCTTTCTCCGAAAGCCCCCTCATTCGCTCCGATTCCCGCGCTTCATCCTCTTGTTCGGGAAGCGTTGTCGCGGGAATACCCCGACGGGCTGTATTCGCATCAGAGCGCGGCCATCGAAGCCGGGCTCAACGGCCGGAATGTGTGTATCTCGACCGGAACGGCGTCGGGAAAGACGCTGGTCTTCACGGCCCTTGCCACGTCGATGCTTCTCAGAAACCGTCAATCGACGGCAATCGCCCTGTACCCGATGCGGGCGCTTCTGCACGACCAGGCTATTAAATGGCGGTCCGCCGTCGAGGGCGCGGGGCTCGACGTCCAGATCATCGACGGAAGCGTTCCGGTGCGGGAGCGGAAGAGACGCCTTCAAAAGGCGCGAATCCTCCTCATGACCCCCGATGTGCTCCATGCCTGGCTTCTTCCCGCTGCGGGCGAGCCGGAAGCCGGCGCCTTTCTTCGCAACGCGGGACTGGTCATCCTCGATGAAGCTCATATCTACGACGGCGTTTTCGGAACCAACATGGCCTATCTCGTCCGCAGATTCCGGGCGCTCGCCGGGGAGAAGCAGATTATCGCCGGCACGGCGACCATCGAAGCGCCGGAAAGCTTCCTCAGGCAGCTCACGGGACTCTCGTTCGACGTGATCGGCCCGGAGGATGACGGGGCCCGAACATACGGGAAGACAATCCTCCTCTGCCCGGGGGCGTCGAGAAGCGCCGCGGTGCGTGAGTTTCTGAGGCGGATCGCGAGCGGCGACGAATCCGGCGACACCGGACGATTCATCGTCTTCACCGATTCCAGAAAGAGAGTCGAGGAGCTTGTTTCCGAAACCCGAACGCCGTTGTATCCTGTTGACTCGGCCGAAGCCTCCGAGAACTGCCCCGGTGACGGAGAACCCGGGGACGGAGAGAACGAAGACACGGCGAACGGCGCCGAGTGTATCGAACAACCGGGCGTTCTGCCCTACAGATCCGGCTACGAAGACGAGTGCCGTTCCGAAATCCAGCAGGCGTTGATGCAGGGGCGCCTGAGGGGCGTCGTGTCGACGAGCGCGCTGGAACTGGGAATCGACATCGGAGACATCGCTCTCGTCGTCATGATAGGGGCGCCATCGTCGGCCCAGTCCTTTCTTCAGAGGGCCGGAAGAGCCGGGCGCCACTGCCCCGGACTCATCGTCGTGATCGATACGGACGACCGGGTCGCGCGGATAGGGCTCCGGCAATACCTCGACCGTCCCCTGTCGCCGAACTGGCTCTACCTGGACAATGAATTCATCCGGTACGCAAACGTCCTGTGCGCGGCCGAAGAAAGCAAAAATCCGGCGACGGACGCCTATTCCGACGCGCCGTTCTCTGATCTCAACGAGGCCTTCCGCGACCTGCTCGAAAACGAGCGTCACCCGGTATCGCCGATACCGCTGGATCTGTATCCCCTCAAACAGCAGGCTTCCGAAAGCCCGCACCACGCGTTTCCGCTGCGGACGTGCGTCGAAAGAAACTACCAGGTCGCGCTCGCGGGAGGGAACATGGGATCCCTCACCTATTCGCAGGTTCTTCGCGAAGGGTATCCCGGCGCGATCTATCGCTACCTCGCGAAACCCTACCGCGTGAACCGGATCATGCACGGCGCCGGACAGATCAGCGTTCGCGCCACGCGGACCATCGCGCGAACGACGGCCAAAACCCAGAAAGCGGTCTTCCCGTCGTTTCCGGATCCCTACGTCTTGCTGAAGTCCGATTCGGCCTTCGTCTGCGAAAGCAACATCCAGGTTTCAGAACGGGTTGTCGGTTTTCGCGAAACCATCGGGCGAAAACTGATCCGTGACGAAAACTACGGGACAGCCAGCAGCTACTCCCAAACGCCGCTGAATCGTTTCCTCCACACGACCGGCGTGACATTCTCCTTTCCGGAAGAAATCATGCGCGATCACGTCGGGCGCTATGTGTGCGACGCCTTTTGCGCCATTTGTCAAATCAGGGAAGGAGACGTCGGTTGGGGAAGTTTCTTCGGCAATTCGTCGCCGCTCGGCGTGGGGCGCCCCGTCCGCGGCTTTTCGATCTACGATTCCGCTTTTGGATCCATGCGGCTCACCAAGCAGATTCCCTCGCGCCTGGAGGAAATCTTCGACGAAGCGGGGCGGCTTGCCGAAAAGAACGACGCTCCGGCCATCGCACGGAGCATCCTCGAAATGAAAACAGAAATCCCGTTGCTTCACGAAGCCACGGGACAAAACGAATATACCGAAGAATCTTTCGAAGGAAGCGACGAAAACGAATGGGTCCGCGTCGTGGCCCCGGGTGAACTCGCGTTGCTTCACGACGGCGTCACGCATATCTATGAAGACGTCCGCGTAATGTCGTACGCATATACTCCCAAAGGAATCATATATACGCTGGAGCCGAAACGGGAGGGGGTTCGCTGGACAGTTCCTTGGAATATCGTCATCCCCTCTGCGGATACAAAGATGCTGCACTATAACGTCAACACCGGCGAAAGCAGGGAAGCGTAGACATCGAAGCGCCGAATTTAATAATTGGAAATAGGACGAAAGCCTTCATTTCAATAGTACTGGAGGCGGAGTATAATTCAAAAGAAAATGTAAAGAAACGCCTGTGTGCGAAGGAACACCTCGCACACAGGAGTCGCAATAGACGAGAATCATTTAATGAAAGGTCAGGAAACTCAAATTTGAAAGGAGTGACCATGGTGCCGAGAAAGATCGCGTGTGAAGCACCGAGTGCTCCAGGCGGAGAGAACGCTGTCATTCCGCTTGGGAGGCGGGAAGAGACCTATCGCGTCGAAGTGGTGACCCCGATGTTCGGCGGCGTCTTCCCGGGGATTCCGGACGACGTGACCCCGGTGCGAGTCAGTTCCATACGGGGACAACTGCGGTTCTGGTGGCGGGCGACGCGAGGGTGTGTGTTCCCGGATGCCGTGCGACTGGCCGAACGGGAAGGCGCGATATGGGGAACGACGGAAGAGCCGAGCAAAGTCTCAGTCTCCGTGACTCTGATCTCAAAAGGGGAAAAAGAACGATGCGCCGATCGTATCCCTGGGAAGAAGTTACCTTACGTGAAAGCGAAGTATCACGGTGGGTATGTTACATTCCCATTTCATGGGAGCGAGAAGGACGGCAATAATATCCCAATCAGAGAAGCGTGGACGAATCTTGTCTTCGACCTTCGAATTTCCTGCCCGAACGACGTCTGGAACGATGTCGAAGCCGCGCTCTGGGCGTGGTGCAACTTCGGAGGACTCGGCGCCCGGACGCGGCGCGGCTGCGGGGCCGTCTTCTGCGAAGACTTCGCTCCCAAAGACGCCTCGGAACTTTCGTCAAAAATGAAGACGTACCGCCACGCGGCGGATGGTCCCGTTCATGCCTGGCCGGAGCTTTTCACCGCGATCCTTCTCAAAGAGAACGGCGCACCGGGTGCTATCCCTTCCTGGAATGACTCGATTCGCCTGTTACAGACATTCCGGCAAGGACCTGAAGTCGGCAGGAATTCCGGTGACATGCTGAACCGTCCCGGGCGGTCGAGGTGGCCGGAGCCTGAAACGATTCGTGCGGTCACGCGCAAACGGGATCAGATACATGCAAGGATGGCCGCAATTCCCGAGGACGGGTTCCCGAGAGCGGCATTTGGGTTGCCCATCATATTTCACTTCCAGTCCAGAACGGATCCTCAGGACACGCAACTGCTTCCTCTCGTCTCAGGTGCGGCCGGAAACAGAATGGCAAGCCCGATGATTCTGCGCCCGCTCCTCTTCAAGGGGAGGCGGGCCGCGGCAATGATTCTCCAACTCCGGACACCGCGGCTTGAATCGGTCGCCCTCGGACCGAAGGTGTTCAAGAGGGATGGGATAGTCCACGAGCGTTTTGCCTCGTATCCGAAGTCCCCGCTCGGCGCCCCGCTTGGGAAAAACGTAAAACGTTCCCCCGGTGGTTCGGCTATCGAAGGCTTTCTGTCCTTCGCAAAGGAAAACGGCTTTCAGGAGGTGAAACCATGAAACAGAGCCTCATTGCGATTTCCATCGGCCCGGTGCAGGACTTCATCAAGTCCGCCCGCCGGACGCGGGATCTGTGGTTCGGCTCCCACATGCTCTCGGAAATTGCGAAGGACGCGGCCCGCGCCGTGAAAGAAGCCGGCGGAAAGCTGATCTTCCCGAACCCGGCGGCTTCCGGCGATCTCGCGCCGGATTCGGATTTCACCGTTGCGAACGTCATCCTCGCCGAAACCGGAGACCCGGAAGAAGCGGCAAAAAGAGCGGAAGCCGCGGCGCAGGGTCGCTGGCTGGAATTCGCCGAGGAAGCCCGGAAGAAAGCGGGAAATATGATCCGCGACGACGTCTGGGACAAACAGCTTTCGGATGTCGTCGAATTTTACGCCGCGTGGGCGACGGTCGAAAACGGGGAATACAAGGACGCCCGCAACAGGGTCATGCGTCTGCTTGCCGCGCGGAAGAACTGTCGCGACTTCGCGCCCTTCCTTGGGCAGGCCGGACTGCCGAAATCGTCGCTTGACGGTCTGCGCGAGACGGTTCTGAAAGAAAACGCCCGCTCGACAGGCGCGTTGCGCATCAAACCCGGTGAATCCCTGTGCGCCGTGGGCGTGACCAAACGGGCGGCGGGAAAGGGGTATTTCCCGTCTGTTTCCCGCGTCGCCGTCGATCCGTGGATCCGCGGACTGAAGGCTGAATCCGCCGCCTGGAACGAAATCGAAGCGATCAAGGAGCAGTGCGACGCACTTGTGCGGCTTGGAGCGCTGTCGCGAGTGCGCGTGGATGGCGGGCTCTTCGAAGAATTCCCCTATGAGGGAACGGCGCTCTATCTCGACAGGCTCGTGAGCATCGGAAAGGAAGCGCCGGTCGGAAGCGATGTGAACGATATCCTCGAAAAGATCCGGGGAAGCCTTTTGACACTGCAGAAAAAGAAGTTCGGCGCTCCCTCCCCCTACTTCGTCGTCCTCTGCGCCGACGGCGACAAAATGGGCAAGGCGATATCGGAAGCAGAGTCTCCGGATGAGCACCGTGCGATCTCACTGGCGTTGTCGGAGTTTGCGTCGAGTGCGAGGACGATAGTCAGAAACCACAGAGGTGTCTGCGTCTACACCGGAGGGGACGACGTCCTCGCCTTCCTGCCGTGCGATACGGCCCTACCCTGCGCGCGAGAGCTTCACGACGACTTTGGGAAAATGCTGCAAAATGCGTGCCCCAAGCAGGGCGTTTCGGACAGTCCGACGCTATCGGTGGGCATCGCGATCGGTCACGCGCTCGAAGACCTCGCCGATCTCCTCGAATGGGGACGGGATGCGGAGCGCCGTGCGAAGGCGGACGGAAGAAAGGACGTGGAACGCGACGGCCTTGCGGTTGTCGTCCGCTCCCGGGGCGGTTCGGCGCAATTCGTGCGGGAACGGTGGAGCGTTGCCGGTGCGGAGAACGGGAGTCGCCCGATTGACGAAAGGCTGCGTTTCTGGGCCGATGCCTACGCGAATGGCGAGCTTCCGTTCAAATTCGGCTACGAGTTGCGATTGACAGCGGCGTTTTACGCAAACTGGACGGACGAAAACGCGTGCACGAGTGCGCTTCGGAAAGACCTCGCGCGAATCTTCGAGCGGAAGGAAATCTCGATCCCGAATAAGGATGCCGTCCTCGAAGAGATCGTGCAGCGCGTGTCATCTGCGAAAGACCTGGAGCGTCTGGCCGACGAACTCATCATCGGCCAGTGGATCTCCGAAAGCATCGGAAAGGCAAAAGGAGGGAGCACCAGTGCATCTGACGATCACACCGCATGACCCCCTCGTCGCGCGTGATGCCCGGAGTTTCGGCGAGGGAAACGGCGCGCGCACGATGGAATGGTTCAATCCCTCCGTGGGAGCCGGATCGCTGCGCTCGTTGCTCGGCAAGCTCGGCGGAGGATTCGACCCCGCAATGATCGCGAAACTCAAGGACATCACAGTACGCGGCCCGTTCCCGATGGAAGGGAAGGACATGTTCGTTCATTTCCCGCTGGATTTCGTTGCTCGAAAGGACGACGGAAAGATCTTTCCCCTGCGCCCCGGGGACGATCTTCGGGAAGGTGAGGGGACCAATCTCCCCGGAGGCATTCGTCTCTGCTTCCCCAAAGGACTTGGAACGGACGAACCCGATTTCAAGCCCTTGAAGCCGCCCCTTTTCTGGTCGCTTGACAGAATGGCCAAGTGGCTGACGGAAGAGACATTCGGAAACGACTTTGCCTCATCCTGGAAATCGAACGACGGAAAAGAAAGCGGCATGTTGAAGGATGGATTCCTCAGATCCTTGGAACAAGACGGCAGAACGCACGTGAAAATCGACCCCGAAAGCGGGGCGAGCAGTGAAGGGATGCTCTTTACGACATCGGGGCTGACCTTCGTTTGCAAAGCCGGGGAAGAACTGCGGCCGTTGCGCATGGCGATGGACGCCCGGACCGGGGACGGGTTCCTGAACGAGCGGCTCAAGGGACTCGGCGATCACCATCCGATGGGCAGCGAACGGCGACTCGCCCATTGGAAACGGGACGGCGACCATGATGCGCTCTGGGAGTGTCCTCCGGACGTTCGGAAACATCTTCCTCAAACGAAACGGGTACGCATGATCCTCGCCTCGCCGGCGCCCTTCGAAAAAGGATGGCTCCCCGGCTGGCTTTGCGAACGCGACGGGGCGTATTTCGGAACGCCTCCCGGGGGGAATGTCGAGCTGCGGCTGGTTTCGGCGGTCGTCAACCGCTGGCAGCCGATTTCCGGATGGAGCATCGAGCGCGGCAAGCCGCAGGGGCCGAAAGCGCTTCGACGCATGGCTCCCGCCGGAAGCGTCTATTTCTTAGAAGTCGGAAAGGGAGATCCGGCGACGTTGTCGGATCTTTGGCTGAAATCCGTTTGCGACGATGCACAGGATCGGCAGGACGGTTTTGGGCTGACTCTCTGGGGAACCTGGTAACACACATTCGACAAGGAGTGATGAGCGAATCATGAAAAAGAACGAACGCACCTATTGGCTGCATGCGGTAACCCCGCTCCACGTCGGCGCAGGCCGGGGAGTGGGATACATCGATCTTCCGATCATGCGCGAAAAGATCACCAACTGGCCTTTTGTACCGGGTTCGGCGATCAAGGGCGTCCTTGCCGACAACTTCGGCGCGTCCGACCAGAACGAACGCGAAAAAGATCCGGATAAGGTCCGGGCTTTCGGCAAGGCCGGGGACGAAGGCAATTCGGGCTCCCTTGTCTTCACCGACGCCAGGATACTCTGCCTTCCGATCCGCAGCTTCGCCGGGGCCTTCGCATGGGTAACTTCACCATTATGTCTTGCGAGGCTTGCGCGCGACAACGGGGACGAAACCGCAGCGCCGAAAAACGGAAAACGCGAAGAAGCGATAATCGTCTCGAAAGACAGCTCCATTGCGCTCGACGGAAAGGTCTATCTCGAAGAACTGGACTTCACGGCGCTTCCCTCCCAGGAAGCGGACGCCTGGGCTGATCGCATCGCCTCATTCGTCTTTGGAGGGGATACGGACTGGAAGAAGACATTCAGGGATCGTTTCGTGATCGTTCATGACGACGTCTTTTCATTCCTGTGCGAAACGGGAACGGAAGTCGCGGCCAGAGTGCGGATCGATGACGAGAAAAAGACGGTGGCTCGCGGCGCCCTCTGGTACGAGGAGTCGCTGCCGACGGAGACGATCCTCGCCGGTCTTGTCTGGTGCGACAAAGTCTACGGAAAGGGCGACAAGGAAGACGCCGCCGCTGAAAAACTCCTCGCGACATTCTGCGGAAAACCGCTCGATCTTCAGATCGGAGGAAAAACGACGGTCGGCAAGGGACTCGTGCGATGCCTGTTCGGAGGAGGGGCGAATCGTGGCGAATAACGAACCCAAAAAGCAGGATGTGCTGCGGACCCGCGAGCAGCGGATGGCCGAAATTGCCTGCCGGTGCGTCGAAAAGCGAACCGGCAAGGATGCGGGCGATTACCTTTCCTTTGCGAATTCCTTTCCGTCGCTGGTTCATTCGTGCGGACTCGTCCAGGCTGTGGCCTTCGCCAAGGCGAAGGGGAAAGCCGTAATTCTTGAAGACATTTCAAGCGTATTGGGCAAACCGCTGGACGAATTGACGGTTCATGCGCGATCGAAGCCTCTTGCGGCGTACATGCTTTTGTCCCGGGAGGTTCTCGCAGCCGCCGGATGGGTGAAACGGTACGCACAGGCGCTGCTGAAGGAAGAGGAGGGAGCGGGGAAGAATGACTGAATGCTGCCGGGAAGCCGTCTCCGGCCTTGACCGGAGTGAATGCGCCAATGCCGGACTGTTGCTGGCGCGGTATCTTCGTGTTCCCGTCAATTCAAAACAGGCAGATGATGCGAACGTCCGAGAAAAAGACCTGCACGCTATAGAGAGAAAAAAGCTGTTCAAAAACGTCTGCACCGCCTCCCGGCAAATGGACACACTCTACAAACAGGCATTCGCACGTCGCAAAAAGTGCATCGAGACATCGAAAACGCGAACGCTCCACGGGGTTTTCGAGACCGAAGGCCGCATGGTGATCGGACTCGGCGGGGAAAACGTCCTCGAAACGGGACTGACGCTGGAACATACGTATGGGACGCCGATCATCCCCGGAAGTGCGCTCAAGGGGCTTGCGTCGCACTACTGTTCCCAGGTCTGGGGGCCGCAGAATCCCGACTTTTTAATCCATAACGGCAAAGGGGCGGCAAAACAGGCGGGAGAGTTTGCGAAAATCCTGTTCGGCGACGCGGACGGAGCCGGTTTCATCACATTTTACGACGGTTGGATCACGCCGCAGAGCGTTGCGCAACAGACTTCGGGCTTGATGAAAGACGTCATGACGCCGCATCACGGAGACTATTATTCGTCGAAAGGCAAGAGCGCCCCGACGGATTACGACGATCCCAACCCGGTTCTCTTCCTTACGGTGACGGGCCAGTTCCATATCGCCGTTTCCTGTTCTGAAGCGAGCGACAACGGAAGCCGTTGGGCTGCGCTGGCGTTCCGAATTCTCAAAGAAGCCCTTTCATCCTGGGGCGTCGGCGGCAAGACTCTTGCGGGATATGGGCGTATGAAGCTTGTCGGGGATACAAAAGAATCCGGTGGTTGCTGCGATGCTTCCGAAGCCGAAAAGACTATTGAAGTCACCATGAACGGGTTCAATAATAAGGGCAATCCCATACTCAAGACGGGAGGCAACATACGATGCGTTCTGCCCCCGGGGGAAGTCATCGAGCCGACGATGAAAAAGGGCGAGATCCGGCAATTCCGGATTCTCGAGATCAGGCCAAAAGAAGTGTATCTGGTTACGTCAAAGAAACTCACGTAACCCGCCCATGCGACTTTCGATAACTTTCGGCATCGGCGAAGGCTCGACGATCCCCGTCAACTACAACCACCTTCTCGTCGGCCTGATATACGGAATCCTCGAAAACGCCGCGCCCGAGTGGAGCAAGGTGCTACACGATCACGGACACTGGAGTTCGGACGACCGCCCGTTCAAACTTTTTACGTTCAGCCAGTTGCGGGGCGGCCCGGGAACGACGAAGGTCGAAAACGGGAGGCTGGTTTTCGTAACAAAACGGCTGGAGTGGAAATTCGCGTCCCCTGCCGACCGAACAGCGGAAATGCTGGCTCACGGACTGCTCGACGCGCAGACGGTCACGATCGGAAGGATGCGGGCCAGGGTCGAATCGGTGAGCACGGACCGGGAGCAGGACTTTTCCGGGGGCAGAAAACGCTTCGTCGCCATATCTCCGCTTGTGGCGAGCGTCAGCGACCCCGTCCTGCGTCACCGGTATCTTTCGCCGGACACGGACGGATTCTGGAAGGTCATCGGTGAAAATCTGGCGCGCAAATGGGAGTCATTCACCGGCGAGCACCCAAAGAACGAGTGCATATTTCACCCAGACATTGCATATATACAGCGGAGAAGAACGAGTAAAGCCATCACCATCAAACCGGGGGAAATCGTCATCGGACACATGGTTCCCTTTGAAGCGGAGGGCGACCCGGAGATCCTGCGATTCGCCTACGAAACGGGATTCGGCTCCAGAAACAGCATGGGATTCGGAATGGTGAACATCGCGCATTGATACAATCGATCACAGTTCGGAACACGTGAAGGGCGCAGTCTCCCGGAGGCTGCGCCCTTCGTATTCCTGCGGAGAAAACGATCTGCGAGGGGAGGAATCGCGAATGCCGCGTCTGATATGTATCACCCGGCCGTCGCACTTGTGTCGCAAGAACGGGACGATAGAAATCCGCGAAAAGGGGCAGCCGCGCGGGGAACTGATCCCGGTGCTGCAAATATCGGAAATATTCGCCTTCGGAGAGGTCGAGCCCGATCCTGCGCTTCTCTCGCTGTTGTCCCAATACTCCATCCCGCTGCACGGGTTCGAAAACGGCATCTATCAGGAAAGCTGGATGCCCTATTCCGGAGTCGTCTCGGGAAAAGCGAACGTGGAACAGATCCTCACGCTCGAAGATCCCGAAAGGAGATGGAAAATAGCGAAGGAAATCCTCCGTGGCGGCGCACGCTTGCGCACGGCAATCGCCCGTCTGCGAAACCCGGGAAAGGCCGACGCGTGGGAAGACGCCTATCTCAAAATCCTCAGCGCAACCTACGTCGGCGGACTCGAAAGCACGCGAACATCGGTCGAACGCTTCCGATTGCTGGACGCGCAGCGCCGACTGGAGGAAGGGTGGAACAAGGAATCGCTCGACATCGCGGTGAGCCTTGCGAGAGCCGTCGTCATGGGAGCCTTCGCCCGCCTCTCGCTTGACCCGTGGATCGGAGTGATTCACGAAGACGGCGTTCTGCCGCCGCTTGCGGAAGACCTCTTCTTCCTGCTCGAACCCATACTCATCGACACATGGAACATATTTCCCCCGGTCAAAGAATCCCCGATGTGCCGCGCGGAACGATTTCGAAGCCACATATCCCGGCCCGGGGCCAAAGACGGAGGGCGGACCTGGAGCCTTCGAGGTCTCGCCGTCCGCGAAGGATACGCGATCGTCGCCCATTGCATCGCCGGAACGCCGTACAGAGCGGTCAACCGCGTGGAGATTCCCCGTGCTGCTTGAGCAGGCGCTCGAAACCGGATTCGCGCTCTTCTGCCCGAGGGCGGTCGCCTGGTGGACCTGCGGAATCGTTCCCGAAGAGCGCACCGACCACATGCGCGAAATGCAGTGGCGGATGCAGGATGAAACGGCGGCGGAAACGGATGTCGAGCTGCCGCAGGAAGACATCTTCGACAGCGAGGCATTTCGGACGGAACGATGCGACCTCGTCCTTCGCGTCCTGCCCTGGCCCCCGGTCTCCGCATGGGTCGGCGCGATGCTCGCGTTGATGCTCGAAAAGGGCGAAACGCTCGGCATCCTCAGATGTGAAGAAACCGACATCGTTGTCCAGCGCACGGAAAAATCCGACGCGGCGATACGAACGGCGCTCGCCGGAAAACGGAGAATACCGAACGTCCGGACTTGCGCACGGTGCCCTTTCATGGATTGCTGCCGGGAAACAGGAGCGTTTGAAGAGGAGGATGAAGCGTATTGGAAAACGCAACAGAAGTAATCCACGGGTATCGCGGGCCATACTGCACGCTCCGATGGAAGGCAGGCGGCGACGTTGGGATCCGCAGCATACTCAGGCGCAGTCAGGTCCTTTGCGCCTCCGGATATATGCGGATGGGCTTCGCGCGCGCGATCGTTCGCGGAAAAATCGCCGCCCTGCAGGGGTACATACAATTCACGCGATGGAACAACGCAGCGCTTGCGCAGACACTACGAAACGCGCTCGAAAGCACGAACGCCGCCGCGAATGTCGACGATCTTCGCGGCATCGAGGGAGCCGCCAGCCGGAGATTCTACGAAGAGCTGCAAAAGCGTCTTCCGGAAAACCTTGGGTTTTCCGGAAGAAACCGTCGCCCCCCGAAAGATCCGGTGAACGCCGCGATATCCTACGGGAACAGCATCGTCTACGGACTCTGTGTTCCTCCGATCGCCGAATCGGGAATGAACCCGGCGATAGGATTCCTTCACGAACCGGGCGTTGGACGTCATTCGCTCGCGTTAGACTTCTCGGAACCGATAAAGCCGTTCCTCGTGGACTGCGCGATATGGAAACTCGTTGAAGACGGAACATTCACAACCGCTCTGACGACGGAGCAGCAGGGCGCGTGCTACCTGAACGGAGAGGGCAGAAAAGCCCTGAGGAAGATGATGACCGTCATGGCGCAGACGATACCTGGAGAAAACGGTGACCGGCAGGGATGGCCGCTCGGATTTCTCGGAGCGATGTCGAACCTTGCGAACCGTATCGTGAAAGACGTACTCGCCGGAGCGAGCACGGTCGACTGGACTCTCGAATAAAGGGGGAGAAAGGGATGTACTGTCTGTTGTTCTATGACGTCAACGTCAAAAGAGTGCAGAAGGTCCACCGGATGCTCTCCAAACGGATGTTCTGGATCCAGAACAGCACGTTCGAGGGGGAGATGTCCCAGACGCAGAAGCGGATTCTCACGAGGGACCTGACATCCATGCTCGATCCGGAAGAGGATTCGCTCGTATTCGCATGGACCGAAGCGTCGAACGCCTGGCGAAAGCAGCTTCTCGGACGGGACAAGGGAAGGGTGGACATCATCGCATGATCCTCGACGAAAACCTGAACTGCATCATCGTGTATGATGTTGAAGCCAAAAGGGACATGAAGATCCACAGGGAACTCTCGAAAGAACTCTACTGGATGCAGCGGAGCGTCTTCGGGGGAGACGTCGGGAAGGGAGCGTTCGCGAGGATAGAGTTCACACTGACGAGCATCATCAACCCCGCGAAGGACAGTGTTGTCCTGTACAAATTGCTGTACCCCTGGAACCTGACGATGGACTATTGGGGAAAGACGCCCGGGACGATGAGCCTCGTCGCCTAGTTACCGGCCGGGATCGTTCGGGAACGAAATACGGAATCGACGGGTCGGTCCGTGACTCGTCGATTCCGTATTCACTGAAAAATAATAAACATAGCATATTGAATCACAAGGAAGACTGGTGTCGTGAAAAGCCTTGGGGGAGCTGAAAATATCATGCTGGATATCGTTCATGAGAATGACACAATATTGTGAAAGAAAACATTTGTCCTGGAGCCGCATGGATGCTATACTCACAAGAACTGTTCAAATCGAACCGTATCGGGGTTGAAACCATACTGCTTTCTGCTCATTTCAACACCATCACTATCAACGTTCAAATCGAACCGTATCGGGGTTGAAACGCATTAGTTGCCTCTACATATTCTTCAGGGTTCCACAAGTTCAAATCGAACCGTATCGGGGTTGAAACCGTCCGCCTGTGATGGTTTGTGGCGAAGAAATGAGTTCAAATCGAACCGTATCGGGGTTGAAACTTGAGCAGAAAGAGACGTATCAGCATGACGTTCGGTTCAAATCGAACCGTATCGGGGTTGAAACTTGCCTGCTCCTGGGTGAAGTTGCCCTCCAGGTACTGGTTCAAATCGAACCGTATCGGGGTTGAAACCCTACCTGTCGATCCGCCCAACGGCAGTGCACGTACGTTCAAATCGAACCGTATCGGGGTTGAAACGACGATCATCTGTCCCTGTCTGCCTGATCTGGTAGTTCAAATCGAACCGTATCGGGGTTGAAACTCGATGCCGACATCAACATCAACATCAACATCAACGTTCAAATCGAACCGTATCGGGGTTGAAACTCCACCAACCTCGGAGGACGGGGCCCTCCACAGTTCAAATCGAACCGTATCGGGGTTGAAACTCGGCGGCGAACTTATTGAGCACCCATTCCTTCCGGGTTCAAATCGAACCGTATCGGGGTTGAAACGTTGGTGGCTGCAGGTTTGCCCACTGGAGTCGGCATTGGGTTCAAATCGAACCGTATCGGGGTTGAAACCCGTCGGCGGAGGCGTAGACCCCGAGGGGGAGTCCGGTTCAAATCGAACCGTATCGGGGTTGAAACACACTCTGTTGTCCCGCTTGCTCAGCGTGATGTGTTCAAATCGAACCGTATCGGGGTTGAAACGACCTCTGCCGCTGTTTCCTTGCAAACTGCTTTCCAGTTCAAATCGAACCGTATCGGGGTTGAAACAAGAAGGGGAGCCGAAGCCCCCCCCATACACTAGTTCAAATCGAACCGTATCGGGGTTGAAACGCAGAAATGCGATTCCATCTTCTACCGCACCTGGCCAGTTCAAATCGAACCGTATCGGGGTTGAAACATTGGGCAATACTTCGCTAACTGGTGTTATCCCAGTTCAAATCGAACCGTATCGGGGTTGAAACTCTTTGCGCGAAAGTTCGATGCCGTCGTCATCGATAAGTTCAAATCGAACCGTATCGGGGTTGAAACTCGTGGTGTCTGCATTTAATCGCCTCCTCTTTTTTATCGTTCAAATCGAACCGTATCGGGGTTGAAACAGAAAAGTCGAATTTGATCAAACTTTCGATCAAAGTTCAAATCGAACCGTATCGGGGTTGAAACTCTGCAACATTCTAAATTCCTCCCTCATCTTCGTTCAAATCGAACCGTATCGGGGTTGAAACATGCACGCAGGACCGGATCTTCAGTTCCTTTCGTTCAAATCGAACCGTATCGGGGTTGAAACCCCCCTCTGCGACTCTGCCAAGTCGCTGTCCTCCGGGTTCAAATCGAACCGTATCGGGGTTGAAACCCACCTTCCATGTAGCAGGTTTCAAGCTTGACCCGGTTCAAATCGAACCGTATCGGGGTTGAAACATACTCTTTTCTGCTCATTTCAACACCATCACTATCAGTTCAAATCGAACCGTATCGGGGTTGAAACCCAAGGCCGCCAAGGTCGCCAAGGCTGCTGTTTTTGGTTCAAATCGAACCGTATCGGGGTTGAAACAAAACTCGCGAATAACATACTCTTTTCTGCTCATTGTTCAAATCGAACCGTATCGGGGTTGAAACTTGCTCAGCGTGATCTGAACCTCAGCCGGCGCGTTCAAATCGAACCGTATCGGGGTTGAAACGCTCTACCACACCGCCAGTTGTGAACTGTTGCCAACGTTCAAATCGAACCGTATCGGGGTTGAAACATAAATTGCGCTCAATTTCGCCCAATTTCACGGTTCAAATCGAACCGTATCGGGGTTGAAACCGACGGAATTGCGTTGGCATTGGCCGCCTGTGATTCTTTGGTTCAAATCGAACCGTATCGGGGTTGAAACATATTGCCACTACAAAATCCTACACGTTTAGCGTTCAAATCGAACCGTATCGGGGTTGAAACTTTTTGGAAGCTCATGGAATAGCACCTTGTTATATTGCGTTCAAATCGAACCGTATCGGGGTTGAAACCTTCTTCGTCGTCTTTGTATCTGCAAGAATTTCCGCAAGTTCAAATCGAACCGTATCGGGGTTGAAACCTTCGATTGCCGCTTCCTTGCAAGTCGCTTTCCAGTTCAAATCGAACCGTATCGGGGTTGAAACTGTATAGAAAAACAACTACAATTCAGACAAGTGCCAGTTCAAATCGAACCGTATCGGGGTTGAAACAGCAGAGCAAATCCGAGACACCAGCCGATCCTCGAGTTCAAATCGAACCGTATCGGGGTTGAAACTGATAACAGTATTACTAATCGAACCATTTTCTCGGTTCAAATCGAACCGTATCGGGGTTGAAACTCGGTATCCAGAAACAGAACACTCTGCATGCTACAATGTTCAAATCGAACCGTATCGGGGTTGAAACCCGCAAGCGCGGAATGATTCGGCCGCGCTTCAAACGTTCAAATCGAACCGTATCGGGGTTGAAACTCTTTGACAAAAGCATTCCATTATACGTAGAATCGACGTTCAAATCGAACCGTATCGGGGTTGAAACTCCAAATGATATGGCATAGCACCAAACATAATATCATTGGTTCAAATCGAACCGTATCGGGGTTGAAACTTACACATCCACGAATTGAATCCGCTTTTTTTACTGTTCAAATCGAACCGTATCGGGGTTGAAACTAAAATTTTCCGTCCTCTTTAGGGTCTTGCTCAGCAGTTCAAATCGAACCGTATCGGGGTTGAAACTTTTTTCGATCATTGATTCAATTACTGTAACATGTTCAAATCGAACCGTATCGGGGTTGAAACGTCGCGGGCTGCCGCTCGCGTCGGGTACACGTTGTTCAAATCGAACCGTATCGGGGTTGAAACTCGCCCATTCGGGGGGATCCCCGCCACCTCACAGGTTCAAATCGAACCGTATCGGGGTTGAAACAAGGAAAAGTTTATTGACTTCCCCGTCTTGGTAGAGTTCAAATCGAACCGTATCGGGGTTGAAACCGCCGACTCAAGAGGCCCCATCAGGTAGGGGGCCCCGTTCAAATCGAACCGTATCGGGGTTGAAACGCGCCTCGTACATCTCATGAAGATCCTGCATTGTGGTTCAAATCGAACCGTATCGGGGTTGAAACAGGCGTCCATGCCGCGCTGTATGGCCCTATCCCACGTGTTCAAATCGAACCGTATCGGGGTTGAAACCGTGTGCGGAACGAACAGGATGCGTGCGAGGAATCCGGTTCAAATCGAACCGTATCGGGGTTGAAACTCGAAGACGCCGAACAGCTTGCTCGGCTCCCGCTTACTGGTTCAAATCGAACCGTATCGGGGTTGAAACCAAGATACTTGAATCCATGCAGTCAGTGCTTGAGTTCAAATCGAACCGTATCGGGGTTGAAACTTTGTGGCTCCCTTCAAAGAGAGCCAGCCGGCACGTTCAAATCGAACCGTATCGGGGTTGAAACACGATGCCCTCAAAGACATTGTTCGGGACAACACGTTCAAATCGAACCGTATCGGGGTTGAAACAAATATCCCTGTACCCTTTGTGAAGGAATGTGCCAAGTTCAAATCGAACCGTATCGGGGTTGAAACAACTACTTTGTTGAGGATAGTATCCTCAACCTTCCGAACGTTCAAATCGAACCGTATCGGGGTTGAAACATCAAATGATGCGTTGTAGGCGAACGCCTTGAAAAGTTCAAATCGAACCGTATCGGGGTTGAAACCAACCAAAGAACCTCGCCATTGCCATCAACTCTGATGTTCAAATCGAACCGTATCGGGGTTGAAACTTTGAAGCACTCTCCTTTCACTAGATAGAAAAAGTTCAAATCGAACCGTATCGGGGTTGAAACCACGCCGGAGCGTTCGCGTTCACGAGGATCTGGAGAGTTCAAATCGAACCGTATCGGGGTTGAAACGAATCCGCATTTTGCATTTCCAAATCCTTGACCCATTGTTCAAATCGAACCGTATCGGGGTTGAAACTTTCCATCAACCCTATCTGTCACAATAGAAGTCGCGTAACCGAGTGGTTTCAAGTATATTGAGAGGTGCTCGGGAGGTGCGATGGAAATGAAACGATACAGCCCTGAATTCAAGGAAGCCGTCATCCGGAAGATGATGCCGCCGGCGAACGTGCCGATCATGCGACTGGCGGAGGAGAGCGGTGTTTCCTACGTGACCCTTGCGAAATGGCGGGAAGAGGCGCGAAGCGGCGGCGAAGCCGCACCCGGAAACGGAGAGCAGCCCGAACGCTGGAGTTCCGAGGACAAGTTCCTGATCGTTCTGGAAACGCACCCGCTCAACGCGGCGGAACTCGGGGAATACTGCCGCAGCAAGGGGATCTTTCCCGAGGAGATAGAAGCATGGCGGGAGGCGTGCCTCCAGGCGAACCGGCGGGATCTCCTGAAGCGGCAGGAGATGCAAAAAGAGATCCGGAGCGAGAAGAAGCGGAGCAAGGCCCTCGAGAAAGAGCTGTTGCGAAAGGAGCGGGCGTTGGCGGAAACGGCGGCGCTCTTGACGCTGAGAAAAAAAGCGCAGGCGATCTGGGGGGAAGACGAGGCCGACTGATCAGCGCCCCTGATCGCCTGAAAGCAGTGGAACTGATCGACGAAGCCCATCGGGACGGAGCGAGGCTGCACATGGCGTGCCGCGAACTTGGAATCACCGTGCGCACCCGGCAGAGATGGCTCAGGAACAGGGAACCCCATAGGGTGAGGGAAGACGGCAGGAAAGGCGCGAAACGCAGGAAACCGACAAATGCGCTGAGCGACGACGAGAAGCGTAACGTGCTCGAAATCGCGGACAGTCCCGAATATGCGAGCAAACCGCCGGCCCAGATAGTGGCGGACCTCGCGGACAAAGGGCGCTGGGTGGCGTCCGAATCGACATTCTACAGGATACTGCAGGGAGCGAACCAGCAGCACCATCGGGGCAGATCGAGGAACCCCGGAAAACGGCCGTCCCCGTGTCACGCGGCAAGCGCGCCGAACCATGTATGGACCTGGGACATAACCCTTCTGGCGTCGCCGATTCGCGGGGCCTACTACTACCTCTACATGGTCGTGGACATCTTCAGCCGCTGCATCGTGGGCTGGGAGATCCACGAGGAAGAGAGCGGAGAATGCGCGAAGCGACTGATCCGGAAGGCATACATCAGAGAAGCGCTCTGGAAAAACGAAACCCCGCTGGTGCTCCACTCCGACAACGGAAGCCCCATGAAGGCGTCGACCTTCAGGGCTACACTGGAGAAACTCGGCATATCAAGGTCATACAGCAGGCCGAGGACAAGCGACGACAACGCGTACTCGGAATCGCTCTTCCGGACCCTGAAATACCGGCCCGAATACCCGCCCTGCGGATTTGAAAGCCTTGAAGGCGCAAGAGAGTGGACCTACGGATTCGTTCATTGGTACAACGAGATCCATCGTCACAGCGCCTTGAAATACGTGACGCCGGGACAGCGACACCGGGGAGAATCCGCGGCGATTCTTGAGGCGAGAAAACAGGTGCTTGAAGAAGCGAGGCGAAAAACCCCGGAACGATGGAACACCCGACCGGTGAGGAACCTTGAGGAAGACACAGTGGTATGGCTGAATCCTGAGAAGGATGAAAGAGCACGGGAAACTTTAACACCGGAAACGCGACATGTCGGTTGACAGACACCGTCAACGGAGTCTACAAGCACAAAACAAGGTTCAAATCGAACCGTATCGGGGTTGAAACCGAACATTTGCACCCTAACACCTCTAACAACGAATGTTCAAATCGAACCGTATCGGGGTTGAAACTTTCGCATGGCGGCAGATCCTTTGTCGCGCTCGCTGAGAGTTCAAATCGAACCGTATCGGGGTTGAAACATCCCGGACGATCTGCGCACACAGGCCGTATACGATGTTCAAATCGAACCGTATCGGGGTTGAAACGGGGCAAAGGTTATCGCAAGCTATGCGCATCTCGGTTCAAATCGAACCGTATCGGGGTTGAAACTCCTCGACCTTACGCACGTCATGCGCGTTCGGAAGTTCAAATCGAACCGTATCGGGGTTGAAACATCTCTGGAGCCCCCAACATTGGGGCTAACGTGGTTCAAATCGAACCGTATCGGGGTTGAAACCTTCCGGTGCTTCTTTGTCAACCGGGTTCACGGGTTCAAATCGAACCGTATCGGGGTTGAAACTGCTTCTAGCGGCCTCACTTGAGTCAGGCGTTCTACGTTCAAATCGAACCGTATCGGGGTTGAAACCAGGTTCAGGATCATTTTCATTCCTCCTTCTGCTATGTTCAAATCGAACCGTATCGGGGTTGAAACCTCAACACGTATTCGACCAGCTCCATGCACGGCAGTTCAAATCGAACCGTATCGGGGTTGAAACACAAAGAAGGGGAGCCGAAGCCCCCCTGATCCCGCGTTCAAATCGAACCGTATCGGGGTTGAAACTCGTTAGCGGGCGCTGCTTTGACGGCACTCTCTCTGTTCAAATCGAACCGTATCGGGGTTGAAACAGGTGACGCAAACGGCACCACTAGGGGGAACGGGGTTCAAATCGAACCGTATCGGGGTTGAAACCTATCCGCCTTTTTTCCTTCTTGGATACCACGTTCGTTCAAATCGAACCGTATCGGGGTTGAAACATATTGTGCAGAATACGCCACTCACCAAGCGCCAGCGTTCAAATCGAACCGTATCGGGGTTGAAACTCTCCAAACGCACGAGGATCAACGCTACGGCATAGGTTCAAATCGAACCGTATCGGGGTTGAAACTATCTCTCCTTTCAGATCAGTGATAGGCCACGCGCGTTCAAATCGAACCGTATCGGGGTTGAAACCGGAATAGATTCTTTCGCTCTACATTCCACCGGGAGTTCAAATCGAACCGTATCGGGGTTGAAACCCTCAAGACTTGCGTACATAATCAATCTCTCCCTTGTGGGTTCAAATCGAACCGTATCGGGGTTGAAACCCCCCCCTAACTAAAACTCCCACCCGTCCTCCCACCGTTCAAATCGAACCGTATCGGGGTTGAAACCACCTTCCATTCACCAAGCGCCAGCCGAACCGAAAGGTTCAAATCGAACCGTATCGGGGTTGAAACTAAAAACGTGTTTGTAAAGTGGTTTTTGTAGTTCAAATCGAACCGTATCGGGGTTGAAACACTTGCGTGCATAACCAATTCCTCCTTGTGGTGCGGTTCAAATCGAACCGTATCGGGGTTGAAACGTACATCTGTACACGGACATTCCGGACTACAAAGTTCAAATCGAACCGTATCGGGGTTGAAACCTCTTTTAAAACCTCCATGCTTGCGTACATAAACGTTCAAATCGAACCGTATCGGGGTTGAAACAACGTCTCCGCCCCAGAAGGCAAGGGGCAGGTGTGTTCAAATCGAACCGTATCGGGGTTGAAACCACTTCAAACGTCCGGGGAATGCCCCCGAACGCGTTCAAATCGAACCGTATCGGGGTTGAAACCCACTGGGTATCCAGTGGTACTGTGGGAAGCGGTATGTTCAAATCGAACCGTATCGGGGTTGAAACTGTTCCATGAGGCAACCCGTCAGTCAGAAGTGAAGGTTCAAATCGAACCGTATCGGGGTTGAAACGCCCTTGTTACGGGGGCCATAGACAGAAACCTATGTTCAAATCGAACCGTATCGGGGTTGAAACCGAGATTGCCGATTATGACGGCAACCTCGTATACTGTTCAAATCGAACCGTATCGGGGTTGAAACGAATTCCCACTCCCACGAACTTTCGAGGGCACAGGACGTTCAAATCGAACCGTATCGGGGTTGAAACGAATTCCCACTCCCACGAACTTTCGAGGGCACAGGTTCAAATCGAACCGTATCGGGGTTGAAACTCACGTGTAGCAACCATACCAGAGAAACAACGTAGTTCAAATCGAACCGTATCGGGGTTGAAACAAATCCAGCACGCAGCATCCAGTCGGTCAATGCGCGTTCAAATCGAACCGTATCGGGGTTGAAACAACGACCTCCGCTCCATGCTTCCGCCACTCGGTGGTTTTGGTACCGGTGTCTGTCAACCGACATGTCGCGTTTCCGGTGTTAAAGTTTCCCGTGCTCTTTCATCCTTCTCAGGATTCAGCCATACCACTGTGTCTTCCTCAAGGTTCCTCACCGGTCGGGTGTTCCATCGTTCCGGGGTTTTTCGCCTCGCTTCTTCAAGCACCTGTTTTCTCGCCTCAAGAATCGCCGCGGATTCTCCCCGGTGTCGCTGTCCCGGCGTCACGTATTTCAAGGCGCTGTGACGATGGATCTCGTTGTACCAATGAACGAATCCGTAGGTCCACTCTCTTGCGCCTTCAAGGCTTTCAAATCCGCAGGGCGGGTATTCGGGCCGGTATTTCAGGGTCCGGAAGAGCGATTCCGAGTACGCGTTGTCGTCGCTTGTCCTCGGCCTGCTGTATGACCTTGATATGCCGAGTTTCTCCAGTGTAGCCCTGAAGGTCGACGCCTTCATGGGGCTTCCGTTGTCGGAGTGGAGCACCAGCGGGGTTTCGTTTTTCCAGAGCGCTTCTCTGATGTATGCCTTCCGGATCAGTCGCTTCGCGCATTCTCCGCTCTCTTCCTCGTGGATCTCCCAGCCCACGATGCAGCGGCTGAAGATGTCCACGACCATGTAGAGGTAGTAGTAGGCCCCGCGAATCGGCGACGCCAGAAGGGTTATGTCCCAGGTCCATACATGGTTCGGCGCGCTTGCCGCGTGACACGGGGACGGCCGTTTTCCGGGGTTCCTCGATCTGCCCCGATGGTGCTGCTGGTTCGCTCCCTGCAGTATCCTGTAGAATGTCGATTCGGACGCCACCCAGCGCCCTTTGTCCGCGAGGTCCGCCACTATCTGGGCCGGCGGTTTGCTCGCATATTCGGGACTGTCCGCGATTTCGAGCACGTTACGCTTCTCGTCGTCGCTCAGCGCATTTGTCGGTTTCCTGCGTTTCGCGCCTTTCCTGCCGTCTTCCCTCACCCTATGGGGTTCCCTGTTCCTGAGCCATCTCTGCCGGGTGCGCACGGTGATTCCAAGTTCGCGGCACGCCATGTGCAGCCTCGCTCCGTCCCGATGGGCTTCGTCGATCAGTTCCACTGCTTTCAGGCGATCAGGGGCGCTGATCAGTCGGCCTCGTCTTCCCCCCAGATCGCCTGCGCTTTTTTTCTCAGCGTCAAGAGCGCCGCCGTTTCCGCCAACGCCCGCTCCTTTCGCAACAGCTCTTTCTCGAGGGCCTTGCTCCGCTTCTTCTCGCTCCGGATCTCTTTTTGCATCTCCTGCCGCTTCAGGAGATCCCGCCGGTTCGCCTGGAGGCACGCCTCCCGCCATGCTTCTATCTCCTCGGGAAAGATCCCCTTGCTGCGGCAGTATTCCCCGAGTTCCGCCGCGTTGAGCGGGTGCGTTTCCAGAACGATCAGGAACTTGTCCTCGGAACTCCAGCGTTCGGGCTGCTCTCCGTTTCCGGGTGCGGCTTCGCCGCCGCTTCGCGCCTCTTCCCGCCATTTCGCAAGGGTCACGTAGGAAACACCGCTCTCCTCCGCCAGTCGCATGATCGGCACGTTCGCCGGCGGCATCATCTTCCGGATGACGGCTTCCTTGAATTCAGGGCTGTATCGTTTCATTTCCATCGCACCTCCCGAGCACCTCTCAATATACTTGAAACCACTCGGTTACGCGACTTCTATTGTGACAGATAGGGGTACTCTAAAACTGACCACTTTAGAGGCGAACGACAGCCGAAAATTGACCACCTGACCCTTGCTCCGGATATCATCGGCGGGGACGAACAGCACGACGATGAAACCGGAGGGGAAAGGATGCTCAATGTGGATCAATACGAATACATACGGACGGCTCAGCGAGTCTACGGCAAGAACGTGAGCGAAATAGCCAGGGAGACAGGGCATTCGCGAAACACGGTGAAGAAAGTTCTGCGGGGGGAATTTACGGGATACTCCGCACGGAAGACCCAGCCGTATCCCGTACTCGGCCCCTATCACGAGATCATTTACAAATGGCTGGAAGGGGACCTTGAAAGTCCGAAGAAGCAGCGCCATACGGCGAAGCGGATATACACCCGTCTGGTGAACGAATGCGGGTTTGCAGGAAGCGAAACGACGGTGCGGCGTCACGTTGCGGCGGTCAAGAGAACGCTCGGCTTGAACTGTTCCGAGGCATTCATCCCCCTGGAGCCGTCACCGAGAGGGGAAGCGGAGGCGGACTGGGGAACCGCCGCGGTGATCCTCGGCGGAGAAGCTGTGCGGGTGAAATGCTTCTGCATGAGATCGAAGTACTCGGGAAACCCCTTTGTCCGGCTCTACCCCTGCGAACGACAGCAGGCCTTATTCGACGGGCTCAGCCGGGGATTCCTCTATTACGGCGGAGTCTTTCCCGTAGTGATCTTTGACAACCTGACCGCGGCGGTGAAGAAGGTCCTCCTCGGAAAAGAGCGGAAAGAACAGGAAAGCTTTGTCCGGTTTCGCTCCTGGTACACCTTCACCGGCCGTTTCTGCTCGCCGGGACGGGGAAACGAAAAGGGCGGAGTCGAAGGACTCGTGGGATTCGCCCGAAGGAACTTCCTTGTGCCCCTCCCCCAGGGAGAAAGTCTGGAAGACATCAACGACAGGCTTGTGGAGGAATGTCTCGCCTACGGCTCCCACAGGATCACCGGCCGGGAAGGAAGCGTGAGGGAACTGCACGAGGCGGAAAGGAAAACCCTCATGCCGCTTCCCCGCTACCCCTACGGCAACGAACAGACCGTATCGGTGAAAGCGGACAAATACGCCACCGTCATGGTGGACAAGAACCGGTACTCCGTCCCCGCCTCCTACGCGGGGCGACCGCTCAGGGCGATCCTCACCGTGGACACGATATCGGTCTACAGCGGAGAAACCCGGCTCGCGGTCCACGGACGACAATACGGAAACAACCACTGGATCCTCGATGCGGACCACTATCTGGAGCTGCTCCGGGAACGACCCGGAGCCTTCCGGGACGCCCGCCCGCTAACGGAATGGAAAAAGACGTGGAGCGAATCCATGAACACCCTTCTGGAACGGTTTCAGGAACGTCGGGGAGAGAACCGGGGGATCAAGGAATTCATCGACGTCCTGCTCCTCACCAGAAATTACGGGCAAAAGCAGGTGGAAGACGCGGTGGAACGAGCGCTGGAGAACGGACTGGGAAACGCCGCCGGAATCCGTTGCCTGCTTGAAACGGCCGGGAGGCAGGAGGATTTTGTCCGTCCCCTCGAGTCGGCGCGGTGGACCGTGCTTCCTCCGGCGGACGTATCGGCCTATTCCGCTCTGGAGACCGGACAATGAACGCGGGACTCCTCCTGCAGCTTCATGAAAACCTGAGGAGCCTCACCCTCGGCAACGCAGCCCGACACCTTGAAGAACGCCTCCGCCAGGCCGAGGAACGGGGCGCGAGCTACGAAGAATTTCTTCTGGACCTCACGGAAGTGGAACTCCAGATCCGTTCGGAGAACAGGGAAAAGAGAAGGCTGAAGGAAGCCCGGTTCCCCCTGGTCAAAACACTGGAAACATTCACCTTCGAAGAGGCCCCGCAGCTTGACAGGCGGCTCATCGGGGAACTGGCCGCAGGAGACTACATCTCCCGGCATCGGAATGTCCTCTTTCTGGGCAAGAGCGGTTGTGGGAAGACGCACCTCGCCACCGCCCTGGGAATAGAAGCGTGTCGGAAGAACATGCGGGTGCGGTTCACGACGGCCTGCAACCTCGTCAACGAACTTCTGGAGAGCCGGGGGGAGAAAACCCTTGCCCGGACACTGGGGAAGTACACCCGGTACGACCTGCTGATAGTGGACGAACTCGGATACGTCCCCTTTTCGAAGGAAGGAGGCGAGCTTCTGTTCCAAGTCTTCGCGGAACGACACGAACGCGGATCGGTCATAGTCACGACGAACCTTGGATTCGGCAGCTGGACGGAGGTCTTCGGCGACCCGAACATGACGGCGGCCTTGCTCGACCGCCTGACCCACAAGGCGTACATCATCGAGTGCGCGTGGGAGAGCTACAGGCTGAAGGAAACGCTGAAGGAGGGAAGAAAGAGAAGCCACATACAACTCAAAACGGCAGGCGTGGAAGATTGATCGCGGTGGTCAAAATTCGGCTCTCCCTGGTGATCAGATTTGCGTTGTCAAAACCAGCAGAAGTTCAAATCGAACCGTATCGGGGTTGAAACAAAATAAGGTACTCTTTTTCGTTCTCCCCTGTAAGTTCAAATCGAACCGTATCGGGGTTGAAACCCCGCACGACTGGAAGAGACTCATCCGCCCCATGCGTTCAAATCGAACCGTATCGGGGTTGAAACTTTGTGACAGTGGCAGAGATTGCTGATCCACGCGAGTTCAAATCGAACCGTATCGGGGTTGAAACTCTTTTGTATAACTAAACACAATTTGATAGCTAGTTCAAATCGAACCGTATCGGGGTTGAAACTCGCGCTTGTCCAATGGAAAGACCGCATTGCCTTTCCGCCGTTTCTCGTCTGCGACAAATATCTCAGCGCTGTGACGATGGATTTCGTTGTATCCATGAACGAAACAGAAGCTTCGCCCAAACTATTCCCCCGGTGTGTTCAAATCGAATGGTATCGGCATTGAGAATCTTCTCCGAAAGACACCATAAATAGGTGAAGGTTCAAATCGCTGTGTGCGCGTGCCGGCATGGGACTCAGGAATGAATAAGGGGACAAGAGGAGGAGGAGTCTGTATGGCGGAAAAGAACAGTCTCTATGAAGCGCTTCAGGATCGCCAACGCGAGGATGCGTTGCGGCGACGACGTATTCTTACCGAAGAGCTGCGATGGAAACTTTCAGAGCCGATGCGATCGCGCGTCGACGCCAGAGGGATACGTCACCTGGTGCATTTCACGCCTATCGAAAACGTGGAATCCATCCTCAGGATCGGTCTTCGTTCCAGAAACGCTCTTGCGGGCGTACCGTTCATTTGTACGGATGAGCAACGGTTTGACGGGGGGCTCGACTGGATTTCGTTCTCTGTAAGCTTTCCGAATTGCGGGATGTTCTGGAAGAAAAGAGTGTTCGTCAAGAAAAATGTTGCCGGGTGGGCGGTTCTGTTAATCAGGAAAGAGGCGCTCTGGGAGCTGGATTGCAGATTTGTTCCGACCAATGCCGCTTGTGTCGGAGTTCGGGAGTTTCAGGAGGACGGGTATTCTTCCGTCAAGGCTTTTGAGAGAATGTTTACGGAGGCAGAACGGAGCAAATGCATCCCGGATTCGTTTACGACTGATCCTCAGGCGGAAGTGATGATTCGAAATGAAGTTCCGAAAAAGTATATAGATAAAATAGCTGTGCAATGTGATTCCGACAAACAACTAATTCGTAATTGCAAAAATGTAATCGTGGAACCAATTTCTGAACTGTTTAAGATGCGAAGCGATTACGATTCTTGGCGCTGGAGATCGTTGAAGCAACCGTCGAATCAAAATGGATTCGATGTACCTTGTTTTTCTTTTTGATTATGGCTCAAAGACCTGTCTTTATCCCAAGTATGAGCGGTCCGGTTTTGGTGACGGCCATACCGGTCGAGTTCGTCTGGCATCCCGGGATGTCGAAGAGCCAGAAACAGAGGTCGATTCGCTCCTTGCACGAGGCTGCCGCGCAAACGAAAAGCATACGCAGGATTCTGGAAATATCCGGCAAGTCGGAAGACGAAACCGGAGTTCTGCTGAGTGCGTTCAATTTGCGGGTACAGCTGATAGATGACGTGATCGCCTCTGTCGAGGCGCTTTTTCAGGGAAGTAAGGTCTTTTCAAACGGCGGTCCGTTCACGGACATCTACCTGAAGGATTCGAGGGAAGCGAAAAAGGATGAGAGGGTGAGGGCATCGGGACAGCTCATCGGATTCCGGTGCGACAACCGGGATTGGCCGCTATATCCGCAGACGGTGTTTTACGACTGGCTCTATGTGTCGGCGTTGCGACAAAATCCGATCTTGGCGGCGAAAATACTGGAATACGACGGGTTTTCGGACATAGAGTTCAACCCGCAGAAATCCATAAACTGTCAGGCCGCGTCCGCCGCCCTCTACAAAGCGCTTGTGGTGCGTGGGCTCTTCGACGCGGCGATGTCTTCGCCCGAAGAGTTTATTCGGATACACGCAAACCACAAGAAGAACGCCGTTCCGGTCCAAGGAGAGCTGTTTTGATTCGTCGAATACGCTTCCGTTGGCCTTGCCATTAACGTGCCGCGGAAGGAGCAACGGCGAATGTGATCAAGAAATTTTCGAGCGTAAAGCCGTGTCGGAGAACGCTTGCATGCAATACACACATATATTCACTAAAACATTTCATAGTACACACGAAGCGCGGCGTGATGCGGGGGGTCAGGCTCATTTTTCGATCGAGTCGTGTTGGGGCTGAAACATAGGCGCGGGAGTGCGCCGTTTCGCCGGGGGAGGCGCTTCTTCCCGAGGAAACTGCATGCGTTATGAAGGCTCTACGATACGGAGAGGGGGAAAAGGGAATGGGCAAGGAAATGGAAATGGAAATTGACATGGACAGGGAATCGAAAGAATGGAAGGAAATTCATGAATGTGCGAAAGAAGTGAGTTCGTTTCTTGAGCGATACAATAACGACGAAGGCCGACTTTTCGTCCGATTGCGCCCCGATGCCCCGGATTGGGTGCGGAAGCTCCTGACGGATTGCACCAGGTGCACGATCGACGATGATTGGGGCCTCTGGGCGGCGGATTGCTGCCTTGACGCGATCATCGGAAACACGCACTACAAAGACGTCCTGGTTGATGCTGTCTGCTCGAGCGACGCGTACGCCGGCGACCCGCTGAATTGGGTCAGCGAGCATGTCGAACGACACAGCCGCGTCGCCAAGGCGCTCGCTCGAAGTGAGAGCACCCTGAAGGAGGTCGTCCAGAGGGTGCAGGAGCGTATGCTCATGGAAATCGCCGAGGCTTTCATGTCATCGTTGAGCGACAGGGGCATTCAAAATAAGAGTGCGTTCTCAAGGTCCGATCAGACCCCTTCATAATATATGCGGCGTAAAGGGGGATTCTTGCAGTTGTGGTTGTCGTGATCGAGATGGAAGGAGCGTGATGGAATGGAGCAACTCGTGATGGTGTCGTCATGCGGGACGAGTTCTTTGACGAACGGTGCGGACGGGGAAATGAGGGATCTTCTCAGAAGGACGGCGAATTACGGCAAACGGGAGTATAGCGAGGAAGATCGTCAGAAGGTGGACGACCGGGTGCGGTGTGTCCGTGAAAAGCTGTTTTCCTCCTCGCCCGAGGACGTGAAACGCGTGAGTGCGGAGCTTCACGGATTGATCTCGTACTACGGGAATACGCTCTCGAACGCGAACCGGAACACCCATATCTTCCTGCATACGGACACCTATCAGGGAGAATGCGTGGCCGGGATTCTTGTCGATTGGATGCTCAAGCAGAATCAAAGCGCGCAATCGCAAGCGGTCGAAGGGCTGAATACGAAGAACGCGGACTCGTTCCGCGATGGGATGTCCCGCCTCGTGCGATGGTGCGACGAGACGATCAGGGGCTATCGTGACCAGAAGTATCGCGTCGTCTTCAATCTCGTCGGCGGCTTCAAGGTCTTGCAGGGGTTTTTGCAGACTCTTGGGATGTTTTTCGCCGACGAGAGCGTCTACGTGTTCGAGGGAGAGGAGTCCCTTCTTCGGATTCCCCGCCTGCCGCTCGACCTGGACGATGGCACGAAGAGGGTGATTCGCGACAATATCGACCTCTTCCGGCGTCTGGGTTGGAGCGACGGAGTGAAGCGGGCGGAGTGCGCGTCGCTTCCCGAGACGTTGGTGTATTGCGCCGGAGAGGAATGTGTCTTTTCCCCCTGGGGTGATTTGCTTTGGCGCCGGATTCGCCCTGATCTGTACGCTGAAAGGGTTCTTCCGTCGTCGTCCGCGAAAATCCGTTTCACGAAAGCCGCCGAAGAGACGATGAAGGATTTCGACATGGAGCGACGGTCACAGTTCAACGAACGCCTCGACGATCTCGCCCGGTTTCTGGAGTCCGGAAGGAGCGGCGATGCCAACGTGAAGCGCCTTGATTTCAAGACGCTGGAAGGGAATCCGAAGCCGCCTGCGACGCACGAGTTCGATCTCTGGACAGACAAAAGGGGGTGGAGAGGATTCGGACATTTTGACGGAAATGTGTTCGTTCTGGATTCCGTCGGGGAGGGGATAGGCCATAGATAAACGGAACGATAGCTGATCCGATTGGGGCGTTTTTATTATCCGCGCTTTGTGGAATGGGCTTCCGGGGTTTTCCCGGAGGCCCTTTTTTCATGTCGTCGTCAATCGACGAGTTGAAAACGAAAAGGAGGAACGATGAATGAAACGAATTGTTGCTTTCGCGGCGGTTGTCTTGGTGTTTCTTGCGACATCATCGTTTGCGGGCTTCTGCGACGAGGTTCCCGTCTCTGCGGATTCCGCCGGCGGGAACGGGATCCCTTCACTCGGCGGATCGTGGAACGTTCGCGGTGAGGGGACCTGGGGGAATCTCTATGTCTACGATTCCGGAACCATCACGATCGGGTCGTACGTGGATACCGACGGATATGAGGTTGTGACGGATTTCGCCTATAGCGGCGCGATCCGGGACGGCGCCGGCAATGTCCTGTTGAACGACAATTACTCGCTGACGCGGGCGGATTTGAACGGCGGACTGAAGGTGACGAGCAAGACCTTCTGGATCAGGATCTTTGGTTCGGGACAGGACAGTCGGTTCGACTTCACGCTTTTCGACGATGAGAACGCGAGCGCCCGTCGGAGCGGAAGGGTGCTCGGAAAGAGCGTGAACGCCGATTACGTCTTCGGACGGGCCGCGTCTTCCGCGGCAGGTTCGGGTGGCGGCGGATGCACCGTCGGAGCGTCTCCGTTCGTCATCCTTCTGGCTGCGCCGCTTCTCTTCTCGTTGATCCGGAAGTAATTCAGACTTTTTTGTCGGAATGACTCGGAAGCGGGGCGATCGCGGGGATTCACGCCGCGATCGCCCCGCTTTTTCTATTTGCCCCGAATTTCGTCCGGGTGAACTCCGTAACCGGTCGTCGGCGTTCGATACAATCTTCGTATACGAGGGACAGGAGGAGGAGATTCAATGGTGCGGTTTCTTCACACGGCCGATTGGCAGATCGGAATGAAACTCACGGGATTCGGCGCGATGGGAGAGCGTATCCGCGGAGAACGCCTTTCGGCTGCTGAAAGGGCGCTCCAGATTGCGCAGGAGAACCGGACGGATTTTATCCTCATTACGGGTGATCTCTTCGAGGATAACAGCGTGGACCGCGCCCTCATCCAGAAGGTCGTGGATATCTTGAAACGAGCCCATTGTCCGGTTTTCATCATTCCGGGAAACCATGATCCTCTCGTTCCGGGATCGGTGTGGGAGGATCGTTCCTGGCAGGCGGCGGAAAACGTCGTCGTCTTCAGGGAGAATGCGCCGTATCCGTTGCCGGGCGCAGTCCTCTACCCCTGTCCGCTTGCGGAGAAGCAGTCCGCGAAGGACCCGACCGCATGGATTCATGCGGAGGACGAAGAACGAATCGCCATAGGCCTTGCGCACGGTTCCGTCGAGGGCGCGCCTATCGGAGAGTGGGACCACCCCATTCCGCGGGACGCCGCCGCGCGCTCCGGTCTCGATTATCTTGCGCTCGGCCACTGGCATTCTTTTGCGGTGTTCGGCGCGGAAGGAAGCGCCGGACGTATGGCCTATCCGGGAACTCATGAAGCGACGTCGTTCGGAGAGCGCGACAGCGGGAACGTGTCGCTTGTCGAAATCGACGGAAGAGGGGCTGCGCCGTCGGTGACTCCGGTGCGGACGGGCGCTCTTTCCTGGGTGACGGTCGACGAACGGATCTCGAGGTCGGATGATCTGCAGAGCATCCTTTCGCGCATTCGGGAGATGGAAAACGCCGAATCGACGCTTCTGAAGCTTCAGCTCTCGGGTTTCATCACGCCGGAGGGAAGGGAGCGCCTCGACGATATCGAAAGTGTCGTCGCGTCGAGATTCTTCTGGGGAGCAACGGATTTCGGAGGGCTCGCCCCCGCCCCGGAAGACGATTCCTGGATCGAGGAGCTTCCTCCGGGCGTTTTGCGGGAGGTCGGGAGACGGCTTCGGACGGAGTCGGTCGATTCCAGGGTCAGGACGAAAGCGTTGCTTGAACTCTATTCGCTCATTAAGGAGGCGAGAGCATGATTCTCCATTCCATTACGGTCGAAAACTGGCGGTGCCTTCTTGAGAAGAATGAGATCGGGCCCTTTTCCGATCGGGTGAATATCTTGTACGCTCCGAACGCGACCGGAAAATCGACGCTCTTCGAGGCGTTGCGATGCGCCCTGATGGACAATCACACGACGAAAGGCGAGGACTTTCAGAAGCTGCGCCCATGGGGGCGTGACCTTTCCCCGAGAGTGACGGTCGAGTTCAGTGTCGCAAAGGTGCGGTACCGGGTCAGAAAGGGGTTCCTCGACAAGCCGGAGTCGCTCCTGGAGCGGATGGAGAACGGAGAATACAGTCCACTCGCCGAGGGGCCGCATGCGGATGCGATGACCCGGAATCTCTTCACGCGGGACGTTCCGAAGAGAGGCATGTCGCGGCCGGAGCACTGGGGGATTCTTCAGGTCCTCTGGGCGCCGCAGGGGCGGCTCGAACTCGGCGACCTCTCCGGCGACCTGCTCTCGGATATTCGTCAATCGCTGTCGGAGCAGGTGATCGACGACCAGACGAGGGGCGTCGAAACGCGGCTTCTCGACCGCTACGCGATCCATTTCACGCCGACGGGCAAAAGAAAGGATTCGGGCGTGTCCGGCTCGATCGAGAGAGCCAGGGAGGATCTCGGGGTTTCCGAACGCGAGTTACTCGAGGCCGAATCGGTTTCCGAAAAGGTGAAGGAGCTTTCGGAAAGGGTTGCGACGTTGCGGAACGAAATCGCCGTCCTTCGTTCAGACCACGCCGCAATCGAGGCGAAGGCGACGGAATATACGCAACTGACGGCCGAGCTGGAGAGGCGGACATCCGTCGCAAGGACGGCGGAATCCGAATACGGACGCCTGAAAGCCGAGATCGACAGAATCGAAGAAACTACGCAGGAGCGGGACTCGGCGCAGCGGCGTCTATCGGAACTCGATGCGTCGATGCCGAAGCTCGAGGCGGAACTCGAGGACGTTCGCGCCCGGGTGGATCTGGCGACGCGGGAGCTTGAGGCCGCACGCAACGAACGCACGGAGGCGGACGAATTGCTCCGACAGTCCGGCGAGGCGAGTCGGTTTGTCGAATTGCGGGAGAAACTCCACCTCCTCGAAGGAAAGATCAGGGCCGCGAATGACGTCCGGACGCTTCTCGCGAAACATGAAAACGAGAAGGCCTCAAGAGCGTTCCCTGACCTTGCGGGAATCCGGAAGATCCGCAAGGCGTATTCGGATCTCGAGAAGGCGACAGTCCGCCTCGAATCATCGCTCATTACGCTCGAGATCGAGCCGGCGGTTTCCTGTTCCGGCCGGGTGGAGGCCGGTGGCGAGAAGGAATGTGTCACGTTTGAGGCGGGAAAGGCCACGCGAGTGCAGGGCGCTCCGGAAGTCCGCATCGACGTGGAGTCGTTCGGGAGCATCCGCGCATTCGGGCCGTGCGATTCGGTCGAGGAAGCCCGCGAAGAGGTAGCGAAGGCGGAACGTCTCGTCGGGAAGCTGACGTCGGCCTTCGGAAAATCCGAGAAGTCGGATATCGAGGATCTCTTCGAAGAAGGGGCGTCTCTCGACCAGCATATCGAACGCGAGCGGGCGGAACTGAACGGCATCCTGGGGAACGATACCCTTGAAGAACTCGTCGCCGGGCGGGATGGTCTCAACCGCGACAAAGACGGGATTCTCGCAAGTTTCCCTGAATGGGAGCGAGAGGTTCCCGACGCGAAGGAGCGTATGTGCAACGCGGCGGAACGAAAGGCCGGCGCTGACGAGAGAGTGCGGAGAGCCGAAGAATGCCGTGAAGCCGGGAATGAATCTCTTTCGGCGAAGAACGCGGCGCTGTTGCTCGCTCGCCAGCAGAAAACGACGGAAGAAAAGCATCTGAAGTCAGCCCTGGAGCGCCTCGGGAAGCTCGAGGGCGACGGGAAAACGATCGAGCAACGCCGGACTGACCTGACGAAGCTTCTGATGTCGTGGGATTCCGCGAACGAAAAAGCCGAGGCGTACCGGACAAAGCTCGGAGAATACGGCGGGAACCCTGTCAAGAAGCTCGAAAAGCTTCTCGACGCTCTTCGGAGAAAAGAAGAAGAGCACACGTCCGCGAACGAAGATCTCATTCGCGAGAACGCGCTCCTCGACAGAATCTCCCCGAAAGGGGCGTACAGCACGGTCGCTGTCCTCGAAGAGCGTCTCGCGGAACTCGAGAGACAGCACCGGAAAGAACAGCTCGAGGCGGAGGCGATCCGGCTCCTTCGTGATACCTTCAGTCAATGCAGGTCGGAACTCTCCGAGACCGTCACGCGGAAGGCGACGGAAACGGCTTCCGGCATCTATTCCCGGATCGTCGGAAGTCCCTCCGGGGATCTGATCCTCGAGGAGTCCCTGAAACCCGCCGGTTTTCTCCCCAGGGGGATCAAAAAGACGGTTGACGTCGACTCGCTTTCGGGAGGAGAGAAGGAACAGCTCCACTTCGCGGTCCGATTGGCGCTGGCGACGTCCGTGGGGAACGACGAACGGCAGTTGCTCGTGTTGGACGACGCGTTCATGGCGACCGATCCCCTCAGATTCCAGAGGATTCTCGAGATCATCGACGATGCGGCGCAGAAGCTTCAGATTCTGATCCTGACGTGTCACCCCGATCGCTTTATGGCTTTGCCCGAAGCGACGCGTTTCGATCTCGAGGATATTCGCGGGCGACTGGTCGCAGCTTCCGGGAGCTGATCGCTCTCACCCGGGCGGAACCGGCTTCCGCAACGCTTTCGGACGGACCTTCCCGTTGAAGGTTGTTCCGGAAGCGGGCGGGAGCCGGAAGTCGGGAGGATCGTTCCCGGCCACGCTCGAACGTCCGAAAAGAGACATCCGCACCGACGTAAGATGTCGCCGTGTTGTGCTATTATTGCTCATGCGTTCAACAGTTCTGTTGACAGTCGGCAAAAAAGATGTATAATTCCTCTCCCATTAGCCTTCTTTATTGCGAAGAATGCGCGTCGGCGGTCCCAATCCCTTGTGATGATTTTTTAGAAAAAGAGAAAAGCGCTAAAGGTCTTCTGACTGAACGAAAATTCTTTAGTCCCGATTTCGGGAATATCGGATCTTTGTTTCTGCGGAGGACCTTTTTTTGTTGCGTCGTGGTATGTGCAAATAGCGTTGACATTGTGTTCCGTGTGTCTCCCATACGTTTCTCTCCAGCGAAGGCCGTAACTTTTGTATGTGACGGGTAATTGCGAAAAAAAGAAGGAGTGATTTCGTATGGACGGACATTCGTCAGACAGAGTCGAAAGGTTCAACAACCTTGTGCGTTCTTTGGAAGTTTGCGAACGACGACGCCTTCCGGTTTCTTCGGAGGAACTCGCCAGAATGGCGGGGTATGGAGAGGACGGCAGAAACGTTAAATCGGCGAAGGCGCGGATGAAAAAAGATATCGAAAGCCTCAACAAAGACTTTTATTTCGACATCGATTTCGACAAAAAGCAAAAAGGATACATTGTTTCGTTTTGGGGGAATTATGTCCTTCATAAGTATCTTGGGGGATGCTCCGAACGCGGGACAAGCGGAGAATCGTCGTTGCCGAAATCGGCGTGTCGCCGAAGCGCCGAGGGGCATATTCATGAAAGGAGTGATCGTGGATGAGCAGGGACATTTCGTCTTCGAGACTCGTGCGGATCAACAACCTTTTCGTCTTTCTCGAAAGCAAGATGAGACTCGGAAAACCGACGCCTCTTCATGCCGTCATCAACGGGGTGGGATATGACGAAGGCGGCAAGGTGAAAAAAACCGCAATGAGACAGCTTGAAAGGGATCTCGAACTCATCGAGAAGATGTGCCCTTCGTTGCGTCTCATTCGCGATATGAAGCACAATACGCTGATGCTCAAGCCCGCCAGGGCGACAGACGGCAACATGTCTGATATCGGCAAATCGTGGGTGCTGCCTGCCGCCTCATAATCCTTCAGGAAAACAGTCGATATGGAAAGAGCGGGGAAGATTCTGTGGAAGCGATGCTTTCCCAAGGGGGGAATGCTGTAATGGACTCTCATGACACAAAGGCTTCCGCGACTTCCTCGCTCAGCTATCCGGGGCTCAACGAACAACAGATGGCGGCGGCGACCTGCCCGGATTCCGACATCCTTGTCCTTGCGGGAGCCGGAACGGGGAAGACGAAAACCATCATTGCGCGGGCGATTCATCTCATCCGTTCCGGCGTCCTTCCGCAGAGAATCCTCCTGATGACCTTCACGAGACGGGCAGCGAAAGAGATGCGTAACCGCATCGAATCGGTCGTTGGCGAAGAAAGCTCCAGAATCACGGCCGGAACGTTCCATCACTTTTGCCTCATCGCCATGCGCCGCGCCGCGAGGCTGTTTTCGTTCGACGCCGCGACCGTCATCGACCGGGACGACGCCGAGAACCTCTTCCGGCTGTCACTCGAAGAAGTGTTCGGAGCGGGAAAGAAACCGTCCGTGTGCTTCCCCCGGGTTCGGGAACTCTTGGACATCCTTTCCTATGCGCGGAACACCGGCAGGGAAATTCAGACGTATCTCGAGAAATACACCGCGCTTGACGAAGAATCTATGGACAAGGCGATGATGATCTTCTCGCTCTACGAGCAGTTGAAACGAACATACCATTATCTGGATTTCGACGATATCCTCTGTCTTTTTGCGGAGAAAATCCACAGCTCGCCGGATGCCTCCCGGTACGTGAAAGGCCTGTACGATCACATTCTCGTCGACGAGATGCAGGACACGAACCCCATCCAGTGGAAGATCCTCGAGGGAATGCGACAACCGACGCGCCTTTTCTGCGTCGGAGACGACGCCCAGAGCATCTACGCCTTCCGCGGGGCCGACTTCAGAAACGTCCATTCTTTCAGGGAACGAATCCCGGAAGGGACAGTCCTGAAGCTCAAAACGAACTACCGCTCCACGCAGCGGATCCTGGATCTTTCAAACTGGCTGCTTTCCGCCTCTCCGCTGGGGTACGGCAGGCAACTCCGCGCTTTCCGGGGCGACGGCATGACGCCGCAGCTCCTCGACTTTTTCGGAGAATTCGACGAAGCGCGATGGATCGTCCGCGATGTACTGTCCGTCAGAGGGAGCGGAACGGCGCTTGGAGACATCATGATCCTGACGCGCACCGCATGGAGAAGTCGCACGATAGAGGCCGAACTCATCGCGGCGGGGATTCCGTATGTCTTTGTCGGAGGAATGAGCATCACGAGAACCGCGCATGTCCGCGACGTTCTCAGCCTCCTGCGCGCCTCGGTCTCGAACACGGACCGACTCGCATGGCTCCGCTACCTGATGCTCTGGAAGGGAATCGGGGAGCAGTGGGCTGCGCGTGCGTTCAAGGCGGTCAGCAAAGCCGCGGATGTCGAGGAAGCGCTCCGCGTACTGCCGGAGAACATTCCGTTGTCCGCCCGCAACCTCGGCATCGCGGAAAACGTGACGGACATCCGCAAGCTGCGTGACGCTCCCGCGAAAGCCATGAGAACAGCGATAGAAAAACTCGAAGGCGTCTTGTCGAGCGTCTACGACAACTGGGAAATGCGGAAACGTGATCTCGAACTTCTCGCAACGGTCGCGGAACGGTATGCGGATATAGAGAGCTTTCTCGAACGCTATACGCTCGATCCGATCACGACGACGCAGATCGAAAACGCCGGAGACGATGTTCTGACGCTGATCACCGTCCATAGCGCGAAAGGAACCGAAGCGAATGTCTGCTACATCATCGGAGCCGAACCGGGGCTTTTCCCCCACTCGAAAAGCTGCAACGACGACGATGACGTCGAAGAGGAGCGACGCGTCCTGTACGTCGCGATGACGCGCGCGAAAGACCGGCTCGTTCTTACCCGCGCGACATTGTACCCGCCGGAGGAACACTATTTTCTGATGAAGGTCCCGGCAGGACTCTGCGATACCGGGATACCGGAACAGGAATAATCGGCGTAATCACATATCGAGGGGGGATTTTGATGAATGCGGAAAGGGAGACGCGCAGATATACGTTCTTGTTTTATGTTCTTTTGATAATTTTGACTTTTAATATTTATTATGTTGGTAGGCATGTTGATTTTATGTGTAAAATCAGATATAGAATGACTCCTGAAGAATATACAAAAATGCACGAACAAGGCATTTATGAACTTTATTCAGATTCTACATTCAAAATTATAGGATATGTATTACCTCAAATTAGTTCAATGTTGCTTATAAATCCTAACACTCGCAAAAATTATGCAATTTATAGTTACGCCGAGCAAATGGAATACCGTTCATGGTGGGTGCAGTCGTTTAATTCAAAGTGGCATTGGATCGCATCGTTTGTAGTTTTAATATTAGGGTTTATGGTTGCAAAAAATCTATTTTTTATTGAAGTAAACGGAGCACTTAAAGTAATGTATTGCATTGTTTATGGTTATTTTGCAATAACATTTGTCTTGGGAATTGCTATTTTGATTTTTGTGTTTTTTATGTCGAGTAGAAAAGGAAAAAAATAAAATTTAGCACTTTTGTCCAAAATAGCCTTTTGAGTGCATGAAATGCCCCCGGATTCTGGGATATCATCATGTCGGCCAACGCAACAACATCCCGGAAAACGGGGGCGTCATGACGAAAAAGGCATCAAGTCTTTTCGGTCAAATCCTTTCAGAGTCTTTTCCGCTGTTTAGCCTTCCGGGATCTGCGGCCTGGCCGGACGAACCGTATGATACGCCGCCGTTGATTCCGAGGCCGGAACGGCTCTTGCTGAATATGGGTTGATTCGGACGGCCGATTTTTGTCAAGAGACAAAAGGCTTTGGGGTACCGCTTCAAATCCGTTCAAATCGGACTTTCAAACCGTTGCAAACTCCGGATGCCGTTTTCGATTCAAGGATATTTTGGACAGCAGTGAAACGGCAGGAAGTATTCAAGAAGCAACGAACTTTCGCTTGCATATTTATGAGAATGTAAACCTTGACAAGAATACTCCCAGCGAGCTAAAATGATCTTCAGTAATCCATTCGGATTACTTTTACAAAAAATCCGCTCGGAATACGAAGACGGGAAATACGTGAAAATCCAGTGTTTGCAAGTGTTTAAAGCGTTTTGCGCCGATGCCAAGGGCTCAAAATCCGCCGGGGGCGACCCTGTGGGAGTTCGAGTCTCCCCTCCGGCACCAGAACCAGTCAGGGACCGCACCGGCAAGATGCTTTGAAGCACGAAGGCACAAGCGGTTTTTCCTCGAAAAAACGGCCAATCCGCCGTGGTAGAAAAACAGAAAAAAGGGACGAGCGGTTCACGTTCGTCCCTTTTCGCGTTGTCATTCCGGTGTTATTCCGCCGGGCAGATGGCGAAGCAGCGGGCGGGGAAGCCGGTCCCTCCCCTGAGTTTCGGGAAGGTACAGAAGATCACGGCGCCGACCGGAGGAACCCTGTCAAGGTTGCACAGGAGTTCGATCTGGATCTTGTCCTGTCTCAGGATGTAGTCCTCCGCGGCGAAGCCGGTCTGCGCCTGTCGACAGGCGGGATCGCTGTCCGGCGTTTCGTGCCCCATCGCCCCGATTTTCCTTTCCGCACAGAGCCACCTGACGGTTTCGAGATCCCAGCCGGGGTAATGGGCGCACCCGTCCGCATCCTTGTTTTCGAACTCGGCGGCCGGGCGCTTGTACCAGTCCGAACGGAAGGCGACGAACGAGCCTTCCGGGATGACGCCGTAGGCCTTCTCCCATTCACGAACATTGTCTATTGTGAGCGCGTAGTCGTTGTTCGCCGCGCATTCCGCGGATTTGTCGATGACGCAGAGCGGGTAGGCGAACTCGTCCACCCGGATTTCGCTTTGCGTCCGGCCGTTCGGGTCGAAATGCGACGGAACGTCGACATGCGTCCCGTACTGGCCGGGAACGGTGTACTCGAAAACCTTCATCGAGGCCTGGTCGAAATCGAACAGGTTCCGGACGCCGAGAGGCTGGAAGCCGTACCAGTGGGGAGTCTCCGGGGACAGTTCGTGAGTCAGGTCCACCCACTTGTATCTGGGTGACTTCCATTCCGAAAGAATTCTCCACAATGTCGTGTCAACCATGAAAACACCCCCCCTAATCGAAACAGTACGCCTTGTCGAAGGCGTCTTTGGTCGCTTCGTAGATGCGTCCGGCCTGCGCCGCGTCTCCGATAGGAACGACGCGGCCGCAGATGGATTCAAAGAACTCAACGAGCGCGGGGTCAGGTGCAATGCCCAGCGACAGGACCACGTGGTCGACCTGCGTTTCCATCACGGAGCCGTCCGATTTCCGCATCCTGATGGACCCGGGAAGGACCTCCACGAGTCTCTGGCCTGCGAAAAAGTCGGGCTTGAAGGCCATGATCCTGCCGAGGATGTCGTTTCGGATCACCGGGAATATCCCCGGTCCGATCTCCGGCAGCATTTCGACGAGCGTCAGCTTGCACCCCATTGCTCCAAGCATTTCCGCGGTCTCGAGTCCGGTCATCCCAGTGCCGATGACGGCGACCCTCCCGTCCGCCTTCGCCTTGCCCGAAACGATGTCGTCCGCGAGATGGACGTTCGTCCGTTCGATCCCGGGGAGTCTCGGAACGATCGGCTTCGCGCCCGTGGCGACGAACACGGCTTCAGGAGCGAGATTCCTGAGCATTTCGGGAGTCGCCTCGACACCGCATCGGATATCGACGCCGAGGACCTCGATCTGCCGGATCATGGCTTGGGTGAGCCGGGTGATGAGTTCCTTGTGGGGCGGCTTGTCCGCAAGGTTCAGGACGCCTCCCAGTACGGGTTGTTTTTCGAGAAGCGTCACGCGGAACCTGCGCTCTGCGAGGACGCGGGCGGCTTCCATGCCGGCGGGGCCGCCGCCGACGACGCAGATCGCGCGGTTCGCTCCGTTTCTTTTGAAGTCCGAGTACAGGTGCTCGCGTCCCATCCTCGGATTGACCGCGCACACCACCGTCATCCCTTGGGCGATCAGGCGCTCCCTGCAAACCATGCAGCCGATGCACGGACGGATCTCGTCCGCCCGGCCCGCTTTCGCCTTGTTCATGAACTCCGGGTCCGCGAACTGGGAGCGTCCGAGCCCGACGAAGTCGCAGACGCCCTCTTCGAGAAGCTGCTCGGCGAAGTCGGGGTCCTTGATCGTATTGGTTGCGATGATCGGGATCTTCAGCGCTTGCTTGAAGGCTTTCGCGACGTGCTTCTTCCAGCCGGGCTTGTAGGAGTACGGGTCGCAGTTCGCGTTCGGGTTGAGTCCGCTGCCGTTGCTGACGTTCAGGACGTCGATTCCCTTGTTCTGCAGGAACAGGCCGATCTTGAGCCCGTCATCGAGGTTCAGAGTCGCGGGGACATCGGGCGTCATCTCGTCGCCGTTGATCCGCACGGAGATAGGGAAGCGCCCCCCGAGTTTTGCCCGGATCCCGTCGATGATTTCCGAGATGAACCGCATCCGGTTTTCGAAGCTGCCGCCGTACTCGTCGGTTCTCTTGTTGTAGTAGGGGCTGAAGAACTGCCCGATCAGGTAGGAATGGGCGCCGTGAAGTTCGACGCCGTCGTATCCCGCCTTCCGGCAACGGACTGCGGCGTCGACGAACTTCTGTTGCACATCCCGGATCTCCTCGGCGGTCATCGCTCGCGGAGCCGGTGCCCCGGGAGCGATGGGGACGTCGCTTGCGCTGAGCGCCTGCATGCCGGTCAACGCCGCTTTCGATGTGCTTCCCGCGTGGTGGAGCTGGGCGAAGATACAGGCTCCACAGGCGTGGACGGCGTCGACGAGGATTTCCAGCCCCGCGACATGGACGTCCGAGGACGCTCTCAGATGAAAGAGGGCGGGGATGCTGGTGACATGGTCGACTCCGGTGTATTCGTTGATGATGAGCCCGATGCCGCCTTTGGCCCGTTCCTGGTAATAACGGATCAGGCGCATCGACGCCGCGCCGTCGGGCATGGCGAAGTCGGTGGCCATAGCGGTCATGACCGCCCTGTTCCGGATTGTCAGGTTTCCGATCCTGCCTTTCTGAAACAATCGTTCGTAGGGCATCGCTCCCGCCTCTCAGCGGTTGTGGCTGTAGTGGCCGGGGTTGGACACGGGCTCGATCGTGCTCACCCACCGGTTCGTATAATCGCGCGAAGGCTTTTGAAGGTGCGAAAGTTGCTCGTCGAACTCCAGACTCATGAACGGGACCTCCCTGAATGAAAAATCCCCGGAGCGCCTTTCCGGCGCCCGTTGGGTCATACATTGCCGCGAGACACACGCAACGCTATCCGGATTGTATTTTTACCTCTTATTCGGGGTTATGTATATGTTCTCATTTTAATCACAAGATGTTTCTCGAATGCATGTTGGTGAGGGAAGATCGGGAGGAATTCGTCGGACTTCGTGCGAAAATTGCCGAAACCCATTGGTCGAAGAACCTCTTCGGGTGATATAGTCACAAATGCGATGTTCCGGGATGCGCGCGTTCCTACGACGGGACTGTCGCGGAAATGTCAGGAGGGAGTCGCATGGTTCGATTGCTTCACACGGCCGACTGGCAGATGGGGATGAAACTCTCGGGGTTCGGCGAAAAAAGCGAACGAATACGCGACGAGCGTATCGCCGCCGCCCGACGGGTCATCGCAACGGCCCGCGAGCACGAAACGGACTTCATTCTCGTAGCCGGAGACCTCTTCGAGGACAACGCGGTCGACCGCTCGCTGGTCCAGAAGGTGGCCGATGTCCTCGGAAGCGCCCACTGTCCCGTGTATGTCGTTCCCGGAAATCACGACCCTCTCGTTCCGGGGTCGGTGTGGGAACATCGTTCCTGGAAAGCCGCGTCCAATGTGACCATCATGACGGAGAGCGCCCCGTTCGAATTGCCTCAGGCGTCGATCTTTCCCTGCCCGCTTCGCGAGAAAAATTCCTCGCAGGACCCGACCGCCTGGATTCATGCGGAAAACGACGGACGAGTGCGTATCGGAGTCGCGCATGGTTCGGTCGAAGGCGCCCCCATCGGCGAGTGGGACCACCCGATCCCGAGAAATGCGGCAACGCGCTCGGGACTCGAGTATCTCGCCCTCGGCCACTGGCATTCCTTCGGAGTGATCGGCGATTCGAGAACCGCCTATTCCGGAACTCACGAACAGACGGCCTTCGGGGAGCGGGATAGCGGCAATGTCCTCATTGTCGATATCGAAGGTCCCGGACGACCTCCGGTAGTCACTCCGGTCCGCACGGGAGGGCTCGAATGGGCGTCTTTCGACGAACGCATCGCGTCGCCCGAGGATCTCCGGGCCCTCCGCGCGCGAGTCGAGGCGCTCGGCGACACGGACAGAACTCTCCTCTTCGTGCGTCTTTCCGGATATCTCACGCCCGCCGGAAGGGAAGAAATGGAACACATCTCGAACATCGCGACGTCACGGTTCCTCTGGAACCGTATCGACGACTCGGAGCTAGCGCCGGCGCCCGGGGACGACCTGTGGATCGAGGAACTTCCTCCCGGGGTGCTTCGCGAAGTCGCGCGGCGTATCAGGGATTCGGGTGAGGCCCGGGAAGTGAGAATGAGGGCCCTCGTGGAGCTGTATGCGCTCGTCGCGGAGGCGAACGGATGATTCTTCATTCGATCCGGGTCGGCAATTGGCGCTGTTTTCTTGGAGAGAACGAAGTCGGTCCCTTCTCGGATGGTCTGAATATTCTCCATGCCCCCAACGCGACGGGAAAATCGACGTTGTTCGAGGCACTGCGATGTGCGCTGATGGACAACCACAATACGAAGGGCGAGGATGTCTCGCGGTTGCGCCCCTGGGGGCGTGACCTGTCTCCGCGGGTGGAGGTCGAGTTCAGCGTCGGAGGGCAGCGATACCGGGTCAGGAAAACTTTCCTCGACAGACCGGAGTCGATTCTCGAACGACTTGAAAGTGGAACCTTTCGACCGATTGCCGAAGGACCAAAGGCCGACGTAATGACGCGCGGACTCTTTACGCGGGATGCCCCGAAAAAAGGACTGTCGCGCCCGGAGCACTGGGGAGTGCTTCAGGTTCTGTGGGCTCCGCAGGGACGGCCGGACCCTGGGGCGCTTTCCGGGAACATCATCGACGATATTCGGCAGTCTCTTTCGGAGCAGGTGATCGATAGTCGGACGAGAGGTGTCGGAGAAAAGCTGCAAAAGCTCTATGAGACGTATTTCACGCCGACGGGCAGGATCAGGTCGGGATCTCCGGTCTTGTCCTGTGACGATGCCATAGCGGTCGCAAGGAGCGATCTGGAACTGGCGAGGGCGGAGTATGCCGACGTGGAAAGGGCATCGGAGACGGTTCGACGGCTCGCGGAGTCGCTGGAGCGCCGGGAGAGCGAGATTCGGATGGCGCGTGACGATGTGGCAGCCCTCGAGTCGAAGGCGAGAGAATATGAGGAACTCGGGCTGGAACTCGAGAGGAAGACCGCGGAAGCGAAGATGGCGGAGTCCGAGTACAGGCGTCTCAAGGCACACGTTGACGGCATTTCGGCAGCGCGCAGAGAGAGGGATTCGCTGCGGGAGAGGATATCTGCCCAGCTGAGCCGGATTCCGGAACTGGAGGCGGACCGGGAGCGTCTCGCCGGAGACCTCGCCGCCGCGGAGACCAGCCTGGGATCCGCGAGGGAGGACCTCCGAAGGGCCGAGGCCCTCGAACATCGCGCGATGGATGCGACGATGTTTCGCGATTTGAAGGAACGGCTCGCTTCCCTCGACGGTCGCATCGGGACGGCCGCGACAGCCGCTGCGTCTCTGGAAGTTCACAGAAGGGATATGACGGAGGAGGTATTCCCGTCAGCTGTCGATATGAAACGGATCAGAGAGGCATTCGGCGCCTATGAGAAGGCGATGTTCCGGTTCGAGTCGTCCCTGATCACGCTCGAAATAACCCCCGTCGGAGATGTCCCGGGAAATGTCGAGGCCGGTGACGGGACCGGTCCTGTCACGTTCAGGGCAGGGGCGCTTTCGGTGCTGCGTGGGGCGCCCGAGGTTCGTGTGACCGTTCCGTCTTTCGGGAGCATTCGCGCGTTCGGTCCCTGTGACTCCGCGGATGAAGCCCGCCTGGATGTTCGGAAGACGGAGCTGCTGCTTCGAGAGCTTGTCAGCCCTTATGGAACGATGAAACTCGCGGACCTTGAGGAACTTTTCGAGAAAGGGGCATCGATCGAAAGGGACATCGAGCGAGACGGCGCGGCGCTCGACGCGATTCTCGCGGGCGAGTCGCTCGATGGGCTCAGGAGTCGGCGCTCGCGGCTCGAATCGGACATGGACGAGATCCGAGGGCGATACGGCGGCACGGAAGGGTGGAACGAAGCGTCGTCCGACTTCGGATCGAATCTCCAGGAGACGCGTTCCGGGAAGCTGGCCGCCTCGGATCGGGCCTCGGAGGCTCTGAAGCGCCGGGATGGCGCGAAGACGCTGTTCATGGAGGCCGAATCTCTTCTGGCGACATCTCTGGAAAGGATAAAAAACGACCGGGAACGACTCGAAGATGGCGAAAAACGCCTCGCGGAGCTCGAGAGCGACGGCAAGACACATGACGAGCGGGAATCGGAGCTGTCACGGTTCCTGATGGCGTGGGATGCTGCGCGGGCGCGGGTGGAAGTGTTCCGCAACAGGCTCGGCGGGTTCGCAGAGAATCCCGTGAATTCGCTTCGCGCGAAGAGGGAAGGACTTCGCGCGATGGAGAGCGCCTGTCGGGCGGCGAACGAAGAGCTGATCCGGGAAAGCGCGAAACTCGACGGACTCTCCGCGCGAGGGCTGTATTCCGCTCTTGCCGGCATGGCGGAGAGACTCGAACGGCTTGAAGAGAAAAAAAGGAGCGACGCACGGACGATGGCTTCGATTCGCCTGCTTCATGACGCATTCGAATCCTGCCGGTCCGAAATGGTCGGCGTCGTGACTCGGGCAGCAAGCTCTCGGGCCACTGAGATCTATTCGCGTATCTGCGGGGCTCCGTCCGGGGCGCTGATTCTCGGAGAATCCCTGGCTCCGGCGGCATTCGTCCCTTCGGAGTCGGGAAACGAGGTGGAACTCGACGCCCTTTCGGGAGGGGAGCGGGAACAGCTCGGATTCGCGGTCCGGATGGCGCTCGCGTCATGCCTTGGGGGCGACGGGAGACAGCTCCTCGTGCTCGACGATACCTTCATGGCGACGGACTCGGTCCGTTTCTCGCGCATTCTCGGAATCATCGAAGATGCTGCCGCGAACATGCAGATTCTGATCCTCACATGTCATCCGGAACGTTTCGGAAGTCTGGAGGCGGCAGTCCGTTTCGACCTCGGGAGTGCAAGTGCCGGGGCGACGGAGTCGTTGCGCGACGGGATATCGTTACGTACGCGATACGCTTCCGGAAGGCGGCTTTGTTGACGCGATCATCGGTTGACACTAGAATCTGAAATCGTGGGGTCAACGATATACGGTCCAAAGTCCGGAACAAGGAACGACAGAAAGTGCGATCTATCGCCAAAATCCTGGGGAGGGATAGAAAGTGAAGAGATTTCTGCTCGTACTGTTTGTCCTCACTGCGCTGACGTGCACGATGTCCGTTCAGGCGTCGGACGCCGCGCCGAAAAACCCTGTCCTTCGCGTCATCACCTGGTCGGGGTACGCGCCGCAGGAGCTTCTCGACAAGTTCACGAAGGAGACGGGGTACAAGGTCGAGGTGACGCTGAGCAACAACGAAGAGATGATCAGCAAGCTCCGCGCGACCCGCGGCGGCGGATTCGACCTCGCGCAACCCTCGCAGGACCGTATATCCTCGGTCGTGAAACAGTACAAGATCTACCAGCCGGTCGATTACTCGAAAATCGACGAAAAACAGATCGATCCCTCGCTTCTCAAGGCCGTCAAGGCCAATACTCTGGTTGACGGAAAGTCTTACGCGGTTCCCCACGTCTACGGCACCGAGGGACTCGTCGTCAACAGGGCGAAGGCTCCCGACATCAAGGATTTCAAGGACCTCCTCGATTCGAAGTATACGGGCCGCGTTTCCTACAGACTGAAGCGCCCCTCGCTCATCGGTATCGGATTCTCGCTCGGACACAACCCCTTCGCGCTCTATGGCGACAAGGTCGGGTACCAGAAGTTCCTCGACGAGATGGAAAAAAAGCTCATCGCCGGCAAACCGATCGTCAAGACCTACTGGGATAACGGCGACCAGCTGCTTCAGCTGCTCCGTTCGGGTGAGGTCTGGGCCGCGTCCGCGTGGGAGCAGGCAGGGTGGAAGCTTCACGCCGAGAACCCCGACATCGATTACATCGCCCCGACGAGCGGCGCTCTCGGGTGGGTCGACACGTTCGCGATTCCGGCGCGTTCCGAGAACCTCGAAGGCGCGTACGCGTACATCAACTTCATGCTGAAGCCCGAGAACGCGGCGTTCTTCACGAACCGCGAGACCTACGGGACGGCGTCGAAGAACGCGGTGAACTTCCTGACCCCGGACATCAAGGCCAACTTCACCCGCGGCCTTCCGTCCGAGGTTCTGGCGAAGATCAACTGGTATCCGACCGTTCCGGACGGCGTCGAGGAGATGGAAGGGAAGACGCTCGACAAGGTCAAGGCAGCCAGATAGCGGAAACAGAACCGTCACAGAGTCGTCACAAACACAACCACCGGCGAATCGTTTCCATGATCGCCGGTGGTTTCGATTGAGGTGACCGGTCAATGCGCATTGCACTCTCCGTACAGAACCTCACGAAGCGATTCGCCGACTTCACGGCGGTTGACAACGTTTCGTTCGACGTGGAGGACGGAAGATTCTTTTCGATCCTGGGTCCATCCGGCTGCGGCAAGACGACCCTGTTGCGGATGATTGCGGGCTTCTACAGGCAGGATCACGGCACGATCCTCTTCAACGGCGAGGATATGGGCGACAGGGCGCCGAACCGGCGTCCCGTGAATCTGGTATTTCAGAATCTCGCGCTCTTCCCGATGATGAATGTCTTCGAAAATGTCGCGTTCGGTCTGCGGAGGCGGGGAGAGAAGGGCGCCGTCGTCGAACGCAAGGTCCGGGATGTTCTGGAACGGGTCGGACTGCCGGACTCCGGTCCCAGGCAGATCGCTCAGCTCTCGGGAGGCCAGAAGCAACGCATCGCGATCGCGCGGTGTCTCGTGCTCGAACCGACGGTTCTCCTGCTCGACGAACCGCTCGGCGCTCTCGACGCGAAGCTGCGGGAACACATGAAGATCGAACTCAAGACGCTTCAGGCCAAGGTCGGGACGACGTTCGTATATATCACGCACGATCAGTCCGAGGCCATGGTGATGAGCGACCGGGTCGCGGTGATGAACAGGGGGACGTTCGAACAGATCGGGACGCCGCAGGAGCTGTATCATCATCCGACGTCATCGTTCGTCGCCCAGTTCGTCGGGAGCAACAACAGGCTCGGCGTGACGCTCCGCAGGGATCCGGACGGAACGCCGGTCGCCCGGTACGCCGGGGGATTCGATTTCCGTCTCTCCGGGGACTGCTGTCATGGAGAGGAGGGCGCCGCGTGCGAGATGTTCGTCCGCCCGGAGGCCGTGGTGATCAATCCGGACGAGTCGCAGTCGGGATTCAATTCGCTTCCGGTCGAGGTGAAGGCGATTCTCTTCGACGGAGGGAACAGCCGTCTCCTGGTATCGCCCGAAGGGACGGATGACGAGCTTGTCGTGATGCTGCCGCAGACGCGACAGTACGATCATATCGGCGTCGGCGACCATATTCGCATCGGCTGGGACGTATCCACGGCCCTGTGTTTCGCGAAGGGCGACTGGAAGCTCTACGATGGGAAATAGCGGTCGGTTCAACTGGGGCTTTCTTTTTTTCTTCCTGCCTGTGGCGCTCTGGCTGCTGCTCCTGATCGTCCTGCCGCACCTGGAACTCCTTCGGCTCTCCTTCACGACGTCTCAGGGAGAAGGTTTCACGCTGGGCAACTACATGGCCTTTTTCAACGAGCCGATCTACTGGCTGACGTTCGTCAGGACGGCACTGTATTCGATTGTGGTCACTTTCATCGTAATGGTGGTCGCGCTTCCGGTCGCGTTCTACATCACGAAGGTCGCCCACGTCCGGATGAGCGGCTTCCTGATGGTTCTCGTCCTCGTTCCGTTCTGGGTGAGCGAGCTCATCCGCGTGTACGGATGGATCATACTGCTGCGTGAAAGCGGCGTGGTCAGCAGGTTGCTCGTTTCCGCCGGCCTGCTGCGGCAGCCCGTCGAGATGCTGTACAACGACGTCGCGATGGTCATGGGGCTCGTCTACACGAGTATGCTGTTCATGGTCGTTCCGGTCATCGGGGTCATGGATGCGCTCGACGACTCGCTCATCGAAGCCGCCTGTGATCTCGGAGCGTCGAAGGCCGCGATCTGGCGGACGATCATCATTCCTCACTGCACTCCGGGACTGGTTTCGGGCGGCATCATCGTCTTCATGCTCGTTCTCGGGAGTTATCTCACGCCGAACCTGATGGGCGGCAAGAACTCGCTTTGGTTTACCGAACAGATCTACAATCAGATCATCCTCTATTTCAACTGGAATCAGGGAGCTGCGTTCGGTTTCCTGTTGCTCGTTCTTTCCTCGCTGATCATCTGGGGAGCGCTCAGGCTCACGGGGCAGGGCCTGCGGGAGGTGGTCAAATGATCCGCTCGCTGCCGTCGTCGAAGGCCTACAGGGGCTCGTTCCATCTCTTCGTCGTCGTCTATTTCCTCATCCTGTTCGCGCCGCTCGTCGTGACGATGGTTCTGGCGTTCAATGACTCGATGTTCCCGTCATTGCCGTGGGAGGGGTTCACGCTCGACTGGTTCTTCGGGGACGGTCCGCAGAAGTACGGCATCTTCCACGACGAGACAAACCTGCGCAGCCTCGCGACGTCATTCCGGGTCGCGCTTGCCGTGACCGTATTCTCGACATTTTTCGGCACCTGCGCCGCGTTCCTGTTCGAACAGGAGAATTTTCGGTTCAAGAGCGCGCTGTATTTCCTCATGATCGCGCCGCTTGTCATCCCCGGAGTCATCCTCGGCATTTCGATCCTGATGTTCGCGAATACGGTGGGAGTCGCGATCGAGAACCTCTTCGGCGTCTACGTGACGTGGCTCGTTCCGGGCTTCTGGCTCGTTGTCATCGGGCAGACGTCGTTCATCTCGACGATCATGGCGCTCGTCGTCTCCGCGCGGCTCAGAAAATTCGACCGGACGCTCGAGGAGGCGGCCTACAACCTCGGCGCGAACCGGGCGGAGGTTCTGTGGTTCATCACGCTCCGGTATCTCCGCCCGTCGATCATCGGCGGGGCGGCGGTCGCGTTTCTGATGTCGTTCGAGAACTTCAACACGACCATCTTCACGGTGGGGTCGCAGGCGACGCTGCCGATCAACATGTATATGCAGGTCCGCGACGGATCGACCCCCGTGATCAACGCGATCTCGTTCCTCCTGATCACGGGCACTTCGATCTTCGCGGTAGTCAATCTCTACGCGAAACGGGACAGGACAAGCTGAACCGTGGCCAACCCAGCGGGCGGCCGGTCACTCGGGGTTTCCGGCCGCCTCGAGGGTGCGCGACGCGATGATGTCGACGCCTGTGCCGCAGACATCCGCCGCGATGACCTGCCCGACGACGATGGGGGCTGGGACGACGAGTCGCGCGATTTTGCGGGAGATGTCGAAGAGACGACCCTTCGGAACGGCCTCCCGGCTTCGCACGGGGCAGACCGGGAGTTTCCCTCCCGAGACGCGGACCGTCGTCGCGAAGACGCGGACCGGGTTCGCGATCTCAGCCTTTGCGAACGCGAGCGCCCGGGGACACCCGTTCCCTTCCACCAATATTAGTTCCTTCCCGTCGACGGTGATCTTGAGGTCGCATCCGACCGGGCACCCCACGCAGATCATGTTCAGAACCCGCTGTTCCATCGGAATCATGCCTCCACGACGTCGATCGTGACGCTCGTGACGCTTTCCGGCAACCTCCGGAGGTCGTCGCGGGTCAGATGGATTTCGTTCATCTCGCCGGGGCGGACGTAGCGGCGCGTCTGGGAGAAAAGCCCGTGCTCCGCGACGACGCGGCAGTGCCGCTCGATCGGACGCGCGACGCGGAAGTAGACCGTGACGTCGCCCTCTCCCGTGATGAACTGGGGCGAGAAGAGACGGACGATGCTGCTTCCCCGGATGTCGATCCTCCGCCGGGGCGCCCGGAGCGATCCGGCGGCATAGAGCGCCGCGTTGCGCCCCGCCGCGAACCCTTCCTGGCTGACCCAGTCGGCGAGATCGTAGACGATGACGACATTCCCGGCCGCGAAAACGGACGGAAGCGACGTCTGGTACATCTCGTCGATGACCGGGCCGTTCGTGACCGGATCGATGGCGATCCCCGCCATCCGGGAGAGTTCGTTCTCGGGGATGAGGCCGACGGCGAGGAGCAGCGTGTCGCAGGGGACGAACCGCTCCGTTCCCGCGACGGGGGCGCGACGGTTGTCGACCTGCGACACGGTGACCCCTTCGAGGCGGTCCTGTCCGTGGACGCGGGTGACGGCGTGTTTCAGATAAAAGGGGATTCCGTAGTCGTCGATGCACTGGGCGATGTTGCGCCGCAATCCGCCGGCCCACGGCATGAGTTCGAAGACGCCTTCGACGCGCGCTCCCTCCCAGACGAGGCGGCGGGCCATGATGAGGCCGATGTCGCCCGAACCGAGGATGACGGCCCTGTGTCCCGGCATGAAACCCTCCATGTTCACGAATCGCTGCGCCGTCCCCGCCGTGTAGATTCCGGCCGGTCGGCTCCCCGGGATGTTGATCGCCCCGATCGGGCGCTCGCGGCACCCCATCGCGAGCACGGTCGCCCCCGGGATGACCCGGAAGACCCCGCGTCCGGGAGTCATGACGTCGAGACTGCCGTCGGATCTCATTCCGAAGACCATCGAGTTCGTCATGAAGCGGACGCCCGCGTCATGGGCACGTCCGATCCACCGGTGCATGAACTCCGGTCCCGTGAGCTCCTCCTTGAACGTATGGAGGCCGAATCCCGGATGGATGCACTGCTGGAGGATGCCCCCGAGATCCCAGTCCCGTTCGAGGACGAGGACGTCCCGCGCACCCGCCTCTCTCGCACCGATGGCCGCAGCGACGCCCGCGGGACCTGCGCCGATGACCGCAACGTCGACTCTGATGTCGTTCATCGGGATGCCTCCCTGAACCAGTAGTCCTTCGTCTTGCCGACGAGGTATCGGGAGTGTCCGCCGTGCCGCGTGATTTCCTCCGGGGAGACGCCGAGCTCCCGGGCGAGGATGTCGATGACGCGCGGACAGCAGAATCCTCCCTGGCAGCGCCCCGCTCCGGCGCGCGTCCAGATCTTGATGCCCGCCACGGTCCGCGCTCCCCGGCGGATGGCCTCGACGACCTGCCCCTCGGTCACCATTTCGCAGCGGCAGACGATCTGGGCATAGCGCGGATCGTCCGCCGCGAGGCGCGCCTTCTCCCCGAACGGGAGCGATTCGAACCGGGGGATGTGTTTCCGTTCCGGGACGAATGCGGTGTTCGGCGCGAACGTGATGCGGCGACCGAGCGTTTCTTTCATGAGGTCGACGATATGTCGGGCGATCGCGGGCGCGCTCGTGAGTCCGGGGGATTTGATCCCGGCTGCGTTCACGAAGCCGAGGGGTCGTCGGACGACGTCGAGGATGAAGTCCTGCGAGTCAGCGTTTGCGCGGAGCCCGGAGAAGGTCGTGATCGCCATGTTGAGCGGAATTCCCGGGACGAGACGTCGCGCGTCGGCGAGCGTTTCCGCGAGTCCGGCCGCGGTCGTCGACGTGTCCTCCCTGCTCTGCTGGACGGTCGACGTCGGGCCGATGAGGAGATTGCGCTCGGCCGTCGGGGCGACAGTGACGCCCTTTCCCTTCTCGGGGGTCGGGCAGGCGAAGAGGAATGACCGGACGAGTCCGTCGGAGTTCTTGTCGAAGAGATAGTATTCGCCCCTGACCGGGGTGATCGAAAAACTATCGTCTCCGGCCATTTTCGCGACGGTGTCCGAATGGACGCCTGCGGCGTTGACGATCGTCCGCGCACGCATCGTCCCGCGGTTGGTCACGACGCCCTCGACCTCCGATCCGTCGGGGGAGAGAAGAATGCCGCGGAGTTCCGTTTCGAGGAAGAGTTCCGCGCCGTTCTGCTGGGCGTTGTCAATAAAGGCGAGAACGGCTTCGAAGTTGTTGACGATGGCACCCGTCGGTGCGTGCAGCGCGAAGCGGACGCCGGGCGAGACGTTCGGCTCCCGCGAGCGGAGCGCGTCGCCGTCGACGATCGAAAGCTCCGGAACGCCGTTGCGCTTCCCCTGGTCGAGAAGGTTCCGGAGGATTTTCAGGTCTCCGTCGCCAAAGCCGCAGACATACGAACCGCACTCGAGGAGTGTGATGTCGAGCGGTTCCGCGAGCTCGTGGTAGAGACGGTTGCCCGGGACGCAGAAGCGGGATTTCACCGTCCCCGGCTGATCGTCGAACCCCGCGTGGATCATGGCGCTGTTCGCGCGGCTCGCGCCCGACGGGATGTCGGAGGCCCTGTCGATGACGGCGACCTTCATCGCGTATGCCGACAATTCCCTCGCGAGCGTCGCTCCGATGATTCCAGCGCCTACGATGAGAACGTCATAGACCGTTTCGGACATTCACGGAACACCCCCGTTTGGAGCCTCGCATTGCTCGTTGACAGGACAGATCACGCTCACGCGTCAGCGAGACATCTGTCCGGGTAGTTCGTGATGACGATGTCGACGCCGGCCGACCGAAGTTCTCCGGCGCGTTCTTTCGTATTGACGGTCCAGCAGGCGACCTTCAGGCCGTGCCCGTGGGCGTCGCGGATCATTTCGGGAGAGACGTACTCGTGCGCGGGGTGGAGACTGTACAGTCCGAGGCTGTGGGCGTCGGCGTAACCCGCGGGATCGAGGAGGAGGGCTTCGTAGAGCATTCCGAGCCGGACCGACGGGACGAGCGCGGCGATCCTCCGGAGACATTCGTGGTTGAACGACGAGACGATGATGTTTCCGCAGTCTCCGTTCCGCTGCAGGATCGCGGCGACACGTTCCTCGAGCCCCGGCCGGTCGTCGGCCCGGCTCTTGAGTTCGAGGTTCAGCGTCAGGTTCCTGGGCAGGAGCTCGAGAACCTCTTCGAGCGTGGGAACCTTCTCCCCGGCGAAATCGCCCGAGAACCAGCGCCCCGCGTCGAACGCACGGATTTCCGGAAGCGTGAGGTCCCGGATGTCGCCCCGTCCGTTCGTGGTTCGTCCGGCGGACCAGTCGTGATGAATCACGACCGCTCCGTCGGCCGTCAGCTGGGCGTCGCATTCGAAGCCCGCGCACCCCTGGCGGATGGCGAGGGAGAACGCCGCGAGCGTATTTTCGGGAGCGTGTCCCGACGCCCCGCGATGACCGAAAACGAGCATGATCAGGCGCCTTCTTTCGTCGAGTGATTACCACCGGGCCGCAAGACGCTCGACGGATCCGAGCGCCTCTTCGAGAATGTCGTCCGCGGCATCCCGGCGGATATCGAGCTCTTCCACAGGGAACGACTGAAAATCCGCTATTCCGAACAGGGTGCACAACCCCCGGAGATATTCCGAACCGAAGTCGAACGCTCCGATGACCCCCCCGGCCGTCGTCACGTAGAGCAGCTTCTCCGCCCTGCAAAGTCCTCTCGGGCCGGTCTCCGAGTATCGGAAGGTGATTCCGCAGACGGAGACGTTCTCAAGGTAGATCTTGAGAAGAGACGGAAACATGAGATCCCAGTACGGCGCTCCGACGAGGATCCTGTCGGCTTCGGCGAACCGGATCGCGTGGACGAACATGTCGTTCGTCATCGCCCCTTCGGCGAGCAGGGCGTCCCGCTTCGTGATCCGTTCGAAGGAAAGCGGCGCAAGGGGCTCATCCCTGAGCGGAAGAACAGATACGCGCGCGTCGGGATTGCGGCGGCGGTATTCCGCGAGAAATCGGGAACAAACGCGATGGGTTCTCGAAATATCAGGCGGTCGTATTGAACCGTCGATGAACAGGATGTTGATGGAATCATCTCCCCGCGACCGAACGCCGGTTTCCCTGATTTTCACCGGGGAAAGTATAGCACCTGCGGGGGATGAAGGTCATACGGGACAGCATGACGCGACACGGCGAAGCTCGGATTCGTCATGATTCTTCTCGGGTACGGCGGAGCGATGTGGACGCAGCAGATTGTCCCTTCCGGCGTCACGTCGCTGATTCTCTCGGTCGAACCGCTCTGGTTCTTCGTGATGGACTGGCTGTTCTTCCGGGCGGTGCGGCCGAACCTCCTCGAATGGATCGGATTGACGCTCGGCCTCGCCGGGACGTTCTATCTCGCGTTCGGGCAAGGAGCCGTGAGCTTCGAAGCCATTCCGGGGTACAGAACCGGAATGATCGTCGTCTTCATGAGCAGCCTCGGGTGGGTCTTCGGGTCGCTGCTGTCGCGCAGGATCCGGATTTCCCGATCTCCGTCGCTCGGGATCGCGATGCAGATGATCGCGGTCGGAATCCTGATGCTGGCGTTGAGCCTTCTCTTCGGGGAATGGGGCCGTTTTTCGGCACAAACGGTCAGCGTCCGGTCATGGCTCGCACTCGGATACCTCATTACGTTCGGCTCCCTGATCGCGTTCTCGGCATTCGCCTGGCTGCTTCGCGTGGAGCCGGCGTCTCGCGTCGCCACTCACGGGTTCGTCAACCCGGTCGTCGCAGTTGTCCTCGGGTGGGCGTTCGCAGACGAGCAGCTGACCGCGCCGATGATCGCCGCTGCGGCTGTCGTGGTCCTTTCCGTCGTCCTCATTACCTTCTCTCGAAGAACCGGGGAGGCGTGAGGCGGCCAGTACGACGTCCCGAGCTACCCGCCGAAAACCTGTTCCACGCGTCTCGCGAGCCGGACGATCGGGGGCCAGTCGTGCCGTGAGATATCCTGGCCGTGGGCGAGGTCGTTGCGCAGGGATTCGAGGTCGACGGACGCGCTCTTCGCGGCTGACGCGGTCGCGAATCCGGCGGCGCGTCGCTTCCTCCGATATCCTCCCGGGCGAGGTAGTCCGTGACGACCCCTTTGCGGCGAACGCCGAAGACGGGCGCGGAAAACGCGTCCGACGTGAAGGCCGCGCTCGCGAGCGATTCGACGTCGATCGAGAGAAGAGGTTCCTGGATATTCCGGGCCGCGAAGGCTCCCGTGAAGAGCTTGATGCCGCGCCGTCCCGGGGAGATTCTCCGGGACAGAAGGCGCAACAGTTCCTGTTCGTCGTCTTCGTCGTCGGTCTCCGCAGCCGCCTCTTTCGCGAGCAGCGCCTCGCACGAACGCATCTTTTTCTCCGCCATGGCGTAGAGGCGGGAATCCCCCTCGTGAAGAATTTCCAGAAGAAGCGCCATCTCCCGGATGAAGACGCGCCCGAACTTCGGGTCGTTGCGGCAGATATCCCCGCAGTTGTCGACGAGATCCGTGAGCTTGACGGTTTTCGCTCTCGGAGACGCCTGCGCGGTATGTTTCCTGTCGATTTCCTTGCGCACCGCGCGGTTGCCGTCCCCGGGGCGGCTGACCTCCGGATGTGAGGATGAATGCGCTTCAAAGGACTGACGAACACTGACCGTTTCTTTTGAATCCAGCCGTTTTCGATTGTACAACGACGACCCTCCGTTGAGCCCGGGAAATGGATATCGCACTTTCTGCTATGCTATTTGCATCGAATCCGGAATAAAGAGATTTGCCGGATAGAAATGAAATTCGGGAGGCTATGGTCTATGAACGCAACGTTGCGGACGACGTTTTGCGGAGTGACGCTCAGGAACCCGTTTCTGCTTTCGTCGGCTCCGCCGGCTAGAAGCCGGGAGATGATCGCGCGGGCCTTCGACGCGGGTTGGGCCGGCGCCGTCATCAAGACGCTGACGCAGATGGAGCATCCGGCGCGAACGAATGTGTCGCCGCGCATCAGGTCGGTTCGCGACGGCAGGCGGATTCTCGGGTTCACGAATATGGAGCTCGCGTCGATGCAGCCGACGGCGGACTGGCTTGCCGATGTGGCCGCCCTCAGGCGGGAGTATCCCGACCGGGCGATCGGTGCGAGTCTTCTCTACGGGGGGACGCCGGACGAACGCCAGTGGCGGGACGTCGCGGCGCAATGCGAGGATGCCGGAGCCTGCTGGCTCGAACTGAACCTCTCCTGTCCTCACGGCGGGGCGGAGGATGGAGGGGAGTTCGCCATCGGAACGAGGCCGGACGCGATCCGGAAAGTCGTGGGGTGGGTCCGGGAATCGTCGAGTCTGCCGATCGTCGTGAAACTCCCGGCGTTCAGCGACATAGAGGCGGGAACGCGCGCGGCCCGAGAGGCGGGAGCCGATGCTGTCGCGCTCATCAATACGCTGAATTCGCTGAGTGGGATCGACCTCGAGACATGGCGCCCGGTACCGTCGGTAGCTGGGGAGAGCGCGTTCTGCGGCCTTTCGGGCCGGGCACTGAAGCCCGTCGCGTTGCGCTGCGTCGCGCTCGCTGCGTCGCAGAATATTCCCGTATCCGGGATGGGGGGAATCTACGACTGGCACGACGCGGCGGAGTTTCTCCTGGCGGGGGCGTCGAGCCTCCAGGTGTGCTCGGCCGTCATGGAGCGCGGGTACGGCATCGTCCGCGACCTCTGCGAGGGGCTCCTCGCGTATCTCGGGACCAGGGGGCTCGCGTCTCCGGCGGACCTCGTCGGAAGGGCGCTGCCGCATATCGTGCAGCATTCGGCGCTTTCGCGGACGACCCGATCCGTCGCAGCGTGCCGGGAAGACCGGTGCGTTCGGTGCGGTGCGTGTTCCGTGAGTTGCCGCGACGCGGGATATCAGGCGATCATCTGGAGTCCGGGAGGCTTTCCCCGCGTGGACGCGAACGCCTGCGACGGCTGCGGCCTCTGTGCGGGCGTCTGCCCGGAGGGATGCATGGAGATGGATGTCCGCTGAGGACCTCCATCTCTCCGTTATTCGGCGTCGGGCTTCCTGGCGAGCGCCAGAGAGAGCTTGTTTCTGTATGTATCCAGAATGACGGCGATGACGATGACGAAGCCGGTGACGATCTGCCGGGCGAAGTCGCCCATTCCCAGAAGGAGCAGTCCGTTGTTCAGGACGCCCATGATGCAGGCGCCGAAGAATGTTCCGATCATCGATCCCTTTCCGCCGCTCATGCTCGTTCCGCCGATGACGACGGCCGCGATCGCGTTCAGTTCGAACCCGACGCCGAGGATCGGGGATGCGATATTGAGGCGGAGCATGTAGAGGATCGCGGCGATCCCGACCATCGCCCCGCAGAGGACGAACGCGGCGACCTTGTAGAACCGCGTGTTGTGTCCCGAGAGACGGACGGACTCCTCGTTGTTGCCGATTGCGTAGATCAGACGGCCGAAGACCGTCCGTGAAAGGACGATGTGCCCCATTGCGACGAGAGCGGCGGCGATGATGAATATGATCGGAAGGCCGAACATCGTCTGGCTGCCGAACTGGTTGAACGCCGCCGGGAACGAGAAGAGGGTCCGGCTTCCGGAGATCTGGAGCGCGGCCCCCCGGGCGATGTTGAGCATCCCGAGCGTGACGATGAAGGGGTGGATGTTCCACCGGACGGACACCCATCCGTTGAAGAGGCCGCACGCGAGTCCCGCGGCGATCGACGCGGCAACGGCGCACGCGATCGCGGAAGGCGTTCCGATGACGCTTCCCTTCGCGAGAATGAGCCCTCCCGCTATCGAGCAGAACGAGATGACCGAACCGACTGAAAGATCGATTCCTCCGAGAAGGATCACGAAGGTCATGCCGACCGAAATCGCCGTGTTGATGCTGATCTGCGTCAGGATGTTCGAGACGTTGATCCGGGTGGCGAACTGCGGGACGAAGACCGCGAAGAGGACGCAGAGAAGCAGCAGGGCGGCCCCGATCCCGGCCTCCCGCATGAAGAACCCGAGGACGACCGTTCCGGTCTCTCTCCTCCCGTGTTCGACGCGCCCCCCCGTAATTCCGGAATGTCCCATGTCCGTCCTCTCCTCTCGGATTACACGCCGGTAATATAGGCTTCGTATGCCTTCGATAGAATCGCTTCCTGGTCGAACCCGCTCCGCTCGAAGCTCCCCGTGATTCGTCCGTCGGAAAAGACGACGATCCGGTGGCACAGTTCCACGAGTTCCGGCAGATCGGACGAGACGACGACGATCCCCTTCCGTTCGCGCGCGAGAATCCGGAGGAGTCTGTACAGCTCGTACTTCGCGCCGACGTCGACCCCGCGCGTCGGTTCGTCGAGCATCAGGACCCTCGCGTTCCTGAAGAGCCACTTCGCGAGGACGACCTTCTGTTGCGTCCCTCCGGAAAGGTATCGTACGCATCGTTCTACGGAGGGGGTCCGGATTTCGAGATCGCGGACGAACCTCGCGGCCTCGATTTTCTCCTTCGCGACATCGAGGAATCCCCGTTCGGAAACCGCTCCGAGATTCGTGATCGTGATGTTCGCGGCGCAGGGCATGTCGAGAATGAGCCCCTGACCCTTGCGGTCTTCCGTCAGGAGACAGATTCCCGCCGTGACGGCGTCGACGGGAGACGCGACGGAAACTTCGTCTCCGTTCAGGAGGATGCTTCCGGAGACCTTCGGATCCGCTCCGAAGATCGCGCGGAGGGTTTCCGTCCGCCCGGATCCCACGAGGCCGGCGATTCCGAGAATCTCCCCCTCCCGGACCGAGAACGACACCGGTGGGGAAGAGCGCGTCACGCGGAGATCCCGGATCTCGAGCAGGGGCGCTCCCAAGGTATCGGGCTCCCCGACCGACGATCCGTTCTCGACGCTTCTCCCGACCATCAGCGATACAAGTCCCGGAACGGTCACGTCGCACACGGGGAGCGTCGCGATCCGCGAACCGTTGCGCAGGACCGTGATCCGGTCGCCGATCTCGGAGACTTCCTGAAGCCGGTGCGAGATGTACATCAGCGTGACGCCCTCATCGCGGAGCGTGCGCAGGATGTCGAAGAGACGGCCGATCTCCCTGCTCGTCAGCGTCGCCGTGGGTTCGTCGAGAATCAGGAGTCGGCTTCGTCCCGAAAGGGCCTTCGCGATCTCCACGAGCTGCATCTGGGCGATTCCGAGACGATCGACGGGGGTCTCCGGGGAGATCGCGAGCCCCAGTCGGGAAAGGATGCGCTCCGTATCCTCGAAAAGCCTGTGGAAGTCCACGATACCGGGGAAGGACGTCGGAAGCCGCTCGAAGAAGATATTCTCCCCGACGGACAGGTGGCGGAGCAGGTTGAATTCCTGATGCACGACCCGCACTCCGGCGCGGATCGCGTCAAGGGGATGGCGCGGGCGATAGGGAACCCCGTCGAGCGTCATGCTTCCGCCGTCGGGAGAATGAACGCCGCAGAGCGTCCTGACGAGGGTCGATTTCCCGGCGCCGTTCTCGCCCACGAGAATGTGGATCTCTCCACGGAGCACCCTGAGATCGACATCCTTCAGGGCCATGACTCCGGGAAATGATTTCGAAACGCCCCGAATGTCGAGGAGCGTGGAATCGTTCCTGAAAGCGGTCGTGGCGTCCCTCACGCGCTCATCTCCGTTTCCGGCTGACGTGTGTATCGGAAAGGCGCCGCGGGGTCCCGCGCAAAGAGCCCGCGGCGCCGGAAAACAGGAAGGGGGGAGCGTGCGCCCGAAGGGACGCTCCCCCAATGAATCGCCTACAGATCCTTCACCGTCACGAGTTTGACGGGCGTCTTCTGCCAGCCGGAGAGCTTTTCGCCGGCGCGGATCTTCATTCCGACCTTTATGGCGTTTGCGGCCATCTCGGGCCCGAACTGATCGACCGTCGCGAGCATCTTGCCCTCTTTGATGAGCGGCTGGACCGCGCCGATGTTGTCGAAACCGACGACCTTGATCTTTCCGGCCATGCCGGCGGCCTCGATGGCCTTCACGACGCCGAGCGCCATGGAGTCGTTCGCGCACATGACGCCCTGGACATCGGGATGCCGCGTAAGAAGGTTCGTCATCACGGTGTTGGCCTCTTCGGTCTCCCAGTGCGCCGTCGTCGAACTCAGCAGGTTCATCTCGTATTTCTTCACGGATTCCATGAACCCTTCCTTGCGCTGCTTCGCGTTGTCAGCGCCGGGGTTCCCTTCGATGATGATGACCTTCGCCTTTTTTCCGAGCGTCTCCCCGAGGAAATCTCCGGCGAGCTTCGCGCCTTCGGCGTTGTCCGGACCGACGAAGAGGAAGTCCTTCGGAAGCCCCGCCTCGACGAGCGCCTTCTTGTCGAGCGTGACGTCGAAGTTGACGACGATGATTCCCGCGTCGAGCGCCTTCTTCACCGAGGACACGAGCCCGACGGAATCGGCGGGGGCGAGGACGATCATGTCGACCTTCTTCGCGACGAAGTTTTCCATGGCGGAGATCTGCGTGTCGATATCCGTTTCCGAATTCATCCCGACGGGGATCAGCTCGAACGTGCCGTCGGCGGCCGCGAAATTGCGCGCACCCTCTTCCATCGTCTTGAAGAATTCGTTGGCCAGGGATTTCATCACGAGTCCCACGACGGGTTTGCCCGCCGCGAGAGCGACGGACGAGAATGACAGGACCGCTGCAAGGAACAGAACCAGAAGCATTCCGGAACGTGCTTTCATGACAGAACCTCCCTTTCGGATCGTCTCGGAAGTGCACACGACAGCTCACTTCGCCGCGGATTGCGCCTGTGTCGTCCCGCGGAGTCGCCCGGTCTCGGAGAGCGGTCCGGAGCCGACTCCCGCATGTTCATGGTGCCTCACCCCCCTGCATGATGTCACCGCCGTTTCTTCCGATCCCGCCCGGACGAGATCGCCGCCGTCGAGGAACGTCTGACGAGTTCCGTCGGCAGCAGCGGACTCCGGACCGGGAGTTCCGGTTCACGGATCCGTTCGGCGAGAAGGGCGACCGCGATGCGCCCCATATCTCTGTGCGGCTGCGCGACGGTTGTCAGCGGAGGGTTGAAGAACGCGGCGAGGCGGATATCGTCGAAGCCGACCACGGAGATGTCGTTCGGGACCGAGAGCCCCATCTCGCAGGCAGCGCGGATCGCGCCGAAGGCCATGAGGTCGTTGCACGCGAAGATGGCGGTCGGCCGGTCGGGAAGGCGGAGAAGGCGCGTCGCGGTCTCGTGCCCGCTCTCGGGATGGAAATCGCCTCTGAGGACGTATTCCTCGCGGAAGGGGATTCCGCTTTCGGAGAGCGCCGAACGGTACCCCGACACGCGCTCCGCACTCGGCGTGATCTCCGACGGCCCGGCGATGCACGCGATCCTCGCGTGTCCGAGCGAAAGAAGGTGTTCCGTCGCGCACCGTCCTCCGCCGGAATTGTCGATCCGGATCGTATCGACTCCCCTGAGGACCGAATAGCGATCCATCATCACGGCCGGAATGCCGAACTTCCCGAGGGAGGACGCGTCCCCCCTCGGAGACGAGGCCTCGATGAGGACGATGCCGTCAACGCGTTTCTCGGCGAGGACGTGGAAGTAGTCGTCTTCCTTCTTCGGATCGCCGTCGGTGTTGCAGATGATCATGGAATATCCCCGCAGGGCGCTCTCGTCGGAAATGCTCCGGGCGATTTCCGCGAAGAAGGGATTGGTCGCGTCGGGAAGAATCAGGCCGATCGTGTGGGAGTGCTTCTGACGGAGGCTCCGCGCGAGCGCGTTCCGTTTGTACTCGAGTTCGTCCATCGCCGTGAGGACCCGTTCCCGAACCTCGGGACGAACGACGCGGCTGTCGTTCAGGACGTGGGAAACGGTTGTGACCGAAACCCCCGCGAGCGTTGCGACGTCTTTCATGGTCGCCAAGCCGGACGCCTCCTCCGCAATCGTTTGCGCAATCGTTTGCGAATATGGTACACTCATTTCAACAATCCGTCAAAGGAGAATCGTCACGTCCGGGAAAGGTGTGGAGGATGATGCCCCGTATCGTCGTAACAGGTTCCCTGAATATGGATCTCGTCATGCGGTCGCCCAGGACTCCGGTTCTCGGCGAGACGATTCCGGCGGGGCCGTTCGTCACGTCCCACGGAGGGAAGGGGGCGAATCAGGCTGTCGCATGCGCCCGGCTCGGAGCGTCCGTTGCGATGATCGGGCGGGTCGGCGACGACGCGTTCGGCGCCGGACTCCGCGAATCGCTGGAACGCGAGGGAGTCGACGCGTCTGCGGTTCTCACGACGAGGGAGTGTTCCACGGGAGTCGCGTCGATCGTCGTCGTCGACGGAGATAACGGAATCCTCATCGCTCCGGGGGCGAACGGCATGCTCTCCCCATGGGATATCAGAACCGCCGCGCCGCTTTTTTATGGCGCCTCGTGTGCGCTCTTTCAGCTCGAGATTCCCGTGGAAACAGTTCTGGACGGCTTGCGGCTCGCAAAACGGGTGGGGGTACGAACGATCCTCAACCCGGCGCCGTTCGCGTCCCTTCCGGACGAGGTGTTCGCGCTCGCGGACTTCTTCATTCCGAATCGCATCGAACTGGAGCAGTTCTCGGGAATATCCGGGCTTGCTGAAGGAGCTTCGGCGCTTCGGAGCAGGGGCGCGTCCGGGATCGTCGTGACCGTGGGGAAGGAAGGGGCGTGGATCTTCGCCGATGCCGAACCGCTTCTCGTGAAGGCTCCCGCCATCGACGCCGTCGACAGTACGGGGGCGGGAGACGCGTTCGTCGCGGCGTTCGCCGTGGCACTCGCGGAGGAGAAGTCTCCCCGGGATGCGGTCGAAATGGCGGTCTGTGCGGGCGCTCTCGCCTGCATCCGTCTCGGCGCGAGGGAAGGACTGCCTTCGCGTGCGGAGGTCGACGACCTTCTTCGGGAAAACGTCTTTCGGACGGGAGCGTCGCGGCGCTGACGGACGCCGCGAAAGATAAGAACCGTGTCCGTCGGGTTTTATCGCGACTCTTCCGTTCCTCTCTACGAGATCAAGAGCTGCCGTGCGGAGCTGCACTCGAGCCGCGGGCACTTTCACGACGAGATCGCGATCGCGCTCATCGGATGCGGGACGAGCCTCGTCGAATGCGCCGCGGGGCCGTTTCTCGCGGAACCGGATACGCTCGTCGTCTTTCCTCCGGGCGTCGTTCATTCCTGCAACCCGAGAACCCCGGACAACTGGGCCTTCCGGATGCTCTTCGTCCCTCCGGACATTCTTCCGCGGGAGGAACGGGAGTGCTTCAGCGGCCCAGCTCCACGGATCATCCGGATGGACCGGGAGTTCAGGGAGAGGATCGGAAAAGCCTTCGAAGTTCTCTCTGGCGACGGTGGGCCGGAAGAGAAGGAAGAGACGCTGTTTCTCCTTCTCGAACTTGCAGCCGAAAGGTTCGTAATCTCGGGAGAAACGGGAGCCGCGAATGCCCCCATCCCGGAGTCGATCGTGCGGACTGCCGCCTTCTTGCGGGAATATCGCCACGAGGAAATTCCCCTCAAGCGTCTTGCGGAAGTTTCGGGCCTGAGCAGATTTCACCTCGTCCGGGCGTTCCGCAGGTCCTTTGACATGACACCGCACGCCTACCTCATGACCCTCCGGATCGACGACTCGAAACGACTCCTGCGCGAAGGGGTCGCGATCTCGGACATCGCGCTCGCGGAAGGATTCTGCGATCAAAGCCACTTCACGCGCGTCTTTCGCGAGATATGCGGAGATACCCCCGCCCGCTATATCGCCTCCGAACGCCACCGCTGAGCAATTTCTTCCTATAATTCCGACGGGGCGGGAGAGACAATGTCTCCAACGAATCGAAGGGGAGGCATGAACGTGAAGTGTGTCATCGTCATCGACAGGGATTTGCCGCCGGGACTCGCGGCGAACGCGGCTGCGGCGCTCGGGATGAGCCTCGGCGCACAGGTCGACGGGTTGATCGGACCGGACGTGGCGGACGCGGACGGAGTGGTGCATCGGGGGATTACGAAGGTGAACCTTCCGGTCCTGATGGCTTCGTCCGGAGAATTGACGGATCTTTTTTCGGCGATTGTTTCCGCGAAGGATCCGGATGTCGCCGTCATCGGATTCAGCAGGCTTGCCCAGAGCTGCAAGAGCTACGACATCTACAGGGACCGGATGAATGAGACGCATACGCCTGAGCTTGGGTTCTCCGGAATATGCGTTCATGGAGATCACAAAAAGGTCTCGCGTCTGACAGGATCGTTGCCGGTTCTGAAATAGCGCCCGAGAGAGATCTTCGGAAGTCGGATTCCCGAGAGGTCGGGAAGTTCGGGGTGAATCAGCCCGCGAACTTCCTTTTTTTGTTTTTTGGAAGAGATGTTGAATTTTCGGAACAAAAGAAAATCGAAATTTTCATCATACTGTAAAATTGATTTCCGTAAAATGGAACTGCAACGCTGATAAGAAGGCGGAAGCTCATGAACGCGTCATCGTGTTCCGAACGACCGAAACCGTTTATGGACGAGGATTTCCTTTTGGATTCGAAGTCCGCGCAGCGGCTTTATCACGAATATGCGGCTCAGATGCCGATCATCGACTACCACTGTCATATCCCCACCGAAGATATCGCGAACGACAGAAACTTCGAAAACCTGACGCAAGTGTGGCTCGGAGGCGACCATTACAAATGGCGCGCCATGCGCGCATGCGGCATAGATGAACGCTTCATAACGGGCGACGCTTCCGATGAGGAGAAGTTCGCGGCATAGGCCGGGGTCGTTCCGCAGGTCGTGAGAAATCACCTCTACCGCTGGACGCATATGGAACTCCGACGGACATTCGGTGTCGACGGACTTCTCCGCCCCGAGACGGCCGCCGGAATCTACGAGCATTGCTCGAAGCTTCTCCGGACGCGGGAGTTTTCGGTCAGGTCGATTATCAGAAAATATAACGTCGACGCTCTCTGCACTACGGACGATCCGGTCGATTCGCTCGAGCATCACAGGACGATCCGCGAAAGCGGGTTCGAGACGCTCGTGGCTCCGACATTCCGTCCGGACAGAGTTCTTGACGCGCATCTTCCGAAGGTGTTCAACGAATGGAGGGATCGGCTCGAAGTCGCTTCGGGCGTTCGCGCCGACTCGTTCGGGTGGTTCATCGAGGGGCTGAAGCGGCGCCACCGGTTCTTCCACGAACAGAAGGGCCGTCTTTCGGATTACGGCATCGAGATACCGTACGCCTCAGACTGGACGACCCCTGAAGTCGAGCAGACGTACGCATTCCTCAGGAGCGGACGGGCTCTTTCGAGCGAAATATTGCTGAAATTCCGCTCTGCCGTGCTGTATGAACTGCTCGTAATGGATCACGATCAGGGGTGAGTGCAGCAACTCCACCTCGGAGCTCTTCGGAACGCCAATACGCGCGTGTTCGGGAAGATCGGGGCGAATATCGGCTACGACGCGATCGGCGACTGGGAACAGGGGGTCCTTCTCGCGCGTCTGCTCGACCGACTCGAGCGGGCGGGACACCTTGGAAAGACGATCGTCTATTCGCTGAGTCCACGGGATAACGAGATGATTCCCTCGATCCTGGGATGCTTCCAGGATGGATCCGCCCCGGGAAGGATGCAGATGGATCGGCGTGGTGGTTCACGGATCAGAAGGACGGTATGACACGGCAGGTAGAAGCGCTTTCCTCGGTTGGCGTGCTCTCCAGATTCGTCGGAATGTTGACGGATTCGCGTTTCTTCCTGTCGTACCCGCGGCATGAATACTTCCGGCGCATTCTCTGCAACACCTTCGGAAACGAGAGACAGCGAGGGGAACTTCCCGAAGATTACGATCTGCTCGGTGGAATTGTTCAGGATATTAGTTTTAACAATACGCGCAATTATTTTCATTTAAGTTCTATTCAATGAAACATATCCAAGAAAGAGGAGAGATTTGCGCAATAGTGAGTTGAAACTACGAATGAATTCGTCTGGAATGGGTATCGAAGACTCATAATTCTTGATCCATAAGGAGGAGAAGTCATGAAGAAGTTGGTGTGTGTCCTCGCGGTCTTCGCAGTCGTCTCAATGATTCTCCCTTTCGGATCTCAAGCATCGGCCGCGCCGCAGATAGTGCTTCGTCTTGGTGAAACCCATGTCGCGGACTACCCTACGGCGAATGGCGACATGGAATTCGCTCGTCTCGTCGAGGGGCGTACCGGTGAACGAATCAAGATCGAAGTCTATCACAGCAAGTAGCTCGGAGAAGAAAAGGCGGTCATCGAAGAAGGTCAGTTCGGCGCGATCGATTTCACCCGCGTGAGCATCTCCCCGCTCGCTGCCTTCGCACCGATGTTCGATGCCATGCAGTGCCATATCTCTATCGTGACGAAACGCATATGTGGAAGGTTTTGAACGGGCAGATCGGCGAAGACTTCCTCAAGAGCCTCGAACCGGCGAATTTCGTCGGACTCTGCTGGTACGATTCCGGCGCCCGGGACTTCTACAATTCGAAGAGGGAAATCAAGACCGTCGCCGATCTCAAGGGAATGAAAATCAGAGTCCAGGAAAGCAAACTCATGATGGGGCTCGTTTCCGCCCTCGGCGCGGTTCCGACCCCGATGCCTTTCGGGGAGTTTTACAGCGCGCTTCAGACCGGCGTTATCGAAGGTGCGGAAAATAACTGGCCGAGTTATTTCTCGACGAGCCACTACGAAGTCGCGAAGTATTTCACACTCGACGGACATACGCGGGTCCCCGAAATCACGATTGCGAGCAAGATCGTTATGGACAAGCTTTCCAAGGAAGATCAGGAGATGATCAAGAAAGCTGAAAGGACTCGATATCCTATCAGATCAAGCTCTGGAAGGAGTTCGAGAAGGTGGCCGAAGACAAAGTCCGCGCGAAGGGGTGCCTCATCACGACGTTGACTCCCGAAGCCCAGGCCGGTTTCCAGAAGGCCATGCAGCCGATGTACGATCAGCTGAAACCAGAGTTGAAGGAAATCGTGAAGAAGATCCAGGAAGTGAAGTAGAGACCTTCGAGGGGGGACGTCGCAAGCCGCGGCTCCCCCCCCCTTTTTGTCTCCGAAGGGGGAATGCGTGTGAAGGCACTGACGGCCTTACTTCGCTTCATTCATTTCATTCTGGTGATGTCCGCGAAAGTTCTCCTCGCGGCGATGGTGATCCTGACGTCGGTGAACGTCTTTATGCGTTACGTCATGAACTCGGGAATCGGATGGTCCGAGGAAATATCGCTCGTCATCGTCGTATGGTTCACGTTCATTTCCATGGTTCTCGGGGTAAAGCAGCGACTTCATATCAGCCTTTGCCTCTTTCCGAAGGATCTGACGCCGACCATGGATTTTCTGCTCCCGAAGCTTTCGGATCTCGTCACGCTGTTTCTTGGGTACGTCATGATCCACTACGGATGGATCCTCGTCGGGTTCACGAGCACGTCAATCCTTCCCGCCTCAGAGTTCCCGGCGGCGGTCATGTACTTTCCGCTTGTGTTGGCGGGTATTCTCGTGACGTACGAATCCCTCATGAATCTCTTTGGCTTCGACAAGGGGGACGAGAATCTCGACCGGACGCTTTCCGGCGGGAGGTGCTCGGGCGATGCCTGACCTGACGCTCGCTTCCTGGATCCTCCTCGGCTCCTTTGCAGCACTGCTCGTACTCAAGGTTCCGATCACGTTCTCGCTTGCGGTTTCGTCGATCGCGACCGCGATGTATCTCAAGATCCCTCTCATGGTCATTTTGCAGCAAATGGTTCAGGGGGTGAACTCGTTTTCGCTCCTGGCCATTCCATTCTTCATCATCGCCGTCATCATCATGGGCGGCGTCATCTCCGGGGTATTCACCGCGACGGAGTCGGCGGCGGTCGCGTACGTGTATGCCTTCATCGTGACCTTCTTCATCTACAGGGAAATCCCGCTGAGCAGGATGAACAAGATTCTGTACTCGTCGCTCAAGACTCTGGCGATGGTCATGAGTCTCATCGCCACCGCGAAGGCTTTCGGCTGGCTGCTCGCCTATCTGAAAATCCCGGCGATGGCGACGAATGCATTGCTGACGATTTCCGACAACCCGGTCGTTCTCCTGTTGCTGCTCGGGCTCGGTTGCATCATGGACATGGCGTCGCTCATCCTGATCACTACGCCGATCCTGTATCCGGTCGTCGTGAAGACGCTCGGGATGGCCCCGGTACAGTTCGGAATCATGATGACGCTCAATCTCTGCATCGGGCTCTGCACTCCGCCGGTGGGATCGCGCGCTGTTCGTCGGGTGCGCGGTAGGGAAGATATCGATCGAAGAGGCGACGAGGGCGATGATTCCGTTCTATGTCACCATGGTCGTCGTACTGTTTTTCATAACCTTTGTTCCGCAGATCGTGATGTTCGTTCCGAATCTCGTCATACCGCAGTAAGAGAAATCATGAAGTGCTCGGGCGCAGCGGAAGGGAGCTCGCCCCCTCCCGCCGTATTGTTGCATCTTCTATCTGCATCGGTGCCGTTCGAGTACTTCGACAAGTTCTTTCCGGAGCGGTGCGCTCAGATTCGGAAAGAAGCTGTCGGTCATGTCGGCAACGGAACGTCCCCTGAGCTGGCCGAAATCCTGGAGAACGAACGGACCTCCGGGAAGTTCGCGGACTCCATCGCAGTAGTACAGGTCCGTCATCGCGGCGATGCAGTTCGTGAGAACGGGAGGAAGCTCGACGAACTTTGAAAAGTATCCCTCGAGTGTCGGGCGGAGGCGCGTGTTGCACTTCGCGACGGAGTTGAGCGCGATCGAGCGAAACGCGTGTTCGAGCGCAGGATTCCGGAAGCGTTCGAGAACGTTGTCTCCGTACTTGTGCGTCTCCGGGTCATCCGAGAATGCAGGGACGATCTCGTCGTGAACGAGACGTCGAAGATCCGGCTCGAAGCGCGGATCCTCGACGAAGTCCCGGACGTATTCGACGCCGTTCAGCAGCGCAACCGGGACGGATGCCGTGTGAACACCGTTCAGAATACGGACTTTCCTGTCGCGGTAGAAGCCCAGTCTCTCGTCGGTGACAATGACGTTCAGGTCCGCCTTGTGGAAGGGGAGGATGTCGAGGATCCTTTTGTCGCCCTGAACGACGAACAGATGGAATAGTTCTCCGGATGTGATATTCGGATCCTCGCGCCCGAGCCGCCTGTAGATCTTTGGAGCGTCTTTTGCGGGGAATCCTGGCACGATCCGGTCGACGAGCGTATCGTAGAAGCGGCATTCGTCCAGATACGCGAAAAAAGCATCGTCATACTTCCAGAGGCGACCGTAACGCTCGACACACTTTTTGAGCGTCTGTCCGTTATTCTCGATGAGTTCGAGCGGCAGGATCGAAAGAGGCGGCAGGCCTTTCGCGGAACGGGCGTGGAGCGCAGCAGCGAGGAGCGACGCATAGTTGTGCGGTTTGTGGTGTTCTTCGAAAAAGATGCCTGCTTCTGTCGTGTTCGACGTGACGGCCTTGAGCGTCGGGCTGAGCGCGGCGCTGAGCATCCGCTCCATTCCGTCCTCTTCGAACGGGTTGCACCCTCCGGCTATGACGCCGACGGATTCGAGCGTCTCCTCGTAAACTCCGTTTCGGTACCCACGCAGCAGCACGGAATAGTCCCGCGTGGCGACGATCTCCGCGACACGTCCCTGCGGAATGGGCTGCACGAGGAAAACGGAATGGTTTTCCCCGGTCGCGGCGGAAATCCGTTCGAGCATCCAGTCGAAAAACGCACGGATGAAATTTCCCTCGCCGAACTGCAGTACCGTGTAGTCCTTCATAAATTGTCTCCCTCCTGTCGGTTTCCGGTCGATCGAGAACGTTACAGCGTGACGCCGTCCTTGAAAATCGCGATTTCAGCGCAGGCGTTCCGTTCGCTTTTCGTAAGTCGTCCCGAAGCCGTCTCGGCGAGCAGTCCGATCAGGGACCGGGCCATCGCGGGCGGATTCTCCCCTTCGAGCAATGGTCCGGCGTCGAAGTCGATCCAGAGAGGCTTGCGCTTCGAAAGAGCCGTGTTCGACGAAATCTTGATCGTTGGGACGACGGTCGAGAACGGGGTCCCCCGTCCCGTCGTGAAGAGGACGATCTGTGCGCCGCCGGCCGCGATGACCGTGCTTGAGACGAGGTCGTTCCCGGGGCCGAAAACGATATTGACGCCGCTCTTCGTTCCGTGAATCCCCATCGAAAGGACATCCGTGACGGGACTGGAACCGAATTTCATGACCGCTCCGAGGGATTTCTCCTCGAGCGTCGTAATGCCGCCGTCCCTGTTTCCCGGAGATGGGTTTTCGTAGACAGGTTGTCCGTGCGAGGCGTAGTAGTCGCGGAACCACCTGACTGTTCCGACGAAAGCGTCGAAGACGCTCCTTTCGGCGATCCGGGAAGCGACGACACTCTCTGCGCCGAACATCTCCGGGATTTCGGTTGCCAGGACGCGTCCGCCCCAGGTGCAGACTGCGTCCGAGACGCGTCCCGAGAGCGGGTTTGCCGAAAGGCCGGAAAAACCGTCGCTGCCGCCGCACTTCACGCCGATCACCACGTCGGAAAGCGGAAACGGAAGACGTTCCCGCGGCGCGGCGTCCGCGAGTTCGTCGAGGAGCGAGAGCATGACCGAACGGTCGTCTTCGACCTCCTGAAGGAAGAGGAATCGAACCTTTTTCACGTCGTGCAGACGCGTTTCGAGAAAGATCCTCCGGAGGTTTTCGCATCCGAGCCCGGCGGTGACGACGCCAGCGGCGCAGGGGTTCCGTGCGAGTCCGGCGAGGATGGCGATCGTCCTCTCGAGATCCTCGCCGAGCTGCGAGCAGCCGTACGGATGCGCAAGAACCCTGACGTCCGTAATCCATGGATCACGGACGTAGTCCTTCACGAGAAATCTGAGGTAGTCGTTGACGCAGCCGACCGCCGGAATGATCCAAAGATCGTTTCTGATTCCGGGAACCCCTTCATTGCGGGGAAACCCCATGAACGAGGGAGGGGGTTGGGTACGGACTTCGGCCGTTTCATCCGTCCGGGACCATGTCATGTCCCATTCCGCCCGGAGAGCCGATTCGGCGTTGTGGGTGTGAATCCACTCCCCCGGCACGATCGGCCGGGTGGCCTGTCCGATCCGGCGGCCATATTTGACGATCGCCTCTCCCGCCCCGATGTCTCTGACGGCGACCTTGTGCCCCCTGGGGATATCCCCGGCCAGCCGTCCGGGAAGACATGCCGCATACGTCCCTCCGACACCGCCGTCGGGGAGGATCGCGACATTGTCTCGCTCGTCCAGGATGATGCATCGCGCTGGAGGCACAGTTGCATACTCCATGGGGCCGCTCTCCCTCCGTTTTCGTTTTCCATGATGCCGTCTCGCTCATTGTAACGGATTCCTGTCCGGTAAAACGTTCCACGGAAGTTTTCCCGTTTCGTCATGGAAAGTGGTTCCTGCCGATTCATTTCGTAAAAATTCAGGAAGATCTGTTTGAATAGAGTGTTGACAGAGGTCGGACGGTATCGTAAGGTATTTATGTTTCATCCTTAGAATCACTATTCTATCAGGTGGAATATTATGAAAAAAGCGGTCGGACCTACGGTCCTTCTCTGGGCCGAGGCATACCGGAAGAAAAACGGGGCTTGCGGAGATCGCGCGTCCGTTCTTGCGCAAACTGTGGGATATTTGCCGGGAGACGGTCCGTCTTTTTGTGTACGAAAGCGGAGAGATCTTTTACCTGGATAAGATCGACAGCCCTCATCCCGTCGGCACGCGTTCGCGGATCGGTGCGAGGAGGGATCTTTACAGTACGTCTGCCGGACGTTCAGTATTGTCGGTCCTTCCGGAAACGGAACGGAATGAGTATCTCGACAAGACGGAAATGCGGGCGCACACGGATCGAACGGTTACGGAGCGGCGGTGTCTGGAGGATATTCTCGTCCGTTGCGGAAACCGAGGATTCTGCGAGGAGAAAGAAGAGAATGAAGAGGGAATCCGATGTGTCGGAGCGGCGATCCTCGATCTTCGCGGATATCCTGTCGGGGCGGTGAGCGTGAGTTCTCCCTCCTGCCGATTCAGCGACGAACAGTCGCGTTCGCTCGGTATCCGCGTCCGCGACACCGCGCTGGAGATCTCTCGCGAGCTGGTGTACGGAAAGCGACGGTCAAGACAGTGCCTGGGGATGGATGGAGACAACCGGACGACAAGGGGGCGTCGGATATGGACATTCGCAACTCGGCGAACCCTGAAGACATTAAAAGGCATTACGGTACGGACGCCCTCAGGAAGGAATTTCTGATCGAAGGGCTCTTCGCGCCTGACGAAATTCCGATGGTGTATTCGCATGTGGACAGAATGATCACGGCGTCGGCGTATCCCGTTTCGAGACAGCTCGCTCTCGAATGCGGTCCCGAGCTCGGCGTGGACCTTTTCCTTCAGCGCCGGGAAATGGCGGTTCTCAATATCGGCGGTTCAGGAACTGTCCGGGCAGGCACATCGTCGTTCGGAACGGTCAGGCGGTGATTTCTCCGAGCTGGTCCATCCATTCCGGCGTCGGAACCTGCAGTTACACGTTCGTCTGGGGGATGGCCGGGGAAAATCAGACGTTCTCCGATATTGACGCCGTCCCGATGGCAACGCTGAAATAGGCGTCCGGGCCGGAGGTCTTTTGCGAGGAGGAGTGGATGACGACGGAATTGTGGAGTACTGACCGGGAGCTCTTGTCCCTCACGCGCCGGTCGCTCTTTACGGCGCTTGTCGGAGACGTTCTCGATACGATGGGGTTCGTGAGGCAGTTCCTGCCGCCGGAGATCCAGCCGCTGAAACCGGATATGATTCTGGCCGGCCGGGCGATGACCGTCCTCGAGGCGGACTGCTGCGGAGTCGAAATCAGTTCGGCAGGGAAGAAAGCTCCCTTCGGCCTCATGTTCGAAGCGCTCGACGACCTCAGGGAGGACGAAGTGTACATCTGCGCGGGAGGGGCGCCCGATTATGCGCACTGGGGCGGACTGATGACGATGCGGGCGGTGTACCTGAAAGCCGCGGGTGCCGTGATGCACGGATATTCCAGGGATACGCACCAGATGTGCTCGTATCCGTTCCCGGTTTTCTCGTGGGGGACCTACGCGCAGGACCAGGGACCGCGAGGCCGCGTCGTCGACTACCGTTGTGCGATCGAGTTCCCGAACGGCGTACGCGTAGAGAACGGTGATCTCCTTTTCGGCGATATCGGAGGGGTCGTCGTCATTCAGCGGGTCGCCGAAAAAGAAGCCGTGGCGAAAGCCCTCGAAAAGGCGGAGGGGGAAAATCTGGTCGCGAAGGCGATATCCCGGGGGATGTCCACCGTCGAGGCGTTCGCAACCTTCGGCATAATGTAGCGGCTGAACCAGGTGCCGGATTGGACGAAAGGACGGCGACGAACGATATGATTCTCGATCTTTTCAGACTCGACGGAAAGATTGCCATCGTTACGGGAGCCCGGAAGGGGCTCGGATACGGGATGGCTGAAGGGCTGGCGGAAGCTGGGGCGGACATCGTCGGGGTCGGGCCGATCGAAATGCCCGAGCTCGAATCGCGCGTACGGGAACTCGGGCGGAAATTTCTGTTCGTAAAGGCGGATCTCGCAAGTCAGGAGCGCATTCCGGCGATTGTCTCCGATACCGTTTCGGCGATGGGTGGCGTCGATATTCTCGTGAACAACGCGGGAATCATCCGGCGCGCCGATATCCTCGAATTCGGCGAACAGGACTGGGATGACGTGATCAACGTCAACCTCAAGAGCCTCTTCTTCCTCTCGCAGGCGGTCGCGAGGCGCATGGCCGAACAGGGACGCGGCGGGAAGATCGTCAACGTCGCGTCGATGCTTTCATTCCAGGGGGGCATCCGGGTTCCCTCGTACACCGCGAGCAAGAGTGCCGTCGCGGGATTGACGAAGCTCCTCGCGAACGATCTCGCGAAGTACGGCATCCAGGTGAACGCGATCGCTCCAGGCTATATGGCGACGGATAATACGGAAGCATTGCGGAATGATCCCAAACGTCACGACGAGATCCTCGGACGGATCCCCGCGGGGCGCTGGGGAACCCCGGACGACCTCAAGGGGGCTGCCGTCTTCCTCTCGTCGAAGGCCTCCGGTTACGTGACGGGGTATGTCGTTGCGGTCGACGGAGGCTGGCTTTCGAGGTAGTATCGCCGAAGGTGTCCGGAATATACGTCACATATCCAAGGAGACCAGCTATCAAAAGTCAAGGGATCAGGTTAGGAAGAGCAGCAAGAAGGAGGTAGGGGATTTTTTTCGAACATGATGCAGCTTGAGAGCCGCGGCATTCGCGGCCGCGCTCATGTTGAAGGAGATAGGGGATTTTTTTCGAACATGATGCGGCATTGCACCTTGACAGCAAAATAGAGCCCGGAAAAAGAGCAAGCGAAACCATCCCGTTCCTGAAGGGGAGCGGGAAGCGGCGGGAAATTCTGTCGGCTCGGGATCAGGCTTCGGGAATCATTCGGACCTCATAGGGTCTGTTCGCCTTCAGAATCGCGAAAATGGCGTAGGTGAGCTTTCTGGCGACGGCGCCGATAGCTGTGCCGTAGGCTTTCCCCTCGCTTCGTTTCTTTTCGTAGAAGGCCTTGAATACGGGATCGAAGCGGGCGGCGACAACAGCGGACATCCAGAGGGCTCTCCTCAGATGAGGCGATCCCCTTTTCGAGAACCGGTTGTGAGTTCCGGAGAAATTGCCGGACTGCATCACAGTGGGATCGATGCCCGCGAAAGCGACGAGCTTTTTGGGATTCTCGAAGCGGTTGATGTCTCCGATCTCGCCCAGGATGATCGCTCCCGTTGCGGGGCCGACGCCCGGAATGGAGAGAACGACCGAGTTCAGCTTCTTCAGTTGTCGGGCGAGCTTTTCGTCGATCTCGCCGATCTGCCTTTCGGTGAACTCGATCCGCTCGATGAGGATCTTCAGCCGGAAAGCGAAGGCGTCCCGACAGAGAGTCATTCCGACGGAACGTCCCGCAAGCGAATTGATCTCGTCGGCCTTTTTCGCGCCGTGTCGCCCTCTGCTCGCCTTTCGCAACAACGCGGCCAGAGACTTCGTATCGAGTTCCAATGCCTGTTCAGGCGTTCCGCAGGTTTTGAGAAAGGCCTTGGAGCCTTCACCGAACATATCGGAAAAGAGCGAGTCGTACTCGGGAAAGACCTGGTCCAGAACGGTGACGACCTGACGCTTGTAGTCGGCGCAGCTGTCCTTGAGCGATTCGCGGAAACGGGCCGGATTGCGGAGCGCGAGAACATCCTCGTCGGCCGGACGGGTCTCGGAAAACTTGCCGAATCGCATGACCTCGGCGATGAGAAAACAGTCGACCGAGTCCGTTTTCACCTGTCGGATGTGAAAGTTCCGAAAACTGTCGGATTGAATCGGATTGATGACATGAAGCCTGAAGCCCTTTCCGTGCGGGAAGGAATACAGGGCAAGCCAGTAGTGCCCCGTGGCTTCCATTCCGACGCACAGATCCTCGTTCTCTCCGACTTTCTGTTCGAGGAACTGCGGCAGCGAGGAAAAACCTTCCTGATCGTTGAAGAACCGAAGGGATTTTCCCCGGCGAGCGCCATCCTCGTCGACGAGCCCGGCTTCGTGATTGTTTTTCCCGATATCGATTCCAAGATACAGCATGACGCACACTCCATACGGTGAATTTGCAGGACATCCTCACGCTCCTGCGGCGCACAACCTCCTTGGACAGACGGAGACGGCCGCAGGCGGCCCCAACATCCAGCTCATTCGTGCAACGCCGCAAGAGGCGAGGCGCCAAACTCCTTTACGAGACTTGCATCCCAAGGGATGAAACGGCGACTCTCACCCTGCATACCTCTATTATCGTCGCAACTCTTCGGGCTCTTTGCTGTCCCAGTTGCAACTACTTTATTCTAGGAGGATGTACGATGAAGAAACTTGCTCTCGCGCTGGCTCTCGTTCTGGGTGTTCTCGGTTGCACGGCGTTCGCGGCGGACTTTCCGACGAAGAATATCAAACTCCTGGTTCCGTTCGCCGCGGGCGGCGGAACGGATGCGGTGGCGCGCGCCCTTGCGAGTGCGGCGGAAAAGCATCTCGGCCAGCCGGTTGTCGTGGTGAACAAAGCCGGCGGTTCGGGAGCGGTCGGAATGACCGAAGGCGCGACGTCGAAGGCGGACGGCTACACCGTGACGATGGTCACGCGCGAGATCGCGTGGCTTCCGCAGATGGGGCTCGCCCAGATCACGCCGGGGAACTTCGATCTCATCGCGCTCGTGAACGAAGATCCGGCGATCGTGCTCGTCCAGCCCGGATCGAAGTTCGCATCCGTCAAGGATGTCATAGAGGCGGCGAAGGCGGGTCCGGGAACCGTTAAATTCGGAAGCACGGCGAAGCCGAATTTCTACCTTCTCGCCCTCGAGCTGAACCAGAAGGTCAAGTTCAACCAGATCCCGTATAATGGCGCCGCGGAAGCGATTCCTGCGCTGATGGGCGGCCACGTGGAGTTCTCGATGGTCAACCCCGGCGAAGCGATTTCCCAGATCACGTCCGGACAGCTCAAGCCCCTTGGCGTCTGCTCCGACAAACGCATGGCCGGTCTTCCGGACGTTCCGACGATGACCGAACTCGGATACCCGATCGTGACGGGGACATGGCGCGGACTCGCCGTTCCGAAGGGGACTCCCGACGCTGTCAGGACGATCCTCGGCGCAGCGTTCGAGAAAGCCGTCGCGGAACCCGACTTCGTATCGTTCATGAAAGGGCGGACCCTTGGAATTCGTTTCATGAACGCGAAAGACTTCAGGACCTTTGTCGATAACGACGTCACGTCGCTGACTCAGATCGTCGAGGAAGTGAAGAAACTGCAACAGAAATAACCGAACTTAAGGGAAACTCCGCCGTTCGGCAAGAGATCGGGGGCGGCCGTAGGTGCCGCCTCTTTTTTCCGTGAGGAGATATGCCGTGAAAACAGCCAATTATCTTATCTCAGTTGTTTTTCTTCTTCTGAGCGCTTTCGTTCTGTATCAGATCGCAGGCTTTCAGCAGACGCTGATCTCCGACGATTACGTCGGCGCGGCGTTCTTCCCCGAAATCCTCGTGTGGGGGACGGTTGCTCTCGCCCTGCTGCTTGCATGGCTGAATTACGGGAACAAGTTTCCCGAAGACGGACGAACACTTTCGGATCTTTTTCCGAGGGAAGTCCGGATGCCGTTGATCGGTCTCGTCGTTCTCTGCGCGTACGTGCTTCTTCTGGAACCTCTCGGCTTCATTCTGGCCACGATCGCTCTCAATATCGTTCTGCTTTTCCTGTTCGGCGTACGCGGCCTGCCGACGCTGAGCGTGTTCCCTGTGACAATCTCGCTCCTCGTCTATATCGTTTTCTGCAAAATTCTCGTCGTTCCCCTCCCCGAGGGGCTATTCTACTTTTAGGGAGGGAGTCGTCGATGCTATCCCTGCTCTGGAGCGGTCTCCAGACGACGTTTTCGTTCGCGATCTTCCCGTTTCTCGTAATCGGGGTCACCGGAGGCATCGTCATCGGTGCGTTGCCCGGACTGACGGCTACCATGGGGGTGGCCGTCCTCCTGCCGTTCACGTTCGGCATGGAGGCGACGAAGGCGCTCGTGATGCTGTGCGGGATCTACATAGGTGCCATCTACGGCGGGTCCATCTCGGCGATCCTGCTGAAGACACCCGGGACGCCCGCCGCCGCCGCGACGGTGCTCGACGGATACGAACTCGCGCGAAAGGGCGAAGCCGCGAAGGCGCTTTCCGTTTCGGCGATCGCTTCGTTTATCGGCGGCATGGTGAGCACGATAATGCTCATCACGATTTCTCCGATCCTCGCGGGATTCGCGCTCCGCTTCGGCGCTCCGGAATACTTCGCGCTCGCCGTTTTCGGCCTGAGCATCATCGCGAGTATCTCCGGAAAAAGTCCCGTCAAAGGACTTCTTTCGGGAATGTTCGGCCTGCTGATCTCGACGGTCGGCCTCGACCCCGTGACGAGCTTTCCGCGTTTCACGTTCGGACAGATCAACCTGTACAACGGTTTCGCCATCATTCCCGTTCTGATAGGGCTCTTCGCGCTCGCCGAGGCGTTCGTCCAGATGGAGAAGATCTTCGAAGGGTCGCAGACGATCGACACGAATTTCAAACGTGGGATGGTCTCTCTGAAAGAAACGCTCGCACTCTTGCCGACGATGATCAAGTCGGCGCTCATCGGAACGTTCATCGGCGCCATTCCGGGCGCCGGAGCCGACATCGCCGCCTTCGTGAGCTACAACGAGGCCCGGCGTTCCTCGAAGCGGGGAAAGGAATTCGGCACGGGGTGTCTCGAGGGCGTTGCGGCCCCAGAAGCCGGAAACAACGGCGTAACGGGCGGAGCGATGGTTCCGTTGCTGACGCTCGGTGTTCCCGGCGACGCCGTGACGGCGATCCTGCTCGGCGCCCTGATCATCCAGGGGTTGCAGCCGGGACCGCTGCTCTTCACGAAAAACGCGGACATCGTATATGGGCTTTTTTCTTCGCTTCTTGTCGGGAATATTCTCATGCTCGCACTGGGACTTCTCTGTGTCAGGCTCTTCTGCCGGGTCGTCGAACTGTCCAAACGGATCATCATTCCGACGATCATAACGCTTTCGATCGTGGGGGCGTATTCGATGAACAACAGCATCTTCGACGTATGGGTCTGTATCGGGTTCGGCGTCATCGGATACCTTATGCAGAAGGTCGATATGCCGTCCTCTCCGATCATCCTTGCGGTCATTCTCGGTCCGATGGCGGAGAGCAACCTGCGGCGCGCGGTTCTCATGTACCAGGGGAGCTATTCGTTCCTGTGGACGCGACCGATAGGCGTCGTCTTTCTCGTGCTGGCCGCGCTGTCGCTCTATTCGTCATATCGCAGGGCCCACAGCTGAACGAGTGTCGTGACGCCATACGATAAAAGCGCGGGCCGCTTCCGGAGGAAACCGGAAGCGGCCCGCGCTTTCTGGATTCACGTCGCTATTTCACGATTTCGACGAGTGTCACGTCGAAAATCAGCGATTTGCCGGCGAGAAAGTGATTCGCGTCGAGCAGGATTTGGTCTCCTTCGATTTCCCTGATGGAGACGCGCATCGGAACTCCGTCGCGGGATGACATCTGCAGAACTTCTCCGACGACGGGCGTGTATCCCTTCGGAAGCAGAGAACGAGGGAGCCGGAAGAGCATGTCTTCGTCCCGGACCCCGTACGCCTCTTCGGGCGGAAGCCGCAGCGTTTTCACTTCGCCGACCTCCATTCCGACGACTCCCGAATCGAAGCCTGGAATCATCTGCCCGGTACCGACAACGAACTCCAGAGGTTCTCTCCCCGCCGAAGAATCGAAGACTGAACCGTCCGTCAATTTCCCGGTATAATGGACACGAATGCAGTGTCCCCTTTTCACACGCATGAGACATACCCCTCTCGGAAGAATCCGCCGCTTTCAATGCTGCGGAAAAACAATGGATTATGAAAGTATTGTACGGGGAAAGACCTGCGATCGCAAATTGCGAAGAGAGATAAAAAGTGTACGAAGGGACATCTTTCCATGATATCGTTACCGTTGTTCCGTGATACAATGCCTCAACGATAGAATTCATGAAAAGAGGTGATGCCCCTCAGGCGAAAGCGTCGATTACCCGGCATGTCAGTTGTTTGCGGACAGAATCGAATCTTTCTCGGTATCCCAAGGAGGGAGCACAACCATGAAGAAAAAAGTCGTTTTGATGCTGGCAATTTCCGTTTTTCTCGCAACAGTCGCATTCGCCGCCGATTCCGTGACGGTGAAGATCGGCAACGTCCTGAATCCGGATCATCCGTGGAACGTCGCACTGAACGGCTTCGCGCAGGATGTCGAAAAGGCGACCGGAGGCCGTGTGCTCGTCAAGATCTTCCCGAGTTCACAGCTCGGCAACGAGAAGGATCTTATCGAGGGGCTCCGCATGGGGACCGTCGATGGCGGCCTTATCGGAGGATCGTCTTTCCAGAGCCTCGACCCGAAATTCGGCATCGAGGAGTTGCCTTACGCTTTTGCGAACCACGAACAGGCGTACAAGGCGTTCGACGGGAAACTCGGCGAAGCGCTGTTCGATATTCTCGGGAAAAAGGGAGTTGTCGGACTCTCGTGGTGGGAGAACGGCTTCCGTCACATTTCCAACAGCAAAAAGCCGATCCTCGCTCCGGAGGACCTCAAGGGGCTCAAGATCCGCGTCACGCCGAACAAGATGCGCCTCGACACATTCAACGCGCTCGGCGCCTCCCCGATGCCGATCCCGTTCGGCGAACTCTACTCCGCACTCCAGCAGGGGGTCGTCGACGCGCAGGAAAATCCGCTCGCCATCTTCTTCTCGAACGGGTTCTCGGAAGTTCAGAAAAATCTGTCGCTGACGAGCCACATCTGGACATCCGCGATCCTGTGCGTGAACAAGGATATCTGGAAGAAGATTTCGGACGCGGACAGGAAGGTCGTTCTCGAAAGCGCAGCGAAGTGGCGGGACGAGGAGCGGAAGATGATCCGAGCCTCGGACGACGAACTTGTCGCGAAGATCAGGGAAAAGGGAGTGGATGTCCGGACCGTCGATACGACCGCCTTCCGTGCGGCTGTCAAGAGCGTCTGGAAAGCCTATGAATCAGTCTTCGGCAAGGATTTGCTCGACCTCGTCGAGGAGGCCGGAAAGTAATCGATGAGGGCTTTTCTTTCGCGGGGGCTTCGATGGTTTGTCGTTCTATCGATCATCGTCATGTTCGTCGAAGTCGTCGTCGAGGTCTCCTGTCGCTTCGTGCTGAAAGCGCCGATCCCGTGGGGGGCTGAACTCTCGCAGACCGTTCTTGTCTGGCTCACGTTCGTCGGGGCTGCCGCCGCGTTTCTGAAGGGCGACCATATCGCAATCAATATGTTCGGAGACGCCTTGAGATCGAAGGTGGCGAAGACGGCGCTCCGGGCGATCAACACGACGATCACGCTGGCGTTCGTTGCGGTCGCATGCCGGTCGGGATGGCAGGTTGTCGAACGGACGTGGGAGGACACGACCCAGTCGCTCGGGATTTCCGCGGGGATCATGTATCTTGCGTTGCCGTTCGGGATGGCGCTGATCCTTCTGCTTGCCGTCATGGCGCTTTCCGGTAGGAACGGCGGAGGCCAGGGGTCATGATCCTGCTCGTAGGAGCCATGCTCGCGATGATGGTTTCCGGTGTCCCGATCGCCTTCGCGATAGGGGCGTCGGCCACGTTGTACCTGATCATCGGGGACGCGGTCCCGCTCATGGTCGTCGCCCAGAGGATGGTCGTGGGCGTCGATTCCTTCACGCTGCTCGCGATTCCGCTCTTTCTTCTCGGCGGGGCGCTCATGGCGGCCGGAGAAATCACGCCGAAGATCATGCGTTTCGCGTACGTCCTCGTCGGGTGGATCCCGGGAGGACTCGCCATGGTGCTCGTCGTCTCGTGCATGCTGTTCGGAGCGATTTCCGGGTCAGGAGTGGCGGATGTCGTCGCGATCGGATCGATCGTCGTCCCCATGATGAACCGACAGGGATACCGAAGACCTTTCACGGCGGCGCTTCTCGGCTGTGCCGGGTCGCTCGGGACGATCATTCCGCCGAGCATGGTCATGGTTATCCTGGGAGTCACCATGGGAGCTTCGATCGGAAAGCTCTTCATCGGGGGCATCGTTCCTGGGATCCTTCTGGGAATTTTCCTGATGGCGCTTTCGTATTATTTCGCGCGGAAGGAAAACTATCCGCGGGGCGAGCGTCCGACGTGGAAGGAAGTGAAGTCGGCGTTTCGCGAAGCCCTGCTGCCTCTCGGAGCGCCCTTCCTGATCGTTGCCGGCTTCCGGAGCGGCATTTTCACGGCGACCGAAACCGGCGCGGTCGTGGCTCTCTACGCGTTGATCCTCTCGGCGTTCGTATACCGGAAGCTGACCCTGAGCGCGTTTCTCGACGTCTGCTATTCCGTAGGCATCACGAGTGCATCGGTGCTCCTCATCATCTCCTCGGCGTCGCTGTTCGGATGGATCCTCGCTGCCGACCAGATTCCGCAGAAGGTGGCGACGTTCATCCTCTCCGTCTCGAAGAGCTACTGGGGAATCCTGATCATGTTCAACATTCTCCTGCTGATTCTCGGGACGTTCATGGAGACCATTGCGGTCGTCATCATCATCGTGCCGATCTTCATGCCGATCATGCAGCAGATCGGCGTCGACCCGATCCATCTCGGCGTGATGATCGCCGTCAACCTGGCCATAGGCGCGAATTCCCCGCCGCTTGGCGTGGACCTGATCACGGCCTGTAAAGTGACGGACACGAGCTACGAGAGTTCATTCCCGTTCGTGTTTCCGTTTATCGGATCGATGGCTGCGGCGCTCATGCTCATCATCGCATTTCCGGGGCTCGTGACATACCTGCCGAATCTCCTTGTGCGGTGACGGACAGAATATCCGATTGCGGCGTGAGAGGGCGGCTTCCCTTCAGGGAGCCGCCTTTCTTTTCTCGTATAGTACAATAGGGCGGTTCTCGAAGACTGTCCGTTGGGTGACGGAACAGGGGGGCATCGGAATTTGAATACGCTTCATTGCTTGCTCATCGCGAAGGAGATCGGTATCGGGCGGGAACAGGTTGCCGCTGCGGCGGAACTGCTTGAGGAAGGCTCCACGGTTCCGTTCATCGCACGGTACCGGAAGGAAGCGACGGGCTCTCTCGACGAGGTCGCGATCGTTACCATCCGCGACAGACTCGGACAGCTTGCCGAGCTTGACAAGCGGCGGGAGGCGGTGCTGCGCTCGCTTGAGGAGCGCGGACTGCTGTCGGACGGTCTCCGGGAGGCGGTCGGGAAGGCGCAGTCGCTTGCGCGGCTTGAAGATATCTACCTCCCGTTCCGGCCGAAGCGCCGGACGCGGGCGTCGATTGCTGCGGAGAAGGGGCTGGCGCCGCTTGCGGATCTTCTCCTGGAGGCTGTTGCGGGAAAGAGAGCCGACGTCGATCCCGAGACGGAAGCGCGACGTTTCCTCGATCGGGAAAAGGGAGTAGGCGATCCGGGAGAGGCTCTTGCCGGGGCACGGGATATCATCGCGGAACGGGCGAGCGAGGATTCGAGAGTACGGGCGTCGCTCAGGGAACTCTTCGCCCGCCGCGCGACGCTTCGATCGAAGGTCGTGAAGGGGAAAGAGGAGGAGGGGGCGAAGTACCGGGACTACTTCGAGTGGAACGAATCCGTCCGCACAGTCCCGTCCCACAGGATTCTCGCATTGTTCCGCGGGGAGCGCGAGGGGGCGCTTTCCCTCTCGTTCCTGCCGGCGGAGGAGGAGGGGATCCTGATTATGGAGAGCTTCTTCGTCCCGGGGACAGCCGGAGCCTCGCGCGCCGCGGAGCAGGTGCGCGAGGCCGTGCGCGACGGCTATGGGCGCCTTGCGGCTCCTTCGATGGAAAACGAACTCAGAGGTGTGCTCAAGCGTATCGCGGACGAACAGGCCGTCGTCGTCTTTGCGCGCAACGTCCGCGATGTTCTGATGGAAGCGCCGCTCGGCCAAAAACCCGTTCTTGCGGTCGATCCTGGTGTCCGGACCGGGTGCAAGCTCGCGATGCTCGATGCGCAGGGATCGTTGCTCGCAACGGATGTGATTTACCTGCAGCGTGGAGACCGCGAAATTTCGGACGCGGTCAGAAAGGTTCGCGAACTTGCGGAGCGATACGATCCCGAGGCCGTGGCGATTGGAAACGGGACGGCGGGACGTGAAACGGAGAAATTCTTCAGGGAGCTTTCATTGCCTGGAAATCCCGTCGTTGTATCGGTGAACGAGAGCGGCGCGTCGGTTTATTCGGCATCGGATGCGGCGAGGGAGGAATTCCCGGATCAGGATCTGACGGTACGGGGTGCCGTGTCGATCGGGCGCAGACTCCAGGATCCGCTCGCGGAACTCGTGAAGATCGATCCGAAGTCTATCGGTGTCGGACAGTATCAACACGATGTAGATCCAAAGCTTCTGAAACAGGCGCTCGACGATGTAGTGAGTTCCTGCGTCAACAGCGTCGGCGTCGAGGTCAACACCGCGAGCAGACAACTGCTCGCGTCGGTGTCCGGACTGGGATCGGGGCTCGCTGCTGCCATCGTGGCCTACAGGCATGAAAACGGTCCGTTTCGGACGCGATCGGATCTTCGCAAGGTCCCGCGACTCGGTCCAAAGGCGTTCCAGCAGTCCGCGGGATTTCTGCGTATCCGCGCCGGAGAGCGCCCGCTCGATGCAAGTGCCGTCCACCCGGAAAACTACGGGATCGTCGAACGAATGGCAGGGGATCTCGGCTGCACGATTGCGGACCTGCTCGGCGACGAATCGACGCGGAGCAAAATCGACATCGACCGGTATGTCTGTCCCGAGGCTGGAATTCCGACGCTGCGGGATATCCTCGCTGAGTTGGCGAAGCCCGGACGGGATCCCCGGGCTTCGTTCGAGGCGATCCCGTTCGCGGAAAATGTCCGGGAGGTCACCGACCTGTCGGCGGGAATGGTATTGACGGGTGTCGTCACGAACGTCACGGCCTTCGGAGCCTTTGTCGACATCGGCGTCCACCAGGACGGCCTCGTTCACGTGAGTCAGCTTGCCGATCGCTTCGTTTCGAATGCCGCCGATGTCGTTCGCGCCGGACAGCGTATCCAGGTGACCGTCCTCGATGTCGATCTTCGGCGGCGACGAATCTCTCTATCGATGAAATCGCAGAAAATGAAGAGCTGAGAACGCGGGCGGGGTTCTCCTTTCAAAGCGTGGGATCCGGTTTCCCGTCAGGCGGGCGTCCGCGGTGCGCGATCGTTTTCCGTTCCGTAGCCTTCGGCGATGGCCCGCAGAAGAATCTCGGTCTCGGCCATGTTCTCGCCGAGACGACAGGCGATCTCCTGAACGGTGGCGAGATTTTTCCGGATGACTTCTTCGGCCCTGTGGGCGATCTGGTCCCTGCGGAGTTCGCGCCTCGTGACATCGAGAATGACCGCGCCGACAGTCTGATGTGGTTCGATCGAAAAGATCGTGATTTCGAAAAGCTGCTCCCCGAGCGCGAAATGATCGAAATGGATGTCGCGGTCGGTTTCGAGGACACCCCGGAAGATATTCGCGATGGCAGGGGCGAGCTTTTCGATGTCGGCGCCGCGCAACCCGTCGGTCGTCAGGTAGAGCGCCCGGATCTCCTCGCCCATGAGGGCGGCGAACCGTTCGTTGCACTCGACGATCGAGAGGTTCTGGTCGACGATCGCCACGCCGGACGGCATGCATCGCAGGATGGCGTTTGCTTTTTTCTGCGCTTTTTTGCGCATATAGGAGACGCACATCGTAACCTCGGCGCTTCCGCGAAGCAATGCCCTCGCGAACTCCCGACAGGTGTCGTAGCCGCATCCGCCGCAGTTCATCTCGTCTTCCTTCCTGATCTTGCCGACGAGTCGGAGCGCGCCGAGTATCTCTTCCTCGGTGACCGGAACATCGGGAAGAGCCGCCGGCGCGAAGTGTTCTCCCGGATCGATCCGATTCGTCCTTCCGGAGGCTTCCGAAAGATTCCCCGCACGCTTTTTGACGTCCATCCACCGCGCGAACGCCGGACGGGAAGACGCGGACGCGGGACCGTTGATGCACCCTCCGGTGCAGGCGAGGCACTCCGCGAAGACCGGGGCGTCAAACCGTTCGGGACGGACATCCTCGAGAGCCAGACGGATCGTGTCGAGCCCGGAGAGCGTGACGAACCTGACGTCCCGGCAGCGACCCGACGCGCGGATCGTATCGTTCATGCCACCCTCGGCGGGGTAGTGTGTCCCCTCTTCGGCCGAATACGGAAAGAAAGTTCCGTCGCTTTCGGGAAACGTCAGCGGATCGACGGAATCCTCTTCGAGCCACTTCCGGAGGTCTTCGAAGGTTAGAGCCGCGTCGAGAGCCTCGGGGTGCATCTCCGCCTCCCACTTTTTCGCGATACACGGGCCGATGAAGACGATCGCGGCGTCGGTCTCGATGGTGCGTCTCAGAAGATGGCAGTGTGCGACGAGCGGCGACGAGACGGACGTCAGCGACGGGACGAGCCGAGGCTGGTGCGTGACGATATAGCGGACGAAGCTCGGGCACGCCGTCGAGAGATAAAGTCCGGGCTTCGCGGTTTCCAGAATCTGCGAGACGCGCGCGGAAACCTCCTGGGCTCCGAGCGCCGTTTCGCCGACGGCCGTGAAACCGAGGCGACGCAGAGCGGCTACGAGATGGAAGGGAGAGACCTCGGGAAAGACTCCGACCCATGAAGGGGCCACGGAAGCATAGACAGGCCTTCCGGAGGCGACGAGTTCGCGGACGGGCCGGAGATCGTCGCGGATCCTCTTGGCCCCCACGGGGCACACGGTGACGCACCTGCCGCAGAGGACGCAGCTCTCGGGAATCACGCGGGCATGACCGTTGCGGACCTCGATGGCCTTCATGGGGCACGCACGGACGCACTTGTAGCAATCCTGGCAGTCGTTGACGACCGTATGGACCGAAAAAGTCATGGAATCCCCCTCCGTCTTCATCCGGCGATATACGATACGAAACGCGTTCCGGTTCGTCAAGGAACGGCCTGTTCAAACAGGGGACGTTGGCCCGGATGTACGATTCGATATGATATTCTTACACAACAGAATACGCGAAAGCGGGGGAATACGCGGACGAATGTGGACTTCCGTGAGGCGGCTCCTGAAGGAATGTTCTCCGATGCGGATCCGGACCAAAATGGCCCTCGCGGGGATCGCCTTCTGGTGTGCGGGGCTTCTTGCCGCAGGTTTTTTTCTCGGACCGGCCATGACGGGACAGTTCGAAACGCGACTCGGAGAGAACGCGAAAAACGTCGCCCTGTCTGTCTCGGAAATTCCGGACATCCAGCGCGCGGTGGGCGAAAAGGGCGGAGAGCGGATCATCCTGCCGATAGCCGAACGCATCCGGGAAAAGACCGGAGCGGAATACGTCGTCGTGTTCGACATGAACGGCATTCGCTACTCGCACCCCGTTCCGGATCGCATCGGAAAACCGTTCGTCGGAGGCGACGAGGGGCTTGTCCTTCACGGAGAGACGTATGTCTCCAAGGCCGTCGGGACACTCGGTCCGTCGATGCGTGCGTTTACCCCCATCTACCGCGACGGGACGCAGGTCGGCGCCGTCGCGGTCGGGATTCTGCTGAGCGATGTCCGGCGGAGCCTCGGGGTTCTCGAGCACTTCCTCGTGACCGCCCTGATCCTCGGACTTCTCGTGGGGGCCTGCGGCGTCGCGTTCCTCGCATCGAGCATCAAGCGCGTCATGGGTGGTCTGGAACCCTACGAGATCGTCCGCGTGACCAGAGAGCTCGACGGGATCATCGAATCCGTTCCCGAGGGGATCGTCTCGGTTGACTCCGGCGGACGCGTCAGCCTTATGAACGGCGCGGCGAGAGACCTCCTGAGCGTCATGTCGGACCCGATCGGAAGACCGGTCGAGGATGTCATTCCGAACACGAGGCTGCCGGTCGTCCTCGCGACCGGAAAGGCGGAACTCGAACAGGAGCAGCTTCTCCGGGGATCGAGAGTCCTCACGAACCGCGTCCCGATCCTGTCGGACGGGAAGGTCGTCGGAGCGATCGCGAGCTTTCGAGATATGACGGACGTCCTTTCGCTCGCCGAGGAACTGACGGGAGTCAAACGCTACGTGGAGGCTCTCCGGGCTCGGAACCACGAGTTCCTCAACCGGCTCCAGACGATCTCCGGCCTGATCCAGCTCGGTGAAAGCGGCCGCGCCGTCGAATTCATCTCGAGCGTCGTCGAATCGCACCAGTCGCTGCTGTCATTCATCGCGCGGCGTATCAGGAATCCCGCGGTCGGCGGAATTCTCCTCGGGAAAAACAGCAGGTGCCGCGAACTCGGGATCCGGTTCGAGATCGATCCCGACAGTATGCTCGAGTCCCGTTCGGAACCGGGAGACCAGATCCTTGTGACGGTCGTCGGAAATCTCCTCGACAACGCGGTCGAAGCGGTCATCGCGAGGACGGACGGGGCGGAGAGAAAGGTGGAGTTCTCCGTGTTCGACGAATCGCGAAAAATCCTGATATCCGTGAAAGACACGGGAGTCGGAATCCCCGAGGACGTCACGCGGCGGATCTTCGAACCCGGCTTCTCGACGAAAGGGCTCGAACGGGGCTACGGCCTCTTCAACCTCAGGAATTCGGTCGAATCCGTCGGAGGCGACGTGTCTGCCGCATGTGTTCCGGGGGAAGGATGCGAGTTCGTCGTCTGTCTTCCGTACGGGGAGGGAGGAGAATGAAACCCGACGTGAAACCGATCCGGGTGCTGATCGCCGAGGACGACCCGATGGTGACGGACATCCAGAAACAGTTCGTCCACGCCGTTCCGGGATTCCGCGTCGTCGGCGCCGCGCCGAACGGAACGAAGGCGCTCGAGATCCTTGAACGCTCCGTCGTCGATCTCCTCATCCTCGACCTGTATATGCCCGAGAAAGACGGCCTCGCGACGCTCGAACGCCTCCGCGACCTGCGAAGGAGCGTGGACGTCGTGATCGTCTCCGCCGCCCACGAGGTGGCGATGGTCAAGGACGTCCTTCGTTTCGGCGTTTTCGACTATATTCTCAAGCCATTCACCTTCGAGCGATTCAAGGCGGCGCTGACGGCGTACCGGGACCTGAGCCGGAAAATCCTCTCCGGAAGCGGCGAGTGCAGCCAGGAGGATATCGACCGCTTCTTCCTGCTCCGCAACAGAAAGAACATCCTGGCCGGGATGCCGAAGGGCCTCAACGCGGGAACGCTCGCGAGGATCGAGGCCTTCCTCGGTGAGTCGGCCACTTCGCTTTCCTCCGAGGATGTCGCGGCGCAGACGGGAATCTCGCGGGTGACGGCACGGAGGTATCTCGAATATCTCGTGGCGGCGGGCAGGGCGGATGTCCAGCGCCAGTACCGTGAAATAGGGCGCCCCGTTCACGTCTACTCGCTCATCGCGCAGGAAGAGGAGAAAGGACCATCCGCTTTTTGAACACTTTCGGTCTTTTTCCGGAAAGCTGCCGGGCCATGACGGCGACGACTCCGGAATTCCCGCCCCGTTTCCGCTACTGAACGAAACTGTTCTCATTCGGACAGAACGTCCGAATACTTTGCAAAAACAGAAAAAAGATTCAATAATTGAGTCGCCCCGGCGGTCGCGCCGGGAGACGAGACCCTCACTTTCACGAAGGAGCGTGACAGACCCATGAAACGCGGAATGAGATTGCTGTTTCTTGCGGGAGCCCTCGTTCTCGGAATCGCGGTCGCGGCGAACGCTGCGGATTTCGTCTTCAAGCTCGGACACATAGCCGATCCGGAGAACCCCTACGCGAAGGGCGCGGAAAAGTTCGCCCAGCTCGTCAAGGAAAAGACGGGCGGAAAGGTCGAGATCCAGGTCTTCCCGAGCAGCCAGCTCGGCAATCAGCGCGACCTCGTCGAAGGGACGCAGTTCGGGACGATCGACTTCACGATGACGAGCACCGCGGTCCTCGGGAACTTCCTTCCGCAGGTCGCGGTCTTCGATCTTCCGTTCATCTTCCGCGACGTGCAGCACGCGTACAAGGCGCTCGATACGGTCGGAATGGAGATCGCGCAGAAGCTGCAGGGAATGAAGCTTCTCGCCTACTACGAGAATGGCGTTCGTCACATGACCAACAGCAAGCATCCGATCCGGAAGCCCGAAGACATGAAAGGACTCAAGATCAGGGTCATGGAGCAGCCGATCTATATCGAGATGATGAAGGCCCTCGGGGCCAACCCGACGCCGATGGCGTTCGGAGAGCTCTTCACGGCGCTGCAGCAGGGCGTCGTCGACGGGCAGGAGAATCCCGCGGCCCATATCTACACGGCGCGGTTCTTCGAGGTACAGAAGTATATCTCCCTAACGGGACACACCTATTCCGCCGAGCCCATGCTCGTGAGTCTCACGGCATGGAACAAGCTTCCGAAAGACCTCCAGGACAAGGTCCAGGAAGCGGCGAACGAATCGAGGGACTGGCAGCGCGATCTGTGCCGCCAGCTCGAAGAGGGCTACTGGAAGAAGATCCAGGAGAGCGGCAAGAGCGAGATCAACCGTGATGTCGACATGAAGGCCTTCGCGGATGCGACGCGCGGCGTATGGACGAAGTTCGAGCAGAAGGTCGGCAGGGAGAACATCGAGAAGATCGTCGCAACGAAATAAAACAGGAGTGAGGAAAGCGGCGGGGGACGTTTCCGGGAGGAGACGTCCGTCCGCCGTTTCCGTCTCCGGGGAGGTGAGCGCGTGCAGCGTATTCTGGATTTCGTCGACTCCGTTCTCCAAAAGATCGTCATCGGGACGATGGCCTTCATGCTTTTCTTTACGTTCATCCAGGTTGTCGCCCGGTACCTGTTCCAGAGTTCCCTCGTGTTCTCCGAGGAACTCTCGCGGTATCTCTTCGTCTGGACCGTCTTCCTCGGGCTTCCCGTCGTCGCGAAGCGAGGCGGCCACATGGCCGTGACGGCTGTGAGCGGGAAGCTCAGGGGGCATGCCGCACGGATCGTCTCCGTCGCGGCGTACGTCGTCAGTATCGCCTTTATGATCCTGATGATCGTTCAGGGCGTCGGGATGGTCGAGAGGACATCCCAGCAGCTTTCGCCCGCTATGGAGATCCGCATGTCCCTCGTTTACCTCGCGATTCCCATCGGGTGCTTCTTCATGGCCGTCAGGATGATTGCGGATCTCGTCGGGCTCCTTCGCGGGAAGGGAGAATCCGCATGATCCTCTGGACGGTGTTCTTCGGCTTTCTCGGAATCCTGATCCTCGGAGCGCCGATAGGGATCGCGCTCGGCGCGTCTTCCGCGATCGTCCTCTTCGCGATCATGAAAATCCCGCTCATCGTCGTAGCGCAGCGGATGTTCACGTCCGTCGACTCGTTCTCGTTCATCGCCGTGCCGTTTTTCATGCTCGCAGGCGCGTTCATGTCCTATGGCGGCGTGACGAAACGCCTCGTCAACTTCGCCCACGCGCTCGTTGGCGCCCTGGCTGGAGGGCTCGCGCTGGTGGTCTGCGTCACGGGGATGTTCTTCGCGGCGATTTCCGGCTCCTCGGCAGCGACGACGGCGGCCATCGGGACCGCCATGATCGAGGAAATGGAGCGGCGAGGGTACCACAAGTCATTCGCCGCAGCGGTGGTGGCGGCGGGCGGAACGGTCGGCATCGTCATCCCGCCGAGCATCACGATGGTCGTCTACGGCTCGATCGCCTCGGTCTCGATCGGCGATATGTTCCTCGGAGGCTTCCTTCCCGGAATTCTCATGGGCGTCTCGATGTGCTTCGTGAGCTATTTCATAGCGAAGAAGCGCCACTACGAAGGTATCGGCTCCATCTCGTTCGCTAAGATACTGAAGACGTTCCGGGAGTGTTTCTGGGCGCTCCTGATGCCCGTCATCATCATCGGCGGCATCTACGGCGGGGTTTTCACGCCGACGGAAGCCGCGGCCGTCGCGGCCGTATACGGACTTTTCATCGGACTGTTCGTCTACAGGGAACTTCGCGTCACGGACCTGCCGAAGGTCATCCTCGAGGCGGCGGTCAACTCGACGATGATCATGTTCGTCGTCGGCGGAGCGAATCTGTTCGGCTGGATCCTCACGAACGCGCAGGTTCCGCACAGGCTTGGCCAATACTTCGCGGGCCTCACGACGAATCCGCTCGTGTTCCTGATGCTCGTGAACCTGCTGCTTCTGTTCATCGGGACGCTGATCAACGCGTCCGCGGCCGTCGTCATCCTGACACCGATCCTTCTGCCGGTCGCGCTCTCGATGGGAATCGACCCGCTCTTCTTCGGCGTCATGATGGTCGTGAACCTCGCGATAGGATGCATTACGCCGCCGGTCGGTCTCGACCTCTTCGTCGTGTCGGCGATCACGAAGATCCCGATCGAGACGGTCACGAGGGAGGTCACGCCATATCTTCTGGCGCTTCTCGCGGACCTTCTCGTCATCACGTACTTCCAGGATATCATCCTCGTCATTCCGCGGTCGCTCGGGGGATAAACGGAAAGGACGTGAGCGTGGCGACAAATGATGAGGACTTTGGATATAATACTCCGGACCGGTTCCGTCGTCCGGTCCGAAGTGTTTTTGCGGATGGCGTGCCGGAAAGCCTGGTATCAGGGAGGTAATGTGCTTCATGAACTTCAGGACCCCGTTGGAACTGGCAAAGGCAGCATGCGTATCCGCAAAAATCAAGAGTACCCTGACGATCCGTGAGATGATGGTTCTCGGAACGCTCGCCGGAGCGTACATCTCATTCGGCGGATATCTCAACATCGTCGTGACGCAGGACATGGCACAGCATATGGGAGTCGGCTTCACGAAACTCATCGGCGGAGCGGTCTTCTCGATAGGATTGATGATCGTCGTCGTTGCCGGAGCGGAACTGTTCACGGGGAACTGCATGATGCCGCTCGGGACGCTGGCCGGTTGCGCACCGTGGAAAGGTGTTCTCCGGAACTGGTTCTGGGTGTACATCGCGAATCTTCTCGGAACGCTGATCGTCGCGTTTCTGGTCTACGAATCGGGGCTCTGGAGGGGGGCCGTGGGTGTCAACGCGTTGCGGATCGCGGCGACGAAGATGAGCATTCCGTTCTGGGAGGCGTTCGTCCGGGGGATCCTCTGCAACTGGATCGTCGTCCTCGCCGTCTGGATGAGTATGGCCGCTCTCGACGTCACCGGAAAGCTCTTTTCAGCGTTTTTCCTGATAATGACGTTCGTTGCGTGCGGGTTCGAGCACAGCATAGCGAATATGTTCTTTCTCGAGATCGGACTCCTCGTCAGTGGGAACAACGCCGTCACCGAGGCCGCGAAGATCGATCCCGCGCTTATGAACAACGTTACGATCGGGGGATATTTCGGGAACATCATCCCGGTAACGCTCGGGAATATCGTCGGCGGCATGTTTTTCGTCGCGTGCCTCTATTTTCTCGCGTATCGCCCGAATCCCGGAAAGATCGAATAGCGGAAGGGGGCTCCCCGTCCTTTCAGATGTACCGGATTTCAGTTTCCTTGAGGTGACGCGTCTCGAGGAGATGCGCCAGATTCCGGACGATATTCCGCCTGATCTCGAGTTCCACGGGAAGGGATGGATCCTGGTGCGCCTCGTTGATGCGCGTCCCGACGACGAACGTTATCCGGTCGCTCTCCATGAAGAGTTCGACGAGACGCGATGCCGGATCGACCGGTGCTCCATCCTCCAAGCGTTCGATGATCTTGCACGCGCGCGTCAGGGTCAGAATTCCCTCCGTTACGAGATCGACACCGTCCATGGATGATTCGGGTGGATATCCCCTCCGCGCGCTCCGGAGGTCCATGCGGATCGTTCGTTTCAGTTCGCGCGCGACAATATCCGCGGTCGTTCCGCCACAGATGACCTTTTTCCCTTTGAAACCGCCGAGAATCATCGCGTATTCGGCGTCTTTCCCCTTGTCGTAGGGAGGCCCGGAGAGAAGAAGGAGACGTCTCGGACGTCGGAAGAACATGACGGCACAGGTCATGTCGTCGCCGGGCAGACCGTGCGGCTCGTGCAGAAGCGTTTCCTCGATGACCCTGTGGGAAAGCTGCCGGGCGGAAATGTCAGGAGATGAGCGGACGGTGCGGAGGACGAATTCCCGAACCCCGGAGTCTCTCCATCCAAGTGGGTGCGGGCGCGAACCCATTCCTGCCTGCGTGACCCCATCGCTGAGGAGGATGAGGCGATCTTCCGGAATGGTGTAAACTTCGCCCATGCGAATCTTCCGGTCTTTCCAGCGTTCGGAGGAAATCTCCCTTCGAATCTGCGGGACGATATCTCCATTTCTGATCAGAAAGCATTCCGGATTGTCCATCTCGATGATTCGTGTCCATCCGTGGAGCGCGGAGTCGACGATCGTGAATGTGGCATAGCTGATCTGCCGGATCCTGCAGACCGGAAGCGCGTCCATCATGATCTCCGCGGAATGGAGGAACTCCATGTTGCTCTCCGCGAAGCGCGAAGCCATCGTTGCGGTCATGGACGACAGGATGTTCGCCTTGACGCCGCTGCCGAGTCCGTCCGAGAGGACCGATATCACGCGTTTTCCCGACGGGCTCTTTCTCGACAGGAAGGTGTCGCCGCAGATGTACTGCCCGTCCTTGCACCGTTGATCGAAATCGACTTCGAGGAAGATTTCGTTCGCGGTGTCGCGGTCTTCGTCCCGGGAGTCGTTCCCGATGGCGTTTTCGTTATTCATCGGGGTGTCCGACCTGGAGAAGCGTACGACTCAGCAGGGGCACGATGTCTGCTGCTCGGACGTTGCGATACGGGATGCCAGCGATTCTGAGGTTCGGCCCTTCGGTGCACGCCCCCTCGCAACGGCTTCCGCGAATGAGAACGCGATCCTGCAATCCGTGTTCTCCGACGAAGCGTTCGATCTCCACGAGAACGCCGGAATTCCCCCTGGCGAAGCAGGAACTCCCGAGGCAGATGACGATTTCAATGATGTCTTCCATCGACTTTCTCAGCTTCTTTTCCAGTATTGTTTCGATATGGAACATACGATCAGGATCCTCGAAAGATAATCCTACACGAGAAAAGAGCTTCTGAAAACCGCACATTGGAAGACGAAAATGTATTGTGCCGAGTGAACGGAGCAGAAGAAATGTTACCCGGGCGAAATGAAAGTTGCGGATCCGAACGTGTAGAGTACAATATGCGGAATCTGCAGAAAATCGATTGAGTGGGAAGGCGATTTCGATGGCGGATAATATTCTTCTCGGGCTCGTTGTATGGAGCGCTCTCGCCGTTTTCGGATTCCGCGTATTCAAGAAAATCATCAAGACAGGTTTTATGGAGGATAATCGTGGCGAAAAAGTCATAGAAAGAGTACGGATACTTTTGATCATCGTTGCGACGTTTATTCTGGGAATGGGGTTCGTTGCTCTCTTTAACTGCTATTTCAAGTTCGGAAGATAGGATATGTTGCGATTTTTTCTGTTCGTGCGGAAAGAATACGCGTTCACAGCGATATCGGATCCGAACATGGGACTTACAAGGAAAAAATGAGAATTCAGATTGAATTCAATGTTTCATGCTTCGAAACAATATGATCTCAGAAACGTGAACCGGCGAAGATATCGTTTATGTGGTCCATGAAAAGTTCTCTTCGAGACCATACTTTCTATCAGGAATATGCTCCGAATAATCTCTTGAACATCGTTGAATATTGTGATATAGTCCATTCGTATCGGATTGCTTCAGAGTTTCTCTATTGAGATAAGTGTTCGGATCTGTTTTTCTCAAGATGATAATCTGGAGAGGATGGAGGTCATTCGCAATGACGGAAAAGGAGACAATCATGGAGTCTCTCAAATCTTTGGAAGGAAAGACGGGGCGTGGTGCGCTTTCTCGGATTCTGGACGAGGAGATTCTGCAGTACATGGAAAAGCTGAACCGCGAAGGAGTCAGTTATTCCAACATCGCTGTGAAGCTTTCGGAGACGACGACCGTTCCCCTGAAACCGATGCAGGTGATGTTCGCGGTCAAAAAGTACAGAGAACGTCACAATCTTCCTCCGGTTCGCGAGTATACGGGGAAGCCGCGCGGCCGCAAACCGCAGAAAAAGGTCATGAAAACTCCGGAGTAGACCGCTCGGAACGATCTCAATGCGTGGAGGCCGGCGGCATCGGGCCTCCTTTTTTATGCCCGATGCGCGGAGCCGGAAAATATCGACCGTTCCTCCGGTCCTCCCCGAGGAATTTTCAAATGCTTCGTTCAATGCGGAATGGAGAGGTATCTCATGATTTCAGGCAGGAAACGTGTGCTATTCGCACTTCTCGTGATTTTCGCGTGCGGGACTTCCGTCTGTTCCGAAGGTACGGACGCACCGGACGATACGATCGCGGACCTTGTGACCTTTCGGCAGGATCCTTTTTTCTGTATTCGCGGAGACGTCGATGCGCGTCTCATCCCGGAAGATACCCAGCTCGACATGCAACGTCGGTATGACCTCGCGTACTTCTCTCCGTGGAGACAAACGCGTCCGAAGCATGGAATTGAATCCGTGCTCTGGGGGTTCGGGGCGTACGAAAAGAAGAAGATTTTTGGAGAAAACCGGCGGCCAAGAGCGTCCGGATGGTTCGAAAAACAACGCGGGAACTCGAACGAATCGTCGTTCGGCACCGAGGATCGCCGCGCGATCGCAGTGTGCGAAGCGGACCTGAGAGTGTTTCCGACATCGGATCCTTTGTTCTACGATTTCGGCATCCCGGGTGAGGGGTATCCCTTCGATTATGTCCAGAACAGTTCGGTCAAACCTGGGGAACCGCTTTTCGTCTCCCATCGTTCGTCCGACGGTGCATGGGCCTTCGTCGATACTCCGAATGCGTACGGCTGGATCGACATCCGCCGGATCGCTCTCATGACATCGGCCGACGTCGGGATGTTCATGGTTTCCCGAAGAGCGATCGTTCTGACCGATGGCCTTCCCCTCACGGGCGAGGATGGCGCGTACCTCGGGCGGGGAAAGACCGGAACGCAACTGCCGCTTCTCGGGACGGATCTTTTGCGCGGCCGACTGCGCGTCAGGGTTCCGTTGCGTCATCATGACGGAACGCTCCGAATCGGGAGCGCCGGGCTACCGATGTCCGACGCCGTGTGTGCGCCACTGCCGCTGACGCAATGGAACGGAGCCGTTGTCGCAGCGGCTTTCCTTGCCGAGCCATACGGATGGGGTGGTCTGAACGGTCGTCGGGATTGCAGCGCCCTCGTGATGGACTTCTTCATTCCGTTCGGGATATGGATGCCCCGAAACTCGCGGGAACAGGCGGGGAGCGGTCGTCGGATCGATCTGGCGGGGAAGTCCTTCGAGGAAAAGGAACGGACGCTTGCGGAAGAGGGCATTCCGTTTCGGACGCTCGTCGCGATGCCGGGGCACATCATGCTGTATATCGGGGAACAGCACGGACGCCCTCTGGTGCTCCACAACATGTGGGGAGTTCGGACCATCGAACATGGGCGTTCGGGACGGCGCATCGTAGGGAAATCGGTCATCACGACGCTCGCACCCGGAATGGAACTTCCGGAAAGAGACGGACTCCTGAGCGACCGGATCACGGGACTGACGCTCGTCGGAGAGCCCTCGCCGGGCGATTGAGAACATCATTCCGTGCAAACCGGAGGAAGAAGGAAAACGAACGAGAAATCGGGAGAATCTCCGCTGATTTGCGGCATAGGGACGTCTTCTTTTCTTTTCCCGACGGAAATCCGTCGAAATGAGGATGCCGCGTCCGACGGAGGGTGTGGTACAATCACGCGGCATCCGAACTGGGACGAGGCGGAACTTCGTGCGGTAAGGCCGCACAATTACGGCAGCAGGAGGGATTTGCGTGTTCGGAAAAAGCTCCAGGCGTGTTGTACCGGTTGTTCTGGGCGTGCTCTTCTTGTTTTCGGTCGCATCCGCGGTAACGGCGGCGGAGAAGAAGCCCGTGGATTTCGGGAAGGACAAAAACAAGATGCACTGGTATCTTCTCGATTACGGGACAAAGGATAACAAGGGCTTCGCGATCGTACGCAAGTACTATACGAACCCCGACGAGAAGACGAAGACGATCGACCTGATCGTATCCAAGTTTGGAATCGCGAAGGAGAGGGCATCGGAAATTTACTTCACCGAGTACGGCTATACGTACTCGGAGGACGGGAAGAAATTCGGAATGACATACATCACGCATTACGACATGCTCGGCAACGAGATCAAGTCGACGACGTTCGGCGAGGGGACCATCGAACTCGACAAGCTGTCGAAGGATACCGTCCCGTACAAGAGCTACCAGTACGTCGCCGGGAAGGCGGGAGCTGACAGGAAACCGGCGGTCGCCGGGAAAAAACCCGCGCAAAAGAAGGCGCCCGCGAAAAAATCCGCGGTAAAGAAATAGGGAGATGCCTCGAACGACAGACGAGCCAGCCCCTCGGGGCCGGCTCGTCTGTCGTCTCAATAGGCGTCGGGGTCCAGTTCCTCTTCCCTCGAAAGATCGTCGAGCCCGGCGAGTGCTTCCACGTGGTGTCGAAGTTCGTGAAGGACGGTTTCTTCTATTTCCTCCGACCAGACGGAAAGAGAATCGTCCCGGAAGAGTTCCCGGAAGGAGCCGTAATAGAGAACGATCGACCGACCCATGACGGCGTCTTCGATGTACTCTCCGAGGGTAAGCCGGTCGTTGCGCGCATCCCCGGCGCGATTCGGCTGGACCGTGATTCCTCCGTTCAGATTCGTGAAAAGATCCTTCGGAAGACGTTCGACGACGGCGTGCGTTACGTTCCGGAACTCGCTGAGCGTCATGATGGCCATTGAGTCACCCTCCTTCCGTCGGTATTATACGGCTCCGGCGGGGGAAGGTTCACAACGGTCGCCGCTTGTGGTACAACAAGAGCGTCAATATCCGGTTGAAGACCAATCATCCGGGAAAGACGGATATCCCACGGAGGTGTTTTGCATGAAGAAAGTTGCGATCAACGGCCTCGGCCGAATCGGAAGACTGGCTCTCCGCCACTACCTGCTCGAGCGTCCCAGGCATTTCGAGATCGTCGCCGCGAACGACCTGACCCCGGCCGACGAGATGGCTTATCTCATCCGGTACGATTCCGTCCACGGAAGGGCCCCGTTCCCGGTGGCTGCGGGCGACGGCGTCCTCTCTTTTGGAGATGCGTCGGTGAAGCTCTCTGCGGAGAAAGATCCCTCGAAACTTCCCTGGAAGAGTCTCGGCGTCGACTACGTCATCGAATGCACGGGCCGTTTCACGAAGAAGGAGGCCGCCTCGAAACATATCGAGGCCGGCGCGAAACGCGTCATCATCAGCGCCCCGGCCGGCGATGCGGACATCACGATCGTCCTCGGCGTCAACGACGCGGAATACGACCCCGCGAAGCACGTCGTCGTCTCGAACGCCTCGTGCACGACCAACTCGATCGCCCCGGTCATCAAGGTTCTCGACGAGGCCTTCGGCGTCGACTACTTCATGGCGACCACGATACACGCCTACACGGCGACGCAAACGATCGTCGACACCCCCGTCGGGGACAAGCGCCGCGGACGGGCGGCGGCCATCTCGCTGATCCCGAGCACGTCGGGAGCGGCCAAGGCGATGGTTCCGCTCTTCCCGCACCTCAAGGGGAAGATGGACATCATGGCGGTTCGCGCGCCGGTTCCCGATGGGTCGCTGTCGGACCTCTGCATCCGTTTCACCTCGGATGTCAGTGCCGAGACGATCAACGGTGTCCTGAAGGAGGCGTCGCAGGGACGCCTGAAAGGAATCACGGATTTCGCGGAGGACGAGATCGTCTCTGCCGATATCGTCACCGACGCGCATTCGGGAATCGTCGATTCGACCTGCACGAAGGTCATCCTCGACCGGGTCGCAAAGGTCATGGTGTGGTACGACAACGAGTACGGCTATGCGCGGCGCCTTCTCGATCTCGCGGATCTCATGATCGAAAGGGAATAATGTTCCGAATCGGCGGGTCCGGTCGGACCCGCCGATTTTTTTACCCCTCCGACAGAGCCTGCGCCGCCTGTTCTCCGGCGACCCACCCCGTGCTCCAGCAGACCTGGAGGTTGAATCCTCCCGTCGGTCCGTCGATGTCGAGGATCTCCCCCGCGAAGAAGAGGTTCGGAACGAGTTTCGAGCGCATCGTCTTCGGTTCGACCTCTTTGAGCGCGATGCCGCCCGAGGTGACGATCGCCCAGTTGAATCCGAGCAATCCTTCGGGAATAACCGGGAAGTCCTTCATGTGAGAGCAGAGGGAACGCCGTTCTTCCTTCGTGATTTCGGAGGCGGGGGTCGGAGGGTAGATCCGGCAGACCTCGAGGATAACGCCTACCATCGGTTCCGGCAGAACCGCCCGCAGGACGCTCCGGATCTCCTCCCGGCCCCGCTTGAGAAACTCCCTCTGAAAACGGGCGTCGAGCATCTCGTATGTCAGGGCGGGCTTGAAGTCGATCCTGAGGACGAGATCCCCCTCCTGCATGAGTTCATGGATCTCCCGGCTGAGGTCCATCGCGATGGGACCGCTGAGTCCGAAGTGCGTGACGGACAGGTCGCCGAAGCGTTCGTCGCGTTTCTTCCCGTCGATCCATGCCGAAACGGAGACATTCTTCAGGTCGAGTCCCTGGGCTGCGAAGAGCGGCGACTGTCGGATCCGGATCGGCGCGATCGACGGTCTCGGCGTCGTAATCGTATGCCCGATTTTCTGCGCCATCCGGTACCCGTCTCCGGTCGAGCCAGTTCTCGGATAGGATGCTCCCCCGGTTGCGAGGATCACGGCGTCGACGGGTTCTCCGCTGCTTCTGAGGACGATCCTGCGGATTCTCCGCGTTTCCCCGTCGGTGGAGAGATCCCTGACCTCTTCGCCGAAGCGGAACAGAACTCCGGTATCCCGGGCATACCCGACGAGGGCGTCGCGTATGTCGGAGGCGATCCGCGACCCCGGGAAGACGCGCTTTCCGCGCTCGACGACCGAAGGGACGCCTCTTGCGGCGAAGAAACTGCGAATATCCTCCGGGCCGAATGAGCTGATGGCGCTGAAGAGGAAGCGTCCCGACTTTCCGTAGGTCGCGATGAAACGTTGGATGTCCGGCTCGGCGTTCGTGAAGTTGCATCGTCCTTTTCCCGAGATGAGGAGCTTGACTCCCGCCTCGGGATTCTTGTCGAAAAGAAGCACTCTAGCTCCGAGTTCCGCGGCGCGTCCCGCCGCGAGAAGTCCCGCCGGGCCAGCCCCGATCACCGCCAGCGTCCGGCGCGAAGCGTCCCTGAGTTCAGTCGATTCCATGGCAACCATTCCTTCCGTGTGATTCCATCTGCTCGGACACAGTATCATATCATCACTCCCGACACGATGCGCGGCGGTGATAGAATGGGCGCAACGGGGAGGGGATCATGATCTGGAAACGGTTGCTCTCGCGGATAACGGACTCGCTGTATATCCCCGAAGATCTCCTTCCGCTGAGGGGGAGGCTTGTCGTCCACGTTTCGGACACACCCTCGACCTTCTACCGGGATCTGAAGGGATTCATCGCGCGGGTATCTCCCGTCGCGCTGATCCATACGGGTGACGTCGCGGACGATGTCAAGATCGGACTCTGTCCCAGACTGCTGCCGTGGTACGTCGGGAAACTGGCGGTCCTCTCCGCCGCGATTCGTTCGCTTCCGCCGGAACGCGTCTTTTTCGTCGCGGGAAATCACGATCACGTGCCCTCGATGCTCGTCGCGTTCCCTGGATCGAGCGTGTTCGAGCGGGGAACGACCGTGCGCCTTGACGGACTCGAAATCGCTATGAGCCACGAGATAACGGGGTTGCCCGTCCCCCCGGCGCGGTTCAACCTGTTTGGACACGACGCCTCGCGAGGGGATTCGGACGGACCTGAGCGGTTCTTTCTGAACGGAGTCCTCGGAGTGAATTGCATCGACGTCGCAACGGGGGATGCGTATTCCATCCCGTATCCATCTTACGTCGACAGGGACAGGAGCAGGATGCGGAAGTGCGGGTTGTGACAGGAGTCGTGTCGATATTCGGGGAGGTGACGGCATGCTGACGATCGTTCGAGGAGGGCCGCGGATTCTCATGGTCCGCGCGAGAAGCGCCGCGTGGGACGAGTTTCTGAAGGACCGTTTCGGGGCCATTCCGTATTCCGCGCGCGACGCGATCGATGTCGCGATGGAGGGACAGACGATTTTTCTCTGTACTGGGGGGGAAGGAATGGTCCGCCATTTCCGTGCATACGTCTGCCAGGCCCCTGCAGACGAACTCCTCTGTCATGTCATGAACGAGGATCGGGCGCTCGTGCATCGGATCATTCCGATCCCGCGGATTCTCTCGTTCCGGTATTTCGGGGATTATCGCCGGGTCTTCGACCAGATCCGGCTCGACTTCGACGCGACACAGGGCAAACTGCGCCACGTCCTCAGAAAAAGCAGCGATCTCGGCGTGGCGGTCGTTTTCACGAAAAAGTCGCTGAACCGTCCTCTGAGACGATCCGATATCGAGGACGACGTCCTGTATATCCGACAGCCCTTCGAGGCGATCCATGCTACCCTTCGGAGCAGGGGGCTCGACTATTTCAACGAAGGGTTGGAGCGGAAGGACTGGAACGACATCGAGATCCGTATGTACGATATGGATGGGTTTTACGACCTCCACGTCAGGCGGATGCGGATCGCGATGAATGCGCTCGAGATCGGACTGATCCTCGGCGAGGGGTGGGGGAAGGACTACGCGCACATCCTCATGCCGGTCCGCGTGTACCGGATCCGTATCCTGACGTTCCTCACGGCCCCGGAACTGAAGCGGATCATGATGGGCCTCGAATACGATTCCGACGGAGAACGCTTCGTCGACCTCGACGTGTATTTGAACAAAAGGAAGATCGGTTGGGGAGACATCCCGAGGGAACAGGTGGGAAACAGGCGGACCCTTGGAAACATGCTCCGAGAGGATCTGGCGTCGCGGCTCATTCCTGCGGAATGGAACCGGCTGCGTGACGCCGAAAACGAAATAGCCGCGCGGAAAAAGAATCCGAAAGGAACGGAAGTGAGAACCGAGTCATGAAGATATCCGTCCATCCTCGAATATTCCGGTTGTTTCCCGGTTACCATCGCTGCGTCGTTATCGCCGAAGGCGTATCGAATACCGGGGAATCCGACGTCCTGACCGCGATGCTCCGCGATGCGGAGGAAAGTGTCCGTTCGAACCCCACGCTCAGGGAGCACCGGTCGAATCCGTCCATCGCGGCATGGAGAAACGCGTTCACATCGTTCGGTCTCAATCCGAACCCGAACCCTCCGTCCGTCGAGGGGCTCGTCAAGCGCGTCATCGGAGGAAAGACGCTTCCCTTCATCTCGCCGCTCGTGACGATCTTCAACATTCAGAGTCTCCGATACCTCGTGCCCCTCGGCGGAGACGACCTCGACACCGTGACCGGAGACCTCGAGCTCTGCTTCGCCGACGGAACGGAAACGTATCTCCCGCTGGGCGGAGGAGCGGAAGAGCATCCAAGGGACGGGGAGGTCGTGTACAAGGATTCCCGTTCGGGGGACGTCTTCTGCCGCGGGTGGTGCTGGAGAAACGGGGAGCGGAGCAAGATCCGGCCCGAGACCCGGAACGTCGCGATCAATGTCGACGCGCTGCCTCCCGCGACGCCGGAGCTGGCCAGGAAAGCCGCCGGAGAGACGGCGGAACTCGTCCGCGTCCACTGCGGCGGGAACGTCAGGGTGTGCGACCTGTCCGAAGCCTCGCCTGGCGTGACGGTGGGAGAATGACGAAACGGGGCGGCCGGATGACCCCGGCCGCCCCGTTTCGTCTCGGGCGTCATTTCTGGGGCGGCGGAACGTCTCCCCGGGCCGGAACGATGCAGACGAACTCGAACGGCACGTCGCCGACGACGGTGAATGAGTGCGGTACGTTCGCCGGAACGTGGATCCACGATTTCTCGTCCGCGCGGACGATATCGTCGCCGATTCTGGCTTCGACCGTTCCAGAGAAGACAAGGATATAATGGGGCCAGTCGTGCGCGTGCGTCGTGATGACGCTTCCGACCTTTGCAGTGAAGTGGCGCGCCGTATACTCCGGCCAGAAACGATCAGGGCCGAAGACGATGCGTTTATCCACCTGGGGCGTCGATTGCGGCGAAAGCGGCAGATCGGACAGCTTCCCTCCGAGATGCGACATTCCGGATGCCATGAAATCCCTTCCCTTCGGAAACAGATTCTCGTTTCGGGAAATGCGCCGACACGAGTCCAACTGAAAGTGTATAATAATTCAAGCGTAAAAGCACGTCATTCTTGGTAGCCGGAGGAGGATCTGTATACGATGAAACGGATGTGTGCTCTTCTTCTCGCAGTCGCCGTTCTCGCGGCGGGAGTCGGAATCGCTGCTGCAGCCGACAAAGCCGGATGGCCCGATCAGCTCAAGTTCATGGCCGGACCTCCCGGGGGCAATTGGTTCGCGCTCGGCGGCGCCCTCTCGGAGATGTGGACGAAGGCGGTCCTCCAGACGACGAGCAGCTCGGGGGGCGGAGTGTCGAATATCGTCAATTCCGACCTGAAAAAAGGCGACATGGGTTTCTCCGTGACTTCGATGGTCGGGGCCGCGATCAAGGGAGACGATCCCTTCAAGAAAGCGGCCGACAACGCCGTGGTCATGGCGAACCTCTACACGCAGTACACCTACTTCATTATGCGCAAGGATTTCGCCGAAAAGAACGGAATCACGACGCTCGGTGATATTTTCACGAAGAAGCTTCCGCTCCGTTTCGCGACGCTGAAGCCTGGAACGGCGTCGGAATTCGTCGTGAAGGCGCTCTTCAAGAAGGCGTACGGCGCGACGTACGACAATATCAAGGGTTGGGGCGGTTCCGTCGAGTTCTCCTCCTACGAGGACGGCGCGAATCTCCTTGCCGATAATCACCTCGACTGCTTTGCGTTTTCGGTGGGTCGGGTTGCGTCTATCGTCATGAATATCGAGAGCCAGGTTCCCGTGGTGATCCTCCCCGTCGAGGATGCCTCGCTCAAGGCGCTCGCAGATGCCTACGGAACGGTGACGTTCACGATCGAGCCGGGTGTCTACAAGAGCGTGACGAAACCGACGAATACAGTCGGAGACTACACGTGCGTCGTGATCCGGAAGGATCTCCCCGAAACACTCGTCTATGAACTCACGAAGGCCATGTGGGAGAACAAGAAGACGCTCGCCATGGCGGTCAAGGACATGGACGAGCTCGATCCGAAGGTTGCCGTTCCCGCGGGCGTCGCCGTTCATCCTGGCGCCGGAAAATTCTGGAAGGAAGCGAAATAGGGCAGATTATTCTTCCCGTACGGGGGAAGTATCCGGTGCGGGTGGCCGCGAGGCCCCCGCACCGTGTTTTTTCAGCCGCAAACGAAAAGGAGTGATGCCCGTGCGGGCGCTCAAGGGCACGACAAAAACGTTCATGTACTGGTATATCGTCGGAGTGGGACTGTTTCACATCTATACGGCCCTGTTCGGAAACTATGAGGCGTATCTTCAGCGCGTCATCCATCTGACGCTCGTGTTGCCGATGACCTTCGTTCTCTTTCCGTTCAAGAGTTCCGACCCGAAGGACAGCGTCCCTTGGTACGACGGGCTCCTTGCGCTTCTCGCCACGTTGCCGGGGCTCTACGCGATGTATCACTATTCGGAGATCGCGTCGCGGATTGTCCAAGTCGATCCCGTAACGACATCGCAGCTGATTCTCGGGGCGCTGCTGCTCTTCCTGCTGCTCGACGCGACGCGCCGGGTCGTCGGCTGGCCGCTGTCGCTCATCGCCGCGGTCTTCGCAGCATATATGTACTGGGGCCATTACATGCCGGGGCTGCTCAAAGGGCTGTCGTTTTCCCTGCCCGAGGTCATCGAGCACATCTACCTGACCGACGAGGGGATCTTCTCGATGCCGCTCGGCGTTTCCGCGGCGTACGTCATGGTCTTTCTCATCTTCGGCGGATTCCTCGAAAAGAGCGGAGCAGGCGCGTTCTTCATGGATATCGCCCAAGCCTTTACGGGGACGGCGGCCGGTGGCCCCGCGAAGATCGCGGTCGTGAGCTCCTGTCTGTTCGGCTCGATCTCCGGGTCCGCCGTCGCGAACGTCTACGGAACAGGAAGCTTCACGATCCCGCTCATGAAGAAAATCGGCTATCCGCCGTACTTTGCCGGGGCGGTCGAGGCCGTCGCAAGTTCCGGAGGACAGATCATGCCTCCCGTCATGGGGGCTGGAGCGTTCATCATGGCGTCGTTTCTCGGCGTTCCATACAAGGAGATCATGATCGCGGCGATCTTTCCGGCATTCCTCTACTACGGAGCGATTCTCGTCATGGTCCATGTCGGCGCGCTGAAGAACGGCCTTCGTGGTCTGAGCCCGGAAGAACTCCCCGACAAAAAGGCGACCGTCCGCAAGCTGTATCTCCTGCTCCCCGTGATCGGCCTCGTCTACCTCCTTCTTACGGGCTATACGCCGATGTACGCAGCCGTCATCGGAATCCTGCTCGCATGGCTCGTCTCCCTGATCCATCCGGGATACCGGATGGGGCCGAAGGAAATCATCGACGCGATCTACATCGGCGTGAAGAACATCCCCATCGTCTGCGTCGCCTGCGCCTGCGCGGGCATCGTCGTCGGCGCCGTGAGTCTCACTGGGTTCGGATTCAAGTTCGTCGGATTCGTGTTCTCGTTCGCGCGGGACATTCCGTTCCTCGCGCTCTTCCTGATCATGCTCGTCTCACTGATTCTCGGAATGGGACTTCCGACGACCGGAGCGTATATCCTCGCTGCTGCGCTCGGTGTTCCGGTACTCGTCAAGCTCGGGTTTTCCGCCCTCGCGGCGCATATGTTCGTCTTCTACTTCGCGATCATCTCGAACATCACGCCGCCCGTCGCCCTCGCGGCGTATGCGGCGAGTTCGATCGCGGGGTCGGATCCCAACAAGACGGGATTCATGGCGATGCGTCTCGGGTTCCTCGCGTTCATCGTGCCGTTCGCGTTCTGCTACGACAAGGGCATTCTCCTCAATTCCTCGCTCTGGGGGAATCTCGAGGCGATAGCGGGCGGGATCGCCGCCATATTCGCGTTCGCGTATGCGCTGATGGGGTTCATCCATACACCGATCGCGCTATGGCAACGTGCTCTCTTTTTCGCCTTCGGGTTTGCGTGTTTTGCCGCGAATCTCTGGATCACCGGCGTGGGAATCATCGGGACAGCGACATGCTGGCTGCTCTTCAGGAGACGAAAACAAAATAGTCGGACAGGTTTTCAAAAACAAAAGTAACGCACTCTTGCCAAAAACTCGACAATACAGGTATACTCATTCCTGACTTTCCGTGCAGCATCCGGGCTTCGTTGCTTTCGTTGAGCTCTCGATAGACAAAGGAGGTCTTGGCATGGAGGTACTTAAGGTCTCTGCTAAGTCGCAACCGAAATCGGTCGCCGGAGCGATCGCTGCGGTGCTGCGCGAGAAAGGTGCGGTGGAGGTCCAGGCTGTCGGTGCCGGTGCGGTGAACCAGACGGTGAAATCCATCGCCATTGCCAGAGGGTATGTCGCTCCGAACGGAATCGACCTCGTATGCATTCCCGCTTTTGCGAAGATAGCGATCGACGACGAGGAACGAACTGCGATAAAATTCCAGCTCGAATCACGATAGCCCGGAAAACGAACCGGATGCGGCAAAAAAGAGGCGCGACTCCGAAGAGGAGGCGCGCTTTTTTCTTTGTCGGGCGTGGTATATACTTACCTGCATATTGTATTTTCCGTCCTCCGACAAGGACGGTGACAGGAGGTTCACGGTATGGCGGAAATCAAGGCTCCTCGCGGCGTCCGCGACATTCTTCCCGACGAATCATGGAAATGGACATACGTCCTGAATCAGGCGCATGCCGTCGCAGAGGACTTCGGGTATGCGGAAGTCCATCTTCCGATTTTCGAGCATACCGAACTTTTTTCGCGTGGAATCGGAGAAACGACGGATGTAGTAGAAAAAGAGATGTATACGTTTACCGACCGGGGGGAGCGCAGTCTGACGCTGCGTCCCGAAGCGACGGCGTCGATGGTGCGGAGCTACGTCGAGCACGACATGGGAAAGGGAATGCAGCCGGTCAAGCTCTGGTGTGCCGGACCTATGTTCCGGTACGAACGTCCCCAGAAGGGGCGATACCGCCAGTTCTGGCAGATCGATTTCGAGGCGCTCGGATCGTCGAACCCGATGGTCGACGTCGAGATCATCGAACTCTCTCTCGAACTCTTCAGACGACTCGGACTCACGAATCTCGAGGTCATGGTCAATTCGGTCGGATGCCCGAAGTGCCGTCCAGTGTACAAGGAACGCCTTATGGCGTATTTCGCCCCCCATCTGGGGACGCTTTGTGAGTCCTGCGTCTCGCGGTATTCCCGGAATCCGTTGCGGATTCTGGATTGCAAGAGGGAGGAGTGCCGCGCGGTCACGGAGAACGCCCCGGGAATCCACGACAGCCTCTGCGACGATTGCCGGACGCATTTCGAAGCCGTGACATCGGGCCTGACGCGACTCGGAGCCGTGTATCACATCGACAAGCGCCTTGTCCGGGGACTCGATTACTATACGAAGACCGCGTACGAAGTCCTCTCCGGACAACTCGGAGCCCAGAACGCAGTCTGCGGCGGCGGTCGGTATGACAACCTCTCGGAGGCCATAGGAGGTCCGGCGCTTCCGAGCGTCGGTTTCGCGACGGGACTCGACAGGATCATCCTCGTGATGGAGGAGCAGGGATGTTCCTTCGGACGCAGACCGCGCCCTGTAGTGTACGTGATCGCCCAGACCCCGGCGTCGCGGGACGGAGCGCAGCTTCTTGCCACGACGTTGCGTCGTGCGGGAGTCGCCGCCGAGATGGATTACACGGACCGTACGATGAAGTCGCAGTTCAAGGTAGCTTCTTCGATCGCGGCGCGTTTCGCCGCGATCCTCGGGGAATCCGAGATGGAAAATGGGACCGTGTCCCTGAAGAATCTCGAAAGCGGAGAACAGGTCGAGATCCCGCAGGACCTCGTCGCCGGCAAAATTCGCGAACTATGCGCGTCGGATTGAAGGAGAAAAAAAACAGATGATGAGCGGACGAAGTGCGTTTTTCGACGGAACGTGGCAGCGGACCGTGTATTGCGGAACGGTGGGAAGGGAACAGCTCGGCAGGAAGGTCGTTCTCAACGGATGGGTGCGAAAGCGTCGCGATCTCGGCGGCATCATCTTCATCGACCTCTGGGATCATACCGGCTGCATTCAGGTCGTCTTCAACCCTGAGCTGCGCCCCGGCGCGCACGCGCTTGCCGGAGATCTGAGGAGCGAGTATGTCATCGCCGTCTCCGGCGTCGTGGGAAACAGACCCGCGGGGACGTGCAATCCGGCGATGACGACCGGAGATTTCGAGGTCACGGCGGAGGAATTGCTCCCGCTTTCTCCGTCTGCCCCGCTCCCGTTCGAAGTTTCCGACGCCACTGACAAAGTCGACGAAAATCTTCGCCTGAAACACCGCTATCTCGACCTCCGGCGCGAGAAAATGCAAAGAAACCTCCGTATGCGGAACAGGGTCGCCATGTTCACGCGCGAATACCTTTCGCGAAATGGTTTCATCGACATCGAAACGCCGATGTTGACGAAGTCCACGCCCGAAGGGGCCAGGGACTACCTTGTCCCGAGCCGCGTGAGTCCAGGGAATTTCTTCGCCCTGCCGCAGTCGCCGCAGATCTTCAAGCAGATCCTGATGATCAGCGGTTTCGACCGCTACTATCAGATCGTCAAGTGTTTCCGGGACGAGGACCTCCGGGCGGACCGCCAACCGGAGTTCACTCAGATCGACATGGAGCTGAGCTTCGTCACCGAGGAAACGATCTATGAGCTCATCGAAGGGTATATGAAGGAGCTTTTCAAGACAATTCTCAATATCGATATTCCGACGCCGTTCCGCCGAATGGCGTACTGGGACGCGATGGACCGTTACGGAAGCGATAAACCCGACCTGAGAATCCCGTTCGAAATCGCGGACCTGGCGCCTGTCTTCTCTGATACGGAGTTCGCCCTCTTCCGGGAAATTCTCGCGAACGGCGGCTATGTCCGCGGCGTCCCGTTGCCCGGAGGGGCGTCGCTCTCGCGTAAAGGGCTCTCCGATGTCGAGGAACGGGTGAAGAAACTCGGCGGAACCGGGTGTGCGGCTTTCCAGTTCAAGGACGGAGCTCTCAGGGGGCCGCTCGTGAAGTTCCTGTCGCCGGACAAGCAGGAAGCGCTGCTTCGCGCCGCAGGGGTCGGTGACGGAGACGCGCTTTTCGTCGTCGCTGAGAAGAGCAGAAAGAAAATCGCGGATATCCTCGGCACGCTTCGTCTTGAGCTCGCGCGCGAACACGGCCTCGTATCGAAAGGAACGTGGGAATTCCTCTGGGTCGTGCAGTTTCCTCTTTTCGAGTGGGACGAGGAAGAGCGTCGCTGGACGGCCGTCCATCACCCCTTCACGGCGCCGCTGCCCGAAGATATTCCGCTCATGGAGACGAAAGCGGGAGAAGTCCGCTCCCGCGCGTACGACTGTGTTCTGAACGGGAGCGAGGTCGGCGGGGGATCCATACGGATCCACGACCCGGAGGTGCAGGAAAAGGTCTTTTCCTGTCTCGCGTTCACCAGGGAAGACGCGAGGAACCGCTTCGGATTCCTCCTCGACGCGCTTTCCTACGGGACGCCGCCGCACGGCGGTCTCGCGTTCGGCATGGATCGCCTTGTGATGCTGCTCAGCGGCGCCTCGTCGATACGCGACGTCATGGCATTCCCCAAGACGCAGCGGGCGCAGTGCCTCATGTCGGGGGCTCCGTCCGATGTCGCGGACAAGCAACTGAAGGAACTCTCGATTGTCGTAATGAGAGTCGATGCGGGCAGAGACAATGACGCCGTATAACTGAAGAACTTTCGATTGCCGTGACGATAGCGGACGCTTCGGAAAGAGAGGTCGCGGGATCCTGAAAAAAACGAAGGCGGGGAGCTTTTCCGCACCCCGCCTTCTCACCCCCCCGAAACGAGGAGGACTCTCGGATGGTACGAATTCGCTTTCTCGGACATTCCGCGTTCCAGCTCTCGACCGGAACGCATGAATTGCTGATCGATCCGTTCCTAAGGGGAAATCCGAAGGCCGCGATCACGCCTGAAGACATCGTCCGAAGCGACGCGATCCTCGTGACGCACGGCCATGGCGACCACCTCGGAGATACGGTCGAGATCGCGAGGCGGACGGGCGCGCAGGTCATTGCGAACTTCGAAATCTGTACCTGGCTCCAGAAACAGAGCGTCTCCTGTCATTCGATGCACATCGGAGGCGCATTCGCTTTTCCGTTCGGGCGCGTCAAGATGACGCCGGCGCTTCACGGCTCGGATCTCGTGGGAAAAGATACCGTCCCCGGAGGAGCCGCGGGTGGCTTTCTCCTCGAGCTCGAAGGCAGGAAGATCTACCATGCGGGAGATACCGGGCTCTCGATGGAGATGCACCTCCTTCGCGACGAGCGCATCGATCTCGCGATGCTGCCGATCGGGGGGAATTTCGTGATGGATGTCCGGGACGCGCTCCGCGCTCTCGGGTTCATTCGTCCGGCGATGGCGGTTCCGATGCACTACGACACATTCGACGTCATCCGGGCGGATCCTGAAGCCTTCCGGTCGTCCCCCCCGGAAGGCACGTCGGTCGTGGTCCTGAAGCCGGGCGACTGCGTCGAACTCCAGCCCCTCTGCCGGGGTCAGTAGCGCAGTCCGAACGTTGGGTAGTAGATCCGCTCGTCGTGAAGCCCCTTTTCCTGATCCCTGAGGGCTTCGCGGGCCTTTTCGCCGAGGGTGGCGACGAGCGCCGACGTGAGGACGTGAACGAGGAAAAACGGACCGATAAGGCTGCTTCCGAACGTCGGACTCGCGTCGCTGACATAGAATGAGAGTTTCGCGAACCGGCAGACCGGAGCCGCCGGACTGTCCGTGATCGTGACGACCGCGGCTCCGGTTTCGGAGGCCCGTTGCATAGCCTCAGTGACTTCTATGACGTAGCTCGGGAGCTCGCATACGACGACAGTGTCTTCGGCTGTGACGGCTCGTGCCTGCTCGATGAGCGCGAGGGAACCGCGCTTGATGAGTACGCCTTTGAGCCCCATCTCGAGAAGGCGCGTATAGAGAAATTCGGCGACGAGCGAGGAGATTCCCCATCCGACGCAATAAATGGTTCCCGACCCCCTGAGGATGTCGCAGAATTGCGGAATGGATTCGGCGCGAAGCTGGTTCCATGTGTCGTCGAGGTTGGCGTGTTCCAATCGGTGAATTTCGACGGGAAGGTTCGAAAAGCCGGAGATCGATCTCGAGAGGGTCGCGGAGGGGTTGACCTGTTCGAGGACGGCATCCTTCAATGCGTCCTTGAGGTCCGAATATCCGGCGAATCCGAGGACCCGGGATACCCTGACGAGCTGAGCCTTCGAAACGTCAAGCTTCGCCGCCACCTCCCCGATGGAAAGAAAGGCGGCCTCCCTCGTATTTGCGAGGAGATACTCGACAACTCTCCGCGCCTTCGTGGGCAGTGTATCCATCTTGGAGCGGAGCAGTTCTTCCAGCTTGGCGCTTTTCATGAAACGTCACTCCCCCTGAAACGGTATGGCTCCTGACGATGGACTTCAGTTTATTTCAAGGGGAAGAAATCGTCAAATGGTACGTTGCCGCGAAGGTCACATACCCTCCCGCGGACGATGCGTGGCGTATTTCGCCGAAAAGGCGTCTAGGACGGCCGTCAGATCGGCCGGAAGGATCTGTCGCGCCTGCGCCGCGATCTTCGCGGGAACCCCTCCGTAAAACGCTTCCGCTACGGCTCCCGCGATACACGCCTGGGTATCCGCGTCTCCGCCGAGCGAGACGGCCTTCCTGACGGCATCCTCGAACGATTCCGATTCGAGGAATGCGGTGAGCGCCTCGGGAACGCTCCCCTGGCAGGTTTCGTCGAATTCGTAGTCCTCGCGTATCTGGGCGAGGGAGAGTCGGAGATTGTAATCGAACGTCGTTTCCACGAATTTCCTGATGACGTCCCTGCTTCTGCCGCTCCTTGCGAGGAAGACGGCTGCGGCGACAGCCTGGGCTCCTTTGACTCCCTCCGGGTGATTGTGAGTCGGCGCCGCTGAACGTTCCGCCTCTTCCATAACGTCGTCGAGAGTCTCGAACGCATAAGCAACCGGACTGACGCGCATCGCGCTTCCGTTTCCGAAGCTGCCGTAGGGTTCCGGGGAAGGGGATGCGAGCCACTCCCGGAAATGACCTCCGTACCCTGCGTCCGGGTAGCGGCGTCCCCACTTCCGGAACGACTCCGCGTATGGAATGCCGCTCAGGAGGCTGTCGGCGACAGCGACAGTGAGGACGGTATCGTCGGTGAACGTCGACTCGGCGACGAAAATGGAGAACGAAGTGCGCTTCACAGGGTGCCACTCGTATGCGGAACCGATGATATCGCCGGAAATCGCTCCGAGCATCAAGTCATCCCTCCCAAGCGTTCTTTTTACGATAATTATACCCCCCGATATGATATGCCGGACGTTCGCAGATGTATGCCGGTCCTTTGCGTTTATCGGTGATATCGGGTACGATGCGGTGAGAAAAACTTTCGGGATGGTGACGCGTTTGAGGTGTGTTCTTTTCGATTTTGACATGACACTGGCTGACAGCAGTTACGCCATTACGGATTCCCTGAACATGATCGCGGAAAGCCGGGGGCTGCGCCGGGTTTCGAGACAGGAAGTCCTCGGGGTCATCGGTTTGCCGATCGCGGAATCCTGGGTGGCTCTCTGGGGCGCCTTCGACGAATCGTGGCTCGAGGAATACAGGCGGATGTTCGTTTCGAAGGAGTATGACGGGTTGCGGCTCTTCCCGGGGACGAAAGTGGTTCTCGAGTCGCTGCGGGAGCGGGGGATCATGCTTGGAGTCGCGTCGAACCGGCGGAACGCGATGCCGGCACTCCAGGCCACCGGCATTGCGGACCTTTTCGATTCGGTTGTCGGTCTCCAGGATGTCGCGATGCCGAAACCGAGCCCCGATGTTCTCCTGAGGAGTATGGAATTCCTCGGCGTTGATCGCACTGAAACCTGGTACGTCGGCGACACGTGTGACGATATGCGGAGTGCCGTCGCTGCGGGCGTGCGCGGCATCGGAGTCGAGTCCGGGAACTTCCGGAAGGTCGATCTGCTCGAGGTTGGGGCGTGGCGGACGATTCCCTCGGTCGCCGATCTTCCGACCCTGCCGGAGGCGGGATTCCCGACATTTCACGTAGAAGGATGAACGGGGGACGATGATTCCATGACTCCGAACGGACTTGCGAAGGAAAAAAGCCCCTACCTCCGGCAGCATGCAGAAAATCCCGTCGCCTGGCTCCCGTGGGGCGACGAGGCATTCGAGCGAGCGAAGAAGGAGGATAAACCCGTCTTTCTTTCATGCGGGTATTCCACGTGTCACTGGTGCCATGTGATGGAACGCGAGAGCTTCAGCGACACGGAGGTAGCGTCTCTTCTGAATGCGGCGTTCATCCCCGTCAAGGTGGACCGGGAGGAGCGCCCCGACATCGACATGACGTATATGGCGGCCTGCCGGGTTCTCAACAAGAGCGGCGGCTGGCCTCTCAATGTCTTCATGACCCCCGAGGGGAAACCTTTTTTCGCGGCGACCTACCTTCCGAAGAGGGGAAGCGAAGCCCAGCCGGGGCTTGTGGACATGATTCCGCGCGTCCGCTGGCTCTGGGCGACACAGCGGGAGGCGATCGAGAAGTCGGCCGATTCCATCGTGGAAGCGCTCCGAAAGGACGCCATTCCGAGGGGTGGCGGATGCCCCGGACGTTCCGAGACGGTACGTGCGTACGGAAAACTCAGGGATGCGTTCGACGCGACGTGGGGCGGCTTTTTCGGGGCGCCGAAGTTCCCCGTGCCGCACAGACTGTCGTTCCTCCTGCGATACGGAGAGGAATACAGGGATCCGGAGGCGCTGAACATGGTCGCCATCACGCTCCGGCGTATGTGGAACGGCGGAATCCACGATCACCTCGGTGGTGGCTTCTTCCGATATTCCGTCGACGACCAGTGGAGCGTGCCGCACTTCGAGAAGATGCTCTACGACCAGGCACTGCTTCTTCAGACCGCGGCGGAGGCGTTCCGGATCCTGAACGATCCTTTCTACGTCGAGTACTGCAGGGATATCGTCAGCTTCCTGTACAGGGAACTCCGCTCTCCGGAGGGGGCGTTCGTTGCGGCGATAGACGCGGATTCCGAAGGGGTCGAAGGGAAGTATTACCTCTGGTCCGACGAGGAATTTCGCGCGCGTATGACGGAAGAGGACATTCCCCTTCTCGTCGCGGCGTATTCCGTGCGACGGGAAGGGAATCTCGGACGTCACGGCGGCGTGAATACGCTCGGGATGAATGTTCTCAGACGCGCGATGACGACGGAGGAACTCGCGTCGATGATGAAACTCTCCCTGTCGGAGATCGAGCGTCGGATTTCGGGGGCGTCGAAGGCCCTTCTCGCCGCGCGCGACACCAGAAGCCGCCCATTCCGCGACGAAAAGATCCTGACGGACTGGAACGGACTCGCGATCTCGGCGCTCGCCTGCGCAGGTCGTCTTCTCGGAAAGAAGGAATATATCGACGGCGCTGTCCATGCCGCGAATTTCATTCACAAAACCCTCTGGGACGGGAAGGGAGAGCTGCGACACCGGTTCATCGGCGGAGAAACGGCGGTTTCGGGGATGCTTCAGGACTACGCCGCTCTTGCCTGCGGCTTCCTTGAACTCCACGAATCCACGAAGGACGCCCGCTGGCTCAGGGAGGGGGAGGCGCTTGTCACGCACGCGGTGCGTCGTTTCTGGGACGAAAGGCACGGTGGGTTCGATATGAGCGTCAGGAACGATCCGCGGCTGTTTCTTCCGATCCGGGACGCGTACGACGGGGCGATCCCGTCAGGCAACGCCGCAATGGCCCGCGCGCTTGTCTTGGCGTACGGGGCGACAAAAGAAAAAGAATACCTCCGTCTCGCGCGAAGAACGGCGTCGACATTCGCCGATTCCATCCATGCGTCGCCCGAGGCGCATTCACATCTTCTCATGGCGGTGATCGATGCGGGTGGCGGTTAGGCGGAAGCCTTCCTTCGCTTTTTGTACCAGAAGATGTACGCACCCGCCAGAACGGCACAGAAGATGATCGCAACGATGGTTGCCTGGTGCAGAAAACGACCGACGAGAGCCTCGTTGTTGCCAATCCAGTATCCGGCGATCGCGAGGACGACGACCCAGATCCCGGATCCGATGGCCGTGAAAACGCAAAACACCATGATGTTCATTCGGGCTATGCCGGCGGGCAGGGAGATGTACTGGCGGATTACCGGAAGGAGGCGTCCGATGAAAGTGCTGATGTGGCCGTGCCGGGCGAAGAAAGCGTCAGCCTTGTCGAGCGACGCCTCGCTGACGAAGAAGTACTTTCCGTATTTCCTGAAAAACGACCGACCGAAGCGAACCGCTATCCAGTAATTGAAAAGGGCTCCGAGGATACTGCCGAGAATTCCGGCGGCGATCACGATGCCGAGATTCATCTCGCCCTTCGAGGCGAGATAGCCGGCCGGGGGAACGACGACTTCACTCGGAAAGGGGAAGAACGAGGATTCGAGGAACATGAGGGCCACGACTCCCGTATACCCCATGGAACCGATTGTCTGAACCAGCCACGTGACGATATGTGATAACATGACATTCTCCTTGGAGTCCGTTATGATTTTCTTCGGACTCAACAGTATAGCAGAATCTTTCCGCCCTTGTTGCGGGGTTTCTCATGAGCTATAGTTCTGTGAATAAACGCCGGAAAACGCTGAAGGGGGGCCCGGGCCATGGAAGAAGTCAGGAAGGTCATCACTGAAGTCGGTACGAACGAATGGCAGGTTGTCGTTTTCTTTCTCGGGGAACAGACCTTCGCAATCAATGTGGACAAAACCCGTGAGATTCTTCGGTGGACGGGGTGCCGCTCGATTCCCGACGCACCGTCGTCCATGATCGGAATCACGTCCGTTCGTGGAGAGGTTCTTCCCCTGATGGATCTCCGGAAGCATCTCGGTATCGCTTCGAAGGTTCCGCTCGAGTCGAGCAAGATCATCATCGCGGAGTTCAACGAGATCAAACTCGGGTTCGTCGTCGACTCCGTCGAACGGATTTACAGGATCAACTCCGAGGAGCTGGACTCATCGCTGACGGGGACGTTCCTCGGGGAATACGTCCTGTACGTCATCAAGCGCGATCACAGGAACGTTCTGCTCCTCGACTACGAAGCCATCGTGCAGTCGATCAACCCTTCGCTTTCCGAGCGTTACGCCCTTGACCCCGCCAGAGCGAGGACGCTCACGGAGGAGCTCGGCGATCTCGACGCGTACAGGATACTCGTCGCCGAGGACTCGCCGCTGATCCGAAAACAGCTGCAGAACGTCCTCTCCCAGGGAGGATTCAATAACGTCGTGCTCGTCGGGGACGGCAAGGATGCGTGGGACCGTCTCTCGGAAACGCCGGACGGGTATTCGCTTCTCGTGACGGATGTGGAAATGCCTCGTCTCGACGGACTCGCCCTCACGAGGCGCGTCAAGGAAAACGCCGCGATGAAGTCCATCCCGATCGTCGTCTTCTCGTCGATCATGGCGAAAGACATCAAGATCAAGGCTGCGAGCGTCGGTGCCGAGGCTCAGATCACGAAGCCGGAGATCAACGACCTCGTCTCGCACGTCTGCCGTCTCCTTCGGGAACACCCGAAGAGCGCGTAGGAGGGATCTCCCTGTCCCTTCCATACTGGGATTCGAGTGTGGACATGGAAGTCGCGCCGTGGTTCCCCCTGGGTGTCGACTACAATCCCGTGTCGGTCAATCTGTTGTTCAGCGCCGACCTTGAAAGGGTCGCGGCACGCGCGCTCTCCCTGGGAAGCGAGTTCTACTGCATGAGCAGTCTCAGGAGCGGCAATGTCGGCAACCTCCTGCGCGACAGCATGTTCCTTCCGGAGCGCGACATCAGACTGGACCTAGGATTCACGATGGTGTTCGGGTATTCCGCGGAAATGGAGCGCGTCGCGGAGGATGCGTCGGGGCTTTGCCGGAGTATTTCGGCCGGGGTGTCTTCGTGTCGTGTCTGGGATCGCGACATTCCCCGCGAGGAGTTCAAGGCGATCATCTTCGTCAGCCCGGATCCGTTTTTCGATGAGGATGCCTTCCTGATTTCGTTCTCTGAACTTCTCGAAGCGGCCCCGAGGATGAAGGAGATCCCCTTCTACGCGGAGCATTTCGGCTATCTCCGATTCTTCATCCCCTTCGAAACCGACAACCTGCGGGACCTGCAGATCAGTCGTCTGCTCAACGACATGGAAATCGAGGAGACACGCCGTTCGGTGGGGCCGTCGCCGGAAATACGATTCCCGAGGCTCCCCGGAATCCGTATCGAACGATGATCCGGATTCTTCGCGGGAAAATCGATCCGGGGGTATAATACAAATTCACACTCGAAAACGCCGAACCGTCGGCAGGAGGGACCGCATCGATAATGAAGGAAACGAAACCGGTGGAGGGCAGCATCCTGAAGGACGGCATGACGAGCGATATGTCCCCGGAGAATCAGGGGAAGATTCATGAACTGATTCGCGAAGCGCAAGACCATGGAAAGGCGAGCGTCACGCAGGAAGACATCGAGAAGGTGTTCCACGACGACATGTGGAATGCCGATCTGCTGGACAGCGTCTACACGGCTCTGCTCGATCACGGGCTCAAGGTTCAGGAAGACGAGATAGAGGCCGAGCCGGAAAGCGAAGTCGAGACCGAAGAGGAACCGAAGGAAACGACGGCAAGGGGAACGGATGAAGACACCCTTATTCAGCCGTCGTTCGACGGAGAACCGGGAAAGCTCGACGACATCCCGCTCACCGACCCGGTCAGGATGTATCTCAGGGAGATCGGCAAGGTCCCCCTTCTCGGGCCCGAGGAAGAGGTCGAGCTTGCAAAGCGCGTCGAGGCAGGCGACCCCGTCGCGAAACAGAAGATCATCGACGCGAACCTGCGCCTTGTCGTGAGCATCGCGAAGAAGTACATCGGAAGAGGCATGCTCTTCCTTGATCTCATTCAGGAAGGGAATCTCGGACTGATACGCGCCGTTGAGAAATTCGACTACCGGAAGGGGTTCAAGTTCAGCACCTACGCGACGTGGTGGATCCGGCAGGCGATCACGCGCGCAATCGCGGACCAGGCCCGGACGATCCGCGTCCCCGTCCACATGGTCGAGACGATCAACAAGATGGTGCGCGTGTCTCGGCAGCTCGTGCAGCGGCTCGGCAGGGAACCGACGGACGAGGAGATTTCCAGGGAGATGGACATCGAACCCGGAAAGGTGGAGGAAATCCGCCGCATCGCGCAGCTCCCGGTGTCTCTGGAAACCCCGATCGGAGAGGAAGAGGACAGCCAGCTCGGAGACTTCATCGAGGATCGGGATCTCCCGAGCCCGGAGGAGTCCGCCGCGAGCCATCTGCTTCGTGAACAGATCGAAGAGATGCTCGACAACCTCTCGGAGCGGGAGCGGGAGGTCCTTCACTTCCGTTTCGGCCTCGAGGACGGCCGTTCGTACACTCTTGAAGAGGTCGGCAAGAAATTCGGCGTTACGCGGGAGCGTATCCGTCAGATCGAAGCGAAGGCGCTCAGAAAACTCCGGCATCCGAGCAGAAGCAGAAAGCTCAGGGATTTCCTCGACTAGACACCGACTCCGTCTTTCGACAGGGAGAGTGGGCGCATGCGCGAAACGATCCTGCTCGTTCTTCACCCGGGAAGCGACTGCGGAGATACGTTGCCGGAAGTTCTCCGAAGTTGCGGATTCCGGGTTGGTGGAGTGTTTCACTCGGTCGAAGAAGCGAAGGAGAAGGGAAGAGCCGATTACGCGCTTGTCGATACCGCGGTGGTCGGTTCTTCCCTTTTTTCACCCGTCCTGTCGTCGCTTGCGGCGGAATGTCCCCTCGGTGCCGGGTGCATTCTGTCCCGGGATGCGCGTCCCGAGAATTCCCGTACGGCGGCCGGGGCAGGAGCGACGGCGCTTCTTTCCCCACCCTTCGATGACATTCAGGTTCGCCGCGCACTCGACATCGCCATCGCGACGGGATATTCCCGGCTTCTGAATGCGAACCCGCTTCCTCTTGCGCAGATCGATCTTCCGGACGCCGCCTCGGCATTCGGGAACGATGAAACGCCCTGCCTCACACTCTCCCTCGTCTGCGCAAACAGACCGTTTACGAATCTCTTCGGAACGGACGATCGTGAACTCCTGCAAAAACTGCTCTTCGGAAACGACAATGTCCTTTCGGCCGGCGATCTGTGCGCACTTATCTCCGGAGCCTGTCCGCCGGAACGGGAACGGGACGTTCATACCGCAGTCGGACGAGTCTTTCCAGCACGGATCGGATGGTCGTTCGCCGGAAGAGGCGAACCGCCGGGTGACACAATCCTGCTGTCGATAACGGATCTTTCGCGGGGACGTTCCGGGGAAACATCCTTCGAGTCGAAGTGCCGTCATTATGAAACACTCTTCAACGCCGCTCCGTTGGGAATCGCGCTTCTGGACTCCTCGGGGACCGTTCTGGATGTCAATGACGCGTTTCTTCGTCTGTTCGGATTCCCCTCTCCGGCGGAACTATGCGGAAAGTTTCTTCGGGAGAAGATCGCGGGAGGGCCTGTCGGACTTCAGTCCCTCGCACTCGAGCAGCTCGTTCTGCAAGGAAAGCGTGTGAGCGTCGACACGAAGCGGAAACGTCGGGACGGTACCGAGATCGACGTCGCGCTGGTCCATGCTCCGGTCAGGCTTCCGTCGGGCGCCACGGGGATTTACTGTGCCTACTGGGATATCACCGATCGCAAGGAAAACGAAAATCGCCTTCGAAGACAGCTCCGGCGCGAGAAGCTCTCTTCGCAGATCGCCCTTTCCGTGATGTTGTCATCCTATCTCGAGCCGGTTGTTACGGAAGCTCTGCAGCACGCGGGGCTCTTTTCGGACTGCGACCGCGCGTGTTTCGTTTCTCTCGAGGCTGGACCCTTCGGTGATCCTGCAGCCTGGACGCGTCGCGGGATTCCCGATGTCGAAGACGACGGAAATGCCCATGCGCTTCGGCACGAGGGATGGATGTGGAACCGCCTTCGCATGGATCGTTTTGTGGTTCTCGAGGATCTCGGGGTCGTCGCCGAGAGGGGAAGTATGGCCATGGAGCGTCTCCGGGAGCGAAAGATCGGGGGGTTTTTCGCCGCTCCGGTTGTCCTGCGCGGGACGGTCCTCGGCGTTTTTGTGCTTGAGTGCATCGACAGAAAAAAAACCTGGGACTCGGAAGAAATCGGATTCATGCGTTTCCTCTCCGATCTCTTCAGCGGCATGGCCGAACGGAACCTTTCGAAATCGGCTCTTTCAGAGGTGAGAAACCGATATCATTCGGTTTTCATGGAATTTCCTTTTCCGTTTTTCCTGTGTTCGGTTCACAGGGAACGGAGGGGGGGAGCGGGCGATATCCGCTTGTCCGAATGGAATGGGCAGGGGGGGAAGTTTCTTCTGGAACGCGGATTTTCCGACCCTGCGGGACGTGCCATCCGGGAAATGGACCCGACGCTCGCGGAAGCGCTCGATCATGTGGCGGAGAGTGGCGGTTCCGCCGTACTGCCGTTGCGGTCCGATCCATGGGGTGGCGGTTTTTTCGTCGGTGCCTTCAGTCACCGGAAGGGCGCGGTCGCGTTTGTCGTGTTTTGTTCGGGGGAATCCATATCCATGTAATGAAAAGCGATGCGGCGACGCAGAAGAAAGCGAACGCGCGAAACGACGGCACGATTCCGAAGGCCTCAGCCGCATAGCCCATGTAGAGCGGCAACAGGAACCAGCTGAAGTCCATCGAGAAAAACACGAGTGATGACGCCTTCGCGCGAAGGTTCGCCGGGACGAGGTCTCCTGTGAAAGAAAGGTGCGCCGGGAAGGCGTATCCCATTCCCATTCCGTAGACGAGGCCGCAGAACGCGAAGAGGAGATTCGAGGATGCGTAGGATGTCGCGACGAGGCACACGGCCATCAGGGCGAAGGATGGCCCTGCGAGCCGCGTGCGTGGAAGACGGTTGAACAGGTCTCGTCCGAAGAAACGGATGAGCGTCGCGCCGATGGCATTCGGTATCATGAAGGCGGATGGAACCAGACCCTTTCCGAGCGCGAAGCTCGAAAGATAGACGATGGACGCGTCGCACAGGCCGAAAAGAAGGCAGGATGTCGCCATGCGGACTGCGGGCGTTGTTTGGAACAGATCCCCGTACGTCCCCCAGGATCTCCGGTCGTTTCCGGTCGTCGGCAGGGCGATGGGCCGGAGTCGTACCGAAAGCAGAAGACAGGCGGCTGCCGCGATGGGAGGCATGCTCAGGAACAGGACTGACGACCCCGTACGAAGCAGGAAATCGGAAAACGGGACGACCGTGAAGAGCGGAAAGACGCTTCCGATTGTAACGAGCGCGAACGACGCGCCGCGGATTTCCTCCGGGACCGAAATCGCCTGGTATGTCGTCATCGCGACGACAAAGACGCTGAAGCAGCCCCCCGTCAAAACACGGACGGTGACGAGCGGAACGGGATCGCTCCCGAGGAATGCGAAGGCCGCCGACGCGACGGCGCACCCGAATGAAGATGCGATCATGGAGCGGCGCACGCCGCACCGTTCGACGATCCACCCTCCGACAGGACGTGCGAAGGTCGTCGCGGCATAGAAAACGCTTACGATAAGTCCCGCATCCGAGGACGACATCCCCTGCGATTGAAGATACGGGGCGAGAAAGAAGAACGTATTCGAAAACGCGTATACGGCGAAATTCGCCATGAACAGAAACGGGATCAACGCATGCACGTATCGGTTCCTCCTTGACGAGAACCCCGATACTCTATCATCATCGGGGTATTTCTCCCAGAGGGGGATGGAACACAACGGAAGGAGAGAGTGATATGTTGATTCGCGTCCAGAATCAGAAGAATGCCGTCAGGAAGAATCCGGCGGGCGGCGAGGGAGAACTTCGTTGCCTGTACGCGATTCCGAAGGGAGAAGGCCCGAAGGGGAGCCGGTTCACGATGGCCGGAATGATGGAGCTGGCAGTTGGATCGTCCGTCGGTCTGCATTCGCACGAGAACGACGAAGAATGCTACGTCATCCTTTCGGGAAGAGGTGTCTTCGAGGACGATGACGGAAGCCGGCATTCCGTCGAGCCGGGCGACGTCATGCTCACGATGAGGGGGCAGAAACACGCACTGCTGAATACGGGAGTCGATCCGCTCCGTTTCTTCGCTGTCATCGCCGGATAGCCGGAGGAGAAGGAGGGGGCATGAAAGCCCTTCCCTTCCCGGCGAGCTTCGCCCGGTACAGCTCCCGGTCTGCGGACGCCATGAATGTCTGCCTGTCCGTAGGCGGAGAGCAGAGGGATACGCCGACGGAAACCCCGACCCCTTTCGTAGCGCGCATCACGTCGGAACAGATCCGTTCCGCGATTCTGCCCGCCGTCTTCACGTCGCAGTCCGGGAGCAACAGGGCGAACTCGTCGCCGCCGATACGTGCGGATATGTCGCTTGTCCGCACACATCGTTGCAGGACGCCCGCGATCAGACGGAGAATGCGATCGCCTTCCTGGTGCCCGAGCGTGTCGTTGACCTTCTTGAAATCGTCGACGTCGACGAGCAGAAGCGCTCCGTGCTTTTCCCCGTCAACGAGATCGTCGAGCGCCTGTTCGAAGACGCGCCGGTTTGCGAGTCCGGTGAGCGGATCCCTGTTCGCCATATTGCGGACGATCCTGTTGTCCGTTGTGAGCGTTGCAATGGTTTTTCTGCTGCGGTCCTGAAGCTCGAAGAAGAACACCATGCTCGACAGCGTAAAGACATAGCTGATCGCGAAGTAGATGATCGCGTCTTCGGGACGCGGCACGAGAAGGAACGTTCCGGCGAACCCGGTTCCATTGAGGGAAAGGAAGAAGAGGAACGGGCGTCGTCCGCGGATCGCCGACGCGATCCCGGTCGCCAGAAGCGTGACGAGGTGACGGACGAGAAAGACGGATGCGGGGGCATCGAAGAATGGATAGGCGAAAGGCAACAGGTTCAGAACGATGAGATTTGGGGTGAGGAGTGCGCGGATCCTCGGAATTGAAACGTTTCTGCCCTTCATGCACAGGAATAGAAACTCGCACGCGAGAAAACCGTCGAGCAGCGAAAGCAGCCGAAATCCGACGCCGAGATCCACGATGGTCATGATGAAAAACCAGACGACGGTCAAAGAGCACAACAAATGGAGGATCGGACCTTCGTTATTCCGACTCCTGCATTCCCGGGGCTTTTCCGGGCCGTCTACTTCGATCCGAACCATTTCCCGGAGAGTCTTTCCCGTTCCTTCATGACGACGGCATCGACGAGTCCTTTCAGCTCGGGATCCGTTCTCCGGGGGAGGACGATGCCGAAATGTTCTCGTGCGAGATGCGCCCCGATCTGTACGAGCCCGGGCATCCTGCGTGAATACTCCCGGAAGACGGGGGTCTCGAGAACTGCGGCGTCGATCCTCCCCGCCGTGAGTTCCCCGAGTATCGAATCCCAGCTCGGGAAAAGCACGAGCCGTGAGGCGCCGAACCTCTCCTGAGCAACGGCGGTTCCCGTTTTTCCCTCCAGAGTCCCGATTCGTCCCTTCGAAAGAGGCGACGTGGCGTCTTTCCTATTCTGCAGCGCGACGAGAGTCTGTCCGCTCGCGAAGTAAGACCGCGAGAACGTGACTCTGGATGCGCGTTCCGGAGTCTTCGTCAGGGGAGAGACGATGAGGTCGCACTCCGGCCATGAGCCGGTGTTCCACATCCCGCTGATCGTTCCGTTTTCCCCGTTCCCCCAGCGGAGAGGCACGATCCGCAGAGGGATTCCCGCGGAGGCGGCGATGGCCTGCGCCATATCGACGTCCATTCCCTCCGGTTTCCCGGACTTCCAGAAATGGAAGAGTCCCCAGTTGGAATCGTCCATTCCGACGCGAAGCACGCCGGACTTTACGATGGTCGCAAGTGTGCGAACCCCGTCGCGTCCTGAGCCTGCCGTCAGGTTTCCGAGCCGCTTCGATCCGTCGCGCAACTTCGGGATTCGTGTGCGAAGGGCTTCGGCCGAGGTCCGGTATTCCTGGATGGACTCCGAGACGGCGGCGAGGCGTCCTGACTGGTCCTTGACGAGGGAGTTCGTTCTGTTTACGGAATCGACGACGTCTTCGATCCCCGCTGCCTGTTCCTGAACGAGCCCCGATGTTTCCGAAAGTTTTCCGAGAACCACGGATACGCCCGAGGCCATTTCCTCGAGGGTCTTTCTGACGATTTCGGATTGCAGGGTTGCTTCGCCGACGGTCTCTTCCGCGAAGCGTATGCGCTCTGAACCGTCCTCGGCAAGCTTCCTGATGTCCGTCGCGAGTTTCCCGATCTTCTCTGCGGCGTGCCGCGACTGCTCGGCGAGCTTTCTGACTTCGTCAGCGACGACCGCGAATCCGCGTCCCGCGTCTCCCGCTCTTGCCGCCTCTATCGCCGCGTTGAGCGCGAGAAGGTTGGTCTGATCGGCGACGCCCGCTATGGCGGTCACGATCTGTCCGATATCCGAGCTGACGCCTCGCATGGTCGAAATGGCTTCCGCAACGGAAGCGGTGGATGAAACGACCTTTCCGATCGCCGCTTCGGCGCGTTCGGTCGTTTCGAGGCTGGATTTTGTGTTCTCACGGAGGCGTCCTCCCTCCTCCGTGATCTGGATGACAAGGGCTGTTGTCTTTCTGCCGGATGCCGACAGCTTTTCAAGGCGTGCTTCCGATTCTCCGGAAAGCGCTCCGAGATCAGCGGCGGAACGCGAAACGGCATCCGAATTCGAGGCGATCGTGTCGATGGCGAGGATGCTGTCGTCGACAAGTGTTTCGAAGTCTTCAGCGATGACGTCGATCCGCATCGCCTCGTCCCGCATCGCGTCCATGCCATCTTCGGAAGTGGACGCGCCCGGGATCACGCCGGTAACGACGGAACGGGATGGGCTTTTGAGAAACATGGCTTTGCCTCCCCGGAATGTATCCAATCAAAAGAGGGAAACCGGGAAATCCGGTCTCCCTCGATGAGTCGTCCCTTTCCGAGCAGGATGGCTCCTACTGGGAGATCGCACTCACGGGACACACGGAAACGCAACTGCCACACTCGATGCAGGTTTCCTGGTCAACCTTCGCCTTGCCGTCGACCATGCTGATCGCCTCCACCGGGCAATTCCCGACACACGTCTCACATCCCACGCACGCATCGGAATCAACTTTCGCCTTCGCCATTACATACACCTCCCTTTATTGATATGTGTATTATTTCATAATTCATTTGGAACCTACCGGATTATAACGCACCATACTTCGGTGGGCAACCGGGAACGATGTCCTCGGGCTTCAGGTCCCGCGTCAGGAGCGACGTCATAACGTCGGAAAGCCTCTTGCCTCCGTAGAGGATATTCCAGACCGCTCCCGCTATGGGCATTTCGACTGAGTACCGTTCCGCCATCGAAACGACGGCCTTTACGGTGAAGGCTCCCTCCGCGACCTGACCCACGGAAGAGCGGGCTTCGTCGAGCGACTTGCCGGAACCGATCTCGAGACCGAGGCGGAAGTTCCTCGATTTCGAACTATAGCATGTCAGAATGAGATCTCCGATTCCGGTCAGCCCCGAGAATGTCTTCGGCTGCGCTCCCATCGCCGTGCCAAGCCGGGATATCTCGGCGAGTCCTCTCGTGATCAGTGCCGCGACGGCATTGTCGCCGAGGCGCAGTCCACGCGCGGCACCGACGGCGATCGCGACGACGTTTTTGACCGCGCCGCCGACCTCGACACCGATCACGTCGGCACCGGAGTACACTCTGAAGTACAGCGTCGAGAAACGGCGCTGCCAGTCCGCCGCGACGGGTTCGTCCACAGAGGCTGCGACGGCCGCTGTGGGAAGTCCCGCAATCACTTCCTCGGCGAAGCTGGGTCCTGAAAGGACCGTGTACGACGCTTCGGGCAGGATGAGTTTGACGATTTCGCTGATGCGAAGCATCGTCCCGATCTCGAAGCCCTTTGCCGCGTTGCAGATTGCGACCTGGTTGCGCAACGGGGCGAGATTCGAGAGAAGTCCGCGGACGGCCTGGGTCGGGACGGCAAGCACCCAGAGATCCGAGTGCTCCGCCGCATCCCGGATGTCCGATGTCGGAGCGACGGCCGGATGGATTCTCGCGGAGGAAAGATACCCCGGGTTGATTCCCGTCGCGGTGATCGCATGTGCTTGTTCGGACCTTCTGCACCAGAGCACCACGTCGTGCCCGTTTCGCGCGAGGAGATCCGCGAGCGCCGTCCCCCAGCTGCCGGCTCCGAAAACGCTGACCGTCTTCATGCGGTGTCATCCTTTCGGTCATCTGGAATCAGGAACAGCAATACCGTTCCGAGGAGAATGATACCGCATCCCGTATGAATTGCGGGAACCAGAGAGGATGTGATATCGCGAAGCACCCCCGACACTATCGGGGCGAAGATCGCCGACGACATGACGAAGCCGTTGAAGAATCCGATTGCGGCTCCCATTGAGCCGGGGTAGCGTGCGCTGACGATATCGCCGATCCATGAAACCATCGTCGGAACGAAGGCCGAGTTCGCGAACACGCCGAAGAGCAGAAAAGAGGCGATAATCGCAGGCGTGGAGCTCACCACCGTGATGAGAAACAGGGCGACCGCGCTCGCCGGAAGGACGAATACGGCGACGCGCCTGCGGCCGATGCGGTCGGAGAGGCGCCCCCAGAGGATGCCTGCCGGAATTGCCGAGAGCGCGACAAGTCCCGTATAGAGCCCGGCCTGCGAGAGACTGAAGTTGCGTTCGGCCTTCAGGAACGTCGGTCCCCAGGTGACGGCGACCCAGAAACCGTAGAGGGACGCGAAGGTCGCAAGGTTGATCTTCCAGATATCCGGATCCCTGAAGAGCCGCAGATATTCGAGTCTCGACGGTTGGACGCCTGCTTTTGTCCCGGGAATGTATCTGAAGAAGACGGGGAGCATGCACAGCGTCGGGATGCCCAGGAGAAGGAACGGCGTCCGGAACGATCCCGACCATTCGAACACGGGACCGCTGACAGTCATGCCGCCGAGAATGCCGAACGCCATCCCGACGCCGATCAGGCCGGAACTGAAACCGCGTCTTTCAGGCGGAACGACCGAAAGCATCGTTCCGTAGCAGGCCGGGTAGTAGGCTCCCGCTCCGAGGCCGTGAAGGGCCGAAAAGACGAGAAGGGACGCGTAACTCGTTCCGAAAAGACCGAGACCGATAATTCCGATGCCGGCGACGCCGAACATGACGAGCAGGACGCGCCTGAGCCCCCATCTGTCACCTGCGAACCCGCTCGGTATCTGCATGAGGACGTACGTGAGAAAATAGGCGCTCGTGATGGAACCCGCGAGGGCCGAAGAAATTCCGAGCCTGTTTCCGATGACGGAAAGCAGCGGGTACATCGACGTTCTGTCGGCGTAGAGCAGGGCCCAGCCGAGCATAAGGGAATAGAGCATCGTCATCCTCCTGACGGTCGTGTCCCGCAACGGGACGAATGCGTCATAGTGTAGGGCAACCCGGACGAAGAGTAAACATACAGCTGGTGGCCGTTCGTGCGACGAAGGCGGGCAAGAGTGATACAATGCACTGCAAAGACCTCCGCGGAGGTGCGCCTTGTGAGAGACTGGTGGTGCGCGACAGCTCTGGTTGTTCTGACTTTTTTTGGCTGTACCCTCGAATGCGGGCCGATGTTTTTCACGTTTTTCTTTCCCGCCATTCTGATCGGGATCTTCACGTTGTGCGCGTTTTTCTTCTCGAAGCGTGCAATGGGAATCGTCCTCCTCGCGGCCTCTGTAATTGTGCCGTCGATTCTCGCGGTGGCGGACGTGGATATCCGGTACGCGGTTCCGGAGTACGCGCTCATCCTCTGCCTCTGCGTCGTGATGGAGTATCTCAAGAAGGCCTCGGTCCGCGAGATGTCCGTCTTCCTCGAGTACATCAATCGCGTCGGAGCGGCGGACACGTTTGAGGATGCCTCCGAACCAGCGGTGAAGCTCATCCGCGAGTACATTCCGGACGCATTTCCGGCCGTGGCGCTCTATGACCCTGAAAAAGAGTCCTTCCGGGTCATTTCGTCGGTAGGGTACGTGCGATTCGCGAACGGCGCGTTCCCGCGGAACAACAGCATTTCCTGGAGAGCCTACAGGACGGGCGAAGCCCAGGTCGTCGACAACGTTCTCGCGGACCCGGGGTATGTCGAAGGAATTCCCGGCGCGCGTTCGGAGATGTCGGTCCCGATTTTCTGGAAAGGGTCCAGATTCGGCGTTCTCAACGTCGAGTCGACGACTCTTGCGAGATTTCGTCCCGAGGATGTGCGGAACGTTTCCTTTCTTGCGGCGATCCTGGGTGAGGTTTTCTCGCATATCGAAGCCTCCCGTGCCCTCGGAAGGAACATCGAGAGTCTCGAGACGACGAACAGGGAGCTTTCCGAAACCCAAACGGCCCTACGCGAGTCCCTCGATGCCGTGCGTCGCGGAAAGCAGGAGGCCGAGACGCTCAACCGGCGGCTTCGCGATCTTTTCTCGATCATTGCGATGCTCTCGGCATCCCGGAATTCGGGGGAAATGTTCCGGAACCTGACGGAGGCGCTGGCGAAGCGTTTTTCGTACCGGAACATCTACGTTCACGCGCGGCTGACGCGCACCGGACCCATAGAGACGCAATCGTCGCACGGCGTGACGTTACCCGAGGAAATGCGCAGGGGCCTCATCCGGGACGGAAAGGGAACGACGGGGCGCGTCATCGAAACCGGAGTGCCGTACCGTCTTTCGGACGTCTCGAAAGACCCGTATTACGTATGCCACGATCCCGCCGTTCGTTCGGAACTCGTCCTTCCGATCCGGTCGCAGACGACGACGTGGGGCGTGCTCGCGGCGGACAGCGAGGTCGAGGACGGTATCTCGTCTCAGGATGAGGAACTGCTTTCGATTATCGTCGCTCATCTCGCTCTGGAACTCGAAAGCAAGGATGTTCTCCGTGACCTGAACGAAGAGGTCTCGCGACTCAAGGTGCTCCACGAGATCATGAAGGTCATCTCCATGGAGAGACGCGACGAACGAATGCTCCTGAAAACCCTCGTGAACAGCGTCGCGGAAAAGTTCGGATACGAGGAGATAACGGCATACCTTGTCGAAGAGCCGGGACTGACGGCTGTCGCATCGAATGTCTATGACGACGCTCACCTTGAAACCCTGACGGAATGGCTCAGGAACGCAGACGGAGGTCTCGTGTCGCTTCAGATGAGGAACAGCGGCGTGTCGGTTTTCGAAAACGTCGAGACGCATCCGAAGTACACCCGCGGCGATGCCTGGTTCTCCCCGGTCGCTCAGCTGGACGCTCCGATCCGCTACAACGAACGGTGTTTCGGAGTTCTTTCGGTCGAATCGTCGCAACGATTTTCGAGGGGAGATGTCGATTTCTTCACGATCCTTTCAGGGCATCTCGGGGCGATCATGGCCCTGCACGAACTGATCAGGTCGAACGAGCGGATGGCCCTCGAAGACGAACTGACGCATCTCTGGAACCGGCGCTATCTCTTCGGAGTGCTGGAACGTCAGCAGGGTTCCGTGGAACGCAGAGGGGGGCGATTCGCAGTCGTCATGATCGATATGGCGGATTTCAAGACGGTCAACGACAGGCTGGGGCATATCGTCGGGGACGCCGTCCTGCGGCAGTTTTCCGAATGTCTGCGTTCGGCCGCAAGATCGTCCGACATCGTCGGACGGTATGGAGGGGACGAATTTCTGGTCATTCTTCCCGGAGCCGGGGCTGACGAAGCGAGGGGGTTCATCGGACGGATACGCCGTTCGCTCGAAAAGATTCACCCGATCGGAATGGGCGGTTTGCCTCTGCTGGCGGATTTCGGATTCACGGTCCTTCCGGATGAGGTGTCGACGATTCAGGAAGCGCTCCGGATCGCCGATGAACGAATGTATGAGCAGAAAGAGGAGCGAAAAAAGAGGAAAGCGGCGGAACTCTGAGAGATGAGGCGCGATGGCATATGGATGACGTAGCGGAGAAGATTCTGAAGATCCAGGAAGAGGTGAGCGAGTCCCTTCAGTCGAGCATCGACAGCGTCGGACAGCTGCGGGAAGAGGAGATGACCCGCCTCTTCGAGGTCCGTTCGAGGCGCGAGGAAATCCAGCAGGAACTGCAGGATGTCATCGTCGCCGTGGACAGGGCGGAGCGGGAATACCGGCGCTCCCGCCAGCAGCTTCTCGATGCGACCCGTTCCGGGGACGAGGCGCTGGAAAAGGAATCCTACGAGAAGGCCGCGCACCTGATGAAGGTTCGGGGAACATTCGAGGAACGCGAGCGAATGCTTTCCCGCACCCGCGACGATCTCGCGCGCGAGGAGCGCCGCATCGAAAAACTCATCGCGATGAGCGAGGAGATGGCGAACCGCTTTCGTCTCGCGCTGAATTTAATGAGTACCAGTATCGAGCAATTCATGGGGGATTATTCCGGTCAGACGATGATGACCGCTGCACTCCGGATCGCCGAGCAGGAAAGCCTCTCGCTCGCGCGGGATCTCCACGACGGGCTGGCGCAGCGAATCGCTTCTTCCTGTCTCGTGACGGATCTCGTGCGCCAGCACGTGGATGCCGAACAGTATCCGAATCTCGGGAAGGAACTCGATCATCTCAAGGAAGAGCTGCGGGAAACGGAAAGCGACGTCCGGTCGTTTCTTTTCCGTCTGAATCCGTCCGGACTCAGGGAAGGATTCCATGGTGCACTCGCACGGCTCGCGTCCCAGGTCGAGCAGATGACGGGAGCGAAGTTGCGGTTTGCGGTCGAAGGAAAGGAAAACATTCTCTCCGATTTACTGCGGGTCAACGTCTTCCGTATCATTCACCAGGCGGTCGTCAACGCGGTGAAGAACGGAAAGGCCAGGGAAGTCCGTCTCGCCCTTTCGGTCGGGGTGGAAGCTCTCCGGGCAAGAATATCAGACGACGGTCTCGGCTTCGATGTCGAACAGGCCAGACGCGAGGCCGAATCGCGAGGGTCCTACGGACTCAGAACCATGGAAGAACGCGCCCGGATCGCGGGCGGCACGCTTTCGGTGGCCAGCTCTTCCGGGCGCGGAACGGTCGTTTCGCTTGTCATTCCCCTCCGGGACACGCCGAAGGACGGTCTCGACTAGGCCGTTTTTCGGCCCGCTTTTCTGCGTTCCTCGTAATCGAGAATTGCCTTTCGCAGCCGCACTGACTTCGGAGTCACCTCGACGAGTTCGTCGTCCTCGATCCACTCGAGAGCCCTCTCGAGCGACATCTTCAGCGGGACATCCAGCTTGACGGCCATTTCTTTCGTCGATGCCCGGTGGTTCGTGACGTGCTTCTTCTTTGTCGGATTGCAGGGGAGATCCCCGGGACGACAGTGTTCGCCGACGATCATCCCCGCATAGACGGGGTCTGTGGAGGACAGGAAGAGCATACCGCGTTCCTGGAGGTTTTCGAGCTGGTAGCTGGTCGCGTCGCCGGTTTCCATGCTTACCATCGCTCCCCGGCCGCGTCCGGTGATGTCTCCGGCCCATGGAGCATATCCGGTCAGGCAGGATGACATGATTCCGAGTCCCCTCGTGTCGGTCAGGAAATCCCCTCTGTAGCCGATCAGGCCGCGGGTCGGGATTTCGAATTCAAGCCGGATCAGTCCGGTCTGAAGGTTCGTCATCGTCCGGATGCGGGCCTTGCGGCGGGAGAGTTTCTCGAAGATGACCCCCTGACAATCCTCGGGAATATCGAGAATCAGCTGTTCGAACGGCTCATAGACGCGGCCGTCGCGTTCCTCTGTGATGACTTCGGGCTTCGATACACAGAATTCGAGGCCTTCGCGGCGCATCTCTTCGATGAGGATCGCGAGGTGAAGTTCTCCTCGTCCCGAAACCTTGATGCCATCAGGGCGTCCGAGATCCTCGACGCGAAGCGCGACGTTGGCCTGTGCCTCGCGTTCCAGTCGCGCCTTGATCTGTCGCAGGGTTGCGGCCTGGCCCTCCTGTCCCGCGAATGGGCCCGTATTGACGAGGAAAAACATTGAAACGGTCGGCTCCTCGATGTCGAGCGGAGGAAGGATTTTCTCCTCACAAGCCGCCGAAAACGTGTCGCCGATGCTGATATCCTTCGGACCGGTGATCCAGACGATGTCTCCCGCGAATACCTCCTCGACCTCGACACGGTCGAGACCGCGCGTGACCCAGATCTGGTTTGCCTTTGCGTCTTCCTTTCCCGTGACCTCGAAGGTTTCGGAGGAGCGGTCGCCATTCATCCAGCGCGTCGACGTCCGGACAAAGGATTCCCCCTTGTGAATCGTTCCCTGAAGCACTTTGCCGCATCCGATCCTTCCCGTGTAGTCGCTCCACGCGATCGTGCTGACCTGCATGAGGAATGGGGCGTCGAGCGAAACCTCGGGCGCAGGGACGTAGCCGACGATTGTTTCGAAGAGCGCCTTCATCCCCTCTCCGCGATTGTCCTTTTCGAGGTCGCGAACCGCCCACCCGTCGAGTCCGGATCCGTACAGGACGGGAAAGTCCGTCTGTTCATCCGTCGCGCCGAGTTCGATGAACAGGTCGAAGGTCTTTTCGAGCGCGCCGACAGGGTCGGCAGAGGGGCGGTCGACCTTGTTCACGAAGACGATCGGCTTCAGCCCTATGCGCAGCGCGTGCATGAGAACGTAACGTGTCTGGGGCATCGGTCCTTCGTTCGCGTCGACGAGAAGGAGCACCGAGTCGACCGTCGAAAGGACGCGTTCCACTTCGCCCGAGAAATCCGCGTGTCCCGGTGTGTCGATGATGTTGATTTGATAATTTCCCCATGTGACGGTGCAATGTTTTGCGCGAATCGTGATTCCCCGCTCGCGCTCGATTTCGTTGTTATCCATGATCCGTTCCTCGACGCGCGCGTTCGACCTGAAGACCTGCGCGGCGCGGAAGACGGAATCGATGAGCGTCGTCTTGCCGTGGTCGATATGTGCGATAATGGCGATGTTTCGGATCTTGCTCGTGTCCTGCATATGTTCTCAAACTCCCCGTTTCGTAGAATCAAAGACAGTCAATCATATCTCCATATACGTCAGAATACAAGTGACATCATGATGCCTCGGAAGACGCAACGTCATCCGGACCTGGCATTCCCCTTCGCGGCGATTTGAGGAAAGTTATGCCGTCTGACAGAAATACACTCCCATTGTATCGGGCGAGTATAATACATGCCGGAACGAACATGCCCGCAGAGGAGGATCCGCGGTGGAAGACACGAAAGGGAGCATCGTCGCGAGCGAAACTGTCGACGACGTGCTGCAACTGGGGCTGTGGTGCAACAGGGCACTGCCCAGACTCGTCATACAGAACAGGATCAGCGGCACGAAGAGGATGAGTCCGCTCTCCTGGCTCGAGAAAGAGAGCCGGAAGCTGACGATGAAGGGCGAGAACGGAATGACGCACGATTTCACTTCCGAAGACCTCGTTCCCTCCGTCCGGAAACTTCTCGCGGCGTTCATTGCCCGCCCCGTCTTCAAGGCGCTTCTCTGGAGAACGACGATTCTCCTCTCCGACGCCATCCACACGCCGAAACCGATTTTCGATCCCGGAGAACTGTCGCTCCTTCCGGAAACCAAGCGATGTACTCTCTGGATCGCCGATCTGACGCAATCTCAGGGGAAAGGAGTTTTCCGCCCGTATTTTCCGATGACCGACGAAGAATGCGGCGCTCTCCCCGATCCCCCCCACCTTTCCATCACGAACGGAAAGGGTGCGACTCACCTGAAGGCGACAGGCGTCACGCGTCGGCTCGTCGTCGCGAATCCCTCCCGTTGGTACCGTCCGATCCTCCTGGCCTCGGGCGCCCTTTTATGCGGATTCTCGGTGAATTTCGAGGACCTGTCGGAGACTGCCGCGACTCTCTGGGGCATGGTTCAGGAAGGACAGATACGCGGGCGCGATCTCGTGCTGGCGGCCGGGAACCCCGAAACAGACCGCATGATCCGCCACATCGTCGTCTATACCCGTCATCTGTCGTTCCTCGGGGATATTTCGCAGTCGTTCCTTCGCGACGGATACGATGTTCTCCGGGAGCGGGGGTACGTCAGGACCCGACGCATTCCGTTCTCCGAGGGGGCTCTCGGACCAGTCGAATACAAGGTGACGCTTTGCTCGCGCGAGGAGGACGGACGATTCGCGGTTGTCGCGGTTCCCGAAAAACTCACAAACCGTCACGATGGCGACATTGTCCTCGAAATGCCGTCTGAAACCTACGAAAGAATCTGCGACGCGGACTCTTTCGGCGGGGCACGGGATGAATACGACTCGATCGCGAATCTCTTTTCCGCCATGTCCTTCAGTCGCTGGATCGCGTCGGTCGGAAGATTCCTCGAGGGGATCCTTCCATCCCTGGTCTGAGGACGACGCCTATGGGAGACGTCCGGGTCGGAACGTGTTCGTGGACGGACGCGACGTTGCTGCGGAGCGGATGGTATCCGCGCGGAACGAAGACCTCGGCCGCGTTGCTGCGATATTACGCCTCGAACTTCACGACGGTCGAGGTCGACAGTACGTTCTATGCATTCCCTGACCGCACCCGGATATTCCGCTGGATTGCCCGGACACCTCCCGGTTTTCTCTTCAACGTGAAGGTGTGGGGGCTTTTCACGTACCACGACGTCCGCCGTTCGAGTATTCCGGAACAGTTTCGCGCCATGGTGTCCGGTACGGACTCCGACCGGGTGACGTTGAAGGATGTTCCGAAGGATGTCCGGGGCGAAGTGTGGAACTCCTTCGCCCAGGTGCTTGAACCGCTGCATCAGGCGAAGCGTATGGGGTATCTCCTTTTTCAGCTTCCACCGTGGATTCGCTATTCTGAAGACGCCCTGCGCTATGTCCGCCGCGTCGCCGAAGTGACGCCTCCCTTCCGTGCCGCTTTTGAAGTCCGTCATCGCTCATGGCTCGAACCCGGGGTTCGGGAGAGATTCCTCGAAACCCTGCGGGAGGGAAATCTCGCGTATGTCGTAGTCGACGAGCCACAGCTCCGCTGGACGGTCCCTCCGCAGATCCATGTCACTGCGGATTGGGGGGCCGTAATCCGCTTTCATGGACGAAACCGCGTGGCGTGGCAGAAGGGAGCGGTTCCCGTCGCGGAAAAATTCCGATATGCCTACGACTCGACGGAACTCACGGCATGGGGCAGGGAACTTCTCTCTCTTTCGGACCGGGTCGAACGACTCTTCGTCATGTTCAACAACTGCTTTCGGGACTATGCGGTGCGAAACGCGGCGACGATGCGATGTCTTCTCGGTGGAGAGTGCCGCGATCCGCTCGATTTGCAGGGACATCTCGACTTCGGCGAATCCGGACGAGGAGCGGAGAATGTTTCTGGTCCTGCGGGCGGAGACTGAGGCGGCACAGAACTTGCCAAATTAACAGAACAGAGGTATAATTCAGTCGTAAAGAACGGGCATCAACCCGATTGCGAGGGGGGATCTGCGGGAATGAAACGAATGCGGCTGATCAAACCTCAGGGAATTCCAACTCAATAGGAACACGTGCAACGGACCGGCAGCGTGGTCCGCAAAAGTTTCCGGAATGGAAACGAGAGTAGTGAGGCATGGGGAGCGGGATTGACGGACATCCCACTCCCCGTTTTTTAACCCCGCCACAGCCGCCGGAAGAACCGTCGCTCCCCGGTGCCGACTCCGGAGCGGTCCGGGTCGACACGACGAATCCCGAAAAGTCGGACACAAGAAGAAAAAGAGACCCGCGCTGAATGTGCTTCCCGAAAATCACCGGCGTACTGTGAGGGGATATATCCTTCCCGACCTCGAGCGCGGCGACGATCCTGAAAAAGAAGCGAGATTTTCCCCGGAAGGCTAGAAGGTGACCTTCGGAACGACCCGATCCTGTTCTTCGGCTTCGAAGTAGGGCGCCTTCACATAGCCGAGGTTCCTCGCGACGAGAATGTGGGGGAACTTCGCGATGCCCACGTTGTACTCCCGCGCCGCGCCATTGTAGTACCTTCGTGACATCTGGATATCGTCCTCGACGGCGGCGAGCTGTTTCTGGAGGTCGAGGAAGTTCTCGTTCGCCTTGAGTTCAGGGTAGTTTTCGGCGACGGCGAAAAGGGATCGGAGCGATTGCGTAAGCATGTTCTCGGACTGAACCCTCTCCTCGACCGACGACGATTTCATGATCGCGGAACGGGCTTCTGTCACCTTCTGAAAAACTTCCTTTTCGTGCGCCGCATACCCCTTGACCGTTTCGACGAGGTTCGGGATCAGGTCGACGCGTCGCTTGAGCTGGACGTCGATGCCGCTCCACGCCTCGTCCTTCAGGTTGAACAGGCGGACGAGGCCGTTGTATATCGATATTCCCCACAGGACGATCACGACGAGAATTCCGAGAATGACGTACAGCGCGTTCATAGAGTTCCCTCCCTGAGATTCTGATAGAATCGACCGTCTTCATATTATAGTTCGGCCGATGCGGTTTCGCGTCCGGAAACGTTCACAGAGCGTTTCCGGCGGAATTTCGAGTATCTTCTGGAGTTTTCGCCGGTCTTCGATAACTTCCGGCGACTTCGAGATCTCCCGGGCGATCAGGGAAAACAATTCCTGCGGTGTCCCTTCGGGATTCCCGGAGAGCGAGCAGTAGACCCACTTCCCGCTTTTCCTGTCGGTTACGAGTCCTGTCGACTTCAGGACCGAAACGTGCTTCGAAACGGTCGAAGGACTGAGTTCGAGGGTTGCCATGATCTGTCCGAGACAGAGTTCGTGTCCGGGCAGCAGGAGAAGGATCCGGAGCCGCGTCTTGTCGGAAAGCGCCTTCAACGTTTCGAGAAGCGACTCCATGACCGTCACCGCGGCGCCGAGTAAATGAAGTAAAGACCGATCAGGACGATAACGGAACCGAGAATCCTGTTGACGACGTCGAGACGGTCGGACTCGCCCCAGCGCAGATACCGCGAGACGACGGACGTGAACGTTCCAGCCGCGAGAATGACCGAACAGTGCCCGAGCGCGTACAGCAGTACGAGCGCGAGAGCGAGAGGCAGGTTGGCCGTTGCGGTCTTCATCGTGAGGGCGAGCAGCGGGGCGACGTAGGCGAAGCTGCACGGTCCCAGCGCGAGACCGGAAAAGAGCCCGAGCATCAGGGCGCCCTTCAGTCCTCCGCTTTTTCCGACAGACAGACCCCGTCCGATGAACCACGGGATCCGGACGACGCCGGCGAGATGGAGGCCGATCGCGATGAAGACGACGGCGACGACGTAATTGGTCACTCTTCCGATATCCGTCATGAGGATGCCGCTCGATGTGAGAACCATTCCGACGACGGCGAGGTTCACGAAAATACCCGACGAAAATGCGAGCGATGCGAAAAACGCACGTTTCGGGCTTGGATCCTCGTCGTTTTCGATATATCCGACGACGAGCGGGATCGTCATAAGATTGCAGGGACTCAGGAGTATGCTCAGGATTCCCCACGCAAATGCGGCCATGGGTGCGACCCAGGTCGCGCTGTGGAGAATGCCGTAGATGTTTTCGAAAAGGGAGTGGAGCATCCGCCTACTTCCCTTCGTCGACCCTGATCCCGACCTCGCCGAGCTTTTTCATGAAAGAATCGAGGGGGAGGTATCCGACGTGCGTTCCGAGGAGCTTTCCCTGCCCGTCCCTGAAGACGAGCATCGGAATGTACCGGACCTTGAATTCCTGCGCCAGCTGCGGATTCCGCATGATGTCGACCTCTTCGACGAGAACCTGTTTCCCGTATTTTTCGGAGAACTGCTTCAGCACGATCGACATCTGCTTGCACGCGGGGCAGCTCTGGGACTGAAGGATCATGACGAGCGGGAGCTTCCCGGGGACTGCGGGCCGTTCCTTCGCGGTCGTATCTTCCGGTCTGCGCATTACGAAGATTCCTGCGGCCGCAACGAGAACCAGCGCTATAATCACTACATTCCGGGTCTTTGGGGACATGGCGATCTCCTCCGTTCGTACGGTCAGTGAGAGTTCATTTTCATTTTCTGGAAAATGACGGTATCAGTATATCGGCGTCAGGGACCCCGTCAAGAGAGGAGAAATACGGAGATGGGTATAGCTCTTCACGATACCGCCGGCGAGGCGGTCGCCCTTTTCGACGAGGCGCGTAATGACGCCGGGGTTCCGATTTCCGTGCGGCGCGCGATCCATCAATTTCCGGAACTGGATTTCGACCTTGGACGGACTGCCGGAATGATCGAGGCCGAGTTGGTGCGAATCGGAGTCCGGACGAGGCGGTGCGCCGGGACGGGGATCGTCGGCGTGCTTCGCGGCGTCGCTCCCGGCCGGACGGCGGGCCTCCGCGCGGATATGGACGCGTTGCCGATCACTGAAAGTTCCGGAGCCCCGTTCGCGTCGCGGAATCCCGGAATCATGCACGCCTGCGGGCACGATATCCATATTGCGGGAGTCCTCGGGGCGGCCCGCCTTCTTTCGAGGCGTCGCGAACGCCTTCGAGGAAATGTCGTCTTTCTTTTCCAGCCGGCGGAGGAAACGTCCGGTGGGGCGCTTCCGATGATTCTCGATGGAGCGATCGACGATCCGACTCTTGATGCGATCTTCTCGTTTCACTGTTCGCCGGAACTGCCGGTCGGCAGCGTCGGAATGGCTCCCGGACGTTTCCGTGCCGCGTCGGATATGCTCGATTTTAGAATTTCCGGACGAGGGTGTCACGGCGCGGAACCACAGCGGGGGATCGATGCCGTCGTCGTCGCGGCGCATATCGTCTGTGCATTGCAGCACACTGTCGCGAGAATGACCGACCCCCGCGATCACGCCGTCCTCACGATCGGTGAGATTTCCGGAGGAAGAGCGCGGAACGTCGTGGCCGACTCCGTTTCGATGAAAGGCATTTTGCGGACCCTTTCCGGCGATTCGCGCTCACGTCTCCTCGGGAAAATCCGGGAGATCGTGACGGATGTCGCGGCCGCTTTCGGAGCGGAATGCTCGTTGACGAGACACGAAGGATATCCATGTCTCGTCAACGACCCGGCAATCACGGCGTTCGTCGGGAACTGCGCGGCGGATGCCCTCGGGCGGGAGAACGTCCGCGAGATCACGGAACCGAGCATGGGAGTGGACGACTTCGCGTACTTTCTCGAGCGCGTTCCCGGAACGTACTTCCTTCTCGGAACGGCCTCGCAGGCGAATGCCGCCCCGCTCCACTCACCGGAATTCGCTCCGGACGAAGGATCGATCGCGGTTGCTTCCTCGGTCTGCGCCGGAGCGTGCCTTCGTTTTCTCCGGGAGGGTCATCGAAAGTAATCGAACAGCGTCCCCATGTGGAACCCAGACAGGGTATACCTGTTGAAACGCTGATAGACCTTCTCGCGTCCCTCGACGAGTGCGGAGGATGTAATCCCGAGCCGGATCGAGAGCGACGCCTCGATATACGCGGCGAGTTTGTCGCAGGCCTCTATGACGCGTCCGTCAAGCGGGTTCGATTCCGGATTGTTGTGGTCCCCCGACATATCCGCGTCCGCGAAAACAGTCGGCATGGCGTCGCTTTCGGGCCATATCTTGTTCCGGAACTCGTCTTCGGTGAAATACGCGATCTCGGCGATCCACGATTCCGGAAGCAGCGGATAGATCTTTCCCTCCATCGCCTTGCGCTCGTAACGCCGGATCATGTCGTCGAACCCTTCGACCGAATTCTTGACCGGCGAGATGATATCGCGCGTGAGAACCTCCGGGAGGTCATGGAAGAGTCCGCCGAAAAAGTCGTTGTACGCGCGGCGGGGACAGGCCCCGATCTCGAGTGCGACGAGATACGACAGGATCGCCACGAAAAGCAGGTGTCCGAGGACGGATGTCTGCGGGATGCGCGGCGTCTGCGCCCATCTCTTCTGGAATCCGAGCTGGCCGACGAGGGAAACGAACCCGAGAACTCCCTTCTGGTCATCGGGCGCCTCCCAAGCCGTGAGGATCTCCCGGACCGAAGGGATGTCCGCGAGATCCTCGACCTGGCTGTAGATTTCCTTGCGGGTCTCCTCGATGCGGTACATCCTCCGGCTCCACTCGTACACGAAATCGAACTCCCATTTCGTCGCGAGGTAGTGTGCGGCCCGCAGGATACGCCGCTCCGGTGACGTCGCATCGGAAAGGATATATCGCTCGAAACGCCCGGAGAGGCCTCCCGGGAGGTACTCGAGGTCGGGACGGTACTGCGATGCCACCCAGACGTTGAGCTTTCGCCTCTGTTCCCGGTCTTCCATGAATCTGTGAAAGACCGGGGGCTTGATGTCCGTGAGGAGCACCCTGTGAAGGAACTCGAAAATCCCTCCTTCAATGAGCTCCGTCCAATCGATGGGGCCGTGCCCAAGGTCGATTTCTCTCCGCGCGAGAACGTATGCGATGACCATCTTGTGCGCCTGCTTGCCGAGTTCGGAAAAGGAAGATGGATGGGGGTGATCGTTCCATCTCTCGATGCTGGCCGCAGAAAAAACGCGTTCAATAAGTGATCTCGTAATCGTGGCAATCCCCTCCATTCGCTTCCTTCACGTTCCGGTGACTCATTATAGACATGGTTCGGGAGTTCCGGGCGGTGGGGTGAAACTCACCACCCTTCGCGTACGGGACGTTCGCTTCTTCGAGAGGAAGCCGCTTCGAGGAAGCGGCGAAAGAGCGGAAGCATCCCGTCCCCTCCTGCGACGAGCATCTCAGGATGCCACTGGACGCCGATGACGAAGGTTTTTTCCTTCATCTCCACCGCTTCGATGATTCCGTCTGAGGCCCTGGCGGTGACGACGAGCCCGTCGCCAAGAGTTTTCACGGCCTGATGGTGGAAGCTGTTGGTCCTGAATCGCGCCCCGAAAAGGGAAGCGACGAGCGAGTTCTCTTCCGCGAGAACGCTGTGCGTCGCGTTGCGGCGGTCGGCTTTCTGATCGTGGCATACGAGATTCTGCCGCAGCGAGGGAAGGTCCTGATGGAGCGTCCCTCCGAGAGCCACGTTGAGGATCTGTTCTCCACGGCATATGCCGAGGAGTGGAAGATCTCTCGATATGGCTTCCAGTGCCGTCGCGATGTGAAAAACGTCCTGTTCCGGATCGAAATACTCGATCGCCGGATGAGGCTCCTCGCCGTAAAGGGCGGGGTCGACGTCCGCACCGCCAGGAAGAAGGATCCCGTCGACGATTTCGAAAAGATCGCCGGGGAAGCCGTCCGCCTTTCCCGTGGGAACGATGAGAGGGCATGCGTTGCATCTTCTGAGTGCGTCGATGTAGTCCTTCGGAACGCAACATCGTTCGGGAACCGGTGAAAGGGGATCCGCCGAACGGAGAACGCCGGATGGAATGCCGATGATTGGAGAACGCACACGAAACACCTCGCTTGTAAGTTGGATATCGGGGGACGCGAAGCAATGACGCAGAATACAGTATAAGCGCAAAACTGAGTTGACTGAAACGACGGGAACCTTCATAATCCAGTATCGGCAAATGGACCCAGTCCTCTGCTGGGTTCTGGCAGTTTCTTTTTACCCGGGTAAGTGAAATGCAGTTAGCTTCAGCGGGAAACATCACCAAGAGGGAACTCAATTTCACACAAGAAAAGGAGATGGAAGGATGAAGCGTTTCACGAAACTGGCACTTCTTGCGGCAGCGGCGGCAATCTTCGCCGGCGCGTTCGCGGGCGTCGCGCTCGCGAAGGATACGTTGATCGTCGCGAACATCTACGATGCAAAGACTCTTGATCCGATCGCGACGAATGATGTTGCGACTTCCGGAATGTGCCTCCATGTCTATGACAATCTTCTTGCTCTCGGACCAGATGGCAAGCCGGTTCCGCAACTTGCTGAAAAGTACGAGATCGTCGATAACCTGACGTATAAATTTTCCCTTCGCAAGGGTGTCAAGTTTCATAACGGCGAGGAAATGAAGGCGGCCGACGTCAAGTACACCTTTGAACGTGCAAAAACCCCGGCAGGCGCCTCCATCCGCCAGTACGTCGACGATATCGATACGATCGAGGCCATTGACGATTATACGGTCGTCTTCAAGATGAAACGCCCCTTCACGCCGTTTTTGATGGCTCTGACGCACACGTGCGGCAGCATTCTCAACAAGAAAGCCGTCGAGGCTGCGGGTGACAGTTACGGCATGAATCCTGTCGGAACGGGTCCCTTCAAGTTCAAGAGCTGGGCGAAGGGCGACAGGATCACGCTTGAGAGGAATGAAGAATACTGGGGCAAGAAGCCGGCTTACAAGACGCTTGTCATGCGCTCCATTCCGGAGGCGACGAACCGCACGATCGAGCTCGAAAGCGGCGCGATAGACATCGCTTACCAGATTACGACGAACGATATCAAGAGAGTTCAGGAAAACCCCAAGCTTTCTCTGATGCGCGTCGTTGATAACTCGACGACCTATATGGGACTGAACTGCTCGAAACCGCCTTTCGACAACGTAAAGGTTCGCGAAGCCGTCAGTCTTGCACTTGACACGGTGGGAATCCAGAAAGCCGTCTGGCGTGGAGTCGGCAAGGCCCCTGTGGCACCGATCGCTCCGAACATCCTGTATGCCATAAAGGACGCGAAGCCGCATGTTCAGGATGTCGAGAAGGCAAAGAAGCTCCTTGCGGAAGCCGGTGTCAAACTGCCCCTGAACGTCCAGATCTGGACAAATGAGCGCAAGGAACGCATCGATATGGCGACGATCATCCAGAGCCAGCTTGAGGAAGTCGGTATAAAGGCTGAAATCAAGGTTCTCGAGTGGGGAGCATATCTCGACGGACTCAAGCAGAAGACACACGACATGTTCATCCTTGGTTGGGTTGCCTCGGTTCCGGATCCCGAGTTCGCCGTCTCCGGAGTATTCCACTCCTCGATGGCGGGGAGCACGAACTTCTCCTACTTCTCGAACCCCGAAGTCGACAAAATGATGGAACAGGGCAAAGCGTTGCCGAATGGTCCGGAGCGCGAGAAACTCTATAAGGATCTTCAGGAGAAAATCGATTCCCTGAAGCCGTGGATTTACCTTCACAACGACGAGCAGATCTGCGGAACCCAGAAGAATGTCAAGGGCTTCCAGCCCAGCCCGCGCGGGTATCACGTCCTGACGAACGTTTCCTTCGAATAGGAACGTGACGTTTCGTCGCGGATTTTTCCGCGGCGACACAGGCACTGAAAACGTACGGGAGCAGGAGCATGGGGACTATTCTATGCTCCTGCATTTTTTGAGGAAGGGTGGAAACGGATGCTCAAATACATTTTCCGAAGGGTCCTCTCGCTGATTCCCGTTCTCATCGGCGTGACCTTCATCGTGTTCAGTCTCCTGTACCTGACGCCGGGTGATCCCGCGCGTATGGTTCTCGGAGATCAGGCAACGGAAGAAGCGGTACAGCAGTTCCGGGTCAAGGAGGGGCTTGACGATCCCTTTATCGTCCAGTTCGTGCGTTATGTCGGCAAGGCCGCATTCAAGGGGGATATCGGAAGGTCGTATGTGACGAAACGTCCGGTTTCCGATGAAATCCTCTCGGCGTTCCCGTCGACGATCAAACTGGCCGCCTTTTCGGTCATCATCGCGATCTGCCTCGGCATTCCCTTCGGCATTATATCGGCCATAAAGCAATACTCCCTTTTCGATTCGATCACGATGTTCTTCGCCCTGGTCGGTCTCTCGATGCCGGTCTTCTGGCTGGGGCTTCTGCTGATCCTGCTCTTCTCCGTCAGGCTCGGCTGGTTCCCCTCCTCGGGATTCGACACGTTCTCGGCGATGGTGCTTCCCTCCGTGGCCCTGTCCGCGCAGGTCATCGCGATCGTGACGCGGATGACGCGGTCGAGCATGCTCGAGGTCATCCGGTCAGACTATATCCGTACCGCGCGAGCCAAAGGGCAAACGGAAGGGAAGGTCATCTGGCGCCACGCGCTCGGAAACGCGCTGATTCCAATCGTCACGATCGTGGGATTGCAGTTCGGTCATCTTCTCGGCGGAGCCATCCTGACCGAGTCGATCTTCTCGATCCCCGGCGTCGGCCGGCTCATGGTCGAAGCCATCAAGATGCGCGATTATCCGCTGGTCCAGGGCGGCGTTCTCTACGTCGCGGTGGCGTTCAGCATCGTGAATCTGCTTGTCGACCTTCTGTACGCCTTCGTCGACCCACGCATCAAGGCGCAGTACCGCTAGGTTCGGGAGGAGACGAAATGAGTACGCAGACTGTTCAGAAACGACGGAGCGGCATCATGGAGGTCTGGCATCGCCTCAAGAAGAGCCCCATGGCGGTCGTCGGGCTTATCTTGATCGCGGTTCTGTTCATCATGGCGATCTTCGCGAATGTCATCGCTCCCTTCACGTATTCCAAGCAGAATCTCATGCACGCGTTCGAGTCTCCGTCGTCGGCGTACATCTTCGGCACGGACGAGTTCGGACGCGACATCTTCAGCCGGATCGTCTACGGAGCGCGCATCTCGCTCCAGGTCGGGTTCATCGCTGTCGGAATCTCGATGTTCATCGGAGGATTCCTCGGGGCTGTCGCCGGGTACTACGGCGGCAAGATCGACAACACCCTGATGAGGGTCATGGACATTCTCCTCTCGATCCCGTCGATCCTTCTTGCCATAGCCATCGCCGCGTCGCTTGGCCCCGGCCTCTTCAACCTCATGATAGCGGTCGGAATCTCCGCGATTCCGAACTACGCGAGAATCGTCCGGGGATCGGTGCTCTCGATCCGAGGACAGGAGTTCGTCGAGGCCGCGAAAGCCGTCGGCTCTTCCGATCTCAGGATTATCTTCAAACATATCATCCCCAACTGCCTCGCTCCGATCATCGTTCAGGCCACACTCGGCGTCGCGACGGCGATCCTCACGGCGGCGGGACTTTCCTTCATCGGCCTCGGCATCCAGCCGCCGATTCCGGAATGGGGAGCGATGCTCTCCGGCGGACGCAGTTACATCCGGGATTATCCTTACATGACGCTGTTCCCCGGACTTGCGATCATGATTACGATTCTGGCGCTCAACTTCGTGGGTGACGGCCTGCGCGACGCGCTGGACCCGAAGCTGAAGCGATAGGAGTGAAGACTGGGCGATGAACGAACGGGAATTGCTTCTCGATATACAGGATCTCACGATCCACTACGAAACGGAGGCCGGACGCGTCCGCGCCGTTGAGCACTTGTACCTCGAACTGGGGTATGGAGAAACGCTCGGCTTCGTCGGCGAAACCGGTGCCGGCAAGACGACGACAGCGCTCGGCATCATGCGCCTGATCCCGAGTCCTCCCGGAGCGTACAAGGGTGGGAAAATCATTTTCAGGGGCGAAGACCTCCTGGCGAAGAGCGAGGCGGAAATGCGTTCGATCCGCGGCGGCAGGATCGCGATGATCTTCCAGGACCCCATGACGAGTCTCAACCCCGTCATGACCGTCGACAGGCAGATCGCCGAAATGATATCGCTGCATCGCGACGTGAACGAGACGGAGGCTCTCGAGCAGGCCGTCAGGATGCTCGAAGTCGTCGGGATCCGCCCGGAACGCGCGAAGGACTATCCGCACCAGTTCAGCGGCGGTATGAAGCAGCGCGTCGTGATCGCCATAGCGCTTGCCTGCGATCCGGCGCTTCTCATAGCGGACGAACCGACCACGGCGCTCGACGTCACGATTCAGGCGCAGGTTCTCGAGCTCATGAAGGACCTCAAGAGACAATACAACACATCGATGATCATGATCACCCACGACCTCGGCATCGTCGCCGAAATCTGCGACAGGGTCGCGATCATGTACGCCGGGCGCGTCGTCGAATACGCCGACACGAAGACGCTTTTCGAACGACACGTCCATCCCTATACGGAAGGTCTGTTCAATTCGATACCCGATCTCGAAGAGGATCGGGATGAGCTGAAGACGATCATGGGACTGATGCCGGACCCCACGAACCTGCCGACCGGTTGTTCCTTTCATCCGAGGTGCCCGTACGCGGTCGAATCGTGTTCTCGCGAAACCCCGGCTTTCGTCGAGATCGAACCCGGGCACAGAGTTGCCTGCCCCGTCCGCGCGGCGGCTGAAAAGAACGGGAAGGAGCGGACCTCATGACGAAGAACGGCGCACTCGTCGAAGTCAAAAACCTCAAGAAGTACTTCAACACGAAACGGGGACTCCTCCACGCCGTGGATGACGTGAGCTTCCGGATAACGAAGGGGGAAACGCTCGGGCTCGTCGGAGAGTCCGGGTGCGGCAAGAGTACGCTCGGCCGCGTAATGATCCGGCTGCTCGAGGCGACAGCCGGAGAGGTCCGATTCGAAGGGGAGGATATTCTCAAGTACAGCGCGGGGAAAATGAAGAATCTCCGCAAACGCGTTCAGATCGTCTTCCAGGATCCGTATTCCTGTCTCAATCCGAGGCTGAGCGTCGCCGAACTCATCGCCGAGCCGCTTATCGTCAACAAGGTGTTCAGGGACAAGGCATCGATGAATGTCCGGATCCGGGAACTCATGGATACAGTCGGACTCGCTGCGCGACTCGAGACGGTCTATCCGCACGAACTCGACGGAGGACGGCGGCAGCGGATCGGTATCGCCCGCTCGCTTGCGCTCAAACCCGAGTTCATCGTCCTGGACGAGCCCGTTTCGGCGCTCGATGTCTGTATCCAGGCGCAGATCCTCAACCTCCTCGACCACCTGAAGAAGGAGTTCGGCTATACGTACGTTTTCATCTCGCATAACCTGAGCGTCGTCAAACACGTTTCCGACCGGATCGCCGTCATGTATCTCGGAAAGATCGTCGAACTCTCCGACTATAAAGTGATTTTCACGGATCCTCTGCATCCGTACACGCAGGCGCTGCTTTCGGCCATCCCGCTCGCCAAGGTCGGATCGAAACGCGATCGGATCATTCTCGAAGGGGACGTCCCGAGTCCGATAGAACCCCCGGACGGGTGTCGTTTCGCGGGGCGCTGCCGCTACAGACAAGACAGGTGCGTGTCTGAGACTCCGGAACTCAGAGAGATCGAACCGAACCGCTTCGTCGCCTGCCACTTCGCGCGCGATCTGAAGAATGGAGGAACTCACTGATATGCCCGATATCGACATGACGTATCTCCGGAAGATCCTTCTCGATCTGCTGGTCATCCCGTCCGTAGGTGGAGATTGCGACGAGGCGATGAAGATGGTCGCCTCCGAATTCGCGGATCTCGGCGTCACGGTCACGACGACCAAAAAGGGTGCGCTGATCGGAACGATTCCGGGAAAGGACAAAAAGAATCACCGCGTCGTGACCGCGCACGTCGATACGCTCGGCGCAGTCGTCCGCAGAATAAAGGATACCGGTCGCCTGTCGCTGCTGCAGATCGGAGGGTTTGCGTGGTCGTCGGTGGAAGGGGAGAATATCCTCGTCCGAACGATGGATGGGCGTGAATACTCGGGCGTCATTCTTCCCGAGAAGGCCTCCATCCACGCGTTTTCCGAGGTTGTCCGCGAAACGCTGCGGACGGACGACACCATCGAGGTTCGTCTCGATGAGGATGTCGCGACCGTTGCGGATGTACGCGCGCTCGGAATCGAAGTCGGCGACTTTGTCTTCTTTCAGCCGAGAGCCGTCGTTACCGAGAATGGTTTCGTCAAATCGCGTTTCCTCGACGACAAGGCATGCATCGCGATGGTCTTTGCCGCGATCAGGGCAATGAAAGCGAGCAGAAAGAGTCTCGCCGCGACCACGCACTTCTACATCAGCAACTACGAGGAAGTCGGGCACGGCGTCTCGTGGCTTCCCGAAGAGGCGGCGGAAATCGTCGCACTCGATGTCGGCATCGTCGCTCCCGGAACGAACTCCTCTGAAAAGTGCGTTTCGATCGCCGCAAGGGACAGTCGGACCCCGTACGATCTCGAATTCCGGAAACGCCTCGTCGACCTCGCGAAGAAGCATGAGATCGACTATCGCGTCGATGTCTACTATCGATACGGCTCGGACGCGTCCGTCGGAATGACGCAGGGATTCAACGCGAACTTCGCGTGCTTCGGTCCGGGGGTGGACGCCTCGCACCATTACGAGCGAACGCACCTTCGGGCGCTCGAGGAATCGACGAAGCTCCTGATCGCGTATCTTGCCGAATAGAGGGGCAATCGACGTCGCGTAATGCCCTGAAGGCTGAAGCGACTGGAGAAGCGGCGAGGGGGAGCGGATCGCAGATCCGCTCCCCCTCGCCGTATCGTTGCGTTGTCGGAGACGTTGCGTTACTCGCGTTCATGGCCTGCGGCATCGCGTCTTCCCTGGAGCGCGATGATCGCGCCGGTATACCCCCCCCCGAGTCCGTTGTCGATATTGACGACCGAAACGCCCGAGGCGCACGAATTGAGCATCGTCAGAAGCGGCGCGATGCCTCCGAGATTTGCGCCGTACCCCGTGCTCGTTGGAACCGCGATGACCGGGCAGGCTACGAGTCCGGCGAGAACTCCCGGAAGCGCGCCCTCCATTCCTGCGACGGCGACGATGGCCTTCGAGGATTGGAGCAGCGGGAGATGCGAGAGCAGCCGGTGGATTCCGGCGACACCGACGTCGAAAAGACGTTCGACCGCGCAGCCCATGTACTCCGCAGTCACGGCGGCCTCCTCTGCTACCGGGATATCGCTGCTTCCGGCCGTGACGACGGTGAGGCCCGGAACACCCGGGGCGACCGGCGGACGAAGGCCGATCATTCGGGCCTTCGGGTAGTGAACGGCGTCCGGTATGATGTCCCGGACGACGTCGTATTGCGCCGGCGCGGCACGCGAAAATAGGACGGGCTCATTGCGGTCGGCGAACGTTCCGGCGATCTTCCTGAGATGGTCGTCGGTTTTTCCGGGACAATAGACGATCTCGGAGAATCCCTTTCTCAGGGAACGGTGCGTGTCGAATTTGACGTCCCCGAGATCCTCGAACGGGAGGGCGCGGATCTTCCTGAGAAATGCGTCATCCGTTACGGTCCCGTCCCGAAGACCCTGTATGAGAGCGCGAACGGCGGCTTCGTTCATTATCGTTCCTTTCCGTATTCCTGACTCCCGAGCGGACGTCGGGCGTCGGAGAGTTATAATGAAACGCACGGAGGTGACATCCGTGTATCAGCTGTTCGAAGCGTGGTCCCGGCCTCTTCTTTCCGGAACCGGAGAAAACATCAGATGGATTCCCCTGAGGGCCGAGCGAATCCGCGTCGCGCCGTATGCCGTCCTCATCCCGGATTTCGACGCGCTTTCCGCAAGCGAGCAGTCCCTTGCGAAAGGATTCGTCGACGAGTATTTCGGTCTTTCCGAATGGAATTTTCTCGTCGCAGCCTTCACCGGCCGCGATACTCTCACGATCGAGGCAAGGCCCGTCGCGTTTCCGCTCGACTGCCGGGATGAAAACGGTCGCATCATCCGCCCGCTCCGATGCATGGAGGATCTCGAAAACAGGATCGTGGCGGAGTGTCCGTTCCGCCCCCTGCCTTACGGCGTTCTCGGAGTCCGGCTGCGGGAAGCTCCATAGTCGCGGAGCATCCTGTCCCGCAGAGCGCCGTCGAGAAAGACTCGAATCGCGGCCCGCGAGAGAGCTTGCGCTCCAACTTCCAGCGCCTTCGCTGCGAGCGGTCCCGATGCGGCTTGCGCGAACTCCCTCGTGTGATGGGGAGTCGGCGTGTCGGTGATAGCAAGGTGCGGCTGGAGCGAGGGGCACCTGTGGCTGACGTTGCCGACGTCGCTCGATCCGATGGGGCCGGGAGCGGGAGAGAGCGGAAGCCCGAGTTCGGAGAAGACCGACTCCATCATCGTTTCGGCGCTCTCGTTCGCTTTCGTATCGTCGAAGCTGTATTCCACGAGCCGCCTGGAGACATCCGTTTCCGTCGCCGTTGCGGCTCCGGCGGCGCATCGCCCGATACGGTCCATGAGTGCATCGAGTGCGGTCCGCTCCGGGGCGCGAGCGTAGCAGCGAACGACCGCACGGTCCGGGACGATGTTCGGAGCCGTCCCCCCTTCGGTGATGACGCCGTGCATCCTGACATCGGGACGGACGTGCTGGCGCAGCATGTCGACCGCATGCAGAAAGAGCGTCGCGCCGTTCAGGGCGTTTCGCCCCTCCCAGGGAGCGCCCGCCGCGTGGGCCGTCTGTCCCGTGAACGTGAATTCCGGCGCGTCCATCGCGAGCGACCGGTATCGGACGAAGTTCGTCACGTCGTTGCAGTGGATCATCATCGCGAGCGTCACGTCGTCGAAGACGCCCGATTTCGCCATTGTGACCTTCGCCCCGTTCGTCTCCTCGGCCGGGGTTCCGATGACGCGCAGGGTTCCGCCCGTCCAGTTTACGAACGGCAGCAGTGCCGCTCCCGCAAGCGAAGACATTGCGCCGTGGAGACAGTGTCCGCATCCGTGTCCGATTTCCGGAAGGGCGTCGTACTCGACGAGAAGGGCGACGACAGGAGCGCCGGTTCCCCCCGTCGCGCAGAAGGCCGTCGGTATGCCGCAAAACGGAGTTTCGACGGAAAAGCCCGCGTGACGCAGGAATTCCGAATGGGCAGCACACGCGAAACGCTCGTTTCCTCCGGTTTCCGGATTGGCCGCGATCGCGAGGTTGAGTGCGACCGCTTCGGGAATGCAGGAGCGGATGGCGGTGTCAGCATTCCGTGAATGATGTTCGTATTCGTTCATGATCTCTTCCTCCCTGTGCGGAGGATATGGTACCATAACTCCACTTTGAAAAGAGAATCGAGAGAAGAGGTGGACTCTGAATGACGGAACGACTGGAACGAGCGATTCTCGGGCGACTCTCGCCGTCGCCGGAAGAACGCATTCTCTGGTGGAACGGGGAATGGTGGAGGACAGATCGCTTCCTCGCCTTCATCGACGACTGCACGGAGAAACTGCGATCGTCGGGATTCGGCAAAGGTCAGCGCGTCGCCGCATTGCTCCCGAACTCCCCGAAGGTCCTGGCCCTTTCGATCGCCGCCTGGAGACTCGGAGGGGCGATCTCGCCGCTCAACGCGAAGTCCGGAATTCCGTCGGCCGTGGGGACGCTCGAGCTGGTCGATCCCTTCTGCGTCGTCCTCGCCCACGGACTCGACGATCTCGCCGCGGCGCTGGCGGAAAAAGGGATCCCGTCGGTCTTCACCGGGGCGGATGACCCGCTTCCCATCCTCACTCGACGGGATGGAACACCCGAATCCGAGGATCTCGCGGTCATCTTCGCGACATCGGGCACGACGGGACTGCCGAAGGCAGTTCCCCTGACGCACGGAAATCTTTACGACAACGCGACGACGGTCTTCCGCCACCTCACGGAACTCCATGAAGGCGATACGCTCCTCAACGTTCTTCCGAACTTCCATTCATTCGGGTACACGGTTGCGGGACTCATGCCGCTGCTCTGCAACATGAAACAGACGATCCTTCCGTCCTTTCTTCCGCTGAACGGAGCCCTGAAGGCGATGAACGATTCGGAAATCAGCGCGATGATCGTGGTGCCGACGATGCTGTCGCTGGCGTTGAGCGCCATCGAACACGGAGCGACGGTTCCGGGAAAGCTCCGTCTCATCGTGACCGGCGGAGACCGGCTCAACGTCCAGCTCGACGAACGCGTCAGGGGCGTTATGGGCGTCGGGCCGCTCGAGGGATACGGCCTGACGGAATGTTCTCCCGTCGTGTGCGTCAACCGCTCCTACGCGACGCGAAAACTCGGCACCGTCGGGCCGTTCATCGCGGGATACACATGGAAGCTCCTGAAGGAAAACGGCGAGCCCGCGGACGGCAACGAGGGGGTCCTGTGGGTCCGCGGACCATCGGTGACGGACCGCTACTTCCGGGATTCCGTCATGACCGCGGAACGCTTCAGCGACGGATGGTTCAATACGGGCGATTACGTTCGGATCGATGGAGAAGGAAACGTGACGATTCTCGATCGCGTCACCGACATCATCATCGTCGGAGGATTCAACGTCTATCCGCAGGAGGTCGAGGCGACGCTCCATGCGCATCCCGCGATCGCCCAGGCGATCGTCGTCGGAATGCCGCACCCCGTAAACGGCGAAGTTCCGATGGCATACGTCAGGAAGAAGTACGGGGCGGAGGTCACTCAGCGCGAGATCGTTGAATACTGCAAGAGCCAGCTCGCGCATTTCAAAGTTCCGCGAAAGGTCGAGTTCATCGATACGTTTCCTCTTTCAAGCACGGGAAAGGTACTCCGGAGGATGCTCCGGCAGAAGGCGTTCTAAAAAAGAGGCGGTTCCGGAAAAACGGAACCGCCTCTTTCGCGAACGTCCGCGCCGGTCAGAAAGCCCGGAATCCGACCACGTCCTCGCGTATCCTGAGATACTGCTTCTTGGTGATATCCATGTGCCCCTTTTCCATCTCCATGAGTTTGCCGAACATGACGGACGCCTCGCCGCTCGATTCCTTTGCGAGCTTCTCGTAGAATTCCACCGCCCGCATTTCCGAGAGATACGCGGCGGAGGCGATCCGCAGGAGTGACGTGACATCTCCGAAGTCCTTCGTCTGAACCTTGAGTTCCGGAGAGACGACGATCGCAGGATCGATGGGGCATGTTTCGCCGTACATTTTCTCGTACATGCTCCTGAGGCTTTCCTCGTGTTCGTTCTCCCAATCCGAGAGCTCCATGAGCTCCTTCCTCAGATGCGGTTCCGACACGCTTTCCGCCCAGACGCGATAGAATTCCTTCGCCTCGATTTCCGCATGGATCCCGTATCTCAGAGCATCTTTCATTTCGAAACACTGTGACGTCATGTTCTTCCCTCCCGTTCGCAAGAAGAATAGTGAGACTTCAGGAAAATATTATACACGTCACCATCCGGGGGGAAAACCGCGATGCGTCTGTCGCCCGACTGTGTGATAATACTTCCGATACTGGTTACAGGGAGGTATGCCGTATGACTGTGGCGAAACGGGTTGTGGTGGCGTGTCCGATGGAGGAGGCGCTCAGGGAACGTATCCGTTCAGTTCTCGGACCGGACGTCTCGCTTTCTTTCCTGTCCGACGAACCGGACAGCTCGAGATCCGGAACGATCCGAAACAGCGACGCGATTCTGTGTTTCTTTTTCAATAGGGAAATTCGCCCGGAGGAATACGCTCTCCTCGGAAGCGTCCGATTCCTTCAGACGATATCGACGGGCGTGGATTTCCTTCCGTTTTCTTCCATTCCCGAGTCTCTTCCGATTGCGTGCAACGCCGGGGGATGGTCATCCCAGATTGCGGAGCACACTCTGGCGATGATTCTGTCGCTTTCCAGAAAATTGCTGCCATTGCACGAAGAATTGAGAAGAGGGTGCTTCCACAAGGAGGAGCCGGTCCTCAGAACTCTCCGCGGCAAGACCGCCGGGATCATCGGGTACGGCGGCATTGGCAAGAGGGTCGCGAACCTCCTCAGGGCGTTCGGGGTGAAGATCGCGGCCGTCAACTCTTCGGGGAAGACATCGGATGACGTCGTTTTCTGCGGGACGCTCGACGACCTCCACGAGGGGCTTCGATTGTCGGATATCGTCGTGATGTCTCTTCCTCTGATGCGGCGGACGAAGAACGTCATCGGCCGCGCCGAACTCGCGGCAATGAAGTCCGACGCGATCTTCGTGAACGTCGCCCGGGCGCATCTCGTCGACGAAGAGGCACTCTACGAGCATTGCATGACGCATCCCGACTTTTGCGCCGGGATCGATGTCTGGTGGCGGGAACCGACTTGGGGCGGAGGGGATTTTTCGCTTCGGTTCCCATTTCTCGATCTTCCGAATGTCCTTGGATCACCTCACAACTCAAACAGCGCCGAAGAAGGATTCGCCGATGCGGCCGTTGTCGCAGCCGGCAATGTCGCCCGTTTTCTGCGGGGCGAGATCTGTTCGGGACGCGTGAACCGCGACGATTACTCGGAGTCGGTGCCGGGTTGAACCGGAAAGGGGAGTGAGGAAGCTGAAAGGCGATTCCGCAGGTACCTTCGCGATCATCGCGGCGGGCATCTTCTGGGGGACGTCCGGGACGGCACAGGCGCTTCTTTCTCCGATGGAGGTTTCTCCGCTTGTCGTGGGGGCGGTTCGCATCGGTATCGCGGGGATGTTGCTCCTTCTTTTCTCGATGGCGCGCCGAGGATTCGCTCTCTTCCGGGGAGCATGGCCCTGGAGGGCATGCATTCCAGCTGCGCTTGGCATGGCGTTGTTCCAGATCTGCTTCTTCAGCTCATTACGCCTGACCGGCGTCGCGGTCGGAACGATGGTCGCGGTTGGAAGTGCTCCCGTTGCGGCCGGCGTTCTCGGCAGGGTTGTCTACGGGGAACGACTGACGTTTCGCTGGGGTATCGCGACGTTTCTCGCGATCACCGGGTGTTGCCTGCTCTCGCGCGGTGGAAGTGAAATGACCGCAAACGCGGCGGGGGTGTCGCTGGCGGCAATCGCATCAGTCTGTTACGCGTTCTGCGGGATCGGCATCAAGGGGATTGGCCGCGTCCGTCCTTCGGAGGATGCGGCGGTTGCGGCGCTGTGTCTCGGTGCGCTCGTTCTGACACCGTTTCTGCTGCTGTCCGATATGTCGTGGATCGTATCGGTGCGGGGCACGGGAGTCGCGTTGCATCTCGGGGCGCTCGCGACGGCGCTCCCGTATACGCTTTTCAGCAGGGGGCTTCTGACGACTCCGATGAGTACGGCGTATACCCTGACGTTGACCGAACCGCTGACGGCGTTTCTCCTTGGAGTTCTGCTCCTCGGGGAGTCCCTGACCTTCATGAGCATGTCTGGCATCGTGCTCCTCCTGATGGGGCTGCTCAGCATGTCTCTTGGTTCCGTACGGGCTTCGAAAGGGGAGTGATCGTTCCATGTCGGAATTTCGCATCGCATCGTTCAATGTAAACTCCGTCCGCAGTCGCCTTCCGATCCTTCGCCGGTGGCTTGCGAAGCAGCCGGTGGACCTTCTCTGCATTCAGGAAACGAAAGCCGTCGACGCGGATTTTCCGCTCGGAGACTTCGAAGAGATGGGGTACCACGCCGCGTTCCGCGGAGAAAAATCGTACAACGGCGTCGCGGCCGTGAGCAGGGAAGCGCTTGGAGACGTCTCGTTCGGACTCGGCGACGGCGAGCTTCCCGACGGCGAGACGCGCGTTCTCCGATGCGTCTGTCGCGGCGTCTCCGTCGTGAATACCTACGTTCCACAGGGAAAGGATATTTCGCTCCCCGACTACGCGGTGAAGCTTCGTTTCTTTGCCCGTCTTCGGGCCCTGTTCGACCGGGAGTACATCGGCAAGCCGCTCGTCTGGACGGGAGACCTGAATATCGCTCCGACGGATGCCGACGTCACGCATCCGGAGAACAAGCGGAACCACGTCTGTTTTCACGAGGATGCCCAGGCGGCGTATCGCGCGGTTCTCGACCGGGGATTCGTCGACGTGTTCAGGAAGCACCGGCCCGACGCGGGGGAGTTTTCGTTTTTCGATTACAGGGTGAAAGGAGCGCTCGAGCGGAACATCGGATGGCGCATCGATCACATTCTCGCGTCGCCTGACGTCGCCGAAAGGTCGATCGACGCTTTCATCGACAGGGTTCCGCGGGGGTGGGAGCGACCGTCGGACCATACCCCGGTCATCGCGAGCTTCGATCTGTAGGCTGGGTTCGATCTCAGTACATCCATAAAGAAAGCGAAAGAGAGCGTATCGCTCTCCCCCGCTTAGCCATTCACCGTCTCGTTCGGTCCGGTTATATGCTACGCTCGTCGCGCCCGCAAGAGAAGCGGCTCGAGCGCTGACGTCGCAATGCCGAGTTCTTCGGCGAGATATCGAGTCTCGATGTCGCTGAGCTGCTCCGGCGAGGCGGCCGGCCGATTTTTCATTGCATTGTGAAGGTACGAGACCCTGAGATCGTCGAGCGACAGATCCTTCGCCCGGATCATCGACGGATCGACCGGGATGACGATATTCTTTCCGGGGATCTGTTCCTTCGGGTCTCCCCTCCGGATCTCGATGCCGTTCTCCCGTGCGAAAGTCAGTTGGGCGGTCACGTGCTTTCCGGCACCCGTGTATTCCGTCTCCTGAACGACAATCGTTTTGTCGCGGTCCATCTCCTGCGCGATCGCGAAGGCCGCCGTCAGCGAGGTGTTCCCCGCCGGCCCCCTGTCGAGCCCTTCGATGACGGAGAGCGCCTCCGTCATGTAGAAGACTTCGCCCTGTGTGATGGTGACGTACCGGTCCATGTAGCGCAGCGGTCGCGCCGCGTTCCGGGGTACGTCCGACCTGTCGGGCCATGTTGTGAACGGAATGCCGAATCCCGTGTGCCCCGTCGTGAAGGATTTTCGGTTGAAGTCGCGGTCGCTCGCCATGTGAAGTCCCGAGAGATCGACGCTCGCACCGATGACGATGGTGTCTTTGGCCCCCGCTTTCCGAAGTCCGCGTGCCGTTCCGGTGAGATTGCCGCCTCCCGCGTTCGTCACGACGACCGCGTCTGGGTGGCGCCTCTCGCGCTGCATGAACTGATCGACGATTTCCGATCCCAGGGTCTCGATTCCCGCGATGCCGAACGGCGTGTACAGCGACGCGTTGAAAAAGCCCGTCTCTTCCAGGACGAGAAGGAAGTTGTAGAAGAGCTCCGGTCCGACGGTCATCTGGAGCACTTCCGCGCCGTACGCCTCGCACTTCCGTCCCTTCTCGAGGATCTCCGGCTGGCCGACGAAACGGCTGTCGAAGAGCTCCTGGAGAATGATGCACTTGAGGTTGCGCATGTTCGCCTGCGACGCGACGGCTGCGCCGTAATTCCCGCTCGTTGCGGCGATGACGCCTTCGTAGCCACGCTTTTTTGCGTAATAGCACGATACGGACGCGCGACGATCCTTGAAGCTTCCCGAAGGATTGCAGGCTTCGTCCTTGAGGAAAATCCGGGCTCCCTTTCCCTTCGGAGCGAGCGCCCGTGCCGCGGCCGTCAGGTTCTTCAGCTCGATGAGAGGCGTATTCCCCACGTTCGTCTCCGCCTGAATCGCGCGGACCTCTTCGAGAGAGTACCCCGCCTTCCGCATCATTTCCTCGTAGTCGAACACGATGCCGCCGCGCTCGAATTCTCCGTAGTCGAGCCCGAGCGCGCGCTTCATGATTTCGACCTTTCGGGACATGACCTCCTGATAGCTTGTCCCCGTCATCTGGATTCCTCCTTCGCGATAAGGCTCCGAAGTTCCTCTCCCACTTCGAGAAGCTCGGGGATCGGCCGCCCGAACCCGTGAACGTACGGAGGATTGACTGCGAGGAGTTTTCCCGTGAGGCACCGCCCGATCGATGTCCGGATCGCGACGGTGTCTCCGATATTCGCGTCCTGTTCGAGAAATCCTTTCGCCCAGAGTTTCAGGGGGACCTTCCGCGTCTCTTCCGGGATGTGGGGCGCCCGTTGCTCGGGCCGCAAAACGACCCGTTCGATCTGAACCCACGATCCCCGGAGCACTGTTTCCTGCATTGAACGTCTCTCCTTTCGAATTTTTACCAGCCTTTGACGGTATCGAGGACGGAATCCGGAATGCGGCCCGCGGTGAAATCCTCAAAAGACTCTTCGATCGAGTCGAGTGCGATGTCCATCTGCTCCCGGCTGATCACGAGAGGCGGCTGGATGCGGAAGACCGACCCGCTGAAGAAGGAAAGAAGCAACCCCTTTTCCCACGCGCGGTAGCAGATTTTCGCGGCCGCAATCCGGTTGCGCTCTTTCGTCGTGCGATCGGTAACGAGGTCGACTCCGACGGACAGACCGATGCCGCGAACGTCACCGATGATCTCGAACCGCTCCTGCATTTTCCTGAAACGAGCCATGACGTGTTCGCCGAGCTTTGTCGTATGTTCGAGAAGTCCTTCGTCGCGGATCACGCCGATCGTTGCAAGGGCAGCCGCGCAGCAGACCGGGTTTCCTGCGGCGGTGAAGAGGTGGGCAGGAGCCTGCCAGTTGTCCATGTACTCGGCCCTCGCGACGACGCCGCCGAGCGGCAGCCCGGAAGCGATCCCCTTTCCCATGACGATCGCGTCCGGGACGACACCGAAGTTCTCGATGCCGAACCATTTGCCGGTTCTGCCGAATCCCTGCTGGACCTCCTCCGAGATCAGCAGGATGCCGTATTCGTCGCACAGGGCGCGAAGATCCTTCATGAACTTCAGGGGCGGAACGACCAATCCCGCGTCGCCCTGAATCGGTTCGATGAATATGGCTGCAACTTCATCGGGCGGAAGGTAACTCGAGAATGCGATCCGGATCTGCTCGATGCAGAAATCCGAAACCTGATCCGGCGACATATCGGGGAACGGAGTCCTGTACGGATCGGGATACGGAACGTGATAGATCTCCGGAACGAGCGGCCCCATGCCGCGTACCATCGGGAGACTGACACCGCTCAGGCTCAGCGCGCCGAAGGTGCTCCCATGGTACGCGCGGATGAAGGCGACGATCTTGCTGCGTCCCGTCGCCCATCGGGCCATCTTGATCGCTCCGTCGTTCGAATCCGAACCACAGAGTCCGTAGAAGATCCGTTTTCGGTAATCCCCCGGCGTGATCGCGATGAGTTCCTTCGTCAGGTCGATGATTGGTTCGTGGTACATGTAGACGTGTGTGTAGAGGATGAGGTTCTCCGCCTGCCTCTGAATCGCTTCCACGACCCGCGGGTGACAGTGACCTGTGTTGACGGCTCCGGCGCTTGCGAGAAGATCTATATACGAGTTCCCGTCCGCATCCTCGATGACCGCTCCCGATCCTTTCCGGACGACCAGAGGATAGTAGGGAACTTTTGCTCCGGGGGAAGTGATTGCCCTGTCTTCTTCGACGAGTCGCAGACAGTTGCTGAGATTCCGAGTCACCGTATGACATCTCCTTTCGGGGTTCCTAAAAAAAGCGGGAGGCCGAAGCCCCCCGCCCGTTGGGTCTCGCTTACTTCGCTTTCTCGATGCCGGATTCCTTGTAGATCTTGTCCATCAGTTCCTTGCCGACGAGCTCTTCCATCTTCGGCCACACGACCTTGCGGACGTGATCGGCACAGGTCTTCAGCTGATCGGCGGTCAGAATGACGATTTCCCAGCCGTACTCCGCCTTCAGTTTCTGACGGTATTCTTCGTCTTCCTTCGCTACGTTGTCCCAGCGGATCAGGGATTCTTCGTTCGCCGCGGTGCGGACGATATCCTGATCTTCCTTGGAAAGCTTCTTCCAGAGGTCCATGTTGATGGCGAACCACCAGGACTCGAAGAAGTCGTTGTACTGGATCCAGACTTTGTTGACGTCCTTGAACTGCCATGCCTGGAAGGGAGGCCCGCCCATCTGGCCGTCTGCGATGCCGGTCTGAATGGCGCTATAGGCCTCGGCGTACGGGATCGGCGTGGCGATGTATCCGAGGGCTTCGTAAGTCAGCTCGCAGGGTTTGATGGGCATGACGCGAACCTTGAGTCCCTTGGAGACTGTCGGATTTGCGTAATCCGCGGGCTTTGTTTTCAGGGAAACACCGGCCATTCCGACCGGGAAGACCGCCAGCGCGTTGACGTTGTGTGTCGCCCACAGATCCTGGATGATCTTGTACGCCCATCCATCCTGTCCGTAGACCTTCTTGGCCTCGTCCATGTCCTTGACGAGGTACGGGAAGTAGTAGGCCAGGTTCAGCTTCGGGTCGAAATTGGCGTTGGCCTGGGCCATCGTCATTTCGATGGTGCCGCGCATCAGCATTTCAAACGTTTCGGTCCAGTCGCCGAGAACGCCGCCCGAGAATACGTCGATCTGAATGCGCCCCTTGCTCCGGTCGAAGACCTTCTTGGCGAACGCTTTCGCCCGGATGTCGAAATCGCTGTCAACCGGATGCACCTGCGCGAGCCTCCACTTGTACTGCGGTTCGGCCTGTGCCGGAGACTGGGCGAGTATGGCGACGATTCCGAGCGTGAGAACAAGGGTAAATATGAGAGCCAGTGATCGTTTCGTGCTCATCGTACACCTCCGTTCGATACTCACACGTAAAGACGCTTCGGGACTTCACGAATACCGCCGATATCGGAATGTTCCGGTCCCGCCGTCACCTCCTTTCAAAGGACACGCCCCTTTGCTATTTTACCCCCATCAGCAGTCGCGGAAGCCACATGGACAACCCGGGGAAGTAGGTCGTCAGAATAATGATGGGGATATTGCCGAAAATCATGAATATAAGCGCGGGCTTGATGTACTGGTCGATCGAGACGTTTCCGATGCGGCCTCCGAGATAGAGAATGGGTGCCGTGGGAGGGGTGACGTTCCCGAGCCCGAGGTTCGTCCCGAGGATCGCCGCGAAGTGGATCGGATGGACGCCGATCTTGAGCATGAGCGGCATGAGGAGCGGCGCGGAGAGCATCGTTCCGCTGAGGTCGTCCATGAGCATCCCGATGATGATGAGGAATATGTTGACCATGAAGAGGATGACGTATTTGTTGCTCGAAAAGCTCAGAAGGAACGTCGAAATCTGCATCGGAACCTGTTTCATCGTATAGAGTCGTCCGAGGATCGTCACGAAGAAGAGCATCAGGGTGATGACGCCGCTGGTTGTCGCGGACGAGTACAGGGCCTTGCCGAGGATCTTCATGTTGAGTTCCTTGTGGATCAGGAATCCGACGAACACTGAATAGGCGACCGCAACGGCCGCCGATTCCGTAGGCGTTGTGATGCCGCCGTAGATACCGCCGAGGATGATGACGGGCATCAGGAGGCTCCAGAAACCGCGCTTGAACGATGTGAGGATAACGGCGTTCCGCTGTTTCGGCGGCAGCGGAGGATCGACGCGTATGGTCGGGAAATTCCGGCACATAAAGAAATTGATGATGCAGAAAAGCGTCATGGTCAGGAGTCCGGGAACCACGGTCGAGAGGAAGCACGCGGCGACCGATTGCTGCGTGACCCATCCGTAGAGGATCATCGGAACGCTCGGCGGGATGAGCTGTCCGAGAACGGCCGCGCAGCTGACCATGCCGGTGCTGTATCCCCGCGGGTAGCCGAGGGCTTCGAGTCTCGGGATCATGATGCTCCCGATGCATGCAACTGCGGAGGAACACGTTCCGGAAATGGCCCCGAAGATCGCGCATGCGACGATCGTCGCCGCGCCCATGCCGCCCTTGATGCGTCCGAGCATCGAGTTCGCGAATTCCGTCAGACGCTCTGCGATTCCGGCGCTTCCCATGAGGGCCCCGGCCATGATGAAAAACGGGATCGAGAGCAGCGTCAGGGAATTCAGCCCTCGGAAACCCACCGTCATGAGGAACGAGAAATCCGGAAAGAATATGAGGCCCATGTACAGTGCGGCCGCCATGAAGCAGAACGGGACCGGGATTCCGAAGACGATGGTAGAGACGAGAATGATGAGGTCGATAATGATATGCATGAGTTACGCTCCCTTTCCCTTCGGGGAAACCGCCTCGGAGAGAGAGACGTCGCCGGAATCGCAGGCGACGGCCTCTTCGTCTGCAGGAAGATCGAACGGCGGCTCTCCGCACGCCTGCCTGACGTAGTCGACCAGCTCAACGAGGAAATAGAAAAACATAAGGATCGCGCTCACGAGCAGGCTCGCCTGTGCGTACACCATCGGAATCATCAGCGCCGGAGATCGCTCCCAGCTCTTCAGCGACCACTGGAAATACTTCCAGGTCCACGAAATCATGATTCCCGCGAGTATGGTCACCGTGAAGGCTCCAATGGATTTCGCCCAGAAGAGCGCGCTCTTGTTCCTGATGAATGTGTGCAAAAGGTCGGCCTTGATGTGGCTCCGTTCGCGGGAGCCGTTCGCGGCGCCAACGAAGTACATCCAGAATCCGACCATACACGCCAGCTCTTCGACCCCCATCAGCGGCAGCTTGAAGAGATAGCGGAGCGCAACCTGTACGAGAATCAGAATGACGACGAGTACGGATGTCACGATCATGATGCCCCTCTGGATTTTTCCCAGATACTTCCAGAGGGAGAAAAACAGGGATTTCATGTGATAGCCTCCTCCTTGCTTGCGGATGCGTGCGGAATCATCGCGGATCTGTACGTTTCCGGAAGTCCGGTGCAGGTCCTCATGACTCCGAGATCCGCCGAGAGCGATGCTGCGGCGGACACGACGAGATGCTGAAAACGTTTTTCATCGCTTCCCCCTTTCCTGTAGCGGTAGCGGGGGTATGCCACGCTCAGGGCGGCGAGCACATCCCCGTTCGGATTCAGGACCGGTGCCGCGACGCAGGACAGATCTTTCGCATATTCCTCGTTGTCTGTCGCGAACCCTCTTTTTCGTATTACCCGGAGTTGCGGCAACAGTTCTTCCAGATCCGAGACGGTATTGGGCGTGAATCGGACGAACTGGACGCCGGCCAAGATCCGTCTGACGTCGCCTTCCGGAAGATGGGCGAGAAGAATCTTGCCCAGTCCGGTGGCATATGCCGGAACCCGTTTCCCGATACCGTACCCGACGCGTATCGCTTCCGGACTTTCGATCTTGTCGATGTACATCACGTATGCTCCGGAAAGGATCGCGAGGTTGATGGTTTCCCGCGTCTGCCTTGCGAGACTCTGAAGATACGGTTGCGCCATCCGTTTGAATCCGAGTCTGTCGGCTTCGATTGTTCCCATTTCGAAGAGTTTGAGGGTATTGGCATACGCGCCGTACTGTCCGGTTTGGCGGACATATCCGAGGTGTTTGAGCGTCGCGAGGAGCCTGTAAACCGTGCTCTTGTCGAGACAAAGGGAAGACGCGATCTCGCCGAGAGCGGTTTCGCCGCGGTCGTTCAGGAGTTCGAGAATTCGCAACGTTCGCAGAACGGATTGAACAAGATGCGGATCCTTCTCTTCGCTCTTCAAGAGGGGACATCCTCCTCATGAAAGGTTTTGCAATATAAAACCATATGTTGCATTTCGCAACATAGCGTATCCTGAGCGTCCTGAATTGTCAAGCAATGAGAAGGGTTTCAGCTGAAAGGGCAATAGTATTTCTAAGAAAAGTAAATTATATAATTTTCGTAATTTATGTAAAGTATATGGAAATATGATAAAAAGGGGATCGGATACATCCGATCCCCGCAGAGAACGTTATTTCCAACGGTACTTCGGTGCGAGATCGTAGCATGAGAGTATCGCCGTTTCCATGCTGACTGGGTTCGCCAGCCCCTTCCACGCGATGTCGTATGCCGTGCCGTGGTCGACGGATGTCCTGAGAAAGGGAAGCCCGAAGGTGATGCTCACAGTTTTGTAGAAGTCGTAGGTCTTGGCGGCGATGTGTCCCTGATCGTGGAACAGAGACACGACAATGTCGTATCGTCCCTGGAGCGCGAGCGCGAAAACGCTGTCCGCCGGGACGGGCCCCGTGACCGCGAGTCCCTTCTGTCGGGCGCGCGCGACAGCCGGAATGAGGATGCGGTTTTCCTCGTCTCCGAAAAGCCCGCCGTCCGACGCGTGCGGGTTGAGAGCCGCCAGAGCGATCGATTTCGGCGTCATTCCGATCGAACGGAGACACCTGTCGGCGCTTTCGAGCGAGCGGACGATCTCGTCCTCGTCCAGCGTTTCTATTGCCTTCCGCAGCGAGATATGCCGGCTGTGGAAGAGAATCCTGAGTTTGTCGACGATGAAAACTGTATAGCTTTTCTCCGCTTCAGACATCTCTGCGAGCATTTCAGTGTGTCCGATGTAATGGAATCGCGCTGCGCGCAGAGCTTCCTTGTTGATCGGTGCCGTCGCTATGCCGGCTACGCCGCCTCTTTTGCACAAATCGACGGACGCCCTGATGTACGCGACGGAGGCCTCTCCCCCGAGTTCGGAGATTGCACCGACGTCGAGTTTCGAGGGGTCATTAATCCGTGCGACATCGAAGACGGGGAATTCCCTGACGTCGCCGAACGCCGATTCCGCGTCTCTGACGCGATTGAGGCGAATTTTCAGTCCGAGTCGATCCCGCACGGCCTTCAGGACGGATAGATCTCCCACGATGAGAGGAACGCCGCGCTCCCATACGTGGCGCGACATGAGACTCTTCAGGACGATTTCCGGGCCGATTCCTGCCGGATCTCCGATAGTTACAGCGATTACCGGTTTTGTCATGATTCCCTCCTGATTTCTCTGGAAATCCAGTCTGCGGCACGTTCCAGCGCGTCTTCGCGTCCTACGAGCCCTCCCTTGGTGACAACGAAAAGACCGGAATACGGCCCGCCAGCGACGCGTCCCCCCATCATAAGCGGCTGGATTTCGGCCTCCGGCGAGAGAACCGATATTCCCAACCTCCGGGCAAAGTGGATGGCCGTGTCTCCTCCCGAAAGGATAACACCGGATACGGTCGGTGTGAGCGTTTCCATGAAGAACGCTCCGGCGGCAGCGAGCCCTTCGGCGATCATTTCCTCAGCTCCCCGTCTCAGCTCCTCCTCGGGACGGAGCACGAGTATGCCGCCGGCGAAGTTCCGGGGAAGATCCCAGTCCATGTCGTCTGCCGCTGCCGAGACGAGTCGTTCCACGGGCAATGAAAGACAGTGTACGGGGACGTGTTTCCGGAGCGCTTCGAGCTGTCTTCGCGTCAGTTCGGACGTACTCCCGATGATGGCGAGGATCGACGAAGACGTCCCCGTCGACAGGAGATGCCAGGCATACGCGGCGGTAAAGGGACCGGGATCGACGGGGAGTATCCTGAGTCCGGTGCGCACGGCCCCCTGGGCGATAATGTCTATGTCCGAATCGGTGAGAGCATCGGCGATCACGGTGCGTGTCCGTTCGGTCGAGGAGATGAGTGCGCGTGAGACGGATTCCGCTCCTTCCGAGATCGTTTCGATCGGAATATGTCCGCTCCCCGGGGCGAAGTACGAGGGAACGAAGCTCGAACGAACCGGCCAGAGCGTGTCGTTTCTGAGTTCCGTCCGCTCGAGAGGCTGCCCGTCAAGGAGGTGATATCCGTCGATCGTCGTCCGGCCCGAAGCGGGGTACGCCGGAACGACGATCGCGACGCTCCCGGGAAGAAGATCGAGCAGGAGCTCGGTTTCAGCCCGGAGATGGCCGCGCAGGGTCGTGTCGATCCTCTTCGCGTATCTCGCGGCATGGCTATATCGACGGATGATCGATGCGATCGTCCGTTTCGCCTGATCTTCGGGGATTCGCCGAGTGTCTGCGTTGATCGAGAGAACCTCCGCGTGTCCCGTGGGGGCGAACTCGGCCCCCGCGTCGACGAGCTGGTCGACCTTGAAACCCTTGTTGCGGAGGAGTATCGATTGTACGGAAGAGCCTGTGAGATCGTCGCAGACGCAGATCAGCCGGTACATTATTTCACCAGCTTCAGAATTCCCACGGAGAGGAGGGGAAGGTTGCTGACGATGAAAATATCGACGATCTCGACGATCAGGAAGGGAAGAATGTAGCGCGTGATCTTCTCGATGGTGACATTGTGCTCTTTCACGAGAGAGACGGCGACGAAGAGATTGACGGCCATCGGAGGAGTGATCATCCCGACTGACGTATTGACGACCATAATGATGCCGAGCATCAGGGGATCCATTCCGACGCCGGTGACGATCGGCAGGAACAGCGGCGCAAGGAGAAGGATGATCGCCTGAGTCTCGAGAAAGATGCCGAAAACGAGAAGAATGACGTTGACGAGCGTGATGAGGAGAAATGGTTGGGATGTGATCGAAAGGATCGAATCCGCTATGGCCTGGGAGACGCGGCTGATCGTGATGAGCCACGACAGCGACTGGGAGGTCGCGATGACGAAGAACACCACGGATGTGCTGATCCCCGCGCGGATAATGACCGTTTTCAGCTTCGGGAGCGTGAGCTCCCGATAGATGAAGACGCTGACGACGAAGCTGTAGACGACGGCGACCGCGCCGGCTTCCGTTGGCGTGAAGATTCCTCCGTAGATCCCGCCCAGGATGATCAGCGGCATGACGATGGCGGGAACGGAATCCTTCAGGGCCGAGAGGAAATCGGAAAATGTCCGTTTCGGTTCGAGGGGGATGTCCATCCGAGCGCTCAGGGCGACGACGACAACGCTGATCGTCAGCGCGATGAAAATTCCGGGGCCGAATCCCGCCATGAAGAGATCGCCGATCGAGACCCCCGCGACGACGCCGAAGGTGATCATCGGAATAGACGGCGGAATGACGACGCCGAGCGTTCCTCCCGCGGCGGCGATCGCGCCGGCGTATGCCGGAGGATACCCCTTGCGGATCATCTCCGGAACCATGATTCCTCCGATCGCAGCGACCGTCGCCGGGTTCGATCCGCTGATGGCGCCGAAAAAGGCGGACGCGAGAATCGTTATGAGGCCGAGCCCGCCCCGGAAACCGCCGACGAGCGACGAGGCGAGGTTGACAAGCCTTCGGGAGATTCCTCCGTACTCCATGAGACCGCCGGCAAGCATGAAGAAGGGGATCGCCATGAACGGAAACGAATCGGCGGATGTGAACATCCGCTGCGCGACAACGACCGGATTGATCGGAAGGCCTCCGGTCACGACGCCGAGGATGGCCGCGACTCCGATGCTCACGGCCACGGGAACATTCAGGACGAGAAGGAGGATGAGCGTTCCGAACATCGTGACCGCCATCAGGACGCACCTCCGTTCAGCGATTTCTGACCGCAGGTGAACTTGAAGAACGCCTCGATGGCCCGTGCGCACACGAGAAACATTCCGATCGGGACGGCGAGATACGGAAGCCACATCGGGAGGTAGAGCGCGGGGGTCGTTTGCTCCATCATGATCTGGCGGTCTATGATCCCCGTATAGTAGTACATGATCATGAGACAGAACCCGACAATGACCAGAAGTCGGAAGACTTCGGCGACGATGCGCCCCCTGCGGCTCCTGATGTGGTCGGTGAACGTCGAGACGCCGATATGCGCACCGGTCTTCATTCCGAGCCCGGTTCCGATATACGCCATGAAGACCATGATGTAGCGCGCGAGTTCCTCCCCCCAGAACATCGGAAAGAGGTTGAAATACCGCGCCAGCGTCGCGGTGAAAACGACGAGAACCATCGCAGGGAACAGGAAGAGCAGCGCATACTCCTCGAAATGGTCGACAAAATAACGCATATGTGCTCCCCCAATCCGGAAAAGAGTATGGAAAAGCGGCGGAGCACGATGCCCGCCGCAGCGTCCGGTGAGTCGAACTATTTCTGGGCGTTGATCAGATCCTGGATAATTTCCTTTCCGACCTTTCCCTCGAACTCCTTGTAGACCGGCTGGACGGCTTCAGCCCATTTTGCCTTGTCGGGGACGGTGACCTGCATCCCCTTTGTCTTGAGGTCGTCCACGAGGCGCTTTTCCATGTCGATGCAATACTGTCGCTCCCACTTTCGGGACGCCAGTTCGCACTCCTGGAAGATTTTCCGCTGTTCGTCGGAGAGTTTCTTCTCCCAGAAATCCTTGTTGACAAGCAGAATCGCCGGGGCGTAGAAGTGTCCGGTCAGGGCGAGGTACTTCTGGACCTCGTAGAATTTCGACGTATAGATGATGACGAGCGGATTCTCCTGACCGTCGACGATCTTCTGCTGCAGAGCGGTGAAGAGCTCGCCGAACGGCATCGGAGTCGGATAGGCGCCGAGCGTTTTGAACGTTCCGACGTGGATCGGGTTTTCCATAAGGCGGATCTTGAGACCTTTCAGATCCTCAGGAGTGGCGACAGGTTTCTGCGAGTTCGTGAGCATCCGGAATCCGTTTTCCCAGATTCCGAGTCCGATGATGTTTTTCGGAGCCAGCGAGTCGAGAATCTTCCGCCCCTGCGGGCCGTCCATCCAAGCGTATGCCTTTTCCCGGTCCACGATGATGAACGGGAGGTCGAAGACGAGGAAGCTGTTCGTGAAATTCGCGAGCGGAGCGGAGGAAACCAGCGTCATTTCGATCGTTCCCATCGAAACTCCTTCGATGACGTCCCGCTCGGATCCCAGTTGCGACGAGTGGAAGATCTGCATCTCGATCTGTTCCCCGGATTTTTCCTTCAGAAGCGTCGCGAAGTGTTCGAGCCCCTTCTGGTAATGAGAGTCCGGAGCGATCGTATGCCCTATCCGGAGGACGATCTTGTCGGCCGCGAAGGCGCTTCCGAGGGAAAGAACCAGGAACAGGGCCGTGACGACGGCGAACAGAACTTTTCTCATGATATCACCCTCCTGAAACGATTTGTGGACTTATGCCGAATCAAAGAAAGCTGCACCTGCGAACGATCCAATGTCGCGGCAACGATCGCCTCCCTTTGCAATCTGGCATTTGCGCGAGAATTGCGTATAATCTGTGCGGTCATGATACAACTCCCGATGCGCGAGTACAACATTCGCTCCTTGTGTTCCGAAAAAACAGGTGCTAAGGTGTTCATGCGGAATGTCCTGAAGAAAGAAAACACTTCGGACGGAACCAAAATACGACCCGAAAGGGGAGGGACGGACGTGGCGAAGAAGAGAACGCGGTTGGACTTCGTCGAGATGAAGAAGAATGGAGACAAGGTAGCCTGGGTTACGGCGTACGACTACCCCATGGCGACCTTCGCGGAAGCGGCCGAGATGGATATGATCCTTGTCGGGGACTCTCTCGGAATGGTCGTCCTCGGCTATCAGGGGACCATTCCCGTCACGATGGAAGACTGCATCAGCCATTGCAAGGCTGTCCGGCGCGGAGCTCCGAATACCTTCGTCGTCGGGGACATGCCGTTCATGTCCTATCAGATCTCCGACGAGGATGCGGTGTACAACGCGGGGCGCTTCCTCAAGGAGGCCGATTCCGACGCCGTGAAACTCGAGGGCGGCAGACGGGTTCTTTCCCGGATCGAGGCGATTGCCAACGCCGGCGTCCTCGTCATGGGGCACATCGGGTTGACGCCGCAGAGTTCCGGGCAGCTCGGCGGGTTCAAGGCACAGGGACGCGATCCAGATAGCGCGCGCGAGCTGATCCACGACGCGATCGCAATCCAGAAGGCCGGGGCATTCGCACTTCTTCTCGAAGCGGTTCCCCCGGAGCTGACCGAATATATCTCGAAGAAGCTCACGATTCCAGTCTATTCGATCGGAGCGGGGTTGCCGTGCGACGGTCAGCTCCTGATCTGCGGTGACATGCTCGGGCTGTTCCAGGCGTTCACGCCGAAGTTCGTCAAGAAGTACGCGAACGTGGCGGAAATCGAGGTCAACGCCTTCAAGGAATATGTCCAGGACGTCAAGACGGGGAAGTTCCCGACGGACGACCACGTGTATCATATCCTGAAGGGCAAGGAAGAGGATTTCGCCCATATGCTCAGGGAGTTCGACTAGAAGACGTCATATGTGTCCCGGCGGCGGTCCGGTTCCGGGCTGCCGCCTTTTTGTAACGCAACGTGCCGCACGTGATACGGCAGGATTCCGCGCGGCACGTCGGACCACGTCGACCTGAGGAGGTTCCCGGAAATGGAGTTTTCACAGCGTATCCTGAATATGCAGGCCTCTCCGATCCGCCGCCTGATTCCATACGCGGAAGAGGCGAAACGCAAGGGCCGGAAGGTCTACCATCTGAACATCGGGCAGCCCGATATCGTCACGCCTCCCTCATTCTTCGAGGCGCTCCGCGATTTCCGGAGCAGCGTCCTGGCGTACGCCCCGTCTGAAGGGATCCCCGAGCTCATCGATGCGATCAGGGGATATTACAGAAAGTATGACGTCGAGCTCGAACGACGCCACATCCTCGTAACGGACGGCGCGAGTGAGGCGATCGTCTTCGCGTTTACGGCGATGTGCGATCCCGGTGACGAAATCCTCATCCCCGAGCCGTTCTACGCGAATTACAACCCGTTCGCGGAGTCGGTGAGTGCGCGGATCGTTCCGATCACGACGAGGGCCGAGGAGGGGTTTCACCTTCCACCGGCGCAGGCGATCGAAGCGAAGATCACGCCCCGGACAAAGGCGATCGTGCTCTGTCATCCAGGAAATCCGACGGGGACGATCTACACGCGCGAAGAGATGGAGATGGTCGCGGAGCTCGCGGCAAAGCACGATTTTTTCATCGTCGCCGATGAGGTCTACAGGGAGTTCGTGTATGACGGGGTTCCGTACCGCAGCTTCGCCTCGTTCGAAGAGATCGGGGACCGTGTCGTGATCATGGACTCCATCTCGAAGAGGTACAGCGCCTGCGGAGCCCGCGTAGGCTGTCTGATCAGCCGAAACGCGGAGTTCGTGCATCAGGTCCTGAAGCTGTGCCAGGGTCGGACAAGCGCGCCGACCATGGACCAGATAGGGGCCGTTGCACTGTACGGAACGCCACAGGGCTATCTCGACGACGTCCGGACGGAATACCAGCGGCGCAGGGACACGATGTACCATGCGCTGAAGTCGATGCCGGGGGTCGTCTGCGAAGAGCCGAAGGGAGCGTTCTATGCGGTTGTGAAACTCCCCGTGGATGACGCGGAGCGTTTCATCATCTGGATGTTGCGGGAGTTCGACGTCAACGGCGAGACGGTTATGGCGGCGCCGGCCGAGGGATTCTACGCGACCCCCGGACTCGGAAAGGACGAAGTCCGGCTGGCGTACGTCCTGAAGAACGAAGACCTTATCCGTGCGATGGATGTCCTCCGGCAGGGGCTTCTTGCGTACCCGGGAAGGACAGGTCCCGTTGTCGCAGGATAATGCAACCGCTTGCATAAAAATGCTCTCCATGGTACACTCGTCCGCGTGAGATTCCGGGAGGGAGAGAGCGGCAATGAAAAGCGTCATCCGCGAGAAGCTTTCCCTTCGTATTCGTCGCGATGGTCGAACGGCCACGCCCTCTGTCGGGCCGGCCGTTTTTTTGTACGGAGGGGATGTCGTGTGACGGTCCACGAGAAGGCGGTCATTATGGAAGCCGACGATATGGAGCGCGTCCTCCGAAGGATTGCGATCGAGATCGTCGAGAGAAACAAGGGGCTTTCGGACGTGGTCCTGCTCGGAGTACAGCGTCGCGGAGTGACGCTTGCCCACAGGCTTCGCGATATTTTCCGACAGACGGAAAAAGCCAGGGTTCCGACGGGGGAACTCGACATCACGCTCTACCGGGATGATATCGCGATGCTCCGCGATCAGCCCGTCCTTCACAGCACATCGATCCCTGCTGACCTGACGGGGAAGCGCGTCATTCTCGTCGACGACGTCCTGTATACTGGGCGGACGGCGCGGGCGGCGCTCGATGCGATTATGGATCTCGGACGTCCGGAGATCGTGCAGCTCGTGATCCTGATCGACCGCGGGCATCGCGAACTTCCGATCCAGCCGGACTATATAGGGAAGAGCATTCCGACATCGCGGAGCGAGTCCGTGGATGTCCAGGTCACGGAGATCGACGGACAGGACCGCGTGATCATTTCGGACCGGAGTGATGCGAATGCATAGCGAATCGATTGCGGATCGTCGTGGTGCCGTCCTTTCGATTCTGGGATATGACGAACGTCTCTTCTCCATTCGTCTCGAGTGGGACTTCGAGGGCGACGTCATCCCCGGGCAGTTTGTGCTGCTTCGCTTTCCCGACCGGATGGACCCCCTTCTCGGACGGCCTCTCGCCATCGCGGAGAGTGAACCTGGGCGCATTCGTCTTCTCTTCCGCATCGTCGGACGAATGACGCGGGAGCTCTCGCTGCTTCAGGCCGGAACGGTACTTTCCATCCGCGGACCGGTTGGGAACGGATTCCCGATGGATTCCGGCAGAAAACGGATCTTCGTCGCGGGAACAACCGGTTTCGCGTCGATTCTTGCGGCATATCGCGGAACGCCCGACGGACTGAGGGCAGGTATCATCCTCGGAGTTCCCGACGTTTCGTGGCAGGCGTTCGCCGATGCGATGAGCGGCGAGATTCCGTCGCTCGCGGTGTTCTCCCAGGACGGACACTTCGGAAGATCAGGAACCGCGCTCGACGGCTTGCCCGATGTCCTTCCGCGGGATACGGATGTCTGGGCGTGCGGCCCGAGAGGAATGCTCGCTGCGCTGGTGAAAAAGTACCCGGACAGGGCGGGAGATATCCTGGTGAGCATGGAGCAACGGATGGCATGCGGCATGGGAGGGTGTCTCGGGTGCGCCGTTCCGACCCGGAACGGCAGGAAGCGTGTTTGTGTCGACGGCCCGGTTTTCCGAGCGGGGGAGGTTGAGTGGGATGTCCCTCGGGACGAGGATTGAGAGAATCGTCGGAGGCGTCCGGCTTTCGTCGCCGGTTCTGATTTGCTCGGGGGTCTGGCCGTTCGATCCGTGGCTCTGGGATCGGGAGACGCTTTCCGGCGTCGGCGGCGTCTGTACGAAGGCCGTGACGGCCCGACCGCGTTCGGGCAACGAGGGGATCCGCGTCTGGGAAACGCCATGCGGCGTCCTCAACAGCATCGGGTTGCAGAACTGCGGCGTCGATGTCTTTCTCGACCGGTATCTTCCGATGATATCGAAAAGTGGAATACCATTTCTCGTCAATGTCGCCATGGAGACGGAAGACGAGGTAAAGCATACGCTCGGGCTTCTATCCGACCATCGCGAGGACATCCCGGGCATCGAGCTCAATATCTCGTGTCCGAACGTCGCATGTGGCGGCATGAGCTGGGGGGTTTCCGCCGACGGCGCGTCGCGTGCGGTCGAAGCCGCCCGCGAGTCCTGGCAGGGTCCTCTCTGGGTCAAGCTGACGCCGCAGATGCGCGAACCCCGCGACATCGTGAAAGCTGTCGAAGACGCCGGGGCGGATGCACTGGTCGTCGCGAACACATGGCTCGGTATGGCGATCGACGTCGAGCGGGCAACGCCGGTTTTCCGGAGGGTGTTTGCCGGTCTTTCGGGTCCGGCCATATTTCCGCTCGCGCTCCGATTGGTTTGGGAGATCGCAGGGTATGCCAGAATCCCGATAATCGGATGCGGCGGCGTTACGACGCCGGATGACGCCATCGCCATGCTTCAGGCGGGCGCCCAGGCAGTCGAGATCGGGGCCGCGATCTTCCGTTCGATGGATACCCCGGAAACAATCTGTCGCGGCATTGAGGAATATCTCGACTCTCGCGGTCTCGACGACGTCGGTTCGATCGTGGGAATGGCGCGGCCCGGAGGCCGCTGAAGAGGAGGAGAACAGATGACGGAACGTGTCCCGCTCATACTCGCTCTCGATGTCGCGACGCCGGATTCGGCACTTGGCGTTCTGGACGAAATCGGCGACGCGTTGTCCCATATCAAGATCGGACATCAGCTCTACGCGCTCGGCGGTTTGCCCTTCGTCCGTGATGTCATGCGGCGCGGATATCGCGTCTTCCTCGATCTCAAGCTGCACGACATCCCCAATACCGTCAGGATGGCCGTCGATGTCCTTGCCGGCGAGGGGCTCTGGGCTCTGACGCTGCACAGTTCGGGCGGACGTTCGATGATGCGTGCTGCGCGGGACGTCGTGGACGCGAAAGGCGTCGACATGATGCTGCTTGGCGTGACCGTCCTCACGAGTCTCGACGAAGGGGAATGGAGCGAGGTTCATCCGGGGTGCCCCATGAGCGACGCGCTCGCGAGGCGCGCCTCGTGCGCAAGAGATGCCGGAATGCACGGGATCGTGTGCTCGCCGTCGGATCTTCCGGTCGTTCGCGCCGCAGCGGGATACGGAATCGCAACGGTGGTTCCGGGCGTTCGTTTCGAAACGGGAGGCGACGACCAGTCCCGGACGGGAACGCCGCGCGAGACGATCGCCGCCGGCGCCGATTATCTCGTCGTCGGGCGACCCATCCTCGGGGCGGCGGACAGGAACGAAATGATAGCGAAGATCGCACAAGACATACGGGAGGGATTTTCATGTCGGAAAAGGATGTAGAGCAAAAGACGCTGGAACTCGTCCGCGAGAGCGGAGCGCTTCTCGAAGGGCACTTCCTTTTTACCTCGGGGCTTCACAGTCCGTTTTACTTCCAGTGCGCTCTCCTGCTTCGGTATCCGCGGAACGCGGCCTATACGGGCGAGCAGATCGCAAGGCGTCTCGAGGCGTTCAAACCCGATATCGTGGTGTCGCCCGCGATGGGCGGCGTCATCATCGGACATGAAGTGGCGCGGTATCTCGACGTCCCCTTTCTCTTCTGCGAGCGGGAGGACAATCACATGAAGCTGCGGCGTTTCCCGTTCTTCGAGGGCAAGCGTGCCGTCGTCGTCGAGGACGTCATCACGACGGGCGGCTCCGTTCTCGAGGTCGGCACCCTGCTTCAGGAGAAGGGGGCGGAGTGGCTCGCCACGGCCTGCATCGTCGACAGAAGCGCCGGGAAACGGCTCGTCCTCAAGGAGCCCCCGATCTCGCTGTGCAAGGTGTCGTTCCCGGTCTTCGATCCGGCGGACTGCCCCCTGTGCCGGCAGGGACTGGCGCTCGTCAAGCCCGGGAGCAGGCAACTGAAGTATTGATCTCGTATTCCCGGAGTACGAGTTTCAGCTTTCGACCGCCACGGGCGTTCACCGGTCCGTGGCGACCCGCACACGTGCGGGATACCCGGTGAAGGGGGTGGCTCCCGGTGGAGCTGCAGCTTGTCTGTAACGCACTGCTTCTCGGAGGAGTCTATGCGCTCATGGGCGCGGGCTTTTCCCTGCAGTGGGGCATCAGCGGCATCATCAACCTGGCCTACGGGGCCATGGTCATACTCGGCTCGTATCTTTCGATGGTTCTCTTCAACGCGTTCGGCGTCGATCCGTTTCTCGGCATACCCCTGTCCGGTCTGGTGCTCTTCGTCCTCGGGGCGATGATCTATAGAGGGATCCTGCAACCCCTGAGCCGCGGCGGCATGGTGTTCACGCTCATTCTCACCTTCGCCGTCCGGTTGGTTCTCGAGAATTTCATGCTCGTTCTCTGGTCGGCCGACTATCGGACGATCAGGGTTCCCTACGGAGGCGTGAGCTTCGATTTCCTCGGTGCCCACATCCCGCTCGTCAGGCTGCTTGCCTTTATCGTCGCCATGGTTACGGTCTTCCTGCTGTACATGTTCATGAAACGGACGAAGACCGGCAAAGGCATCCAGGCGGTGGCGCTCGATCGGGTCGGGGCGCAGGCCGTGGGAATCGACATCCAGCGGATGTATCTCGTGAATTTCGCGCTCGGATCCGCGCTCGCAGGCGGGGCGGGGGCGCTGTGGGCCAGTATCTACAGCTTCTCGCCGCATCTTGTCGGCATGATTGTCGGAAAGGTGTTCATCATCGCGATTCTCGGCGGACTCGGGAATATCTGGGGAGCCGCGGCCGGCGGAATTCTCCTCGGCATCGCCGAAACCGCTGGCGTCTCGTTCTTCGGCGCGGAATGGCAGGAGTCCCTCGGTATGGTCATTATGGTCGCGGTGCTGCTCTGGAGGCCGTACGGTCTTCTGGGCAGGAAGTTCTTCGCGTAGGTCGGGGCGGTGACGTCGATGACGAAAAAGCACATTCCGGTCCTGATCGGTGCGCTTGCGCTCCTCGTTTCGCTCCCGGTGGTTCTCTCCGGGTATTGGGCCCGTGTTCTCACGGTCATGTTCATGTACGGAGTCATCGCCCAGGGCATCAACCTGATGTCCGGGTTCATGGGGTACGTCCCGTTCGGAAACGCCATGTTCTTCGCGGTCGGCGGCTATGGCACGGCTGTCGCCATGGGGGCCGGAATTCCGTTCTTCCTGACGCTTCCGATCGCAACGGCGGTCAGCGTCGCGATCAGCATTCTCATCGGACTGCCGGTTTTACGGCTCCGCGGGCACTACTTCGCCGTGGCGACGATCGGAGTCTCCGGCGCGCTGATGTCCGTCGTGCAGAACGTTGAGTTCACGGGAGGCGCGATGGGGACGACGCTGCCGATCCTGAACGCGACGCCGGCGCAGGCGTCTGTCTTTTTCTACTTCGCGATGCTCGTTCTTCTCGTGCTTGCGAACGCCGCAACGGCCCTGATCCTGCGAAGCCGCTTCGGGTTCGGAATCCGGGCGATCAGGGCGAACGAGGATGCGGCGAACTCCATGGGTATCAACACGACGCTCTGCAAGGTCGTCAACTGGGGCATCAGCGCCGCGATCACGAGCCTCGCGGGGTCGATTTACGCGTACTGGATGTCGTTCATCTCCCCGGACGAAATGTTCAATGTCATGATCGCCGTGAACGCGATCGTAATCCTGCTCGTCGGCGGTCTCGGAACCGTGCTCGGTCCCACAGTCGGAGCGATTCTCTTCCAGTTCGTTTCCGAAGTCGCGTGGAGCAGTTTCGGCCACTATCACCTCGCGGTCCTCGGGATTGCGACGATCGTCATCGTCGCGCTGATCCCGAACGGATGCGTGGGGCGCTTCGCCGAGCTCCGGAGGAAGAGGCTCGAGGGAAAAGCGGAGGGGGGATCGCTGTGATCGGGGATTCCGTGATTCTTCGGGTGGATTCTCTCGTCAGGGATTTCGGCGCGCTGCGCGCGACGAACAACGTGAGCTTCGAGGTGCGGCGAGGGGAAATCGTCGGTCTGATCGGCCCGAACGGCGCCGGAAAGACGACGATCACGAATCTGGTGACGGGAGCGCTTCCGAAGACATCCGGGAGTGTTTTCCTCAAGGGAGAGGACATCACCGGTCTGAAGCCGTACCAGATCGCGCGGAAGGGACTCGCGAGAACATTCCAAGTCGTGAAGCCGCTTCAGGGAATGACGGTCGCGGAGAACGTCATCGTCGGAGCCCTGTTCGGCGGGGACGGGCGCAAGCGGGATGTCGCGAGCGCGGTCGCCAGGACGGAAGACATTCTCTCGCTCGTCGGGCTGGAGAAGAAGAAGGATTTCCCGGTCAACGCCATCACGCTGCCGGATCTCAAGCGGATGGAATTCGCACGGGTGCTCGCGATGGAGCCGGAAGTCGTCTTTCTCGACGAGGTCATGGCGGGGCTCAACCCGGCCGAAGTGAGCGATGCGGGAGAGCTCGTCAAGCGGCTCAGGACGGAAAAGAACCTGACGATCGTCTATATCGAGCACATCATGAAGGCCGTCATGAACATGTCGGACCGGATCATCGTGCTCCACCACGGCGAGAAGATCAGCGAGGGAACGCCGCAGGAGGTCGTCTCCGACCAGCGGGTCGTCGAAGCCTATCTTGGAAAGAGGTACGCGGGAAAATGCGGGATATGACCGGAGAGACACTTCTGAGTGTCCGGAATCTGTCGACGGGGTACGGGGCGATCCAGGTGCTCTGGGATGTAAATCTCGACATCCGCGAAGGAGAAATCGTGTGTGTCGTCGGCGCGAACGGCGCGGGAAAGAGCACGCTGCTCAACACGCTTCTCGGGATGGTTCCTGCATGGTCGGGAAGCATATCGTTCGCCGGGACTGACATCACGGGGCTTTCGGGACCGAAGCGGGTCGCGATGGGGATGGGATTCGCTCCGGAAGGGAGACATCTCTTCTATGGTCTCTCGGTCGAGGACAATCTCCTTATGGGAGCCTACCAGCGTCCGAACGACTCCTCGGTCCGCGAGGACCTGGACTATGTCTATTCGGTGTTCGAAGCTGTATCCAGCCACAGAAACCGGCTTGCGGGAAATCTCTCCGGAGGGGAACAGCAAATGTGCGCGATCGGTCGCGCGCTCATGGCGCGCCCGAAACTTCTCGTCATCGACGAACTGTCGCTCGGGCTGGCGCCCGTGATCGTCGACGACCTGATCCGGATCATCTCGGCGCTCAGGAGGGAACGCGGAATCGGCATCCTGCTCGTCGAACAGGATGTCCAGGTCGCGCTCGATCTCTCTGACCGAGGATACGTCGTAGAATCGGGGCGAGTCACGCTCGAAGACACCAGCGAAAACCTCGGGTGCAACGGTCACGTCAAGGCCGCATATCTTGGTATTGCGTGACCTTCCTGAAAGAGAAGGACAACGCGGAAAAAGAAGGGAGAGAGTGTGATGAGAAAGGTTCTGACTCTGGCTGTAGTGTGCGCGTTCCTTTTTGTGGCGATCGGGGCGGTGTTCGCGGAGGATGTCATCAGGATCGGCGTGGCCGTTTCGATGACCGGGAAGCTTGCATACGAAGGAACGCAGGTCAAGATGGGGTACCAGGTCTGGGAGAAACACGTCAATGACAACGGCGGAATCAAGGTCGGAGAGAAGCGCTACAAGGTTCATATGATCTACCTCGATGACGAGAGCGACGCGGTGCGCGGCGCGAAGTTGACCGAAAAACTGATCACCGAAGACAAGGTGCAGTTCCTGATGGGGCCGTATTCGAGCGCAGTCACGTTCGCGACGAGCGCCATCGGCGAAAAGTACGGCATTATCACGATCGCGCCCGAAGCGAACGCGACGAAGATCTATGAACGCGGGTACAAAAACATCTTCTCGATCCTTCCTCCGGCGACGCTGCTGATGGACCCGATCGCCGAGGTCGCGAAGAAGGTGACCCCGAAACCGCAGACGGCTGCGATCATTTCCGCCAACGATCTCTTCCCGCTGAGCTGCGCCGAAGGCTTCAAAAATTCGCTCGAAAAGGCCGGAATCAAGGTCGTGCTTTTCGAAAAGTATCCCGCGGGCGCGACCGATATATCGAGTCTCCTGACGAAGGTCAAGTCTGTGAATCCCGATATTCTCGGGTTGGCGGGGTATACTGCCGATTCTCTGATGCTCATGCGGCAGAGCAAGGAGCTCAAGCTCAATCCGAAGATGTACGCGATTTCGGTGGGCGTCATGGTCGAGGGATTCATCAAGGAACTCGGCGCCGATGCCGAATACGCGATCGAGGGCGAGTGGTGGATTCCCGCCATGAAGCTGAAGGATCCCGTGTTCGGGACGACTGAAGACTACGTCAAAGCATGCCGCGCGATGTTCGGCGAGACGTATACGCCGGGCTACCACGCGGCGAGCGCGAGCGCGGCGGGAAGCCTGCTGCAGCTTGCCGTTGAGAAGGCCGGGTCGATCGAGACCGACAAGGTTCGAGGTGCGCTCAGGGGCATGGATCTCGAACTTTCGACGTGGCCTGGGGTCAAGTTCGACGAGAAGGGGCAGAACATCAAGACGATTCACCCCGCGATCCAGATCCAGAAGGGGAAGTTCGTTACGGTGTACCCGGAAGAGTCGAAGCAGAACGACGTGATCTACCCCGCCCCGGCGTGGGAAGAGCGAAAGTAGTTCTTTCCGAGGGCGAGGAAGACGCGCGCATGATCCGGATCGCCGCTGTCACGATAGGGCAGTCTCCCAGAACCGAGATCACCACCCCGATGAGGAAAATCCTCGAAGAGGGAGTGTCTCTCGTGGAGTACGGTCTCCTCGACGACGCGACCGAGGAAAGGCTCTCTCATCTCTCGAAGACGGCGGAATGTCCGAGGGAAGCGGTGGTGTACGTGACGCGTCTTCGGGACGGACGTTCGGTACGGATGGTGAAATCCGACATCGTCGCGATGCTGCGGTCGACGCTCGGAAAGATTCGTGACGAGGGCCTCTCGACGGCGTTGATTCTCTGTCAGGGAGAGTATCGCGAGGCGGCTCTCCCCGGAATGAATCTCCTCCATCCCATGAAACTCGTCAGAGGTATCGTGGACGCGTTTTTGCCCGCCGGGCGTCTCGGGGTCATCGTCCCAGTCAGGGAACAGGAGGCCCTCAAGAAAACAGAGTGGGAGAGGGAAGGACGAGAGCTTTTGATCACGACGGGATCCCCTTACGGGGATCCCGTTTTTCTTGACGAAGCCGCAGAGTCGTTGCGCGGCCGGATCGATGCGGTCGTCCTCGACTGTCTGGGATTTACCGTCGCGATGAGGAGACGAGTGGCGCGAATCGTATCCCGTCCCGTCTTTCTGCCCGGGACTGTGGTCGCTTCCGTTCTGAGGGAAGCGTATGGAACTGACGAAGGAGACTGAAAGAACATATGACCTGGAACCGGAAGCATGTCGTCACGATCGAGAGCATGTCGCGGGAAGAAATCCTGACCGTTCTCAGTGTTGCTGGCGAATACCGCAGGGAAGCGATGAACCGCAAACCGGCCCCGCATCACGACACTCTGAAGGGATTCACGGCTGTCAACATGTTCTTCGAGAACAGCACGCGGACGCGAATCTCGTTCGAACTCGCGGAAAAGCGTCTCGGGATGAACGCCATCGACTTCAACGCCCCCGCGAGCAGCCTTTCGAAGGGAGAATCATTCGAGGACACTCTCAGAACGGTAAATGCCATGAACGTCGATGTCCTTGTCCTGCGGCATCCCGTCAACGGAAGCGCCCGGAAAGCGACGGAGTACTTCGACGGATCCGTGATCAGCGGAGGGGACGGGACGCACGCCCATCCGACTCAGGCGCTCCTCGACGCCCTTGCCCTGAAGGAACGCGTCGGAACGCTCGAGGACCTCAAGGTTGCAATCGTCGGTGATATCCTTCACAGTCGCGTCGCTTCGTCACAGGCGTGCATTCTCCGGAAACTCGGCGCCAGAGTGTATCTTGCTGGGCCGTCCGCTTTTCTTCCCGGAGCATTCAGAGAAGAGTGGGGTGTCGAAGGTGTCTTCCATACGCTTGAGGAAGCGCTTCCCGGAATGGATGTCCTCTCTTTGCTCCGTGTCCAGAAAGAGCGCATGTGCGAGGCTGAAATTCCTTCGTTCGAGGAGTATTATCGGCAATGGGGAATTACTTCGGACCGTCTGCGCCGGACGGGAAAGAAAACGTTCGTCATGCATCCGGGCCCGATAAACAGGGGCGTCGAGCTCTCCGGTGATGTCGCCGACTGCGGCGATTCTCTGATTCTCGATCAGGTGGCGTGCGGTGTTGCGGTCCGTATGGCGCTTCTCAGTCTTGTGCTCGGCGGAGACGTCCGGGAGTGATTCCCCGGCGGGAGCGACAGGTCTATCGGTCGGAACGAAGGTTTGCTATGCTGTAGCGAAACGACTGGCGTCCCCCTCGACCCGGTCCTGAAGAAGGAGGCTGCGAATGTTCGATCTCGTTGTCAGAAGAGGCGCCGTCTGTCTGGGCGAAGATGCCCCGGTTGTCTGTTCCCTCGGAATCCGGAACGGTGTCGTGGCGGCTATTACGCTCGACGACATCGAAGGGAGAGAAATCATCGATGCCGAAGGAAAGATGGTTCTTCCCGGAACCGTCGATCCGCACGTTCATATCAGGGCTCCCGGACACGATGAACGAGAGACGTTCCACTCCGGAACGTGCGATGCCGCCGCTGGCGGCGTCACAACGATCATGGAGATGCCGATCTCTTCGCCGCCTCCCTATTCGCCGGGAGTTGTCGAGGCGCGTATGCGCCTGGCCGCATCGGAATCCGTCGTCGATGTCGCGTTTTTCGGCGCGGCGGGAATGGATCGGATCGATTCGATCGTTCCGTGTTCGAAATCGGGAATCGTCGCCTTCAAGACCTTTCTCCATGAAGCGCCGAAAGGACGCGAAGCCGAGTTCGTAGGCCTGACCGCGCCCGATACGCCCGATCTCTATGAGGTCATGAGGAAAATCGCGGAATCCGGAGGTATCGGCGCCTTTCACGCGGAAAACAACGCCATGATCCAGCGCAACATCCGAAACATGACCGCCGCGGGACAGACGACTCCAAAGGACCACGAACGTTCCCGTCCTCCGATCTGCGAGATCGAAGCCACGGCGAAGGTTCTGCTCTTTGCCGAGGAAACCGGAGCGACCGTCGAGATCTGTCACATTTCCACCCCGCGCGCTGTCGAGCTTGTGAACGAGGCGCGTGCACGCGGAGTCCGCGCGTTTGCCGAGACGTGTCCGTCGTATCTGTTTCTCAACACGGACGCACTCGACCGGTTCGGTCCGTTCGCCAAGTGCAACCCCCCGGTCCGGAGCGAGAAAGAGCGCAAGGGTATGTGGGAATTCGTCCGCGACGGCAGCATCGACTTCATCGGAAGCGATCATGCGCCGTACACTGAGGAAGAAAAACTGAAGGGGGATGGAAACATCTTCATTCCTCCTGCGGGATTTCCTGGGCTCGGAACTCGCCTTCCGCTCATGTACACGGCTGTCCGCGAAGGGAAGATATCTCTGCGGCGTATGATCGAGCTGATCTGCACGAACCCGGCGAAGGTATTCGGGCTTTATCCGAAAAAGGGTATCATTGCGCTCGGGGCCGATGCGGATTTCGTCCTGATCGATCCTGAACGCGAAGAGACGATCTCGAAAGACGAGATGTTCACCCGGTGCCGCGCGAGCGCGCGCGTCTTCGACGGATGGAGGGTCTTCGGAAAGCCGGAGCGGACGATCGTTCGGGGCAGGACAGTGTTCGCGAACGGAAAGATCACGACGGAACCGGGATGGGGAAAGATTGCCCGCCGTTTCGCATAACGGGGACGCCCGACCATGTCTCTGAATTTTTCGGAGCAGTCGACGTGAGGCTGCGAATCGTCAGAGGACGGACTGCGTCGGCAGGAGCGGCGCTCTCCGTTCTCATTCTCATTCTGGTTTTTGCCTGGCTCCGGAGTCGCCCTGAAGAGGAACGCTCACCGGCTCCAAAATCAGCGGAGGCAGAGTATCTTTTGTCGTTCGGTCGCGAGCTTTGCAATTCCGTACGATCATCACTTGAATCACTTCCCTCGCACGATCGTCGAACCGTCGAGAAAGGGCTGCGAAACCTCGAAATCGCGCTCGAAGCACTTGAAAAAGCCGTCGGAAGTCCTGCCGAACGTGTCGCCGCGGAACACGTCGTCGCGGTGCTTCGCGAGACGACCAGCGGCGATATTCCGAAAACGGAAGGACTGGGCGAACACAAATGAATCCGGAAACTCGGAAATGCGCACGTGACGTGTTTGATGTTCTCAAGACTCATATGTCGATTCAGGATGAGCTCTTTCGGCCTACGATGCGAAAAATCATCAGAATTCCGGGCTTCTATCGTCCCGTTCCGTACGACGAGAGACGAGACGCGTTACGGAAACTCTCGGAAGAACTGCTGGAGATACGTACGCGCATCAGGGGCATGAAGCCGGAAGGGGACACCGAGAACGGCCGGTTCCTGATATCGTTGCGAGCCTATTGTTCCTCGCTCTCCGAGGCGATCCTGGCGCTTTCGGACATCTGCGGCAGACTTGCGGACAAAAGCCACGGAGGAGACTATCCGCGCGCTTCATACGAGAAAGAGGTCGATGCCTTTCGCGCGCTTGAAGCGAAATCCATGGAAATCGGAAAAACCCTGAACCGACTGAACAGGAAAGACGCCTCCGGAAAGACCGCAGCAGATATCTCCAGATAGAACTGACTTGAAGTTTCTCCTCCGCCACATTTCTCACCTCTGATTCAAAAGAAGCGGTTGACAAAAAGACGCGCTATTTATACATTTATTGTATGGAGGTTGTATATTACTTGTATACACCCCCCACGGGAGGATGAAAGTTTTCATGATCAAAAGAAAAAAAGAACTCGCATACGAGTGGATCAAAGAGAGGCTGTTGCAGAATCCCGGAATAGATATATCCCGACTTTCCGAAAATTCTCTGTCAGTCGAGCTCAACATGAGCAGAACCCCGATCCGGGAAGCTCTTCTCCAGCTTCAGGCGGAGGGGTTCATCGATATTCTTCCGAACAGGGGAATCGTGATTCCGGACGTATCCATCCGCGAGGTGAACGAAACATTCGCCTTGAGGATGGCTCTTGAAGAATTCGTCGTCAGAGAGATAGCCCGAACCCTTCCGGCCGAATGGATGGACCGTATCGACAGGAACCTGGAGTTTCAGAAGGGAGCGATGGCACGTTCCGATGTGACGGAGTACCTCGTCCACGACCGGACGTTCCACGATCTTTTTCTGGACAGGTACGCCAATTCCCTCATCAACAATGTCGCCCGTCGCATTCGCGAACGATTCTTTTCTGTTGGGCTGAATGTTCTCCGGTGTAGCGGTTCGGTCCGGAGATCCTTTCAGGAGCATTGCGCCATCGCCGACGCATTGCGCCGCGGTGACCCGGACCGGGCTGCCGCCGCGATGCACCAGCATCTGCTTACAGGGAAAGCCAACATTCTTTTCTGGCAGGAACATGAACAATTGAGAGAGGATTTTCCGGGGCATTCCTGAAGCTCATCTCTTCGGGGGCGCCGGTTTTTTTCGATATCGCTTCGCCTCGGGCGGGCGACGGAAATGAAAGGAGAGGGCGACGATGTGCGCGAAAGGGGAATGGAGAAGGCCGCAGGTTCCGCTCGGGGAGTATGGGGCGGAGAAGTTGCGGTGGTTCTACGAGACGATGGTGCTGATCCGGAACTTCGAGCTGAAGGTCGAAGAGAACTTCTTTGCGGGGGAGATCCCTGGATTCGTGCATCTGTACATCGGTGAAGAAGCCACGGCGACGGGCGTGATGGGGAATCTCCGGAAGACGGACTACATCCAGAGCACGCACCGGGGGCACGGACACACGCTGGCCAAGGGAGCGGACCCGAAGCGGATGATGGCGGAAATCTTCGGGAAAAAGACGGGCTACTGCAAGGGCAAGGGCGGCTCGATGCACATCGCGGACTTCAGCGTGGGAATGCTCGGGGCGAACGGCGTCGTCGGAGGCGGCTTCACGATGGTCACCGGAGCGGGGCTCGCGCAGAAAATGCAGAAAACGGACGGCGTCTCGGTCTTCTTCTTCGGAGACGGAGCGTCGAACCGCGGGACCTTCCACGAAGCGATCAACATGGCGGCCGTCTGGAAACTGCCGGTGCTCTTCGTCTGCGAAAACAACCAGTTCGCATCCACGACGCCCTACCGGACCACCACCTCGGTCGACGACATCGCGGACCGGGCGCAGGGATACGGCATCCCCGGAGTCATCGTCGACGGCAACGACGTCTTCGCGGTCTACGAAGCGGCGGGCGACCTCATCGAACGGGCGAGGCGAGGGGAAGGCCCGGCCATCCTGGAAACGAAAACCTACCGGATCAAGGGACACTTCGTCGGCGACCCGGAGAAATACCGGACGAAAGAAGAAGTGCAGAACGTCTTCGACGCCACCGACCCGATCCCGACATTCGAAAAGAAAGTCCTCGAAGCGGGCGTCATGACGCGGGAAAACCTCGACGCGATGAAAGCGGAAGCGGTCAGGACAATCGGCGAAGCCATCGAATACGCGCGGCAATCCCCGGAACCCGACGCGTCGGAACTCTACACGGACCTCTACGTTCCGGCCCCTGCGGGCGCAGAGACACGGTGAAACGGAGACAACGACAATGAGAACGATATCATTCGCACAGGCGACGCTCGAAGCGATGGAAGAGGAAATGACGCGCGACGGAAGCGTCTTCGTCATGGGAGAAGACATCGCGCGGCAGGGAGGCATCTTCGGACAATTCAAGGGACTGCCGGACAAATTCGGCAAAGAGCGGGTCATCGACACGCCAATCAGCGAAACGGCCATCGTCGGCGCGGCGATAGGGGCGGCGCTCGCGGGAATGCGGCCGGTGGCGGACATGCACTTCGCGGACTTCATGGGCGTGTGCTTCGACGAAATCTTCAACCAGATGGCGAAAATCCACTACATGTTCGGGGGCCAGAAAAGCATCCCGATGGTCCTCCGGGCGCCGGACGGAATGATCAACCAGGCTGCGGCGCAGCACTCGCAATCCGTCGAGGCGTTCTTCGCGCACATCCCGGGCCTCAAAGTCGTCATTCCGTCCAACCCGGCGGACGCGAAAGGACTGCTCAAGGCTGCGATCCGGGACGACAACCCGGTCATCTACTTCGAACACAAGGGACTCTTCTCGATGAAAGGCGACGTTCCGGACGGGGACTACGTCACGCCGATCGGCAAGGCGAACGTCGTTCGGGAGGGAAAGGACGTCACGCTCGTCTCGTACTCGATGATGATGAACCACGCGATCAAGGCGGCGGACGAACTGGAAAAGGGCGGAATCTCGGTCGAACTGATCGACCTCAGGAGCGTCTCTCCGATCGACGAAGAGACGATCCTGACATCTGTGGCGAAGACGACGCGGCTTGTCATCGCGCACGAAGCGGTGAAGCGGTGCGGCGTCGGTGCCGAGATCGCTGCGATCGTCGCCGAGAAGGCGATCGGCTGCCTCGACGCTCCGATCGTCCGCGTCGGGTCGCCGTTCACTCCGGTGCCGTTTGCGAGGATTCTGGAAAAGGAATACCGCGTTACCGCCGAAACGATCGTTGCCGGGGTTCGCAAGGTTTTTGCGTAAAGCGCGTTCGGGATATTTCGTTCAGGTGCGTCCAAAAACAAACCTGGCGGTGGCACTCCGTTTTCAAAGGAAACCGGAGGTGATGCGCGGGAAGAGGATGCGTTGAATCGCAAAGCAAGGCGAACACCATCTATTTCATCACAGGGGGGAATCACTATGCGGAAGGGAATAGCTCTGGTTATTGCAACGGCTCTGTTGTGCGCGCTCGCAGTGCCGGCGGTCGCGGCTGGATACAAGGACGAGTACAAGATGGACGTTGTTCCGGGACCTGCAACGGCGTGGGGCATGGGAGCGCAGTATTTCGCCGATCTCGTGAAAGAGAAGTCCGGCGGCAAGATCAACATCAAGGTCTATTTCGGTTCCCAGCTCTCCGCGGGAAAGCAGACGTCAGCGTTCCTCCTTCTCAGGAACGGAGCGATCGACTTCGCGCTGCAGTCCGTCATCAACTGGTCTCCGCAGGTTAAGGAACTCAACCTGACCGCTATGCCGTTCTTCATCGCATCGCGTCCCGATCGTTTCAAAGCCGTCGATGCGATCAAGGCGGGGAAATCAGGGAAGATGCTTATTGACGCCATCGAGAAAAAGGGCGTCAAGTTCCTCGGCTGGGGTGAAAACGGTTTCCGCGAACTCACGAACAGCAAACGCCCCGTCACTTCCCCCGCTGACCTCCAGGGGTTGAAGATCCGGGTCGTCGGAAGCCCGATCTACATCGACATCTACAACGCACTCGGCGCGAACCCGATCAACATGAACTGGGCGGAGGCCACGACGGCCTTCCAGCAAGGCGTCGTCGACGGTCAGGAAAATCCAATCAGCATCTTCTTCCCGCTCAAGATTTACGAATACCACAAATTTGTGACCGATTGGCACTATGTCATCGATCCGCTTCTGCTCTGCGTTAACCCCGATGTCTGGAAATCCTTCCCGGAGCAGGATCGGAAGATGCTTCAGGAGTGCGTTGATCTGGCGTCGAAGTATCAGATCGCGATCGCACGGGTCGGCCTCGACGGCGATATTTCCCTCAAGTACCTTCAGAGCATCGGCAAGGTTCCCGAGATCACGAATCCGTATGCGGCGCTCGAGAAGGCCGGAATGACTGTCACGAAGCTGACGCCCGAACAGATCAAGGCGTTCGCCGAGAAGACGAAGCCGGTTGCCGAGAAGTGGCGCAAGGAACTCGGCGAAGAGCTTATCAAGGCCGCCGAGGAGGATATGGCGAGCGTAAAGTAGCACGATACTGCATGAAGGCGAGGGAGGAATCCCTCGCCTTCGGAGAAGGGGATATTGAGCCATGCTGAAGAAGATCTGGGATCACCTTGAAGAGCTTATCGGATCGATCATGGTGTTTGTGATGGTCTCCGTGGCTTTTGTGAACGTTGTCGTCCGGTATCTGACATCATATTCCTTTTCGTTCTCCGAAGAACTCGAAGTCAACCTGTTCGTCTGGTGCGTCCTCCTCGGTACCGCCATGGCGTTCAAACAGGGAGCGAACCTGAGCCTGACGATGTTTTACGATCTTTGCCCGAAATCCGTAAGAAAACTCCTCTTCATCCTTTCAACAGTCGCCTCGATTATTTTCTTTGGTGTGTTGGCATACATGGGATATCTCGAGGTCGCGGATGAAGTCGCCCTTGGGGTCATTACCGAGTCTCTCGGCATACCCGTGTATTTCTATACCGTTGCGACCCCGCTCGTCTCCGCGCTGATCGTCATACGCATTCTCGAAGCGGCGGTAGCGACGATTCGAAAAAATGACTATTAGGAGGGCCGGCAATGACTGACTTCTTTACTGATCCGGCATTCTGGACGCTTATTCTCTTTCTGTGCCCTCTTGTCATAAAGATCCCGATAGCCGTGGCTCTCGGAGGTGCGTCATTCGTCACCGCGTGGTACTGGGGGCTCGGATTCCCGATGGTGTCATACAATTTCTTCGCAGGTATCGCGAAGTTCCAGCTGCTTGCGATTCCATTCTTCATCCTTGCCGGAGTCATTATGGAAAAGGCCGGGATTGCAGAGAGAATCATCACGTTCATCAAGGAAATCGTCGGTGACGTTACGGGCGGACTGGCTATCGCGACAGTGGCCGTCGCGACATTCTGGGGCGCGGTGAGTGGTTCGGGGCCCGCGACGGTCGCCGCCATAGGACTCATTCTGATTCCCGGAATGGTTCAGGGAGGGTACGACAAGCCGTTTGCGACGGCTGTGGTTTCCGTTTCATCCGGACTCGCCATCGTCATTCCTCCGAGCATCGCGTTCATAGTATATGGCGATCTCGCCCAGGTTTCCGTCGGGGCGCTCTTCGCGGCGGGAGTCATTCCGGGGATTGTCGTTGCCCTTTTCATCATGGGCGCTGTCTACCTTCATTCCCGGAAAAAAGGCTACAGGGGAGAGCCAAGGGGCGACTTCCGAGCTCTCTGGAAGGCTTTTCGGGATGCCCTCTGGGCGCTTTTCACGCCCGTCGTCATTCTCGGCGGAATCTACGGCGGCATCTTCACACCAACAGAGGCGGCCGCTGTGGCGGTTTTCTACGGATTGTTCGTCGGCGTCTTCGTGTACCGGACGATAACAGTCAAGGTTCTCTACCAGATACTCAGTTCGACTGTCGTCGGGACTGCCGTGGTCATGATAGTCGTGACCTGTGCGGGACTGTATTCCTGGGTAGGTGCCACAGTCGGCCTCATCGATAAGGCGGCAAAGGTACTCCTGAGCGTTTCGTCCGATCCCCGGATCGTGCTGCTTATGATCAATATCATTTTACTCTTTGCGGGTATGTTGCTCGACGCTATATCGATCTTTTACGTATTCCTTCCGATTCTTCTACCGATCATCGCGCATTTCGGATGGAATCCGATCTGGTTCGGCGTCATGATGACGATCAACCTCGCGATCGGACAGGTGACGCCGCCGGTAGCGGTGAATCTCTATGTCGGCGCGAACATCAGCGGACTCACGATGGAACAGATCGCGAAACCTGCGATCCCGTTGATTATCGCGTCTGTTATCGCGCTCGGCGTCATAACGGTGTTTCCGGCAATTACGACATTCCTGCCGACACTGTTAAAGCTCGGCTAAAGACGATTCTCAAGGCGAGAAGGAGGTTTCCCATGGCGTTTGCGGTCACGATGCCGAAGCTGGGTCTGACGATGTCCGCTGGCACCGTCGCTCAATGGCGCAAAAAGGAAGGGGATACCGTCGCGAAAGGAGAGATTCTCTTTGTCGTCGCGACGGATAAACTCACGTTTGAAGTCGAGGTCCAGGAAGGTGGAACGCTGCTTCAGGTTCTGGTTCCCGAGGGGAAGGAAGTCGCGGTCGGTGCACTTCTTGCGTATCTCGGCGAAAAGGGGGAGCTTGTGGGATCCGTTGCGGATTCCACTCCTGAAACGGTCACCGAAGTCCTCCGCGACGAGCTTCCGAACGGGGCGGCAAAGGGCGTTGCCCCGGGGGCGACACGGGTCTCCGCTTCTCCTCTTGCGAAGAAGGTCGCCCGCGAAACGGGAGTGACGCTCGTGGGCATCAAGGGAACGGGGCCGGATGGGATGGTCGTCCGCAGGGACGTCGAACTGGCACACCAGTCGGCGTCGCGCGTCAAGACGTCTCCGGTGGCGAAGAGGATCGCCGAAGACCTGGGAGTGGATGTTGCGTCGCTCGCGCGGAAAGACAGAATCATGAAGGCTGATGTCCTGGAAGCCGCGCCGCTTCCGCGAGAAGAGCCGCGGCTTCCAGGCGTTACGAAGCGGATCCCGGTTTCTCCGATGCGTCGTGTGATCGCCGACCGGATGTCGGAGAGTTCTCGTTCGATTCCTGTCGTGACCTACAACATGGAGACCGACTGCACCGGAATAACCGCTCTGAGAAACGCGCTCCGGGATCCGTTCTCGAAAAATGGGATTCGCCTGTCGTTCACGCATATCCTCATGAAGATCTGTGCGCAGGTTCTCGCCGAAATGCCAATGGCGAACGCCTCGATCGACGGAAACGAATTCGTGCTGCACGACGACGTCAACATAGGGATCGCAGTCGCCGTCGAGGGGGGCCTTCTGGTTCCCAATCTCAAGGGCGTCCAGACGAAGACGCTCTCGGAAATCGCGAGGGATACGGAGGTTCTCGTCGAAAAAGCGCGCTCCGGAAAGCTCCAGATGACCGATATGCAGGCGGGGACGTTCACGATCACGAACCTCGGGATGTTCGGAATCAACGACTTCACGCCGATCATCAATCCCCCGGAGGCGTGCATCATGGCCATGAATGCGATTGTGGACCGTCCCGTCGTCAGAGAGGGGCAGATTGTCGTTCGTCCGATGACGGTGATCGGAATCACTGCGGATCACAGGATCATCGACGGCGTCGATGCCGCAAGATTCCTCTCCCGCGTCAGGGAGCTCATGGAGAACCCGTACCTGCTTCTGGCGTAAGCCCGCTCGTTCATTTGTGACGACTCTCGAATCAAGGAGGTTCAGCGAATACATGCCGCACCAGATCCTTATGCCGAAACTCGGCCTGACGATGACCGAGGGAAGCGTCGCAGAATGGAGGAAACAGGTCGGAGATCCTGTCCGCAAAGGGGAGATCCTTCTTGTCGTCGCAACCGATAAGCTGACGTTCGACGTCGAGGTCCAGGAAGACGGAGTACTTGTGAAGATTCTCGTCCCGGCCGGCAGGACGGTTTCGGTTTCCGAACCGATCGCACTTCTCGGAGCTCAGGGGGAACAGTCCGAGGAACCTCTGCGGGGTGTCCCGCCTGCGGAAAAAATGCACGAAGTATCGGGAAACCGTCTCGACGGGAAGAAGCGCATCACCGTCATAGGAGGCGGCCCGGGCGGGTACGTCGCGGCGATCCGGGCGGCGCAGCTCGGCGCTGAAGTGACGCTCGTCGAGAAAGGCACTCTCGGCGGAACCTGCCTCAACGTCGGGTGTATTCCGACGAAGGTTCTGCTGCATACGGCCGACCTCCTCTCGGAAATCAGACATTCCGGGGATCTCGGCATCGTTGTTCCAGAAGCCTCGATCGACTGGGGTGCCGTACAGAAACGCAGAGAGATGGCGGTGGAAACCCTCACAGGCGGCGTTTCGGCGCTCCTCCGCTCCAATGGAGTTCGTGTTCTCGAAGGAGAGGCATCGTTTCTTTCCGCCGAGGACGTCGTAGTTCGTTCCGCCGGAGGGCGGGAAGAGATCGTACGCCACGATGCGGCGATTATCGCGACCGGATCGGATGTCTTTATCCCGCCGGTTCCGGGATTCGATCTTCCGGGCGTCATCACGAGCACCGAGGCGCTGTCGCTTCCGGAGGTTCCGAAATCGATGGTCATCGTCGGAGGCGGCATCATCGGCGTCGAGTTTGCTTCAGCCTATTCGAGCTTCGGGACTGCTCTCATGATAATAGAAATGCTTCCGGAGATTCTCCCGAATATCGACGAGGAAATCACGGGAATTCTCAAGGGATCGCTTCTCCAGCGAGGTGTGGAAATCCACACCTCGTCGAAGGTGAGCGGCGTGCGACAGGGGGGGAATGGCCTGGTCGTCTCGGTTGAAACGCCCGAAGGACCGAAGGAGATCACGGTCGAGAAAGTCCTCGTCTGCGTCGGACGACGCCCGAACACCTCCGGCCTCGCTCCCGAAAAGGCCGGAGTGGCGGTCGAACGCGGACGCATCGTCACGGACAGTCACATGCGAACGACGCACCCCGGGATTTATGCTGTCGGGGACTGCACGTCGCCGATCATGCTGGCGCACGTCGCCTCCCGGGAAGGAGAGGTCGCCGCAGAAAACATTATGGGTGGAAATGTCGCGATGGATTACCGGACGGTCCCGAGCGCGATATATACATCGCCGGAAGTTGCTTCGGTCGGGATGACGGAAAAGCAGGCGATCGCGAAGGGACTTTCCGTGCGAACGGGACGATTCCCTCTCTCTGCCAACGGCAAGAGCATTATCATGAACGACGTCTCCGGAATCGTCAAATATATTGTCGACGAGAAATACGGCGAGATTCTGGGCCTGCACATCATCGGTCCGAGGGCGACCGATCTCATCGTCGAAGGGGCTCTCGCGATACGAACCGAGGCGACCGTCGATGAGATCGTGACGACGGTCCACGCGCATCCGACGATAGGGGAGGCGCTCGCGGAGGCTGCGCTCGCTTCGCGGAACGAGGCGATTCACCTGCCGCGGCGCGGATAGAGTTTCGCAGGTGAGGCGGGATGCCGGAAACGGCCCCCGCCTTTTTTGTATTTGTTGACCTGACGGACGCGCCGTGTTATGTTTCCGAATGCTTCGAGGGACACTTTCCGGGATGCGTGCAGATTCTCTCTTCCAGCGTTCCCCGGTCGAAACCGAGGCGGAAATCTATAGCGCATCTCTTTGGAAAAAAGTTTGAAGATTGGAGTTGGTGGAGGTTGCTTCGAAAAATGCCGGTGTTTTTCTCGCTTTTGGCGGGGGTTTTTGTGATGATCGGGAATGCGTGGGCCGCAGGGGAACTTCTCACAGTGGAGAAGGCGCTCCTCCTTGCGGAAAAAAAGAACCCCGCGATTGCGGCCTCACAGGAACGGGAAAAACAGGCAAGGGCACGCCTCGATCAGGCGAAAGCCGCGGAACTTCCGACTCTGGCCGCAACGATCCTGTACCAGCATTCATATCTGGAACAGAAGTATCCCGTCTATATCGGCGGGAATCAGGTCGGATTCGCGCAGTACGGATTTCAGGATACGTATAAGGCCGCATTGAAGCTTTCATATCTGCTTTATAGCGGCGGGGCGGTTCAGAACACGGTAGTATCGAAAAAGCTCGCGCTCGAGTCTGTCGGCGCGGAAAGCCTCCGCACGCGTCAGGCGGTTGCGAACGGCGTCAGAAAAACCTACTACGATCTTCATCGTGCGCGTGCGAAGCTCCTTGTCGTCGAAGAGGCCCTGGGGCTTGCCAAAGAACATCTGAGGCAGGTCGAGGCCTTCTACAGGAACGGAGTGGTCGCAAAAAACGAAGTTCTGCGCGTTCAAGTTGCGGTCTCCGATGCGGAACTCAACCGGATACGCGCGAACAATGCGGTCGATGTCGCATGGAGCGCTCTCGAACGAGCTGTCGGCGATCGACTGAAAGCTGTCTTTGGCCTGCCGCCGTCGGAAACGCTCGTTTCTCCTGTCGAACTTCCGGCAGATCCCGAGAAGACGGCGATCCGGCAGCGGCCGGAAATGAAGGCACTCGATTCGGCCATGCACTGTGCGCTTGCGATGTCGCGTGCCGCTGCGGCATCCAGTGGTCCCAATGTCGTTCTCGAAGGCGAAACCTACAAGGTCGGCGACAGTTTTTTTCCCGAGAAAATGGACGACTGGAGGGTCTCGCTCATTGCGAACTGGGCCTTTTTCGACGGAGGCGAGAGCCGTGCGAAGGTCCGCGAGGCGAAGGCTGCGGCGGATGAACTGAAATACAAGATCGAAGACTTGAAAAAACAGATTCAGCTCGAGGTTTCGGTCGCTATTTTGAACTACACGTCGTCGCAGCAGAGGCTCGAAGTCGCTCGCAGCCAGGTTGCCAGCGCGGAGGAAGACTACCGGATGGCACTGACACGCTATGCGTCGCAGCTTGGAACGAACATTGACGTTCTCGATGCGCGGGTTGCACTGAGCAATGCGAAAACCCAACTCGTCGAAGCCATCTACGACACTCTGACGTCGTGGTCCGATCTGAATTTCGCGATGGGGAAGGAGACGCTGAACTGATTTCTTTATTGACTTACGGGAAAACGCCGCTATAATATCCCCGTGTTGAGCCGGTGTAGCTCAGCAGGTAGAGCAGCTGACTTGTAATCAGCAGGTCGAGCGTTCGAATCGCTTCGCCGGCTCCAGAAAATGCGCAGTATCCCGTGGAGGGATGGCCGAGTGGTCAAAGGCAGCAGACTGTAAATCTGCCGGCGCAGCCTACGAAGGTTCAAATCCTTCTCCCTCCACCATTTTTCAAGAAAGATGCCGACTTAGCTCAGCAGGTAGAGCACATCCATGGTAAGGATGGGGTCTCCGGTTCGAGTCCGGAAGTCGGCTCCAGACTATTGAAAATATCCGGGAGGGGAAACTCTTCCGGATTTTTTCTATGGATTCGTGAATTATGATACAATCTGCGAGAATGGCAGACAACCCCCTAGGGGCCCAACTTCATCATTGCAGGGAGGTCGGAACAATGGCGAAGGAGAAGTTTGAGAGGACGAAGCCGCATCTGAACATAGGGACGATCGGGCACATCGACCATGGTAAGACGACATTGACGGCGGCGATCACGAAGTGTCTGGCGACGGCGAACATGGCGCAATTCACGGCGTACGATCAGATAGACAAGGCGCCGGAGGAGCGTGAGCGGGGGATAACGATCAACATTTCGCACGTCGAGTATCAGACGGAGCACCGGCATTATGCGCACATCGACTGCCCTGGTCACGCGGACTACATCAAGAACATGATCACGGGTGCGGCGCAGATGGACGGAGCGATCCTGGTGGTATCGGCGGCGGACGGTCCGATGCCGCAGACGCGGGAGCACGTATTGCTTGCGCGTCAGGTGAACGTGCCTGCGATCGTGGTATTCATGAACAAGACGGACCAGGTGGACGATCCGGAGTTGCTGGACTTGGTGGAAATGGAAGTCCGGGAACTGCTGAGCAAATACGAATTCCCCGGAGACGACATTCCGATCATACGCGGATCTGCGTTGAAAGTCATGGAAGAGGGGAAGGGGACGAAGGACGATCCTGTGAGCAAGTGCATCTGGGACTTGATGGATGCGTGCGACAGCTACATCCCGGCGCCTGTGCGTGAAGTCGACAAGCCGTTCCTGATGCCGATAGAGGACGTATTCACGATCACGGGACGAGGGACGGTCGTGACGGGCAGGGTCGAGCGAGGGATGGTCAAGGCCGGAGAAGAAGTGGCGATTGTGGGGATGAAGCGTGACATCATCAAGACGGTAGCGACGTCGCTGGAGATGTTCCGGAAGCTTCTTGACGATGCGATGGCAGGAGACAACGTGGGGATCCTGCTTCGCGGCATCGACAAGGAGGGAGTGGAGCGGGGGCAGGTACTGGCGAAGCCGGGATCGATCACGCCGCACACGAAATTCAAGGCGGAAGTGTACGTATTGAAGAAGGAAGAGGGCGGAAGGCACACGCCGTTCTTTGCGGGATACAAGCCTCAGTTTTACTTCCGGACGACGGACGTGACGGGTGGAATCAAGCTTCCGGATGGAGTGGAGATGGTGATGCCGGGAGACAACGCGACGTTCGAGGTGGATCTGATAGTGCCGATAGCGATGGAAGAGGGGCTGCGTTTTGCAGTTCGTGAGGGTGGCCACACGGTAGGCGCCGGCGTCGTCACCAAAATCCTGGAATAAAAATACATTGGGGGCTTTAGGATGGCCGATATCATTGGAATGCAGTGTACGGACTGCAAAAGACGGAATTACAGCACTACCGTGAATAAGAAGAAGCAGTCGAAGAAGCTGGAGTTAAAGAAGTACTGCAAGTGGTGTGGAAAACACACCTTGCATAAGGAATCGAAGTAGTGTAGAATACGTCTCGCTCGCAGGTCCGTAGCTCAATTGGCAGAGCACTGGTCTCCAAAACCGGGGGTTGCAGGTTCAAATCCTGCCGGGCCTGCCATTTTTTATTGTATATGAAAGGGAGGCTGGATTGTGGAGTCAATCCTCAGCTTCATTCGTGAAGCAAAAGCCGAACTTAAGAAAGTGTCGTGGCCAGGCAAGAAGCAGGTCTGGTATTCCACCCTTGTTGTCATAGCCTTTTCGTTGTTTGTATCCGCATATCTCGGTCTTATAGATCTTGCGCTGACGGGCGTTTTTTCCAGAGTCTTTGGATAGGAAATACCATTGTTGGAATTGTATGCGTGATTCACCGATCTCTGCAACGGCTGGGAGGTGAGGGGGCCGAAAGACCCCCTTTTGGGCATGGATGGTAATGATAGCCGCCGCTGGTATATAGTTCAGACATATTCCGGGTACGAGAATCGCGTAAAGGCCAATCTGGAACAACGGATTGCCACGATGGGTATGGACGAATGTATCTTCAGCGTTCTCGTTCCTGTGGAAGAGCGTCTTTCCGTCAAGGAAGGAAAGACGAAGAAGGTTACCCGGAAACTGTATCCGAGCTACGTTCTCGTTGAAATGAAAATGAACGACCAGTCGTGGTATGTCGTTCGCCATACGCCTGGCGTTACCGGTTTTGTTGGCGCAGGAAATCACCCGATCCCTCTCTCTGACCGCGAAATCAGGGAGATCATGGGGAAGATCGGCAAGGATCACGTAAAGCCGAAGATTGAGATCAGTCTCAAGCCGGGGGATGTTATCAAAGTCAAGACAGGTCCATTCGAAGGGCAGGTTGGTCCTGTCGTAGGCGTGAATCCCGACAAGGGCAAGGTGAAGTTTGTCGTTACGGTCTTCGGTCGTGAGACCTCTGTTGAAATAGACTACACAGAGCTGGAAAAGCTCTGATATGCCGTACCCTTTTTTATAAGGCGCACGAAATGGAAGGAGATAGCGACGTATGGCCAAGAAGGTAGTGGGTCAGATCAAGTTGCAGTTGCCGGCCGGGAAGGCCACTCCTGCACCCCCTGTCGGCCCTGCTTTGGGGCAGCATGGTGTCAATATTATGGAGTTCTGCAAGCAGTTTAACGCGAAAACCAGTGATCAGGCAGGTCTAATTATTCCTGCAATCATCACGGTATATGCCGACCGGAGTTTTACGTTTGTATTGAAAACTCCGCCGGCGAGCGTTCTGATTAAGAAGGCTCTCGGACTTGAGCATGCTTCGGGCGAACCGAACAAGAAAAAGGTCGGTACTCTTCCGCGGACGAAGGTCAGGGAGATTGCGGAACTCAAGCGGGTCGACCTGAACGCGAACGATGTCGATGCAGCCATGAGAATGGTTGAAGGAACGGCGCGTTCGATGGGTGTTGAAATCGGCGAATAGCCGGAAAACTCGTGGCAGAGCCGAAACGGTTCGCTATGACCACAGGAGGGCGACATGACCGTAAAAAGCAAGCGTTTTAAGGAAATTGAAGCCAAGGTAGACAAGGCGAAGCTCTACACCTTGAGAGAAGCAGTGGATCTTTTCAAGGAGATTGCGACAGCGAAGTTCGACGAGAGCATGGAGATGCATGTCCGGCTGAATGTCGATCCTCGTCATGCCGACCAACAGGTGCGGAGCACCGTTGCACTCCCTTATGGGACGGGTATTTCGAAGAAACTCCTCGTCATCACTCAGGGAGAGAAGATCAAAGAGGCTGAGGATGCGGGAGCAGACTTTGTGGGCGGAGAGGATCTTGTCCAGAGGATCTCGGGGGGATGGCTTGATTTCGATGCCGTGATAGCGACTCCCGATATGATGAAGTCAGTAGGTCGTCTCGGAAAAACGCTCGGTCCACGGGGCCTCATGCCCAGCGCGAAAACAGGAACCGTCACGTTCGATATCGCCGACGCGGTCAAGGAAATCAAAGCCGGTCGTGTCGAGTTTCGTGTCGATAAGTTCGCGATAGTTCACAACAGCATCGGAAAGAAGCGTTTCAGCGCGGATGAACTCTATGAAAATGCAAAGGCTTTGTTCCGCGCCATTCTGAAGGCTCGCCCTGCTTCCGTGAAAGGAACATATGTGAAGAGTCTGGCGATTGCTCCGACAATGGGCCCCGGAATCCGGATTGATACGGCTTCAGCTTCGAAAGAGGTTTCCGGAGAGTAACGGTGCCTGTATAGCGTATACAGATATTTTCTCCTGTGCACCACGGCTCAAGACAGCGGGACGCCTCCGGCGTGAAAACCCCGCCGAGGCCTGTGAAGACAGATTACGGGAAGACCAGCGGTGTCTTGCCGTACTTTCTCCCGGGCCATATGCCCGGGTTTTTTTATTGCGAAGGGAGGTGAATGAATGCCTGCGACAGTGAAGTTCGAACAGGTTGATGAGCTTCGTGAAAAGCTTGAGAAGGCTCAGGCGGTTTTCGTGGCCGAGTATCGCGGGATGACCGTGGGAAAGATCACGAGCCTTCGTGCCAAAGTCCGTCAGGCCGGTGGAGAAATGAAAGTCGCGAAGAATACCCTTTTCAAGATCGCGATGAAAGAAGCCGGAATGACCTCCTTCAAGGAAGAATCCGTTCTCGGGCCGAATATTTACACGATCGCGTACGGTGACCCCGTTGCGGTAGCAAAGGCTTTAAAAGAATTCGTCTCCGACAAGGCGAACAAGGAACTGGAAATCAAGGCCGGTGTGCTTGAAAAGGCTCAGTTAACATCGGCTCAGGTACTGGCGCTTGCCGATATGCCGTCGAAGGACGTCATGATCGCCATGACAGTTCGTACGATTGCGGCACCGCTTACCGGACTTGTTACCGTGCTTTCTGGGCCAATTCGTTCTCTGGCAACGGTACTGTCCCAGATCAGGGATCAGAAGGAAAAAGCTGCGTAGCGGCATAGTACCGCTACCGGATATATTTCGAAGGAGGAACATCCATGACCCGTGATGAACTGATTCAGGCTATCGAAGGAATGACAGTCCTTGAGCTCTCTGAGCTCGTCAAGGCTCTTGAGGAGAAATTCGGCGTGTCCGCTTCCGCTCCCGCCATGGCGATGCCGATGATGGCGATGCCCGGTGCTGCCGCGGCTGCTGCGGAAGAGGAAAAGACCGAATTCGATGTCGTTTACAAGGCTCCCGGCGCCAACAAGATCGGCGTCATCAAAGTCGTTCGCGAGCTTACCGGACTTGGACTGAAGGAAGCGAAGGAACTTGTCGACAATCCTCCGAAGGCTGTCAAGGAAGGCGTCAGCAAGGAAGAGGCCGAGGAGATCAAGAAAAAGCTCGTCGAGGCCGGTGCGGAAGTCGAAGTCAAGTAGGTTCGGGCAAGACGATCTTCAGGGCGGCGATTCACGCCGCCCTTTTTCATTTCGAGGAGAAACAAAGATGATGCGTGATACGCACGTTCACGTCTATCCGCCGGAAATCATCCGCAACTGGGAGCATATAGCGGAAAGAGAAGAGCATTTCGCGCAGCTCGCTCGAAGCAAGGTGCATCGTTGGGCGACGGTCGATGATGTCGTCGGTACCATGAAAACGAGCGGGATTTCGGAGTCGTGGATCTTCGGTTTTGCGTTCGCGGATCAGGGATTATGTCGTCTCTGTAACGATTACGTTCTCGAAGGGATCAGACGTTTCCCGGATCTGCTCCGGGGACTCGCTGTTGTATCGCCAACTCATACCGGGTGTGAGAACGAGATCTTCAGGTGCCGCGAAGCAGGGATGATAGGCATCGGAGAACTCTTTCCCCAAGGGCAGGGGTTCGATCTGACGGATATGAGACAGACGTGGAGGCTCGCCTCCGTCGCTCACGAAACCGGGATGTTTCTTTTGTTCCACTCGGCAGAACCTGTTGGACATGGATATCCCGGGAAAGGGAATGTAGGCCCAAAAGAAGCGACGGTTTTCTGTACAAACCACCCCGAATCGGTCGTTGTCTTCGCTCACTTCGGGGGGGGATTGTGGCAGTACGAATTGATGCCGGAGCTTCGACTGATTCTTTCGAATGTATGGTATGACACTGCCGCTTTTCCCTGGCTGTATTCAGCCGAGATCCTCAAAACCATCAGGAGCGCAGGCGTCTTGAAAAAACTCGTTTTTGGCTCGGATTTCCCCATACTTCCGTATCACCGTTATGCGTCGCTCTGGGAAAGCGCATGTTTGGAAGAGGAGGATCTCAAACGAATTCTTTCTGAAAACGCCTCGATATTGCTTGAGCGTCTTTCTCGGGAATCATCAACCGTATGTACGAAGAAATGAAGATGAAGGAAGTTTTTTTTGCGGCGTAACGTATTTGCACGAGGCATCCATCCGAGATGTCTATTGAAGACTGAAAGGTCCGAAAATTTCTCTGGTCTTGCAATCCCTGTTATGGTCTGGTAATATCCCCAAGTCAGTTGCGAAGGTACTGGGGAATCGTCCAACGGCAGGACACCTGACTCTGGATCAGGCGATCGTGGTTCGAATCCACGTTCCCCAGCCAAATGCGGCCCCATCGACTAGTGGCCTAGGTCGTAACCCTCTCAAGGTTAAAACACGGGTTCGAATCCCGTTGGGGCTACCAAAAGCAGAGGCGCTCTTCTTGATGGAAGAGCGCTTTTTTTATGGTTTCGAGACCGGCTACATCCACCGTACAGATTTCCGATCTGTGGTTTTTATTCGCTGCCGTATTTTTGCGGAGAAGAGCTTTATCACGAGGATCTCTTTCTCTCTTCCCACGTGACGAAAGAATGGTAGAACTCTTTGTCCCCGTCATCGAGCCCTCTTGTAATTTCTGTGATATGCGTGTGCTGGGCGTCAATTTGCTCAAGAACGTAATTGACAGCGACCTCGGGAAGGCTACTTTCTCCGCAGGTGTAAATGTCGAGCGCCATGTAGTTCACTTCGGGCCACGTATGTACGGAAAGATGCGATTCACTGATGACGACTACACCGCTCACGCCGTGGGGAGGGAACTTGTGGAACGAAACGGACCACACTTGGGCGTTTGCCCGTTTAGCCGCTTCAACGAGGATCTCCTGAAGACGGTCGACCTGACTGATGACTGCACTGCAGCCGGATGCCTCGACAATGAAATGAAAGCCCTTTGGGGACATTGAAATCCCTCCTCCGAGTGCTGATTTGGACGAATGAATATAATTATACCGTTGATCGCTTCCGATGAGAAAAAAAGCGCCTTCCGCGAAAGTCGGAAGGCGCTATCAAAAAGAGAAAGTATTTTCGTAATGGTGGAGCTAAGGGGATTCGAACCCCTGACCTCTTGAATGCCATTCAAGCGCTCTCCCAGCTGAGCTATAGCCCCGGATCGCAAACGAAGGTATTATAATAACCTTCAACGAAGCTGTCAACCTTCGATTCCGGAGGGGCGCGGAACGGACTTTTTCCCCTGTTCTCTTGACGGACACGATTCGCGTGTTATTGTTGCAGAATGCGGCTGATTGCGCCGTATTATCGGAGAAGGGAAGTGCTTTTTCTATGGATACGGGAGGAAGCGCATATCGGGAAATGCTCGCGAAGCGTCCTCTGAATGTCAGGGCGCTTTGGGGGTCAGAGAAACTTGGACTGGTGAGCGGGAGGGATATCGTCGCTGCGGCGCGGGAGAATGAAGCGATCGTTCTCGCGGCTAACGCCAGGAGTCCTTTGACGGTCAAGGGAGTGCTCAAAGCCGCCAAGGCATGTAACGCCGCCGTCTACATCGAAATCGCGAAATCGGAGGATTCTTATTGTTACGGATCCTTCGCGTCGCTGCCCGAATATGCCGCCCGATTTTCGGCCGAACTGGGGCACGGGGTTATTTTCGGGCTTCACGTGGATCACTATGGCATAAAATCTGCCGAAGATGTCCAGAAGTCGGTTGCGCATATTCCCGATCTCGTTCGGAGGGGCTGGACGTCTTTTGCCGTGGACGCATCTCACCTTGCCGACTGGGAGAACCTGTGCGCGACGCGGGATGTCTGTATGAGCATTCCGTCATATCTCGGGCTCGAGGTCGAGGTTGGAGAAATAAAGGGTCCCGGAGAATTGTCAACGGTCAGGGAAGCGCTCTTTTTCATCGGTGGGTTGAACTCGTGGGGGATCAACCCTGACCTTCTCGCGATTTCGAACGGAAGTCTGCACGGAACGTACGACACGTCGACAGGGCAGCATGAGGGGATCGATCTCGACCGTACGCTTGAGATTGCCAATGCGATTCGTCCGTACGGAGTGTCTATCGCGCAACATGGCATCTCGGGGACGCCGCTCGCGAAAGTCTCACGTTTCAATCGTTACGGAATCGCCAAAGGGAACGTAGCGACTCTTTTCCAGAACATTGTTTTCGGTCTGAAGATGGACCTTGATACCGGGAATGCTGTCATCGAGAACGGCTCCTACGTTAAAGAGACCGACCGTGGAATTTCCACGGACCTTTGGAACCAGATCGTCGATTGGGCCGACGGAAAGAAATACAGCCGGAAGAGCGGGGATTACAAAAAAGCGAATCTGCCTTTTGGCGAGGCGATCATGAACGAGCCGAAACCGTGTATCGATCGCATCGTTGCGGAGACGGAAGAATGGGCGACGCGCTTCCTGAAGGCGTTTCACGCTGAAGGTACGGCCGAAAAGGTTGTCGAGACGATCGGAAGGCGCCGATATGACAATGCCGCTCCGGAGCGGCAGGTTCTGCACAAGAGAAGCGAGTTCTCGCCAGAAATGGTTCAGCAGGAACATACGAGCGGCGCCGATTATTCGGATTGAATCCGAACCTCCCGATGTCGGACATCGCACGGAATGATCGGGTCCCTCCGAAATCGTGATTCCTGAGAGGAGCGGCCTTCTTCCGGCTTTCGTCGAGGGAGGCCGTTTTTTCGTTCAGGAAGGTGGATTGGATGCGAACAGGAATACTCCAGCGATACGGTGATTTTCTTCCGGTGACTCCGAAAACGCCGAACCTGTCCCTATGTGAGGGATCGACGCCGCTTGTCCGACTGCTCCGCGTCGGGGAAGAGGCGGGAGTCGAGGTATACGCAAAAGTTGAGGGTGCGAATCCGACGGGATCCTTCAAGGATCGCGGAATGGTCCTCGCGGTGGCGAAGGCGCTCGAGGACGGCGCGAAGGGTATCGTGTGTGCCTCGACCGGTAATACGTCTGCATCGGCAGCCGCATACGCGGCTGCGGCCGGGATCCGGTGTACCGTGCTTCTGCCCAAGGGAAAGGTCGCGCTTGGAAAGCTCTCGCAGGCTTTGGCGTTCGGTGCCAGAGCTGTCTGTGTCGAAGGGAATTTCGATATCGCCCTTCAGTTCGCGAGAAAGGCGGCCGATGAGCTCGGTATTACGCTGGTCAATTCCGTCAATCCGTATCGACTCTGGGGACAGCGATCTTCCTCTTGGGAGATCTGCGACGATTTGTCGGACGCTCCTGACTGGCTCATGATTCCCGTCGGGAACGCGGGGAACATCAGCGCGTACTGCGCGGGATTCGAATTTTACAAGGAAACGGGGAGATCGACGAGACTTCCGCGTCTGATCGGAGTTCAGGCCGAAGGAGCCGCCCCGATGGTTCGAGGAGTGCCTGTCATTCAGCCGGAAACCCTTGCCACGGCGATCCGCATCGGCAACCCCGTGAGCGCGGACAAGGCGAAACGCGCCGTCGAACTGACAAACGGAATGTTTCTCTCCGTTTCGGACCGGGAAATCCTCGATGCGCAGCGTCTGCTCGCTTCGACTGAGGGAATTTTCGCGGAACCGGCATCCTGTGCGACGCTGGCGGCTTTTCTCAGGCTTGCCCGCAACCGCAAGATACAGAGAGGTACGAAAGGCGTTCTTGTCCTGACGGGGAACGGTCTGAAGGATCCGGAAGCGCCGATGCACTATCTCCCCGAGCCGGTCAGCGTTGCCGGAAGCTGGGAAGCTATCCTGGAGGTTCTGTCCCGATGAGCCTGCTGCGGATCAGGGTGCCTGCGTCGAGTGCGAACCTGGGGTCGGGATTCGATGCCGTCGGATTGTCGCTTACGCTGTACAACGTGTTCGATGTCGATGAACTCCTTCCGGCCGGTCGCTACGAAACCGAGATCGTAGGGGAGGGAAGCGGGGAACTCGGCAGTTCGAAGAAAAATCTTTTTATCGAATGTTACGAGACGGCGTGTCGCGAATGGGGGTTTGTGCCTCCGGGGCTGCGGTTACGCTGTCTGAACGTGATACCCCTGTGTCGTGGGCTCGGGAGCTCCTCGAGCGCGGTTGTCGGCGGCGTTTGCCTTGCGAACGCCTTGCGCGACCGTCCTCTCTCTCTCGATGAATTGCTCACGCTGATGGTTCGCATGGAGGGCCATCCGGACAATGTGGTTCCCTCATGTATCGGCGGCATGGTCGTCAGCTGTTGGGATGGCACGGATTTGCGCTATGTCCGGATGCCGCGGTTGCCTGTGTCGATTTCGGCGGTCGTCGCCGTTCCGGCCGTTGAAGTGAGTACGGCCGAAGCCCGCAAGGCCCTTCCGGAATACGTTCCGCTCAAGGACGCGGTCTATAATCTCAGTCGTTCGGCTCTCCTCGCGGCATCGTGGGCGACCGGCAACTGGAAGCATCTTCCGTGGGCGATGGAAGATCGCCTTCACCAGCCGTTCCGTGCGAAGCTCTTCCCGGGAGGGGAGGAGATTCTTCGGGAGGTTCGGAGCATTCCGGGGTGTTCAGGAGTCGCGATCAGCGGTTCCGGGCCGAGTGTTATCGCGTTCAGTTCCCGGAATCCCGAGGAAGTGGCACGGCGTATGTGCGCCGTCTTTACGAGAAACGGAGTTCGCTCCAGGTTCTTCATGCTTTCGGAGGACAGGCATGGGGCGACCGTTCAGAAAAACATCTCCGGGGCTGGATTCTACCATCCCCTCAGGACTGGAGGAATGCGTCGGATGGTTTTCCCTGCGGGATCGTGCGTGACGTCGGTTCAGAATGATCGGGGCGTCGTGAAGATTGCGGTTCTGGGAGTGCCGGATGTTCCCGGAGTGGCTTCTCGTCTGTTTTCCGAACTGGCCGATTCCGGAGTCGCGACGGATATGATCGTCCAGAGCGTCATGAGAGGACAGGTAAACGACATCGCTTTTCTCGTCCGGTCGAAAGACCTCAGTCTGGCCATCGACATTACGCGGCAATTTGCCGGAGAGATCGAGGCACAGGGGGTCACCTACGATACCGAAATCGCCAAGGTTACCGTGTCGGGCGAGCAGTTCAGCGAAGGAACCGCGATCGCGTCGAGGATGTTCTCTGTTCTTGCCGACAGGCGGGTCAACATCGACATGATCGGAGCATCATCCCGCGAGGTAACGTGTGTGGTCGCGTCGTCAGATGCGGAGGAGGCCGTGCGGGCGCTCTCCGAATTCTTCGTCGGTCCGGATGAAGACTGAGTGGTTCTCTCTTTGAGTTCACGACGCTTTTCGGTACAATATCTACGCTTCAAAGCAGAGCGCCTCGAGGAGGGTTGGAAATGCGGCTTCGATTGGTCCCGTCCGTTGTGATTTTCATTCTCCTCGCCGGTGTCGCCTTCGGGGCCGAGGTCAACCTGACTGCGGACTCCATGAGATACGACTCGAAGAAAGGGCTTTTTTTCGGAGAGGGCAATGTACGTCTTTCGCGCGCTGGGCTTGTTCTCGTCGCCCGGCTTGTCGAGGGCGATATGGAGGGGAAAAGGGTGCGGTTCATTGGCGATGTCCGGGCCGATGGAAAGTGGGACGATGACGTCGTCGAACTGGCCTGTGAAGAAGTGGCGACGGGGTTCGAACAGACGCGGAATTACCGTTTTTCCGGAGGTGTGCGCGGACGTTTCGGGAAAAGGATGATCGATGCGGATCTCATGGTTTTGTCCGGAGATGCGTTTTCCGTCGATAAAGTTCGTTCCTTCGTCGATGACGACCTCCGGGTTTTTCTCTCAGCCTCGTCGATCGACGGGCATATCGCGAAAGGTGCCGTCACGGATGTGACTGCGCGTGGCGGAGTAGTGGTCAAGTCCAGCCCTAAGAAGGATCTTCCGACGACGATAAAGGGGGCGCGCGCCGTCTACTCGAAGGATCGCGGGAGTATCGTCGTTTCAGGCGGAGTGACCGCGGTTCAGGGAGATCGAACCCTGAGAGCTGAATCTCTCGTGTATTTTTTATCGTCGGGAAAAATCGAAGCCGTGGGGAAGCCGCAGATCATCTTTCCGCTGAAGGGATCTTCCGAGCCTTGACGGACCGCGTTCTCCAGGGGAAGAAGCTCTGCAAGTCGTACAAAGGACGCACTGTCGTCTCCATGGTGGATATCGATGTCCACATGGGGGAGATCGTTGGCCTTCTCGGTCCGAACGGAGCGGGCAAGACGACGACGTTCTACATGATTGTCGGCCTCGTGTCTCCCGATTCGGGGTCCGTGAACATTCGCGACCGGGACGTAACGCAGCTTCCCGTCTACAAAAGGGCGAAACTCGGAGTCGGATATCTCCCGCAGGAGTCTTCCGTTTTCCGGAGTCTGACGGTTCGGGAAAATCTCGAACTGGTTCTTGAGGAATTGGGTACGGAGTTGAAAGAACGTTCCAGCGTCGTCGAGCACCTTCTCGATGAGTTCGGTCTGACCCGGATTGCATCGACGAATGGATACGCTCTGAGCGGCGGGGAACGCCGCCGTGTGGAGATTGCACGTTGCCTCGCGATCATGCCGAATTTCCTGCTGCTCGACGAACCATTTAGCGGTATCGACCCGATCGCGGTCTACGACATCCAGCAGATCATCCTCAACCTTAGGGCGAAGGGATTCGGCATCCTTCTGACGGATCACAATGTCCGTGACACGCTTGCCATAACGGACAGGACGTATCTGATCCACCAGGGGCAGATTGTCATCGAAGGATCGCCCGACGATGTTGCGCAGAGCGAAGTCGCCCGGAAATTCTATCTGGGCGACAGGTTTTCGTGGTAGAGAGGAATGCTTCCGGTATTTCCTGCACTGATGTGCGTGCAGACGGCTTTTACGGCATACTCGACTCCCGGTGTCATCTTCGAGAAGGGCGAGGTGTCGCCCGGTTGAATTCCTATTATGAGGACGGGAACCTCTTTCGGCAGGAAACCGAGAAGAAGCGGAATCGCTATGCCGTGCGAGGAAAAGGAGATTCCGGCGCAGTCTTCCGGTATCACCCGGCGGAAATCTCCCGGCGCGAGCCCCATGTCCATAGCGTCGACAAGGACCAGCGTGGAAGGCATCTTTTTCCTGACAAGGCCGATGTAGTTTTCGGGAGTCGTCTCGCAGACGACCGCGCACACCCCGCGGTCAGACATCCCGAAGAGGCGTTCCGCAACCGCAACGCCCGCAGCGTCGTCCCCATGAAGCGGATTTCCGATTCCCCAGATCATGATCATCGAAGCGTCGTCCTTTCCCGGAGATAAGGAGGTCTCTCGATGCGGTCCCATGTCGCTTCCGTCGTCCGGAATGCCTTCCTGATGATGGCGGGAACGCTGGCCAGCCGCGTTCTCGGCCTCGCACGCGAAATCATAACTGCTGCGTTCTTCGGTGCGTCGAGACAGATCGATGCTTTCAATATTGCGTACACGCTTGCGAATCTTCTCAGGCAGCTGCTTGCCGAAGGCGCCTTGTCCGCAGCGTTTGTGCCCGTCTTTTCCCGAAGTCTCCAGAACGAGGGGCACGAACGGGCGCTTTCTCTCGCCCGTCAGGCCATGGGTGTTCTGCTGATGGCCGGAAGCGCCGTGGTTGCCGCGGGCATCGTCCTCTCGCCCGTTCTTGTGACGTTCATGGCGCCGGGATTCGACGCCGAAAAAACGTCGCTTGCGATTCTTCTGACACGAAGGCTCTTTCCCTTCCTGCTGATCATATCACTTGCCGCGCTGGCGATGGGAGTCCTCAACAGCGTGGATTCGTACTTTGTCCCGGCCATCGCGCCCGGACTCAGCAACATCGTTTATATCGTCATCCTGCTGATCGCCGCTCCACGGTGGGGGATCGATTGTCTCGTGGCGGCGGTTCTCGCGGGAGGGGGCGCCCACTTCCTCCTGCAATGGCATTGGAGCGCACGTATGGGGATGACGCTGGCACCGGTTCTCCCGGATTTCCGGAATCCCGATCTTCGCCGGATGATGGCGCTTTTCTTTCCGTACGCTGCGGGACTTTCGTTGAATCAGGTGAATCCGATCGTGAGCCGGATGTTCGGATCGTTTCTCAGAGATGGAGCGATTTCTGTGCTGAATTACGCCAATCGCGTCATTCAACTGCCCCTCGGTCTCTTCGTCGTCGCGATCTCGCAGGCTGTTCTGCCGGAGCTGTCGCGATGTGTCTCGCGACCGGACGAATTCAGGGAAATTCTGCGCGACTCGATTCGTTTCGCGCTTTTTATTGTTTTCCCGGTTACGGTAGGATTGGTACTCGTATCCGACGAGATGGTCCACCTGCTGTTCTTTCGTGGCGCTTTCTCGGTGTGGGCATGGCACGCGACGGCATCTTCCCTCGCACTGTATTCCGTCGGACTTCCCGGCATGGCGTGCACGACCGTCGTGATGCGCGGGCTGTACGCTAAAGGGCTTCCGGGAGAGGCCCTTCGCGTGACTCTGATCAGCGTCGTGGGCAATCTCGTGATGAGCTTCCTGCTGGTCCGCTTCTTCTCGTTCGAGGGGCTCGCGTTTGCGACGTCGGCGGCGTTCATTCTCTCCGGCGCAGCCGGGATTTTCTTTCTTTCCTCATCCGTCGGAGGGGCGATCGGAATCTTTCGTTTGGGGTGGACGTCGAGGATTGTCTGCGTTCTTGGATTCATGGCAACGTCCATCCTGATTCTCAAAAGATGGATCCCTTATCCGCTCGACGGGAACAGTCTTGCGAGAGCGTCCTGGCTTCTCGGGATCATGATCGCCGGAGCGATCGTGTACGGAGGGCTGACGTCCCTTCTCGGGTTTCAGGAGTGGCAATGGATTCGTCGCGCTCTCGAGAGAAAGCGATCAAAAGAGATTCGCTGAGAAAACAGCGGAAGGAGATGATTTTTCAATGGCAATGACGAGAAAACTAACATTTTGTACGGTGTTCATAGCGTTGATGGTGCCATGTTTCGGCGTCGCTCTGGCGAATGACGTCGAGGCGATGCTCTCGCAGAGAACGACGTCGCTCTGGATAGAAGGCGACAGGCTCGGCGACATGGTCATCGGGGCCCGGACCCTGATGGAATTCATATACGTCGACAGCGCGCTCTCACGGGTCGCCGCGGAAAACGGTCCGGACGTCCCGGACTGGTTGAACTGGCATGCCCATCATTTCGGCACGAAAGCGACGAAGAAGAGGGTTCTTCTGATCGTTCGTTTCGAAGCACGGAAACGATGGGATCTCGATCCGACCAGGATCCGCATTAACGACAGGAACGTCGTTGCGGAGGATATCCTTTCCCCAAAGGATCTCATTCCGACGGGAGAACTCCCACCCGGCTCGGCTGGATCCTTCGCGATCGGAATTCCCGTTGCCGCGTTTGCGGGAAAGGACGGCGTTTCCGTTGCTTACGGAGAATACTCGACGAATCTCCTCATACCGGGAACGAGGAAATGACGCCCTTTCTGACGCTGGGTATCGAAACGAGTTGCGACGATACCGGTGTTGCACTGCTTGAAGGCGAACGCCTGGTCCGCTCGGAGCGCCTCTCGAGCCAAATAACGACGCACGCGCCGTTCGGGGGAGTCGTCCCGGAATATGCGTCCCGCATGCATCTCGAAGCGACGATTCCTCTCGTCTGCGATGTTCTCGCCGAAGGCGGCGTTACGGATCCGCGAAGAGAGCTCTCCCTGATTTCCGTAACGGCCGGGCCGGGACTCATGGGGTCATTGCTCGTTGGAGTCATGGCGGCAAAGGGACTATCGGCTGGTTGGGGAACACCGATTCTCGGCGTCAACCATCTCGAAGGACACATATTCGCGAATGTCGTAACTTTTCCGGACCTGCATCCTCCGTTTCTCTGTCTGATCGTATCGGGCGGGCACACTGAAATCGTTCGCGTGAGGGATTACGGCGACTACGCCGTGATTGCGAGAACGCGGGATGATGCCGCCGGCGAGACCTACGACAAGGTGGCGAAACTCCTGAATCTCGGGTATCCGGGAGGGCCCGTCGTCGATCGACTCGCCGCATCGGGAGATTGCGACCGCTTCCCGTTCCCGGTTCCCCTCAAGCACGATCCAGTTCTCGCGCTCAGCTTCAGCGGGCTCAAAACCGCGGTTCTCTGGGCTCTCAGAGACTACGAGGGAAGAGAAAGCGAGATCCCGGTCGCGGATGTGTGTGCGTCTTTCCAAAAGGCCGCGATTGATGCGATCGTCTCAAAGGTCGATCTTGCAGTGCAGGAAACGGGAATACGGTCGGTCTGTCTCGCGGGCGGCGTCGCGGCCAATTCGGCGTTGCGCGCGGCCGTTTCCGGCAGCCGGCGCTTCTCAGCCTGGTATCCTCCGCTGAACAGGTGTACCGATAATGCCGTCATGATCGCCGCCGCAGGATACAATGCGTTCCGCCGCGGGAGTCGCTCATCATGGGAATTAAGTGCCGATCCCTCGTGGGAGCTCCCTTTTGAAGAACTGAATATAATAAAGGAAAAGCATGAAAAAACAAGATGACTCGCCATAACTAGCAATAATTCGTCGAGAACCGCCTTGAAGATGCGAACTCCTGAAGGTAGTATCTATCGCGTTCGATTAGCACTCCTTGTTACTGAGTGCTAACACATTTCGCAAAAACGTCTTGCAGGAGGGATTGTAGATGCATCTGAAGCCGCTTGGAGACAGAATCGTCGTCAAAGTCGTCAGCAAAGAGGAACGGACCAAGGGAGGAATTGTTCTTCCCGACACCGCGAAGGAGAAGCCGCAGGAAGGCGAAGTTATGTCCGTGGGCACCGGCAAGGTCCTTGAGAACGGCCAGAAGCTTCCGCTTGAGGTCAAGGTCGGCGATCGCATCATTTTCAGCAAATATGCCGGAACCGAAGTCAAGATCGACGGCGAAGAATACGTCATTTTCAGTGAACGCGACGTCCTTGCCGTTATCGAGAAGTAGCACACCAGACTCTGGAATCTTTCAAGGAGGGTATTCACATGGCAAAAATGCTTTCTTTCGGTGAAGAAGCCCGTCGCGCGATGCTTCGGGGAATCGATAAAGTTGCCGATACCGTCGGCGTCACACTTGGCCCCAAGGGGCGCAATGTCGTGCTCGAGAAGAAGTTCGGATCTCCGACGATCACCAATGACGGCGTGACCATCGCCAAGGAGATCGATCTCGAGGATCCGTACGAGAATACGGGCGCGCAGCTTTTGAAGGAAGTCGCCTCCAAGACGAACGATATCGCCGGTGACGGAACCACGACCGCAACGGTTCTCGCCCGTTCGATCATCCGTGAGGGAATGAAGAACGTCGCCGCCGGGGCGAACGGAATGCTCATGCGCCAGGGGATCGAGCGCGCCATCGATATTTGCGTCGACGAACTCAAAAAGAAAGCCATTTCCGTCAAGAACCGCGACAAGATCGCCCAGGTCGCCTCGATTTCCGCGAATGACAAGGCCGTAGGTCAGCTGATCGCCGAGGCCATGGCGAAAGTCGGCGAGGATGGAGTCATCACGGTCGAGGACAGCCAGACCGTCGGAACGACGCTTGAGATGGTCGAGGGGCTTCAGTTCGACAAAGGGTACATCAGCCCCTATATGGTTACGGATCCCGAGAAGATGGAAGCCGCGCTCGACGATGCCTACATTCTTATCCATGACGGAAAGATCAGCAATATCAAGGATCTCCTTCCGACGCTCGAGAAGGTCGTTCAGACAGGGAAGCCTCTTCTGATCATCGCCGAGGATGTCGAAGGTGAAGCCCTCGCGACGCTTGTCGTGAACAAGCTGCGTGGCGTCATGCAGGTTGCGGCCGTGAAAGCTCCGGGATTCGGCGACAGACGGAAGGCCATGCTTGCGGACATCGCTATCGTCACAGGCGGCCAGGTCATCAGCGAAGAAGTCGGAATCAAGCTCGACAGCGTCGATCTCTCAATGCTCGGACGGGCGAAGAAGATCCGCATCAAGAAGGAAGAGACGACGATCGTCGAAGGTGCCGGCAACAAGGACGAAATCAAGAAGCGCGCCGCTCAGATCAAGAAGGAGATCGAAGACTCCACGTCCGACTACGACAAGGAAAAGCTCCAGGAACGTCTTGCGAAGCTCGTCGGCGGTGTGGCGGTTATCCAGGTCGGTTCCGCGACCGAGACGGAGCAGAAGGAACTCAAGCACCGTATCGAAGACGCGCTGAACGCGACGCGCGCCGCGGTAGAGGAAGGAATCGTCGCTGGCGGTGGAGTGGCCCTTCTTGCCTGTTACGAGCCGCTCGAGAATTATGCCGCCACGATCGAGGGCGACATGAAGACGGGTGCGCAGATAGTCCTGAAGTCACTGACCGCTCCGCTTCACCTGATCGCCGATAACGCTGGCTTCCAGGGTGACGTCGTTGTCGAGAAGGTAAAGAGCCTGAAGAGCGGATTCGGGTTGCAGGCCGTGACCGGCGAGTATGTCGATATGATCGATGCCGGAATCATCGACCCCGTGAAGGTGACGCGCAGCGCTCTCCAGAACGCCGGTTCGATTGCCGCGATGGTTCTCACGACGGAAGCCATCGTTGCCGACAAACCGGAAAAGAAGGAGCCCGCGATGCCCAAGGGTGGCATGGGCGGCATGGAAGACATGTACTAGAATCAGGCAATCTGAAAAGCCCCCGCGAAAGTGCGGGGGCTTTTTTTGTTCGATCGGTTTTCTGCTATGATACGTTACGGATCCAGAAATGACGATACGGAGGAGATCCCGTGGAAAACATAATAATTCTCGATTGCGGGTCGCAGTTTACGCAACTTATTGCGCGACGGGTCCGAGAACTGGGAGTTCACAGCGAGATACTGCCGTGGGACGCCGAGGAAGGTCGTATCCGTGCGGGAAATCCTGTGGGGGTGATTATTTCAGGAGGGCCGCAGAGCGTGACGGAGCCTGACGCGCCGGATATCGACGACGTCGTCTTTTCACTGGACGTTCCCGTCCTCGGCATCTGTTACGGGATGCAGCTCATGACCCGGAAGTTCGATGGCCGCGTTTCGTCCGGTGCATCCAGGGAATACGGACGGATGCGAATCGGAAGGAGGCCGCGACCGTCGCATCTTCTCGATGGACTTCCCGATTCATTCGAGGTCTGGATGAGCCACGGAGACCATGTCGATCGAATTCCGGAGGGATTCGAGCTCCTGGCGGAAACGGAAGGACAGGTACCTGCGGTTATGGTGGATGAGGGGCGTGCTCTGTACGGCCTTCAATTTCATCCTGAGGTTGCCCATACGCAGCACGGGAACGACATCCTGTCGAATTTTCTGTTCCGTATCTGCGGATGCAAGGGAGACTGGGATCTCGGAGACTGGGTCGACAGAATGGTGCGGGAGATTTCTCAAACGGTGGGAGACGGCCGCGTTCTTTGCGCATTATCGGGAGGAGTGGACTCGACGGTCGCTGCCGTTCTAACATCGAAGGCCGTAGGCGACCGCCTGAGCTGCGTCTTCGTCGACAACGGCCTTCTCCGTCTGGACGAAGCCGCCTCCGTTCTCAACGGATATTCGAAACTCGATCTGAACGTCAGGTCTGTCGACGCTTCCGAACGCTTCCTGTCCGCGCTCAGAGGCGTTTCCGATCCCGAACGGAAACGGAAGATCATTGGCGAGACGTTCATTCGCGTTTTCGAGGCAGAGGCATCCTCGGTGCAGGATGCGCAATGGCTGCTTCAGGGGACGCTGTATCCCGATATCATCGAGAGCGGGCATAAGGGGAAGAGCGCTTCCGTAATCAAGAGTCACCACAATGTCGGTGGATTACCTGAGAACATGAGGTTCGAGGTTCTCGAACCTCTCCGCGATCTGTTCAAGGACGAAGTCCGGAAGATCGGGGCCTTACTCGGAATTCCGTCATCCATTCTTACGAGAAAACCCTTCCCGGGGCCCGGACTCGCGGTCCGGTGTCTCGGAGATGTAACGCGGGAGCGACTGGATGCCCTGAGAAAAGCGGATGCGATCTGTACCGATGAACTGTCCCTCTGGGAAGGCTATGCGTCGGTGTGGCAGGCATTCTGTGTCCTCTTGCCGGTTCGCACCGTTGGGGTCATGGGAGATTCGCGAACCTATTCCGAAGCCGCGGTCGTACGGGCAGTTGAATCGTCAGACGGAATGACTGCGGATTGGGTCCGGATTCCGTACGATATTCTCGATCGTATCGCCCGCCGGATATGCAACGAGGTCCCGGATATCAACCGGGTCGCACTCGATATCACGAGTAAACCGCCTGCAACGATCGAATGGGAATGACGGTTCGTTCCGCACGGTTCGGATGAAGCTGTAGCGGAATGCAGGAAAGGAGCGTGATTGTTTGCACAGTGAAAGTACTCGGGATGACAGAAAGATTCGCGGGTGGTTTATTCCGTTTTTTCTGACGTTTCTCCTTTTGGGGGCTCTTTCGTATTCCGTAACTCGGAATCTTCTTCAGCCGCTTGCGTGGTCCGCACTTTTGTCATTTTTCGTTCTGCCGGTATACAGATTCCTGAACAATCGGCTTCTCAGGGGACGGTATCCCAGCGTCGCCGCCACGATCACGAGTACTCTCGCCTTTGCGCTCGTCCTGATACCAGCCGTCATCATCGGCGTCGTTGCCGCGCGCGAGGGGATCCGCTTCTACGGTAGGATCGCGGACATTCTCGGGTCGATGACGCCGGGATCCACCTCCTATATTTCCGTCTTTGTTCCCGATGTGATTCTCGCGAAGGTTCAGCCGCTCCTCGACCAGTACCCCTACCTCAAAAACATGGTCGAACAGGTCGGAACGTGGGTTACATCCACGATCGCCGAAACGTCGAAATCCTTTCTCGGAAATGCGTTCAGTATCGTATACAATCTTGTCGTCATCATGGTCGCCTCGTTTTTCATGATACGTGATGGACATCTGATCGTCGATTACCTTATGGATATCATGCCGCTTCCTCTGAGAGAACGCGAGGCTTTTCTCTTCCGAACGAAGCAGATCCTTCAGGGCGTCGTATTCGGAGTCGTCCTCACCGCCGGCATTCAGGGAACTCTCGGAGGAATGGGATGGTGGTACGTGGGGTTGCCATCTCCGGTTCTCTTCGGAGCGATGATGGCGTTTATGGCCTTGATCCCCCTTGTAGGAACCCCTTCGGTATGGCTTCCCGGATCTCTGTACCTCCTGTATTCGGGCAATATGAAAGGGTGTATCGTCCTTCTTCTGTGGGGTGTGTGTGTCGTCAGCATGGTGGATAATTTTATCCGCCCTATTTTCATCTCCGAGGGTGGAAACGTGCATGTTCTCATCGTGTTCGTCGGAGCGCTCGGAGGCCTTGCCGCATGGGGATTTCTCGGAATTTTCCTCGGCCCTTTGAGTATCAGTATGTTCGTCTTTATTCTCGATAGTTACAGAAGAATGTGGAAGACCTACGTGGGGGAGAAAACCCCGGAGAGAGAGGCCGTTTCCACAAAAGAACGCAGAACGTGATCCTGGAAAAGCGGGGTGGTTGCGTATCGGTTGTTTTTGTGGAGGGAAATAACTATAATTGTTCCCGTTGTGTATTCTTCAGGCCCGCCCGAAAGGCAGGCAGTCTTGTTGTGAGTTTTCTTCCGGGGAGGTTTCATTGATGGGTGTGTTCGTTATCCTGCTTACCGTAGTTACGGGTATCCTGGCGCTGGCGTATGCGTTCAAGACGTACCAGAAAATCATGAGCTTCAATGTCGAAAACGATCGGATCGTCGAGCTTTCGGATATTATCCACAGAGGGGCAATGGCTTTTTTGTTTCGTGAGTATAAGTGGCTTTTCCCGTTTGTCATCGTCGTTGCCGGATTGCTCGGATGGCAGGTCGGTGTCGCTTCCGCCGTTTGTTTTGTCTTGGGAGCTCTCTGCAGCGCCGCTTCCGGTTTCTTCGGAATGATCGTCGCGACGCGGGCGAACGGAAGGACTTCATTTGCGGCGATAACGGGCGTCAATGAGGCGTTGGGGATTGCCTTCGGCGGTGGCAGTGTCATGGGGATGTCCGTCGTCGGAATAGGCGTTATCGGAATCGCGGTTTGTTACATGATCTTTCAGGATGCGAACATTATCACGAGCTTCGGCATGGGAGCCAGTTCGATAGCGCTCTTCGCCCGCGTCGGAGGTGGGATCTACACGAAAGCGGCCGACGTCGGCGCGGATCTCGTCGGCAAGGTCGAGGCCGGAATCCCGGAAGACGACCCGCGGAATCCCGCCGTCATCGCCGACAATGTCGGTGACAACGTCGGTGATATCGCTGGAATGGGCGCCGACCTTTTTGAATCCTACGTGAATTCGATCATTGCTGCAATGGCGGTCGGTATTTCCGTGTATGGCGGCCGCGGAGTCGTGTATCCGCTGATGATCGCAGCGGTCGGCATCGTTGCGGCTCTGCTCGGAACCATGTTCGTCAAGGTCGATGGATCCGGCAACAAACATCTTCAGCCGTACATCGAGAAGCTGAACCGAGGCGATCCTGCTGCGGCACTTCGGAACGGGACGTTCATCACCGGCGGCATCCTGATTGTCGTCTCTCTCGTGATTACGAAGGCGATGCTCGGCGATCTCAACATCTTCTGGGCGGTTGTATCCGGCGTTGTCGCGGGTGTCCTCATCGGCTTCGTCACAGAGATTTACACGTCGGGCGACTACGGGTCCGTCAAGCATATCGCACAGGCGTCCGAGACGGGACCGGCCACGGTGATCCTGTCCGGATTAGCGGTCGGCATGAAGTCGACGGTCATACCGGTATTCCTCGTGTGTGCGTCGATTCTCATCAGTTTCAAGTTCGGCGGACTGTACGGCATTGCGTGCGCGGCGGTCGGAATGCTCTCGATTACCGGTATGGCGCTGAGCGTTGACGCCTACGGCCCCATCGCGGACAACGCGGGCGGAATCTCCGAAATGAGCCACCTTCCGCCTGAAGTCCGAAAGATCACCGATAAGCTTGATTCCATCGGAAATACGACGGCAGCTATGGGGAAGGGACTTGCGATCGGATCTGCCGCCCTGACGGCGCTCGCTCTTTTTGTCGCGTTTGCCCATTCGGTCAAACTGACATCGATCGACCTTCAGGATCCGAAGGTCATGGCGGGGCTCTTCATCGGAGGTATGTTGCCGTTCCTTTTCAGTGCGCTTTCCATCGAAGCGGTCGGCCAGGCGGCGCAGGCGATGATCGACGAGGTCAGACGGCAGTTCCGCGAAATTCCTGGGATCATGGAGGGAACCGCACGGCCGGAATACGAGCGATGCGTCGATATTTCGACGGCTGCAGCCCTTAAGAAGATGGTGATTCCGGGACTCCTTGCGGTCGTTTCTCCTGTTCTGGTCGGATATCTTCTTGGCGCTCAGGCACTCGGCGGACTCCTTGGCGGTTCGATCGTGACGGGAGTCATGCTCGCGATTTTCATGGCGAACTCGGGCGGCGCCTGGGATAACGCCAAAAAGTACATCGAAGAAGGGCATCACGGCGGAAAGAAAACACCGCAACATGCCGCGGCTGTCGTCGGCGACACCGTTGGCGATCCCTTCAAGGACACGGCCGGTCCGAGTCTGAACATCCTCATCAAACTCATGTCCGTTATCGCTCTGGTATTGGCGCCTCTCTTCATATAGAAATCGAATACACAAAGACCCGTTTGGCGGGGGGAGGGACGGAGGTCCCTCCCCCCGCTCTTCATCGAAATGGGAGGGCTTATGTCCGATTCAGTGCAACGCGTCAAGGAACGTCTCGATATCGTCGAGGTCATCGGGGAATATGTCCGACTCCGGAAGGCAGGGAAGAACTACCAGGGGCTGTGTCCCTTTCATTCCGAAAAAACGCCTTCCTTCTCGGTATCCCAGGAGAGGCAGACCTATCATTGCTTCGGATGCAACAGAGGGGGGGATGTAATCAGTTTCGTCATGGAGATTGAGGGACTCGATTTCCCATCGACGCTGGAGATGCTTGCGGAAAGAGTCGGAGTCGAACTCCCGAAGCATGAAAAGAGAGAGACGCGTACACTGACGGATGTCATGGAAGCGACGTTGCGCTGGTTTCGCGACCGTCTCAGGGATCGCGAGGGAGAGGTCGCTCGTGCATATCTGAAACGACGGAATTTCGCGTCTCCGGAAATCCTCGATCGGTTTTCCATAGGATGGGCCCCATCATCCTGGGATGGGCTCTGGAGTTTCCTGCAGAAAAACGGAGTGTCCTCGAAGGATGCAACTGATTGCGGTCTTGTAATGCAGGGGAAGCACGGTGTATACGATCGTTTCCGCGGACGAATCATCTTCCCGATCAGAGATGGCTCCGGGAGGCTCGTGGCGTTCGGCGGACGCATCATCGACGGAGAGGGCGCGAAGTACATCAACAGTCCCGAAGGGGTTTTGTACAGCAAGAGGAAGACGCTCTATCTCCTCAACGATGCCAAGCAGTCGATCCGGGAGAAGAAACGTACCATTCTTGTCGAAGGGTACATGGACGCTCTTCGTCTCCAGACGTGTGGGTATTCCGAGGCGGTCGCCTCACTCGGAACGTCACTGACCGAAGAACAGGCGGAACAGCTTCATCGCCTTGCCGACCGGTGCCTCATCTGTTATGACGCCGATGCGGCGGGACAGGAAGCGACGATCCGGGGCATGTATATTCTCCGGAAGGCAGGACTTTCGGTTTCCGTTGTCAGGATCCCCCTCGGCAAGGACCCCGACGAACTCCTCCAGACTCCGGATGGCCTCTCTCTATTTGATGCGGCCGTGCAGAACGCACTCCCTCTTGTTTCATACCACATAGCGATGCGTCGGGGAGAACTCGACTCTCCGGAGACGAGGAAACGGGCGACGGACGATATTATTGAGACGTTGAGATCGCTTGGACCTGTGGATGCTGAATGTCACATCGCAGAGGCCGCGAAGGCTCTGGGAGTTTTTCCGCACGTTCTCAGGTCGCTTCTCGCCGCTTCTGTGCCGGGCCGAAAAGAATCGGAAACGGACGCAATGATGGCGAAGGGAAAGAGTTCCGGTCCGAAAAAGACGGAGGCGTATCCGCACATGGAGGCCGCGCTCTGCTACATGCTCTGGCGAGACGCAGCGAGACGGCGTGACTGCGATCCCGGCCGACTGTTGGGACTCCTGTCACATGAAACGGTGCGCAATGTCGCGGAGGCGATTCTTTCGGGGTCATCTCCACAGGATCTCGAATCCCAGTGGCTTTCGATGGGCGAGAAAGTACCTCTGAACGTTCTTGCGCTCGGAGGAGAGGCTTCGGAAGCATTCGGCGGTTGTGACGGATGGAATATCCTGCTTGCCGAACTTGGGCGCCTTCGCGATAAAAGGGAGTATGAACTCCTCCGGGAGTCAATGCAACGCGGCGTTGCAACAGCGGACGGAATTAAACGTTTCGGCGAACTCGGTGCCGCTCTCAAGCGAACGGGAAGGAGCAATTGAAATGAGAAGCGATGTTTTGCTATACTCTTCCGGGTTTGTGTCTCTCTGAACATGATACGAATTGATCTGTTTCTGAAGCTATCCCGTCTCGTCAAAAGACGGACGATTGCGCAGGAAATGGTGGAAATCGGAGCGGTCAGGATCAACGAGCGCTCCATAAAAGCGGCTTCTCCTGTTCAGAGGGGAGATATCGTCGATGTTGCCTATGCAACGCGTCTCGTACGTATCCGCGTTCTTGAGGATGACGAGCCGCGGCTCAGAAGAGCCGGGATCATCGCTTTTGAAGTTATCGAGGAACGGAAAGTCGATCCGGCGACGCGGCCGTGGTAGGAACGATTGTTTTCCGCAGGGCGGAGAGAAGGGAGGAAGTTGATGAGTTCTATTATCGGCGTTCATGGTCGGGAAATACTTGATTCCAGGGGAAACCCGACCGTAGAAGTCGAAGTCTGGACTGAGGATGGTGTTCTCGGGCGAGCGTCCGTTCCTTCCGGGGCGTCGACGGGATCTTTCGAGGCAATCGAGCTTCGCGACGGTGGAACGAGATATTGTGGCAAGGGAGTCGTTGAAGCGCTTTCCTCCGTCAACGATACGATAGCCCCTGAGATTGTCGGCATGGACCCTTCTTCACAGGAAGAAATCGACATGGCGATGATCGATCTCGATGGTACTGCGAACAAGTCAAGATTGGGAGCCAACTCCATTCTCGGCGTTTCGCTGGCATGTGCCCGCGCGGCTGCCGTCGAGCAGGATGTTCCGCTCTGGTCCTATATCGGTGGTCTGGGGCCCTTCGTTCTTCCGACGCCTCTCATGAATATCGTGAACGGCGGGGCGCACGCCGATAACACGCTCGATATTCAGGAGTTCATGATTGTCCCCGCAGGCGCTCCGGATTTTCCCGAGGGATTGCGGACGGCAGTTGAGATCTATCATACCCTCAAGGGGATTTTGAAGAGAAGGGGACTGAGTACCGGTGTCGGAGACGAGGGAGGCTTCGCCCCGAACCTCGCGACGAATCGTGAAGCACTTTCACTGATCGTGGAGGCGATATCGAAGGCCGGGTATGAACCCGGCAGGGATGTTTTTCTCGCTCTCGACGTAGCGGCGTCCGGGCTCTACGGTAGCGGCGTCTACACATTCGAAGGAGAGGCGCGGAGATTTTCCCCTGAAGAACTCGTCTCCTACTATGAAGATCTGGTTCACGAATTCCCGATAGTTTCCATCGAAGACGGAATGTCGGAAGAAGATTGGGATGGATGGTCACTTCTTACGGGACGTCTCGGAAAGAAGATCCAAATAATTGGAGACGATCTGTTCGTTACCAACCCCGATCGTCTTTCTCGTGGAGTTCGCGAAGAAATTGCGAACTCGATTCTCATCAAGCTCAATCAGATCGGAACGTTGACGGAAACATTGCGTGTCATCGACATGGCTGTCCGGAACGGATATTCTCCAGTTATTTCACATCGTTCCGGCGAAACGGATGATTCATTCATAAGCGACCTTGCGGTCGCCACGGCTGCCGGACAGATAAAGACCGGCGCTCCGGCACGAATCGATCGGGTCGCGAAATACAATCAGTTGTTGCGTATTCATGAAGAACTGGGCGAAAAGAGCGTTTATGCCGGAACCTCACGCATCCGCTGTGCGCTCTGACACTGTCTTTTTTGCCGAAAATATCCTGATGGAGGTGTTTTGAATGAAGCGTATCGTCGCAACAAAATCCGCCCCCGCCGCCGTTGGCCCGTACAGTCAGGCGATCGTCGCCGGTGATTTTGTTTTCTGTTCGGGGCAGATTCCCATCGATCCGGAAACCGGCACGATGGTTGCCGGAGGATTCGCCGAACAGACGGATCAGGTGTTGAAAAATGTCAGTGCTCTCCTGGCATCCGAAGGACTTTCACTCCGGAATGTCGTCAAGGCTACCGTATTTGCGACGGACATGGGAGCATTCCCTGTCGTAAACGAGGTTTACGCGCGTTTCTTCACGTCAGAGCCGCCCTCGCGCTCATTCGTTCAGGTTGGAGCCCTGCCGAAAGGAGCACTTGTGGAGATCGAGGTCATTGCGTATAAGGGGTAATGAAGGCGGGCGTATTCTGGGACGGAGGGCGGAAAGCATGAGAATTGCCGAGCCGACGGTGGAGCGTCTTGTACAGTACCATCGTCTGCTGGAACAACTCTCCTCTGAGGGAAGAAAAGTCGTTTCCTCGCAAGAGATCGGTCAGATGTTATCGCTCAAGGCAAGTCAGGTCCGGAAGGATCTGTCGTACTTCGGCGAAATCGGAAAACGAGGCGTCGGATACCACGTCGATCGCCTGTTTGAACATGTGAGTGAAATTCTCGCATCCCCGAAGAAGTGGCCGATCGCGCTCGTCGGAGTCGGGAGATTGGGCGAGGCGTTGCTCGGACATCGGGCTTTCAGGAGCGAGAAGTTTGACATTCAGGCACTCTTTGATATCGCTCCGGAGAAGATTGGAACGAAAATCATGGGAATCCCCTGCTACCACATGGATTCCGCGGCGGACGTTATCCGGAAGCTGAGTATCCAGGTAATCATCCTGACGGTTCCCTCCTCTGTTGCGCAGTCGTGTGTGGACAATCTGACATCGGTCGGCGGTGTACGCGGAATACTGAATTTCTCTCCCGTTTCTATCGTAACCCCACCCGACGTTCTCGTTTACAGTGTGGATATCTCCGTCGAACTTGAAAAGCTTCTCTTTTACCTCAAGGATTGCGAAGAGTGACCCTTTCCCCGGGTGGATGGTACAATAAAGCGCCAAATATTGCGGACGGCAGCATATCGATAGAGGAGGCGTGTGTCTTTGAATCAGCAGCAATGCGGACAAATGGCTGGAGGTCAGGGAGGAGCGCAGGGGGGCATTCTGGGAATGCTGTTCCCTTTGGCTCTTTTCGTTCTCATCTTCTACTTCTTCATTATCCGCCCGCAGAAGAAGCGGCAACGGCAGCATGACGAGCTTCTCGCGTCCATGACGCGCGGTGATCAGGTAGTAACTGCGGGAGGTTTCTTCGGAGTCATACGGGAAGTCAAGGACGACAGTTTCATCATCGAGATTTCCGATGGCGTCAAGGTCCGGATCCTCAAGAGCTCCGTATCGAGCAAGCGTTCGACGGAGGCGCCGAAATCATCGGGAAACGAACCCGCGAAAGAAGAAACTCCTGAGAAATAAGCTCTTTGCAATTTAGAGGATCTGACAGATATAGCGGCGTCGGGCGTCCGCTATATCTGTTTTCCTTATTGTATTGTTATGTGCGTCCATTCTATATGCAGTTCTCGTGAGGAGGAATTTGGGATGCTGAGAAAAGACCGATGGCGGCTAGGAATCGTTTTTTTCGTAGTCGTGGCCGCCCTCGTCGCAGTTTTTCCCGTCAACGGGAGAATCAAGCTCGGTCTTGACCTGAAAGGCGGAGCGCATATCGTTCTCCAGGCGAAAGGTACTCCGGAAAACCCGGTGAATGAGGACAGCCTGGCGCGTTTGCTCGCTGTGCTCCGAAACAGAATCGACCAGTATGGCGTCGCGGAGCCCGTCATCCAGCGACAGGGGCGAGACCGTGTAATCATCGATCTCCCGGGTGTTCAGGATCCTGAAGCGGCGCTCGAGCTGATCGGAAAGACAGCTCTTCTCGAGTTCCGCAAGGTTCTCGAAGCGACTCAACCGGTCCCGCCCGGACCACAGCGCAAGAATTACGGAAGCGACGACGAATTCAATCAGGCGAAGAAGCGTTGGGATGCCGCGAAAGCGGACATCGACGCGCAACGCGATTCTCTGAAAAAAAAGGCGAATCCGTTCGAGGGGATCATCGTCGCTTCGGATGCAGACGGAAGAGCGTTTCTCCTCGGCAAGGCCCTTGTCAGCGGGAAGCATCTGAAAGATGCGAAAACTTCCTATGACAATATCGGACGTCCGGTCGTCACTCTCGCATTCAACTCCGAAGGGGCGGATCTCTTCGACAAGGCGACTGCAGATAACGTCGGAAAGCAGATCGCGATCGTTCTCGACGGTCTGGTCGTTTCGGCGCCGGTTGTTCAGGAGCGAATCAGCGGAGGGAACGCTCAGATTTCCGGCAGATTTTCTGTACCCGAGGCTCAGCGCCTTGCCATCATGCTTCGAGCTGGCGCACTTCCGGTATCTGTCGAAGTCATCGAGAACCGCTCGGTCGGTCCGAGTCTGGGAGCCGATTCGATCCGTTCGGGGCTCCGCGCCGGACTTCTCGGTGCAGTGCTCGTGTTTCTCTTTATGCTCCTGTACTATCGCTTCCTTGGGCTCGCGGCCGACTGCGCGCTTGCCGTCGCCGTCCTTTTACTGTTTGCGGGAATGATTGCGGTCAAGGGAACGCTGACAATGCCCGGAATCGCGGGTATTGTTCTGACGATCGGCATGGCGGTGGACGGTAACGTACTCATCTACGAACGGATGAAGGAAGAACTTAGAGCCGGAAAGACGCGCCTCGCCGCGATCGATGCCGGATTCAAGAAAGCCTTGACGACGATTCTCGATTCGAACATAACAACCCTGATTGCGGCTGCGGTTCTCTATTACTTCGGCAGCGGTCCGGTCCGCGGCTTTGCCGTGACACTCAGCATCGGTATCGTTTCGAGCGTTTTCTGTAACGTCGTGGTGACGCGGGCACTGCTCCAAGTCTTCTCCGGCGTACGGACGCAGCGGTCCTGAAGAGGGGGAGAGGACATGAAAACGACACGTTTCGATTTCATGGGGAAACGGCGTCTCGCGCTGACGATCAGCGCGGTTTGTATCTTGGCGAGCCTGATCTTTCTTATGGTTCGCGGTTTGAATCTCGGGATCGACTTCACCGGGGGAAACCTCGTTCAGGTGGAATTCGAGAAGGATGTATCCGTTGCAGACGTTCGGAACGCACTTGCGAAGACGAATCAGGCGAACTCGGTCATTCAAGCCTACAGCTCCAAAGGCGTCATCATAAGGATTGTCGCCGACAAGGAAGACGATCGCAAGGTGCTCGCCGAGACGTTAAAGACCTCCTTCCCAGGGGCAAAGATCGTTCGCTTCGAGAAAGTCGGCCCGGTCGTCGGATCGGAACTCCGTCAGGAAGCCGTCATTGCCCTTTGCATCGCACTTATCGGCATTCTGCTGTACATCACGGTCCGATTCCAGTTCCGTTTCGCGGTGGTCAGCGTCCTTGCCCTTGTGCACGATTCGGTTATCACGATAGGCGCCTTCAGTCTGACGGGTATGGAAGTGTCATCGACATTCATTGCGGCGATTCTGACGATCGTCGGATATTCGCTGAACGATACGATCGTTGTTCTCGACAGAGTTCGCGAGAACTGGAAAGATGTGAGGAATTCAGGGCTCCTTTCCGTTCTGAACGCGTCGATCAACGAAACTCTCTCGCGAACGATCAACACCTCGCTGACGACGCTTCTTCCCGTTCTCGCCCTTTTCTTCATGGGGGGGCCCGTGGTCCGTCCGTTTTCTTTTGCAATGCTGATCGGAATCGTGGTTGGAACATACAGTTCGATTTTCATCGCCGCTGCGCTGCTGGCGGAATGGTCAATCCGCTCACCGCAGAAAGCCTGACAGGGATTCTGCCTTTCTGGGGACGGGCATGAAGTTCATGCCCGTCCCTTTTTTATACAGGATCGTCGGGTTTACTTCGGAAGAACTGGAGAATAGAATGATTCCGGCATCGCTTGGTTTTTTCGATACGCGACGTGGTCATGACGGAGGAGATGATGCATGTGACCATTTCATTGATCGACAAAGCCGGGGGATTCGTGTCCCGGAAAATTGCAGAAAAGGTTCTGCGCCTTGCCGCTGAAGAGCGGGTGGAGGAACTCTCTTCGCTCTTCCGGTTTATTTCCGGCATTGCTCCGGCCAAGTACCACAGGGAAAGTTTCTCACTTCTCGCCGATATGATCGACGCAGATGATCCCTTCGTTGGAGTTGTCAAGAGAGTTGCGCGCGAAGCGAACCCGCGATGCCTCGAAAAGCTCGTGCACAATCTCGTCGTCAATTTCATGGTACTTGGACGCGGGACCCGGGACCGAAGAGAACGGGAACTCGGAGTCCACCTTCCGAACTTTCTCGTAATCAGTCCTACGATGAAGTGTAATCTCAACTGCCGTGGTTGTTACGCAGGGCAGTACGATACGAGAGCGGAGCTGTCCTTCGATGAACTCGACAGGATTCTGACGGAAGCGAAAAATCTCGGGATGTTTTTCTTCACGTTCACGGGGGGAGAAGCATTTACGCGAAGGGATCTTCCCGACCTCTGGCGAAAACATGACGATTGCATCTTCCAAGTTTATACGAACGGGACACTTATCGATGATTCCATGATCGGGACCCTCGCTGAATGCGGTAACGTCCTTCCAATGGTATCCGTCGAGGGAGGAGTCCGAGAGACTGACCTGCGGCGTGGAAAAGGAATCTACGATGCCGTTCTTGCCGCGTTTCGACGGATGAAAGATGCCGGAATCATTTTCGGTTTCAGCGCGACGTTTACGAATGTATCTGCTCCGTACCTTTTGAGTGACGATTTTCTTCAGACGATGATCGGATTGGGGTGTATGGTAGGATGGTTCTTTCAGTACGTTCCGATCGGTACGAAACCTGATGTGTCCTATATGGCTTCACCGGAGGACCGGGTCACCCTGCACCGAAAGGTAACGGAATGGAGGAAAGACCGACGTTTCCCGATCTTTCTCGGTGATTTCTGGAATGACGGTCCGTTCGTTGACGGATGTATGGCCGGCGGTGAGCGATATTGGCATATCATATCTGACGGGCGTGTCGAACCGTGTGTCTTCGTTCCGTTCGCTGTCGATTCCGTTCGCGAGAAGAGCCTTGTCGAGATCGCGCGAAGCCCGTTTTTTACGGCCATCCGCAACGCGCAGCCGTATGACGACGACAACCTCCTTCGTCCCTGTCTGATCCTGGATCACCCGGAGATCCTGCGCACGCTCGTCGATGCGTATGGAGCGCAACCGTGTCACAAAGGTCTGGATGCGATCCTCCGCGGCCCCTGCGCCGACGGGCTCGATCGATATTCGAAAATTCTTGCCGATCTGTACGATCCGGTCTGGTCGCGCGGTGAGCGGGAACGATACCTGCGAAGTCTCGAACGGGAAGATAAGTCGTATTTTCTTGACAAGATTCAAAAGCACTTGCCAGTAACGAAATAAAACAAGGAGGAGAAGCGAATGAGAAGCTACACGGTGGCGATTGCCTTTGCCATGCTGCTCTCCGCGATTTTTTCCTATCAGAATCCCGGTGACGTGACCGTCCGTTTTTTCGTGTGGACCAGGCAGATACCCCAGGGGGTCTGGGAGGTGTCTGTCTTTGCGGCCGGATGCGTCCTGATGTGGATCGTGTCCGTTTCCGCGCATATCGAGGGACGAGGCCGATTCCGGAGGGTTATCCGCGAGCAGGCCGACCGTATTGCACGCCTTGAAGAAGAACGTGCAGATATTCTGAAAGCCATACGGACGACTCCCGACGTTCTGGATCGCGCGCCCTTCGTCGTAAAGGAGCATGGAGAGTCTGAGACGTCGGGTATTGTCGAGGCGGAAGAGCCCGCGGAGGCGGAGGAAGAATTCCATTCTTCCCCCGAAAGCCAGGGAGGCTAGGTGCCGTCTTTTTGCGAAACGTCGCGACTCAGGGTTTATGCTCCGGGCCCGTTTTCGCTGACGTTGGAGAAAACGCTCCAATGTTCACCGCTCGTCGCGGCGCTTCTTGAAATGCGGGGATTCGATTCCGAGGGTGAAATCGATCGGGCTCGGGCCTGGATCAGCCCGAGCCTTGATTCTTTGATGGACGAGGTCGATCTTGGAAAGGGAGCCCTTCTCGCGAAGGAGGAATGGCTTTCCGTTCCCTCTTTCGGAAATGTCGTCGTTTACGGAGACTACGATGTCGACGGAATTTCGGCTACTGTCCTCGCCGTAGAACTCGCGAAATACAAATCCCGCGAAGTGCGCTATTTCATCCCGGAGCGTCACAGCGAGGGGTATGGCATCCATCGGCGCGTCGTTTCTTCTCTCGCGGAGATGGGGTGCAATACGCTTATTGTCGTCGATTGTGGCACAAAGGACGGCATCGTCCTCGAGGAAGCATCACGCCAAGGGATCCGGGTCATTGTCTTCGATCACCATACGCCCGGCGAAGTTCCCCCCTATAGAGTGACGGTCAACCCCCAGATTGATGGAAACGCCGCGGGAAAGCGACTGTGCGCCGCGTCCCTCCTCTGGGCGTGGGCCTGGATTTTTGAAATCGTTCCACGGAGTCGTCTGAGCGCCTTGTCGGATCTTGCGGCTCTTGCGACTATTGCTGACTGCATGCCGCTCGACCTGATGAACCGTGCGATCGTTCGTTCCGGAATCTGCAGGATACGGCACTCTCCACGTCCCGGAATCATGCGCCTGATCCGTCGTCTCGGACTCGAACTCCCGAACGTGAACGAGGAACACCTCGCCATGAAGGTGATTCCCTGTCTCAACGCTGCAGGGCGACTCGAATGCGCCGATACCGCCGTGAATGTGATGCTTGGCGCGTCCGGCATGGAAGAGGATATCGAGACACTGATCGCCCTGAATCGGAAACGGCAGACGATTTCAAGCCGTCTCGCGCAGGAGATCGGTATGCAACGCGAACGCGAGGGTGCCCGGGTCCTTTTCGGCGAAGACTGGCCTATCGGGGTTCTGAGCGGAGTTGCCAGCCGCCTCTGCAACGAAAAGAGCACGCCGATCGTCCTTGCCGCTCCGACGAACGGATCGGTTCGGGGGACGTTGCGTGTGCCGGAAGGCGGAAACGCGATGGAAATTCTCGATACGGTATCAGGAGACCTGCTCGCCTGGGGTGGACACAGATATGCCGCGGGGTTTTCAGTTTCCAGCTCTCTGTGGAATTCCGTCCGCGACAGACTCGAAGGGCTTCTCGAAACGGTGCGGATCGTACCTCCCGCCGTTTCGGCACTTGCCTGGAATCCGGCTGATATCACCCTCGATGAATGGGAATCCGTCGGGTGCATCGCACCGTTCGGCACGGGCAACCCGTGCCCGTTGTTCTTCTTCGAAACCTGCGGGAACGAACGGATCTTCCCCCTCGGAAAGACCGGAGAGCATGTTCGTATCGATGTCGATGGAGTATCGCTACTCGCGTTCAACGGCACATCGCTTGTCGACCGTGACGACGTGTCCGGCTATGTTTTTCATCCGAGGATCGATATGTGGCGCGGAAGCCGCAGGATTCAGTTTATTCTCGATCACGTCGTCGTCGGGAACTGAAGGATGATAGGCCATGGTTGACCTTCTCGGAAACGTAGGGGAAATCGAACGGATCGATTCCGACGAGCAATCGGATGAATCCCTTCAGATTGACAGAAAGGATTCTGCGCGACTGCGCGACAGTTACCTCGGACGATTGCCCGAAAGCGAACGGACCATTTCCGTCAAGTTTGCGTGGCACGAACTGTGGTCGAAAGGCGTTCATTACCTGAAGCGCGAAGAGCTCATGAAACTCGGAGAAGCTCTCGTGCTGGCCGCGCAGTCCCATGGCGAACAGAAACGATCGACGGGGGATCCGTATATCGTCCATTCGATCAATGTCGCGTCGATCCTCTCCGATATGCAGCTCGACATCGATACGCTCGTAGCCGCGATCCTTCACGACGTTCTCGAAGACACGGATACGTCGAAGGAAGCTATAGCGAAAGACTTCGGCAACGATGTCGTCACGTTGGTGGAAGGTGTGACGAAGCTCGGAAAGCTGCCTTTCAAGAGTTTCGAGGACTACCAGGCCGAAAACCTCAGGAAGATGTTCGTCGTTATGGCAAAGGATATCCGCGTGGTGCTCATAAAACTTGCAGACAGACTGCACAATATGCGAACCCTCGGAGCCCTGCGGCGGGACAAGCAAATACGCATCGCCAAGGAAACGCTCGAAATATACGCTCCGCTCGCGCATCGGCTCGGAATTTATCAGGTCAAACGCGGACTCGAGGATCTCGCGTTCAAGTACTCCGACCCTGAAATGTATTATGAGATCAGGCGCCGTGTGAGAACGAAACTTCCGGAGCGTGAAACGACCGTCCGGAAGGCAATGGAGATCCTTCAGCAACGTTTGAAGGAAGAAGGTATCGCGTGCAAGGTCAAGGGGCGAGCAAAGCACTTCTACAGTATCTTTGAAAAGATGAACCGAAAGGGGTTGCCGGTCGAGCAACTCTATGACCTCCTTGCCCTTCGGGTTGTCGTCGATTCCCTTGCGGACTGCTACACGGTGCTTGGAGTCGTGCATACGATCTGGAAGCCCATTCCCGGTCAGTTTGACGACTACATCGCGAACCCGAAGAGCAATATGTACCAATCTCTCCATACGACCGTCGTTGGTCCGACCGGCGAGCCTCTCGAAGTGCAGATCCGAACGTGGGAGATGAACAGGCTCGCGGAGTACGGCATTGCGGCGCACTGGCGATATAAGGAAGGCGGATCGGAACGTGACGACCTCGACGCGAAGCTGACATGGATCCGTCAGGCCATCGAGGGCGATCACGAAGGGGCCGATCCGTCCGAGTTTATGGAACGACTCAAGGATGATGTCCTCACGTCCGAAGTTTTCGTGTTTACGCCGCAAGGGAAGGTCGTGTCTCTTCCAAAGGGCTCAACCCCGATTGATTTCGCTTTCGCAATCCATACGCAGGTCGGGACGCGATGCGTCGGCGCGATGGTGAACAACCGGATCGTTCCGATGAGTTACGAACTGAAAAACGGAGAAATAATCAAGATTATCACCTCGCCGCAGGGAGTTCCTTCGAGAGACTGGCTCAAGATTGCCCGAAGCGGCAAGGCCAGGGGAAAGATCCGCGCGTATTTCCGGCAGATCGAGAAAACCGAAAGAATCGAGAAGCTGCAACGCGGCAGAGATCTTGTGGAAAAAGAGTTTCAGCGTCGGGGATCGCAGCCGCTGTTTGCCGACGAGGATGTTGTGGCTCTGCTCAACCGGGTTGCCAAGGACATGGGGCAGGCCAACGGCGAGGATCTCCTTGCGGCGATCGGATCCGGAGCGCAAAGCCCGAGCATTGCCGTTCAGAAAGTTATCGCGAAAATGCAGCAGAGCCTCCCGTCCGCAACCGGTGCGACCGATTCCGTGCTCGAGAAGCATACTTCCGGGAAAAAAGTCGAGTCGGAAGTCATCGTCGAGGGCGCGGAAGGGGTTCAGGTCGTTCTTTCGAGTTGCTGTCAGCCGGTTCCGGGAGATACCATCATCGGATATTCGACACGGACGCGCGGGATCACGATTCACCGGATCGACTGCCGGAACCTGAAGAACGCTCATCCGGAACGCTCGATCGAAGTCTCCTGGGGTATGATCCCGATGAACAAACGATACATCGCGCGGTTAAAACTCGACGCGACCGACCGAAGCGGCCTTTTCGCCGACATAGCCCAGGCTATCATGGCGGCGGAGGGCGGTATCGTGGGCATCAAGGCGAGTGTCGTCGGTGGCAACATCGCCCGGATGAAAGTAGAGATAAAAGTTCGAGATATCGAACATCTTTATGCCGTGATCGCGCGTCTGAACGCCGTGAAGAACGTCATAGAGATCACTCGGGGGTGAAACAGTGCGGGCTGTCGTACAGCGGGTTTCCTCGGCGTCCGTATCGGTTGAAGGACGTTCTGTCGGACATATAGGTTCCGGGTTGTGCGTCCTTCTCGGAATTCGCTCGGGAGACGGGGATCGTGATGCCGAATGGATCGCGGAGAAACTGATCAATCTCCGGATTTTCGAGGATGAAAACGGGAAACTGAACCTGTCGCTTCTGGAAACAGGCGGAGAAATGCTGGTCGTTTCGCAGTTTACGCTTTATGGTGACTGCCGGAAGGGGCGGCGTCCTTCGTTTATCGGAGCCGCGCTTCCCGATGCCGCGAATGTCCTTTACGAGAAGGTCGTCGACTGCGTCCGTTCCAGAGGAGTGAGCGTCGCTACGGGAGTGTTTCAGACGCACATGGTCGTCTCTCTCTCCAACGATGGCCCGGTGACGCTGATTGTCGATTCGCCTGCGGGTGACCCCGAATGCGCATAGAACGTTTTCCGCTCGGTCCGCTCTGGACGAACGGATATCTCTTCTCGGATGGAGACGGAATTTCCTTTTTTGTCGATCCCGGCGGAGATCCGGAGGACGTCATCTCGAACATCCGGCAAAAATCGCTTACTCTGAAGTTGATTCTCCTTACGCACGGTCATGTCGATCACGTCGCAGGAGTTTCCCGGCTTGCGGAGTTCACCGGAGCGGAAATTGCCATATCGGCCAGCGACGCGTCCATGCTTTCCGATCCTGACGAAAGCCTCTCGCGATGGCTTGGTGTTTCGTTGTCCCCGGTGCGTCCCGGACGTACCGTATCCGACGGGGACGGGTTCTCCGTCGGAAGGATGACACTCTCGTTTCTCGCGACGCCGGGGCATACTCCCGGAAGCGTCTGCATTCTTGTCATGGATGGGGATGAACAGGTTCTTGTCTCAGGAGACACCCTCTTCGCAAGGAGCGTCGGCAGGACGGACCTCCCGGGAGGGGACTCCGACGCTCTGGAGAAATCCCTCGGAAGACTCGCGTCGTTTCCCGATGATTTGCGGGTTCTGCCCGGCCATGGCCCCGAAACCACGATCGGCGCGGAGCGCCGGGCGAATCCCTTCTGGCCGGATGGGGGGAAGGGATGAAGGGACGGTCGCTTCCATCCGCTGAGATGCCGCGGGAGCGGCTTCTTCGGGAAGGTCCCCAAGCGCTTTCTCTCGTGGAACTTCTTGCGATTCTGCTCAGGACGGGGAATTCGAAGCAGAATGTCCTGGAGCTCTCGGAGGAACTCCTTTCGGAATTCGGCGGCCTTGGAGGACTTTATCGCGCGACTCTCGGAGAACTGCACCGTATACCCGGAATTAAGAATGCGAAAGCGTGTTCCCTCGTTGCGGCCATGGAACTGGCAAGACGGGTGACGGTCGAATGCGGCGAAGAAAAAGCCCCTGGTTTTGCGGAGAGAATCGCGTGCTGGAGCACTCTGCTCGCCCACGAGGAACGGGAATTCGTCATCTTTCTCTCGCTGGATTCGAAGGGAATCGTGATTGACGAGAAAAGGATATCGTACGGAGGTTTGGATGGCGCGTTTGTGGATGTACAATATCTGTTGCGTCGTGCCGTTCGTCTGGACGCGAAATCGGTCGTGCTTCTCCACAATCACCCCGACGGGTCGTTGTTGCCAAGTGTCGAGGATCGCGTTCTGACGCGTCATGTAAAGGATCGTTTGTCCGTATTGTCCATAGGTCTTCAGGGGCATTATATAGTCGCGAAGGGGCGGTCCGTAGCGATCCCCCCGGACTGTGAAAGCTGAAGGTGGTATTGTTGTGTTGAGAGCGCTCTCTGGTATGTTCGGAGCAGATGTCGGAATCGACCTCGGAACCGCGAATATCGTTGTCTTCGTTCGCGGCAAGGGGATCGTTATCAATGAGCCTTCAGCTGTGGCCGTCAGAAGGAGGCCCAAGGGGGGGCCGAGCGAGATCATCGCGGTCGGACGCGAGGCGAAGGCAATGTCGGGGAAAACGCCGACCGGCGTAACCACGATATGGCCGCTGCAGGACGGCGTCATTGCGAATTTCGATATGACGGAGGAACTGATCCGTCATTGCCTCCGGTACGCGAGCGGGGGACGCTTTTTTCTCTCGCATCCGCGTGTCGTCATCTCTGTTCCGGCAGAGGTTACCGAAGTCGAGAGGAAAGCCGTGATCGACGCGACGCTTGGCGCTGGGGCGAAAGAGGCCTATGTCATCGAAGAACCGGTTTCGGCTGCACTTGGGGCGGGAATGCCGATTCAGGAGCCGAAGGGAAGTATGATCCTCGATATCGGCGGAGGGACAAGCGAGGTCGCGGTTCTTTCTCTCGGAGGGATCGTCGTCACGAATTCTCTCCGCGCAGCCGGAAAGGACATGGATAACGCCATTGTCGCGATGCTCCGGCAGCGCTATGCGCTCTTCATCGGCGAGACGACGGCCGAAGAGGTGAAAATCCAGATCGGATCCGCGCTTCCTCTCGAACCGGAGCTCGAGATGGCCGTCAAGGGACGCGATCTCGCGGACGGACTTCCGAAAGCGGATATCGTCACATCTGTGGAAGTCCGAGAGGCGATCGATCCGATCATTCTCAGGATCGAGGACATGGTCAAGGTCGCGCTCGAACAGACGCCTCCCGAACTCGCCAAGGATATCGTCGACCAGGGGATTATCATGAGCGGCGGCGTTTCGCAGCTGCGTGGGCTTTCTGAGCGACTTTCCCGTTCCCTCAACACGCCGGTCATCGTGGCTGAGGATCCGCTTTTTGCCGTCGCCCGCGGAGTTGGAAAGATTCTGGACAATCTCGACGTCATGAAAAGGGTTCTGATGTCGGTCGAGAAGGGGTCCAGATAATCTTGTGACGGAGACCGCGTCCGGTGCGACTCAAGACGCTGGGAACTGACTGGATCCATGGATTTGTCGCCCTCGTGCTGAGTGTGTTGTTGCTTGCGTTCGCACCGCACAGGGAGCTTTTGCGCGACCCCGTAACGCTTATTACTGTTTTGCTTTCGTACCCCGAGACGCCGGCCGCCATACTTCGAGATGGCTTCCGAAGCGGGGCCGCATGGTTCGCCGAAAGGAAAAAAATCCTGGATCGGCTGCAATATCTTGAGGAAGAAAACGTGCGTCTCGGACTGGCATCGCACATGGCAGGCGCGCAGACCAGTGCGATCAAGCGTCAGCTTGATATGGCCATTGAGGATTCCAGGGTCGTTTTTCGCGCGCCGCAGGCGTGGTGGACCGAGGTGCTGATCGACAGAGGGCTGAAGGATGGCATCCGCCCCGGTACGCCGGTTCTGCAGAAGGGGGCGCTTGCCGGGCGCACCACAGTCGTCGAGAATTCTTTTTCGTGGGTGGAACTGATAACGTCCTCCTCTCTGATGGTTCCAGCTGTCATTGAAGAGACGCGCGATCTAGGCGTCGTTGCCGGAGACGGACAAGGCAGCGTCTGGCTCCTGTTCATCCCCGAGGGACGCGCGGTTCGTCCGGGGATGACGGTAAGCACCGCCATGATCAGCGAAATTCTGCCACCGGGAATCGCGATAGGGAAACTCTCCTCCCAGACACGGACTTCCGATGGAGGGTTTGTTTCGTATCGTCTCGATACGGGGGCTTCCCTGTCGCTTCTGTATTCTGTAAGCATCCTGAGACCAAAACCGAGGTAAAAGGGATGCTCCCCGGTCTTGCGGTGTGGCTCCTGCAGGATTTTCTCGCGGTTCTTGCGTCAGGACCCCTGATGATCCCGGAACTTTTCCTCGTTTTGATGCTCTATCGGTCGCTTTATCGTTCAGAATCGTTTTCGGCGACGGTCTGGAGTACGTTTCTGGGCGGTGTCATCTTCGATCTGCGATGGCTCGGTTTTCCCGGAGTGACGTCTTTTCTGTCCGTCTCCATTCTGCTCGTGGGGCGGTGGGTCTGGCTCACGCTTCCTTCCTCGGGACGAACCATCGGGCTTACGGCGTTTTTCCTCTGGGCCGGTCAGTCGCTTGTTTCACTCGCCAGACTGGTTCTCTGGGGGCTCCCAATAGAGGATGTCTTCAGAACGATGCTGCAACAGCAGGGGTATCTCCTTCCGGTCGTCGGGATCGTCTGTGTTCTGATCGCACATCTGGAGCGGAAGTGGAATGCCTGATCTCAGACCCGTCATAGAAATCCGGGCACGTTTCTGGCGTATCGTCATGATGGCATCGATTCTCTTTCTGTTTATCGGGTTGTATTTCTTTCAGATCCTGCACTCGGACCGATATGTCAAACTCGCTTGGGACAACCGCTTGCGCCTGGTCCGAATTCCATCGTCGCGCGGCGAGATTTTCGACCGGAACGGCTCTCCTCTCGCCGTCAACGTCACGACGTTCGATATCCTCGGGTACCCGCTCGATCTGGAGAGAGACGGTATGATCGAGCGCCTCTCTCTCGTCCTGAGCAAACACGGATTCCCGATAGACCCCGAAAACCTTTCGGCGACAGTCAAGCGACAGTATTGGGCTCCATACCGGGTTGTTCGCGTGATCACCAATCTCACGTTGCCGCAGATGGCCGACCTCGTCGCTGATCCGAACTTCCCGTCCCAGTGCTTTCCGATGGCCGTGTGGCGTCGGACGTACCCTGCAGGAAGCCTCGTTTCGAACGTAATCGGATACGCGGGAGAGATCAGCGAAAGTGAGCTCCGCCAGAAGCCTGAAGGGGATTATGTCGGCGGAGACAGGATAGGGAAGGGTGGAATCGAGGGTTCCTACGAGGATTTGCTTCGAGGCAGAGTCGGAGAGGAGGCCATTGAAGTCGATGCGAGAGGACGGCGTATCCGAAGTCTCGATTACCGCGCTCCCGTCAGGGGGAAGAACATCAGGCTGACACTCGACCTCGGTGCGCAGCGACTTGCCGCGGACCTTCTCAGGGGATTTCGGGGAGCCGTCGTGGCGCTTGATGCGTACACGGGCGCCGTCCTCGTTCTCTGTACGTCTCCGTCCTACGACAACAATCCTCTTTCCTGGGGGGTTTCGGCAAGGGAATGGAGCGTCCTGACGGATGATCCGACGCATCCGATGATGGACCGGGCGATATCAGGCGTCTATCCGCCGGGGTCAACCTTCAAAGCACTCGTTGCGCTTGCCGCGCTCGAGGAAAACGAAGTGACTGGAGCGACCTCGTACTATTGCTCCGGGGAGTATCAGCTCGGAACCAGGACGTTCAAATGCTGGAAACGCGGTGGACACGGAACGGTTCGACTGGTATCGGCGTTACAGGATTCGTGTGATGTATACTTCTATCAGGTGGGACTGAAGCTCGGTATCAACCGCCTGATAGAATGGGGAAGACGTTTTGGCGTTGGTGCCAGAACCGGCTTCGACATTCCCGGCGAGGCCGAGGGGAATATCGCAGGCATTGAATGGAAAAAAGAACGTTTCAAGGAATCGTGGTACAGGGGCGATACCGTCAACTATTCGATCGGACAGGGTTTTTTGCTCATGACGCCTTTGCAGATTGCGCGAATGTACGCAGCATTTGCGAATGGAGGGCTCCTCGTGACGCCGTATCTTTTCGGAGAAGGCCGGAATCCTCCGGTACATATCGCGCATTCTCCGGAAAATATGAATCTTGTCCGCAAGGGATTGCTCGATGTCGTCCGTCAGGGGACCGGCTGGCGCGCGGGGACATACGGCGTAACAGTCGCGGGAAAAACGGGGACGTCCCAGAACGCTCACGGAAACGATCACGCGCTCTTCGCCGGATACGCGCCGGCGGAGCGTCCGCGGTATGTCGCCGTAGCCGTTGTCGAAGCGGGAGAACATGGGAGCAGCGTCGCCTCTCCGATTGTCGGGCAGGTTCTCTCGTATCTGATTGCGCGGGATACTCGGGACACCGCTGTCCCGTAGAAAAAGGAGGAAGCAACATGGTTGACCCCTCTCTTCCTGTAGTGGACCGCGAAGAACACATACTCTTCAAGGGGGCGAAAGATCATGTCCGGATGATCGTTCCAGAGGGGATGGACGATTCCTCCCTTCTCTCCGACATCCGGATGCTCGAATCCCGGACATCTGAAATTCTAGGCGGAATGGGCGTGGTACTTGATTTTCAGGGAAGAAAGATCGGGAATGACGCGTTGTTCGAACTCCTTCGTGCGATCTGGCATTCCGGACTTCGTATTCTTTCCTGGGTATCGCTCGATCTGGAAACGCAAAACCGATTCAAGGCCATCGGGTTTCACGTCGGCGAGTATCGTGCCCCGGTCTCCCGGGATGGGAGTGCCACCGACGTACCGCTTGTCCTCCTCCGGTCGCTTCGTTCCGGACAACGCGTGGAGCACGACGGAGATATCGTCATTGTAGGACACGTCAACGACGGGGCGGAAGTTCTCGCTGGCGGGAGCGTCGTTGTCTGGGGTCGACTCAAGGGACTCGCACATGCCGGGTTGAATCGGGCCCCGGGACACTCGATCACGACCGGAGCGTTTGAGGCGAAACAGGTCCGGATCGGAAGCAAGGTCGGCTCGTACCTTGGGATGGAGAAGGAATGGTGGGGAAGACCCGTCGTAGTACTGCTCGAAAACGACTCCCTGATTGTGAGAGAGTTGAAAATATAACGGAGAATTGCCGAAACGGGGTGGGAAGAAGTGGCTGCACGTGTCATTGTTGTGACGTCCGGAAAGGGCGGCGTCGGAAAAACGACCACGACGGCGAATATTTCTGTCGCCCTCGCGCGGAGTGGGTTCAAAGTCGTCGCCATCGACGCGGACATCGGGTTGCGGAATCTCGACGTCATGATGGGACTCGAGAACAGGATTGTCTATACGTTCGTCGACGTGATCGAAGGAACCTGCCGTCTTCAGCAGGCCCTCGTCAGGGACAAGCGCGTCGATTCACTGTATCTGCTTCCGGCGGCTCAGACGAGGACAAAGGACGCGGTCTCGCAGGAGCAGATGGCCGATCTCGTTGCGATGCTCCGCGCGGATTTCGATTTTATCCTAGTCGACAGTCCGGCCGGGATCGAAGCGGGTTTTCGTAACGCGGCGATAGGCGCTGACGAAGGAATCGTCGTAACGACGCCTGAAGTTCCGGCCGTTCGCGATGCCGACAGGATCATCGGAATGCTTGAGTCCATGGGGAAGAGCCCGATCCGTCTCATCATCAATCGCCTGCGCCCCCATCTCGTCCGCGAAGGCGAAATGCTGGACGTCAAGGATGTTCTTGATATTCTCGCCATTCCCCTGATCGGCATCGTCCCTGAGGATGAGAGCGTCGTGAAATCGGCAAACAAGGGCGAACCACTGACGTTTTCCGACGTGTCGCCGGCGTCAAAGGCTTTCAAAAATGTCGCCGGCCGGATTACCGGCAAGGAAATACCTTTCATGAAGCTCGAAGAGCAGCGTGACGGCGGTTTTCTCTCCGGAATCAGGCGTCTGTTCGGAATGAATCGGTAACGGGAGATCGGAGAGGGTATTCATGAAAGATTTTTTTCAGCGTCTGTTCGGAAAAAAAGGATCGGGAGCTGTTGCGAAGGAGCGCCTGCAACTGGTGTTAATTCACGACAGGACCGATATCTCGCCGGAATTGCTGAACGCGCTCAGGGCGGATCTCATAGAGGTCATCTCCAAGTACATGGAGATCGACTCCTCAAAGATCGAAATGGATCTCGACAGGGCGGATCGTTCTGTCGCTCTCGTCGCCAACATTCCGATAATACGCGTTAGACGGGGGACCAGAATCGAGGAGTAGGACGGACACATGGATGATCGCAAGTCAGTTTTCTTCGAAGAGCTGGGATCGATTGACTGGTTATGTCTCGTTCCCGCTCTTTGTCTGTTCTGTATCGGCATTGTGACGGTCTACAGCGCCGGAGGAGGCGTCGCGGGACGGGGTGCCTTTTTCGCCGTTCGGCAAATTCTCTGGGGATTGATCGCCGCATGTGTGTTCGTTTCCTTTCACGTGATCGGATACCGGTGGTTCCTGAATTTCGCATACCCGATCTATGCGGGTCTTCTGGGGCTTCTTTTTATCGTCCTCGTGGTCGGTTTGACCGTGAAAGGGTCACAGAGCTGGCTCTACCTCGGCCCCGCGCGTCTTCAGCCTTCGGAGATCGGGAAGATAGCTCTCGCCCTGTTTCTCGCAAAACATCTCTGCAGATATCCTCCGGTCACGGTAACGGCGCTTATTTCCGGGGCGCTTCTTGCGGGAATGAGCGGCCTTCTCGTTCTGCTCCAGCCGGATATGGGAAGTTCGCTTGTTTACGCTCTCATGATCTTCGTCGGGCTTATCATCTCCGGAGCCCCGAAAAGGTTTCTCGCGGGGATCTGCGCGGCCGTCCTCGCGTCCTTACCGGTCGGGTGGCACTTTCTCAAAGAGTATCAAAAGATGCGGATCCTCGTTTTTGTCGATCCTTCCGTCGATCCTCTCGGAGCGGGATACAATGTCATCCAGTCCCGTATCGCGGTGGGGTCGGGCGGGCTCTGGGGAAAGGGATTCATGCAAGGGTTGCAGAGTAAGTTGCGTTTCCTTCCCGAGCCGCATACTGATTTTGCGTTCAGCGTTTTTTCCGAGGAATTCGGTTTTCTCGGGACTGCCCTGCTTTTGCTCCTCTTCAGCCTTTTGTTCTGGAGAATCGTAGATGTAGGGCTCCGATGCAAGGATGCGCGCGCCAAGGTTCTCGTGGTCGTACTCTCATCGTGGATCTGGTTTCAGATGACGGAGGGAATCGGCATGAGCATGGGAGTTCTTCCGGTTACCGGTCTTCCCCTTCCGTTCATCAGTTACGGAGGGAGTTCTCTGGTGGCGATATCGGCTGCGCTTGGTCTTGTGACAAGCGTCTATCGGACGACGCGAAAGAATTACGAATGAGAGAAATGGAGCATAGTGACATGACGTTCAATGATTTTGACGACCCGTATTGGCCCCTGTTTTCGGAAACCAGGCGTCCGTCACGATATGTCGGATGCGAGTGGGGGGCCGGACTTCCCGAAAAGAAGAATGCCACTGTCCGCTTTTGCCTCGCGTTTCCCGACGTATACGAGATCGGTATGAGCTATGTCGGTTACCAGATCCTGTATCCTCTTCTCAAAAGTCTCGACGAGGCGGATGTCGAAAGGGTGTATTGCCCATGGGTCGATATGGAGGAACAGTTGCGCCTTCACGGCCTTCCTCTTGCGTCTCTCGAAACGGGACGTTCCCTTTCCCGGTTCGATGTCGTCGGCTTCACGCTCCAGTACGAACTGAGCTACACGAATATCCTGACGATGCTGGATCTCGGAGGAATCCCTCTTTTTTCCAAAGACAGGGGAGACGATGATCCGCTCGTCATCGCCGGAGGTCCGGGAGCGATGACGCCGGAACCGCTGGCCCCGTTCCTCGACGCCGTCTGTATGGGTGACGGCGAAATCACCCTCCCCGCCATCGTGGAGCGTCTCTCGGCCGCGGTCGGTTGTTCCCGTTCGGAAAAACTCGATGCGCTCGCGGATCTCCCTGGGATCTATCTCCCCGTACGATCCGTCGCTTCCTTCGATTCCGCCGGTTGCGATATTCGCTCGTCGCAGTTGTTTCCGATCCGCCGTGCCACGCTGAAATCGATGAAGGGAGCGTTTTCCTCCGAGGGACTTCTGGTCCCCTCGGCAAGCGTCGTTCACGACAGAGTTCCGGTAGAGCTGTTTCGCGGGTGTACGCGCGGCTGTCGTTTTTGTCAGGCGGGGATGCTGTACCGACCGATCAGGGAGCGCACGGCCGACGAAGTCGTGGAGGCGGCGCTCAGATGGACGGAAAAGACCGGCTGGGAGGAAATCGGTCTCATTTCTCTTGCCTCGTGCGATTATAGCGCTCTCGGAGATGTCGTGGAGCGGTTGAAGCCCGCGTTGAGAGAACGCAGGGTCAGGCTGAGCCTTCCGAGTCTCAGAATGGACGCCTTTTCCGTTCAGCTCGCGGCGGCGCTCGAGCCCGTGAAGCGGGGAGGGCTGACGTTTGCCCCCGAGGCCGGAACCCAACGCATGAGGAACGTCATCAACAAGGGTGTTTCGGAGGATGACATCGAAACGACACTTGAAGCGGCGTTCGCTCACGGATGGGAACGAATCAAGCTCTATTTCATGATGGGCTTGCCGACGGAAACCCGCGAGGATCTCGAAGGGATTGCGAAGATCGCCGAACGCGCGGCCGAGATCGGTCGAAAGCACAGAAAAAGGGCCGAGATTGCGGTGTCGGTAGCCGGTTTCGTTCCGAAACCGCATACGCCTTTTCAGTGGGAACGGCAGGCGTCGGTCGCCGAACTTTCGGAGCGCGGGCGATTCATCAAATCGCTGGTTTCGAACCGCCGTGTTACTGTGCGGTATCATGAAGGGGAACAGACGCGACTCGAGGGAATATTCGCCCGTGGGGACAGGCGCCTTGCGGATGTCCTCTTTGAGGCGTGGAGAAATGGTGCCCGGTTCGACGGGTGGACGGAAACCTTCCGGCCGGATATCTGGAAGGCCGCTTTCGAGGCGAAAGCCGTCGACCCCGAGTGGTACGTCGCGAGAGAGCGCCCCCGGGACGAACGATTCCCGTGGGATCACATCGATATCGGCGTCAGCCGGGATTTTCTCTGGCGGGAACGGGAACGTTCGAGGGAGGAGAGCCTGACGCCCGACTGCCGCTTCGGCGACTGCAATGCCTGTGGATGGGAACGGCGCGGATGTGGAATTCTCGAGAAGATGCGGGCCGTGTCATGTTGAAGGTTCGTATCGTTTTTTCAAAACGGGGACGTGCCTGTTTCATTCCGCATATCGCTCTGCCCGCGGTCTTTTCCCGCAGCGCGACACGTGCTGGAATCCGCTTTGTACAGACGGAGGGATTTTCCCCCCGACCGAAGCTGAGTCTCGGGCCGGAACTCCCCGTCGGAATAGTGGCGCTCTGCGAGCCGATGGATGTCTGGCTCGAAGAGTGGCGTGCTTCGTTTTTCGATTCGTGGCAACGAAAACTTCCGGACGGTTTTTCGCTCGGCGGATGGGAAGAGGCACCGCTGGGAAATCTCGGAAATTCGTGCGAGGGAGCAGAATATCTGATCCGCGTCCGCGATGGTGGAGCGTGTGAAGCCGTCCGGAGCGGATATCCGTGGCCTGAATGGGTGTGCCGCGCGGATTATGACGGCGAGTGGTTTCGCGTCGTTACGGAGCGACCGGGCGAACATGGTCCGGGGGCACTGATACGCGATCTTGTCGAATTTGGCAAGATGAGCGGCTGGGCGGGTGTGAATGTGGTCAGGCGTGTTGTCGGGCGTCTCTCGGGAGGCGAACTGACCGGAGAAAAACGGGTGCTTCCACTTGTATCTCTCTTCTCCGGAGATACGAATGGAAACTAGCGGGCCCGGAGGGCTGACTATGGATCGGAAGATCGTGGCGAATACGATCGATACTGAGGAAACGAGGGTTGCGATCGTCGAGGACGGTCGTCTCGTGGATATATTCATCGAACGGATGTGGGAACGACAGCGTGCCGGGGAAATTTACAAGGCGCGCGTCGAGAGTGTTCTGCCCGGGATTCACGCTTCATTCGTGAATCTCGGAGACGGAAGAAACGCGTTCCTGTATCTCAACGACGCGAAGGGACTCAATCTGCAGCCGAACGCCGAAGTCGTCGTCCAGGTCGTCAAGGCCGCGCGAAAAAACAAGGGGGCGCGTGTCACGTCCCGGATCTCCATACCCGGGCGCTACCTCGTTCTTGTCCCGAACGGGCAGGAATCGGGAGTCTCAAAGCGGATCACAGATGAAGAGGAACGGAAGCGTCTCCGGAGTATCGCGCGGGATCTCCGGCATGGAGGATGCGGGGTCATCGTGCGGACAGCCGCGGAAGGCGTCGACGCCGAAGCGCTTCGCCACGACATGGAAACGCTCGAGGCGCTCTGGAAGGAAATCCAGCACAATGCCGAGGTGCAATCGGCCCCGTGCCTGATCTATCGGGACATCGGCCTTGTCGGAAAGGTTCTTCGGGACGAACTCACGGAATCCGTGTCGGAAATTATCGTCGACGGCGAGGAAGAGTACGGACATATCGACGAGTATCTCGGGGCGTTCTTTACGAAAAGCCGTCCGGAGCTGTCGCTTCATCGCGGACCAACGCCCCTCTTCGAATTCTACGGAATAGAAAAGGAGCTCGAGACCGCGCTGGAACGGAAGGTCTGGCTCCGTTCCGGAGCGTACCTCATCATCGATCACACGGAAGCGCTTACCGTCATCGATGTAAACACCGGAAAGTATGTCGGGGATACGGATCTCAGACATACGGTCGTCGAAACAAACTTCGAGGCTGTCGACGAGATCGCCCGGCAGCTGCGTCTCCGCGCGATCGGAGGTATTGTCGTCATCGACTTCATCGATATGGAATATGAGGAAGACAGGGTGGAGCTGTTGCGACGGCTCGAAACCGCCTTTCAGGGAGATCGCTATCGGGCCCGTATTTTCGGTGTCAGTCGACTCGGTCTTGTCGAGATCACGCGGAAACGGGCGCGCCCCGACATTCGTTCGGTTTTGACGCGAGGGTGTCCGTTCTGCGGAGGGTATGGGTGGGTCCAGAAGGAAGATACCGTGGCGCTCTCGATCAAGAGATTCCTCAGAAAGGTAGCGGGGGCGAACCGCGCGGAAACGGTCCTCGTCGAAGCGAACGCCGTTATTTCTCGGTATGTGGCGGAGACGTACCTTTCATTGTGGGAGTCGGAACTGGAACGAAGGATTATTCTCATCGAACGTGAAGATTTTCCATGGGGACGCTATCGGCTCGAGGCTCAGGGAACCGCCGAGCAGATGGAACGACGACTCGAACAAATGTTGCGTCGGGAGGTTTCTCTGGTTGTACATAGAACGACTGCGCCTTAAAGGGTTCAAAAGTTTCGGAGGGTCGCACGATCTTCCGTTTTCTCCGGGAATGACCGCGGTCGTTGGTCCGAACGGGAGCGGCAAGAGCAATATCCTCGACGCGCTCGCCTGGGTGCTTGGCGAGGGGAGCCCGATGAAGCTCCGCATCTCGCGTCAGCAGGAGCTTCTTTTTCAGGGAACCGCCGCGAGCAGCGCCGCGAAGGAGTGCGACGTCATACTCACGCTGCGCGATTCGGACAGGGTTTCCACCATTCGGAGGACGTTTTCTCCAGATACGGGGAGCGTCCTCTTTCACGACGGACAGAAAATACGGCTCCAGGATCTTGACGAGGTGAAGCGGATGCTTCGTCTCGGCGGCGAAACGTTCGCGTTCATCGGTCAGGGAGAGGTTGCGGAGACGATCCGTCAACGCCCCCTGCAGCGAAGGATGCGCCTTGAGGTGCTTTTCGGAATCGACCAGTACCGCAGGAAACGGAACGAAACCGATGCCCGTCTCGCGGGAGTAAAAGAAGAGATGGGACGATTGACGACGCTCATCGCCGAACTCTCGCGTCGCCGGGAGGAGATCGCTCCGGCGGTCGAGACGGCTGCGAAGGCGAGGGAACTCCTTCGGCTCCTCGACGAGCATCGGAAACAGGCGTATCACGGTCGGCGCACCGCTCTCGAACGCCGTCTGGGAGATCTCGCGGAGTCTCTGTCGCTCCTTGAGATCGAAGGTGACGATGCGCGGCGATGGCGCGTCATGTGGGAACGGGGAGAACAAGCCTTTCTCGATGCCTTCAGAAAGGAAAGAGAGGCGGAGAAGGCACTGCTTTCCGATTTCGAGAGCGTAACCCGAAGCCTTGAAGCGGCTCGTCGCGTCTGCGTATCGGGAGCCGGATCGCTTCGTTCCGCGAAGGTCCGCAAGGCCGCAATGGTCGGGATGCTTTCGAAGAACAGGGAAAATCTGCTTCTTCGAGACACCGAACTGCGGCGCGGCAAGGAAGATTGTGCGCAGTTGCGGCGAAATGCAAGCGAGTCCGCCTCGAATTGTTCCGAAATACGGGAGCGGGTCCGGCGTGCCGAGGCAGAACAAGCCGAAATTGTCCGAAGACGGGAAGCTCTTGAGAACCGGATCAACGAAGCTCGCGTACGGGGTGATTTTCTCGAACGACGTTCCCGTTCGATGCGCGAGGAAAGAACGGCGCTCGAGCGCGACGTGCGGGGTTTTCGTGCAGAGGAGACCACGCTTGTCAGGGATTTTGGGGAAAAACGCACGCTTGTGGAGGAGTTTTCCGGTGCATATTCCAGAGCGGTCGAAGCCAAGGGGGCTGCGGCGACTGAATGTCAGGTGGAGACAAACGCCCTTCATGCCGCCGTCCGAACGGCATCTCAGATCGAAAACGCGATCGACCGGATGAAGGATCGTGCGGAACAGGCGCTCCTGCCTGAGCCGGTACGATTCCTTCTCTCCGCGGCCCGGCTCGGAAAGCTCACCGTCGGGATGCGGATGGTCGCGGACGCCTTTTCGTGTCCCGATACGCTGACGAACGCTCTCGAAGCTTATCTCGGCGGCAGGCAGTACTGGCTTGCCGTCGCCTCTCTCGACGATGCGAAGCGATGCATCGATCTTCTGAAAAGCAAACAGGCTGGGAGGACGACGTTTCTTCCCCTTGACCAGATCTCGCCGAGGACGCCCGCGCCGGATATCCGGCTCTCGCAGCCTGGATTCGTCGGCTGGGCGGCCGATCTCGTTCGCAGCGATCCCGAATGGGACAGGGCGGTGCGTCACCTTCTCGGAGATGTCCTCGTCGTTGAGTGTTTCGAAACGGTCGCACGGAACCTTTCATCGCACCGGAGGTTTCCCGTCGTCACGCTCGATGGCGAGGTCTTCGCTGCGACGGGAAGCGTCAGCGGGGGGAAGAGACGGGCGTCGGAAGGCGCCATCGCCGCGAACAGCCTTATCCGGGAGCAGGAGGAAAAACTCGCCGCGCTTCGGACCGAGATCGATCGACGGAAGTCAGCGCTCGGCGGAGCGGAGGGGCGCGAGCGTGAAGCTACGAAAAATGTCGAAGACCTCAAGGAACGTCTTCAGGAAGAACGCCTTCACGCCGAAGAGATGGAACGCCATCTGGAACGCCTCAGAACGGCAATCGAGAAAACTGCTTTCCGTCTGGCGGAACTGTCGGATGCCGAGAAAACGGCGGATTCAGACAGGGAGGAGACCGTGCGGACGATCGCCTCGTGCGAGGAAGAACTCTCCGGTTTGATCGATGGGAGCAACCACTCGTCGGATACGGCACTTCTTTCGGCTGCCGAGTCTGCCGATGCCCTGTGCAGAGAGCGTCTTCGGGCCGGAGAGGCGCTTGTCGCGCGCCTTGCGGAAGAATTCTCGCGTGCATCGGAAGCCGTACGGTCTCTCGAAAGGGACATGGCGTCGGTGGAAATTGAAATCGCTTCCCTGTGGGAGAAGCTTCGGGACGCGGGGAGCGAGTGCGCGCGACTCTGGCGCCGCCGGAGGGATGTTCGCGAGGAATTGTCGGGCCGAGCCGGAGCGAGGGAACTGGAAGATCTCCGTTTGGCGAGGCTCCGAAAACACCTCGGAGATGCCGGAAAGAGGGTGTCTTCGGTCGACCTCGGGCATAGGGAGGTCGACCGACAGATCGAGAATGTCGAGCGGGAAAGGGCGCAGCTGATCGATTCCTGGGAGGAGCAATACCCGTATCCCGGCGTCCGTGAGGGTGTCGGAGAGTCGGACCTCGCCGGTATCTGGAATACGGTTCGCCGCTACGAAAGGGATCTGAAGGCGATCGGAGTGTACGATCTCGGAGTTTTATCGGAAGATTCTTCACTGGCGGATCGGATCGGGTTTCTGAACGAAAATTTCGAGGATCTCCGCGCCGGCGAGACAGAGCTGTGTCGCCTTATCGAGGAGACGGATCGTTATGTCGGGACGCTTTTCGGAAACGCGCTGACGGATATCGCGGCTCGCTTCAGCGATCTGTTCCGGCATCTTCTCGGCGGCGGAGAGGCGCGTCTCGAACTTCTCGAGGGAGACTCGTTCTGGGATTCCGGAGTCGATATCGTCGCGCGACCGCCGGGAAAGAAAATGCAAAGCCTCGCGCAACTTTCCGGCGGGGAACAGTCGCTTACGGGTATCTCTCTGCTCTTCGCGTGCATGGAGGTTGCCGCCGTTCCACTCGCCGTTCTGGACGAGGTGGATGCCGCCCTCGACGAATATAATCTTCTGCGCTTCGCGGCGCTTGCGAGGGAGTACGCGACGCGTCTGCAACTTATCGTGATGACGCACCGCCGGGCGACTATGGAACGCGCTGATGTCCTCTACGGAGTGACGATGTCGGAGCCGGGATTGTCACAGGTTGTCGGCATCAACCTCGAGGACTGGCGATGAAAGACGGATGCATGTCTGAGAAGCGGGACGACATCCTGCGCGGAGCTCTCCGGATGTGGCAGCCCCCCGAAGGGCCGCGGGTTTCCGTGGATACGGTCCTGCTTTCTGATTTCGCGTACATCAGGAACGGAGAGAAAACGATCGAGCTCGGATCCGCCACCGGTGCTGTAGCCCTTCTTCTGGGCCTCCGTTTCCCGCTGGCCGGACCCATTGTCGGAGTCGAGATCCAGCCCGCTCTTGCGGATCTCGCGAAACGAAACGCAGGGGAAAACGGTCTTTCCGATCGGGTGAACTTCATCTGCGGCGACCTCCGCGAGGTCAGAAACCTGTTTTCTTCAGAATCGGCGGATGTGGTCGTGACGAACCCTCCATATCATGAACTCTGCAGGAATCGTCGAAGCGCCGGGATTTCCTCCGCGACGGCGAGACAGGATCTGTGCTGTTCCCTCGAAGACGTCCTTGCGGCCGCGAAGTGGCTTCTCCGGAACAAAGGGAGGCTCTATATGGTTTTTGTAGCGGACAGGACATCCGAGCTTCTCGCCGCGATGTCGGCGATACGGCTTGAACCGAAACGGCTTCGCTTCGTGCATCATCGTCCCGGTGCGTATGCTTCGGTCGTTCTCGTCGAAGCCGTCCGCGCCGCCGGGAAGGGACTGTTCGTCGAACCGCCGTTCTTTCTGCGCGGAGGAGACGGGGAAGAGAGCGAGGACACGAGACGGGCCTATTCGCCGGGAGGGGACGGATGCCGCTGACGGTCGTTCCGACGCCTGTCGGAAATCTCGAAGACATCACTCTCCGAGCGATTCGCGTCCTGCGTGAGGCGGATATCATCCTCTGCGAGGACACGAGAACGACATCGATACTGACGCGGAGATACGCGATTCGGACGCCTCTCGTCTCATACCACGCGCATAACGAACGTTCCCGGACGGATGAGTTCGTCGGACGCCTGCTCGACGGAGAACGCGTCGCCCTCGTGTCGGATGCCGGAACCCCTGGGATCTCCGACCCCGGCGCGTACATCATCGCAGCGGCCCTCCAGGCCGATATAGACGTCGACGTTTTGCCGGGAGCCACGGCCTTCGTGCCCGCGCTCCTTCTTTCCGGACTCCCCGTCCATCCGTTCCTGTTCTTCGGTTTTCTGCCGGACAAGGCGGGAGAGAGGAAGGCGGCGCTCGAAGTGCTCAGATCCCTTCCGCAGACGATGATCTTCTACGTTTCTCCGCACAAGCTCGCGGACCACATCGAATCTGTCGCGGCCGTTTTCGGAAACCGGAACGCCGCGCTCGTCCGGGAGATTTCGAAGATTCATCAGGAAAGTATCAGGGGAACGCTCGATCTCATTATGGAGCGAGTGCGGAGGAACGACGTCCTTCGCGGCGAAATGGTGCTCGTGGTCGGAGGAGCCCCGGTCAGCGAAACGGCTGACAGTGAATGGCGCGGGGCGGTCGGGAGATTGCTCGCGGAACAAATCGACGCGAGGGATATTGTAAAAACGATCAATCAGTTGTATGGTGTACCGAAAAACCGCGTCAAGGAGTATCTTTTTTCAGAAAAGACTCCCGGAAAAGCGCGGCGCGACTGATGCCCCGCGGCGTTGCGGGAGCAGGGAGGGGAACGGACATGCCGGACAAGAGCTTCTATCTCACGACTCCGATCTATTACGTGAACGATATTCCGCATATCGGCCACGCCTATACGACAATCGCCGCCGACGTCATGTGCAGGCACATGCGCATGCGCGGCGATGACGTCTTCTTCCTTACGGGGACGGACGAACACGGCCAGAAGATCCAGCAGAGCGCCGAGGCCAAGGGGATGACTGCGCAGCAGCTGGCCGATACCACCATGCAGAATTTCAAGAAGCTCTGGGAGGTTCTCGGCATCTCCAACGACGACTTCATCCGGACGACGGAGGAACGCCATGAACGAGTCGTCCAGAGCATGTTCAAAAAACTCATGGACCAGGGAGATATCTACAAGGGGGCCTACGAGGGGTGGTACTGCGTCCCGTGCGAGACGTATGTCCCGGAGAGCAGCATGGGAGACAACAGGACGTGCCCCGACTGCGGTCGTCCGCTCGTGCAGATGCAGGAGGAAAGTTATTTCTTCCGGGCGTCGAAGTATGCGGAACAGCTTCTCGCATACTATGAGGCGAATCCGCAGGCGATCCTGCCGAAAAGCCGTTACAACGAGATCGTGAGCTTTCTGCGATCAGGAGTGCGGGACCAGTCGATCTCCCGGACGACGCTCAAATGGGGGATCCCGGTCCCCGGTGACAACAGGCACGTCGTCTACGTCTGGTTCGACGCGCTGATCAACTACGCCACGGCGTGCGGCTACCTCGACGACCCCGAAAAATTCGCGCGATTCTGGCCCTCTGTCCGGCATCTCGTGGGCAAGGACATTATCCGGTTTCACTGCGTCATCTGGCCGATCATGCTCCTCGCGCTCGGCCTCAATCCCCCCGTCTGCGTGTTCGCGCATGGATGGTGGACCGTCGAGGGGGAGAAGATGTCGAAATCGAAGGGGAACGTCGTCGATCCGTTCGAAATGGCCAGGGTCTACGGCGTCGATCCGTTCCGGTACTTCCTCCTCAGAGAGGTTCCGTTCGGACTCGACGGCGACTTCTCTGAACTTGCGCTCGTGCAGCGCGTCAACTCCGACCTCGCGAACGATCTCGGGAACCTTCTGAACCGGACGCTGCAAATGATCGGGAACTACAGGGACGGGGTCGTGCCCGCGCCCGGAGCGATCCTTCCTGTCGACGAAGACGTCCTCGCCCTCATCGACGGGACCTTCGCGATGGTCAGGGATAAACTTGACGTCTTCGCGTTCGACGAAGCCCTGAAAGCCGTCTGGGCGTTGCTCGGACGAGGCAACAAGTATATCGACGAGACAATGCCCTGGAAGCTCGGACGGGAGGGGAACGGAGAACGTCTCGACACGGTCCTTTCGACGCTCTTCGCCATGTTGCGCGCCGTCGCGCTCCTCATGGCACCATTCATGCCGGATGCGGCGAAAAGAATGTACGCGCAGCTCGGATTTGCCGGGGATCCGCTCGACGAACGCTTCCCGTCGGTCGACCTGCGCCGTGCGCCCGCCGGTCAGAAGACGCGGAAGGGAGACGTCCTTTTCCCGAGGATCGACGTCGAGCAGTGGAAGAAGGATCGCGAGGCGAAAGACTCGGCGAAGAACTCCGCAAAAGCGCCGGAACGGCCGGGAGGGCCGGCCGAGCACGAGCCGGAGATAGCGATCGACCAGTTCAAGGGCGTGGAGCTGCGCGTGGCGGAAGTCATCGGGGTCGAGGAAATCCCGAAGGCAAAGAAGCTCTACGCCCTGTATCTCGATCTCGGATACGAGAAACGGAAGATCGTCTCGGGGATCAAGGAGTTTTTCACGCCTCAGGACCTCATCGGAAAGCGGATCATTGTCGTGGCGAACCTGAAGCCGGCGACGCTCTGCGGTGTCGAGAGCAGGGGAATGCTTCTGGCAGCGGGGCCAAAGGACAAGTCGGCGCTCGGTCTCCTGACGGTGGATGAGTCGGCCCCTCTCGGAAGCCGCGTCAGCTGAACCCTGCCGAATTCCGGCAACACAGGACGAAGTCATACCGGGCCTCCCTTCACGGAGAGGCCCGTTTTATTGGGAGAGTGAACATGAAGGGACGATTCATCGATTCTCATTGTCATCTTGACGAAAAGGCGTTCCCGGAAGGGCCGAAAGACGCGATCGAGCGGGCGAGAACCGCTGGAGTCGAACGATTGATGGCCGTTGCCGGAAATCCGGAGACGAGCAGACATGCCGTCGATCTCGCGCGCGAATACGACGGCGTGTCTGCTGCGATCGGCGTTCATCCGCACGAAGCGGCATCGGTCTCTTCGGGACTTCCCGACGATCTCGTCGCGCTCGCCCGCGACGGAGCCGTTTCTGCGATCGGCGAAACAGGGCTCGATTACTTCTATGATTTTTCGCCTCGTTTCGAGCAGCAGGCGGTGTTCTCGATGCACCTCGAGTGGGCGAAGCGCGAACGTCTCCCAGTCGTGATCCACGTTCGGGACGCATTCGACGACGCGATCCGGATCCTCGGCCGTGACGGGAACGGAACGACGGGGGTGATCCACTGCTTTTCGGGCCGGTGGGAGCATGCGGTCTCGTTCCTCGACCTCGGGTACTCAATTTCTTTCGCTGGGCCCGTGACGTACAGGAAAAACGAGGAGCTCCGGTCGGTCGTGTCGAGAATTCCGATCGACCGGATCCTCTGCGAAACCGACTCGCCGTATCTCTCGCCGCAGAGCAGGCGCGGGAAACGGAACGAACCGGTCAACGTCGTCGAGGTGTACGAACTGATTGCAACGATCCGCGGCATGGACGTCGGAGAATTCTCGCTCCGCGTCAGGGAGAATTTCGTGAAGTTGTTCGGAATTGAGGAGAAAACGAATGTTTGAGTTCCGCGTCATCGCGCAATGTCCCGTGACCGGCGCGCGTGCCGGAGAATTCGAGACGCCCCACGGGGTTCTGAAAACGCCCGTCTTCATGCCCGTCGGAACTCAGGCGACCGTCAAGGCGATGGCTCCGTTCGAGCTGAAGGAACTCGGGGCGCAGATCATCCTCTCGAACACATACCATCTGTACCTCCGTCCCGGAGAAGACCTCATAAGGGACGCGGGCGGGCTTCATTCCTTCATGTCGTGGGACCGGAGCATCCTGACCGACAGCGGAGGCTTCCAGGTGTTCTCGCTCGCCTCGCTCAACCGAATTTCGGATGAAGGAGTCGAGTTCCAGTCGTACCTCGACGGGAGCCGGCACTTCATGACGCCCGAACGGGCAACGCAAGTACAACGTTCGCTTGACAGCGACATCGCCATGTGCTTCGACCAGTGCGTTCCGTATCCGTGCACGCGCGTCCAGGCGGAAGAAGGCGTTCGACGGACGACTCTCTGGGCAGAACGATCGCTCGAGGCGTGGAGAGGATGGGGGAACGCCCTCTTCGGCATCGTTCAGGGGTCCGTCTTCGAGGATCTGAGAATCCGGTCGGCCGCGGAACTGACGCCGATGGAATTCCCCGGGTACGCCATCGGAGGACTCTCCGTCGGTGAGAGTCATTCGGATATGTACCGGATCCTCGATGTCCTCAATCCCGTTTTGCCGTTCGGGAAGCCGAGGTACCTCATGGGAGTCGGTCACCCGTTGAATCTCGTGGAGGGCGTCGCGCGCGGCGTCGATATGTTCGATTGCGTCCTGCCGACCCGGAACGGCCGGAACGGAACGCTCCTGACTTCCCGCGGTCCGATCAACATCAAGAACAAGATATACGAACGCGATTTCTCCCCGCTCGACCCGACGTGCGACTGCCATGCGTGCCGTACGTACACGCGGGCGTATGTCCGGCATCTCCACAGGTCGGGTGAGATCCTTTCGTCGCGTTTGTGCAGCTGGCACAACCTTCGCTTTCTCGTCTCCCTCGCGGAGAAGATGCGGCAGGCGATCATAGATGGCCGCTTCCTCGAATTTCGCGATCATTTCACCGCGTCCTACGGCGCGGCGCCGGAGGAGTGACGGAGGATGCGGGAAGCTGTCGTTCGCGTCGATCCGTGGAATCCGGACGAAAGAATCATCGCCAGGGCAGCCCGGATACTAGCGGAAGGAGGTCTCGTCGCGTTTCCGACGGAAACGGTGTACGGCCTCGGCGGGAACGGCCTCGATCCCGAAGCCGCACGACGCATCTACGCCGCGAAGGGGCGACCTTCGTCGAATCCGCTCATCCTTCACGTGGCTTCGATGAAGGATGTCGAAGAGCTTGCCGTTCTAACGGACAGGGCTCGGTTGCTCATAGACAGATTCTGGCCGGGGCCGTTGACGATCGTTCTTTCGGCTTTGCGCGTCGTTCCGGCCGAGGTGCGGGGAGGGCTCGATACCGTCGCGATACGGATGCCGGCGCATCCGGTCGCTTTGGCCCTCATCGAGCGGACGAGGTTTCCGATCGCTGCACCCAGTGCGAACAGGAGTGGACGTCCGAGTCCGACGAACGCGGCGAGTGTACTCGAAGACCTCGGCGAAAGGGTCGACCTGATTCTCGACGGGGGAGCGACACGTTTCGGCGTGGAATCGACCGTTGTCGACGTCACCGGAGACGATGTCGTCCTGCTTCGTCCGGGCGGAACATCGGTCGAAGATCTCGCAACAGTCGCCGGCATCGTACGTTCTCCGGAAGGGGAACATCTCCTGAAGCGTTCTCCCGGGACGAGATTCCGTCACTACGCGCCCGGAATCCCTCTCGTGACGTGGAATGGAACGAATGAAGCCGAAGCGCTGCTTCTGATCGAAACGAAAGCCCTGCGGAAGCCGGTTGCGTATATGGGGATACGGACCTTTCCGGCGGAAACGCTCCGTTCGATCCTTTTCCGGGACCCGGAAAACTATGCACGTGGGCTCTTTTCCGCGATGAGAGAGCTGGAACGCTGCGGCGCTGCGGTTATTGTCGCGGAATGGCCGGAAGAGGAAGGGCTTGGCCGGGCTATCCGGGATCGTCTGAAGAGGGCCTCCGGAGAGGACTGAAGAGATGGGGAAAACGGATGGGGAAATGTCGGAGAGCGATTGCTGCGGAACGCTTGCCAAACCATGATACCCTTGCTACAATAGCCCGCGTGAAAGAGCCGGGATGGCGGAACTGGTAGACGCGCTAGATTCAGGTTCTAGTGGGCTAACGCCTGTCGGGGTTCGAGTCCCCGTCCCGGCACCATAATAATGCCGAAAAAGGTTGTGGTGTGTCATTGACACGCTACAACCTTTTTGCTATTGTCATAGCTTGTCAGTGTCACATCCCCTTATAGAGAGATAGGGAGGTCATCGGTCCCATGCCCGAGTTCGTTCCCGTAGGGAGGAAGCGTCAACGGTTGACCTTCGGTCGCGCCCGCGATTTGGTCGAAATCCCCGATATGATTGAGGTTCAGCGAGATTCATACCGCTGGTTCTATCAGGATTCGGTCCATCCGGATGAGCGCGCTGAGCAAGGGCTCCAGGAACTTCTCCACGAGGTTTTTCCGATCGAAAGTTACGATGGCTCCTTTGCGCTCGAATTCGTGAAGTACTTTCTCGACGAGCCGAGCACCGAGGAAGAAGAGGCTCGTCAGAGGGACCTGACGTGGTCCAGGCCGATACGGTCGACGATCCGTCTGGTCAACAGAAAGACCATGGAAATCAAGGAGGAAGAGATCTTCCTCGGAGACTTCCCTCTGATGACCAATCGGGGGACATTCATCATCAACGGGACCGAGCGTGTCGTCGTCAATCAACTTGCGCGTTCCGCAGGAGTGTATTTCACGAAGGACGAACAGGTTCCGGGGCAGGAATCGTATTCGGCGAAAATCATCCCCGATCGAGGGGCATGGCTTGAGTTCAGCCTGACTCCCGGCGATATGCTTTCGGTGAACATCGACAATCGGAAGAAGATTCCCGTGACGATCCTCCTGAAGGCGTTCGGAGTCCGGAACAACGATGAGATTCTCGCGAAGTTCGACGCAAGAGAGATCGAAGTCGACCTCGACGAGGAAGAGCTCAGGGGGCGATTGACGGCTTCCGCGATTCTCGACCAGGAAGGCAACGTCGTCGTCGCGAGAAATGACCGTCTCACGAAGGAGCATCTCGAAAGAATAGCGGCGCTCGGACGCACGAAGGTATCCGTATGGGATATCGACAGCTCCATAGCGGCCACGATCGAAAAGGACAGAACCTCGAGCACCGACGAAGCCAGCTTGGAAATGTTCCGCAGGCTGCGTCCGAACGAGCCCGCTCGGATTGAAAACGCCAGGGAATATATCCACAGCCTCTTCTTCGACACGAGGCGCTACAATCTCGGTCGCGTCGGACGGTACAAGATGAACCGCAGACTCGGCATTTCGGTTCCTGAAGACCAGCGCCTGCTGACGTTCGAGGATGTCAAAAGCATCATTCTCGGGCTCATCAACCTGAAGAATCCGGAAGCCATGGATGATGACATCGATCATTTGGGGAACAGGCGCGTCCGGTCAGTGGGAGAACTCCTTCAGAACCAGATCCGCATCGGCCTTCTCCGGATGGAACGAATCGCACGCGAACGCATGACGACGATCCCCGATCTCGAAAAAGCCATGGCGCGGGACCTGATCAACGTCCGCCCGATTGCGGCCGCGTTGCGCGAATTTTTCGGTTCGGGGCAGCTCTCGCAGTTCATGGATCAGACAAACCCGCTGGCGGAAGTGACACATCGCCGCCGGCTCTCGGCTCTCGGCCCAGGAGGTCTGAGCCGGGAGCGCGCGGGATTCGAGGCGCGCGATGTCCACTATACGCATTACGGACGGGTATGTCCGATCGAAACGCCCGAAGGGCCGAACATCGGTCTCGTGACGTCCCTCGCGACGTATTCCCTGCTCAATGAATACGGATTCCTGATGACACCGCGACGGAAAGTCGTCGACGGACGCGTCATCGACGAGATCGTCTATCTGTCCGCCGACGAGGAGGACAATGCGTACGTCGGTCGCGCGAACACGCCCCTCGCGCCGGACGGAACGATCCTCGAGGAGGAAAGTCACACCCGGTTCCGTTCGATGATCGTGACGGTTCCGAAAGAGGAGGTCCAGTATCTCGACGTTTCGCCGAAGCAGATCGTGTCTGCCTCGACAGCTCTGATTCCCTTTCTGGAGCATGACGACGCGAACCGGGCGCTGATGGGATCGAACATGCAGCGTCAGGCGGTACCGCTGATCAGTCCGGAAGCTCCTTTCGTCGGAACCGGGATGGAACACAGAATCGCGAAGGATTCCGGGTCCTGTGTCGTATCGGAGGAAGACGGCATTGTCGACTATGTCGATTCATGTACAATAGTCATTCGTTCCGGCGAGAATGGCGAACGGCGGAAGGAATACAAACTCGTGAAATTCCGTCGGTCGAACCAGGGGACCATCATCCACCAAAGCCCCATCGTCTGGAAGGGCGATCGTGTCCGCGCAGGGGATATCATCGCCGACGGCCAGAGCGTCGACGATGGCGAACTTGCCCTTGGGCGGAATGTTCTTGTCGCCTTCCTGGCCTGGGAGGGATACAACTATGAAGACGCAATCCTTCTGAGCGAGCGCCTCGTAAAGGAGGACATGTATTCTTCGGTGCACATAGAGGAATACGAAATCGAGGCGCGGGATACCAAGCTCGGCCCCGAAGAGATCACGCGCGACATTCCGAACGTCGGCGAGGATATCCTCAAGAACCTCGACGAAGATGGCATCATCCGTGTCGGAGCGGAAGTCAACGCTGGAGACATCCTTGTCGGAAAGGTCACTCCCAAAGGTGAATCGGATCAGACTCCTGAAGAGAAACTCCTTCGCGCCATCTTCGGAGAAAAGGCACGCGAGGTCCGGGATACGTCGCTTCGTGTTCCCCATGGAGCGCGCGGAAAGATCGTCGCGGTCAAAAAGATGACGCGGGAGGACAATCCGGATGCGCTGAGCCCCGGCGTCAACCAGGTCGTCAAGGTTTACGTCGCACAGCTCCGCAAGATCACGGTCGGGGACAAGATGGCCGGACGTCACGGAAACAAGGGCGTCGTGTCGCGGATCATGGCAGTCGAGGATATGCCGTATCTGCCGGACGGTACGCCGTGCGACATCGTTCTCAATCCCCTCGGCGTCCCGAGCCGTATGAACCTCGGGCAGGTGCTCGAAACGATAATGGGATTCGTTGCGGTCCAGAACGGCTGGCATGTTGCGACGCCGGTTTTCGAGGGAGCGAAGGAAGAGGAAATCTTCATGCACCTCAAGACCCTTTCGGAAACGAAGTTCCCCGATCTGACGAACGACGGCATGATCACCCTCTACGACGGTCGCACGGGAGTGCCGATGGAAAAGAAGGTCACGGTGGGGTACATGTACATGCTCAAACTCATCCACCTCGTTGACGACAAGATCCATGCGCGTTCGATTGGTCCGTACAGCCTTATTACGCAACAGCCCCTTGGCGGGAAGGCGCAGTTCGGCGGGCAGCGTTTCGGAGAAATGGAAGTCTGGGCGCTCGAAGGATATGGCGCTGCGAATATCCTTCAGGAAATGCTCACGGTCAAGTCGGACGACATTCGCGGACGTCTCAAGACATACGAGCGTATCGTCAAGGGGCAGAATCTCTCGAAACCCGGAGTTCCCGAAAGCTTCAGGGTCCTTGTCAAGGAGCTGCAGGGATTGGGACTTGATGTCGAAGTCCAGTATACGGACGGCACGATCGGAGAGTTGATCATGGAGGAGGACGAGGATGAGATGTCGCATTTCGTTTCCCGACCTTCCTTCGTCGCCGGGAAGGAACATGTGATGGAAGAACCTGCGGCGCCCGAAACGAACAAGGACGATATCGAAGGTCTTTCCGAAGAACTTTTTCACGGAGATCTCACTTCATTCCCTGAAGACGTCGAATCGGAGGGGGAGGACGAATAATGTCGAAACGTGAAATTGTCGGTGTCCGGATCAAGCTCGCAAGTCCGGAGCGGATTCGAGAGCTGTCGAGCGGCGAGGTCAAAAAACCCGAGACGATCAATTACAGGACACTCCGTCCCGAAAAAGACGGCCTTTTCTGTGAACGTATCTTCGGACCGACGAAAAGTTACGAGTGCGCGTGCGGAAAATACAAGCGCAGCGGCCCGAAGTTCCGGGGGATCGTGTGTGACCGTTGCGGCGTAGAGGTAACCGACAATCGGGTTCGCAGGGAGCGCATGGGACATATCGAACTTGCGGCTCCGGTCGTCCATATATGGTATCTCCGGGGAATCCCGAGTCGTCTGAGTCTCCTCCTTGGGGCGAGCACGAAGGATCTCGAAAAGGTTGTTTATTTTGCGCCGACGCGCAGGCTCGAGGAGGCGTACAAGATCGTTTCCGATGGCCGGAGGACGGATCTCGCGCGAAAAGGCGACGTCATTTCCGAAAAGGAAGTTAAGGTTCACACTCATTACGACCCAACGAAATTCAAGGCGGAAAAAGCATATAAAGTTGTTTCCGTCAACGATATCCCGGTTCGCGATGGGGATGTCGTCACAGCGCAACAGCTGGCCCGCTACAAAACCGAATATGGCGACGATCTGTTCAAGGCGGAACCGGCGTTCGAGCTGCAGATTGTTCCCGAAACCCTCCATTACAGGGTCGGGGATCTGATCCCGCAATCGGAATACCAGCGACTTCTGGCCCTGGAGCTTGGCGTCGACGCGAATCGCGCTCTTCAGGGCAATCAGGAGGCATTTATCATTACTGCTGCGGCGCGACTGCCGTTCGCGAAGAATGACGTGATTTCCGAGACGGAACTCCAGTCGTTCAGCCAGAAATATCCGGGACGTTTTACTGTCCAGCAGGAAAAGATCACGGTCGAGGACCCCTGCTACATCGTCATTGAGGAGGGGACCTCGCCGTTCGTGGTTGCGGACATCATCCTCGAGCGGGAGTATCGGCTCTGTTCGCTTTACGACAAGAAGTTCGAGGCCGGGATCGGCGCAGAGGGAGTGAAAACGCTTCTCGAGCGGATTGACCTCGAGTTGCTCGCCGGGTCGCTTCGCGAGGAGATTTCCGAAAGTACGGGGCAGAAAAAGAGAAAACTCATCAAGCGGTTGCAGGTCGCCGAGGATTTCAGAAAGAGCGATTCTCAGGCGACGTCGATGATCCTCGAAGTCCTCCCCGTCATTCCGCCCGATCTGCGACCGATGGTGCAGCTCGACGGAGGGCGATTCGCGACGTCCGACCTCAACGACCTCTATCGCAGGGTCATCAACCGGAACAACCGGCTTCGGAAGCTCCAGGAGCTGCACGCGCCGGAGATCATCGTCCGGAACGAAAAGCGCATGCTCCAGGAGGCCGTCGATGCCCTCATCGATAACGGCCGCATGGGCAAGGCGGTCCTAGGGGCCGGAAACCGGCCGTTGAAAAGCCTGACGGATCTGCTTCGAGGAAAGAAGGGCCGTTTCCGGCAGAATCTTCTCGGAAAGCGCGTCGACTATTCAGGCCGCTCGGTCATCGTCATCGGGCCGCAGCTCCGGCTCTATCAGTGCGGTCTGCCGAAACAGATGGCACTCGAACTTTTCAAGCCGTTCGTTATCCGCCAGCTTGTGGAGCGGGGGCTCGCTCCGAACGTGAAGAGCGCAAAACGCCTCATAGAACGCGGCCGCGATGAGATATGGGGAATTCTTGAGGAGATCATCCGCGATCACCCCGTTCTGCTGAATCGTGCACCAACATTGCACCGGCTCGGGATTCAGGCGTTCGAACCGGTCCTTATGGAGGGGAAGGCGATTCGCCTTCACCCGATGGTCTGCACCGCGTTCAACGCGGACTTCGACGGAGATCAGATGGCCGTTCACGTTCCGTTGTCCATCGAAGCCCAGGCCGAGGCACGGCTGCTGATGCTTTCCGCGAGCAATCTGATGTCTCCGGCGAGCGGAAAACCGATCGTCATTCCGACACAGGATATCGTCCTCGGAATTTTCTATCTGACTGACCTTCGCCTCGGAAAACTGGGCGAAGGAATGCGTTTCGGCAGTATCGACGATGTCCTGATCGCAGTGGATCATGGGGTCGTCAATGTCAACTCGAAGGTGTTCCTGAAAGCGGATTCTTCGTGGAAAGTCGCAAACGACAGAAACGGATGGATCGAAACGAGCCCCGGGCGCGTGCTCTTCAACAGCGTTCTGCCGGCTAAGCTGAGATTCATCAACAAGCAGCTCGGAAAGAAGGATATCGGTAAGCTTATTGACGACGCGTACGAGGTCGTCGATCGCGTATCGATCGTGAAAACCCTCGATGCCGTGAAGACACTGGGGTATCACTGGGCGACGATGAGCGGAATCAGCTTCGGGGTCAATTCCATCATCATCCCTGAGCAGAAAAAAATTGTGACAGACAAGTCGCTTGAACAGGACGAAGAACTCAAGTCCGAATACAACATGGGTATCCTGACATCGGACGAATATCTGTTTCAGAAAGAGACTCTCTGGTCGGAGGCGTCACGGACGATTGCCGACGGCATACTCGAAAACATGGAGCCGGACAACCCGATCCGAATGATGGTCGACTCCGGCGCTCGCGGAAGCAAAAGCCAGATGGGGCAGATGGCGGGTATCCGCGGACTGATGTCGGACCCGTCGGGACGCATCATCGACTATCCGATAACGGCCAATTTCCGCGAGGGATTGAATATGCTCGAGTACTTCCTTTCCACGCACGGCGCAAGAAAGGGACTCGCCGATACGGCTCTCAGAACGGCCAAGTCGGGATACCTCACCCGGCGTCTCGTCGACGTTGCGCAGGATATTATCGTCACAGGGAAGGATTGCGGAACGGACAAAGGCGTCCGCATCCGACCGCTCCTTCAAGACGGAAAGGTCATGATCTCGCTTTCGGAACGGATCATGGGTCGGACGGCACTCGAAGATATACTGCACCCCGCGACGGGAGTGCCCATTGTCCGAAAAGGAGAGCACATCACGCCCGTAATCGCCGACGCAATCGAAGCGGCGGGCATCGATACGGTGTGGGTGCGCAGTCCGCTGACGTGTACGTTCAGGAACGGGGTCTGTCAGAAATGCTACGGAATGGACCTTTCGGCGCGCAAAGAAGTGCCGGTCGGAGAAGCCGTCGGCGTCGTCGCGGCGCAGTCGATCGGCGAGCCCGGAACACAGCTTACAATGCGGACGTTCCACACTGGAGGAGTCCGGCTTACGGGAGAGGACATCACGCAGGGTCTTCCTCGGATCGAACAGCTGTTCGAAGTCAGACGTCCGAAAAAGATCGCCTATCTCGCGGAGGTTGACGGCAGGGTGACGGAAATACGCGAGATGGAAGGAAAGCGGAAGGTCATCATCGCTCCGGAGAACCCTGAGGAAGAAAAGGCCACCTTCACGATCCCGACGTCGCAGCGGCTTCTGGTCGAGGAAGGGCAGGAGGTAAAGAAGAACCAGAGGATCACCGAGGGCAATATCGACCCGCAACAGCTTCTGGAGGTCGAAGGCATCGAAGCGGTCCAGACGGCACTTGTCGACGAGATTCAGGAAGTGTATCGGTCGCAGGGAGTCTCGATCAACAACAAACACATCGAGGTCATTCTCAGGAAAGTCGCCCCCGTCAACAGGATGCGCGTCGTTGAAGAAGGAGACACGGGATTCGTTGCCGGAGACCTTGTCTGGACGGATGAGATCGAAAAAGAAGATACGGCGATCGGAGAAGAGAACGAACGTCACATCGCGGAGGCAAGCGAAGTCCTTTCGGCAAAGACATTGCGAAGCGCCGAAAAGGCCGGAGAGGCGGTAAGCGTGCTGTTCGGTCGGACGCTTGACGAATCCGCGCTCCGGACAGTTCTCAAGCCCGGAAACATGATTTCCGAGATGGTTGTCGAATGGGGAGACGGAAAGGATTGTCTCGTCATCGTCGGAGAGGCGGCGTTCAGGAAGCGTCTTGAAGGGATGGAACTCGTCGAACCGTTCGTCTCGGCAGACGGAAAGGAAATGCCTGCGGGATCCGAACTGACACCGGGAAGACTCGGGATCATCACGGCGAACCTGCCCGTCCCGATCGTCGTCCGTGAGACCGGAACGCTCGAGAAACTCGTCGACGCCGCGTATCTTGCCGAAAAGGTCGTAGTCGGCGATACGATCGTTGCCGAGGCGGACAGACTCATATCGCAGGATGCAATTGCCCGGCTCAGAGAAGCGAAAGTACGTTCCCTGCGAGTGTGGCACTCGGTCGAACTCGTACATCTGCCGGATGTCGTCCGTGAAAAGATCAAGACGGATCTCTGGGGCAAGGCCGTCACGAAGGCTGTCGATGTCAGGGGAAACCAACTGGAGGACGGCCCGCAGATCGTCGACGAACGCGTACTGAAGGGATTGCTCGAGGGAGAATTCGCCGCCGTCGAGATTGAGGACGGGGATATCGTCACCTACGAACGTCTCGTCAGAAAGTACCTGTCGGAGCGGGTGTACGGCAAAGTCCTTCTGGAGCCGGTCCGTGATCTCTCAGGCGCGGTCCTCCTTGAGCCGGGGCAGGTCGTCGACCATGACAAGATAGAGGTTATCGTCCGTTCGGGTGTACAGGATCTGTCAATGCGCCCGATGTCCGGACGCTCCGAAGAAAAGAAAATCATCCGGAGAGTGTCGTTCGTCAGAAAGCTTCGCGAGGGGCCAAAATGCAAGCCCTTCGTCCATGGGATCACGAAGGCGGCTCTGGCGACAGACAGTTTTCTGAGCGCGGCTTCTTTCCAGCAGACGGCGCAGGTTCTTGCGGGAGCGGCTGTCAAGGGAGAGCTTGATCCTCTCAAGGGACTCAAGGAGAACGTCATCATCGGACATCTTATTCCGGCAGGAACAGGGGACGAGCGGTTCAAAGGCATCGCGGCAATCGTGAAGGAAGAGGGCGGGGACACGGAACAAGGCGCGTGACACTTGTCTCGCACGTAACAGAATCCGATTCGGTGTGCAAAAGGCGCAAACAGTCCTTGACACTGCTTTGCGCCTTTTGATATCATTCCATGGTGCTTTCGCACTGGAGGTGTAGTTGTGCCTTTATGCGAGCTTGCGACGTCGAGGCGGATCGTCGGAGGAAGGCAGGTCCGTCGTGCGATCGAAGACAATGTTCTTGTAAAGATTTTCGTAGCTCGAGACGCCGACCCGAGACTGGTCGCCCCTCTGATTGAAGAGGCGGGGCGGAAATCGATTCCGGTTGAATGGGTCGAAACAATGGTTCTCCTCGGACGGGCGAGTGCCATCGACAGAGGAGCGTCAGTGGCTGGAATTCGGGTGCGATCAGAAGAGCCCCGTGACATTAAAGACTGAGGAAGGAGGGAGTTATGTGCCGACAATCAACCAGCTGGTGAGGAAGGGACGTACCTCCAAAAGAGAGAAATCGGATGCTCCGGCGCTTCAGGGAAATCCGACGCGGCGTGGTGTGTGTACCCGTGTGTATACGGTGACGCCGAAGAAGCCTAATTCGGCTTTGAGAAAGGTCGCGCGTGTTCGTCTGACCAATGGCATCGAAGTTACGTCTTATATCCCGGGGATCGGTCACAACCTGCAGGAGCACTCCGTTGTTCTTGTTCGTGGAGGCCGCGTCAAGGACTTGCCGGGTGTCCGGTATCACATCGTCCGCGGAACGCTCGACTGCGGCGGCGTCGAGAATCGCAAGAAGGCGCGGTCGAAGTATGGCGCCCGACGCCCCAAGGCGTCCTAAAGACGTTATCTTTCGGGATTTGAGGAGGGGAAGTTTCCGTGCCGCGAAAAGGGCATATATCCAAGCGTCCGTCGACGCCGGATACGCGATTCAGTGATCTGGCGGTCACCAAATTTGTTCATGGCCTGATGCATGAAGGGAAAAAGAGTACGGCCGAACGCGTATTTTACAAAGCGCTCGAGATAGCGGGCGAGCGAGTCGGCGCCGAGCCGTTCGCCGTATTCCAGAAAGCGATGGACAATGTGAAGCCGATCGTTGAGGTTCGTCCGCGACGCGTCGGAGGGGCGACGTACCAGGTTCCGGTTGAGGTTCAGCCCGAGCGTGCGCAGGTTCTCGCGATTCGCTGGATTCTCTCGTATTCCCGTTCCAAGAAAGGGATTCCGATGTCTGAAAGACTTGCCCGCGAGCTCGTCGATGCGTACAAGGGCGAGGGCGCTTCGATGAAGAAGCGCGAAGATACCCATAAGATGGCTGAGGCGAATCGCGCGTTCGCACACTACCGGTGGTAGTGTGAAAGACGCGAAACGCTCGGTGAGATGGTGAGGGTGCATGGATCGCATTGAAATCGGAAAGATTCGCAATATAGGTATCGCGGCGCATATCGACGCCGGAAAAACGACAACCACCGAGCGAATCCTGTTCTATACCGGACGGAACTACAAAATGGGCGAAGTCCATGAAGGCGCTGCCACGATGGACTTCATGGAGCAGGAGAGGGAGCGTGGGATCACGATTTCCTCCGCTGCGACGACATGTTCATGGCAGGATTGTTCTATCAATATTATTGATACGCCCGGGCACGTGGACTTTACGGTCGAAGTCGAACGATCAATGCGGGTTCTTGACGGAGCGGTTGCGGTCTTCTGTGCCGTCGGCGGAGTCGAACCCCAATCCGAAACTGTCTGGAGGCAGGCGGACAAATATTGTGTCCCTCGAGTCGCGTTCGTCAACAAGATGGACCGGATCGGGGCGGACTTTCAGTCCGTCGTGCGGGGGATAAGGGAAAAGCTCGGCGCTGTACCTGCCCCTCTTCAGATACCGATCGGATCTGAAGAGAGTTTTTCGGGGATGATTGACCTCGTCGGGATGCGCGCGGTGTACTATACCGACGAACTTGGAACTGAACCCCATATCCGGGAGATTCCTGAGGATTATCTTGACGAGGCTGCTGTGGCGCGAGATCGTCTCATTGAGGTGTTGTCCGATTTTGATGAGCGGATCATGGAGCTCTATCTCGAGGAAGCGGAGATTCCGGAAAATTTCCTCAGGGAAGCGATTCGCAAAAATACGATCGCGCTTCGTATCGTTCCGGTTCTGTGTGGGTCGGCATTCAAGAATAAAGGCATCCAGTTGCTTCTTGATGCGGTTGTCGACTATCTTCCCAGTCCGATCGACCTCCCACCGGTCGTGGGGATCGATCCGGAGACAGGCGAGGAAGTCCATCGAAAAAGTTCGACTGGCGATTCGTTGACGGCGCTTGCGTTCAAAATCATGGTCGATCCCTTTGTCGGTCGTCTCGTTTTCACACGTATCTATGCCGGACTTCTGACAAAGGGAATGACGGTTTACAACCCTACGACGCGAACCCGCGAACGTATCGGCCGAATTCTCCGGATGCACGCGAATAAGCGTGAGGAGATCGAGGAAGCCGAAGCCGGAATGATCATCGCTCTGCCGGGATTAAAGGCAACCCGGACCGGCGATACTCTTTGTATCGAAGATGCCCCCGTCGTTCTTGAGAAGGTCGAGTTCCCCGATACTGTCATATCTCTGGCTGTCGAACCTGCGACAAAGAACGACAAACTCAAGTTGACGAAGGGACTTGTTTCCCTCGCGGAAGAAGATCCGACGTTCAAGGTTCGGACCGACGAGGAAACGAGCGAGACGATTATCTCCGGGATGGGAGAGCTTCATCTCGAAATTATCGTCGATCGCCTCAAGAGGGAATTCGGCGTCGATGTCAGGGTCGGTCGTCCCCAGGTGTCGTATCGCGAAGCGATCACGCGTGCTTCACGCGCCGAGGGGAAACTCGTCAAACAGACAGGCGGACGAGGACAGTACGGTCACGTGGTGTTTGAAATGGAGCCGCTTGAAGATGGCAAGTCGTATGAGTTCGTCGACGCGATCGTCGGAGGAACGGTTCCGAAGGAATATATCGCGGCGGTTCAGAAAGGGCTCGACGAAGCGATCAATAATGGCGTTCTTGGCGGGTATCCGGTTATCGGACTTCGGGTAAGGCTCGTCGACGGGAGTTACCACGAGGTCGACAGCTCAGAAATGGCGTTCAAGATCGCCGCTTCCATCGGTTTCAAGGAAGCGATGCGAAAGGCCGGTCCGATACTCAAGGAACCCATCATGAGTGTCGAGGTCGTGACACCGGAGGATTACGTTGGCGATGTTATCGGTGACCTCTCTTCGCGGCGAGGTCATGTCGAAGGAATGGAAATGAGGGCGAACACGAGAGTCATACGTGCTTTCGTCCCGCTTGCGGAAATGTTCGGGTATGCGACGGACCTCAGAAGCAAGACTTCCGGACGAGCGTCGTATTCGATGCAGTTCCATCACTACGACCGGGTTCCGGATGAAACTGCCGAGAAGGTACTGAAAGCATAGGAATCGAGACGGATAGGAGGGTGCATTATGGCGAAGGAGAAGTTTGAGAGGACGAAGCCGCATCTGAACATAGGGACGATCGGGCACATCGACCATGGTAAGACGACATTGACGGCGGCGATCACGAAGTGTCTGGCGACGGCGAACATGGCGCAATTCACGGCGTACGATCAGATAGACAAGGCGCCGGAGGAGCGTGAGCGGGGGATAACGATCAACATTTCGCACGTCGAGTATCAGACGGAGCACCGGCATTATGCGCACATCGACTGCCCTGGTCACGCGGACTACATCAAGAACATGATCACGGGTGCGGCGCAGATGGACGGAGCGATCCTGGTGGTATCGGCGGCGGACGGTCCGATGCCGCAGACGCGGGAGCACGTATTGCTTGCGCGTCAGGTGAACGTGCCTGCGATCGTGGTATTCATGAACAAGACGGACCAGGTGGACGATCCGGAGTTGCTGGACTTGGTGGAAATGGAAGTCCGGGAACTGCTGAGCAAATACGAATTCCCCGGAGACGACATTCCGATCATACGCGGATCTGCGTTGAAAGTCATGGAAGAGGGGAAGGGGACGAAGGACGATCCTGTGAGCAAGTGCATCTGGGACTTGATGGATGCGTGCGACAGCTACATCCCGGCGCCTGTGCGTGAAGTCGACAAGCCGTTCCTGATGCCGATAGAGGACGTATTCACGATCACGGGACGAGGGACGGTCGTGACGGGCAGGGTCGAGCGAGGGATGGTCAAGGCCGGAGAAGAAGTGGCGATTGTGGGGATGAAGCGTGACATCATCAAGACGGTAGCGACGTCGCTGGAGATGTTCCGGAAGCTTCTTGACGATGCGATGGCAGGAGACAACGTGGGGATCCTGCTTCGCGGCATCGACAAGGAGGGAGTGGAGCGGGGGCAGGTACTGGCGAAGCCGGGATCGATCACGCCGCACACGAAATTCAAGGCGGAAGTGTACGTATTGAAGAAGGAAGAGGGCGGAAGGCACACGCCGTTCTTTGCGGGATACAAGCCTCAGTTTTACTTCCGGACGACGGACGTGACGGGTGGAATCAAGCTTCCGGATGGAGTGGAGATGGTGATGCCGGGAGACAACGCGACGTTCGAGGTGGATCTGATAGTGCCGATAGCGATGGAAGAGGGGCTGCGTTTTGCAGTTCGTGAGGGTGGCCACACGGTAGGCGCCGGCGTCGTCACCAAAATCCTGGAATAGGAAGTGCGCGGGCATGGCGAAGAAGATCCGGATCCGTCTCAAGGCTTTCGATCATCGGGTGCTCGACAGTTCCGCTTCTCAGATAGCTGAAACGGCGGAACGGAGCGGTGCGAAAGTCTCCGGTCCGATTCCGCTTCCGACGGAGATCAACAAGGTAACGGTTCTGAAGTCCCCTCATAAGGACAAGGACGCGAGAGAACAGTTTGAGATGCGCACTCATAAGCGCCTCATCGATATCATCAATCCGACGCAGAAGACGATGGACGCGCTTATGCAGCTGAACCTTCCTTCTGGAGTGGATATCCAGATAAAGTTGTAGGAAGCTCTGAGCTGAAAGGAGAGGGAAACAATGACCATTGGAATACTGGGGCGAAAGTTGGGCATGACCCAGGTTTATACGGAGGAGGGAAAAGCCGTTCCCGTGACGGTAATCCAGGCTGGGCCATGTCCCGTGGTCGATCTCCGGTCCGCGGACAAGAACGGCTACGAGGCCGTTCTTCTCGGGTTCGGAGAAGTGAAGCCCCAAAACGTTACGAAGCCTCTCAAGGGAATCTTCGGGAAGGCAAACATCGAACCGACAAAGACCCTTCGGGAATTTCGAGTGCAGTCCGCTGAAGGATTCTCGGTCGGACAGGAGATCAATGTGACCCTGTTCGAAGTCGGTGAAGCGGTCCATGTGTCGGGAATCAGCAAAGGTAAGGGGTTCGCCGGTGTCGTGAAGCGCTTCCATTTCGCAGGACAACAGGCATCTCATGGAACGTCTGTAACGCACAGGCGCCCCGGTTCGGCCGGTTCGAACAGTTATCCCGGTCACGTCATGAAGGGAAAACGGATGCCCGGAAACATGGGAAACGAGAAGGTGACCGTCAGAAATCTCACGGTGGTGGGGATAGATTCTGAGAACAATCTCCTGCTCGTTAAGGGTGCTGTGCCTGGGGCGAAGAACTCTCTCGTCACAGTGTACAAAAAGAGCTAGGCAGGGACGGAAGGAGGGCTGTTTCAATGCCGACGGTAAAAGTTGTCAATATCAACGGGGAAAAAGTCGGTGAATTTTCTCTGACCGACGCCGTGTTCGGCGCCCCGATTCACGTCCCCGCCATGCATCAGGTCGTTCTTGCGCAGCTTGCGAACCGCCGTTTGGGAACGCAGGCCGCCAAGGGCAGAGGGGAAGTCAGCGGAGGCGGGAAGAAACCCTGGCGTCAGAAGCATACCGGACGCGCTCGGCAGGGGAGTACGCGTTCTCCGCTTTGGATACACGGTGGTGTGAGTCATCCGCCGAAGCCGCGTGATTTTCGCCAGAAGGTGAACAAAAAGGTTCGCGCACTTGCGATTCGAAGCGCTCTTTCATTGAAGGTGCGTGACGAGCTTTTTTCGGTCATCAACGAGTTTCCGTTCGATAAACCTTCGACAAAATCGATGATGGCGTTCTTCAGGTCGATCGACGCGAAGAAGCCGCTTCTGATTGTCGGAGCCCCGAATATGCCCGTCGCCAAATCGACGCGTAACATTCAAGGGGCCAAAGTTCTCAATGTCGGAAACATCAACGTATACGACATCATGAACGCGAAGGAACTCATTGTGACACCGGAAGCCGTAGCATGCCTCGAGGAGGTGTACAGCCGATGAGTCTGCTGGCGCATGATGTCATCGTCCGTCCCATCATAACGGAGAAATCGAGCAGGATGATGGAGCATAACAAGTACACCTTCGAGGTTCTCCGCCAGGTAAACAAGATTCAGGTCCGCGAAGCGATCGAGGAAATTTTCAAAGTGAAAGTGACCGATGTTCACGTCATGAACGTTCACCCGAAGCCGAAGCGTATGGGAGCCTATCGCGGAATGTCCCGTGCCTGGAAAAAGGCGATCGTGACGCTGGCTGAGGGACAGAGAATAGAGTTCTTTGAAGGCGCGAGCGTTTAGCGGGCAAGGAGGAGACTGAAAATGCCGATGAAACAATTCAAGGCCTTTACCCCTGGACGGCGCTTCATGACCATCCAGGACAATTCGGATCTCTCGAAGGTTGCCCCCGAGCGGTCGCTGCTCGTCCCTCTCAAGAACAGCGGAGGTCGCAACAACACGGGGAGAATCACGATGCGTCATATCGGCGGCGGTGGGAGAAGACTCTACCGTGTCATCGATTTCAAACGCGAGAAATTCGGGGTTCCCGGCGTGGTTTCGACGATCGAGTATGATCCCAACAGGACATGTCGTATTGCTCTCGTAACGTATGCAGACGGTGAGAAGAGATATATTCTCGCCCCTTCGGGAATCAAAGTCGGAGACAACATTCTTTCCGGACCGGACGCCGATATTCGTCCGGGAAACGCGATGAAGCTCAGGGACATTCCTGTGGGAACGATGATCCATAACGTCGAGCTTCAGCCGGGGCGCGGAGGAAAACTTGTTCGTGCGGCCGGCGCGGGGGCGCAGCTGATGGCGAAGGAAGGAAAATACGCCTACATCAGGATGCCGAGCGGAGAACTCCGTCTCGCTCTCGTCGAGTGCATGGCGACGATTGGGCAGGTCGGCAACGAGGACCATGAGAACGAGAAATTCGGCAAGGCGGGAAAAACCCGGTGGCTCGGGAAGCGCCCCGAAGTTCGCGGAATGGTCATGAATCCGGTCGATCACCCGATGGGCGGCGGAGAAGGCCGAAGCAAGGGAAACAAGCATCCGGTATCGCCGTGGGGAACACCCGCGAAAGGATACAGGACTCGCAAATCTAAGCCGATGGACCGGATGATCGTTCGGCGTCGGTACGAGAAATAAGGCTTGAGGAGGGACGAAGATGGCTCGTTCTGCTAAAAAGGGGCCCTATATCGACCGGAAACTCCTGCGTCGCGTCGAAGAATTGAACGACTCCGGCGCGAAAAAGGTCCTCAAGACCTGGTCGAGGAGTTCCACGGTAGTGCCTGCGATGATCGGCCATACGATTGCCGTTCATAACGGGAAGATTCATATTCCGATCTATATCAATGAAAATATGATTGGGCACAAACTCGGTGAATTCGCACCGACGCGCAAGTTCGGCGGACACGCCGGGCAGGAACGCTCTTCCAAGGTTCGATAGGAGGGGATGAACATGGAAGCCAAGGCAATGGCTCGACAGGTTCGGGTCTCTCCTATCAAGGTCCGCAGGGTTCTGGAGCTTATACGGGGAAAGAAGGTCGGCGACGCGATAATGGCTCTTCGGTATTGCCCGCAGAAGCCCGCCCGCCTTGTTGGAAAGGTTCTCCAGAGCGCGGTTGCGAACGCCGAACATAATTTCGGAATGGATACCGACAAGCTCTTGGTCGTTGCGGCTATGGCCGATAATGGCCCGTGCATGAAAAGATTTCGCCCCGTCTCGATGGGAAGGGCCCATCCGTTTCGCCACAGGACGAGCCATATCACCGTCGTTGTCGCGGAACGTTAAGGGAGGGTAGCTCATGGGACAGAAGGTACATCCCGTAGGGTATAGACTCGGCGTCATGAGCGAGTGGGAGTCCAAGTGGTACTCCAATAAAAAGGACTACTCAAAGAACCTCCATGAGGATCTCAGGCTTCGCGAGTGGATCCGCAAAAAATGGAACGGTGCGGGGATTTCCAGGATTGAGATCGAACGAATCGGAAACGTTATTCGCTTTACTGTTTGGACCTCCCGGCCTGGTGTCGTTATAGGCAAGGGTGGCACCGAGATCCAGGTTGTCAAAGAAGAGCTTCAGAAAGTTTCCGGCGCGAAAGTGATGATTAATGTTCAGGAGATCAAGAATCCCGACGTCGAGGCGCAGCTTGTGGCCGAAGGAGTCTCTTCCGCTCTCGAGCGGAGAGTGAGCTTCCGGAGGGCGATGAAGCAGTCGATCTTCCGTGCCATGAAAGCTGGAGCAAAGGGAATCAAGATCCAGTGCTCCGGACGTTTGGGCGGCGCGGAAATCGCGCGTTCCGAGTGGTACAACGAAGGAAGGCTCCCGCTTTCGACGCTTCGTGCAGACATTGATTACGGTTTTTTCGAGGCGAAGACGGTGTACGGAGTCATTGGCGTGAAAGTGTGGATTTTCCGCGACAAGGAACACGAGCGCCCGGTTTCCCCCAGGATGGGAAGAAAAGCGAGGGGGTAAAGAGTCATGTTGATGCCGAAGCGGGTTAAATACCGCAAACCCTACAGAGCGCCTCTCAAGGGCATGACAAAGGGAGGACAGACGGTCAGTTTCGGGGATTGGGGACTTCAGGCGCTTGAATGCGCCTGGATTACGGCTCGTCAGATCGAAGCGACTCGTGTCGCTATTTCGCGAAAGATGAAAAAGGGCGGCAAGATCTGGATCCGGATTTTCCCGGATTTTCCATTCACGAAGAAACCCCTCGAAACTCGAATGGGAAAAGGTAAGGGAAGCCCTGAGTGGTGGGTGGCTCCCGTGAAACGCGGCCGGATCATGTTCGAAATCGCTGGGGTATCAAAGGATGTCGTTGAAGACGCTTTTCGGACCGCCGCACACAAGCTCCCGATCAAAGTCAGAATAGTCGCCCGCGAGGGTGTCGGTGGTGAATGACGATGGATACGAAAAATCTGCGTGACCTGACCATAGAGGAACTTCAGGAAAAACACCGTCAGTACAAGGAAGAACTCTTCAACCTTCGATTCCAGAACGCGGTGGGGCAGCTGAAAAACACGAGCCGTATCAGTGTTGTGCGGAAGACGATCGCACGGATATTGACGGTGGTTCGTGAGAAGCAGCAGGGAACGAGCATTTCTGCCGGTGGCATGTCCGTATCTTCCGGCGGACGAGGGAGGTAAGGGCCGATGGACGAGAGAACACCCCACCGGAAAATCCGGGTCGGTACTGTCGTCAGCAACAAGATGGAGAAGACCATCATCGTTCGAGTGACGCGACATGACAGACACCCCCTGTACGGCAAGAAGATCATCAAGGCGAAAAACTATGTCGCCCATGATGAGAACAATACGTGTTGCATCGGGGACATCGTGACGATCGGCGAAACTCGCCCGATGAGCCGGACGAAGAGATGGGAACTCCTTGAAATCGTGCGTAAAGCGCCCGTCTTCGACGGCATCGTCGAGGATTCCGCGGAGGTCTAGGCAATGATACAACTTACGACCGTACTGAACGTAGCGGACAACTCGGGCGCGAAAAAGCTTTTCTGCATACAGGTTCTCGGAGGAAGCAAGAGAAAGTATGGTTCGATCGGTGACATAATCGTCGCTTCGGTTCGCGAAGCCATGCCGAACAGTTCTATTCCCAAGGGACAGGTCGTCAAGGCGGTCATCGTCCGTACGAAAAAGGAAGTCCGGCGACAGGATGGTTCGTATGTCCGATTCGATGACAACGCGGCCGTGATTATCGATAACAACGGCGATCCGAAGGGGACGCGCATTTTTGGTCCCGTCGGCCGTGAACTGCGGGCGAAGAAGTATATGCGCATTCTTTCTCTCGCCCCAGAGGTCGTCTAAGGAGGACCATGGGATGTCTATGAGAATAAAAAAGGGTGACCGCGTAAAGGTCATTTCCGGCAAAGACAAGGGGAAAGAGGGCAAAATCCTTCGTCGCGATCCCGCAAGAGACACTATAGTTATCGAGGGAGTCAATATGGTGACGAAGCATGTGCGTCCCAGCCAGAAGACCCCACAGGCTGGTATCGTAAAACAGGAAGCACCGATCTACGCTTCGAAGGTTATGCTCGTCTGCCCATCCTGCGGGAAGGCGACTCGTGTGGGGCACGCGTTTCTTGAGAGCGGCAAGAAAGTCCGCATCTGCAAGCAGTGCAAAGAAATTATCGATCAGGCGTAGCTCGGGGAGGCGTAAAAAATGATTCCACGCTTGTTTGAGAAGTACAGGTCCGAGATCGCCAGCCGCCTCGAAAAAGAATTCGGATATAAAAACATCATGGAAGTCCCGAAGATTGACAAGATTATCGTCAATATCGGGGCGGGCGAGGCGAAAACGGATATCAAGTTCATGGACGTCGCGATTGCTGAACTTCGTGCGATTTCCGGCCAGCAGCCGCTTATGAGGCGGTCCAAGAGATCCATCGCTGGATTCAAGCTACGCCAGGGACTGCCGGTCGGGTGTATGGTCACGCTACGGGGACGCCGTATGTGGGAGTTTCTGGATCGCCTCGTTTCGCTTGCTCTGCCGACGATCAAAGACTTTCAGGGTGTATCTCCACGCGGTTTCGACGGACGTGGGAACTACAATCTCGGACTCCGGGAGCAACTTATTTTCCCGGAGATCAACTATGACAAAGTCATACGGCCTCGTGGGATGAACGTCTCTATCGTTACGACCGCGAAAACCGACCAGGAAGCGCACGCCCTTCTCAAGAGCTTGGGCATGCCCTTCAACCGCTAGGGAGGAAAGACGCATGGCGAGAAAGGCGATGGAATACAAGGCGACTCAGCCCCCGAAGTACAAGGTACGAAAGCATAACCGTTGTCCGCTGTGCGGACGCGTTCACGCATTTATCCGTCGCTTCAACATGTGCCGGTGCTGCTTCCGCAAGCTTGCGCGGGAGGGGAAGATCCCCGGCGTTGTGAAGTCGAGCTGGTAGCGCGTGAGGGTCGGAAGGGGGTCCATTGCATGTATATGACTGATCCTATCGCAGATATGCTGACGAGAATCCGGAACGCGAATATGGTGTATCACGAGAGTGTTGATATCCCGTTAAGCCGGATCAAGCTTGGTATCGCGAAAATTCTCAAAGACGAAGGGTACATACGGAATTACAAGGTGATCAACGATCCCAAGAAAGCGTTCGCGTCCGTTCGACTCTTCCTTTCTTACGGACCGAACAGGGAACGGGTTATCCAGGGGCTTAGGAGAATCAGCAAGCCCGGACGGCGTATGTACGTCGGCAAGGAAAATCTGCCCAAGGTTATGGGCGGTCTCGGAATCGCACTGATCTCGACCTCGCAGGGAATCAAGACGGACGGAGAAGCGTCCCGTCTCGGCCTCGGGGGAGAGGTTATCTGCTACGTCTGGTAACGGGAGGGAACGCGAATGTCACGTATCGGAAGAAAACCGATAGCGCTCCCGAAAGGCGCCACAGTAAACCTGGAAGAAAACGGTGTTTCTGTCAAAGGACCCAAGGGAGAGCTTTCGATGGGACTCGTCGAAGGCGTCACGGTCGCGCTTGAAGAGGGGCGGGTCGTCGTCTCACGCGCGAATGATGAGAAACCGACGCGCGCATTTCACGGAATGGTTCGCGCGCTTCTTGCGAACATGGTTACCGGTGTCACCGTCGGATTCGAAAAAAAACTTGAGATCGTTGGTGTGGGATATCGCGCCCAGATGCAGGGAAAGAAACTTGTGCTGAATCTCGGCTATTCGAATCCTGTAGAGTATGAAGCTCCGAAGGGAGTCGAACTGTCGACCGACGGACCGAACAAGATTTCTGTCAAGGGAATCGATAAACAGTCTGTCGGACAGGTCGCCGCGATAATCCGCGGGTTCCGTCCGCCCGAGCCGTATCTCGGCAAGGGTGTCAAATATGCCGATGAGCATATTATCCGTAAGGCCGGAAAGACCGGCGCTAAGTAGCTTGGGGTGAACGGGCATGATTAAGAGAAGAAGCAGAAACGAAATGCGGGTCATCCGCCACAAGCGACTCCGGAAGACGGTCTCGGGAACACCCGAACGGCCGAGGATGGCTGTTTTTCACAGCCTGAATCATGTATACGTTCAGGTCATCGACGATACAAAGGGACACACGCTTGTATCCGCGTCGACACTCGAGAAGTCGCTGAAAGGCACGATGAAGAGCACGGGCAACATCGAAGCGGCGAAGGCCGTCGGCGCTCTCGTGGCTCGGAAGGCCCTCGAAAAGGGGATCGCCCAGGTCGTCTTCGACCGGGGCGGCCATATGTTCCACGGAGTGGTCAAGTCTCTCGCTGATGCCGCCCGTGAAGCGGGCCTCACGTTCTAGGAGGGATGCCGAGGATGAATACCAGAAAAGCGGACGACATCAAGGGAGTCGAACTCAGCGAACGTGTCGTTGCCATCAACAGAGTCAGCAAGGTCGTCAAAGGCGGGAAACGATTCAAGTTCAGTGTTCTTGTTGTCGTCGGAGATGGCCAGAGGTATATCGGCGTCGCCATGGGCAAGGCGAAGGAAATTTCCGAGGCCGTCCGTAAGGGAATCGACAAGGCCGGAAAGAACCTGGTCGAGCTCAAGAAGGTCGGGAGCACGATTCCTCATCCTATAATCGGCGATTTCGGATCGGCTTCGGTCCTGCTTCGTCCCGCAGCTCCCGGAACCGGAGTCATCGCGGGAGGAGTCGTGCGCGCAATCATGGAACTGGGCGGCGTCAAGGACGTTCTGACCAAGGTCGTGGGAAGAACGTCGAACCCGATCAACGTCGCATGGGCTACGATTCAGGCGATTCAGGGACTTCGCACTCCCGACGAAATCCTCAGGCTGCGCGGAAAGAAAGCCGCGCAGAACGATACAACGGCCGGTTAAGGAGGAGACGCATCATGGCGAAACTCCGTATCGAGTGGATCAGGAGCGCAATCGGACGCCCCGAACGCCACAAAAGGACGATCGAGGCGCTTGGACTCAAGCGTCTCCACCATGTAGTCGAACACGAGGATACGCCGCAGATCAGGGGCATGGTCACTCAGGTACATCACCTTGTCCGCTGGTCTGTCGTTGAAGGGTAGGTGGATTTCGTGAATTTGCACGATTTGCGTCCCGTCGACGGATCGCGGAAAAAGAGCAAGAGATTGGGACAGGGTATCGGCAGTGGAACGGGCAAGACGGCAGGAAAGGGAAACAAGGGACAGAAGGCGAGAAGCGGTGGCGGTGTTCGTCCAGGTTTCGAAGGTGGACAGATGCCGATTTCGCGGAGAATCCCCAAGCGGGGGTTCAATAACGCCCGGTTCGCGACGACGTATGAGGTTGTCAACATCGATACTCTTTCGTCCCGTTTCGAAGCCAATCAGGTTGTCGGACTCGCCGAGCTCTACAAGGCACGCCTGGTTCACGCAACCGATTCGCCCGTGAAGGTTCTCGCCCGCGGCGAGATCGACAAGCCGTTGACGGTCAGAGCGCATGTATTCAGCGCCCAGGCAAAGAGCAAGATTGAAGCCGCAGGTGGGAAGGCAGAGGTGATCTAAGTGCTGGACTCCTTCCGGGACGCATTCAGATTGCCGGATCTTAAGAGGAGAATTCTCTTCACCCTCGGCGTACTGTTCGTCTTCCGGCTCGGGGCCCACATTCCCACCCCCGGAATTGATGCGGATGCAATGGCAAAGCTGTTCGAACAGGGCGGCGTGCTGGGGTTCCTCGACATATTCGCCGGTGGCGCTCTGCGTCGCTTCAGCGTCTTCGCGCTTGGCGTCGCGCCGTACATTAACTCCAGTATCATCATGCAGCTTCTTGTCGTCGTCTTCCCCTCTCTTGAGAAGATGCAGAAAGACACTGAGGAAGGGCGGAAAAAAATTGTCCAGTACACGAGGATCGGGACAATTTTCTTCGCTCTTGTCCAGGCTGTCGGGATGACCTTCTGGCTTCGAGGGCTCGGCGTTTTCAGCGGAGCCCTCTTCGACGGAATTATCGTCGTGACGACGGTGACGGCGGGATCCCTTGCCGTAATGTGGCTCGGAGAGGAAATCTCGGACCACGGAATCGGGAACGGGATTTCTCTGCTCATCTTTGCCGGTATTGTTGCCCGTGTGCCAGAATCGATCATTCAAAGCTGGCGGATGCTGATGCTCGGCGAAATGAATGTCCTCCTTCTGCTCGTGGCGATCGTGTTCATGGTCGTCGTAATCGCGGGATGCATTCTTCTGCAGGAAGGCCAGAGACGACTTCCGGTTCAGTATGCCAAACGGGTCGTGGGAAACAGGGTCTATGGAGGACAGAGCACGTTTATCCCGTTGCGCGTGAACCAGGCCGGGGTCATACCGATCATCTTCGCGTCCTCGGTTCTCCTGTTCCCGTACTCGATCGCGCGGTTTTTCTCGGGGGATCTCGCGGTACTTCTCCAGAGGATTTTTGCTCCGGGGGGGATTGTGTACGAAGGGCTGTATGTAGCGCTCATCATCTTCTTCTCGTATTTCTACACTGCCGTCGTCTTCAACCCGGCGGATGTAGCGAACAACATGAAGAAGTACGGAGGCTTCATCCTCGGAATTCGTCCCGGGAAGCCGACGTCCGATTATATCGAAAAGGTCATGTCGCGGATCACTCTCGGTGGCGCCGTCTTTCTTGCGATCATCGCCCTGATTCCGACGATGATGACATCGCTGATGGGCCTGACGAGCTTCTATTTCGGGGGGACGGCAGTTCTCATTGTTGTCGGTGTCGCTCTCGACACGGTTCATCAGATCGAAGGTCATCTCCTCATGCGGCATTACGAGGGTATTCTGAAGCGTCGGGACGGCAAGGCCGCCGGGTTGCTCCGATTCTAGACGGACGGTGACGCAAAACGATGAAGATCATTCTCCTCGGGCCTCCTGGGGCGGGGAAGGGAACGCAAGCGGCTGCAATCAGGGGGAAATTCGGAATTCCGCACATTTCGACGGGGGACATTTTCCGAGAGAACGTTCGTGCCGGAACTCCCCTCGGTATTGAAGCGAGAAAGTATATGGATGCGGGACAGCTTGTTCCTGATGGCCTTGTCGTGTCGATGGTTGCGGATCGTCTGGGAAAGCCGGATTGTGTTTCGGGGTTTCTGCTTGACGGTTTTCCCAGAACGTTACCTCAGGCGGAAGCGCTCGACGTGTATCTGACTGAGAAGAACATGCAGCTTGACGGAGTTGTTCTCCTTGACGTTGACGACGAAACAGTGGTCTGCCGTCTTTCCGGAAGGCGGGTTTGCCGTTCCTGTGGCGAGATCTATCATGTTTCGTTCAAGCCTTCGAAGAAGGGATCCCAATGCGAGCTTTGCGGAGGGGAACTCTATCAGAGGGACGACGACACGGAACAGGTCATAAGGAACCGCCTTGCGGTATATCATCTGCAGACAGCCCCCCTGATTTCATTTTACAGGGAAAAGGCCCTTCTTCGTTCGGTCGATGCGGCGACATCCAGCAGTGTCGTTATGCAAGCCATCGAGACCATGTGCGCAAACAGGTCATGATAAGTCTCAAAGGGGAACGGGATCTCCGGTTCATGCGACAGGCAGGCCGAATCGTCGCCGATGTCCTGGACGAGATCCGGACTGTAATCCGCGCGGGGATGACGACCGCCGAAATTGACGCTCTTTCCGAGGAAGTCATACGCAAGTCGGATGCGGCACCTGCGTTCAAGGGATACAGGGTTCCCGGAATATCGATTCCATTTCCTGGAGCCGTCTGTGTCTCGATCAACAGTGAAATCGTACATGGGATACCAAGCGCAGAGCGATTTCTCGAGGAAGGCGATATCGTCAGCGTCGATGTCGGCGCGTGCTACGAAGGGTATTACGGCGATGCGGCGTGTACGTTTCCCGTCGGTATCGTGAGCGAGGAGAGAATGCACCTTCTCCGCGCGACTCAGACAGGGCTCGAAAGGGCGATAGAAAAGGCCCACCCGGGGAATACGATCGGAGATATCGGGCATGCCGTGGAGGCATATATTCTCGGCGAGGGCTTCGGACTCGTGCGGGACTATACGGGACACGGGATCGGCCGGCATCTTCACGAACCGCCCCAGGTGCCGAATTACGGCCATCCCGGGCGTGGAATCACCCTGAAACCGGGAATGGTCCTCGCGATCGAGCCAATGGTGATGGCAGGCGGGGAAGATGTCGTAACCGGACCGGACGACTGGGTGGTTCTCACAGCGGACGGCTCGGACGCAGCTCATTTCGAACGAACGGTTCTTGTTACCTGCGATGAACCTGAAATACTTACCCCGTGGACATGGGAGTAAGAACGTATGGAATTCACTTTGGGGCAGATTGTGCGCTCCCTGCAGGGCAAGGACGCCGGAACATGGTACATCGTCATGGGGTTCCGGGAAAGAAGGATCCTTGTCAGTGATGGAAAGCGTTTCCCCATGGACCGGCTGAAGGCAAAGAATCCGATTCACCTTCAGCCTACGGGATGGAGAGACGAAGACATCGCAGCCGCGCTTGCGCGCGGAGAGATGATAGACAGCGGAAGGATCCGAAACGTCATTTGCCGGAATACGGATTCGATAAATTGCAGGGAGGGAGACGTGACCGCATGGCGAACAAAGACGAGGTAGTCGAGGTCAAGGGGAAGGTGCTTGAGCCGTTACCCAACGCTATGTTCAGGGTTGAGCTCGAGAATGGACACAAGCTTCTTGCCCATGTTTCCGGAAAAATGCGGATGCACTTTATCCGGATTCTTCCCGGCGACAAGGTTCTTGTGGAAATTTCACCGTATGACTTGACACGGGGACGCATAATCTATAGATATAAATAGCTCGAAATACTACCTCGTATCCGTCGGTTTTTCTCCCGGCGGAAGCCTGAAGAGCACTCTGAAATTCTCTTTTTTTATCCGGATGGGAGACCTGTTCGGATGATTTTCTGGAGGAGCGTGGACACTATGAAAGTACGACCGTCGGTTAAGCCGATCTGCGAATTCTGCCGGATCATCCGGCGCAAAGGGGTCGTCCGGGTTATCTGCAGCCGCAACCCCCGGCACAAACAGCGACAGGGAGCAAGGAGGTAGTCGGATATGGCGCGAATCGCAGGAGTCGATCTCCCGCGTGACAAGAGGGTCGAGATCGGGTTGACGTACATTTTCGGTATTGGTCTGCCTGTGTCGAAGAAGATTCTCGCAGCAACAGGAGTGAACCCCGATACACGCGTGAAGGACCTGACCGAAGAAGAAGAACAGAAGATCCGGCGCGAGATCGAAGAGCATTACAAGGTGGAAGGCGACCTTCGCCGCGAGATATCCATGAATATCAAGAGATTGATGGATATCGGGTGCTACAGGGGAATACGGCATCGTATCGGCCTTCCGGTACGTGGCCAGCACACGCGAACCAATGCCCGTACGAGAAAGGGACCGCGTCGGACTGTTGCGAACAAGAAGCAGGCCGGAAAGTAACCGGGCGGTTTCCGACGGGCATTGAACGAGGACAAGGAGGATTACGCACGTGGCGAAGCGTACGCAAAGGCGCGGAAAGCGCAAGGAAAGAAAGAATGTCAGCTATGGTGTGGCGCATATCTATTCCACTTTCAATAATACGATCGTAAGCGTTTCGGATAAGGGTGGAAACGTGCTCGCCTGGGCTTCGGGCGGAAACGTCGGTTTCAAGGGAACGCGAAAATCGACTCCGTTCGCCGCGCAGATCGCTGCGCAGCAGGTTGCGAAAGCCGCTCAGGAACATGGGGTCCAGGAGATAGACGTCGTCGTCAAGGGACCGGGACCCGGTCGCGAGTCGGCCATACGATCCCTTCAGGCTGCGGGTCTGCAGGTCAATATGATTAAAGAAGCGACGCCCATCCCGCATAACGGATGCCGACCGCCGAAGCGGCGTCGGGTGTAGTCGCGGGACGGGAGGAGGAGAGAATCTCATGAGCAGATATACGGGTCCTGCGTGCCGCCTGTGCCGGGCGGAGGGAGGCAAGCTGTTTCTGAAGGGAGACAGGTGCTTCACCGAGAAGTGCGCCATTACGCGACGGGAGAAAAGCAAAAAGACTCCGGGCGGCGGCGGCAAGATGCGTACCAAGGTCAGTGAATACGGAATCCGTCTTCGGGAAAAGCAGAAGCTCCGGAGGTATTACGGCATGAACGAAGCGCAGTTCCGCCGATTCTTCGAGCAGGCGAACGCCATGCCGGGTCAGACGGGACATAATTTCCTCCAGCTTCTCGAAAGACGGCTCGACAACGTCGTCTTCCGTCTCGGATACGGCATAAGCCGCCGTCAGGCCAGACAACTTGTCATGCACGGGCATTTCCGAATCAATGGAAAGAAGGTCGACATTCCCAGTTATCTCGTCAAGGGAGGCGACAGCATCTCCATTGCGGAAAAGAGCCGCGAGATCCAGTTCCTCAAGGAAAACGCGGAAGTGGCCTCGTCGCGTCACATCCCCGAGTGGCTTCAGTACTCCGCGGAAAATATGGAAGGGAAAGTCCTGTCCATTCCAACGCGTGAACAGATTGACGTGCCGGTTACCGAACAGCTCGTCGTCGAGTTTTACGCCCGATAACGTCCCGAAAGGTGTTGGGGATTTTGGAACTGTTGCGGCCTGAAATCCGAATCGAAGAGTGCAGCTCTACCTACGGCAAGATCACGATCGAACCTCTCGAGCGGGGTTATGGAGTGACTCTTGGAAACGCACTTCGTCGGGTTCTCCTATCTTCGATAAGGGGTGCCGCCATTTCGTCGGTGCGGATAGACGGGGTTCTGCACGAGTTCAGTACCGTTGCGGGGGTTCGGGAGGACGTCATCGGCATGCTCCTGAACCTGAAGAAGCTCTCCGTTCGCAGCTTCAGCAACGAGGTACGCGTACTCCGTCTCGAGGTCGAAGGTCCTAAGAAGGTGACCGCGGCAGACATCCAGCCCGACAGTGAGGTTGAATTTGTGGACGGAGATGCGTATATCTGTACGATGGAAGACGGAGCGAAGCTCTCCATGGATCTGTATATCGAGCAGGGAACCGGATACGGGACGTCCGAGCGACCGCGACCTCCGTATCTTCCTGCCGACGGACTCGTGATCGACGCTCTGTTCTCCCCCGTACAGCGGGTGAATTACGAGGTCGAGGCGGCACGCGTCGGTCACAGAACGGATTATGAGCGCCTCGTTCTCGAAGTGTGGACGAACGGCGTCGTTGCACCCGACATTTCGGTCTGCGAAGCCGCGACGACCATCAAGGGGTATTTCGGAATCGTCGCTGACGAGATCGAAAAGGCGCATCCCAGCTCCATGTCGAAAGAATCCGCATTGGGACCGCTGGAAACTCCGTCCGAAGGCGTGCGTACCGGAGATCCGGAAAAGGACGACTTCCTTTCGAAGCCTGTGCATGAGCTCGAGCTTTCTATTCGAAGCGAAAATTGTCTTCTTCGCGGCGGGATTCACACCATCGGCGATCTGCTGAGCAAAAACAAAGAGGATCTCCTCAAGATCCGTAACCTCGGGAAGATCTCCCTGCGCGAGATTGAGGAGAAGGTCGAAAAGCTGGGCATCACGCTGAAAAACGAGAAGTCCGGCGACAAAGCGGAAGAATAACCCTGTAAAGGAGGACTCGGTCCCATGCGACACCAAATGGACCACAGAACCCTCGGTCGGTACGGAAGCCACCGGAGGGCGATGCTCGCGAACATGGCCGCGAGCCTCTTCTTGGAAGAGAGCATCACAACGACTCTGACGCGCGCGAAGGAATTGCGTCGCGTTGCGGAGAAACTCATTACGCGCGCGAAGGGCGGCACCATCCATGATCGCCGGATCATTCGTTCGCGCATGCCGCACAAGGAAGCCTCGATCAAGCTCTTCGACGATATCGCCAAGAGATTTGCGAGCAGACCCGGCGGCTACACCAGGATCATCAAGACCGGATATCGCGTGGGAGACGGTTCCCCTCTCGCCGTCATTCGACTGGTCGACTGACGATGCCCCAGGAGTTCGTCTGCGATTTGCGGGACGTGTGGTACACCTACTCCGGTGCACGCGCTCCCGCACTTCGGGGCGTCTCGCTCAGGGTCCGGAAGGGCGAATGGCTCGGGATTCTGGGAAGCAACGGATCCGGGAAATCGACTCTGGCACGACTGATGAACGCCCTGCTGATTCCCACGCAGGGCGCTTGTTTTGTCGATGGCCTTTCCACCGCCGCCGCCTCGTGCGTCCCGGCGATTCGCCGCACGGTATCCCTTGTCTTTCAGAACCCGGAGAACCAGATCGTGGGAACGACGGTTGAGGATGACGCGGCTTTCGGTCCGGAAAACATCGGCCTTTCGTCCGAGGCGATCCGTTCCCGTGTCCGAACCGCGCTTTCTACCGTAGGCCTGTCGGCGAAGGCCGGCAAACCGACGTACACTCTCTCAGGCGGGGAAAAGCAGCGCCTCGCGATTGCCGGAGCGCTTGCCCTCGACACCCCATGTATCGTTCTCGACGAACCGACAGCCATGCTGGATCCCGCGGGCAGATCCGAGGTCCTCGACGTTTTGTCTTCCCTGCACCGTCAGGGACGTTCGATCATCTACATCACGCACAGGCTGGAGGAAGCGCTTCGCTGCGACCGGGTCGTCGTACTTCATTCCGGCGAGATCGTCTCCGAAGGAAGCGCTGTCGATATCCTGACGAGGAAGGATTGCGGCGAATGGGGAATCGAACCTCCCCCGCTTCTTCTTCTCTGGAGATCGCTCGTCGATTCGGGAATCATCTCCCCGGATACGAAGCCCGTCCGTTCATGCATGGAGGCAGCACTATGTCGCTTGTCGTAAGCGGTCTTGGATATACGTATCATCGGGGAACGCCTCTCGAAACAACGGCCTTGCAGGATATTTCTTTCCAGGCAGAGCCAGGACAGTGGATCTCGATCGTCGGACATACCGGGAGCGGAAAATCCACCCTCGCGCAGCATCTCAACGGTCTGCTGCTGCCGCAGCGGGGGAGCGTCTCGGTCGACGGAATCCCGTGCGTCAGGAAGGAAAAGCGCCTTCGGGACGTCCGTCGCATTGTCGGTCTCATTTTTCAGTACCCGGAGCAGCAATTGTTCGCCGAAACCGTTTTCGACGAGATCTCGTACGCTCCGAGGAACTGGTCGTGCCCCGAAAAGGAGATTCCGGGCCGCGTCGCGCGCGCAGCCGGACGTCTCGGGATCCCGGAAGATTCGTTCTCGAGAAGCCCCTTCCTGTTTTCGGGAGGGGAAAAGAGAAAGATCGCGATTGCTTCTGTTCTTTCCGCATCTCCACGGTATCTCGTCCTCGATGAACCCACGGCGGGGCTCGATGCCGGGAGCAGAAGAGAGCTTCTCTCGCTTCTGACCGAACTGCGCGCGGACGAAGGGATCTGCGTTATCCTCATAACTCACGACCTCGAAATCGCTCTGGAGATGAGCACGCGAATCCTCATGCTCGACGAGGGCAGACATGTCTTCTGGGGAAGTCCGGAGCGACTCGCGCCTGAGCTTGTCGCGGGGCGCTTTCCCCGACTCGTTCCGCCCGATGTCCTACTTTTCTCGTCGCGGATCGCCGCGCAGAGATGCGATGTTCCGATCACCTGGGACTGGAAAGTACTCGCGAAAGCTCTGGAGCGCTCGGCGATATCCATCGAACGAAAATGCGAGGTGCCGTCATGCGTTTCATGAACCACATGACATTCGGCCAGTACATTCCGGTCGACTCTTTCATCCACAGGCTCGATCCCCGCGGAAAAATCCTTTCGACGACGCTGCTTCTCACAGGGATCTTCCTGATGGGGCATTTCCCCGTTTTTATTCTGTGGGGCGGGGCTCTCCTCATTCTTGCGGCGATGTCGCGTCTTCCGGTCAGACTCGTTCTCGCAGGTGCGCGACCTGTATTGATTCTGGTTTTGTTTACCGGCATTCTGCACCTCTTCTTCACCGGAGGGACTCCCGTCGCTTCGTTTGGCCCGCTTGAGATCACCCGCGAGGGAATACGGCTCGCGGCGATGATGAGTACCCGACTGGTTTTCCTTGTTCTGTTCGCTTCCTTCCTGACGCTCACGACGAGTCCGATGGAACTCGCCGACGGCATCGAGCGCCTTTTCTCTCCGTTCGTGCGGTTCGGGTTTCCCGCACACGAGCTCGCGATGATGATGACGATTTCTCTCCGTTTCATCCCGACGCTGCTCGACGAGACGGATCGCATCACGAAGGCGCAGGTCGCACGGGGAGCGAAGTTCGATCAAGGCAGTTTTTTCTGTCGAATGAAATCGTTTCTCCCCGTCCTCGTTCCGCTTTTCGTCATCGTATTCCAACGCGCCGACGATCTTGCCGTCGCGATGGAGTCCCGCTGCTACACGGGCGGTGGCGGACGAAGCCGCATGAATCCGCTGGCATGGAAAGGAAACGACAGCTTCGCGCTCTTCTGCGTCGCCGCATTCATTCTTCTCGCGGAATTCGCCGACAGGTATCTCTCGTGGCCAGGTATGCCGCTCTCGTAGCGTATTTCGGTCCGGCATTCTCGGGATGGCAGATACAACCGGACAGGGAAACCGTACAGGAAACCGTCGAAATCGCGATCGGAGCCGCGCGGGGGAAAAATCGAATCCCGGTCCTCGCCGCCGGACGGACCGATGCGGGCGTTCACGCGACCGGACAGGTGATCTCGTTCGTCCTCGACGACGGGATCACGCCATTTCGTTTCCTCGCCGCCGCCAACGCGCATCTTCCCGAAACGATCAGGATCCGGAAAATCGCACCGGTTCCGGACGATTTCGATCCGAGACGACACGCAATCTGGAGGGAATACCGGTACTTTCTATGGAACGGAAGGGGATTTCTCCCTCATATGAAGGGGCTCTGCTGGATCAACCGGTTCCCCTGGGACGACGCCGCGGTTCGCCGCGCGATTGCGCTGCTGCGCGGAACTCACGACTTCAAGGCGTTCTGCAAGACCGGAGAGTGTCCCGCGAACAGCCGGCGCTCCGTTCTTCACGCGGGATTCCGCAGACGCGGGAAGGTAGGGATCATCACGATCCGCGCGAACGCCTTTCTCATGAACATGGTCCGGATCATCGTGGGAGATCTCGACTCGGTCGGTCGCGGGAAACGTCCCGCAGAATGGATGAAAGAACTTTTGTCGGGTTTGTCCCGTGATTCCTCGGATGCGACAGCTCCTCCCGAAGGGTTGTATCTCTGGCGGGTCGGGTATAATAAGATGTTTGAATGGATCGAGTAAGGGGGCGCACCAGAGTGTTCGGGAGCGATATCGGAATAGACCTTGGAACCGCAACTGTGCTCATATACGTCAAGGGCAAGGGGATTGTTCTCCGAGAGCCCTCGGTCGTTGCCGTCGATTTGGAAAACGGACGAATTCTCGCCGTCGGAAACGACGCGAAGAGTATGGTCGGAAGGACGCCCGGAAGCATCGTCTCGGTCCGGCCGCTTCGGGACGGAGTTATCGCCGACTACAGCATGACCGAAGCAATGCTGCATCATTTCATGAAACGCGTCACGCACGGATTCAGCCGCTTTTTCCGGAACAGAGTCATGATCTGCGTTCCCTCCGGAGCGACGGACGTCGAGCGCCGGGCTGTTCTCGAGGCGGCGATCGAGGTTGGCGCCAAAGAAGCCTACCTCATAGAGGAGCCCATGGCCGCCGCGATAGGTGCGGATCTCAACGTCGAGGAACCGCGCGGAAAAATGGTCGTCGATATCGGAGGCGGAACCTCGGACATCGCGGTCATCTCCCTCGGGGGCATCGTCGTATCGAAATCGCTCCGAATAGGCGGCGATAAATTCGATGAAGCCATCATGCGCTACCTGAGAAAGCAATACAGCCTCGCGATCGGCGAACAGACGGCTGAGAACCTCAAGATTATGATCGGAACCTGCATCCCGCAGGAAGAGGAAATGACGATGATCCTGAAGGGGCGTGACCTCGTCCAGGGATTGCCGAGGCAGATCGAAGTCAGCAGCTCGTGCGTCTCTATGGCGATCGGTGAGATGGTTCAGTCCCTTGTCGATGGAGTCCGTAACGTTTTGGAACTAACGCCGCCCGAGTTATCCGCCGATATTATTGACAGAGGGATCGTCCTTACCGGAGGAGGCTCCCTCCTTCGGGGACTTCCCGAACTCATTTCCGAACAGACGGGGATCAACTGTTTCGTCGCGGAGGAACCCATGGAGAGCGTCGCGCGCGGAACAGGGAAAGCCCTCGCCGAGATCGACAAGCTCAACAGGCTCGGACGAAGTGGAATCCTTGCGACGAGCAGGAAGGGCCGGAAATGGAAATCCTGAATCCCCTGTAGCTTCGGGGAGAGGAGGTCGCGTCGGTGAACAAAGGAATCTACTGTGCGGCATCGGCGATGCTCGTCCAGGAAAGCATGCACGACGTAGTCGCCAACAATCTGGCGAACGTCAGCACCGCCGGATTCCGGGGACGGATTCCCGTAAACAAGACGTTTCCAGATCTTCTGACGGACCGGATCGAAAACATCCCGGTAACGCCGGGAGCCACGACCGGACCGAATCAGATCCGCTTTCGCGGGAAGATTCCGATCGGGAATCTCGCGCTCGCGAACGTCCTTTCAGAGACGACGATGACGATGAAGCGCGGCGCGATGAACGTCACGAACGCACCTCTCGATGTCGCCATCGACGGTGTTGGATTCTTCGTCGTGCGCGACGGAGCGGGAAACACATTCTACACGAGGTCGGGACAGTTCCAGGTGAACCAGGAAGGACAGCTTCTGACGCATGACGGATTCTTTGTGCAGGGAGACGGCGGTCCCATAGAAATCGGCGAGGCGGAAAATGTCCGCATCAATTCGGAGGGACAGGTCGTCGCTGATGGAGAGGTTGTCGACACGCTTCAGGTTGTCGCTTTCGAGGAACCCACATACCTGAAACACATCGGAGGGTCGCTGCACGCCGCGAACGAACAGACGGGCGTGCCGACGCCCGTCGATACCCCGTCCCTCGTATCCGGAACCCTTGAGCAATCGAATGTGGACGTCGTCTCCGAAATGTCGCGAATGATCGAGGCGCACCGGGCATACGAAGCGGCCTCGAAGGCCCTGATGACGCACGACGATGAAACTGGGCGCCTCATCAGCTCCTTCACGAAGACGTAATGGAAGGCGGGCGAGAATAAATGCTGCGGGCACTGTGGACGAGCGCTTCCGGAATGATAGCGCAACAAACGAATCTCGATGTGACGTCCAATAACCTTGCGAATGTGAACACCGTCGGGTTCAAGCGGGAACGCGCCGATTTCGCCGATCTCATGTATCAGATAGATCGCGAGCCCGGTGCGCCCGTCGAACCGGGCTCCTCGCTTCCGACGGGGATTCAGGTCGGACTCGGGACACGTGTCGTCGGGACGACGCGGATGATGGGGCAGGGAAACTTCCAGGTTACGGACAATCCTCTCGATCTCGCGATCGAAGGAGAGGGCTTTTTCCAGGTCCTCAAACCGAACGGCGATGTCGCGTACACGCGCGCCGGAGGATGGATCAGGAACGGCGACGACGGGCAGCTCGTCAATGTCGACGGGCTTTTCCTCGAGCCGCCGATCACGATCCCGCAGGATGCGGAGGAAATCATGGTCAGTCCGGAAGGGATCGTGTCGATTCGCGCACAGGGAGAGACGGATACCGAGGAAATCGGACAGATCGAGCTTGTGAGGTTCGTCAACCCCGCCGGACTCCGCAAAATCGGCAAGAACCTGTATGAAGAGACCGCCGCGAGCGGAGCGCCCATCGTCGGGAATCCTGGCGAAGAGGGGCTCGGGCACATAGCGCAGAAAACTCTCGAGATATCGAACGTCGAAGTCGTCGAGGAAATGGTCAACCTCATCATCGCCCAGCGTGCGTACGAGGCGAATTCAAAAGGCGTCCAGACCGCGGACGAACTTCTCAGGATCGCGAACGGCATCAAGCGCTAGGGATCCGATGAGAAAGCTGTTTCTCGTCGGGTGCGTTTTCGCGCTGCTGTTATCGGCTGGGGGCGCATCGGCCGAAGAGCTCACGGTAGAGATAGACCGCCTCCCCGAAAGTGCCGCATCCTCTTTTCTCCTCCGCGATATCGCGCGGTTTTCCGGTCCCGCGGATGTCGTCTCACTGGCCGGAGACGCGCGCGTGAAGGTCCGGAGGGGGTATCTCTGGAGATCGGACGTCGTGGCTGCGCTCGTCGATCGCGGCGTCGGCGGGGTTACGCTCCGCCTCCTGATGCCGCCGAAGATCGCCGCCGGAAAGGGAGAGTCGCTCCCGGAACTCGAGAGCCTCGTGAAGCGCCTTTCGGGATGGGATGGAATCGTCAGGGCCCGGGGGGCGGTTACGCTTCCGGCAGGAGATCTGGTTTCGCCGAAGGCAATCCGTCCCGGCGCCTCTTCGGTTACCTTTCGAATCGGAACGAACGACGGTGTACGCGAGATTCCCGTCTCCCTCGAATGGCTGCAACGGATCGTGGTGACGCGGAGGATCATCGAGAGCGGCGTAGTTCTCGCGGCGGATGACCTCGAAGTGAAGCAGGTACAGATCACGACCCCGCTCAACGCGCTTTCCGATGTGTCCCAGGCCGTCGGGCGGATGACCGGCAGGCGGCTCGGCGAGGGGGAACGCGTATCGGGTTCGTTCCTTTCGGCCGTTCCCGTCGTTCGGCGGGGGGATTCCGTTTCCATCGTCGTGCGGAAGGGGACCCTCTCCCTCAGGATTCCGGGAGAGGTTCTGGAAGACGGCGCGGTCGGCGATAAGGTCCGGGTTCGGAACGTTCAGAGCAAAAGAATCCTGGAAGCGTCGGTCGTTTCCGGGGAAGAAGTGGAGGTGCGGATACCGTGAAGAGATGCGCCTGCGTGATACTGATGGCACTGCTGTGTTTCGCTGCCGACTTCGGGACCGTTTCGGCGGCCTCCCTCTGGAAGGACGGAACCAATCTGGTCGGCGACAGGAAACCTAGCAAGGTGGGCGATATCGTGACGGTGCTCGTCCGCGAGAACACCAAAACGAAGGACAAGGGCAAAACGAACGTCAAGAAAACGAACGACAACTCCGTGAGCAACGGAACCGGAATCTTCAGTTTTCTGAAGGCGTTCGGCTTCAACTCGAAAAGCGACATGACGGGAGACGGTTCCACCGAACGGACGCACGTCGCCCAGACCTCGATCACGTGTCTCGTTACCGATACGCTCCCCAACGGGAATCTCATCATCGAGGGAACCCGCGACGTGGCGACGCACGACGAAACCCTCGAGCTGAAGATCGTCGGCGTGATCCGTCCCGAGGATGTCGACGCGAACAACAACATCCTCAGCGACCGCATCGCGAATGCTGAAATCGGAATAAAGGGACGCGGGACTCTGACCCGGATCCAGAAGCCCGGCCTGCTGACGCAGATTCTCCAGGCGATATTCTGATGCGACACGTGAGGAACGCGGTTTTCGCGCTTTTTTTGCTTCTTGCGACGGCAATCCTGCCGCTTGTGGGGATCGCAGCCGATGGGCCGCTCGTTCGACTCAAGGATCTTGCCGACGTCGAAGGCGTCCGATCGAACCAGCTTGTCGGCGTGGGGCTCGTGATCGGTCTCCAGGGGACGGGCGACAAGGCCACGATGTCGCTCCAGATGGTCCGGAACCTCATGCGACAGTTCGGGGTGACGCTCAACGAAAAGGCCGTCAAGAGCAAAAACGTCGCCGCCGTTTCCGTTACCTGCGATCTTCCCGCGTTCGCCCGGCCGGGGCAACGGGTCGACGTCACCGTGAGCGCACTCGGCGACGCAAAGAGCCTTCAGGGAGGAACTCTGCTTCAGGCACCGCTGAAAGCCGCCGACGGCGATGTATACGCCGTTGCCCAGGGGCCCGTCATGGTGGGAGGCTTCAGCGCGGGAGGAGCTGCCGCGACGCTGACCAAGAATACCACGACGGTCGGGCGGATTCCTCAGGGGGCGATCGTCGAACGCGACGTCGAGACGGTTCTCGGAGATCACTCTTCGATTGCGTTGCTCCTTCGCACCCCCGATTTCACGACCGCCGGTCGTGTGGCGGATGCGGTGAACGCGGCGTTCGGCAATGTTGCCGAAGCGGAAGACGCAGGAAGGATTCGCGTCTCGCTTCCCGCGAAGTACGCGACCTCGCCTGCATCGTTCATCGCGAAACTCGAGAAGCTGCAGGTCGTTCCGGACTCGACGGCTCGAGTCGTCGTCAACGAAAGAACGGGAACCGTCGTCATGGGCGGGAGCGTCAGGATTTCGCCCGTCGCGGTGGCGCACGGAAATCTGACCGTCCGCGTGACGGAAACCCCGAATGTCGTTCAGCCCAACGCCTTCTCCGGCGGACAAACGGCCGTCGAACCGAGGACGGATGTCCAGGCGCACGAGAGCGCGGGGCAGTTCGTCACGGTTCCGGCAAACACGACGGTCAAGGATCTGGCGGACGCTCTCAATGCGATCGGCGCGACGCCGCGGGACGTGATCGCGATTCTTCAGGCTGTGAAGGAAGCTGGAGCTCTCCATGGCGAGCTCGTCACGATGTAGATGCAAGGAGATGATCCAATGAACCCGATCGTCGGGCCGGATCCGGCCTCGAAACTTGCTGACGCGCGCTCTCTCTCCGCGACGGACAGGAAGAAACTGAAAAGAGCGTGCCAGGACTTCGAAGCGGTTCTCGTCGGCAAGATGATGAAGGATTCGTTCGCCCTGTCGCGGCGTATCAGCAGGGGGGGAAATGATACCCGTCCGTTCGCGCCTCTCGAGGATCTCACGGTCGAAATGGCAGCTGAGCGAATCTGCGAGTCCGGAGGGGTCGGCCTCTGGAAGATGTTGTACGAACAGGTCTCGAAACAGAACGGGGAAAGCGGCGATTGAAGGATACGCGTGAAAAAGCGCTCCCGTGGTACGCCGGTGGAGTCCGCTTCACCTGCCTCGGATGCGGCAGGTGCTGCAGGGGAGAGCCGGGGGCGATCTGGGTCACGCCCGGAGAGGGAAAAAAGATTGCGGAATACCTGTCGCTGAATGCCGTTGCATGGAGGGGATGTCTGACCCGGAGGTGGGTATTTCCGAGCATCCGCGAACGTGAGAACGGGTCCTGCCTTTTTTATGACGAACCGACCGCGCGATGCACGATCTATTCCGTCCGTCCCACGCAGTGCTCCCTCTTCCCGTTCTGGCCGTCTCTCATGAAGAGCCGCGAAAACTGGGACGATCACGCGATATCATGTCCGGGAATGAACTCCGGCCGTTTGTACGCGCGAGAGGAGATCGACGGGATCCTGGCAGTCGCCCCGTTTCCGTTCCTGTAACCCTTCCTTTTCTTCGATACTGTGCGTTCTTTTCTGGATAATTGTCGTTCCCGAGACTATAATAGCGTCGGAACGATAACGGAACAGCACGGAGATCCGAGGAGTGACGGACGTGCAGATGCAACTACTCTCCGAAATGAACTGGCGGCTCATCATCACCATGGTGCTGATGAGCGGCGTACTTGCCTATATCGGCGACAAAGTCGGGATGCACTACGGCAAGAAGCGAATCTCCTTCCTCACGCTCCGTCCGCGCCATACGAGCCAGATCATTACGGTTCTCACGGGAATACTGATCTCCATTGCGATGCTCGTGAGTTTTTCCTTCATCTCGGAAAGCGTCCGAACCGCACTCTTCAGCATGAAATTCATCCAGACGCAGATCACGAAACTGACCGCCGACCTTCAGGCGAGCCGCGACGAGGCGAAACTTTCCGCGCTCGAACTCGTGAAAAGCGAAGAGCGGCTCTCAGTGCAGAAAAAACTGCTTGGCGAGGTCGAGGAACGTTTTGCCGCCGTGACTCCGGAGCTTGAAAAGGCTCGGAACGAGCTCGAACGGATTCGGACGGAACGGACGCAGCTCGAACAGGAAAAGACGTCGCTCGAGGAAGCGCTTGCCGGACTTCGTTCGGAAGCCGAAACGCTTCGTGCGGGTCTGAGCCAGATCAGAAGCGGGCGAATTTCAGTCTTCGCGGACGAACTCCTCGCGCAGAAGGAAGTTCTGCCGGAAAGTGCCCGCGATACGGTCGAGCGAGCCTTCTCGGAACTGCGTCGGCGGACCGAATTCGTTCTCGCGACGCGGCTTGGCGTCCGTGTCGAAAATGTCATCCTTGCGGTCGATATCCGGGACGAGCAGGAGAAGATAGCGGAGTGCGCCGGAGCTTCGAAGAGAAAAATCGTACGGGCGCTCGCCGATTCGAACGTCGTCGCGGGTGAGGATGTCCGAATCCGTTACGAGATCGCCGACAGCGCACTCGTCTATGCGAAAGACACCGTTCTCCACGACGAAACCGTGAATGTAGGAGAAAACGGCCCCGATGGCGAGGCTTTGTTGTATACTATACTCCAAAAAGTGAATCAGAAGGCCGTCAAGGACGGTATCATGCCGAATCCAGCGACGGGAAAAGTCGGAGCGCTCGGTGCGACCGAGTTTTTCAACGCCGTCGAGCAGGTCAGAAAAAGCAGGGGAACGCTCCGGATCGTCATATCCGCCGCGGACGATCTCTACACGGAGGGGCCCGTTCAGATCGTCATCACGGTGCGCTCCGAAGGCGCGCCTGCACCATAGGGGGAAGATCCGTTCATGTTGATTGTTGCGTGTCAGATTTGCGGCGAGTCGAAAGTTTTGGCCGGAGCTCCCGATTCGGACGGAATGGCGCGGGCGTGGTGGGTCTGCCCGCGGTGCGGCACAGGACAGATCATCCAGCTTCCGGTATCGTCCGACGCCAGGAATTCGGACCTCAGAAAGATCGTCCACGGGATGGCTCTCGTTCACGCGTGCGCTCCGGAGGAAGGAGCGATGACGGAGGCGGAACCCGGAGCCGGGTATGCCGGTTAACTCCGAATACCTGTTCTACGACAACAAGATCGGTATCAGCGCAGGTGAATTGCAGACTCTGTATCGATTCACGCGTTGGGGACGCAGTCGTTCGCTCGAGGATATCGAGCGGATGATTGCAGGGACGTCGCTATGCTTTTCCGCCCGTTACGCCGAAAACGGGCGGATGGTTGCCTTCTGCCGCATCCTCACCGATTTCGTCTTTCGCGCCTCCCTGTGGGATATCATGGTCCATCCCGATCATCAGGGAAAGGGGCTTGGCACCTCGCTTCTCAGGTATGCGCTCGAACACCCTGCGGTCCGTCCGATCCCCCTCGTCATCACGTACACGAGCGAACTCGCTCCGTTCCTCTCGCAGCTCGGCTTCGCTTCTCAGGACGGGACTCTGATGCTTCTCCGCGTTCCGATCGAATATTCCTGAATGCGATGATCTCCGCACTCCTTCGCGACCTGGGCGCGTCCTGCGTCCACCTCGTCTGGCCATCTTCGTGTCCCGTCTGCGGAGCGGTCGGAGTCGTCGCGTGTCTCGAATGCCTCGTCAAAACGCTCGATCCGCCGCTCGACGAGTGCCTCGAATGCGGAGGAAGAACCCCCTGTCCCGATCATCCGAATGCCTCGTTCCTGCGGACCGGAGGCGTTCACGAAGATCTCCGCAGGGAACTTGTCCTCCGGTTCAAGTACGGCGCCTCGCGTCGGCTGGGCGTTCAGATGGGGCGGGCGCTCGCATTGGTTTTCCCGAGACCGGATGTCGACGCACTCGTTCCGATACCGCTCCACGTGAGCAGCAGACGTTTCTATAACCAGGCGTTCGTTCTGGCGAAAGCGATGGGGGACATATGGAATCTGCCGGTGGCACCGGTGCTCCGATGGTCCGCGGGGTGCGGCGCCCAGACGAAGAAATCGTCGGAACAGCGACGCCGTCTTTCGCCAGACTCGATCCGCTGCGTGAGCGCGTGCCCGGGACGCGTCGCGCTCGTCGACGACGTCTGTACAACCGGATCGACGCTCCGCTGCGCCGCGGAAGCGATTCGTTCCTCCGGCGGCCGTGTTGTCGGAGCGATAACATGGAGCCGAAGCGTCTAAAGTAGCGATCTTTCCGGCCGATACACAATCCAGAGGCAGTACCAACAGGGGTGAGTCCGATGATCGATAAAATTTCCGGCGTTTACGGCGCGTCCGCCATAAACAAGGTCACCGCCAGGAAAGGCAGAAACGAGACTTCTTCATCAACGGCGTCCGACGGCATCGAGTTCAGCGGTTTCGCGAAAGAGCTCGCGAAGGCGTCGCAGGAGATCAGGAAACTGCCTGACGTCCGGGAAGAACTCGTCGAAGACTTTCGCCGTCGAATCCAGAGCGGAACGTATTCGCCGGATCCCGAAAAGGTTGCGCGAAGTCTTATCGTTGCCGGTATCCTCGACCAGGAGGAGTGATATCCCGTGAGGTCCCGGAATCTCGTCGACGTTCTCCTGCAGCAGACGCAGGCACTGCAGGAGACGTTGGATATTGCGGTACGGCAGCGTGAGGCGCTCAGGACGGGGCGCCTCGATTCGTTACAGGGGCTCATGAAGGAGCTTCACGACGCTTCATTTCGCGCCCAGGCGCTGGACCGACGTCGGGAAGCCGAGGCAGAGTCGCTGGCGCGAACGCTCGGGGTTCATCCGAGATTGTCGGAAATTCTCGAAAAGCTGAACGAAGGGGAGCGCGAAGCCCTCTCGTCGGTAGCGGGGAGTTTCGGGCTCGTGGTCCGGAAGCTGCAGGCGGAGATGAAGATCCTTTCGCGACTCGCCGATGAGTCGAGAAGACTCGGGGAAGTGATGCTCTCCGAGTGGCGCCGGTTGGAATCCACGTTTTCCCCGGATGGCGGGTTCGATCTCAAGGGATAGGAGTGAACGACGATGATCAACAGCTTTTTCGGCCTTGAACTTGGGAAACGAGCTCTCGACTACTTCCGGAGAGGCATCGAGACCGCCGGCCACAACATTTCGAATGCGGACGTCGAGGGGTATTCACGTCAGCGCGTCGAAGCTTCGACGACCGACCCGTACACCGATCCCGGCCTGAACCGCCCCGCCCTTCCCGGTCAAATCGGAACCGGCGTCAAGATCGACGCGATCGTTCGCCTGCGAGACGAATTTCTGGATATCCAATACCGCGAGGAGACGACAGTTCAGGGGTATTGGGACGCCATATCATCGGCGCTGAACACCGTCGAACTCTACGTCAACGAACCCGGCGGCAAGGGGCTGAAGGCAAGCCTCGACGCTTTCTGGGCGAATCTCGAAGACCTTCACACGCAGGCCAACAGCACGAGCGTACGGGAAGTCGTCGCGAGCCAGATCAAGACATTCACGGCGGAACTCGACCAGATCGTCAAAAACTACGACGAATACCGTAAGGCGCTCGACAAGGATCTCGTTCTGCAGGTGAAGCAGGCGAACGACTGCATCGACCAGATAGCCGCGCTCAACGTCACGATCAAGGAAATCGAAGGTGTCGGCGCCAACCCCAATGACCTGTACGACCGGCGCGACCTGCTCGTCGAAAAACTTTCGAAGCTCATCGACATCGACGTCAACCCGAGCTGCAGCATCTCCGACGAATTCATCATCGACCTTCACGGCAAGATCCTCGTCCAGGGGGACCAGACCCGGCATCTCGTGGCCGTCGAAGTCCAGGGGAACGCCGGAATGCACGACGTTCAGGTCGAAGACAATCTCTTCGACCTCGTCGACAAACCCGAAGTTCTCGAGATCATCGCCGAACAGGGGGCCTCGGAAGCGGTTCACAACGTCGAGATCGACCGCCTCGCGTCAGAAACGACATGGAAGGTCGGACAGGGAGATGCGACTCTGCCGGCGTGTCCTCCGCGTGTCCGTCCGACCTCTGTGAGCGACGCGCTCAACCTCAAGGGAAGCATCACGCTTCAGGTTGGGAGCCAGGGAGTCCGGACGATGTCGAAATCGCTCTCCGCTCCGTTGTTGACTGCCGGAGCGACGGGAGATACGTATTCGTTCAGGGTCTCAGCCGGAACCAACGAACGGGACGTATCGGTCTCGTGGAACGGAGCCAACTGGGAAATTAACGATGACGCGGGAACGCCAACCTATACGACGACAGGCGCCACTCTGGGGGCGGCCGACATCCAAAACTTTCTCTCCGCAAGCCTGACGTCGATGAACGTCTCCGCGACGCTTGCGACGACGGCGTCCGGAGACCAGATGACACTGACATCAAACGACTTCCACCTCCTTTCGATCGTCGACGTGAAGGGAAATATCATCTCGAAACTCGGGATGACGGACGATTCGCCGAAGATGACCATCGAAGTCACTGAAAAAGACACGCTCGAGACGATCCGGAACAAGATCAACGGAACGTACGGCATTACGGACGCCGACGGGAACGCGATCCTCGACAAACCCGAGCAGTGGCTTCACGCGAGCATCGAAAAGGCGACGGACGACACGTTCTATCTCGTCCTCGAAAGCAACGTCGTGGGAGAAGCCCAGCGGATCAACGTCATGGGCGAGGAAAGCGGATCGCTGCACGTCGTGCAGCGACTCGGGCTCATTTCCACGGACGCGGCCGGAGGGACGAGCACGAGTTATATGCAGCAGTCGGAAGACGCCTCGTTCACGTTCGACGACAGACGATATCTCTCATCGTCCAACACGTTCCGGGAAGCGCGGCTCGTTCCGGCGAAGAACGAAATCACGCAGGCCTACGACGACTACACGGCGACCAGGACGGGCGACGTCGAGGAGGGAATCACGCTCAAGCTCAAAAAGGCGAGCGCGGAGTCCGGCATCACCATCCGGCACCACGTTCAGGGAGGGGCCATCGCCGGAACGATGACGGCCCGGGACGACCTCATTTTGAGCTATCTCGACTCGTTCGATGAACTCGCCTATACGCTCGTAACCGAGATGAACGCGATCCACTACGGCGGACACGGCATCGGCGACAACACATCCACGACGGGCATCGCATTCTTTGCCCCCATCACGACGCGATACGGCGCCTCACGCTCGCTCGACATCAATACGGCGATCGCAAACGACCCCAGCCTGATCGGAGCGGCCCGGGACGACGGCAAGGGATACAGTCTCGGATGCGGCGACGGGTCGAACGCCCTTCTCATGGCGCAACTCAAGCAGGCTCGCGTGATGACGAGCGACAGCGCGACGTTCAACCAGTTCTACGAGTCCTTCACCGCGCGTCTCGGGACGGATGCGTCACGTGCCAAACAGATGAACACAAACCAGAAGGCGCTCACCGGACAGATCGATACGCAGAGACAATCGACGATGGGCGTCAACATCGACGAGGAAATGCTGGACATCGTCAAGTTCCAGCAGGCCTTCAACGCAATGTCCCGATACATCACGACAATCGACGAAATGCTCGACAAGATCATCAACGGAATGGGCGTCGTCGGACGCTAAAGGGGGAAGAGCCGATGCGCGTCAGCAACCTGACGATCCAAAAGACCCTGCTTTCGGATCTCCATTCGAACCTCTCGCGGCTGCTCGAAATGCAGAGCCAGATGGCGACGGGGAAGAAGCATTCGCGTCCGAGCGATGCGCCCGCCGATGTCGCCCGGGAGATGTCGCTCGAGACGTCGCTCGTCGAAAACGTCCAGTACACGAGGAACCTCGACTTCGCACAGGCATGGCTCGCGAACACCGACACGGCGTTCGACCAGATGACGAGCGTCGTCCAGCGGGTCCGGGAACTGACGATATATGCCGGCGACGGGGCTCTCGACGACGCCGAGGTGGACGCGATCGCCACGGAGATCGCCGAACTTCAGGAGGAACTCAGGAACATCGCGAACTATTCCGTCGAGGGACGATACCTTCTCGGCGGAAAGAAAGTGTGTCAGGCTCCGTTCTACCGCGACGCCTCGGGCAAGGTCTGCTATCGCGGCGGCGACGAACACATGGAATTCGAAATCGACAAGGGCGTCGTCGGACAGGTGTCGTTCACGGGACGCGAGGTATTCCCCGAGGCTTATACGCGATATACGCTCGGGAGCGTCGAGCTCCCACTCGATTTCGAATGGACCGGACGCGACGAAATCCTGCAGATCAGGGTCGGCGACCGGGCGGTCAAAGTCCATATCCCGGAGACGTGGAAGGACGACAACCTTGACGGGAACATCGAAGGCACCGACTTCAACCGCTTCCGCGATCCCGCTGAATCGCAGGGACTGTCGATCGACGACATCGCGAAACTGATCAGAGACTCGATGTCGATGGGGGACGTGAGCCGGATCGTCGATGTCTCGGTCGTGAAGGACGCCGGACGCGGCGTCCAGCGGCTCGTGTTCACGAGCAGAACGGGAGAGCCGATCCAGGTGACCGGCTGGCCGGAAACGGATCGCGCCGACATGAAACAGGGTATTATCGGAAACAACGTCGCGCCCGGCTGGACGAGCGCCGCCGACGAGACGATCACGATCCAGTTCGACGGCGGAGATCCCGTGACGGTCGCTATCCCGGCCGGGAATACGCTGCAGGACGTCGCCGACGCGCTGTCAGGCATCCAGGGGATTCATGCGCGAGTGAACACGGAAGGCGCGAGCGAACGCCTCGTCATTTCGGCGTCGACTGAGGGAAAGAAATTCACGCTGACGCGTTCCGCTGGACTGACGGATCTCTTCACCGAAGAGAACACGGCGTCGACACCCGTCAAGCGGGCCGTGGACCACAGCCACATCGACCTCGCGTCATTCCTCGGAATGGAAACGACCGTCAAGAGCGTCCAGATGCCGACGAGCGGAGCGATCCTGACGCCCGGAGCGACGAATGAACTCCAGTGGCGCCTCCAGAGCGGCGATCATGTTGTCGACCTCAAGATCAGCGACATCACAGGGCTCACCGCGGACGACCTCGCGAACCGGATAAAGCAGGTCGCCGGCGACTGGCTCGAAGTGACCGTCGAAACCGACGAGACGGAAGCGACCGCGTGGGAACCCGGAGTCAACCATGAGGACGCGACGAAGCGCCTCCTCCTCAGGCCGAAGGATAACGCGCCGCTCGTAATCTACGACCGCAATCAAAATACCTACGCGTCGCAGCTCGGGATGAGCACCGAGATCAGGTGCAACGGTTCGGGTGTCGGCGATGTCGTCTTCCCGACGCTTCCGTGTGTCGACCCGAACGTTCCGTCTCTCATGAAGATCGAAGTCGGTGAACACAAATTCGAAGTGAAGCTCTATCTCGACGATGTCCGGAACGCGGGAGGCACGGTCGACCGCGCGAAAGTCATGGCGCAGATCGTGAAGCAGGTCAACGAACAGGCCGGAGAGAAACTCCTCGCGAGTGATGTCGTGAACGTGGCGACCGGAGAGACCGTCCTCGTCGCGAAGACCGGCGAAGCCCTGCGGATCACGGACCTTCCCGTCCCGGATCCCGCGCTGAGTCCGTCCTACAGCGGCGGCGTCGCGCTCCAGATGGGGATTGCGGCCGGAATATCTTCGACACGCGGCGCCATTCAGGATACCGATACGATCAATACCCTCGGCGGGACCGCCGGAACAATCCGCATTCGATCCGCCGGAAAAACGGTCGATGTGGATCTTGCTTCAACCGACACGATGAAGGACGTCGCCGACAAGATCCGCGCGGCTGCGGGGTCGTGGCTCGATATAACCTTTTTCGACGGCGACCTCACGACACCCGGCTCGGATGTATTGATGTCTGTTTCCGCGAAGGACGGTTCCGCCGTATCGCTCTACGACGTGACCGGAAATTCGTCCCAGATGCTCACGATCGACACGGCCCTGCGCGGCGCGAACGCAGCCGCCTGGAGCCCGAGCGCGGGAGGCGGAGACCAGATCGTCATATCGGTCGAAGGATACTCCCACACGATCGACATCGACGGATGCACATCCGTCGAAGATGTAGCGAAAGCGATCAACGCGCGATTCCAGGGCGGCGACGTTCAGGCCGAAGTCGTACAGGACGGCGCGGAAAAACGTCTCGTTCTGTGGTCGCCGAAGGGGAATGTTGTGACGATGCAGGAAACCCGAGCGGCCGCCGGAAGCGGAGCGTTCTTCGCGGGCGGATCAGGCGGGCCGGTGGACTCTCCTTCGCGTGGAGGTACAACAGGTTCTCCCTTCAACCAGAACGTCGTGACGCGATCCGCCGCGAGCCGCGAAAAGACGGACTTCTTCGGTCTTCTCAACGATCTTGCGGGAGCGGTCAGGGCGGAGGACCGAAAAGGCCTGTCCGACTCGATGCTCGCGAAGGTCGACGACTTCCTCGACAATCTCCTCAAGCGACGGACACAGGAAGGGGCCTTCCTCAAGAGGTACCAGTCCGACGAATCGCGGATGAAGCAGAACAACACGTCGATAACGGAACTCTACAGCAAAGTTGGCGACGTCGATCTCGCAGACGCCGCGACGCAGTTCGCCATGGCGCAATCGGTCTATCAGGCGAGCCTCGCCGTGATCGCGAAGATCGTCCAGCCCACGCTTGTGGACTTTTTGCGTTGACGAAGGTACGTATGGACGATCTTCTGGAAAAGAATCTCTTGGTTCTGGAAAGATATCAACCTGAATTTGTCAAATGTCTTAGGAATAAAATTTCTTGCATCGGTGCGATAGAAAAAGTACAAATAAAAGGACAAACGCGGATTGCTGGCGCTACGATACCCCCCTTTACTGAGGAGCTTTCCGATTTATCTGGCTTATTTGAGCCCAGGCTGCCAGTCGCAATAATTCAGGGGGTTGGTAGCTCCGCATATTTTTCCAATATTTTAAAGCATTTGCCTAAATGGATTCGAATTGTTATTATAATTGATCCTCATCTATCTCTTATAGTTAATTTGCTAAAAAAAATTTCGCTACATGATATTTTATCTCGGGTTTTGTTGGTTTTTATTGCCTTTGACAGCGCGTCTGTTATAGACGAAGCCATTAAAGTTGCCTTTGCATCAAGGGGATTCCTGGTTGGAAGAAAACAACTTAAAATTTTGCATAAAGAGGAGAATGAAGCAACGGGAGAGGCAATTCCTTCCTTGTTCCGCCTGTTTGGAGAGCGACTTGAATACTACATTTCCCTTATGGGAAACTCTCCTGACGACAGTCTTCTCGGATTGAGGCAAATGGCCTTGTCTTCACCTTGGACGCTTTTTGGAGCTCGTCTGCAACCGCTTCGGGACACGTGTTCGGGGTTTTCCGCGATTATTGTCTCCGCGGGTCCTTCGCTTGATAAAAATATAAATATATTGAAAAAAAATAAGGATAAATATATAATTATTGCTGTCGATACTATCGTTGAGAAGCTTTTAATTAATGGAATAAAGCCTCATTTTGTATGCGTTTTGGAGCGAGTTTATGCACTGTATCTGGAGTGTTTCCGTCCGCTTTTTAAAGATTGGAGAAAAGAACTCAGTGACGTTATTTTAGTCTCCCAATCAGTATGCACGCCTCAGATCGTTGGTCGATGGCCTGGCCCCGTTGTCGTCGTGGGCAAGGATGACATCAATCTGGAGAAAGCGATAGTGGGGCATCTTTTGGGTGGAACAGTCATACCTTCCGGGGCTTCGGTTTCGCACATGTGTTTGGGGCTTGCGTGGTATCTCGGAGTCTCCTCTGCCGCTCTTGTCGGGCAGGATTTGGCTTATGGCGATATGGGAGAGAGTCACGCGAGGGACTACACGTTTTTAGGACAGGAGACATACGAGGCGGGAATTCCGGAAAGCGAGCGGTTGGTGGTCGAAGGAATCGCAGGCTTCCCCGTAAGCACCAATCGCTGGTGGAAGTATTTTCGGGATGTTTTTTCAGCAATGATTCCCAGGTTGGGTGTACCCGTCTCTGATTGCACTGAAGGAGGAGCTTTTATTCCCCAGACCGATGTCCTTCCGCTTCAGACATTTGCAGAGAGTCATATACCATCGAATACAAACATTGATTTAAGGGTTTTTTTTATAGAAAAGATAAGATATAAATCCGATAAGGTTCATCTGGACGAATATGACGATGTATATGATCATATCCAAGGCAACTTTGTTGAGAGTCTGAATTGCGTAGAAGATGGCTTAAAATATATTTATAATCTGAATTTGTCACTTGTTTCAGATGTGCGTTTGACTAATGGCGCTTATATGATTAATAAATATTTTAACGAAATTATAGCTAAAAATCCTTATCTGGCATTTATTCTTCAGTTTCGGATTGGACAAATCATTGCCGAAACCTTTTCTGAAGCTCTGCCTGTCGGACTTGTTGAAGTGCGAAAATGGGCCAATATATATAAGATATTTTTCGAAGATGCGCGTAAGGTTATCAAATCCGCGCAAGGATGGCTCATATATATAGATGGAGTCAGGCAAATGAGAGAACAAATTCTCAGGATTTTATTTTCAGAAGAGGAAGTTCTTGAAGCTGACATCGTGAAACATTGTGCAGGAACGAACGAATCATTTCGAGATGCTATTCTTGTGGATATTCTTTTCGCAAAAACCGATATTATAGAGAATTCGTGGAGTGTGGATGGTTTATGGTCAATTGCCAGTCACTTTATCGTTGAAAAACGTTTCACGGAAGCATCGGATATGCTAAAAACCGCAACTGAAAACGCGAAATCTGTTGAAATGGGACCTGAAGATTACGTGCGGTTGAATCTCGACGCTGCGGAATGTTTGCTTTCTCCCGATTTGTGCAGGCAACCTGAACTGTCGAAAGCTCACGATACGTTGGCTGAGGTATACAGTCTCTCCCCAGAAAACAAAAAACTCCTAGAGTTGACATCCTTACTTATTCATACGCAATTAAATATATTGGAGACTTATGGAACCTCAGCTGATTATGCAAAAATAACATTTTTTAAATCTCTTGAAAGTCGCCTGCCGCATCATCCGGATAAAGTTTTAGGGGTTATTTTTAAAAATTAGTTGAAAATCAAAGGAGATGCGCAATATGACTCGCGATTTTTCGACAACGCGTTTTGGGGATTTGCACATAGACGACAACGACATTTTTATTTTTAATGAAGGTATCCCTGCTTTCGAAGGGCACAAGGAATGGATTCTTATAGGTAATGATGAAAATCCAATAAAATGGCTTCAGAGTCTGCATGATGGCGCCATTGCTTTGCCGGTGATACCCCCGGATGTTATCATGAACGGATACAACGCAAGGATATCGAAGCAGGAACTCGAGTCCATCGGAATGGAAACTCCTGATGATCTTGTATTGCTTCTGGTAGTTTCCATACCGTCTTCTCCGCGGGACATGACGGTGAATCTTCGCGCCCCTCTTGTGATTCACAGGAAAAAACGCATAGGACGACAGATAATCGCAGAGAATGAAGAGTACGCGGTGCGACAGCGCTTATGGAGTGAAGAAGTGGAAAAGAATCTGACTGGGCGACGGAAGGATGATCCCGCAGTGCATTCTTCGTGTGAGGATAGATGAATGCTTGTCCTCAGCAGAAAAATCGGAGAAGGTATTCGAATAGGAAGCGATGTCGAGATCAAGATCCTTGAGATCAAGGGAGATACTATAAAAATAGGGATCGTGGCTCCAAAGAATCTTTCAATCTGGAGAAATGAGCTTTTCGAGGAAATCTCGGCAGAGAATCTTCGTGCCGCGACAAGGAGTGTTTCCCTGACGTCGGACTACCCGTGGTCGGAGATCAAAAAAAACCAGTAAAGGTTTGAGTCCGCGAGGTCCTGAAAATATCGTGCATCGGAGGACTATCGACGATAGAGCGGAGTGATACGTTGTCCATATTTGGAATCTGGAACGAGAACCGGCGTTTTCTGGACAATATGACCGTGCTTGAACGTTCGCGCCCGATCCAGTTTCGTCTCATTTTACGACGTTTTGAAGAAAACGGGGCGCCTTCGATCCATAAAGTTCGGTCTGGAAACTATGAATGGATCAGGGGGACGGAATACGCATTCCCGGAACGCAAAAATTACGTTCCTATGGGAGGAGCGGATTCTCCGTGGCTTCTGCTGGCGCTGGGGTATGGATTGGGAGCCGGCGTTGCGGAACTTCCACGAAAGTATGCGCAAGCGCGGCGCATCGTCGTTTTTGAACCGGATATCGATATTTTCATTCTCGCCATGGCGGAGAGTGACCAGAAGGAAATCCTTCTGGACGGCAGGTTCTCCTTCGTGCTCGGAAAAGTTCCCGTCGAGGTCACGATGCAATTTCGCGAGGCGATGCCGTTGAGCACGCTCGCTTTGGCCGGGGCCCTTGGCGTCGTCGCCCACGAGGGGGCGTTCGAGGCATTCGCCGAAGAGTATGCCGAGACGATTAAGAGCGCGAAACAGGCAATCGATATGTTCTTCAAAAACCTCGGAAACAGCGTCGAAGATACGCTGCTCGGAATCAAGCAGTTCGCCGTGAACACCGCGAATATCGCGATCTCTTCTCCGCTTGAATCCCTGAAGGATGCGGCGATTGGGAATCCGGGGATCGTCGTGTCGGCGGGACCAAGCCTTGATAAAAATATCGACATGCTTCTCGATGCACAGAGAAAAGTGCCGATCGTCTGCAACGATGTCGTCCTGCCGAAATTGCTGGAGAGGGGGATCGTCCCGGATATCGTCTGTGCCCTGGAACGGGGGTATATGGTATACGAGCACTGGTTTTCGAAAGTGCGGGATAAGACTCGGGATATTATCCTCGTAGCCCCTGCCGTCGTTTCGCCGGAAATTTTCGGCACATTCCTCGGGCCGAAATTTGTCGTGGTAAAAAAAGGACTTCCCCTGGACGAACGTTTTGCGGATCTTTTCAATATGGACAAGATGCATACTGGGTCATCGGTTGCCCACATGTGTTTCAATATAGCGCATCTGCTCGGATGCGACCCGATAATCCTCATCGGTCAGGATCTGGCGTACGGCACGGACGGACTCACGCATTCGACCGACGTGACCGGAACGACGACACAGGAAGTCGCTTCCATGTACAGGGACAATGTGAACATCACCGAAATCCCGGGGAGCCTCGGAGGAGTCGTCAAGACCAATCACTGGTGGCTCATGTTTCTGAGGCAGCTCGAGGCGCTTGTCGCCAACTGTCCGGCGGAAGTCATCGACGCTACGGAAGGGGGCGCCCTGATCCACGGAACTTCGGTTCGTCCGTTGAAGGATGTTCTCGATCAGTATCTGCCCGAGTCGACGTTTTCTTCGATAAAGAACCGCCTTTCGCCCCCAACGGTTCGTATGGCGCGAAACAGGCTCGAGCGTCTCGCAAGCAGAGTGCGTGAACTCGAAGACAACATGAAAGACTCGTACCGCCTTTTCGACGACGTGGAATCGCATGTCGAACAGGCGTTGGCTCCCGGACTCGGCGAAAACCGGCGTCGGAGTCTTGCGGAGTTCGTCGGGCAAGCGCTTGATGAATTGCAGAAGCGGTATCCGGATATTTTTCAGCTGGTGCAATCGTATGTCTTTTCGATGTTCGTCGAGTTCACGAAGATGGACTTCGATTTTTCCGATCCGGAATTTCGCGAGCGTTGGGGCCGTCTCAACAGGGAGTTTGTGGCGACCTCCCGCGTAGCGGTCCGGTACCTGCTGGAATACGTTTCCTGGATGCGCAGGACGGCGGAGACATGCGAGAAGGCTTTGCTCGGGGAAGAAAAGGATCCCGCGTTGTATCGAGCTCTCGAGTACAAGCGGGACTGGACGACGCCACGATCGGAGATTCCGCTCGAAGACCTCTGGCGTGCCCTCATGCGTTCCTTCGATGAGGAAGACAGAACCTATTTCGAGGAACCGAGGCATCTGTCTCCGGATTGGTGGAAAAGGGTCGAAGACGGAGATCGCCTCCATGTGATCGGCAAGGCTTTTTTACGATGGAGACAATACGAACTTGCCGTGCAGGTTCTGCAGAAGGCGGCCGAGAAAATTCCCGATATCCCCGACGTGTGGATCGACCTCGGAGTGGCGTATGGAGATTACGACGTTCTCAGGGATCTGGAGATCCAGAAATCCATGGAGTCGTTCTACACCGCGCTTTCCATAGACCCGGCGAATGCGCGTGCGCGGGATGCCCTGGAAGCTCTGGCGCGCCGCGTCGTGGATCTCTACGAGAGCGCGCTCGAGTCCAAAGAATCTCTGGGAATCGGAGACTCCATGAAACTCGCGATGTATCTGAACATCGCGGACTGTTACGGCGTTTTGCGTCGATTCGACAAAGCCGTCGGGTACTACGGAAGGGTCTTTGAAAAGAGCGATGCCGGCAATCGGAACGACCCCGAACGTCTCGTCAATTACGTCATGTGTCTCGAACAATCAGGGGATATCGACGGCGCGTCGCGGTGGGCGGAGCGTTTGCATGGGACCCTGTTTGCGGGGAACAAAGCGTATCCGTACGCCATCTGGAATCTCCTCAGTTTTTACGCGAGGAACGCGAGATGGGAGCCTTACGTCGCGCTGCTCGAACGGATGTCGGCGCTGCCTGCTCTTCAGGACCTTGCGGTGCGGCACAGGGCGATGGTCGAAGAAGACGTCGGACATATTGGTCCTCAAGACGTCGGGATCGACGGCCGATAAAAAAAACGAATAGAGAAACAATATGGAGGTGATGACAGGGGACTGCGAAATACATCGTTCCGAAACGTCATACGCGGAGAATGATCATGAAGAGATCGGGCTGACGGAAAAGCCCGACGATACCTCAAGGAGGAGGTTTGCACCATGAGAATCTACCACAACATCCCCGCGCTTTTTGCGTACAACGCACTTTCGAATACGAACGGCGCCCTTCAGAAGTCCATCAACAAGCTCTCGACCGGACTACGGATCAACAGCGCCGCAGACGACGCCGCCGGGCTCGCGATTTCCGAAAAGATGCGCGCCCAGGTCAACGGCCTCGACAAGGCCGTCGCGAACGCGCAGGACGGCATTTCGATGATCCAGACGGCGGAAGGCGCGCTCAACGAGACGCACTCCATCCTTCAGCGAATGCGCGAGTTGTCCGTTCAGGCGGCCAACGATACGCTCACGTCGAACGACAGGCAGTATATCCAGCTCGAAGTCGATCAGCTTCGGACGGAAATCGACCGCATCGCGAACACGACGCAGTTCAACAAGAAGAAGCTTCTCGACGGATCGAACGCCATTCTGTGGTCCACCGACAAGCTGGAGACGAGGCTGAACATCCGCGGCGGTCTGCGTCAGATCGACCAGTTCGGCCAGAAGGCGGTCAACGAAGGGAACTACCGGATCACGATCCAGGCGGATCCGGGGCAGAACCAGGTCCAGAAGAGCGATATCTTCAAGGTCAAGCACGAGAACGTGATCATGAACGTCTCGATCGCGACGACGAATGGCTTCAAGGACGTCACGGTGAACGGCCTGCCGTCGGGGAACTATGTCGTCGGGACGACCGCGATTACGACTAATCCGGCTGCTTCCGGAAATCTTTCGGGGCTGTCGCTTTACGCCCAGAGCGCCGCGACGTTCGCGCATTTCAACTTCGCCGCGGCCAGCGCTGTTCTTGGGGTCGCCGCCACTGCTATCGGACAGAACGCTTCGCTTCTTTTCGAAGTGACGGGCGTCGATACCGCCGCCGGGTCCGTATCCCTCCGGGTGCAGAGCTACGAGATCACGCGGACCGGCGGAACGGGACAATACGTCCTCGAGAACCTCGTCCTCAATGCCCATGCAGGTGCTACATCGGCCTTTCTTGGTGATACTTTCACGATAGGTACTCTTACGTTCCGGGGATCCGCTTTTGGTTTGGCTACGGCAGGGCTTGTCGCGATGCAGAAGGGCGACAAGTTCGTGTTCGGTCTCAAGGCGGGTTCGTCGGCTGTTGCTGCGCACGTGACCGATGGCTCGTCCCCCACGCAGTGGAACATCCGGCTTTCGGTCAACACGACCGACTGGCAGCTCGGGTGGAACGGAAGCGTCAACCAGCAGTTCAACTTCAGGGGAGATGCCTTCACGGGAAGCGAGGTCGTCACCTTCCGGCAGTTCTACGTCAACAGCGCGAACGGAACGCTGTACGACAGCCAGATCCAGGTGACGCTCGGCAGCGACCCGGACGCCCTGCCGAACCCGAACGCCGCCACCTTCCACGCCGCCTTTGTCGGCGAGCGCGCGTACAATGACGTCGCGCTCCGCGATCTGGACAAATTCTGGGACGCGAACGGCAATTTCATGCTGACCGATCCCCAGACGATCAGCATCGTCCAGGGCGACGGATCGAAGGCGTCGATAACGCTCTACGGGACGGATACGCTCGAACAGGTGCGTCAGAAGCTCGTGTCGGCGATCGGAACCGATCTCGGACAGGCGAAGTATGTCGGCACCAATGTCCAGGAGCTCGTGTCGTACGTCGAGCGCGGAGCCGGGGTCGACGACACGGACGAATCCGTCGAAGGAACGTTCGTCATCCGCACAGCGATCTCCGGAAAGGCCGGGGAGCTCAACTTCATCGGCGACGAGGATCTCATCAAGGCGTTCAGCCTCGCGAACATCCGCAACGCCAAGGAAAACGAGTTCACGGTCAATATCTACGACGCCCATACCGGGTCGAGCAAGGTCATCAACGAAAAGATCACGGGCAACGAGCTTATCGGCGTGATTCACTCGAACGTCGACGTATCGTTCGATCCGATGGCGGATATCGACGTTACGTGGAACGAAGGGCTCAAGCGCTTTACGTACGCCGAAAAGACGTCGACCTACGAGACGTACGTCCACCTTGCCGACAACACGACGGTCTTCCAGATCGGCGCCAACGAGGGCGAGGACATGGGGATCGACATCGGGGCCATGGGGAGCCGGGCGCTTGGGCTTCAGAGCGTCCTGCTGACCGACAGGGTGTCGGCCGCCCGGTCGATCACGGTCATCGACAGCGCCATCAACAGGGTCTCGTCGCAGCGGGCGAGCCTCGGCGCGTACCAGAACCGGCTGGACCACACGATCAACAACCTCACCGTCGCCAGCCAGAACCTGTCCGCTGCCGAGAGCCGGATCCGCGACCTCGACATGGCGAAGGAAATGATGAATTTCACCAAACTCAATATCCTCATGCAGGCGGGCAACTCGATGCTCGGGCAGGCGAACCAGCTGCCCCAGGCCGTGCTCCAGTTGCTCCGGTAGTTGCGTTTCCACGAAGGGGAGAGGGGAACCTCTCCCCTTTTTTCAAGGAGGTTGCAGCGACGTTTATCCAGGACGACAGGACGATAGTCGAGAAGGTTCTGGCAGGAGGCTCTCTTCGCACGGTGATGATCCCCGATCCGTCGATTCCGACGAACAGGCCGATGCATGTCGAGACATACCGGCTTCCGCATCTGGTCGCGCATGACGCCCTGTTCTGGGCTTTTTCGGGGACGGCGCATTACCCTCATATTTTCGGAGAACCTCCGATGTGCAACACAACGATGTTTTGTTATACAAACATAGAGAATATGTTTTGTAGCTTTACGAAATATGATTCTGCCGTAATGTTCATGAGTAAATATAGATATAAGAAGCACGAGTGGATTATAAATAATTATGTAAACAGGGTGTTATGGGACTCCGACGGATGTGCCGACGTCGGTGCGATAAAGGTCGCAATCGAGTGCGGAGTATCGTTTTCCGTGGCCTTTCTTGATTCCGAAGGCGTCTGGAACGTTCATCCCGTCGACCTCCCGATGTTTGAACTGGATGAGAAACGTTTTATTTTAAAAACCGTGGATGACGAATATCCTTTGTTTTTCAGATATCCGGAGACTACCATCGAGATGTTTCGTACCCATAGAGATTTCTTTTCGTCAAAACCAAATGATAATACTGATGGATGTGCCGAGTTAAGAAACATACCTAAATTCACTACATTTTATAGTATATTCAATGACGGAACATATTATAATAAACTTGACGCCGCACGGGGGACCACACAAGAATACAGGCGTCTCATCGTTTTTTGCGAACGAATGTCCTGCGAGAATTGAGGTGTATCCCGATGTCGCGGGAGTGCGAAACCCTTGTTTTTTTCGGCGGAGGAAATCTCCTGCTTCGGTGTGTCGAGCGCGCGAGGGCGCGCGGGTATTCGGCAACCGTTTTTGCGGCTCCGCGTCATTCCGCGGAAATCGTCGCCCCGTTTCCCGGGGACTCGCCGGGACGCTTCGGTGACTGGCTGGAGTCGCGTGGCCTTCCCTTCCACGTCGTCGAAGACATCAACGGATGCGATGATTTTCTTTCGCTCGGGACGCGGGGCGCGACGGGAATCGGTTTTGGAGAGACGTATACCTTTTCGCGTGAAACGGTGGCCGTTTTTCAGCATCGCCTGTTCGATATGATGGTCATTCGTTTGCCCCAGTATCGGGGAGGCGCGCATTTCTCGTGGCAGATACTCCGGGGCTCGAGGCTCGGAGCGTGGAATATACAGGAGATCGACGAACGGATGATTCCCGGGGTCCGGGATGAGGGGTCCGTCGTGATGACCAGAGAATATTTCATCCCTCCTTCAGCGAGAATTCCTGCGGACTTTTTCGAGATCGCGGACAGAGAGGGCGAGGAGCTTTTTTCCGGCTTTCTCGACAGATTGCGTTCGAAGGATGCGTTCTTTCCGAGGAAAATAGACAACGGCTATTCGCTCTATTTCCCGAGGCTGTATACGTCCGCGCACGCGTGGATCGACTGGAGCTGGACGGCGGAGGAGCTGGAGCGCTTCGTCTGCGCTTTCGACGATCCCTATCCGGGGGCGTCGACGTTTCTTCACGGCAAAAGAGTCTTCTTCAAGAACGTGTCGCGCGATCCCACGGAGGGAAGATTCCATCCGTTCATGTCGGGACTTGTATATCGGATCGACGCCCGCGGCGTTTTCGTCGCGTGTCGCGACGAGGCGCTCGTCGTCCGTGATGTCAGGGACGAAAGCGGAACGCACATTTCGGAAATGATCCTTCCGGGGAGCCGTTTCGTCACTCCCCGGTCTTTTCTTGACGAGGCGCTGTCCTTCGAGGCGAATTACGATGCCCGCGGCCTTTCGCAAGATGTCCGGCATCAAGGGGGATCGGTTTCATGAAACGTATGCTGGAGCTCATCGGCGCAATCGCTCCTCTTCGTCTGGCGCCGGTTTCGGAGGAAACCGACGAAGCCGTTCGGATATTGTGCGGCGAGTTGCCCTTTCGTGTGCATGAATACGCTTCCGGCGAAGAGCATAACGGCTGGAATGTCCCGCTCAGCTGGCAACCGGAACGCGCCGAGATACGAAGGGACGGGCGCGTTATCTTCGACGGAATGCGACACCCGCTTGCCGTTGTCGGTTATGGCGTTTCGTTTTCCGGGCGGGTTGGCGCGGAAGAACTGAAGAGACATCTTTTCTATAACGCTTCTTTCCCGAACGCTTTCGTATATCATTGCGACTACTTTTATAAACCGTGGAAGCGCGATTGGGGTTTCTCCGTCCCATTGAATTTCTATCGGGGAATCGAAGACGGGGAGTACGACGTCGATATCGTAACCCGCGAATACCCCGGGACAATGAAAGTGCTCGAATACGTACTGCCGGGAGAATCGGACGAATCCTATCTTCTGAACGCGCATGACTGTCATGCCGCGCAGGCAAACGACGATATAAGCGGCGTCGTCGTCGGCATAGAGGTCATGAGACGCCTTTCGAAACTCGCGCGGAGACGGTTTACGTATCGGCTCGTCGTGGCGCCTGAACATCTCGGAACGGTTTTCTTTACGAAAAATCAGTCGTCTTTCCTGCCTTCCGTCAAAGGCGCGATTTTTCTGGAAATGCTCGGAAACAGGAACAGGATGGCATTGCAGCATTCCTTTACGGGCGATTCCATTATCGATACCGCCATGGGCAATGTGTTGCGACACGGTTGGCCTGATGCCGTGGAAGGTCCGTTCAGGACCATCGTCGGGAATGACGAGACTGTATGGGAAGCACCCGGAATAGAAATCCCCTGTGTTTCCCTGTCCCGCTTTCCGTATCCGGAATATCACTCGAGCATGGATACGGAAGACATCATTCATGCCGATATGCTCGACGATGCCGTGGACGCGGTCCTTTCGACCATTGAGATTCTTGAGACGAACGGGGTTGCGGAGCGATGTTTCACGGGGCTCATCGCGCTGAGTAACCCTAAATACGATCTGTACATTTCCACCGAGGATCCGAGCATTCGAGTGTCTGTCTCCGAGGACCAGAAGAAATGGCATTACATGATGACCTGCCTCCCGCGGTACTTTGATGGCCGGACAAGTTTTTTGGATATTGCTGAAAAACTAAAAATTGATTATTTTAAGCTGCGATCATATGTCGGCAGATTTGAGTCGAAGGGACTCATCCGTATTCTATATCCTTGTACATCGTAAAGTGAGCGGTTTTTCTCGAGCGGAAGAACCGAAATAGCCATTGTGAGGTGAGGGCCATTGAAGGCGTATGGTGTATCGAGTGTGGATGCTTTGCAGTTGGGCGAGAAGGGGAATCTGTCCGAAAAGGGACGCGACGCAGGGCTGATGTGTGCCGGTAAGGAAACTGCATATTCTTCCATTCACGCCGATGAAGTGTCGAAGGCTGTTGAGAAAGCCGGAGAGATGGCCCGTATTTTCGATCGTTCGTTGCGATTCCGGTATCTTAAGGATGCGGATATCTACCAGGTGGAGGTCATCGACTCAGGAAAAGACGAAGTCATACGGAAGATTCCTCCTGACGAAATCGTACGATTCATTGAACATATCGGCGAACTCCTGGGGGCATTGTTTGACAAGACGTTATGAAACGATCCGGTTTTTTCTCCAGAAAGCGACTTCCTTCCGGAAGTCGCTTTTTTTCTCTCCCGTTTGTGCCGATTAGTACAGAGGCAGGTCTAACTGAAGATGAGATGAGGGGACCGTATATGTTCGACGGAACTTCGGTACTGATCACCGGCGGAACCGGGTCGTTCGGCAAGGAATTCATTCGGGAGACGCTCCGGAGGTTTCGCCCGAGAAGACTGATTGTGTATTCCCGCGACGAATTGAAGCAATACGAGATGCAACAGGAGTTTCGCAGCGAATGCATGCGTTATTTCATCGGTGACGTCCGTGACGCGGAGAGACTTCGCGTCGCTATGCGCGATGTTGATTTTGTCGTCCACGCCGCCGCTCTGAAGCAGGTGCCGGCGGCCGAATACAACCCGATGGAGTGTATCAAGACGAACGTCCTTGGAGCTTCGAATGTCATCGGCGCCGCGATCGAGAACGGAGTTCGCAAGGTCGTCGCACTTTCGACGGATAAGGCCGCGAATCCGATCAACCTGTATGGAGCGACGAAGCTCTGTTCCGACAAGCTCTTCATAGCGGCGAACAACATAACGGGACATCTGAGAACACGGTTTGCCGTCGTGCGATATGGGAATGTCGCCGGGTCACGCGGATCCGTCATCCCGTTGTTCCGGCGACTCGTGCGAGAACATGCGTCCGAAATTCCGGTTACCGATTCCCGGATGACCCGTTTCTGGATTACGTTGCCGCAGGGAGTCGATTTTGTTCTGAAAGCCTTTGAACGGATGCAATCGGGAGAGATCTTCGTGCCGAAGATCCCTTCCGCCCGGATCACGGACATCGCCGAGGCCGTGGCCCCAGGCATTCCTGTGAAAATCATCGGAATTCGTCCGGGAGAGAAGCTTCACGAAGTCATGTGCCCGGCGGACGATTCGCATCTGGTTCTCGAGTATCGGGACCACTTCGTCATCTCTCCCGCGATAACGTTCCAGACGCCAGTTGACTATTTGAATAATCCTGTCGGAGAAGCCGGCTGTGCGGTTTCTTCGGGATTCGAATACAGTTCGGGAACGAATCCGGTCTTTATGAGCGTGCGTGACATTCGCGAAATGCTCGCAAACGTGTAGAGGAGGAGCGGGGACAACCATGGAGCTTCAGCGCTGCAGTCGCTGCACCCTTCCGATAACATGGGAGACGGTGTTTTTCGATGAAGAGGGCGTCTGTAATATCTGCAAGAACTGGGATGTGAAGCAGAAGGACATCAACTGGCCCGAACGCGAAACCATGTTTCGGGGAATAGTCGCGGATGCGGTGGCCCGAAAGGGAGAGTACGATTGCATCGTTCCGTTCAGCGGGGGAAAGGATTCGACGTATACGCTCTGGGCCATCGTGCGGAAATATGGGATGAAGCCGCTGGTTGTTTCGTTCGATCACTGGTTCTATCGTCCTCGTATGCTCGAAAACAGAAGGAGAACGTTTCTTCGCCTCGGTGTTGACGTTCTGACCTTTACGCCGAACTGGAGGATCGTTCGGAAGATCATGCGGGAATCTCTTCTCCGAAAGGGGGATTTCTGCTGGCATTGTCACGCCGGCGTTTTCTCGTATCCGATGCAGATCGCCGTCAAATTCGGAATCCCGCTCATTATCTGGGGAGAAGGCGGCGGCGAGTATGAGGCGTATTTCAGATTCGCGGATCTCGAAGAGACGGACGAGTGGAAATTCAACCGGCGTATCATCCTCGGAATGCGGGCCGAGGATATGGCCGGTTTCATCGGAGAGGATGTCCGCGATCTTTCGCCGTTCGTCTATCCGAGACGGGAGGACCTGGAGCGCGTCGGAGTGAAGAGTCTGCCTCTGGGGAAATATGAGTCCTGGGATGTCCAGAAGCATGTCCGGATTATCAGGGATGAGCTCGACTGGAGGGAAGACGAGCTTGAAAGCGGACTCCCCGGCCTGACGTACGAAAAAATAGAGTGCATGTTCGATGGAATCCGGGATTATGTAAAATATCTCAAACGCGGTTTTTCCCGAATAACGCATCTGACTACGCTGGATATCCGACACGGAAGGATGTCACGCGAGGAGGCAATGGAACTCGTCAGGAAGTACGACGGCAGAAGGCCGGAAAGCCTCGGGATCTTTCTGGAGTACATCGGCATGACGGAAAAAGAGTTTTACGAGATCGTTTCGCTCCATCTCATTCCTCCCGCCGAACGCATCGATCCGGCTTCTCTTCCGGTCGGAGATAAACTCTGGGACCAGGATATATGGTTTCGTGACGATTCCCTGAAGGAAAAGGAAGGCCACGCATGAGAATTGCCATTATAGACGATGGTCTCGGAAACACGGGATCGGTAAAGAGCGCTCTTGAATTCTATCGCTACGACGTGCGACTGATACATGAGTATGCCGACATCGACGGCGCCGACCTTTTGATTCTTGCCGGAGTGGGATCCTTCCGTACCGCCGTGGAGCAGTTGAGGAAGCGAATGTTATGGAAACATCTCGATAACGCGGTTTGCCTGGAGCATAAACCCGTTCTCGGCATCTGTCTCGGGATGCAGCTCATGGCCTCGTGGGGTGAAGAAGATGGGCACACTCAGGGATGGGGATGGATTCCCGGCAAAGTCGTCAGAATCCCGGACACAATGGTGAAAGTGCCGCATATCGGCTGGAACCGCGTGTCTCCCGTGACGAAAAATGACGTTTATTTCCGCGGAATCAGAAGCGGTTTCTTCTACTTCATGCACGGGTACCACTTCATTCCCGAAAACCCGGATCATGTCATCGCGACGACCGGGTATGGCGACATGACTCTCGTCGCCGGCGTTCGCAATAAGAATGTCGTCGGATTGCAGTTTCATCCAGAGAAGAGTCAGGGGGACGGGTTGCGGATATTGAGAAATGTCGTGGAGGGACTCGTATGCAGATAAAACGCCTGATCCCGCAGCTTCTTCTCAGAGGGAAACGACTTGTAAAGGGGACGCGCTTTTCCGATTTTGTCGATGTGGGAGATCCGGTCTCTCAGGCGATGATCTGCGATGCCCAGGGAGCGGAAGAGATCGTCCTGGTCGATATTGACGCCACGCGACGCGGAAGTTGTATCGAAACGGAGATAATAACCAGAATCATTCAGGCATGTCGACTTCCCATTGCGGCGGGAGGAGGGATCCGATCCGTTCATGACGCCCGGAAGTGTTTTCGCGCAGGAGCGGATAAAATCGTCGTCAACACTGAGGCGATACGTCGTCCGGAGCTTGTGGGAGAGTTGTCCCGCGAGTTCGGTTCCCAATCCGTCCTTGTCTCCGTCGACGTCGTTCGCAAGCCTGACGGTTTTTCCGTTGTCGTGGAGAGCGGTACGAAGGAAGTCGCCAATCCGCTGTCCGATGTCATCGTTTCTCTTGTTGCAGCAGGTGCGGGAGAGTTGCTTGTGACTTCCGTCGATCGTGAAGGATCGATGAGCGGGTTTGATGTCGAACTCTATCAATCGTACGCTTCCAGGGTGCCGATTCCGATAATAGCTTCGGGAGGGGCCGGAACATACGATCATATCGTCAGCCTTTTCAGGGAGACGAACTGCGACGGATGCTGCATTGGCAAGATGCTCTGCCTGAGGGATTATGATATCGTGAAGATCAAGGCATACCTGACCGGACGCATGGTTCCGGTCAGGGATGCGTGACGCCTCGAGAGGTGGACGGCATGGACGTGTTTCTTCGGATTCTTGCTCCGGACGATGTGTCGGAGAATTATGTCCGATGGCTCAGAGACCCGGAAGTCAACCGGTACCTTGAATGCCGCTGGAGGACGTATTCGCTCGACGAGTTGCGTTCGTACGTGAAAACGGTGAACGAGAGCGCTGACGATATTCTTTTGGGAATTTTTCTTTCCGACGAGAACAGACATATCGGGAATATCAAGATAGGCAATGTCGAACGTATCCACCGGTATGCAGACATTGGCCTTCTGATAGGCGCCAAAGAGGTCTGGGGGAAGGGAATCGGAAGCGTCGCCATAGACCTCGCATCCAGGTATGCGTTCGAAGATCTCAATCTCAACAAGGTCATCGCGGGAATATACGCGTGCAATACCGGTTCGTACAGAGCGTTCCTGAAGGCGGGCTTCAGGGAATGCGGCCGTTTGCAGAAGCACAGGTTCTGCGAGGGTGTCTACGTCGACGAAATTCTCGTCGAGCGGATCCGGGAGGAATGAACCGTGCTCCCGGTTCTGGCGGTTTTGCAGGCAAGGATGTCGTCATCCCGGTTTCCCGGGAAAATCCTTGTTCCGCTGCTTGGCCGACCGATGTTGCACCGCCAGATCGAGCGGGTTCTCAGGGCGGGGAAAATTACTGAGGTTGTCGTGGCGACGTCGACAGATGTGACCGACGATGCGGTCGAATCGCTCTGCCGCCGGATCGGAATCAGATGCTTCAGAGGATCGCTTGAAGATGTCCTCGACAGATTCTATTGTGTCGCAAAGGCAGTGAGACCGCAACATATCGTTCGACTCACCGGAGACTGTCCCCTCGCGGATCCTGATGTCATCGACACTGTAATAGGCGTGCATCTGGATGGAAGATTCGATTACACATCGAACGTCAATCCTCCGACATTTCCCGATGGGCTCGATGTGGAAGTTCTGCGGTTCGAAAGCCTGGAGACCGCATGGAAAGAGGCGACGCTTCCTTCGGAGCGGGAACATGTGACATCGTTTATACGAAATCACCCCGAACGATTTTCGACTTTCAACGTCGCGTCCGGACGTGATTTGTCGCAACTTCGCTGGACAGTGGATGAGCCCGATGATCTGCAGTTTGTGGAGAGAGTGTATTCCTCGTTGTTACCACAAGAAAGTTTTTTTTCAATGAATCACGTTCTTCGCCTTTTGGAAGTTCATCCGGAGATTCAGGAGATCAACGCATCGCATCGTCGCAATGAAGGGTATCTCCGGTCTCTGGAGAAGGATGGCCGGTTGGTTCCGTAGATGTCTGTTTCTGGAGGGAGCGGGGGAAAAATGCATTGCCTTTCATTGGAGTCGCTTTCGCAATCATTTTCGAAAAACATGGAATGTCTCGAGAGAGCTCATACTCTGATTCCGGCCGGTGCGCATACGTATAGCAAGGGTGACGATTGCTTCCCTAGGATGGGGCCGCATTACGTCGTTCGGGGAAGTGGATGCCGGATTACCGATGTCGATGGACACGAGTACATCGATATGGGGATGGCGCTTACGTCCGGGGTGCTGGGGTTCGCATTCGGGCCCGTCCTCGCGAAGATCCGGGAGGCGCTGGAACTTGGGGCCGGTTTTTCACTTCCGCACGTCATCGAGATGGAACTTGCCGAAAAGCTGATTTCCCTTATTCCAAGCGCCGAAATGGTCAAACTGGGAAAGCATGGCTCGGATGCGACGACGGGCGCCGTCAAGCTGGCCCGCGCGTTTACGGGGCGCGATAAAATCGCCGTGTGTGCGGATCAGCCATTCTTCAGCACGAACGATTGGTTCATCGGCACAACACCCTGCGACACGGGGATTCCGAAAGCGGTCAAGTCGTTGACCGTCAAGTTTCGATATAACGATCTTGCATCCGTCGAAAGGATGTTTGCGGAGAATCCCGGGGAGATCGCCTGCGTGATGCTTCAGCCGATGGAATTCGACGAGCCGGCTCCGGGATATCTTGAAGGAGTCCAGACTCTCTGCAGAAAGAATGGCGCCCTCCTTATCTTCGATGAGGTGATTTCCGGCTTCCGATGGCATCTCAGAGGGGCGCAACATGTGTTTGGCGTTACACCCGATCTGAGCTGCTTCGGGAAATCTATTGCGAATGGCTATTCGGTTTCGGCGCTGGTCGGACGACGCGACATCATGGAGCTCGGTGGAACGCGGAAAAAGGGTCCGAAAGTTTTTCTGTTGTCAACGACTCATGGCGGCGAGGTGCATGAGATAGCGGCCGCCCTTGCAACCATTGAATTCATGGAAAAAAATCCCGTGCAGGATCATCTTTACAGGATTGGGAATCTATTCAGATCGCGTATGAACGAACTGGCAAACGCGAAGGGAATAGCCGACTGCTTCTTTGTCACGGGGAGGGGATGCCGCCCTTTGTTCGTCACCAGAAACAGGAGCGGCGAGAACGATGCCGCCTTGCGGACGTTGTTCATGCAGGAAATGTCATTCCGTGGGGTGCTCATTCCGCAGGTCGCTCCGTCGTGGTCCATGTCGGAAGATGACATGAACCTGGTATTCAAAGCTGCCGGCGAAGCTCTTGATATATACGCAAAGGCGTTGGACGAAGGGACCGGGAATTATCTCGTGGGGAATCCGATGAAACCGGTTTTTCGACCACGCAACGACTAGCGGAAATCAGGCTCAGGGATGCACCTCGCTCTTGGTACGGCTCAGCTTGGAATGCCCTACGGTGCGACGAACCGTCTCGGTCGTTCTCCAACGGCGAAAGAGTCGCGTGAACTCCTGGAAACGGCATGGTCGCTGGGAATCGCGCGATTCGATACGGCGCAGGCGTATGGCGAGAGCGAGTTGCGATTGGGGGATTTTTTCGCGTCTCTTCCTTCGGATGAGAAACATCGCGCCGTAGTCTCCACGAAGATCATGCTTTCCGGTGCGGAGTCGGTTTCCGAAGTGTTGCGCGTTATTGAAATCTCCTCGGAGCGGTTGGGGCTTTCCGAGATTCCGATAGTCCTTCTCCACAGATCGGATGCCTGGAGTATGGAATTTCTCGAAGGACTTCCGGAAATCAAACGTTCCGGGCTTGTTCGGAAGCTGGGAGTGTCCCTCTATGATCTCGACGAATTTTCGAGAGTGATTTCTTCTTCGCCCATGCCGGATGTGATACAGGCTCCCGTCAATGCTCTCGACTGGAGATTTTCGCGGAAGGATTTGTTGCGCGATATGTTTGCTAAAGACGCGATTCCGGAAATATGGGGAAGAAGCGTCTTTCTCCAGGGACTTCTTCTCGCTGACGACGTGTCGGTCTGGAATGTCACGGGGCAGATGGACGGAATCCTTAACGGTGTGCCGCGAGCTCTCTCAGCGCTGCGAGATGGAACGCACAAGACGGCCCTTGAGTTCTCCCTGAGCGTCCTGAGGGAAGCGTGCGATCTCGACGTCCTTGTCACAGGGGCTGAAACTTCGTGGCAGGTTCGGGAAATCGCGAATATTTGGAAGAAGACTGCGGATATGCCGCAGGATCAGATTCTGCCGTTTGCCGGATGCGCCATGTTGGCGTCCATTGTCGCGGGATCGCTTGTTGATCCCCGCAGTTGGCCGGCACGATAGCACGGGGAGGCGTCGCATGGAAAGCGGAAAAGACGTTTATTTCGGTCGGGAGAAGTGTTTCATCATCGCCGAAATCGGAGCGAACCATAACCGTTCCCTCCCGCTCGCGAAAGAGCTTGTCGACGCGGCGGTCGAGGCCCGTGCGGACGCGGTCAAGTTCCAGATATACAGCGCGGAGACGCTCTATTCGAAGAAAACCCCGCGTCATTCGGGGTACGACAAGGCTCTCTTTTCCCTGATCAAGGAGATCGAGACGCCCCGGGAGTGGCTGCCGGAGCTTTCATCCTATTGCGAACGAAAGGGTATCGTCTTTTTCGCCACTCCGTTCGATGCCCGGGCCGTCGACGAACTCGACGAAGTCAGCGACCTGTTCAAGATCGCCTCTTTCGAAATCGTCGACCTGCCGTTGCTTGAGTACTGCGCGTCGAAGAAGAAGCCGATGATCATTTCCACGGGGCTGGCGAATCTGGAGGAGATCGAGGACGCTTATTTGACCTGCCGGAAGTCCGGAAACGAACAGGTGGCCTTCCTTCAGTGCGCGTCGCTTTATCCCGCTCCGGCGTCGGTCATGAACCTGCGGTCGATGGAGACGATTCGCAGGGCCTTCGGCGTTCCAGTCGGACTTTCCGATCACACGCCAGGAATCCACATAAGCGTCGCGGCTGTTGCGATGGGGGCTAAGATTATCGAAAAGCACGTCACTCTGGACCGAAAAATGGAGGGGCCGGATCATCCTTTTGCGATCGAACCCGACGAGCTTCGCGAACTTGTCGCGCAGATCAGGGATGTCGAGAGTGCGATGGGAGACGGTCGGAAGCTCGGGCCCGCGCCGGAGGAGATGGAGTTCTACGAAAAGGCCCGCCGGAGCGTTCATGCCGCCGTCGATATTCCGGAGGGAACCGTGATCCGCGAAGAGATGCTGTGCGTGAAACGTCCGGGGTACGGCGTGCGACCGAAACATCTCCCTGTGCTTTTCGGAAGAAAGGCTCGCCGGCACGTCGACGCGGACCAGTGGATCACGTGGGACATGGTGTAATGGTCTTCGGGGCGAGGGCGATTTCATGACTCTCCATTATTGCAATATCCTCGAAGTCGGCGAAGAGGTTCAGGAACGAGTCCGTGTCTGGCGAAATTCGCCGCGCATCCGACAGTTTATGCTTTCGCAAAACGAAATCTCTGTCGAGGAACACAGGGCGTGGCTCAGTCGGCTGTCGAAAAAGGACAGATCGCAGATCGTTCGCGTGGCTTTTTGCGACGGCGTCCCGATAGGGATCATTACCCTGAAGGATATCGACAGAACTTCGGAGAGAAGCGACTGGGGGATCTACATCGGTGAAGCTGGGTATGAAGGGCGCGGATTCGGCGGGGAAATGCTCGATGATCTGCTTTCGTGGGGGTTTGAAGAGGAAGGGCTTTGCCGGTTGTTTACCTCAGTGACGGCGGATAACATGCCTGCCATCGGCATGTACCTCCGGGCGGGATTTCATTTTGAAGGACGGTTCGAGAAACATATCGTTCGCGGCAATGGAGAGAAAGTCGACCTTTTATGGGTTGCGTTGTTTCGTCCGGACTGGCGGATGATGCGATCATGTTCAGAGAAATGCACGACTCAGGTTCTTTCCTGAACGCGGAAACGGATCACTTCGGCGGTGTTGTGACCTTTCTGACGCATTCCGGCCCCGGAGTTGGCGGCGGACACGTTTCGCGATGTCGTTCGCTTTCGCTTGAGCTTGAGGGACTCGGCGTCCCCGTACGGTGGATTGTCGACGAAGCGACTTCTCGGGAAGCGATTCCGGGAGATAGCGTTCACCGCGTTGCATCCCTCCGTTCCGTTTCTCCCGAGATTTTGGGGCGTACGCCGCTCCTCGTTGTGGACAGCTATCTGCCGACATTCGACGACCTCTCGCGACTGGCGACGATCGCTCCCGTGTGTATTGTCGACGATTTCCGCAGAGAGCCGGTCGAGCGGCTTGCGACGATCCTTGTGAACTATAACTTCGGCGCCGGGGAAATCGGGTATGAAGCCGTTCCGGATATTTCTCTTCTCGGACCTCAGTTCGCCCTGATCAGACCTGAAATCCGGGATTCGAAACCGCACGACGGCGGGTATGTTTTCCTTGCGGTCGGGGGAGCCGATGTTCGGGGAGTAACGCCGGCGATCATCGATATGTGGAACGACGGTCTTCCTCCCCTGATTGCCGTACTCGGTCCATTGTGCGCCGGAAGCGTCGCAGATTCTGCGTCAAGGAGCGCGGATCGAAAGGAGAACGTCAGCGTCCTCCGGAATCCTCAAGAGTTTGCTGAAGTGATATCCGGCGCTTCCATCGTCCTTTGTACTTCGAGCGTGACATGCTACGAAGCACTCGCGATTGGGAAGCCAGTCGTGGTATTTCAGGTTGCCGAGAATCAGATACGCATCGGCGATGTCATTGGAAAAAAACGGTATGGGATCAACCTCGGTTCCTGGGGAAGCTTCGTACCTTCCGATGTTCTCCATGCCCTGACACATCCGATTCTTCCTCCTGCAGATTGCGTCAATCTCAGGGGGGCGCGGCGAGCCGCCGATACTCTCTATAAATGGTTGAAGAGGTGAGTCTCATGAAGGGCCTTCATTACGGACATCAATCCATCGACGAGAACGATATCGCCGCAGTCGTCGCTGCGTTGAAGGGAGAGTGGCTGACCCAGGGGCCGCTCGTCGACGAATTCGAAGAACGTGTCGCGGGGTATGTCGGCGTCCCGTACGCGGTCGCGTTTTCGAGCGGAACCGCCGCGTTGCACGGAGCCATGTACGCCGCTGGAGTGGAATCCGGCGACGTGGTTCTCACGTCGCCGCTCACGTTCGCCGCGACGGCGAATTCCGTTTTGTATGTGAAAGGCGTCCCCGTCTTTCTCGATATCGATCCGAAAACCTACTGTCTCGACCCGGAGCGGGTTGCGCAATTCTGCCGCGGAAAGAATCCGAAGGCGATCGCTCCCGTCAGCTACGCCGGGTACCCTGTGGATATGAAGGCCTTTCGGAGTCTCGCCGATTCTTGCGGCGCAGTTCTCGTCGAGGATGCCTGCCATGCTCTCGGAGCGGAGCGGAACGGCGTGAAAGTGGGGCTCGAAGCCGACATGACGGTGCTGAGCTTTCACCCGGTCAAGCACGTCACGACCGGAGAGGGCGGCATGGTTCTGACGAAGTCGATGGAATTCGCGGAGAAATTGCGCCTCTTCCGGAGTCACGGGATTACGAAAGACCCCGCGATGATGGCGCGGAATCCGGAGGGGCCATGGTATACGGAAATGCTGGAACTCGGCTACAATTACCGACTTTCGGACATTCAGTGCGCGCTCGGCATCAGCCAGATGAAACGGCTCGACGCATCGATCGCGAGACGGCGGGAAATCGCAGCCCGCTATGACAACGCTTTCCGCGGCAATGACGCTATCGCGATCCCGCCGGGACATCCGGGGCATGCGTATCACCTCTACCCGGTTTGGATCTCTCCCGAACTGAGGAAACGTATTTTCGAGGGGCTCAGGGATGCGGGCATCGGCGTGCAGGTCCATTACCTTCCGGTTCCGCTGCATCCGTATTACCGCCGCGTTTTCGGATATAAGCCGGGAGGTTTTCCGAACGCCGAAAAGATTTATTCGGGGGAAATTTCCCTTCCGATGTATCCCGATCTCGATGACGCGGATGTTTCGAGGGTCATACACGAGGTACTGCTGCTGGTCGGGGCATAGGACCGGTTCTTTTTTCTTTCGATTCCGATTTCGGTAGTTCTCCCTAGACGTTGCAGGGAACCAAGGATACAATCAGCGGGTCGAAAGAAAGCATAATGTCGGGGAGGTATTTGTTGATGTTTCGTGTGTCTCGTGGCGTTGTCGTTGCAATGGCGGTTCTCGGTGTGCTTGTGTTCGGGGCGATGGCGTCCGCGGACGAAAAGATCGGTGTCATCGATTCGCAGAAGATCGTCTTTCAGCACCCCAAGTTCGAGGGCATCACGAAGCAGATGCAGCAGATCAGCAAGACCAAGGAAACTGAAATGAAGGCGGCCGTCGACAGCGAGAAGGACCAGGACAAGAAGGCCGAGATCTATCAGGCGAAGCGCCGCGAACTGGCCCAGGAAGAACAGCGTCTCATGCAGCCGCTGTTTCAGGAGGCCCAGATGGCGGTTCGGACCGTGGCGAAGCTGAAGAATATCACCGTGGTCATCGAAAAGGGCGCCGTGTATTTCGGCGGCATCGATATCACCGACGATGTCATTCAGGAGCTGAAAAAGAACGCCGCAAAGGGTGGAAAGTAGTTTTCTTCATTAACTGAACTGGAATATCCGGGGTCCTGCGTTTCGGCGGGGCCCCTTTTTCATGTCCGCGCGACGGACCGGGAGTTGCCCATCTGTCCGGTGGCCGGAATGCCCGGACTGTAGTATGATATCGAAAACACGAAGTAAATTCCGTTTTCAGGGTACTTCTTCGGGGAGGGACATTCATGGCTGACATCAAAAAAATGTGCGTTGAGGAGATGCTCATTCCGGAAGAGTGCAATATCATCGTCGGTCAGAGCCACTTCATCAAGACGGTCGAGGACCTGTACGAGGCCATGGTGACCGCCGTTCCGGGGCTGGAGTTCGGTATCGCGTTCTGCGAAGCGTCGGGAGATTGCCTGATCCGGTACGACGGCAATTCGAAAGACCTTCAGGACGCCGCGATCGAAAACGCGAAGCGTCTTTCGGCGGGGCACACGTTCGTCGTGCTCATGAGAAAGGGCTATCCCATCAACGTGCTTGGCCGCATCAAGGACTGTCAGGAGGTCTGCCGCGTGTTCGCGGCGACCGCAAATCCGCTTCAGGTGATCGTCTGCGAGACGGAGCAAGGGCGAGGTGTCGCCGGCGTCGTTGACGGATTCTTCCCGAAAGGCGTCGAGGGAGAGGAACACGTGAGCTGGAGGAAAAAACTCCTTCGGGACATTATCGGTTACAAGCGGTAAGGCGCATGAGCCCCTTCCGCTCGTTTTTCGCCGCCGTTCTTCTGACGCTCGCTTTCTTTCCGGCGGAGGCGGCGAACAGAGACTGGGTACAGACCATCGCGGTTCTGCCTCCGTCCGCAGGATGGGAGAGCGAACAGGGGCGGTCTGCGGATCTCGCCCTTCGTCTGGCGGAAAACGAGGTGAACGATTCCGCCGAAGGTGCCGGCGGGCGCGATGTCCGTTTCGTCCGGATCGAAGCGACGAGCCGTGCCGATGACCTGAGAAAGCTGGAGGTCCGTGCTGTTCTGGCTGCGGGGCCCGATCTCCCCGAGACGTTTGTGAGAAACCTTGCGAATGGGTGGACGGGGCCCCCGATTGTCGTTGCAGGTGGCGAGCGGATAGAGTTCTCTCCGGGGAACGCGCCCTACCTGTATGCCCTCGATTTGTTTCAGGACTTCCGTGCAGATGCGCTGTCTCGTTTCGCGGCGGCGCATCTGCCCGCGAAGAGTCGTATCGCGCTCGTTTCCGACAATCTCGGCGAGGACTCCAGGCGCGGCGCTTCGCTGACACGCGTTTTTCTCGAAGAGAAGGGGTTCGACGTCTTTCCCCTCTTTTTCCCCGGGGAGGGAGAGAACGCCTTCGAGTTCGTCATGCAGGAAATCCGCGACAGCGGTTCGAAGGCCGTCATCGTCTGGCTCGGTGCCATGTCGGCGATGGATATGTGGCGCGTGGCGGCCAAGTTCGGGATCTCCGTCGAAATCTGGAATGCCGGGGATCGCGACGAGATGCTCGTCCCGTTTCAGGGACTTCTTGCCGTGAGCCAGAACGCGACGGACGGATTCCCGTTTCTCGGTCTCTCGCGGCGTTTGCGCCTTGAATTCTCCGTGCGGCCGGAGGATCTTCTTTCGGCCGCACGAGTGTATGCATGCGCGAGATGGATCATCGCGGCTCTCTCCCGCGTGAATGCTTCCGGGGCGTCGCTCGATGTCGCTCTGTCGACGATGAGCGGAATTCCGTTCGGAAAGGAAATGCTCTCCATCAATCCCATAACGCACAGACCGCAGTCGCGGAGTGTCCGGATCTACCGCGTGTCGTCACACAGGTGGCGGCAGGAGGCGGAGTTCGATGTGGCCGCACGGGGTGCGGCGTACTGACGCGTTGTCCGGCGGTCTGCCTACGTGCCGGCGCCATCAAATCAGGGAGGATTGTGACATGAGACTGAGAGACGTGATCCGCTTCACCAATGCCGAAGTTCTGAGCGGCGAGGAGCTTCTCGATTCGATCGATGTGGAGTATGCGTACGGATCTGATCTGATGAGCGATGTCCTCGCGTTTGCCCGCCCCGGGTCTCTCCTTCTGACGGGGTTGACGAACGTGCAGATCATGCGGACCGCCCAGATGCTCGATATTCCGGCGGTCGTGTTCGTACGCGGAAAGCGCCCCCAGGACGCGGCGATCAGTCTCGCGTATCAGGTGAAGATCCCCGTGATTCTGAGCCGTCTGAGCATGTTCGAAAACTGCGGGATTCTGTACCGCGAGGGACTGCTTCCCTGTAGCATTCCTGATCGCGAGGTGTAGTGCGTGGGTCCCCAACCCTACGTTGAACGGTACGAGGTGCAGGGCGGGGTATTCGACGCGATAGGGGAAGCCTCGACACAGCTCAAATCGGTCCTGAAAATGCTCGGGATTCCTTCGGACATTACCCGGAGGGCAACGGTGGTTGCATACGAGGCGGAGATGAATCTGGTCATTCATGCCGGCGGAGGCGAAGTGATCGCGTCCGTTTACCCTGATCGGCTCGAGATTCTCGCGCGGGACCGGGGGCCGGGAATTCCGGATATCGGGCTCGCGATGACGGAAGGCTATTCCACCGCTACGGACGAAATCCGCGAGATGGGTTTCGGTGCCGGAATGGGGCTCCCGAACATGAAACGCAACGCGGATGTCCTCGAGGTGACGTCGGAAGTCGGCAAGGGGACCTCGGTTTTTGCGATCATCCGGTTTCCTGGCGACATGAATCGGGAAAGCGTGAAGGAGGGATAGACGTGTCCGGAGGAGTCCGCGTTCAGGATGCGCGGTGCCGTGGGTGCGCCAATTGCATCAAGTCCTGTCCGACCGAAGCGTTACGCGTTATCGAAGGTCTTGTCCGCATCATTCCGGAGCTGTGCATCGATTGCGGCGAGTGCGTCCGGGTTTGCCGGGAAAAGGCGATCCAACTCTACGAGGACGAGTGGAACGTGCTTCGCGCGCAGAAGAATCTCGTCCTTATGGCCGATCCCACGTTCTATGTCCAGGTCGGCGCGTATGCTCGTCCCGCGCTCATGAAGGAAGCGCTCCAGAGTTCGGGGATCGAGGATCTGACCGAATACGAGTCCGAAGCGTACGATATCGCCGCCTGTTCGATCGCGAAGCTTCTCGATACGGAGAGCCGTGACCGGCTTCCGTTCATATCGACCTATTGCCCCGCGGTTCTCCGCCTGATCCAGATCAACTTTCCGGAACTCGTCGGCCGCATCGTTCCCGTCGAGTCTCCGCTCGAGATTGGCGTGGCGCTCTGGAAGAACCGAACCGGCCGAGACGATCCCGTCACGATGGCGGTTCCGTGCCCCGCGAAGACGACGCTTGTCCACGCGCCCGAGGGGCGCGAGAGAAGCACGATGACGTATTCGATATCGGTTCGCAGGCTCGTTCGCGACATTCTCGCCGGGAGTCCGAAGGTCGCGGGAGCGCTCCCGACGCAGCTGAATCGGAGATGGCTCCTGTGGTCGGTTTCGGGCGGGGAGTGCCGTCACGTCGAATCGTTCTCCGAACGGCAGTTGACGACGATATCCGTCTCGGGACTCCGGAACACGAAGGATCTCCTGACGGAACTCGAACTCGGGCGACTTTCCGGCGTCGATTATATCGAGTGCCGGGCATGCGACCTCGGGTGTATCGGCGGTGTCGGGACGTCCGAGTCGCGGTTTCTGTCGCAGCTTCGTCTCGACAGCATCAAAATCGACTGGAACCCGACCGAGGATGAGCGTCGCGTCGCCGCGGACGGGTTCGCCTCGGATATCTGGAAACTCGAGAAACCGGTCAGGCCGAAGCAGCGTCTTCCTCTGGCGGAAAACCTCAAGGAAGCGATGGATCGACTCAGGACAATGAACGCGATTTTTTCCGAGTTGCCGCATATCGATTGCGGCTCGTGCGGCAGACCATCGTGCAGGGCGATGGCCGAGGATATCGTCCGCGGGCACGGCGAGACCACCGACTGTATCTTCAAGCTTCGGGAGCGGATCTTCAGCCTGAGCGCCGAAATCCATTCCCTTTCGGGTAAGATTCCGCATACGTTCAGGTCGCAGGTGATTCACGATCATGAAGATCAGCGATTTATCTGAGCTCCAGGATCTCGAGGTCATCGTCCCTGGAAATCCCGATCGGGAAATTACGGGCGGGGTCGCCGGGGATCTTCTGAGCTGCGTCATGGCTGAGGCGGAGCCGGGAATGATCTGGGTTACGATCCAGGTCCACGTCAACGTCGCGGCCGTCGCGGTTCTCAGGGATGTGTCCGGGATCGTTCTCGCGTCCGGGCGGAAGCCGAATCCCGATCTCGTCGAAAAGTGCAGGGAGGAATCTCTCTTTCTCGGCGTCTGTTCACGGAAGGCGTTCGATGCGTGCGTCGCCCTTCACGCGTTGGGAGTTCGCGGAGACGCATGAACGGAAACGTGGTCCGTCCTTTCCGGGCCGATCTTCATATTCATACGGTTCTGTCGCCCTGCGGGGAACTCGAGATGGGGGCGCCGGACATCGTCGCGCGGGCGCTCGAAGAGCGGCTCGATGTGATCGCGATCACGGATCACAACGCGGCGGACAATTGTCCGGCCGTCATCGGCGCGGCGAGTGGAACGCCGCTCGTCGTTCTTCCTGGAATGGAAGTCCAGACCGCGGAAGATATTCACATCGTCTGTCTGTTCGAAACCTGCGAACGGGCGTTCGATATGCAACGAACGCTTTGGCTCCGGATGCCCGGAGTCCGGAATCGTCCGTCGGTTTTCGGGGAACAGATCGTCGTCGACGCGGAAAACAACATCGTTCGCGAAGAGGAGATTCTTCTCGTTCAGGGTGTCGGGTATTCGGTCGACGAGGTCGCGGATCTCGCGCATCGTATCGGAGGAATCGCCTTCCTCGCTCATGTCGATCGCCCGTCGTTCGCATATCCGGCGGTTCTCGGCCCACTCCCCGCGGAGTTCCCGTCGGATGCGGTCGAATTCTCGCGCTGTCTCGGCGCGGACGATGCGACGCGGCTTCGCGGAGAATATCCGCATCGGACGATTCTACGTTCGTCCGATGCGCATCGTCTCGGTGACATATCGTTCTCGTACGGAACCACGCTCGTGCTTCGCTCAGCGTGCTTTCAGGAACTCCGGCTCGCTCTTTCCGGATCGGAGGGAAGAGCCGTCCTCTGGCCCTTCGGCGACGAGGCGCGATGACGCGACTCGAGCTCGCCGATGACGTCGGTGAAGGTGACCCCCGATGCTATAAGGGCGACGAACGTGTGATAGACGAGATCGGCCGCCTCCGATACGATCCGCTCCCTGTCGCCTGAAACGACGGCGAGAGCGGTTTCGACTCCCTCCTCGCCGACCTTCTGCGCGACGCGGGAAAGGCCTTCCGCGATCAGACGCGCGGTGTAACTCTCCGATACGGGGGCGTCCTTCCGTGACGTGAGATAGCCGTAGAGTCGCCCGACGAATGTCGGATCGGCGGAAGACGAGGAACCGAACCGCCTGTGAAAGCAGGTTCGTTCGCCGGTGTGGCAGGTCGGCCCGAGGGGGCGCGCGCGCACGAGGACCGTATCCCCGTCGCAATCCAGGAACATTTCCGTGAGAATCAGGAAGCTTCCGCTCTCTTCGCCCTTCGTCCAGAGCGTCTGTCGCTTTCGGCTGAAGAAGGTCACCTTCCCCGTCCTCAGCGTGATCCCGAGAGCTTCCCTGTTCGAATATCCCATCATGAGGACTTCAGCGGTATCCGCGTCCTGGACGATCACCGGTATGAGGCCGTGCGCGTCGAACACAAGCGCATCGGGAGAGAATGGTTTCATGGCTGTCACCTCGTTTTCCGTACCGGGATGCCGAGCGCCGCGAGGGCTTCCTTGACATCGCCGACCGTATGGGTTCCCGTGTGAAAGATCGATGCCGCGAGGACCGCGTCCGCCCCGGCCTCGAATGCCGCGAATAAATCCCGTACCGATCCGGCCCCGCCCGAAGCGATGATCGGGATGTCGACGCTTCGCGAGACGAGCGAGAGGCATTCGAGGTCATATCCCGACTTCGTTCCGTCCCGATCCATCGACGTGAGCAGGATTTCGCCGCATCCGAGTCGGACGCCTTCGCGGATCCATTCGATCGCGTCGCGTCCGCTCGGCGTTCGTCCGCCCTCCGTGAAGACCTCGTAGCCGCCCGAGTCGTTCCGTTTCGCGTCGACCGCGAGGACGACGGCCTGGTTCCCGAGCAGCCCGGCGCACTCGGCGATGAGCCGCGGGTTGCGGACTGCCGCCGTATTGACCGAGATCTTGTCCGCGCCGAGCGCGATGATCCCGCGCGCCTGAGAGAGGGACGAAATCCCCCCTCCGACGGTGAAGGGAATCGAGAGTTCGTCCGCGACGGAACGAACCCATGTCCTCATGGTCCCGCGACCTTCATGCGAGGCGCTGATGTCGAGAAAGACGAGTTCGTCGGCCCCTTCGTCCATATAGCGGCGCGCGAGCTCCGCGGGATCCCCCGAATCGGCGAGATTCGCGAAGCGGATACCCTTGACGACGCGCCCGTCCTTCACGTCGAGGCAGGGGATAATCCGTCGCGTCAGCATTCGCGAACCTCCGCGAACGCACGAGAGAGATCGAGAGCGCCGTCGTACAGGGCGCGGCCTAGAATCGCGCCGGAGAGTCCGGTCTCTTTCAGGAGCCGGATATCCCCGATGGTCGCCACTCCTCCCGCAGCCATGACCGAGATCCCCGGAAAACGCGACAGGATCCGCGAGTAGAGCGGAAGGTCCGGGCCGAGTCCGCATCCGTCGCGCTCGACCGACGTGACGAGGAACGCGTTCCATCCCAGATCGCGAAGTCGTTCGAGCGATTCTTCCGGAGACTCCCGGGTCGTGGTTTTCCAGCCGTCGACGGCCGTTCTGCCGGCACGGACGTCGACGGCCGGAACGATGCGGTCCGAGAAACGTTCCCTCAGGGGAGAGGCTGTTTCGTTGTGCGAGAGCGCGCTTCCCGCGTAGACGAAATCCGCGCCGGCGCCTAACGCGCGGGATATCGCCTCCGCAGTTCGGAGACCTCCGCCGAATCTGATTCCGAAGCCGAGATCCTTCAGACGCGCGAGGATGGCGAGGTGAACGGGCGCGCCGCATTCGGCCCCCTCGAGGTCGATGACGTGAAGATCCGTCGCCCCTGCGTCGCGAAACCGGAGCGCGGTCTCTTCCGGGGTGTCCGGAAAGGTCGTGCTGTCCGAAAAGGTCCCTTTTCGCAGCCGGACGACGTGTCCCCCGTAGAGATCGATCGCGGGCAGCAGAATCATGCGACGACGCTCTCCCCGCAAACGCCTTTCGACGGAGACAACTCTGCCGTGACCGAAGCGAGGAGCTTGAGTCCCACCGGACCGCTGCGTTCCGGGTGGAACTGGAATCCGATGCAGTTTCCCCTTCTGAGTGTCGAAGCGAACGTCTTGTCCTCGAACCGCGTGATCGTCGCCGTATCGAGGCTCGATGTGACGCAGTAGCCATGTACGAAGTACATGAACGCTCCGTCCGGAATGTACGACTCGTGTCCTGGGACCGCGACGCGGATTCCGTTCCATCCCATGTGCAGCCTCTTGTGCGTTTGGAGCGCTTCGACTCGCCCGTGAAGGAGCCCGAGTCCCTTATGATAGCCGTTTTCTTCGCTCGATTCGCAGAGCAGCTGCATGCCGAGACAGATCCCGATAATCGGTCTGCCGAGGTCGTTCCAGTTCCGGATCGCATCGGCCCATCCGGTCTCCCGGAGGCGGTCCATCGCGGGGCCGAAGGCTCCGACGCCCGGGAGCAGCAACAGCGACATGGTGTGGCGATCTTCGGGCGATGCGAGAATTTTCGCTCCGATGCCGATGCGCGTGAACGCGCGCAGAACGTTCCCGGTATTGCCCGTGCCGTATTCGATAACGCCGATCATAAGAGTACTCCTTTCGTGGTCGAAGTCGTTTCCGATGGGACGAGCGCCTGGCGCAGGGCGTGCGCCATCGCCTTGAAAAGGGCTTCCGCCATGTGATGCGAATTGTCTTTCGCGACGAAGGAGGCGTGAATCGTCGCGCGGGCCTCGCGGGCGAAGGCATGCCAAAATTCCGGAATCAGTTCCATGTCGAAATCTCCGCACCGGGGCGAGGGAAAGGTGTCGTCGAAATGGAATCCGCCCCGGCCGCTGAGATCGACCGAAACGAGGGCGCAGCTCCCGTCCATCGGAAGCGCGCACCAGCCGTATCGTGCTCTCGCCGTGGAGGACCACTCCTCGAAGAACGCCCTTCCGAGACAAATTGCGATATCCTCGGTGACGTGATGCGCGTCGACGTTCGTATCCCCTTTCGCTTGGACGGAAAGATGCAGGTCCCCGTGAAAGGCGAAGAGCTCGAGCATGTGTCCGAGAAATCCGCACGGAATCCGGATATCGGTCTCCGCGCCGCCTCCGGCGGTAACGTCGAGAGAGACGCTGACGCTCGTTTCGCTTGTCGTCCGTTCGATGGTCGAACTCATGCGTCGTCGTTCCTCCTCCTTCGGTTCGTCATCGCGGAAAGGATTCCGCGTATTTCCCGCTGCCTCCGGACGATGCTCTTCCTGCTCGCAACGAGCCTGAGGGAGACGGGGCATATCGTCGCGAGTTCGACGAGCCCGTTTGCGGCGAGCGTATTGCCCGTCTGGACGATGTCAACGATGCAGTCGCTCATTCCGAGACTCGGGGCGAGCTCCACGGAACCGTTCAGCCGTATGATCTCGGCCTGAATGCCGCGCGAGGAAAAGTACCGGTCCGCGATCGACGGATATTTCGTCGCGACGCGGATCCATGGAATGCCTGCGGCCGGTTTGGCGGCACCGTCGGAGAAGTCCCCCTGTAACGGGCGATCCTTCGGCGCCGCGAGCACCATCCGGCAGATCCCGGTCCGCGTGTCCGCGAGCTCGACGACGGGAGCGGACATTTCCATCAGGACATCGCTTCCCGCAAGGCCGAGATCGGCCGTTCCCGCGACGATATACACCGGGACGTCCGTCGGCTTCGCCAGAATGTAGCGGAATTCTCCTTCGACGACGACGAGTCGCCGTCCGATCGAGGAAAGCCCGTTCGCCGGGAGTCCGGCCGCTCCGATCAGCGCGATCGCGTCCTGAAGAACGCGTCCAGTCGGAAGAACGAACGTCAGCATCTTCGTCGCCCCCGGGACCATGATTCGAGGTTGACGGCTCCTCCGCGCCGGAGATCGAGGATCTCTTCTCCCGCGAGGTCGGTCCACCAGCGGAATCCAGCGGAACGGGCCTCGCCTTTGGATGTTGCCGCCTCGTTGTACCAGCTCAGCTCGAAGGGAATGCCGGAATTCCGCAGGACTTCGGCCGCGCGGAACGCCCGATCGCGCCGGATGCCCCCCGCCCATGCGACGAGTGTCTCGGAAGCGGGGGCCGATATGGCGTCGATGAGCGTCCGTTCGAGATTGACGGCGCAGCCTACGGCCTGAGCGTCGATCCCGAATCGCTGGAGAAGAGCGTCGTAGCGTCCGCCGCCGCCGATCGGAACCCCCGAATCGGCGGTGTAGACTTCGAACACGGGACCGCTGTAGTACCCGAGTTCCCGTGCGAGGCCGAGATCGAGGACGATTCTGTCCGAGTATCCGAGCGCCTCGAGCCCTTCGTATAAATTCCGGAGAGCGGAGAACGGGGAGGGATCGCCGAAGAGATCGGCACCAGCCTCGAAAATGTCGCCGTTTCCCTTCAGAAAGGGCAATTCCCGGAGGATCCGGCGCGAATAGTCGGGGATGTCCGCATCGTCGACGAGTCTCAGAAAATCACTCAGATACCCAGACTGCAGCGCTTCCGAGAGTCCGGACGAGGCCGCTCCGGTGCGATTCATCGCGATCTTCATGATCGAAGCGTCTCCCAGGGCGATCGTGAAATCCGCGAGCCCCATCTTCTCGAGCGCGCCTGTCAGCAGCACGATCATCTCCATGTCGGCGCCCTCTCCATCCCATCCGAGGAGTTCCGCTCCGAGCTGATACGTCTCGACGGGGGAGTCGTCACCTTCCGGTTTTTTGTAGACGCGATCGGCGTAGCAGATCCTTCGGGGTCCGCCGGAGAGCTTCATTCCGTGCGCAAGGGACGAGACGACGGCGAGGGTGATGTCCGGTCTGAGACAGCACGGCTCCCCGAAAGGGGAGGATACGAGGATCAGGCGTCGCCGGAACGACGATGGCAGCATCTCCCAGGATGATTCGAGGAGCTGGAGTCCCGAGGAAAAGAACGGCACGTACCCGTATGCTCCGAATCTCTCCATGAAGGAAGACCGGCATCGTTCGAGCGCGTTCCCGAGATCCGAACCGTAATTGACGCAACCACGCGGGATGCGGGAGAACATCGGGTCACATCCTTTATCACTTTATTATGCTACTACGCTGATTTCACATGCAAAGCATGATAACATCCGTCAGCCGTTTCTGTAAAGCGTCTCGACACTATCCCGTCCGGAAGATACAATTTTTTTGCGGGTACTCCCGGAGGAGGGGCGATATGGCTTCGAAGGCATCGAAGGTGTATGTCTGTTCCGAATGCAGCGCGACGACGTCGCTCTGGGCGGGGAAGTGTCCCTCCTGCGGAGCGTGGGGGACGCTCGTCGCCGGGGAGGCTGGAAAGGAATCCTCGAAGGGCGGCGCTTCCGGAGTCGTCCCCGAGAATGTCGTATCCGTCGATTTTCCCGAACGCCTCTCTTCCGGAATCGCGGAAGTCGATCGCGTTCTCGGCGGCGGATGGGTTCCGGGAAGCGTCACGTTGCTCGGCGGGCAGCCCGGAATAGGAAAGTCGACGCTTCTGCTTCAGATCAGCGGGACTCTGGCCCGCTCTGGAAAGAAGGTCCTCTATATCTCGGGCGAGGAATCGACGTCGCAGATCGCGCTTCGGGCGAAACGACTGGGAGCGGTCGAGAACGGCCTCGAGGTCATCGGCGATACGGAGTTGTCTCCGGCTCTCGACGCCTTGCCGGGCCACGCCTTCGCCGTGGTCGACAGCGTGCAGGCGATGCGGGCCGACGAGCCGGGGTGGCCGGGAACGCCGAACCAGGTTCGCGCCGTGGCCTCGCGCGTTCTCGAAGACGCGAAGAGGCTCGGAATTCCGGTCGTCCTCGTCGGACACATCACGAAGGAGGGGCGAATCGCCGGTCCCATGCTTCTGGAGCATATGGTGGACGTCGTGCTGTCGTTCTCCGGGGAAGAATATTCGCCGAACAGGACGTTGCGCGCGTCGAAGAACCGTTTCGGAAGCACCGACGAGATGGCGGTCTTCGAGATGACCGAGCGCGGCCTTTCCCCCGTCCGGGACATGAGCGGCCTCTTCTGGAACAAGGAGGAACTTTCGGTTCCCGGTGTCGCTCTGACCGTGTCGGTCGAGGGGAATACGCCTCTTGTGGCCGAAATACAGACGCTCGCGGTCCCGACGGCTTTTCCCTATCCGCGCAGGACTGCCCGGGGAGTGGATATCAACAGGCTGCACCTCTTCGCCGCGGTGGTCGAAAAGCGCTGCCGCATTCCGGGAAGTTCGTGGGATATGTATGTGAACGTTACTGGCGGACTCTCCCTCCAGGAGCCCGCGGCGGATCTCGCGCTCTGCGCGGCGATCGCGTCCGCCGTCCGCGATGTCCCGGTCGCGCCGGGATGCTGTTTCATCGGAGAGGTCGGTCTTGCCGGCGAGATCCGGCCCGTGACGCGTTTCGGTCTGAGGCTTCGGGAAGCGGCCCGAAACGGGTTCACGAAGGTGTATTCGAGTGCGTTGCAGGAATTCCGCGCATCGGATCCGACGATCCGGGACGATCTCGGATCGATCGACATCGTTCCGAGATCGCGCGTATTCGATGTCATTGGGGAGGTGATCGGGAAATGAGAACTGTACGACGCGCCGTTCTGTTCTGTCTGTCGTCAGGCGTTCTTGTGCTTCTCGCGTTTGCGGCTCCGCTCTTCGCCGGTGAGCGGACGGTCTATTTTCTGCACGTCGAAGGAACTATCGGAGTCTCGATGGAAAACCACGTCGTTTCACGACTGAAGGAAGCGGCCGACAGCGGAGCTTCTCTCGTCGTCCTCGAACTCGATACGCCAGGAGGGCTTGTGTCGTCGCTCCGGGCGATCGTGTCGGCGATACTCGAGTCTCCGGTGCCCGTCGTCGTCTGGGTCGCTCCCGAAGGGGCGAGGGCCGCTTCGGCGGGTGCGTTTCTTCTTCAGGCGGCGCACGTGGCCGCGATGGCCCCCGGTACGAATGTCGGTGCGGCGCATCCTGTGACCGCGGGAGGAAAGGACGTTCCGGACAAGGAGATGAACCGGAAGGTTCTGAACGACCTGTCCGCGTATATGCGATCCCTCGCGCAGATGCGCGGGCGGAACCCCGCCGCCGCCGAGCGCATGGTCACCGAAAGTCGTTCGCTGACGACCGAGGAGGCCATGAGGGAAGGACTTCTCGACGTCGTTGCGTCCGACAGGCAGGATCTTCTTTCGGCGCTGAGAGGACGAACGGTGTCCGTCAGGGGAAAGGAACAGGTTCTCGACATCTCCTCGCCCGAGATCGTCGAACGCGGGATGACCTTCCGCGAACGCCTTTTGCAGTTCCTTTCGAGCCCCGATATCGCATACCTCTTCCTGATGGCGGGCGTTCTCGCGATCTTTCTGGAGATCATGTCTCCTGGCGGATTCGTTCTCGGAACGTCCGGAGCGGTGCTCGTGCTTCTCGGCGCGTTCGGGCTCCGCGTGCTTCCGTTCAACTGGGCGGGGATTCTTCTGTTGCTTGTGGGGGTCGGCGTGATGCTTCTCGATATTCTCGTAGGTGGAGTCGGCGTTTTGAGCCTCTTCGGTCTTGCGGCGATCGTGACGGGGGGGCTTGTGGTCTTTCGGGCGCCTGGCGGGGAGCTGCTGCGTGTTCCTCTTGACCTGATCGTCGGCATGAGCGTCGGGATGGGGGTGTTTTTCCTTCTCGTCGTCTTTCTCGTTGTCCGAAGCCTCAAACGCAAGCCCGAATCCGGGATGGAGGGAATGACGGGGGAGACGGCGGTCGTCGTCGAACCTCTCGACCCTTCGGGACTCGTGAAGTGCCGCGGCGAGTTATGGGTGGCGGAAGTCGGGGAGGGCATCCGCGTCGAGGCCGGGCGGATGGTGCGGATCGAAAGATTCCGGGGGATGACGTTGCTCGTCATACCGGAAGAAAACAAAGGAGGCGGAAAGGAATGAATGTCTTCGATCTCTTGTTTGACGCGCTCTGGAGCATAGGAAGCTCGCTCGGGTTCATTGTCATCGTCGTTTTCGTGCTGATGTCGGCGGTGAGGATCGTTTCGGAATACCAGCGACTCGTCGTGTTTCGCCTCGGGCGGCTGATCGGAACGAAAGGACCGGGACTCGTCATCGTCATTCCGTTCGTGGACCGTGTCGTCCGGGTGGATCTCCGGACGGTGGTTCTCGATGTCCCGGTACAGGAAGTCATCACGAAGGACAACGTCCCGATCAAGGTGAACGCGGTCGTCTATTTCCGGGTCATGGATTCGTCGCGCTCCGTCGTCGAAGTCGAGAATCACATCATGGCGACGAGCCAGCTCTCGCAGACGACGCTTCGTTCGGTCATCGGTTCCGTCGATCTCGACGATGTCCTCTCGTCGCGTGAGAAGATCAACAGCGAGCTTCAGAAGATCATCGACGAGAGGACGGATCCGTGGGGCATCAAGGTAAGTGCCGTCGAGGTCAAGGAACTCGAACTCCCGGAAGGGATGAAGCGCGCGATGGCGAAGCAGGCCGAGGCCGAGCGAGAGCGGCGCGCGAAGATCATCGCTGCCGAAGGCGAGTATCAGGCTGCGGAAAAACTCAGCGAGGCGGCGCGACAGATGGAGGTATCGCCGGTCACGCTGCAGTTGCGATATCTCCAGACGCTTCGCGAGATATCCAACGAGAAGAACTCGACGACGATCTTCCCGATTCCGATCGACCTGATCCGCCCGTTCATCAGGAATCTCGCGGAGGGAGATCGCGCGAAGGAGTAACGCGCCTTTGCAGGAACGGATGCTCGGACTATAATGGCCTGATACCGATCGATCACGATACGCTGTTCCAAACAACGCGCAAGGAGGGCACCAAATGGCATACGACTTCCGGACGATAGAGGCAAAATGGCAGCACTACTGGGATGAGAACAAGACCTTCAATGTGGAGGCGGACCCCGCGAGGAAGAAGTTCTATTGCCTCGAAATGTTCCCGTATCCGAGCGGCGCGCTCCATATGGGGCATCTCAGGAACTATTCCATCGGGGATATGATGGCGCGCTTCCTCTGGAAAAAGGGGTTCAATGTCCTGCATCCCATGGGATTCGATGCCTTCGGCCTTCCCGCGGAGAACGCGGCGATCAAGTACAACAGTCATCCGCACGCGTGGACGTGGAAAAACATCGAACACATGACGGAGCAGCTCAAGAACATGGGGTGCAGCTACGACTGGCGCCGCCGCGTAGAGACGTGCCATCCGCGCTATTACAAGTGGACGCAGTGGATCTTCCTCCAGATGTTCAAAAAGGGGCTCGCCTACAGGAAGCACGCTCCCGTGAACTGGTGCGAGAGCTGCAATACCGTTCTCGCGAACGAACAGGTCATCAACAACGGGGTCTGCTGGCGTTGCGGGACGCAGGTCACGAAGAAGAACCTCGAACAGTGGTTCCTGAGGATCACGGATTACGCCCAGGAGCTTGTCGACTGTCTCGAAGAGCTCAAGGGAGGGTGGCCCGAGAGAGTCCTTCTGATGCAGCGGAACTGGATCGGACGATCCGAAGGCGCGCGCCTTTCGTTCGACGTTCCGGATGTCGGGAGAAAGCTCGAGACCTTCACGACCCGGTTCGACACGATTTACGGCGTGACGTTCATCGCGCTTTCGGCGGAACATCCGATGGTGCGCGAGATTCTGGAACGATCGCCGAAACGCGCGGAGATCGAGAAATTCGTTAAGGAATGCGCGCAGCAGAGCGAAATCGAGCGGACGGCCGTCGGAGGCGAAAAGCTCGGCATCGACACGGGCGTCGTCGGCGTCAATCCGGTCAACGGCCGGAAGGTTCCGATCTGGATCGCGAATTACATCCTCATGGATTACGGGACGGGCGCGATCATGGGGGTTCCCGCCCACGACCAGAGGGACTTCGAGTTCGCTCGGAAGTACGGGATTCCCGTCGATGTCGTCATCCGTCCGAAGGACGGCACGCTTGACGGCGCGACGATGGACGCGGCCTTCGAAGAAGACGGTTTTTCGTGCAATTCGGGCGAGTTCGATGGCCTGCCGACGCGCGAGGCCATCGTGAAGATGATCGAATGGGGCGAACGAAAGGGATTTTGCGCGAGGGAAGTCAATTTCCGTCTCCGGGACTGGCTGATATCCCGGCAGCGCTACTGGGGTGCTCCGATTCCCGTCGTCTATTGCGACCATTGCGGTATCGTCCCCGTTCCCGAAGAGGATCTCCCCGTCCTTCTGCCGACGGAAGTCAAAATCAAGGAAAACGGAAAGTCTCCGCTCGCCGAGGATGAGAGCTGGCTCAGGACGCCGTGTCCGAAATGCGGCGGCCCGGCCCGGCGTGAGGTCGACACGATGGACACGTTCATCTGTTCGTCGTGGTATTTCCTGCGGTATTGCTCGCCGCTCGACGACGCGGAGGCGTTCAACGCGGACGAAGCGAAATACTGGATGAACGTCGACCAGTATATCGGTGGAATCGAACACGCATGCCTCCACCTCATTTACGCGCGATTCTTCACGAAGTTCTTCGCGGACCTCGGGCTCTGCGCGGTCCGCGAACCGTTCGCGAATCTACTGACGCAGGGCATGGTCATCAAGGACGGAGCGAAGATGTCGAAATCCCTCGGCAACGTCGTCGATCCCGACGAGATCATAAAGAAGTTCGGCGCCGATACGGCGAGACTCTTCATCCTTTTCGCCGCTCCGCCCGAGAACGACCTCGACTGGTCGGACCAGGGAGTCGAGGGGGCGCACCGGTTCCTGAACCGCATCTTCAGGATCGTGAGCGAATCCGCCGACGTCCTTCGGAATACGCCGGACGAATCCGTTCCGATGAATGCGCTTTCCGATACGGCGCATCGCGACCTCAAGCGGAAGATCCACACGACGATCCAGAGCGTCACGCGGGACATCCACGAAGAACGGCAGTTCAACACGGCCGTGGCGCGCCTCATGGAGCTTCTGAACGCGATTTCGTCGGCCAAACGCGAGACGTCCGTCGAACGGAGGCTCTTCCGCGAGGCCGTGTCGGCACTGCTCCAGTGCCTGAATCCGTTCTGTCCGCACATCACCGAAGAACTCTGGGAGATGATGGGGCACTCGTCGACGATCGCGGGAACCCCGTGGCCGGAAGCGGACGCTGCATCGCTCGCGGCCGACGAGGTGACGGTCGTCATTCAGTTCAACGGGAAGATCCGGGAACGGATCGAGATCCGGGCCGGACTTCCGGAGGATCAGCTCGAGAAGACCGTTCTGAATATGGAATCGGTCAGAAAGCGTCTCGAAGGAAATACGATTGTCCGTGTCGTCACGGTGCCGGATCGTCTCGTAAACATCGTGGTGAAGGAGACGTGCCGCTCCTGATCGTGATCGCCGCCTCGGGGGCGGCGCAGCGGCGGCTTCTTTCGGAGCAGGGGAAGGCTCTTGCGGCATCCGGGTACTCCCTTGGCCGGAAGATTCAGGGCGGAACATGGGGAGACCTGTTCTCCCTGTCGGAAACGTCCGGGCTTTTCGCCGAAAAGGAATATTTCGTCGTGGAAGAGGCCGAGAATCTCGGCCCCTTCCCTTTGGAGTACGTTCACGCCGTCGAATCCGGAGACAGCGCGACGGCCTTTGTTCTCGTCTATGAAAAGATCGCAAAGGGGACGTTTTCTCCGGACCTTTCGAAACGGCTCACGGCGATCTCCGAGACGCCCCCCCCGTTCTGGACCGATGCGAAGGTCACCTGGCTCCGTTCGAAGGCCAAAGACCTCGGAATCCGGCTGGATGAGGATGCAGCCCACCTCCTCGTCGAATTCGTCGAAGATCCGGAGGAGCTTCTTTCGGAGATATCGAAGATCGGGGCGTACCTCGGGGATAAGAACATTACGGCGGACCATGTGAGGCAATTCTCGTTCGATGAGGGACGGGCCAATATGCTTCGTTTCGTGGACGCGTTCTGCCGGGCGGAGTGGAGAGACGTCTTGGAGTCGCTTCCGGCCATACGGAGGGAAGACAGCTTTTTGCCCGCGCTTACGGCGCTTCATAACCGGGTGCGGCTCGCCCTCTATCAGGCGCAGTTTCCCGGCGGGGCCGGAAAGCTCTCCGAAGCGCTCGGAGCGAAGCCGTACCAGATGAAGATGGCGTCGGAGTGTCTGAAACGGTACGAGCACTCCGACCTTCTGCTTCTTTCGACGTCGCTTATCGCGACGTCGTATGGAGAGAAAACCGGCAGGGGAACGGGAATTGCGGGCTTCGAGTCGGCCGTGCTCCGCGCTCTGGCGACGAAAAAGAAAAGAACCGCAGCCAGGTGATCGGGTTCATGGCTGCGATCCTTTGCGCAATCGGAGTTCTCCGGGGGAAACTAGTTCCGTGTCGTTGCGGGCTGTGCGCCAAGCTGCTTCAAACGATTCGCGAGCATCGACTTTCTGCGGTCCCCGGTGTTGTGATGCATGACCCCTTTGACGACAGCCTTGTCGATAACACCCTGCGCAACATCGAATCGCTTTGCAGCGAGTTCGGTGTCTTTGCTCTCGACGGCTTCAAGGACTTTCTTGACGGCGGTTTTGCATCTTGTCGTCCAGTAACGGTTATAGAGCCGGTTCTTTTCGCTCTGGCGCATCCGCTTTTCCGCTGACTTCTTGTTCGGCACGAACGTCACCTCCTCCCTGCAAAACGCATAACATTCTAGCATGCCCGGAGTTCCGTCCGCAAGAGAATCCACCGGGATTAAGCAGAAAGGCCTCTGGTGAACGCACGAATGGATATGAATGAGATCTTCGGTTCGGGCGGGGTGGTCGCATCCCGTTTTCCGGGGTACGAGAACAGAAAGGAACAGTGCGAGCTCGCGACGGCCGTATGGGAGACGATCGAAGCGGAAGGAGGCGAGGTCCTCGTTGCCGAGGCGCCGCCCGGAGTCGGGAAGACGTTCGCACTGCTTGTCCCCGCGTTGCTTCACTGTATCCCGAAGGACGAGAGGATCCTCGTTCTCACGGGGAGTATCCCGCTTCAGGAACAGCTGGTATCGAAGGACATCCCGTCGATCGAAACGATCCTCGGACGTCAGGTGACGTACGGACTTCTCAAGGGGAGGGGAAACTATGCCTGTCTCCGTCGGTGCAGGGAACTCGGCGGAGATGGATTCCTCTCGTTCGGCGACGAGGGCGAGGCGTCCCGGACGGTTCTCTCCTGGATCGATTCCACGAAGACCGGAGATCTCTCGGAACTTTCGTTCGATCAGCATAATCAGGTACTGTCCGCGATCGCGTCGTCGGGGCGCGGGTGCATCGGTTCGGCCTGTCCGGAACGCGACAGATGTTTCGTCCTCGCGCAGCTCAGAAGAGCCCAGGAGTGGCAGGTTGTGGTCGCGAACTATCATTTGTTTTTCTCGTATATCCTCGAGGCGGGAAAGCCGTTTCCGATTCCATTCAACGTCCTGCTGTGCGACGAGGCGCACAGGATGGCTGATTCCGCGCGGTCCGTCGCGACCGTTTCGTACTCGCCGGAGGATCTGGTCCGGATTCTTCGCGGGAAACCCGGACCGCTGAATCAATTCCTGCGGGGGAACGGGATCGATACGGATGCATTGCAGGCGGACGCGGACGAAGCGAGAAACGAGGCGCGAGCCTTCGGCGACAGGACCGAGCTGTTGTGTCCCGACGGAGAGTGTCTCCCGAAAAGCGACGCGGACTGGTCCGCACGCGGGAAATTGCTCGCCGAACGCCTCGAGTCGCTGTGCGGCAGGTTGCGGACATGCGACGAGGATTACAGGAACGGTACGTTCGAGGGGACTGCGGATAACGCGAACGCGGCGTCGGTATCCGCGTGGTTCGAGGAAATCCGGGAAATTCGCGACTCGTTGCTCTGGTGCCTTTCTCTCGAACGGTATCCGGAATGGACCTTCTGGCGCGAAGGGCGAGGATGCGCCTGTGCGCCGATACGATGCGACAAGCTCGTATCCGAGGCTATCGGACGCAGCGAGCCGGAGAGCGTCGTCTGCGTCTCCGCGACGCTTTTTCACGGGAATCAGCCTTCATTCTGGTGTCGAGAGACGGGAATCGAACCTTCGAAGCTTCTCCGCGTCGGGAGCCCTTTCGATCTGCCCAACCAGATGGAGCTTCTCATCGTCGACTCGGGGTACGAGGTCAGGGACAAAGGATACGACGCCGCGACGAGCCGGATCATCGAACATCTGTGCGACGAAAACGGAGGACGGACGCTCATCCTCCTCAGCTCTTTCCGTCTTCTCGGAGCCGTCGCAGCACGGATGACGACGAAACGGCGCGAATATGACGTCCTCGTTCAGGGAACTCTGCCGCGAAAGGAACTTCTCGAAAAATTCCGGGAGAACAAGACGTCGGTTCTCATCGGAAGCGTCTCTTTCCGGGAGGGGATCGACGTTCCGGGTGACAGTCTGACGCAGGTCATTATCGACCGGATCCCCTTCCCGCACCCTTCCGATCCGGTTGTCCGTGCCCGCAACGATCTCGAATCGGGACGGTCGTTTATGGCCTTCACGCTTCCGATGGCGACGCTCCTTCTGCGACAGGCCGTCGGGCGACTCATAAGAAGCGCGTCCGACAGGGGAAGAGTCGTCATTATGGATTCGCGGCTTCTCGACAGACCCGACTGGGGAATTCTCGCTTCGTTGCCTCAGGTCAGATGCCGACGCCTCAGAGTGCGCATTTCTCCGAAGAACGTTGCCGCGTCCGGATCCCTGTGATATAGTATCGTGGCTGACCCCGAGGGCCAGCTTCTTTTGTGTCCTTTTTTCACATCCGGGAGGTGTGCTCGTGAAACAGACATTTCAGCCTCACAACAGACCGAGGAAGCGCAAAATGGGGTTCCTCGCCCGCTCAGCGTCTGCGGGTGGAAGGAATGTCCTTCGGAGGAGGAGGGCAAAGGGCAGAAAACGGCTTACGGTGTAATCCCTTTGTCGCGTTGCTTCCCCCGTTCGGCGAGACTGCAAAAAACATGGGAATTTGACCGTGTCTTCCGCACCGGCATTCGCATTCGCGGCGAGCTGGTGCGGTTGTTGTTTCTTCGCGAACAGTCGCCGCAAACGAAGATCGGCTTCGCGGTCGGACGAAGACAGGGAAACGCGGTCGTCCGGAGCCGCGGACGCAGGATTCTCCGTGAGGCGTTCCGTCGCCTGCTTCCATGGATCCGGCCGGGGGTGCTGATTGTCGCGTCTCTCCGGCACGACGGACTGAGGGCCAGTGCGAGGGATGTGTTCGACGATCTGAAGGAGATTCTCAAAAGGGCGGATTGCGTCGACACGCTGATTCCGGGGTATCCGCCGCTGTTCGATCCGGAGGAAAAGATGGTTTCGTGACGGTTGCGACGCGCGTGTGTATGCTGTTGATTCGCGGATATCAACGATGGGTGTCACCGTTTCTGGGAAATAACTGCAGGTTTTTTCCCTCCTGTTCCCAATACACCCTCGAGGCTATAGAGCGTTTCGGTTGCTTCAAAGGAATATGGCTCGGATTCCTGAGGCTCGCGAAGTGCGGGCCGTGGCATCCGGGAGGGTATGATCCTGTTCCCGAAATTCGAGACAAGAGCGAGGATGGTGAGTGATATGGGTTCTCTCTGGAACAGTGCCGGAGACCTCATGATGAAAACAATGGAAATGCTTCACTCCCTGACGGGATCGTGGGGCGTCGCGATCATTCTTCTGACCCTGATCGTGCGTGCGCTTCTGCATCCCCTGACGCAGAAGCAGATGGTCAGCATGCAGAAGATGCAGAAGCTTCAGCCGCGTCTGAAGGTCCTTCAGGAGAAGTACAAGGACGACAAGCAGACGCTCAACAGAGAGGTTATGGCTCTCTACAAGGAAAACAAGGTGAATCCGGCCGCGGGGTGTGTTCCGCTTCTCGTGCAGCTTCCGGTGTTCATCCTGCTTTTCCGTGTGTTGACTTCCTATGATTTTACGGGAGTGTCGTTCCTCGGGGTCAGTCTCGACGGAACGGTGCTGTCGACGATGGGAAAAGCCCTCGGTCTTGCAATCCCCACGGCAGAGATAGGCGTCATGTCGATCGTGAACGCGATTGTCGCGAATCCGGCGGGACTTGCGAATGTCGCCCTGTATCTTCCCAACCTGCTTCTCCTGATAGGCATCGGTTTCGTGACGTGGTACCAGCAGCAGCTGAGCGCTTCCGGCAACCCGCAGATGGCTATGATGAACTGGTTCATGCCGTTGTTTCTCACGTTCATTTGCATTTCTCTTCCCGGTGGCGTTCTCCTGTATTGGGGAGTGTCATCCGTCATGGGGGTCGTGCATCAGGTTCGAGTGACGCGCCAGACTGCCCGCGAAATGCAGGAAAAACCCGTTCTGTACAAGGATAAACCCGTATAACCCGGTAGGCCGGCGCTTCGCTGCGAGACGGTTTGAGAAAGGGATGATTCCGTGAACGATCAGGAACTCCTCGTCCTTGAGGTCGGTTCCGTCGACGATGCCGCGAAAAGTGCGGCTTCCGAATGGTCCGTGTCTCAGGAAGACGTGGTCGTCAAGGTTCTGGAGGAGGAAAAAAGCTTTTTCGGCCTTCTCGGCAGGAAGCTTCGCGTCGAAGTGCGTCCGCGAATTCCGCTGGTCATCCTTCGCGGGAAGCGGAGCATTTCCGAGATCCTGTCGCGAATGCAGCTCGACGTGGATGTCACCGTGACGCCGGAGGAACGCATCAACCTGAGCGGACCGGATGCCGGGGTCGTTATAGGGAAGTACGGTGAAACACTGAAGGCGATGGAGTACCTTGTCAATCTGACCGAGCGGAGTGATGAGGAAAGTCCCAGAATCCGGCTGGATAGCGACGGATATCGTGTGCGCCGCGAGCAGAGTCTTCAGCGACTGGCTCAATCTGCGGCCAGAAAGGCTGTCCGTCGTGGAAAGCCCACGTATCTCGAACCGATGACGAGCTGGGAACGCCGGATCATCCACATCGCACTCAAGGACGATGCTTCAGTCGAGACGAGATCCGTCGGCGAGGCTCCGGCGAGGAAGGTCGTCGTCTGGCCGGTGAACGCACGCAGGACGCGACGGTTCGACGATCAGGACTGAGATGAGAGACGCGATTTGAATTCGATCGGTTCGATGAGGACGTCCGGAGTTCCGGACGTCTTTTTTTTGACGAATACCAACCTTCGCTGAGGCTTCGGTCGGTGAATCATACGATGTATCCTGCGTGTCGCGCGATAGAATAGGGGCACTTTCACGGAGGTGATACCAATGAAACGGTCATTGAGGTACAGATCTGCGCTCTTTGCGGTTGCGGCTGCGGCCTTGTTCGCGTTTGCGGGCGCCGCCGCCGCGCAGGATGCTTTAACGGGCAATCCTATAGCCAGGATAGCGAAAGAAGCCTCTCCGTCGGTCGTCAATATCGACGTCGAGGCGATGGTGACGCGAAATTATTCACCGTTCCCCGACGATCCGATCTTCCGCCGTTTCTTCGGAGAGGAGTTCCGGCGTTTTTCCCGGACGGTTCCGATGAAGGGCCGCGGGTCGGGATTCATTGTTTCGGCGGACGGGAAGATCCTCACGAACAATCATGTCGTTGAGGGCGCCGACAAGATCACTGTTACGATGTCCGACGGAAGGACCCTCGATGCGAAGATTCTCGGACGCGATCCGACCTTCGATCTCGCGATCATCAAGGTCGACGGAACGAACCTTCCGGTTTTGGAAATGGGTGACTCCGACAAGTCGGAGGTCGGAGAATGGGTCGTCGCGATCGGAAATCCGTTCGGCCTCGAACATACCGTGACGGTGGGCGTCATTTCGGCGAAAAACCGGAGCATTCACGCCGAGAACGTCAACTTCGACGGGTTTCTCCAGACTGACGCGGCCATCAACCCCGGAAACAGCGGAGGTCCGCTGATCGGGCTCGACGGAAAGGTCATCGGGATCAACACGGCGATCGTGCCGTACGCTCAGGGAATCGGGTTTGCGGTTCCGGTCAACATGGCCAAACAGGTCATGAACGACCTCGTTCAGTACGGCAAGGTCCGTCGAGGGTGGCTCGGAGTTTACATCCAGCCGCTGACGAAGGAATTCGCGCAGGCGTATGGCGTCTCGGAGGAAAAGGGAGCCGTTGTGAGCGACGTAATGCCGGATTCCCCTGCGGACAAGGCGGGACTTCGTCGGGGCGACGTCATCATCGCGGTCAACAAGGACAAAATCGAGGGTTCCCAGGAACTCGTGACGAAGATTCGGAACTTCAATTCCGGCGAGACTGTTTCGCTCACTCTGATCCGGCAGGGAAAACAGATGTCGGTTTCCGTGACTCTCTCTGAGGTTTCCGGATCCAGTGAAGACGAGAAAAGCGGCGGAACCGAAGTGCTCAAGAAGATCGGCGTCGAAGTCAGCAGGATCACTCAGGAGCATCGGAAGAACTATGGGATCAGGGGGCGTGACGGAGTTGTCGTCACGTCCGTCGAGGAGGGGTCCGCTGCGGCGCGGGCGGGAATCCGCGAAGGAGACGTCGTTCTCGAAATCAACGGAGTGAAGGTTTCCGACCCGTCGCAGATAGGAAACATTTCGACGAAGAAAGATTCGGTGGTTCTGCTTCTGTTGCGTGACGGTCGAACGTTTTTCCTGTCCCTCAAACTCGAAAAGTAAGCGATCCGATCCGAACGGGCGGGAAGACAATCTCAACCGAGACGCGAAGGGCCCGGCAGAAAAAGCCGGACCCTTCGCGTCTCGGGGGTCATGCGTCGTAATCGGAAAGAGAAACCGTATCCAGCGGGAAGAGTACCGTGAAGGAGCTGCCTTTCCCGAGTGCCGATTCGATCTCCATCTCTCCCCCGTGGATCTCGACGACCCTTTGCACGAGAGAAAGTCCGAGACCGTACCCGGATGATGAACGCGACGCGTCCCCTCGCCAGAACAGGTCACGGCATCTTCGTATGGCGAACTCGTCCATTCCTTTGCCGTGATCCCAGATCCGCACGAAAGAGACGCTCTTCGAAAGGTCATGCCCCGAGTCGACACCGAGTTCTCCTCCTTCGGGAGTGAACTTGCTCGCGTTTTCGATGAGGTTGACGATCATCCGGATCAAAAGGGGATGATTGCCGAACGTCGGCGCGAAATCGAGACTCCTGGAAAGCGATTGCTTTCGTATGCCCGATATGAGATACGAGACGAACTGACATGCCTCGTCGGCGGCGAGCAGAAGATCGACCTGTTCCTTCCATTCGGATGACCCCATGAAAGAAAGACGGGAGAGCTCCAGAATCGAATCGACAATCTGTTGCATGGATTCGAGGTGGAAGAGAATTTCCTCGAGGCGGGCATTGTAGTAGGAAGGATCCCGCTCCCTGGAGAGCATGATTTCCACTTTGCCCTTGATAACGGCGAGAGGTGTGCGGAGTTCGTGACTTGTATCGGCGGAGAGCTGCTTCAGTTGCGCTTCGCGGCTTTCGAAACGGGTGACGAGCGAATGAAGTTCGCTTGAGAAGGATCGCAGATCGGCCGGGATAGTGTCTTCGTTCAAAGGAGGGCGTTCCGCAACGGGAATACGCATCGTTTCAAAGAGCGCGAACAACGAACGTACAACGGTCCTGCGGCCTGCGCGATACGCAAAGAGCGACGTAGGTCCCGAAAGAGAGACGCATCCCAGGAGAGTCGCGATAAAAGGAGACAAAGTCCAGAAAGCCGCCGCCAGGATGGCTGTCGTGATGGAAACAGAAAGAACAAGTGTCTCTGCGAACGAAAAGTTCCCGAACACAGCCTTCCTCTCTTCCGGTTCGGAGCGAGTCGGGACGTTCCGAACCTCCCCCGCTTCGCTTAATTGTAGGCGGGACAGTTGACCTTATACCCCACGCCCCGGACCGTGACGATCAGCGTATCGTATCCGACCTTTCTGAGTTTGTCCCTGAGGTACTTCACATGGACGTCGACGACGTTGCTCGTTCCGTCATATTCTTTCTGCCACACGTGAGTGATGATGCGCTCTCTGGAGAAGACCTGGTTTTCGTATCGCATGAGGAGTTCCAGAATATCGAACTCGCGTCGTCTCAGCGGAACGACCACATTGTCCACGCGGCACTCGCGCGCGACGGGGTCGAGAACGAGGCCGCCGCATTTCAGGATCGGGCGTTGCTGGTCCGAACTCCGTCGTACGAGTGTCCGTACCCGGGCAAGCAATTCCCTGAAATCGAACGGTTTGACGAGGTAGTCGTCGGCTCCGCTGTTCAGTCCCTCGACCTTGTCTTCCACGCTGTCGAGGGCAGTGAGGATGATGACGGGCGTCGCGTTGCCCTCTTCCCGCATTTTCCGCAACATCTCGAGTCCGCTCATTTGCGGAAGCATGAGATCGAGGACGATGCATTCAACATCCGATTCGCGTGTTTTCTCCAGTCCTTCTTCTCCGGAGTACGCACTCTCCACGGAAAACCCGTTTTCCGCAAATCCCTCCGCAAGTACCTGGACGAGATCCTTGTTGTCCTCGACAATAAGCAGTGACATCGTGAATCCTCCTCGGGCAACGCGTGAATCGATTCTTAGATCCTCGGATCATTAAAGCACATTCAAAATCCAATGTCGAGTGCAACATTAGATTCTTGCTACATTTTTTTATTCTCCATCTTCGTCCGCTCCGGATGACCGCATTTGCAAAACGCGGATCGGAATGCTACTATCTTTCCTGACCCATCACTCGGAACGCCCGTTTGAGCGTTCTGGGTCTTCGGGATTCTGTTTATGAGGTGAGTTTGATGCTTGAAAAAGATGTGAAGCAGTCGATTATCCAGGAATACCAGACGCACGGTTCCGATACGGGATCGCCCGAGGTTCAGGTCGCGATGCTGACGAGACGGATCCGTGACCTCACGGAGCACCTGAAGCAGCACACGAAGGACTTCCATTCCCAGCGCGGCCTGCTCAAGATGGTCGGAACGCGCCGGAAACTTCTTCGCTACCTGAAGGATAAGGATTTCAGTCGTTACAAGAAGCTCATCGAACGCCTCGAACTGAGACACTGAGAAGGCGCAAGAATGTTCCGTGCGGGGGCGAACGCCCCCGCACTTTTTTTTCGTCGTGTTGTGGTATCCTTGACACTGCATAAAATCGGATGAATGGATTCTGGAGGAGGCTGAAACATGCATAAGAGGTATACGCTGGATATCGGAGCCGAGACGCTCGTCTTCGAGACCGGCAACGTCGCCAGACAGGCGAATGGCGCGGTCATGGCGCAATACGGCGAGACGATCGTTCTGACGACCGCATGTATCGCGGAAACGGCGCGGAAGGGGATCGACTTTTTCCCGCTGCTTGTCGATTTCGAGGAACGATTCTACTCGGCGGGGAAAATTCCCGGAGGGTTCATCAAAAGAGAAGGTCGTCCCTCGGAAACCGCTGTCCTGAGCGCACGGGTCGTGGATCGTTCGATTCGCTCGCTTTTCGACGACGATATGCGCCACGACGTCCATGTCGTGACGACGGTTCTTGCAGTCGACCAGGTCTATCTTCCGAACGTACTGGCGATCAACGCGGCCTCCGTTGCCCTGACGATTTCCGATATTCCGTGGAACGGTCCCGTCGGAGCCGTCCGGATGGGGCGCATCGACGGCCTTCTCGTCGTGAACCCGACGGAACAGCAGATGGAGACGTCCGACCTCGACCTTCTCGTTGCGGGGCACGCGGACGGAATTACGATGGTCGAGTCCGGATCGAGGGAATTGTCCGAGGAAGTCCTGATCGACGCCCTCGAAATGGCGCATCGCGAGATCCGGAAGATCGTCGACCTGCAGCTTCGGATGCGCGAGGAAATCGGCAGGGAAAAAGCTGTGCTGCCGAAACCGGAGCGCATTCCCGAAATCGACGAATGGATGCGGCGGGAACTCGGGAAAACGGTCTACGAAGCCGTGAAGATTCATGAAAAGAAACCGAGGAACGACGCGATCCGAGATGCGAAGACGAAAGCGCTCGAGTATTTCGAGGACCGGTTCGCGGAGAGCGACGAATATATCGCGAACGCGATCGAATCGATGGTGAAGACGTCGATGCGTTCGGTGATTCTCGACGAGGGGATTCGCGCCGACGGACGCAGGATGGACGAGGTTCGTCCGATATCGTGCGAGGTCGGTGTCCTTCCGAGAGTACACGGCTCCGCTCTGTTCACGCGCGGAGAGACGCAATCCCTCGGTGTCACGACGCTCGGCATGATCGGAATGGACGACCAGATCCTCGACGGACTCAAGGCCGACGAGCCGGCGAAGAGGTTTATCCTCCATTACAACTTTCCGCCGTTCTCCGTTGGCGAAGTCAGGCCGATGCGAGGTCCCGGCCGCCGTGAAATAGGTCACGGCGCCCTCGCCGAACGCGCGCTCCGGCAGGTGATTCCCGACGAAACGGAGTTCCCGTATGTCATGCGCGTCGTCTCGGACATCCTCGAGTCGAACGGCTCCAGTTCGCAGGCCTCGATCTGTTCCGGCAGCCTGTCCCTGATGAGTGCCGGAGTCCCGATCAGGCGACACGTCGCCGGGATCGCGATGGGGCTCATCAAGGAAGGCGACAAGGTTCAGGTTCTGACGGACATTCAGGGGCTCGAAGATCACTACGGCGATATGGATTTCAAGGTCGCCGGGACCAGAGTGGGCGTGACGGCCCTTCAGATGGACAACAAGGCCGGAGGAATAACGCGTTCTATTCTCGAGCAGGCGCTGTCGCAGGCGAAAGAAGCACGGATGCAGATTCTCGACCGGATGGAAGAAACCATTTCGACTCCCGCGCGACTCTCTCCGAACGCGCCGAGGATATTCACGACGACGATCGATCCTGAAAAGATCAGGGATGTCATCGGCCCGGGAGGAAAGGTTATCAGGGGAATCACGCAGAAGACGGGCGTCAAGATCAACGTCGAGGATAATGGCGAGGTGTACATCTGCGGACCGAGCCAGGAGCAGGTCGACGAGGCCGCGTCGATCATCCGAGGGCTCACCAAGGAACTCGAAGCCGGAGAAATGTACTACGGGACCGTTACGCGAATGCTCGCTTTCGGTGCCTTCGTGGAGTGCGTTTCCGGCAAGGAGGGGCTCCTTCACGTCAGCGAGGTGAGCACGCATCGCATCCCCAAGCCGGACGACGTTTTCAAGATCGGCGACCGCGTCCTCGTCATGGTCAAGGAGATCGACGATATGGGCCGCGTGAACCTGACGCGCAAACGGCTTCTCGATCAGGAGCAGAAGGTCCGGGACGCGGGTTTCGGCGACGCGTTCGAAGCCGAAAAGGTCCGCGAGGAGGAGATCTCCAGGATTCCCTCGCCCGCACCCGGCGACCGGAGCGGCGGAGAACGCGGAGGAGAGCGCAGGGGCGGCGACAGACGTCCCGGTTCCGATGGTCCGCGGAGACGCTCCGGCGACGGCGGGAGAGATCGCCAGAGATGAACCACGTCTCCGTGAAGGTTGTGCGGAGGGAGAACGCGGCGGATATTCCTCTTCCGGCTTACGAAACGCCGTTCTCTTCGGGGATGGATCTGCGTTCCGCCGAGGATCACGTTCTGTTGCCCGGGGAACGGGTGACGATAGGAACGGGACTTCTCGTCGAGATCCCCGAAGGGTACGAGTTTCAGGTGCGGCCGAGGAGCGGATTGGCGTTGCGCCATGGCGTCACCGTCCTGAACGCGCCCGGAACCATCGACAGCGATTATCGCGGGGAAATCCGCGTCATTCTCATCAATCATGGTCGCGAACCCTTCGCGATAGCGCGCGGAGACCGGATCGCACAGATGATACTTGCCCGGACCGAGAGTGTCCTCTGGGTCGAGGAAAACGAAGTTTCCCCGACCCAGAGGGGAGAAGGGGGCTTCGGGAGCTCCGGCGTAAAATAGGGACGTTGACAGAACGTTCGTATCGGGGCATAATAACGCGCAATAATCGGGAACCAGTGGCGATGAAGGGGAAAGTACGGCGAAAGTGACCGGACAGAGAGGAATGCCCAGAGGCTGAAAGGCGTTCCACGCGATCCCGCCGGAAGACCACCCCGGAGCCGGCGCCGAAACGGACGACTTTCGCCAAGGCGCCGGGGTCCGCCCCTTACAGCGGAGCAAGTGCCGGTGACGAACCGGAAATGGAGTGGAACCGCGATACGGCCCACGTCGTCTCCATGGAGCGATGTGGGCCGTATCTTATTTTCAGGGGGGTCTCGCACATGGCACTGGTACGGAACGAAAAGGGGCAGGCTGCGGAAGCGGGGAAAAAAGCCGGGGAACTTCTCAGGGCTCTCGGAGTCTCTGGAAAACCCGTTGCGGCGAAGTTCGACGGAGCCGCCGTCGACCTCGAAACCGTTATCGAACGCGAGGGTGTTCTCTCCCCGATATTCGCCGACAGCGAAGAGGGGCTCGATATCATCCGTCATTCGACGGCGCATCTGATGGCGCAGGCGGTCCAGAACCTGTATCCCGGAACGCATTTCGGAGTCGGGCCGAGCATCAGGGATGGATTCTACTACGATATGGATCTGCCGGCGCCGATATCGGAGGAAGCGTTCCCGGCGATCGAAGAGGAGATGCGGAGGATCGTGAAGGAACGTCTTCCGATCGATCGCGTCGAGATGCCCCGGAGCGAGGCGATCGAATTTTTCAGGAAACGGAGCGATCCATACAAGGTCGAGCTTCTCTCGGATCTCGAAGATGAAGCCGTCTCGCTCTACCGCCAGGGGGATTACGTCGATCTCTGCCGGGGACCTCACGTCCCGGACACGTCGTACATTCCCTTCTTCAAGCTCCTCTCGGTCGCGGGGGCCTACTGGCGCGGAAACGAGAAGAACCCTATGCTCACCCGTGTCTACGGAACGGCTTTTGCCGACAGAAAGGAACTCGACGCGCACCTGAAGCGCCTCGAGGAGGCCAGAAACCGTGACCATCGCAAGCTGGGCGTCGAACTGGATCTGTTCAGCCTTCAGAGCGAAGGCCCCGGATTCCCGTTCTTTCACCCCAAGGGAATGGTCATCATGAATTCGATCATCGATTTCTGGCGGAAGATGCATCTGAAAAACGGCTACGCCGAGATCCGGACTCCGCTGATTCTCGACAGGAGCCTCTGGATTCAGTCGGGGCACTGGGACCACTATCGGGAGAACATGTATTTCACCGAGATCGACGAACGTCCGTTCGCGGTGAAGCCGATGAATTGTCCCGGGGGAATCCTGGTCTACAAGACGCAGATCAGAAGCTACCGGGATCTGCCGCTCCGGATGGCCGAACTCGGTATCGTCCATCGTCACGAACGCTCGGGAGTGCTCCACGGGTTGATGAGGGTCCGCTGCTTCACCCAGGACGACGCGCATCTGTACTGCACGCCGGAGACGGTGAAGGGAGAGATCAAGGGCATCATGAACCTGTGCCGCTATATCTACACCGACGTCTTCGGATTCCCGTACCATGTGGAATTGTCCACTCGTCCTGAAAATTCCATGGGATCGGAAGAGCAGTGGAACGTCGCCGAAAGCGCGCTCAGGGAGGCACTCGAGGAATCCGGGACGCCGTTCACGGTCAATCCGGGCGACGGGGCGTTCTACGGTCCGAAGATCGACTTCCACCTCGAAGACTGCATCGGACGGACATGGCAGTGCGGAACGATTCAGCTCGATTTCCAGATGCCCGAGAAATTCGACCTGAACTATATCGGGTCGGATGGGGCGCAGCATCGTCCGGTCATGCTGCACAGGACCATATACGGGAGCCTCGAACGTTTCATGGGGATTCTCATCGAAAACTTCGCGGGCGCGTTCCCGTTCTGGCTCGCTCCGACGCAGGTCAAGCTCCTTCCGATCGCTTCCAACTTCTTCCCGTACGCGAAGAAAGTCCAGGAGCTCCTTCTGGAGCACGACATCCGAACCGAAGTCGACGTTCGTGACGAGAAGCTCGGCAAGAAAATACGGGACGCCCAGGTTCTGAAGATGCCCTATATGGTCGTCATCGGAGAGAAAGAGGTCGCGAACGGGGCGGTCGCTCCGCGATGCAGGACGAAGGGAGATTTGGGGAGCATGTCGATCGACGACTTGATCTCCCTTCTGGACAGCGAATACAGGCCGGAAATCAGGAGAGTGTGATACCGGCGACGGTGCGGTGTCGCATGACCCGGGAGAAGCATGTGGCGCCGAATCTCGGGAACTCCGTTGCGCGGAGTGCGCAAGTATGATATAGTCTTTTAGCAAGTAGGGGGACCGCCCTCTCACCTGTCGGCTTTCGTGTCGAACGGGTCAAGGCCAAGTGAAATCGAGTATTCTTGACGGGCCGGCGGTCGTATGACTCCGGCCCTTATATTATGTGGAGGTGAGGCACAATAGTCGCGCAAAAGGCCGACGATGAACCGAGGATCAATGAGGAGATTACCTGCCCCGACGTTCTGCTCATAGACGAAAAGGGTGTGAAGCTCGGTGTTGTTCCGACGAAAGAAGCGATCCTTCTGGCGGAGCAGAGGAGCCTCGATCTTGTCGAGGTCGCCCCGCTCGCCAAGCCGCCGGTATGTCGTATCCTCGACTACGGGAAATACAAATACCAGATGCAGAAGAAGGAAAAAGACGCCCGGAAGAAGCAGAAGGTGCAGACCCTCAAGGAAATGAAGATGCGTCCTAAGATCGATGATCACGACTACGATTTCAAGGTCAGGGCGATCAGGAGTTTTCTTGAGGATGGGCATCGGGTGAAAGTTTCGGTTTTCTTCCGGGGACGGGAAATGGCCTTTCTGGATAAGGGGCGCGAGGTCCTGAACCGCGTGATGCTCGCCTGCGAGGGGCTGGGCAAGAGCGAGGGCGACCCCCGGATGGAGGGGCGGTATATGCGGATCATGATGACTCCGATTCCTCAGGTAAAGCCGAAGACCTTGAAGAACGACAGGACTCCCGAATCGGCGAAGACGCCGGAAGACAAAACCGTTTCGTCTGCGGCCGAGGCGGGGGCAAGCGCCGCTGTCACAGAATTGACGACCGGTGACTAGGCGCGAAGAAACGACGTCGTGACACGCCTGCCGCGTTAGCGGCGGGCTTTCTCTTGTGCGTACAATAGCAGGAAGGAGGAGACGGAAATGCCCAAAATGAAAACCCACTCGGGCACGAAAAAGCGGTTTTCGATGACGGGAACCGGCAAAGTGGCCTATCGCAAGAACGGACGCGGGCACCTTTTGACGTCGAAGAGCACCAGAAGGCGGCGGCAGCTTCGTATGACGGGATATGTTTCGCATAGCCTCGAAGGCGCGATGAAGAAGCTTCTACCATATGCTTAGAAGTTGAAATAATCCAGTACGACAGAGAGGTGACATGCCATGCCCCGCGTCAAGGGCGGCAGTGTAAGCGATAAAAAGCGGAAAAAGTTGTTTGCGATAACCAAGGGATATTTCGGGCTGAAGAAACACACGTACCGTATGGCCCGTCAGCAATACCTCAAATCTCTCTCCCGAGCCTACAACGACCGCAAACGGAAGAAGCGGGATTTTCGCCGTCTCTGGATCACGAGAATCAATGCGGCTGCGCGTATGAACGGGATGTCCTACAGCTTTTTCATGAACGGGCTCAAGAAGGCCGGTATCGAAATCAACCGGAAGATGCTGTCCGAACTTGCCATCAACGATATGGCAGCGTTCGAAAATCTCGCCGCGAAAGTGCGCGCGTCTTCGGGGCAGTAAGTTACGGAAAATACGACGTCTCCCGAGATCGAGAGAACGTTTTTTTGCGGGTTCCTGTCGGGTATCCTGATAGGAACCCTTCTCTTATGGCACGGAGGTCGCTCCGGAACTGTTTTTCCGTCTTGCCGACAGGAAAGATTCCGGTCGTTTTATTGATGTTCCGGGTGAGAGTTGGTATTCTAACCCTCGTATGCGGCGTTTCCCTGTCAGGGGCACGCCTAATAGTTACGTTCGTATTCAGCACGAAAGTGCCAGGGAGGGGGATAGAAGTATATGACGGACCTGGAAATTCATATTCGGGGTATTCGTTCGTCTTTTTCCGGAGAAATCGATTCGGTTGCCGGACTCGAAGATCTTGATTCCCTGAGAGTCCGCTTTCTCGGAAAAAAAGGGGCGGTTACGGCGCTCCTGAAAAGTCTCGGAACTCTGCCGTCGGAGAGCCGGCCGCAGGCGGGACAGCTTGTCAATGTCCTTCGCGACGAGCTCGAGGAGCGTCTGCAGGCGCATCGGCACGTTCTTGAAGAAAGGGAGCTCGACCGGGTTGAGAGAGAAGATCGCGTCGATGTCACGTTTCCGTCGAGAGGACGCGACTGCGGCAGATTCCATCCTGTGGTCGAAACGGAGCGCCAGATCGTCGAAATCATGTCCGGTCTCGGCTTCTCCGTCGCTCTCGGTCCGGAGGTCGAGGAAGATTTCTACAATTTCGAAGCCCTGAATATCCCCCCGTCCCATCCGGCGAGAGACATGCAGGATTCGTTCTATTTCCCCGACGGAAGAGTCCTCCGGACGCACACGTCTCCCGTCGAGGTGCGCGCGATGCGTGCGCACGGCGCACCGATCAGGATCGTCGTCCCTGGAAAGGTGTACCGCAGAGACAGCGACCCCACGCATTCGCCGATGTTCCATCAGCTCGAGGGGCTGATGGTCGATACCGACGTTTCCATCGCGGATCTCAAGGGATGCCTTGGTGCCCTGATGAATGCCTTCTTTGACCGCCCGCTCGCCGCCCGTTACCGCGGCAGTTATTTCCCATTCACGGAACCTTCGATGGAGCTCGATATCGAGTGTATCGAATGTTCCGGACGGAACCCGTCCTGCCGGATCTGCAAGGGAACGGGATGGCTCGAAGTGGCCGGGCTCGGCATGACTCATCCCGACGTATTGAGGGCGGGCGGCGTCGACCCGGAACGATACACGGGATTCGCGTGGGGTATGGGGCTCGATCGGATGGCGATGCTGAAATACGGACTTACGGACCTCAGGGTTCTCTTCGAAGGAAATGTGCCGTATCTCCTTTCCGGGAGGAATCGTACATGCTAGTATCCTGGAATATCCTGAAAACACTCGTCCGATGCAGCTCGGATGTCGCGAGCGTGTGCGAACGCCTGACAGAAACCGGAAGTGAAGTAGAGTCGGTCTCCAGACCTGGAGAAAAGCTCTCGAACATCAGGGTCGCAAGAATCCGTGAGATCGAAGTTCATCCGACGAAATCCTCGCTTTTCGTGGCGACGCTCGACCTCGGAGGAACGGAAGCGCAATGTGTCACCGCGGCGACAAATCTCTCGCGCGGTGACGTCATCGCCTATGCCGCCCCGGGTGCGTCGATATTCGATGGCACTGTCATGGGGGTGCGGGATTTCGACGGTGTGGAAAGCCGCGGAATGATGCTTTCCGCAGAAGAGCTCGGCATTCCCGAGGTTGGTCTCGAATTCGGAATCCTTCGGCTTCCCGGAGATGCTCCGGTTGGTGGAGACGCTGTATCCTACCTCGGGCTCGACGATGCGATTCTGGATCTTTCCATAACGCCGAACAGAGGAGACCTTCTGAGCCATATCGGCGTCGCGCGGGAGATTTACGCCCTTTTCGATGACGCAATCTTCACGGCACCGAGGATCGAGCAAAGGGAAAAAAGCGGGGAGTGGCCCATCCCCTTCAAGGGCGTTTCCATTGAGGATGACGGATGTCCCGGATACTCGCTCGGCCTGATACGGGATGTCAGGATCGCACCGTCGCCGATCGACATTCGCGTTGCGCTCACGCTCCTCGGAATGCGTCCGATTTCGAACATCGTGGACGCGACGAACTATTGCATGCTTCTTCTCGGCCAGCCGCAGCACGCGTTCGATCTCGACACGCTGCGTGACCGTGAAATCACGGTTCGCGCGGCGCGGGATTCGGAGCGGATCATGACGCTCGACGGCAGGATGCGGACGTTGACCCCATCGGATCTTCTGATCACGAGTGGCGGCGTCGCCATCGGCGTTGCCGGCGTCATGGGTGGCGGGGACACGGAGATCAGCGACAGGACGAAGAATGTCGCGCTTGAGTGTGCGAGCTTCGTCTCCCAGCGGGTGAGCACGACATCGCGTCGACTTGGCATCAGGAGTGAAGCCGCGTATCGATACGCCAGAGGCGTCGATCCGGAGTTGGCCGATCCGGCGATTTCCTTCACGTTGTCGCTGGTTGAATCGTGGAATGCAGGGAACGCGTGCCCCGTTATCGTCAGAGCCGATTCGGGGAAACGTATCCCGCGAAAAGTCCGGCTGACGAAGGAAAAGATGTGGACGATTCTTCACTGGAACGATCTTGAGGAGACCGCAAGGATTCTTGGCCGCCTCGGAATCCGTCGCTTTGAGTCGGGCGGAGAAAACGACACCTATGACATTCCCTCGTACAGGGCGGACATCTCCATTCAGGAAGACCTGGTCGAGGAAGTCGCCAGAATCCGCGGGTACAACGATATGCCGTCCCGTCTGCCGCAGACGTTTCACGAGCGCGGGGATACCGGAGCCATCACGAAGATGCGGTTCGACCTTCGTTCGTTCGCGATCGGCAGGGGGTATGTCGAGGTCGTGACCTATGCGTTCGTCTCCCCGGAGTCTTTGGCGAGGCTTCGATTCGTTCCCGGGGATGCGCGCGGAAATCCGATGAAGCTCGCGAACCCGATCAGCTCCGACCAGTCCGCCATGCGGACGACGCTTCTTCCGGGGCTTATGAACGCTCTTTCGAAGAGTATCTCGTCCGGCTGGAGGGACCCGGTCCGGATCTTCGAACAGGGGCGCGTCTTTCTCGGTGAGGGTGCGGCCATGGAGGAACGGGAGCGCTTCGCCGGACTCGTTTTCCCTGGAAGGGATTTCAGGAGCCCGTACGGGTCGGGGGAAAACGAAGATTTCTTCACGGTCAAGGGGGATGTCGCGGCGCTTCTGTCGAGCCGCGGACGCGAAGCTGAGTTCCGTCAGGGGAGCGAACCCTTCGGCCACGCGGGACAAACGGCCGATATCATCCTGGACGGTGAGAGGATCGGCTATCTCGCGCGTCTCAAGCCCGCCATAGAGCGGGAGCTGGATTTCGGAGCTCCGGTGTACGCGTTCGAGTTCGAGTGTGCGCCTCTTGTCGAAAAACGCAGAATTTCCTATTCGGAGATACCGGCATACCCTTCGGTGTACCGGGACGTCTCGGTTCTCGTTCCATGCACGGAGTCAGTCGCGGCTGTCACCGAAGGGATCCGCGAAAGCGCGGGGGCGTTGCTCCGGGATCTCAGGCTTTTCGACGTCTATCATGGAAAGGGTATTCCCGAAGGCGTTCGCAGCCTTGCGTTCTCTCTTTCCTACAGAGATGCGGCGAAGACTCTGACCGAAGGGGAAGTCGACTGTGTGAATGACAGGGTCCGTGCGGATCTTGAGAAAAAAGGATATATTCTGCGATAAGCGTGGCCAGTATCCGAAAAGGAGATGACGGGAAATGGTTTCTTTCTCTCAGATCGAAAGCGTCACCGACAGACTTACCGAATACATCCGCTCGCTCCAGCAGGAACGCGATCGTCTTCGTACGGAACTGAACGACCTCCGGACGAAACTTTCGGAAAAGGACCTTGAACGTATCCGTGAAAGCAAGGAACGCGAGAGGATTTCCGAAGCTCTCGAGCGGGAGAAGATGGCTTTCCAGAAAGAGCGGACGCAACTTGAATCCCAGGTCAAGGCGGTTTGCGAAAAGCTTGGCGCACTCCTGCCGCAGCAATCGAACGCCGCCGAGACGAAGAAGCCGTAGGCGTGACATCCCATGCGGGATGTAAGTATCAAGATCGGGAAAAAATCGTACACGTTGCAGACATCTCTTGATCAGGAGAGCCTGGATCGCGTCCGCGCGATCATTGCGGGCGCGGCCGAAGAAATTCCGGGTGCTCCTGATCAGGAGCTTCTCCTCGTTCTTTCCTGTCTGCAGCTTGCATATTTTGTCGATCACACCCTCGAACGTCTCGAGGCGATCCTTCGCGATCAGGAACCGGGCACGGTCGCATGAGTCCGTCTCTTCTTCCCGATGCAGTTGCGGCGTGCGTCATCCTTTTTTTCGCCGCGAGAGGCGTCACCAGGGGGCTTACGGGAGAGATATTCTCCCTTCTGGGAATGATCGGGGGAGTCGCGCTTGCGTGGAAATATTACTCGACCGGCGCCGGCTTTCTCGCGGCGTATTTTCCGACGGTATCTCCGGCGGTTCTTCAGATTCTCGTCGTGGCCGTTCTCTTCCTCTCGGGCGTTACCGTCGCTTCGTGCGTCTGCAGGCTCGTCAGGGCGATTCTCCGTTTTTCGTCCCTGACGTTCTTCGATCGGATGCTCGGTTTGATTGTCGGAGCGGCGAAAGCTCTCCTGCTGCTTGCGGGCGTTCTTGTCCTCACCGCATCCTTTGCGCCGGATCTTCTGACGACCGCTGAATGGGCGAGATCGAGCATTGCGGTTCGCATCGGTCTCGATGCGTGGCCTCATATCGAAAGAATTCTCAGGGACCGGAACATCGAATTGCCGATACCTTCGCTCCCGCGCCGGGACAAAGGAGTTCTGAGCGACGACAATGCATCTCTCTGACGAGATACGCCGTACCTTGCAATGCGATGAAATTCTCAGGATTTTCGAAAAAGAGACGCGAAGCCCCCTCGGATCCTTTGTCCTGTCGCGGCTGAAAACGGCCGAGACGTTCGCCGAACTGAAGGGACGTCAGGATTTGCTTCGGGACTACAGGTCGTACAGGGACTCGAAAGGCGATCTGCCGTGGAAGAACGGAGTCCAGCGCATCGACGAGCTTCTCGAATCGGCGAAACATACGTCGTTTCTCACAGGAGAGGAGCTCATCCGTATCCGGACTCTTATTCTCCTCGCGAACCAGCTTCGGGACGCACTTCAGGCGGAGGTCGCGACGCGCGAATCCTTCGGAATCCTGTCGAAGCGTCTGCGGGATTTTTCGCCCGAGTACGAGGCGCTGGGCGTTTTCGACGAATACGGAACCCTCTACGATCACGCCTCCCCGGAGCTACGTTCGATCCGGGAGGAGCTTGACTCGATCAGCAGGAGCATCCGCCGGGCAGGGCAGGATCTCATATCGGATCCGAAGACCGCTTCGATGTTGCAGGACAGGGTTCTTTCCGTACGCCTCGGGAGATTCGTCGTCCTTGTGCGTCAGGATTGCATCAGCCGCTTTCCCGGAACAATCCTCGACCGTTCGAGCTCCGGAAACTCGGTGTACATGGAACCGCGATCCCTGAACGCGCTCAACAACCGCCTCGTCATGCGTCAGCGCGACGAAACGGAGGAAGAGCAGCGGATCCTTCGAAAGCTGACAGGGTACATTCTTTCGCGAGAGCGTGCGCTCCTCGACTCCCAGGAAGTCCTCGGAACTGTGGATATCCTTCATGCCGCGGCGAACCGGATGGACCGGGGAGGATGGATTCTTCCGATTCTCGATGAACGCCCTCGTTTCAGCCTTTACGAGGCCCGACACCCCTTGCTCGGCGAACGGGCCGTCTCCTCGACGATCATCTGCGGCGAGGGGTTCCGCATTCTCGTCATCACCGGTCCGAATACGGGCGGGAAGACAGTCGTCCTCAAGAACGCGGGCGTCAACATTTTTCTCGCCTGGTGCGGAATGCCGATCGCCGCGGCGGAAAATTCGGTCGTGGGCGTCGTATCGTCGATTTTCGCGGATATCGGGGACGAACAGAGCATCGAACAGAATCTGTCGACGTTCAGCGCGCATCTCGCGCATGTGGTTCGCATTCTTCGCGACGCGGACGGCGCGTCGCTGGTGCTTCTCGACGAACTTGGAGCGGGAACCGATCCGCAGGAAGGAGCGGCTCTCGGCGTCGCAATCCTCGATGCGCTCCGGAAAAAGCGATCTCTCGTTCTCGCCTCGACGCATCATAATCCGATCAAGCAATACGCGCTGACGACGTCCGGCGTGGAGTCCGCGAGCATGGAATTCGATTCGGAGACGCTTTCGCCGACGTTTCGTCTTCTGATGGGAATTCCCGGGAAGAGCAACGCGATTCTGATCGCGGAGCGTCTCGGCCTTCCTTCCGACGTCATCGAAAGGGCGCGACACGTGCTCCGCGAGCGTGAGATACCGGTCGAAGAGCTTATTTCCGAGTTGCAGGAGCGTCGCGTCCTTCTCGACCGCGAAAAAAGGGAATTCCTGAGCGAGAAGAGGCGTCTCGACGATTTGAAGAAAACCTACAACGATCGCATGGCTTCGATAGAGTTCGAGAAAAACAGGATTCTCGAAAAGGCCGACAGGGATGCGGCGGGAATTATCGAATCCGCCGAGTCGGCGTCGCGGACGATGATCCGGGAACTCGAAGGAGCGGCGAAATCGGCGGCTCACAGAAAGCTCCACGAACAGAAGGAAGAGACCGGACGTCTGATCAGGAGCATCGAGGACCGTGACAGAAAACGCGTTCTTTCCCGCAGGAAGGCGGAACCCGAAGAAAAACCGCTTGCTCCGGGAGCCGCAGTCGAGATTCTCGGGAACGGAATCGTCGGAGTCCTGCTGCGAATCGACGGGAAAAAGGCGTTTGTCGAGGCTGGTGCCATGACCGTCGAAGTGCCGCTGGATTCTCTCGTCCCTTCGAAAAAAGGACCGAAAACCCGGGATACCCGCGGCGATGTCCATCTCGAACGGCCGGAACACGTCTCGAGTTCGGTCATGGTTCGCGGAATGAATGTCCAGGAGGCGCTTCCGCTCGTCGAACGATATCTCGATCAGGCGATGCGGTACGGGTATTCGTCCGTAACGGTCATCCATGGGCGAGGGGAAGGTATTCTCCGCAGAGAAGTCCACGCACTCTGCTCGCGACTGAAATACGTTCAGGAGTATCGACTTGGCGACGCCTCGGAAGGAGGCTATGGAGTCACCATCGTTTTCTTCAGGAATTAGGTGGCGATTCTGATGGAGCCATCGCAACGCGGGCCGGGCGGGAAGAATGTTTCACGACTTCTTCTTTCCCCGAGTTTCGGAGAGATGTATTTCAAGGAGGATCTCGTGTCGTTTCCCGGGAAACCGTTCTTTTTCCGCGGAAAGGAATACGGAACGCCCGAAGAACTCGGAGCCGCGTTTCTCGAGGGAACGGACGCATGGAACGACGCGGTGTTCGTCGTCGGCGGAGGGTTCGTGCAGAAATGGCTCGAATTCAACGGCGATTTCGGGCGTTCCGCAGTGATGGAAAAGAATAAAGGCAAGAGTATGGCCGAGCAATGCTCGTCGTTCGTCTCCTCTTTCGTCGCCCCGGATGATTCCGATGCGCAACGCAGGCTCGAAGAACTTTTTGCGGGGAAAATTCCGACCCAACAGGATCTGAAAGAAGCGGCCGATGGCGAATGTCACCGCGTGCTGGAGGTTTCCGGAGCGTCGGACGGGGAACGAACCGAATCCGTTGTTCCGGAAACGGAACCGGCTGATGGTATCGATCGCGATATTCATGAACCGGAACTCCTTCCTTATAGCGAGACGCCGCATGGCAGTGCCGACGCGAATCGTCCGTCGGAAAACGTTCTCCAGCCGCCGGATGCTCCTCATCTCATGGCTCTTTCCGTTGCTGGCGTTGACGGGAACATCGGTGCGAGAGATGAAGCCGCTTCATCTTCGGAATCATATCTCGACGCGGCGGAGCGGGGAAACGCGGAAGCGCAGTTCCGTCTCGGCTGGATGTATGCGCATGCCGACGATACCGGACGAAACGACGCGTTGGCCGTCGAATGGTACCGGAAAGCCGCGGATCAGGGGCATGCCGATGCCCAGTTCGTGCTCGGGTGGATGTATGTCAACGGGCGAGGTGTGCCTCAGGACGACAGACTGGCGCTCGAGTGGTACAGGAAGGCCGTGGATCGAGGGCAGGCAAACGCGCAGTACAACCTCGGGTGGATGTATGAAAACGGGCGCGCGGTTCGTCAGAACTACGCGAAAGCGTATAGGCTCTATTTCAGGGCGTCCCTCCATGGGGTCGCCGAAGCGGAAGACGCGATGCTCGGGCTCAGGAAAAAAGGATGGCTCCAGAAGGCGAAGGTCTCGGAAGAGGAGGCCGGACGCATCGAAAGGGAAGAGTGCGGCGGGAAGAGCGAGCGTGGCTCTTTTTCGTAAGGTGTGTCCCGTATGCCGAACACGTTTTTTCTTCTCCTGGAACGCCTGCGATTCTTGACACCGACAGCAAAGGCGTGTAATGTATCACAGTCGTCGGAATGCGCCTGTAGCTCAGCGGATAGAGTATTGGCCTCCGGAGCCAAGGGTCTGGAGTTCGAATCTCCACAGGCGCGCCATTCGTTTTTTTGAGGTCGAAGACGCCTAAGGTGTCCTCGACCTTTTCTTTTTTGAGAAGAGAGATGCATGAGCCGAAGCTTTCTGACGATGGAAGGAGTGTGCTGCGAATGCTTCGCGATGCGCAATGCATAGCCGAAAAAAAAGACAATAAGAATGGCGTTACACGCCTTCGCATCGATCCGTGTTTGTTCCATCCGGCGGGAGGCGGCCAACCCGGAGATACCGGGAGTCTTGTCGTCGACGGCCAAACGATCTCCGTTATCGACACGCTCAAGGACGAAAGCGGCATCTGGCTCGTCGTCGATGGGGACCTGAGAGGCAAGATCGAAGGGACATCGCTGAAGTACGAGATCGATGAGAAACGTCACAGGCTTCTCTCGAGAATGCACAGCGGAGAACACGTGCTTTCCCGTGTTCTCGAGAAGAAGCATCCCGGACTGGGCATCTACAAGGTGAATGTCGGCACGGAGGAGACTTCCGTCTACATACGATATGACGGACTCCTCGATTGGGACGTGTTTTTCGGAGCAGAAGAGGAAGCGAACGCCATCGTTGCGCAGAATCTTCAGGTTCGCGTCGAAGAACATACGCCGGAAACGGCGCGTTGTCTCCCCAATCTGAAGATCAACTGGGAACGGGTCGGCGAACGGACCGTACGTGTTGTCCGAATGGGCGACTTCGATACGATCGCGTGCTCCGGGAGCCATGTCGCACAAACCGGAGATATCGGAGAGATCTTTATCACCGGGTTCAACGGAAGCGCGCCCGAGTGGGTCTTCCGCTTTACCGTCGAAGGAAGAGAACGCTCGAAATCTTATCTCCGGCACATGCGATCCCTTCTCCGGAGCGTCGGATGTTCGGTCGAGGAAATCGAGAACGTATTCCTTCACGCCCAGGAGGAAAAACGTGAACTCCAGAAGACGATCGGACATATGACCCCGCTCGTCCGGTTGGAATGGAACCGTGCGGAAGAAGGAAGCACAAAATTTCATTTTATCGCGACGCCCGGCATTCCCCGTGAAGTCGTGTCCCAGGCGGTGCGGAGGGCAATCCGCGAAAATCCCGAAGGGATCTATCTCGCTCTGCTGCCGGAAGGCGAAGGCGGGCGGGCGGGTTTCATTCTGGCGCGAGGGACGCTCGCCCGCGTCAATCTGCAGGACTTCGTCAGAAACGCACAACCTCTCGGAGTTCGCGGTGGGGGCAAACCGGACTGGATCAGCGGTATAGCGACGGTTGCCGACCCCGGAGTATGGGAGAGAACCTATCGGGAATACGCAGCGAAAGCGTGAATGGTTTTCCCGTTCACGCTTTCGCGCATTAATCTTTCATCAGCTCAGGAGGCTTCATCCCGGACTCAATGTAGAATCTGGCAGCTCCGGGATGAACCGGGACGGAGATTCCTCTGAGCGCGTTCTTCAAAGAGAGCAGCTTCGCTTTTTCGTGAACTTTGTACAGTTCGTCTGCGTGGGTCCAGAGAGTTTTTGTGACGCTGTAGACGACCGAGTCGGGCAGTTTCGCGTCACAGACGAGAAGGGCCAGTACCGCAGGAGTGGCGACATCCCGAAGCATTCCGCGGTACGTTCCCGCCGGGATGACGCTCTTTACGAAAAAAGGGTATTTTTCGGTAAGTGCGGTCATGAATGCGTCATTAAAGGAAACCATGTCGATTTCCGTCATCTGGGCAAGATCAAGGACCGAAGATGTCGGATAGCCCGCGACGACGAATCCGACATCAATCTGGGCATCCTTGAATCGCTGTGTCGTTGTGTTGAAATCGAGAAATTCAGCTTTCAGATCGGCGAACTTCAATCCCGCGATATCGAGAATCGCCGACACGTCTCCCTGGACGCCCGATCCGGGAGCGCCGACCGAGACTCGCTTTCCACGGATATCCGCTATGTCTCTCACGCCGCTGTTCTTGCGCGTGAAGCAATGGACATGCTCGGGATAGAGGGAAGCGACAACCCGGATATTGCCGTGCGCTTCTCTGAAAGGTTTCATCCCCTTCGCCCCCCAGTAGGCGATATCGTTTTGTGCGAACGCCATCTCGACCTGGTGCGCTCCGATCAGATTGATGTTCGCGACAGAGGCATTCCCCGTTTCGACTGTAACCTGAATATCTTCGAGGTAGCGGTTCAGAATCTCGGCAATTCCGCGACCCAGAGGATAATACGTTCCACCGGTGCCGCCTGTCGCGATCGAAAGGAACGTCTTGGCCTCCGATGTCTTCGCGAAGAAGGCGAAAAAAAGAAGCATCGCGAGTACCGGTGCGTATTTCTTCATGGAAAATTCCTCCTTGCCCACATGTCGTCTGACTTTTTCTGCCGGGATTCCGGAAAAAAACTGCCGGGATTGTCCCGAATGACGAAAAAGAGTATAGGACTTCAGGATGAGTGCTTCAAGCTGAAAGGATACTGCTGAGTCTCCACAAACGATATTGCATTTTCGGTTTATAAACATCTTTTTATTGATAATGCGTTATAATATCACAAGAGGGGAGAGTGGGCGCGTCGTGATCTGGAAACGGATTTTTACGTCCCAGGCGGTTGAAGAACGACAGGGGGGCGACGAAATGACCGATGCCGGCGAGACAGAAAACGTCGGCGAGGAAGGGCAGCGGGAGAGACTTCGAAACGAGGGGAAGCCTTCGCCTGTTCTTGAACTGACGGTTCGTGTCCGCCTCGACGATGAGAATCAGGTTGGGCGCGCCGCTCTTCTGCTGGCGGCCACGACGACGGAAGAATCCGAAAACCGCTTTCGGCGGGATCTTGCGCAGTGCAACTGGAAATCGGTCGCGACCGAAGTTGGCGGACTCGCGGGAGATCTTCCCCAGAAGATAACGAGAGCCCTGGTCGGAGCCTCCCTGAATGCGGGCGTCGTCGAGAAGAAGCGCGGAGAAATGCATGCGCTCATGCATGCTGCCGTCGAGGCTCTCGACGGCTTTCTAGCCGTCGGCATGCTCGAAGCGAGTGTGGGGGCTAAAATAGCGATTGTCCGCAATTCGCGGTGGATTGCGGTTGCGGTTATGGGCGATACGGCGTATCATGCTGTGGCTCATCATGAAAGATGCGGGCTGGGAGTTATGCACATCTGACGGATTGTTTTCCATGACGGAATGTGGTAGATTCCCAATTTGTCCGATTATGTTTTATAACGCTGCGGAGGTGTAAAGGTATGAAAAAGGATATCCATCCCGATTATGTAGCCTGCAAGGTTTTTTGTGCCTGCGGCAACAGTTTTGAAACCCGTTCCACCAAAAAGGAAATACGGGTCGGCGTATGTTCCGCCTGTCATCCTTTCTTTACTGGAAGAAAGGGATCGAAAGTCGTTCTCGAAGCGGGACGCCTCGAGAAATTCCAGAAAAAGTACGAAGGAATCAATTACGGACAGAAGGAACGCAAGGACGAAGAATAGGGGAGCCTTGCTCCCCTTTTTTCGTGACAAGGGACCTGAAATGACCTGTCGTGTTTCCTTGCTGGCATATACTCCCGATGCGGACAGCGTCGTTGCGGCTGCGGCCAGGCTCTGCTACAGCAACGACCCGGTGGCGGTCCTGAAAGACGGTCTGTCGCCGGATCAAGTCCGTTCGTTTGTCTCCGGCCTCCTCCGCAGCGGGCATCATTCCCCCCTCGAGCACGCCTCCTTCACGTTCGCGGTCGACGGAATCAGTCGCGTTACCACGCACCAGATCGTCCGGCATAGGATCGCGAGCTATTCCCAGAGAAGTCAGCGATACGTGCGAATGTGTGATGCGGCCTGTATTGTCCCGCCCTCGGTGATGAAGGACGTTTCGGCTCGGAAGATCTTCGACGATGCCGTCAAAGCGTGTCACGAGGCTTATTCGGCGCTCGTCGACGCGGGAATCCCGAAAGAGGATGCCAGGTACGTTCTTCCGCACGGATGGGAGACGAGCATCGTCATCACCATGAACGCACGGGAGCTTCATCATTTCTTTGCCCTGAGGCTCTGCCGGAGGGCGCAGTGGGAAATCCGCGAAGTCGCACGGGGGATGGCGGTCGAAGTGCGGAAAGTCGCTCCCGTCATGTTCGGGATTGTCGGTCCGGGATGTGTTCATGGAGAATGTCCCGAGAAGAATCCGTGCGGTTCTCCGTTCGATTCCGTCGACGATGTGCTGAAAGGGGCAGAAAGTTCGTGATCCGAAGAGGAATTCTTCGATTCGTGTTTTTTTTAACCGCATTACTGACAGAAAGAATCCCGGTCGGCGGACAGGCGGTCATCGAAGGAGTCCTGATGCGGGGCCCCGAACGATGGGGACTCTGCGTACGGCGCCCGGACCGGTCGATGTGGAGCGAGTTCTGGTCCAGCGGGACGAGAACTCGACGTTTCCCGTGGAAGCTTCCGGTAATCCGGGGGTTCATGATGATGATCGAAATGCTCGGGACCGGAATGAAAGCCCTGAACCGGTCTGCGCAGCTTGCGCTCGACGATGACGAATCGATCACTCCGTTCGAGACAATCGTTTCCGTTGGTATTGCGGTCATTGCCGTCGTCGGCCTTTTTATCGCGTTGCCGCTATGGGTTGCGGACTTGAGCGCCCGTTTCTGGGGACTTGGTTCGATGATGAAGGACATCGTCGAAGGATGCGTCCGCGGAGTCGTATTTGTGGCGTATATCGCGGCAATCGGTCTCTGGAAGGATATCCGCGAAGTGTTCCGATATCACGGTGCAGAGCACAAGACGATCAACGCGTACGAAAACGACGCCCCAATGACGTCTGAATCCGTCCTGTCGTTCTCGCGGATTCATCCCCGATGCGGAACGTCGTTTCTTCTTGTCGCCATCTTCGTCAGCATCATTGTCTTTTCTTTCGCGGGCCACGGAGGGCTTCTCTGGAGAATCGGATCTCGTGTGGTTCTGCTTCCAGTCGTCATCGGCGTGTCGTACGAAATCATAAAGGCGGCCTCTCGCTGTGGCAGGGCCGGGACTTTTCTCATAGCACCGGCGTTGCTTCTGCAATATCTGACGACGCGGGATCCGTCGACCGAACAGATCGAAGTGGCGATTCGTTCCCTTGAAGTCGCGCTGGATACGTCGTTCTCCGCGACGACGGACGAGCAGGGCGGAGAGGTGTCCCGATGAACCTGGATCTGAAGCTCGAACAGATCGAGAAGGATTATTACGAGCTCGAACGTCGTATGTCCGATCCCGCGATAGTTTCCCAGCTCAAGGAATTGCAGGAAACGGGGAAGCGACATGCGCAGCTTGAACCTATCGTCATAAAATTCCAGGAGTACAGGAAGGCCAGGCAGGAGATAGAGCAGGCACGGGAACTCCTTCATTCCGAAGACGAGGATATGCGGCAGCTCGCTGCAGAGGAACTCGCCGCGAAGGAATCTCTGGCGACGGCATTTTTGCAGGAGATCCAGATTCTGCTGCTTCCTTCGGATCCGAACGACGAAAAAAGCGTCATGATGGAAATTCGCGCCGGCGCCGGCGGCGAGGAAGCTGCTCTGTTCGCCGCGAATCTCTTTCGGATGTACGCGCGGTTTTCGGAACGCCAGGGCTGGACGTACGAGATGATCGACAGCAGCGAAACTGGAATCGGAGGAATGAAGGAAGTCATCGTACGCATCGACGGACGTGGCGCATACAGCAAGCTCAAGTACGAAAGCGGTGTCCATCGCGTTCAGCGGGTGCCCGTGACCGAGGCGAGCGGGCGTATCCACACGTCGACCGCGACTGTCGCCGTCCTTCCGGAAGTCGAGGATGTCGATGTCGAGATCCGGCAGGAGGATCTGAAGGTCGATACGTACAGGGCGAGCGGTGCAGGAGGACAGTACGTCAACCGGACGGATTCGGCCGTGAGAATGACGCACATACCGACGGGAATCGTCGTTACGTGCCAGGACGAGCGTTCCCAGATCAAGAATCGCGCGAAGGCCCTGCGGTATCTCCGCGCGAAACTCTACGATCTCGAAATGCAGAAGAAGAACGATGCGGTTGCCTCCGAGCGGAGGGGACAGATCGGAACCGGCGATCGCTCGGAACGTATCCGGACGTACAACTTTCCGCAGAACCGCCTGACCGACCACAGAATTGGAGTGACCCTGTACAAACTCGACCAGATAATGGACGGAGACATCTACGAACTGATCGAAGCCCTGACGATCGCCGACCAGACAGAACGCCTTCACATCCTTGAAACGGTTGGATAACGAAATCTTCGCGACGATCCTTGAGGCGAGGAAAGAGGGATCGTCGCTTCTTTTGAACGGTGGTTTTCCGGACAACCGCTCCGATGCGGATATTCTGCTTTCATGGGTTCTCAGAACCGACAGAAATTTTCTGCTCGCGCACCCCGAAAAGCGTCTGACAGCGGAACAGTGCTCTTCTTTCGGAGGTGTTCTGGAGCGGAGATTGCGGCACGAACCGGTCGCGTACATCACCGGCGAGGCTCCGTTCAGGAATTGCGTCCTTTCCGTCGATCGCGGATGCCTGATACCACGACCGGAAACCGAACTCCTCGTCGACGAGGCATTGGCTTTGCCGGGCTGGCATACTTTCGTCGACTGGGGAACCGGTAGCGGATGTATCGCACTCAGTCTCCTGACGGAGAAGAGTGAGGTTTCCGGAGCTGCGGCGATCGAAGTGAGTGCCTCCGCCCTCAGCCGGGCATGGGAGAATTTCCGATCATACGGAGTCCTGGACCGGTGTCTTCTCTGGCACGGATCCTCTTTCGAAACGCTCCCTTCATCGGTCTATCCCGTCGATCTTCTCGTGAGCAATCCTCCATATATTCCTACAGGCAGGATCGAGGATCTCGAAACAGATGTTCTCCGGGAGCCGCGGAGCGCTCTTGACGGAGGAGTCGATGGTCTCGACGTGGTGCGCCGTATCCTGAAAGCCGCTCCGTCGCTGGTCCGCTCGGGCGGGCATGTCCTGATGGAAATCGGAGATGACGAACAGGCGAATATTTTGGCGAAGGAGTCGACGCCGGGATTGGTCCTGGTAGATATAAAACGAGATTTTAATAATATTTGTCGCATAGTTCTTTGGGGTCGTGTATAATTTCCACATAGTCCTGTGAACGCTTTCCGAATAGTGGCGTACGCGAGAGGAGATGTCAGCAATGGAAAAGAGGGAACTTGTCATCATCGGAGCCGGGCCTGCCGGACTGACGGCTGCGATTTACGGCCGCCGCGCCGGTCTGGATGTCCTGCTGCTCGAAAAGGGAACTCCCGGCGGACAGATCAACATTACCGACGAGATCGAAAACTGGCCTGGCGTCAAGCACGCAAGCGGCCAGGAGCTCGGGAACATGTTCCGCGAGCATGCGGAAAAGTTTGACACCGAATTCCGGGATGCGGAAGTCCGCAAGGTCGAAATCCGCGACGGCAGGAAGATCGTTGTGACTGAAAAGGAAGAGATCGAGGCGGAAGCGATCATCGTCTGCACCGGCGCGTATTTCCGCCGCCTCGGCTGCGAAGGGGAAGCGGAGCATATCGGCCAGGGGGTCAGCTATTGCGCGGTGTGCGACGGAGCCTTTTTCGAGGACGAAGTCATCGCAGTCATCGGCGGCGGTAATACGGCCGTCGAAGAGGGAACGTACCTGACCAAGTTCGCGAAGAAAGTCTATATCATTCACCGTCGTGACGAGTTTCGGGCGGACCGTGCGGCGATCGAGCACGCTCTCTCGAACCCGAAGATCGAACCGATATGGAATACGGTCGTCGAGAAGATCGAAGGGGAGGGTATGGTCGAAAACCTCGTATTGAAGAACGTGAAGACGGGAGAGGTTTCGAATCTCCCCGTAGCCGGTGTCTTTATGTTCGTGGGCCAGGCTCCGTATGACGAATCGGTCCGCGGACTCGTCAAGGCCGCAAAGGGCGGATGGATCATCACGAACGAGGACATGGAAACGTCGGTTGAAGGGATTTATGCCGCCGGAGACGTTCGCGAGAAAGGGTTGCGCCAGGTCGTTACGGCCGCCGGTGACGGTGCCGTCGCGGCTATGTCGGCGGTCTCGTACATCAACGAACAGGTTCATCTCCGGTCGCTTCTCATGGAACCCGAACATGTCGTTGCGCTTTTTTATTCGAGCATCGACGAAGGCCAGGTCCGGATGAGTGAAAAAGCCGCAAAAGAAGCGGAAAAACAGGGGAAGAAGCTTGCCCTGGTCGACGGGTATCGCAACGGGAAAATGGTCGAGAAACTGCAACTGAAGGGAATGCCCGCGGTCGTCGAACTGAGCAGGGGGGGCATCGTTCGGACGGAGATACCCGCTTCGCTCGATACGGTTCTTTCTTTCCTGAAATAACACTATATTTTCCAATGATCGGACGCCGGGACGACCTCCGGCGTCCGATCATTATGGGGGGACGTCCATGATTGTCACCGTTACTCTCAATCCTGCCGTGGACGAAGAATTCGTCGTCTCGGACTTCAGACCCGGAGGCTGGTTCCGGTCACAACAGGCCGACAGAACACCCGGAGGAAAGGGAATCAACGTTTCGATCATGCTTCACCAGATTGGGTATGAATCGACTGCGATGGGGTACCTCGCGGGGTTCAATGGCGCATATATTCTCGATTTCCTGCGACGCGAACAAATTACGACAAGTTTCGTTCACGTTCCCGGAGAAACCCGGACGAACGTCTATATTATCGACGAGAACGGTAATGTAGGCACTGGATTGTCCGAGCCCGGCCCCGACGTTTCCGAAGATGCTCAGGTCCGGTTTATGCGGATGTACACGAGAATGCTCCAGAGAGCGAGAGTGGTTGTCATCGGAGGTTCTCTTCCTCCCGGAGTGGAGACGGGAATCTATGCCGAACTGATACGGAAGGCGCAGAGCCTTGGTATCCCGACCATCATCGATTCTGCGGGAGAGCCGCTTCTCGAAGCGCTCGACGCGGAGCCGACAATCGCGAAGATAGACCACCGGTTCATGTCGCGGATGCATGGCGTTCCTCTCAATTCTCTTGACAACATCATCGACGTCGTCTCCAGATTGCGTGAGAGAGGAATCCAGTGGGTGATCGCGTCGTACCATGTCTTCGGGAATGTGTTTTCCTGTCCGGACGGAATTTTTCTCTCAATGTCGGACCGGAGGACGGCGGTTTCGCTCTTCGCCTCGAGCGATGCGCTGATTGCCGGAATGATCGCCGCCCGCGAAGAAAAGATGTCGTCTCTCGACACGATCAGATTCGCGATGGCATGCGCGTGGGAGACGACGACGCATTTTGAGAAGGGAATTTTCGGACGCGCTGCCGTCGCGGATATTATGCGAAAGGTGGAAATAGAAAAGCTTTGCTGAAGCGACCATGCGGTTTAATATTCGGCCCGGGGCGTCCGATACTCGATAGAGAGGAGTGTGAGCCGTTGCAATGGATGAAAAGCGAGCAAGGAATGCCCAATTCACATACCAGGTCAATCAGATCGCAACTGCCTCCAAGGAACAGCTTCTCCTCATAACCTACGATATCGGCATCCGTTCGTGCCGTCTTGCAGAGGCAGCGGTCGCGCAACAGAACATAGAGGAAACGAACCGGCATATCCAGAAAGCCCAGGATGTCATCCGGGAACTCATGTTTGCCTTGAATATCGATGTCGGGGGAGAGGTCGCCGAGAATCTGATGCGCCTTTACGATTTTCTGTATTATGAACTTGTCGATGCGAATATTCATAAAAACTCGGATAAAATTCGCAGCGTCCGATCGATGCTTGAGGAATTACGCGCCACGTGGGAACAGGCCATAGAGAAACTCGCACGGGAACAAAATCCGGCGCCAGTTCAGGATGCCCAGGAAAGACCTGCGGTTGCGGCAGGAGGGTTCACTATTGCCGGTTGATCTCGGTGAAAATCTGACCCGGCTTCTTGAGAAAGAAACGGAGCTGTATCGTTCTCTCGGTGACTCCATTTCGAGAGAAGAGACCGCCGTCGATGCGATCGACATGGAATCGTTGCTCCTCATCCTGCAGGAGAAGCAATCCATTATAGCCGCCCAGGAAAAAATCTTTGATGAATGGGAGAGCATTTCGAAAATCCTCTCGGTCGAGTCCGGCAGGGAGAGCGATGCGTTCTGGAACGCGGTAGAGTCCGCAGTCGGGGTCGAAAAGTATTCGAGGATCCGCTGTTCGGTATCCGATATGAAGTCTCTTGCGCTCGAATTGTTGCAAAAGGAAAAAGATGTCCAGTCGAAACTGGAAAACGTCGTTTCCGATCTCCGAAAACAGATGATGGCTATGCAAAAAGGCCGAAAGGCGGTGCAGGGCTATTCCCGATCCGCTGGGACCGTCAAGCCGTAGATTCAGTTTCCTGCCGTTGCTTGTCTGTGTCTTTTTGGCATTTCTACCCGTCTCTTCCGACGCTGCGGAACCGAACCCGCAAAAGGAGATCCGGATCGGCGCGAAGGTCGCCGAACAGGTGGAGGGACGTTGGGAGCGAATAGTGGATCCATCGGTGATCGCACGTCTCTCAATGATTTCCTCGCGCCTTGTCCCTTTCATGAACCGCGAGCTTCCGTACGAGATACGCTGCATTCGCGAAAAATCCCCAAATGCGTTCAGTCTTCCCGGTGGAATCATTTACGTGACATCTGGAATGCTCGAGTTTCTGCACAGCGACGCGGAAATCGCCGCTGTCATCGCGCACGAACTCGTCCATGCGGACAGACGACATGCGATGATACAGACGGCGCGTTCCCAGAGACTGAATGTCCTGACGCTGGGAGCGATCGTCCTCTCTGGAGGAAGCGTCGCTCCGATCGTTCTTGCGAGTCTCTTGCAGACGGCGATTACGAATTCGTACAGTATCGATCTTGAACGCGAGGCCGATTCCGTCGCGCTTGATGTCGTTGCCGCCGCGGGGTACCCTCCTGCTGCGATGGTTACAGTAATGGAGGGGCTTTCCGAAGAACAGCTCAAACACCCGTACGTCGATCCCGGTGTCATGATGGATCACCCAGAGACGAAGGAGAGAATTGCGTATCTCACGAAACAGATTCGCGAAAAAGGCCTGCCGCTCGAGCGGAAAAAGGCGTTGAACGCACTCGTTCCGTCAATATCTTCTGAAAACGGGTATCGTGTACTGTCGATAGATGGAGCGGAAGTTGTCCGAATCCCAGATTCGGAAAGCTCGCAAAGAATCATCGCATCCATGGAGGAAGCACTCGACCGATCGTTCCAGCTCGAATTGTCACCTTCCGAAATACAGGTCGTTCCGATCGGGGGCAACGGTTCGGACGGGAACGGAGAGAAAACGAATCGCTTCGGGGCGCGAAGGGTACTCCGCGTCGGCCCCAGTGTTGTCATCGGGGATCCTCTTCCCGGAAATGCGACGTCGCTCGATGCGATCCGCTCGAATCTGAACGGAGTTCTCCTCAGGGCGCAAACCCGCCACCCGATGGCCCGCTATCTCTACTAGGCGATTCGACCGCGATTCATCATGCTAGAATAGGCTCGTCCGAAATGCAGCAATGGGGGGTCTGTTCTTGGAAGCGTCATTTTACCGCCGGTATCGTCCGCAGTTGTTCTCGCAGGTCCAGGGGCAGGATACAGCCATGTTCGTCCTGTCGAGCGCACTGACGCACCGGACGGTTTCTCACGCGTATCTCTTTTCCGGACCGAGAGGATGCGGGAAGACGACACTTGCGCGATTGCTCGCAAAGGCGCTGAACTGCGAAAGACGCGGAGATTCGATCGAACCCTGCGGCGAATGTGCGAGCTGCGTGAGCATCACGGAAGGAAGCAATCTCGACGTCATAGAAATCGACGGCGCGTCGAACAACGGCGTGGACGAAGTCCGGGAGCTGCGGTCGCATGTCTCTCTCTCTCCCTTCGGATCCCGGTACAAGGTATACATCATCGACGAAGTTCACATGCTTTCTCTGCCGGCGTTCAACGCTCTCCTGAAGACGCTCGAGGAACCTCCGGATCGCGTCGTGTTCATCCTTGCCACAACGGAACCGCAGAAGGTCCCCGTTACGATCCGTTCCCGCTGTCATCATATTCCTTTTCATCGGATTTCCGTTCCGGACATCGTCGCGCAGCTCGGGATCGTGTGTTCCGCCGAGAGCATTCCGGCCGAACGAGAGGCGCTGCGGGAGATTGCGCGACTCTCTGACGGAGCTTTGCGCGACGCACTTTCGATTCTCGAGCAGGCGATACTCCTTTCGCACGGGGAGGTGACGCTCGACTCGGTCGAACGCCTGACAGGAGGCGGAAGCAGGCGGGAACTCGAACGCATCCTCGAGGAGATATCCGCGGGACACCGGGGGGTCTTTTCTCGCATGGAAGAGCTTTTTCGCAGAGGCGCTTCTCCGGTGCAGGTTTTCGAGACGCTTTTCCTTATCTTCAGAGACTTATGGAGCTTCCATTCCTGGGGAAGCGACGCGTTCGATTCTCTCGAGTGTTCTGAAGAAGAACGCGCCGCACTCGAGGCGGCGGGCAGGGTCATTTCCCGGAAGCAGGCCTCGGCTCTGATGGAGTACTGCGTAAAGCTTATTTCGTCTGCGCGGTCCGGCATGCGTACCGATGTCCTGAGCGGTCTTTTCTGCGCCCGTGTCGAAGAGCTCTTTCCGGAGGAGCAGAGGGAAACGCATCGTGACGCCTGCGTTTCGTGCGATGACGACGAGCCCCGGAATGTTTCTTCCCTGGCGGCGGAGAAAGATGTCCCGATCCGGGCCGTAGAGGCCCCCGAGTCCTCGCGCCCACTCGGCGTTCAGGATACGACATCCGGCAAAGCGGACTGGAACGCGTTTCTCGATATCCTCAGAGAACGCGAGTTGCATCTCTTTTGCGCACTTCTGAGCGCGTCCGTCGAGCTCTCTCCGGAAGAGGGGCTCCGGATACGGATTCCCGAAAACCGGAGGGCATCCTTTGCGGTGTGCGCGAGTGAGAGAAATCTCTATTCGCTTGGCGGCGTTCTTGCGGACTTCTTCGGGAACGAAGGCGATGCGTTTTCCGTATTTTGCGGGAACGACGTCGTTTCCTCCGAAATCTCCAGAACAGGATCGCGGACCGATAACAGTGACGTCCGGGACCCGACCTCCTTCACGGAAGAAAACCCGGAACCGCCGAATCTCTTCTCCGCGTACGCGAGGACGGTTCGGGAGAAGGAGCGCGGAACAGATGGCGAGCAACCGGAAAAGACAGATGTTCCAGACGGACCTTTGTTTGACGGACTCGTCTCGGAAGCCCTCCGCTGGGGGGGCGGCGAGGTCGTCCTCGTCAAGAGGACGGATCGAGAAGATACGGAACAGGATGGTTTGATCGAAGAATGACGCGTTCCTTCGTTCATTTGCATACTCATACGGAATACAGTCTTCTCGACGGTGCGGTGCGGTGCGAAGAGGCCGCACGCACTGCGGCCGCAATGGGAATGCCCGCCGTTGCGATGACGGATCACGGTGTCATGTACGGAGCGGTCGAATTCTACGAATGCTGCGTCAAGGCAGGCGTGAAGCCCATTCTCGGATGCGAGGTGTACGTCGATCCGGAAGGACACCGCTCGCGCGAGAAGAAGGGGAAGAATCATCATCTTCTTTTGCTTGCGGAAAATCAGGAGGGGTACGACAATCTCATTCGCCTCGTTTCGATCGCGAACACCGAAGGATTCTATTACAAACCAAGAATCGACCACGATCTTCTTTCACGATACGGAAAGGGGCTGATCGCCTCTTCCGCATGTCTCGCCGGTGAGATCCCCTCCCTCATTCTCGAAGGAAGAGATGAAGATGCCTGTTCCCGCGCGGCCTTCTATCGCGATCTTTTTGGCGACGGCAATTTCTTCCTCGAGGTCATGTACAACGGAATTCCGGAACAGGCGACGGTCAACAGAAAAATCGTCGAGATCGCCCGCAGGGGAAATTTCCCTATCGTCGCGACAAACGACGTCCACTATCTGACGAAGGACGATTACGACTGGCACGAGATCCTTCTCTGCGTTCAGACCAAGAATACGATCGACGCACCGAACAGGATGTCCTTTTCGACGAACGACTTCTACTTCCGTTCCCCAGAGGAGATGGACGCGCTTTTCGGGAACGAATTGCCGGAAGCTCTCGATAATACGCTTCTGATAGCCGAACGATGCTCGGTGAGCTTGCCGGTCGGGGCGCGCGAGTACCGGTTGCCAACGTTCGAGTTGCCCGACGGCGAAACTCTCGAAACGAAGCTCGAGAAAGACGCGAAGCTCGGACTCGAGGCGCGTTTCGCGGGACGTGAGATCCCGCAGGGATACTCGGAACGCCTCGCGTACGAACTGAACGTCATCAACTCCATGGGGTTCGCGGGGTATTTCCTGATCGTGTCGGGAATCATCCGGGACGCGAAGGAGCATGGAATCCCCATCGGCCCGGGACGCGGATCGGCTGCGGGATCGCTTGTCGCGTACAGTCTTCGGATCACGGAACTCGACCCGATCCGCTACGACCTTCTTTTCGAGCGGTTTCTCAATCCGGAACGCATCAGCATGCCGGATATCGATACGGACGTCTCGGACAGGGGGCGAGACGAACTTCTCCGTTCCATCGTCCGGAAGTACGGCAAGGATCGCGTCTCGCAGATCATTACATTCGGGCGGATGAAAAGCAAAAACGCGATTCTCGATGTCGGGCGCGCCCTCGGAATTCCGCTTGCGGATGTCAGAAAGGTCTCGAACTGCATTCCGCCGACCGCGGAAAGCATCGGAGATTCCATTGCGGCTTCGAAGGATCTGCAGGAAATGCGGAAAGCCGATCCCCAGATCGCCCGCCTCCTCGACAGCGCGTCGCATATCGAAGGACTTGCGCGCCACTGCTCGCAGCATGCGGCGGGTGTCGTCATCACCCCCGTTCCGCTGACGGATCTCGTCCCGATACAGAGAATCAGGGAGAGCGAAGACCAGGTCGTCACGCAGTATTCCATGGAGCCTGTCGAGAAGCTTGGTCTCGTCAAGATGGATTTCCTCGGGCTCAAAACGTTGTCCGTTCTCGAGGAAGCTCTCGAAAACATCAGGGAAAACGGAAAGAATTGTCCTTCGCTGGAAGACATTCCGCTCGACGATCTGAAGACGTACGAAATGCTTCAGAACGGTGACACGCTGGGGGTGTTCCAGCTGGAATCCGACGGAATGCGACGCCTTCTGAAAAAATTGCGTCCCGACTGCTTCGGGGATCTCGTTGCCGTCCTCGCGCTTTACCGGCCGGGTCCCCTCGGAAGCGGCATGGTGGATCAGTATGTCGAGCGGAAACACGGGAAGGCGAAGGTAGAATATCTGCATCCGCTTCTCGAACCGGTGCTCAAGGAAACCTACGGTGTCGTTCTTTATCAGGAGCAGGTCATGCAGTGCGCCGCCCGTATGGCCGGGTATTCCCTCGGAGAGGCCGATCTTCTCCGGCGTGCAATGGGCAAGAAAAAGGTCGAAGTCATGGAACAGCAGCGCGCCAAATTCGTGACCGGAGCTGTGGAGCGGGGTGTCGACAGGAAAAAGGCGGAAGAAATCTTCGACATCGTCCAGGAGTTTGCCGGATATGGATTCAACAAATCTCACAGTGCCGCGTACGCGCTGATCAGTTACCATACGGGATACCTGAAGGCGAACTATCCGTCGGAGTTTATGGCGGCATATCTTTCGAGCCAGATCGGATCGAAAAAGGAAGTCATGGCGAATTACGTTCGTGAAGTGCGCGAGTCGGGAATTCCGGTCCTTCCGCCCGATATCAATTCGTCGCTCTCCCGTTTTACCGCCGTCGACGATGTCGTCCGGTTCGGACTGGGCGGTGTCGATAAGGTCGGCACGACCGCCGTCGAGGCGATCATAGAAACGCGCAGGAACGGAGGACCGTTTCGATCCTTTTGGGATTTCATCTCGCGGGTCGATCTGCGCGTCGTCAACAGGGCGGTAGCGGAAAATCTCGTTCGCGCAGGGGCTTTCGAATCGCTGCACGACAACAGACAATCTCTGCTCGACGCCCTTCCGGACTTCGTTTCGATGGCGCAACGGTGTGCGGAAGACGAGAACCAGTGTTCGCTTTTCGGAGGAGATCAGGACGACTCGGCATCCCCCGAGCCGGATCTCCCGGAAACGGAAGATTGCTCGTTCTACGAACGTCTGGCCATGGAAAAACAGGTCATGGGACTCTATATCTCCGGCCATCCCTTCGAGCAGGTCGCCTCCAGGATCGCGCGCTTCGCGACGTGTCGCATCGGAGAGGTCGGCCGATGGAGCGGGAAAAAGACGGCTCCCTGCATCGGAGGAATCGTCATCGGGTTGAGGGAAAAATTCACCAGAAACGGCGACCCGATGGGGATACTTGAACTCGAGGATGACTCGAACAAGATAGAAGCGGTGTGTTTCCCGAAAGTCTGGCCCGGAATAAAGGCGTCGATCCACGAAGGCGACGTCTGTCTCGTTCGCGGATCTCCGGACGATCGGGGGACCGGAACCATCATCGTAAGGGATGTCGCGTTGCTCGACGAAAAGGAGCAGAATACCGCTCCGATGACGAAAATTACGATCGATGCCACTCTTCTGGGCTCCGTTTCGATGAAACAACTGTATCGGGTTCTGAGGAGTCATCCCGGGAGATCTCCCATCATGATGGAATTCATACGACCGGAGGAAACGGTCTGGTTGTACCAGCAGGATATATGCGTCAATCCCGACCCGGAACTTCGTATTTCTCTCGCGTCCCTGCTTTCCGAGGGGGCATTCGAGATTCATGTCTGATCGGTACAGAAGGAGAGCTGAATCGTCATGAATAAAGTCAAGATAGTCTGTACAGTCGGTCCCGCCTGTTCGACGTTCGGAATCCTGAAGGCGATGGCCGACGAGGGAATGAGCGTCGCCCGATTCAATTTCAGTCACGGGAAGCACGAAGAGCATCTTTCCCGTCTGGAACTCGTCCGCGATGTCGAGCGCGCGATCTCCCGTCCGATAGCGACTCTGCTCGATACGAAAGGCCCCGAGATACGGACCGGAGAGCTTGAGAACGGCCCCGTTCGTCTCGAGCAAGGGAAGAGAATCGTCCTGACGACGCGTCCCGTCATCGGGAACGCGAATGAGGTTTCCGTTTCGTACAGTCTCTTTCCGCAGGAGTTGAAGCCGGGACAGGATGTCTTTATCGACGACGGAACGATGCAGCTTCGTGTCGAGGATATCGTCGGCGACGATGTCAGCTGTTCGATCGTTGTCGGCGGAATTCTCGGCAACAGGAAGGGGGTCAACATCCCGGGAGCTGACATCTCGCTTCCCGCACTTTCGGAGAAAGATATCGACGACATCGGATGGGGGATTGCGAATGAGCTCGATTATCTCGCGGTCTCGTTCGTGAAGAACCGGGAGGATATCGTCAATGTCCGCCGTGTCCTTGAAGAACGCGGCGGTTCGATGAAGATCATCGCCAAGATCGAGACGAGACAGGCGGTCGACCGGCTCGATGACATCATCGAAGTCGTCGACGGGATGATGATCGCCCGCGGAGATCTGGGAGTCGAAATACCGACGGAGGAAGTCCCCCTCGTGCAGAAGCGCATCGTCGACATGTGCCGTGCCAAGGGAAAGGCGGTTATCGTAGCGACGCAGATGCTCGACTCGATGATCCGGAACCCGCGACCGACTCGGGCCGAGGCAAGCGATGTCGCGAATGCGGTTCTGGACGGTGCCGATGCCGTCATGCTTTCCGGCGAAACGGCGAACGGAGCGTACCCCGTCAAATCCGTCGAAACGATGCGGCGAATCGTTCAGCGCGCCGAAGTCGAGTTCGACGCATGGCAGCGTCCGCTTCACAGCATCGCGAAGGTTACCGGAATTCCCGATGCCGTGAGCGGCGCTTCAGTATCCGTCGCAAGGGACATGAAGGCGACGACGATCATTTCGATGACGAGCAGCGGAAGCACCGCAAAGATGGTGAGCAGGTACAGGCCGCCATGCTCGATCGTCGGCATGACTCCGTCGCGGAAAACCTGGAGGGAACTCGCCCTTCACTGGGGGGTCTCCCCGGTCATGTGCGGCAGAATTTTCGGCGAATGCGACGCCGTCGCGGAGGCAATCAAGACGGCGCTGGCGGAGGGTTGCATCAGCGAAGGGGATATCGTCGTCGTGACGGCGGGAATGCCGCTCGGAACTCCGGGGTCCACGAACATGCTTCAGGTGCATACGGTCGGGAGAATTCTCGCCCGGGGACTTTCGCTCCTCAAAAGGGAAGCCTATGGGCGCATCGTGATCGCGAGGAACGGTCAGGAAGCCATGGAGAAAATGTCGCAGGGGGCAATCCTTGTGGCGAATGCGACGGATATCGATTTTGTCGGTGCGATGCGGAAGGCCTCCGCTGTCATAACGGAGACGGGAGGGCTCACGTCCCATGCGGCGGTCGTCTCTCTGGAATTGGGGATTCCATGTATCGTGAGCGTGGAACGGGCGACGTCGATTCTTCGCGACGGAATGTTCGTCACCGTGGACGGAACGAGAGGTCTCGTCTATCACGGAAATGTTCGTCTCGGCTCGGAGGAATGACGTTTTATCTTCGTTTGCCTCTTCGAAGAACGGTTATTCCATTGTGGAGTGAACTCCGAAGCGAGGCTCCGAGGATCGGGGCCGTTCTCGTCGCGATTTTCCATTTCGGAGGGCGCGATTCGCGGATCCTCTTTCTGCGCCGTTCTCAGGATCTGAGCCACCATGCGGGAGAAATGTGTTTCCCCGGAGGGGAACGTGAGTGCGAAGACGCATCCCCGTGGGAAACGGCTCTTCGCGAAGCCCGGGAGGAGATACTGCTCGACCCGCGCCGCGTCGAACCGGTGTGTCCATTACCCAAAGCGCATGCGTTCGTCAGCGGATTCGATGTCTTTCCGGTGCTCGGGTTTGTCGACTGCACAAACGGGGGTGCAGAACTCAAACCGAACGAGGGGGAGATCGTGTCGTACTGCCTCGCGGATATCTCACGCCTCGACGGAGGGGCGCGTCTCCGGACATTCGAGTGCCGGGGGCGGCTCGTGCAATCTCCGGAATATGTCCTTGAAGACGGGAGTGTCGTATGGGGTGTCACTGGGACGATTCTCTCGAATGTTCTCTTCGGATTTCATCGGGAGGGATGGTTTCGATGACGCTTCTTGGGGCACACGTTTCCGTCGCGGGGGGACTTGAGAAAGCTTTCGAACGCGGAGAATCGATCGGTTGCAACGCGATGCAGATTTTTACGAAAAATCAGTTGCAATGGAGAAGCGCACCATTGCCCGTGGCCGTATGCGAACGGTTTCTCAGGAGATGGCGCGAAAGCCCGATTCAAAAGGTCGTTGCCCATGCGTCGTATCTCATCAATCTCGCGGATCCCGGCTCTCTCGGCGAGCGAAGCGCGTTGTCGCTCCAGGACGAGGTCGAACGATGCGATTCGCTCGGAATCCCGGATATCGTCCTTCACCCTGGTTCGGCGAAGGACCGGTCTGCCGAAGACGCTCTTTCGATCGTCTCGAACCGACTCGGGACGGTTCTGGAACGAGCGGAAGGGAGAAGGGTCAGAATCCTGCTCGAAACGATGGCCGGGCAGGGAACCTTTCTCGGAGCCAGACTCGAGGAACTGGAAACCCTTCTCGAGGGAACCGGATGGGACCAGAGAATCGGAGTATGTCTCGATACGTGCCATCTCTTTGCGTCGGGGTACGAGTTCCGGACACCCGAATCGTACGCCCGGCTGACGGACGCCATGGATCGCCTCTTCGGTCTCGAACGCGTCGGATGCATCCATATCAACGACAGCGCGCACGCCAGAGGAAGGCGTTTGGATCGCCACAGCCATATCGGAGAAGGAGAAATCGGTTTGTCTCCGTTCGGATACTTCATAACCGATGAACGTTTTTCCTGCGTTCCCTGTATACTGGAAACTCCGCTCGATGGAATCGGTCACGGCGGAGATCTGGCCCTTCTCCGGAAGCTGCAGGGAGGAGACGAATGAAGAATACGGCGTACCCGCGTATGGTTATCTTCAGGGAGCGGATCCTCGAAAACACGAGACGAATCGTCGGTCTCTGTCGCCGGTTCAATGTCTCGGTCACGGGGGTGACGAAGGGAATCTGCGCTCATCCCCGTGTAGTCAGCGCTATGCTCGAGGGCGGCTGCTCGCGACTTGCCGACAGCCGGATCGAGAATATCGCGAGACTCAGAGATTGCGCTCCCGCCGTTCCGCTGCTTCTCCTCAGAATCCCCATGCCGAGCGAGATTCCCCTCGTTGTTGCAGGTGCCGATTGCTGCGTGGTTTCGATGAACGAAACGATTTATCTGATTCAGAGAGAGTGCGAGCGGATGCGGCGGGATTTCCCGGTTATGCTCATGTTCGATCTCGGCGACCTTCGGGAGGGATTCTGGCCGGACGAGACAGAATCGGTCGCTCACACGCTGCTCGAATGTCCGCGCGTCCGACCGACGGCCGTCGGCACGAATTTCGGTTGTTTCGGGGGAACGGTGCCTTCGGCGGAAGCACTCCGACAACTGCTCGATATACGCGACCGTCTGCAGGCATTAGTGAATTCTCCCGTCGAAATTGTTTCCGGCGGTTCGACATCGTCGCTCGAGCTCCTCGAACGCGGCATACTCCCGGAAGGAATCACCGATCTTCGGATCGGAGAAGGCATTCTTCTCGGAAGCGACGTCACGAGGATGCGGCGTATCCCGTATTTATCCGGGACGACGATGATCCTGGAGGCGGAAATAGTGGAAGTCCGCAGAAAACCTTCCGTTCCGTTAGGAGAGATCGCATACGATGCCTTCGGCCATATCCCGTGTTTCGAGGATCGGGGCTCGAGGCTCCGTGCCATCGCCGCCGTCGGCAAACAGGACGTCGACATAGAAGGACTGGATCCGATCGACCACGGAGTCGCGATTCTCGGCGCATCGAGCGATCATCTCATACTCGATGTCGATGATATGACCGTCCCCCCGAGCATAGGAGAAACGGTCCGCTTCGCCCTGAGGTATTCGGCTATGCTCGATCTGGCGACGTCTCCGTACGTCCCTCTCGATATTCTGTGACGAAAGGACCGGAATATGTTCGATCTCTTCAGGTGGCATGATTTCCTCGACATAGCGATCGTTTCCTTTATCATCTACAAACTTCTCCTGCTCCTTGTCGGAACACGGGCAATGCAGCTCGTCAAAGGGCTTATCATCATCGCGTTCCTCACGGTGGGTGCGAGGATCCTGGATATGAGAACTCTCTCCTGGTTCGTCGGAAAGGCCCTCGGAGTATTGCTCATCGCAATTCCGATCGTATTCCAGCCCGAACTCAGAAAAATGCTCGAGGAACTCGGGAGAGGGAACATCTGGCGTCGGGGGCGTTCACAGATACGCGCCGAATTTCTGAGCCAGGAGATCCTGCGTGCCCTCGTATCGATGAAGACGCAAAAGGTCGGGGCTCTTGTCGTGCTCCAGAGAAATACCGGGCTCAAGGATTTCTGGAGGACCGCCGTTGTTTTGAACTCCGAGATTACGCAGGAACTTCTGTCGACTATTTTCTACCCCGGAACGCCGCTTCATGACGGGGCGGTTATCATCGACAGAGACGTTCTGGTGGCGGCAGCCTGCTACCTTCCACTGACCGAGAACACAGATCTCGCACGATGGATCGGAACGCGTCACAGAGCCGCGCTCGGCGTGACTGAAGTCTCCGATGCGCTTGCCCTTGTCGTTTCGGAAGAACGGGGAGAAATCGCACTTACGATCAACGGACACCTGTCGCGAAATCTGAAAGACGCGCAGGTCTACAAACTGTTGCTGCACTATTTCGGTGCGGAGGAACCCATGAAGACCTCCCTGCGGAAGCGCATTCTCGACAGTCTGGCCGCATTCTGGACGAAGGAGTAGAGCCGATGGGAGAGAAAATGAAACGACTCGACGATCTTTTGACGTCTCCCATGTTTCTGAGGGGAATTTCCGTTCTCATCGCCTTTTTCCTCTGGTTCTACGTTGGTGCGGATCGCATGGGTGATTCTATGAAAACCCTGCGTTGCAAGGTCGAGTATCTGAATGTCCCGCCGCAGACGGTTCTGAAGACGGACGTCACCGAGGTAGACGTCCACGTTTCCGGGATGCGGACGATTCTCGCGACGCTCGGTTCGGACGCGATCGCGTGCGAGGTAGACACGAGAGGGCTTTCCGTGGGAAAATACCGGCTTGCCGTCCGTACGGTCCTTCCGAAGGACGTAAAACTGATCGATATTTCTCCATCACAGATCGATATCGAGATGATACGGTTCATCGACCGACTCATACCGGTTGAGATCGAAGTTCGCGAGGGACTGCCGTCCGGAGTTTACCTGGAATCGGTCGAGATTATCCCAAAGGACGTCACGGTTCGCGGGGTCGAAAAAGATCTTGCGAAAGTCGGCGGAGCCAGGGTTCGTCCGACGCTCGAAGAGCTTCAGCGCGGAGGGGAGCTTCTTCTTCCGGTAGATATCGCGAAATCGGAGGAATTCGAGAAGGACGTCACCGTCGAGCCTAAAAAAATCCGCTTGCGCGGTGTGCTTGTGAAGGGGATTCCCCAGAAAGCGTTTCCGATTCACGTCAATCTCGTCGGAAAACCTGCGGATGACTTCGATGTCAGGACGATTATGAGCGAACCCGCTGAAGCGATGATTCAGGGGCCGCAGCCGCTTCTGAATGGTATGCAGGCGGTCGAAACCGAATCGCTCGATATCGAGGGAATCTCGGGGGACAGGGAGTACCGGGTTCGGATCCTCAAACCGGCTGACGAGACAGTTCGGGTCGTCAGCCCGGAACAGGTGCGGGTTTCGGTTTCGCTGAAAAAAAAGGTGAAGGCGAAAACGCTCTCGCGAATCGCGGTCGGAATCGAAGGCAAGAGCGTATATCCGGCGTGGAGCGTCGATCCCTCTTTCGTCAATGTGACACTGGAGGGCACCCCGTCGGACCTGGCGACTCTCGAAAGCGCCGATCTGCCCTTCCGTGCCGTCGTGAATGTCACGAACGTAATTTCCAGGAAACTCCTCGTGCCTGTGCTGATCCGGAACATCGCATCGAAAAATGTCCGTGTGCTCCGCGTCGAGCCGCAGAACGTAACGGTTACGGCGATTGTGGATTGATGAGGCTTCTGCAGGAAGGTGAGGCACATTATGGAAGGTGAAAAGAAGGTTCGCTGTCTGTTCGGTACGGACGGTGTCCGGGACGTTGCAAACAAGGGATTGATGACACCGGAACTGGCGCTTCGGCTCGGACGTTCCTTCGTGCTTTACCTCACGGAACGCGGAGTTCCGCGGCCGCGCGTCGTCGTCGGCCGTGATACGAGACGTTCGGGAATCATGATCGAATCAGCCGTCGTCGCCGGGATGATGTCCGCGGGAGCGCATGTCCTCGATGCCGGAGTCATTCCGACGCCGGGAGTGAGCTTTCTCGTCCGGCATCGTCACGCGAACGGCGGGTGCATCATCAGCGCGTCCCACAATCCTGCCGAATATAACGGGATCAAATTCCTCGACTGCGAAGGACGCAAACTTGCGGACGAATCCGAAGCGACAATCGAGGAGTATCTCGGGGATAATCTTATTGACGACTGGCGACCGACGGGCGCCTCAGTCGGGATTTCGGAGGACGTGTCTTCCGGCGGGGACGAATATTCGCAGTGGATCCTGACGCTTCTTCATGAACCGAAACTCGCCGACTGTCCGGTCGTCGTCGACTGTGCGAATGGCGCGGCGGTTCCTGTTTTCGGGCGATTGTCGCAGCGGCTTCACGGATGGAGCTTCATCGGGATGGAGCCGACAGGTCTGAACATAAACGAAGGCTTCGGCGTCATGCATATGGCGTCGCTCGCTGATTCCGTCCTAGCGAAACGCGCCTCGTTCGGTATAGCCTACGATGGGGACGCCGATCGAGTGCTCTGCGTCGACGGCTGCGGGAGAATCATCGACGGCGATATCATGCTGTGGGTTCTCGGACGCTGGTTGTCGCGTTCCGGGTCGCTCGGCAGCGGGGTTGTAGCGACTGTCATGAGCAACATGGCGCTCGAGGAACATCTCGTAGCGGAAGGGATCGAGGTCTTTCGTTGTCCCGTCGGCGACAGGTACGTCATGGAGACGATGAGGCATCACGGAGCCGCTCTCGGCGGTGAACAATCGGGACATATCATCCTGTCGCAGTTCGTCATGACCGGTGACGGGCTTTGCACGGGATTCCTCTTTCTGCGTGCATGCGCTGAACTGGGAGAAGATATTTCCACGCTCGTCGATCGTTTCGGCCGATATCCGCAACTGCTTCGGAACGTCGAGATGTCACGCGAATCGAGATTGAGCTTCGACAGGATCCGCGAAATATCGCAGTCTGCGGCGGATATGCTCGGAGACGAAGGACGCGTGTTGATACGGCCGTCGGGGACCGAACCTCTTCTCCGCGTTCTGGTCGAAGCGAAGGATCCGGACAAAATGCGCGAAGTGTCGGAAATCATTCTCGAACGCATCCGTTCCATCAACGGAAAAGAAGTCTCTCCACATTCTAAGGAGGCTGTTTCGCGGTGAATCATCGCATGACCGATATGAAAGCGCCCGTTTCAAAGTGCCTGTTCCCTGCAGCCGGACTTGGAACGCGTTTTCTTCCCGCAACGAAAGAAACGCCGAAGGAAATGCTACCACTTGTCGACCGTCCGATCATCTCCTACGGAGTCGAAGAGGCCGTCGCCTCGGGATGCAGCGATATCGTCATCATCACTGGAAGAACGAAACGATCGATGGAGGATTATTTCGATCGTTCCTGGGAGCTCGAAGCGTTGCTCGAGCAGAGGGGAAAGAAGGAACTTCTCGAAAGGGTCCGGAGCGTGTCCGAGGGGAAAAACATCGTCTATGCGCGCCAGCCGGAGCCGTTGGGGTTGGGACATGCCGTCTCTTGCGGAGAACCATTTTGCCGCGACGGGTTCTTTGGAGTCATACTGCCCGACGACGTCATGATCGGCGAGCCGCCGGTGCTCTCCCAGCTGGTTTCCGTACACGACAGGCTTGGCGGCAGCGTAATCGCGCTCGAGGAGGTTTCCGAGGAGGATACCGCCCGCTACGGGGTGGTTGCGGCGGAGCGCGTCGAGGATAACGTGTACCGGATTCTCGATCTGGTCGAAAAACCGGGACCTGAAAAGGCTCCGAGCAGGCTTGCGATCATGGGAAGATACGTTCTCTCCCCGACAATCTTTCCTCTGATTCGCGACGTTCGCCCGGGGGCGGGGGGGGAGATTCAGCTCACGGATGCGATCCGGCTCCTGAAGGACGTTGAGTCCCTCTGGGGAGTCGTGTATTCGGGAAAGCGGCTGGATTGCGGAACCCAAACGGGGTGGCTGTACGCGAACGTAGCGATGGCGATGCGCGATCCCGTGTTGCGCCGTGTCGTCGAGAGCGCGCTTTCCTGAAAGGAAGGGGGAGAGAAAAGAGAAAAAAACGCGCTGATCTTTTACCGAAGCGCCAGGACTGGTCTATGCCAGTTGACGAGGACGGGGGAGAATCGAACGTTCGGCGGATGCCCTCGGGGTGTGGAACGCGCCCGCAAAGCCTGAAACCCCGAAAGACGGGGAGCGATTCCCGGGACAAGGGACGGCAGTTCCGTGTGTTCGAAAAGGCGGTGCAGAAGACTCATGTGCGGAATCGTTGGCTACGTGGGCTACAGGACGGCTGTGGACGTCCTCCTCGATGGAATGAAACGGCTAGAATACCGCGGATACGACTCCGCGGGGGTTGCGGTTTCCAATGACGGATTATTGAAGATCGTCAAGGAAGTCGGAAAAGTATCGGATCTCGAAAGGATCCTGGTGAACGAAAAACTTCCGGGAACGCGCGGAATCGGTCATACGCGATGGGCGACGCATGGAGGCGTGTCTGTCGTCAATGCTCATCCGCACTGTGACGAATGCCGGAAGATCGTTCTCGTTCACAACGGGATCATCGAAAACTATCAGAAGATCAAGGACGAACTCTCCGACGAGGGCGTCGCTTTTCTTTCCCAAACGGATACGGAGGTCGCTGCGCAGCTTCTTTCCAGGATGTTCGATGGCGATCCGATCGAGGCGCTCGTCCGGCTGAATCGCCGTCTCACGGGATCATTCGCTCTCGTCGTCATCATGAACGACGTGCCGGACAAAATCTATTGCATCCGCAGGGGATCGCCGCTCGTTCTCGGCAGCGCGAAGGGCGAGGCGTTCTGTGCTTCGGACGTTCCGGCACTGTTGCCGTATACGCAGGATGTCTGCTACCTCGAAGACGGCGACATCGCGGAACTCGGTACCGGGGGAGTCCGCGTCTTCGACATGAACGGAAAGAGGCGGCACCCGAAGGAAACGCACATCGACTGGGATGTGACCATGGTCGACAAATGCGGGTTCCCGCATTTTATGCTGAAGGAGATGAATGAACAGAGCGGGGTTCTCCGAAACGCTCTCGAAGGGCGCCTGAAGGACGACCTCTTCGACCTCTCGGCGGAAATGAAACTTTCCCCTTCGGAAGCGCGGGAAATAAACCGCGTGCATTTCGTCGCCTGCGGTTCGTCATACTATGCGGCTCTTTCCGCAGAGCGACTCTTCGAAAGAATGGCCGATTGCGATATCAGGGTCGATGTTTCCTCGGAATACCGGTACAGGAAATTTCCCATCGACGAGAAAACGCTCGCGGTTTTCGTTTCGCAGTCAGGAGAAACGGCGGATACTCTCGCGGCGGTCCGGCGCGCGCGTTCCGAAGGCGCCAGAACGTGTGCGATCACCAACGTCCCGGGATCCACGATCACCCGGGACGTTGCCGATGTTCTGCAGCTCAGGGCGGGACCGGAGATAGGGGTTGCGGCGACGAAGACATTCATGGCGCAGATGGGCACGCTCTCCATCCTTTCGCTCTATCTTGCGAGACTTCGTGGGACGTCGGATGAAAGCGAACAAAAACGATTCGCGGATGCGTTCAGGCTTCTGCCGTACAAACTCGAGTCCGTTCTTCAGTCGTATCCCACGATTCAGTCTCTCGCGAAAAAATACGCGACGGCAAAGGACTTCCTTTTCCTCGGACGCGGTGTCTCGTTTCCGATCGCGCTCGAAGGAGCCCTCAAACTCAAGGAAATATCGTATGTCCACGCGGAAGCGTACGCCGCCGGCGAGATGAAGCACGGTCCCATAGCCCTTCTCGATCCTGCCGTTCCGGTTTTCGCAATCGTGCCCAGGGATTCGCTGTACGAGAAGACGGTTTCGAACATTCTCGAGGCGAAGGCCCGGAGGTCGCCGGTCATTGCCCTCACCACCGAAGGGAATGACGAGATGTCCAGAATCGCTGACGATGTCGTCACCGTTCCAGAAACGATGGAGCCTCTCAGTGGGTTTCTCTCGGTTGTTCCTTTGCAGCTGTTCGCGTATGCGGTCGCGCGGGAACGCGGATGCGATATCGATCAGCCCAGAAATCTCGCGAAGAGCGTTACAGTGGAGTAGGAGCAGCCTGGGAGACGACCGCTCCGGAATGATGTGACGGGGGAAAGGGGTTTCACCCTTTCCCCCGTTGTTTTATTCGGGGGCCGGTTCGGGGAAATAGATTCTGAGGTGAGTCACGCGATTCAGCGCGGAGTCGTTTCTGCCTGTCGAATTCGGGAGTTTCCGCCAGCTTCCGCCGTCGATGCGGCAGAGGACGAGCGGACGGCGTCCGTACGTCCCGAGCAGGGTAGGGAGTCTGTCCGAAAGTTGAGCGCCCGGAATGAGGGAACCGAGGAAAAGTGGCGCGTGGCCTTCGAGTGACGTTCGAGACTCGGGTGCCACGATGAGCCATTGAGTCATATCCCACGCCGACACCATTTCGCTTGATTTCGAGTGCGTGAACGGCAGGATCTGGAATCCTCCGATGTCGCCCCGTAAAGAGGTACATACGTCGATGACTCCGGGGTGGTTCGCACGGATTCGACCTATTCCCTGGAATTGCGTCCCGCCGAATCGCCCGACGCCTGCAAGAGGACGCAGGACGCGCGCGATGATAGAAGGGCCTTTCGAGTCCCATGCGATGATGCGTCCGCCGGGGCGGTTCTCTATGTCCACAAGATACGGATGTTCAGCCTCAACGTATTCGATGACGATGATGTCACCCTTTGCGGGGACGGTTTCCGGACCAAGCGGCGCGACCCGTCCGGAAGCGCTGCGGATCGATACCCGCGATCCTGTCGGAGGGGCATATCCGCCGAAAAGGCCGGTTCCCGCAGGAGAACGTATGCTTACGAAGCTGCTTTCCCCCGCTGCGGGGGCTACGGTATGTTCAGGGAGAATGCTGATCGTCCTTCCTTTCCCCTGCTCTTTCGAGACGAGCAGATGGATTGCGTTCACCGCCGACGCGCAGACCGTGCCCGGAATCCCCCACTTCGTCGCCGTAAACGATGGCCATCTGCTGGATGTCGGAACGGCGGCGACGAGCCCCGCATCGAAGTGAGGGGCGCCGTCCGACAGTTCGACGAAAGCGTGCGCTCCCGGGGTACATGGTATGATCGCACGCTCGGGCAACGGTTCGGCGAAGCACGGGGAAAGGCCCAGGATCGCAAGCGCGAGCGCGAAAAACTGAGAAAATCTCATGTCACATCACCTCTTCAGGGTAAGGGGAAAAACCAGACCGACCATACGTTTCCGAGTGCGTGATATACGACTCCCGGAAGGACCGTTCCATGACGGAATCGGAGATATCCCATCACGAGCCCCGGGAAAAACGTCGCGAGACGAAGTGGTCCCGGGGTGACGAACATGTGCGAGGCGGCGAACACGAAGGAAACGAGCACGATGCTCAAAACCGGATTGAGAAAGCGGGAAACGAGTGTCTGGAGCCACCCGCGAAAAAAGGTCTCCTCGATAATAGCCGCTGCGATTCCTGAAGCCAGAAGTGATACAGTCTCCCTTGGCGGGAAAAAATGCGGAACATGCGCTCCTGGCCAGTGGATCGCGACCGGAGTCAATGGAATCAGCGTCAGGACGATAAGGAGAACTGACTCGCGAAGCGCGCGCGGGGAAGCGATCCAGAGAAGGCCGTAGTCTGAAAGGGGCTCTTTCCGGAAATAACACCACGCGTACGGAAAATACAAAAGGAACGCTGCGACCAGGATAGGGAGCACTACTCATGCTCCTCGTCCGTTTTGCCGGAAATCGTACATCTTTTGCCGATTGCGATAACGGATATGAAAAGGGGAAGGGGGATCAGCGGAACAAGCCCCATCCACCATCGGACGCGCAGAGCGAGAAAGACGCCGCTTGCCAGCAACGCAACGGCGAATAGCCCCAGAGCGGCGTGTGTCTTTAAAGAATCCGCCGCTCCGCGTCGTACGCGTAACGAGAAGGCGAACGATACAAGAAAAATTGATGCTATGGCAAAAAAACAGATCACGTCGCTGCGAATCGAGTCGAAGATATTCACGATCATCATCACCGCCAAGCATTTTACACCGTTTCCCGAAAGAGACGGAGGAAATCGTGTTTTCCCGAAAACGGGACTTTTCCACTTGATGTGGAGAATTCGCTTTGCTAGTATATTCATCGTCTTTGATGTTGGGGTGTCGCCAAGTTGGCAAGGCAACGGACTTTGGCTCCGTCATTCGCTGGTTCGAGTCCAGCCACCCCAGCCACTACCGAAGCGTAGCGGGGGACCGGGAACAGGCTCCCCCCTTTTTCGTGTTTTCGGATCCCCGAAAGGCGGATGATACTGCATGGAAGGTAGTATTGCCATAGGAGCCGTCGTCCTTGCGGCCGGAAAAGGCGTCCGGATGCGAAGCGAACGGCCCAAGACGATGCAGGAGATCCTCGGCGAACCTCTTCTTTTCTATAGCCTTTCAGCCGTCGCCTCGGCCGGTATCGGCGCTTCGGCCGTCGTCGTGGGGCACAAGGGAGCGCACATCTCCTCGTATGTAAACGACGCATTTCCCGATTCCGCGATCATCTGGCAGCATGAACAGCTCGGAACGGGACACGCGCTCCGGATAGCCCGGGAATGGTGGATTTCGTTCTCTCATGTTCTTGTGCTTCCAGGCGATGTCCCGATGATTTCGTCCCATTCCCTTTCCCTTTTGGTCGATCGCCACCTTTCGCGGAACGCAGCGTGTACGTTCATCAGCTTTTCAACCGGGAATCCTTTCGGATACGGCCGTGTCGTTCGCGACGGAACCTCTTGCCGGATTGTCGAGGAGAAGGACGCTGACGAGAACCAGAAACGGATCACCGAAGTCAACAGCGGCGTATATATTTTCAACGTGTCCGCACTTGATTCGGTTATCGGCCTTCTCTCAAACGAAAATGCCCAGGGAGAGTACTATCTGCCTGACATCATGAAACTCCTTTCGGACCGGGAACTGCGAGTGGAGGCCATTTTGACGGAATCCGAAACCGAGTTTGCCGGTATCAACTCAGCGAGGCAGCTTTCTGAAGTGGCATCGTATCTCAGAAGGAATATTGTCGAAAGATGGCTTGAGAATGGAGTCCGCTTCCATTCTCCCGAAACGGCGTTTATCGGCCCGAAGGTCACTATGGGCACCGATGTGGAAATTTCCCCGTTCGTCCAGATTTACGGCGACTCGGTTCTCGCTGACGGGGTTCACGTCGGAAGCGGAACGGTCATTCGCGGTTCCGTCCTTGAAAATGGGGCGACGATTTTCGATCATGTCGTTCTTGAAAAGTGCCATATCTCGTCGCGGGCGAAGATAGGGCCCTTCGCATATCTCCGCGACGGCACACGCGTCGCGAGTGACGCGTATGTCGGCAAATTCGTCGAGATGAAGAAGAGCTTCGTGGGCGAGCGCTCGAAAGTGCCTCATCTGTCGTACATCGGGGATGCTCAGATCGGTGAGGACACGAATGTCGGCGCCGGCACCATTACGTGCAATTACGACGGGGTGAGGAAGAACCCGACGAAGATCGGAAATCGTTGTTTTATCGGAAGCGACACGATGCTCGTTGCTCCCGTCGAGCTTGGAGACGATGCGTTTACGGGCGCGGGGTCCGTGATAACGCAGAATGTCCCGGAGGGAGATCTTGCGGTCGCGCGCGCGAGACAGAGAAACATATCCGGGTGGGGCAAAAAAAAGAATTCGCGCACAATTGAAGGAGGAGACTGATATGGGGTCCGGTTCCAGAGAGTTAAAAATCTTTTCGGGGACAGCTCATCCCGAGTTTGCGAAAAGAATTTGCGGCGAACTCGGAACGGGGTTGGCCTCTGCGAAGCATTTCCGATTCTCTGATGGCGAAATCGGACTTTCCATAGAGGAGAGCGTGCGGGGAGCAGATGTATTTGTCGTGCAGCCGCTCTGTAATCCGGTCAACGAGAACATTGTTGAGCTTCTCATCATGCTCGACGCGCTTCAGAGAGCATCTGCATACCGGATCAATGTCGTCATCCCGTATTTCGGATATGCGAGGCAGGACCGGAAGACGAAAGCGCGCGATCCAATCTCCGCGAAGCTTATAGCGAATCTCATTTCATGGAGCGGGGCCAACAGGGTCATATCGGCGGATCTTCATGCAGGACAGATACAGGGCTTTTTCGACATTCCCGTTGACCATCTGACGGGAGTTCCTCTTCTTGCGACATACTTCAAGGAGAATCTGTACGACGATCTCAAGGAGAACGGTGTCGTCGTCGTCGCGCCGGACGTCGGCGGCGTCGTTCGCGCACGGCGGTTTGCCGTGTTCCTGAACGCGGACCTCGCCATCGTCGACAAGAGACGATCGCATGAGGTCGCGAACTTGTGTGAAGTGATGGATATCATCGGAGATGTCCGGGGAAAGGTGGCAGTTCTGGTCGACGATATCGTCGATACCGCGGGGACGCTGTGCAACGCCGCGGAAGGACTGAAGGATCGCGGTGCGAAGAGCGTGTACGCGTGTTCGACCCATCCGGTGCTTTCGGGACCCGCGGTCGAAAGACTGAAAGCCTCCGAGATAGACGAATTGATCGTAACCGATACGATTCCCTTGTCTGAGACGAAAAAATTAGATAAAATAGTCCAATTGTCTATCGCACCTCTTTTCGCGGAAGCTATTCTTAGAGTTCACAGCGACAGGTCCGTAAGCAGTCTCTTCGATTGAGATTGCATTCAATGAATCGCAAGGAGGAAAAAATACATGTCGAATATCTCAACTATCTGTGTGGAAGAACGCAAAGAAAAGGGGAAAAGTGCACGAATAGCAATGAGGGCAGCCGGGTACGTTCCAGGAGTCGTCTATGGCCCTGGGATCGGCGAGACTATTCCGGTCAAGATCAAAAGTGCAACGATCGCTCCGTACGCGAATTCCGCGCATCGGGAGACGATGCGCCTCAATGTCGAACTCCCCGGGGGGCGGAAGGAACTGTGCCTTATGCGGGAAGTTCAGCGGGACTGCCTGAACGGAAAACTCCTGCATGTCGACTTTATGCAGCTCATGAGCGACCGGAAGATCATGGTCAACGTTCCCGTGGAAATCGTTGGAAGAGAGAACTGCGTCGGACTGAAGCAGGGTGGAGTTATAGACCAGCTTCTTCATGACATCGAGATGGATGTCTTCCCGGCCGAAATCCCCGATTCGATCGTCATCGACGTTTCGAACCTCGAACTTGAAAAGAGCGTCCACGTGCGGGATCTTTCGTTCCCGCCCAGTGCGGAGCTGAAGATGCATTCGGACGAAATCGTCGTTACGGTCATCACGCCGAGGGCGGCGGTCGAGGAAGAGGCGGCTGAGGCACTCGGAGAGGAACAGAAGGAAGTCGAAGTTCTGGCCAAGGGCAAAGCGAAGTCGGAGTCCGAAGAGGAATCCGAGTAATACGGAGTGAGAATCCTTGCCGGGCTTGGCAATCCCGGATATGAATATGCCCTGACCCGTCACAATGTCGGATGGATGGTGATCGACCAGATCGTCGACGATCTTCGCGCCGGAACTCCGAGAGAGTCGTTTTCTTCTCTCTCGTGGGGACCGTTGATCTCCGAAGGAATACGGACGCTGCTTCTCAAACCGCTGACATTCATGAATCTCAGCGGAAAAGCGGTTGCCGAAGCGGCGCGGTATTATGCGGTCCCACCGGAGGATATTCTGATTATATGCGATGACATAGCGCTTCCGTTCGGGGCGTTGCGGCTTCGCAGGAAGGGTTCTTCCGGAGGGCAGAAGGGACTCGAGTCGGTTCTGGGAGCCTTTCGGACGCTCGATATCCCGCGTCTGCGAGTCGGAGTGGGGGCTCAACCGGAAGGAAGAGACAGAGCCGCATGGGTTCTCGGCGTGTTCGGCCGTAACGAGCGCGAGATATTGCCGGATGTCATCCGGCGGGCCGCGGACGGATGCCTCTCCTGGATGCGAATGGACATACAGAAAGCTATGTCCGTCGTGAACGCTCCGACCTCATGATACCAATACCTCCGACGAATATCGGGATGGCTCGATGCATCAAAGTGGCGGTCTCTGCGACCGCCACTTTTGACTTAAGATAAGGATTGCCCGAGGAGAAGCGAATGACCGGATCTGTCGACTGTTCCTCGTTGCGCGACGTGCGTCCCGGAGAATGGGAGCGGGGGGCCACGTACTACATTACCTCCGACGGAAGTGCGCGGGCGTGGATTTTCCGAGGTCTTGAGGGACATACACTCGTTCTATTGCCCGATACGCGGCAGGTCGATGAGTTTTCGACGAACCTGGCGGGTATTTTCGGCAAAACGCCATACGTTCTTTCGGAACTTCCGCTTGACGTCCAGTCGATGCAGAACAAAGCCCTCAGCGTCTTCAGGGGGGAAGAATTCCGGAAATGGCTCGATTCCGGAGGTATTCTGGCAGCGACTCCGGGTGCGCTTCTCGCGCCGCTCCTCTTCGGCGGCGGCGAACTGGAATTGTCCGGGAAGATGGCGTCCGGCAGGACGACTCTTCTCAACTGGCTTGAAGAACGGGGATTCGAGAGAGTCGACCTCGTGTGGGCGCCGGGGCAATACGCTCCCAGGGGTGCGATCGTCGACCTTTTCGATCCGGGGTATGCTATGCCCCTGCGTTTTGAATTTTTCGACGAAGCCATAGAATCCATCCGCTCCTTTCATCCCGATTCACAAAAGAGTGTCGCGACGCTCGAGTCCGTCGTCATACATGGTCTTGATGCCGAGCGTCAGGTTCAGGTCGCGAGCATTCTGCCGCAGGAGTGTCGTGTCGTGCTCTTCGAGGCAGGCATGATCGAAAATCAGGCCGAGCGCTATCGCTGGCTGTGGGAGGATATCCGCGATCCGGGACGGATGCCGTCTCTCCCGGATTGGAATTCGGTTCTGATCCGTCTTGCCGAGCTTCCCCGCGTTCGTGTGACGCAAAAGGTCGAAATCGCTGACGGTCGCTTCACGGCGGAACGTGTTCCCGTCTTCCGCGGGGATCTCAGAAAAGCAATGTGGACGATCAGGGCGTGGAAGGATCAGGGGTACGACATAACTCTCGTTACGTCCTCGCCTTCGCTCTTTCGGACCGGCGAATCTCACGATGCCCCGTTCGTCGTGAGCCGGGGAACGCTTACGGATGGATTTCTCGATCCTGCCGCGTTGCATGTCCGGCTTTCCGACAAGGAACTTACGGGACATTCCGAGACGAGAGGAAGCGGAACGTGGACAAAGCAGCCCGAGGAATGGAAGGACTCCCTTTCACCGGGACAGCTCGTTGTCCACGAAGATTACGGAGTCGCCGTATTCCGGGGAACCGAGACGATTTCGACATCGGGAGAAAGTATGGATGCGATCGTTCTCGAATTCGCCGGCGGAGAACGCCTTCTCGTTCCGTTCATGCAGATGTTTTCCGTTACGCCGATGCAGATTCACGAGGACGAGGAGATCGCGCTCGATTCATTGCGCGGAGTACGATGGAAAAGAAACCTCCAGAAGACGAAAGAGCGCGCACAACGGGAAGCGAGGGAACTGCTGACGCTTTATGCCCAGCGGGAACTCTGCCGGGGAGAGTCGTTTCCAGCCCCTACGGAACTCTACCGGACCTTTGTCGATGCGTTTCCGTACATCGAGACAAAGGATCAGCTCCGTGCCATAGAAGACGTTCTGGCGGATCTCGAGAGGTCGATTCCGATGGACCGTCTCGTCGTCGGCGATGTCGGCTTCGGAAAAACGGAGGTCGCCATGCGCGCCGCATTCCGCGCGGTCGAAGCTGGAATGCAGGTTGCCGTGCTCGTTCCGACGACGATACTGGCGCAACAGCATCACGCCTCGTTCCAGACACGGATGGCCGGATTCCCTGTCAGAATCGCGTCGCTGTCGAGGTTTGTCCCGATTTCGCGGCAGAGAACCATTATCGAAGCCGTCGGACGGGGAGAAGTCGACATCCTCATCGGGACACAGCGCCTGCTTCAGAAAGACGTTTCTTTCCGGAATCTCGGTCTTCTCGTCATCGACGAGGAACACCGTTTCGGCGTCATGCATAAGGAACGTCTCAAACACGCGCGAAAGGACATCAACGTTCTGACGTTGAGCGCGACGCCGATACCGAGGACGCTCTCGATGTCGCTTCGCGGAATCCGCGACATATCGACGATCAGCACGCCTCCGTACAGAAGACGTCCCGTTCTGACCGTCGCGGCTCCGTGGAAAAGTGATACGATGGTCCGGGCGGTGCGGCGGGAACTGAACAGGGGCGGGCAAATCTTTTACGTCGTGAACAGGATATCCCGAATCGAAGAGAAGCGGCGGTACCTCGAAGGCATCTTCCCGGAAGTGAAACTCGCCGTCGCGCACGGGCAGCTTCCCGAACGGGAACTGGAGCGGATCATGTCCGACTTCGGCAACGGCGTTTACGACATTCTTTTATGTACGACGATCATCGAAAGCGGGCTCGATATCCCGCGCGCGAATACGCTCATCATCGATGACGCACAGGAACTCGGACTGGCTCAGATGTATCAGCTCCGAGGAAGAGTGGGCAGACGGGAGCAGGAAGCATACGCGTACTTTTTCTATCCGGAGGAGGCGTTGCTCCGACGGGAAACCGCCGAACGACTCGAAGCGATCGCCAGCTTTTCGGAGGTCGGCGCGGGATACGGGCTGGCACGACAGGACCTTGAGATACGGGGGGGTGGGGATCTTCTCGGCTCGTCGCAGCACGGGAAGAGCGATCGGTCGGGCTTCCAGTTCTATCTCAAGACGCTGGAGAGTGAGATTGCGCGCCTCCGCGGAGAGGACCGGACGTTCGTACGGGTCGAAACCGATATCCCGGCGAGCATCCCAGTTTCCTACATTCCGCAGGAAAGTGTCAGGATTACGCTGTACCGAAGGTTTCTCCGGGGAGGTACGCCGCAGGAGTTCACGGATCTTCTCGCGGAAGTTCTCGATCGATTCGGTCCGATCCCCGAAGAATTGAAGACCTTATGGGGCATTACACTGGTTCGGAACTCCGGAGCCCTGGCAGGAATCGATACTCTCCGGACGACGAAAAAAGAAACTCTTCTGACCGGGAAAGCCGAATCGCTTTTTTCGGTTCTCCGGAAAAAGCGACGCTGGATCGTTCTCGATGGAAAGGCGGTCGGGCCAGGGGGAGCCATCGCGGTCGACGATGTTGCGGATGCCATAATGCGTTCTTGTGAAGCCTTCGAATCGAAAGACCCGGAGAGTCATGCGATTGGAGAATGATGTCGTGAACAGCGAACTGTATGGAGAATCGTTCGACAGGGTATTTCAGATCATGCGGCGGCTTCGTGCGCCGGGCGGGTGTCCCTGGGACAGGAAGCAGACCCTTGAAAGCCTGCGGGCGTATATCGCTGAAGAGGCCTACGAACTGATCGAGGCGATCGGAACGGAGGACGGAAGGAAGATCTGCGAAGAAGCGGGGGATCTTCTCCTTCAGGTTGTTTTTATCGCCTGTATTGCGGAGGAGACCGGAGCGTTCAGGATGGAGGACATCCTCGATGCGCTCAGTTCGAAACTGATACGTCGTCACCCTCACGTGTTTGCCGCTAATGACGGAAGCGACGGCAGAAAGATTGAAACGAGCGAAGACGTTCTGATCGCATGGGAGCAGATCAAAGCGGAGGAAAAGAAGGAACGCGACACGGACACGTCCGTGCTCGCCGGCGTTCCCTCAAGCCTCCCCCCACTGGCGAAGGCTTTTCGGATACAATCAAAGGCGGCTCATGTCGGTTTCGACTGGCCGCGGGGAGAACTCTCTCCCGTTTTCGGAAAAGTGCGGGAGGAGCTCGACGAAATCGGAGACGCGATCTCGGAAAACAATGGAGCGCTGATTGAGGATGAGGTCGGAGACCTCCTCTTCGCTGTCGTCAATCTCGCACGCCATCTCGACATCAATCCGGAATCGGCATTGCAGCGCGCGAACACCAAATTCTCCGAGCGTTTCCGCATGGTCGAGGGGTTCGTCGCCGAATCCGGGGAACCATGGGAAGGACATAGTCTCGAAAGTCTGGATTCTCTCTGGGAGCGAGCGAAAAAGGAAAGAGAGGAACGAAAGGCATGAAAAAACCGGTCGGAAAAAAAGAAACGGAGGGTGAGGAAATGCAGGAAGCAGGAAATAGCGTGAATCCCGTGGCGGAGAGAAAGATCGGAATCACCGAGACTGTGCTTCGTGATGCGCACCAGTCCCGGATGGCGACGCGGATGCGACTTGAGGAGATGCTCCCCGTTGCGGAAATGATGGACGATATCGGGTATCATTCTCTTGAGGTCTGGGGAGGGGCCACCTTCGACACGTGCATGCGTTTTCTCGACGAGGATCCGTGGGAACGTCTCCGGACGATCAGAAAGTACTTCCCGAAGACGAAGCTCCAGATGCTCCTTCGCGGCCAGAATGTCGTCGGATACAGGAACTACGCGGACGATACCGTTCGCGAGTTCGTGAAACGCGCTGTCGGAAACGGTCTCGACATAATCCGGATTTTCGACGCGCTCAATGATCTTCGGAACCTTGAAGTCGCGGCGGATCAGGTGAAAAAGGAAGGAGCACACCTCCAGCTTTCCATTTCATACACGCTGTCGCCGGTGCATACGCTCGAAAAGTTCGCGAAACTCGCTGCGGATATGAAATCCATGGGCGCCGATTCCATTTGCATCAAGGATATGGCGGGCCTCATCAGCCCCATCGACGCGGCCGCTCTCGTCCGCGCGATCAAGGAAAAGACGGGACTTCCGGTCCAGGTGCACACTCATTATACGAGCGGAATGGGGTCCATGGCCTACTTCGCGGCGATCGAGGCCGGTGCCGACGTTGTCGACTGCGCAATTTCGCCGTTCTCGATGGGAACGAGCCAGCCGCCGACAGAGTCGATGGTCGCCGCTCTCGAACGCTCTCCTTTTGACACGGGGCTCCCGCTCGCGAAGCTGGTCCCGATTGCGGAACATTTTCGGAAGGTGCGGGAAAAGCATGCGGACATCTTCGTCCAGCTTGCAGGGGTCGATGTCAATGTCCTCGTCTACCAGATTCCCGGGGGAATGTACTCGAACCTGGTCAGTCAACTCAAGGAACAGAATGCTCTCGGCAAGCTCGACGCCGTTCTCAAGGAAGTCCCGATTGTCCGAAAGGAGATGGGATATCCGCCGCTCGTGACGCCGACAAGCCAGATCGTCGGGACGCAGGCGACCCTCAACGTGCTCGTCGGGGAACGCTGGAAAATTATTCCGAAGGAAGTCAGGAACTACTTCCTTGGATTCTACGGGAAGCCTCCGGCAGATGTCGACCCGGCCATAGAGAAGAAAGTCATCGGAAACGAGGAAAAGATCACGTGTCGCCCTGGTGAGAAGATCGCACCGGAACTCGAGGAGGCGAAGAAGACGATCGAGCCGTGGATTGTCCAACCTGAAGATGTCCTCAGCTACGTTCTTTTCCCTGCAATCGCGAAAGACTTTCTCATGAAAAAGTACGCACAGGCCACGAAAAGAGATATCGGACTTCAGCCGTTGTCCGATGAAACGGCGTATCCCGTCTAGGTGAGAGAAGAAACGATAATGGACAACGAGCAGCAACCTTCTTCCACCGCTCCGGCTGCGGAATCCTCCTGCCCGGCGACCCTCGTCTTCTCCGATGAGGAGACGATGTCGCGGTTGGCGGGAAACAACGACGAAAATCTGCGGCTCGTGGAACAGCGTTTCCCCATCCGTCTCGTCGTGAGAGGAAACAGGATTCGCGTGTGCGGCGAAGACAAGGCTGGAATCGATATGACGACTGCCCTGCTCGAGCAATTGCACAAGATTGCCCGCAAGGGGCACAGGATTCATCCGGCCGATGTCAGATACGCCATTGAGATGTTCGCACAAAACGGAACGGTGGATCTCGCCCCGATTTACACGGACGTCATCTGTACCACCGCCCGGGGCAAACCAGTGCGCCCGAAGACGACGGGGCAGAAGGAATATGTCGACGCCATGAGAAAAAACGACATTGTCTTCGGCATTGGTCCCGCCGGTACCGGGAAGACATACCTCGCCGTATGTCAGGCGGTATCCCTGCTGAAGTCCTCGGCCATCAGCAGGATCGTTCTCGTTCGTCCGGCGGTCGAGGCTGGCGAGAGCCTCGGCTTCCTCCCGGGAGACCTTCGGGAGAAGGTCGAACCATACCTCAGACCGCTTTACGACGCGTTCTACGATCTCTTTTCTCCGGAGCGTTTCCTGCGATACGTGGAAAAGAACGTCATCGAGATCGCGCCGCTCGCCTACATGCGCGGCAGAACACTTAACGACAGTTTCATCATACTCGATGAGGCGCAGAATACGACTCCGGAGCAGATGAAAATGTTCCTGACGCGACTTGGCTTCGGCTCGAAAGCGGTCGTAACGGGCGATATCACGCAGGTCGACCTCCCTTCGGGGAAGGTTTCAGGCCTCAGGCAGATACGACCGATTCTTGAGGGGATCGAGGGGATTTCCTTCAACTATCTTTCGCACAGCGACATCGTCCGACACGAAATTGTCCAAAAGGTTGTGCAAGCATATGAGCGATACGAAAAGAGAATCGCCGAAGAAAAATAGAACGCGGGACGTCGCCGGCTCTTTCCTGAGAGGCGGGACGGCGTCGCGTACGCTCTCGTCGCTTCTCGTGCTGATTCTCTGCGCCGTCATGATCGTGACCGTCAAGTGGATGCTCGACGGCCGCGTCTCGGGGTTTGTCGAAAACCAGCGTGCGACACGAACCTATTTCGCGCTGTTCCCGATGCGTTTCACGGACGAGGAAGGCATGGATCTTCTCAGACAGCGCGTCGGGCAGACAATAGCCGGCGTTGTCGTTCGTGACGGCGCGAAGGCCGATCAGGTCCGCCTTCGACTGGAAGCGCTCCATGAAGGTGACGTCGTTCTCGCCGGTGTCCCCGAGCAGCTCCAGAAGCTCCTTCTCGGCATACCGGCGCAAAAACGCCAGCAGCTCATCAACATCGCCGTCCGGATCGGAACGAACGTTCTCAACAATGAGGCTGTTTCGGCGGATGTTTTCGTCCCGATACAGGAAAGGGCGTGGAGGGAAATCTCCCATTTCGACCTTCCTGTCGAAGACAGCAACGTCGTGTATCAGCTCCTCGAGAATACGATCCAGGACACGAGCGCCGTTGACGACGAACTAACGGGTATTCTCCGGAGGGATGTCACGAAAACTCTTCGTCCCGTCGAGCGGAATATGAACACGGGCGATATTATCGTGGATTCCGGCCAGATGGTTACTCCGCAGATTGCACGAATTCTTCGGGCGCAGGGGTACGCTGAAAGCCGATATCCCTGGAAGCAAATCGTCATCGTCGTATTGTTGCTCTTCTTCTGGCCGTTCTGGGTATCGCTCCAGCAGCAGAAACGAGAGTTCGCGGCACAGGAGGAGCAGCTGCTTCCCTTCATCGTGAGTATTTATGTGCTCAACTGGGTGATCGAATATATCTCCGGTTTCTTTTTCGTCGAGGGAATGGGACTCCTCGTCGTGACCGGGCTCGCGTTTTCCGTCCTTCGTGGAGGGCTTGCTTCGCAGGTCGTCCTGTCGTCTTCGCTTCTCAGCGCCGTAGTCGTTTACGGCTTCTCGACACCGAACATCGTCCTGCTCGTCTTCATGGGATGCGTCAGCACCTCGGCCGCGATCGTCACATTTCGGGACATTCAGTCGAGAAGCCATCTCTGGAGGCAGCTGTTCCTGCTCGGCGTATCGCAGGCGATGACGGCGGTTCTCCTCCGATGGGGATTCGGACTGCCGCTTTCCGGCAAAACCATGGTTTCATACGCGGCCGCGAGTGCCGTGTGGAGTACGCTCATCATCGCCCTGTTGCCTCTGCTCGAAGTTCTTTTCGACGTGCTTTCCCCGCTTCGGCTTGTCGAACTGAGTCATCCGTCGAACCCGCTTCTCAAGAGCCTACAGATCGAGGCTCCCGGAACGTATCACCACAGCATCATGGTCGGAACGCTTGCGGAAATTGCCGCGGACCGTCTCGGAATGAACGCGAACCTCATCAAGGCTGGAGCGTATTACCACGACATCGGAAAGATCCGCCGCCCACAGTTTTTCGTCGAGAACCAGCTTTCCGACGAAAATGTCCACGATGGCCTCGCGCCGTCGCTTTCGGCCCTCGTGATCATCGCCCATGTCCGCGAGGGGCTCGAACTGGCGAAGATTCACCGCCTGCCGACGACGATCAGACATTTCATAGCGGAGCATCACGGGACGACGTGCCTGTCGTATTTCTTCAGGAAGTCGAAAGCCAAGGGCGAAAATCTGCCGAGAGAACAGTTCTGTTACCCCGGGCCCCGTCCGACATCCCGCGAAACAGCCCTCCTGATGCTCGCGGATTCCGTCGAAGCGGCGGTTCGGGCCGAAGTGAAGAACATATCCGGCGTACAGGATCTCAATAAGATCGTATCCGAGGTTATCTCAACGAAGATGTCCGACGGGCAGCTCGACGATGTGGACTTTACATTGCATGATTTGTCAACTATAAAAGAAGCGCTGCTTTCAACGTTGCAATCCATGTATCATACGAGAAAGGTTCGCGAGATCAGGCCGGCATGAAACTCACCGGCAAGGAGGGGTACATTTTTGAAGGTAACGGTCAGTGTGGAAGGAATCGACGGCGACCCGTCGGGAGAAAGTATCAGGGCGGTTTCGGCCGCCGTTGAAAGTGGTTTTTTCGCTTCCGTTCTCGAAGAGGTCTGTCCCTCCCTGAAAACATTCGAATCGGCGGATGTATCGGTCGCTTTCGTCTCGTCCGATTCCATGAAATCTCTCAATCTGGAGTACCGCGAACTGGATGAACCAACCGACGTGCTTTCCTTTCCGCTCTGGGAAGAAGAGGGGGCGTTTGTGCCTTCCTGGTCGGGACCGGATATTCCGTTGGGCGATGTCGTCATATGCGAACAGATCGTACGGAACGCCGCGGAAGAACAGGGAATTCCGTTTTTCGAAGCGATGTGTCTCATCTTTTCGCATGGGGTGTTGCATCTCGTCGGATTCGATCATTCCACCGAAGATGAAACACGGACGATGTTCGCGCTTCAGGACAGGATGCGCGACGGACTGATCGCCTGTTCCCGCGATATTTCCGGGAACAGTGAGGAATGCCCGGACGAGACCGGAAAACAATGAACGACGTGGAAACCATTTATATCTTCAGAACTATTTTAGTTCTTTTTGCGCTTCTCCTCCTCTCGGCTCTTTTCAGCGCGTCGGAAACAGCCATAACGTCCTCTGGGAAGGGAAAAATCCTCGCGTTGGAGGAACGACATCCCTTCTCGCGATTCTTTCTGTCGTGGTTGCTTGCGGACATCCAGCGGGCGCTCACGATCACGCTCATATCGAACAACCTCGTCAATATCGCCGCGAGTGCCGTGGCGACGTCGCTCGCGATCGTGATCGCGGGCGAAAAAGGCGTCTGGATCGCGGTCGTGGTCATGACGTTCGTCATAGTCCTCTTCGGCGAAATCCTCCCGAAGACGTTCGCCATCGTCCGTTCCGAATCGACGCTGCTTTATACGCTCCCCGTCATCAGGCTCGTGGGATATATCCTGGCTCCATTCATCTGGGTCATGCTGCGCATTGTCCGTCTCATCGGCCTCATTCTGAGAATCGACCTCAAAAATCAGCATACATTCGTCACGCGCGAAGAGATCGAACAGATGGTCACTATCGGAGAGGCGTCAGGGGTCTTCGAGGAAGTCGAAAGAAAGATGATCCATGGGGTCATCTCGTTCGAGGAAACGCGTGTATATGAAATCATGGTTCCGAGGACCGACATGGATGCCATCGCGTTGGAAGCGACCGTAAGCGACGCCGTGGCGCTTTTTGAAAAACACGGACATTCCAGAGTCCCCGTGTACCGCGACAATCTCGACGATATAGCCGGCATCCTTTACTTCAAGGACATGATTCCGCCGCTGCACGAGGGGCGTACCGATATGCCGATCGAAAGCATCATAAGGGACGCGCTCTTCGTCCCAGATACGATGAAGATCGTCGAACTGTTCAATATCATGCGGGGCAAACATACGCATATGGCGATCGTTGTCGACGAATACGGTGGTGTCGCCGGCATCGTTTCCCTTGAAGATCTTCTCGAGGAAATCGTCGGAGAGATTCAGGACGAATACGATTCGGAGAAACCCGCACTCGTCAGGGAAGCGACCGGAACATACCTTGTCCGAGGGCATGTCGGACTTGAGGATCTGAGCGACATGCTGTCCGATACCTTTGAGTCCGAGGATGCGGAAAGCATCGGCGGTCTCGTGCTTTCAATCTCGGGCGATTTCCCGGCGAAGGGGGAAAAAGTCCGTTACGGCCACTGGACGATAGAGGTTCTCGAAGTGGAAGATCACAGAATTATGCTCCTCCGTCTCATCAGGGACGGAAGCGGGGAGGAGTGATCTCTGTGCGAAGTTCCATCGACGAACTCTGGCCCGCTTGTGCCACTCTCGCCCCCGAAGCTCTTTTCAAACTTGCGCGTGAAGCGAAGAGCAGGGCGTACGCACCGTATTCAGGCTTTCACGTCGGAGCCGCGTGCCTTTCCGAAAACAACGAAATCGCGCTCGGGTGCAACGTGGAAAACGGATCGTTCGGTCTGTCGATGTGTGCGGAACGTTCGGCTCTGGCGGCTTCTCGTGTCCTCGGACATGTGAAAACCCTGGCGATCGCGGTTGCGGGCGACGCGGACGGCCCCTGTTTCCCCTGCGGAGCCTGCCGGCAGGTGATCTTCGAGCGGAATCCGGATATGCGCGTCGTTGTTTCGACCTGGAACGGAGTGGAGATTCATCGAATCGCCGATCTTTTGCCGTTCGCCTTCGATCTTCCCGGGAGAAGACATGACGACGGGCCGTTCTAGGATCTTCCGGAGCGGTGTCGTCGCTCTCGCGGGGAAGCCCAACGTCGGGAAATCCTCGCTTCTCAACGCGCTTCTGGACTATAAACTGGCGATTGTCTCGGAGAAGCCGCAGACCACGCGGACGAGCATCCGCGGTGTTCTCAACAGACGGGGACTTCAGGTTATATTCTGCGATACCCCGGGATTGCATCTTCCGAAACACGCGCTCGGCCGCGCCATCGTATCGAACGCGGAGATCGCGCTTGCCGCGTGCGATGTGATCTGTCTCGTGACGGATGCGACAGACACTTCTCTCGGCCCCGAGGACCGTGAAGTCGTCGCAAAGGTTCTGAAAGCGGGACGTCCCGTTCTTCTCGTCGTCAACAAGACGGATCTCATGAACGGCGAGACCGCCGCGGTCCGTCTTGCCTCCCTCTATCGCGACGCCGGGATAACGGGAGGGGTCGTGTCCGTTTCGGCCAAGAGAAAGACGAAACTCGACGCGCTTATTGACGCGATCGCCTGCCGCCTTGGCGAATCCTCTCCGATCTACGACGAAGATGTCCTCACGGATAAACCCGAACGTTTTCTCGCGTCCGAGATGATTCGTGAGAAAGTCCTGAAACTCACGGAGGACGAAGTGCCTCACAGTGTCGCTGTGGATATCGAAGACTACAAGAGCCCCGATGAATATCCGGAAAGAGACGTACTCTACATAAGAGCGGCTCTTCTGGTCGAGCGTCCGGGGCAGAAGGGGATCCTTCTCGGAGAAAAGGGGAACAGGATTCGCGAGATCGGGCGACAGGCCCGTAAGGATATCGAATCGATGACGGGGCACAAGGTGTATCTCGAGCTTTGGGTCAAGGTCCGTCCGAAGTGGAGACAGTCCGAAGAAGCTGTTCGCCGGTTGGGCTTGAAAGAGTGATGGCGTGTGGAAACGCTCGATCAGGGGAACCGCTGCGTTTCCGGAATGATCCTGAAACGTTCGGTCACGGCGGAGGGAGACGGTTCGATCCTTCTGTTTTCAAGGGAACACGGGATGTTTTGGGTTTCCGCTCCCGGGTGCATGCGAGGGAAAGTGCGCTTCGGCGGATCGATCGAACCGCTCGTTTTCGGGTACTTCCAGATCTATACGTCCACGGCACGGACCTTCCTGAAGTCGATCGACGTCAAGGAGGATTTCTGGGAAATAAGGAAAACTCCTTCGGCTCTCAGGAAGGCCTTCGGATGGCTTTTCCTCGTTTCGGAATTACTGCCGATGCTGACGCCGGAAGGCGAACTTCTCAAGAATCTCTTCTGGTCGCTCAGGCTGCTCGAGAAAGGGTGTCATCCCGATCTGGCAGAGCACCGTTTCCTGCGGAGATGGTGCCGCATCTGGGGAGTCGATCCCGGGTCTTTTCTGGCGGGTGACGGTGGAGATGACTGGTATTTGTCCCGGAATACCGTCGAACGCGGGGGAATCGCTCCCTTTCTTTCCGAAAACGGAACGATGCTGCGGTGCCTTCGCGAAGCTCTCTGAAAATTCTATGTGACCGTACATGCAACGATGCGTATAATAGCAGGATAGCTTTTTCACGGCAGGGAGGAGTACAGGTGAACTTTCAGGATATCATTTTTCGACTTGAACGTTTCTGGTCGGAACAGGGATGCGTCATCCAGCAACCGTACGATGTGGAAAAGGGAGCGGGAACCATGAATCCCGCGACGTGTCTCCGGGTGTTGGGCCCCGAACCGTGGAGAGTGGCGTATGTCGAGCCCTCCCGGCGTCCGACGGACGGGAGATACGGCGAAAATCCCAACAGACTGCAGCAACATTACCAGTATCAGGTCATCATCCAGCCCGCGCCGAGAGACATCCTCGAGATCTACATCGCGAGCCTTCAGGCGATCGGCATCGATCCCTCCGACCATGACATCCGGTTTGTGGAGGACGATTGGGAATCTCCGACCGTCGGAGCGTGGGGGCTCGGATGGGAAGTCTGGCTCGACGGCATGGAGGTCACGCAGTTCACCTATTTCCAGCAGGTCGGTGGAATCGATATGGAGCTGGTTCCCGCCGAAATCACGTACGGTCTTGAGCGCATCGCGATGTTTGTCCAGAATGTCGAAAACGTCTATGACCTGACGTGGGTAGGAAACGTGAAATACGGAGACATCCACCACAGGAGCGAGGTCGAACATTCGACGTACAACTTCGAGATAGCGGACACCGCGATGCTTCTCTCGCTCTTCTCGATGTACGAGGCCGAATCGAAACGTCTCGTCGCGTCCGGGCTTGTGCTTCCGGCATACGATTATGTCCTCAAATGTTCGCATACGTTCAACCTGCTCGACGCGAGAAACGCGATCAGTGTCACGGAACGGACCGGATACATCGGCCGGATTCGCACCCTGGCGAGCGCGTGTGCGGCGGCGTATGTCCGGCAGCGGGCCGAAATGGGGCATCCTTTTGCGAACAAATTCGTTCGCTGAACTGACGAGGTGATATCATGACCTTCAGAAATCTTCTGCTCGAAATCGGCACCGACGAAATCCCGTCGCGCTTCCTCCCCGACATAATGACGCTGCTCGCCTCCGTTGCGGCAGAGGAATTCGCAAAGGCGCGGCTCAAATACTCCGGCATCGGCGTCATGTCGACCCCGCGGCGGATCGTCATGTCCGCCTCCGGCGTCGCGGACAGGCAGGAAGACGTCGAGACCTCGATGAAAGGTCCTCTCTGGTCGGCGGCTTTCGATTCCAACGGCGTTCCCACGAAGGCGGCTCACGGATTCGCGAAGAGCAAGGGCGTTTCGTATGAGGATCTTTGTCCGATCGACGTCGACGGAGTCCGGTATGCCGGTGCGATCCGTTCAGAGAAAGGACGTCCCTCGGAGACGATTCTTCCGGAAATCCTTCCCGTCATCATCAGAAGACTCGTCTTCCCGAAGAATATGTACTGGGAAGACCCGACCGTCCGTTTCGCGCGGCCCATCCGATGGATACTCGCGCTCCTCGACGACAGCGTCGTTCCGTTCGGAATCGCGGGACTCAGGAGCGACAGGGTCACGAGAGGTCATCGATTCATGGGAGCTTCGAGGATCGAAATCGAAAAAACGTCAGACTACCTCGACAGGCTCTATGACAATTACGTCATCGTCGATCAGGAAAAAAGAAAACAACGCATGCTTTCGGGGATCGCCAATCTCGAGCGGGATCTTGGGGGAACCGTGGAACTGGAGCCGGAGCTCGTCCAGGAGAATCTGTCGCTTGTGGAGTATCCGGTGCCGTTTTTCGGCTCATTCGATGAATCCTTCCTCGAAATACCCCATGAGGTATTGACGACGACGATGAAAAAGCATCAGAGATACTTCCCGGTCAGGGACTCGAACGGGCGTCTTCTTCCGTTTTTCGTGGGTGTGAGCAACAACAGAGCATCTTCGATGGACGTCGTCCGCGAGGGAAACGAACGTGTGCTCCGGGCCAGGCTTTCCGACGCGGCCTTCTTCTGGAAGGAGGATCTGAAACGCTCGCTTTCCGGAAGGGTCGAAGAATTGAAAAACGTCATTTACCATGAAAAACTCGGATCCGTTTACGAAAAGGTGAAAAAGACGCAGCAGCTTGCGTTGTGGATCACGTCGACTCTGGGACACGGTGAACTGCTTCCGTCCGTCGAAAGGGCGGCGTTCCTTTCAAAAGCCGATCTCGTGTCCGAAATGGTCTACGAATTTCCGGAACTCCAGGGAGTCATGGGGCGTGAATACGCTTTGCGCGACAGGGAACCCGACGTGATCGCCAGGGCGCTGTACGAGCAGTACCTGCCGAAATTCGCGGGAGACGCGCTCCCGAAGGAGTTGGCGGGGGCGATTCTCGGAATGGCGGAACGGATCTACATTATCGTTGCCTGCCACGGAATAGGGCTCGCTCCGACCGGATCGCAGGATCCCTATGCGTTGCGGCGGGCGGCACGATGCATCAACGAAATCCTTTTCGGACTGAACCTCGACTTCGACGTGCATTCGTGCGTCTGCGAGGCAGCGCGCATCTGCGGAACCAGTGACGATATCCGCGATGCCGTCCTGTCATTCCTGCAGCAGCGCCTCCTTATCCAGCTGAAGGAGCGCGGGGCGTCCCACGAAATCGCGTCCCTCGCGGTATCGGTGGCGGGCAATCGTCCGTTCCAGGCGCTACGCTTCCTGAACGCGCTTTCCGAAGTACAGGCGCAGCCGTGGTTCTCCTCCCTCGTCACGTCTGCGGTACGAGTCCGGAACATTCTCGCAAAAGAGGGATCCGGCGTCACTTCGGGAGCGGATGTCTCGGCGGATCTCCTCCGGAAGGATGCCGAGAAGGCACTCAATCAGGAAATCGAAGCTCTGGAACCGAGGCTGGGAAAAGCGCTCGAAGCGTCTGACTGGACCGGACTCACCGGTCTGCTTGCGGAACTGTCACCGGCGATCGCGCGGTTTTTCGAGGATGTCCTTGTGATGGACAAGGAAGAGGAGGTCCGGAAAAACAGACTCCTCCTCCTTGACAGATGCCACCGCCTCTTTATCAAAGTGGGCGACATCGGGGTGCTGAAGGGGGAAAAATGAACGCCGTCGACCTGATAATCGTTTCCGACTCTACGGGAGAGACTGCCGAGCATGTCGCGCATGCGGCGATGAGTCAGTTTGACGCGGCATTCGCGAACGTCTCGCGGTTTCGGTATATCGATTCCGACGAGAAACTGTCTGACGTGTTCGAAAAGGTTGCGGGAAAGAAAGTTCTCATCGTCGGAACGCTGGTCGCGAAAGAGCTTCGTCGCAAGATGGCGGAAGAGGCCGAAGTCCGGGGAATACCCTGCATCGATCTTATGGGGCAGCTTCTCGATACGCTCGAAGAGCGCGCGGGATACGCGCCCTCGGAGACTCCCGGACTTCTGCGGCGTCTGGACGAAGAGTATTTCCGGAGGATCAAGGCTGTCGAATTCGCAATCAAGTGTGACGACGGAAAAAGCCCGGAGTCGATTCCTCTGGCCGATCTGGTCGTTCTCGGAGTGTCCCGCGCCGGGAAAACGCCGCTCTCGATGTATATTGCGAACAAGGGCTACAAGGTCGCGAACATTCCCCTGATTCCCGAAGTCGATTTGCCGGAGATCGTGCGGACGATCCCGGCCGGCAGACTCGTGGGACTCATCATCCGGGACGATGCGCTGATCAGGATCCGCCAGGAACGCCTCAGGATGATAGGGCTGAATCCGGAAGCTTCGACATACGCCAGCACCGAACGCGTCCTTCGTGAGCTCGATCACGCGAAGCGAGTGCTGAAGGAGCTTCATTGCCGGGTATACGACGTTACGGGTAAAGCGGTCGAAGAGACCGCGCAGGAGATCCTCGATGTACTGCGCGGATGATGTTCCCGTTCCGGGAGGCGACGGCGTGAATCGGCTCCATGTTTCGGTACCCGTTTTTGTCGTATCGGATTTCACGGGAGAAACGGCGGAAAGCGTCGCGAAGGCGGCGTCGCGGCAATTCAACGCCGATTCGGTGGTGATCCGGCGTTTTCGGTATGTTACGAGTCTCGACGAGGCGGACATCGTGGTCTCGAAGGCCGTGGAAGAAAAAGCCCTGCTCGTGTGTACGTTCGTCAACGAAAAAATCCGGCTCAGAGTCGTAAATGAAGCGCAGCGTCAGGGAATCCCCTGCATCGACCTGTTCGGTCCGCTGCTCGGTGCGCTTTCGGATCTTCTGGAAAAGAAACCGCGCGAGGAGCCGGGATTGTCGCATACGCTCGACGAAGAATATTTCAGGAGGGTGAAAGCCGTCGAGTTTACGATCAACTGCGACGACGGCAGCAATCCCCAACTCCTTCACAAGGCCGGACTGATCCTGATCGGAGTATCGAGAACGTGCAAGACGCCGCTCTCGATGTACCTCGCGCACAAGGGAATCATGACCGCCAACATCCCCCTCGTACCGGAGCTCGAAGTCCCTGAAGAACTTTACGAAGCAGATCCGAAAAAGATTGTCGGCCTCGTCATCTCTCCGGAAAAGCTCGTCGAACTGCGAACGAAGCGACTGATGATGCTCGGACTTTCTCCGAAGGATTCGGCGTACACCGAAAAGCAACGTGTCCGCAAGGAACTCGATTACGCGAGGAATCTCATGGAGCGCCTTCACGTAAGGATAGTCGATGTCACCATGAGGGCAATCGAAGAGACGGCACAGGAAATCCTCAGCATCGTCCAGGAAGGGTAACGAGCCAAACGAAGCGGCGATATAACACTTTCGGAGGTGAATTCATCGTGGTGGAAAAGACCTATGTGTACCGTTTTCAGGAAGGGAGCCGGGAGATGGTCTCTCTTCTCGGCGGCAAGGGCGCGAATCTCGCCCAGATGGCACGAAACGGCCTCCCCGTTCCGTCGGGCTTTATCATCACTACGGAGGCATGCTCCGCATATAATTCCGACCGGACCTTTCTCGATTCCATTTGGCAGGACATCGAACGGCACGTGCGCCTCCTCGAAGAAGAAACGGGGAAGAAGTTCGGCGCCGGACCGGAACCGCTTCTCGTCTCCGTTCGCTCCGGGGCTCCGATCTCCATGCCCGGAATGATGGACACGATCCTGAACCTCGGCCTGAATGCCGAAACAGTGGAATTCCTGGCGGCGACATCGGGAAACCGCCGTTTTGCGCTCGACAGTTACCGTCGTTTCATCCAGATGTACGGCAACGTGGTCGACGGGATCCCTTCGGAGCGCTTCGAGGCGATTCTGGAACGAACGAAAAACACTCTCGGTGTCAGGTTCGACTTCGAGATTCCGGCCGAGGCGCTCGAATCGCTTATCGCGTCGTATATGACGCTCTATCGGGACGAGACGGGGCACACGCTTCCTACGGATCCCTGGAAACAGCTCCGTCTTTCGATCGAAGCCGTTTTCGGAAGCTGGGACAATCAGCGCGCGAAGACGTACCGGAAGCTTCACGGCATTTCGGATACGCTCGGTACCGCCGTCAATATCGTCTCGATGGTCTACGGCAATCTCGGTGAGGATTGCGGAACCGGCGTCTGTTTCACGCGAAGTCCGTCGAACGGCGAAAACAAGATCTATGGTGAGTTTCTCGTAAACGCGCAGGGAGAGGATGTCGTCGCGGGGATTCGGACGCCGCTCCCGATCGACGAGCTTCGTTTCGTCATGCCGGATATGTATGCCGAACTCTCGAACGTCTGCGAACAGCTCGAGCGGTTTTACGGAGACATGCAGGACATAGAGTTCACGATCGAACGGAAAAAGCTCTTCATTCTGCAGACGAGGAGCGGGAAACGATCCGCACAGGCCGCCGTACAGATTGCGGTCGATCTGTTCGATTCCGGAATGATCGACAGGACGACCGCTGTTTCACGCGTCTCACCGGAACAGGTTGAAAACCTTCTTCACAAACAGGTCGATCCTCGGACGACCGCCGAAGTCATCGCCCGAGGGCTCCCCGCCTCTCCCGGCGCCGGCGTCGGGGTTGTAGCGTTCGATCCGGACGATGCGGTCGCAATGCAGAAAGAAGGAAAGAAGGTCATTCTCGTCCGCCCGGAAACGAATCCGGACGACATTCACGGTCTCTTCGCGGCTGAGGGCGTGGTGACGAGCCGCGGCGGAATGACGAGCCACGCGGCAGTCGTTGCCCGGGGGCTCGGGAAGCCGTGCGTCAGCGGATGCGAAGACATTACCATAGACATTGAACAGAAGATTCTTTTTGCGCAGGAAATGATGATCCACGAGGGTGACACGATCACGGTGGACGGGACATCCGGAAAGGTCCTCAAAGGGGCAGTTCCGCTCGTTGAACCGTCATTCTCGGAAGGATTCGAGCGGATCCTCGGGTGGGCCGACGAGATTTCCAGACTCCAGGTCTGGGCGAACGCCGATACTCCCGAAGACGCAAGGAGGGCGCGCGGATTCGGCGCCAGAGGAATCGGGCTTTGCAGAACGGAGCACATGTTCATGGCCGAGGAGCGGCTCCCGATCATGCACCGGATGATTGTGGCGGATTCCGAACGGGAACGCAAGGCGGCGCTCGATACGCTTCACGGAATGCAAATGGCGGATTTTGAAGGAATCTTCCGTAATATGAAGGGGCTTCCGGTGATTATCAGACTGCTCGATCCGCCGCTTCACGAGTTCCTTCCCAAGGAGGAGGAGCTTAAAGAGCAGCTGCTGGAGTTGGAAAAGAATGGAAAAGGCATTACAATAGAAGCGGACGCTCTCCGGAAGATGCTCATCAAGCTGGATTCCCTGAAAGAGGCAAACCCGATGATGGGTTTCCGCGGATGCAGGCTCGGGATCGTTTTCCCTGAAATCTATTTCATGCAGGTTCGCGCCATATACGATGCGCTGATGCTCGTTCACAAGGATGGATGCGATTCGCGCCCGGAAATCATGATCCCGCTTGTCGGTTCCATCGAGGAAATGGCGTCCTTGCGTCGTGACATCGAGGCGATCGCGGTCGATTACGAAGAACGATTCGGGCACAAGATCCACTGTCCGATCGGGACGATGATCGAAGTTCCCAGAGCTGCGTTCATTGCGGACAGCCTTGCGGAAAAGGCCGATTTCTTCAGCTTCGGAACGAACGACATGACGCAGATGGTGTTCGGATTCTCGCGGGACGACGCGGAAAGCAAATTTCTCGGCGTCTACGTCGAGCGGGGAATCCTGCCCGTAAATCCGTTCCACGAACTGGACCGCGAGGGAGTGGGCGCGATTATGAGAATCGCGGTCGACAAGGGGCGCTCAAAGAATCCGGCCCTTTCCATCGGAATCTGCGGCGAACACGGAGGAAATCCGAAGAGCATCGCGTTCTGTCATTCGATCGGCCTCGACTATGTGAGTTGTTCCCCCTTCAGAGTTCCTGTCGCCCGGCTTGCGGCCGCTCATGCCGCGCTCGGACGGATAAAATGACCGAATCTGAGATAGGAGGCAGAAGGTATTATGGCGACGTACCACTTTGTGCGCTGGTTTTCTGAAATAGGGAAGGGCGATATCCCCCTGGTGGGCGGCAAGGGGGCCAACCTCGGCGAAATGACGCGACACGGCGTCGCCGTTCCGCCGGGCTTTTGCGTCACGGCCGAAGCGTACAGGGAGTTCGTCAGCTCCGCCGGAATCGGCGACAGGATCAGGGAGATCATCGGTTCGATCAACTACGATGACGCGGATGATCTGAACTGCAAATGCGGCGATATCCGTCGCCTCTTTCTCGAAACTCCTATTCCGGAAGCGATCCGGAGCGATATCGAAACCGCGTACCGTGAGCTTTGCCGCAGAGCCTCTGTGGACAACATGCGCGTTGCGGTCAGAAGCTCCGCGACCGCGGAGGATCTTCCGGACGCTTCTTTCGCGGGTCAGCAGGATACGTACCTTCACATACGAGGCGCCGAGCACGTAACGAATCATGTCCGACGCTGCTGGAGCTCCCTCTGGACCGGACGCGCGACGTACTACAGACAAAAGCAGGGCTACAACCATTTCGACGTATCGCTGTCAGCGGTCGTCCAAAAGATGGTCAACAGCGGAAAGTCGGGTGTCATGTTCACGGCGAACCCGATTACGAACGACCGGAATCAGATCATGATCAACTCGAGCTGGGGATTGGGGGAGGCCGTCGTCGCCGGGATTGTCACACCAGATGAATTCACCATCGACAAGACAAGCCGCGAGGTTGTTGATCGTCATATTTCCGACAAGAACCTCATGATCATAGAACGCCCGGACGACCTTGGGACTATGGAGGTCGCCGTGATGGATTATCTCGGCGCCGACAAGATCGCCGTCCCGAGCATCTGTGAATCCGAGGTTCTGACTCTTGCGGACGCAGGAATGAAAATAGAAAAACTGTACGGGGTTCCTCAGGACATCGAATGGGCGTTCGACAAGGATACGTCTGAACTGTATATCCTGCAGTCCCGTCCCGTAACCACGCTCAAAGGCGGTGAACCGGCAGTGAATACTCAGGAACATGAAGCGCCGAAGCAGGAATTGAAAATGCTCGTCCGCGGGCTCGCGGCTTCACCCGGCCTCGCGGCGGGGAAAGTGGTCCTTGTCAAGGACCTGAACGAAATCGGACGTATAAACACCGGAGACATTATGGTCACGGGAATGACGAACCCCGATATGGTTCCGGCGATGCGGAAGGCGGCGGCCGTTGTGACGGACGAAGGCGGTCGCACGTGTCACGCGGCCATCGTGTCGAGAGAACTCGGCATTCCCTGTGTCGTCGGTTCGAAGACGGCAACGGGCGTCCTGAAAGACGGCATGATCGTAACGGTGGATGCGACCAGGGGAGTTGTCTTCGAAGGAAACCTGATAGTCGAGGAGAAGAAGACGACAGAACATGCCGATGCGAGCGCGGCGACGATTTTGAGCGAAAATCTCGTCCATCAGCTCGCTCCGGTCACCGGAACGAAGATCTACATGAATCTCGGCGAACCGTCGATCATCGGCAAGTATCAGGCTCTGCCGTTCGATGGAATCGGCCTCATGCGCACGGAATTCATATTCACGAACATGGTCGGCATACACCCGATGTACCTCGTCAAGACAGGACAGGGCAAACTCCTTGTCGACAAGATGTCCGAGGGTATCACTGCCGTCGCGCAGGCGATCTATCCGCGTCCGATCGTCGTCCGGATGAGCGACTTCCGTACGAACGAGTTCCGCGGACTCAAGGGCGGCGAAGACGTCGAGCCGGAAGAGAACAACCCGATGATCGGGTGGCGGGGAGTATCCCGCTACATTTCGCCTGAATACGAGGCCGGATTCCGGCTTGAATGTCAGGCGATCCGGAAAGTTCGCGAGGAGTACGGACTCATCAACGTGTGGGTCATGCTGCCGTTCGTGAGAACCGTGTGGGAGCTCGAGCGGGTCAAGGCCATTCTCACCTCGGAGGGGCTTGTCCGCAGCGGTTCGTTCAAACTCTGGATCATGGCGGAGGTTCCATCCGTCGTATTCGCTGCGGACGAATTCGCGCAGATGGTCGATGGATTCAGTATCGGAAGCAATGACTTGACGCAACTCGTTATGGGCGTCGACCGCGATTCCGGCGTCCTGAACAGCATGGGGTATTTCGACGAACGCGATATTTCCGTCAAGCGGGCTATTTCGACGCTCATCCGTGCGGCACACGGGCACGGAATCACATGCTCCATCTGCGGCCAGGGGCCATCGCTCTATCCGGACTTCACGGAATTCCTCATTCGGGAGGGAATCGACAGCGTGAGCGTCAATCCCGATACGGTCGCCTATACGAGAAGACTCGTCGCCTCGATGGAGCAAAAGATCATCCTCGGGAAAATTCGCGGAGAATAAGTGCCAGTGTCATACGCATAAAAACGGGGGAGATCGCGCCGAAGGCGCATCTCCCCCGTTTTTATGCGTAAAGCGAAGATCAGTTGTTGATCCCGTATTGCTTGAGGAGCTTCTGGTATTTGTCCTCGATCGTCTGGGCAGGGCTCGGGTCGTTCTGATATGGTTTCGACGAAGTGTCGGGAACTACGGCCTCCTTTTCCAGTGACTGTCGTACTTTTGCGGGGAGTGTCTCCGGCAATCCTGCGGTTGTCTGGCCTGATCCAGAAGAATACTGTGCGAGAAGCGCCTCGTCCTGTGGAATCAGAAGAAGGCGGGGTGTATGCGAATCCGTCTCGGCCAGCGTCACCCCCCCCCCATGAAGGGGGCAAACGGTTGTCGGTGCCGTATTCGCCGGCATAAGAATCTTTACTGCGGGACATCCCTGCGCAGCTCGATATCCCGTTTTTCTGCAAATACTCACTTCCTCGACCTGAGCGTCCTGCGGGACTTCGAACTTCGACGGAATCTTCATGTACTTCATTGCGCCGACGATGAATTGCTTCCAGACGGGGGCGGCGAGAACGCCTCCAGTCGCGTTCTTCGTCCCGAGCGGTTTGTGATCGTCATTTCCTACGTAAACGATCGCCACAAGTCCGGGCACACCTCCGAGAAACCACGCATCGCTGAAATCGTTCGTCGTCCCCGTCTTGCCGAAGCTCTCCGTCTTCGGGATCTGAGCCCTGGTTCCCGTTCCCGCCCGGATCACATCCATCATCATCGAGCGGATGACAGCTGCGGTGCCGGGCGCTACGCTCTGTGTCGACACAGGATCGCGCGTTTCGAGAATGTCGCCTTCCGCGGAACGTATTTCTCGGATAAAGAGAGGCGCGACGATTTTCCCATTGTTTGCGAAACAGGAAAACGCGATCGACATTTCGAGGGGTGTCACACTGGCGCTTCCAAGGGCGATAGAAAGGTCGGCGGGAACGTGCGGACTCGTGATTCCGAGACTGCGTGCCATCGCCACGACCGGTTCGACGCCGATGTATTCGGCCGTCCTTACGGCAACGGTGTTGATGGAATGAATGAGCGCGTCGTGAACGGTGACCTCTCCGCGGTACTTCCCATCGTAGTTTCCCGGAGACCACACAGTCTGATTCGGCCCTTTCTTGTCGAAGGAGAGCGGAGCGTCGAGAAAGTGGTCCGTCGGCAACACTCCCTGTTCGAGTGCCGCCGCATAAATAATGGGTTTGAAACCTGATCCTGGCTGCCGAAGCGCCTGTGTCGCACGGTTGAACTTGCTCTCCTTGAAGTCCTTTCCACCGCTCAGCGCCAGAATCTCTCCGGTTGCGGGGTCCATTGCGACAAGGGCCCCCTGGGTTTTCAGCGTCTGAACCGCTTTGTCCGCCTCCTCCTGGAGTCGGAGGTCGAGAGTGGTATAAATCTCGAGGCCGCCGTTATAGACCGTTTCCGTCCCGTATTTGGGAAGGAGATCGTTGAAGAGGATTTGAGAAAGAAAATAAGGGGCCTTGTTATACTCGGCGACCTTGTTTGGTGTATGGTTGATGATAAGTTTCTCGTCGACGGCTTTGGCGCGCTCCTCCTCGGTAATCCATCCGAGGGCCACGAACCGGTCGAGGACGTATTCCTGTCGCTGCTTTGCGGCCTTGAAATGAAGAAGAGGGCTGTACTTTCCGGGTCCTGGCAGAATTCCGGCGAGCATCGCCGCTTCCGGAAGTGTCAGGTCCCGCGCATCCTTGCCGAAGTAAGTGTGGGCCGCGGTATCGATTCCCCAGGCACCGTGGCCGAAATAAATCGTATTGAGATACTTTTCGAGGATCGTATCCTTCGAGAAGATTTTTTCGAGTCGAATGGCGAGCATGAGTTCCTTGATCTTTCTCCTGAAAGTCCGCTCATGCGTCAGGAAAAGATTCCTCGCAAGCTGCTGGGTAATCGTGCTTCCGCCCTGGCGTACCCTCTGGTGCATTATGTCGACCCAGAGCGCGCGTATGATTCCGCTTATCTGAATCCCGCTGTGCTGGTAAAACGACGAATCTTCCGCGGCCAGGGTAGCCTTGACCATCCAGGGGGAAATGTCGCGAAGTTCGAGAGGATTCCTGTTCTCCATAAAAAGCTTCGCGATAATCTCCTTGTTTCTGTCGTAGACAACCGACGCGATACTGTTCTTATACGCGAGTATCGCGTCGACAGGCGGGAGTTCCGCGGAGAGATTCCGCAACAGCAACGTGCCTCCAACGCTCACGACAGCCGTTATCGTCAGAAGAAGGAGACAAACGGTTGCGACGAACGCCCGGATAATCCGGGAGAACAGGCTTCGTTGCTTCTTTCGTGGTTTGCCCTCGGGCGAGGGTGGAATACTTCCGGGTTTTTGGGGCATGGACGAGCCTCCTTGAGAGGACATGGACAAAAGCGGACATCATTATAGCATTATGTCGCGAGAGGTCGCTTGAAACAGGAGACTGCTACGCACCGCAGTGCCGCAGAGAAAACGAAAATAATCGGACTTTGACGGGGGGACTTGCAAAGCGTTCGACCCCGTGGTATATTTCTCGCCGTTGCCGCTCAGAGCGGCAGATCCTTGAAAGCCGAATACAGTGCGTAATATCAAGCGTGGACCTGAAATTCATGGAGAGTTTGATCCTGGCTCAGGACGAACGCTGGCGGCGTGCTTAACACATGCAAGTTGAACGGGTCATATGTGAAGGGTAACCGGAATATATGGCTAGTGGCGAACGGGTGAGTAATACATGAGGACGTATCCTCGAGAGGGGGACAACATTGGGAAACCGATGCTAATACCCCATAAGCCGAGAGGTAAAAGGGAGCGATCCGCTTGAGGAGCGGCTCATGTCCTATCAGCTAGTTGGTGAGGTAACGGCTCACCAAGGCGAAGACGGGTAGCCGGCCTGAGAGGGTGACCGGCCACACTGGAACTGAGAGACGGTCCAGACTCCTACGGGAGGCAGCAGTGGGGAATATTGGGCAATGGGGGCAACCCTGACCCAGCGACGCCGCGTGAGGGAAGAAGGCCTTAGGGTCGTAAACCTCTGTTGTGTGGGAAGAAGGAAGTGACGGTACCACACGAGGAAGTCCCGGCTAACTACGTGCCAGCAGCCGCGGTAATACGTAGGGGACGAGCGTTGTCCGGAATTACTGGGCGTAAAGGGCGCGTAGGCGGTCATTTAAGTCAGCTGTGAAATGGTCCGGCTCAACCGGATCATGCGGTTGAAACTGGATGACTGGAGTGCTGGAGAGGCAAGTGGAATTCCCAGTGTAGCGGTGAAATGCGTAGATATTGGGAAGAACACCGGTGGCGAAGGCGACTTGCTGGCCAGCAACTGACGCTGAGGCGCGAAAGCCAGGGGAGCAAACGGGATTAGATACCCCGGTAGTCCTGGCCGTAAACGATGAATGCTAGGTGTGGGCATCGAGAGGTGTCCGTGCCGGAGCTAACGCGATAAGCATTCCGCCTGGGGAGTACGATCGCAAGATTGAAACTCAAAGGAATTGACGGGGGCCCGCACAAGCGGTGGAGCACGTGGTTTAATTCGATGCAAACCGAAGAACCTTACCTGGGTTTGACATGTACGTAGTAGTGAGCTGAAAGGCGAGCGACGAAGGATTCGTCCGGAGAGCGTACACAGGTGCTGCATGGCTGTCGTCAGCTCGTGTCGTGAGATGTTGGGTTAAGTCCCGCAACGAGCGCAACCCCTGCTGCCAGTTGCCATCGGGTAAAGCCGGGCACTCTGGCGGGACCGCCGGCGACAAGCTGGAGGAAGGTGGGGATGACGTCAAGTCATCATGGCCCTTATGTCCAGGGCGACACACGTGCTACAATGGTCGGTACAGAGGGAAGCGAGCCTGCGAAGGCAAGCGGATCCCAGAAAGCCGGCCCCAGTTCAGATTGAAGTCTGCAACCCGACTTCATGAAGCCGGAATCGCTAGTAATCGCGGATCAGCCAAGCCGCGGTGAATACGTTCCCGGGCCTTGTACACACCGCCCGTCACACCACCCGAGTTGGGTGCACCCGAAGCCGGTGGCTGAACCCGTAAGGGACAGAGCCGTCGAAGGTGTGCTTGGTGAGGGGGGTGAAGTCGTAACAAGGTAGCCGTACTGGAAGGTGCGGCTGGATCACCTCCTTTCTAAGGAGAAGAGCGAAAGCTCTTCAGCAACGAATCTGACGCTTGTTTTGCGCACTGTCTTCAGGGCCGATAGCTCAGTTGGTTAGAGCACGCGGCTGATAACCGCGAGGTCAGAGGTTCGAATCCTCTTCGGCCCACCATTTTTTTGGCAAGCTCTGGGGATGTAGCTCAGTGGGAGAGCGCCTGCCTTGCACGCAGGAAGTCGACGGTTCGAATCCGTTCATCTCCACCATTTGCGTGTCTTGCCTCATGCACCTTGACAGAAGAAAGAGGAAGTTGGACTGAAACGAGGGAAAGGTAGTAAGGGCACACGGGGGATGCCTTGGCGCTGGTAGCCGAGGAAGGACGCAGCAAGCTGCGAGAAGCCGCGGGGAGGAGCAAGCATCCGTTGATCCGCGGATATCCGAATGGGGGAACCTGCCCGGAGAAATCCGGGAATCGCCGTAAGGGCGAAGGAACCCGGCGAAGTGAAACATCTCAGTAGCCGGAGGAAGAGAAATCGAAGAGATTCCCTGAGTAGTGGTGAGCGAAAGGGGAAGAGCCTAAACTCACGCAATGCCAAGACTGCGGTCGTTGTTGCGTGGGGGTTGTGGGTCTATGCCGGAGGAGTCCGCAGACTTCTCGGGGAGTTATAAAGGGCGCATCTAACCGAACCGTGTTGGGAAAGCGGACCGAAGAGGGTGAAAGTCCCGTAGGTGAAAGGCGCGTCTCTCTCTGGGCATAGAACCCGAGTAGGCCGGAGCACGTGGAATTCCGGTTGAATCAGGGCCGACCATGGTCCAAGGCTAAATACTACCAGCGACCGATAGTGAAGCAGTACCGAGAGGGAAAGGTGAAAAGCACCCCTGGCGGGGAGTGAAAGAGACCTGAAACCGTGTGCCTACAAGCAATCGGAGCCTGAGCCGTCGCGAGACGGTGAGGGTGACGGTATGCCTTTTGTAAAATGAGCCGGCGAGTTATCGTATGTAGCGAGGTTAAGGTGCGAGAGAGCACTGGAGCCGAAGGGAAACCGAGTCTGAAAAGGGCGGAAGTTTCATGCGATAAACCCGAAGCCGTACGATCTAGCCATGGGCAGGTTGAAGCCCCGGTGAAACGGGGTGGAGGACCGAACCGGTGCCTGTTGAAAAAGTCTCGGATGACCTGTGGTTAGGAGTGAAAAGCTAATCGAGTACGGTAATAGCTGGTTCTCCCCGATATGCATTGAGGTGCAGCCTCATGCGATGAGTCATGGGGGTAGAGCGCTGGATGGACGATGGGGACAGGAGTCCTGCTGACTTCAACCAAACTGCGAATACCATGACTTTAGCATGGGAGTGAGACTACGGGTGAGAAGGTTCGTGGTCGTGAGGGAAACAGCCCAGACCGCCAGCTAAGGTCCCAAAGCAATGCTGAGTGTGGCAAGGATGTGGAGATGCCTGGACAGCCAGGAGGTTGGCTTAGAAGCAGCCATCCTTTAAAGAGTGCGTAACAGCTCACTGGTCGAGGATCTCTGCGCCGACAATGTAGGGGGCTAAGCATTGCACCGAAGCTGCGGGATTTGCACGTAAGTGGAAATCGGTAGGGGAGCGTTCCATGCGGGGAGAAGTCGAACCGGAAGGTTTGGTGGACTGCATGGAAGTGAGAATGCCGGCATAAGTAGCGCAAAGTATGTGAGAAACATACTCACCGGAAGCCCAAGGGTTCCTGGGGAAGGCTCATCCACCCAGGGTTAGGCGGGACCTAAGGCGAGGCTGAAAGGCGTAGCTGATGGACAACAGGTAGACATTCCTGTCCCGACACTGTGACGCATGGACCGAAGGGGTGACGCAGAAAGCTAGGCGGAGCCGGGGGATGGAAGACCCGGTTCAAGGGGGTAGGCAGGGTTCGCAGGAAAAGCCGTGAGCCCAAATGCTGAGACCTGATGGGGAGCTCCGTAAGGGGCGAAGCCGCTGACGCTCTGCTGCCGAGAAAAGCCTCTAGGGAGGAACAGTGTTGCCCGTACCCGAGACCGACGCAGGTGGGCTGGCTGAGAAGGCTAAGGTGAGCGGGATAACTCTCGTTAAGGAACTCTGCAAGTTGACCCCGTAACTTAGGGAGAAGGGGTGCCACTGCGGTGAAGTCAATGCTGGCGGAGCCGCGAGTGGTCGCAGAAACCAGGCTCAGGCGACTGTTTACTAAAAACACAGGACTCTGCATAAGGCGCAAGCCGAAGTATAGGGTCTGACACCTGCCCGGTGCTGGAAGGTTAAATGGAGGGGTTAGCCGCGACCGCAAGGGAGAGGCGAAGCTCTGAAATGAAGCCCCAGTAAACGGCGGCCGTAACTATAACGGTCCTAAGGTAGCGAAATTCCTTGTCGGGTAAGTTCCGACCTGCACGAATGGTGTAACGATCTGAGCGCTGTCTCGACGGGAGACCCGGTGAATTTGTGGTTCTGGTAAAGACACCAGATACCTGTGGTGGGACGGAAAGACCCCATGGAGCTTTACTGTAACCTGATACTGGATTTTGGCATGTCATGCACAGGATAGGTGGGAGACATTGAAGCCATGACTTTGGTTGTGGTGGAGTCGACGTTGGGATACCACCCTTGAGATGCCGGAATTCTAACCGCAGCGTCTGAATCGACGAGCGGGACACTGTCAGGCGGGCAGTTTGACTGGGGCGGTCGCCTCCTAAAGAGTAACGGAGGCGCGCAAAGGTCACCTCTGGGCGGATGGAAATCGCCCGTGCGAGCGCAAGTGTATAAGGTGGCCTGACTGTGAGACTGACAAGTCGAGCAGGGACGAAAGTCGGTACTAGTGATCCGGCGGTTCCGAATGGAAGGGCCGTCGCTCAACGGATAAAAGCTACCCTGGGGATAACAGGCTGATCCTGCCCGAGAGTTCCTATCGACGGCAGGGTTTGGCACCTCGATGTCGGCTCATCGCATCCTGGGGCTGTAGCAGGTCCCAAGGGTTGGTCTGTTCGCCCATTAAAGCGGTACGTGAGCTGGGTTTAGAACGTCGTGAGACAGTTCGGTCCCTATCCACCACGGGCGTAGGGTATTTGAGGAGAGCTGCTCCTAGTACGAGAGGACCGGAGTGGACGAACCGCTGGTGTATCGGTTGTGCTGCCAAGTGCATACGCCGAGTAGCTATGTTCGGAACGGATAACCGCTGAAGGCATCTAAGCGGGAAGCCGCCTTCAAGATGAGATACCCCATTCCCGAGAGGGAAGTAAGGCGTCCCGGAGAACACGGGGGAGATAGGCCGGAGGTGGAAGCGCTGAGAGGCGTGGAGCTGACCGGTACTAATACGCCGAGGCCTTGCCCTCGTTACAGTCCGACTTTTTCCGATATCGAGAGATATCGTCTTCTGTCGCAAGTGCATGAGGAAAGAAGAAAAGAGGTATCAGGTGACCCTGGCGGAGGGGACACACCCGGTTCCATGCCGAACCCGGAAGTTAAGCCCTCCAGCGCCGATGGTACTGCGGAGGGTATCCGCGGGAGAGTAGGTCGTCGCCTGATACCTTTTTTTGCTCTCCCCCCCTCCTTCCCCCGGATCTCCGTACGGCGTTTCCGAATACTCCTCATTCCCCCATAACCCTTACCCCATACCCAAACCAAACCCAAACCAAACCAAACCAAACCAAACCAAACCAAACCCAAACCAAACCAAAACCAAACCAAACCAAACCAAACCAAAACCAAACCAAAACCAAACCAAAACTCATACCCCGTAACCCGTAACACTCTATAACCCCAGCTGGACGCTCCCCACGTACCCGTTCCCGAGATGACAACCGTCCCCGCAGACGCAAAGAACGGGATCTCCACCCGAAAAATCGAAAACCGAAATGCTCCCGTTCTCGAGCCGGAACCGCCAGAAAGACGAAAGTGGCATGTCGAGCAGATGGCACAACATCGTTTTCAGAACGGCATCGTGCGCAACGACGATGGCCGCTTCGGACGTTTGATCCGTAATTTGCGCGAGCGCTCTGACGGAACGCTCCTTCACGTCGCCGAGTGACTCTCCTCCAGGTCCGGGCATTTTCACCCCCTCCGGCTTCCTGTGCCATCTGTCGAGCAACTCAGGCCATCGTGACGCTACCGCGTCGCTCTTGAGCCCCTCCCACGTCCCGTGGCAGATTTCCGTGAGATCTTCGAGAACGTCGACGGAAAGTCTGTGCGGTTCTGCGATGATCCGTGCGGTCTGTGTCGCCCTCGAAAGAGGGCTGCTCCAGACCGCGTCGATATGAATGCGTGCCAAAGCCTGCGCGGCGCGTTCGGTCTGGCGGATCCCTGTCGGGTTCAGCGGAACGTCGCAGCGCCCTTGGAAACGGCCCTGTATGTTCCAATCGGTTTGTCCGTGACGGACGAGAAAGAGAGTCTTCATGACTACATCGCATCCTTTGTCAGAGTGACGGTCGTCGCCCAGACGAAATCGCTGTCCGAGCGGAGTTTCTGGAGAAGATCATCCGGAATCGCGGAGTCGACCTGCAGAACGCCGAGAGCGAGTCCGTTCCCGTTTTTTCGTCCGAGCGCGAAGTTCGCGATATTCACCCCGGCGTTTCCGAGAAGCGTGCCGATTCTTCCGATAACTCCCGGACGATCGTGATTGCTGAAAAGAAGGAGCGTCCCTTCCGGAACGAAGTCGATCCAGTAGCCGTTTATCCCTACGATGCGAAGCTTGTTTTCCTCGGTCACGGTCGCCGAGATCGTGACGACGTCTCTGTCGCTCTTCGCGGAAACTTCGACGATATTGTTATACGTGCTTGCGGTTCCGCGGCTTTCTTCCACGCGAAGGGACCTGTCCTGCGCGAGAAGCGGGGCCGACATGTAATTCACTTCCGGGCCGAGATGGACTTCGAGAAACCCTTTCAGGATGCTGACGGCATACGAAGAGTGGCGATACGGAAGTTCGAAATGTATACGCCCCGCGTCTTCGGTGAAGAGCCTTCCGAAGAGTCGGATGTTCAATCGCTGCGGCGCTCCCGAAAGAAGCCGCGCGGCGATGATTCCCATCCTTCGTGCGAGGGAGAGATATTGTCGCTGATGCTCAGGAAGCCCGTGCGCCATGAACGGCAGATTGACGGCGTGTTCGTACGCCTCGCCGCGGAGAGCGGAGAGCATGTTCTCGACCGCGATCCGCGCGACCGCTGATTGCGCTTCGTGCGTATTCGCGCCGATATGCGGTGTCACGACGACCTTGTCGCGTACATCTTCGGCGAGCAGCGGATGATCCTTGCGGATCGGCTCCTCTCCGAAGACATCGAAGGCGACGCCCGCGATGCGTCCATTCCGCAACTCCCGCGCAAGCGCGTCTTCATCGACGAGATTCCCCCGGGCGCAGTTCACGAGAAACGCTCCGCACTTGAGTGACTTCAGTTCCCTCTCACCGATCATTCCGCGCGTTTCGGACGTGAGAGGCACGTGGAGCGTCACGATATCGGCAAGGGCGAGAGCTCCGTCGAGGTTTTCGAGGAGTTTTGCGCCGATTCGCTCGGCATGCGCTTCGGAGACGTACGGATCGAAGGCGAACACTTCCATCCCGAACCCTCTCGCCCTGATCGCAACCTGGGAACCGATTCTTCCGAGCCCAACGATCAGGAGTTTCCGTCCGTGAAGCTGATTTCCCATGAAGTCTTTTCTGCGCCATTCCCCGTTCATGACGGAAGCGTGAGCATGCGGGAGTCGTCTGACGGCGGAGAGCATCATTGCCATCGTGTGTTCCGTCGCCGCGAGCGTATTTCCTGTCGGCGCGTTGATGATGACGATGCCGCGTCTGCTTGCTTCCGCGATATCGATATTGTCGACTCCGACCCCCGCGCGTGCGACGACCCTGAGCCGTGGGGCGCGATCGAAGATTTCGCGATCGAGCGGAGTTCCGCTTCTCGTAAGCATTGCGTCGACGTTCGAAACGGCTTCGAGAAGCGCTGTGCGATCGAGACCGATGCGCAACGAGACGGAGACATCCCGTGCCTGGGAGAGGAGATTCATTCCGCTTTCGTGAATGTGTTCCGTTACGAGGATTGTGTGCATGATGTCGATATTCTCCTTTCTCATAAAAAAGAACCGGACCCTGTGCGGCCCGGTTCTTTTTGCATTATTGCGGATGGCGTTTTTCATCCGGAATCAGGGGGCGTCCTGTGTCGGGCCGGGCACAGAAAGTTCCGTCGTCATGCGCGAACGCGATGACGATGAGAGACTGCCGCGCGATCCGGAAACCGACACATCAAATCGACACATTCGTCCGACTTCCTTTCTGAAAGTTACGCAGCTTATACCACTGCTCTCCGTAGCGGTCAAGAGCGTCTCTCCGCAAAATCCGCAGTGTCGCGTTGTATTCCTCTGAACTATTCGTTATGATTCATACTCGGGAAAGACAAGAACTCTATCGGGAGGCGCAACGATGGCACAACTGCAACGACTTGGCGATCTCCTCGTGGAAGCGGGGGCAATCACTCCGGAGCAACTGACGCATGCGCTGGCCGAACAGAAAAAATCGGGGGAACGCCTCGGAACGTTTCTTGTTTCCAAGGGGCTGATCACCGAGAACAGACTCATGGAAACCCTGAGCCGCCAATTGAAACTCCCGCTTGTTTCACTCTCCCGGTACCGGCCGATGCCGGAGGCCCTCCGGAAAATACCGCAGAACGTCGCGGTACGGCTCCAGGCCATTCCTCTCAGCATCGAGGATAGCACGATCCTGCACGTCGCGACATCCGATCCGCTCGACATCATGGCGCTCGACGAACTCCGGATGCTCACCGGAATGGAGATTCGTCCCTCTATAGCGACATCGTCCGACATCAAGCGAAACATCGACCGGCTGTATACGATCCAGGATTCGCTGAAGGAAGCGATGATCGAGGTAGTCGAGGGAGGGCAGAGAGCGAGAGAGTTCGACCTCGCCCGATCGGTTTCGGAGGCTTCACCCGATGACGCACCCGTCATCCAGCTCGTCAACAGCGTTATCGAACAGGCCGTTCGCGAAGAGGCGTCCGACATCCACATCGAGCCATTCGAAAAGGTATCGCATGTTCGCTATCGCGTCGACGGACAGTTATTCAACGCCTTTGATTTTCCGCCGGGGCTCCATCCTGCCGTCTCGTCGCGGGTCAAGATCATGTCCGGAATGGATATCTCCGAAAAACGCAGGCCGCAGGACGGCAGGATCCTCGTCAACGCTCTGGGGCGGCGCATCGATCTCCGCGTTTCGTCGCTGCCGTCGATCTATGGGGAAAAGATCGTCCTTCGGATTCTCGATCAGAGCAACGCGATGGTCGGTCTGCAGAAGCTCGGTTTCGAGGAAGACGACCGCGAGCTTATCGAGATGCTCATAGCGTCTCCGTACGGCGTTATCCTGCTGACGGGCCCGACCGGGAGCGGAAAGTCGACGACGCTTTATTCCATGCTCGAACAGATCAACAAACCGGAAGTCAACGTCATCACCGTCGAAGATCCGGTCGAATACACGATTCTCGGCATCAATCAGGTCCAGGTCAACGAAAAGGCCGGCCTGACCTTCGAATCGACGCTCCGCTCGATCCTCCGGCAGGATCCCGACAAGATCATGATCGGAGAAGTCCGGGACAGGGAAACGGCGCAGCTTGCCATCCGCGCCGCTTTGACGGGGCACCTCGTTCTGTCGACGCTCCACACGAACGACGCGCCGAGTGCGGCCGTCCGCCTGACCGACATGGGCATCGCGCCGTTTCTCGTCGCGTCGTCGCTGATGGGGGTCATCGCGCAGCGTCTCGTCCGCATCCTGTGCCCGCACTGCAAACGGGAATACACCATGACGGAAAACATGTGCCACAGCCTCGGCGTAAAAAGCGGAACACACGCGTGGGAACCCGTCGGATGCGACGAATGCCGCGGGACCGGGTTCAAGGGACGGGCCGGGATCTTCGAGATCCTCATCGTCAACGACACGATCCGGCGAATGATCGTCGGGGGCGCCTCCACGACCGACCTCCGGGAAGAGGCCATCAAGCTCGGGATGAAAACGCTCCGCCGTTCCGGGATCAACAAAATCCTATCCGGAATGACGAGTGTCGAGGAAGTCTTCGAAGTCTCCATGTAGCACCGAAGGAGGAGGGTATCATGGCAGACATACAGGCTCTTTTGGGCGATGTCGTTCACCGGAACGCCAGCGATCTGCACATGAGCGTCGGAATTCCCCCGGCCTTTCGCGTGGACGGAGAACTTCGCTATGCGCAAAAGCACGAGCTCCTGACGGCATCCGACATGGAGGAAATTCTTCAGAAACTGCTGAACGCCGAACAACGCGAAGCGTTCCGCCAGAAAAAGGAATACGACTTCAGCTTCACATACCGCGGAACGGGCGGCGAAACGGCCCGATTCAGGGGCAATTTCTTCCATGAGTCCGGAAACGTCGCGCTCGCGCTGCGATTGATTCCGACTGCCGTCCGGACCATCGATCAGCTCGAATTGCCGCCTATTCTGCGCGACATCGCGAAAAGGAAACGCGGACTCTTTCTCGTCACGGGACCGACCGGACACGGCAAGAGCTCCACTCTCGCCGCGGTCGTCCGCGAAATCAACGCCACCCGGCACGATCACATCGTCACGATCGAAGACCCCGTCGAATACCTCTTCTCGTCGGAAAAGTGCGTCGTCCACCAGCGCGAGGTCGGGAGCGACACGCACTCATTCGCCGAAGCGCTCAAACGGGTGCTTCGCGAAGATCCTGACGTCATCATGATCGGCGAAATGAGAGATCTCGAAACCGTCTCCGCGGCGATCACTGCGGCCGAAACGGGACATCTCGTCCTCGCGACGCTGCATACGCAGGACGCCGCGCAATCCATCGACCGGATCGTCGACGTATTCCCTCCCCACCAGCAGGGGCAGATCCGCATTCAGCTCGCGACCATCCTTGTCGGAATATGCTCGCAGCAGCTGATCCCGAGATCGGGAGGAGGCCGGGTGGTCGCCACGGAACTCCTGCTCGCGAACCCCGCGGTCCGCAACTGCGTCAAGGAGGGAAAGACGAACCAGATCAAAACGCTGATCCAGACGGGCGGCGAAATCGGGATGCAGACGATGGAGCAGTGCCTCGCTTCGCTCGTGAACCGCGGGGTATTGTCGATGGATGTCGCGATGTCGTATGCGTATGATTCGAAAGACCTGCAAAGAATTCTCTTCGAGCACCGATAAAGATGATATCAAGGCTTTACGTTGACACGACATTTGGTATAATTTTTCAAACGGGCAAGTGTCAAAAATGTTTGACGGTCTCGGGGAGTGTAGAAAATGGACTTTCGCTATCGTGCGCGTGCTTCGGACGGCAAAATCGTTGAGGGATTCCTGAGCGGAGAGAGCCAGACGCAGATCGTCGGCGTTCTGCGCGGTCGCGGCATGTTCCCGATCTCCGTCGAGACGAGGAAAACGGAGTCCTCGTCTTCCTCCGGCGGATTTCTCGACGACCTCAGGAAGATATCGAGCATCTCCCTGCGCGACAAGGTCGTGTTCTTCCGGCAGCTCGCGACGATGGTCAAGGCGGGCATCACGCTCGGCAACGCTCTCGAGATCCTCGTCGAACAGACGAAGAACGCGCGTCTCGCCGACGCGATCAGAAAGGTGAAGGCGTCCATCGATTCGGGCTTTTCGATGAGCGCGGCGATGCGGAGCCGCAAGGAATTCAGCACGCTCATGGTCGCCATAGTCCAGGCGGGAGAAGAGGGCGGCGTTCTCGACGACAGCCTCGACCGGCTCGCCTCGTTCCTCGAGAGGCAGGACGCGCTGCGCCGGAAGATCGTTTCGGCCGTTTCGTACCCGTCCGTCGTGATCCTTTTTTCGTTCTTCATTCTCTATATCCTCGTAACCGTCGTCATTCCGAAATTCGCAAAGGTTTTCAAAGGACTCAACGTCCCATTGCCCAAACTCACCGTATTCATGTTCGACTTCGGCATGTTTATCGCGAATTACTGGTATCTGCCGCTCCTGGCGGTTCTCCTGATCGTCCTGGTGACGATCCTTTTGCAGAAGTCCCCTTCGACGCGCCCGGCGTTCGACGCGTTCAAGCTCAAGGTCCCGATAACGGGCGATATCCTCTACCGGACGGTCATGGCCCGATCGAACCGGACGCTGGCGTCCCTCGTGCAGTCGGGGGTGCCGATCCTGAAGTCGCTCGACATGACCGCGGAAGTATCGGACAACTACGTCATCGCCCAGGGCTACGTCACGCTCCGCGACGCGGCCAAGAGAGGAAAGGGGCTTGGCGATACAGCGAAGGAACTGAAGATCTTCCCGGCGATGATTGCGCATATGATGCGGATCGGCGAGGAGACGGGGCAGCTCGAGGAGATGCTCAACAAGGTGGCCGACTGGTTCGAACTCGAACTCGACGAAAAAATCAAGCGGCTGACGGCGGTATTGGAGCCGGTGCTGATCATGATCGTCGGCGGAATGGTCGCATTCGTGGCGCTCGCGATCTTCACGCCCATCGTGACGGCGATACAGACGCTCATGTAGATAGAAATCCATCTTCGGTCGAAGGGGGGAAGGGAAGAATCACAGACAAACGGACGGGAACGACGAACGATTTTCGGAATGGCGCGATCGGAGCGCCATGACATACAACTCACAAGGAGGAGAACTCTCATGAAGAAAATCGCAACGATGCGCAAGGCGCGCGGCTTCACGCTTGTGGAACTTCTGATCGTCATCATCATCATCGGCATCCTGGCGGGTGCGATGCTTCTGGTGGCGGGCAGCGGAACCGACAAGGCAGAAGCGACGAAGATCGTGTCCGACCTTCGCTCTTTGAAAGCAGCGGCGCTGATGTACTATGCGGATAATCCGAATACGGCTCTTTCCGCAGGTGCAAACGATGTATTAAAATTACAAAAATATATGGATAGAAGTGTATCCGACACAAATCGTAACTTACGAGGCGTTGCTTCTGGTGATGAGAGGATTTGGTATGTTGGCGCATTCGTCAGCAATGATTTGGCTGGAGCAAAGATAAAACTTGCTGATATGGCCGACTCAGATGGACTTTACTCGGGAGCAGATGATAATATTGCGAAAACTACAAGCTACAAAACGACACAAACAGATTGGGTCTGGATGCGCGCCCGTTAGGACGACCTGAATGGACAGAGGCTTCTCGCTCGTCGAAACCGTGCTTTCGATGCTCATTCTGGGAATCGCGCTGCTCGCCATCGCGCTCGTTCCGGTGGCGACGACGAAACTCATTGTGTCGAGCGCGGAACACGAGCGGGCCAGCCTCGTCGCGACGCGGAAGTTCGAGGAGCTGGAGGCGCACACCTCCAGCTCCGACCTTTCGACGAACATCACGTCCGGGAATTCGACGATCGAAGGAATGGTCCTGAGTTGGGATGTTTCGGCGCGCATCGCCCAAAAACAGACGATTACGATGACCGTGACGTGGCCGGGCGTCGTCGGGCAGAAGCAGCGGGTCTTCACGCGGGAGGTGAGCACGTTTGCGGCTCCCAGGGCGCGGTAATGCAGGGCAGGGTCATTCTTCCCGCGAAAACGGCTTCACGCTCGTCGAGATTCTCATATCGGTCGTCATTGTGGGAATCATCGGAGGAGCGGCCGCGTCGCTTCTTTATACGTACATCGGCAGTTTCGAGCAGACGAGCGACTACGTAACCGCCCGACAGCGCGCGGAGGGCGTCCTCGCCATTCTCGAACGTCCGATCCTTCACGCGAGCCTCGGCATCCCGGAGAGTCCCGACAATGTCGTGACGTTTGCCGATTACGCGACAAAGGCAGACTCGGTCTATCAGAAGGCGTTCACCGATTCGACGGGAGGCCCGGTCGTCAAGGATTGGAGACACCCCGTATTCATCTCTCCGGACAACGCGCTCGAAGGCCCTGAGATCCGGATCGTGTACGCGATGCCGTCCGGGGTCGTCCAGACGGAACAGCTTTCGGTCAGTGATTCGTCGGTCTTCAGTCTTGATCTTTCACCTGATGTGGACACGCTGTTTGAGACGGCTGCGCCGTCCATCATACGTCTTGACTCGTGGATCACATTCCCGACCCTCGGCTATCCGCTGTACGTTTCCGGAGGAACGCCAGCGGTGCCGAAGGTCAGGCGCCCATCGACGAATACCACGGCCGGTTTTATTGCAGCGTATGACGAACTGCTGTATGTCCGGGCGTTGCGGGCTTGCGTTGTGACCGACTCTGGCGGTTCCTATTTTGCTACGGAGGATGTCACTTCGGGATCCGGAACGCAAAAGCGCATCGAAGGCATCCGGAAGCTTCACTTTTCTTTTGATCCGTTTACCGGCGTGCTGGTGGTGTTCGTTCTCGCGCAGGGGAATAAACGCTATGCCTCAGAAGTAGTCCAGTCTCTCGACGGATGGCCGTCGAGCGCGGACGCGATTTCGAGTGACGACAGGCATTACCGCCTCGCGATCGCCTCGGCGGCCTGGCGGCTTCGAAATACGGCGAAACCATAGGTGGGTGCGGGATGCTGACTCATGGAACCGTTTTTTCGTCACCTTCTCATAAAGTGCGAATGATCCCCCGCAGGGGAATGACGCTCGCGGTCGTTCTTCTGGTCATGCTCGTGGGCACGGTCCTTGTGGGGATGTCGTTATATATGGCGGAGAACCTCCATTCGACGACGCAGATGTTCGTGACGCGGAGCGTCGAATATAACGAAACCGTAAGAGGTACCGAAATCGGAAAGGCGTGGATTTACAATCATCTCAAGACGAACGGATCGCTTCCGTCCATCGGAACGATCAGCGGCGATATCGACTCCGCCGACAAGATTCAGCTGACGAAAATTCCGGCCGGATCGCTTACCGTTTACGTCTACGATCTGAACTATGATGCAAGCAAAGTCACGGTATCCGGAACGGCGCTGAACGGCTTTCCCCCGAGACTCGTTCTGTCCGGCGCTTCCGTGACTGCGGGAGGCAACAGCGCCGTATATCAGGGAAGCTATTACGGACAACAATACGGAAAGGGAACATCCGAATCGTCGGGAGTGACCACCGGATATGGATTGTATCTCGTCCGAAGCGTCTATGACAGCGGCGCCGGAAGGCAGCGTATTCTGGATGAGGCGGTCATTATCGACCCGGATCTTCAGAACACGTTGCCGTAATTGTTTATTTCTCTGGAATGGAGGGGAGATGTATGAGACATTTCTCGATCAGATCGGTGCTGGTGAGCATTGCGGCAGCATCTCTTCTTCTGGCGATCGGGAACGGAAATGCCGACGCCGCAATGTTCAACGGCGAGAAACCGTTCCGTCCATTCATCAAAAAACTTTTTACGCCCGACGATACGATCGCGAAAGGGTATCCGCCGAACGTGCTTTTGCTCGTCGATACGGGATCTCCGATGCTCTGGACCCCGAGGGGGAAAATACCGAACTGCGATACCGACAGCGCGGACATGTCCTCGATTTACGCGAAAATGGCGCAATGCACATGGGGATCCGGGGCTCTGCCGTGGACAGTTCCGTTCGGAACGACCCAATATCGCTACGGCCGGGATCTCGACGCGTCGAACAACGATCCGGAAAGCGCTGATTGCTATTACTACCCCGACCCGAGCTACAGATACAAGCTCGTGTTCAAGGACTCGCGGTACTGGCAGACGCCGAAAATAAACCCGACTACGAATGACCTCGTTCCCAACGACAGCCGGCTGTACATGTCGAAGCTCGTCCTGTGGCGGATTCTGAATGAAATCGACCTTGTCAAGGGCATGAATATCGGCCTTGCGACGGGATATCAGGAGCATACGGATAATATGGCCGGAATCTGGGCCGATTTCTACAGGAAGGATTTTTTCGACGATCACAGGGGACCGGATTGGGCGACATGCTGTTCCGGAGGAACGTATTATTGTTACAGGGATGCCCAGAATGTTCGATGGGGAGTCTATCTCGATCTGTATAAAGACACGTCGGCACTGATCAAGAGGCGAATCGGACGAGCTTTCCTCAGAGTTCCGATTTCGGAGCATTCTACGGATCACATAGCGTCTCTCTTGAAATATATGGATGGAGTCGAACAAACCGAGTCAGGGTCCGCGACCTACAGCAAGATTATCAACGACGAACTCATCGCCGACGGAAAGACCCCGCTCGCCGATTCGATCTACTTTCCGCCATCGGAGGACGCGTTGTCGACGGGCGGCGGGACGACGCGCTACCAAAAAGGAGCGATAAACGTTTCGGTGACGTTTTCCCAGCGTATCCTCCTCGGCGCAAAACAGGCGGTCGGGTGCGTCCGGAATTTCTTTTACGACAGAGTCGTCAAGGGATCGTGCCAGAAGAACTGGCTTGTCGTTTTCACCGCGGGCGACGACAGCACGGGCGGCGCAAAGGCCGAAGACAGCGTCAGGAACCTCTACCGGAGTACGAAGACCCTTCTCGATGTGAACGGGAAAATTCTCTCGATGGACGACGGAGTCCGTACGATGGTCGTCGGGTTCGTCGATCCGGACAGCACGGATCCGCAAGTCGTCAAGCTCAGGACGACGCTCACGAATATGGCTCAGGAAGGGCAGCCGCTCGCGAACGGAGACCGGAATCCGAACGTCAGGCCGTATTTCGCGAACGATGTTCCGGGGCTCGTGAGTGCGCTGAAGAGCGTCTTCACGTCGATCGGCGCTTCGAACTATGCGGGCGCCGCTCCGGTGGTTCTTCCCCCGAAAACCCCCGAGACCGACGGGATCGTCTTCAACTCGACATTTACGATCGACAAGAATGGGAACTGGAGCGGAACCTTTTCGAAGGCGACGCTCAACATCGAGACGAATATCTATACAGATGTTTGGGAAGCCGGGAAAAAGATGCCATCGGCTTCAAAACGGAACCTCCTGACCGTCGACTGGGACCCCGCGGGAACGAAGGCCGCCCCGAAGTTCGCCTTGAACTGCAATTGTTGTGTTCTGAACGTCTCGACCGAGACAGGAAACCCGAAACCGCCTCTTTCGAACGAGATCTGGAGCGATTGCGACAACAGCCAGGCGGATCTTTTCATCCGATGGCTCAGGGGTGAAGACTATAATGTATCGACGAAGACGTACGTCCAGCGAACGAACCCGTTGCTTGACATGGAGCACTCGGGCGTCACGGTCGTAAAGGACCCCGCGGCGCAGTATTCCGCACAGGAATACCAAAAGTTCAAAACCGACAATTCCGGGCGCGATCCTGTCGTCTATATCCAGTCAAACGGCGGAATCCTTCACGCGTTCGATTTTTCGAGCGGCGTTGAGAAATGGGGATTCCTTCCTCCGAATGTCGTTCATTTCAACCGTCTGGCGCGACTCCGTTTTCCGTTCGATGACGGCGTTTCTCCGTCGAACCTTACGCCGAAGCTTTCCATGAGCGCGACGACGTTTCCCGTGTATCTCCTCGACGGATCTCTCGTCGCCGAAGACGTTTCGCTTCTGAACGACCCCCACAATCCGGGGAACCCGGGATACGGGACGGTTCTTGTCGGTTCGCTGGGATATGGCGGTTGCGGCATCTATGCGATGAACGTGACGAAACCTTCGCTCCCGCAGTTTATGTGGGGCATCGAGAATCAGATGTCGTATGGCGAGAAACTGGTATATCGATGGGTGCCGAAAAGCACGACGGACGCGGTGGCCGCCGACGTTTATGTCACCCCCCACGCCTCGCCGCTTTCCGGCTTTGATTACCGTCGCCTCGGGATGACGATGAGCGTTCCCGCAGTCGGATATGTCCGGAATAGTCCGTCGGACTCATGGGTTCTGATCGTCGGCGCCGGAATGAACCAGAACCTTGCGTCGCGCGACGTCGCCGACGTTGGGAAGGCCATATATGTGTCTTCGATAGAGAACGCGGCTATCGTTCGGGAATTTGTGGCGAACAATGTCGTCGGATCGCTGACGGGTGACCCCGATAAGCTCGGCATGGCTCTCGCGCCGATTTCCGCATATGTCGCGACTCCCGGAGGGCCGCTGGAAGAGGCGTATACCTCCGACCACAGGGGGCATATCTTCCGGATCAATCTCGCGACCGGTTCCGCTTCGACGTGGACCATGCGGAACATTTTCACCCTGAAATCCGATACGGCCGTCCTTTCCTTTACGAAACCGATCGTGATTCCTCATGCGCTCGAACTGGGGTTCTTTGGCGGAGACATGTGGGTCTTCGGCGGCACGGCCGACGTCAGGGGGCCGGACTTCAAGGTTATCTCCAATGATCGACAGTATATCTTCGGCTTTAACTCGAAAATAAGTGACGACGTGTCGCTGACAAAGGAAGATCTTTACGCTGTCGCTCCGACGAGCGATTCCTCGTTTCTGGGAGATGCGACCTCCGTCTCGCAGGGAAAACGGGCCGGGTGGTATATGCCCCTGCAACAGAGAAACGCGGCGAGCAAGAAGGAGGCGGAATACGCCTCGACACCGCCGTTGCTCATCAACGGCGCGCTTCTGATCGCGACGTTCATACCGACGATCGAGGATGTGGATGACCAGTGCCAGGTTGGAGGAACGTCCCGGTTGTATGTTGTCGATGCCGCGACATCCAAGGGGCTCTGGGACAAGACGACGGTCAAGAGATATGTTGAATTGTCCGGCATCAAGATATCCGGGTTGACGTCTTCCCGAGGAAAGCTTTTCCTCGGGATCAAGGAGCTCAATCCCGGTTTCGACCCGTCCACTGTCGAAGGAGGAATTCTGAAGAATTCACTTAAACGGGGAGGGGTTCTTGTTTTCGACCTTCCCGAAGGGATCGGATCCGGCGGCTCGACGGGAAGCGTTCTTCCTGACAAGCAAAAGGTCCAATACTGGAGGGAGATCTTCCGATGAAAACCAGGAAAATCTTTTCTTTTTATCTCACATGCGTTATTCTCAACTGTATGGCAACTGCATGCAGCGCAGTTGCCATGCCTGAGAATGTTTTATACGGAAAATTGATAACGCTTACGATCAATCCTCCATCCCTTACGGTGCAAAGAGAAGCCGAACGGATCACAAAGCTCTGGAACAGCGAGAAAACACAGTTTAAAGATGTGAATGGCAATTCGGTTTCTCCCAATACTTTCTCCGTGAAGTTCGGCGGAAAAGAAATCGGAATGGCATTCGACGTCTCGGGTATAGCCATACGGGTTTTCGCCGTAACTCTTTAGCCTCCGGGAAGCTGGTGATGTGATGGCGCGAGGTTTGTTCCGGAAGAAGAAGAACTATGCCGGGCTTGCTCTCCAGACCGATGCGTTGCGCTTTGTCGAACTCGAGGGGACGTCTTCTTCCCTCAAGGTGAAGAAGAGCGCGTCGTTTTCCGCGACCGGCGCCATCAGGCGAGACTCGCTCGCGGACCTCAAGGCGTTGCAGGACGGTCTCAAGTCGCTGCTGTACAACGCGGGAGGTTCGGCGGGAGGTCCCGTCGTCCTCGGCGTTCCGTCGAGAGATGTGATGATCCGTCTCGTCGACTTGCCTGAAATGCCGATGAACGATGCGCGGGAGGCCCTCAGATGGGACTTCGAGAAGTATTTTCCGTTCCCGTACGCAGATGCGGCCGTCGACGTTTCTTCCGTCGATCTGCCCCCGGCGGCGGCGCAACAGTCCGGACAGATGTCCATTCTCGTCGTGACCTGCAAAATGAAGCCGATAGAAACGCTTCTTCGGATCTGTCAGGAAGTCGGGATCGAAGTGGCCGCGATCGAGCCCGTCAATGTCGCACTGTTTCGGGCGCTCGCCGGGCCCGTCCCGGCGATGCAGGGGAATTTCGTCTCTGTTTTCCCCGACAGGGAAGTGACGAACATCGTTCTCGGGTTCAAGGACAACGGGATACTTTACAGAACCGCCCAGGTCGACATCCCAGAGTCTCTTCAGGAGAACCCCGAAGAGGCGCTTCTGCCGTTGGTCCGCGAAGTGACGAATACCGTCATGTTCGCACGGAACCAGTATCGCGAGACCGCGTGCGGCACGATCGCGGTCTCGGGATGGACGCACGACTTCGAGATCCTGCGATCGGCGCTGTCCTCCGCGGCGGGAATTCCCGCGGTCGCCGTCGATCCCTGGGAGGCCTGGGGGATCTCTGGGAAGCCTGAAAACGCCCCGGTCTGGGGCGGAGCGCTCGGACTTGCGCTGAGGGATGTCCAATGAAGGTAAGAATCGATCTCCGGCCGCGCGAACTTGTCGAACAGAAAAAAAACGGCGTCAACATCGGCCTTATCATCGTGACGGTTGTATTCCTGTCGTTCATCGTCGTCTCCGGAACGACGTTCGTATACGGATATATGACGAGCCGTTCCCTGCAGACGCAGGTGACGCGCCTGAACGACGACATCGCGATTCTGACCGCGCAGAATCGTCGTCTTTCGAACGAGATCCAGCGTCTTTCCGAGCAGGAGAAGATGTACGGAAACGCCCTTGCGCTCTTGCGGGAGGAGCTGCCGACCCTCGAGTTCCTCGAAGCCGTCGAGAAGGCCCTCCCGAAGGGCGTCTGGTTGTCGTCGGTGACTCAGAGAGAAGGAAAGGCCGAGATGAAGGGGTTCGCGTACAACGAAAACGATATCGTCGTTTTCGCGCGTGGCCTGATCGATACCGGCATCGTTCCGAACGTCGATTTCCCCGTGACGAGGCGAACGACGCTGAATGGCGCCGCGGTCGTCGATTTTTCCCTTTCCTGCGGTGTCGGCACGATCGACACTATCGGTAAGACCGGAGAGAAAAAATGACGTCGAAGTCGAAATCCTCGTTTCTCTTGCTCCTGTTGTTTCTTCTTGGAGGCGCGCTCGTTTACGGCGAGTACAGTTTCGGAAAGACGATCATGGAGTTGCGCCGTTCGATCGAGAGTCTGACGGTTCAGCGGACCGTTCTCGAGCGGACGGCAATGGAACAGACGCAGCAGATTTCGGTTTTCAAAAAAGCCCTTGCCGAACTTGAAACGTATCAGCTGGGTATCCCCGCGAATGAAGTCGACTTTTATTCGCTCGTACAGAAAGAAATGGAGAAGAACGGCTTGAAGAGCAACATCATCCGTCCGGTGAAGGCCGCAAACGGACGCAGCGCCGTCGAGATCAGTTATGAGGGACCATACCTCTCCTTCGTTCCGACGCTCTCGGACTGGCGGAGTCTGAAGGTCGCCGTTCGCGTTTCCTCGGTGACGATGCAGGGCGGAGAGGACCTCGCAATCAAGGGGAACGTCATTTTGGAATCTGTCCTCGGAAAGTGAGGAATGGTCGCGTATGGATGAGAAAGCCGGATGGGGCGTCGTAATCCGTGAGTTCTGGAAGAATCTCGCGAACGGAGAAGGGGGATTCCGCTGGCTCAGGCTCGTCGTCACCACGCTCTTTTTCGCAGGAGCCGTCTGGTCGGGTTACGTCTTCAAGCAGCTCGTCGAAATGTCCCGCCCGAGAAACCTTCCGATCCCGCCGTCGGGGAACGCGCCGGCGCAGGACCAAAGCCGCCTTGACGCCATGATCGCGCAGTTCAGGGCGTCCGTCGAGGCGCGGAAGACGAGCACGCTCATTTCGGGACGGATTCTCGACGAGACGAACGAACCGTTCATGCAGGCGCGGAAAAAAACTGACTCGGTCAACGTTCTCCTCAAGGATCAGGCAAAGATGCCGCCTCCCGAAGTGATTCCGCCGATCATGTTCGTGAAGGCCCTGATGACGGTAAATGGCGAGTCCACTGCGATAATGGACATCGAAGGGGAAGGGACAGGCATCGTGGTTCGCGCGGGCCACCGCTTCGGAGGGGCGAAGGGACGCGTTGTCTCGGTGTCCGCGAACGGCGTGAAGATCGTGTGGTCGGGAAAACGACTCGAACTCAAACCCGGAAAGTAGGAGGAAGGCTGATGCGAATTCGTTGGTTTCCGTTTCTGTGCGTTTTTCTCGTGACCGCCGGCTTCGCGTTGTTCACGGTTGTTTCGGAGGTACAGGCAGTCCCCGCGTTCACCGAAAAGGAGATGCTCGCGCTCAGGAAGGTCTCGGGAGTCCAGTGCAAGCAGATCGGTGATACCACGCTCGTGCTCGAACTGAAGGGAGATTCGCTGAGTGCCCCGGAGTTGCAGTCGTCGACGCCATCGTCGATGGTGTTCCGTATCTCCGGGGCGCGGGTGCCTTCTCTTTTCTGGAAGAAGGATCTCGACTATCCTCTCGCGAAGATGCTGACGCTGAGCCAGGACAAGGGCGCCATCGTGATGACCGTCGACGTGATGCAGGACATGAAGATTCGGGAAATTCGGGGAACGGCGCCCGCGAACCAGTACGTCATCATGCTCGTCACCGCGGATCAGGCGGCGCGCCTTGCGGGACAGGAACAGCTGACGGTGCGACCCGTCCCGAAGGTCGATACGGGCGACCCGTTTACGAAAACGATTCCGATCACGCTCGACCTCCGGGACGTCGAACTTCGGGACGTCTTTCGGATGTTCGGGAAGTACATCGGCATGAACGTCATTTCCGATCCGTCCGTTCCGAACGTTCTCGTGACGATGTCGCTGAATCAGGTCCCCTTGAATCAGGCTTTTTCCTACATTATGAAGATGTACGACGTCACGTACGCCATTATGGGAAAAACGATTATCGTCGGGACTGCCGACAGCATTTCGAAGGTTGTCGGGAAGCAGGGGACGCGATCGTACCATATCGCGTACGCCGATCTGAAACAGCTCGGCGGCATCATCCAGGGATTGACGGGCGTCACGAAGGTCATTGCCGACGACCGTCTCAAAACGCTCTACGTGACCGGACGAATCGACCAGCTCGATGAAATCGATTCCCTTCTGCAGCGTCTCGACCACCCGGGGCGCCAAGTGATGCTCCAGGCCCGGATCGTCGAGATCAACGATACCGCCAAAAAGGATTTCGAAACGATGCTCGACGCCGTCTACAATCACTGGTGGCTGAGCTACAGCAAGAGCGGGATCAATATCGGCAGCAGCTACATCAGCGACAAGGATTCGTACGTGAAGGACGAAAAACGTCCCGGAACGATCATCACGGATATGAAGAATGTCGCGTCGGGAACGCTCAAGATGCTGGACGCCGGAATCGTCGCCCTCATCAACGACAACAAGGGGAAGGTGATCGCCGATCCCTCCGTGATCACGCTCGACGGCCAGAAGGCGACGATCAAGCTGACCGAGAACTATCCGTACGTATCCCAGCGCGACCAGGCGGGCAACCCGACCTGGAGCGAAAAGGAGGTCGGTCCGAAGCTCGAGTTCCAGCCGACGATCGGACGCGACGGCATCGTGACCGTGAAACTCAAGATATCTACTGGTGAAATCATCGGAACATATGTCGGAGCGAACAAGGAAGAATTCCCCCAGACGACAAACAGGGAAGTCGATACGATGGTCCGGGTCCGTGATGGAGAGCCGTTCGTCGTCGGAGGGCTCTTCAAGGATCAGAAGACGAAAGAAGTGTCGAAAGTCCCCGTCCTGAGCGATATCCCGCTTCTGGGCCAGTTCTTTACGGCGAAGACATCGAAGAATGTCAAGTCGGAACTCGCGATGATCGTGGTGCCGTATATTCTGCATACACCTGACGTAACGGTTGAGAAGACAGTCATCAAATAGCGCGAATGAATGCGGACGAAGCGGGGGGAATTTCGGAATTCCCCCGCTTTTGCTTTGCGTCCGCGCCGGTTTTGATATATCCTTATCCGGATATCGTGAACGTTGCGTTTCAAGAGTCAGGAGGCTTCGGGTATGGGGCAGGTAGTTGATACGACGGATTTCTACATCGGTTTGAAGGTCAAGTGGCAGGACGGCATCTGGGAGATCGTGGATTATCAGCACCACAAGATGGGGCGGGGCGGGGCCGTCATTCGCACCAAGCTCAAGCATCTTGAGAACGGATCGATTGTCGAGAATACGTTTCGCTCGGGGGAGCGTTTCGAGCGGGTCATGTTCGACGAAAAGCCCGCTCAGTATCTCTACAGGGAAGGCGATAGATTCATTTTCATGGATCTTGCGTCGTACGATCAGATGGAAATACCGGAAGACGTTCTCGGAGATATCGTGTATTATCTTTCCGAGAACCTCGAAGTCCAGGTCGAAGTCTACGAAGGGAAAATCATGGGGATTGAGCTTCCCAAAAGCGTCGAGCTCGTCGTCACCGATACGCCTCCCGGATACAAGGGAGACACGGTTTCGGGCGGCGGGAAGCCTGCGACGTGCAATACCGGTTTGAGCGTCACCGTTCCCATTTTCGTGAACGTTGGCGATGCGATCATCGTCGATACCCGCACCGGCGCATATATCGAACGGGCGAAGAAATAACTGAAGGGCTGGGGATTATAATAATGAGCACGAAAGAAAAGGTTGCCTATCTGAAAGGACTTCTCGACGGCGTCGATCTCAAGGACGACGCGACGAAGCGTGTTTTCCTCGCGGTTGCCGACGCGCTGAATGAGGCCGCGCTCGAACTCGACGAGCATGCCGAAACCCTGGAGGAACAGCAGGATATGATCGACGGCCTTTCCGACGATCTCGACGCGCTCGACGAAGACGTTTCGGAGCTTCGCGACGCCCTTTGCGACGAAACCGGGGAATGCACCTGCTCTGACGACGATGAGGACGACAGCGATGAAGACGAATTCGACGAAACGTACGTTTCCGTTACGTGCCCCTCGTGCGGACATGTCTTCTATTACCAGCCCGACGAATACACGAAAGACGAAACACTTCAATGTCCCGGTTGCGGTGGTGAATTCGAACAGCCCAAGGATAAATAGCTGAAGGGAGGCTCAACAATGGACGAGTACAATGAAAGCCGCGAAGAACAGGGTGTGGTCAAAGAAGAAGCCGAACAGGCGAACGTGATCGAGACCGAGTCGGAAATGGAATCGACGCCGGTATCCGGCGGATCCATTCAGGGTACGGTTCACATTGCTGAAGATGTCATCGTCGAACTTGCCAAGAAGACTCTTCAGACCGTCCCCGGAGTTCAGCCCGCAAATCCCGGCATCGCCTCGAAGCTCGGGATCGGCAGGAAAGCAAGCGATGGGATCCGCGTTGCGGTCGAAGAAGGGAAACCCCCTGTCATTACGGTGGATGTGTACGTTTTAGTGAAGTACGGCCTCAGGATTCCCGATGTCGCGTGGGATGTTCAGGAATCCGTCAAGAGTAATCTCGAGCAGTATACCGGGTATTCCGTCAAGGCCGTCAATATCAACGTCCAGGGTGTCTTTTTCGAAGGGAAGAAACCCGAGATACCACCCCAGAAGCCTCTTGAAAAGGAAATCGTCGAAGAACAGGAACCGTCGAGCGGCCCGGTTTCACCCGAGATCGATCAGTATTGATCGAGGGCTGGAGATTCCTACGAAACGAGGCCGGTTCGTGTTCGAGCCGGCCTTTTCAGTCTGGGGTGAATAGAATGTACTATTTCTGGCGCAAGACGGAATTGGGAAAAATTTCGCTCTCACGTGACGGTCTCGTCCGCTATATCAGCGCGTTTCTCAGGGAACCGTTCACATGCCACCATGTGACGCTCTCACCGGCCGATAGTACACTGTTTCTCGGGATAGGATGCCCGGAGGATTCGAGCCCTCTCGATCACAGGGTTGTTCAGGAAAGAGTCGTTGAGGCGATAAGGCAACTCGGTCTCTCGACGAGAATTACGTGGATCGAACAGGAGAACGTTTCGGTTCGTTCTCTGATTTCGGGCGTTCTCGTCAATCGTCCGATTCTCTGGGGAGTAGTCGGATTCGCCATTGCGGCACTTTTCATCATGGGGCTGAAATGGTTCCTGTTGGCCGGAATTATGGGCGCGCTTTGTTTCGGGGTGTCTCGTGCCCTTCTTTCCGAAAGGGGCAGGGAGCTTATCCGGAAGATTCACAAGTGGATCGGGAGGTAACACAGTGCCGAAGGCATTTCTTCCGCAGAAGCGCAGGCGATCCCGCGAGATCGCATTGCAGATGTTGTATTCTCTCGATATACGAAGGTCCGATGATGTCGCTTCGGCGGTAGAATGCTTTCCGTCCGAAAACGAGGATGAAGATGTTTTTATGTATGCAGTTCGGCTCGTACGTGGAACTTTCGAGAAACGGATGGAGATAGACGGCCTGATCCGCGAGCACCTTACTGGATGGCGCCCGGAGCGGATGGTCGCTGTTGATCGTGTTGCCGTTCGACTGGCGCTGTTCGAGGGCGTGATCGGCCGTCTGACTCCGATTCCCGTTGCGATTTCGGAGGCTGTCGAATTGGTCAAGGCTTTTGGCACCGAGGAATCGGGAAGATTCGTAAACGGAGTTCTCGGAAAGATCGTTCGCGCCTTGCCATCGGCCGGAAGTCCGGAAGCGCACGAAGCGGGTGACGTATCTGATTCTGACGGTTGATGAAATTACCGGCCGTATCGGAGCGGTTTTTCTGGGTGATCCCTTTTTTCAGAATCTGGCCGTTCGCGGGGAAATTCTGGAGCTTGTGCGTCACGGGAGCGGAAATGTTTTTTTTGCGCTCGGCGGGAAGGAAAGTCGCATTTCGTGCGTTCTATTCAAATCTGATGCCCTTCGGATACCTCTGTGGCCTCGTGCTGGCGACGAGGTTATCGTCGAAGGACGAGTTGCCGTCTACGCGCAGCGCGGGACGTACCAGATTTATGCGAGACGTCTCGCCCCCGTAGGTGCAGGAGCGGTTGCGCGCGCCAGGGAAGAACTCAGGAACCGTCTTCTCGAAGAGGGAGTGTTTTCCCCGGAGTTGAAGCGCCCTCTTCCTCCCTTTCCGGAGCGTGTCGCCGTCGTAACGTCCGCCTCCGGCGCAGCGGTCCACGATGTCATCCGCGTCGCGGGAAACCGCTTCCGCGCATGTGAGATAGTCGTGATCCCCGTAACGGTCCAGGGATACGAAGCGGCGCAGTCCATCGTCGACGGACTTTCGCGGGCGAACCTCGTCGACCGCGCGGAAGCCGTCCTTCTCGTTCGCGGCGGAGGGAGCAGGGACGACCTCAATCCGTTCGACGATGAGAGCGTGGTCCGCGCCGTCCGGATGTCCCGTCTTCCCCTGATTACGGGACTGGGGCACGATATCGATCTTTCCCTCTCGGACCTTGCCGCGGACGTTTCGGCTCCCACGCCCTCGGCTGCGGCCGAGTATCTCTTTCCGGATTCCGCCGAACTCGCCGTATCGATACGTCGCTCCGCACGCCTCGCAAGGAGCCACATCCTTCGCGTTTTCAGCGAGCATCGGTTCGCGGTCTCGCGAATCTCGCAACGACTTGCGGATGCCTGCGACGCGTGTATCCGCAGACACGGGTTCGCGCTGGAATCCCGGATGTCGAAACTCGAGGCGGGTATACGCGCGATTCTCAACGCTCAATCGTCCCGGTTTTCCATTTTCGAAGCGCGCCTTCATTCCCTTTCGCCGACGGACGTCCTCAGGAGGGGATATTGCGTGTGCGAGACGAAAAACGGCCTGCGTCTGCGTTCCGTCTCCGAGATTCCAGAAGAAGATGTTTTCGTCGTCCGATTCTCCGATGGTGACGTTTGCGTGACCGCCCAAAGGCGATCGCCATGATGGAACGTTCCGAGGCCATCGAATGGCGAAGAGATTCTCTGTCGCTTCTGGACCAGAGGAAGCTTCCTCTCGAGGTTTCGTTTATCGATTGTCGGACTGCGGACGACGTTGCCTGCGCGATAGAGACTCTCGCGGTCCGGGGCGCCCCGGCCATCGGAATCGCGGCCGCGTACGGCGTCGTTCTGGACGCACGTTCCGTTCGTGACGCGATTGCGGCCGTCTCGAGATTGTCGCGTACCCGACCTACGGCCGTCAATCTCTTCCATGCCCTCGAAAGGATGCATTCCTGTATCGAACGAAGCTCTTCCTCTTCTCTCCGCGACGAGCTGGAAAGGGAAGCGCTACGGATTCATTCGGAGGATATCGCCGCGAACGAACGGATAGGAGACTTCGGACAGGATCTTCTTCCCTCGGACGCAACAGTGTATACGCACTGCAACGCGGGGGCGCTCGCCACGGGAGGATTCGGAACCGCGCTCGGCGTCATCCGCGCGGCGGTCCTGAAAGGAAAGTCAGTCCGCGTTCTCGCCGACGAAACTCGTCCGATGCTTCAGGGGGCGCGATTGACTGCCTGGGAACTCTCCGAAGATAATATCGATGTGACAGTCGTGTGCGAGGGGATGGCGGCGGCGGCGTTTTCGCGGTATAAAATCGACGCGGTGCTCGTCGGAGCCGACCGCGTGGCGTCGAACGGCGACACGGCCAACAAGATAGGGACGTATACCCTTGCGCTCGCGGCCGCACATTTCGGAGTTCCGGTCTATGTCGCCGCTCCGTGGAGCACAGTGGATATGAAGTGTCCGACGGGAAACGAGATCCCGCTCGAGGAACGGAATCCCGACGAGATCCGCGAGTGTTTCGGGAAGCGGATTATGCCCTCTGGGTTCAAGGTGTGGAATCCGTCTTTCGACATTACGCCCGCGACGTGTATCACCGCAATTATCACGGAACGCGGCGTGGCGTTCCCTCCCTTTTCGGAGTCGCTTGCCGCGCTTTGCGATGTGACGTGTTTGTCAGAAAACGAACGGAAGGATTGATGAGCGAATGACGCAGATGACGACGATCGATACGGAACGGGCACAGCGCGGGCGCCACAAGATTGAATGGGCCTGGCAGTTCATGCCCGTTCTCCAGAACCTCCTGAAGCGCTACGGAAACGAAAGGCCATTCAGCGGACACAATATCGGGGCGTGCCTCCATCTCGAGGCGAAGACGGCGTGCCTTCTCGAAACGCTGCGAAAGCTCGGCGCCAATGTCTACGCCGCCGGGAGCAATCCGCTTTCGACGCAGGACGACGTCTGCGAGGCGCTGCGCAGCGAAGGCATGGCTGTATACAGCCGTCACAGAATGTCGACGGAGGAGTACTTCGAGAACCTTCACGCGGTGCTGCGGCACGATCTCGACATCATCATCGACGACGGAGCCGATCTCGTCGCGACGATGCATACCGACTACAAAGAGAAACTTTCACGGATTCTCGGAGGCTCCGAAGAGACGACGACAGGCGTGAAGCGTCTGAAGGCCATGCACGCGGACGGCGTCCTCGCGTTTCCGATGATCTCGGTGAACGACGCCAAAAGCAAGTTCCTTTTCGACAACAGGTATGGAACGGGACAGTCGGTCTGGGACGGAATCATGAGGACGACGAACATGCTCGTCGCCGGAAAGACCGTCGTCGTCGCCGGATACGGCTGGTGCGGCCGCGGCGTTGCGCTCCGCGCGAAGGCGCTCGGAGCGCGGGTCATCATCACCGAGATCGATCCGCATCGTGCGTTCGAGGCCGTTATGGACGGATGCGACGTCATGACGATGGAACAGGCCGCTCCTCTCGGAGATATGTTCCTGACGCTGACAGGGAACCGCAAGGTGATCCGTCGCGAGCATTTCGAAAAGATGAAGAACGGGGCCGTACTCGCGAATGCCGGGCATTTCGATGTCGAGGTCTGGAAACCCGACCTCACGGAACTCTCTCTCTCTGTCGAAACCATTCGAGACAACGTCGAAGTCTTCAGGATGCGCGACGGAAGAAACCTGTTCCTTCTCGGAGAAGGGCGCCTCGTCAACCTCGCCTGCGGCGACGGTCATCCCATAGAGATCATGGATCTGAGCTTCGGAATGCAGCTCGAGTCCGCACTGTACATCTCCCGGAATTCGCTTCGGCCCGGAGTGTACGACGTCCCCGAAGAACTCGACCTGCGGATCATGAGAACGAAACTCGAATCGGGCGGCATCCGTCTCGAAACGCTTCTTCCCGAACAGGAAGCGTATATGAAGGGATGGCAGGAGTGATATGACGACACTGTTCCGGGATGTCTTCTATCTCGACGTCGAGGCGGAAAAAACAGCCCGCGGGGACATTCTTGTCGAGGGAGACCGGATCAGAAGCCTCTCAGGACCGCGAACACTTCCCGCAGCAGACGAAACGATCGACGGAAATGGCCGCGTCGCTCTCCTTCCGGCATTCGTCAATTGCCATACACACGCGGCGATGACGCTTCTCCGCGGTCTCGGGGAGGAGAAGCCGCTCATGGACTGGCTCAAGGAACGCATCTGGCCCCTCGAGGCCCATCTGACGCCGGATGATATCTACTGGGGAACGATGTCCGCCATGATTGAGATGGTTTCCTGCGGCGTCGGCTGCTTTGCGGACATGTATTTCGAGATGTCGGAGGTCGCGCGGGCTTCGCAGGAAGTCGGAATGCGGTGCGGCCTCTGCCGAGGAATCGTCACCGACGATCGGAAGAGGCTCGACGAGAACCTTTCCCTGTACGACCGGTGGCACGGCAGGAACGGACGCGTCACGGTCCAGCTCGGTCCTCACGCGCCGTATACCGTTCCGTTCGAATATCTGAAGGAGATCACCGCAATAGCCCGGGAACGCGGCATCCATGTCCAGATGCACTTCCTCGAGACGAAATGGGAGCTTGAGTACATCGCAAACGATCTCGGTATGTCGCCGATGGAATATCTCGAGGAATCCGGAATTCTCGACGTCCCGGGGGCGATTCTCGCCCATTGCGTCTGGCTTCCTCCCGAGATTGCCGAAAAGCTCCCCCGTTCCGTGACGATCGTCCACAACCCTAAGAGCAATCTCAAACTCGGGAGCGGGCTCTTTCCCTGGAGGGATTTTCGCGTGCGCGGCGTGCAGGTTGCGCTCGGAACCGACGGAGCGGCGAGCAACAACAGGCTCGATATGCTCGACGAAGCCCGTTTCGCATCGCTGGTGCACAAGGGCCGGACGCTCGATCCGACGGAGGCTCGCGCGTGGGACGTTCTTCGGGCCGCGACGCTTGCGGGATACAGGGCGCTCGGGTTCGAGAAAACCGGTCTTATCCGAGAGGGGTGGACCGCCGATTTCGCGATGTTCGACATCGATTCTCCGCGATACGTGGGCGTCGACGAATCGAACCTCGCGGAGTTCCTCGTCTATTCGGGATCGAGCAGGGATGTGACGGGAACGATGGTCGACGGAAAATGGCCGTACAGGAACGGAGTCTTCTCCGTGGACGTCGGGAACGCGCTCGAACGCGCGAAGGAAACACGCCGCTCGCTGATCCGACGGGCGACTGAATGAGGGAGCGTGGGAACATGCAGTGGAGAACTGGAAAGGAAATTCGCAAGGCATTCATCGATTTCTGGGTTTCCAAGGGAAGCCGGCACTATCCCAGCTTTTCCCTGATTCCGGACGACCCGACGCTTCTTTTCACGATAGCGGGTATGGTTCCGTTCAAGCCCTACTATCTCGGCATCATGAAGCCCGAAGTCACGCGCGCCGTCACTTCGCAGAAGTGCGTCCGGACGAACGATATCGATAACGTCGGACGGACGGCGCGCCATCATACCTTTTTCGAGATGCTCGGAAACTTCAGCTGGGGCGATTACTTCAAATACGAGGCGATCTCGTGGGCGTGGGAGTTCCTCACGGAGGTCATCGGCCTCGACGGTTCCCGAATGTATGCAACGATCTACAAGGATGACGAAGAGGCGTACTCGGTCTGGCGGCATACGGTCGGCCTTCCCGACGAACGGATTTACAGGTTCGACAAGAGCGAGAACTTCTGGTTCATGGGAAATCAGGGTCCCTGCGGTCCATGCTCCGAAATCCTGTACGATCAGGGGCCTTCGTTCTCCTGCGGCAAGCCCGGATGCGCGGTCGGCTGTAATTGCGACAGGTACCTCGAGATCTGGAACCTCGTCTTCACGCAGTTCGATCTCCAGAAAGACGGTTCCCTTCAGCCGTTGCCGAAGAACAATATCGACACCGGGATGGGGCTCGAACGGCTGACGTCGATCGTTCAGGGCGTACGGACGGATTTCGAGACGGATCTCTTCCGTCCGATCATCGATCACGTCTGTTCCTCGGCGGGCATCACATATGGCGCCTCATCGAAATCCGATCTCGCGGCGCGCGTGATTTCTGACCATCTTCGTTCCGTCGCGTTCATGATCGCCGACGGCATTCTTCCGGCCAACGACGGACGAGGATACGTCCTTCGCAGACTCCTTCGCCGCGCCGCGCGCTACGGGAAGCTCTTGGGATTTGACCGTCCGTTCCTTCTCGATTTCCTCCCGGACGTTCTTTCGGCCATGCAGGATCCGTACATCGAACTCGTCGACAATCGCCTGACAATCGAACAGATCATCGATGTCGAGGAACGGCGATTCCTTCGGACTCTCCAGCAGGGAACGGAACTTCTGGACGGAGAGATCTCGACGCTCCGCGGCCGGGGAGAAACGGAAATCCCCGGAGACGTCGCCTTTGTCCTGTACGATACGTACGGATTCCCGTACGAACTGACGCTTGAAATCGCGCAGGAACAAGCCATGACGGTCGACAAAACGGGGTTCGACGCATCGATGGAAGAACAACGCGTCCGCGCTCGAGCCTCGAGCAAGCATGTCCGGAGTGAATTCACGGGAGACGTCTATTCGGAAATCCTGAATTCCTCGGGCAACACCGATTTCGTCGGTTACGACCGTTCGGAGATCGAGACTCCCGTCCTCGCGATCGTGAAGAAGGGCGAACGAGTGTCGTCTCTGGAGAAGGGCACGTCAGGCGAGATCGTGCTCCGCAAAACCGCATTCTACGCGGAAAAAGGAGGACAGATCGGCGATACCGGCTTCATCAGGGGACCGCATTCCGTTCTCGAGGTCGTCGACACCGTCGTTCAGCACGGATCGCTGTCCATCCACAAGGTGAAGGTTCTCGACGGGGAAATCCGCGAAGGAGAGACTGTCGTCGGATCCGTAAACGTCGAACGGCGCGATTCGATCCGCAAGAACCACACGGCGACGCATCTCCTCCACGAGGCGCTCGGAAGAGTTCTCGGCGGACATGTCCGCCAGGCCGGTTCGCTCGTGAGCGAAAAATCCCTGCGCTTCGATTTCACGCATTACGACGCGATGACGCAGCAGCAGATCGCCGAGGTCGAAAAGATCGTCAACGAGCGCATTCAGGATAATACCTCGCTCGAGGTTTCCGAGAGCGATATGGAACACGCCAGGGAACTCGGGGCAAAGGCGCTCTTTGAGGAAAAATACGGCGACATCGTCCGGATCGTCCAGATTCCCGGTTTTTCTTCCGAATTGTGCGGCGGCCTTCACGTCGACGCGACCGGCGACATCGGACTCTTCAAGATCGTCAGGGAGGAAAGCGTGGGATCCGGAACGCGACGGATTACCGCCGTTACCGGAATGGAGGCGTTTTTCCTCTTTCAGCGCCAGTCTCGGACGACCGCGAAGATCGCGGGACTTCTCACTGCTTCCGAAGAGGGACTCGTCGGCGCCGTCGAGGGACTCGTCGAGCATGCGCGGGAGCTGGAGAGGCGTCTCGAAGAAGCCCGTCTCAAGGCCGCGACGTCATCCGTCGCAAGCAAGGCCCGTTCCCGCTCCGTCGAATCGCTGACGCTCTGGACCGGTCGTTTCGACGAGACGGACGCGGATCTTCTCCGCGAAATCGGAGATTCTCTCAAACAGAAAACCGCCGGATCCGTCGTTCTTCTTGCGAGCGCTCACGGGGACGACGTCATTCTCGTCGCGATGGCCGATCAGGCTGCGGTCGATTCCGGCGCGCACGCAGGCGATCTGGTGAAGCACCTCTCTGCGAAAATCGGAGGCAAGGGCGGCGGCAAGCCGAGTATGGCTCAGGCCGGTGGAAAGGATCCCGCGAGGATCGACGACGTTCTCGAGGCGGCGGCTCCGGTCCTTGCGGAAATTCTCGGAAGGTGACATGGCATCCTCCGAAAGAATCCTTGCGCTCGACATCGGTCACGTCCGGATTGGCGTCGCTCTCAGCGATCCCTTGGGCCTTTTCGCCCAGGGGATCGGCGTTCTTTCCGCGACCGATGAATGGCTCGACGAGCTCGACAGCCTCGTCGGACGCCACAAGGTGACGACCATTCTTCTCGGCCTTCCCGTACGCACGAGCGGAGAAATGGGTTCCGAAGCGAAGCGGATTCTCGCGCTCGCCGAACTCCTCCGGGCGTTCTTTCCCGGATTGAAGATCGAAACGTGGGACGAACGATTCACGACGACGATCGCCGAGCGAGCCATGATCGAAGGGAACCTTTCGCGAGAGAAGCGGCGACATTCGCGCGATAAAGTCGCAGCTGCGATCATTCTTCAGGGATACCTCGACAACCGCCGGGGGGGATGACTCGCGTGGATCTTCCTGAAGGAGTAAAGTCAACCCCGATGCTGGAGCAGTATTTCCATTGGAAGAACGAATACCCCGATTGCCTCCTGTTCTTCCGGATGGGGGATTTCTATGAAATGTTCTTCGACGATGCAGAGGAAGCGTCGAAGATACTTGATATTGCGCTCACGAGTCGGGATCCGGAGCGAGCCGTTCCGATGGCGGGCGTCCCGTATCATTCCGTCGCTCCATACCTCGAGAAACTCGTCCGGGCCGGGAAGAAAGTCGCGATTTGCGAGCAAATGTCGGAACCTGACGGACGGACGCTCGTCGAACGGAAGGTCATCCGGATCGTCACTCCCGGAACGCTCATCGCGGAGGGAACGGATGCCGATCCTCGCCTTGCCGCTCTTTCCAGTCACGGCCCTTCCGTCGCGGTCGCGTTTCTGCACATCAATTCCGGACGACTCGAGGTCGGTTCGTTCCCACGCGCTATCGCGCTCTCCGAAATCGAGGCGTTCAATCCCGGAGAAATTCTCCACGATTCGCGATCCGAAGAGACCGCACTTTCTTCGTCGCTTCGAGGTCGCTTGTTCGTTCCGCGCGACCCGGAACATTTTTTTCCGAAATACGCTACAAGCTGGCTGAAGACGTTTTTTTCGGTCCCGTCGCTCTCCGTTTTCGGCGTGCAGGACGGAGCGCGGGAAGCGGGATGCGCGTGCGCCGTCCTCAGATATCTCGAGGAAACGCAGTTCGGCGCCGTTCGTCACGTGTCGTCGCTGACGCCTCTCCGGGATTCGTCGATTCTCTTCATGGACGCGGCGACGCTCGGAAATCTGGAATTGCTTCCATGCGAACGACGCGGCGGAGAGTCCGGAGAGATTCAGTCGCTATATTCGGTGATGAACCGCTGCCGTTCCCCTATGGGACGTCGGCTCCTGCGGGAGTGGCTTGTCCGTCCGCTGACGGACCTCGAAAAACTGCAACGGCGGAGAGATGCGGTTTCCGCACTCGTGTCCGACGCGTCGCGACTCGATGCGATTCAGAATTTCCTTTCGGGATGCAGGGATATCGAACGATCCGTGGTTCGTCTCTCCTTCAACTCCGGAGGCCCGCGCGACCTTGATGCGCTTCGCGACACGCTCCTCGTCGCGTCGGAGATAACTGAACTCTGCCGGTGTCCCGGCGTTTCACCCTGGTGTCCCGAAACCTCGGCCCTCATTTCCCTCGGGGAAAAGCTCGATGCTGCGCTGGGCGACGATCCGCCGAGAAATTTCGCCCAGGGGGGGATCATACGCGAAGGCTTCGACGCCGAACTCGATTCGTTGCGTGCGATCAGGGATCATGCCGACGAATGGCTTTCGGACTATATCGACAGGGAAAGACGGGCGTCAGGTCAGCCGAAGCTCAAGGCCGGATACAACCGCGTCTACGGATATTATCTCGAACTCGGGAAATCGCAGTCGGCAACGCTCCCGGATTACTACGAACGCAGGCAGACTCTCGTCAACTCGGAACGGTACGTCACCGCCGAGCTCAAGGAGTTTGAAGAAAAACGCCTTCTCGGAGAACAGAAAATCCTCGAACTCGAGGAATCCCTCTCGAAGGAACTCGTTCGCGACGTCCTCGAGCAGATATCCGCAATTCAGTCGTTCGGACGTTTCCTCGCCTCGATCGACGTCCTGTGTTCCTTCGCGCAGGTCGCCCGTGAACGACGGTATGTCTCTCCGATACTGAACGAGGGAAGAGATATCAGGATCCTCGGGGGACGTCACCCCGTCGTGGAAGCCGCGTTTCCGGACCGCGTCTTCGTCCCGAATGACGTCATCCTTGAAACGGACCGGAAGAGGATCGTCATTCTGACGGGGCCCAATATGGCGGGAAAGTCGACCTATCTTCGTATGACCGCGCTCCTGTGCCTTCTCGCGCAGGTCGGCTCGTTCATTCCCGCGGCGTCCGCCGAGATCGGCGTTCTCGATCGAATCTTCACCCGTATCGGGGCGAGGGATGAATTGTCGCGAGGCAACAGCACCTTTATGGTTGAAATGATGGAAACCGCGGGAATCCTGAATACGCTCTCGGATCGCAGCCTCGTCATCCTCGACGAAATAGGCCGCGGAACGTCGACCTACGACGGCATGAGCATCGCCTGGGCCGTTCTCGAATATGTTCACGACGTCACCGCCTGTTCGCCGAAGGTTCTTTTCGCGACGCACTATCACGAACTCACGACATTGACGGAACGTTTCCCGAATATGACCAACTCGTGCATGGAGATCCGGGAAAACGGCGACGGGATTGAATTCCTCCATCGCGTCATCCCGGGAGCCGCGGACCGCTCCTACGGCATCGAAGTGGCACGGCGGGCCGGGCTCCCGAAATGGATACTGAAAAGAGCGTACGAACTTCTCGTCGCGCTCGAGAAGGAACGGACGATTCCGGGCATGGAAGAATCCTGGAAAAAGAAAGGAGAACAGGGAAGCCAGCTTTCGCTGTTCGATTCCGGCGTACGTGGAGTCCTTGAAGAAATCGCGCAGATCGATCCCGATTCGCTGACACCGTTCCGCGCGCTGGAAATTCTGTACGATCTGAATGGAAAAGCGAAATCGGTCCTGGAGTCGACATGACCATTCGGGTGCTCCCGGAAGAACTTGCGTCCAGAATCGCGGCGGGCGAGGTGATCGAACGTCCGGCGTCCGCTCTGAAGGAACTCGTCGAGAACTCGCTCGATGCGGGAGCGAAGCGTATTTCCGTCGCATGCACGGAAGGCGGGAAGAAACGACTCGTCGTCGAGGATGATGGGGGCGGCATCTCTCCGGCGGATCTTTCCGTCGCGATCCAGCGTCACGCAACGAGCAAGATCGCGACGCTCGAGGATCTTGAGAACATTCACACGCTTGGATTCAGAGGAGAAGCGCTCGCCAGCCTCGCGGCCGTGAGCGAACTCGAGATACGGAGCAGGAGAAGGGACGCTCGGCACGGGAGTCTGATACGCGTCTCCGGAAACGCGTCTTCGACGATCGACACCGTGCCGTGCGACTTCGGGACCCGTGTTCAGGTCGACCGTCTCTTCTACAACCTTCCGGCGCGCAGGAAGTTTCTCAAAAGCGTTCTCTCCGAATTCAGAAAATGCCATTCCGTTCTTGCGACCTACGCCGTCGCCTACCCGGACGTCGAGTTTCTCATGACGAACGAAGGGAAAAACGTCTTTTTCTCGAAAGCCGCCGGAGAGAGGCGCTCCGTATTCGAGTGCGTCTGGGGAAGAGGGGATATACGAACTGCGACGTTCGAATACGGAAGCGTCGCTGTCGAGGCATGGCGCCGTCCCGAGCCCGAAAAGAGCCGTACCCAGATCCTGTCGTACGTCAACGGACGTGTCTTCGCCGATCCAATGGTCCGGGCGGCGATTGCCCGCGTCTGCCACGATCCGTCGGGGCAATGGGCCTTTTTCATCGGAATTTCCCCGGAACTCGTCGATGTCAACATCCATCCGGCAAAGACCGAAGTACGCTTCCTCGTGCCGGGAGACGTCTTTGAAGCGATCCGTTCCGTCACCGCGCTTCTCGTAAGAGAGGAACACTCTTTTCCCATTCCTTCAGTACCGGCTGCATCCCTGAAGAGTGTCCCGTTTTCTCCAGGGAACTCCGAACGCGTTTCCGCGCCGGAGCGATCCCTCCATTCCGGAGATTTTCTCTCCAGACGGGAGCCCTCGTCGTTCTTTTCGCGCGTATCGACTCCATGGAAACAGGGAGCTTCCATTGTCGAAGAACCTCGTCGGAAAAGCGTACGTTTTCTCGCACAGAACCTCGGCGGATACCTCGTGTTCGAGGACGGGAACGATCTTGTCCTGATGGATCCGCACGCCGCGCAGGAGCGGGTGCTCTACGAGAAATACAGGAATGCCCGACGTGCGTCTTCGGGAGCGCAGGGAATCCTCGTCAGCCTTCCACTCCCTCCGTCGCTTTCCCTCGAGATCGAGGAAAATATTGACGCGCTCACGTTTCTCGGTTTCGATTTCGAGCGGAAAGACGGGGAAGTCCGCCTGAAGAGAACACCTGCAGGCGTCGGCGGTTCGCCGGAATCGACGCTTCGCGCGGCGCTCGAAGCGATCGAATGCCGTACGGGGAAAGAGCGAGACGATATCGGCGATATCTTCTGGCGTTCTGTGGCAACGATCGCCTGTCACGACTCGTTGCCGCTCGGAAATCGTTTTACCGAAGCGGAGGCCTGCGCCCTGTGGTTCGATCTGGCCCGGTGCGACTCACCCTCGACATGCCCTCACGGTCGGCCGACGACGCTTCGCATCTCCGGCAGACAACTGTCCGAACACTTCGGGAGAGAAAAATAGATGGAACGACACCGCATTGTGGGAGTTATCGGCCCCACGGCCGTCGGAAAGACGGCATTGAGTCTCGAGATCGCCGGGCGGCTGCGGGCGGAGATCGTCTCCGTCGATTCCCGCCAGGTATACAGGTATATGGACGTCGGAACCGATAAGATCCCGCACGACGTCCGACGGCGAGTCATCCATCATCTTCTCGACGTGGCGATGCCCGATGAGATTTTCTCAGTCGCGGATTTCGTCGGACTTTCAGCAGGAATTGCCGAACGCATCGCAGCGCGCGGGAGGAGGGCCCTGTTCGTCGGAGGGACTCCCTTTTATTTCAGTGCGCTCCTCGACAGAACCCTGACGAAGGCATTGCCGAGCGATGAAAAAGCCCGCGAGCGGATCGCCGCATACCACGAAGAATTCGGTTCCGATGCGCTGTACGACCGTCTGAAACAAGTCGACCCCGTCTCAGCGACGCGCCTTCACCCGAAGGATGTCCGCCGCGTCTCGAGGAGTCTCGAGATATACGATGTAACCGGGAAGCCGGCGGCGTGGTGGTACGAGTACGGAGAAAAGTCCGTTCCGCCATTCGACGTTCTGTATATCGGGCTGACCCGTCCGCGCGAGCTTTTGTACGAGGGAATCGAACGGCGCGTTCGCGCACAGTTTGCATCCGGCTTCATCGAAGAGGTCGAATGGCTTCTCGCGAACGGATTCGACGAGCGTTTCCCTTCGATGCAGGGATTCGGCTACAGGGAAATTGCGTGTGCTTTCAAAGGAAAGATGTCGTTCGAGGACGCGGCCGTGTCAGATATCGCCTCGACGAAGTTTTTCGCTCGAAAACAGATGACGTGGTTCAGAAAGTTTTCCCCCGTCGTGTGGTATGATACATCAAGTCATCCCGGTGGCGCGGAGGGCATCGTCGAAAATGTCGTCGGGATATGTGAACGTTTTTTTGAGGAAGGAACACTCCCTTGAGACACGTAGTCGTAGCGAAACCGACCGGGCTCTGCTTCGGCGTCCGAAGGGCCATTGATCGCCTCGAGAATGCCTTGCGGACGGAAGGAACAGTGTACGCTCTCGGAATGCCGATTCACAACCCTCAGGAAGTCGAGCGTCTTTCGAAGATCGGTGCGTTTGTCGTGGAGGTTCCAGCCGATATACCCCGTGGTGCCAAGGTCTTCATCCGCGCACACGGCATTTCGCCCGATGTGTACGCGGAACTGGAGTCGAAGGAATGTGACATTATCGACGGGACCTGCCCCTTCGTGAAGAAGGCGCAGGATCTCGCGCGTTTCCTTTCGGAAGAAGGGTACCACATCGTCATCGTCGGGGACAACGACCACCCCGAAGTCAGGGCAATCCGCGGATGTGTCAGTCCCGGGAACGTTTCCGTCGTGAGCGGCGCGGAGGAGGCGCGGAGTATTGGCAAATTCAGTCGTATTGGAGTAATATCTCAGACGACACAAAAAGAAGAATGTCTCGCCGGCGTCGCCACGTCATTGGTGGCGTTCGTCGACGAACTTCGTGTTTTCAATACAATATGCAAGGCGACGGTCGAACGTCAGCAGGGAATACGCGAACTGGCGCGAAATGTCGATGGTGTCATCGTCATCGGAGGCAGGAACAGCGCGAATACGGGAAAGCTCGTCGATATCGTCCGATCGAAGAATACGGATGTCCTGTGGATAGAACATGCGGAAGAACTTGACGGGAGGTGGCTTGCCGGAAAGCGCAGTATAGGAATTGCAGCGGGGGCGAGTACCCCGGACTGGTTGATCGACCAGTTGAAAACAGCATTAGCGACTTCGCAGGGAGTCAAGGGGGATGGAAGACTATGACACAAGAGGAAATGAAGGACAATCTGAATACCCGGGAAAGCACGACTGAAGAGGAAATGGAGCACGTGGAGGCACCCGTCGAGGAAAGTATGGAGAGTATCCTCAGAAAGTATGGCGACATGGAGGATCTCCACCGAGGAAAGATCATTTCGGGGAATATCGTTGGCCAGGGCGACGACGGATGGCTCGTGGATGTCGGATACAAGTGCGAAGGTTTTCTTCCGGCCCGTGAGTGGTCCCACAAAATGCTCGTCAACGATGCGGAGAAGCCCGAGATCAACGATCCGGTCACGGTAGAGGTCATCAACGTCCGCCATGGCGAAGAAGCACAGCTTCATGTTAGCCGATGGCGCTGTGAGTTCGACAAAAGATGGAACACCCTTGAGGAAAAGCTCTCCCAGAACGACGTGGTTACCGTACGCGGGCTTCGCAAGGTCAAGGGCGGTCTCATGGTTGACTGCTGCTCCCTGGAGGGATTTGTCCCCATTTCCCATCTCGCCGCCGAAGGACGCGGAGTCAATCCCGGCAAATACGTCGGAGAGGAATTCGAAGTCAAGCTGCTTGAGAAGGATCGAAGAAAACGCCGGCTCGTCCTTTCCCGTCGACTCTTGCTTGAACAGGAACTGTCTACCCAGAGGGATTCCTTCTACGGAAACGTCGTCGAAGGCGCGGTTCTCGAAGGCACCGTCAGCAGCATTACCGCGTTCGGAGTTTTTGTCAATCTCGGTCCGATCGACGGTCTCGTCCATATGAGCGAGCTGTCGTGGAAGCGCAACAACAAGCCCAAGGATCTCGTCAAGAAGGGCGATACCGTTACTGTCAAGGTCATCGGAATCGACAGGGAGAACAGCCGTATTTCCCTCAGCATCAAGCAGACACAGCCCGATCCGTGGCTTACCGCAACAGAACGGTGGAAGAGCGGAACTCGAACGACGGGAGTCGTCACGAACGTCACGGACTTCGGAGCCTTCGTTGAGATAGAACCCGGAGTTGAGGGACTCATCCACATCGGAGATCTCTGCTGGGCGAGGATCAAGCACCCCAAGGAAGTTCTCAAGAAGGGACAGGAAGTCGAGGTCGTCGTTCTGGACGTCGACGGCGAAAAGAAGCGCATCAGTCTCGGTTACAAGCAGCTTCATGATCCGTGGGCAAACATCGACTCGCGCTTCAATGTCGGCCAGGACATCACCGTCAAGGTCGTCCGCCTTGCGGATTTCGGAGCCTTCGTCGAGGTCGAAGAGGGCGTGGAAGCTCTCATTCACATCTCGCAGCTGAGTACGAAGCGCGTCGACAAGCCGCAGGATGTCCTTTCCGAAGGACAGGAAGTCATTGCGCGCGTGATCGAGATCAACCCGTCGGAACGAAGGATGCGCCTCAGCCTGAGCGCTCTCGAGGAAGACGAGGGACGGAAGCGACACGAGGAAGAGAAAAAACGCCGTGCGTCAGCTCCAAAGGTCGAGCGGGAAAAGGAAAAGCCCTCTTCCTACCCCGTCGACGAGCAGCAGGTCACGATCGGAGATTTCCTGAAAGACTCCTTCAGACAGTAAATTTTGGAAAACCGCGAGGGCAGGGTCGCACGAACGCGACCCTGCCTTTTGTTTGAGGTGATTGAGCTGTGGAAGAAATGCGTTTACGGGTGTATCCTGATCCGGTTTTAAGGGGATCGACGAGTCGCATTACGGAATTCGATGACGCGATGCGCGAAAGAATCTCCGCCATGGTGAAAATAATGCATGAGAGGGATGGAGTCGGCCTCGCGGGACCGCAAGTCGGTTGGTCCGCGCGGATTGCCGTCGTTTTCGACGGAGAGAAGACGCAGACCCTCATCAACCCTGTCGTCGAATCAGCAGAAGGAGAGCAGGAAGGCGAGGAGGGGTGTCTGAGCTTTCCCGGAATCTTCACGAAGGTGCGTCGCGCGAATAAGGTCACGGTCAGAGCTTTCGACGAATACGGCAACGAGCGCGTTCTGTCTGCGGAAGGGTTCGTCGCTCGGGCGTTCCTTCATGAAATTGACCATCTGAACGGGCGTCTTCTCATCGACACGATGTCCCCGCTGAAGCGGAATCTCGTTCGAAAGAAGATGCGGCGTCTTGAAAGGGAAGAGGACATGTGACGAAGTTCTGGTTCGTCGGATCCGGTTCGTTTGCAGCGGAGTGTCTCTCCCGCCTTTCCCGGGGGATCCGTTTCGGGCTCGTCGTCACCGGAACTCCCTCGGTCGCCGGACGAGGACTCAAGTCGCGACCGACCGAAGTCGACGTATGGTGTCACGACGCTGGTATCGATATTCACCGCACAGAATGCCTTCGGAACGATGCCATCCTGAAGAACCTCCTTGAAGAGGATACCCCGGATCTTCTTCTGGTTGTCGACTTCGGACAGAAAGTCCTTCCTCCCTTCCTCAACCTTCCCCGTTTCGGGTGTTACAACATACATCCGTCACTCCTTCCGCGCTATCGGGGCGCCGCACCGGTACAGCGATCGATTCTCGCGGGCGACAGCGAGTCGGGCGTAACGCTCTTCAGGCTCGTCGAGTCGATGGACGCGGGCCCCATCGTCGCTCAGGAGACGATACCGATTCCCGGGGACACCTGCGCAGGGGAATTCGCTTCGATTTGTGCGAATAAAGGTAGCGAGCTTTTCCTCAATGGTGTAAAATCTATTATTGATGGAACTTGTGAGTTTAGAGAGCAAAATTCTGAATCCGTTTCGTATGCGGCAAAAATTCACAAAGATGAATCTCGTGTCGTGTGGTCGGAACCGTCGGACACGATACACAATCGAGTTCGCGCATTCAACCCGGAACCCGGGGCGTTTTTTTTCCTTCAGGGAAAGAGGGTAAAAGTCTGGCGAACGAGAAAGTCGGAAGGGATGGGAAGTCCGGGAACGCTTCTCGACATCGACAGGGAGGGATTCCCGGTCGTTGCGGCGGGGCGCGGAGGAGTGACCCTGATTTCCGTTCAGCCCGAGGGGAAGCGCACCATGACGGCTTCTGACTGGATACGGGGCATTCGTTTGAACAAGGGGGCGGTTCTGGAGTGATTCCGGATGACATTACCGTTTTTGCCGATCTCATCAAGCTCTATGAATGGCCGAAGACGATCGCCGTGACCGGGGCGCTCGGATCCGGAAAAACCGAATGGGTTCTCAACCTCGCTCTCGGGCTCAAGGCATCGGGACACAACGTCACTATCGCAGACGTCGATATCATCAATCCCTATTTCTGTGTCAGACAGGTTTCCGAAACGCTGAAAGGCAAGGGTTTTTCCATCATCACTCCGCCGGAACACGCCAAGTGGAGCGACATGTCCGTCATCAACGCAAAAGTCGGGTGGGCTCTTTCCTCGGAAAACGGGAGCCTTCTCCTCGATATCGGGGGAGACGCCGAGGGCGCGTTGGCGCTGAAGCAGTTCGAGCCCGAAATCAGGAAGTCCGGCTATCTTCTCGTCCTCGTTGTCAACGCCTTCCGTCCGGTAACGTCCTCAACGGCGCGAATAGAGCAGATGCTCAGAAAGATGGAATCCATCGGAGGACTTCGTGTCGGAGCCCTTATCAGCAATTCTCACCTTATGCAGGAAACGACCGCCGCGCATTGTCTCGAAGGATTGTCCGTAGTCCGGGAAGCCGGTCGCACCCTCGGTCTTCCGGTTCTATACGCAGGGGTCGCGCCGGCGCTGCTTGACGAAGTCCGAACGCTTCAGAAACCCCATGAAGCGATTCCGGTATGGCCCGTTTCCCGATATATGCTTCTCCCGTGGGAGGACGGATGCATCTGGTCGCAGGGTGATCGTCGACAGTGAGTTATTTTCGAGTCTCACGTGTTTCATAAATGCTGGAAGGGGTGGTGCGTGTCATGGCGAAGGGAAGAATCACCGTTCTCGAAGAGTATTGCAAAAGCTGTGGGTTGTGCGTAGCGGCGTGTCCCGTGAAGGTGCTGCGGATTTCTGAACGTATCAACGACCGCGGTCACAGACCTTGTGAACAGTACAAGGAAGGGTGCATCGGGTGCGGCATGTGTGCGATGAGCTGCCCGGATGCGGCTATCGAGGTTTACAGGATCGAAGACTAGCATTCGGAGGTGACATTTATGGCCCGCGTACTCATGAAGGGAACAGAAGCGATTGCTGAAGCTGCTATCCAGGCCGGGTGCAGATTTTTCTTCGGATACCCGATAACCCCGCAGAACGAAATTCCGGAGTACATGTCCGCGCATTTGCCCGAGATCGGCGGACAATTCGTCCAGGCGGAGAGCGAAGTCGCCGCGATCAACATGGTCCTCGGCGGCGGAGCGACCGGATACCGCGTTATGACGACGTCCTCGAGTCCCGGAATTTCCCTGATGTCCGAAGGAATCACGTACATCGCCGGGTCGGAGATTCCCGCAGTCGTGGTCAACGTTATGCGCGGCGGCCCCGGACTCGGAAGCATCCTCCCCTCACAGGCCGACTATCTTCAGGCGACGAAAGGCGGCGGTAACGGTGACTACAATGTCATCGTCCTTGCGCCGAGTACGTTGCAGGAGGCTGTCGACCTCACGCAGCTCGCGTTCGATCTTTCTCAGAAGTATCGTATTCTGACGATGGTCCTCGCGGACGGGTTTATGGGGCAGATGATGGAAGCGGTCGAGATAAAACCGCATCATACCGAAGGCCTTCCGGACAACACCACGTGGGCGCTCGGCTACATGCCTGAACGGGGCGGCAAGAGAAGCCATCTGAAGAGTCTCTATCTGGCTCCCGAGGAACTCGAGGAGCACAACAGGAATCTCCAGAAGAAATACGCCGTCATCGTGGATAGCGAGCGACGTTCGGAGAATGTGATGGTCGATGATGCCGATCTCGTCATCTCGGCGTATGGGACCACTGCGCGTATCGCCCGCTCCGCTCTGACGAACCTGAGGAGCAAGGGATACAGGGTCGGAATGGTTCGCCCGATTTCACTCTGGCCGTTCCCCTACAGCGCATACGAGGCCATTCCGAAATCAGCGAAGGGGATTCTCGTCGTCGAGATGAACTGCGGCCAGATGATCGACGACGTCAAGATCGCGACCAAGTGCGCGTATCCCGTTTCTTTCTACGGGCGTTCCGGCGGCATGTCTCCCTCTGTGAAGGAAATCGAGGACGCATGCCTGAAGATCCTGGGTTAGCGGAAGGGGTGTCTGTGATGAAGGAAGTCAAGGTTTACGAACGGCCGAAATCCTGGATGCCGAACGTCTTCTCGCATTATTGTCCCGGCTGCGGACACGGGATCGCACATCGACTCGTCTGTGAAGTCATCGATGAGCTCGGGATTCAGGACAGGACGATCGGAGTTGCGCCAGTCGGATGCGCGGCGCTGATGTACAACTATATTGACGTAGATTTCTGCGAGGCGGCTCATGGGCGTGCGCCTGCGACCGCGACCGGACTGAAACGCGTCCGTCCCGACAGGGTTGTGTTCACGTATCAGGGCGACGGCGATCTCGCGTCGATCGGAATGGCCGAAATCATCCACGCTGCAAACAGAAACGAAAACATCACCGTGGTCTTCATCAACAACGCGATCTACGGAATGACCGGAGGTCAGATGGCTCCGACGACCCTTATCGGCCAGAAGGCGACGACATGCCCGCTCGGGCGCGACGCGAAGGTGAACGGGTATCCGATTCGCATATGTGAACTTCTGAGCTCCCTGGCGTCTCCCGGATACATCGAGCGTGTCAGTGTAGCTCAGCCGAAGTACATCATCAAGGCGAAGCAGGCGATTAAGAAGGCCTTCCGGAACCAGGTCGACGGCAAGGGGTTTTCGCTTGTCGAAGTTCTTTCGTCGTGTCCGACAAACTGGGGGCTCCGCCCGGTCGAAGCATTCGACTGGACGATTTCGTCCATGATGCCCTATTATCCGCTGGGCGTCTACAAGGACTTCGAGTAGGAGGCTGGAACGATGGCTCCCTTTTACAGAACACTACTTGCGGCGGGATTCGGCGGACAGGGAGTAATGGTTCTCGGACAACTCGTTGCCTATACGGGAATTACCCAGGGGCTTCACGTCACGTGGATTCCCTCGTATGGTCCGGAGATGCGCGGCGGCACCGCGAATTGCGGGGTCATTCTGAGTGAAGACGAGATCGCTTCGCCCGTTGTTTCCGAAGCCGATGTCGTCGTGATCATGAACCAGCCGTCCCTCACGAAGTTCGAGCACTCCGCGAAGCCCGGCGGCATCCTGATCTACAACAGCGATCTCGTGAAATACGATCGCCCGAGGACCGATGTCACCGTTCTCGCCGTTCCGATGAATTCGACCGCTGAGAAGCTCGGCAGCGACAAGGTGGCCAACATCGTAGGTCTCGGGGCTGTCGTGGGAGCATCCGATCTCGTCAAGGAAGATGCCTGCATCGAGACCATAAAGGATAAACTCGGGACGAAAAAGCCCAAGTTCCTCCCGATGAATCTCGAAGCGTTTTCCCAGGGAAAGAGCATCGTTCAGGGACAAAAAAAGGGATAATGACGATGACAGGAGAAGAAACACCTCTTTCCAATACCACCGTATACCGCGGAAAAATACTCAACCTCCGAGTCGATTCCGTGCGGCTTCCTTCGGGAAAGCGTACGATCCGTGAAGTTGTCGAGCATCGGCCGGCGGTATGCGTCGTTCCGCTCGTCAACGATGGAGAGGTGCTTCTGATCCGTCAGTACCGGTACGCTGCGGGAGAATTCCTGCTCGAGGTTCCCGCCGGAATCGTCGAGGAGAACGAGGACTTTCTCGAGGCTGCCCAGAGAGAACTTCAGGAGGAGGTCGGCTTCAAGGGCGAGTTGTCGGAAGTTGCGCGTCTGTACTCCTCTCCGGGTTTCAGCACGGAACTTCTCGTGCTGTTCGTTGCGAGAAACCTTACGCCTTCGCGGCTTGAGGCGGACGACGACGAGTTCATCGAAACCGTCCGAGTCCCGGTTTCGCGTATTCCGGAAATGCTCCGCCACGGCGAAATCCTCGACGGAAAAACATTTTCCGCCCTTTGCTGGCTCCTGAATACTTTGTAGGAGGGGGCAATTCGCCCCCTCCTTTCTTCATTGCGCCATGGATGAAAGAATGTCGCCTTTCAGGGCTTTTCTTCTTTTCGAACGGGGATTGAGCGAGAACACGGCGAAAGCCTATTGTTCCGATATAACTGCATGGTTCCGGTTCTGTGAAACCATGCACCGCGAACCGATACCGCCGGACGAAAATCTTCTTCTCCGTTTCCAGCGATCACTTTCCGAAAAAGGCAAAGCCGCGTCGAGCCAGCAACGGGCAATCGCGTCGATACGGACGTGGATGAATTTTCTCACGCTCGAGGGGATCATCGATGGCGGAGTCCGTCTTCCCGCGCTTCCGTCCATCGGTCGGCATTTGCCTCATATTCTCGGTGAGGGCGAGGTCGTCAGAATCATGGAAGCCTGCTCGGGGTCCGCTTCGCCTTTTCTCGACCTCAGAGACCGGGCTCTTCTCGAAACGGCATACGGGTGCGGACTTCGCGCCGGCGAGCTCTGTTCACTTCGGCTCATCGATATAGACGGAGAGAGTCGGGTGTTGCGAATTCTCGGCAAGGGAGACAAGGAGCGTTCCGTCCCCTTCACGGAAGAGATTTTCCGAAGGATGAACGATTATCTGGAGCGATCCCGTCCTTTTCTTGATGTGAAAAAAAGAAAGGAATTCTTTCTTTCCCGTTCAGGAAACCAGCTGCGACGGGAAGACGTTTGGAGAATCATCCGGCGCCGGGGAAAAAAAGCGGGGATCTCGTCATCCAGGCTCTATCCTCACATTCTCCGTCATTCGCTCGCGACGCATCTTCTCAGGCGCGGAATGGATCTGCGGACTCTTCAGGAAATGCTCGGTCACGCGTCGATAGCTACCACGGAAAAGTATGTGCATTTTGACGTTGAACTTCGGGATATTTATGATACAACTCATCCGAGAGCTTGAGGAGACGAGGTGACCGTACATGGAAAGCTACAGGGAGAAGGTTGAAAACGCCTCATCATGGCTGGAGTCGAAAATCGGAGTGCGTCCCGACATCGGAATTGTTCTCGGTTCCGGTCTCGGCGCGGTTGCGGATTCTATCGATCCTTCTCTGGCCATCCCCTATGCCGAGATTCCCAACTGGCCGCGTTCGACGGCTCCGGGACATTCCGGAAGGCTCGTCACCGGGACGATTCGGGGGAAATGTGTTGTCTGCATGCAGGGACGGGTTCATGGATACGAGGGGTATTCCCAAAAGGAAGTCACGTTTCCCGTCCAGGTCATGAAAGCCATCGGCGTAAGCATCCTCTTTCTGACGAACGCTTCCGGAAGCGTCAATCTGTCTCTCGAACCGGGTGAGATCGTATGCGTCTCGGATCACATCAATTTCACCGGGAGCAACCCGCTCACGGGACAGGATACCGTCAACGGCGCGAAGCGTTTTCCGGATATGACCCACGTATATGACGCGGGGCTCGGTGAAATCGTTAAACGTTGCGCGGAGTCGGAAGGAATCAGGATGAAGGATGGCGTGTATATGGCCTTTGCCGGACCTTCGTACGAGACCCCGGCGGAGATCCGAATGGCGCGTGTCATGGGTGCTGATCTCGTCGGGATGTCGACAGTCCCGGAGGCAATCGTCGCCAATGCCGTCGGAATTCGCGTCTGTGCGCTTTCGTGCGTTTCGAATTATGCCGCGGGAATAACCGGAGAGACGTTGACCGAAGAAGAAGTCCTCGATTCGATGAAACACGTCGCCTCGAGACTTGAGGCGATTCTTTCCCGCGCTGTCGGAGTGCTCTGAGACATGTCCTTCGACATTCTGGATTTTATCGAGGCGAAACGTGACGGAGGATCCCACGATGCCGACTCCCTCCGGTCGTTCGCAGAAGGACTCGCGGGAGGAGGCATTCCCGACTATCAGGTCGCCGCGTGGCTCATGGCCGCGTTCATACGCGGATTCGCGCCTTCCGAACTCTCTTTGCTGACGCTGGCCCTCGCGAACTCCGGAGAAACTCTCCGATTTCCCGATGAATGGCCGACGGCGGACAAACACAGCACGGGTGGGGTAGGCGACAAGACAACGCTCGTAGCGGTCCCCCTGGCCGCAGCCCTTGGGGTTCGCGTCTCGAAAATGGCCGGACGCGGTCTGGGGTTTACGGGAGGAACGATCGACAAACTCGAGGCGATACCAGGATTTCGGACACATCTTTCCGTCGAACGTTTTCTGAAACAGATCGAATCGATCGGATGCGCGATTACGGGCCACACTGCGGAACTCGCGCCCGCAGAGAAAGTGCTCTACTCGCTTCGCGACGTCACCGGTACCGTCCCCTCGCTGCCGTTGATCGCGAGCAGCATCGTCAGCAAGAAACTTGCAGGCGGCGCGAAGGGGTTTGTCTATGACGTGAAGACAGGGAACGGAGCCCTGATGGAGACGCGAGAATCGGCGCGACGTCTTGCGGAAACCCTCGTCGAAATTTCGCGGGCGAATGGCAAAAGGGCAGTTGCACTGATTACGGGCATGGACCAGCCTCTCGGATTTGCCGTCGGAAACGCGATGGAGGTTGTGGAAGCGGTCAGAACACTCGAGAATAACGGCCCTTCAGATGTGACGGAACTCTGCGTTACCGCCGCAGGTGAAATGGCGTTCGCCTCCGGGGTTGTTCCATCTTCGGAGGAAGGGATAAGAAAGGCGCGCCGTGCACTGGAATCGGGAGATGCCCTGGTCGTTTTTCTGAGAATGGTCGAGGCTCAGAGCGGAGATCCGCGCATCTGCGAAAATGGTGCGTCCGGAGTACGGATAGCCCCCGACATCAATATCGTCCGGGCTGCGAGAAGCGGCGTCGTTTCCGGGTTCGATACGCGCGCGATCGGAGAATCGGTCAGGCGACTCGGAGGGGGACGAATGAGTCTGGAAGATTCGATAGACCTCTCGGTCGGTGTTCTGCTTTTGAAAAAATGCGGTGACGAAGTCTCAGCGGGAGAACCGCTTCTTGAAGTTCATTACTCCGACACAACTCGACGCGACGAAACCCTTCGATACCTCGAACACTGCGTTCGTATCGACGAGAGAGGAAAACCCCTTCCCGTAGTCCTCGAGCGTTTCCCGTCCGACTCATGAATCCGTTTTTCCGCAGAGGTGCATTCGGCGCCTTGTTTTTTCTTTCCGTCGTCTTTTCAGGAACAGCCTTTGCCACGGGGCGGCCCTATTTTTTCTTTCCCGAAACGGTGGAAGTCGGGCAACCTTTTCTTGTTGAGATCACGGCGACCGAAGAGCCGAAGGGCGCGACGGCGACATGGTTCGGCACGTCGGTTCCATTTCATTTCATACCTTCCGGTGACGGTTTTTACGCACGTCTGCTCCTCGGGACGTACGTGAAAACGGTTCGGCCCGGGAAATATCCGCTCGAAATCTCTCTGGCGACCAATGATCGGATCGACACGAAACAAGTGCTCATATCGATCATTCACAGACAATACGAAGAGGATCGACTGACGCTTCCGGACGCGATGGTCTCTCCTCCGAAAACCGTCCTGAAACGTATCCTGAAAGAGCAGCGAATGGTGCAGCGGGTCCGTGAAACCGTGTCCCCGTATGGTTTCTGGGATCTTCCCATGACGCGCCCCGTCTCCGGAAGCACCAGCAGTACATACGGACGACGACGCATTCTCAACGGGATACCGAAAAGTCCACACGCGGGAATCGATTTTCGTGCGCCGGCTGGAACACCCGTTCTGGCAGCGCTCTCAGGACGCGTCGTCCTGACCGGAAATCTGTATTTTTCCGGAACATCCGTTTGCATTGATTCCGGGCAGGGAGTGGTGACGTATTATTACCATCTCTCGGAAATATTCGTGCGTGAGGGACAGAAGGTCGAAAAAGGAGCGGTCATTGGGAAATCAGGAATGAGCGGTCGCGCAACGGGACCTCACCTTCACTTCGGGCTCTCGCTTCTGGGGCACTATGTCGATGCCGAAGCGCTTTTTTCGGCTACCCCGAGGGATTTTCTCGGAAAAACGAAGATGCTTTCTCTCACCAATTGACGAAAAGGAAGGAAGCCGATTCACACGAACACGTCGCATTCGTACCTCTCAGGTATCGTTTTCTGCTTTGTCATCAAAGATGGCAACGTATTGTTGATTCGCAGGGGAAATGACCCCTACAAGGGGACACTCACGGTCCCGGGTGGAAAGAAAGAACGCGGAGAATCTTTCATCGAGGCATGTTCCCGGGAAGTACGTGAAGAAACCGGTTTGTTTCTTGATGGAGTGAGGACTCGCGGAATCGCGCATATTGTTCAGGGAGAAAACGGAAAAGAAGTGGTTGCGGTTTATTGTGACGCGCACGGATTTCATGGTGAGCTACACCCGAGCAATGAAGGAAGCCTGGTATGGGTTTCGATCGACGAGTCATCAAAGATTCCTGGAATAAACCCCTTCTTTGTAAAGGTCGCTCCCTTTATCTTCGGGGATACGACGTTTTTCGCAACGATTTTTGTTGATGAACGCGGCGAGATAATCCGGGATTCCTTCGTTCCGCTCGGAAGTAACGGCAATTGCGGTTACAGGCAGGAGTGAAGCCCATGACGATGCGTCGCCTTTTTTCTTCAGCCGTTCTTGCGTTCCTTCTTTTCGCAGGAGAGTCTGCCGCATCCGATACCGCTTCGGCTGCGCCCGAACATACGCTCGCGGCTTTGAATTCCTGCATCGTTGCCGTCGCGGAAATCGTATCCTATAACGATCGACTGCTCCTCGAGCGTGAGTACAAGGATATAATCAACAACCTCGACTTCTCGGCAATCAGGGCGGATGAAGAGCTCATCTCTCTCTTCCAGGGACTGATGGATGCTATAACCGAAAGCCTTTTGCGCGAAGACGCCAAAGCGAAGGCGATCCGATTCTATACAAAAAGAACCGAACGAACGATTCTGCAATCGCTGACGAAAACGGCCGCAGGCGGCCTGGACGGGAGCATCGCGCTTCTCGACGGCGTCCTGAACGCCACATCCGCATATTTCGACCATAAGAACACTCTGGAAGAATACAAAAAAGAATACGATGACAAGCTATATGAACTCGACAAAGATCGCATCCAGAAGTTGAACGATCTTCAGAAAAAACTCTTTGCATCGTCGTGGAAGCTCGTGCAGAAGTACTCCCTTCCGGACCGATATCGCCTTACGAATGAGGACATCGAGGAGTTCATCGAAGCGGTCAAGGACGGAGAAATGGAGAAACGCTACAGGCGACTGGCGCGTCTTTCAGACAAGTTTGTCGAATATCCTCCTTTCTGGTACTTTCTAGGAAATACCTCAATCCGCTGCGGGAAACGCGACGATGCTCTTCGTGCCTTTCGTGCTTTCGAGGAACACCGGCGACCGATCTTCCGGAAAGACCCCTTTTCCGCGTCCGTGGCAATGAACATTGTCCGAATAATCGGTTGGGATGACGCGAAAGAAATTCGGAGGCTGCTCGAAATCGTTCTGAAGAATTCCCGTACGTCAGAGTGGCAGAATTTCCTTTTCGCAGGCATTGCGTACGCTCGAATCGGCGACAAAAAAAACGCGATAGAGTGTTTGCAGCGAAACATCGATAACGGGCTCGAAACAGAATTGAACGGACAGATTCTCGATAATGTGAAAACAGGCGCAGTTCTTTCGAAGAAAGCTTCGGATGCTCTGGAGGAAGCGCTCGACAAGGCCGTCGGTATCGACACCCTGAAGAATCAGGATCTCCTCGAGCGTTTCGGACGACAGAAAGACGTTGCCTTGCTTGCCAAGGTCCTGAAAGATTTCGTTTCGATTCGTTTCGATGCATATTATAGAAAGGGAAGAAACGATGTCCTTGCGATCCAGATCCCGCAAAAGTGGCTCATAGGGACCGTGGGACATGAAAGACAGAATGATTTCACGCCGCGTGATATGGACTTCGACATCTCGGTCGTATTTTCGGGGAAACCTGTCTGGACTGTTTCTGGAAATGACGTTCAGTTAACAGGAAAACAACGGAAAGCAAGAAAAAGCGGCAGCGTTTTCTACGATACCAAAAGCGGCAGCTTTATCATGTATCTCGAAAAAGAGCTTCCACCGACTGATGAAGCCGAGGTCAGGATCACACACCCGATTTATTCTACGACCCTTGTATTTCGCGGGGAAAGGGAAGATCTGAGGACCATCCCCGAAGAGTCCACTATTAAGGGATACGGGAAGAAAATCATCGACTACGGGGTCCCTCTTGTCGGACAGTATAAACTTCTTCGCGACACGCTCCACGATGTTTCATCTCTGGTGACCGGAATCACACATTTCAGAGCGGCATCGATTCGTTTCAACGAGCGTGTCTACATCGTCTCGGGGGATTTGCTCATGGAATCGCCGGAGCCCGCAAGAGCCATTTCCAAAGATATCGAGACGCGATGAAGGTTTGGACAATCTGGACAGACTGCCGTATCGCATGATACTATGCTTTCTTAGCGTGGAGGCGAATGGTGGCTGGTGTCGCCCCCGGACTTCAAATCCGGTGGGGGGCGGTTCGTACCGTCCTCGGTGGGTTCGATTCCCACACGCCTCCGCCAGTAATAGCCTGCAAACCGTTGCAATCACTGGGTTTTTTAAGAGCCAATAACCTGTATTTCTGCCTCAAAAGCTCGTTTTTCCTCAACAGGTCCACCAACGGGTCCACCGGCTGGTCCACCGAAGGGGGAAAACGCAGCTCAAGAGAGAGGGGGATACAGTGGTTGTTGGCTCTTCTTTTTTGTCCTTTTACGTCAGACGTAAGGGTGGAATGCTCCACTTCCGGTTAAAGGTTCCCGAACGCTTGCGTAAAGTTCTTGGTGTCTCGGAAATTATACGCTCGCTCAGGACCAACAATCAAAGGGAAGCGGGGAGAAGAGCACAGCGGCTTGCTTTGGTGATAGGGAGACTCTTTGACGATATCGAGAAAGGGACGTACAAGGGTATGGACGATAAGGAAATCAGACGCCTTGTGACGCAATGGATGAACGAAGCGCTTGAAGACGACGAACGACGACGGCTTACAAGACCACGACCGAGGACGATTGACGACGTGGAAGCAGAATCGGAAATCCTGACGGAAGCGCAGTCTGACGCCTTGGAACGCCTTGCGACGGACGACTACGGGAAATTTGCCGGACTCGCCGAAGAAATCCTTGTCGACAATGGAATCACCATGCAAAAGGACGACATATCTTTCCGGAAATTTTGCCGGGAACTTATCAAGGCGTCGATATCGCTCCATGAGGAAATCAAACGCCGGAATGACGGCGCATATCAGCACGAGTACGCAACGAACGCGCTTGAAGCGCCGAGATCGACCGTTGAAGCCGTCAAGCTCGCGCTCGCTGAGCAAGGCATAACGTCAGTAGCGTCTTCGCTACATTCAGTACAACCGGACGACACGAAGGGCAAGAACGAAAGCGAACTTCTTTCCGTTGTCGTTGATGCTTGGGTGAAAGATAAGCTCCAACTGGGCGAATGGACCGAACACACCAGACGCGACAATGAGCCGATGATTCGGGAATTCGTTGAAATGGTCGAAGACAAGCCGATAGGGTTGCTCGCCGCCGAACACTTGCGGGATGCAAGGGAAAGGTTCCTTCGGATACCGAAGAACAGGAAGCAGACGCGCAAGTATGACGGAATGACGTTACGGGAGTTGTCGGAAATGGAAATCCCGGAAGCCGCAAGACTGAGCAAGCAGACGCTCCATAACAGGGCCGTCAAAATAGCCGGGTTCCTCAAATGGGCGAGAGACAGGGGATACCCAGTTGCTGACGGTCTGGAAAAGGTTATGGCGTTCAAGAAAGAACGACGAAGAGCTTCAGAACATAAATCCATCTTCACGCCGGACGACTTGACCAAGATATTCAACCCGGAGATGTACTTGAAAGAGGCCAAGGGACAATCGGCGCGATTCTGGGTTCCGTTGATCGGGCTGTGTTCGGGAATGCGGATTGAGGAAATATGTCAGCTTGAGCTTGACGATATCCATACAGTCCCTTCGCGTGTCTTCCCTGAGCTTCAGGAAGTGCTTTGCTTCGACGTGAACGAAGAGGGAGAGAAGCACGTGAAAACGGATGCGTCTGAAAGATGTATTCCCGTGTCGCCGATCTTGAACGACCTTGGGTTCTTGGAGTACATCGAAAAGCTCAGGAGAGACAAGCAGACACGTCTCTTTCCGGAATTGGAAAAGAACGTATCAAGCGGGAAGTATAGTGCGACTGTCAGCAAGTGGTTTGGTCGATATCTCGATAAGGTCGGGATTCAAGATGATCCGAAGTTGGGGAAGAAGACCTTCCACAGCTTCAGACACACCTTCGTAACCCTGTGCTACGACCTTCGCGTTTCCGAGAGAGACATCAAGCACGTGGTAGGACATGCGGGAAAGTTCGATATCACAAGCGATCAATACGGAAAAGTCGGAGACGTCGCCGTACTGTACAAGGAAGTCATGGTAAAGGCGGTTCCGAGAGTGGACTTGAAGCCGCTGAAGGACGCCTTGAACGACAATCCGATATGGTGACGCCAACAATCAGTGAGTTCTTACGAACACCAGTGAGCGTTCTTACGAACACCAGTGAGCGTTCTTACGAACACCAGTGAGCGTTCTTACGAACACCAGTGAGCGTTCTTACGAACACCACAACATACCTGAGAGGGGTTTATCTATGATGATGAATTCACCTATAACGCTTGAATACCTTCGTACACTGAGGCCGGGAACGAGACGATACAGGAGAGCGGTGGACAGACTGTATGAACAGACGGGAAGCTTTATGTTCTTGGTGCAACTTGTTTGGGAATCTATCGAAAGGGAAAATGCGGCGGCACTCGCTCGCAAGGCACACGCTCTCCCGGTGGTTTGACATGGAAGAACACGTTGCAGGCAACGGCGGGAGTTTGTTGTTACTCTTTCTCGCTTTCACCGGCTTCGTATCGACGAAGATCTTCGGACGTTCCGCCGGTCGAGTAGTGAACAGTCTTCTTGTATTCGTGTTCTGGTTCGGATCCATGAACTTCCTCAAGGCGGCAGGAAAGGGCGAGGATACGCTTCTCTTCCTTGCCGTGGGCGTTGTCCTTGCAGACGTCTTGGGCGCAAAGCTCTTGGAGGACTGAAGAGCGGAAGCAAGTACCCGCTGAAAATTGAAGAAGACACTACAAGCCCTTCCGTTGATCCAGAGACGGAGGGGCTTTTTCATGTTCATCAAACGGCGCTGTAAAATCGGGTACCTCTTGCTGAAGTGGAGTTTAGACAGTGGGTACAAGGCTCTTGCGTGTTTTTCTCGAAATTTTGGACATTAACAACAATACCTTGTGTAGCCGTAGACAGCTTTGTAGTACAATACCTCTTAATAAAGTTTATCCGCATTCGTTATTTATTATTCAATATGTTGTTGATAATATACTGCTAGAAACATTTGCATAGATGGAGCAATGAGCATGAACACAATGGTGAAGATGTTGTATTCATATAGAACATTGAACGCTCATGTTGAGTATAAAGAAAGAAATTTGCAAATAGTCGGATGGTGGCACAGGTGTTCGAGAAGGAGCACAGGAGAGTATTGCAGGACGTTCGCTAACTTAGTTGTAGTGAGGTGTTCGCACAGGGAAATTTTTCCCAGTCCTCGTACATCAGCGAACAGAACCGGGAAATGCTGGAAGTACTTATGACGCGAGACGGCGCTTCACCCTTCTCTGCATGGACCTTACACGGGGGACCGCACAATGCGGTTCAAGGTGACATACATTGATTTATGACCCGTTGGGCTGCAAGGCGTCAGAAGAAATTTGACCGTAAAGGCCCATAACTTTTTTCGGATGGCTAACTTACCTATTGACGTGTCTACGTTCAACCTGGGGCATTCTAGAGGGGTTAGAGGGCAAGTGAGAAATTCTGGGCGAATCCTCACGCCCCATTCCATTCAGTGCTTTCGCGCTCTTGCTTCAATTGACTCGGAGACTCCAAAACTCGATTCCAGCCATAGTTTTTCTCCGCATTTTTGCCGCACGGAAGCACAGTTCCCGACAAGGTTCCGCACGTGTCACCCCCAATACATCCTTCGCCGTTACCCGAATCCGAACAGCAAAAGCACGGTGCAACGGTCAAGAAGAAATTCTTGAAACAGACCCCCGCACTTGCTTCCCTGATTCGTGACGTTCAATTCGCCGTCAAGGAGAACGGCCACCTTCGCGGACATCTTTGCTCGCAAAGCGCTCGCTCGACGGGCGAATCCTCAATTCCCGTTCCATCCATTCCGCACTGAACTTGCTTCTGCAATCTGCCGGGGCAGTCGTGATGAAAAAGGCAACTTGCATCCTGTGGGAAGACCTTGCGGCGGCTGGCTTCAAGTACGGCTCAGACGTGGTGCAAGTGCTCCATATCCATGACGAGTATCAGCTTTACGTCCGCAAAGGGATTGAGGAACAGGTAGGGAAAATTGCCGTCAACGCAATCCGTAAAGCAGGGGAATACTTCAAGTTTCGTTGTCCGCTCGATGGGGAATACAAGGTTGGCGCGAACTGGAAGGAAACGCACTAGCAGCAACGCACTGAGCTGAACTGAGCTGACCCGTTGCTACGACCGGGTTTGTCAAATACCTGCCAATACTGGATAGACACCGCGAGAGAGGGCGTTCGTAATCGGGCGCTCTCTCTTGCTGTATCCAGTCCAAATTCAAAACACACAAAGGAGAGGGAAACAAAATGACGAACGTAACGACGAATGAAGTACAGGTGTTCAAGTACCTTGGTGACAATATGGAACATTGTGTCAGGTGTGTACTTGGTGACGATGGGGAACCGCGCTTTGTGGCGGCTGACGTGTGCAAGGCGCTGGAACTCGAACAGGTAACTCGGGCTGTCAGTGGACTTGATTCAGATGAGGTTACTACAAGTAAGGTCACGGATTCAATGGGGCGTCAGCAGGAAATGCTTGTCGTTACAGAATATGGGCTGTACTCGCTGATCATGCGTTCGCGCAAACAGGAAGCCAAGACGTTCAAGCGGTGGGTTACGCACGACGTTCTTCCTTCCATCCGCAAGCGTGGCGTGTACATGACCCCTGCCGCAAAAAAGAAAATGTACGAACGCTTCTATATCCCTTACACACTTCCTGATGCTCTTGCGCTTGCCAGTAAGCTCGAAGCGGAACGCGCAGCACTGGCCGCGAAGGTTGAACACGACGCCCCGAAACTTGCGACGTTCGACGCTCATTACCCGGATGGAAAGTACACGTCAATCACGGACTTTGCCCGGACGCTTGACGGCGTGAATAGCATGAGCATCAAGAAGAGCCTGAAGAACAACGGATATTTCTATCAGTCTGATTCGGGAAGATACAGACCGTATGCGCAATTTCGTGGAATCGACAATATGTTCGTCGAAAAGCACAGCGATATGTACGATCAATATCAGATATTCGTTACCAACAAGGGAATGCAGCTTATCACGAAGTTGTACAACGAAGGAAAACTTATCATGTTGAAGCGGTTTGCCGCTTAAATAAGGGAGTCGAACACAAATGACGAATGCAAATGCAGTAGCGGAAATGGTTGAAAGGCTGGAACCGGATACGGACAGCAAGGTTCGGAAACCGGAGATGCAGGTGTTCAAGTACCTTGGTGACAATGGAGAAAACACGGTTCGCTGTGTTATCCGGGAGGACGGAGAACCGTTGTTCGTGGCGGCTGACGTGTGCAGGGTGTTGGAGATTCAGAACGCAAGCGACACAGTGAACAAGTTACTGGATGATGATGAGAGGGGTATAGATACTATCTACACCCCCTCGGGAAATCAGTCTATGACTGTAGTTACAGAGTCCGGGCTGTACTCGCTGATCCTGCGTTCGCGTAAACCGGAAGCCAAGACCTTCAAGCGGTGGGTGACGCATGACGTTCTTCCTTCCATCCGCAAGCGCGGCGCGTACCTGACTCCGACGACAGTTGAGATGTGGCTGAACAACCCGGACGTGATGATTCGTATGCTTGAGGAAATCAAGACCGAACGGGAAAAGAACGCAATGCTTACGGCCAAGGTCAAGCAGGATGCGCCGAAGGTCCAGTACCACGACGCCGTAACCGCGAGCGAAGAACTTATCACCGTTGCGGACATGGCCGCCTTGCTGAAGAAGAACGGCGTGGAGATTGGCCGTGACCGTCTGTTCACGTGGATGCGTCACAACAAGTTTCTCTGTTCGCGTGGCTCTGATCGGAACCGCCCGTCTTACGTCTCTCAGGTCATGGGGATACTTACCTGTCACAACACCTTTGCGGCTGATGGCAGTCCACGGTTGCAGCCCTTGGTGACGCCGAAGGGACAGACGTACTTCTTGAGGTGCTTCGGAATCATAACGGCGTCTCTGTCGCGGGATCCGAGTCAATGGATGGGGGAAATTGAAGAATATCATTGCCCTTGGTCACCAAAGGAACAGCGTGTGAAACTCTGCAAACACTGGAGTGACTACGAAGACCGAAGTGTTATCCGGGAGGACGAGAACCGTCGTGTTCGTAGAACTCACCGGCTTGAGGCGAAGGACGTTGCGGAAGTGCTTGGGAATAGCAATCCGTGGGATGCAATATCCCGTCATTGCAAGGCAAAAGATGACCTCGCGTTTCCCGATGTCACCGACACAGAGCAGGGAATGACAACCCTCCCAGAACGCGACTTTTAGGGCGCACACTCCTTGGATAAATAACAAATAGTTAATATAAATCGAGGGTAATGCACTGGAAAAAATTAAGGTCTTATGTACAGGCTTCGGATGGAATCCCGGTTGATCGGAACGGAAGCCGGAGGACGAGCGAGCGCCTTGCGAGCAAAAGCAAGAACGACGCTTGAAAGTGAGTTCTACGAACACCTGCGCAGAGCCGCAAAACGCACAAAGAACACAGCGTATTCCGCATAAATCCCTATGGGACGTCATTGATAACCCCGGTGATTGCAACGTCTCCCGCGATTTTTGACCGTAGAGGCCATCCGTTTTCTCCGGACGATAGAAGTATCATCCCGGACCAACTTCGTTCAACCTGGGGCATTCTGGAGGGGGTAGAGGACAAATGCCGGAGTTCGGAGAGACGCCATTCCGAACCCCCTTGGGCCGGGAGTGACGACACGAGAATGAAGAACGAAAGGGAGTGAGCGCCTTGCGAGCAAAGGCAAGAGCGTGGGCGGTCGGACAGAGCACAGAGTGGGGAAAAACCGTTGGAAACACTGAAGATAACGACATCCGTAAAGTGCGATGTCTAGGCGAATTTTCAAGTTGACGTAAACGCATGTAGACAAAGGCGTTTGTAATTAGGTGACACTTTTAGGGGAAGGGAAGGACGGAGGGAAGACAGAAAGAAGACAGTATAGGATAACTATATGATACTTATAGTGTACTATATCATAATCTAGGAATATGATCTTCAATATCTTCAATAATATCCTTTATCTTATTCTTAGTAAGATATCTACTGATAGACCTATAGTATTTTTAGACAGTCTATACACTCATAAGTGGTACTAAAGTATTTAGACATGCTTATGTAGATATAGAATACCTAAGAGTGTCTATAGACAGTCAGTAATACACCTTGCTTTTAAAAGATAGGGTAGGGAAATAAGGATGATGGTAATAAAGATACCAAGGATACACATGAGACAGCATCATGCTACTAAGTTCCTTGTTACATGATGATAACCTCATGCGAACTACAAGCAAAGATCTTTAGATAACCTTCCAAAATATCCTTAAAAGCAATCATATCTGAGCTTACTACTTGAATGTCTATATATCTCTTTGACTGTCTCATATCTGTATAACATGGTTATGGATACATAACATGCTTATAGACATATATGAGGGGAATCAAAGACGTAGTATAGGACGACAAGTATCCACTCAGGGTAAAAGGAACAAAGGATATAGGGGAAAAAGTTGAAGGTCAAAGAACCTGACTCACATGAAGCGCACCTTATGCTTACCACAGGTTACATCAGGCTACATCAGGTGTACCAAAGGGGAAATCCAAATTCTCGGAAACCCAGAATAGGGGTGTCTTGGGGGGTAAGGGGGGCGCTTTTCAAATAAACTGAAACTTGGAACTATGTGGACAACTATACCCGGACAAGTTCATCCTTGGCGTTGTCACTCGCTAACGCTCGCTGGTGTTCGTAGAACTCACTACGCTTCATTGCGGGAAACGCTGAATCTGAGGGAATTGTCTATATTCGTTCTTGACGAATTATACCCCGGATGGTATCTTCCCTTTCATCGTGCACGACATGAAAATCTTGCAAAGAAAGGGGTTTGAGAGTGATGAAGAACAAGCGTAGTCTGATGATCCTTGCCGTTCTTGCTTTGAGCTTGTTTGTTGCCTCAGTAGCACTTGCTGCGCATCTTTCACCTGTCGATTCTCGCGGCTTCGGAATAACGGCGCTCAAAGGCGGGAATGGCGGCGGCGGTGGAAATGGTGGTAACGGCGGTGGAGGAAACGGACCCGGTGACGGGACAGGGAACGGCGGCACTGGACCGGGTGACGGATCCGGCTATGGTCCCGGCGGTGGAAGCGGTGTCTGTGACGGAACCGGACCCAAAGGACCGGGAGCGCGGAACGATAAGAACTAAGCTGTAAGGGAACGTGCTTACACCGGTGTTCGCTAACGCTCTTGCTTTTGCTCGCAAAGCACTCGCTCGCGAGGCGCTCACTGGTGTTCGTAAGAACTCACGCTGGTGTTCGTAAGAACTCACTGGTGTTTGCAAGAAAAACAAAGACCCCGAAGGGGTGTGTTCTCGATGACGGTTGAGGCAAAGCATTGTAGTATTTTGCTTCCTGTCTATCGGGAACCCCTTCGGGGTTTATTTTGAGTACAATTTGTAAAAGTTGTATATAGGTGTAAAAATACACACAGACTTTCATAGAAGCCCGTAGAGGCCCATCGTTCTCTCCGGACTAGTATTCATACCTTCTGACTTGCTCGCGTTCAACCTAGGGCATTCCGGAGGGCTTAGGGGGCAAATGCCGGGCGGAGAGGACACCGGATTTTCCGCTGTAGGAAAACGCCCGCACTCGCTCGCAAGGCGCACACTCGCTCCGCTCCCCATAATTTTTAGTATAGACAGACAAGAATACTGAATTAACGCTGTAGGTCCATTAGCATGAAAATTTATAGACACACTGCTTTGCGTGGGTGTTCGTAAGAACTCGCTGATGTCAGTAGAACTCACGTTCGTATTCAAAACGACTATACACCGTTTCTCTTTACAAAGACAGGTTTGGCTATATTTTTATGATACTATACCACGGTATAGTTCATACTCTGCGCTAAAGTTCATTCAACGGCGTTCCCGGAGTATTTCGGCACAAAAATTCGTGACCCATTCCGTACCCATCCGCGCAAGCTTTACCCCCCGTGGCCGGTCAGACATCCTTGCATAGCAGTGCGATACAGGGCCGGAGAGAGGCAGCGCAACTCTGGACACGATGAAGTTCCATACCTTCCGGAGAAACGAGTGAGTTCTACGAACACAAAGGGGTGTTCCTTGGGCGTCTATCGTGACGTGTATGGGAAGCGTGAGGGCGTTCTCTTGGTAAGCCAAGATGTGCACACATTTGCTCTTGCCTTTGCTCGCAAGGCACTCGCATACGAATGTCAATGAGTAGCAACGACACGAGTGAGTTCTACTAACACCAAGGGCGGATACCATCAACCGAATCAAAGAAGGTCCAAATTTGGGCCCTCCGTTCACTCTGAATCTAACAGAAGCATGTTGTGTTAGATTCGATAAATCGTGAAGATCCTTGCGCCGCAATAACTTGAAGTCCTCCGGGACGAAAACGACACGCAGTGCCTTGACTTGTATCAAACAAATATGTATAAATACGAGTAATGTGTTAGATTCATCAAGGGGAGGGCTTGGCAATGTCGGAAGAGAAGAAACGGGAAGGAATGAAAGTTGTTCAACCGATACGCGAAACTCGGAAGATCGATTCAATGAAGAAGATCCTTAGAGCCGGAGGGAAGAGGAACGAAATGCTTTTCGTCTTGGGGATCAATTCGGCGCTCAGGATATCTGATTTGCTTTCCCTCGCGGTGTCGGACGTTCTGGACGAGAACGGAAAGGTGAAGGAAGCCGTCAGCCTCAGCGAGCAGAAGACCGGGAAGAACAAGCTCTTTCCGATAAACGATGCGGCGAAGAAGGTTATTGCCGAATACGTTGAAGAGGCTAGGCCGGACAGGGAGGCGGCGTTGTTCCCGTCGAGGAAAGGCGGCAAGGCCATTTCGAGGATACAGGCTTGGGAAATACTGAAGAGAGCCGCTGAGGAAGTTGGAATCTCAAACGTCGGAACGCACACGCTAAGGAAGACATTCGGGTATCACGTCTACATGAGAACGAACAACTTGGGCTTGGTGCAAAAACTTTTGAATCATCGATCAAGTGTAGATACAATTAAATATATTGGTATTGATCAGGCAGAGATAGATAATGCATATTTAAATTTAAATCTTTAAATCTTATAATGGTTTGAAAATGCTCTGAGGATCTTCAGAGAAAAGCCTGCAATAATATTCGAGTGCGTATCGATCTGTCATGCTAGAAATAAAATCACAAACTACTCTCATTCTATTTTGTTTGTCTTTGAAATTTAGATAATTCTCTTTAAAATCTTCCGGCATTAATAAATATCCGCGTTTGTTGTGGTTGGATATAGTTGTAAAAAGAGACTTTACAATATCATACCCTCTATGCTCGACTATTTTTAACTTAGAAGAGTCTATTTGAGTATGATAAGCTATTGCCTTTAATACAAGAACATATTCTTCTATTTCTTGATTAAGTTTTACAGAAGACAATGAAGGAAATTTCTCACAAAACTCAAACTCTACACCTTTTATAAATGTATCTACCAACGTAGAAGTAAATTTTGTCCTATCATAGGCATTATCAGATAGAGTATCTCCCTCAATATCTGATTTAATTATACATTGCATAATTAGCATGTCTATTTCATCTTTGTTTTCATCGTAACAATCAATTTTTTTTGCTATTTTTGACACATCTTCAGAAATAACCTCAAATACACCAGAAAAAAACCATAACAAATATCTCTTACCTTTTCTTTATATAGTTGCACTTTTTTATTTTGATTTATTATTTTAACGATTTTTTCTATTTTGTTATCGTCCATAGACAATATACTCTGTGGGGTCAAAAACCTAGCTTTCAAAGCATCTTCTATATCGTAAGTAGAATAAGCAATGTCGTCCGCAATATCCATAATCTGGCATTCAATAGTTTTAAATATTTTTATGTTTTTATCAAATTCTAAAATATTATCCTTTATTTTATTAATATCTTCTGAAAAGTGTTCATAGTAACCTTTTATTAAGCCTTCGCCTTTGCTTCTTTGCAACGAAATAATATTATCATATTTTAAGGTAGAAGCTAATACTCTTGAAGTTAAATTTAAACCATACCTTCTACCATTTTCATCTTTAATCTTTTTTTCTGTTTTCATTAATATTTGCAGTGTTTGGGCATTTCCCTCAAAACCACCATATTCTTTCATGCAATCATCTAAAGCCTTTTCACCGTTATGGCCAAATGGAGGGTGCCCTATATCGTGAACTAATCCGGCAATTTCACAAATATCAGCATTGATTTCTCCGGAATATTTATCCATTAATTTATATTTATAATTTATGCGAAGTGCTATGTCTTTTGCTATTTGGGCTACTTCAATTGAATGTGTCAAACGATTTCGAAAAAAATCAGATTCTGTGCCAGGAAAAAGTTGTGTCTTTCCTTGAAGACGTCTAAAGGAAGGAGCGTGAATTACTCTACAATAATCTACACGCACTGGATGCCTATGATCGTCTTTTTTCTCCGACGACTCGGAAAGAAGACGATTAAAATCACTATCTTTATAGAAAATATTCGATGTGGTCATAAAAATATTCGTATTGATCAAGCGGTAATAATTTTCCCTTGTCGTTTTGCACTAGAAAATTCCCGAACAATATCAGGGTTTCTTTTTGCATTCTTACTGCATATTACAAATGTTTTTGCTCGGCTTTCAGTTATTTTAATTTCTATTATTTTTTTGTTTTTCATAATTATCACTCCTTAAATAATAAAATAATGTATATAACTTAATGCTAATTAAAAAATAACGTGGCGTGTAAAAAATACCGATTACGAATTGGTTTGAGTGCCCATGAGCGATGAACCTGCAAGCATAAAATGACCTTCCATATTTTAACCTCAAAAAGTCCAAAACACCACGACTATCCACGGGGGCGCAAGAGGAATGCGGGGGTAAAAAAAATCGGCGGAGATGCCATCTTGCTTTCGGGTCCACCGACGAGTACACTGTCGCTCAATGAGGCCTTGCAAATACAGGAAATGTACCGGCTCACTGGCGTGTCCCACACGCCTCCGCCAAATCGTTGTGGACCCTTGCAAACACTGACTCCACAGAACTGACAACCCTTATCCGTACCCAAAATGGCGCTTTGTTACACACACTGCTACACAGACTGTATCACGCAGTCTTGTGAGGCGCTGAAGAGACAAAGCGAACAGAAAAGAGGTGACGGATATCTCGAATGGGTGTCAGTTCTTTTTTTTGTCCTTCCGACAGACCCGCGAAGAGAACACAAGTGAGTTCTTCACGAACACAAATGCCGCTTTATTTCCACCGGAGAGGCAATATCCTTCATTTCCGCATGAGAGTTCCGGACTCGATACGGGCAACCCTTCGCGTGTCTGTGATAACCTGTTCCCTCAGAACGAGTAACCCGAGAGAGGCCGGAAGACGGGCGCAACGTCTTGCTTGGGTCTGTTCCGGACTCTTCGACGATATCAGGAAAGGGGTATATCGGGCTATGGACGATAAAGAAATCAGACGCCTTGTGACGCAATGGATGAACGAAGCTCTTGAAGACGACGAACGGCGACGGCTTACTCGACTACGCCCAAGGACGATTGACGACGTGGAAGTAGAATCAGAAATCCTGACGGAAGCACAGTCTGACGCCTTGGAACGTCTTGCGACAGACGACTACGGGAAATTTGCCGGACTCGCCGAAGAAATCCTTGTCGACAATGGAATCACCCTGCAAAAGGACGACATATCTTTTCGGAAGTTTTGCCGGGAACTTATCAAGGCGTCGATATCGCTCCATGAGGAAATCAAACGCCGGAATGACGGCGCATATCAGGAAGAGTACGACATCAGAACACTTGAAGCGCCGAGATCGACAGTTGAAGCCGTCAAGCTCGCGCTCACTGAGCAAGGAATAACGTCGAATACCATGCAAGCGAGCGTCCTGCAAGCAAGAGCGGACGACTGGTCAACGACAATGACCCTTCCCCGTTACGGGGAAGGGTCATTGTCGTTGACCAGTCCTTGACTAATTATACCCCCTATGGTATAATTCTTATTGTAATGCACGATACATTGAGAAAGACTTACAGAAAAAGGAGGTTGAGAGTGATGAAGGATAAGCACAAACTGATGATCCTTGCCGTTCTCGCGATAGGCATATTTGTTGCGTCAGCAGCGTTTGCTGCGCATGTTTCACCTGTCGATTCTCACGGCTTCGGAGTAACGGCGCTTAAGGGCGGGAACGGTGGCGGAGAAAACGGCCCCGGTGACGGAACCGGAAACGGAGGATCTGGTCCGGCTGATGGCTCCGGTTATGGCCCCGGCAGTGGCAGTGGCAGTGGCAGTGGAACCTGTGACGGGACCGGACCTAAGGGACCAGGAGTTCGGAACGATAAGAACTGATACAACCGCGGAGTAAAAGAACCCGCTGAACCCGAAGGGTTCTCAGTATGACAGTTGGAACAATGCATATTCTGTTTCCTGTCTGCGAGATTTCTTCGGGTTTTTCGTATTTTGTTACTTTCCCGATGTCTGACCGCACTGCAAAAGGCTCCTTCAAACGTGAAGAGTTCGCTGGTGTTCATAAAGAACGCACTGATCCACAGAAGAAATGGCCATCACCCCCGAATGCGACTCGGGTTCTCTTGACTCAAAAATTCAGGCCCCCTTTCGCAGTCATTCGAGACGACCCATTCTCCGTGCCCGGTCGAGAGAAATGCTCTTCCTCAACTTGCAGACGTTTCTTGATGTCCTTCAGTCGTTTCGTCTGAGCGAAGGGTTTATGCCCTCCGAAGAAACGAAGGTATTCCTTGGGCATCTATATGCGGTGTCGTAGAGTGAGTTCCTTACGAACAACAACGCGACTACAAGCAAGTTCTTTCCGCTGAACGATATGCTGCGAAGGGTTTGTCGATGAGACCGAACAGGACGTCAAAGAAGGGCGGAAAAGCCATTTCGAGATATGGGCTTGGGAGATACTGGAAAATGCCGCTGAGGAAATTGGAATCCCAAACGTTAGAATGCATACTTTCAGGATGACATTCGGATATCATATCTACATCTACATGAGGACATGCAACCTGGGCTTAATTCATAAGTTCCCGAATTATTGGCCAAGTGGAGATAAGGCCACAACAGCTTGTTCTACTGCCCCTCTGGAACTGTGCACGGTATTGAGAAAAGGGCCGGTGCTTTTTCCCGTATTCTTCCCGAATCAATGCGTTTCATCCGAATGATACAATGTCTTCGAAGTTAGGAAGAGGGGGAGGCGTAATCCGATGCGTTTCGCCGGCAAAGTTCTGGTTTTGATTGCCATTTTCCTCGCGTTGCTTCAGGGCGGAGTTCTTTCGATACATGAGGGACTCGGTCCGGGTGTCGCTTCGATGATGGCATTCCAAGAAACGCGAACTGCTGATGCCTTGACGATCGGTGCGTTTTTCTCGAGTGGCGTCGCAGTATCCGGCATGTTGGGCGTTCTGACTTCTTTTCTCTCAATTGCCTGGGGAACCATTTTCCTCGCATGTGCTTTGGGAATCGGTTTCTGGAGTGCTGTTCGCGTTCTATATCCCGATGCGTGGGTGATTGTCGTTCTTTTGGCTATTTCGGTTCTTCTTGAGGTTATTGCGATCATTGCATCGAAAAGGAAAACCGACATCGAAAGGCACACCGGCACGGAATCGCAAGAAGAACGTTCCCTTGCCGGAATTCCGAGCGGTGGCGCAAAAAGCGGAGAAGGGTTTTGCCCCCATTGCGGCACTCCAGTGCGTGAACAATACACTTTCTGTCCCAAGTGCGGTAAAGAACTTCCCTCACACGTCAAGCGTGAAGGACCTCCCTCGTTCTGGGAACCGCCACGGGATTCTTTTGAACCTCGCAGGTCGCGGGCAGCCGATTTTTTAGGATTTGTGACACTCATTCTCATTTTGTGTGGCGGTATATGGTTTTTCCGGGACGCGTATATCTCCAGAAATCCGGGGCAACCTGTAGCGCAGTCTCATTTCAGGCCGACGCAGGAGCCAACTGCGAGGACTGAATCCATCAGAATTCCCACAAAAACGGAGCCTCCTCTCGCAACACCTGCCGGGCCGTCTGTCTCTCCGGAACCCAGGAATAGCGTCAACATCCCGGGAAAAACGTCTTCTCTCGTAACTGCCGTTCCTGGTCCCACAAAAACGGATTCGGTTTCGTCCGATGTGTCTCCTTTCGTGAAATCTCCGGGAAGAGTCACGGGAACAAACGTAAACGTGCGCGAGGACCATTCGCTTCGAGCGAAGGCAAAGGCTCGCGTCACTGCCGGCGAAGAGGTTGAAATCCTCGATGAATGGACCGAAGCAGCTGCGAACAATACTGCAGTTCTTGTCAAAGACGTTGAGATAGAAATTCCCGGCGACGGGAAAAAAGTCTTCCGGAAAGGGCTCGGAATTACGATCATGTCGCGAAACGATGCGAATGGAACGGTAGAGTTCTCGATTCCTTCCGAGAACACGCGAAATATACTTCGAGTTCCCCAAAGCGCGGTATCGGAAGAGTCTCGATGGCCATGGTACCTGATTCGCAAGAAAGATGGCCGGCAGGGATGGGTCTTCGGAAAATACGTTTCGTCTGTTGCTTCTCCCATGTCTCCTGACACCGGAACGATCTCCGATTCCGTTTCGGTAAGGATTCCCGACAAACCGCAACCGGTACGATCCGAGGAACTTCCCGTTCATTTCGTTGAATCGTTTCTCGGAACTTTTGGAACGTACCGCGACCATGTCGAAAAGACACTTGGAAAACCGCGGAGGGAAGCGCAGCGGTCAGTTATGAAAAACGGCGTCGTGACGGAGTTCGTTGACTCGCTGTATGACGGACTTACGATTTCATATGTCGACGACGCAGGTCGGTTCCGCGTCGAGTCGATCGTATGCAGCGATGCCGGGTACGAATTTTCCGGGGGACTCGCTGTCGGTATGACGAAAGAGGAAGTTCGTCATATCATGGGGGAGCCGTCCCGTTCCGCTTCCAACGAGGATAAATATTCTTCCGGAAATCAGCGGGGGCTTGTTTTCATTTACGACGGCGACAAAGTCGTACGGATTTGCGCCGGGGCGCTTTCCGAATAGAGATTCAGACGCTATGGAGGGAGCACATCCGATGCAATCGAGCAGAATTCTCTACCTCACAAAAGCCGGTGTCATCGCCGCGTTATATGCGGTTGTAACAATAGCCTTCGCGCCGATGTCGTATGGCCCGATTCAGGTGCGCATTTCCGAAGCGTTCACGGTTTTGCCGTTTTTGTTTCCCGAGGCCATTCCCGGATTGTTTGTCGGGTGTGCGATCGCTAATTTTTTCGGCGAGTTCGGACTGCTCGACGTCGTTTTCGGAAGTCTCTCCACTCTTGTTGCGGCATTCCTCTCAAGCAGGATGGAAACGGTATTCCGTGCGAGCATTCCTCCGGTTATCGTTAACATGTTCGTCGTAGGGGGGTATCTTTCCATAATCGCGAAGATGCCTTTCCTCTATACCGCATTGTATGTCGGCGTTGGAGAAGCTATCTCATGTATGGGGCTGGGCGTGCCGCTGGCGCTTTTACTTTTGAAACGATTCCCGAAGAGAAATTGAAGACTCTTCTTTCAGAAAAATCGGACGGACCTGTTCTATTTACAGCTCCGTCCGATTTCTTTCGGCACCAACCGATTTTTTAAAAAAAAGCGAAGCCGGAAATCCGTTTACGAAAGGATCAGAGCTGGCGCTTCCATTTCGTGCCGTCGGGTGTGTCTTCCAGGATGATGCCCTTTTCCAGAAGTTCTTTCCTGATGGCGTCCGATTTCGCGTAATCCTTTGAGGCTCGCGCTTTGTTTCGTCGTTGAATCAACAGCTCGATTTCGTCGCAGGGTTGCGCCGAATTCGGATCGTTGATGATTCCGAAGATGTCTTCAGTCATTCCGAAGAACTTCGCGATCGCAGAAGTTACCCGTTTGTCGAGCGTTGCCGACTCCTTGAGATAGGTGTTTACGATTCGAACGACCTCGAACACTGTTCCGAGAGCGCCGGCAGTGTTGAAGTCGTCGTCAAGTTGCGCGATGAATTCCGACGTTTTTTCTTCGAGAGCATTCAGAATCGCATCTGAAGCGGGATTCGACGCAAATTCCCGGTGTTCCTGCGCGTACGCAAAATCCGTGCTGCAGTTCCGCAGTCTGTCGAGGGCGCTGACGGCCTGCTGCAGTCCTTCTTCGGAAAAATTGATCGGCGAACGATAATGGGCGCTCAGCATGAAAAGACGTATCGCAAGCGGATTGAACCGTTTTCTCGCCTCCCGGGCGGTGAGGAAATTGCCGAGGGATTTCGACATTTTCTCTTTATCGATCAGGAGATACCCGTTATGCAGCCAGAAACGTACGAACGGCTTCCCGGTCGCGGCCTCTGCCTGCGCGATCTCGTTTTCGTGATGGGGGAAGATGAGATCGCTGCCGCCCGAATGGATGTCGATTGTCTCTCCGAGGTATTTCATCGACATTGCGCTGCATTCGATATGCCATCCCGGCCGCCCAGGGCCCCACGGACTCTCCCATGACGGTTCCCCGGGTTTTTCGGCTTTCCAGAGAGCAAAATCAAGGGGATTCCTCTTTCTCTCGTTGATATCGATGCGAGCCCCAGCCTGAAGCTCTTCGATACTTTGTCTCGAGAGTTTTCCGTATGACGAAAAGCTCCCGACATCGAAAAAGACGTCCCCGTCAGACTCATATGCGTGCCCTTTCTCGATGAGAGTTTTCACAAGCGCGATAATCTCGGGCATATGCTCCGTTGCTTTCGGATTCACCGTCGCTCTTTTGATACCGAGCGCGTCGGCGTCCGCGTAGTACTCGTCGATAAATCGCCGGGCAAGCTCGGGGACTGAAATTTTCTCCCGGTTCGCTCTGTCGATCATCTTGTCGTCGATATCCGTGAAGTTCTGGATAAATGTGACGGAATACCCCGACCAATCCAGATATCTTCGAAGAACATCGAATACGATGAAGGGACGGGCGTTCCCGATGTGAAAGAAGTCATACACCGTCGGACCACACGCGTAAAAGCCGACGCGCCCCGGAACGACCGGAACGAACGGCTCCTTCCTGCGCGTCAGATCGTTGAAGAGTACCAGTGTCAATCGACACACCTCCTGCAGGTGTTTCTCACCCGTCAATCGGGGTGGAGTTTGCAAAAGCGCATAATAGGATTTAAACTGTAATATCAATCTTATACAAGATCAGGGAGTCCATGTCAAAGGATATGATTCTTTCCACTGTGCGTTCTCTGCCTCTGAAGCCCGGCGTGTATCTCATGAGAGACGCGACGGGAACAGTGATCTATGTCGGCAAGGCGAAGTCTCTCAGAAAACGGGTCTCATCGTATTTCTACCACAGAAATTTCGATTCGCCGAGACTGCGGAACCTCGTCGACAGTATAGAAGATATTTCGGTCATACGAACGGAAACGGAAGCGGAAGCTCTTGTTCTCGAAGCGAAGCTGATCCGCAAGTATTCGCCCTTCTTTAACGTCGATCAGAAAAACACCGACCGTTATCCGTACATCAAGATTCCGGATGAACCCTTCCCGAAGCTGATTGTTACGAGGAAACGCGAGGAGGATGGGGCAACCTATTTCGGTCCGTTCGTAAGTGCCCGCGAGATTCGCGATCTGTTACGGCTCTCGGAACGATATTTTCCCTTGCGGACATGTTCCGGGAACATCCGTCCCGACGCGAAAAGGCGCCCCTGCATTCGCTATGAACTCGGAAGCTGCCTCGCCCCGTGCGCCGCTCTTTGCGACGAATCGGCGTATCGCGAACGCGTGGATGATCTCATTCTTCTTCTTACCGGGAAATGCGTCGATCTCGTCGAGAGGATCAGGGCGAGAATGGACAGGGTGGCCAAAAGTCTCCTTTTTGAAGAGGCCGCGCGTCACCGCGACGCGATACGTGCGATATGGAGAGTGTCGCGCCAGCGTATATCGACGCCTCTTCAGGGTGAATTCGACCGGGAAACATGGACGACGCTTGTTTCCCTTCAGAAAGAGCTTTCGCTGGGGACGCTTCCGTGGCGAATCGACTGTTTCGATATCTCCCATTTTTCGGGGAAAGAAACATACGGCGTCGTCGTCGTCTTCGAACAGGGACAGCCCAATTCCTCGCTTTTCCGTAAATTCCTCATCCGGACCGTGGTGGGGATCGACGATTTTCGCTCGATCGAAGAGGTCGTCTACCGTCGCTACAGCCACGTCCGGAAAGGCGAGGAACCTCCGCCTCAGCTTGCTATAATCGATGGAGGGAAACAGCAGCTCGAATTCGCTCTATCGGCCCTGCGGAAGCTCGACATGACTGATCTTGCCGTTATCGCGCTCGCGAAAAAGGAGGAGCACGTTTTTTGCCCCGGTCGCGATGAGCCGGTCATTCTCCGCGAGGACGATCCGGTGCTCCGCTTTCTGCAGCGTATCCGGGACGAAGCTCACCGATTTGCCATAGGGACGCACCGGGGCAGACGCGAATCGCGACTGAGACGATCCGTTCTCGAAGAAATTCCCGGAATCGGCAAACACAGGGCGGCACAGCTCGTTTCCGTGTTTGGCAGCGTCCAGAGAATTGCGCATCTTTCACCGGAAGCCATCGTCGAGAAAATTCCCGGGATCGGAATGCGGACGGCGGGAAAGATTCTTTCTTATCTGAAGGAGAATGCCCATGGCAACGAAACGATCGATTGACGAATATTACATGCATCGGGCATTGAGCCTTGCCCGGAGAGGGCTTGGTGCCACACGTCCGAATCCGATGGTCGGATGTGTCCTCGTACGTGATGAAAGGGTCATTTCCGAAGGATGGCATTCCCGCGTGGGAGAAGCCCACGCGGAAGTCGCCGCCCTTGAAAAACTGCGTTCTTCAGGCGATACCGCCGTGGGGGCGACCGCATACGTTACACTCGAGCCGTGCTGTCATTTCGGACGAACTCCTCCATGCGCCCCCCGTCTCATAAAGGAAGGAATAACGCGTGCGGTCGTCGGAATGGCCGACCCGAACCCGAAAGTCGACGGCGGTGGAATTCGCGTTATGAGGGACGCCGGAATCGAGGTCGATGTCGGTGTCCTCGAGGCGGAGTGCCGGACTCTGAACCGCGGATTTCTGTGGCGCCATCGTCTCGGACGTCCCTGGATTACGGTGAAGGCGGGAATGACGCTCGATGGAAACATTGCGTGTCGCGACGGAACGAGCAAGTGGATTACCGGTCCGGATGCCCGTCGGATGTCGCATCTGCTTCGGGCCGAACACGATGCGGTCCTTGTCGGGATAGGAACGGTCCTGAGCGACGATCCTTCGCTTGATGTCCGCGAGACGGATGGTATTTCTCCCGTTCCGGTCGTACTCGATTCCCGACTGTCGATTCCCCGCGATGCGAAGCTATTCAACGGAAGAAGAGCCATCCTCCTCTGTGGAGAGGATGCATCGGGCGAGCGCCGGGAATCGCTTCGCGAAACGGGATGCGATATCTTCCCGGTACCGCGCGATTCGGACGGAACCCTTTCGCTCGAAATCGCAACGAAGATTCTTTCCGAAAAGGGAATTTCGAGTATCCTTGTCGAAGGAGGACCTCACGTCGTCTCTTCCTTCTTCCGAAGCGGAATCGTGGATGCTGTTTCCCTTTTTGTCGCGCCGAAAATTCTCGGAATCGGACGATGCTTCTCCGGGCCTCTTGAAATACACTGTCTCGAAAGGGCGGTCTTACTTCGGGAACTGTCCGTCAGGGCGGCCGGAAACGATATGTGGATCGAGGCGAGAACGGAATGTTCACCGGACTTGTTGAAGCCGTCGGCGTAGTTCGCACCATCGTTTCGAACGGAGAGACGCACAGGATCCGTATCGAGGAACGGGGCTTGGCTCCGGGTCTCGTTTTCGGAGCGTCCATCGCGGTATCCGGCGCATGCCTTACCGTGACCGAGTCCGACGGAACGACATTCGTCGCGGACGTGATGAAGGAAACGTGGGAAAGAACGCGCTTCCCGAAGCTGCGTTCCGGCGCGAAGGTCAATCTCGAACGCCCACTGACTCCGGGCTCCCGGATTGACGGACATTTCGTCCAGGGGCATGTCGATGGAGTCGGGATCATCAAATCGCTTTCAGCGGATGCGTCGTCGTCGATCCTGACGGTTACCGCCGACGAAACGCTTCTTCGGTTCGCCGTCGAGAAGGGGTCTGTCGCAATAGACGGAATCAGCCTCACAATAACTGCGTGCGGGACCGATTTTTTTTCCGTCGGACTGATTCCTGCAACGAAGAATGTCACCACTCTCGGGACGGCGAGAGAAGGGGATCCCGTAAATCTCGAAATGGATATTCTTGGGAAATACGTGTATCGTTTCCTTGGGAAGAGCGATTTTCCTGCGACGGGCGGTGTAACGTGGGATCTGCTCCGTCGTCTCGAATACTGATCGTCCGGAATCTGAAGAATCCGGACTCATGGAGGAACGAGGCTGAATGAACGAGGAAAACGGCGTTTTCAGTTCGATAGAAGACGCGATCGCCGATATACGGAATGGAAAGATGGTCGTCGTCGTCGACGACAGAGAGCGTGAGAACGAAGGAGACATCGTCGTTGCCGCGGAACGGGTCACGGCGGACGACGTCAATTTCATGGTCCGGTTCGCCAGGGGGCTCGTCTGTGTTCCCATTTCTCCGGAACAAGCGGAGCGTCTCAGGCTTCAGCACATGGTTCCCGATAGCACCGAACGCCACGGAACGGCTTTCACCGTTTCCGTCGATGCGAAGGAAGGAACCACTACCGGCATTTCGGCGGAAGAAAGGGCACTGACTGCGCGACTTCTTGCGAATCCCGACGCAAAACCGGAAGACTTTCTTCGACCCGGACATATTTTCCCCCTGATCGGGAAAAAGGGAGGAGTTCTCAAGCGTGCAGGGCACACAGAGGCCGCGATCGATCTCGCCCGCCTCTCAGGTCTGACCCCTGCGGGCGTCATCTGTGAGATCATGAGCGAAGACGGCAGTATGGCAAGACTTCCGGAACTGCTTCCCTTCGTCCGGAGGCATGGGTTGAGGATCGTCTCGATCGAAGATCTCATCCGATACAGAATCGTTCGCGAAAATCTCGTCGAACGATTCGTCGAGGTCAAGCTTCCGACGGCGTTCGGCGAATTCATGGCCTATGGATACAGGAGCGTCATCGAGGAGGGCGGGGATACGACACATATCGCACTTGTGAAGGGCGATATCAGAAACAGGGAAAATGTCCTCGTTCGCGTACATTCCGAATGCCTCACCGGGGATGTTTTCGGGTCCCTGCGATGCGATTGCGGGCCCCAGCTCCATCAGGCGATGAGAATGGTCGATGCCGAAGGGCAGGGAGTCGTGCTGTATATGCGGCAGGAAGGAAGGGGCATCGGCCTTGCGGGGAAGCTGCAGGCATATCATCTTCAGGACAATGGATACGACACGGTGGAAGCCAATCTCGCGCTCGGGTACCCTGCCGATCTCCGCGATTACGGTATCGGCGCCCAGATCCTTCGCGATCTTGGCATCTCGAAGATTCGGCTGATCACGAACAACCCCAGAAAGATCGTCGGGCTTGAAGGATACGGCCTCGTCATCTCTGAGAGAGTTCCGTTGGTTATCGAAGCGAACGATTTCAACAAGAGATATCTCGATACGAAAGAGCAGAAACTCGGTCATTTGCTTCACGACATGACAAAAAAACTTTGATCACGGAGGCGGATCGGAAATGAGAACCTTTGAAGGGAAGCTCGTAGGCCGGGGATTGCGTTTTTTTGTCGTTGTCTCCCGCTTCAACGAGCTGTTGACGTCGCGTCTTCTCGAAGGTGCGAAGGATGCTCTTTTGCGACACGACGTCTCGCATACGGCCGTGGATATAGCCTGGACGCCCGGAGCCTGGGAGATTCCGCTCGTCGTGAAGGAAGCAGCCCTTTCGGGGAAATACGACGCCATTATCGCCCTCGGAGCCGTAATACGCGGGGATACCCCTCACTTCGACTACGTGGCGAACGAGGTCTCGAAGGGAATCGCACATATCGGCCTCGAACAACGCGTTCCGGTGGCCTTCGGCATCCTGACGTGCGATACGCTTGAGCAGGCACTCCTCAGGGCGGGTAGCAAGGCCGGGAACAAAGGGGCGGAAGCTGCACTCGCGGCGCTCGAAATGGCGAATCTGCTCAGGGAATTCCGTGAAGGAAAGGAGAAGGAACATGCTTGATATTCGATGGATACGCGGCAATGTCGATGAGGTCAAACGTTTCCTTGCAAACCGGAACAACGACACTGATATCGACGCCATTCTCTCGCTCGACTCGGAGAAGCGTTCTCTTCTCGTGGAATCGGAGGAACTGAAGGCGAAGCGGAACGAAGGATCGAAGAAAGTGAGTCAGGCAAAAGCTGCAAAAACGGACGTCCAGGATCTCATGGAAGAGATGCGACTTATCGGAGAACGCGTCAAGACGATCGATTCCCGGATTTCGGAAATAGACCAGAAGCTCGACGACATGCTCCTTCGCGTTCCGAATCGTCCTCATGAGTCCTGTCCTGTAGGAAAAGACGAAAACGACAACGTCGAAATACGGAAATGGGGGAAGATTCCGGAATTCCCGTTCGAGCCGAAACCGCATTGGGAAATCGCCGAGTCGCTCGGTATCATGGATTTCGAGCGCGGCGTTGCCCTTGCCCAGAGCCGATTCACCGTGCTAAAAGGAATGGGCGCTCGTCTTGAACGAGCTCTTCTCAATTTCATGCTGGATCTCCACACCGAACGACACGGCTATCAGGAGATCGAACCGCCGTTCATGGTTAACAGTGCGACGATGCGGGGAACAGGGCAGCTTCCGAAATTCGCCGAGGAGTTGTACAAATGCGACGGGGACGACCTGTGGCTGATTCCGACCGCCGAAGTTCCCCTCACCAACCTTCATGCCGGGGATATTCTGGAAGAAGACGTTCTCCCGCTGTATTTCACGGCATATACACCCTGCTTCAGACGGGAAGCGGGAAGCTACGGACGCGATATTCGCGGATTCCTTCGCCAGCACCAGTTTGACAAAGTTGAAATGGTCAAGCTTTGTACCCCTGAAACCAGTTACGACGAACTTGAGAAACTTACGCAAAATGCCGAGGAAGTACTCCAGCTCCTTGAGATTCCTTACAGAGTCATCTCTCTGTGCACCGGAGATATCGGGTTCGGTTCGAGCAAGACATACGATCTTGAGGTCTGGCTTCCTTCGCAGGGGAAATATCGTGAGATCAGTTCTTGTAGCAATTGCGAGGATTTTCAGGCCAGAAGGATGAACACCCGGTATCGTCCGAAGGACGGAGGAAAGCCGCGTTTCGTTCACACGTTGAACGGATCCGGAATTGCCATAGGCAGGACATTGATCGCCGTCCTGGAGAACTACCAGAAGGAGGACGGATCTTTCACCGTTCCGAAAGTCCTCGCGCCCTACATGAACGGAGTGTCGGTCATCGGAAAGTAAATTGGTTTTTCGCGCCGGTGGGGGAGCCGCTCGACTTGACTTTCCCCGCCGGTGATGGAGCGGCCCTTTCGTGCTACAATAAACAAGATCATGCGGAAGGTGGGGAATCCTTATAACGCTCGTTGGTCCGTATACCTACAACGTTATTTTCTTTTCCGGCATGACGATGGTCTGCTGTTTTCTCTTCCAGAGAGTGTGCAGGCGATTTCTCGATACGTCCCGCTATAACTACATGCGGGATCTCGCACTCCTTGCGGCATGGCTCACCAATGCCGTCTGGCTCGGATCCTCATCGTCGAGGTTCGTTCTCCTCATGGCCGTCGTTGCGTCTGTGGCAGGAATGTGGCATCATTTCGTCCGGCGAAGCACGATGTATTGGGTTTATGCCCTTATCGGAGTCGTATTCGCGCTTTTCGGACCAAGAATCAGCTTTATCGGCCTTCCCGATGGACAATACATTTACCTTTCGGATACGGCTTCCATCATTCTCTCGGCATTCTGGGTCTTCATTTTCCCGGTTGTCTTTCAGCAACTCGACAACATTCCCGGTATGACGGGGCACCTTCTTGCCGTCAGCATGTCGCTCCTTCTCATCGTCACGGTTCTTTCACCGCAAAGAATGGACGACGCCTTTTTCATGTCCTGTTCCGGTCTGATGCTTCTCGCAGTTTTCTGGAGCCGCCACGGTCACATGTACCGGCGCCTCGGAGAGGCTCTGTCCGCATTCTGGGGAGTTCTCATCGCCGGAATTTCCTCTATAGGCGTAAGCAAGGGCATTACCTTCAGCGCTCTTTTAATACTTCCCCTCGGGTTGTTTGCGATCCCGTTCATGGAAACATCTCTCCATTTCGCGAGCGTCGCGTTCTTTTCCAGACCACAGGGCGCGATGGTCTTCTACCGAAGGCTCATATCGAAAGGAATGGACCACCCGAGCGCCGTACGCTGCATCACTGCCGTCTGCGCCATCATCGGCGCGCTCATCGCTCTTTTCCAGCTCGACGGCAGCAGGGGGACGATCCTGATGTTGAGCGGGATCCTCTTTTTTGCCGGAGTAACGGTCATTCCACTGTTTCGTATGTGCCTGATGACGGGTATACGAACGCAACACTCGGAGTTGTGGGGGGTCCGCATCGATAACGTCTCGATGGATTACGCCGTGGCGAAAGTCCGCAGCATGATCGACTCCGGAAGCCGGGCTCATCTCGTTGCGACGGTGAACGCGCTTGCGCTCATGCAGGCACGGAGAGATGCGGAGTACAGGAACGTACTCCGACGTTCGACGATGACGCTTGCCGATGGGACGGGGCTTGTTTGGGCGCTTCGATTTCTCGGCTCTCCCGTCCAGGAGAGAGTCGCCGGCATCGATTTCATGGCACGCATCGCACGACTCGCCGCGGCTGAAGGATGGCCCGTCTTTTTTCTCGGCGGTACCGATGCGGTCGTGAGCGGTGCGGTTCGGAAGCTCAAGGAAAGACACCCCGATCTCATTGTTGCCGGGTATCGGAATGGATATTTCACCGAATCCGAATGCGAGGGGATTGTGTCCTCGATCCGCAATTCGGGGGCACGGGTCGTTTTTGCAGGTATGGGAATCCCCCGACAGGAGATCTGGATCGACAGGTTTTCCGAAGACCTCGGCCCGGTTGTCGCAGTCGGGGTCGGCGGGTCGTTCGACGTCACTTCGGGGATGCTTTCCCGGGCTCCCGAAACGTGGCAGAGGCTCGGACTGGAATGGCTCTATCGTTTGATTCAGGAACCATGGAGATGGAAACGGGATATCGATCTGCTGCTTTTCTGTCTGCATGTATTCATCTCGCGTCTCACACAGAACCATACGGGGGAGGATGGATAACTCTTGAGAACCACGGCCCGCGATATTATGCAGCGAGACCTGACATCGGTGCTCGAGAACGATCGGATACAGGATACCGTCCACATTTTATACAGCCACAATATTTCGGGAGTCCCGGTTGTCGATGAGGAGTGGTCTCTTATCGGTTATATCTCCGAGTCAGATATTCTGAAAGCCGCCGTTCCGACGTATCTTGAGGTCCTCGCGCAGACAACGTTTCTCGATGGCGATGAGGAGTGTTATCTTTATCGGCGTTTTTCCGCAATCGGTCACTCTCCGGTAAAGGAATACATGAACAGAAAGCCCGTTTCCGTCGGTCTCGGAACGGGGCTTATGTCGGTCGCCGACATTATGCTTCGGAGAGGAATAAAGAGAATCCCCGTCGTCGATAGCGGTAAGCTCGTCGGAATCATCGATCGCGAGTCGTTCTGCGAATATCTCATGGAGGACGCGGTCCACAATGAGTGTCGTTGAACGGAAAATACCCGAAAAGCCGGATGCGGAAGTCAGCGCGATCGAAAAGGAACTCGTCATCTTCCGGGGAAATCTCGAGGCCGAGTACAAACGGCTGGAGGAGTCCTCGCAGGAGGAAATAGCTTCGGCTGTCGCCCGGATGGATGCCTTGGCCGCCCGAACACTTGAAAAAACCGCATCTGGATGGGTGGAGAAAGAAGAACAGGCACGTACGATTTTGTCTGATATGGAAGTTTCCCTTCACGACATGTTCGAACGATTCCTCGGCGATATTGGAAAATTCGATTCCACATCCATGGTGAACTCGCTTTTCGAGACGACCTGCGCTTCGTGCAAGATAGCGGAGGAAAAGTCTCCATGATCCGGAGCATGATGCGTCTTGCCGTATGGGGAACGGCTTCCAGCAAGAAAGCGATCATCGAGACGCTTCACGATCTTGGGGCTCTCCACCTCGATCAACCAGCTTCCGTACCCCGCCATTTCACTGCTGAAGCGGACGAATTGCGTATGCTCCGTGGAAAGCTTCTTGGCATGCTCGAAATTCTCGGATGGGACGAATGGGAAGCTCTCTCGGAAGAAGCGATCTCGAAGACAAGAACTACGCTGACATTACCGCTCGATGAGATTGTGGGCGAAATCGACAGGAATCTCGATCAGTTCCGCGAGCGCCTTTCGGGATTCGCAAAACGGAAAGAATCACTTCGTGACGTTTTAGAAAGAATCAGGAACGCACATGATACCGTCCGATATTTCCTTCCCTTCATAAAGGAAGCGGAAAAGGAAGGGAAAGGCCTTTCATTCTGGTGGGTCGACCGCAAAGACGTCTCGAAATATGTCAGAGAGATTCGTGAAGCGCTTAGGGAGGATCGCACCCGGGAAACCGGCTTTTCGCATATGTCTCATACTTTCAGGGATGAACGCCTTCTCATATGCGTCAGCGTCTCTGAAGAGGAACTTCCTGTCATCGAAGGCATTTTTCAGAACAACGGAGCGATACGGTGGCGGCCGCCGCGCGAATGCGGCGATCAAGATATGTCAGCCGCTCTTGAATGTATCGAAGAGAAGTTGGAATCCCTCCCTGCCGAAATCAGATCAATCGATACGGAACTCTCGGAAACCTCCGTCGAATGGGGACCAAAACTGGCATCGCTGTTCATTCTCGTCGACGAGGAGCTTGAGGAAAAACTCATAGCTCAGCGATCCGACTCTGCTGAGGAGTATTTTCTTCTCGAAGGATGGATACCTGCTGACACTCTCGAAAACGCGACGAGAACTCTCAAGGAACGTTTCGGGGCATCCGTTTTCCTGTATTGGCGGTACCCGTCAACGGACGAGTGGCATGAAGTACCGACCGCCCTCTCCAACCCTCCTACAACGCGGCCATACCAGCTTTTTATCTCGCTTCTCCGGCCGCCGTCCTACAATACGTTCGATCCGACATCCATGGTAGCTCTTTTCTTTCCGTTCTTCGCCGGATGTATGGTCGGAGATGCCGGATATGGTTCGCTTTTCCTCGCTCTTTCCCTCTGGATTCAAAGAAAGGGGCATTCTCAGACGGCAAGGGATGTCGGAAAGATTCTTTTCGGTGTCTCGCTCTGGAGTATTCTATGGGGAATCGCCTTTGGTGAATTCTTCGGAGATATCGCCCAGCGTCTTTTCAATGTTCATCCCCTCTGGGTCGAGCGATCACACGCTGTTCTGCCGGTAATGGTATTCTCCGTTTCTCTCGGCGCGGCACACGTCCTTCTCGGGCTCTTCGTCGGTTTTATCCGAGGCGTCCGAGAGAAGAACAATCATCTCCGTAACGAAAAATGCGGCAATATCCTCGTTCTCCTGGCTCTTTTCGCCTTATTGGCCGGTACGAAGGGGACCTTTGCGAGAGTACTCTTTCCCGCAGGCGGCGCAATGCTTTTCCTTGGTGTCGTCCTGCTGGTTGCAGGCGGGGGAATCGGAGGAGTCATCGAGGGGCTCGGGTCCGTCGGGAATATCCTGAGCTATGTCAGAATAGCCGCTATCGGTCTCTCCTCCGCGATTCTGGCGATGGTCGCCTCGAAATTCGTCGATATTCTCGGAGTTTCGGTATTTGGAATTTTCATCGCCCTGTCAATACATGTCCTCAATTTCGTTCTCGCGCTTGCGGGATCCGGACTTCATTCGGCACGGTTGCATTACGTCGAGTTCATGGGTAAATTCTACGAAGGAAATGGAAGAGATTACGTTCCTTTTTCTCGAAGGAGGAGAACGACCATATGGAAAAAGCAATCATAGCCATCGCAGCAGCACTTGCAGTAGGGTTACCCGCCCTTGCAACCGCATACGCACAGGCAAAGATCGGCAGCGCCGGGGCCGGAACGGTGGCGGAAAAACCGGAGACTGCCGGAACGATGATCATCCTCGAAGCAATCCCCGAAACAATGGTCATTCTGGGATTCGTCGTCGCAATAATGCTGATACTGCAATTTGCATGATGCTACATGCCTGCCGAAACTGCCCGTGATTTCGAGGCGTTCAAGGAAGCGCTCGTCCAGGAGCACACGCTCAGATTGGATGCTCTTCGCCGCAAAACGGAGGCACAGATAGCCGAAATGCTTTCCGGAAAACGTTTTGAAGTCGAGAGACAGCTTGAAATAATCGAGAGCGAACAGGGAGAACGTTTTTCGGCGTTTGTAAAAAACGGGAAGATGCGTCTTCGCAGCCGGTATCGCGAGGCGTTTCTAAAACAGGTGGCCGCACTTTTCGCTTCCGTCGGAAGCCTCTATCACGATCGGATTCTGCGGATGAAAAATGACCCTGGAGAATATGGCGATGTTCTTTCCGCGTTGATCGCCGAAGGGATCTCCCTCATCGGAAACGATGCCGTGGCATTGGTCGAAACGGGGGAATCGTGCGTTCTCGACGGACGAGTTCTCCCGTGTCGCGTTCGCGAAGTGTCGCTGGAACGATGGGGCGGGTGTATTCTGGAATCGTGCGACGGTTCGAGGATTGTCGACAATACGCTGAAGACCCGATGGGAACGAATGTATCCTGAAGTCATCAAAGCTCTCTCCCGGGAGGTCAGACGAATTGTTTCCGAATATCCGGAATTCGTCCGCGAACTACGACTATCTTAACTCGAGAATCCGGACAAAGGCTTCGTCGCTCCTGAAAGAGAACGAATACGCTTCGCTTGCGTGTGGCAATTTGCGTGACGTAGAACGGTTTCTTCTGGAAACTCCTCCCTTTGCCGAGTCGTTCCAGAAAAGCTTGGTTATGTCACAGGATTCTTCACTGAAACGCATTGAGACGGTCGTCGCCGAAACGGAGACATCTCGACTGATACAGCTTCGTTTATTGGCCGAAGGAGAAGCGGAGCGACTGATTTCGACGTATCTTTCCCGAGCCGATCTCATAAACGGACGTCTTGTTCTGAGGTCCGTTCATGCCGGTAAAAACGGCATACCGGAACCGTATTGGCATACATATGGTTCGGTTTCGGCCTCCTTTTTTTCGGATCTCTGGAAAACCAGTTCATCCGTATCGGATTGCATCGAATACTGTCGTTCCGAGTCGTCTTCCGTAAGTTCGATGCTCGTCGCGGCTTTCTCGGAACTCGGGAGAACGAACGATCTTCTTCAGGCGGAGAGAGTGCTTCTTCTCGCGTTCCTCCACACGGTCGAATGTCGTCTCGGAGACAGAAAATCAGATAATACCGGTGCCGTCGAGCAAATAGCCGGAATGATGATCGATGTCTGGAATCTCGCAGTGTGGCTCAGACGCAATATTCTCAAGGTGAATACATCCGCTGCGTACCTCGATACTCCGTATTCGACCATTGAACATTCCCGCCTCCGTCGCGCCTCTTCGTTGAAGCGTCTCCTGGCCGGGACTCCATGGATAACGATGCTTCGGGGAAAATTCGATTCTCCCGAGATCGTCTATCGAAAACTGCATACGTCTCTTCTCGAGTGGCAGATATCCCTCTATCGTCGGGATCTTCTCGGAATCCATGTCGCTCTCGGGTATGCCGCAAAAGTTCTCGTAGAATGGAACAACCTGAATATAATCGCAATCGGAGTCGCTTTCGGAATGAACTGCTCGGAGATTCTCGCCAGACTCACGGAACACGACACCTCGGGGAGGATTTTCCGTCCATGAAGAATATGAAGCCCGCCGTCGTAGGGCGGCAACTTTTCGTCGATCTCTGGGCTATGGAAGGGTTCGAACCGATCGTCTGCGAATCTCCTTCCGACCTCGCAACTATGCTGAAAACCCTGACTGATGACGAGCGTCCGTTCGTTGTCGTAGAGGATAGATGGTTTCGTTGCGTCCCCGCATCACTGAGAAAACGACTGACAGCATCTCAGAACCCCGTTTGGATTTCGTTTCCCGACCTTTTCGCGGAACCATCGTGAGGTGATCTGCATGACAGAAGGCGTAATCATCGGTATTTCCGGGCCCGTCGTCACAGTTTCCACCGATGCCCCGGTTCGCATGTTCGAAATCGCGTATGTCGGGACGTCGCATCTCTTGGGCGAGGTTATTCGCATCCGCAAGAAAAACGTCGATATTCAGGTGTACGAAGATACGAACGGTGTCAGACGCGGCGAGGGCTGTTCGTTCTCCGGAGAACTTCTCGCCGTCGATCTTGGCCCCGGCATTCTGGGAAGCGTCCTCGACGGGATCGGCCGACCTTTGAAAAAACTCGGCGAAGAAAGCATCTTCATTCGCAAGGGCATTCATACGGGAACGCTTTCGCATGTCGGAGCGATGCCTTTCGCCCCGTGCGTTCGTGAAGGAGATATCCTTTCCCCGGGATCCTTCATCGGGTTTTCCCGGGAGGGATCCCATGTTGAACACAGAATCATGGTTCCTCCGAATTCACGCGGCGGAATCGTCGAATATGTTGCGTCTGAAGGGATGTACACCTCCGACGCGGTTGTCTGCAGGGTTCAATGTGGCGAAACGTATTCGATGGCGCATAAATGGCGGCTTCGCGTCCCGCGCCCCGTCCGCTCGCGATTGCCGCTCGATCGTCCCCTTGTGACGGGACAAAGGATTCTCGACACGTTGTTCCCCCTAGCCCTCGGCGGAGCGGCGGTCCTCCCCGGAGGATTCGGAACGGGGAAGACCGTAACGCAGCAATCGCTCGCGAAGTGGTGCAATGCCGACATCATTGTCTACATAGGATGCGGTGAGCGTGGAAACGAAATGACGGAAGTCCTCGAGGAATTTCCCGAACTGACGGATCCGTGGCATGACGCTCCGTTGATGGAGCGCCTCGTCCTGATCGCGAATACGTCGAATATGCCGGTTGCGGCGCGCGAAGCGAGTATCTATCTCGGAATGACGATAGCCGAGTACTACCGGGATATGGGGTATGACGTCGCGATCATGGCGGATTCGACGTCGAGGTGGGCGGAAGCTCTCAGAGAGATTGGCGGGCGTCTCGAAGAGATGCCGGGCGAAGAAGGGTATCCCGCATACCTCGGTTCGAGGCTTGCGCAGTACTACGAGCGCGCGGGACGTGTTTCACCGCTCGGCGAACCGGAGCGTTCCGGTTCGGTTACCGTGATCAACGCCGTATCTCCTGCAGGCGGAGACTTCTCCGAACCCGTGACGCAGGCGAGTCTTCGTCTCTCCGGAACATTCTGGGGGCTTGACAAACGACTCGCACAGCAGCGTCATTTCCCAGCAATCAATTGGACACAGAGTTTTTCCCTTTACGACGAAACACTCGACCCCGTTTTCGCCAGGGAAATCGGTTGCAGGAGAAATGAACTCAAGCAGTACCTCCGTATGATGCTCGACGACGACAGGAGACTTCTGGAACTCGTACAACTCGTCGGACGCGACGGGCTTTCGGAAGAGGACAAATGGATTCTCTTCATGGCCGAGCTGATCAGAATCGTCTTTTTGCAGCAGAATGCTTTCTCTGATGCCGACGCCAGTTGTTCGACGCGAAAGCAGTTCTTCATAATCGACCTTCTGAAAAAAACCGACGATATCGTCCGCCGCAGAATTCACGAGGGAATTCTCTTCGAGAACGTCGCGGAAATGCCGTTTCTCAGGGATCTGCTGAGGATCCGCGATATCCCGGAACAGGCATTCGACGCCGAAGCGTCGCAATGGCTGAACGATCTTGTGGGGACCGTATCCGGACTGGCGGTGATGCCACGATGACTCTTGCCAAGGAAGGGTTCCGTTCGATAACCGGCATTTCGGGCCCGCTCGTTTTTGTATCGGGAATCCCGGATGCCGGCTATGGCGAACTCGTGACGATAGAATCTCCCGAGGGACGTAAGCTGGGGCAGGTCCTTCAGATCGACGGAGACATCTCAACCGTTCAGGTTTTCGACGGAACGATGGGACTCGACACTGGAAACTGCACGATCTGGCTCGAACGCGATGTCGTTCGCATACCCGTGGGAAGCGGTTTGATCGGCCGTGTCCTGAACGGCAGAGGAGAAGCGACGAACGGAGAACGGCTTTCCTGCGTCGAAGATATTCTCCCGATCGGCGGAATGCCGATCAATCCGTATATGCGTGAGAGTCCGAGCGCATATATAGAGACCGGAATTTCCACGATAGACATGATGAACACACTTGTGCGCGGGCAAAAACTTCCCATCTTCTCCGGAGCCGGCCTGCCGGCAAACCGGATCGCCGCTCAGATCGTCAGGCAGGCGACTATTCCGGGGCGGGAAACCTCATTCCTGGTGGTTTTCGCGGCCATGGGAATCACACGAAGGGAAGCGCAATTCTTTACCGAAACATTCGACGCGACCGGAGCGATCAACAACGGTGTCTTCTTCATCAATCTCGCCAGCGATTCGGCGGTCGAACGCCTGCTGACACCCAGGATGGCGCTTACCGTCGCCGAATATTTCGCGTTCACGAAAGGGTATGACGTTCTTGTTATCCTGACGGATATGTTGCACTATTGCGAATCGCTTCGAGAGATCGGCGCGGCAAGGGAAGAAGTTCCGGGACGTCGCGGGTATCCTGGTTATATGTATTCGGACCTTTCCGAGATATATGAAAGAGCCGGGTGCGTCAGGGGAAGTCCGGGCAGCGTCACGCAAATTCCCATTATCACGATGCCGGACGACGACATGACGCATCCCGTCGTCGACCTTTCCGGATACATCACCGAGGGGCAGATCGTACTGGATCGTGGGATATACGACCGGGTCGGCTATCCTCCAATCAATGTGCTCCCGAGCCTGAGCCGCCTCATGAACAAGGGAATCGGAAAGAAGAAGACCTTCGAAAGTCATCGGGCTCTTGCCGACCAGCTCTACGCGTCTTACGCGAAGGCCAAGGAACTTGAGCGACTTCGGCTGATCGTCGGCGACGACGGCCTTACGGAAACCGAAAAGGACTATCTCCGCTTTGGAGAAAACTTCGAGCGCGAGTTCGTGAACCAGGGCGATGCCAGAAGGACGATCGACGAGTCGGAACGTATCGCTTGCGAGTGCTTCCGCGTGCTGTCCCGGAAAGAACTCTACCGCCTGCCGGAACACTATGTGTCACGATTTCGGAAAAATGAAGGGACTCTCCTATGACCGGATCCGCGCAACGTCCTCCGACAAGAGAACAACTCCTTGACGTCCGGAAGCGTCGGAGCACGGTGCAATACGGCAAGCAGCTCCTCGAGAAGAAACGCGATGCGCTGTTGCGATCCATCGAGGAAGACAGACGCCGCTTTCGCGATCTCGAGAGAGAGTTTCGCGAAAGAACGAAGCGCCTGTCGGTTTTGTATGCGCTCGTAAGGATGTACGACGGAGCATCCATGATGCAGCTTCTGCGCATGGATGCTCCTGAGATTTCGGTCTCTTCCGTCCGACATTCTCTGATGGGGTGCCACTTCGTCCAGTTCATGCCCGAATCGGCGAATGGGAATCCTCATCAGACACGCAGCGCCTACGATCCCGCTCTGACATCGCTGTATGTGGATGATCTCTTGCGGGAGATCGGGAGTGTCGATGCTCTTGTATGGCAGTACGTCAATCTCACCACGAAGCTTTCCTTTCTTGAGAAAGAGCTCCGCAAAACACTCATGAAAATCAACACGCTTCAATACGTCCTCCTGCCTGAACTTGCCCGCGACGAAACGCGCATTCGGGCGATTCTCTCCGAACGGGAACGGCAGGAACGCTTTTCGATAAAACGACTCTCCTCGAAAAAGAAAGCACACGCCGTATTATAATGAAAGTCCTCGTTCTCTCGGTGGGAAAGGTGCGCGAACCGTTTCTCGAACGGGCTATACGGTCATACGTCGCCAGAATGACTCCGGCTCATAAAACGTCGTGGGAGTACGTCCCGGAAATTCGGGGAGAGTCCCGGAAGGAAATCGTGCTTGACAAGGAATGTCTTTTGCTGGAGAAGGCCATACGCGACCGGGATCGGTGCGTTCTTCTCGACGAACGGGGAAGGCATTTCAAAAGTACCGAATTCGCCGGATGGCTTCAGGGCGAAATCGCTTCCTGCCCGGGCAGGCTTGTGTTTATCGTCGGAGGACCTTTTGGCGTCTCTGAGCGCATCCGCGACCGGGCGACGCAAAGCGTAGCGTTGTCGCAAATGACATTCCCGCACGATATGTGCGTTCTTTTCCTCATGGAACAGCTCTATCGGGCGTTTTCAATCCTGGCGGGAACGGCGTATCATCATTAGCTGATCGATTATACCCACTCTTTTCTATGATTAAGGAGGATATTTATGAAGCTCGACAAGATTATGAAACAGGCTCAGCAGATGCAGTCCAGAATGGCACAGGTGCAGGAAGCGCTTTCAAAGGAAATGGTGACCGGGCAGGCTGGCGGAGGGATGGTCACAGTAACGGCGAACGGCCAGGGCGACGTTCTTTCCCTGTCCATAGAGAAAGAGGTCGTCAATCCCGATGATGTTGAAATGCTCGAAGATCTCGTTCTCGCGGCGGTAACCGATGCCATCCGCAAGAGCCGCGATCTTGCCCAGGAGAAGATGAACAGCGCGACCGGCGGACTCGCTTCGCTGGGAATAATGTAGAAGGGATTTCACTGAATAGATGACCCCGGGTGCTTTCGATCGTCTCGTCGTTCTTCTGAAAAAACTTCCCGGAATCGGGGAAAAAAGCGCTCGAAGGATGGCGTTTTTTTTCATTCAGCAGAACGAATCCTTCGTCCGCTCTTTTATTGACGCCTTGAACGATGCAAAACGGAATATTCATCCCTGTTCTCTCTGTGGTACCATAACGGATATGGATCCGTGCGCGATTTGTTCGGATCCGTTGCGTGACCGCACGTCGATTCTTGTCGTCGAGACGGTCGAAGACCTTGTCAACATCGAAGGGACGGGCGTCTTCAACGGAGTCTACCATGTTTTGGGAGAACGTGTTTCTCCCTTGACGGGAGACGATCTTTCCGAAAAAGCTCTGCGCTTTCTGAAAAGGCACCTCGAGGAACTGGACGTCGGGGAGGTGATTGTCGCCACAAATCCACGAATCGAGGGTGAACTGACATATCACGCTATTTTATCCGCGCTCGAGGGGTTCGATGTCCGCATCACGAAGCTCGCATGCGGTCTTCCGATCGGCGGAAGCATCGAGTTCGCCGATCGGGTTACGCTTCATGCGGCTTTGGATGCGCGAGTCGAGATTCGGAAAGGAAATAAGCACGAAAAGAGGTGAAACGATGTCAGAAGCTTTCGGGCCTGTTATTCGTATGCTGTTTTCCGGCTTTCTCGCACTTCTCGGAGGCATGGCAGGATTTCAAATCGCCCAGATCGTTATTCCCGAGATTCCCTACGAGTGGGTTCTCTGGGCGAGGAATTCAATTCCGTCATGGGTTCCGAAGCAAGTCTTTTTTTCATTATGTTGCATTCTCCTCTTCGGAGGAACCGGTTTTATGCTCGCTCCTCTTTTTACGCGTTTTCTCGCCTCGCTCGGGGTTGTATTCGAAAATCACCTGAGAAGCTTCAAATGGCAGGATATTACGTCCGCAACGCTTGGAATGATCGTCGGACTTCTGATCGCGAATCTGATCGCTCTGCCGTTTTCGAACCTTCCGTTCGGCAGCTATATCGCCGTTTTCCTGAATATCATTCTTGCATATGTCGGGGCACGAATCGTTCTTAAACGCCAAAGCGACATCAAAGGAGTTTTTGCCCCCATTATCGGGCTCAAGGAACGCGTTCTGAAACGAGGGGGAACGACATCCGAACTTGACACGACTTCCGGCGAGATCGCCGATGAAGAGGCGATGTCCTGCAAAGACGCAAAAATTCTCGACACGAGCGTCATAATCGACGGTCGCATTCTCGACGTGGCAAAGACAGGGTTCCTCGAAGGCAGTCTCGTGCTCCCACGTTTCGTTCTTCTCGAATTGCAGGCTGTCGCGGATTCCACCGACCCGGCCAGAAGAACACGCGGGAGACGGGGGCTCGATGTCGTCAACGAGCTTCAGAAAATCCCCGGGATACATGTCGAGATCGCGGAGTTTTCCCTGAAGCATCTTCGCGTCGAGTCGGTGGACAGCGGACTGATAGCGATGGCACAGAAGCTCAAGGCTCAGATCCTGACAACCGACTACAACCTGAACAAACTCGCGCAGATTCAGGGCATACGCGTCCTCAACGTCAACGACCTCGCCAACGCGCTGAAGCCGATGCTTCTTCCGGGTGAATCCATCGTCATCGACGTGATCCGCGAAGGAAAAGAACCCCATCAGGGTGTCGGATATCTCGATGACGGAACGATGCTCGTCATCGAAGACGGAGAAAATCATATCGGTCGCCGTGTCGAAGTTGTGGTGACGTCTATGCTCCAGACCTCCGCCGGAAGAATGGTATTCGGCAGAATCAGAAGGGAAGTCCGAGCATGAAATCATGCTCCCTCGTAGTCGTTGCCGCAGGAAGAGGCGAACGTATGGGCGGAATCCAAAAACAGCTCGAACGGATCGGAGCACTTCCGATGTGGCAGTGGAGCGTCCGAACCGCGAGTCTGCTTCACCTTGCCGGCATCGTCCGAGAGTGTGTTCTCGTCGTCCCTGACGGAGAGGAGAACAAATTCGCAAACGATATCGAAAACAGCATGTCCCTGAATATCGTTCCGGGGGGCAAAGAAAGGGCGGAATCGGTCCTTAACGGCATTTCAGCCTGCTCTTCCGATATCGTCCTCATTCATGACGCCGCGCGGCCGTTTGCTTCGAAAGACCTCTTCGTCTCAATCGCGGAGAAAGCCTCCGAAACGAACGGGGCGATTCCTGTTTGCCGTGTCACGGACGCGCTCAAGCGATATGAAGACAGTTCCCTGCAATCAATCGACAGGGAGTGTCTTTATGCGGCGCAGACTCCTCAGGGATTCGGAAGAAAGAGACTTGCCGAAGCCATAGAATCATACGGTTTTTCCGGTAAGGACGAAGCGGAAGCCTGGACATCGCGGCGCAATCCCGTTTCTCTCGTTCCGGGCGAACGGGGAAATATCAAAATTACGTTTCCCGAGGATCTCGTTCTGGCGCGAAAACTTGTCGAGAAAAACGGATACAGGACGGGAACCGGGTTTGACGTCCATCCCCTGAAACCCGGAAGAAAGCTGATCCTCGGAGGAGTAACCATTCCTTCTCCGCTCGGTCTCGATGGACATTCAGACGCGGACATCGTCGCGCATACAGTCGCCGACGCGCTGCTCGGGGCCGCGGGTGAGCCCGACATCGGATTGTTGTATCCCGCTTCGGATCCGGCATTCAAAGGAGCCGACAGTATGCTGATTCTGAGAGACGCCGTCGTTCGTATTCGGAATCGGGGATGGATCATCAAATGGGTGGATATCGTCCTTTCCGCACAATATCCGCGCCTTGCCCCATACCTCGATTCGATTCGCGGGAATCTGTCCCTGTGTCTTTCGGAAGATGCTGACGTTCGGAACGTCAACATCAAGATAAAGTCCGGCGAAGGAATCGGAGCCGTCGGGACCGGGAAATGCATGGAATGTTCCGCTGTGGCGACAGTAGAGAGGATGCCGGGCTTTGCCGGCATCCTCTCGGAATGATCTTGATGATATCCTGAAAGTATCGTAGAATGTTCGCCACTCTTTTTATACGCTGGTGGAAGAGTATCGATACGTCCATACGGATCCGGGAGGACGCAAGGATATATTCCGGGAAGGAAGATAGTTGATGATTGACAGATTCGTTTCGTACGAAGGATTCACATTTGACGACGTTCTCCTCGAGCCTGCATGGAGTGACGTTATTCCGGCCAAGGTGTCGATCGCATCGAGACTGACGCCGGATATTTCCATGTCGGTTCCGATCTGTAGCGCAGCGATGGATACCGTTACCGAAGCCCGTCTCGCCATCGCGATCGCGCGCGAGGGCGGGATCGGCATTATCCACAGGAACATGCAGATTTCGCAACAGGCCGGAGAGATCGACAAAGTCAAGAGATCAGAATCCGGCGTCATCGTCGATCCGTTTTTTCTTCACCCCGACGACCCCGTGCAGAGCGCGGTCGATCTGATGGCTCACTATCACATATCGGGAGTACCGATTGTCGACGAAACAAAGAAGCTCGTCGGCATCATTACGAATCGTGACCTCCGATTCGTCACGAACTACGGCCAGAAGATCCGGAACGTCATGACGGCGGAAAATCTCATTACCGCTTCCGAAGGAACAACGCTGGAAGACGCCAAGAAAATCCTCATGCTGCACAAGGTCGAAAAGCTTCCGATCGTCGATTCCGAAGGGACTCTCAAGGGACTCATCACGATCAAGGATATTCAAAAAGTCGTGGAATTTCCCTTGGCGTCCAAGGATTCCCACGGCCGCCTCCGCGTCGGCGCCGCCATCGGATCCGGAGTCGACGCGCTCGAACGAGCAGCCGCACTCGTGAAAGCCGGAGTTGATGTTATCGTCGTCGATACGGCTCACGGTCATTCGTCGCGAGTCCTTGAAACCGTGCGCCGCGTCCGTGCCGATTTTCCCGATATGAGGATCATCGCCGGGAACGTTGCCACGGCTGAAGCGACGGAAGCCATGATCAACGCAGGCGCGGATGCCGTCAAGGTTGGAGTGGGACCCGGTTCGATCTGTACGACGAGAATCATCGCAGGAATCGGCGTGCCCCAGCTTTCCGCGATCATGAATGCGGCGCGCGTCGCGCATGAAAAGGGGAAAACTATCATCGCGGACGGCGGAATCCGATACTCGGGCGACATCGTCAAGGCGATCGCCGCGGGTGCGGATTGCGTCATGATCGGTTCACTATTTGCAGGTACGGAGGAAAGCCCCGGAGAAGTCGTCATTTATCGGGGACGCTCCTACAAGAGCTATAGGGGAATGGGCTCGCTCGGAGCGATGAAAGAAGGATGCAGCAAAGATCGTTACTTTCAGGAAGGAGCAACCTCCGAAAAGTTGGTCCCGGAGGGTATCGAAGGACTGGCCGCGTATAAAGGCCCTCTCGGCGGCGTCATGTTTCAACTGACCGGCGGATTGCGGGCGGGGATGGGATATGTCGGCGCGGCGAACGTGTCTCTGCTCCAGACTAAAGCGAAGTTCGTACGAATTTCCGCAGCGTCCGTCAAGGAGAATCACCCCCACGACGTTGTCGTAACAAAGGAAGCTCCGAATTATTGGGTCGAATAGACCTCGAGGAGGTGCAGGATCGTGGAAGCGAAGGTTTTTTCCTCAAACAAAATGGATTCCGTTCTCTACTGGAACGGGATACTCGATCTTCCGTTGCTTGAGGAAGAATCTCTGGCCGACACGATGATCCTTTCTCCCGACATATGGGACTTCGAGACATCGCTCGAAGATTGGTGGAGCGAGTTCATCTCCGATTTTACGTTCTAGTTGCCCGATACACGCTTTTATGTTATCCTACTTGAAGCACGTCGGGAAGCGCTATGTCGAAGAGTGGGGATGTCCCACTCTTCGTTTTTTATGGACGTGTGAAAGAGGGGCAGAAAACGTTGATTCCTGAGAAAAGCGATATTCTCGCAATGGTAAGAGAAATCGTCGAAAAATGTGGATACGAGTGTGTTCTCGCTCGTTTCGTCACGGAACGGAAAAATTCGGTCCTTCGTGTTTTTATAGACAGTGTCGGCGGAATTTCCGTCAAAGACTGCGAGATCGTATCTCGAGCGATTATCGACAGGCTGAATGCGGCAGCACCGGATTTCCTCGAGAAATTCTCTCTTGAAGTCAGTTCTCCAGGCATTGAGCGTCCACTTTTTTCTCTGGACGACTATATCCGTTTCCATGGGAAAACCGTGAAAATCCGCCTTTCGGAACCCTTTGGAGGCAAAAGGCAGCATACCGGAACAATCCTTTCGGTAGAAGGGGATTTCGTCTCGATAGCTGAAAGCGAATCACGTGAGACACTTCGGATTCCCTTCAGTCTGATCGCGAGCGGACATATCGTGTACAAAAACACGCCCGAAGAGAAAGGGCATGTTATGAGGAGGAGTGAGTAGATGCAGCTCGGACGCGATTTCGTGCGCGCATTGAAGCAGATTACGGCGGAGAGGGGGCTCTCGCCGGAGATCGTGGCTTCGAGTCTGGAAGCGGCGCTCGTATCGGCATACAGAAAGTACCAGGGTGGCAATCAGGATGTCGAGGTGCACATCGATCTCGAAAGCGGAAGTGTTTCGCTATGCGAGATCAAGCAGATCGTTGACGTCGTGGACACCCCTGATACGCAAATCGCGCTTCCCGACGCCCGAAAGCTTGGCTTCCTCGATGTGGATACTGGTGACATTATCAGAATAGAGGAGAACCCGGAAAACTTCGGGCGTATCGCGGCACAAACCGCTCGTCAGGTCATCATCCAGCGATTGAAGGATGCGGAACGACAGATCATCTTCGAGGAATTCGCGGACAGAGTCGGTGATCTCGTCAACGGACTCGTTTTCAAGTCGGAACACGATCAGGTCCTCATCCGCCTCAACGAACGCACGGAGGCGATTCTTCCGCGCGAGGAACGCATTGTCGGAGAGACATACAATCCGGGGGATCGCATGAAGTTCTATCTCCTCGATGTCCGCCAGACAACGAGAGGTCCCAGAATTGTCGTTTCCCGCACGCACCCCGGATTGCTCAGAAAACTGCTCGAACTTGAAGTTCCCGAACTGCTCGACGGAATCATCGAACTCAAGGGAATCGTCCGTGAAGCCGGGGCTCGGGCAAAGGTGGCAGTATTCTCCCTCGACCCGAATGTCGACCCCGTAGGAGCCTGTGTGGGAAATAACGGCGCCCGGATAAAATCCATCAGCAAGGAATTGTACGGAGAGAAAATCGACATCATCGTATGGAACAACGACCCGCTCCAGTTCATTCGAAATGCTCTCTCTCCGGCGAAGATCGTCAAGATAGAACCGAATCTGGATCTCGAAAGGGCCGTAACCGTTTATGCAAGGCCGGATCAGCTCTCTCTCGCCATCGGCAAGGCCGGGCAGAACGTCCGTCTCGCCGCTCGCCTTACGGGGTGGAAGATCGACATCAATGCGCTGGAGGCTGAGAGAATGCCGACATTGCACGACCTTTTCCAGGATATCCTCTGATTCCGGTTGCGCCAGTTCGGGTGATTTATGGAAGACATGAAGAGACGCCGTCCGAGGACGTGCGTTGGATGCAGGAAAGAAAAGACTAAACGGGAAATGCTTCGGATCGTTCGCAGCGCCGCTAACGGGGACATCCTGGTTGATACGTCGGGGAAGGCCCCCGGACGCGGAGCGTATGTATGTATGGACCGGATTTGCATTCTGGAAGCGAAGAAGGCAAATGCGCTTTCCAAGGCGTTGCGCGTCCATGTTCCGGAGTCTTTCTACGCAGACCTGTTATCCTTTCTGGAGGGAAGGGAGAGATGAATTCGGCCGTTCTGTCCCTTTTGGGCCTTGCTCGACGGGCACATGTTCTTGTGATTGGAAAAGATGGTGTAAAATCATATCTGCTTTCGGGAAAGCGGGCTCTTGTCCTGTTTCCAGAAGACTGTGCGATGGAAGCCGGCGCCCTGGTCTCTGATTCATCCGAATACAGAGAGAGTGTTTTCCGAGTGCTGAATGGAATCGACCGCATCGCTCTGTCAACATCGATCGGAACTCGGAACACGCATGTCGTCGCTGTTCCTATGCACGGAGGATTCGCACGGAGCCTGATGCGTCTCCTGCCGGAAGGGGGAATTCAATTTGAGCAAGATACGAGTCTATGAACTGGCGAAGATGCTTGGAAAAACGAACAAGGAGTTAATGACAATACTGGTAGAATTGGGAGTCGACGTCAAGACGCATATGAGTTCCATCGATACCGATGTGGCCCAGATCATCGAAGATTCGCTTGGTACGCGGATACCTTCCCCCTTGCTGGAAAGCGTTCGTGATTCTGGAGAGGAGAAACCGATCGTCAGGCTCCCAGGGAAAGCGACTGTCCGGGATCTGTGCGAGTTGATGGGAATGACCCCGGAAGAAGGCGTCAAAACGCTTCTCGATTCGGGCATACTCGTATCGGCCGACGCGAAACTCGATCAGTCGATAGTTGACGTCTTCAAAAAGGCTCATGACGTTGAAATCGTCGTCTCCGAAGAATCCGCAGATGGCGAGGGTGACGAAGAACCCGTTTGCGTTCCGATAAAGAGGACCGTTTACCGCGGCGAACATCTGGTCCCACGTCCGCCGATCGTCACCGTCATGGGGCACGTCGATCATGGAAAAACGACGCTGCTGGACTGCATCAGAAATACGAATATCACGGCCCAGGAGGCCGGAGGAATTACGCAGCATATCGGTGCATCGACAGTCGTCCACGAAGGGCGGGACATCGTTTTCCTCGACACTCCGGGGCATGAGGCATTTACCGCTATGAGAGCTCGCGGCGCGCGCGCGACCGATATCGCCATTCTCGTTGTCGCCGCGGACGACGGCGTCATGCCGCAGACCCGCGAAGCGATCAACCACGCGAAGGCTGCCGGAGTTCCCATCATCGTCGCGGTGAACAAGATAGACAAACCGGACGCAAAGCCGGACCGCGTGAAGCAACAACTTTCAGACCTCGGTCTGATGCCGGAGGAGTGGGGCGGACAGACGGTGACGGTTGAAGTCTCTGCGAAGTCCGGACAGGGAGTTCCTCATCTTCTCGAGATGATTCTCCTTGTCGCCGAAATGGAAGAATTGAAGGCTGATCCGACAGTAACGGCGGAAGGCGTCGTCATTGAAGCGGAGCTCGACAAGGGGAAGGGGCCCGTTGCAACAGTCATCGTTCAACAGGGAACGCTCTGTCGCGGCGATGTTGTTATTTTCGACACATGCTGGGGAAAGATCCGTGCGATGATCGATTCAAAGGGGAAGGCGATCTGCAATGCAGGACCGAGTACTCCGGTAGAGATCCTGGGTCTGACCGGAGTCCCTCAGCCCGGTGAAATCTTCCGTCAGGTGGAATCGGAACGGGAGGCACGGGACATTCTCTCCCAAAAGGAACAGATCCGCAGAGACGGGGCAGTTTCATCCGCGCGAAAGATCACCCTCGAAGAGCTCTATTCGCAGCTTTCCAGCGACGAGAAACCGCATCTGAATCTTCTCGTCAAGTGTGACGTTCAGGGATCCGCCGAGGCGCTGTGCGACGCACTCGAAAAGATCGGCAACGAAGAGGTCGGAATAACTATTCTTCATAAGGGCGTTGGCCGTATAGCCGAATCCGATGTTATGCTGGCGTCTGCCTCCAAGGCGATCATCATCGGGTTCAATGTCCGGCCCGACGCGAACGCGAAAAAGATCGCGGACGACGAAGGAGTACAGATTCGTCTTTACGACATCATCTATGACGTCATCGATGACGTGAAGGCCGCGCTCGAGGGGCTCCTGACGCCGATCAAGCGGGAACACATTCTCGGGCAGGCTGAGATACGGGAGATCTTCAAAGTTCCAAAGGCCGGAAAGATTGCCGGATGTTACGTTACCGAGGGAATCGTTCGAAGAAACGCTTCTGTAAGGTTGATCCGGGGTGGCGTTGTCATCTGGAACGGAACACTGGCAAATCTTCGTCGTTTCAAAGATGAGGCACGGGAAGTTGCTGCAGGGTACGAGTGTGGTATCAATCTGGGCAGTTTTCAGGATATCCAGGAGAAGGACATCATCGAAGTTTTCGAGGTCGTGGAAGAGAAACGCCATCTCGACAGCTGATGGACCGGAGATCGGTCTTCTTTCCCGACGTTTTCGTAGGGATTCTTCTGTTATCTGTTGAGATTTCCTGGAGCAGGAGCGTCAAAGACCGACGAAGTGTCGTAAAGTCGATACTTGATCGTGTTCGCGCCCGATGGGATGTTTCCGCCATCGATCTCGGCCCTGACGGCATCTTGAATCGTGCTTTTCTCGGCTTTTCTTCAGTCGCCCCTTCGTCGTACATGGCCGTCGAACGTCTGGATGCGGTCCGCGGTTTTGTGGAGTCGATGCAGAATGCCGGTGAGTTCGACATTCTGGAATATAACCAAGAGGTGGAGCGATATGACCACTTTTCGCATACAGAGGATCAATAAGCAGATACAGAGAGATCTCTCGTCGTTCCTTGAGACGAAAGTCCGTAACGATTTCGCGAAGAATGCGATTATAACCGGTGTCGATTGTTCCCGGGATTTACGCTATGCGAAAGTGTACTTCACGACCATCGATCCGAAATCCCGGGATGACGTCCATAAGGCTTTGCGTGAAATCGCCGGACTTCTGCGGAGCTTTCTCGCCCACAGCCTCCCTTTGCGGTTGATTCCGGAACTTTCATTTTTCCCCGATACTTCGGAGGACTACGGACGCCATATCGATAGCCTTCTTGATACGGTGATTTCTCCTCATTCCGGTTCAGAAAACGTCGAAAACGACGACGAAGATGACGAAGAGCTCGACTTGAACGGGGACGAATCGGACGAGGACGGGGAAGATCTTGATGGCGATAAAGACTAATGGGGACGCCGTTTCCCACCTTCATCTGGGAAAGCGGTGGATACTTCTTTCTCACGTGAAACCGGATGGTGATACCATCGGTTCCGCTGCCGCACTCTTCAGCATCGGACGGAATATGGGGAAAGAATGCGTCTGGGGAGGACGCGATGCCTTTCCTGACGTTTACTCTTTCATCCCGCATTCCGACGCGTACCGCCGGATCGATTCTCTCGGAGAGTTTTCCCCTTCCTCGACCGATGTTGTCGTTTCACTTGATACGAGTACCGCAGACAGGAGCGTCGATGATCTTCTCAACGCTCCGTTTCTCCTGAATATCGATCATCACTACGATAACCCATGTTTCGGCGATGTGTACCACGTGGATCCTTCAGCATCTTCCACAGCGGAAGTTCTCTGGTTTCTCCTCAGCTCCGAAAGCGGGTTCGATATCACACGCGACGCCGCGCTCGCGTTATATGCGGGGATCGCGACGGACAGCGGATCGTTTTCCTTTTCATGCACCACGCCAAGGACGCATGTTGCCGTATCGCGGATACTCGAAAAGGGGATCATTCCATCGGATGTCCATCGCGCGCTCAGTGCCAACAGGACTCTTTCCGGCCTTCGTCTCTGGGGGATCGCTCTCTCGAGAATTTTCGTCAGAGAATCCACAGCAGTGACATGGCTTGTCGGCAGCGATTTTCGCGAATCGGGGGCCGACCGTTCGGAAACCGAGAATCTCGTGAATCAGCTTCTTCTTCTTCGGGGCATCGGTCTGGCCATACTTCTCATCGAAGAAGACTCCGGGGTACGGGCCAGCATTCGTTCTGAAGGAAGCGTCTCGGCAGCGGATATAGCGCATCGCTTCGGCGGCGGCGGTCACCCACAGGCTGCCGGATGTACGCTGCCGGGAACGCTTGAATCCGCCGAAAGGCTTCTTTTTTCCGTAATCGGAGACAATGGACGGCTTTCTGCTTCTCGATAAGGCTCGGGATGCGAGAAGCACATCCTGCGTGCAGCATCTCAGACATGTTCTCGGAAAACGGACAAAGGTAGGACACGCGGGAACACTCGATTCCTCTGCGGAAGGACTTCTGATCCTTCTGATCGGCAAAGCGACGTTATGGGCCGACATGGTTATGAACCTTCCGAAAACGTATTTTGTTTCGGCCCTTTTTGGGACATCCACCGATACGGATGACGCAAGCGGGAAAGAAATATCTTCAGGCGATGCTTCAGTTCTTTCCGAATCCCGGATCGATACGTTATGTTTGTCTTTTTTGGGCTGGAGGCTGCAGACCCCTCCCGACATTTCGGCAGTGAAGATCAACGGAATTGCCGCGCATAAACTCGCCCGTTCGGGTGAAATCCCGAAAACCAAACCCCGTCCCGTTTTCGTGAGGAATTTGTCACGCCGAACGCAGCTCGACGACGATGCTTGCGTCGACTTTACGATTGTCTGCAGCCGTGGGACATACGTCCGAAGCATTGTCAGGGATATGGGCAACGCTTTGGGGTGCGGAGGTCATGTCCACAGACTGCGCCGGATGTCAACCGGTTCCCTGCGAGTCGAGAGCGCCGTCGGCCAGGATGACTTTCTCTCCTTCTCGGAAAACGATGTCCGAGCGCGTCTTCTCCCTGTCGATGTCGTGCTCGACCACTATACGTGGTACGGCATGTCTGCCGAACAGTCGGAAGCCCTTCTTCACGGGAAGGGGATCGCGCTGTCTCGCATTACCCCTCTACGATACGGCGCCATTCCTTCACACAGCGGAATACTCGTTGTGCACGAAAACCATGTCGCGTTCTGCAAAACACGCCTTTTCGGTTCGACTCTCTTCGCGATACCACAAAGGAATATCCTGATTTCCGCAAGGGGAAACACATGATCGTCGCACTTGGAGCTTTCGACGGATTTCATCTGGGACATCAGAGTCTCTTTAAGGCGGCTTCCTCGCTCTCTTCTGTGAAAAGCGACACGTGGGGCGTGGTTACGTTTTCCCCGCATCCAGGACAGGTTTTATTTCCAGCCGCATCCCGTCTTATTTTCTCGGAAGAAGAAAAGCACGTTTTGGAATCGTATCTTGGGATACCGAAGGTTATTCGTATTTTATTTGACCTCTCATTAGCAACGGTTGGACACATTCCTTTTCTGGAACTTCTTTTTTCGATTCCATCTCTTTCGGGTATCGTTGTGGGAGATAATTTTCGTTTCGGTGCAGGGCGAACAGGGGATACGAACGCAATTCGGGCAGCCTGTGACCGTGCGAGACTTATCTTTCGTTCGCTTCCCCGCATAAAGATCGGGAATCGGGTCATCAGCAGCTCCGCAATAAGGCGACTTATTCAATGCGGCTATCTCGAAGAAGCCAGAGAGTGGCTCGGTCATCATTACTTTCTTTCCGGAAGAGTCGTCCATGGTAATGGGAGAGGAAGGGCACTCGGTTTTCCGACAGCGAATATAGCTGTCCCCATTTGGAAAATACTTCCACCGGAGGGCGTCTATGCAGCATTAGCCGTCATTCGCGGAGAGCGGAAGATCATGCGTTGCGCGCTGAGCATCGGCGAAAATCCCACATTCGGCGATGTCGCCGAGCGCAGAATCGAGGCTCATATCCTCGATGGCGAATCGGACTTTTATGAGAAAAATATGTGTATACTGCCTCTCGTTTTTCTCAGGGAGTCTGTTCGCTTTGCAACCCCGGCGGAGTTGAAAAAACGAATTTCCGAAGACGTCGATACAGTATCGAATTTGAACGAAATGCATCCTGGCTTCTCGACCGCAGAAAATTTTCTTCTGTCCCTTTCCTGTAAACACGAGTCCGATTCCCCGGGACGGATCTGGTCGTACGACGCCCAAGCACACATTCTCCGTCCGAGGGGAAGTGGATAAACCTCTGATCTCCGAAACCACATACCTTTTTGCGTTCGTCAGGAATTCGTACTGATTGCATTCTCAAAAATGATTCCCTTCTCCTTGAATATCCACTTTCGAGTGTAGCAATATCGCGATCCCTTGACAGCCACAAGAAAGCCGTGTAACGTATCCATCGTCTTTTCGCGGGCCTGTAGCTCAGAGGATAGAGCGACGGCCTCCTAAGCCGTAGGTCGCCAGTTCGAATCTGGCCAGGCTCGCCAATTTTCCGCGAAGAATCTGCCCGGGGAAAGCGGATAGATGTTCGGGGCTCTGTGTGCGAAACCATCCGACAGCCTTTGTGGAACGAATCATTGTCCGCTGGACGATTAGGTTCACGTTCTGTTTTATCGTACGAGTGGATTTTCGAATCGGTCTCCCTCTTCGGATGTTTTGCGTCAGCTTTTGTTGCTGAGGATGGAGTCTTTTATGGGTTCCTATAAGTCCGAACCGGGGATATTATCGGAAAACGGGCCGTCCTGCTGAGCGGGACGGCATTTTTCCTATTAAAGAGAGGTGGGGAAACATGGCGGACGATTTCAAAAAAACATTGAATCTTCCCGAGACGACGTTCCCGATGAAGGCCAACCTCGCAAAAAGAGAACCGGAGTTCTTGGCGTTCTGGAAAGAGAACCGAATTTACGAGAAGATGGTTTCCCAACGTGAGGGGAATGCCCCGTATATCCTTCACGATGGTCCTCCCTACGCAAACGGAAATATCCATATCGGAACCGCCTTCAACAAGGTGCTGAAAGATCTCTTTCCGAAATACAAGACACTGAGAGGGTATTATTCGCCGTACGTCCCCGGTTGGGATACGCACGGTCTTCCCATTGAATTGCACGTCCTCAAGTCGGAAGGCGTCTCGAAGGATTCGATTGATCCCGTGGAACTCCGGAAACAGTGTACCGAGTACGCATTGAAATATCGTGATATTCAACGTGGGGAATTCATTCGGCTCGGAGTTTTCGGAGATTGGGACAATCCATATATGACCCTGTTTCCGGAATACGAGGCAGCCCAACTCGGAGCGTTTGCCGACATGGTCGAGAAAGGGTTGGTGTACCGGGGAGAGAAACCCGTCTTTTGGTGCATCGATTGCCAGACCGCTCTCGCTGCCGCCGAAATTGAATATTGGGACGAAAAATCTCCTTCCGTGTTCGTCGCCTACTCCCTTCCCGAAGCCGGAAAACGTTTCCCGCAACTCGGAACTGAAGACGTTAACGTCATCGTCTGGACGACAACTCCTTGGACTCTTCCGGCAAGTATGGCCGTCGCAGTCGGTCCCGAGTACGACTATCTCTTCGCGAAGGCAGGGAAGAAAACGTATCTCTTCGCGAAGAGCCTCAAGGAATCTCTGAGCCGCTCGACCGGCCTCGTCTTCTCTGAAGACATCATCACGGTGAAGGGGAGGGAACTCGAAGGTCTTTTCGCGACCCATCCGTTTTACGGGGAACGCAGAACACCCGTCGTTCTCGCCGAATATGTCGAACTCAACACGGGGACAGGATGCGTCCATACGGCTCCAGGACACGGCGTCGAAGACTACGAAACAGGAATTCGTTATGGAATAGAAGTATACAACCCTGTCGACGATTCCGGTTATTTCGTCCCCGAAACTCCGCTCGTCGGCGGCCTCTCGTTGGACGACGGAGCGAAAAAAGTTCTTGAAACACTGCGTGGCAACGGCAGACTCCTCGGGATAGCTACGATAAACCACTCGTATCCCCACTGCTGGAGATGCAAAAAACCAGTTATTTTCAGATCGACGAAACAATGGTTCGTCAAAGTGTCCGATTTCCGTGAGGAGGCGCTTTCCGCAATCGACAACGATGTCGCTTGGGTCCCGGAGTGGGGAAAAGACAGAATCTACAACATGGTTCGTGACCGATCCGATTGGTGCATCAGTCGTCAGCGCGTCTGGGGAGTGCCGATCCCTTCGTTCACGTGTACGCATTGCGGAACTTCCATTCTGACGCCGGATAGGATCCGTCGGGTGATGGAACACGTCCGGCGTGAAGGGAGTTCCGTCTGGTGGAGGGAGTCCCCCGAATTCCTGCTCGGGGACCTGGCATTCTGTCCGGAATGCGGCGATCGGCACCTTCAGAAAAATACCGACATCATGGACGTCTGGTTCGATTCCGGAGTCAGCCATCTGGCCGTTCTCGAGACAAGGAAGGAACTCCACTGGCCTGCTGAACTCTATCTCGAGGGCAGCGACCAGCATAGAGGCTGGTTTCAGACATCCCTGCTGACATCCATCGCGACGCGGAACAAGCCGCCTTTCAAGAGCGTTCTGACACATGGCTTCATCGTCGACGGCGAAGGAAGAAAAATGTCCAAGTCCGTCGGAAATGTCGTCCGGCCTCAAGAGGTCATCGACCGTTACGGCGCCGATATATTGCGGCTTTGGGTCGCTTCGACGGATTACAGGGGGGATATTCGCATCTCGGAGACGATTCTCTCGAATCTCGCCGAGTCATATCGACGAATCAGGAACACGGCAAGGTTTCTTCTGGGAAATCTTCATCACTTCGATCCGTGGGAAAATTCGATCGCATACAAGGACATGCCAGAAATGGACCGTTGGTTGCTTTCACGCCTCTCCCAAATCATAACGAAGGTCGGAATGGCCTATGACAACGCGGAATTCCACGTTCCGACTTTCCTGATCCATCAGTTCTGCGTCAATGAGCTGAGCTCTTTCTACCTTGACGCGAGCAAGGACAGACTCTATGCGGAAAAGGCTGATTCCCTCACGAGGAGAAGTTGCCAGACCGTTATGTGGAACGTTCTCAAAACACTGACGACTATGCTATCTCCAGTTCTCAGCTTCACCATGGAGGAGATCTGGCAGTCGATGCGGACGGTCGACCCCAGACTCTGCGAGAGCGTGTTTCTCACCGACTGGCCCGTTGCCGATCCGGAATGGGACAACGCTTCCTTGTCGATGCCGTGGGAGCAGCTTCTCGTCATTCGGAGCGCGATCAGCAAGGCTCTCGAGAAAGCCCGTTCGGATGGGAAGATCGGGCATTCTCTCGAGGCAACCGTCGTCGCGGAAAGGGGAGCGTTTGCCGAAACCGCCAACCGTTTCTCCAGCGACGATTGGGCTCTTTTCCTCATAACGTCGGAATTCCGATGGGTGGACTCCTTCGCGCCGGATTCTCCTGCTGTCGTCGACGAAGAAACAGGCCTTCGCCTCCTCGTCGGGAAAGCCTCGGGAGAAAAATGTCCCAGGTGCTGGAAATACAGCGAGACGGTGAACGAGAAGGGATTATGCCCGCGTTGTTCTACGGTTCTGACGGAATAACTTCATGCGGAGGATCTTCGTGTGATACCGGGAAGAGGAGTGGAGGCCCCTTGTCTTCACTCCTCTTTTTTCCTCACGACGACGAACGTTCTCCGGAAGAACTGATTGTGCCGGAATCATCGCGGGAAGAACGTCTCGACGTCTTCCTCGCGCGTTCGCTCGGATTTTCAAGGAACTTCGTTCAGGGACTTATTCGCGCCGGGAACGTCCAGGTAGACGGAGTCGATAAGCGGAAAACCTCGACAGGAATTCACGCGGGAGAAAAAGTTACGGTGAGGATTCCGCCCCCGCGTTCATCGGATATCGTTCCGGAAAATGTTCCGTTTGACGTCATCTTCGAGGACCAATACATCATTGTCGTCAATAAACCCGCCGGGATCGTAGTCCATCCCGCTCCCGGAAACTGGACCGGGACACTCGTCCATGGTCTTCTTTATCGATATCCGGATATCGGAAACATCGGCAACGTATTGCGCCCCGGCATCGTACACAGGCTCGACGAAGCGACATCCGGGCTTCTCGTCGTCGCGAGGACACAGACCGCGTTAACGGAATTGCAGACTCAGTTCAAAGAAAGAAGCGTCGGAAAAAGATATCTGGCCGTCGTCCGTGGAGCATTCAGTTCTCGCGAAGGAACTATCGATCTCCCCATTGGCAGGGATCCGGCGAACAGAATCCGGATGGCCGTCACCAGAGACGGCAAGAAGGCAAAAACGGAATTCCACGTTCTGTGGACGAGGAAAAATGTCTCGTTCCTGTGCGTTTCGATTCATTCCGGGCGAACACACCAGATTCGCGTCCACATGAAAGAAATCGAACATCCCGTTCTCGGAGACGCGCTTTACGGCGGATTACGAAAGGAAAATCCCGGACGACTTCTTCTGCACTCCTGGACGCTTTCCTTCATACACCCGGTATCCGGGAAAGCACTGTCCTTCAGGAGTCCCATTCCTTCCGATTTCATCTCCGCTCTTCGAGGACTTCTTTCCAATACAGCGGACTGACCGTTACATTCCTTTCATTTCTATAACGGACGTGCGCGATCGTACCCGGAATCGGGCGGACGAAACGTTTTTCCGCAACGATCACCTGAACGGCCCCTGAAGATCGTGCTCTGCTGTAATATGCGGCAAGACTCGCGGCGAATCTGACGACGTCATCTCCGACCGTCACCGAAGCGGCTCGAACGATGACATGCGACCCCGCGACATCGCGCGCGTGAAGCCAGAGATCGGAAGGGAGCGATTCGGCCAGTGTCACCATCCTGTTGCCGATTGCGGACAATCCGATGGAAATGCGCGCATTTCCATATTCCATTCGCTTCACTGCGTGTTCGTTCGACTTTTTCCCTTTTCTTCCTCTACGGGGACTGTGCTTCGGTGAGAGCCATTTTCGAAGATCCTCAAGTGCCAGTTCAAGCAACGACGACGAATCGACTGTCTCAAGCAAGGAGAGTTGTTCATCCAATTCGGCCATGCTCTCCCGGATATCCTCGATCGATTGCTTGACGTTGTTCGGATTCCCTTTCGCCTTCGCATACCGGGAATAATATAAAGACGCGTTGTCTTGGGGTGATTTCATTGGATCGAGAGAAACCATAATTTCTCTCGTGCTCCCATCTTCATTCCAGTATGGGAGCATCGCCTGTTCCATCCCCTTACGAAGAGACGATATGTTTGCGAGAATCGCGTCTCCGGCCATTCGATACTCCGGAGCCTTCAAAAGAAGCATCTCCCGACGAAGCATTCCGTCGAGGAGACGTTGTTTTCTGTGTTTTTCCCTCTCGATCAGCGAACAAATGCTTTTGGTGACTCTTCTCGCGACACTGCGCACAACCGGATCGCAAAGAAAACTTACCGAAGCGCGGAGGGCATCTCTTTCCTGAAGTTCTTCGGCCTCCCGGAAGACAACAGGGAACGCGATTAAGTTTCCGTCGAGGACCTGTAGTCTCAGAAACGAATCGCCATCCACATATCCTTTACGAAAGGAGTCGCTCCAGAAAGAAGGAGGATGGGAATCCCATTCCCGTTGCACGGCCCGGCGTACGCTTCTGCTGAACCCGACAATGTGTTCGACATCGTCAACGGACGCGTTTTCTCCGAGGCATTCGTCTCCCGACACGGACGGAGGCGGTACGTAGGAGAACGGAGGAGAAATGGTGCGATCTCGCGTTCCCGCCGGAATAATCTTCGCGGCATCGATCACAGCGTTTTTCTCGTCGCACAGAACAAGGTTCGCAAATCGATCCAGGGACTCGAAATATAACGAAACAGGGCGAATGAAGCCCGCGCCGAGCGTCTTTTCGAAGCGGAGGCGAAGGATTCTGTCCTTGCCGACTTGTTCCACTTCACGCAGGCGGGCGCCGGAAAGATGTGCCCTGCACGATTCTTTGAGAGAAGAGGTATGGCCTTCACGAAGGAGGGATTTCAAAGTCTGATCGTCGGCGGAGCAACAGCCTGATCCTTGCGAAGACCAACAGACAAAGAACCATTCCTCTCCCGAAAAATGCAGGGCAAGCCACTCGGATCCGGCCTCGATCCTTGCGATCTGCCGGTTGCAAAAACGGCGACAGAGAGATATTTTCCAGAGATGTACGATTTCGGGACCGAACTTCATGAAATGTCCCCCCTTGATATTGTTCGCATTGTAAGACACCTGTCCGTGGCTTGACAAGCGGTGTCGTCGTCATTACAATATCGCCGTTGATTTGATGGGGCTGTAGCGCAGCTGGGAGCGCGCTTCCCTCGCACGGAAGAGGTCAGGGGTTCGAATCCCCTCAGCTCCACCATTATTTTTTGTTTTTATCGGGGCGTAGCGCAGTCTGGTTAGCGCACCTGCTTTGGGAGCAGGGGGTCGAAGGTTCAAATCCTTTCGCCCCGACCAAATTGCAGCTACGGGCTTCATGAGTGTCATTACGAGCGGGAATAGCTCAGTTGGCTAGAGCGATGGCCTTCCAAGCCGTAGGTCGCGGGTTCGAATCCCGTTTCCCGCTCCAGTTTTTGTTTGCGCCTGTAGCTCAGGTGGATAGAGCAACGGCCTTCTAAGCCGTGGGTCGCGGGTTCGAGTCCTGCCGGGCGCGCCAAGGATATGGTGAGCGTAGCTCAATTGGTTAGAGTACTGGACTGTGGCTCCAGATGTTGGGGGTTCAAGTCCCCTCGCTCACCCCAGTTAATATGCGCCCGTAGTTCAGCTGGATAGAACGACGGACTTCGGATCCGTAGGTCGCGGGTTCGACTCCTGCCGGGCGCGCCATTTATAGAAAATGAGGACCGTTAGCTCAACCGGTAGAGCATCTGACTCTTAATCAGGGGGTTGTGGGTTCGAGTCCCTCACGGTCCACCATTCTTTCGACCGCGTCATTGTATTTTTATTTCGTCATAGGGCATAGTGATTTCTCTCCATAAGGACCGTTAGCTCAACCGGTAGAGCATCTGACTCTTAATCAGGGGGTTGTGGGTTCGAGTCCCTCACGGTCCACCATTTTTTCTTCCTTTTCCTCCGGTTTTCCGGCGAGAGTGGCGAAATGGCAGACGCTCCGGACTTAGGATCCGGTGCCTTCGGGCTTGGGGGTTCAAGTCCCCCCTCTCGCACCACGGTGACTTCCTCTTTTCCTTCGAGTTTTATCCATATGCAGTGATATAGTGAAAGAACGCGAAGGTAGGTGTTTCGTCGTATCATGGGACGAGGGAGAATCGCGGGCATTGTCCTCGCCGCGGGGTATTCTTCACGGATGAAAGAATGCAAGGCACTTCTTCCGATAGGAGATGAATCGCTTCTGGAACGGGCTGTACGCGCCCTTTCCGAATCGGGCGTGGATCCTGTTTTTGTTGTCATCGGAGCGCGTCCCGAGATTCGAACGTATGCGGAAAGGATGAATGTCCGGATTCTCGAGAATCCACATTTTCATTCGGGAATGTTTTCGTCCGTCCGTACCGGAATTGCCGAAATTCTCCAGAACCCCTCTCCGGTTTTCGTCCTGCCCGTCGACGTACCGCTTCTCCGGAAACAAACGATTTCTCATCTCCGGTCTCTTCCTTCGTGCGACTCGTTCATCCATGTCCCCGTCTTCTGTGGTCGTTCCGGCCATCCTCCTCTCATCGGAAGGGAAGTACTCGAACCTGTTTTTTCATGGGGCGGGGAAAACGGCCTTCGCGGTTTTCTCGAAGTACATCCAGAGTTTGTCCGTCCAGTTCCGGTTCCCGATGCGGGGATTATCTTCGATACGGACACGTCGGTTGAACTGGATCGATGCAGAATTCTCGAAACCTCCAGAGCGGCGTTTCCATCGAAAAGCGAATGCAGGGCAATTTGGGACATGGCCGCAACTCCGGTTGCGGTCCGGAGGCACTGCCATATCGTTGCGCATGTTGTACGCGTTTTTGGACGAATCGTCGAACGTGAAATTCCTGTCGATCTTCGTCTTCTCGATCGTGCCGCCCGCCTTCACGATATGCGAAAGGGGGTCGCGCATCATGCCGGTATGGGTGCGTCCTTCCTTCGCTATTGGGGATTTTCGAAGCTCGCTTCGCTTGTCGAACATCACCAGGACCCGTCGGACGATTCGATTGAGGAGGAGATTCTGTCGCTTGCGGACAAGATGGTTTTTGGAGAGAGAATCGTTTCGCTCGAATGGCGCAGACAGGATCTCTACCGGAGATTCTCAGACCCGATCGCGATTGCCGCGGGGGAGAAACGATTGTCGAAAGCGACAGAGACACTCAGGAAAATTGAAAGGCTGGCGTCGATGGAGGTTCGGGAATTTCTCTCTCTTCACTCCTGACATTCGGTCGTATTTGTCCTCTTTCAATTTCAGTCATGATAGAATGACCCGAAACGATCACTCAAATGGATCACGATCTGTTCGGGGTCACAGATCGCCATCGGAATCGTGGAGATGTGAGCGTGTTCATCGATCCACGATTCGAGTTCTTCGGAACCTGGGTGCCGAGGAAGTGCGATTCCTTGGGTTCCTGAATTTTCTTTCCATCGGGAGGATCGGCAAATGACTGACCTGATATGGTTCCACCCCCGAAGCCTGGATGAAGCTCTTACCCTTCTGCAGGACGAATCGCTGCGTGTCCACGGCGGCGGAACCCATATCCTTCGAAGCGGTCGCACGACAAGAGGTGGGTTGCTGGACATCTCGCAACTCGGGCTCGACTTCGTCAGGATCGAGAAGGAATGGATCGATATCGGCGCAATGGCGACCTATTCCGATGTCATTCGCGCCCTTCGGAATTCCTTCCCCGATAACGTGCTCACGAAAGCTCTCTCCCAATCGGCCTCGACGCCATTGCGGAATCGCATCACCGTCGGCGGAAGCCTCGCGTTGCTGCCGCCATGGTCGAGCATTCTGGGACCGGCGGTTGCGTCCGACGCCATGATTTTCCTTGAAGGCGGAAGTCGCGGGGGGTTCCCGCTCTCCGAGTTCCGGGAAAACAAGCCTCTTCTTCTCAAAGGTTCTCTCATTCATTCGATGCGCATTCCCCTTCGACAGGAGTTTTCCTCTTTCCATCCGGAAAAACGGGTTGCATCCGATTACCCTTCTTTCACGGTAACGGCGCTTGCCGCCCTCGACAACGGCGTATTTTCCGGAGTTCGCATCGTCGTCACGGGCGTGAAATCCCTTTTCGTTCGCCTTGAAACCGTTGAACGTGGCATCGACGGACATTCCCCGGAAGAAGTCGATGTCCGGAAGATTTGCACGTCGCTTCCGCTGTCGTTCGCGGACAAGCCCGCCGGGAGTTCCGGATTCCTTTGCGACATCGCGTCCGTTCGCCTCGAACGATGTCTTTCGGAATTGATTTCGCTTGCTTCGGGGAAGAGGGGATAATCTTATGGAGGGAAGATTTCTCGTTAACGGCGCGACACACACGTTCTCGTTCGATCCCGGGGAAACGCTTCTCGACGTCCTCCGGCGATACGGACATACCGATGTCCACTGTGGATGCAGGGAAGGCAGCTGCGGCGCGTGCGCAGTCCTTCTCGAGGGGAAACTCGTGAACTCCTGCCTTGTGTATGCCGCCACGGCAACGGGGAAAAGCATACTGACCGTTTCGGGGCTGGGAACGCCAGACAAGCCGCATCCGATCCAGCAGGCATTCGTGGATTGCGGCGCGATTCAATGCGGCTTCTGTACTCCGGGAATGATTCTCGCAACGTTCGCGTTGCTGGAGGGAAATCCCAACCCATCCGACGACGAGATTCGGACCGCCCTGGACGGAAATCAGTGCCGGTGTACGGGATACGTGAAGATAGTGGAAGCCGTCAAACTGGCTGCGGGGAGGCTCGAGCGCCATGAATGATTCACGATCCGCGCATGTGATCGGTTCTTCCGTCCCGAAGATCGATTCTCTCTCCCTCGCCTGTGGCGTGTGCCGATTCACGATGGATTTCGAACTCAGGCACCCTCTTTTCGTCGCATTCGCATATTCTCCGTATCCGCACGCAGACATCGTGTCAATCGACACGGAAGACGCCACCGCAATGCCCGGCGTCATCGACATTCTTTCGTACAGGAACGCACCCGACCGGCTGCATACGACGGCGGGACAGGGGTATCCGGAACCGTCTCCCTATGACACAAGGCTCTTCCCGAAACGCGTTCTGTGCGTGGGCGACAGGGTCGCCGCAGTCGCTGCAGAAAGCAGGGAAATCGCCGAAAATGCCGTCAAAAAACTTAAAATCGAATATTCACAGCGGAGCCCCCTTTTCGATCCGGAACAGGCCGGGGAGCCCGAATCTCCAAAACTCCATGCCGACGACGGATCCTATGCGCCTCTTCCCGTCCCGTACCGCCCGGACGAGAATCTCGTCGGAGAAGTCCTTTTTTCCTTCGGCGACTGCGAAAATGGATTCTCCGAGGCCGATTTCGTCGACGAATGCACGTACCACACGCAATACGTGCAACACTGCGCCATGGAGCCTCACGCTGCAAGCGCTTCTTTCGACGAATCGGGGCGCCTCGTCATCATATCGACGACCCAGGTCCCATTCCATGCGCGACGGATCGTCAGCAAACTGACAGGAATTCCGGTCGGACGCATCCGCGTCGTCAAACCCCGCGTCGGAGGAGGATTCGGATCGAAACAGGAGGTCATACTCGAACCCGTCGTCGCGCTCTTCGCGCTTCGGACGAGGAGAAACGTCATTGCCGAGTTTTCGAGGAAAGAGGTGTTCATGAATTCGCGAACGCGACATCCGTTCCGGGTCCGGATCAAGACCGGCCTGAAGAACGACGGAACCATAACCGCGCTCGAGATGGACGACCTCATGAACGCGGGAGCCTACGGAGCGCACGGATTGACGGTTCTCTCGAACGGCGGTTCGAAAGTCCTTCCGCTTCTGAACAAAATCCCCAACGTCTCCTTTACGGGGCGGACCGTCTACACAAATCTCCCGACAGGAGGAGCCTATCGCGGATACGGAGCCACCCAGGGGTATTTCGCGCTGAATCAGCAGATCGATATTCTCGCGCGCCGACTCGGCGTCGATGTGACCGATTTCGTAAAGGCGCAGCACATTCGCGAAGGAGAAACGTCCGAAGTGTTCAAGGCTATCGGCGAAGGTACCGAGGGAGTCAGCCAGATTATCAAATCGTGCCGCCTATCTGAATGCATCGATACCGGAGCGCGCGAAATCGGCTGGAAAGAAAAGCGTGGCAAACGTCTCCGCAACGGGGATTTCGTGAGGGGAGTCGGTTTTGCCGTTGCGATGCAGGGATCCGGAATCCCTCTCGTGGATATGGGCTCGGCGTGGATGAAGATGAACGACGACGGGTCGGTCAATCTCATGGTCGGCGCAACCGACATAGGTACGGGCTCCGATACGATTCTGGCCCAGATTGCCGCCGAAACGCTTACGCTCCCCATGGAGAAGGTCATCGTCCTTTCGTCCGATACCGACCTCACTCCGTTCGATACCGGCGCGTACGCATCCTCGACGACGTACATCTCGGGAAAAGCGGTGCAGCTCTGCTCGGAGAAGATCCGTGAACAAATCCTTTCGATCGCGGCACCCATGCTGGAGTGCGACGCGACGTCCCTTTCCCTTCGCGCCATGAGCGTTGTCGATATCCGGACAGACCGTTCCGTCTCCTTCGAAGATATCGCGTGCCGGGCGACGTATACGACGAATCAGGCGCAGATTCAGGCGACGGCATCCTTTGTGGCCGACGAATCGCCCGCTCCGTTCATCGCCCAGTTTGCCGAGGTCGAAGTTGATATCCGTACGGGAACGGTTCGCGTCCTCTCGTTCGTGTCGGTCGCCGATTGCGGCGTCGCCCTGAATCCGCGAATGGTCGAGGGACAGATCGAAGGCGCGACGGTCAACGGCATCAGTTTCGCACTCTGCGAGGAGCTGCTGTTCGACTCCAGCGGACGCGTCACGAATCCGTCCTTCTGGGACTACAAAATCTACACCGCAGCCGACGTTCCGCCGATGAAGACGATCGTTCTCGATTCCTTCGAGCCAACGGGGCCCTTTGGCGCGAAATCGATTGCAGAAATCGGCATCAACGGACCGGCCCCCGCTATCGCCAATGCGATATTCGATGCGATCGGAATTCGCATGTTCGATCTTCCGATGACGCCCGAGAAGGTCCTCCGGGAGATCGGGCGACGTGGCGTTTCCTGACGTGGTGGCACGATGACACGTGACACGATATCGGCATTCGCGATCGGAGGCGGGGTCGTTTCTGACGGGGAACGGGTGTTTCTTCCCGACGGCGCCATCGTTATCGATAAGGGAAAAATCCTTCGGATCCTCCCTTCGATCGAGGCGAAGCGAACGACGGAACGGTTCATCGACGTGGAAGGCCGTTTGATTCTTCCTGGGTTTGTCAATTTTCACCATCATCTCTATTCGTATTTCGCGGTCGGACTGAAACCGTGCGGGAGGACCGACACGTTCTCCCAGATTCTCGAGAACTTCTGGTGGAAGCTCGATCGGGTTCTCGTCGAAGAAAGCGTCTTTTTTTCGGCCCTTCTCGGGCTCGCGGAGTCGATCAAAAACGGGACCACGACGGTATTCGACCATCATGCGTCGATGGGATACGTCGCCGGAAGCCTCGAGACCGTCGCCCGCGCGTTTTCCGAAACCGGAATCCGAGGTTCTCTCTGCTTCGAGACGTCCGACCGCTTCGGAACCGCCGAAGCATACCGCCATATCGAGGAAAATTCGACCTTCTGCAGAAATTACATGGAGGATGGGATGATCCGAGGTCTCTTCGGACTCCACGCGTCCCTGACGCTCTCCGAAGGGACGCTGCGGGAGGTCGCGCGAAACAGGCCCGATGGAGTTCCGGTGCACGTCCACTGCGCCGAAGCTCCGGACGACGTGGATGTCTGCCGATCGCTCGGCTACTCGGGCGCCGTCGAAAGGCTTTCCGCACACGGACTTCTCGAACCGTCTTCGATCCTTGCGCATGCCGTTCATCTTTCTGCACGGGATCTCGAAATCCTTCATTCCGTGAATCCGCTCGTCGTGACCAATCCCGAATCGAACGCCAACAACGGAATCGGAAAAATGGACAGGGATGCTGTTTCCAGATATCTCCTCGGAACAGACGGCATGGCGGGCGACATGGTCCAGAGTCTGCGATCCTACATTCTTCTCGGCAAGGGCGGTGGGGAACCGGCGGAACGGACCGGAGACATGTTTTTCAAGCACCGGCGGGAAGCGCTTTCCCGTTTTTTTCCCGCATGTTCCGGTTTTGAAGCCGGAGCAGCCGCCGACATCGCGGTTCCGGACTATGTTCCTCTGACTCCCGTGCGTCCGGAAAACATCGTCGCTCACCTCGTCTTCGGGGCGAAGCAGGGACGGGCGTTCATGACGGTTGTCGACGGCCGCGTTCTATGGAAAGACGGCCGTTTTCCTCATTTTGACGAAAACGCGGCGCGGCGCGAAGGAACCCGGGTCGCAGCCGCTCTTCACGAGAGATATTCGCATTTCCTGCACCGATAGGGAAAGGGGCATGTATGTTGGCGTCTCTTCAGACCCGTATCACCAACGTGTTTTTCAGGAATCCTGTCCTGTCCGCCGCAGGCCCCAACGTGGCGACCGCCGAGAGAATGCTCGCCGCGGTTCGCGGAGGAGCGGGCGGAATCGTCACGAAAACAGTCTCGGTCGTCCCGGCGCAAGATCCCCGTCCGACGATCCGCAAGTGCGCCTCCGGTCTTCTGAACTGCGAAACGTGGTCCGAACAGACTGCGGATTCTTTCCTCGACGCGTACCGGGAAGTCAGGAAAACCGGCGTTCCGTTGATCGTGTCGATCGGATATTCGCCGGAAGACGTCTCGAAGCTCGGAAAGATGCTCGAGAAAGAAGTGTTCCCCGACGCGATAGAATTCTCGACGCATTACATCGGAAAATCCATCGAACCACTCCTCGACGTGGCGAGAGCCCTGCGCGAAAGTGTCAGCGTCCCGATCTGGATGAAGATTTCCCCTTCGACTCCTGATATCGGGGAACTCGCCTCCAAAGCGTCGGCGTACGTCGACGCTTTCGTCGCAATCAACTCCGTCGGCCCTGCACTCGACTTCGACATCGAAACGGCGCGTCCCCCTCTCGGATCGAAGAATTCATTCGGATGGCTTTCCGGCCCGGCGATTCATCCTATTGCGCTGCGCATCGTCGCCGAAATAGCACAGGCGCAGAACAAACCGGTTATCGGCGTAGGCGGGGTTTCGTCCGGGAAAGACGCAATCCGCTTCTTCATGGCCGGAGCTTCGCTGGTGCAGGTCTGTACTGCGGCCATTCTCGGCGGTCCTGGGATCTATGGAAAGATCGCCGCGGAAGCGGAAGCGTGGCTGAACGAACACGGATGTGAATCCGTGGAGGAAGTTCGCGGAGCGTTTCTGCGAAATCTGAAATGAAGCAGACACGCATCATCCAGCATTGCGCAGGGGAGGTCCGGCGACGCCGATGAGCGAGACTAAAGGATTCCGTACGGTCGGCTCCGACGTTACGCGACATGACGCATGGTCCAAGGTAACGGGACGGGCGCGGTACGTCGGAGATATTCCGACCCCCGATGCGTGGATCGGAGGAACGTTTCGTTCTCCTGTCCCGCGCGGAAAGCTCCTTGCGATTCACAGACGCGAATCGTTCGACTGGTCATCGGTCGTCTGTCTGACGGCAAAAGATCTTCCGGGGCCGAATTTCGTTTCGATGGTCCGGGACGATCTTCCTATCCTTGCGGACGATGAAATCCGCTTTGCGACTCAACCACTTGCCATCGTTGCCGCGCCTGACGCATCGACGCTGGCGGAGGCCATCCGGCATCTTTCGGCCGAAATCGAAGAGCTCCCGGCGCTCTTCTCCGTGGAGGACGCCGCTTCCGGAAACGAAATCATCTTCCCTCCCGACAATATCATCATGGAATACCGAATCGGAAGCGGCGATATCGAGGCCGGATTCGCCTCTTCGGAAAGAATCGTCGAGGGAACATACAAAACGGGATATCAGGAACACATCTACCTCGAGACGCAGGGGATCGTCGCGACTCCAGACCCTGACGGAGGCATCGACGTCACAGGCTCCATGCAGTGCCCGTACTACGTACACAACGCTCTCTGCCGCGGACTGCTTCTCCCGGCGGACAGGGTAATCGTCAGACAGGCCGTGACCGGAGGAGGATTCGGAGGAAAGGAAGACTACCCCTCGGTACTCGCGCTCCACGCGTCACTCCTCGCGCTCAAATCGGGGCATCCGGTCCGTATCGTCCACGACAGAAAAGAGGACATCCTCTGTTCCACGAAGCGTCATCCGTCCATCATCCGTCACAGAACCGGCGTACATCCGGATGGATCCCTGGCGGCAGCGGATATCGATATTCTCCTTGACGGCGGAGCGTACACCACGATGAGCATCGTCGTTCTTCAGCGGGCCGCCCTCCACGCGACGGGAGGCTACAGGATTCCGAACGTTCGCATCCGCGCCCGAGCGATTGCGACGAATACGCCTCCGAACGGAGCGTTTCGCGGCTTCGGGGTTCCACAGAGCATGTTCGCGATCGAACGACAGATGGACGCGATAGCGCAGTCCCTCGGAATCGATCCGCTCGATCTCCGCCTCCGAAACGTGATGAACGAAGGGGACTCCTTCCCCTTCGGACAGAGGCTGAAACAGGGACTGCCCGTCCGGGACATTCTCGAAAGGGCTGCCGAAATAACGGAATACCGGAAGAAACGAGCGGAATACGCACGTTCCCGTGAAGCAACGAAGCGGAAAGGAATCGGTCTCGCGCTCGGACTTCACGGAAGCGGGTTCACGGGAACTGGAGAACAGAAGATCGCCGGCACGGCACGAGTCCGATGGAACGAGGACGCGACGGTGGATATTCTCGTCAGCAGCGTGGAAATGGGGCAAGGCGCCTCGACGATTCTTCCGATGCTGGCCTCGGAAGCTCTCGGAATTCCCGTCTCGATGATCCGTCATCCTCTTCCCGACACGTCTCGCGTCCCGAACAGCGGTCCGACAGTGGCTTCGAGAACGACGATGTACGTGGGAAGAATGGTCGTCGACGCCTGTCTGGATCTCGTGAAAAAACTGGCGGATTTCGCCGTGTCGCGGCCCGGAAGCCGGAAGGCGCCGATACGCTTTTCAGACGGCACCTTCCGCGATACATCTGGAACCCTCTCTATTCCGATCGGAGAACTCGCGTCGGAGTATCTGAGAAACCACGATGACCTGTACGGGACGTCATCGTTCCGTCCGGAACACGCCGCGTCCTGGGACGACGCGGAATTCCGGGGAGAGGCGTACAAGGCATACGCATGGATCACAACGGTATGCGAGATCGAGGTCGACGAAAGCACGTGCGAAATAACGCCTCTCGAAACGACGTGCGTCGTCGATATCGGAGAGCCGGTCCATCCGATTCTCGCCGAAGGACAAGTCGAGGGAGGAACGCTGCAGTCCCTCGGGTGGGCGTATCTCGAGGAACTTCCGTGCGATCATGGAAAATATGCCACGGGACATCTGAACGCGTACCTTATCCCCACATCGAAGGATGCCCCCCGTTTTGCGGTCGAATTCATGAAAAATCCCTGTCCCGACGGCCCCTGCGGGGCGAAGGGACTCGGCGAGCTCCCCATGGATGCGGGCGCCCCCGCGCTGATGTCCGCCGTCGAATGCGCAACGGAGGTTCGCCCTGTAGAGATCCCGTTGACCGGCGAAAAACTCTTCGGATTGCTGAGGGAAAGGGCGGGGAGTGGCCGATGAGATTTACGTGCCGGATCAACGGAGTCGTTCGAACGATCGATACGCATCCGCTGCGTCGGCTTCTCGATATCCTGCGCGACGATCTCGGACTGACCGGAACGAAGGAAGGGTGCGGAGAAGGGGAGTGCGGCGCGTGCGCGGTCCTTCTCGAAGACGTTCTTGTCAATTCGTGCATGGTGCCGGCGATGCATCTCAGGGGAAAGAGTGTTCTTTCGATCGAAGGAATAGGAGTGGACGGACCGGATGCCCTGCAACGCGCATTCGTCGAGGAAGGCGCCGTTCAGTGCGGTTTCTGCACGCCGGGAATGATTCTCGCCGCACGTGCGCTTTTGCTGAAGGGGGAACACCCGTCGAGGGATGCGATACGCGACGCGCTTTCCGGGAATCTCTGCCGCTGTACGGGGTATGAACAGATATTCCGCGCGGTCGAAAAAGCTTCGCGGGAGGGATACGGGGCACATTGCCGGAGACATCTCGTCCCGGTCGATCCCTCGTATTCCCTTGATCGGAGCGAACGTTCCTGGTGTTTCCTGCCGGACACCCTCGAAGAGGCGCTTTCCGTTCTCGCGTCGCGTGACGAACGCCCCCTCGTGTTCGCAGGAGGAACCGATATCTTTCCCGACATGAAAAACGAGAAGGTAGCCTGTCCTCAAGTTCTCGACCTGTCCGCCATCGCGTCGCTCAAGAAGATTCATTTTGAAAAAAACGATGTCCTGATTTCCGCTTGCGTTCCGGTGACTCGAATCGCGGAAGATCCTGCACTGAACCGCACCGTGAAGATTCTCTGCGATGCGGCGCGTTCCATAGGAGCGCCTGCCGTACGGAACAGGGCGACCATAGGCGGAAACCTCGCGAATGCATCCGCTGCCGCCGACCTCCCCGTTCCGCTTCTTGTCCTGGGTGCGAAGGTGCATGCAAGAAACGAGTCGCAAGAAAAAATCTTCGAACTTGAAGATTTTTACGAATCATACCGATCGACGAAACTTGGGAAGGACGAACTGATCACGGCAATTTCCTTTCCGCTTCCCCCAGAGGGTGCAGTCCAGGAATTCCACAAGCGCGGCTCGAGGGCAACGCTCACTCTCTCCAGAATGTCGCTTGCGTTTCTCTCGTCACATTTGCCTGATGGAGGGTACGACATCCGTATCGCTGCGGGCAGTATGTCTCCGGTTCCTTTTCGTCTCAAACGAACCGAGGCGTATATCAGGCATCACCCGATGACCGCCGAAACCCTGCAGAGGGCGATCGATGTCGCATCCGGCGAGATCAATCCGAGAAAGTCGGGAGAATACCGACGGTATCTTTCTCTAGAATGCATGAGAAAACACCTCCAGGCTTTAGAAAACGCTTGACTTTCCAAATCAGTCGTGATATCCTTCTCTACGCAGTCGGGCCTGACATGCAATCGTCACATTAGGAGGAAAAATTTTTGGCTTCTCAGGGAACTGTCAAGTGGTTCAACGCAACAAAGGGGTATGGGTTCATCACCTGCGACGATGGCAAGGATGTTTTTGTTCATTTCAGCGCCATCAAGGGTGAAGGGTTTAAGACGCTGGACGAAGGGCAGAGGGTTTCCTTTGACGTCGTTCAGGGATCCAAGGGAGATCAGGCGTCTAACGTAGAAAAGATGTAGTCAATCCGCCACTTGGGCGGTTTTTTTGAAGCGCAGCGGCATTCTCCCGAATGTCGCTGCGCTTTTTAGATTTTACGATTGTATGAACGTGATATACTACGCGATGCTTCATCGACCTTTGAAAGGGGCTGGCATAAGTGCGATCCGAAATAATTTCCCAGGAAAAAAATAAAATCTCGATTCGTGTAGAATACGAAGCGGGCGAGTTTGCGCAAAACATTGAGAAAGCCGTCCGGAAGATCGCACAGAGCGTGACGGTACCGGGTTTCCGAAAAGGGATGATCCCGAGAAGGATCATCGAGATGCGCTTCGGTCGACAGGCGATTTATTCCGAAGCGCTTGATTCGATGCTTCCGAACACGATCGATCAGGTCGTCTCCGATTACGAACTCGATATCATCGACTCTCCGAAGGTGTCAGTCGAGACGATGGAAGAAGGAAAACCCCTTCAGGTAGCCTTGAATTTCGAAGTCACCCCGGAAATCCAGACTCCGGAACTCTCCGAGATCTCCGTCGTGAAGACGATCCCTCCGGTCACGGATGACATGCTCCGACAGACCATAGATGACATCCGGCGGCAGAATACGAATCTTGTCGCGGTCGACGGACGTAACGGTACGGAACGCGACGTCGTCGAAATCGATTACGTGACGACGGTTTTCTCCAAAGAAGATGTCGAGGAAAAACGACATGAATCGGCCCCCGCATCGGTCGATCTCGAGGCGGAGAATCTCCGTCGCGAAATACGCGAGGCACTCGTCGGCGTCCGCCCGGGGGTGACCGCCATCGCGGATGTCCACATCGAGGACGATTATTCCGACAAGGATCTCGCCGGGAAGAAAGTCCGCTACGAGATGACCGTCAGGGCGATCAAGGAAAAGCAGCTCCCGGAGATGTCGGCCGACTTTTTCAAGGCGGCTCTCGGCGAGGATATTCAGGACGAGGATTCCTTCAGGAACGCGATTCGAGAACGGCTTGCCCGAAAAATCGAAGCGGACGCACAGGCGAAAGTCGAAGCTGAAGCGGTAGAGACGCTCTCCGAAAGATCGATCTTTGACGTTCCGCCCTCTCTCGTCGAAAAACAGGTGCTTTCGATGAAGGAACAGGACGAGGAAACCCTGAAAAAGAAGTACAACAGGAGCGTGTCGGAATTCCTTGAGGAGTCCTCTCTTTCAAAAGACGAATACGACTCCAATATCAGGTCTCAGGCCGAAAAGATCGTCAGACGAACGCTTGTTCTCGACGAAATGGCGAAACGATTCGGCATAAAGGTCGAAAAAGAGGAAATGGAAGGCGAGATTTCGAATCTTGCCGTTATGTACCGCGTTCCGGCGGAACAGATCAAAAGAACCCTTTTCAAGGACAGGGAAAGGCTTTCCGATCTGCTTTCGAAAATCCGTTACCGGAAAACCGTTGAAGCTGTCATGAAAAACGTCACGGTTTCGGAGAGCGTTCCCTCCGCCGAAGAGGCAACCGACCGGGATCCTTCCGGGACGACATCCGACTGACGAAAGGCGCTTTCCATGTATATCCCGTTTGTGATTGAACAGACAGGAAGGGGAGAACGATCCTACGATATCTACAGTAGACTGCTGAAAGACAGGATCGTTTTTCTCGGGGACGAGATTGACGAACAGGTCTCGAATTCCGTCGTAGCCCAGCTTCTCTTTCTGGAAAGCGAGGACCCGGACAAGGATGTCAACCTGTACATCAACAGTCCCGGAGGCGTCGTGACGGCGGGAATGGCTATCTATGACACGATGCAGTACGTCAAATGTCCCGTTTCGACGATCTGCATCGGACAGGCTGCCAGTATGGCGGCCGTTTTGCTTGCGGGGGGAGCCAAGGGGAAGCGCGTCGCGCTGCCGAACTCCCGCGTCATGATTCACCAGCCTCTCGGCGGAATGAGGGGGCAGGCGGTCGATATGGAGATCCACACGAAGGAAATTCTGAACCTGAGAGATCGGCTCAATGATATACTTGTCACGCATACAGGCCAGCAAAAGAAGAAAATAAAGGCCGATACGGATCGGGACTTTTTCATGTCGGCAGAGGAAGCGGTCGAGTACGGAATCATCGACAGGGTGATCCGGAACAGAGATTGATTCCTCTCTTGAGACACTCCTGGGAGGAAGGGAGCCCCGAAGCGGAGCTCCCTTTTTTTGTATCGGCATAAGCGAATCATGCGTTCGATCGGAGGTAAACCAGTGATCACATTCGATGATAAAGGAAAAGGAAAGCAGAAGGGAACGACGCTCCGATGCTCGTTCTGCGGCAAGGGACAGGACGAGGTCCGCAAAATCATCGCGGGCCCGGGGGTATATATCTGCGATGAATGCGTCCACCTGTGTACCCTTATCCTGAATGAGGAGTCGCCCGATGCCCCGGAGCACAGACCGGAAGCGTTCAAGCTTCCGAAAGACGCTCCGAAGCCGAGGGAGATCCGGGCCTTCCTGGACCAGTACGTCATAGGACAGGAAGAAGCGAAAAAAACGGTCTCCGTGGCCGTTTATAACCATTACAGAAGAATTTCCACTGCAAGAGAGTCTGACGTCGAACTCCAGAAGAGTAACGTCCTGCTCATCGGTCCGACGGGCTCCGGAAAGACGCTGATCGCGCAGAGTCTTGCCCGCAGATTGAACGTTCCCTTTGCGATCGCCGACGCGACGACGCTCACGGAAGCCGGATACGTTGGTGAAGACGTCGAAAATATCCTCGTTCGTCTGCTCCAGGCTGCCGATTACGACGTCAGGGCGGCTGAGCAGGGAATTGTCTACATTGATGAGATCGACAAGATTTCCCGAAAATCCGAGTCCCCCTCGATTACGCGCGACGTATCCGGTGAAGGTGTCCAGCAGGCGCTTCTGAAAATACTCGAGGGAACGCTGTCCAACGTCCCTCCCAAGGGAGGGAGAAAACATCCACATCAGGAATTTGTCCAGATCGATACGAAGAACATCCTGTTTATCTGCGGCGGCGCGTTCGACGGCCTTGAAGACGTCGTTTCGCGGCGGGTGGATCGAAAGGCGATCGGTTTCGGAGGCGATCTCCTGAAAAAGACGGACCGGCAAAGACACGAAGTCCTTCGTCTCACCCAGCCTGAGGATCTCATGAAGTACGGTTTCATCCCGGAACTTGTCGGACGACTGCCTGTGCTTGTCACACTCGAGGATCTCGACGAATCGGCGCTCATGCGGATCCTCGTCGAACCGAAAAACTCTCTCGTCCGTCAGTACCAGAAGATCTTTTCCCTCGAGGGAATCAGAATGGAGCTCACCGACGACGCGATCGGAGCCGTGGCATCGCTCGCGTTCAAAAAGAGAACGGGCGCCCGCGGACTTCGGACCATTCTCGAAAAGACAATGCTTGATCTCATGTATGAAATGCCGTCCAGAAGCGACGAAGTATCGCGGATTGTGATCAACGCGGATGTCGTCAACGGACTGCAACACCCGTTGATATACGGGAAGAACGACGAGGAGGTCGCCTGATCTTATGGACGGTGAGAATCGGAACAAGGAAAACCAGCGTTGCTTCGTTCTTCCCGTTCGCGATGTCGTCGTTTTTCCGGGGGTTATCGCACCTCTCTTCGTCGGACGCCCGAGGTCGCTGAAAGCCATCGAGATGGCGATGCTTCAGGATAGAACGATCTTCGTCGTCGCGCAAAAGGACATGCAGGTCGACGACCCGGGAGAAGATGATCTGTACGCCGTCGGGACCATCTGTTCCCTTCTGCAGATGGTGCGTATCCCCGACGGAACGACGAAAGTTCTGATCGAGGGAGTCAGTCGAGGCAGAGTGGAGGCGTATCACCGCGGAAAGGAGACGCTTGAGGCCGATATCGTCCCGCTCTCCTCGCCCGAAGGGATTTCGGCTTCGCTCGAACCGTTGAAGCGGAGCGTCCTCGAACAATTCGAGAAATACGTCACGTTGCATCCGAGAATCCCGAACGAGGTTCTCATTTCCGTGCTGAACGTCGACGACCCGAAGCAACTCGCGGACCTCGTGGCATCGCATCTCTCGATCAAGGTTTCCCGAAAGCAGCGCCTTCTCGAGACCGCCGACACCGAGAAAATTCTCGGCATGCTGCTCAAGATCCTCCTCGAAGAGATCGACATCCTGCAACTTGAGCACGACATCCAGGACAAGGTCAGGCAGGAACTCGAACGCGGACACAAGGAGTACTACCTTCGGGAACAGCTCAAGATCATACAGGACGAACTCGGACAGGGGGAGGGCAGCTCCGAAATAGACGAACTCCGGGAAAAGATCGGCGCCGCCGGTATGCCCGAGGAGGTTTCATCCAAGGCCCATCACGAACTCGAACGAATGTCGAAAATGCCTCTCATGTCCGCCGAAGCGACGGTTGCCCGGACGTACATCGACTGGCTCATCTCTCTTCCGTGGGCGAAGCATTCCGAAGACGATCTCGATATTCCGCGAGCACAGAAGATTCTCGATGAAGACCATTACGGTCTCGAGAAGGTCAAGGACCGTATCCTCGAGTTTCTCTCCGTACGACGACTCGCCGGCGATTCCGCACGCGGACAGGTTCTGTGCTTCGTCGGACCTCCGGGGGTCGGAAAGACATCGCTCGGACGTTCCATCGCGCGCGCCCTCGGACGTCGTTTCGTGAACATGTCTCTCGGCGGCATGAGAGACGAAGCCGAAATCCGCGGGCACAGGAGGACATATGTCGGCGCCATGCCGGGGAGAGTTATCCAGAAGATCCGCCAGGCTGGGACACAGAACCCCGTCCTCCTCATGGATGAAATCGACAAGCTCGGCATCGACTTCAGGGGAGATCCCGCAGCGGCTCTTCTTGAGGTGCTCGATCCCGCGCAGAACAACCAGTTCACGGACCACTTTCTGGAGGTTCCGTTCGATCTCAGCGGCGTCATGTTCATAACGACGGCGAACGTTGCGCACACGATTCCGAAACCGTTGCTCGACCGTATGGAAGTCATCAGGATCCCCGGCTACGAGGAAGAGGAAAAGATGAAAATCGCCCGAAAGCACCTCATTCCTCGAATCCAGAGAGAGCATGGTCTGGACGCGAAATCCGTCCGCATCTCCCCAAGGGCCGTTCAGGGAATCATCAGGGACTATACCAGGGAGGCCGGGGTCCGGGAGCTCGACAGAAAGCTCTCGACCGTCTGCAGGAAGATCGTCCGACGGATCGTCCAGGACGATGATATAGGCGTAATGACGGAGACTCCCGTTCAGGTCGGAGTCGCGGATCTGGGTGAATATCTCGGAGCCCCGAGACGATACGATGTTTCCATCCCGAAGGACCGGCAGCAGGGGACGGTCGTCGGACTCGCATGGACGGAGGCCGGCGGTGACGTTCTCGTCATCGAGGCCGTAAAAATGAAGGGGAAGGGCGACGTCACGCTCACGGGAAACCTCGGTTCCATCATGCAGGAGTCCGCACAGGCCGCAATCGGCTTTCTCCGGTCGAAAGCCGACCTTCTCGGTCTTGCAGAGATAGACTGGAAATCGGTAGACATTCACATTCACGTTCCTGAAGGAGCGATCCCAAAGGACGGGCCTTCCGCGGGCGTGACGATGGCAGTAGCGATCCTCTCCGCCATGTCGGGACGCAACGTCCTCCCTCATATCGCCATGACCGGAGAGATTTCGCTTCAGGGAAGAGTGCTCCCTGTCGGCGGTATACGCGAGAAGATCCTGGCGGCACGAAGACAGGGCATTTCGACGGTCATTCTTCCGGAGTCGAACAGGCCGGATTTCGAGGAGATTCCGGACTGGGGGAAAAAAAGCATGGATGTTCGCTACGTCACGACCGTGGTCGACGTTTTCCATCTGGCTCTCGAGGAGTAATATGGAGAACGCACAATGGACACTTCGTTCCATCGAGACGGTTTTCGCACCCGAGAAAATCCCGCCTCATTCCGTTCCGGAGATCGTGTTCGCCGGTCGGTCGAACGTCGGCAAGTCGAGTCTGATCAACCGACTCGTCGGAAGGAAAGTCGCGTATGTCGGCGCGACACCCGGCAAGACACGCAGTATCAATTTTTTCACGATCGACGCGACGGTACCTTTTTCTCTCGTCGATCTCCCCGGATACGGATACGCGGTCGCGGGGAAATCGGAACGATCGAAATGGGCGCATCTCGTGCGCACCTATTTCGTGTCGCGTATCAGGGTGCCTCTGGTTCTGCACCTCGTCGATTTCCGCCACGGGTTTCTCGATCGGGACATCGAACTTACGGAATGGCTCTCTGGGATGCAGATCTCCGAAATGGTGGTTTTTACGAAGGCCGACAAGATATCGCGAAGCGCGCGGAAAGGAACTCTCGCGAAATACCTCAGACTCTTTTCTCTCGCCGAACAGAATTGCGTCGTGACATCTTCGGAAGATGATATCGGAGTCGGGGAACTCAGGATTCTGATAGAAAATTACGGGCGAAGCGCCTGATTTTTCGCGTTTGGAGGAGGACATTGTTCATGCCGGCAAGAAATCGAGATATGGAAAAGACATATGATCCAAAACCGATCGAAGACGCCTGGTATCAGAAATGGCTTTCAAGCGGATTGTTTCACGCTGATGCCGATTCGGCGAAACCTTCCTTTTCCATCGTCATACCGCCTCCGAATGTAACCGGTTCTCTCCACATGGGGCATGCGTTCAACAACACGTTCCAGGATATCATGTGCCGTTTCAAGAGGATGCGGGGATACAACGTTCTCTGGCTTCCCGGAACGGACCATGCCGGGATCGCCACGCAGAATGTCGTCGAGCGGCAACTCGCGAAGGAGGGGACATCGCGCCACGAAATGGGGCGGGAGGCTTTCGTCGAGAGGGTCTGGAAATGGAAGCAGCAGTATGGAGAGACGATCTCCTCGCAGCAGAAGAAGCTCGGGAATTCCTGCGACTGGGACAGAGAGCGCTTCACGCTCGACGACGGACTGTCCCGCGCCGTCAGAACCGTTTTCGTCCGCCTGTACAAAAAGGGACTTATCTACAAGGGCAAGTACATCATCAACTGGTGTTCGCGCTGCCACACGGCACTTTCTGACATTGAAGTCGAGCACGAGAACGAGAATGGAAGATTCTACCACGTACGATATCCGTTCGTCGGAGAAGAAGGAAGTGTCGTCATTGCGACGACGCGTCCCGAGACGATCTACGGTGATGTCGCCATTGCGGTGCATCCACGTGACGAGAAGAACCGGCATCTTGTCGGAAAACAAGTTCGCGTCCCGCTTGGAGGTCGCGTCATACCGATCATAGAAGACAATATGGTCGATCCGGAATTCGGAACCGGATGCGTCAAAATAACCCCCGCGCATGATTCGAACGATTTCCTCGTCGGACAGCGGCACGGTCTCCCGCAGATCCAGGTCATCGACGGAGAGGGAATCATGAACGCGAATGCCCCGGAGCTGGAAAACATGCCCGTCGCGGAAGCCAGGAAGAAGGCGGCTCAGCTTCTCGGGCAGAGCGGCTCGCTGGTTCGCGAGGAGGAGATCGAGCATTCCGTCGGGCACTGTTACCGATGCCGGACAGTAGTCGAACCGTACCTTTCGGAGCAATGGTTCGTCCGGACGAAACCGCTCGCCGAAGCCGGCATCGATGCCGTCAGACGGGGAGAGATCCGGTTCGTTCCGGAGCAATGGGAAAAAACGTACTATCAATGGATGGAGAATATCCGTGACTGGTGCATCTCCCGCCAATTGTGGTGGGGACACAGGATTCCGGCATGGACATGCGGGGAGTGCGGCCATATCACGGTTTCGGAAATGGATCCCACCTGTTGCGAGAAGTGCGGCGGCACAAATATCCATCAGGACGAAGACGTTCTCGATACCTGGTTCAGCAGCGCACTGTGGCCGTTCTCGACGCTCGGATGGCCCGACACGACGAAAGAGCTTTCCGCGTTTTATCCGACATCGCTCATGGTTACCGGATTCGACATCATCTTCTTCTGGGTCGCCCGCATGATCATGATGGGCCTCGAATTCATGGGGAGGGAACCCTTCCGCGACGTCTACATACACGCTCTCATCAGAGACGAGGTCGGACAGAAGATGAGCAAGTCGAAGGGGAACGTCATCGATCCTCTCGACATGATCGACCGCTACGGCGCTGACGCTCTCCGTCTCACACTTGCCTCGCTCACGGTGCAGGGACGGGATATCCTCCTCTCGCCCGCAAAGATCGAGACATACCGGCTCTTCATGAACAAGCTCTGGAACGCAAGCCGTTTCGCGCTCGCGAACCTCGACGATACGGAACGCTCCTGGAAAGAGCACATCGCCTCGCTTCGTATGCACGACTGCTGGATTCTGAAGAGAACCTCGGAAGTCGCCATCGAAACGGAGAAACTGCTTGGCGGATATTTCATCGGCGAATCCGCGAGGAGTTTGTATGACTTTGTCTGGGGAGAAGTCTGCGACTGGTATCTCGAACTCGCAAAACCGGCGCTCAGGGGCGAGGAAGGAGGAGCTCGCCGACAGGCATCAATGGCGGTCGTCGAATACGTTTTCCGTCACGTCCTCCTTTCGCTGCATCCGTTCATTCCCTTCGTGACGGAGGAACTCTGGCGCAATTTCGGCTTTACGACGTCGCTCATTGAAGAAAACGTGTGGTCGATCGACCCGGTCGACACGCCGGAACAAAACGACGTCAAAGAGTCTATGACTGTTTTCCAGGAAATCGTCCGCGTCCTCCGGAATTTGCGTGCGGAAGCCCGAATCGCTCCGCAGCAGAAGGTCCACAGAGTCTTTCTGCAAACGTCTCAGCAGGAGATAGCCTCTCTCGTCACGGCCAACAGGGATCTCGTCGAACTGCTCGTCAAGGCCGAAGAGGTTTCCCTTTCGAGTGCGAAACCGACGGGATGCCTTGCATCTTCCTTCGCGGGAGGACAGGCGTTTCTCTACGTCGGCGATCTTCTCGACATTCCGAACGAGATTTCCCGGCTTCGCACGGAACTCGAGTCCGTGGAGAAAGACATCGCGACGTCGACATCGAAGTTGAATAACGAAAAGTTCGTCAGTAGGGCGCCCCGTGAAGTCGTCGACCAGGAGCGGACCAGACTTTCGGAGTCCGAGGCGAAACGCCGACGCATTCGCGAGAATATCGAAAGCCTCGAATGACGCGCGGATCATGAAAACATATATTGAACTTGAAGAAAAAATGACTCGTCTCTCGAGCCCGGGCATTCGCCCGGGACTCGAGAGAATCCGCAGGTTGCTGGACCTTCTCGGAAACCCCGAGGAGGCGTTCCCCGCGGTCCATATCGTCGGCACTAACGGAAAAGGCTCCGTTTCCGAATTTATCTCCGCCATATTCCGTGAATCGGGGTATAGCGTTGCGATGTACACCAGTCCTCATCTCGAAAATCCTTCCGAACGACTCCTCATTGACGGTACCCCCGTCGGACTGTCAGCTTGGGAAAATGCCGTCACTCGCATCGAAACGGCGCTTATGCGCGACGCGATCCTGAAAAGCGATCCTCCGTCCTTTTTTGAGATCGTCACGACCGCCGCCTTTTTGCTCACAGCCGAGCGGAACGTTGATATCGCCGTCATGGAAGCCGGACTTGGAGGAAGGCTTGACGCCACGAACTGCTTGAAGAACGTGCTTGTCACCGTCGTGACGTCGATTTCCATGGATCATATGGAATACCTCGGTGATACCCTCGAAAAGATCTCGGACGAGAAATTCTCGGTCATGCGCCCGGGCGCTCCCTGCATATTCTCGGGCGATCCGGACTCGCTGGTTTCTCGTTTTCGCTCATTCGCCTCCGGAAACGGAACCCCCGGATATCTCCTGAGCGATCTCGTTTCCATTTCCTCTCCGGCAATCTCACTCGACGAAACGTCTTTCGTTCTGAAATCGAAACGAACATCTTTCGAAGCGAGAATCATCACTCCTCTTCTCGGAACATATCAGATTCAGAACGGGGCGTTGTCCGCCGCTGCGTGTATCGAACTTTCCCCGCGTTTTCCCCGGCTCTCCACTTCGACGATCCTTTCGGGATTCCGCAAGGCCCGATGGCCGGGACGCCTCGAAAGATTCGGAACGAGCCCCGTCGTTCTGCTCGATGGCGCGCATAATACCGGCGGAATGAAGCGCCTTGTCGAATCGATCCGGACTCTCCTGCCGGGAGAAAACATTACCGTCCTCTTCGCCGCCATGAGAGACAAGGACTATCGTGAAAATTTCCGTCTCCTGAGCGATATCACCCAGAATCTCGTATGTACGACCGTTCCGGGAATGGAGCGCGCCGCTCCTGCAGAAATGCTTCTGTCCACAGCGCGTTCGTTCCACTGGAACGTTCCCCCTTCGGCATGGGACGATCCCGTTGCCGCTTTCCATGAGCTCCTGAAAGGATCGGAATACATTCTCTGCTGCGGCAGCCTGTACTTCATCGGCTTTATCCGTCCCCATATCCGTCGCTGGTCCGAAGGTGTCTTCGGCGAATGATCGTACGAAAATGCATGAACGGCGATCAGCCGTTTTTCTCCCTTGAGAAAAACTCCCCCATCCGGTTCTCCTTTTTTATCCGCGGGGAAGCGATGAGACGAAACACCGGAAGCGTCGGAGGGATGCGGAAGGCCGTATCGGATCTTTTCAAGGAAGACAGGCCTATGATCGCACCCAATCAGGTTCATGGAACGACGATTCTCCGCGAACATCAGGCGTTTTTTTTCCCGTCGCGTCCCGAAGGCGATGGGGTCTTCCTTTGCGACGAAAATGCGGAAGGATCACTTCGCTTTGCGGACTGCGTTCCGGTCGTTCTCTGGTCCGTACACCCCTCGCCGTGGATTCTTCTTCTCCATTCCGGGTTTGTCGGAACAACGCACAATATCGTCGGCGAAGGTATACGTCATGTTTCGCTCAGACACGGACCTGCGTCCGTCAGCGAAGCAAGAGCCTGGATCGGACCAAGGATCGGTCCGTGCTGCTATTCCAGAAATACGGACGATATCCGGACCCGACATGCGATGACGAGGCTGCCGCCCGAAACATTTACGCAAGGAACCTCTTCCGTCACCTTCGACCTCGGTAACGCCGTCCGTTTCCAGCTCATCGAAGGCGGAGTGCAGGAGAGGAATATTCTCATACATGAATGCTGTACATGTTGTGAGAAAGAAGAGTATTATTCCTACAGAGCCGGAGACACAAAGGAACGCATGTTTCTTTTGGCCCGGATTGAATCATCCACCACAGAATTCTCATAAAACGTGATAATGGTTTGTGGAATCAAATATCGCTCCGGGAGAGTGATCCCGTATGGAAATTCAAAGAGTCGGCGTCATTGGAGTCGGGCATCTCGGACAGCATCATGCACGGGTCTATACTGAAATCCTTGGTGCGCAACTCGTCGGTGTCGTTGATCAGGATGAAACACGGGCAAACGCTGTCGGAGAAACGCTGGGAGTCATGGCGTATACGGATGTCGACGACTTTATCCGAAGAGCCAATCCCGATGCGGTGAGCGTTGTCGTTCCAACCAGTCTCCACTACGATATCGCGAAAAAAGTCCTTGAGAACGGAATTCACGTCCTGATCGAGAAACCCGTGACCACGTCTGTGAGCGAGGCGGAAGATCTTCTGAAAATGGCTGCGGACTCGGGGCTGGTGCTTCAGGTGGGACATATCGAACGCTTCAACAGCGCTGTCCACTACATCTCGAAGATCGTCAGGGAACCGCTCTTTCTTCAGTCGAGGAGGCTCGGTCCCTTTTCCTCGAGAATCAGCGACGTCGGAGTCGTTCTCGATCTGATGATCCATGATATCGATATCATTCTTTCGCTCGTTCACTCGGACATAACGTCGATCTCCGCGACCGGCCGATGCGTACGCTCCAACCATGAGGATATCGCATCCGCCCAAATCTCGTTCGCCAACGGAGTGATGGCTCACGTCCTCGTAAGCAGGGTTTCCGAGAGAAGGCTCCGCCAGCTTGAGATCATGGAGCCCGAACGGTACGTATCGGTCAATTACGAAACACAGGATGTCGCTATCAATCGATGTGTCCGGCAAAACAACAGTCTCGTCGAGGTCATCGAACATCCCGTATTTCCCAAAAGCGAGCCCCTGAAGCTCGAACTCCAGCACTTCGTTTCGTGTGCCCGTGAAGGCAAACAGCCTCTTGTCGGAATAACCGACGGGAAAAGAGCGCTCGAAGTGGCTATTGCTGTTCTGAAACAGATTCACGTCGCCGGAGAAGCGGATAGCGTAATAAATAGATGCCTCGCATAAGCCCCGACGACTGATGGGGCTTTTATGCGAACGATTTATTATCATATTTATCTATAAAAATAGGCATCCTCTCAAAGTTTTATGTGACAGACGGCGATTGCACAAGTCAAGTTATATATGTAGAATCGATTTATCAATTCTCGCCTTTTAGGGAAGGGAAGAGGACGTATGCCCGCGATTAACGTACAGGCGCTTTTCGCTCTCGGAATGTTTCTGGCGGCTCTCTGCGTCGCTCGCATTGTAGTTCGTGTCCAGTCCGGAGAATGGCCCGGAGGCGCTTTGTGGGTCTTGTATCTTCGTATTCTGCTCGGATTCCTTTTCGGCGGTTCGATCGTTCTCGGGTTTTCTTCCATTGCCGGAATCGTCTTCACCCGCCCCTGACTATGAAGAAAACGGTCCGAACTCCGACGATTGTTTTAATCCTCGCGTCCCTCGTATTCCTGTCGCTCCCCTCAGATGCTTCCGGTACGCTTTCTCAGGACGTTTCCGACGGCTCGACATTGCCGCAGAGCAGAAGAATCGAATCGGAACGACTTTTCTTCAGGGCATACGATTTCTTCGTAAGCAGAAAGTACGGATTGTCGTCCGCAGAACTTGACAGGGCTCTCCAGGCAAATACATATCTCGTCGATTACTATCTTCTCAAGTCGATGCTCTTTCGCCGGACAGGCCGATATCAAGAATCGGAAAAGGCTCTCGGGTATTATCTCGAAGTCCGGCCGGGAGATGAATCATCCAGACGCTTTTTCTCCCAAATTCAAAAAGAACGGGATTTTCTCCGTCGGTTTTTTGCCTTTTCGACACAGTCGCTTCCTCCGCAGGTATCCGAGAGACCAACGGCTTCGTTCCTTTCATTCGGCTTGCTTGACAGGCCGGGAGCCGTCGGCCTCGGCAAAGTCGGGTGTTTGGGAGAGAAAATCGTTGTATGCGACACCCTGGGAGATACCGTCCTCGTTTTCAACGGAAGTGGCGACCTTCGTACGCGTATCCCGGCACCCCATCCGGTAGCGTCACTCCCCATGCAAAAGGATTCCATTCGAATCCTGTGCGGGAACGGGACGATTGTCGATGTGTTGTTATCGGATGGATCGGGGAAAACGACAACCCGCGGGAAGCTCGTGGGAACCCTTTCCGACGGAGTTCCACTCGATTCCGGGCGAGCGCTCGTCGCAAACGTAGAAAACCGCCGAATAGAAGAAATCGACCTGGAAACCATGAAAATCCTGTCGTCCTGGAAACCGGACAACCTGTCGAAACCATTCGAACCCGTTGCTCTTTCTCTCTTCGGATCCTGGCTTGCAACAGGAGATCGGAACAACGGAGTTATCACACTTCTCGACGCATCCCGTGGGTTCCGTCCTTTCTGCTCTCTCCCTTTTCCGAAGGTACGTGATCTCTGCTGGTCTTCCTGGGGAGAATTGTTCGCGATATCCGACGACGGGATTATGGCAAAAATCGCGTTTTCTCCTTCGGAAAAAGCCATGATCAGAACAGACATCGCTTCCGACTTCAGCGATGGTTGGTCGCTCTGCGAAATTGACGACGCGATCGTTTGTTTCGATGTTCGAATGTTCCGGTCCTGGCGGATGGAATATGGAGGAATGTCTCCTTTCTCCGGTTTTCTCTCCCTCTGGGATCCCATCCTTACGCGGGATGGAGACTCTCCTGCCCTTTCCCTCAAGGCTACAACAACGTTTCCCATGTTTCGCGCCATGTCGGGAAACTCTCCGATCGCGCAGGTAGTCTGGGGAGACAAGGGACTTCCGGCGAAAGTCTCGGATCTACCTTCGTCAGTTCCGGCATCTCTCCCATTTTTCTTCTCCAATGACACTCGTTCTGCCGGAGCGTCACATTCTGCCGGGACCAAGGTCCGGAGCGGCGAAGGCATTTGCGGATACCTCGAAAAAGCATGGAACCCCGAGAGGGAACGATATGAATCCATTCTCGTCGACAGCACGATTCCATTCCGTCCGGAAGATCGCGAACGGCTAACCGGATTCTGTCTCATGAACTCGATTTCAGTTTTCATCTATGCCGCGTCGATCCCGGATCCATCTATGGTTCGTCTCGCAACGCTTACGGGCGGCGGGGTCGTGTATCACCTTCCGGAGGCTCCGCTCCCGCGTTCCTCGAACGCACCGAGGACAGTGGCTTTGAAAATTCCGATTCCCTCGGATATGACAACGTCAGGCTACCCCGGGCGTTCGATGTTGTCTGTCTTTCTCGATCTCGGTATCTATCACCAGCGTGATTGGCTCCCGTTATGGGGAAACAGAATTCCAGCGCGGTAAGAAAGGGAGGAAGTTTTTATGGAAGAGAAGAGCAGAGAGGAGTTTCGTGAGAAAAAGACCGCTTACGAAAAATCCGTGGAGTCCACTCTTGAAAACAATCATGAGATGAAAGATGCATTCACGACTCTGAGCGGCATTCCAATGAATCGTCTGTATACCCCGGACGATATCGGAGAGTTCGACTATTGCCGCAATCTCGGATTTCCCGGAGACTATCCGTTCACCCGGGGGGTCCAGCCGACAATGTATCGCGGGAAACACTGGACGATGCGGATGTACGCCGGTTTCTCGACGGCCGAAGAGTCGAACAGGAGGTACAGGTATCTTCTCTCGCAGGGTTCGAGCGGCCTTTCCGTCGCTTTCGACCTTCCGACGCAGATAGGGTACGATTCCGATCATGCGATGGCGCAGGGCGAGTGCGGCAAGGTCGGTGTCGCGATCGACAGCCTTGCGGATATGGAGATTCTGTTCGGCGATATCCCCCTCGACAAGGTATCGACATCGATGACGATCAACGCTCCTGCGAGCGTTCTCCTCGCGATGTACATCTGCGTCGGCGAAAAACAGGGAATTGCGGCGAACAAACTTTCCGGAACGATACAGAACGATATTCTGAAAGAATACATCGCACGCGGAACGTATATCTTCCCTCCGAAGCCCTCCATGCGTCTCATAACCGACATATTCGCATTTTGCAGCCGCCATGTGCCAAAGTGGAATACGATTTCCATTTCCGGATACCACATTCGGGAAGCCGGCAGTACGGCCGTTCAGGAGGTTGCCTTTACTCTTTCCGATGGAATCGCGTATGTTGAAGCCGCCCGTAAGGCCGGACTCGATCCGAATGTCTTCGGACGTCGTCTTTCCTTTTTCTTCAATTCGCACAATAACTTCCTTGAGGAAGTCGCCAAATTCCGTGCTGCACGCCGCCTGTGGGCGAAAATTATGAAAGAGCGGTTCGGTGTTACGGACGAACGAGCCCAGATGTTGCGATTCCACACCCAGACCGCGGGGTGCACTCTTACGGCCCAGCAGCCGGAGAACAACATTATTCGCGTTACGCTTCAGGCGCTCGCGGCAGTACTCGGAGGAACTCAATCTCTCCACACGAACAGCATGGACGAAGCTCTCGCGCTTCCTACGGAGAAGAGTGTCGGCATCGCACTGAAGACTCAGCAGATCATTGCGTACGAATCCGGCGTAACAGATACTATCGACCCGTTCGGTGGAAGTTACGTCATCGAGACCCTCACGAATGAAATCGAGCGTCAGGCATCCGAATACATCCGGACGATCGACGAGATGGGCGGCATGCTCGCCGCGATCGAAAAGGGATACGTCCAGAAACAGGTTCAGGACGCTTCGTACGAATACCAGCTCGCGGTAGAGAAAAACAGGATTACCGTTGTCGGAGTCAATCAGTTCCAAATGGAAGAGGAGAAGAAGGACCTTCAGCTTCTTCGCGTCGATGCGTCCGTCGGAGAAAGACAAATCAGGAAACTTCGGGAAATGAAGGAACACAGGGATAACATCCTCGTGAACGAAAATCTCGCGAAGATACGGAAGGCTGCGTCCGACGAAACGGAGAACCTCATGCCGTACATTATCGAGGCTGTTCGCAGCTACGCTACAGAGGGTGAGATCTGCGGAGTACTCAGAGAAGTCTTTGGGGAATACAAAGAGAATATTATCCTGTAAAAAGGAGAGAACAACGCCCATGAAAGAGAGAAAGATCCGGGTAATCGTCGCCAAGCCGGGACTCGATGGACATGACCGGGGCGCAAAAGTCATCGCGCGCGCATTTCGCGATGCCGGAATGGAAGTCATCTATACGGGACTCCGGCAGACTCCCGAACAGATCGTCGAGACGGCCATACAGGAAGATGCGGATGCCATCGGAGTCAGCATTCTTTCCGGCGCGCATGAATTCTACTTTGCGCGCATCATCGAGCTGCTTCGCCAGAAAAAAGCGGACGATGTCCTCGTTTTCGGGGGAGGAGTCATCCCCGATTCTGATGTCCCGAAACTGCAGAGTCTCGGGGTTTCCGCCGTATTCGGTCCCGGGACGCCGACGGGAGATTGCGTCTCTTGGCTTCTGAGTGCAGTCGCGAAAAAACGCGAAGAAGAACAGGGGGAGTGTATCCCTTCGTGAGAAGTCTTTCTGAACGCGTCCTGACAGGTGACCGACGATCCGTCGCCCGAGCGATAACGTTGGCCGAAAATGGAGGAAACGAGGCCGAATCGCTGATGCGCCGTCTGTACCACAATACGGGGCGAGCTCACGTCATCGGTGTTACGGGAAGCCCCGGTTCCGGGAAAAGCACTCTCGTCGACAAGCTCATTTCGGCGTATTCGAAAAACGGAAAACGTGTTGGCGTCATTGCCGTGGATCCCTCCAGCCCCTTTTCGGGGGGAGCCATTCTTGCCGACCGCATCCGGATGCAACAACATGCGGAAGATCCGAAGGTCTTCATACGGAGTATGGGATCTCGCGGAGCGCTCGGCGGAGTGAGTACAGGAACGAAAGACGCCGCGATGATTCTCGACGCGTCGGGGTGCGATGTCATTCTCATCGAGACCGTCGGTGTCGGGCAGTCCGAGATCGATATTATCCGTATCGCCGATACTGTCTGCCTTGTACTCGTTCCGGGAATGGGGGACGACATACAGGCGATGAAGGCCGGAATAATGGAAATCGCGGACGTTTTTGCCGTCAACAAATCCGATCTGTCCGGAGCGGGAAAAGTTGTCGCGGAAATACGGATGGCGCTCGACCTTGCGCGATCTCGGGACTGGGTGCCGCCGATCGTTTCAACGATCGCAGAAACCGGCGTGGGGATGGTCGAGTTGTCGGAAGCATTCGCAAATCATGCAACGTTTCTGAAGGAAAGTGATACTGGGAAGAAGAAGCGGCGCGAAAAAATCGTCTACGACGTTGAAAGCATTCTTCTGAAAAAGGTCTCCGGATTTATCGAAAAGTCGTGGGCGCAAACGCGGACGGACGCACTCCTGCGATCTCTGGAAAACAGGGAAATCGATCCGTACGAGGTATCTGAAAACGTTTTTCGAACATATTTCCCAACGCTGGGGAGGGGAAACGAGCGATGACGGAGAGGAAGATAGAGGAGTTATGCGAGGAGGTACTGAGGAGGCGTGAGGGAGCGAGGAGCGGAGGAGGAGAGAGGGCGGTAGGGAAGCAGCGTGAGAAGGGGAAGAAGACGGCGCGGGAGCGAATAGGTGGGTTGCTCGACGCGGGGAGCTTCGTGGAGATCGACGAATACGTGACGCACCGGTGCGAGACATTCGGTCTTGGTGACAAGAAATACGCGGGAGACGGAGTCGTGACGGGCTGGGGGACGATAGACGGGAGGAAAGTCTTCGTCTACAGTCAGGACTTCACGGTGCTCGGCGGATCGCTTGGTGAGATGCACGCGAAAAAGATCTGCAAGGTGATGGACCTGGCGCTGGAAACGGGGAGCCCGGTCATCGGGATCAACGACAGCGGCGGAGCGCGGATCCAGGAAGCGGTCGACAGTCTGAACGGGTACGGAGAGATCTTCTACCGGAACACCGTCTCGAGCGGAGTCGTGCCGCAGATCTCGGTCATCGTGGGACCGACGGCTGGGGGAGCGGTCTACAGCCCTGCGCTCACCGACTACATCTTCATGGTTGAAAAGACGGGAATCATGCACATCACGGGCCCGGCGGTCATCAAGGCGGTCACGGGGGAAGACGTCAGCAGCGAAGAGCTCGGTGGGGCGAAGACGCACAACGCGAAATCGGGCAACGCGCACTTCATCGCGACGAGCGAAGACGAATGCTTCGCGCAGGTCAGGAAACTGCTGTCGTACCTTCCGTCGAACAACCTCGACCGAGCGCCGCAGGGTGTGGCGGAAGACCCCGTGGAGCGGAAAGAGTCGGCGCTGCGGGACATCGTGCCGACCAACCCGAACAAAAGCTACAACGTTCTCGACGTCATCGTGAAAGTCGTCGACGGAGGGGACTTCATGGAAGTCCAGCCGCTGTGGGCGAAAAACATCGTCACGGGCTACGGGCGGATCGGCGGGGAAGTCATCGGAATCATAGCGAACCAGGCGAAAACGATGGCGGGGTGTCTGGACATCGACGCGTCGGACAAGGCGAGCCGGTTCATCCGTCACTGCGACGCCTTCAACATCCCGATAGTCACCTTCGTCGACGTTCCGGGCTACCTTCCGGGAATCGCGCAGGAATGGGGGGGCATCATCCGTCACGGAGCGAAAATGCTCTACGCGTACAGCGAAGCGACCGTCCCGATGGTCACGGTCGTATTGCGCAAGGCGTACGGAGGGGCGTACCTCGGGATGTGCAGCAAGGCGCTCGGAGCGGACGTCGTCCTCGCGTGGCCGCAGGCGGAAATCGCGGTCATGGGAGCGGAAGGCGCGGCGAACATCGTCTTCCGGAAGGAAATCGACGACTCGGCGGACCCGACGGCCATGAGGACGCAGAAGATAGAGGAATACCGGACGGCGTTCGCGAACCCGTACGTCGCGGCGGAGCGGGGCTTCGTGGACCGGGTGATACTGCCGGAAGAGACGCGGGAAGAAATCGCGGGAGCGCTCACGCTGGCGCGGGGCAAGAGCGTTCGTCGACCGAAGAGGAAACACGGCGTCATGCCGCAGTAGGGGGAAGGGACAATGACCCCGGTACACAGCCACTTCACCGGACTCGGTGGAGCGATCGTCGTCGGACTCATCGCGTTCAGCGCGTGCTTCCTCGTCCTCGGGGGCCTCGCGCTCATCATCTACGGAATCAAATACATGGCGAAAGTCGGAGAGCGTGGGGGCACCGACGGCGGAACGCCCGCGAAGAAAGCGCCCCTCCCCGTCGCATCCCCTGGCGCCCTTCCGGTACAGACCGCATCGGCGCATCGGGACGTATGCGGAATGCAGGAAACCGTCGCGGCCATAACGGGAGCGATCCTCGCGGCGCGCGGAGGGGCGGAGTTCTGTGTCCGGAGCATCGTTCCCGTAGCGGGCGGAAGAGCCCGCGTCGCGGGAGAGACGCGCCGGAACTCGTGGGAGACGGCCGCTCTGCTCGAAAACACCGGAGAACTCGAAGGAACATGGAACGCTCCGGCATAAGGCCGGAACGCACCCCAACGCCGAACACCGACAAAACGAAGGAGGAACGCGATACATGAACAGATACAGAGTCACCGTCAACGGAACCGCCTACGACGTCCTCGTCGAGGACATGGCCTCTTCCGCACCCGTCGCGACCGGGGCGCCCGCAGCGCCCGTCGCCGTCGCGGCCCCGGTCCAGATCCCGGTCGCGCAGGCGGCGCCCGCTCCTGCCGCCGCTCCTGCGCCGGTTGCGACTCCGGCTCCCGCCCCCGCGGGGGGAACCGTCGTCAGCGCGCCGATGCCCGGCAAGATCCTCAGGATCGGAGTCGCGGTCGGAGCGCAGGTATCGGGCGGCGACGTCCTTCTCATCCTCGAGGCGATGAAAATGGAAAACGAAATCAGCGCCCCCGCCGGCGGAACGGTCCGGGAAATCCGGACGCGGGAAGGGGAATCGGTCAACACGGGCGACGTCCTCGTCGTCCTGGGCTGATCCGGGAAAGAGGCGCAGGGGCGATGGAAACCTACATCGCATCGATGGGGGCGATCTTCAGCTCATCGGGCTTCGCCGGACTGACGGTCGGAAACAGCGTCATGATCGTCGTCTCCCTCGTCATGCTCTACCTCGCGATCGGAAAGGGATTCGAGCCGCTGCTGCTCGTCCCGATCTCGTTCGGCTGTCTCCTCGTCAACATGCCGCTGTCGGGAATCATGGACGAAGGGGGCTTCCTGCGGTACATCTTCTACGGGACGGAGCACGAAATCTACCCGGTCATCATCTTCATGGGAATCGGAGCGCTCACCGACTTCGGGCCGCTGCTGGCGAACCCGGTGACGTTCCTCCTGGGGGCGGCGGCGCAGTTCGGCGTCTTCATCGCGATGATCGGAGCGGTCGCGCTGGGCTTCACGATCCAGGAAGCGGCGTCGATCGGAATCATCGGAGGGGCGGACGGCCCGACGAGCATCTATCTGACGATGAAACTCGCGCCGCAGCTCCTCGGAGCGGTCGCGGTCGCGGCGTACAGCTACATGTCGCTCGTGCCGCTGATCCAGCCGCCGGTCATCAGGCTCTTCACGAGCAAGGCGGACCGGGCGATCCGGATGGAACAGCTCAGGCCGGTCAGCAAGATGGAGCGGATCCTCTTCCCGATCGTCGCGACGATCGGATCGGGGCTGCTCCTTCCGGCGGCGGTGCCGCTGATCGGGACGCTCATGTTCGGCAACCTGCTTCGGGTATGCGGCTGCACGGAGCGGCTGAACCAGGCGGCGCAGAACGAAATCCTCAACGCGACGACGATCTTCCTGGGACTCTCGGTCGGGGCGACGATGAGCGCGAAGGACTTCCTGACGCCCGCGACGCTGAAGATCGTGCTCCTGGGACTCGTCGCGTTCGTCTTCAGCACTGCCGGAGGCGTCCTGTTCGGGCAGGTCATGAAAGTGATGAGCAAGGGAAAGATCAACCCGATGATCGGCTCGGCGGGAGTCTCCGCCGTCCCGATGGCCGCCCGCGTCGTCCAGCGCGTCTGCCAGCAGGAGAACCCCGGAAACTACCTCCTCATGCACGCCATGGGACCCAACGTCGCCGGCGTCATCGGCACCGCCGTCGCAGCCGGCGTCATGCTCACACTCCTCAGCTGACAGACTTTTGAAAACGGACACGAGAGAGGCCATCCCTTAAGGGATGGCCTCTCTCGTGTTATAGTATTGTATGGAATGATAAGGGGGTTGTGACGACAATGAACATAGCGATTGGATCCGATCACGCAGGCTACGAACTGAAAGATTCTGTCATGAAATATCTCCGCGAACTCGGCCACCTAACGCTGGGCTTCGGCGCCGAATCGGCAGAATCCTACGATTATCCCGACGCTGCATTCCTCGTTGCAGACGCCGTTGCGAGCGGGAACGCACAGAGAGGCATATGCATCTGCGGAACGGGAATCGGAATGGCAATCGCCGCGAACAAGGTTTCGGGAATTTACGCAACACCGTGCTATGAAGAAAGGACCGCCTCGCTGAGCAGAAGACACAACAATACAAACGTCCTGACGCTTGGCGCCAGGATAACGCCGTCCGAAACGGCGCTCCGGATCGTAAAAACATGGATCGAGACTGACTTCGAGGGAGATCGCCATGAAAGAAGGATTCAAAAGATTCGCCGGAGAGAGAACAGATCGGAACTTCCGGAAGACGTCTGCGGGAAAGTGACGATTTGCGACCATCCGCTCGTCCAGCATAAAGTGAGCATTATCCGCAACAGGGACACCTCAGTAAAGGAATTCCGGGAACTTGTGCAGGAGATTGCAGGGCTTATGGTTTACGAAGTAACCCGCGATCTTCCGCTTACGGAAATCGAAGTCGAAACGCCTCTCGAAAAGACAAGGGCGTTTACGCTCGAAGGGAAAAAACTCGCCATTGTTCCAATTCTCCGTGCAGGACTCGGCATGGTGGAGGGGATCCTGCGACTCGTCCCAAATGCCGTTGTGGGGCATATCGGTCTCTATAGGGATCCTTCCACTCTTCAGCCGGTGGAATACTACTGCAAACTCCCGGGCGATATCGCAGAAAGGGATATCTTCATTCTCGATCCGATGCTCGCAACGGGCGGATCTGCGGCGGCTGCGCTCTCACTCGTCAAATCAAAGAGAGGAAAACGCATCTCGCTCGTCTCGATAATAGCCGCTCCCGAAGGAATCACGAAAGTCCACAGCGAGCATCCCGATGTCGATATTTATGCCGCTGCCCTTGACAGGCACCTCAACGACCACGGCTACATCATCCCGGGCCTCGGTGACGCCGGAGACAGACTTTTCGGAACGAAGTAGGAACAGAAAACGTGAGCATGCGGATTATCGGCGGTATGTGTCTTTTCCTATGGGGACTCTTCGTCACTCCTCTTTCTATACAATTATCACAACGCTACGGCATCGTCGATTTGCCTGGCGGAAGAAAAATGCATACAACCGTCATGCCGCGTGGCGCGGGGATCGTTCTTTGGTTGGGGTATCTCCTGTGGGCCCTGTATGCGGTATCCGAATACCCGGCACTCCGGTATACAGTTGCAGGTGGGACGCTCGTCTTTTTTGCAGGGTACTGGGATGATATGGTATCGGTGAACCCGTTCCTGCGTTTCTGCGTTCACCTTCTCGCTGCAACGATCGTATCCACAACGATGAGGATTCCGCTCCCGTTGAAGATCATATGCCTCGTCTGGGTGGCAGGCACGACGAGCGCCTACAATCTTATCGACGGGGCCAATGGGTTGTGCCTTTCCCTGTGCATGGTCGCATGCATTTGTTTTTTTCTCCTGAACGGCTCGGCAGAATTTTTCATGTTGTTCGCGCTTTGTGCTGGAGTCCTGCCGTGGAATTTTCCCCAAGCACGGACATTCCTCGGGGATGGGGGGGCGACATTCATCGGGTTTCTTTTCGCGTCGCACGTGATCTTCATTTCCGAAACTGCCTTCTCCAGCATGAATCCTCTTGCTCTCATTCTGTTTCTTGGCTTCGTCGGTGGAATTCCTGTTTTCGACACGATTTTCGCGATTGTTCGCCGTCTTCTCGTGTCCGGCTCGCCGTTCCTTCCCGACAGGGGGCATATCCACCATCGGATTCTTGACGCCGGCGCCTCTGCCACTGTGACGGTCTGTATTCTTTCCTGCTTTCAGGCGATCTCCATCGCCGCAGGTGTGTTGCTGCTGAAAGGAGAGATCCTGTGATTCCACCCGCTGCGAAGAAAACGCCGCAGACTATTGTCTGTGTCGTCGGAACGCGTCCCGAGGCCATCAAGATGGCTCCTGTCATTCTGTCGTTGCGAAACACTCCGGAGTTTTCCATATACACGCTGGCTACCGGACAGCATTCGGATATGCTGGATCAGGCGCTCGCACACTTTCGGATTGAACCGGAATACAATCTTCGGATCATGCGGGAGAAACAGTCTCTCGATTACGTTACGGCCCGAGTTCTCGAGGGGAGCGGGAAGGTATTCGACCACGTGGAGCCCTCCATGGTCCTTGTCCATGGTGATACAACGACGACGCTAGCAGCATCCCTTGCGGCATTTTACAGACACATCCCCATTGGCCACGTCGAAGCAGGACTTCGGAGCGGTCGCCTCGACCTTCCGTTCCCGGAGGAAGCGAACCGGATTCTGACAGATAAAATCTCCCGTCTTCTCTTCGCTCCGACCGGAAACGCCCGCGATAATCTGATCCGGGAAGGAATTCCCGAAGACAACATAACCGTGACGGGAAATACGGTTATCGATGCACTGTCCTGGACGATCGACACATACGGGGACTCGGTATGTCGCAGCGATGTTTCCTTCCCCGGAGACACCCGGTTCATTGTCTTTACCGCACACCGGCGTGAATCATGGGGGGAACCTCTCGTTGAAATATGTACCGCGGTAAGGAGACTCCTTGAGCTGCATACCGATCTGTTCGTATTGATTCCACTGCACAAAAACCCTTCGGTCCGGGACAAGATCCGGCACGAGCTGGGAGAACATCCCCGTATCGTGTATTCCGAACCGCTCGATTACGCCAGTTTCGTGTCCGCCATGCGCCATTGCGCCTTCCTTCTCAGTGACAGCGGCGGCATTCAGGAGGAAGCCGCCGCGCTCGGCAAACCTGTCCTCGTCCTTCGGGACGTCTCCGAACGCCCCGAAGCAATGACGGAGGGAACCGCCGTCCTTGTCGGAACGTCCGCCGATGTCATCGTCGAGAACGCCGAACGCATCCTTTCGGCTCTTCACGGCGAGAGGAACGTTCCGCATTCCATTCTGTCAAACCCGTTCGGCGACGGACGCGCGGCATGGAGAATCTCCGAGGGTATTTCGAAATATTTCAATGATCGTTCCTGATGTCGTTTGCTGTTATATAATTGTAGAATACTTGTTTCTATCGATCGCTTCAGGTGTTCTTTTATTATCCCTGCGGGAGTGATATCGTTTGGACCATAAGATGAGAATCCATGGGGGAACCCCCCTCAACGGCATCATCGAGGCGCAAGGGTCGAAAAATGCCGCTCTGCCGGTTATGGCTGCGTCCCTTCTTTTAAAAGGCAACACTCTCCGGATACAACGCGTCCCGGTTCTCCAGGATATCCTGACGATGGCCGATCTCTTGCGTCACCTTGGCGTCACGGTCACCTATACGAACAACCTTATGCAGATTTCCGTCCCCGAAACGCTTTCATGGGAAACGCCCGCTGATCTCGTAAGAAAAATGCGCGCCTCATCGCTCGTACTCGGCCCCCTCCTCGCCCGCTGCGGGCGCGCCGTCATGCCCCTTCCCGGAGGGTGTTCGATCGGAAGCAGGCCTATCGATCTTCATCTCAAAGGGCTCACCAGAATGGGGGCCAGTATAGAACTCGTACACGGTGCCGTTCACGCTCATACGGACGGTCTTGTCGGGACGCGAATCTACCTCGATTTCCCCTCTGTCGGCGCAACGGAGAATCTCATAATGGCTGCAATTTTCGCAAAAGGGGAGACCGTACTCGAAAACACTGCCCGAGAACCCGAGATTCATAACCTCGTCGAAGCACTTACGTCGATGGGTGCAAAGATCGCCGAAGAGGGAACGGGAATCATCCGGATCCAGGGGGTCCCATCGCTTCACGATGCTGATACGAGCATCATTCCCGATCGCATTGAAATATGCACGTATCTTCTCGCAGGAGTGATCACAGGCGGCGATGTTACCGTCCAGAGAATCATTCCCGGCCATATCGATTCTCTCGTCGCGAAACTCGAAGAAGCGGGGATGTCCGTCGAACTGACGGAAGACAGCGCGCGAGTTCATCCCAATGCACGCTTGAAGGCAGTCTCCCTGAAGACTCTCCCATACCCGGGGTTCCCGACGGATATTCAGCCTCAGATCATGGCCACTCTGTGTCTGGCCGAGGGAACGAGCGTCATTCACGAGAGTATCTTCCAGTCCCGCTTTTTGCATGCAAGCGAGTTGAACAAGATGGGTGCAAAGATCGAGATTCAGGGGACTTCGGCGGTTGTTACGGGAGTTCCGGGGTTGTGCGGAGCCGACGTCTGTGCGACCGACCTCCGTGCGGGAGCCGCATTGATACTTGCCGGACTCGCGGCCCAGGATACGACCGAAGTGTACCAGTTGGGACATCTCTGGAGAGGGTATGAAAACATTGAAAAAAAATTGCGATCTCTCGGAGGTCGAGTCGACGTCGTCCCCGCAGATCCCCGTGGAACAAAAGTCTCAGCTTCTTCTGATACATCCGGCAGCAGTCAGGCGTGATGTCTCACGGAAGAACAATCACCCGCACGTGAACGTGAAGTTGTCCACGGTTCGCGTCGTTACCTTCGTCGGACCGGCGGGAACGGGAAAGAGTCTCAGGGCGCAGCTTGTCGCGCGATGGAACGATGTCGACTTCATCATTGATGATGGACTCCTGATCGCTGACGGACGGATTCTGGCCGGAAGGAGCGCAAAGGCCGAGAAAAACCTCGTCCGGGCTATTCGTCGTGCTCTTTTCCAGTATGACGACCATAGGGAATCGGTTATTGACGTCCTCTCCAAGGAGTGCCCCTGCAAGGTTATGATCATCGCGACGTCTCTTTCCATGGCGGAAAAAATCATCACAGCTCTCGGTCTTCCGTCTCCGGAAAAAACCATCGACATCACGGAAGTTGCCACAAAGGAAGAAATCCGGAGCGCATTGTGGCAGCGGCACGAAAAGGGCCAGCACATCATTCCCGTCATACGCGCTCAGGTACGCCGAAACTTCGCTGGAAAACTCGTGGGCCATATTCGCGATTTTCTCAAACATCCCGGGAAAGAAGAAGGGGAGCGGACTATCGTGTGCCCACCCTTCAGTTTTTACGGCGCGCTCAGTATCGCTCCGACGGCGGTTGCCGATATCGTCGATCACGTTTCCCGGCGAAGCGTCCAGGCAAAGGAGATACGCGAGATCAGAATCCTTCCGACAGGGGATTCGATACACATCGAAATTCACATGGACTTCTTTCTCGGTCGCTTCAACCTCCTCGCGGCCGGCCGTTCTCTGCGGCGGCGGGTCATTTTCGCAGTCCGATACTTCGCAGGCATGGACGTTTCATCGGTCGACGTCCACATTCAGGGAGTGGATCCGGATGGATGCAGCGCTTTTCCCATTCGTCCCGAAAGACGAAGACATATCGCTCAGGACTGACGCAGCCTGGAACCTTCTTCAATCGAGGCTGCAGGCATGTGCAGACTGCCCCCTTTCCGACGGACGAACGAAGGTCGTTCCGGGAGAGGGCTACAGAGAAAGCCCCGTTCTCTTCATCGGCGAAGCTCCGGGAGCCGACGAAGATATTCAGGGACGCCCCTTTGTCGGACGTGCGGGACAACTTTTGACACAGATTCTGTCTTCCGGGGGGATACAGAGAAAGGATGCCTATATCACGAACGTCGTGAAGTGCCGTCCTCCGCAGAACCGGGTTCCCACTGTCCAGGAAATGATGTTCTGCAATAAGTACCTTGAATCCCAGATTGCCTTGATCAACCCGAAAATCATCGTCTGCCTGGGGAATACCCCGTTGAAATGGCTCACGAAAACGACCGAGGGGATAACGTCGCTTCGGGGAAAATGGCTGAAATGGAGAGGGATAGACTTTTTTCCGATGTTTCATCCGAGCTATCTCCTCCGGAATGATTCGAGAAAGGCCGGAAGCCCCAAACATCTTACGTGGCAGGATGTACAGGAGCTTCGGAAGAGATGGGACGAAATCTCCGGTTCACATGCGGCTTCGACAGAAGGAGCATCGAAATGACACAGAATACCGCGTCCATTCCGCTTCACCTTGCCATCATCATGGATGGAAACGGCCGGTGGGCCAGGCAGAGAATGCTTCCCCGCATTCTCGGGCACAGAGCCGGGGCGTCGACTCTCGTGCGCGTCGTCCGCGCAGCGGCGGAAAGGGGAATTCGCTTTCTTTCGATCTACGCATTTTCGACCGAGAACTGGCAACGCCCGCGAACCGAAGTGCTCGGACTCATGGCGCTTTTTCGCGCCTACGCACGGCGAAAAGTCCGCGAACTCGTTCAGGAGAACGTCCGGTTGCTCGTCGCAGGGAGAATAGAAGATTTTCCACAGGATCTTCGCGAACTTCTCGAATACGCGCAAAGAGAGACTGCGGTGGAAGATCCGAGACTGACGCTGATCGCATGTCTGAACTACGGCGGAAGGCAGGAAATCCTTGATGCGATCCGGAAAATACGCCGTTCAGGAACAGCGGAAGAAATCGACGAGGAGAACTTCCGCCGATATCTCTACCTCCCCGATGTTCCGGATCCGGACCTTATCGTTCGGACAAGTGGAGAAATGCGCCTGAGCAATTTCTGGCTCTGGCAGGGAAGTTACAGCGAACTGTATTTCACCGAGAAATTGTGGCCGGATTTCGATGAATCCGAACTCGACAAGGCATTGTCCGCTTACACAAAAAGGGAACGACGCTATGGAAACGTTCAAAGCGCAGTATCGTGAACTTCTCGTTCGCGGAGCGAGCGGAGCCGCTATTGTTCTCGCAACGCTTTCCTCAGCGCACGCGGGAGGCGTATATTGGGCGGTGTTGTGCTTCCTGCTCTCTTTTCTGTCGCTCGTAGAGTTCTACAAGCTGCTCGGAAGACAACAGAAGCTCTCGAAGGGGATCGGCTACATCATGGCGTGTGTCGTCATGCTTTCCGCATATCACGGCGCGCGATCCTTTTCGCTCTATCTGACCCTCTCACTTGGGACGTTCGCCGTGTTCCTTATCGAAATACTTCGCCGTCAGTTCTCCGGTTCGAGCGCTTCGGTTTCGAATGTCGGAGGACTTCTTACCGGGCTTATCTTTATCGTCGTCCCCTGGATGTGCATCTTCATGCTCCGCGACCTTCCGTCCGGACGATACCTCGTATTCGCGCTTTTCGTCTGCACCTGGAGCTGCGATGTTTTCGCATACCTCATGGGGAGTCGTTGGGGACGGACTCCGTTGTGCGACAAAGTCAGCCCCAAAAAGACGTGGGAGGGGTTCGTCGGTGGAGTTACGGGGAGTCTTCTGAGCGCCGGATTCTTCGCCTATGAAATTGGGTTGCCGCCTCTTCCCATTCTGTACGTCGGACTCGTCTGCGGAATCGTCGGGCAGCTCGGCGACCTCGCAGAGTCGATGATCAAACGGGAGTTCGGCGCAAAGGACAGCGGAACCCTGATTCCGGGACACGGGGGATTCCTCGACCGTTTCGACAGCATTCTCATCAACGGAGTCCTGACGTACTTCCTTTTCGCGGTGGTCTTCCGATGAACCGCCCCGTACGCATCGTCGTCATCGGTGCAACGGGCAGCGTCGGATCTTCCGTGCTCGACGTCTGCCGGGCGTATCCTGAATTTTTTACGATCGTCGGCCTCGCCGCCGGATCGAATGTGGAGTCCCTCTTTCGCCTGGCACATGAATTTTCGCCGTCAGTCGCATACCTGGCAGATCCCGTCGCCGCCCAAGAATTCCGCTCACTCGCAGGAAATCGTTTTCCGTGCCTTGAAGGAAGCGAAGGACTTCTCGCTCTCTCCTGTCTGCCGGATGCGGATCAGATCGTCTTCGCGTCGTCGGGGACCGCCGCGATTCCGGCATTGATCGGGGCGCTCGATTCGGGGAAGGATATTTCCCTGGCGAACAAGGAGAGCATTCTCGTAGCGGCCCCCTGGGTCATGCCGAAAGTATCGCGACCCAACCAGATCCGTCCGCTCGACAGCGAGCACAACGCAATCTGGCAATGCCTCCGCAATGAGGACATTCACACCGTCAATCGTCTGATCCTCACCGCATCGGGAGGGCCGTTCCGTTCTTTTTCCATGGAACGGATGCGTACCGTCACTCCCGAAGAGGCGCTCAGGCACCCCGTGTGGCTCATGGGGGCAAAAATATCCATCGACAGCGCCACTCTGATGAACAAAGGAATTGAAATCATCGAGGCATCGTTGCTCTTTTCCATGCCGATCGGACGCGTCGAAGCGATCCTTTCACCGGGATCCTTCGCACACGGTATCGTCGAATTCATCGACGGAACAATGAAGATCGCCGCTTCGATTCCTGATATGCGGCTCCCGTCCCTCGTCGCCATGTCCTTCCCGAATCGGCTTCCCCTGCGTTTTCCGTCACTGAAGGTCAACACGCTCCACGAGAAGACGATCCCGTTCGAAGAACCTGACATCGTTCGCTTTCCGGCGATTGGAATCGCAAAAGAGGCCGGCAGGAGGGGAGGAGCGTACCCCGCGTTGCTTGTCGGCGCGGATGAAGTCGCCGTCGAAGCCTTTCTTCGTCACGAATTGACGTTTCTTGACATCCCCCGCGTTGTCGAACAAACGCTTGAAATGTACGACGGCCCGTCACCCTCTTCTCCGGAAGACGCCATCGCTCTTGTCGATTACGGACGAAGACAGTGCCGGCGCCTTTGTACCGCAGCAACCGTCTGACAGGAAATGACTGAAGGAGGAATTCTTCTGTGATCAGCATCCTCTCTTTCGCTATCGTCATCGCCATTTGCGTTGTCGTTCATGAAATGGGGCATTTTTTGACTGCTCGTGCGGTCGGTGTTCACGTACATGAGTTTTCATTCGGCTTTGGCCCCGTTCTCGTTTCGAGGATACGAAAGGGAACGAAGTGGTCTCTTCGCGCGGCGCCGCTCGGAGGATTCGTACGGCTTGCCGGACTCGAAGAAGAAGGGGAGGAAACCGTTCCGGCGGGGGGGGCATTCATGGAAAAATCCGCGTGGAAACGTTTTCTCATCCTCTTCAACGGTCCTCTCGCCAATATGCTGCTGGCCGTGTTCCTGACGGCCCTTTTCCTTGCAGGGCACGGAACTCTCGACATGCAGAGCACGCGAATCGGTGAAATCATGCCCGGCTTCCCGGCAGAAAAAGGAGGCATGCTGGTGGGAGACGAGATTCGAAACATAAACGGGATTGCCGTGACCTCCTGGAGGGAAATGTCCGAAACCATAAGAAACCAGGCCGTATCGGGGCCCGTGACGTTTGGATTCGTACGCTCGGGCGAAACGCGAACGATCACCGTCGGTATCCCCAGGGATGAGGAATCCGGAGTTCCAGTCTTCGGAATACGCCCGTCGATGAAGCGCTACGCGCCTCATGAGGCGTTCGTTTCGGCATTCGGATATACCGTTTCGATGAGTGTCGAAATGATCCGGAATATTGTCGGCTGGATCACGCGGAAGATTGATGTCGACGTGACCGGCCCCGTAGGCATCGCAACGATGGCAGGAGACGCCGCCCGCCGCGGCTGGTGGACGTTTGTCTCCTTTCTTGCCCTGATCAGTCTGAATCTTGGACTGCTCAACCTCTTCCCGTTCCCGGCACTCGATGGAGGCAGACTCGTCTTCATCATGGGAGAAATGATGACGGGGAAGCGCGTTCCCGAAAAGACTGAAGGTTTTATTCACTACGTCGGATTCGTCGTTCTCATAGGACTGATTCTCCTGATCACATGGAACGATATATCAAAGCTGTTTTTTTCGAAATAGCCCGATGAAAGGATGTCGGATATCGTGAATCAGATTCGCATAGCGGGACTCGCCATCGGCGGAAACGCTCCCGTCCGTGTGGAGAGTATGCTGAAGATACCTCTGTCGGACGAAGAAGAATCCCTTTCCCAGTGCAGATCCCTTGCCGAAGAAGGGTGCGAGCTTCTTCGTGTCGCGTTTCCCGAACTGCGTTTCAGAGACGCCTTTGCCCGGTTTGTCGACGCATCCCCGATCCCGCTCATGGCGGATATTCATTTCGATCCGCTTCTTGCGATTGCGGCAATGGAGATCGGATGTCCGTCAATACGCATCAATCCCGGGAATCTCTCGTCGCGATCTCTGGGAGATCTCGTCGCCGCCGCACGCGCGCACCGTGTCGTCATCCGCGTTGGAGCGAACAGCGGCTCCGTCAACGAGCGACAGCTCCGCAATGCCGCCGGCGACCGTGCGGCCGCTCTCGCGATAGCTGTGGGGGAACAGATGGAGTCTCTCGTCGCCCTCGGCTTTCACGACATCATCGTTTCGGCGAAATCGTCTTCGGTCCGCGAAACCGTCTCCTGCGTCTCGCTTCTCGCGCAACGCTACCCTGACTATCCGGTGCATATCGGCATCACCGAAGCCGGTCCCGGAATGGGTGGGGTCGTGAAGAGTTCTATCGGGATCGGGCTCCTTCTCGCGCAGGGGATCGGCAACACGATCCGCGTCAGCCTGTCGGAGGCTCCCGAGATGGAAGTCCGGGCGGGATATCACATTTTGCGATCGCTTGAACTGAGGAAACGCGGCGTCAATCTCATCTCATGTCCGACATGTGGTCGCAAGCGTCTCGACGTTCGTTCCGTCCTTCCCGAAATCGAGCGCTACTTCCGACTTCTGCCCGACGGAACGAACGTCGCTGTCATGGGGTGCGAGGTCAACGGTCCCAGAGAGGCGGCCCACGCCGATATCGGGATTGCCGGTTCCCCGGGCGGCGTGGTAGTCTTTTCTCTGGGGAAGAGAATAGGGGAGTGTTCCTTTTCGGACATTCCGACGTATATTCCGGCCGTGTTTTCCTCGTTCTCCGAAGAGCGGAGACGATCCCCCGAAGCCGACAATCCATGAGAGGAGAGATGCGTTGATGCCTGTCAACCTCAAGGGACGGAGTTTTCTGACGCTGAAAGATTTTACGAAGGACGAGATCCTGTATCTCCTTGATCTCGCCGATGACCTCAAAGCCAAGAAACGCGCGGGAATTCCCGGGACGAGCCTCAGGGGAAAGAATATCGCGCTCATCTTCGAGAAGGCATCGACGAGAACGCGGTGCGCCTTCACTGTTGCCTGTATCGACGAAGGCGGTCATCCGGAGTTTCTCGGCAAGAACGATATCCACCTCGGAGCCAAGGAAGATTTGAAGGATACCGCACGCGTACTCGGACGCATGTTTAACGGAATTCAGTATCGCGGATTCCTGCAGTCCGTAGTCGAGGGGCTCGCCCGCTATTCGGGCGTTCCCGTATGGAATGGTCTGACGGATATCGACCATCCGACACAGGTTCTCGCCGACTTCATGACACTCAGGGAAAATTTCGGAAAAAATCTGAAAGAGCTTCGTCTCGCATACGTCGGAGACGGGAGAAACAATATGTCGAATGCTCTGATGATCGGGTGTTCAAAACTCGGAATGCACTATTCCGTCGGAACGCCGGACAGTCTGCGTCCCGATGCGGGACTTCTCGCGGAATGCAGGGATGAAGCTGCAAGGAGCGGCGGGAGCGTTTCGGTCCACGTTTCTCCGGAGGACGCCGTAAAAGGCGCCGACGCTTTGTACACGGACGTGTGGGTTTCGATGGGAGAAGAGGCGAAGAAAGCCGAACGCGAAGCTCTTCTTCATCCCTACCAGATCAACGAAACACTGATGAAAGCGACAGGGAAGCCGGAAACGATCTTCCTTCATTGCCTTCCGGCCGTCAAGGGACAGGAAGTAACGGAGGATGTCTTTGAATCACCGATGTCGAAGGTCTTCGACGAAGCGGAAAATCGAATGCATACAATCAAGGCGGTTATGGTCGCGACTCTCGGATCATAAACCGCGCGGAAGGAGCGATATATTGGAACAGGGTTCGAGAAAATTCAGATGCGCCGAATGCAACTGCGAGTTCCTCCAGATGCCGAAGGATTCCTCGCCGAGATGTCCGCAATGCCGCGGAAAGACGCTCATCCTGCTCGAAGGCGAGCCCATGGGTAAAAAGGGGTGCAGCGGAAACTGTTCGTCCGGATGTTCCTGCTGTCATTGATGTGACCGATAGGGGAGGGGGATGATATTCTCCCTCCCCTGTTCATAGCACCGTCGTTATTACCGGTTTTATCGAGAAAACGCCCTTCAGCGCAGATAACCTGTTCAGAAACGCTCTGATTCGTCCGGGATCTCCTCTGATAGCCACAAGTTCGAGGCAATGCGCCTCGTCAATGTGAACGTGCGTCGTACAGAGAATGACATCGAGAAATTCGTGTTGCAGATCGTTCAGATCTTCCGAAGTATCGTGTCTGTGATGATCGAAGAGGAGTGTCACTGAACCGTAGACCTTCCCTGTTCCTTCTTCCCACTGGTCCTCGCTGATATACTGTCGTATGAGATGCCGCAGCGCATCCGAGCGATTCGGGAACCCGGATCGCTCGATTCTTTCGTCGAATGACGCCAGCATCTGTTCGGGAACCGCGACGCCGAAACGCAGAAGTTTTTCCAAGTCTTCCACCTCACCTATAGCAGTATCGTACGATCATTATACTCAGAAATGTTCCTTTGCCCGCTCAATCGGTGAGAATGGACGCAGATCGGGCGAAATCCCGTCGGTGTGCTAGAATGTTTCTGCTGTGAGAAAAGAGGGAGGAACGAATCATGAAGCCGTTCGGCCGCGATCCGGAACTTCTCGTGAAACGGATCGTCTCCTGGATACAATCGGAACTCAGAAGAGCGAACGCCAGGAATGCCGTTTTTGGTCTGAGCGGCGGATTCGATTCGGTACACGATGATCCTCCGGATCGAAAACACCGTAGTCTCCTGAAGAGATGTGCGTTTTTTTTCCGAACACCGACGCGGCGCATACCTGCGGTATGCGCGATTGATCCCGAATAAGAGGTGAACAATAAATGTCCGGACATTCCAAGTGGGCAAACATCAAACACAGAAAGGCAGCGCAGGACGCAAAGAGAGGAAATCTCTTCCAGAAACTCGTGAAAGCAGTCATCATCGCGGCAAAGGAAGGCGGCGGCGATCCGGCGATGAATGTCCGCCTCAAAGCGGCGATTGATCGTGCAAAGCAGGCGAGCGTCCCCAACGACAACATCACGCGCGGAATCAAGCGGGGAACCGGCGAAATCGAAGGCGCTGCATACGAAGAGTATACCTATGAAGCCTACGGTCCCAACGGTGTCGCCATCCTGATGGAGATATTGACGGACAACAAAAATCGCACGGCATCGGAGATCCGGGCACTCCTGACCAGGAACGGCGGAGCCCTTGGGGAAGCGGGCAGCGTCGCATGGATGTTCGAAAGAAAGGGCATTATCGAGGTCGTCGGAGAGAATCTGGATGAAGAAACCCTCATGATGTCGGCAATCGATGCGGGTGCGGAGGATATCGAAAAAACGGACTCGGGCTTCGAGGTAACGACCGATCCCGCAAACGTCATCGAGATCCGCGAAGCCTTGGAAAAATCGGGATATTCGATCGAGCGCGCGGAATCGACGATGATCCCGAAGACGACGATAGAAATTCCGAACAAGGAAAAGGCGCAGAAAATGCTGCATCTCATGGAAATACTCGAGGAACACGATGACGTCCAGAACGTCTACGCCAACTTCGATATCTCCGATGAATTGATGGCGGAACTAGAAAACTGACGTTGAGTCTTTCCCGTAGTTTCGGAATCGACCCAGGGCTTGGGCGTCTCGGATTCGGAGTCGTGGAGCGGAAGGGCGGCGTTTTGAAGGCATTGGATTTCGGTTGCATCGAAACGCCACCCCGAATCGACATTCCACGGCGGCTCCGGATGCTTTACGAAAGACTGGAAGAACGAATTTTCCTGCACTCTCCCGATTTCTTCTGCGTTGAACGTCTCTTTTTCGGGAAGAATATCACAACAGCGGAATACGTCTGGCAGGCAAGGGGAGTCGTCCTTCTCCTTGCCGCCCGGAATGATATTCCGGTTTTCGAGCCGCAACCGTCACAGATCAAATCCGTCGTCTGCGGTTACGGTAATGCCGGGAAATCACAGGTTCAGAAGATGGTGCAGCGCCTTCTGGCACTTGATGTCGTTCCAACGCCGGACGATGCGGCGGATGCTCTTGCGGCGGCGTTGACCGGACTTCTGCTCCAGAAAACTGCGTCGCTCTTCGCGTCGGAAGGGGGAGTTCCGTGATCCGTTTTTTGAGGGGGATCGTCTCAGCAGTAACCGAGACAACCGTCGTCCTCGACGTCGGAGGAATAGGATTCGAAGTATCCTGTTCCCTTTCCGCGATCCGAAACAGCGTCATCGGCACGGAACAGGCGATCCCGTGTCTCCTCGTTCAGAATGAAGCGGGAGCTTCTCTTTTCGGTTTCGGAGACGAAACGGAACGCCGCATGTTTCAGGAACTCCTTTCAACGAAAGGCATCGGAGGAAAGATGGCAATAGCGATTCTCCGTATTCTGCCGGTGCAGGATATCCTCACTGCCGTCTCCTTCTCCCGGGAGCAGATATTCATGCAGGTCCCTGGGGTCGGGAAACGGACTGCGGAGCGTCTGTGCTTTGAACTCCGAGACAGACTCGAGAAGAACGGCTGGTCGTTCCAGATCGGGGAGCTGCCGCAGCAGAAATCCGGTATCGTTCTCGGAAAAGTCCGCGAGGCGCTTGGGTCTCTCGGATTCTCACAGGGAGATATCGCGGCCGTTCTCGCCCGGATCACTCAGCAACCAGCCACAAGCGAGGAGCCCGACGAGGAAAGCCTTCTGCGCGCGGCGCTCCGTGAGCTGCGGAAGAAGACGGGAGATCGCAGGGCATGACGGGATCGAAAGAACGCCTCTTCGATCGGGAAATCGATTCCGTTGCCGAAAGAGAGATCGATGGCTGTCTCCGCCCGGGAGCGCTCGACGAATTCATCGGACAGGAACGGCTCAAGGAAAAACTCCGGATTTATATCTCCGCCGCAAGGTTGCGAAACGAATCACTGGATCACACTCTCTTTTTCGGACCTCCGGGGCTGGGGAAGACCACTCTTGCCGGAATTATAGCCCGCGAGATGGAAGGACAATTGAGGATTACGTCGGGACCGGCGATCGAGCGTTCCGGCGATCTCGCCGCACTTCTTTCAAATCTCGAGACCAACGACGTGCTTTTCATCGACGAGATCCACCGCCTTCCGACAGCCGTGGAAGAAATTCTGTACCCGGCGATGGAGGATTATTCGCTTCACATCGTGATGGGAAAAGGCGCTCTCGCAAATTCTATCTGTCTTTCCCTGCCGCGATTCACGCTCGTGGGAGCGACGACGCGTCTCGGTCTGCTCACGTCGCCTCTTCGCGCCCGATTCGGAATCGTCGAACAGCTCTCACCGTACTCGGGAGACGAATTGTCGTCCATCGTCATGCGAGGCGCACGCGTTCTCGGAGTCTCTCTCTCGGAAGAAGCGGCAAAGGCTATCTCCGACAGATCTCGCGGAACGCCGCGGGTCGCACTTCGACTTCTCCGGAGAGTTCGCGATGTCGCCGAAGTCAAAAACGTCTCCCCTGTCGACCGGCAGATAGCGAACATCGCTCTGGACATGCTTGGGCTCGATATCGTCGGACTCGACGACGGAGACCGCCGTATTCTGAAAGTCATCGTCGAGCTTTTCGACGGCGGTCCGGTCGGTCTCTCGACAATAGCTGCCGCCATCAACGAAGAGGCGCAGACGATCGAAGATATCTACGAACCGTACCTCATCCAGCAGGGTTTTCTCGAAAGAACCCCGAGGGGACGGCGCGCCACAAAATCCGCATACGAGTATCTGAAAGTTCCGTATCCAGGATGGAGGACGGAAGAATTGAAACTCTTTTCCGCAGCGGACGAAGAATCATGTGGGGAGAAATGACATGCAGTCGCTGGGAAAAAGTCTTTTCGTTCTTGGTTTGATTCTTATGTTCATGGGCGGAGTCATTTTCCTTTTCGGAAAGATCTCGTTCCCGTTCGGCCGTCTTCCCGGCGATTTCGTCTTTTCCAGAAAGAATGTCACCGTCTTCGCCCCGATGACGAGCATGGTTCTGTTGAGTATCATCATCACGATCGTTCTGAATCTCGTATCCCGATGGTTCAAATAACAGAATCCGGAGGTTATCCATGACGTACAGAAAATACCTTTCGATACTCTTCGCATCCTTTTGCGTCGTTCTCACTTTTCTCGCACCGCCATCCGAAGCGTCGACAATCCGCGTTCTCCTCGCAAACGGAGTCTCGTCCGCCGTCATTTCTTCCGCCCGCTCCGTTTCGCTTCAGGATGCGTCAGGAAAGAGAACGACACATCCGCATTCAGTTCACTGCACGCCGGTCTCTTCCCGTTCCGTTCTTGTCGACGGAAAGATGCGCACCCTCCCTCTGACACTGTCATCCTCCGCCCCACTTGCCTTCGGAAAGGCCCGATACCGCGGCGCCATCCGCGTCGTCCCGGCGAGAGCTGGACTTTCGGTCATCAACGTCGTGGACAGCGAAACATACCTTCGCGGCGTTCTGAAAATGGAGGCCAACCCGGCCTGGCCGACGGAAGCGCTCAAGGCACAGGCTATCGTATCGCGGACATATGCACTCCGTAGGGTTTCGGGGTCGGGCGGAAGGGAGTACGATGTATCGGACTCGATCGAATCGCAGGTCTACCGAGGCGTCAATGCGGAAGACCCTCGATGTGATGCGGCGATACGAAGCACTGCGGGGCTGATTCTCAGTTATGCCGGTGCGGTCGCCTTCACCCCGTTCCATTCTGACAGCGGCGGGAACACGGCCGATATCCGGGATGTCTGGGGGGGATCGTATCCCTATCTTTCAGGCGCAAAGGAACCAATCGCATACGATTCTCCGAATTCATCATGGAAAACGCGGCTCCCGGCAGCGACTGTCGAAAGCATCCTTTCCCGCATGAACAAATCCGTCGGACGTGTGACGAATGTTACGGTTCAAAGTTCCGACGCAGCCGGCCGCGCCGTGACTCTTCTCGTTTCGGGATCGAACGGACGCGTCACCGTCAGGGCGCATGACTTTCGCATGGCGGCGGGCCCCTCGGTTCTCCGGAGCACTGCCTTCTCGATCACTCCGGAAGGAGACTCTTCCGTTCCGCGGAAATCAGGAGCGATGACGGCCGGAAGCACGAACAGGGCAATTTCTCCCACTCCCGCACAGGAGAAATCACGGATAATCCCCGTCTCCTCGACCCCAATGTCGTTTCGTGAAGAAGAGGCACTGACCGCGCTGACGGAAAAGGGGGTATTTTCTGCGGAAGAACTGATCGACATGCTGAAGCGTCCTGAAACCCGCAAGGGATATCTCATCGAGGCAATCAACCGTTCGAAAAATGGCGCACCACAGGGTATTGCCACCATCGTCCCAGCGAATGCCTCCGGCGGCCAATCCTTTCTCTTCACCGGAAGAGGATGGGGACATGGAGTCGGGATGTCGCAATGGGGAGCGAAGTCTCTTGCGGAAAGCGGATGGACGTATACAAAGATACTTCAGCACTATTTTCCGGGAACGGAGTTGACTCGAAGATAGACATCCGTTCTGCCGTCGACCTGCTTCAAACGGAGTCGTACGATTACGAGCTCCCCGAGGAACTCATCGCACAAAATCCTGCGAATCCCAGGGATTCGTCACGTCTGCTTGTCATGCGCCGGAATACGGGAGGGGTTCGGCACTGTTTTTTCAGACAGCTTACGGAGATCATCCGTCCCTCCGATCTTCTCGTCCTGAACGATACTCGGGTTCTGCCGGCCCGTCTTCACGGGACGAAAAGTCCCGGTACGGCTTCCATCGAAATCCTGTTGCTTCGGCCGCAGGATCCCGCGTTCCTGCAGTGGGAAGCTCTCGTCCGACCGGCACGGCGCATGCATCCAGGGATGCATGTCATTCTCCAGGATGGAACTTCGCTGACGGTTCTCGACGAAATGGACGAAGGAATCCGCATTCTCGGTTTTCCCGAACGGACGGACGTCCTTCCTCTTCTTGATCGTATCGGAGATATTCCGCTGCCTCCATACATCACAAGATCTTCCGCTTCGCGGGATGCATATCAGACCGTTTTCGCAAAGAACTTCGGCTCCTGCGCGGCTCCGACGGCAAGCCTCCATTTCACGGAGTCCCTTCTCGACTCGTTGCGCGCATTGGGAGTCCGAACGGCATGGATCACTCTCCACGTCGGACTCGGAACCTTTCGTCCCGTTTCAGTATCCGATATTCGTCATCACCATATGCATTCCGAATGGTGTTCTCTTCCGGATGCCGCTGTCGCCGAGGTTCTCGCCTGCAAGAAACGCGGCGGACGAGTCATCGCGGCGGGGACGACGGTCGCACGCACACTCGAGAGCTTTGCACGCGACGACGGCAGCCTCGCCGCCGGAAGGCGAGATACGTCCCTCTTCATCTTCCCAGGATACCGGTTTCGCGTCATCGACGGCCTGATCACGAATTTTCATCTGCCGAAGAGTACGCTTCTGATGCTCGTCTGCGCTTTCGGCGGATATGAAAGCGTCATGCATGCCTACAGGGAAGCCGTCTCCATGCGATATCGCTTCTTCTCCTTCGGAGACGCGATGATGCTCCTGTAACAGCTGAAAGGTGGGATGATATCCATGTGGGTCTGGAAATGCGTCGCACCTCACCCTCCGATCATCGTACCGGAGGTAGGGCAGGGAAGGGAATCCGATGCGCACGCCACAATTTCTGCGATGAACCGGCTCTCATCGATTCTCTCTCCGCTTGTTCCGGATGTCGTTTTTCTGCTTTCTCCGCACGCCCCCTGTTCCGAAGGTCTCGCTTTCACGCTCGCGGACCGCTACAGCGGGAATTTTTCACAATTCGGAGCCCCCGAGCGGAGATTCGGCTTCCACGGAGACATCCCAGCGGGTGAAGCGCTCGCCCGGAGCCTGTCGCAAACCGTTCCCGTCAGAGTGCTTCACTCGCGCGAGGCGAGACTCGACCACGGTTGCATGGTTCCGCTTTCTTTTTTTCCGAAATCATGGGAGAACAGAGTCTCTCTGATCGTCGCCAATCCCATCGGGCTGGAACCGGAAGTGGCATACCGTGTCGGCGAACTTCTGCGGTCTTTCGAGGGAAGAGGACGGTGGGGGCTCCTCGCGAGTTCCGACCTTTCCCATCGTTTGAGTCCGGAGGCGCCGGCCGGATATGATCCGATCGCGCATTCCTTCGACGATGTCGTCGTGCACGCAATAGAGGAGGGAAGCGGGACGGAGCTCCTTTCCCTGCCTGAATCCCTGATCGAAAGAGCCGGAGAATGCGGGTACAGATCCGTCGCCGCGTTTCTGGGACTCTCGGGAGGGGAACGGACTTCCGTCCTTTCGTATGAAGGCCCGTACGGAGTCGGTTATTGCGTGGCGTACACGATTCCGGAGCGGTCAGTCTATCTTCCGGCGCTCGCCCGTTACGCAGTCGGAGAGATGCTCTCGAAGAAACGGATTCCCCCCACGCCCCCAATCCTCGATCCTTCCTATACGACGGCGAAGGCGTGTTTCGTCAGTTTGAAGACATGCGACGGCAATCTCCGGGGGTGTATCGGAACGATTCTTCCGCAACAGAATTCCCTCGTCGCGGAGGTTATTTCCAATGCCATATCGGCGGCTCTCCGTGATCCGCGTTTTCCACCCGTCGACATCGAAGAGCTCCCGAGGCTCGGATTTTCAGTCGATGTCCTTTCGGAACCGGAAGATGTCACGAATCTCGAAGACCTCAACCCGAGAAAATTCGGAGTCATTCTCGAGCACGGCTCCAGGAGGGGAGTCCTGCTTCCCGACCTGGAGGGAATCGATACCGTCGGGGAGCAGATTCGCATCGCCGCTGCGAAAGCGGGCATTCGTGCCCCCGAAGAGGCTTCGGTTTCCAGATTCACCGTCGAGCGCTTCGCGGAACGGCAGGAAGCGTGAGCGACGGAGACCGCCCCATGAAGAAAAACGCCGACTGGTGGCATAACGAAGGCGATGTGACATGCTGCGACCTGTGTCCGCACGCGTGCCGCGTTCCGGATGGGAAGACGGGACGATGCGGGGTCCGACGGAATATCGGTGGAACGCTGTTCGCGGAAAACTACGGACGCGTTTCCTCCGTATCGATGGATCCCGTGGAAAAGAAGCCGTTATATCACTGGCGTCCCGGAACCCGTGTTCTTTCGTTCGGCACCGTGGGATGTTCGATGGCATGCCCCTTCTGCCAGAATTGGGAGATCGCTTCATGGGAACCGACGATCGTCCTGCGGGAGATGACCGTTCGGGACGTCGTCCATCTTGCGGTCCTGCATGACGCGCGTGCGGTCGCTTTCACGTACAACGAACCGCTCGTCTGGTACGAATTTGTTGAAGAGTGCTCCGCTGCGCTCAGGAACGCCGGGATCGCCGTCGTTCTCGTCAGCAACGGAATGATTCGCGAATCTCCCCTTCGAAAAATGATCCCGTTTCTTTCGGCCGCCAACATCGACGTCAAATCGTTCGATCCCGACATTTACCGTTTTCTCGGAGGCGACCTTGAAACCGTTGTCAGAAACGTCGAGCTCCTTCACGCAGCAGGGATTCATACGGAAATCACGACGCTTGTCGTTCCCAACATAAGCGACGATATTGCGATATTCGACCGCGAGATCGCGTGGCTCGCCTCGGTCTCTCCGGACATTCCCCTGCACGTGACCCGCTACTTTCCACGTCACCTCTGGACGAAAGCTCCTACAACCGAACTTCTTCTCGAAGAAATGGTTCGCCGGGCGAAAAAAGTCCTCAGATATGTGTATGCCGGAAACATCGACCACAGGACGGATTCGCGATGTCCCGACTGTGACGCCCTGCTCGTGGCGCGGAAGGGGTACGATGTCTCCATCGTCGCGTTGAGATCAGACGGAACCTGCGCTGAATGCGGAAGGCGGCTCCCGTTCATTCAGGAGGATAAGGGGACACGACATCCATGAAATGGTTCTGGATTCTCTGCGATCTGTTCTTCATCATTTGCGCGCTTGCGCTCGTTTACACGTTCTGCGGCATTTCGACGGAAGAATGGGATCGTCTCTTCCCGCTCGGTTCGGGCTCTCCGGTCCGGGTATTCATCGCTCCGGGAAAGAACGGCCGGGAGATCGCAGATGTATTCCGGTCGGCGGACATCGTTCCTTCCGCGCCGGAACTCGCCCGATGGCTCCACAGATTCGCTCTTGACCGTTCCTTCAGACCCGGAACGTATTCCGTGCGGAAAGGGACTCCGTGGGAGGTCGCACGTCAGCTCAGGAGTGCGGTCCCCGAGCGGATCACTCTCACGATCGTTCCCGGAAGCGACCTTTTTTCCCTCGGCGATACGGTATCCGCTTCTCCTCAGATATTGAGAAAAGTTCTCGCCGACGACTCGTTTTTCCCGGCGCAGCTCTTGTCGCTGTTGCCGGCTTCCGCTGATCAACGAATTGCATTCCTGCTCCCCGAAACGTATGATGTCCCGGAACAATCCTTTGCCGCCCTCGTGAAAACGTCGTCGGTGCTTTGGCAAAACCGTCTGTTCGACAGGCTGAGTGGGCTTACGTCACGGGACATCCTCGAAGCGGCGATCATTGCATCGCTTGTGGAACGCGAAACGTCACGCGAATCCGAACGTCCGAGAATCGCCGGCGTCATTCGTAACCGTCTCGGGATCGGAATGCCCCTCCAGATCGACGCAACCGTCGTGTATGCGTGGAAACGCAGGGGGAGGACGATCACCAGGGTTTTGCATAAAGATCTCGAGATTGATTCCCCGTTGAATACGTACCGCATTACGGGATTACCGCCCGAACCGATCTGCATTCCGTCGGAAGGCTCATGGAAAGCGGCTCTGCAACCGGAGGAAAACGACTTTTTGTACTATGTTCTGAAAAAAGACGGATTGCACGTATTTGCGAAGAAGTATTCGGAACATCTTCGCAACATACGTGTCATTCGACGCTGACGGAGAAAAGACAATGGATGATTTTGCGCCTGTTACCGTACATCTCGAAACCCCTGCGGCGATCACGCTGCTGAGTTGGATTGTGGCCGACTGCGACGGCATCGGATACGTCACGACCGAAGACCCTTCCCAAGGCGTCGTGTCCATCTATTGCCTCCCCGGGAATATCGCCCGCATCGAAATCCTCCTCTCTTCGCTCCGGGAGGAAGGTTTTCCGGTCGTCTCATGGAACCGGGAGAATGAAATCCGGAAGGGGAAGGCGTCATGACGATATCGCACTATGCCGAACTTCTTCTTGATGACATCGTTTCCCGAAAACCGCGAACGTCCTGGCTCCTGAATGATCTCTACGCGGAGCGGACTGCGTGCCATTCGTGGCTTCTCGAGGATTCGAAGATAACGGAAAGCGTCTCTTCGTTTTCGAGCGGCGTCGCATCGAGAGCCGTCTCGCCATCGGGGACGCTCCTTTCTTTCCGGTCGGGAGCCACATTTTCAAACGCACTCGCCTGCATGGACGATATCTTCGGAGACACTTCCGCCAAAGCCGCACGGGCAGAAAGCGGGGATCGCGAAGCTCTTTTCTGCGGAGACGCCCGTTCGCAGGTTCTTCTTCCGGGCATTATCCGCGAGCTCGATTCGATGATCCGGTCATCTTCCTCGACTGTCAGACAGGTAACGCTGCGTTTCGATACGGGTGTGAAGGAAAAACTGATCTTCCCGGGAGAGAATTGCGTCAGGAACGAAACGGCGATCCGGACATCCCTCTCCCTTCACATTACAGTGTCGGACTGCGACGGAATGCAGACTGCATCCGACCTCATCGCGGGCGTTGCGGGGTGTGAATCATTCCTTCGGGACAACGATCTCTTCGAAAGAGCGAAGAGCCTTGTCGAACGAGCGGTGAACTTTCTTTCCGCGCCGAAATGCCCCGCAGGGAGATTCCCGGTCCTGCTTTCCGGAAAGACCGGAGGAACGATGATACACGAAGCCTGCGGCCACGGACTCGAAGCGGACATCGTCATGAAGGACTTTTCCGTCTTTCGGGATCGTCTCGGAGACACGGTCGCATCGCCTTTCGTCACGATCGTCGACGATCCGACATCGCCGTGCGCCTACGGCGGGTACGGCTGCGACGATGAAGGGACTCCGTCCCGGAGAACCGTTCTCGTAGACCGGGGGGTGTTGAACGGCTACCTGACGGACAGGGAAACCTCCGCCAAAATGAGTCTTCCGCTCACGGGAAACGGAAGGCGGGCGTCGTTTCGCCACGTTCCGATACCGAGAATGAGCGCCACCTCTCTCCTCCCCGGTCCAGAGAGGGAAGAATCGATCCTGGACGGCATGGGAAACGGACTGTATGTTACCCGGCTCGGAGGGGGAGAGGTCGATCCCACGACGGGCGATTTTGTATTCCAGGTTACGGAGGGATTCCAGGTGCAGGCCGGAAAGGTTCGCAACCCGGTCCGGGGGGCGCTGCTGGTCGGAAACGGTCCCGATGTTCTCAAGTCAATCGCCGCAGTCGGAGACCGCATGGAACTTTTCCCGGGGTATTGCGGAAAGAATGGGCAGGACGTTCCTATTTCCGACGGTCAACCCGCATTGCTTATACCTGATATCGTTGTCGGAGGAGAATAATTCGATGACCCGGAATACCGACGTTCCCTCATCTTCTTCCAGAAAGCGAAACAACGACCAGAAACAGGAAAAAAACACTGTGTCCCTCGTCATCGAAGCGATTGTATTCCTTCTCCTTTCGGGAAGCGTGTACGTTCTTGCGTCCCTTCTGACTCCGTGGACGGGAATCTGGGGAAAGAATATCACGACGGCGCTCGTCTCCAGATTCAGCGGTTCGATAGTCATTCCTTCTCTTTTCGTGTTCTTTGTTCTCGCTTCGGTGTTCTTCAAACGCCCGATCCGACGTTTTTTTCTTCAGACAATGGCAACTCTGCTGCTCTTTGTCGCGAGCGCTTTTCTCCTCGGTCTCCTTCACGCGTCGGGAGTCCATTGGACGCATCCTGTCTTTCGCCCGGGAGAACTCGGTTCATTCCTTTCGTCGTTTTTCCTGAAGAACTGCGGCGCCTTTGGAAGCATCCTGATCGGCTTCGTGGCAATATCAATTTCCTCCATGCTGTACGGTCTCCTTGATCCCAGGGTGGTCCTCGCGGGAGTCCGAAGTCTCTTTCTCAGGATCGCAAATATGGTCCCGAATCCGCTTCGGAAAGAAGCGTCCGCCCCTTTGAACGCTTCTGCCGGAACCATCAATAGGTGTCCGGATGCCCCCTCGACGATGAATGTCCCGGACATCTCCGAAGAAACACCGTATCAGTCCACGACGCCTGCCGACGATATTTCTGGGATTCGGGCGCCGGAAGAAAGAGACGCATCGAGTGACGAGAACCCCGAACCCGAATTCGATGTGCCGGACACTCCGCAGACGGGAACGACGCCCGCGGGATTTCCGCCGTCACTCGATCTCTTCGGGCCGTCGGTTTCTCCCGTCACGCCCGAACAATCTGAAAGCATCGTAACCCAGGGAAACGGGATCATTTCGACGCTCGCCGATTTCGGAGTCGAGGCCGAGCTCGCGGAGACGATCGTCGGTCCGACGGTCATACAGTTTCAGTTGCAGCTCGCTCCCGGGATCAAGGTCAGCAGAATATCGGGTCTCGCAAATGACCTCGCACTGACGCTCGCCGTTCCCGCGCTTCGCGTCGAGGCTCCCATACCCGGGAAACCGTTTGTCGGAATCGAGATCCCGAATCCCAAACGGCAGGGAATTTCCCTCCGAACGATTCTCGAGTCCGCTTCCTTTCAGAACACGGAATTCCGACTCCCGCTTCCCATGGGAGTCCGGATCGACTCCCGGCCGCTCGTAATCGGTCTCGAAGAGTTGCCTCACCTTCTCGTGGCCGGAACGACGGGCTCCGGAAAGAGCGTTTTCGTCAACGCGTGCATCAACGGACTATGCGCGTGCAGACCCCCTTCCGAACTTCGTTTTCTGCTCGTCGATCCGAAGCGAGTGGAGTTCAGCATCTACGAACATCTGCCGCATATGCTGACAAAGCCGGTCGTCTCCGCGAAAAAGGCGGTCCAGGCGCTTGCATGGGCGGTAAGGGAAATGGAGTCGCGGTACGAGATGTTCGCGTCCGCGCGAGTCCGTAATCTCGACTCGTACAATGAACGCGTCCTTCCAAAGGATCGGCTTCCGTCCATCGTCATCGTCGTGGATGAACTTGCGGATCTCATGTTCACGTCGCCGAAGGAAGTCGAGGACTACGCGTGCAGACTTGCGCAAATGGCGCGCGCCACCGGAATACACCTTGTTCTTGCGACGCAGCGTCCGTCCGTCAATGTCATTACCGGACTCATCAAAGCGAATATCCCGGCCCGCGTGGCGTTTTCCCTTCCCTCTCAGACGGACTCCCGAACCATCATTGATACATCGGGAGCGGAACGCCTTCTGGGAAAGGGCGATATGCTCTTCACGAGCACGAGACATCCGCGTCCCATCCGGCTGCAGTCACCTTTCATAGACGAGGACAAGACTCTCGCGCTGATAAACGCCCTGATCGAGGTCTTTGGAGAGCCGGAGTATGTCGATATCGAGGATCAGGAAAACGGGAACGGGAGCGGCAATGAAGCGAATTTCACCGATGATCCGCTTCTCGAGGAAGCGACCAGGATCGTGATCGAAACCGGAATCGCTTCCGCAAGCCGCCTGCAGCGACAGCTCCGGATCGGGTTCACCAGAGCCGCACGAATTATAGATACACTTGAACAGTTAGGTATTGTGGGACCGCCGGAAGGATCGAAGCCCAGGGAAATTCTGGTCGACGAGGAGCGTGCCGTGGAAATCCTGCGGGATTCCACAGGAGAATGAACCGGAAAAGAAGAAAAAAGCGGGCGATTACACCGCCCGCTTTACACTTGAGGAACGAAGGCATCGGGAGCAGATACGCATCCGACGGGCCTCTCCGCCTCCGACATCGACCTTCACACTGCGAAGATTGACAAGCCATCGTCTCCGTGTATGGCGATTCGAATGACTGACCGCGTTTCCCGTAGCCGGGCCGCGACCGCAGCATTCGCATACTCGTGCCATGAGCATTTTCCCTCCCTTTTTCGTATAATGTCCAAACGAGCGGATTTTATCATAATCCGCCGTATCGGGTAAGCCCTGAATTGCAGGAATTCCTGAAGGAGGAAGCCGAATGTCCTTTTCGGATAACATGTCCCGGCTTGAGGAGGTCGTCGAACGTCTCGAACGGGAAACGCTATCGCTGGATGACGCAGTCTCCCTGTTCGAACAGGGAATGGGGATGGCTCGCGAATGCGAGCGGTACCTTGAAGAGGCGCACCAGAAAGTCAGCCTGTTGACCTCTGGCGGGGATCTTGTTCCGTTTGCCCCGAACGCACGTGAATCGGGCGAAAAACAATGATGACCGATCTCATGACGATGGTTCCGGAGAATCTGAACCGGCTTCGAATCCTCGTTGACGAGAAACTTGAGACGCTGTGCGCCGAACGTCCATCCGCGATTCCCCAACGCCTCTGGGACTCCGTAACCTACTCGCTTCTTGCCGGAGGGAAGCGTCTTCGGCCGGCGCTCTGCATCGCAGCCGCGGAAATGCTCTCGGTCAAACCGGAAAGGGTCATTCCGATGGCGCTCGCACTCGAGATGATCCATACCGCATCGCTGATCCACGATGACCTTCCTGCAATGGACAACGATACTCTCCGCAGAGGGAAACCGACGAACCACGTCCTTTTCGGAGAATCCCTCGCGATCCTTGCCGGGGATGCGCTCCTCGTATGGGGTTTTTCGCATCCTCTCGAAACGCTCCTCCGCCTCGGAAACGAACCAGAAGACGTCATCGACGCACTGAGTGCCTTCGCAGACGCGGTGGGACCCTCCGGAATATGTGGCGGTCAGGTGCTCGACACTGACACGATGAGCTGGACGGAAGAGGATGGATTCGTCCGCGAAATCTCGATACGAAAAACGGCGGTTCTGATTCGCGCATCGGTTCTGACCGGCGCCATTCTCGCACATGGAGACGCAACGATCCGAAAGGCGATAGGGGAGTATGGTATGCACCTCGGCATTGCGTTTCAGATCGTTGACGATATACTTGACGTAACGTCCAGCGCCGAAGAGCTTGGAAAGACTCCCGGCAAGGATGCCGACCAGGGAAAGAAGACGTTCGTCGCCGCCTACGGTCTTGACGGCGCAAAGAAAATGGCCGTCGCCGAAAGCGAAACGGCGATTTCTTCATTGTCGTGCTACGGACGTGAAGCGTGGTTCCTCCGGGGCCTCGCAGAATATTTGGTTCACAGACATCATTGAGATCCGGGAAACGTCCGGAAGGAGGGCGAGAGATGGTGGATCTCCTCGGAAAATACGATTCGTACAAGGATCTCGCAAACCTCTCGAAAGAATCGCTCGACAGGCTTGCGGAGGATGTCAGGAAGCTCATCATCTCCGTCGTCACGAAAAACGGAGGACATCTCGCATCCTCTCTCGGAACCGTGGAACTGACGATTTCGCTCCTTCGCAAGTTCGACCCCGCGAAAGACAGAATCATCTTCGACGTCGGGCACCAGATGTACGCATACAAGATCCTCACGGGGCGACGGGACCTTTTCCCGACGCTTCGGACGTGGGGAGGACTGAGCGGCTTTCCGAAACGCGGCGAGAGCGAATTCGATCACTTCGAGGCGGGACACAGCAGTACCTCGCTTTCAGCCGCGCTCGGATTCGCGAAAGCCCGAGACATTCTGGAACAGGATCATCATGTCGTCGCTGTCATCGGCGACGCTTCCCTCATGAACGGGATGGCGTTCGAGGCGCTGAACTATACCAAGGAAGCGCGCACTAAGGTCATCTTTGTTCTCAACGACAACACGATGTCCATCAGTCCCCGCATCGGAGGGTTCGCGACGCAGCTCGCGCGTTTGAGTTCGAGCACAACCTATACGTGGCTCAAGAAGACCATCAAGGATTCGTTTCACTCCATGCCGAGGGGCGAGGCACTGGAGCATGTCGTCTCGCGGATGAAGGACCAGATCAAAAGCATCGTCAAACCTGAGAACATCTTCGACGAACTCGATATCAACTACTGGGGACCCTTCGACGGACACAATATCCTCGAGATCGAGACGGTTCTCGAGATGGCAAAAAGATACGACAAGCCCGTCCTCCTTCATATCCTCACGAAGAAAGGCAAGGGGTACGCAAAGGCCGAGGAACAACCTACGCGGTTTCACGGGCTTTCCCCGTCGTCGCCGGAGCCGAAGCAAAATACGGATGTCCGGTCCCCGTCGATCTCCTGGAGCGCCGCCGCGGGCGATACCCTCGTGCGGCTCGCCGAGAAAGACAGGAGTATCGTCTGTCTGACCGCCGCGATGAAGGAAGGATCATCTCTCGACGGTTTTGAAAAACGCTTTCCCGATCGTTTCTACGATGTCGGGATCGCCGAGGAGCACATGCTCACCATGGCGGCCGGGATGGCGGCGGGAGGACTTCGTCCGGTTGTTTTCATTTACTCGACTTTCCTTCAGCGTGCCATGGATCAGCTCGTCCACGACGTCGCAATGCAGAACCTCCCGGTCGTCTGCGCCGTCGATCGCGCCGGACTCGTCGGAGAAGACGGCGAAACGCATCAGGGAGTTCTCGATATCTCATGGGGACGTCCGATTCCGAATATGTCTATTCTGGCGCCGAGAGATACCGAAGATCTCGAAGTCATGTTCCGGCATGCCCTGAAGAAAAACGGTCCGACGATGATCCGTTATCCGCGCGGAACGGCGCCGGTTTCCCTGTGCAGGATCTGCCCTCCGGCAAACGCGGAACAGATCCGGCCGGAAGTCCTTTACGCCGGGGATGAGTGGTGTCTCATCGGATTCGGATCGACCATCCGCACTCTTCTCGACGCCCGTGCGCTGGCCATCGCAAAGGGATTCCCGGCTCCGACGGTCGTCGACCTCAGGCAGATCAAGCCTCTGGATATCTCCGTTCTCGCACCGTTTCTCCTGAGACACGAAAGAATCGTCATCCTCGAAGACGGCTTTACCATATCGGGAGCGGGAGAGGCTATCTCGTGCCTTGCGTCGGATATCGGATCACAGGCCGTGGTCATCAGGCTGGGCGTTCCCGACGCCTTTATTCCGCACGGGAACGTCGAGAAACAGCGTGTATTCTGCGGTATGACCGCTGAAAGTGTGGTGGCCTCGTATTCTCTCCAGAAAAAAAGAACGCCTCGACCGATTGCTTGTCTCTAGAGGACTCGTTGCCTCGCGCGTTCAGGCACAGGCGTTCATCCTCGAGGGACGCGTCCGCGTGGAAGGCACCGTCGTATCGAAGGCCGGTGAAGCCGTGGCCCCTGAAGCCATGATTTCGATTTCGCTTCCCCAAAAGACCTGGGTCAGCAGAGGAGCTCACAAACTCCTGAAGGCGCTGGATGCCTTCTCCGCAGATCCCGATGGATGTCTGTGCGCCGATATCGGGGCATCGACCGGGGGGTTTACCGAAGTGCTGCTCGCGCGCGGAGCGCGCAGGGTATACGCCATAGATGTCGGATATGGCCAGCTGGCGTGGTCCCTCAGGAACGACCCGAGAGTCGTTGTGATGGAACGAACGAATGCACGCTCAATCACAAGGGAGTCGTTCGAAGGGCCTCTTGATTTCGTGACGATCGATGTTTCGTTCATATCGCTCAGAATCATTTTGCCCGTCGTCGAATGTCTTCTCTCCGACAATGGAACGGTCATCGCGCTCGTCAAACCGCAATTCGAAGCCGGCCGCGAATCCATCGGAAAGGGAGGCGTCGTCCGCGATCCGACCGTTCAACGGCGCGTGCTTGATCTTCTCTCGGATTTCCTCCGCGAACGAACATCCATGACGCTCGCGGGATGCACGTTTTCTCCGATCCGTGGTCCGAGCGGCAATATCGAGTTCCTGTTCCACATCGTCAGATCGGAGGTTCCATCCTCCGGGGAACCCGCTTTCGGCTCCATTGTGGAAGAAGCGCACCGTATTCTTTCATCCTCCGTCGACGAGGAGGCGCACACCCGTGCAGACTCTGGGAATTCTCGTTAACACACAGAAACCGCAGGCCATACAGAAGGCGCGACATATCATGGCGTGGGGAAAAAACAAGGGCATTCAGTTCCTTCTTCCGCCGCACGAGGCATCCGTTCTCGGCGTCGAAGGCGTATCCGACGACATCTGGAGAACCAATGTCGAGGCGGGAATTGTCATCGGCGGAGACGGAACCTTCCTCCGGGCAGGCAGATATGTCCTCGACCATGGGGTTCCCCTCTACGGAATCAACCTTGGAAATATGGGATTCCTGGCGTCGGGGAAGCCCGAGGAATTCGAGGCGGACCTCGAACGGATCGTTTCGGGACTTTTCGAGATAGAACCCCACCACGTGCTCGAGGGAACTGTCTGGAGGGAAGACCTGTGTCTCCACACGATGTTCGCTCTGAACGACCTCGTCGTTTCAAAAGGCGCTTTCGCCCGACTCGTGACGATAGAGATCAGGTTCGGTTCCGAATTCGTATCGCATATCGCCGCCGACGGAATCATCGTCGCCACCCCGACCGGATCGACCGCTTACGCACTCTCCGCCGGAGGCCCGATCGTCCCGCCCCATGTTCCGTGCATGGTCGTCGCACCGATATGCGCTCACACGTTGTATTCCCGTCCCGTCATAGCGGGAGAAAAGGATCTCATTTCCCTCATACCGAAGGGAAGTCCGAGAGACGTCATGCTCACGCAGGACGGTCAGCTCGGCTACGAATTGCTGCCCGGAGACAGAATTGAAATCTCCCTTTCGAAAGAGAAGCACGTTCGCATGATCGTGCTTCCTCATCGACGGTTCTTCGCCCTCGTGCAGGAGAAATTTCGATGGGGGACCGGCACGATTCTGTACGAAAAGGAATAGGGTCGATGACCGGCGAACTGATATTTTCCAACATCGGCGGGATCACAGACGCGCGCATCGCTCTCGAGGGGAGGTTCATCGCCGTCACGGGGGAAAGCGGCGCGGGAAAGAGCAGCATCGTCAGGGCTCTCGAGCTCCTGACCGGCGTCCGTTCATCCGCGAGCATTCTTCGAGCCGGAACGGAACAAGCGGAAGTTTTTTATTCGTTTGACTCTGCGCGAATGGCTCCGCAATTTCACGAGAAAGAACCGATCCTCGTCAGGAGGATCATAAGCGCGTCGGGGAAAAACCGGACGTACGTCCAGGATCGCCCCGTCACCCTTTCCTCTCTCGAACGACTTATGGAACCCCATATCCGCATCCAGAGCCAGTTCGCTCAAATGCGTCTTCTGGACCCCGACGACCAGATGGCTATTCTCGACGCATCCGGCGGAGAAGCTCTCGCAAAACTCAAAGGAGCGCTCCTTTCCTACTGGACCGACGCAATTTCCAAAGAGCGATTGCTCCGAGATATCCAGAAAAAACGCAAGGAAATAGAAAACACCTACTCGTCTGCGGACAAGATTCTTCCGGCGCTTCGTTCATTGAGTCTCACTCCGGAATGCGACCGGGAGTGGGAGACTTTGCGGCTGGAATTGCAGGAACGTGTCCATGCGATGCGGCGTGTATCCGAGCACTTCCTTCGCCTGACGGGAGGGAAGAGTGAGCCGGGAATTCTCGACGAACTGGAACAAACGCTTTCGGCCCTTCAGTCCGTCCTTCCGGAAAATCTCGCTCACGAGCTCGCGATTGCCGCCGACGAAGGCGTCTCGCGGATCCGCCAATCTCTTCATGCTCTCGAAAATCTCTTCGGCCCGCGGGAACTTGACGTAGCGGAGACGGCACTCGAAGACCACGAAAAACGTCTCGGACTCTACAGAAAAACCCTCAGGCAGGCCGGACTCTCGTCATCCGGCGAACTCATCGAATATTCTCGACGCGCTCAATCGGAACTATCCTGGCTTTCCTCATCGCATGCCGAAGTGGAGAGTCTTCAGAACGAGATCCTGAAACTGAAGAAAGAGGCAAGCAGGACAGCCCTCGCGCTCAGGGACGCGCGTCGATTGATTGCTTCAGGGTTGCAGCGGAAGGTAACGGAGACACTCCGGGAACTCGCGATGTCCGGAACGCTTTTTCGGATCGACATCGAACCGCAGGAGCGTATTCGAAGCACCGGGGCCGATATTGTGTCCTTTCTCTTCTCCCCGGACGGAGAGCGATTTCTCCCGGTCCAGCGGGTCGCTTCGGGAGGAGAACTGAGCCGTCTCCTCCTCGCGTTGCAGGTCGCGATGCCCGAAGAGCTCCTCCCGGAAACACTCGTATTCGACGAGGTCGAAGCGGGACTCGGCGGTCAGGCGGCGCTCCTCACGGGTCTACGGCTTCGTGAACTCTCCAGATCGTGCAGAATTCTCCTCGTAACACACGAAGCGACGCTGGCTTCCTTGGCGGACCAGCACTTTCTCGTCGAACGGGAAGGCGCCGAAAGCCTGATTCGCGAAGTCAGGGGAGATGAACGTGTCAGGGAAATCGCGAGAATGCTGTCGGGAGATCCGGATTTGAAGGAAGCTCAGGATCACGCACGACGAATTCTCCGGGGAGAACATCTCATGAATTGACGAATACGCGGAGAATGGCTAAAATATTTCGGATTATGCAGTTTCCCGATATATAATCGGGTATGTCGCATGGAGCAGGCCAGAAAGCCTAAAAGGCGCCTTCTCCGGCGAAGGGAGGACAAGTAATGTACGCGATAGTTGAAACGGGAGGAAAGCAGTATCGGGTGCAGCCAGGCGATATCGTGCGGGTCGAGAGCATCTGCGGGGAACCGGGCAGCGCGGTTTCTCTGGACAGGGTTCTTCTGGTGTCGGACGACACGACGGTATCGACGGGGACGCCGTATGTCCGCGGCGCAGCCGTTACTGCGGAGATCGTCCAGCACGGACGCGGAGACAAGATCATCGTCTTCAAGTTCAAGAGCAAGAAGAATGTCAGGAAAAAGCAGGGACACCGCCAGAACTTCACCGACATAAAGATACAGGGGATCTCTCTTTCCTGACGGATGACGGAGATCCGGGTCTTCTACAAAAACGGCGTCGTCGAAGCGATATCAGCGGACGGACATTCAGAGTTCGCCGACAAGGGAAACGATATTGTATGCGCCGGCGTTTCGACAGTGTTCCGGATGCTCGCGATCGCGGTCGTACGGGTTCTTGAGAGACCCGAGTTGTTCGAGATCGACGAATCTTCAGCGTCCATGAAGGTTTTTCTTCCTGCAGCCGTCTGCAGAGACGCTTTTTTGCTCATCGAAGCCGCCGTGGACATGTTGCGGGAGTTCGAGTCACAATATCCGAAAAACGTACGCATAGTGGAGGTGCGGTCATGAATCTCCTTGGAAAATTCGATCTGCAGTTTTTCGCCCACAAGAAGGGGCAGGGGAGCAGCACAAACGGCCGTGACAGCGCGGCACAGAGACTCGGCATCAAGATGTATGCGGGGGAAGAGGCGCGGGCGGGGAATATCCTCGTACGGCAGCGCGGAACCAAGATCCATCCGGGAGCGAACGTCGGCCGCGGCAAGGATGATACGCTCTTCGCCCTGAAGGATGGAGTTGTCCGGTATCACGCGAGCGGAGAGAGAAAGTTCGTTTCCGTTCTCATCTCGGAATAGAAGTCGAAAGCGACAGAATGACACTTCTGAAGGGCCTTCGATCTGCAAGGCCCTCTTTTTTATCCCATGAAGTTTATTGATCTTGTTCGCGTCCTCGTCCGTGGAGGACGAGGAGGAAACGGATGCCTGAGCTTCCGGAGGGAGAAATACATCCCAAAGGGAGGTCCTGACGGCGGCGATGGCGGTTGCGGCGGGAGCGTCGTTTTGCGTGCGGTTTCGGGCATTCATACGCTCGCAGACTTCGAGTACGAGAAAAAATTTCAAGCCGGAAGCGCTGAAGCGGGCAAGGGGAAATGTATGCACGGCAGGAACGGTGAAGATCTCGTGATCGATGTCCCATGCGGAACGATAGTTCGGGACGCGGACACAAAAGAGATTTTCGCCGACCTTGTGGAACCGGACGAGCGGTTCGTCGTTGCCCGTGGAGGAAAGGGCGGAAGAGGCAATATCCACTTTTCCTCATCGGTTCGCCGGGCTCCCCGCTTTGCCGAAAAGGGACTCGACGGAGAGGAACGTTACATCCTGCTCGAGCTCAAACTCATAGCCGACGTCGGCCTTATCGGTATGCCGAACGCCGGGAAATCGAGTCTTCTCGCAGCCATATCCAATGCTCACCCCAAAATCGCCGGATACCCGTTCACGACGCTTTCCCCGAATCTCGGCATCTTGGCGGTCGATGACGAGAAGATAGTCATTGCGGACGTGCCGGGTCTCATTGAGGGAGCGCATGAAAACAAGGGCTTGGGGCATTATTTCCTTCGCCATGTCGAAAGGACGCGCGCGCTCGTTCACGTTCTCGACATGAGTCTGGGCGATCCCGATCTCATCCTCGAACACTGGAGAGCTATCCGTGAAGAATGCGGGATGTACAATCCTGATCTTCTGAGCCGTCCGTATGTAGTTGTCGGCAACAAACTCGACTTACCGAAAGCGCGGGAAAATCTGGGCTCTCTCTCCGCTTCTTTTTCGGAAAAGGGGATTCGGTTTCTGGCGATCAGCGCCCTTTCAGGAGAGGGAATACAGGCATTTATCGATGAAATTGTCGCCGTGTGCAGAACGGCGCCGCGTCCGGCTGGCGAGACGAGACTCGCCCCGGTTCAGGATTCGTCGCCAAGAACGATGCGCCGCGACAGATACGACCAGGTTCAGATCGTCCCTCAGCCCGACGGCTCTTTTCTCGTTCTCCAACCGAGCATGGAACGTTCCATACGAAGGTATGACTTCGAGCAGGAAGATGCCCTTCCCCGATTCGCGAAACTCCTGAAACGGTATCGCGTCGAGGAGCTTCTTCTTGAAGCCGGAGCCCAGGCCGGAGATACTATCGTTATCGGGGGAATGGAATTCGATTTCGAACCGGATAAGGTCGAATAGGACATCTCGAAGGAGTTGTTGCTCTGTGTCCGGAAGACGACGTCTGGGTATTATGGGGGGCACATTTGATCCGATACATTTTGGTCATCTCCTCGCGGCAGAGGAGAGTCTTTCAGCCCTCCGGCTGAATGAGGTCGTATTCATACCGACCGGGATCCCCCCCCACAAGAGAGGAGCTCATGTGACTTCTCCGGAGCATCGTTTCACGATGACACTTCTCGCCGTTCTGGAAAATCAGAACTTCTCAGTCTCGCGAGTTGAAATCGACAGAGAAGGTTCCAGCCATACAGTCGACACGCTCCGCGAATTGCGGAAGCATGCGGTGGAGGACGAGGATTACTTTTTCATCACGGGTCTCGACGCAGTCCTCGACTTAGAAAGCTGGAAAGAATACGCGGTCCTTCCCGAGCTGTGCCGTATCGTGGCGGTAAGTCGACCCGGTTATGTCTCTTCGGGAATCGATTGTTTGCCGTCTGCAATCCGTAACGCCATTATCCCGCTTGAGATCCCCCTCCTGTCTATATCGAGCACTGATATACGAAGGCGGGTGGAGCAGGGGAAGAATATCAGATACCTGACGCATGAATCCGTTGTACGCTATATCTCGAAGATGGGATTGTACGGCAGGATTCCGTCGGTTTCACGCGGCAGGGAGCAAGACGGGAAATGAAGTGGAAAACGTTCTTCGCCGCGATTCTTCTTGCACTCTTCGCGGGTGGAGTCGGAGTCATCCTCCGACTCTGGTTCTTCGTCGAACCTGTACCGGAAACGATCAAGCAGAACATCTCGTATGACGAGGCGTCGGGGATCATCTACATTCTCGCTGTCGGCGTCGATGACGTTGAGGGAGGGCATCGAGCGGATTCCATTGGAATCGCCGCAATCGATATCGACAAGAAGATCGTTCGTTTCATGTCCCTCCCGCGAGACACGCGAGTGGATATTCCCGGGCACGGATGGCAGAAGATCAACCACGCATTCGCATTCGGCAAGCTCGCCCTTTTGCGACAAACAATCGTCAATTACCTGGGAATCCCAATAAACTACCATGTACTGGTCAACTATGACAGCTTTCCGCAAATCGTCGATCTGATCGGCGGAGTCGATCTTGTCGTTGAAAAGAAACTTTTCTACGTCGATAACGCGCAAAAACTCAGGATCGATATTCCGAAAGGCCCTCAGCATTTGAACGGCAAGACGGCACTCGAATTCGTCCGTTTTCGCAACGATGCGCTTGGGGATATAGGTCGGGTAAAGAGGCAACAGGATTTCGTAAAGGCAGTCCTCAAGAAGATCCAGCAGCCGTCTATGTTGCCACGTCTTCCTGAAGTTGCGAAACAGCTGGTCTCAATTGTTGACACCAATATGCCCGTCGCACAGGCCATCCAGCTGGCGTCTTATCTCAAAGATCTCACATCCGACCGCATTCTTTTTTTCACAATGCCCGGAAAAGCTGCGTATATCGGAAATCTCAGCTATTGGATAGGTGATCTCGCGCACGCATCGATGATGCTTTCGGGAACGATTTCGGACGACGTTGGCACCAGAAACGATCTTTCCGTCGACTCCGGCGATATTGATGTCCCCGAGGAGTACTCGATGCTGAAAGAACTCGTGCACAGCATTAAAAGTTCTGTATCCGTACTCAACGGAGACGGTTCCAAAGGAGTCGGGAAGCGTTTCTCGCAAGCGCTCGAAAAGCTTGGCATCGATGTGCGGTACACCGGAAACGCGAAACACTTCGACTACCACACGTCAAGCATCATGTATCCCGTGAAGGCGTCTTCAGCGATCACGGAAACGGCAAAGGCACTCGGTCGTATCTGCGGCATCGACAAACGACTTATTACGCCGGAAAAAGCTGCAAACGCAGTTACGATCATCGTGGGGCATGATCTGGAAAGGATTCTCTCAAGGCTGACCCGGATTGCACAATAAGGTGCATTCCATATTGTTTGAACCGAAAGGGTGGTGTTACGAAAAATATGAAGGAGAAACTTCAGTCGTTTTCATTCCTCTACGAGTCTCTGGCCGCAAAAAGGGGGCTGAATATCGTTGCTATGGATCTGAAGGGAAATGCCACGATAGCTGACTGTTTTGTCCTCGTCAGTGCCAATTCGGATGTCCACATGGGAACACTCCGGGATGCGGCCGTTGAATCCCTCGAAAAACATGGATTTTCCTGTGCTGTCGAAGGACGCGACAGCACACAATGGTGTCTGATTGACGCCGGCGAAGTTGTTGTTCATATATTCAGTGTGAAGGGACGAAGCTTCTACAAGCTCGACTCGATATGGGGCGATTCAGAGATTCTGAAATATACATATCAGGACTGAAAATATGAGTACCAGCAGCTATCGTGATTCTAAAAAAAGCGGAGCCCATTTTCTCTTTTTGGCTCCGCTTTTTAGGAATCGGTTCGGTTATGTCATATAATGTTTCTTATGTTGCGTTTTTGCCGATCAGAGACATCGCTTCAAGAACTTACAGCGACCTTCAGAATATCCAGAAATGACTCCGGCTTGAGCGACGCACCGCCAACAAGCAATCCTGCAATATCGTTGCGGCATAGCAAGTCCCGAGCGTTTCCGGCAGAAACGCTCCCGCCGTACAAAATGGGAATCCTGGTTTCTTCAAAAAGACGACTCATTCGTAACAATTCCGCCGCATAGGCACATATCTCCTGTGCGTCATCTGCAGTCGCCGCACGTCCGGTTCCGATCGCCCACACAGGTTCATATGCAAGCACCAGATTCCGTCTCCAGTCATGCTTTGCAATCGAGGAAATCACCGACTCAATCTGTCGTCGAACAACATCTCTCGTCTTTCCCGATTCCCTTTCGCTCAACGTCTCGCCAAAACAGAGTACCGGCCGAATCCCTGCGTCGAGACATGCAACGACTTTTCGCGATATTCCCTCGTCTGTCTCGAGAAAGACGTGCCTGCGCTCGCTGTGTCCTACCAGCACCCATGAGCATTCGAGTTCCAGCAACATTGGCAGCGATATTTCTCCAGTGAAGGCACCGTTATGTTCAAAATGACAGTTCTGCGCCCCGTATTCAATGCGACTGTTCGATGATTCAGCATGCTCCTCGTAATAACGCAGACACGATCGTCTGCATTCACCGATGGACGTATACGGAGGAAAAATCGCGGTACGGCACGTTGACGGCGTCTTTGCCATCAATATCGAATAGGCCGCAAGGAAGCGATCAAGGAAATTGCGTGTATCCCCCTCCGTCATATTCATCTTCCAGTTTCCGAAAATAAAGGTCTCCCGCTTCATCGACGCTCTCCTCTCATTCTTTTTTTGTGTGCATCTCTTCTCATTTATCCAGAAGAAGAGGTTCTATGCCGGGAAGAAGTTTTCCTTCGAAAAATTCGAGACTGGCTCCTCCACCCGTGGAAACATGTGACACATCCGAGGCGAACCCGAGCGTCTTCGCGGCGGCTGCAGTATCTCCACCGCCGATGACTGTCGTTCCTCCCGATATGGTGCATTCTTTCAGCGCTTCCCCTACACCCCGGGTTCCACCTGCGTATGCGGCTCTCTCAAAAACTCCCATGGGGCCGTTCCAGAGGACGGTTTTCGCCGAGCGTACCCGCTTTTCGAAAAGATGAACCGTCGCCGGGCCAATATCGAGTCCCATTTCATTCTCTTTGATTTCTGCGGCTCCGGCGACTCTGTATGTGTCGGAATCGAAGCTCTGTGCAAGAAGGATATCTTCAGGGAGGAGAATTTCGACTCCATTTGATTTCGCCCGCTCCATCATCTCACGCGCGAATGATACCTTGTCTTCTTCGAGAAGAGATCTCCCTGTCCCATATCCACGGGCGGCGAGAAATGTGAAGGCCATCCCTCCACCGATGCAGATTGTCGCGACCTTTCGCAACAAATGCTCAACGACCCCGATCTTGTCGGAAACCTTGGCACCCCCGAGAACCAACACAAACGGCGCAACAGGGAAATCGTTCACTTTCGAGAGCATCGAAACTTCTCTTTCAAGAAGGAACCCTGCATACGACGGAAGATATTTTGTGATTCCGTTCGTAGACGCGTCTGCACGATGAGCTGCGCTGAATGCGTCCATCACAAAACAATCGAAGGGGGCAGCCAGAGTGGCGGCAAACCCCGCATCATTCTGCTGCTCTTCCTTGTGAAAACGAACGTTTTCGAGAAGAGCGACTCCGCCTGGAGACAGGGCATCCAGAGTTGCCGCCACGATATCACCTATACAGTCATCAACGAAAGGAATCTTTCCGTTCAGTGTCTTTTCGACCGCCGGCAGAACTCTCCGGAGAGAAAATTCCGCAGACTGACTCCCCTTGGGACGGCCGAAATGCGACACAAGAGCCACTTTCGCTCCCGTTGCGCTCAACGCCCGTATTGTCGGAACGTGAGCGGCGATTCTGGTGTCGTCTCCGACATGATCTCCGGTCATAGGAACATTGAAGTCGACGCGAAGCAATACTTTTCTGCCTGAAAAACAAGCAGGGTCTATGATCTTCAACCGCATGCAGTTCAAACCTCCTTCGACATGGTGGCGCCGTCATAATCCGGAAGAATATCGGCGGGATACTTTTCCCGCAACTTCTTCCACCTGTATAGCACCGTACTTTTGCTCACTTTAGGGTTCATGAGTGTCCCCAGTTCGGAGAGACTCGCGCTGGGATTCGAAATACGGAGTTCGATAACCTCTCGAAGCTGCTCCGGCAATGTCTCGATAATGCCCGTTTTTTTCAGGAAAGACGCATATCGCAGCTGGATCTGAGCTGTCTCAAGAGATTTTCTGATATTTGACGCATCACAATTCACCAGCTTGTTCGCTTTGTCACGCATGGATCTGAATATCGCCATATTCTCCATATGCAAGGATGCGTTCACGAGATTGATCCGCGAAAGGAAAGAGACAATATCCTGCTGGTTCCTCAAGAGTATTTCCCGGGATCTCCCCCGCGTTCTTTCTCCGAAAGAAATATTCCACCCCTTTAGAAGATCCGCGACGAGAGCGGACTCCTCGTTCTGATTGAATCGAAAGAGTACGTAGTACCCGACACGCGGGACATAGACTGCTCCACAGGCTCCGAAGACTCCCTTGAGCCACTTCTCAGCCGTCCTTGGATGCCGGCGGGAAAAGATAGTTGAGAGGTCTCCGTCATCCTCCTTCGGGATACAGATTCGTACCTTCCCTTTGCGGGTCGGTGGAATGACGAGAAAGCGTCCGAAATGCTCATCTTCCTCTTTGATAGCCATCCATAGCCTGTGAAGTCTGCGAACGACAAAAAATCTCTTCGTAATTCTTTCGCCTGTCGGTAGTTTTTCAAGAAAAGACAGGATTCCCGAAGCTTCCGCACATGCCTCATCTTTGGAATCGACTGAGAGGCCGACCCATTCGTCCCATAAGGAATGGACAAATTTCTGCATTGTCATTCCCTGGAATTTCTTTGAATCCGCATGAGAGTTTCCGAGAGAGCCTGCCCGTCGTGACGGATAAGAGATCCATCCAGAATGCGAACGAAATTTCCCCTGATGATCTCACATCCCTGACTTCGAATAAGGGCTTCCTCTTCTGGAGAGAGAAAGAGCGGATCGGCCGCATCCAGACTGTATCTCGCAAGCAACGAATCGTCTATCGGTCCGTCATTGACGACGACAAAGCCGGGCCATGCGCCGAGCGCCCGCGCGACCCAGCGGACATGCTCGAGAAGCGACATATTTTCGGTCTCATTCGGTTGCGTCATCAGATTGGCAACATACACGATCGGAGCGTTCGATTCCAGAATCTTTCTTGCGACATGAGGAACGAGAAGATTCGGGATGACGCTTGTAAAGAGACTCCCCGGGCCGAGAACAATGAGATCCGCATCCGATATGGCTCGTAGTACATCGGGAAGCGGTCTCACATCGGGAGGGTCAAGGTGGATATTGCAAAGCTTATTCCCATTTGCAGAAATTTCGAGTTCTCCCTTGAAGACGTTTCCATCACTATCTTCGCCAAGCAAAGAGACGACTTCGGTCGTCACGGGAAGAACCTTTCCTCTGATCGCAAGCAGATGGTTCATCTCTTCGACACCGGATCTGAAATCGCCATGGAGTTCCGTAACAGCCAGCAACATGAGATTTCCAAGACTATGCCCTCGGAGTTCTCCTCTGTCAAAACGGAAATCAAGCAGGTTCTTCAACGAGTTATCATTCTCGGCAAGAGCGACAATACAGTTCCGGACATCTCCCGGGGGCAACACTCCCCATTCGTGCTTCAGACGTCCGGAACTCCCCCCCTCATCCGTTACCGTTACAATCGCTGTTATGTTCCTGGTGAACGCCTTTAATCCGCGCAGCAACGTGGAAAGTCCCGTTCCACCTCCGAGAGCGACGATAAAGGGGCCCATTGACAGCCTATACTCGATCGCGTTCGATATCGCCTTGCGGCTATCGTTATTTTTTCCACGCTCAAGTTTGCTCACACGTTCCTTCCCCTTCAGAAAGAAGAAAATCAGCGTGGCTGTTGCTATTCCGAGAAGGTATGCAATCTGCCAGCTCAACCTTGCCGCCCTCCGTCATCTCCCAGATCACGATGGCGTATCGTCACGACAGGCGAAAGCAACGTGACAAAGTCATTGATTCGTTGGGCAATTGCGACAGATCTATGATGTCCCCCAGTGCAGCCGATACAGATATGGAGGCGGGGTTTTGCCGTAAGCAGATATCTTGGAATATAGAAACGGAGAAACTCCTCCACTCTGGCCAGGAAATCCCTTGATTCGGCAAAGGAGAAGAGGTATTCCTGAACACACGGATCCATTCCGTTCTTTTCTCTCAGATTCGGAATGTAGTGAGGGTTCGGCAGGAAGCGTACGTCGAAAAGAAGTTCGCAATCCTGCGGAACCCCGTATTTGAAGCCGAAAGAAGTGATGACGACCATCGATGTTCCCGGATACTCACAGACTTCACCGAGAACACTCTGCCGAAACTGAACGATAGAGAATCCTGTGGTATCAAGAACAACATCCGCCGCTTCACGTACCGGTTCAAGCTGGGATCGCTCTCGTGCGATTCCTTCTCCGACAGATACGTCCAATGCCATTGGATGGAGCCTTCGCGTGATGTTGAAACGACGTATGAGAACTTCATCAGAAGCGTCGAGGAAAAGAATCAGGATGTCTCTTCCTTGCGCTCGCAGGACAGAGACTGCCTGCAGGAGATCCTGAAGCAATTCCTCGCCTCGCGTGTCAACAACCGCGGCAACTCCCGAGCGAACCGCTGCGCGATGGTTTTTCAGAAGCTCAAGCAATTGCGGAAGCAAGGCAGGTGGAATATTGTCAATCGCATAATATCCCTGATCCTCGAGAATATTCAGGGCCGTCGATTTGCCTGCTCCCGAAAGTCCGGTAATGATGATACACCGACCGACCTTACCTTCCATGCCGCTTCTCTCCATGATCGTGATGATGTATGGATGTGCACTCTCCGGCCCACCCGTTTCGAATCTCAACTGCATGCCTTAATGCCGGTCGGACGGCATCGAACGATTGGACGGCTCCGCACTCACTTCCCGGGAATGAAAGAAGGATGCTTTTTCCGGAAACAAAACCACCGCATCTGGAAAGCATTGCCATCGGCGTGAAACGCATCGATTGAAGGCGTATCATCTCCCCGATCCCGGGAATTTCAAAATCCGAAAAAGCTCGTATGGTGTCCGGTGTTACATCACGGGATGAAAGTCCTGTCCCGCCGGTCGAGAGTATAAGAAGGATCCCCTCTCTCACCCATTGGCAAAGAGTTTCCCGTATCACATCGGCATCATCGGGAACGACATCGTAACGGACAACACAAAAGCCTTCTTCAGTACACTTTGTAATAAGAGCAGGGCCCGACAAATCCATTCGTTCTCCGCAACTACCTTTATCACTGACTGTAAGGACACCGCACGGAACTCTTCGTTCGATGCTGCATCTGGCGGAAATCCCAAGAACCCCGGGGACACGCACAGATGCTTCATATCCTGGAACATCATCGCTTTGGAATTTCTTCAAATCCGAAAAACGCACCCGTGATCCCACAAATGCTATTTCAGAATTTTCAACATCAATATCAGTCGAAAAACGTTCGAGAATGATAGAAGTCCTGTCCTCAGGCAAAAGTGATTTTGGAGTCGGAGGAAACAGACAGACGATGCAATGAGAAAATGCATCTTTAAACATTTTTGAAAAATCAACAGCAAACGCCGGAATTCTTCCACCACGATAAATGGCAAGAACCCTCAATTTATTCGGCGTCATCCTTATAGTCATACGATCCACTTTCTCCGCCCGACTTCGTAAGAAGGCGAACCCCCTCGATCGTCATTCCTTTACTGATCCCCTTACACATATCGTAAACACACAAAGCTGCCTCAGCAACGCCCTGAAGAGCTTCCATCTCCACCCCAGTAACTTCCCTTGCCCGAACGACACATTCGATATACACTGCACATTTTTCCGGACAAAGAGAACATCGTACATTGACGGAGTCCAACCGGATCGGGTGAGATAAGGGTATTAACTCCGAAGTTCTCTTCGTTGCCATAATTCCGGCAACCTCTGCAACTTTCAGGATATCTCCCTTTGGGGTATCGCCGCTAATGATGGCTTTCAATATCGACCTCGGAAGAATCACCCATCCTTCGGCTTTTGCCATACGAGATGTCTCGGCCTTACCTCCGACATCGACCATGATCGGGTGTCCCTCAGAATCGATGTGCTTTCCAATCACCGGAATCTATCCTCCAATCCTCGACACAGCAACTCCTCTATCCCCGTAGAATCCCTTTTTATCCGGCTTATGAAAAACAGCTTGAAAAATTCGTTCCGAAACAGTCGGATAATCCTCTTTTCTCAATGGAGTGAGCACATCAAAAGCAAGAGAACTGAAAAGACATGGAAAGAGAAGTCCGGTGGATGAAAGTCGCAATCTGTTACAGGAAGCGCAAAAATGATCGCTTACAGCGGATATTACACCGATTGTCTGACCGGTCCTTTCATTGCGATAATATCTCGCAGGACCTGGGCACACAGACCGTTTCATTTTCTGAGGGATCCAAGCACCCCACTTATTCAGCAACCGCAAGAATTCCTCGGCTGAAACATAATTTCCTTCGTCCCAAACCCCTCGATTCGCAGGCATGAACTCAATAAAACGCAATAGTAAATTTTTATCTTTAGCATATTCAATAAGATCGTATGAACTTTTTTTATATGTGTTTTTTAGCAAAACAGAATTTATTTTAATTTCAGGAATGCTTCCGCATATACAATCAATTCCTGAGAGGACCTCGCTTAAATTTCCTCCTCTCGTTATTTCATTGAATTTATACGAAGACAAAGTATCAAGACTTATATTAATTGAATTCAAGCCACTTTTTATAATTGCATAGTAATATTTATATAAAAAACTACCGTTAGTTGTTATGCTTACAATCAATCCGGGGAATTTAGATATAAAAAAAGACAAAAAATCGATAAATCCTTTTCTGACAAGTGGCTCTCCGCCAGTAAAGCGTATTTTTTTAATTCCAAGCTCTAAAAAAATACTCGCTAATTTTGTTATTTCTTCATAAGTTATTATTTTATCATGCGGCAACAAAGAAATTCCACTTTCAGACATACAGTATTGACATCGGTAATTACAGCGGTCAGTCACTGATATTCTCAAATATTCAATAGATCGTCCTAACGTATCGATAAGCATCGGTACGATCGCGCCTCCAATTTTTGCTTGGGGCTGAGGAAACCCATCAAATATAAAGCTATTTTATTGGAACAACAAGAATGGGATATCCTTCTCTCATAAGAACTTGGGCTTGTTTTTCCGCACTTTTCCTCTCACTTCCGCAAACTACAATCACGCGGTAATGTTTTTTTTCATGGACTACAGCTGAGGTAACAATAGTATTCCGACCTTTTTTGCGGACCTTTGCCTGTACGGATTGGGCAACGTCCTTTTCGGTAAAAGAGCCGACCTGCACCCCCCATTGTGCCGTAACCTGACTTTTTGCGGATTGTTTTTCTTCGTTCTTCGTTCTCGATGGTGATACCGGTGCGACATTTTTCTTTTCTTTCGCGTTATTCGCAACTATCGGCACATCACCGATTTTCCGTGTCTGTGCCGCAGAACTCTTTGAATTTCTCTTTCTCTGAACGGTATTCGTTTTTATCGAAGCGTCTTCATCCATCCGCACTTTGTCAGATTCTTGTTTCCCAGATTTGGAATACGGCACAGCAAGAGCAGAAAGAGGGAGAGCGGTATTCTCTTTCTGGGCGGGGGAAAGCGACGGTATCGGCGGCGTGACTGTCGAAAAAACGGGTTGCTTGTCTGTAGACAAAGATCCATCCCGCATCGTAGGGAAAAGCACATTTGTTGTATGGAGCTTTTGTTCGGCAATCGCAACAGATTCATAATTTTGCGGTTTTGGTCCGGAGAGAAAAAAAAGCTTGATCCCCGCAACCAGAAGTCCTACCGCTACGAACCCGATAACTGGGAGCATCATATCTCCAAAAGGAATAAACGGCCGTTTATCTCTGTGCCGTTTGCTCTCGCGCAACGCCATCAAGAATCGCCTCCTATAGACGAAGCCAGAAACAAAAAGACGGGGTTGAATAAATAACCCCGTCCTTCTCCGTCACCACAGATTACTTCGCTGCCTTCTGGCTTCTCCGGATAATCGACGGGACGTCATACGGCGTTTTTGGCACACCACTTACGGTAAAAAGATCTTCGTCCTGAGGCGTAAGTATATCGGCTTCTTCAAGAATAACCCCTCCGGATCGCCCTCTGTGGTTCGTCCTGAGCCCCGCATTTTTTTTCTCCTTCTCAGTCGTGAACCCTGTTGCAATGACTGTAATACGAATTTTGTCCTGCAGAGCCGCATCTATCGTATGACCCCAGATTACCAAAGCGTCGTCATCCGATACGTTACGGATGATCTCAGCAGCTTGCTGGATCTCAAGTATCTTGACATCTTCGCCGCCGGTGACGTTAAATAAAATACCCTTCGCACCTTTCATCGGTGTTGACATCAACGGGCTCCGCAAGGCAGCTTCCGCTGCTTCCTGCGCACGCTTCTCTCCCTGCCCTTCACCGATACCCATAATAGCCGACCCTGCCTTCATCATTACCGTTTTCACGTCGGCAAAGTCAACATTTATGAGCCCAGGCTTGAGAATGAGATCTGTCACTCCCTGAACCGCCTGGCGAAGGACTTCATCAGCAAGCTTGAACGAATCAATCAATGAAAGATTCTTATCGGCAATAGCAAGAAGTTTATCGTTCTCAACAACGAGAAGGGCATCGACTTTTTCCTTAAGCACCGCGATTCCTTTTCTCGCTTGTTCATTCCGTTGGTTCTGTTCGAAGAAGAATGGCGTTGTGACAACAGCGACGACTAGAGCTCCAATCGACTTCGAAACCTCAGCAATTATTGGAGTAGCCCCCGTTCCCGTCCCGCCTCCCATACCTGCGGTAAGGAAAACCATGTCCGCACCAGTCACAGCGCTCTTAATTTCATCTAAAGATTCCTTCGCGGCACTTGCACCCACCTCGGGGTCTGCCCCTGCCCCGTGGCCACGCGTGCCTTCTTTTCCAAGAATGATTCTCGTTTTCGCTTCAGAGAGACCTAACGCCGCAATATCAGTATTCGCAGCAATGAAATGGACTCCGTCAACACCACTCCGTATGATGTGATTGAGAGCATTACCACCTCCGCCCCCAATACCGATCACTTTTATTTCTTCGCGCCGTGGCTTAGATGAGTCGCTCATCTGAAATACCTGTTCCATTCAAGGTCCTCCCTGTTTGAATTAAAACATTACAAACTAAAACAATTCCTTTGCGGCCTGAACGATCTTTTCAAAAAGATTTCTGAAAACGAAAGCCTTAACAGCAGACGGCGTTTTGGTATTCCTGACCGATTGGCGGAAAGCACCGACATTTCCTCCTTTGAGCTGACTAACCGGGGTCTCGATAAAACGATATGGATTCCGTTCTCTCGACATTATATATCGAACAATACCCGCCGCAGATGTATACTCAGAATCATTCCGCCCAGGCGGCATTTGATAGATATCCAAAGGTTCGGCTATACGTACCGGAAGACTAAGAAGATCCGAAACAAGCTGATCAATCCCCTGAGTCTTTGCAACTCCACCAGAAAGCACAATTCCCGCCGGGAAAAGATGTACATTGAATTCACTCATATGGTGCGTTACGTGTTCCGTCAGCAGCTCTTCGAAGCGGCACGCAATAACTTCACGCGCTTCAGATAGACTGAAGCTTTTAACCCGCCCGCGGACCTCCATATCCAAATCGTCATCGTTCGAATCCTCGTCATCGAGAGAAATATGTTTCTTTATCTCTTCGGCCTTACTGATAGGAATCTTCATGACGTATGCCAGATCATTCGTTATATGATCTCCACCAATTGGTATCATAGCCAATTTTACAGGGCGACCGTCGGCAAAAAGAGCAACCCCGGTCGTACCTCCTCCAATACACAAAGAAATCACACCGGCACGTGTCTCCTCTTCGGTAAGGGCACCTAAAGAACTTGCAAGTGGTTTTATAACCAAGCCGCTCACAGAAACTCCTGCAGTTTCGACGCAATTTATTATATTCTGAACTACGGTAGTCGGAACGATTACAGACTGCAACTCAATTTCCAGTCGAATCCCTGTCATGCCAAGGGGATCATCAATCCCGGTATTTCCATCAATCGAGTATTTTACAGGAATTGTATGCAATGTAACCCTGTTTTGGGGAATAGAGAGTTCACTCTGAGCAGCTTCAATAACTCTTTCAACATCCGAAATCTCAACTTGTCTCGGAGTACGTCCTAAAGAAACCATGCCACGGGACATCACACTGGCAGCGTCAATGCCACTAAAAGCCACCGTAGCGTCGGTGATTTCAAAACCAACCATATTCTCTGCGTCTTTTACTGCAAGACGAACAGACCGAACCGCCTGCTCCAGATTAACAATAAGGCCTTTTCGAATTCCTTGTGACTGCGAATATCCAATTCCAATAATCTGGGCATCCTGAAAACGGGGATCTCTCTCGGCAACGACAACTGCAATCTTACTCGTCCCAAGATCAAGACCCACTAGCATTTCGGGTTCAGTATTCACTAGATCCCCGCTCCCTTCAAGCATACCTATAAATCATCGGAGACTGATTTCACTACTATTTTATCCTGGTACGTCGCGTCTATTATACTTTTTTTCCCCGCCCCTCGCACACTCTGAAGGACGTCATCAACTGCGACCATTCTCTCATTCATACCTTCGGCATTTCCGTCAAGGATAAGTTTCGTTCCTTTTAGTTCTCCTCCCAAAGCAATAACAAATATATATTTTCCAGCTCTTCTCTCAAGTAGCAAATCTTCAGCAAATTTATACCATTCATGCAGAGAAAAGCATTTCTTCCAATACTTGAATAAAGTTATTGGCAAATTTGAGGAATAAACTTTATCTTTCCTTGTCGAATCTCCTTGAATTGGCGAAGGAAACGTATCAGAAATATGCCAATAAACTCCATATAAATTATCAAAAAAATTCATTTCTTTATTTAGGGGGTGATCAATAAACCATATTGCATCATCATCGCTAACAAAAAAAATATTATTATTCCATTTTACAGTAATTAGTACATTTCTTTGTTTTTCGCTAATAATAAACTTAAAGAAATTTAAGCGTTCTAGTTGTATGCAAGTAGGAATAGTTTCTTCAAATTTTATTTTTAAATTATTCCAATATAAAAAAAAGAACGGTGAATACCTAATTGCTAAAGGATTTAAATATTCCCAAAAAAATTTTTCACCTGATTTATTAATAAAATTTAACCTATTTAAATTTAAAGAAAAAAATAAATAATTAGACTCTGTAGAAATTATGATACCAAAGAAAAAGGAAATCATAAAATATATTTTTCCAGAAAATATTTTTTTTCTACTATCCACCTATAATTTTCACCTCTAGTTCAAGAAATACCCCAGACTCTTCAAAAACTCTTTTTCTACATATCTCAATAAGACTCAGAATGTCAGAAAAAGTCGCATTCCCATCATTTATTATGAAATTTGCGTGTTGATCAGAAATTACTGCACCACCAAATCTTAGGCCCTTACATTTATATAAATCAAGAAGACGTCCAGCACTATCATTTGGCGGATTTTTAAATATACATCCAGCACTTTTTATTAAAAGATTAGGTTGATTATTTCTTTGTTTTAAAAAGTAAACATACTTATTTTTTACTTCCTCAGTTTTGTTCAAAAAACACAAATTAAACGAACACGATAATATAATCCTATTATTTAAACTTAAATTTGAGTATCTATACGCATAATTGATGTCATCTTTCTTAAGCAAAATCCTTTCGCCAGATAATTCAAGTACTTCCACCCAAGAAACAATATCACAAATCCCCAGCCCTTGCGCTCCAGCATTTCCTGCTAGAGCTCCACCAACAGTACCTGGAATACCAGCCATAAACTCTCCGCCAGAGATATTATTTTTTATCATTCCTCGGACAAAATCCCGCAATGGATACCCTGCTTCAATCATAATCGAAGCTTCTCGGTTTTTCGAACTCCAGTTCGATTTGACAAGTTTTTCGGTGGACATGACACAAGCCGGTAAAAAGTCATTTGAGAAAAGAACGTTACTTCCAGCGCCTAAAACAAAAATTTTAAAAAAATTATCTTTCTGGATGTTGCGTAATTTTATAATATCCTCAACACTGTGAGGTATCACAAATAACTGTGCAATACAATCGATACCAATCGTATTTTTATTCTTTAAATTAAAATTTCTATATATATCGGCCGATATGTATTTTTCCATACTTCGAAGCAAGTTATTTACATTCATAACTAATTAACAAAGCAACTCATTAGCTCTAAATATTTTTCACCTATCGATACGACATCACCAGCACCTATTGTTAATATAATATCATCTTTATCTACAATATTTTGAAGAATTTCAACTGCAATTTCACTGGATCCACAAAGAAACCATTTTTTTGACCATTCTGGACGCATTTGAACAATAAGCGAAGAAGAAACTCCATCAAGAGGTTCTTCATCTGCCGGATAAATTGGTAACAACAAAACTCTATCAGAAAAAGATAATGAATCAGCAAAATCTCTATATAGAGCTGCCGTACGTGTATATCTATGTGGCTGAAAGACAGTCACTACCTTTCTCGTGGGGAACATTTGCCGTAAGGCTCGAAGCGTCGCCGATATTTCGCGAGGATGATGTCCATAATCATCATACACTAAAATATCTTTAAATCTACCGGTCAATTGAAGACGTCGCTTAGCACCTTTAAATTCTTTAAGAGTATTCCTTATAATATCAAAAGGAATTCCCATTTTATATGCAACAATTCGAGATGCCAGAGCATTCAATATATTATGGTCGCCGGATACGGATAACTCAATCTCCCCTTCGGATTTTCCGTTATGAACAATCGAAAATCTTACTCCACCGCCTTGCAGATGCACTACATTCTCTGCTCCCCAATCCCAAGCATCACCCCAGCCATATGTAACGGCATGGCAATTATTGATATTTTTATCTAGTAACATGCATAATCCCTTATCTTCGCCACAAAGAATAACACTGCCGCCAATTTTAATGTTATTGATGTACCTTAAAAATGCATCTAGAACGCAGCTAAAATTTGGATACTGGTTTACATGATCCCAATCAGCATTTGTAATAACAGAAATGTAAGGATGAAATTTTTCAAAAGATCCATCGCTTTCATCTAGCTCGGCTACCATGGTTTTGCCATAACCCAACTTTGCATTAACTCCGATATCACATAATTCTCCACCTATCGCTAAAGTCGGATCCAATCCTGCATTCTCAAACAACATGCCTATCATGGATGAGGTAGTTGTTTTTCCATGAGTACCAGCTATTCCCACACCCATTTTCATATCAAAAATCCAGCTTAGCACTTCTCCTCGCTTAGCTATTGTTATATTACTTTTTTTTGCTTCTTCAAGCTCTTCATTTTCAAGTGGTATAGCACTACTATAAATTAAAAGGTCAGGTTTAAATTTATGAATATGACTTCGCCTATGACCTAATTCGAAAAAAACCCCTTCCCTTGTCACTTTTTCTACATAAGAAGTATAACTAACATCACAACCACTCACCAAAAATCCAAGTTCTTTTAATAATATTGCAAGTCCACTCATCCCAGCTCCACCAACACCTAATAAATGAATCGACTTAATATTATTAAAATTTTCATGGAGTCTTTCCAAGAAAATAGACTCTCCCTTCGAAAAAATTTATTTGATTACTAAATCATATATTTTTTTACAAGAAAGAGTATGATCAACGCATTTTTCAAAATCAATCTCTTTATTTTTATTTTTTTTAAAAATTAACTTAAGGGAGTCCTTTACTTCAACAATATCATCTTCAGAAACCATCCCCAAGCCTAATTCTGAGAAATATTTTGCATTCTCCACTTGATGCCCTTCGCTTGACTTTTTTAAAGGAAGAATAAGCGCAGGTATTCGATAAGAAACAAGCTCTGCCAGTGTTGAACCACCAGCCCTTGTCAGTGCGAGATCCAAAATCGAATACAACAAAGAAGGATTCCAAGAGGACTCTACAATATGTACATTCTGACAAATATATCCACTTTTCTCTCCAAGGACTACAAACTCCCAACTCTTGAAGAAAGGATCTTGGGAAATATGACTTATGTATTCTACCAATTCAGGACTTCCGAGTGAACCACCCAACACGCCTAATACACAAGATCCCGGAGATATTTTAGAGAGACCCAATTTTTCAAGAGCAACTGATCGCTGTACATGCTCAAGTTTTCGAAGAGGCATCCCCACACAAATACATTGAGACGAACCATTTGCATTCCAGCTATCAAGAATTTCAACTCCCAAACGTGAAGCTAATCTTGATACCTTCCCTCTCTTGACGTTCTGTTCATGCATAAATATTTTTTTCTTTTTAAATTTACCTGCTAATAAAAAAGGCAAAGAAACATAACCACCAAAAAGCAGTATAACATCGGGATTTTTTTTGTTAATATAATATAAAGCATAAAAGACAGAAAACAAAATTTCTTTCCATCTTAATATTTTTACAAAAAAATTCTTAACTCCATAAGGAGACCCGGAAATGGGACATATGGTTGCAGAAATTTTATGCGCATAATATATTTCCTTTTCAATCTTTCTAGACCCGGATATAAAATCTATATCTATCAATGGATGCTTCGTCTTTAACCATTGACCAAAAGCAATCGCCGGGACTATGTGACCGCCCGTACCACCCGCGACAAGACAAATTTTATGTATCATCTTCTAATCGTGCCGCCTCTTTATTAATTCTCATAAGCAATCCTACCTTTATCCAAGCAAAAACCATTGCGCTTCCTCCATAGCTCATAAATGGTAATGGAACGCCAGTAAGTGGTATTATTCTTGTAACTCCTCCTATATTAATAAAAAAAGACAGTAAAATAGAAATACAAATTCCCCACATCAGTGAATTACTGAAAACACTAAAAGTTTTTTTATATAAAAAATATATTCTAAAAGTCCAAATAAAGAATAGAAACACGACTAACAATGTTCCAATTAAACCAAACTCTTCTCCAATTGTAGCTAATATATAATCAGTATGTGCTGCAGGGAGAAAATTCATTTTTTGTAATCCATTTCCTATTCCAACTCCAAATATTCCCCCATTTGAAAAAGCAACCAATCCTTGTATAATTTGGAATCCAATAGATAGCGGATCTTTCCAAGGATCAATAAAAGCAAGATATCTTCTTAAACGATATGCTTCTTGAGAAATTAAAATAACAAATATAGGTAAAATAATCATAGAAAAAGCAATTGGAGCAGCCCAGCCTTTAATTTCTATATGTATTAACATGCAAATAAAAAAAACCAAAACTACTCCGCTCATATTCGGCTGAAGTATCAATGGAATAGATGAAACAACTAAAATAAAAAGTGTAATATCTATAAACGATTGAAAATTATTTTTAGAAGTTTTAGATAAAACTTTAGTTAATTCAACAATAACTGCTAAAATTAAAAATTCAATTGGTTGAAAACGAAAAAAATAAATATCAATCCATCTTCTGGCACCACCAACTTTTACTCCAATTCCTGGAAATAAAGTTAAAATCGTAAGTAAAATTGCAAACAACCAAAAAAAACCACTATATTTTTCAATATATTTTAATGGAATTACTAAAAAAACCAACATCATAAAAAAACCAATAAATATTGACTGTATTTGCTTTATGCCTCTGGAAAATGGCGCACCTGTATTGTCAATGGACCACTGCGACGTAATAGATATTATCATAATAATTCCAATACATGACAAAATAAGCGGTACAAGCCATATAATTGAATTCCAAATGGATCTTCCGCTTTTATTATTCATAAGCTAATTGTATAATTTCGGCAAATCTCCAACAATTTTCTTAAAGTGTTCCCCTCTTTCTTTATAATTACGATACATATCCCAACTTGTACACGATGGCGAAAGAAGTACTACCATTTCTTTACGAGCTACCTTATATGAAAAGGCAACTGCATCTTCCATATTATTTGCGTTATATATTTTTTCAAATCCTTGTCTTCGAAGTGCCAAAGCAATTTTCTCAGACTCCTCCCCCAGTAAAATTGCCCAGTCGGCATTAGAAATCACCGAAAAAGCCAAAGACGTATAGTCTTCACCTTTTCCTCTCCCTCCAAGGATTACAATCTTCCTTCCTTGAATAGCTTCCAGAGCTGTCTTTGTTGCAGCAACATTCGTCCCCTTGGAATCATCTACATACTTAACACCATTGATAATATCAACCAGTTCGCATCTATGACTCAAAGGAACAAAATCTTTAATGTTAAAATTATTTATTTTTGGAGCCATTGTCATGGCTGCAACTATAGCCATAGCTACATTTTCCATATTATGTTTACCTAATAAAGGCACGTCTTCATAGTTAAATAATTTAAATTCAGAAGAAAAATTTAAAAACGCTTCTTTTTCAGACATATATATAGTTTGAAATTTATTTTTTTTATCCCAAGAAAGTTTAATAATATTATCTATTTTTTTACAATACTTCTCAAAATCCACATTTCTCATGATTGAAAATAAACCATTATCTTTTTTAATTAATATCTTTAACTTAGAATTTATATAGTTTTCTAAAGTACCATGCCAATCAATGTGGTCAGGTTCAATATTAGTAATCACTGATAAGTCAGACTTAAATTCATTTGACCAATAGAGCTGAAAACTACTTAATTCTACTGCTAAATATTGAAATGTCGATCCAACAAAATCTGCCAAAGATATTCCTATATTTCCTGCAACTGAACAACTGCAACCGTTTTTATTTAAAATATGCGAAATAAGCTTAACAGTAGTGCTTTTGCCATTACTGCCAGTCACTGCTATAATTTTACTATTTAAAAATGGATATATAAAATCTAATTCACCTATTATTTCTATACCACTTCTCAAAATTCTACTTATAATATTACTTTGTGGAGAAACACCTGAACTTAGAAGCAAAGCATCTGCCTGAAAAATTTTATCAGTATTTTCGCCTATTTCATAGCTTGCGCCATAATTTTTAATTTCATCTAATATTTTTTTATCAATTTCTTTCTTGCTTTCACTAATAAATACATCATAACCAAGCCTTTTTGATAATTTTAAAAGCCCTAATCCGCTTATTCCTGCTCCAATAATTGCCACCTTTTTAATTTTACTCATAGAGTATACCATCTCACTAAACTGTCAGATAAAATCATTCCCAATATATGTATTATAATAAATCGATAAACTATTTTATTTTCTTTCCATCCTAATAATTGAAAATGATGATGAATTGGACTCATTAAAAAAATTTTTCTTTTAAAGATATATATAAAAAACAACTGAATAATAACCGTAGCTAGTTCAATGATATAAAAAAAACCTATAAATATAACGTAAAAGCCATCGCCATTCATAAAAGTTATAGTCACCAGAGAAGCTCCTAAAAAATGAGACCCTGCATCACCCATAAAAATTTCGGCTGGATTGCAGTTATACCAAAGGAATCCCAAAATAATACCTATATTTATTAAGGAGCAAAATAATAAATCTATCGGTAAATCATTTTTTAATACAATATAACTAATAGAAATAAAATATAGACCACCAGCTAAACCATCTAGACCATCCGTAATATTCACGGCGTTTATTATGCCTATAGAAATAATTGAAGAAATTATTATTTCATTTATATATAGAAATTTTATGTTATTAAAAAGTGAAATATAGTTTAAACTAATTCCATAAATAATCCATGGTACAATAATTAAAATTTGTAGAAAAAATTTTGAAAAAGAAGATAAACCTTCGCTTGAATTATTCTTATATTTCAAATAGTCATCAAACAATCCAATCATAGTTACAGAAAAAATTAAATAAAGTAAATAAATATTTTTTTTTATCTTTATTTCAAACAAAAAAAAATACATTATCAAAAAAACTACTAAAAAAACAAACCCGCCAATAGAAGGGGTATTCTTTTTAATATCTATGTTAATATTTGGACCATATTTTTTTTGTTGTAAAATACACTTATTTTTCTTAATTTTTTTAATCCATAAATCAATAAAAAAAATAGTTATAACGACAATAATTAATAATAGCAATAGGTTTTGTATCATAGCTTATAATCTTCTTTTATTTTATCTATTATAAATTTTAAATTATTGCTATGAGATCCTTTTACTAATATTACTTTTACTTTTTTAATATAAAAATTTAATAAATACATACTATCAAAAACATTGTCAAAAATAAAAAGGTTTTCTCTATTAATTTTTATTTTTTTCCAAGCTTCACCTATTAAAAATAAAATATATCTATTTGAAATATAATCTATTATTTGTTTATGATTTTCAATATATTCACCTCCGAGCTCTTTCATTTCTCCTAAAATTAATAAACATTCACTAATATTTAAATAATTTAAAGTTTTTATCGAGGAGATCATAGATTGTGGATTTGCATTATATGAATCATCTATAACAAAAAAACTATTAGTTTTTAATATTTCCCCTCTTCCTTCCAAGGATTTTATCTTATTTAAATTATTATTAACAAATTTATTATTTAATTTAAATAAATCAGAAATTAGAGATGCAAACGTTATAGGATACACATTTTGATCTCCCCATACCTCTACATGATATTCATTTTCATAAAGCTTATTTTTGATATCAAAATTAATAATTAAATTTAAGTTTTTACTTATTATTTCAGTATTTTTTATTTTATAAAATTTAGAATTTTTTCCAATATCATATTTAGTTATATTAATTTCTTTTGCTTTAGTTTTTGTGTTAATATTATCTTTATTGTAAACTAAAATTTTAGTTTTTCTTGATATTATTTCAAATTTTGTACTAATAATATTTTCTATTTTTTTAAAATTTTCAATATGGCAAGACTCAATATTAGTTATTATTGATATATCTGGCATAAAATAACTAGATATATCAAATATATCATTAACGTGATTTGCACCCATTTCTAATATAATAACGTCTGTATCTGGCTTCATTGTTAATATTGTCAATGCGCAGCCTAGCTTAGTATTATAACTTCTATATGGTTTATGAATATTATAAAATTTTGCTAACGATTCATAAATAAATTCTCTAGTAGTTGTTTTGCCCATACTACCAGTAACAGCTATTTCTATTATGCTATTATTTTCTAAATATTTTTTTGCTGCCTTATATAAATTCTCACGCAAGTCGTCTATCAAAATATAACATACTTTATCTGTATCAATATATTCTTTTTTCGAAGCAAGTATGAATTTAGCTCCTCTTGATATAGCATCAGAAATATACTCGTGCCCATCAGAATTCTCCCCCTGAATTGCAACAAAACCATCACCATTTAAAACATCTCGGCTATCAGTTACAAGTTTAGATGGCATTGGAATATCAAAACCATTAAAAGTAACATTTAAAAATTTTGCAAAATCAGAAACATTCCAACGCCTGTTCATTTTAAAAACACTCCGTTTTTTTTACAAAACAATTTTACTACATCTAAATCGTTATAATCAATTGTGGCGTTCGCAAGTTGCATTTTTCTTTCATGCCCTTTTCCTGATATAACAATAATATCCCCTTGCTTTGCAAATTTTAAAGCGAGCTCTATAGCCTTCTCTCTATTTAATACAATAGAAATATCACATTTCTTATTATTTTTAATTGCACCAAGATATATTTGATATGCAATAGACAGGGGATCTTCTTTTCTAGGATTATCATTAGTTAATATTATCTTGTCAGCATAATTTGACGAAATCTCACCTAAATATTTCCTATTTTCAGCAAACCTCCCGCCTCCATGACCAAATACAGATATTATTCTTTTGCTTGCAAAATATTTTATATTGGATAATAAATTTAAAAGAGCAAAAGGAGTGTGAGCAAAATCTATTATAATATGAATTCCGGAGTTAGTATAAAAATTCTCAAATCTCCCAGGAACATTTGGAATATTTTTTACAATATCAATTATTTTATCTATATCATTACATTGCGTGGTTACTATAGAAATGGCAGCTAAAATATTATAAATGTTAAACTTGCCGGGTAGTGGTAAAAAAAATTTTTTAAATAAACCATTAATTTCTAAATCAAAAAAGGATCCAGTATTTTCTAAAATAACATTTTTTGCAAAAAAATTACAATTAACATTTTTTCTATTTAATCCGTATGGAATAGCATTACTATTAAATATTTCATACATTTTGCTACCGTAGTTATTATCTATATTGGTTGCAATTTTCCATTCTTTTTTCATATACTTATCAAATAATTTTTTCTTAGCATTAAAATAAGATTCCATGGTAATGTGATAATCTAAATGTTCTTCACTAAGATTTGTAAATATTCCAGCATCATATGAAGAACCTTCTATTCTATTCATACATAACCCGTGGGATGAAACTTCCATAACACATGCTCTACAACGATTTTTATTCATAATGTACAAATAACGCTGTATATCTGACGCTTCTGGCGTAGTTCTGTCAGCTTCAAATTTATATCTACCATCATCATACAATATCGTTCCAAGCAATCCAGTTTTTATTCCAATATTATCTAAAATATATTTTAGAAAAAAGGACGTAGTACTCTTTCCATTTGTTCCCGTAACTGCATACATTAACAATTTGTCACAGGGATTCTCGTAAATAATGCTCGATGCTATACCTAATAAAGATCTAGGATCTTTAACGAGTAAATTTGGAATATCGCTAAATTCTTTTTTAGAAATTAATAAAACACATCCCTTATCTATACTTTCACTGATAAATTGATGACCATCATAATTTTCTCCTTCTATACAAACAAAGACTGATTTATTTCTGACATATTTACTATTAGTAAATATGTCAGAAATAAAAAAATCGTCTTTTACATTCGCGATCCTAACAATTTGTTCAGGAGCTTTTTCTTTTAGTTTATTCAAAAAAACAGAGAACAAAATCATAATATTTTGTCCTTTCCGTAAGTAAATTCCCAAGTTTCTTCCACAATTCTTCGAAATACTGGAGCTGCAACTTCAGCACCATAGTATTTTCCTTTAGAGGGTTCTCCTATAATGACAATCATTGCATACATTGGAGATTTCCATGGCCAAAAACCAACAAATGAACTGACCCATTTCCCTTCGAGATATGATCCATGTCCAGCTACTTCAGCTGTTCCGGTTTTTCCAGCCACTTCCACGAGTTGCGAATTGGCACTTTTCCCAGTTCCACTTGTTACCACTTCTCTCATTGCATTCGAAATCCACAAAGCATTCTGTCTAGAAAGCACATTTCTGAGAATCCGTTTCTCTCCTCGATAGACAACCCGCCCTGACGTATCCATGGCCTCATATACAAGATATGGTTGCAACAACACTCCTTCATTCGCAATCGCAGAAATTGCTGTCACAAGTTGCAATGGTGTTACAGCAAGGCCTTGTCCTATGGCAATGTTCGCCGGAATTACGCCGCGCCACAACTCAGGAGAAGCAATCAATCCCTCTTCCACTCCATTGAGCTCAAGGCTAAGAGCCTTTCCGAATCCCCATTCACAGAGGCTATTATACATTTCAGAAGGCTTTATGCTCTTCCCAATCTGAGCCATGCCAACGTTCGAAGACTTTACTATTACTCCCTTCAAGTCCAGAATTCCATTAGCAGAATGATCTGATATATATCCGTCAGCAATTTTCATTTTTTGCGGACAGAAAAAAGAGGTGTCTTTTCTTATAATCCCCTTATCTAATGCAATACCACATATAATAGGCTTCAAAGTCGAACCTGGTTCATATGTTCTACCAATTGCATTATTAATAAAAAATTTAGTATTAGTAATTTCATATCTATTATTTAAATTATAGTAAGGCCAACTTGCCATCGATCTTATAGCTCCAGTTTTTACTTCTATACAAACAACAGCCCCCCATTTTGCGTTATTACTTATAGCTTCTTGTTCAAGAATATTTTCTACATAATATTGCATTTTTGAATCTAGGGATAACTTTACACTATTTAATTCAGACTTATTCTTAATTTTAGAAAATTCTAAATTATTGCCAGAGAAACTCTTGCCGTAAAATCTTAATCCACTAGGAATATATAAAATATCATTCATTATAAATTCAATTCCAGACAAACCGAAGCCTTCGTTGTCACAAAACCCAATAACTTGGTTGAGTAAAAAGTTATTAGGATATAATCTTGCATTTTCAATACACCAATGCAAACCAGAAATATTTTGAGCCTTTATTTCTTCAGCTTTATTTTCATCTAATTTTCTAAAAAGCCATAAAAATTTATTTTTCTTATTTTTTAATTTTTTTTCACCTTCACTGGAAAGATATTTTTTTAATTTAATAGTATCCTCGTCATTCCATAAAGAAGGGTCAGCAAAACAACTATATGTAGGAATAGACAATGCTAATATTATAGAATTTCTATCTACAATATTCCCGCGACTTGCTGAAAATGGCACTTGTAACCAATATTGCCTCTTAGATTGCGCTATCACCCTGCTATCAGGAAAACAATGCAACTCAACAAGTCTATACGAAACTAAGACAAACATAAACACTATAAAAATCCAATTTAGTATTTTATTTTTAAACATAATTTTATTTTGCGTAAGCCTTTGTTAAAAATATATTCACATGATTTTCTTTATTTGTATTATAATTATTAACATATTTCATATTTGTCTCTGCTATATGTATTACTTTATATAGCTCTACGCTATTCATTCCAATAATTTCTTTTGATATTTTTAATATTCTATTCGGAGAAACTAGATAAGATAAATACTGTGCATTTTCTTTTTCTTCCATTTCTATATTTTGAATCTGAAGATTCATTTTATGTAATTTATAATCCAACCTTAAAGTATATATTCTTAGCGCAGACAAAGCCAAGAATGATATAATAACCAAGACAGTCAACATTAGGCCAAAATAGAGAGATTTTTTTTCTGATCTAAATAAGATTTCCATTTTAGCCTCTCCCTTTTAGCGTTTGCTTCTTCCGTTTTAATAAATATTCTCATTTTGGCGCTTCTAGATTTATAATTATTACTTAGCTCTTCGCTACTTGGTGTTATTATTTTTTTCGATAAAACATATCCCAAATTGCGATTTTCAAAATCATTAAATTTTAACTTTACTATTTTATCTTCCATAGACTGATAACTGACAACAACTATAGCAGCATTTTTATTACAAATCTCCAATGCACCTTCTAACCCATCTTCTAACACATTGAGTTCATCATTTATATAAACTCTCAATGCTTGGAATATTTTTCGAGCAGGATGAATTTTAATTTTTCTTTGTAAAGATTTAGGCACAACATTTCTTATTATATTTACAAGCTCAGTAGTTGTATATATTATTCCATTTTTATTCCTATATCTTTCAATTTCTAATGCAATTTTTCTAGAGAACCTATCCTCTCCATATTTATAAAACAAATTCGTTAACTTATCTCTGTCCCAAGTATTGATAATATCATATGCAGTTATATTATTGCCTTTTTGATCCATCCGCATATCTAATGGTCCTTCATTTTGAAAGGAAAACCCTCTAGAAGATTTTGTAATTTGCAAAGTAGAAACACCCAAATCAAATATAACAGCACTTATACTTTTGTAATTTAGCACGCTACTAATATCCCTAATTTTTTTAAAATTTATATGGATTGACATAAACCTATTTTTATAGATACTTAATCTTTCATTTGCCACTTCAATTGCATCTTGATCTTGATCTAGTCCAATAACATTTGCATGACAAAAACTTTCTAATATTTTTTGAGAATATCCACCGTGACCTAATGTTGCATCAACAATGCAATCGGTAAAACTAAAAAATCTCAATATCTCGACTATTTCTTCTATAAGAACTGGCGCATGTTCATTCATTTAAAAACCATCCACACCTTCAGCTATTGATGGCAAAACTTCAAGGATACTTTCTCTGTATTTTCCCCACATAGACTTATCCCAAATTTCAATATGATCACTCACACCTACAAGGACGACATCAGTTTCAAGTTTTGCATGAGAGCGTAATAGGGGAGGGAGGAGTATTCTTCCTGCAGTATCAATCTGAATCTCATGTGCACTTGACAGCAAAATGCGCATAAGGCCACGAGTTGTACCTTTTGCAAATGGAAGTAATTCTAACTTCTTAAGAACAATATCCCACTGATCTTTAGCATATATAGAAATACATGTTTCAATCCCAATCGTCAGATAAACGATTGAGTCCAAACTCTGGCGAAATCTAACCGGAAGCACCAAACGCCCTTTCCCATCAATGCGATGTTCGAAAGTTCCCAAAAACATGGGTGTGCCTCCCACTTTGCCCCATATTTCTACACCTAGAAACACCATACCATGAATACTACGAAAAAAATAGGTCCACAGGATTATCTGAGTTTTCCAGATGCACCTGTGGACCTTCTCGACGTTTCGTATTCGGGAAACGGAGAAAAGATTCCTGAGGGAGCATTTCGTAAGCCGGGTTCTGTCTAGTGTGACCATTTATCTGGGAGGACCCTCGCGAGTCCCCTCAAGCGATCGTACCCGGAAGTCAGCGGGCAGCTTCATCCTTCCCTATTCGATCTTGCTCCGGACGGGGTTTGCCTGGCATTCGAGTTACCCCGAACCCGGTGAGCTTTTACCTCACCTTTTCACCCTTACCTATTTTACAGGCGGTATATTTCTGTGGCACTTTCCTTTGACTCGCGTCAACTGGGGGTTACCCAGCATCCTGCCCTTCGGAGCCCGGACTTTCCTCACCCGAAAGTGCGGCCACAAGCAATACTCCCTCAGGTGTATAATTCTATCATGCTTTTGTGTTTCCTGCCTTGAAAGATTTTGATGTGGGGTTCACATTTTTGCATAATACGACAATAGCTGATGAAAGGGTGAAGAGGCAATGGACACAGAAAAGTCAAATTACGACTCCCCACAATATGAAATTTTTAAAACCAGAATAAGAGATTTAACAGGGCTTGATTTAAATTCTTATAAAAACCAAATACATAGACGAGTGCATATGCTCATGCAAAGATGGAATGTAACTGATTACAATATTTATTTTACTACTATAAAGAATAATGATAACAAACTAAGAGAATTTTTAGATTATTTAACTATAAATGTTTCTGAATTTTTTAGAAACCCTAATAAATGGTGGGAATTAAGAGATACAATCTTACCCAAAATAATAAAGGAAAGAATGTCGAAAAAAATAAAATTCTGGAGCGCAGGGTCAGCAACAGGTGAGGAACCATATTCATTGGCAATCCTTTCTCTTGAGGCCAAATTGTCGTCAACCACGCTTATTCTTGCGACTGATATCGATCAGGGAGCAACTACTATAGCCCAAAAGGGTAATTATCTAAAAAGACAATTAATCAATGTCCCAGATTCGTATATTAAAAAATATTTTACGACTATTGATCATGAAAATTTTTCTGTTATTGACGAAGTTAAATCTAAGGTAAATTTTCAGCGCATAAATTTGATAGAAGATACCTTTGACAGCGATTTCGATTTGATATTATGTAGAAATGTTGTTATTTATTTTTCATCTGAGACCAAATCTAACTTATATAAAAAATTTGTAAATGCTCTCAGACCTGGCGGATTTCTTCTAGTCGGTTCAACCGAACAAATTTTTGATTACAGAAAGATTGGATTTGAATCGGCCGGTCCATTTCTTTATCGTCGTCCATTGTAGACAATAGATTCCAAGGAAAATGAAGAGGCCGATTTTTTATCGGCCTCTTCATTTTCCTTGCGCCTCTGCTAATGCGATCTCACAATCTCCTTGATCTTCATGAGTCGACTTAAGGTCGAACGTTCCTGTTCATCGAGTTTCATCGTAATATAGCGAATCGTCTCAATAAACGCCGGAATCATGACGTGCTCAAGCGCATTAACTCTGCGACGTGTTTTCTCGATTTCGGTCGCCATAAGCGCAATAGCTTTTTCCTTTGCTGCAAGATCAATCAACGCCGGAATGAGCTTCGCAAAACGCTCCAAAGCCAGATCAAGGCTTCCAGGAGAAGAGGCCAGACCGTAATTGAGAGCCGTTCCTTCCTGTTGGACAATATATTCCGGAACAACGACGCTCATAACGTTTGCATGACGTACTCCCAAGCTACACCTCGAACCTGAAATCATAAGCGCCTGCTCAAGCATTGCTGGAAGTGTCTGAGCTCTTGCGAGCAAAAAACTCCTGAAGCATTCCGCCAGCTCTGCCTCAAGTTCTTCGCGAATCCGTTTGGCCCGTCGTGCCCTTTCCAGGAAAGCCTTAATGAGCGCATCCTGTTTATCCTTGAGGAGTTTATGTCCACGTTTAGCAACGACCAGACGTTTTTTCAGTCTGGAGAGCTCCATCCGGTTAGGATTGACGTTGACTCTAGACATGATGTCTCACCTACGCAGACTTCTCAATTGCTTCGGCTTTCTCCTCCGTTTTCAGCCTCGGCTTAAGGTACTTCTCGATGTACGCATCCCGGATTCGTTTCAATTCCTTAACAGGAATCATCGTCAACAGGTTCCAGCCAAGTTCGAGTGTTTCCTCAATTGTTCTGTTCTCGTATTCACCCTGCCGAACATACTTGTCTTCGAATGCATCCGAAAACTTCGCAAAGGCCTTGTCCTCTTCCGTCAAGGCGCCTTCGCCGAGGATAACCGCGAGTTCCTTGGCTTCCTTTCCTCTCGCGTACGCCGCAAAGAGCTGGTTCATCAAGTCGGCATGATCTTCTCTGGTCTTCTCTTTTCCGATTCCCTTATCCTTCAAACGCGACAAGGAAGGCATGACATCCACAGGCGGATAAATACCTTTACGATGAAGGGTCCGACTCAAAATGATCTGCCCCTCGGTAATGTACCCTGTAAGATCCGGAATAGGATGTGTTTTGTCATCTTCCGGCATCGTCAGAATCGGGATCTGGGTGATCGAACCCTTCTTTCCCTTGAGCCGTCCCGCCCGTTCGTACATTGTAGCCAAGTCTGTGTAGAGGTACCCCGGATAGCCTCTTCGGCCCGGAACTTCTTTACGCGCAGCCGAGATTTCGCGGAGAGCTTCACAGTAGTTTGTCAAGTCTGTCAGGATAACGACAACGTGCATATCCTGTTCAAAGGCCAGATATTCCGCAGCCGTCAACGCAAGACGCGGCGTTGTTATTCTCTCAATAGCCGGGTCATCGGCAAGATTGACAAACATAACGGTTCTTTTGATAGCGCCCGTTTTTCTGAAGTCTTCCATAAAGAAGGACGCCTCTTCGAATGTGATTCCCATAGCTGCAAAGACAACCGCAAAGTCTTCGTGGCCGCTAATGACCGAGGCTTGCCTTGCAATCTGCGCGGCCATACGGTTATGAGGCAAGCCGCTTCCTGAAAATATCGGAAGTTTTTGTCCCCGGACCATCGGATTCATGCCGTCGATCGTCGATATACCGGTCTGTATGAACTCAGAAGGGAAATCACGGGAAAAGGGATTCATCGGCATTCCGTTGATATCGAGTTTCGTATCCGCAAGTATCGGGGCTCCGTCATCTATTGGTTCACCGCGTCCATTGAAAACCCTGCCAAGCATTTCGCGACTTACGGGGAGCGTCAGCACTTTGCCCAAGAAACGGAGTTTCGTGGACTTGATATCGATCCCGTCCGTTCCTTCGAAAACCTGAACAAGCGCCTTATCCGACGTAATTTCCAAAACTCTGCCGCGCCTGTGGTCGCCATTTGCGAGCTCAATCTCAACAAGTTCGTCGTACCGGACTTCCTTCGTCTTCTGAACAACCAAGAGAGGACCCGAGAGTTCGGATATCGTCGAATATTCCCTAGGCAGCATCGGTATCCCCTCCGATCGGGATGAGGCGTGCGATTTCTTCCTTGATTTCTCCCTCTATCGCATCAAGCTGAGAGATCTGTTTTTCCTCGATATATCGCATTCTCGCGATTGTCTCGCGCACCGGCAGGTTGAATACGGACTGCATGGGCGCTCCCTTCTTCAACGCATCCATCGCAAGGTGGTGGAACTTCACAATGGTGCTGAGCATCTTGAACTGCTTTTCCATTGAAGCGAACGTGTCAACTTCATGGAATGCATTTTGATGCAGAAAATCTTCCCTCAAGGATTTCGCGGTTTCAAGAATCATGCGCTCATCTTTTGAAAGGGCATCAATTCCAACCAGACGGACGATTTCCTTGAGCTTGTCCTCTTCCTCAAGGAGGGTCATCGCTTCAACCCGAAGAGAACTCCATTCGTCATCGAACTTTGCATCCCAGTACTCGTCAAGCTTTTCCGTATAAAGGGAATAGCTGAGCAGCCAGTTGATCGCGGGGAAATGGCGCTGATACGCGAGATTCGCATCAAGACCCCAAAACACTTTCGTCACGCGCAAGGTGTTTTGGCTGACCGGTTCGGAAAGGTCACCCCCGGGGGGTGAAACCGCTCCGATAGCCGTAACTGATCCCTCACGCCCCTCGGAACCGAGAACGATCGCCCGCCCCGCACGCTCGTAGAAAGAGGCGAGTCGCGTTCCGAGATATGCGGGATAACCTTCTTCTCCGGGCATTTCCTCGAGACGTCCCGACATCTCTCTGAGCGCCTCTGCCCAGCGGCTCGTCGAGTCCGCCATCAACGCGACAGAATAGCCCATATCCCTGTAATACTCCGCCATTGTGATTGCCGTGTAAATACTCGCTTCTCGCGCCGCAACGGGCATGTTTGACGTATTCGCGATGAGGATCGTCCGCTTCATCAGCGGCTGTCCCGAACGCGGATCTTCAAGTTCCGGGAACTCGAGAAGAACGTCGGTCATTTCGTTTCCACGTTCTCCGCAGCCGACATAGACGACTATTTCGGCTTCCGCCCATTTGGCGAGCTGGTGCTGAATAACGGTCTTCCCGGAGCCGAAGGGGCCCGGTACACAGGCGGTTCCACCCATCGCTATGGGGAAGAAGGCATCGACGACTCTTTGCCCCGTCGTCATCGGAGTCACGGGAGGAAGTCTCTTTGCGACCGGTCGTCCCTTCCGAACCGGCCATTTTTGCAACATAACGACTGGATGAACGGATTTCCCGTCCCTGATAGTTGCAATGACTTCCTCGACGGTGAACTCTCCCTTGGAAATGCTCTCGATCGTTCCTTGAATTCCCACAGGAACGAGGATTCTGTGTTCAACGAGAACCGTTTCCTGAACGACACCCAGAATATCGCCAGCAACGACCGTATCTCCCTTCGATACTCTCGGTTCGAAAACCCATTTCTTGCTTCGGTCGATGGCGGGAACGAAAATTCCTCTTGAAATGTACGGGCTCTTCGCAGCCTCTTCAATCAGTTCGAGAGGGCGTTGAACTCCGTCGTAGAACTGCTCGATCATTCCGGGTCCGAGCTCAACGCTGAGCGCTTCTCCCGTGTCCACTACCGGCTCTCCAGGCATCAAACCGGATGTTTCTTCGTACGCCTGAATCGAAGCTGTATCGCCCTTGAGCTCAATGATCTCTCCGACGAGTCCCAACGCTCCGATGCGTACGACGTCGTACATGCTCGCTCCGGTCATACCCTTCGCCACGACGAGCGGACCCGAGATCTTTTCTATAGTCCCCTGTATCTTCTTGTCAGTGGCCACTCCGTATCGCCTCCACCAGAATTCTTCTGTCGTTCATTTCACGGCGAATATGTCCATACCGACAGCACGTTCAACGCTGCTCCGTATGGATCTCAAACCTGCCCCAGCACCGCCACGGATACCGGGAATCGTTACGATACTGACGGCACTCGTTTCGTTGATTTCCTGTACTAACTGCTGGTTCGCAACGTAGAATTCTTCCTGAAGAAAAACCACCGCATATTCATTCCTGACACACTTGAGCAGAATATCGCGAAATTCGTCGGTGGTCATGTCCTTCAGGATGAACGGAGTGACTCCGACTGCCTGGAAAGGGAGAACGGTTTCATAATCTCCGATTGCTGCCATCGCTCTGCTTTCTTCTTTACTGGACACGTCGCAGCAACCCCCTTACCATTTCCCGATTTGTGCCGTTCGCAACAGACACGAGCAAAATACGCACATTCTTGGCTTCCATTTCCTTTGCCCAAAGGTATTGAATGATATTGTCCTCAGAAAATGCTCCATATTTCGCTTTTGAAAGAACTTTGGTGATGTAGTCGTCAAGAACGCGTTCCATCTCCACAAGAACATGATTCATGTCACCGAGTTCTTTCAGCTCTCCGATGAGAATTCCGCAATCCGTAAATCCGACAAGCTTGGTCCATCCTTCGAGCGGTTCAGATAGCAGAGCCACAAGGCTCTCCTTCGATATATATCCCCCATCGTGGAAAAATGACTCCGCAGACGAGGCATCGACACCGATGCGGCGCAAACGGACCGCATTTCTGACGTTTTCCGCGTCGATCTTCGCTCGTGTCCATGCAAGAATCGAAGGGATGGCACAATCCGAGCCCATTTTACGGATCATGAGATATTGCTGGTCGTCGAGTTCCTTTTCCACTTCGAGGATATTCTTCGCCTGTTCCCAAAGCGCGACGCTCTTGGGCAGAACGACATGAAGTCCGTACGGCAACAGCCTGTAATCCTCGCTTTCGACCGCCATAACGAGATCGTCAGTCGGAATATTCCCAAGCTTCGTCAGAAGATCGAATCGCCTTTCGTGTCCCTCTTTTTGAAGAATATGACTCTTCACCAGTACTTTTATGTTATGAAAGTCATAAGGAATTCTGCAGATTTCTACAAGCCGCTTGTCAGGTACGAATTTCTGGAGTTCCGAATAGACATACAACAGTTCGGATTCAATCGCCTTATCGAATTCCCGATTTGATTTCAAGTCAGCAATCCAAGCCGCGTACGCAGTTTCCCCCAAGACTTTCATTGCTGCATCCAGATCTTCCGAATCCAGGATTCTCTGGTAGGAACTCTCGTCGAGAAGGCGGTTTCCCATTGCCCTCAAGCGGGCTACTGTATATCCATAACGCTCCGCCGGAGCCATCGATCCACCTCCGCACTCTAGGCCGAAAAGAGCCGGGACACGATATTCGCTTCGATATCGTCACGAACCCAACGAAGCAACATATCCCAGGAACAATTCGTGTCTATATCTCCTTGTCTCAAAACAAACCCACCAGAAATGGGAATCCGGTTCTTGGCAAGCGTCAATCGAGTCTTATGTTCTTCATTGTATGTGGAAAGCCACTGTTCTGTGATGAACTTCTCATTTGCTCCGACAAGAAGCTCCTCATCGCCTTTGGGTGAGGAATTCCTCAAAAGCGCTTTTACGAAATTCAGATACTTTCCCTCAGGCAAATTCTGCAGAACCCGAAGCGCTTCCTTCAACGTGTCGTCAATAAGCTCCTGTTTGACGCCAAGCTCCATCTTCTGCACGTCAAGATTAGCAACGATTTCGCGACGTCTGAATATCTCGGGTTCTTCCTTTTTCAAACGCTCCCTGTACTGAGACTCGATTACCGCGATCTCATCATCCGTCTTCTTCCCGACCCTGACGGTTTCATCACGCGCCGCATCGAGTATCCGTCGTGATTCTTGCTGCGCTTCGGACTCGATTTTGGCCTTTATTTCAGCCAATGACATCGCTCATCACCTCAAAGGTTCTAGAGCTTTATGGAGTTGAGAAGGATGATGCTCGTAAGAAGCGCAAGCACCGCGTATGTTTCCACCATTGCGGGAAGAATGACTGCTTTTCCGGTTTCTTCAGGTCTCTTGGCGATCATCTGGATGCATGCGGCCGACGTTTTTCCCTGTGCTATAGCGGAGAAATATTCGGCAATGGCAACGGGAAGACATGCGAAGCAAATTCCAAGTCCCTGCCAGATTCCAACGGCAAGAGGACTTCCTCCGAGGAGACCCACCTTAAGAAGAACAAGAAACGCTGTCATAAGTCCATAAATGCCTTGTGTACCGGGAAGAGCCTGCAACAGAAGTACCAGACCGAACTTGCCTGGATCTTCAGTCATCACTCCCGCTCCGGACTCGCCGGCGATACCGACTCCTATGGCAGAACCGGCGCCTGCCCATCCGGCAGCAAGGGCTGCTCCCAATACCGACAGCATAATTCCAAGATACTGCTCCATACTTAAGTACACTCCCCTCAAATTTGATCAAGATTTATACTTCCGCCCAAGAGAGCCGGGGCACATCAACTATTAGCAGAAGTCTCCGTTACATCGACATATTGAGATGAGTAGGTCAAGGGGGAAAAGAACTTCCCGCCGCCGGAGTAGAACTTGCTGAAGAACTCGACATATTGAAGTCGTAACGAATGGACGAACGCTCCAAGAACATTGACGGCCAAACCAAACGTATGCCCGACAAGAACAACGAGAATCGCAACAAACCATCCGACATACGGAATCCCGGACGATAATTTGCCGAGCATGTTGATAATGACACCAACTGCGGCAGATGCGAGTCCCAATGCAAGCAGGCGACTATAACTCAATACGTCGCCCAGATATGACGTGGAACCGTAAACGGCCAGAACGCCTGAGAAAAATTTCGACATGATTCCCGTTTTTCCGCGTCCCTGATACAAGAATACCGTCACGGCTCCAATGATCGCCATCCATTTCCCTATCGGAGAAAACACGGAAGGAAGTGCTCCGGCGGCCCCTCCAAGGAGAAAGAGAAGACCTGATAGCATCGTAATCCACGCACCCTTATCACAAAAGGCCGCCATGTAATCCTTCTTCCGGAGGCAATCGTAGAACGCAATGAAAAGCCCGAAGCCCAAGTGGACGACCCCGAAGGTGAGAGCTATTCCAAGGATAGTCATCGGCTTTTGCATGGGATCTATGACAAAAAACAAATTCTTGATCGGCTTCAGGAAACTCAGAAAACCGACCGAGTCCACGAGGTCGCCGAACCAGCTTCCGGTCAACGCACCATAAATAAGCGTCGAAACGGCCGCTCCGAGAATCAAGTGCATGAATTGCTTGACAGACGATGGCATTCTCTTGTACTTGCGAAGAAAGTACAAGAGTCCCGCGATCATGACAAGCGCATATCCCGCGTCGCCAAGACACATACCGAAGTATATGAAGAAAAACGGCGCCAAGAGTGGAGTAGGATCCAGCTCACCGTACAGAGGCACACCATAGAGTTTCGTCAGCGTTTCATATGGAAGCGCCGCTTTGGCGTTCTGAAGAAGAGTGGGAGGAAGATCGCCCTCCCCCGGATCGGCAAGAACCATCTCAATGCTGTCGCGGAATGGAAGGAGCTCTCTTTTGAGGAAGTCGACGGCCTTTACCGGAACCCACGCTTGAAGGGCAATCGTCTGTTCCGTGACAATACTGTCATCAAGAGCCTCGAAACGTTTTCTGAGCGAAGAATAGTAATCGCTCAGACTTCGTATCGCAGGTACCATCTTCTCCGCTTCTTCGCCGACTTTGCGAACTATAAAAGCATCCTCTGCGGCGAGTGCGTCCTGTCGCTTTTTTAGCACGGCGATTTCGTCCGAAGCGTTCTGCGTCATATTGCGGGGAATTTCGACTCTTGAAAGAGAATACTTCGAAGAGATCTCGAAGGCCTCGGGTTCCCGTTCTTTCGCATACAACAGGGTCACCCAGACATCCGGATCCTTTTCATCAACTCGGGCTACAAAAATCTCCGTATCTTTTCCCAATCGAGATTCGACAGCGTTTTTCCAGCCCTGGAGCGACGCGACGGGCAAGGTCCCGGATATTCCGCGAACACGTTCTGTCCCGCAGGAAAGAAATTCCATCGGGTAAGGAAAGTCCAGGAATTTTTTCAGAAGGTCCAGTTGGCCTATATTTTGCGAGACTTCGGACCTCACGGCCATCAGACGCGACTCAAGCGAATGCATCCTTGCGGCGATGTCACCGACATTCGTTCCGGCCGACAGTTTTTCGAGTTCTTCCATGGAGAAGATTGGTCTTTCACCGAGCGATCTATCAAGAGAAGAAACGGGGTCTTTATAGTGAGGTTCGAGAAAGCGAAGAAGAAAACGGATGTCGGAGATTTGTCCGTCGATTTGCTGCAATCGCTCATTCATTACAGGAGCCTCGCGAGACGCATCATCCGTACGGCTGATAATTTCGCAACAGCCGACTTTCTGCAGTACTCCGAGGACATCGTCACAAACCGACTTGTGCACGTACAGATCGAGTTTCTTGAGTTCAGCTACGGCCATATCGAGCAATCACCTCTTCTGCAATCCAGGTAGCCGTCTGAGTGATTCGCCCCTTGTGGCTGCCCGAAAACGCAGCAATGCGTTCCTTTCCTGCCTCCACAATTTTCCGCGCCCGTTCCTCCGCTTCAGCTTCGACTCTGGAGACGGATTCCTTGTATCCCTTGAACGCGCTCTGCTTTGCACCCTTGATCTTTTGCTCGGCATCGTTCGTCGCCGCGTTTACAAGCTTCACAGCCTCAGCCTTCGCGTCAACGATTCGTTTCTTGGAACTCATCTCCACAGCTTTTATCTCTTCCGCGAGGTTCAACGCCATACACACTACACCCCCCTTCCAATGTACGTACCATTATAGAGTAAACCGCACTATCCCGTCACAAAACCCCAATAATTCTAATACCCTGAGAATTTTGTGTCAAACTTGGCATAAAGTCGAGGATAATTCGGGAAATGAAGTCCATTTTTGAAGGGGAAAAAAATGGAGCGGACAACGGGGTTCGAACCCGCGACCCTCAGCTTGGGAAGCTGATGCTCTACCAACTGAGCTATGTCCGCTCGCTACGGAGGGTATTATAGCTTCGCGAAACACGTTTGCGCAAGGACCGAAACGCTATGACACAATAGTCCGAAACTTACGTACGGAACGCTTTTTTCAAGTATGGCTGATACACAACTTTTCGGACCTCTCCGAATGTCGCATCCCAACATTCAAGGGAGGATGCAGGAGTATGTCCGCAAGAGTACGGAACATTCAGCGCCGCGCACCCGAGACATGGGAAGAAGCCGAAGATCGCTTTGTTGCCCTACGGAAAGCACAGGGAGCCGCCCCTCGCACCATCGCCGGATATGTCGAGATCATCACCACGTTCTTCAGGCGATACCCCACGGCATGGAGTTCTTACTGTCGCGATTGCCTGCTCGCGTACCTGTCGCAGAACGACATTTCCCCTGCTACACATAACGTCAGGCTGAAGGTTTTGAGTCCGTTCTTCCGGTTCTGCGTCGATGAAGGAGCGTTCGACCGGAGCCCCGCCGAAGGATTGAAGTATCGCCGGCAGGAACCGCGCATCGTGGACCACCCCGAGGATCACATCAGGAAGATCTTCGACGCCATCGGAACGGATTCCTTCTCGCGGCTCCGTGACTCAACGCTCTTCGCCCTGTGCATGGACTGCGGGATACGCCCTTCCGAAGCGCTTCTGCTCCGTCCCTCCGATGTGGACGTTCCCGCGAGAAGGATACGGATTCGCGCCGCGACATCCAAGACGCGAACCAGCAGGATTGTCTTCTTCTCCGACAGAACCGGCGAGCTGCTTTCCCGTCTCGTGGGGATTCGTCCCGAGGAATGGGGAGATACGACGCCGGTCTTCTGCACCTGCGAAGGGAACGGATGGAACACGCACGCATGGACCGTCCAGCTCCGAAGGTACGCCCAGAAAGCCGGGTTGCCGCGCTTCTCTTCGTACGACCTTCGCCATCAGCACGCAATCGGCTTTCTCCGGAACGGCGGCGACGTTATGACGCTCTCCCGGGAAATGGGACACACGACGCTCGACATGACGCGGCAATACCTGAACGTCACCGAGAGCGACATCCGGCAAGGACATGACAAGGCGTCTCCCGCAAGCGTCCTCTTCCCCGAGAAGAAGATTCGCATGGGGAAGATACGATGATCCGCGAGAAGGAAGCCGACATTCCCTTTCCCTCGCGGCCCTGCCCTTCACAGCTCGACGCCGCGGCATGACGTTTCCACGGGACGACGATCCATACCGCCGGAGAAAACGACGCCCCGCCACGGTCACGTACGAGGGGCCATTGTCCGCCCAGGGACACGAAAAAGGGAGCCGGGCATCTTCCCCCGGCTCCCTGCGTGCTCGGATCTATGAAGCCATCTTCCCCCACCGTTCCAGAGCCGCCCGAAGGGTTTCCTCGTTGTGGCCGTCACGGAACCTCTCCGCCTTGTACATGAAGCCCTTGTACGGCCGGCCCTTTCCGTCCAGCGGGAAGGAGACATACACGTTGCCGCGATCGAGCCATAGCGCCGAACGGTCCGAGAACTTCAGGATCACCGCGCCTTCCCGCCGCTCGACCGTCGGCATGAGCGTATCCCGCTCTTCCGCTTGCTCCTTCCGGAACATCCGGATTCCCCGGGGGCTTGCCTGCGTTTCCTCGAAATATATGTGGATCAGCTCCGCAAGCTCGTTCCGGACGCGGTTCACACAGTAGTCGTTCATGCCGGAGAAGACCACGTCGACGAAGTTCACGCCGGCGGCGACGATATACGACGCCCCGCCGTTCAGCTTTCTTTCTCCCGTGATTCTCCGCACCTCTCCGTCGTTCCGCTTTCCCTGTGCTATCATGATTCCACTTCCTTTCTCCCCACGAGGGGGGAAGTATGGGGGAGCCGGTTCCCGCCAAGGATTGAGGCTCCCCCGTTTCTATTCTTCCTTCTGCGTCCCGCTCTTCGCGATCTCATCCAGAGCGCTTTCCGGGATACGCCAGATCCGACCCAGCTTCACCCCGCGAACTTTCCCCGCCCGCAACCATTTCCCCAGAGTCTGGGGAGATATTTTCAACTCCGCCGCCGCCTCTTCCATCGTATAAAGTTTTTCCGCCGTCACCGCCTCACCTCCTTACGCCGCATGTTTCAGGATGTACCCCACCGTCGAAGCGTGCCAGGTACGCCCCTGTTTGCTCGCCACGCCTTCGACGTTCAGCCGGGACGCTATCCCGCGAAGGGAAAAGCCGTCGTCCCGCATCGTCCGGATTCTCACGAGAATCGCCTGCTCCGCGTCGTCGTCACGGAGCGTTTCTCCCTCGCGGATCTTCCCGAAGGGCGTGGGAGAATACGCCGCGTTGGTGCTCTTCTTGTGAGCGAGCGCCGCCTTTGTCCGCTCCGCCGTCAGATCCCGCTCGAACTGCGCGAAGCCCGCCATCATCGTGAGCATCATCCGGCCCATCGCGGAGCCCGTATTGAGGGACTGCCCGCCCATGTCGACGAGGTGAAGGGACGCGCCGCGCTTGTCCCATTCGGCGGTTGTCTGAAGCGCATCGACGGCCGACCGGAAGAGCCGGTCGAGCTTCAGCGCGACGACATTTGAAACCCTTCCAGCAGTCACGAGATCGACGAGCTTCCTTCCCTCGGGGCGTTCGGCCATGGGGACGGTTCCGGAGATCGCCTCTTCCCGAAGGACGGCGACGACGGAAAGCCCGCACGCGACGGCATAGGCGGTAAGGCGCTGCTCCTGTGCGTCCAGAGAGACGCCGTGCTCCGCCTGATCCAGAGTGCTGACCCTGATGTAGAGAACCGCCGTGTGCGCCATTTGCACCGCCCCTTTCTGTGGGATGATGATAGCGTACACTTCTCCATTCGTCTTGTCAACTTATTTGTGTTGCTCATTATTCTTTTTTCTTCTCGTACAAATCCGAGCGGTTTTGTACAACCTCCCCCTGACCAATGAGAGGCCGCGAGGGGAAAGCCGAAAAGAAAGAGAGGCGATCAGTTTGCCCGATCGCCTCTCCCCTGCACAATCCTTCAGCTCGTAACGGTTTCGAGCCGTTCAAGCACCTGCCGCCGCTTCTCCGGGTCGAACAGGATTCCGATGTCCAGATCCCCCTTCACTTCGACCCGCTCGATGAAGTCGCCTTCGGAGCGTCCGAGAACTTCCGAAGCCCGGAGCCGGTCCTTCATATCGGCGTTCTCGTCCCGCATGATCCGAGTCCAGAACCGCTGTCGTTCCTCGCGGGTCGCAATGAATCCGTCGATGCGGGCCTGTTCCCTGTCGTTGATCGCCGCCCGAATTTCAGTGTTCTTCAGTATCTTGTCGATGTTCGACGCCGCCCATCGTTCGCTGTACCCCGCCGCGATCGCCGCCCTGGTCGCGTTGCCATCGTACGCTTCCACGAACCGCCGCTGTTTCGTCGTGAGCCCCAGGTCGCTTTCCCCCTTCCCGTAGAGTCAGGTATTTTTCATCTTCATCTCGTACTCCCTCGAATCCGACATCTCTTCCGAAAACTACGTCAGCTCAGTACACGCAAGGCTTTCCCCGAATCCATACGCATTAACGACATTTCGTCTTGTCGTCGCAGACAGTCTTGTAATGCAGTCCGTCTTGATTGCGATTACACGCAGTCATGACATACGGATTGAATATTTTTCGCTGCTATTTTCTTGAAAGATATCGGTTTTGTGGAGGAATAGGCGGGGACATGCCGATTATGAATGCGTTTCTTCACATGTTATTTTACCATAAGACTGAGTACATTGAAACACGGGGTATCGCGCGTTGATACCCGTGACATGGGATGTTGCAACCTTGTGGAGCCGACATTCCGTCGGAGGTTCCGGAACTTTCAGGAAAACGCCGCGCGGAAGATGGTCGATATGATCGCCAGAAGGGATATTGCAAAACGGGAACGGCCGGAAAGCGGAGAATGCGTACCCAGCCGGCGGTTTTGTCCCGTGACCATTTCGGAAACACGGGGACGCGGCTTCGGGCCGAAACGAAAAAGTACCCAAGCGTCTACGCCGCAAGGGTTCAGAAGAGCAACCGTTAAACGGCCATACGCCCGGATACTTTTGAGATCATTCTAGATTCGTTCCTCGAAAGTGTCAAGGATTCGGAAGCAACTCCATCCCGAGAGGATAATATAAAAAGTATCCGAGCGTCTACACCGCAAGGGTTTGGAAGATCAACCTTTAAACGGCCATACGCCCAGATACTTTATAGATTATTCTAGATTCGTTTCTCGAAGGCGTCAAGGACTCGGAGGGGAACGACTATGATGTGAACGTAGAAAACAAGGAGTTCCCTCTTCCCCAAACTCCGGCGAATTCAGATGAATCCGCCTCGGCTGTCATGGAAGAGAGAACTCCTTTTATGATTCTTATACGCCAGATGCTCACCGGCGTCAAGGACATGGACAGGAACGACCACTTTCAGACGACCGACACGGAGTCCGCCTCCCTTGAATCCATCGTCGACGCCGACAACCGTGTATCCGTCCGGTGTGGATGCGACAGTCATCCGCATGGTCCGATTTCTTCACACTCCTTGCGGCTCCACAGCGGCGTGGGGAAGGACGCCCTCCCCTTCCCCACGGTAGGTACCACCTTCCGCGAGAAGGAACCCCCGCCGCGGTCACCCATGACGCGCACAGGGGAAATTCTCACGCCATCGCACGACGAACGACCTTCAGGAGCCACGCCTGCATTCCCCTGTGCTCGCGCTCCGGAAGGCGTACTCTCTTGCGCAATGCCGCGCCTGTGCATCCGTCCAGAAGCGCGGTGACATACTTCCTCGCCTTCTCTCCGGGAGCGTCACGCAAGGCGCCGGCTATCAGGATCACTTCTTTCGCGTACGTCAGTCGGTCCTTTGCGAACAAATGGCGTTCCTCCACGGGGAGACGGACGCCGCCTTGAACACGGACATCGCCGGAGCTGCCCCGACCGCCGACGCCCATGTCCTCGATCTCGACAAGTCTGTCCATGCATTCGCGTATCGCATCGCGCCACATGAGGATCACCCGTTCGCAACAGTCGCCGGGTTCAATTCGCATGGTACACCTCCATATTCTCCCCCTCGCCTCAACGACACTGAGGCGCTAGGCGTCGATAGAGCCCCGTAGAGCCACATTGTTTACGTCGGACACCTGGATATACCAAACCAAAAAATACATGGCCTTGTTGGGCCTCCACGAAGGGATTTCAGCGATGGATGAATATGCGTCGCTTGGTATATTCCCCGAACCCCTGAATCCCCCTGATACGTCTGCCGGCCTTTTGAAGCTCCGTAAAAAAAGGTTCGTCCATCTTTCCCCTCCCGACTCAACCTCGGAATGCTTACAGGTTTTCCGCCGCATCTCGGAGTGTACACGTACAGGGGTCTTATAGACCCCTGTACAGCGTGTACACTCGCGGCTGACCTTGCCCCCAGGTGTGTACACTCCATTTGTACACTCAACCACAAACCCTTGCAAATACTGAATTCCTTGAGTGTACAAGCGTGTACACCCGGTTTGTACACTCATCAAAAACGAGTGTACAAGAGAGTGTACAAACACCCTTTGTGAAATATCCCACTATGTACACTCATTTGTTAACTCCGGGTCAACAATACGCTTGCAAACGTGTTATCAATGACCACCCATCCGACGGCCGAATTCACCTTGACGCATTCAATGACGCAATCGTTCTGGAGTTTTCCGATAAACCGGTTCGGAAGCGTGCCCTTCATCATCTGGTCGGCCGCCGTCTCCGATGTTCCCTCGTTCTCCACCAGGAACTTCTTCATGGCGATTCTGGAAACGTACGGCCGTTCGAACGTCTCGTCCTGCATCCGGAACGTCTTGCATTCGGACGCGAACCACGCGCGTTCGAAGAGCTTCCGGAACTCCGCGAGCTTCGCGTCCACCTTCTCGTGTTTCTCCGGCGCTTCGTCGCTCTGGACCACGACGCAGCTCGATACCTGATTGCCGTCCTCGTCGAGCCATCCGTCGATCGGGACGGGAAGCAGCCGGAGGTTGATGGGATCCTGCTCTTCGTCGTCCTTCATTTTTCTTTGGCATACTTGGAAAGGCTCCCCCTTCCGGCCGGGCATGATATTGATTTCGATGTCGAGCGCCCCTCGCCATGCCGAAGACCCGCGCGCCCGGTGCTCGTCGCTGAGTCCGGTGTGGTGGATCAGCAGGACGGAGCACCCGAATTCCTCCATGAGCGCGGCGCATGCATCGAGCATGGTCTTCGCGTCCTGGGCGGAATTCTCGTCGCCCAACAGGAACCGGTGCAGCGTGTCGACGACGATCAGGGAAGGCTTCACCTCCAGGCTCCGGACATGGTCGACGACGCGCTGATACCCTGCCGACGTGTTCAGATCGCACCCCGACGAACTGAGGAACATGTCGAGATTCTTCACGCCGTGATGCTGTTTCCACGCGGCGATTCGCGCCCGAAGGCCGAAGTGTCCCTCCCCCGCGAGATACACGACCGTTCCGTTCCGGACCTTCTGGCCGCACCACGAATCGAGACCGCCCGCAATCCGAAGGCACCAGTCCAGGACGACGTATGTTTTTCCGGAACCCGACGGACCATGGACCATAATCAACGCGTCCCTCTGCACCCATTTCCGGATCAGCCACCGGAGCGGCGCCGGCTGCGAGCAAAATTCGTCCGCCGGGATCAGCCACCCGGGTTCCGCCTTCTCTCCGAGAAGGGTCGTATAGTAGTTCGCATCCATCCCCTCGATCGGGGGGATGATCGCCTTCGCCCCTATCCGTTCCGCCGCCGCGTTCTGTCCCATCTCCAACTTGTCGTTAAGCCTCACGCCGTGGTCAGTGATCCGTAGGGAGTTCATGCCGCGTCGCCCCCGATCAGCAGGTACCGAGCAAATCCGTCGGCCGTCTCGCTTCGGAGCGTCAAGACGATGTGCCCTTCCCGGCGCAGTTCTGCGATTCGGGCGGCAAGGCGGAAGCATCCGAATTCCCGTTGAATCGTCGGAACGTCGAGCACCCGACCGGCCCTTAGTGCGGCAAGGATAGAAGCCCGTTGCGTCGCCCTTTTGGATGTCATGCCGCCCACCTCCGGACATGCGCCATGAGCCCGGGACGTCCAGGACGCCACGAGGAAAGGAACCGGTCAGTTTTCAGATACGAACGGAGAATCCCGCTTCGGACGAAGCGGAAGGAAGGTAAGTCTGGATCGGATTGAGGAGGTTCACTGCCTCCGGAGTCGTCGCCACCCGGTGAAGAAGCCGACGCTACAGCCGTGCGTGAAGTACAACGCGAGCGACTGGAAACACGGCTTGGCTCACGGCGATATGCGGAACGACTGCGAGGACGATCTTTATGTTGTTCCACCACCTGCATTATCCTGATCTTGCGGCAAGCGTCCAGCAGTATCCTTCTCTTTTCGGAAGGCGGTATTTCAATGCGTCTTCTGAATTCATCGTCGAGCTTGGCTTCCTTAACGATTTGTTTTTCGCTCAGTCTGTCCTTGAACATCAAGCGGATAGCCTCAACTGTCGTTCTCGGAGTCTCTGAGCGTCTTGCATGGGTTCGAAATTTTTCCTCATCAGAGTTTATATTGTGCTCTATCTCGTCACACGCCGCGACTGGGCTCATCCCGTTTTCGATATGTCGCTCATACTCCCCACAAACTTCAGGCCAGTAGTAGCCGAACGTCTTGATCTGTGCGTCGACGTCTTGCTCACTTCCGGCAAATTTGCTATCCTTTTCCATAATTGCTCGTTCCAATAAAAGCTCTCCTTTCCGCCGCTTCCCGCTGCCGGGGAGCGGATTTTTTGTACCCGCTACTTCCTGATAAGCACGCCGTCTTCATCGAAGAACCCTTCAACTTCATCCCCGAGGGTATTCTTGAGCGTTCCGAGAACCCCCTTGCTCACGGCTCGCTTTCGCCCAAGAAGTCCGTACAACGCCGTTTCGTGTATCCGCGTCTCCTTGGAAAAACGATACACCGTCCCTGAATGCGCTTCGATCTTTTCCTTCAACGTCATGTCAGCTTCACCTCCTTTCTGTTTACATGGCATATCGTAAGGGGTTATACTACAAAACATCAGAGAAGTCTAGCTGAATAGTGTATCTTTTTTGGATACGTTCAGACCTTTTTCAGTCAATGCAAGGGTTTGTAGCATACTTCGGAGAAAAGACAAAAGCTCACAAATAGTCAGCATTCGCAAATTCGTGAACCTTGACATTTCGGAGAGTCCGAAAAACGAGGAATTGTGCGAGCAAACAATACAATTCACCATGGCAGGGTATCAAAAAAGGGAACCCCGCCGAAGCAGAGTCCCCTTGAATTCAGTGTTTGCAAGGCCTTACGTAGCGGACGAGACATTAAAGAATTGACCCTCAGCTTGGGAAGCTGATGCTCTACCAACTGAGCTATGTCCGCTCGCTACGGAGGGTATTATAGCCTTGCGCCGCAGGCTTTGCAAGGTCATCCGATCGAGTATCGCCTATTTTGCAGACATAGAGGCATATTCCTGCTCAAAGGATCATAAAAAGCGCGACTTCCTCTATGCGGAGGAGTTCTTTCGAATCAATGTCGCAACGCATTCGACATGCGTCGTTTGTGGAAACATATCGAACGGTCGTGCCTTGAGAAATCCGTATCCATTTTCGCTCAGAATACGAATATCCCGGGAAAGGGTCGCCGGATTGCACGAAACGTAAACGATTTTCGCAGGTCTCAGCTTCTTTCCGAGCTCTTCCAGCACCACACGATCGCACCCGGTTCGCGGCGGATCGACCAGGACAGTTTCGAAGGAATCCGTCATGCCGCCGACCGTATCTTCCGCGCACCCCGTCACCGCCGTAACATTTCGGATTCCGTTGATCTCACATGTCTGCAGAATCGCAGCAGCGGCCGAAGGCCATTCCTCGACAGCCACAACCTTCCGGAAGTGTCGTGCAAGATACATCGTCAAAGATCCTATTCCGGAATAAAGTTCCAGGAGATTCGCGCCATCGCCGGCTTCCGCCGCAGCATACTCGTACAGTCGCTTCGCCTGAAAACTGTTGACCTGAAAGAAATCCGCAATACCGTACCGATAAAGAAAATGGCCGAGGCGCTCCCGGATGGAAATTTCACCTGATATCTTCCGTATTTCGGCTCCAAGTATGACGTTCGAACGATCAGGATTTATATTGATACACACGCCACGCGGGATAACCTCTTCGGAGCCGAGGAAAGCACGCAAAGCATCAATGGCAGCGGCGTCAGGCATCTGCCTGCAAACAAGCCCGAGAACGATATCCCCGGTAAACGTTCCCGAACGCAATACAATGTGCCTCAACAATCCGGAATGCCTTTTTTCATCGTACGGTGCAATCGGGAAACGCGGGAGCGTCCCGGAGATATTGCGAAAGAGGGACTCGAGTCCGCCGTCAATAACGGAACACGCATCAAGAGGGACAATGTCGTGCGTCTTTTCCCGAAAAAAACCTGTTTTCACACCTTTCGTGGTTTTTCGGACGGGGAATGACGCCTTGTTTCTGTATTTCCAGGCCCTCGGGCTCGCAATACATTCGTCAGTCCCATGAATCGGCTCCATTCCAGCGATTCTTTGGAACGCATCTTTGACGATACGCGTTTTCAGCTGAAGTTGCAGTTCATACGTCGCGTGCTGGAGATTGCATCCACCGCAGGTTTCGTACCACCTGCACGCCGGAACACAACGCCGCCTTTCCTGCGAGAGATAACGGACGACTTGAGCAACGGCGTAGTCGCGAGTCTCGCGCGTAACGGCCACTTCGACTTCTTCATCGGGAAGCGCGCCTTCAACGAAGAGGACTTTCCCGTTTTTTAGATGGGTCAGTCCCCTTCCGTCGCTGCTGACCGATTCGATTGCAACAACCCGGTTTTCTGTTTTCACTGTCGACAACCTCTCAAAAAAAGCCGCCGACTTCGTCGGCGGCTTTGCATTCTTTTCCGGACCACCTACAGATGCAGGCTCGATTTGAAGAGAAGATACCCCTCATCAAATGCACGCGCATTCAACTCTTCCGTTCCCTTCGGGACGCGCGCGCAAATCGCCTTCCTGATCGAATCGGGACTGACGATCTTCTCCAGCTCTAGGACTCTCGCAACGGTTCCAAGAGCCACCATATTCGTCACAAGCTCTCTTCCGATCTTTTCTCTCGCAGTCCGCACTATCGGAAGATGGTAGAGGTACGCATCAACCTGCGGGAAACTCGTAACAAAGAAATCGTCGAATATTATCCTCCCGCCGGGCAATGTTTCAAGCGAGAATTCCTCACAGGCCTGCTGGGTCAGGATAACCTGAAGATTCGGCGAGACCGCCTTCGGGTAATCAACAGGTTCGGTCGAGATGACGACCTCGGCCTTCGATTTTCCTCCACGGGCTTCCGGTCCATACGACTGCGACTGCACGACATACAGCCCGTCTTCGAAAAGAGCAGCCGCCTCTCCTGCGATGAGGGCAGCAAGAATCACTCCCTGTCCGCCGGATCCGGCAAAGCGAATTTCGTATCTCATCGGCTTTCTCCTCTTCCCTGGACTCTGGAAATCAACGCCAGATACTGATCCGTGTACTCAGGTACATCCTTATTTACAAACTCTCCAATGATGATTTTTCCCTCAAGCTCTTCCCGAGTCATCGTTTTCGATTTCTCAAACGCCACGGAATTTTCCTTGAAGAAGTTGATGTTTTCGATAGGAGTCCTTCTCTTATTTCGACGACCATACTGCGTATGACAGCTGCTGACGATCTCGATAACGGAAAACCCCTTCTTTTGAATACCCTTCTTGATAAACGTTTCCGCCTGTTTGGGATTCGCTATCGTCGCTCTTGCCACATAGGAAGCGCCGGCCCCCTCGGCCAGTCTGCAGATGTCGAAATTCGGTTCGATGGCGCCATACGGCGCAGTCGTCGCAAGCGATCCCCTCGGTGTCGTCGGGGAGGCCTGCCCGCCAGTCATTCCATATATATTGTTGTTCATGACGATCGCCGTTATATCGATGTTCCGGCGACACGCATGAATGAAGTGGTTTCCTCCGATCGCCGAGCAGTCGCCGTCGCCCATCACATCGACAACGGTCAATGACGGATTCGAAAGCTTGATGCCGGTGGCGAAGGCAAGGGATCTTCCATGCGTGGTGTGCATCGTGCACGCGTCGATATATCCCGCCATACGGCTCGAACAGCCGATCCCCGAAGCGATAACGGTCTCACTCCTTTTTTTCTCGAGAGAAACGAGCGCCCGTAACAAAGAGTGCATAATGATACCGTGACCACACCCGGGGCACCAGATGTGCGGGAAGAAACGGGTGCGAAGCCAGGACATCACTTCTGGACTCGGCATAATTACGCCACCTCCTCGATAACTTTCAGGATATCTTTGGGCTTGAAAAGCTCTCCGTTCACGAGGGATTGCTGAACAATCTTTGCCTTCCCCTTCGTAGCACGTTCGACTTCCAGAACCATTTGTCCGCAGTTCATCTCCGGAACGATTATCGTACGCACGCGTCTTGCGAGCTTTTCGAGCTCCTTGTCGGGAAACGGCCACAACGTAATCGGCCGGAAGAATCCAGCTTTTATATCACGCCTCCGGGCATCCCGGACCGCTCTCCTCGCGGACCGGGCAACACTTCCGTACGCAAGAACCACGACATCCGCATCATCTGTGTACTCCGTTTCGTATCGGACAATCTCATCCCGGAAACGGTCGACCTTGCGCATGAGCCTGTTTATGTTCTTTTCGATCTCCTCGGGATTGTTGGTCGGGAACCCCCAGTCGTTATGCGTCAGCCCCGTAACGTGCCAAGTATATCCGTCACCGAAGGACGCCATACAGGGCAGATCGTCTTTCGGGTCCGGCCGATACGGAACGAACTTCTCCGGCACATCCACGGGACGCTTTCTGTTGACGATCTCGATACTTTCCTTTTCCGGAACGAGAACTTTTTCTCTCATATGCGCAATGACTTCGTCGCTGAGTATGAGAACAGGTTGCCTGAATCTTTCAGCGTTGTTGAAGGCATGGATCGCGATTTCGTAGCATTCCTGCGCGGAGGACGGAGCGTAACAAATACTCGCATGATCGCCATGGGTTCCCCAGCGGGCCTGCATGACATCCTGTTGTCCTCCTTTGGTCGGTGTTCCTGTCGAAGGCCCCCCTCGCATGACATCAACAAGAACCATCGGAACCTCCGCGATATATGCGAGGCCAAGATTTTCCTGTTTCAGCGAGAAACCGGGCCCCGATGTCGCCGTAAGGGATTTCATGCCGGTGATCGAGGCACCGATGACCGAGGCGATCCCGGCGATTTCATCTTCCATCTGAATGAATCGTCCGTTCAGCTTGGGCAGTTCCTCCGCCATAATCTCCGCGATTTCCGAAGAAGGCGTTATCGGGTAGCCTCCAAAAAACCGGCATCCCGCCGCCAAAGCACCGTACGCAAGCGCCTCGTTCCCCTGCCAGAAGGCAACCTCAGGCATTTTCCCCAGCCTCCCTCACCGTGATGGCCATATCCGGACACGTATTCTCGCACTGGTGACACCCGATGCATTTGTCGATGTGGACCGGATCCGCCTTCATTCGGTCGTTCAGGACAAGAACCTTCTTCGGACATATCCCGATGCACAGCTCACATCCTTTACACCAACTCGTGTTCACAATTACCTCGAAACGGCTCGCGGACATTTTGTATTCCTCCATTTCCCGATTGCCGAGTTCCTGAATAATACGAATTAGCCTCGGTGTAAGAATAACTTCTTAGCATTCCGCGTTCAAGGGTCGTCACTCTATTTTTCGCATGAGATATGATGTATTTTAGGGAAATTTATGACAAAAAATCGGGAAAAAGCTTCCGCCTCTCACTATCCCTTCCCGACATCGGGCGCCCTGTGATACTTTGCACGAATCTCAGAAGGACACACCGCCTCATTTTTTTTCTTGCGGCAGAGCTCCGAAACAGCCCCACCTCCCGGACGACCGAATGAATAACAGATATCGGAACTCGACCCGGTGAACAACCCGTCATACGATTCCTTATCCTGAGCCAGAATCCTGTACGCCGCTCCCATCTTCTCAAGGCCGCGGCAGAATTCCTGCGGAGAACAACAGCGAATGTCGCACAAGGGCATCGCTCCCCCGCATTCGATCCTGTACGCCGCTCCAAAAAGATTTCCCCGCGACGCCTTCAAAACAGGAGCGACAATCTCGCCCGTTTTCCCCGCCGACTGCACCATCACCTCAAGCGAATCGATCGCAACGATTTGTTTTTCCGATGCAAACGCAAGCGCGACGGCAAACGCCATCCCGATCCTGATTCCGGTAAAGAAGCCGGGGCCGACAGTCACTCCAAGGACAGTGATATCGGATATACTCACGTTCCCAAAACTCATCAGGGAAGAAAGCATTCCGGGCAACAACGAGGCCTGTCTCTTCCCAGCATTCACATTCATTTCAACCAGAACGCCGCTTTCATCCGATAACCCCATGTTGGTCCATCTCATGCTGCAGTCTATTCCAAGGTATAGGCCCACCGTCGATCCTCCAGTTCCGTGACAATCGCATGTATAACTTCTTCCGCCCGGCGCCCCTCGATGCCCCAGCGGATCAGCCGTTCGTTCCGCCGTTCCCGCTGAAAAAAATCGAAAAACCATTTGTTCTTTCCAGGAAGGCCGTCTGCCCGTTCCGGCCATTCGACGACAAGAACGTCGCCGTTATCGATGAATTCATCGAGCACCAAATCGTTTTCCAGTCCCTCTTCAATACGGTACAGATCTACATGAATCAGGCGCGGTTTCGTCGGATATTCGTGAACGAGTGTGAATGACGGACTGCGGACCGCATAGAACCCTAACCCTTGCGCCAGTCCCCGCGTGAAGACCGTCTTTCCCGAACCGAGATCGCCCCGCAGGAGGATGCACAGATCCCTTTCGATATATCCTGAAAAAAAACTTCCGAAGGATAATGTCATCTCCGAAGAATCCGAGACGATACTAAGAAAGTACTTTTCCATCTTACGAATCCCTCTTCCTTCCGGAACGACGAAACAGAATGACGATGAGCAACACCGTCGCGACAGCAACAAGGAGAAAGGAAAGCATTCCGCCTGCCTGAAGCAACTTCGGATGCATTCTTCTGACTCCGACGAGCAGCAGAAACGACATAATGCAGCCGAGAGCAGTGTTCTTCAAGCCTTTTCGACGGATCTGTTCGGTTTTCCGTATCTCTTCATCCCAGTCGATTCGACGACGACGCATTGTCGTTTTTTCCTCTTATTCCTGCGATAACTCCCGGAAATTCCTCTGCAATTTCTCCAGCAAGCATCCCGATCGTGCCGAAACGCTCCTCCCATTTCGCGCCGCTCTTTCCGTGAATCCACGCCGAGGCGCACCCGGCTTCGTATGGTGCCATTCCGAACGCGAGCATGCTCCCCGCACACCCTGAAAGAACATCACCGGATCCCGCAACGGAGAGAGCCGGAGAGCCTCCGCAAATTACCGCGGCTCGTTTCCCGTCGTCCACAACTGTCGTCCACCCCTTCAGCAACACTGGTCCGTAGAGCTTCGAAATCTTCCTCGCCGCACCGATTCTATCGCTGCGGATTTTGTCCGCGGTGGTATTCAGGAGACGCGCCGCCTCTCCCTCGTGGGGCGTCAGAAGGACATCCGGACGCCTCTCGGAAACCATCCCTCCCGATGAAAGCCAGAAGAGCGCGTCCCCGTCAAACACCACGGGGAGCCCCCTCTGCCTCCACGAGGCTTCGGTCCACGCCCTCCCGCTATCCTTTCTGCCGATCCCGGGGCCGCAAACAAGAGCGGTACTGCTTGCCACATGCTCTTCGAGGAGCCGGAATTCATCCACATCCGGCGGTACGCTCCTGCAGATCGCCTCGGGAAAGCGCGATATACACGCCGAGACGGCACCTTCGGTCGAAATGAGGTGTACAACTCCTACGCCAGAACGCAACGCTCCATGCACGCAGAGGATAGGAGCTCCCGAATATTCTTCGGAGCCGGCTACAACGAGTAAAACGCCTTTTTTGTATTTGTGGCACGAGAAACCTGTTTCCGGAAAACGACTTCTGAAAATTTCTTCTCCCACGTCAAGAATAGTCGGTTCAGTATCCAGAATATGTTTTTCACCGATTCCAATTGTGCCGACAACGATACGTCCGGCTGCCTTCCGCGCCGGAAGCACGGCCAGACCGCTTTTCGCGGCAAGCAACGTCACTGTGAGGTCAGCCCGGACACATGGAGTAAAGACGTTTCCCGTCGTCGGATCGATCCCGCTAGGGATATCGACCGACACAACGCGTCGGGCGTTCAGGGAGAAAGTGATAAGACGCGAGATCTCTCCGCGCGGTTCTCCCATGGCCCCCGTGCCGAGAAGTGAATCGACGCAAACATCCGAATGCGATATCAGAGTTTCGACATCGCCGTCTCCGAGGTGTTCGCTTTCTTCCAGAGGGATCCCCATTCCGGAGAGAATGTTTCCGTGATATCGTGAGTCGCCCCGGTACTTTTCCACGGGACAGGCGACAAGAACACGAACATCCATCCGCCGCACGGCGAGATGGCGAGCGACCACAAAGCCGTCACCCCCATTGTTTCCGGGACCGCAGAGGACACAGACACTCCGACATTGCGGAAAAGCGGACACGATTTCATCCGCCACCGACCTGCCGGCATTCTCCATAAGCAGCACACCCGGCATACCGTACCGTTGGAACGCGATTGCATCGGCTTCTCTGACACGAGCGGGATCGAAATATTTCATCGGTCGCTGTAATCTCCCTCGACGACGACACATGCCATCGCAAAATCGCCTTCATGGCTCATCGTAAGCCACGCTTTTCGAATTCCCTTCTCCCGCAGGAGGGAAGATACGTTTGAATTATAGCGAAAACACGGTCCATTTTCAGTCCTGACAACCCAGGCACCTTTCATGACGATTACGAACGTCGTTATTCCCGTCGCTTTCGCAAGGGCTTCCCGCGCCGCGAAAGAAGACGCGAAATGTCGCGCCGGAAGCGCCTGCTTTGCCGCATAGGAGATCTCTTCTTCGTGAAAGATCGAATCCCGAAAATGGGCGGACTGCAGAGCGCGCGTCATTCGCGTTATACTGCACAAATCGGCGCCTATTCCGAGTATCACTGTACTCACCCCCGCAAAACAAAAAAGGCGCCTTACGGCGCCCTCGGGTTTACTATGGTGGGTGGTAGAGGACTCGAACCTCTGACCTCTTCCGCGTCAAGGAAGCGTTCTTCCTCTGAACTAACCACCCAACGAAAAGAGATTCTACAGGCCCGCGCACTTCTTGTCAACGCTGATCCGAATTCTTTTTTCACGTGTTCAGTCGACGGACTTTCCCGCACCCTTCCCTGACATGGCTCCGCTTTTTTCGGCGGTCTTCGTCAGACACCGAACGATTGAAGCGGGAACACCTCCTTCAAGTAAGGCGGTTATCCCTTCGATCGTCGTTCCACCCGGAGTTGACACTTCGTCACGCAGGACTGCAGGGTGTTTGCCGCTTCGCAGCAGGAGTTCGGCGGAACCAGCCGCCGTCCATGACGCGGCTTTCAGCGCAAGGGCTGAAGGGAGTCCAAGCCGCACTCCGCCAAGGAGAAACGATTCAAGAAACGAGAAGAAGAATGCTGGGCCGGAACCCGAGATCGCCGTGATCGCGTTGAAAAGATGCTCCGGCAACGAGATGGCCTCGCCAAGCGTCCCGAAAGCGGTTTCAAGAAAATCGGTCTCTTCTCCGGTCGCATTATCGGGAAGGACATATCCGGTAAAGGCCCTATTGACTGCGGCACATATATTGGTCATGGCCCTTCCCCATCGGATTTCCGGCAATGCGTTCACAAGCGCCTCAAGAGAAACACCTCCGGCGAGGGAAATACAGAGCTTCCCGGCGAGGACATTCCTGAGCGGCGAAAGCACCTGGAAAAAGATGTTCGGTTTGATCGCGATACAAAGGATATCGCATCCCGAACACAGCTCTTCGGCGTTTTTACCGATCTCTGCCCCAAGAGAAGCGAAATGCTTCTTCTTCGTCTCGTCCGTATCAAAGACAGACACGCTGATCCCCTTCTGAAGAAGTCCCTGCGCCACCGCCCCTCCCAAGGCTCCAATACCGAGAATTCCAATTCTCCGGACTATGCCCATATCACTCATCTCCCGTTCGTGTCCTTCCCGTCCATTCGCGTACCCAGTGAAACATCCCGAGGGCTCCGGCAACCCCGGCATTCAACGATCCGGTTTCCCCGGATATCGGAATACGCAGTCGTTCGTCAGCCCGCTGCGATACAAGCCGGGAAACACCTTCTCCCTCCGCCCCGATCACAAGAACGCAACGGCCGGATAGTTTCGTATCCCAGAGAGCGCGCTCCCCATCCATATCGAGAACGCTTACCCAATACCCTTCCTGTTGCAGCTCGCCGATGCATGCAGCCACATTCTGCACGGAAACCATCGGAACCCTCAGGATCGCCCCCGCACTGGTCTTTACGGCGATACCCCCAGGCAGCGCGGATCGTCTTCTGGGAAAAAGAACCGCGCTCGCTCCGGCAGCTTCAGCGGTTCTCACAACGGCACCAAGGTTATGAGGATCCTGAATATGGTCCAGAAGGACCAACAACGAGGCTTCTTTCCCGTTCTCGGCCTTTAGCAGCCATTCCAGCGAACGACAGGGAATCGGCGAAATGCGAGCCGCAATTCCTTGCGTCGCCGTCGTTCCGCATTCCCGTTCGAGGAACGCAGGATCAACCGTATCGACAGGGATTCCGGCTGCCGACGCAAGGATACGGAACTCTGAGGTTTGTGCCGGCGAAAGCCGGGAAGAAAGAAGAACCCGCAATCCGTATTCAGGAGTCTTTTCGAGAAGATCTCTGATCGGTTGTCTTCCCCAGCAGAGATCGGGGGCGCTGTCGCCTTCGTTTCGTCTGATTTCCCCATCGTTCCGTCTCACTTCATCCGATCCTTTCCATACTGCCGAAGATACGACGCGGTATACCCTTTACCGGACGCGATAAGCCGGTCCGGAGATCCCTCGTCGACGAGCCGTCCTCCGCCGTTTCCTCCCTCGGGCCCCAAGTCGATGAGATAATCCGCTGATAAGAGCACATCGAGATTATGTTCGATCATCACAACCGTATTCCCGTTATCGACGATCCTGTTGATGATTTCCAGAAGTTTTCTGATATCGGTGTAGTAGAGTCCCGTCGTCGGCTCGTCCATAAGGTACAGTGTCGGCCCGGAAAAGCGTTTCCCAAGTTCCTTCGCGAGCTTGACGCGCTGCGCCTCTCCTCCGCTCAGTGTCAGGGCAGACTGGCCAAGGTGTATATACCCCAACCCCGCATCCTGTATCACCGAAAGTTTCATGGAAATCGCCGGAAGATCCCCAAAAAAGGCGACTGCGTCATCCACGGTCATCGCCAGTACGTCGGCTATCGAATGTCCCTTGTACGTTACATCGAGCGTTTCTCTGTTGTAGCGGCTTGCTCCGCACACCTCACACGGAACGTAAACATCCGGAAGGAACAGCATCGAGACCTTCACTGATCCGGCGCCGCCGCATGCCTCGCACCGTCCTCCGCGGACATTGAAGCTGAAACGTCCGGGTTTGTATCCACGGACCTTCGCTTCAGGAAGTTCGGCAAAGAGATCCCTGATAAGAGAAAAAACGCCAGTATACGTCGCAGGATTCGACCTCGGCGTCCTCCCGATCGGGCTCTGATCGACGAGAACGACATTCCGGAAGTGTTCCCCGCCGCATATCGCCCGATGTGTTCCGGCACGCTCCCGATAATCCCTGTCGAGAATTCTCCGGAGTCCCTTGTACAGCACGTCGTAGACGAAACTGCTCTTCCCCGATCCTGAAACGCCGCTGATACAGGTAAACACCCCGTGAGGAATCCGGACATCTATATTTTTCAGATTATTGTGCGCAGCTCCCTGCACGGTCAGCCATCCGGATGGAGTCCTGGTCCTTTTCCGTCGCACGATGCCGGTCTGTTCACCGCGCAAATATGGCCCCGTGAGGAACTCCGTACGGGAGACATCTTCGAACGATCCGCTGGATATGACCCGGCCTCCGAGTTCTCCGGCGGCCGGCCCCATTTCCACGATCGAATCGGCGGCCACCATGGTCTCCCGATCATGTTCGACCACGATGACGCTGTTCCCGAGATCTCTGATGGCAAGAAGCGTCCGGACGAGTCGCGACGTATCGCGCGAGTGGAGACCTATGGTGGGTTCGTCGAGCACATACATGACACCGCTGAGTTTGGATCCTATCTGAGTCGCCAGACGAATACGCTGGCTTTCTCCCCCGCTTAGTGTATCGGCGCGCCGGTGAAGGGAAAGATACCCGACACCGACATCGCAGATAAACGAAAGCCTTTTCCGGATTTCCTGAATCGCCTGTCCGACAATCGCGGTTTCGTGAGTGGTCCAGTCGATATCGCGCAAAAGAACGAGAAGGTCGTTGATCGACATGAGAACCAGCTCGCCGATACTGCACCCGTGGACCTTCACGTTGAGAGCTTCCGGACAGAGCCGCAATCCTCCGCACGAGGCGCATGCGTCCTCGACACGGTATCCCTCGAGTTCTTCCTTGACATTTTCGGACTCCGTATCCCTCCAGCGATTTTCGAGCCACGGCAGCAGCCCTTCGTATCTTCCCATGTAAACCTTCGATTCGCTTCCGTCCTTGAAAAGCATCGGCACGCGCTCATCCGACCCGTGAACCACAAAACGCCGGACATCTTCCGGCAGCTTCGAAAAGGGAAGTGATAGATCCCACGAATATTTCTCGACGAAATGCTGGAGTTTTGAAAGCATGTAGTGCTTCTTTTTCCACGGCAAGATCGCCCCGTCCGGAATCGAACGGTCCGAATCGATCGAGAGCTCTTCGGAGAAGAATTCGTGGCTCCCGAGTCCGCTACAATCTTTGCACGCGCCATCCGGAGCGTTAAAGGAAAAAAGGCGTGGCTCGATATCCGGCATCGCGATACCGCAATCGGGACACACGAAGTTCGAGGATACGGTTTTTACAGTTCCGTCCTCCCCGAGAATCATGACGATTCCACCGCTGAGCGAGATTGCGTTCTCGATCGCCTCCGCGATTCGTCCTCTTCTGTCGCGAACCGCCAGGACGCGGTCGACAATCACCTCGATCGTATGCCGTTTGTTCTTCTCAAGCGGGATATCCTCCTCGAGCCAAAGAACATTGCCGTCGACCCGGACACGAAGAAATCCCTTCTCGCGCGTCTGGGTCAGAAGGTTTCGAAACTCCCCCTTCTTTCCCCGTACGAGCGGTGCGAGGATTTCGATCTTCTTTCCCTCGAATTCATCAAAAATACCTTTAATTATCTCATCGAGAGAATATCTGATTACAGGTTTCCCGCATTCCGGACAGTACGGTATTCCGATACGGCCGAAAACCAGGCGAAGGTAATCGTATATTTCCGTAACGGTCCCGACCGTCGATCGCGGGTTGTGGGAGGCACCCTTCTGTTCGATGGAGATCGCCGGCGACAAACCGGATATATCGTCGACGTCGGGCTTTCCCTGAATACCCAGAAATTGTCGCGCGTACGACGACAGGGATTCGACATAACGGCGTTGTCCCTCGGCATACAATGTATCGAACGCCAGCGACGATTTCCCCGAACCGGAAGGGCCCGTAATGACAACGAGCTTATTTCTTGGAATATCGATGTCGACGTTTTTGAGATTGTGTTCCCGGGCTCCTCGAATTCGAATCCAGTCCGTCACTCCGTTCTGTTCCTCCTTTTCGAGAGAGTATGGCATCCCGCAATTCGGCAGCCCGTTCGAAATCGAGCTTTTCCACGGCTTGCCACATCAGTCTTTCCAACTCTCCGATCGTTGTTTCGTTCTCTCCGGCACCCTTCTGGGCGACGCGGTTCCTTTCATGGTATTCCTCGGGAAGAAGCGAAACGATATCCTTACGGACCGTTTCCGGCGTAATTCCGTGAACTTCGTTGTACTCCTGCTGTTTTCGCCGTCTCCGAAGCGTTTCTTCAGTTGCGGATCGGATGCTTTCCGTTTCTTCATCCGCATACAAGACGACGATTCCCTGCGTGTTGCGAGCCGCTCTTCCCATCATCTGTATGAGCGAACGATGCGATCTGAGAAAGCCCTCCCTGTCGGCATCGAGTATCGCGACCAGCGACACTTCGGGCATATCCATCCCCTCCCGCAGGAGGTTGACGCCGACGAGGACCGAGACAGTTCCGGCGCGAAGATCCCGGATCAGTTCCGCACGCTCGAACGCATTGAACTCGGAATGTATGTACCGAACCTTTATCCGGAGTTCCTGGAGGTATTCCGCAACATCCTCCGCCGAGCGTTTCGTCAGGGTCGTCACGAGAGCGCGCTCTCCCTTTTCCTCGATGACACGGAGACGCTCGACGAGATCGTCGATCTGTCCTTTGGCCGGCACGACACACACTTCGGGATCAAGTACTCCCGTGGGCCGTATGATCTGTTCGACGATTTGCGCCGACACCTCTCGTTCCCAGTCCCCCGGAGTCGCCGAGACGAAAAGGACCTGCTTCATGCGACTCCTGAATTCCTGCCAGTTCAGCGGGCGGTTGTCAAGACACGAAGGAAGCCGGAATCCGTTATCGACGAGAACCTGCTTTCTCGCCCTGTCTCCGTTGAACATGCCGTGAACCTGCGGCAATGTGATATGGGATTCGTCGACAATCAACAGGAAATCTTCCGGAAAGAAGTCGACAAGTGTCCCGGGTGGTTCTCCCGCGCTCCGTCCGTCGAGATATCTCGAATAATTTTCGATTCCCGAACAATAGCCGACCTCAGAAAGCATTTCCATATCGTACCTGGTGCGCATGGAAATCCTCTGGGCTTCAAGAAACTTTCCTTCCGAGAGAAACAGCGATTCCTGTCGTTTCATCTCTTCCTCGATCAGGGGAAGCGCAGTTTCAACGGCATTTCTGTTTGTGACGTAGTGTTGCGCAGGGAAAATGGAAGCATACGGCAATGCCCGTTGAGAGCGTCCCGTAAGGGGATCGATTTCATCGATCCGTTCGATGCGGTCTTCATCGAAAAGCACTCTGATCGCGCTCTCTCCCGTCGACGGAAAGACTTCGACAATATCGCCCCGAACACGGAACGCTCCGGGTTCGAGCGCCATGTCGTTTCTGTCGTAGTAGTTATCTACCAGGCGTTCGAGAAAGGACCGTATATCCCACTCCTCGCCGACTGAAAATGGCAGAATCGCGTCTTCGTAGTTGGCTCGCTTCCCCAAACCATAGATGCACGAGACACTGGCAACGACGATAACATCTCGCCGCTCTATAAGGGATTTCGTCGCTTCGAGACGAAGCTTTTCGATTCTCTCGTTGATCGAGGCGTCTTTTTCGATGAATGTGTCCGTTGAAGGAATATACGCTTCAGGTTGGTAATAATCGTAATAACTTACAAAGTAGCGGACCGCGTTGTTCGGAAAGAACGATCTGAATTCACTGTAAAGCTGAGCCGCAAGCGTCTTGTTGTGCGCGAGCACCAGTGTTGGCCGCTGAATCCGTGCGACGACATTCGCGACGGTAAATGTTTTTCCGCTTCCGGTGACTCCGAGAAGAGTCTGGTACGCATCTCCGCGCAAAATTCCAGACGTCAGCGATTCAATCGCCTGTGGCTGATCCCCGGAAGGAGGCCACGGAGAATTCAGTTCAAAACGTGCATCCCAGTACGGCGAACGGATGTGGTTCATTTCTTTTCACCCCAGTATGCGTCAGGCGAAACGGGTTTTTCAAGACAGAAGACCGGGAGTGCGCACAAGAGCCCACTCCCGGCATCGATCATTCCATACAAAAAGACATTGGACATGCCCATACCTCAGGTCAAAGAAGCTTCCTTCGTTTCTTCCGTCCGGCGTTTTTCAATGGAATCCCCGGCGTCGGACTCAGTCCTCCGTCCTCCGTTCAGTTGCAGGAGATCGTCAAGCTCCTTCCCCTCTATAATTTCCCTTTCGAGCAAAGCTTCGGCAACCAAGTCCATTTTGGATATGTTATCGACAAGAATGTTTCTGACCTTGTAGTAACATTCGTCCATTATTTTCTTGATTTCCTTGTCGATCTCATACGCGATCTCGTCACTGTAGTTTCTTTCCTCGCCGATGTCTCGTCCGAGGAAGACCTCCTGGTGCTTGTGTCCCAGCTTGACGAGTCCGAGCTTCTCGCTCATTCCGAATTCAGTGACCATTTGCCGGGCAATTTGCGTCGCCCGTTCAAGATCGTTTCCAGCTCCGGTCGTCACGTCTCCGAATTTGATTTCCTCGGCGACACGTCCACCCAAAAGGCCGCATATCCTGTCAATCATCTCCGAGCGCGACATCAGGAACCGGTCCTCCGTAGGCAGCTGCAACGTAAAGCCAAGCGCCATATGACCTCTCGGTATGATCGAAATCTTGTGAACAGGATCGCTTGAGGGAATGAATTTCGCAACAAGCGCATGCCCGGTTTCGTGATACGCAATAATCCGCTTTTCCCTTTCGCTGACGACGCGGCTTCGACGCTCCGGCCCGGCGATGACTCTGTCGATCCCCTCTTCAAACTCGCTCATTCCGATATCTTTTCTCCCCACGCGAGCCGCAAGTATCGCGGCCTCATTCACGAGGTTCGCCAGATCCGCCCCTACGAACCCGGGCGTTCTCCTGGCAATGACACTGAGATCGACATCTGGCGCAAGTTTTTTCTCTTCGGAATGAACCTTGAGGATCGCTTCACGTCCCTTGACGTCGGGTCTGTCGACGACGATATGCCGGTCGAAACGTCCAGGCCTCAGCAACGCAGGGTCGAGAATATCCGGACGGTTTGTCGCGGCGATCAGGATTATTCCTGTCTGTTCGTCGAAACCATCGAGTTCGACAAGAAGCTGGTTCAGCGTCTGCTCCCGCTCGTCGTGGCCTCCGCCGAGACCGGCGCCTCTCTGTCGCCCGACGGCATCCATTTCATCAATGAACACGATGCACGGCTGATATTTTCTGGCCTGATCGAAAAGATCACGAACCCGTGCCGCACCGACACCGACAAACATCTCGACGAAATCCGAACCGCTGACGCTGAAAAAGGGGACATCGGCCTCACCGGCCGAAGCACGAGCGAGAAGGGTTTTTCCGGTCCCCGGAGGTCCGAGAAGCAGAACTCCGCGAGGAACCTTCGCGCCCAGAGCGGTAAACCTTGCGGGATCTTTGAGGTACTCGACAACCTCGCGAAGCTCCTGCTTCGACTCCTCACAGCCCGCGACATCCTTGAACGTCACCTTCGGGCGATTGTCAAGAAACAATTTCGCCTTGCTCTTGGCGAAATTCATCACTTTGCCGCCGCCTCCCTGCATGTTGTACAGGAAAAAGACCCAGACACCTATGAGAAGAAGCGTCGGAAAGAGCGATGACAACATATTTGCCCACCAGGGAGTTTTCTGGGGAGGCTCGATCTCAACCGTTACTCCCTTTTCGGAAATCTCCTTCGCAAGTTTCGCCGGCTCCGCCACGTAGGAGATGAACTCCCGACCGTCACGATACCGCCCCTTGATCGAATTTTCCCTGATAACGACGGATGTCACCGTTCCGTCGGCGACACCCTGAAGAAATGCGCTGTACGAAACCTCCATAGATTGTTGCGTGCCCTGCGGAGGAGCCAGAAAAACGTTGACGAGGCTGACCACGAGAACAATCAATATCAAATAGAGGCCAAGATTCTTCATCAGACGCCCCAATTACGCATTCTCTCCCCTTTCAGGCACTACAACATGGATTGACGGAACGTTCCGCCATCGCCCAGAATAGTCCAATCCATAGCCCACAACGAAATAATCTGGAATGACAAACCCTGTGTATCGGACTGCGACTTCTATTTTTCTCCGTTCTTTCTTATCCAGAAGCGCGCACACATGAACGCTTTCCGGTTCTCTCTCGTGCATCATCTTGACAAGATATGATAGAGTCAGTCCCGTGTCAACAATGTCCTCCACAATCAGGACATGTTTCCCTCGGATGCTGCTGTCGAGGTCCTTCAGAATCCGCACAATGCCGCTCGTATTCGTCGAGTCGCCATACGACGAAACCGCCATGAAATCGAGAGCGACCCCGACCGTCCCGTCAATACGCCGTACGAGGTCCGACAGGAAAATGACGGCACCCTTCAGGATCCCGACGACAACCAGATCCTTGCCCGAATAATCTCGGCTTATCTCCTTCCCGAGTTCCCCAACGCGATGCTGAATCCTCTCCGAATCGAAAAGTATCTCAGAAAGTATCATCGTCGTTCACTCTGACCTCTCTGCAGGAATTATATCGAATCGCAACAGAAAGTCCTTCTCCGGCGGACAACTCCATGGGATCCCGCCAAAAGGGGACGAAGAACTTTACCCCAATCCGCAGAACCGGCCAATACTCCCTACAAAACCAGGGAACGCACTGGGCGTCTTTGTTCCCGGATCTGACCATAGCGGCAGCGGGCATCACGGAAAACGTGGTATTGGACCACTGCACCGGATTTCCGCCCGCGAATCCAAACGTCCATCCTCCCCAGGAAAAGACATCTCCCGGCAAGGGAATCCAACCGGATTCGACCGGAAAGGGGCCCGGAACAGGTACCGGAATCCACGCCACCATATCTCCGCCGCAGCAGACCTCCCATCCGCCCTGCCATTGAAAAGTCCACCTTCCGCCACTTTCGCACAATCTGCAAAGGATGCCGACACGAGAGCGCGAAAGAGCGCGAAGGCGCAGCTTCCTGCCAATCGCTCTCAACAGCAACGGCTTGTCATGCGGCGCAAGTGCAGAAAAGGCGCTTTTCCTCATAAGGAACGGAAATAACGGCGAGAGACATTCTATATTCCTCAAAAGTTCTCCGGCGCGTTCCTCTTCTCTCGAACGAAGGACTGACGTCTCTTCGGCCAGATCGAAAAGGCGATCCCTGACCCTTGGGTTCAGGCGATTTTCGATCCACGGCAGAAGCTCACGCCGAATTCTGTTTCGGGAAAAAGTCACATCGTTGTTCGTCTCATCCTCGCGCCATGGAACGGCACGTTCTTCAAGGATCCTTCGCAACTTTTCGCGTGAAAACGCGAGAAGCGGCCGCACAATTCTTCCGCGCCTTTCCGGAATTCCGGCCAATCCGAAAAGTCCAGTACCCCGAAAGAGATTCAACAACATCGTTTCGATCCGATCATCAGCATTATGACCGAATGCAATGCCCCAAGCGCTTATTTCCTCTCGGACAATTCCCAGAATCGCATACCGTATTCGCCGTGCGCCTTCCTCAAGGGTCTCTCCGCGCCTTCGAAGCCTTGGCACTGCCGTATGGACAATCGAACACGGAACCCCGAATTTGCGGGAGATCTCGGCAACGAAGAGCGCGTCTTCTTCGGAAGATCGCCCGCGAATCCCGTGCTCCACGTGAGCAACGACGATTTCTCCGGGCCAAAACATCCTGAAGAACCACAGAAGCGCAACAGAATCGCCTCCGCCCGACACGGCGAGCACCATGGGATCCCGAGCACCCCACCACCCCTGCCGGATCCCGGCGCTTCGAAATTCCTTTTCGAGGTACGCATCGGACATATCGTATCGATCGCACTTCATTCCGCAACGAATCCTTTACGCGCTGTAATGCCGAAGGGAACCTCCGCCCCTTGCGACGCGAAAAAAAAACGGCTCCCTTCGTCGGGAACCGTCGAACGAGCATGGTGGCGGTGACTGGAATCGAACCAGTGACACTGCGGGTATGAACCGCATGCTCTAGCCATCTGAGCTACACCGCCGATTGGTTGCGGGGGCAGGATTTGAACCTGCGACCTTCGGGTTATGAGCCCGACGAGCTTCCTGGCTGCTCCACCCCGCGATATACAACCTCTTTGGTGCCGGACGCGGGACTCGAACCCGCACGGACTCTCGTCCACAGGATTTTAAGTCCCGTGCGTCTACCATTCCGCCAGCCCGGCCAGCACTGAGAGATTATAGAGACACAAAGGGAATTCGTCAAGCTCAAAGTCCGGAGAATCGATTTTCCGAAAAAAACATCCGGTAATCACGCGTCTTGTGCTGCCGTTTCCGTCATCGGCACAGGTGACCTGTACTTCCTGAAAACGTGAGGTTCTTTTGCGAAACGTACCGGCAACTGCAACGGAAGAAGTTCTCTTTTCCCGAAATCATCAATCGCACAACGAATGAAAAAAGCATCCTGTCCGGCAATGTCGACAATCTTCATTCGCGATTCGGACCTTCCTGCGCTGTCGCGAAGAATCAAAATCCGCGGGCTTAACAAATTCCGTTCCTTCGCCTCAAGGACGACTCCAAACGATCCATCGGAGAGTTCGACCGCTGTTCCTGCCGGATACAGCCCCAATCCTGAAAGAAGAGTTCGAACGATAAACGTGTCGAAGTTCGACTGTGCGCGCCCGACGATCGCCGATACGGCCTCGTCGCTCCTCCTGGAGTCCTCTCTTCCGGCTTCGTTGATCAGATTGTCGAAGATATCGGCAATCGCAACAATACGCGCCGGGATGGGAATATCCTCTCCCTTCAAGCCGTCCGGATACCCCTTCCCCTCCCACAGCTCGTGATGCGAACGAATTGCCGAAAGAATTCGATCATCTCCGACGGAAACATCCTTCAAAACGGCCTCACCCAATAGAGTATGGCATTGAAGCATCCTGATCTCGGCTTCGCTGAAGGTCTTCCGTCTGCCAATCAGTTCTCTCGGAAGAAACGCCTTGCCCACGTCGTGAAGCAGCGCTCCCATGGCAACGGCTGCCGTGTATTTCGGCCAGAGGGGGAACATCCTCGAAGCGATGTACCCCGAAACGAGCGCGACATTAAGTGAATGATGCGAGAGCGTTTCCTCGACTCCCCGGATCATGGAAATCGAAAACGTGATCTGAGGGGTCTTGTGAATCTCGTCCTGAAGGTACGGCCCGATTGTCAGAAGTGAGAGGATTCCGTGCTCTCTTCTGCCCTTATCGTGAATGTTCGAGAACAAACCGGCCACCTGCCGCACGACGACCTGCGAAAGGAGCGTGTTCACCTGAGGAATCGTATGGTTCCAACTCTTGAGAAGATTTCTGAATTCTTCGGCCGTAACGATCGGACTTTCCTTCACAACGATATGATGAACTCCGTGGCGTTTGAGAAAATCAACGATATCGGGCTGCGATCGTCGGAGGGATGAAAGTTCATACCCTTTCGGAACAAGAAGAACGGAAGAACCGGACACGACGTCGGCCGCCGTAACGCCGTGTTCTGACGCAATTTGCTCAACACGAATTCTCTTCGTCCGCGCCATGTTCTCGCCCCTTCGCGTTTACATTTTTTTACTTATTTATCCTATCGGATAGGATTCCTTTACGCAAGACGGCGGACGAGTTTCGTATGGAAAGGTACAGACGTGCGATCATTGACACAAGCAACCGGTAATGATATTCTGCATAATCATGCGTATTGTACATTTTAAAACACTAAAGCATGGAGTTGAAAACCATGTATCGGCTTGACAAGAACGAACTTCCCTTCTCACTGCCTTCCCAGCTCAGGGAGCGGATCCGAAAAGCGCTCGACGCTGTTGAGACAAACCGGTATCCCGATCCAACCTATACGGAACTCAAAACCGCTCTCGCATCGCGTTTTGGACTCAAACCCTCGAACGTCGTCACCGGAAATGGCGGAGACGAGCTTTTGTGGCTTTCCTTTGCATCGTTCGCCCGGCAAGACAGGCCGGTTTTTTTTCTGAAGCCTTCTTTTTCAGAATATGAGCGTCTTTCGGGTGTATTCAACGTGTCTCATGTCTCCTCGACGATACAAATCGCCGAAAATATCTCCTTCGACATGGCCGGCTGCATCTCCGCCCTTCGGACGCACACTCCATCGCTCGTCCTTATCGATTCTCCGAACAATCCGACCGGAAACAGCCTTCCACCTCAGATGCTCGATGAGATTTTCGAATGGACGCAATCGAACGACTCCATCCTGCTCCTCGACGAGGCGTATGGGGAATTCGCGGAGCACCGCTATTCCGACCGGTTCCTCTACACCGGAATTCCTCCCCGCACCATAGTTCTCAAAACACTCTCGAAAGCGTGGGGATTCGCGGGATGCAGACTGGGATACGTACTCTGTCCGCCGGAGATAGCCGGCATTCTGGATGGAATCCGGAGCCCGTTCAACATAAATGCGTTCTCCGCCGCTGCGGCCCTTGAGCTTCTCCGGTATCCGGAAATCATGGAAAGGAACGTCGGGGAAATACGTTCAAGAAGGGACTCTTTCACACAACGCATGAATTCGTTGTCGGGATGGCGCGCATTCCCGAGCGACACGAATTTCGTTCTCCTTGCCAGACAGCCTGTCATTCCTGACTTTCACCGGATTTCAGCGTCTGCGGGATTTCGCCTCAAGATCGTTTTCCCGGAGAATCGGAACCGGACATGGATTCGGGTAAGCATCGGAACCGAATGGGAGATGGAAGCTCTGTTTTCGTTCTTTTCCACCCTGTAACCGTAGTGATCGACAGTGGAGGTGTATGCCTTGGCTGATACCTGGAAGGATGAATGGACCGATCAATTGTGCCGTGCGTTTCTTTCGCTGAAGACAGTCGACGAGATGTATTGCTTCCTTGAGGATGTTGCAACGATCGGGGAGATTTGCGCCCTCGCCCAGAGACTCGAAGTCGCCCGCCTGCTGAACGAAGGATGCACCTATCCCGAAATCGCGAAGCAAACCACGGAGGGGAAAAAAAAGGTAAGTACCGCAACGATCAGCCGGGTCAAGAAGTTTCTGGAGTACGGCGCGGACGGATACAAAATCGTGCTCGAACGGCTCAAGCAACAGGAATGACAGAAAAAAGCGACCGGAAGTTCTTCCGGTCGCTTTTTTCTGTCATCGGGCAGTACCCGCGAAAAAACACAGCGAGACAAGAGGGCATTGGATGCATTTCGGATTTCTCGCGGAGCATAGTCCTCTCCCGTGGTGGATAATGTTGACGTGAGCGCCTAGAAATCGGTTTTCAGGAACGACGGACTCGAAAAAAACGCTGATCTTTTCCGGCGGCGTCCTTTCTTCAGCCCACTCCATCCGTCGCGCGAAGCGGGCGATATGCGTATCGACGGGAAATGCGGGAATCCCGAAATCGAAGAGCAGAACGCAGGCGACGGTCTTCGGACCGACTCCGGCGAACGAATCGAGCAAATTTCTTATCCCGCCGGGATCCCATGAACGGAGAGATTCCATGGAGTATGTTCCCAGCCGCTCGTAAACGACCTTCAGTATATCGACAATCCTTTGCGATTTGATAAGCGATAACCCGGCTGGTTTGATCGCTTCCGCAATACCTGCCGGATCGTGTACGGCCATAGACCATTCGGGAAAAGCCTCGCGAAGGCGCTCATACGCGCGATCCCGGTTTCTGTCGTTCGTGTTTTGCGACAGGACCGTCAGGACAAGTCCGTCAAGCGGATCTTCATGTCCGAGTTCCGGAGGATTTTCTTCGTTATGCCATATTCCCTCGAGAATATCCAAAACACGAAGAACCTGTTCCCGGAGGCTCCGATCCGATTTTTGTCCGGCTTCGGTCATCATCATTCCCCGCTGTCCGCCGAATTCTCCGTTCCGGAGTCCTCAACGCCGAAAAGCTTTTTTATCTTCGCGGCATCTTCCATGAATTTCCAGAGACGCGCGTGAACAAGCCCGTGGATGCTTCCCTCTGGGAATTTTCCGTCTCCATCGCGTGTCCCTGCGGGACATCTGGTCAGGATCTCGATGCCGTCGTCGATGGTATCGACGCTCCAAACGTGGAATTTTCCCTCTTTCACGGCCTCGAGTACGTCGTGGTCCAGCATGAGATGCCGTACGTTCCGTCTCGGAATCATGACCCCCTGGGTTCCGGTCAGACCATGCACGCTGCAGTATTCGAAAAAGCCCTCGATCTTCTCGTTGACGCCGCCGATCGGCTGTATGTTTCCGAACTGATCCACAGATCCGGTCACCGCGATATCCTGCCTGAGCGGTACTCCGGAAAGCGCCGATAACAGGCAGTAAAGTTCCGTCGAAGAAGCGCTGTCTCCGTCGACTGTTCCATATGTCTGCTCGAACGTGATCCGCGCGGAGAGCGAGAGCGGCATTTCTTCAGCATACGTGCGGCCGAGATAGCTTGAAAGGATCAGGAGTCCTTTGTTGTGAATCGGCCCGGTCATCTTGACTTCCCGTTCGATGTTGACGATTCCTTCCTGTCCCATGAACACGTTCGCCGTGATCCGCGACGGATGGCCGAACGCATAATCCATCATGTCGACAACGGCAAGTCCGTTGATCTGTCCGACCGCCGTCCCCTCAGTATCTATCCGGATGACGCCTTCCTCAAACGCCCTCGTAACCCGTTCCTGCACGAGGTTCGAACGGAACCGCTTCTCACGGATCGCCCTGACGACATCGTCCCGCGTTACGGACGCGCTTTCGCGGGTCTTCGCCCATGCGGAGGACTCGACAACGACCTCCGTAATCCTGTTGAACTCGGTGGAAATTCTGTCCTGATTCTCGGCAATACGGCTCGACCATTCGATCACTTCCGCGATGGCTTCCGCATCAAACGGGAGATTGCCGTGTTCCCTGACAAAACTTCCGACAAACTGGGCCATCTGTCTTTCGGTGTCTTCGTTCCTGAGCATGTCGATGTCGAAGTCGGCCTTGATCTTGAACATCTTCTGGAACTCAGGATCGTAATATTGCAAAAGGGCATAAAGGTACGGCGTTCCGACGATGACGACCTTCATGTCGATCGGAATCGGCTGCGGACGAAGAGACGATACGGGAACCGCTCCGTACTGCTCCCCGAGGTTTTCGATGGTTGCCTCTCCTGTCCTCAGAACGCGCTTCAGGGCCTCCCACGACATGAAGTTCATCAGAACCTTCTCTGCGTCGAGAACCAGGAAACCTCCGTTCGCTTTGTGAAACGCGCCTGCGACGATCTTTCCGAAATCCGTGTACAGGTAGCCCTGCCGACTCTCGTACTCCACCTTGCCTGAAAGGTTGTAATACGTGGGGTTCGTTTCCCAGATGACCGGAGCGCCGTCCGACGCATCGTTCGCAACAAAGACGTTCACGTAGTACCTGCCGAAATCGATATCGGCGTTTTCATCCTTCACGGCCGCGACGAAAAGATTGAAGTTTTCGATGATATTCTCCGCCAGCGCATCGATCCATGTACTCAGGACATCGCTTCCGCCGTACTTCCCTTTCAGATCCTGAAGGTAGGGCATGATTGCATTCCGGCAGATTTCGGCCTCGAGTTTCGTGATCCGCTCCTTGAGGACCTTCTCAAGATCCCGGATCTTCCGAAGTACTTCGAGTGTGCGCTGCGACACATCTTCTGAATTCTTCTGGAGCTCTTTCTGTTTTTCTTCAGAAAGCGCCTCGAACTCCTCCTGCTGGATTTCCCTCGAAGTCGTCTCCCCGCTTTCCGACGTTTCCTGCGTCAGCGGAATGTTCACGAAACCCTGGGGGGTACGTTTGAGTGAAAATCCTTTTTCAACGGCCCACGATTTGAGCTCTTCCATGAGTCCGTTGACTTCTTCCTGGAAGTTCTTGACGAGCTGCGCCTTCGAATCCTCGTATTGGCTCTTTTCGAAAGCCTTGCTGATAGCCGTTTTCATTTCTTCGATGAGTTCTTTGAAGGCCTCTCCCATTTCCCTGCCTTTACCCGCAGGGAGTTCGATGGCAAGAGGCCGCCCGGGATCCTGAAAGTTGAATACATACACCCAGTCGGAGGGCGCAGGACGTCTTTTCGCGACGTCGCGCAAGCGATCGAGCGTATACGTCGTCCTCCCGCTTCCCGGATGTCCGAGAACAAAAATGTTGTACCCCTTATGCCCGACGTTCAGTCCGAACGAAATCGCCTGTACGGCGCGCTTCTGGCCGATGAATTGTTTCGGACACTCTATGTCGTTGGTCGTGAAGAACCCGAGGGTACGTGCGTCGGTCGTTTTTCTGAGTTGGGTTATGGAAAGCTCGTTCTTGTCAGCAACAGCCATTCTGCTTCCCCCTTCGCCTCGGAATAAGGGTCTCGTTCCCTTTCGCATCATGACGGATTCATTCTACACCGGCGTTTCGCAACGGACATCTTGAGAAGAGGATGTGAAGCGACTAGAATGCTCCGGCAGATAGGAGGCATTATCCCATGATGTTATCTTACAGAAAAGTGCTTGTCTCCGGGATCGTTCAGGGCGTCGGTTTTCGTCCCTTCTGTGCGCGGATGGCTCTCGAGATGGGAGCCAACGGCAGTGTCCGGAATACGTCGGAAGGAGTCGTTATCGAGCTCGAAGGAGACGTAGCACTCCTCGAGGAATATCTCCGCCGCATCGAACGCGAGCAACCCGATGCGGCGGCAGTAACCTCCATTGAAATTCTCGAAGAAGAAATTCCCCGGGTGAAGCGCGTCTTTTCCCGTTTTTCGATCGAACGCAGCATCCGGCAGGACGAACAGAGGGTTCTGATTCCACCCGACATCGCAACGTGCGACGACTGTCTTCGGGAACTCGACGATCCTCACGATCGCCGGTTCCAGTACCCTTTCATCAATTGCACGAATTGCGGCCCACGGTATACGATCATTCGTGATCTTCCATACGACCGTCCGTCCACGACGATGAGCCGCTTCGAACTCTGCGCTTCGTGCAGGGACGAATACGAGGACCCCCATAACAGACGTTTCCACGCCCAACCGAACGCATGTCCGGAATGCGGCCCCTCCATCACGCTGACGGATGCGGCGGAAAATCTCCTGTCACACGGAACGAAAGCTCTCGAGATGCTCGCTGATCGCCTTCGCAGGGGAGCGATCGCCGCCATCAAGGGGCTCGGCGGTTTCCACCTCGCCTGCGACGCATATTCGGATGCGTCCGTCGGACTTCTGCGGCTGCGAAAGCACAGACCTCACAAACCCTTCGCTCTCATGGTCGCCGACGAGGCTGCGGCCGAATCGCTCGTTATCCTCTCCCACTCAGCCCGTCGCGCGCTCACCGGCAGCAGGCGTCCGATCGTCCTCTGCCCGTCGCGCTCCTGCGACTCCGTGTCCTCACTCGTCGCTCCGGGCCAGGACACGATCGGCATTATGCTGCCGTATACGCCGTTGCATCACCTTATCATGCGGAATTTCAGGGCACTTGTGATGACCAGCGCCAATATGAGCGAGGCTCCAATCATCTCGGATAACACACAGGCAATGGATCGTCTCGCAACCATTGCTGACGTTTTCCTTATGCACAACCGCGACATCCATATGCCGATCGATGATTCCGTCGTCGTTCCGTACAGGAGGAATTCCTTTCCCGTCCGCAGAGCGCGCGGGTTCGTCCCCTCGCCTGTCGTCATTCCGTTTCGTGCGCCCGTTATCGTTGGAGCGGGAGGAGAGATGAAGGCGACCTTTGCCGTAAGCCAGAGGAATCTTGTCTTTCCGAGCCAGTACCTCGGCGATCTGAAGCAAGTGGAAACAATCGAATTCTACAGGCGGGCGCTCGCGCACCTGTTGCGCCTCTACAACTTCCACCCGCGATTTTTCGTACATGACAGGCATCCGCAGTATCTTTCGACGAAAGCCGCGATTGAAGCGTTTTCTCCTCTGCCGGAAGCAGTCATGGCCGTTCAGCACCACTATGCGCATATGGCGGCGTGCATGATCGACAATCGGGTTGAGGATGACGTCATCGGCGTTATTTTCGACGGAACAGGATATGGCGACGACGGCACGATATGGGGAGGAGAATTCCTCGTCGGCAACCTGAAGGAATACCGACGTGTCGGATCCCTGTATCCCGCGAGACTTCCCGGAGGTGAGAAAGCCATTCTGGAACCATGGCGCTACGCGATCTCGTTGCTGAGTGAATGCTACGACGCACGAACCGCCATATCTCTGGCGACATCCCTGTGGCCTGAAAGGTCCGTACTGTCCAGGTCCATAACGAAAGCTCTCCCTTTCTCCCCGGAGACGACTTCCTGCGGACGCCTTTTCGACGGGGTCTCAGCGATTCTGGGTATCCGCGACACCATCTCGTACGACGGACAGGCTGCAATGGAGCTCGAGGCGCTCGCCGGAGGCCGCTTGTCCGCCCCTTTCGACATCACCAGGCGGGGTGGATTCCGCCATTTGGACTGGCGTCCCGCGATTCGCTGGATCGTCGAACGACTGGACGCTCCCGACAGGAGAGCTCTGTCGGGAGGATTTCACAGAGGGCTCGCCCGCTCCGTCGCCGAAATATGCGATCTCATTTCCCATGAGACCGGGATCCGGAAAATAGCTCTTTCCGGGGGTGTCTGGCAGAACAAACGACTTCTGACATTGACCGAAGGACTCCTCCGGATAATGAAACTGACCCCCCTGATTCACCGCTCGCTGTCTCCGAACGACGAATGCGTCTCGGTCGGACAGGTCGCCATAGGGGCGGCAAAATGGAGTCAATGAAAGAGGCGACCGGGATATCTCCCTGTCGCCTCTGTTTGCGCTGTATTCTTTTTCCTACCTCTGTACAGTACCCCCTTCGTAATCGACACCGCTGATCGACGAGAGTTTTTTCGATTTATGGATGGCCTCGACAAAACGGATCGTCCCGCTGTGAGAACGCATCACCATCGACGAGGTCCGTATTTCATGCCCCTCGTAACGGACTCCCCGAAGAAATTCGCCATCGGTAACGCCCGTCGCGGCAAAAAAGACGTTGTCCCCCTCGACGAGATCGTCCAGTGTGAGGACCTTTTCGAGATCGAGCCCCAGCGCCCGGCTTTCCGCAGCTTCATCTTCGTTTCTCGGCCAGAGCTTGCACTGCATGTTTCCTCCGAGACACTTGATCGCACACGCGGTTATGACCGCCTCCGGAGATCCTCCGATCCCCATCAGGAGATCAAAAGCTCCCTCGTGCTTGCACGTCGAAAGCGCTCCGGCAACGTCACCGTCTGGAATCAGACGGATTCGGGACCCCACGTTCCGTATGGCGTTCTTGAGTTCGTCGTGCCGGGGACGATCAAGCAGAACAACGGTAATGTCCTGAACCGACTTGTTCTTCTTCCGAGCGACTCTTCTGATGTTCTCCTCGACCGGAGCCTCAATGTCGATCACGTCCGCTGCATCCGGCCCGGTTACCAGTTTGTTCATATAAAAAATATTTTTGGGATTGAACATCGTTCCCTTGTTGGAAACCGCGACGACACTGATGGCTCCCGAGAGGCCGAGAGATGTCAGCCGCGTGCCGTCGACGGGGTCCACCGCGATGTCGACGTCCGGGGTATCCGCACATCCCAGTTCCTCTCCGTTGAAAAGCATCGGGGCTTCGTCCTTTTCTCCTTCGCCGATAACGACCCGTCCCTTCATGGACACCGTGTTCAGCATGTACCGCATGGCGTTGACTGCAGCCCCGTCCACGGCATTCTTGTCTCCGCGCCCCATCCACCGACCGGCCGCCATCGCGGCGGCTTCAGTCGTCCGTACCAGTTCCATCGCCAGGTTTCGGTCAGGTGCTTCCATTTACGCGCCCTCCATTCTTTTTCCCAGAAGACGAATAGTGTCTTCAGGAGTCGAAACGTTTGAAAATCTCGTCCACGTGCGTGTAGTACGCCCCGAGATCGAAAAACCTGTGAAGTTCTTCTCTGGTGATCTTCGAGACAACCCTGGGATCCGCTCCGAGCAGATCCTCAAGGGTCCCTGCTCCATCCCAGCATTTCATCGCATTTTCCTGAACGATCGCGTACGCCTCCTCCCGCGGTAACCCATGTCCCTCGACCAATCCGAGCAGAACCTTCTGGCTGAAGACAAGTCCACGCGTCACACCAAGGTTTTTCCGCATGGATTCCGGGGATACAGTGAGACCGGCGACGATTTTTCGCATTGTCTCAAGCATATAGGCCGCGATGTGAAACGCATCCGGCCAGATTACCCGTTCGACGGATGAATGACTGATATCCCGTTCATGCCAGAGTGCGATGTTTTCCATCGCTGTCGATGCATAGCCCCGGAGGAGCCGCGACATACCCGAGACGCGTTCGCACAGGATGGGGTTTCGCTTGTGAGGCATAGCCGAGGATCCCTTCTGATGCTTTCCGAAAGGCTCCGCCGCCTCAAGAACTTCGGTCCGCTGCAAATGGCGAATTTCCACGGACATCCTCTCGAGCGCTCCTCCCAACAAAGCGAGCGCAGTGAGGACACCGGCATGCCGATCGCGCTGCAGGATCTGATTGGATACCTTCGCGGGAATCAATCCAAGGATATCGCATACCCTGCTTTCGATCGAAGGGGGGCAATGCGCATACGTTCCGACGGCACCGGACACTTTCCCGCACGAAATCTGTTTGCGAGCGAACGATATGCGCTCCCTGTCTCTCTCAAGTTCAGCGTACCAGTTCAGGATCTTCAGTCCGAACGTCGTCGGTTCGGCGTGAACGCCATGGGTTCGGCCAACGCACGGCGTATGTCTGTATGCCTTTGCCTTTTCGAGAACCTCCGCCATGAGTTCGTCGGTTTCCACGTCGATGACATCAAGGGCTTCCATGAGAACCAGCGATGCGGCCGTATCGATCACGTCGCTGCTCGTCAGGCCGAGGTGAACCAGTCGCCCCTCGTTCCCGATTTTTTCGGCAACCGCCGATACGAACGCGATGACGTCGTGGTGGACATCCCTTTCGATTTCCTCGATGCGGGCAATATCGAAATCCGCTCGTCTTTCTATCGTCTCGAGGTCTTTCGGAGAGATGACCCCCTCCTCCATCCATGCACGGCATACGGCAAGTTCGACCTTCAGCCACGTCCTGTACTTGTGTTCCTCGCTCCACACTGGGAGCATCGTTCTGGACTGATACCGTTCGATCATTGTTTCACCCTCCAGTTTCGGGAATCACGTAGCCATTGTTCCCGCGCTTTCGAAAGAAACCCGTCATAGACGCCGCTTGCAAAATCCGGGAACGTATAATCAAAGGAAACCCATTTCCCGAAGCGGAATCTGAGTGTCACTTCGGCGAAAATGCCCTTCCCGAGGTAGATCCGGTGCGCGTGGTCTTTCGTCGAAGCAAGGACGAGACGAGATCCGTTCACGTACCCCGGATCGAGATTGACACATCGTGGTGTCCTGCTTTTCTTTTCGATCGTGCATGTCACGTGTTTCAGCTCCGGCAGATCCTCCGCGTTGTAGAATCCTTCAAAGCACACGAATGTACGGAAAAGCACGGGAGCGATCTCATCATAGTAATGGGTCAGTGAAAACGGGAGGGTCTCTCCGAAAAGGGAAACGGGACCGATGGCACGCTCCAGCTCGTCCTTCGACCAGAAAAACCATTCTGTATCCGGATGGAGAATTCCGCAAATGAGCGTTACAGGCTGAGTGATCATCGTTTTTCCCGATCCGCACGAATCCGCAGATATCCGATCGTCTTTCCGTCCCAGACACATGGGATATCGTCCCGTGCGATCTTTCGGCTGTTCCCCACTCTCTCAACGCTCGTTCCCGTTTCTTTCAGGTAGTCGCTGAGGGCCCTGCCGATGGATGCCCACCACAGGATTTCATCCGCTCTCTGAACATCCTCCGTAACGTCTTCTATTGTGTAGAACTCTCCCTCAAGAAGCCTCAAAACGAACGTGGCAGAGTTCTTCGACGAAGAATTCGCAAAGAACTCACCCGGGACTTCTCCTTCTTCAACAGGTGGGGTGAACGGATGAGAACCGAAGCGCTCGCGCGCTTCCCTGTTGCAGGATATTTTTTCCCCGTCAAAGCGCACAAGCGGAAGCGGGATTTCCCACCAGACGGGAAATACTCCTTCTTCCGGATGAAAGGCGACGTTTCCGAGGGTCGTCACATACGCTCCCTCCCGTGAGATACAGAGCACGGACGCCTCCCTTCCCATCCTCCGAAGGCTCTCGTTATCGGCCGCGGGAACAAGCGAGGGAATTTCTCCGATCCCGATATCGGCGCCCCACTTCTCGATCAGAGGAAAAATCCTTTCCCTCTCCATTGAGAAGGCTGCAGCGTCTTCGTCGAGCCTTATGACGCTGCAGCTGCACGCGCAAAGTACCCGAAGAAGCAGTGACAGCGGGCTTTGCAACGTCAGAGACTCAAGGAGGTGATCAACTTTCTGCGCGTTCATTTTCCAGAAGCGCCCGAACGAACTCTTCGGGAGAAAACGCGCGCAAATCCGAGACGCTTTCCCCTACGCCGATGTACCGAACTGGAACCTTCAGTTTATCAGCGATTGCCAGAAGGATCCCTCCCTTTGCAGTACTGTCGTACTTCGTCAGAACCACTCCATCGACAGGCATCGCCTGTCCGAAGATTTCGGCCTGTGCGAGACCGTTCTGTCCCGTCACTGCGTCCAGCACGAGAAGGACCTCCAGTTGTTCCCTGGGAATCTCCCGCAGTATGACGGAATACACTTTCTTCAATTCTTCCATGAGATTGTGTTTCGAATGAAGCCGACCGGCTGTATCTATCAGGACGAAGTCCGCACCCGTGGCCTTCCCCGCCTTCACGGCATCGAACGCCACGGCCGCCGGATCGCTCCCCTTCTGTTGCGCAATGACCCGGATTCCGATCCGCTCTCCCCATACCTGCAGCTGCTCGATCGCTGCCGCCCTGAAGGTATCGGCGGCAGCGAAGAGAACGCGTCCTCCCTGTTCCGCCAACTGAGCTCCGATCTTCCCGACGGAGGTTGTCTTTCCGCTCCCGTTGACCCCTATGACGAGGACGACCTTCATTCCGTTTCCTCCGGCGACTGGTTCACCCATGCGCGGAAGATCAGTCAGTCGCCGAACGACAATCGAAACGAACTCCGCGTACAGCGCCTCCGCCGTGCGTATCCCCTTTTTTCTGGCGAGCGTGCGCAACTCTTCGCACATTCCGGTCGCCACATCGATCCCGACGTCTCCTCGTACGAGAAGTTCCTCGAGATTCTCCCAGAAAGATTCGTCGAGCTCCGCCCCCCGGAAGAGCGAACTAATGCCTCCGCTCCATCGTTCCCGTACTCCCTGAAGACTCTTCCGCAATCGTTCGAATAAAGCCACGGCACTTCTTCCTTTCCTGTATCGACCGATCAGGATGCGTCGGTAGATATATCTCCGAGCGATCCGTTTTTTCCGGTCGAATCGGCTCCTGTAGCACCCTGAACCGGACGTCTCTTTCGTCGTTTCCTCTTTCTGGGTGTTTTTCTCTGTTCATCGTTTCCACCTCCGTCAGCCGGACCTTCTGAATGCGCCGGAGGTGCCTTGCGTAGCATTTCATCGTCCGGAGACTTGCGCTCCTGAGGTTTTCTCCGCGGATGTTCGTCCTGATGATGCGAACGCCTTGTCCGAACGATATCGGGCTTCCCCCTCGCGTCTCCTTCAGCGGATGCATTCATCTCTCCCTGTTCCCTGGGCATGGGAAGCGGTTTTTCGGAACGTTGCGGAGCATGAATCTTCGGGACTGAAAAGGTTTTCTGCGGCCTTTGCGTTTTCGTTGTTTCGTCTGGATGCCATTCCTCTCCCTGAAGCACGGATGTGCGAAATACCTCGAACTCCGAAACAGGAATAAGAATTTCTTTTCCATCGGGACACCGCACCCGTACTCCAGACATCTTCAGGTCGATTCCCAAGAGAAGAAAGTTTCCCGTCGGGCCCTTCACCTTGGAGCCCGGGTTCGGAAGATGCTTCCAGAGCTGCGTATACATATCATGCTCGAACGACATGCAGCACATCAGTCGGCCGCATATTCCGGAGATCTTCGTGGGGTTCAGGGCGAGATTCTGCTCCTTAACCATCCTGATGCAGATGGGAGTGAACCTATGAAGCCAGTAACTGCAACAACATTCCCTGCCGCAAGGCGATATGCCCTTGACCGACTTTGCCTCGTCTCTAACCCCGATTTGCCGCAGTTCGATCCTGGTTTTGAATTCACGTGCGAGATCGCGGACATACGCGCGAAAATCGACCCTCTGCTCCGAAGTGAAATAGAAAAACAGTTTCTTTCTGTCGAGCAAATACTCGACATCGACCAGCTTCATCGGCAGATTGTGCCCCCGAAGGATTTCTCTGGCCCCGACCAGAACATGCTGCTCTTCCTCAAGCATCTGCGAACGGACTTTCAAATCCTCGTCCGTCGCGCATCCCTTGAAAACAACATTCTGAAGCGACGGTTCCCCGCCTTTGGGTTGTCCTTCGTCCGCTTCCTCAAGACAGGAAGAGCGATACCGCTCTTCCTGCTCGCCCGAAAGCTCACCGCCGACGAGTCCAATTTCCACACCCCGCGTGGTCTCTATGAGAATCCACTCTCCCCTTTTCACAGGGAGGTCAATAATCTCCATAATGCCGAGATATCTCGGTTTACCGAAGAGAAGCAAATATTTGCTCACAGGGAACCTCCTCCCGTATCGCAAGAATGACGGCATCAATCGACATAGCTAACGAGAGCCGTTTCTCCCTGAATACAATCCGTAACCTCTCGAGCCTCTCCGCCAACGGGAAGTTCCGCGCCTCACACGCCGACGAGCACCAATCCCTCACATCGGACGCCACATCTTCCACGGTTCCCCTAGAAGCTTTTCCGATCCATTCGACCCACTCCGGGTCCGATGCCGGAATCGCCAGAGATTTCGAAAGCGCTTCTTCTGGAATGACGTAGAACCAACAGCGGCTCCGAAGCGTCGGGAGAAGCGTGTTCGTCTCAAGAAGCAACAGAATATGCGCATATACCGGGGGTTCTTCGAGCGTCTTCAGAAGGCAGTTCGCCGCCCCCTGAGACATCCCGTCGGAACCGAAAAACACCGCGAGTCGCCGCATCGAAACGACCGGCTTGAGCGAGAGTTCCGCAATCATCGCACGACATCGATCGATACGGGGACTTTCCCCCGGCGCTCCCGAAAGGATGAAATCGGGATGGGTCGCCGCATCCGTCCAGCCGTTGCACCCCGGGCATCCGTCATCGCCAGTCCCGTTGGAACACAGAACCTTCCTTGCGAGGAAACAGGCAATGGCATCGTGGAGCCTCGATTCGGCCACGACCGCACAACTCTGCGGAATCCCCCCGGAGTCGAAAATGGAGCTCAGAACGATCCACGAAGGTGTTCCGGCTACAGCAGGAGGGAGAGCAGACATCCCTTGATCTCCTCCATAACTCGAAGCGCCCTTGTTCTGTCTCCTTCGCGCTGAATAATCGTTTCCAGCTCCGCAAGCGCCCCCTCGGTCCTGCTGATCGTCACCAGAAGGCTCCTGTCCGCGCGCCTCCAGCGAAGGTCCTTTCGGACCTTCATCGAGGTGAGAACCCTTCTCAGACACTCCGACACGATCAATTTGTATTCCTCGAAGATCGTCTCGGACGGGAAAAGTGTGAGTTTGCGCGTACATTCCTCTAGTCGTTCCATAAGGGCACGAATTTCCATATCGGAAAGAAGCGCGTCGAAAGAAACCGCCTCTCCTTCCCTCTGCGGAATTCGCGTCCGGATATATTCTCCCGTTCCGGAGGGGCCAAGCCCTCCTTCCTTTTTTCGTTCGACCTTCAAAGATCGAACCTTCGCGACACAACATCCCACGTCATTCGCGCAACCTCTTCGACACCAAACGACGCATCAAGAATCTCGATCCTCGAAGGATACCTGCGATGAAGTTCAAGATATCCATCACGAACACGCTCAAGATATGATTGCCTTTCGGACTCGAATCTGTCCTCCGCGATACGGTTCCGTCTTCGGACGGCGGCAACATCGGGAGCTATATCGAAGTACAGCGTCAGGTCCGGTTCGGGATACTTCGCCCACAATTCTATCGACTGGACGTATTCCCCGGGGATCCCTCTCCCGTACACCTGATACGCCACGGTGGAATCAACGAATCGTTCGCAGACGACCCATCGCCCCGCTGAGAGGGTGGGAGCAATGATTTCCCGTACATGTTCGCAACGGTCGGCCGCAAAAAGAAACAATTCCCCCATAGGGGACATTTCTTTCGAACGGAGCAGGAGATCACGCACCACGCATCCTCCGGACCATCCGCCGGGTTCATGCGTACGGATGACGCGATCCCCCCCAAGTAATCCGGCGAGATGTTTCTCGAGAATCATGGCCTGGGTCGACTTGCCGCAACCGTCAATTCCTTCGAGTGATATGAGGCGCCCCTTTTTCGTTTTCGTCATCATCCATTTCGTCCCCGATATCCTCGGAAACGGCGTTTTCCTCCGTTTCTCCGGGTGACTCCGATCCCTTGACGGTGATCATCTTGCGCAAAAAACCATCGACAACGTAGTCGGTGAGAAAAATCTGCAATGTCCCGTCTTTCAGTCGCCGTTTCTTGACGTCACTCAGAAATTCCTGTTCTTCTTTCGTTGGGCCTGAATCTTTCTTGCTCTTTACATCAGATTTTACTTTTTTATCACAATTCACTTCAATGATCACTTCGTTGTTCCTTTCCAGGGCCCCTAGTTCGAGGAACATCTGCGAGAAGGAATCGATCGTTTTCCAGCCCTGGATGATCGCGGTCTGTTCCAGAGGTTCGATTCCGCCGCCTCTGACGAGAATCTCGCAGTCCCCCGCCGCGTTCTTCGGGATAACGACGGGAAATTCTTTCAGCACCGGTTTTCCTCTGTACGGCCGCATCCTGACCCGAAGCGTGAACTTCTCCCCTGGGGCGAACGTCTTTCCGTCAACATCGATCCCTTCGATAAACATAAGACGGGGTTTTCTCGTCATGCTCACGTCGAGATGAATCCCGAGGGGACTGATGTCCCTGAACTGGTTCAGGAAGACTACGCCAAGAAGGTTCTGTATCTCGCCGAGTGCGTCCGCAGCGATATCCTTCTCCGAGAATACCATGTTCGAACGCGACCAGCCTTTCGAGAGCGCCCGGCCTTCCACTTCGATTCGCACCGTAGCGGTTCCTTCGCCCTTTCGTCCCCATCGGTCGTCGAGAAGTCCCAGAAAAATGTTCGCCGCAAGCTTCGGTCCCATGAAAGGGTCCGGAACGACGTGAAAGCGAGATCTCGACGAACGTCTCGCCTCCTCGTCCCTGAAATCCAGAGAGAAATCAATCGAGGGTGCGAAAAAGCCGAAACGACCGCCAACCCCCTGCGGCCTGTCCTGTGTCGCCGTTCCTATGATTTTGAGAGGGGTGCCGATTTTGAAAGGCGCTTCCAGACTCGGAACGACATGGTGAATGACGGCGCGCGTCACCGGATACGCGACTCCACCCCTTCCAAGGAAGGGGTGGGCGAAAGCCAGGAAACGACCATCCCGAGAAACGGCCGTCACCGTTCCGGTAGCCCCCACACTGACGTCTCCCCATGCCAGCAACACTCCTATAGCGTCCCCAGGGACAAGACGCGCATTGTACTCTACAGGAATTTCACCTCCCGGAGAACCGGAGGGAATCACCCTTCTCGAGTCAAGCAACTCCGATATTTCCCCGATACCGCGACCGCTGATGCCGGAAATCCAGAGCGGCGACGCCCGGTCGGACGATCGGATGCGGGACAATTCGTCCGGAAGTTCGTCGACGTCCGCGGATGCCGTTTCTTTCCCCGAAAGACGCAACGGGGACGGAAGCTTCGGAATCTCGTCCGGCCAATCGAAAACACGAAACATGTCCTCAATCGGAGTAACGAGGCCAAGTGAATGGTCCGAAAAATTCCAACCGTATCCGATGGCACCCACAAGCTTCCCTTCGATGTAGACAGGACTTCCGCTCATGCCGGCGGCGATGCCGCCTGCGCGTCCGATATCCCTTCCCAGAGCCCGGATCATAATGAGATTTCGGGGCTCTCCGTGCTGAGGTACGATCGCAAGGATTTCCACGGGAAATGACAGGACTTCCCTTCCTTTGACAACCGTCAGCGCATTTCCCTTCATGCCCGGTTTCAGTGAGGAAACCGCCAGATAAGGAACATCGGGCCGAAAGGGATTCCCGGCTGCCCATACCGAACCACAGGGGAACAGAACGAGAAACAGACAGAAAAAGACTCCGAGACCCTGCGATACGATCCTATTTCCCTGCATTCTTCCTGCTCCACTTGAGGAATGCGGAGATGAAGTCACCGATGTCACCGTCGAGGACCGCCTGTACGTTCCCCGTTTCGCACCCCGTCCGGTGGTCCTTGACAAGCGTGTAGGGATGAAGTACGTACGAACGGATCTGGTTTCCCCAACTGCTTTCTTTTTTTTCACCCTGGAGCTGCTCGAGTTGCGACTGTCTCTCCTGCATAGCTTTCTCGAAGAGACGCGCTCGAAGAACCTTCATCGCGACCTGCCGGTTCATGTGCTGTGACCTCTCGTTCTGGCACCCGACAACGATTCCCGTCGGCAAATGCGTGATTCTGACCGCTGAATCCGTTCTGTTGACGTACTGCCCCCCCGCCCCGCTCGACCGGAACGTGTCGACTTTCAGGTCTTCGGGACGGATTTCGATCTCGACTGAATCGGGGAGCTCAGGCGCCACGTGAACCGAGGCGAAGCTCGTATGGCGTCTCTTGGCGGCGTCGAACGGTGAGATTCTGACAAGACGATGGACCCCCTTCTCCGCCTTCAGGTATCCGTAGGCGTAGGTCCCCTCGGCGAGAAACGTGGCGTTCTTTATTCCCGCCTCTTCATCCTGCTGGATATCATATATCCTCAGTGAATAGCTGTTCCGTTCGCCCCAGCGGGAGTACATGCGATACAACATCTCCGCCCAGTCCTGAGAGTCCAGCCCCCCGGAACCGGCGTGAATTGAGACGATCGCGTTCGTCGCATCGAATTCTCCGTCAAGAAGGAGAACGAGCTTCTGATGTTCCAGAGCGTCTTTGAGCGCCTGCGTCCGCGTTCCGAACTCTCTCTGGAATTCGGAATCGTCGGACTCGCGAAGCATCGAGTCCAGAAGACAACACTCCTCGTATTCCCTCTCGAGCGTCGTCCATGTGGAGAACCGCTCCTTCAAATGCGACAGTTCCCTCGATACGGCCTCAACCTCCGAACCGGACCAGAATTCCGGACGCGACGTTTGTTCCTCGAGCAATGCTATTCTGGATGTGACGGCAGGGACGTCAAAGGCTGTCCTGCAGCTCCCGCAGGAGCGAATGCAGTTCCTCCAATACCGTGGAGTTCGGAAAAAGGCCCACGCGAATTCCTCCTTATAGATTCAAATCCATTGTTTGGCATGGTTTTTCATTATATCATTCTATTCGGCAATTATTGGAGAAAGGCGATGGGCACTGCATGGATTTGAGATCGACATTTCAGAAGGCAACCATAGTCCGTTTCCTCTTGGATGCCGGAAATAGGCCGGTATCCGGGAGCGTCCTCTGCGAGGCGCTCTCGTGTACGCGACAGGCCGTGTGGAAAAGCGTCAAAAGCCTTCTTGAAGAGGGATTCGTCATTTCAGGAAAACCACATGAAGGATACAGGCTCGTTTCCCTCCCCGAATACGATCTTGCTCCTTCTCTCATCGGCGCGTGGCTTCAGATCAGGTCGGCCTGGAAGGGATCCGTTCTCCTGTACGACGCCGTTTCTTCGACGCAGCTTGCCGCGAAGGAACAGGCGCGAAAGGGTGTCACTCACGGAACGACGGTCATTGCGGAATCGCAGTTCCGGGGGAGAGGTCGCCTGAACAGGTCGTGGGTGGCGCACCCGAATGAGGGGATCGCAATGTCCGTCATTCTGTATCCCAAGCTGAAGCCGTACAGGCTGCAGCTTGTCAACCTCGCCGCCGGAATGGCCGTCGGGAAGGCGATACGGGAAAAGACTGGAATCCCCTGTTCCCTGAAGTGGCCGAACGACATTCTCGTTTCAGGCAGGAAAGTGACGGGAATTCTTTCGGAGGCATCTCTCGATCAGGATCGCATCCTCTTCGTCGTAACGGGAATCGGCATCAACGTAAACACTCCCCTTTCGTCATTCCCCGGCGAACTTTCGGGACACGTCACTTCGCTCAGGGAGGAGACGGGAAGAACTCTTCATCGGGGGGATCTGGTCGTCGAAGTGCTTTCCGAGTTATTCCGGTATATCTCGAAACTTGAAAAAGAGCCTTCCGACTTTCTGGACGACTACCGCGCACAATGTTCCTCCCTGGGACAGCGGGTTCTCGTCGACACGGGAGAGGAAAAGGTAGAAGGGACGGCTCTGGATATCCATGAGACGGGAGCGTTGATCGTTTCCTCTTCGTCCGGCATCCGACTATTCACAGCAGCGGATGTTGTGCATGCAACATTCCCCGGATTACATTCCGAACTGCTATAATGAATACATTCCCGGAGAATCGAAGGGAGGGACGATCGCCGTGCGTCTTACCGAAATGTCACATACGAGCGGGTGAGCCGCCAAAATAGGTCCGGCGGACCTTGAGAAGGTGTTACAGAATTTGCCGAGGCCTCATTCGAATCTTCTGCTGACGGACTGGGCTTCAGGAGAAGATGCCGCTGTCTGGACGATCGATTCGCGGCGCGCCGGAATTCTTACCGTTGATTTCATAACCCCGATCGTGGACGATCCCAGGAACTGGGGAGCCATCGCGGCGGCGAATTCGCTGAGTGACGTGTACGCGATGGGAGGACGTCCTCTTGTTGCGCTCAACGTCGTCTGTTTTCCGTCGAAAAAGCTCGACATTACCGTTCTTCAGTCGATCCTTGAAGGGGGCACGGCAAAAATCAACGAAGCGGGGGCCTTTCTCGCAGGCGGGCACAGCGTTGAAGACGATGAACCGAAATTCGGTCTCGTCGTCTTCGGCGAGGTTCCCATCGAACGGATCTGGAAGGTGACGGGAGCGCAGGCCGATGACGCACTGATCCTCACGAAACCCATCGGAACGGGCGTGATTGCGACGGCGATCAAGGCTGACATGGCGTCGGCCCCATACTCGACGGACGAGGCCATCCGATGGATGACGACGCTGAACGACGTTCCGGCACGACTCGCGTCGGATCTGATGTGTCATATTCACGCATGCACCGACGTAACGGGATTCGGACTCGTCGGCCACGCACTCGATATGGTTTCCGGCAGGGGCCTTGATGCCGCGATATCGGTCCCGTCGCTCCCCCTGTTGTCGGGAGTCATCGATCTTGCGGAGATGGGGCTTCTTCCCGCGGGAACCTACGGCAACAGAATCACATACCGGGATCGAGTTCGCGAAGAGACATCCTGCCCCGAGACGCATATCGACATGGCGTTCGACGCGCAGACATCCGGCGGCCTTCTGCTCGCCGTGGGCGGCGACAATGCGATTGTCGTGCGTGATGCCATACGGACACTGGGCTTTTCGCAAACCGAAATCATAGGTCGATTCAGGGAGGGTACCGGAACAGTCCATCTGGTAGACTGAAGATGATAAAAAATTACAGTGTTTCCCAAAGATCCGAGGGCGGCGTTCTTGCCGTCCTTTCTTTATGTATGTTTACAGCCATGCTTGGCGTCGGCGTCATCAGTCCGATTCTTCCCCTCTATGCCACAATGCTCGGTGCGAGTGGCGTTCTGCTCGGGGCCGTCTTCAGCTCGTTTTCTCTCGCCCGGATAGGAGGACTTTTTCTCTCTGGAGATCTTTCCGACAAATATGAGCGAAAGAAACTTCTATGCGCAGGACTGTCCATTTATGCAATTTCTTCCCTGCTATATCCGAGAGCTGCGACGGCGGGCATTCTGATCGGAATCCGATTCTTCCATGGTCTCGGATCTTCCCTTGTCGTGCCGGTTGCGATGGCGATGGGGGCGGAACTGTCGCACGGAGGCAACGAGGGCGCCGTCATGGGATCGCTTCAGGGTGCTCTTTTCGTGGGAATCGGCATCGGTCCCGTCATCAGCGGCATCCTCACCGACCATTTCGGGATGGCTGCTCCCTTCATCGTCATGACGATTCTGACATGCAGCGCTCTCGCACTCGTGTTCGCGATCATTCCGAACGGGTTGCGGTCCATACCGGCACCGGACACGGGCAGCAGGCGCGGGATCTCCGCGTTCATGCGACTCTGCAGGGATGAGGTGCTCCGCTGGGTCTTTCTCTACCAGTTTCTCTCGGCCGTATGCAGGGGCTCGATGCTCATGATGCTTCCGATACTGGCATCGAATCTGTCGCTCTCGTTCTCGAAGATAGGCATTATCGTGTCGCTGAATTCTCTGGCGACGGGATTTCTCCAGGGATATACGGGACGCATCTCGGACAGACTGCCGAGGAACTACCTTGTCGCCGCAGGGGGGATTGCTTCTTCGTGTACTCTCTTCATGATACCGTTCTTCGGAACGTTCGAGGCTCTTGCGACAGGTAGCGTTCTCTTCGGCATCGGGCATGCGCTCGCGTCTCCAGCGCTCGCTTCGATGGCGGCAATGAAGGGCAAGATATACGGGACAGGACACACGATGGGTTTTTACGATATTTGCTTCACGTTCGGCATGATGGCGGGACCGCTCTTTTCCGGCATGACGTCCGACTCGTCGCTGAACAGTCCTTTTCCCTACCTCAGCGCCGTTGTCCTCATCGCTTCGGTTCCTTTCCTTTCACGGAAGAGGTTTCTTTCTTGCCTCGACTCGTCATATTCCATAAAGAGAGATACCTGTCGTAAAACGACAGAAGGATGTCCTGATCCATGAGTGGACGCCCTATTTTCGCAACGCCCTGAACCGTTGAAAGAGCTTCTCTCAGAGCGATAGGGGTCGAATCGTCGATAACGGGAAGAGAATCCGATTTTATCCTGTCGGCAACGAAAGCCAGGAGATCTTCTTTCGCCTCGCCCCGACTCCACAGATCGAGACTCGCCGGATGCGGCCTTTCAAGGACGCACGCGGCGGCTTTCAGAAACTGCGACGAAGAGCCGGTAATGTCGACCATCCGCGTTCCGCTGAGCATCTTCCTGCCGACGATGACCGTACTCTCGAGTCTCGTCTGGAATTCCGCAAGCCGCCTCTGGAAATACGCATAGTGCGTCTGGTCCCATTTCGATACAACGATGAGCAGCCGCTGCGCAACGAACGGCAATACGGAAGGATCGGAAAGGTATGAATCGATTTCCTCCCGGGGGAATGGAAGAAAATCGTAGAGACAATGCGTTTCCTTCCAGTCAGAAGGGGAAAACCCGTGTTCTTTCAGATCCGCCCCATCGAGACACAGAATCCGCGCACTGAATGGAACGTCCTGCCGCTGTACAAGCCGCACAATGGTACCGGCATCGTTCCATGCGGAAAGCGGCCGGACCTCGACATATACTCCGCCTATGAAACGCGCAAGAAGTGCAATCCATGGAGATGTCGTCCAGATGTCCCATCTTTCGTCTGCTGAGACAGGTACGGAAAGGGGAAAAAAAAGAAGAAGGAGAACGGTAAGGCGTTTCATCGCTCTCCCTGCACAAGGACGGCATTTTCCGGAACAGCGAGGGAAAGCAGCGCGTTCCTCGCCGCATCAAATTCCGCTTCACGGCGAGACGCGCCGTTTCCTTCGCCGATGACGTGTCCTTCAAACTCCACCGCGACAGTAAAAAGGGGAGCGTGCGAAGGCCCGGTAACCGAGGAAACGAAATAGCTCACTCCGCAGGCCGAATTCTCCTGTACGAAACGCTGAAGCTCGCTTTTTGGATCGAGAGCGGCGTCTGCGCTGCTTTCGCCATCCTGAAAGCGAAGGTACCGAAGAAGCAGGTTCTCCGCCGAGTCGTACCCTCCGTCGACAAAGACGGCTCCGAAAAGCGCTTCCGCAGCGTCAGCGAAGACTCCGTGCGAATCTCCGCATGTCACCATGCCCTTCCCGAGCCGAAGGAATCTTCGCAGCCGGATGTGATCCGCCCAGCGAGTCAGCGCCCTCTTACAGACGACACTCGAGCGATATCGTGTCAATTCTCCTTCCGAAAGCGCGGGATATTTCCCGTACAGGTATTTTGAGGCGCTCACCTCGAGAACGGCATCTCCCAGAAACTCCAGTCGTTCATTCCAACGCACGAGTCCGTGTTCATGAGCATAGGAAGAATGCGTCAACGCCTCTTCCAAAAGTCCGGTATTCCGGAATCGATACCCGAGTTCGCTTTGAAGAAGTTCGAGCTTCTCTGTCCGTTCCATTTGTTGAACGCGACGTCACTCCTCGTACTTCTGAAGCGCCAGAACCCCGTTATGCCCCCCGAAACCGAAGTTGTTGACAAGCAACCTCGAAATTTTACGGTATACCGGTTCGGGGCCGACGACGCAAATGTTACACTCCGGGTCGGGCGTCGTATAGTTGATCGTCGGATGGACGATTCCCTTTTCGATCGACAGGATGGAAGCAACGGTTTCGAGAGCACCGGCTGCGCCGAGGCAATGACCGATCATCGATTTCGTAGAGTTGACGAGCACCGAATCGGCATGTTCTCCGAGAAGCCGCCGGATCGCCAGAGATTCCGTCTTGTCGTTGAGTTCGGTCGAAGTCCCGTGGGCGTTGATATATTCCACGTCTTCGGGGAGCCACTTCGCTTGGGTCACGGCCTGCCGCATCGCGCGGAGAGCTCCGTCGCCTTCCGGATCGGGAGCCGTGATGTGCGACGCGTCGCACGTCGACCCGTACCCGACCAGCTCCGCATAGATATGGGCGCCACGACGCTTCGCATGCTCGAGTTCCTCAAGGAGCAGGACGCCGGCCCCTTCTCCCATGACGAACCCGTCCCGGTCGAGGTCAAAGGGACGGGACGCGTGTTGCGGATCGTCGTTTCGCGTTGAAAGTGCCTTGAGCGCCGCGAACCCTCCGATACTGATGGAACGAAGCGCGGCTTCCGTTCCTCCGGCGAGGATCACGTCAGCGTCGTCCCGAAGGATCGTGTGATACGCTTCCCCCATGCTGTTGATCGACGTCGCGCACGCGGTTACGACACACACGTTCGGTCCCTTTGCGCCGAAACGGATGGCGACATACGCCGTCGACATATTGCTGATCATCATCGGTATGAAGAAAGGACTGATACGGCGGGTTCCCTTCTCCATCATCGTTTTGAAATTGTTGAACGTCGTCTCTATTCCACCCTGCCCCGTTCCGATATACACTCCAAACCGATACGGGTCGAGCGCTTTCACGTCGAGCGTGGCATCGCGGACGGCAAGCTCCGATGCCGCCACCGCGAAATGAATGACCCTGTCCGAACGTCTCGCCTCTTTCGATTCCATCCAGTCAGTCGGATCAAAGTCCTTTATTTCCGCTCCGAACGTTACCGGGCAATCATCTATGTCGACGGTAGTAAAGGTACCGATACCGTTTTTCCCTTCTTCAAGTGCTTTCCAGAATACGTCTTTTCCATGTCCGATCGGGCTTACGGCTCCGAGACCGGTAATGACAACACGTCTCACTGAACGTCACTCCTTCGGCTTCCAGTGGATGCAGTACAGAAAAAGGGGAAGCGCTGAGCCGGCTTCCCCTGAAGTTGGCTTTTCGCCGTCACTCTTCAACTCCGAGTTTCGATAAGGTATACTTCATTGCTTCGCCGACGGACGTCAGTTTCTCAGCATCCTCGTCGGGGATCTCGATATCGAACTCCTCTTCGATTCCCATGATGAGTTCAACAATATCAAGGGAATCCGCTCCCAGATCCTCCACGAAAGAGGCTTCCGGGGTTATCTGCTCCTCTTCGACATCAAGGCGATCAATGATAATCTCCTTGAGACGTGCGATGATCTCTTCCTTCTTCATCCTCCGCTCACCCCCTTTCAAAAAACGCCTTTCAGCACATCGTCATGCCGCCATCGACGGCAATCACCTGACCGGTAACGTATGAAGCGTCGTCTGAGACAAGGAACGCAACGACAGAAGCGACATCCTCCATCATTCCAAACCGGCCCAGTGGTATGTTCCGGAGCATCGTGTCCCGGATATTCTCCTTGAGTCCCTTGGTCATTTCAGTCTCGATGAACCCGGGAGCCACTGCATTCGCCGTAATGCCGCGCGAAGCGTATTCCCGCGCCAGGGATTTCGTGAAGCCGACGACTCCGGCCTTCGTCGCGGCGTAATTCGTCTGGCCGGCGTTCCCCACGAGCCCCACCACGGACGATATGGTGACGATCCGCCCCCAACGTTTTTTCACCATTCTGCGAACGGCTTCCTTCGAGCAATAATACACCGACGACAGATTGGAGGATAGTACCGCATCCCAATCGTCGACCTTCATCCTCATGAGGGGCGCGTCGCGTGTGATACCGGCATTGTTGACCAGAATTTCCGGCCCTCCGAGCTTTTCGTCGAGTTCCGCGAAGAGACGGGTGACGTCATCGGCTTTCGAAACATCTCCATGCAGAGGGAGCGCCGTCCCTCCTTCCTCACGAATTCGGTCACAGAGAGAAAAGGCATCGTCCCTTCCGGACCTGTAGTTCACTGCGACAGCGAATCCACTTCGTGAAAGACGAAGCGCGATGGCGCTTCCGATCCCCTTGGACGCTCCCGTGACGAGCGCGACCTTTGCCCGAGTGTTCTCAGTTGTTTCGCAGGACATTGGCAACCTCCTCCAGTGATTCGGGATCACATGCGGAAACTGTCGTCAATCCTTTCCGACATCGCTTGATAAGTCCCGAAAGGACCGTCCCGGGGCCAATCTCGGCGAAGAGAGACACCCCCATATCAACCATATACCCGACGGATGTCGTCCAGAGGACCGGACTGTACGTCTGTTCGTACAGACTTTTCCTGATATCGGCCACAGAGTTGACGGCCGCGGCGGAAACGTTGGCCACTACCGGGAACAGAGCGTCAGACCACGAACATCTTTCGAATTCCTCCGCAAGGCGGTCGGCGACTCCACGCATGAGTACGCTGTGGAAAGGGGCGCTCACATTCAGGAGAATGGCTCTCTTCGCCCCCCGTGTCTTCGCCGTTTCGATGAATTCCCGGACTGAAGCGGCAAGGCCTGAAACCACAACCTGTCCCGGCGCGTTGAAATTTGCCGGCTGACATTCCTTGTTCGGCGCCACCTCGTTACAGATTTCACGGATCACATCGTCCTCAAGGCCGAGAATTGCCGCCATGGCGCCCGTTCCTTCGGGCGCAGCCTCCTGCATCAGCGAACCGCGGACATGAACGAGCCGGATCGCGTCGGCGAACCCGAGGACCCCAGCGGCAACCAGCGCGGTATATTCACCAAGACTGTGTCCCGCCGCATACGCCGGGTTTTCTCCAACTCCATGCTCACGTCTCAGAACCGTCAGCGCCGCAATGCTCGCAGTCATTATGGCGGGCTGAGTCACGGCCGTTTTCCTGAGTTCCTCGTCAGGGCCTTCGAATATGATGCGGCTCAAGGCGAATCCTAGGGCATCGTCCGCCTGTACGAAGATCTCGCGGGCGATCGGAAATCGTTCCGCGAGTGCCTTCCCCATTCCAACTTCCTGCGACCCCTGACCGGGAAAAACCAGCGCACGCGTCATCGAGTCTCTCCCTCCCCGTTTTCAGCATATCGCGATACCCCGGAGAGTATGACGGACGCCTCCGAAAAAAGCTTCCGGACGATCTCGGAGACCGGAAGAATATCGTTCACCAGCGCGGAGCTCTGTCCCGCCATAACCGATCCCCACTCGACATCTCCGTCAACTACGGCCGAACGCAGCTTTCCCGTTCCGAGCCGTTCGTACTCCTCAAGCGCCGCATTGTGTTTATCGAGTTCCTCAAACTCCGCGGTCAGTTTATTCCTGAGGCAACGAACGGGGTGCCCTGTCCTGTCTCCGGTTATCACATTGCTTCTGTCCCGCGCTTTCAGAATCGCGCTCTTGTAATTCATATGCACCGTCGACTCGTTCGAACAGATAAATCGCGTCCCAACCTGCACTCCCTCCGCTCCCAGCGCAAAGGAAGCGGCAACTCCCCGCCCATCCGCAATTCCGCCGGCGGCAATAACCGGGATCGCTACGGCATCCGCAACCTGCGGGACCAGAACCATCGTCGTCAGATCTCCGATGTGCCCGCCTGCTTCCATTCCCTCTGCGACGACAGCATCGGCTCCCTGCTTCTCGACTCGTTTCGCCTGTGCAACGGAGGCAATGACGGGAACGACCGTCGTTCCAAGAGGCTTGAGTCGTTCAAGCACCTTTCCGGGGCTCCCTGCACCGGTCGTCACGACAGGAACCCTGTGCTGTTCCGCAAGATCCAGCGCAGCATCCGCGGTGGGTGACATCAGCATGATGTTGAGTCCGAAAGGTTTCGTCGTCATCTTCCTGACCTTTTGCAGCTGTGCGTCCAGCAGTTCCGGCGGCATGTTCGAAGCGGCGATGATACCGAGTCCGCCGGCGTTGCTCACGGCAGCCGCGAGGTCCGCATCGGCGACCCACGCCATTCCCCCTTGAAGTATGGGAAATTCAATTGCCAACAGACGCGTAATCCTGTTGCTCCAGCTCATAGGCTTCACCTCATGCTTCATAAAGAATAGCTCCGTACGTCATGCCGGCTCCGAAAGCAGATATCAGCGTCCGATCTCCGGGAACGAATCCGTGGGTATCGAGAAATTCCGCAAGCGCGATGAAAATCGACGCCGCGGAAGTATTGCCGTACCGTGCGAGATTCACGATTGCCCGATCAATCGGAACGTCGAGCCGGGAAAGAATGCTTTCGATAATCCGCATGTTCGCCTGATGCAGCAACCACCACCGTATATCACTGGGATCGTGACCCGTTTCGGAGAGAAAGCCCGCAATATAGCCGGGCAGCACTCTGTTTGCAAAACGAAATACGTCGTTCCCCTTCATCGAAACGTAGTGAAGGCGTTTCTCGACAGTGTCGCGCGAAGCGGGTAGCTCCGTCAACCCGGCAGGGAGCACGATGTGGTCGTGTTTTGAACCATCCGACTTCAGGTCTGCGGAGACGAACCGCCCCTGTCCCTCCGCGGCACTCCCGAGAAGCATCGCTCCGGCTCCGTCGCCGAAAAGAACGCTTGTCTTTCGGTCACTCCAGTCGACGATTCGTGTGATGATTTCGGCTCCGATGACGAGAACCCTGTTCCAGAGTCCGGACGCGATGCCCGTTATCGCGAGTGTCATCGCGTAGACGCTTCCAGTACATCCCGACTGGATGTCGCATGCCCCCGCCTTCGTCGCTCCCAGCCTGTCCTGCACCCGCGGAGCCACTCCGGGAAACAACGTATCCGGCGAATTCGTCGCGACGAGAACCATATCAACGTCGACAGCCGATACGTCCGCACTCGAAAGAGCCCTCACTGCGGCATTGAATGCCAGATCGCTCGTATTTTCGTCCCCGGCCGCGATCCGTCTCTCGAGAATTCCCGTTCGCTCCCTGATCCACTCGTCGCTTGTTTCCAGACTTTCCGACAATTCCTCATTCGTGACGATCCGTTGCGGAAGATAGTACCCCGTGCCAAGTATCGTAACGGGTCTCCCGAGTATCCTTCCCACTTCAGACACTCCCTTGTTCCAGTTCTTCACGGATGAGAGATACTCCGTTGTTTTCGACAAAATGCTTCGTTACAGAAAGCGCCGACGCGATAGCAGCAGCTTTCGAACGTCCGTGCGCCTTTACGACTGCACCGTTCACACCGAGAAGGGGCGTTCCGCCATACCTCTCGTAGTTGAAACGACGCCAGAGCGTTTTCATCATCGGAACCATGAAGAGCATTCCCATCTTCGCGAACATGCGATGGTCCAGCTCTTCCCTGACGATATCGTAAACCGCATGCATGAGCCCCTCTGCGAACTTGAGGACCATATTCCCGGAAAACCCGTCGCACACGATGACATCCGCCCTGCTGTAGGGAATATCGTCACCTTCCACGTACCCCGAAAAGTTCAGCGAGCTGGCCTTCAGCAAATCTCTCGCTTCGGCAACGACATCGTCGCCCTTGATCTCCTCCGAACCGTTGGAAAGTAACGCGATTTTCGGATCTTTGACTCCAAGCATGGTCTTCATGTAAACGTTTCCCATCAGGCCGAACTGGTAGAGATTCAGCGATTTCGACCGTACCGTCGCTCCGACGTCCAGCACGAATGTCGGTTTGTGCAATGTCGGAAGCGCCACCCCGAACCCCGGACGATCGATCCCGTGAATTCTGCCGACGACAAGAACTCCTCCGGCCACGATCGCGCCTGTATTCCCCGCCGATACGAGCCCTTTCGCTTCTCCGGACCGGACCATTTCCATAGCAACTCTGAGGCTCGAGTGCCGTTTCTTTCGCAGTGCCACGGTCGGATGTTCGTCCATCGCGATCGACTCTTCGGCATGCAGAACGTGAATACGATCTTTCGGAGCAGACTCCTCCTTCGCCAGAATGGACTCGATCTCGTCTTTACGCCCGACAAGAACGATCGAAAGATCGTTGTTTTCCTTACACGCCTGCACGGCACCCTTACAAATTTCGAGCGGCGCATTGTCTCCGCCCATGGCATCAACTGCAAGCAACATACTTCTCATCCTCGATTCCTCGCTTCACTCCACGGATTCCACGGAACGGACGACTGCCGCTATAAAGCGACCGACGAAGACTTCCCTCTCTCCGACCCTCGTCCTGACACTCACGATATATTTATCATCTTTATGCACTCCGACCTTCGCTCTCGCAAGGAGTACGTCGCCGACCTTCGGACGTTCCCTGTACTGCCCGCGCATCGAATCGATCACAACGAAATCAGCCTCGACGACGGCCACGGCGATAGAGCTGGCCTGCGCATACACGTAATGATCACACAGCGTTTCGCTATGTCTGAAAGACATATCCTTCCTCGTCTGAAGCGCGGAAAGCGCCCATCTGTTCGGTTCCAGTTCGAGAAGGTCCCCCACGACTTCTTCTTCCTTCAGCGAACGGAGGCGACTTGTCGCCTTCTGAGCCATGCGGCGCATCCGTTCCCGGAGTTCGGGGACCGCAAGAACGGCCCTGTCAAGTCTGATGGTGCTCACGCTCGACTTGAGAACGCGGGCAAGTTCCTCATCCGTGACGAGAGGATTCTGATCAAGCAGCTTCAGGAGTTTGTCCTGACGCAGCTTTTTCACGTTCTTTATGGCATACCGCCTCCGTTTGGTACCTGATACTAACAACTGGTCTGGATACTAGGTAAGTATAATTTTCCTGAAGGCTCAGGTCAAGGCTCGAAAAACAAAAAAAAGAGGCAGAGGAAATCCTCTGCCTCCTTACAAAAAACGAACGACCGCCTACTCCTTCGCCGCCGCTGCGTCAGCCGCGACAGAGACGACCTTCCTCCCCCTGTAGTACCCGCATTCGGGACAGGCTCGATATGTCATCACCACTTCACCGCAGTGAGGACATGTCGTCGTCTGAGGTCCGATGATACTATTGATATACTCCGACTTTCTCTTGTGAGTCCGAGAATGTGACACTCGCCTTTTCGGGACCGCCATAGCTTCTCCCCCCTTACCCTTCGATTCAATTTTCGTCGCGGAGAATATCCTTCAAAACGGAAAAAGCCCCCGGACGGGCTTCCCTGTCGGATGCCTCACACGTACAGGGTTCAGCCCCGAGTTTTTTTCCGCAGAAAGGACATAAGCCGCGACATTCATCCGAGCATTTCGGATTCTGGGGAAGACTCAGGACGAGGCTTTCCCACACCTGCTCCGAGATATCCAGCGTTTGCCCCAGTGAAGGGACTTCGACAACCAGACATTCAGGATCGCTTTCTTCCCGTTCGGAGGAACCATCGTCCTCCTGACTCGCTGAGAAAAGATACAGGAAATCCTCGTCAAATGCAAGACGTATCGGATCAAGACAGCGCGTACAGAATGTACATACGGCGCCTTTCAGGGAAAGCGCCATAATTATCCGCGCTTCTCTTCGAGAGAGAACTCCGGACACTGTTACCGGATCCCCGAGGATGTATTCGAGATCGTAACAGGAGACCTTTTCGGCAACGCGGATCTCCCGGGAGAAACGGACTCCCTGCTCTTCGGCAGAGGGAAGATCGACAACGAAATTGTCCTTCCCGAACACCAGCCGACCTCCGTTCTTCTATCTTCCGACGATACGCTTGGTATCCCGCGCGATGACGAGCTCCTCGTTCGTCGGAACAACCAACACGGCTACCGTCGCGTCATCCGTGCTGATAATCCGTTCCTTGCCCCGGACCTTGTTCTTCTCGGAGTCAATCTTTATGCCGAGAAACTCGAGTCCGGAACAGATCTTTTCCCTTCCGGAAACACTGTTCTCACCGATTCCGGCCGTGAAAACCAGCGCGTCGATTCCGCCCATCGCTGCGGCATATGCCCCGATATATTTCCGGATTCCGTAATACAGCATTTCTTCGGCAAGCTTCGCTCTCGAGTTTCCCGAAGAGGCCGCCTCCTCGACGTCTCTCAGGTCGCTGCTGACTCCTGAAATTCCCTGGATTCCGCTTTCCTTGTTCAGGATATGCGCCAGCGCCTTCGTATCCAACCCCTCTTGTTCCGCTAAATAGAACAAAAGGGTCGGGTCGACATCTCCGCACCGCGTTCCCATGATGACTCCGGGGAGAGGGCTGAATCCCATGCTTGTATCGATGGAGTGGCCATTCTTGACTGCGGTGACCGAACTTCCGTTCCCGAGATGGCATGTGACGATTTTCAGATGGTCGACCGGTTTGCCGAGAAGCTCCGCCGTCCTCTGCGACACATAGTAGTGGCTCGTTCCGTGGAATCCGTACCTGCGGACGCGATATTTCTCGTAGTAGTGATACGGAACGCCGTACATATACGCATGACTGGGCATCGTCTGATGGAACGCTGTATCGAAAACTCCGACCTGCGGGATCTCCGGCAGCGCTTCCGTCATCGCTTCGATTCCCATGAGGTTCGCGGGATTGTGGAGCGGGGCGAGAGGAACGCATTCCTGAAGGGCCGCAATGACTTCGTGGTTAATGAGGACTGAACCGGCGAACTTCTCTCCT